>CAVWZX010000005.1:0-1814182 GCA_963759595.1 uncultured Actinomycetota bacterium
GGCGGCAGCGGCATACCCTCTTCGAGGCGGTCGACCACGACGGTGCGCACGCGCGGGTCGATGTCCAGCCACCCCACCCTGCGCCGTAGGCTGCCCGCCCGGGAAGTCGCGGACCTTCCCCCGGAGCAGGTCGACGGGACGCTGTGGCCAGCTGGCCCGGAACCCCAGTGGGTGCACGATGCTGACGTCCCAGCCCTGGTGGACGAGGGCGTTGGCGTGGCGATAGACCACCGCAGCCCCGCCACCGGGTTGGCGGGGATAGGCGTCGGTGAGGAACGTCGCGCGTGGACGTGCTCGCATCGCCTGCTCCTCCCCGTCGGACCCCACCCTCATTGTGGACCGCGAGCGCCGTGCCTGTCCCTCTAAGGAGGCACGGCGCTCGGTGTCCGTGGGTCGCGACGGTGTTGCGAGCCCGGAGGGGTGGCCCCGAGGAGCAGGGCCGGTCTGCGCTACTTGACGGGGGTGCCGTCGGTGTAGGTGTTGCCACTCACGGTGGCGGCGACCTGGATGCTCATGGGCCCGGCTTCCCAGCCGCTCTTCGAGAACACGTTGTTGGTGACCTTGATCGACCCGGTGGTGCGACCTCCCTTGGACTCGATGAGCACGCCCCACGTGGGCATCTGCCCGTTGCGGACCACGGACACGAAGTTGTTCGGCGTTGACCGTCACGGCGGTGACCTTGGCGTTGCTGTCGTCCACGTCGGGCTGGACGAAGAACGCTGCGGTGTTGCCGCCCTCGAGCGTGTTGTGACGGACGACCGGCGTGCCGCGCTGGGTCATGGTCGAGTCCGAGTGGAGGTCGGTGCGCCACACGTTGGAGTTGTTGTCCCACGTGCGGTCGCCGAGCGGCAGGTCGTGGATCCACGAGTCCTGCAGGGTCATTGCCCCGTCGAGGCGGATCCCGTGCATCAGGTGGTGGATGTCGGTGCGGATGATCCGGTTCGCTCCCGAGCCATAGCCGAGGATGCCGATGGCCGACGTTCGCGAGGTACCGGTGGCGCCGCCGCCGATCTCTGGCGTCTGTCACGAGCGAGCTGCCGCCGCCCATGTCGACGCACCACGAACCTTCGTTCGCGCAGCGCACGAGCGAGTTGGACAGGGTGAAGCTGTGGGAGTCGTTGTAGACGGCCCCGGGGATGTCATAGCCGTTGACGACCGCACCGGACGCGGTGATCCGGACGTTGCCGCTGGCGTCGCTCTTCCACCCGGTGAACGTGGTGGAACGGGGCAGTGCCTTGAGCGCCACCGTCGGTCCGGTGTTCGCGGCGTTCGGGAAGCCGGTGTGCGGCGCCGAGCCGGTTGTCGGGGGAGGGGTGGTGGCCACGGTGGGCTTGGACGTGGTGCGGCTCGACGTGGGCGCGGTGGGGGTCGAGGTGGACGTCCTCGTAGATGGTGCGGTGCTGGTGCGCGTCTTCGTCGCGGCCCAGGTCCGACGAACCGTGTGGCGCGCCCCGTGGTGGTCGTAGCGCGCGGCGACGTCCTGGGCATGGAGGGTTGTTGCCACCGGCTGGGGGGTCGCCGTGGGCGAACCTGCCGTGCTGCTCGCCACTGCGCTCACGGACACGCCTGCCAGCAGTACGCCGGCGCCGGCGACCAATGCTTTGGAGGTCGTGAGCACGCGGGGGGGACCTGCGTGTCGACCGTGCGGGCGGAGAGGGCTCAGGTTTCGCATCTGGGGGGATCCTTAACACTGTGGAGAGGCCGGCCCCGGCAAGCCCCGGCGATGGGCAAATCGCGATAACCCTAGGGAAGCCGTTGCGGCTACGCCAACCGCATCACGGCTAGGTCATCCTTTTGGTGGATCCCTTTTAGCCGTTTTCCGGGTTGGGTCGTGGGGCGCTGTGTGTCCCACCGATGGCGGTGATCCGTCGTCCTGACCAGTGCCTTGGTGCAATTGTCCGAAATGGGCGTCGGCGATGTCCTCCCGGAACGCCCACCGCCCGACAGCGGCCGGAAGAGGACTAGTTCTCCGTCTCAGCTAATGAGACAGATTCATGTGACGTATCCCGCGTCGCCGGCCGCTCGAGCATGGCGAGGGCCCCGCACGCCCCCACCATCACGAAGAACAACGTGACCGCCATGGGGAAAGAGAAGGCGTCGTAGAGAGCCGTGCTGACGGCCGCCGTGGCCACCGAGGCCATCAGCGCCTGCGCGAGGCTCCGCACCCGCGGGTCGGTGGACCGGCGCCGGATCTGCCGGGCCGCCACCACGACAGCCACCACCAGCAGGATGAAGGCAGCCACGCCCACGAAGCCGGTCTCGATGGCGCTGAGGAGGTACTGGTTATCGAGGATGCGGTACTTCGGCAGGAAGGTGCGTGCTCCGCGCCCGAACCAGGGGGGACCGGGGGATGAAGTCGAGGGCGATGCCGGCGCTGTCGGTCCTGGACTGGGCGCTGGTGTCACCGCCGATGCCGGTGAACAGGCCCGCGATCGTGCCCAGCAGGCCAGGGATGAACAGGTAGAAGCCCACGAGGGCGCCCACGATCGCGACGTATGCGCGTCGCCGGAGCTGGCGGTGCCACGTTGGCAGGATCACCGCCAGTCCGAGGGCGGCACTGACCATCGCAGAACGGGAGATGCAGACTCCGATCGAACCGGCCATGGCGGCGACGGGGAACCATCGCCAGAACCGCGACCGCGTGGTGTCGTGCAGCGCGTAGTGCAGGGCCACGGGCAGCAGCATGGTGAGGACGGCGCCGAACTCGATGGGGTGGATGGCGGTGCCGGGACTGGTGGTTGAGCCCCGCGCGAGAGTCCACGCCGCCCAGGTCGAAGTTGGCGGTGAGGCCGGGGATCTCGATGTAGTCGATGAACAGGATGCCGGTCGCGAACTGGACCATTCCCAGCAGACCGATGGCACCCCCGAAGGCGACCAGCCGGCGCAGCACCTGGTCGAGGCCGAGGTGGGTGCGGAGGCCGTCCGTCGCCATCAGGACGATGCCGGTGTAGGCGAGCGCGCTCACCAGGCCGCGGTCCGCCGCACTCACCTCGATGGGGCGCGATCGGGCGTCGTGCTGCCGCGACGTAGCTCGCCAGGGTGGAGGCGAGGTAGAGCAGGGTGGCCACGGCCACGAAGGGCAGCCGTCGCCGCCAGGTGCCGCTCACCCGCGCCTGCACCCACCACAGCAGCATCGCCAAGCCGGTCAGCTGTGCGGCGCTGCCCGCAGACCCCAAGGGTCCGAACACCAGGCGCGAGGGGATCAGCAGGAGGCACGCTGCCAAGAAGGTCAGCGCGCGGACGACTGAATGACCTGGAGGCCTATCGGCCGCGCTGGCCATGGAGCTTTGGCGCTGCTCGCGGTGGCTGGCCGGTCGAGTCGGCAACCACCACGGGGACGGGCTTCAGACCGGGCTCGGGTGCGCGCCCACTCCGTGCGGCCGGGGTCTGGCGCTCCTTCTCGGACTTCTCTGGGCGGCGGGGAGTGGCGCCGTCCTCACGCTCTCGGGCGATGTCGTCACGCTCGCGCTCCGGAGGCGACTGCCTCGGGGGCCGGCGCCGACGGGTCAGCGTCATGCGCTCGGCGAGCGACACGAGCCCGAGCGTGCCGACGAGACCCGCAGCCGTGGCGGCGATGACCGCGCGGATCTGCGAGCGCCGCACCACCTTCGGCTTGTCGTCGACGCTGATCACCTTGGACGTGATGAAGGCATGGGTGGGCACCGACAAGGACTGCTGCAGCTGAGCGAGCCTTGGAGGAACGAGGGAGGCGACCTGGGCCATGGTTCGCATCGCCATGGCAGGGTCCTTGTCCTCCGCCACCACGACCACGAAGGGTCCGGCGGCGTTGACGTCCCGGTCGGCCGAGTACTTGGCCGTGAAGTGCTGTGACTCCAGGCTCTCCAGGGTCTGGTCGTCGGAGAGCGACTTGCCCAGCACCTCTGCCTCCACCTCGCCCAGGCCCCCGAGGGCCAGGTAGGGGTTCACACCCTTCTCGGTGGCAGCAGGGATGAGCAGGATGTCGGTGCGGGCCTGCTGGGTGGGAGGCACCGCGACGAAGGCTGCTGCGGCGAGGCCACCGGTGACGGCCAGACCGAGCAGGGTCAGCCACCACCAGCGGAGAAGAGATCCTCCGATGCCTCCGGACGCCATCGCTGCACCTTCCTAGCACGTGGGTCATGACCACTTGTGGGAATGCTCAGCGCAGCCCCCAGTGCTCATCCTATGATGGATCCGTCCCCGTGGGCCGGGGGTTTGGGGAGACTCAGGTGAACGGTGGACAAGCGGTGTGGGGGCGCCTCAGGAGCGAGGCGTTGTCAGCTGAAACGTGGGGCGGTCATGCTCGTCCTCGGGGTCAGCCTGACGGCGGTGGGGACCCTTCAGGCAGCCCAGGTTGAGGTGTCCTACTGGGCCCGGACCCAGGTGCGGTTCATGGAACCGCTGTCTCCCGAAGTGCCCAACGGGCTCGAGAGCAACACCTACAGCCTGATCGCCACGGCGGGCATCGTGCAGTCCAAGCTGGAGGCAGGAAAGACCACGCTGATCGTCTCGCCGGACACCCTGCTGGTCGACACCGGCGTGCGTCACGGCGCGTCGATCATCCTGCCCAACAGTGGAGGCCAGTGGACCAGCTACTTCGCCAACCCGTGGCTCGACGTGCAGGTCGTGGGGACCTCGCCGGAGGAGGTCACCACGCGGATGCAGGAGCTGCAGACCGCGATATCGGGCAGCTCGCGGCCCTCCAGGACGAGGCTGACGTGAGTGCTGCCAACAGGATCCGCATCCAGTCGACGCCACCGGGACCGCCGCAGGTGTTCGTCGAGCACGGGGCCCAGACGCGCGCGATGGCGGGAGCGCTGGTGTTTGGAGGGCTGCTGACGACCTTGCTCGTCGCCCTGTCGCGCCGGCTCCGGACCGATGCCGACGCAGGCACCGAGGCCGACGCCGCCGGCGACGCGGACTACGGCGCCGGCAACGGCGGTGGTGGCTCCGCCAGTTGCCCCGGTCCGCCAACGCGGTCGTGGTGCCGCGCGACAGGGTTCACCAGTGACGAGCGCCGTACCCCCGCCCGCAGCGGGGCAGCCAGGTGACGAGGTGGCGGTGGCCATCGTCGTCGTGACCTACAACAGTGCCCACGTCATCGAGGGCCTGCTCGACTCCGTGCCGGCCGCGCTGGGTCGGCTCACCGGCCGCGTGGTCGTCGTGGACAACGACTCCCGCGACGACACGCGCGAGGTCGTCGCTCGCCGGCCGGACGTGCGACTGGTCCGCGCGGAGAACCGTGGCTTCGCGGCGGGGATCAACGCCGGCTTCGAGGCCGCGGGCCGGGTCGAGGCGGTTATGGTGCTCAACCCTGACGTCGTGCTGGCGCCCGACTCCCTGGTCCACCTCTACGAGACCCTCCAGGACCCTCGGGTCGGAATCGCGGCGCCGCAGGTCCGCACTGACACCGGCGAGCTCCACTACTCACTGCGTCGCGAGCCGACCGTGCGCCGGACCTTGGGGCTCAACAAGGTGCGAAGGTCCGTGCTGGCGGAGTACGTCAACGACGACCAGGCGTATGCGGTGCCCCATGCGGTGGAGTGGGCACTCGGCGCGGCCCTCCTGGTCAGGCGTAAGTGCTTCGAGGCCGTCGGCGGCTGGGACGAGTCGTTCTTCCGTACTCAGAGGAGACCGACTTCTGCCTCAGGGCGAACGATGCCGGATGGCTCACGTGGTACGACCCCCGCGCCGTGGTGATGCACATCGGCGGACAGTCGGGGCAGTCCGCAGCCACCCACACCATGCAGGTCGTCAACCGGGTGCGCCTCTACCGCCGTCGGCACGGCCTCGTTTCCTCGTGGGCCTTCTTCACCATGACGCTGCTGCGCGAGCTCAGCTGGATCCCGCGGGGTGGGGAGTGGAACGGCCACGCCGCCGCGGCGCTGCTGCGTCCCTCCCTGAGACCGCCCGAACTGGGTGCACACGAGTCGGTCATGCCCAGCTAGCCCGACGCACCGCGGGACGTGTCGTCGCGCAACCACGCGGTCGAGCCCGCCCGCTGCATCCGGGCTGCCTGCTGCCTCGCCGCCACGGTGACGACGGCGAACACGACCCCCTTCCAGGCCTGCAAGGGGTGGCTCAGAGCGAACCTCACGAGAGCGGCACCGGACGCACCACCTGTTCCGGTGACCGGGATGGTCGTGTCCCGGTCGGCCGCTGCGAGCTCGGTGTTGCCCAGGGCGGCCCGGGCCCGACGGTCGCGCAGCGCCCTGAGGGTGTGCGGTGCCACGACCAGCGACTCGGCCGCGTCCACGATGCGACGCTCACTGTCGGCGAACTGGTGGTGCACGAACAGGTCGTCGCCCATGACGCGCGGGCGGGCTGCAACCGGCCGGCCCCTTCCCATCGACGGCGATCACGCCGCGCCCGTACAGCCCCGTTCGCACTGCCGGGAGCGTCTCCCACACGTCCAGGTAGGCGCGGACCAGCCGGGAGCTGCCCGACCGGTCCAACCTCGGCGGGGGGCAACGGCGTGGACGCCCGTTTCGGCGAGGGCAGCCAGGAGGCTGCGCACGGAGGCGGGGTCGATCTGAACGTCGGCGTCCACGTAGAGCCTCGGAAAGGCCACTGCCGCTGCGTCGCCGGCATCCAGGGCCGCCCGCTTGGACGCCTCCGCGATCTCGAGGACGGTCGAGCGGGGGGCGGCCTGCCGGCTCGCTGGGCCGTGTCATCCGTGCAGCCGTTGCAGACGACGACGATCTCCAGGTCCGGCTCCTGGGAGAGCGGCCCGAGCAGGGCGGGGATCAGGGCCGACTCGTTGTGGGCGGGTACGACGATCGACGCCCCACTCGCTGCGCTCACAGTCCACAGGGTGCCAGAGTCGGGGACGCTGTGGAGAGGGGTGCCAACTTTCCGGCAAACCAGCCCGAAACAGTGCCCCCCTTGCCACAATGGCGGCAGGGGGAGGTGAGCCCGTGCGAACGCCACGACATGTCCTGATCGTCGTCCAGAACCTTCCGGTCCCCTTGGACCGCAGGGTGTGGTTGGAGTGCCTTGCGTTGCGAGACGCAGGGTATGCCGTGTCCGTCATCTGCCCGAAGGGTCCGGGCGACCTCGCCCGGGAGACCTTGGAGCGCGTCAGCATCCTGCGGTACGCGCCCGCTCCCGAAGCGCGGTCGCTGGCGACCTACGTCTACGAGTTCGCCTACAGCTGGGTGCGGACGCTCATCCTCTCCTTCGCCGTCTGCAGGGTCAGTTCGACCCAGGCGATCCAGGCCTGCAACCCCCCGGACACCTACTGGGCGCTGGGCCTGCTCTGGCGGCCGCGCGGTGTCCGGTTCGTGTTCGACCAGCACGACCTCAACCCCGAGCTGTACCTCTCCCGCTTCGGGCGGCCCACGTCGCTCAGCGGGCGCCTCCAGCTCCGGGGCCTGCTGCTGCTCGAGAAGCTGACCTACCGCACCGCCCAGCAGGTCATCTCCACCAACGAGTCGTACCGCCGGGTCGCCCTGACCCGGGGGAAGGTCCCCCGCGAGCACACGACGGTCGTGCGCAGCGGCCCCGACACGCTGCGCATGCGTCCTGTGCTGCACGCCGTGCCGCGTGAGCCGGGCACCAGGGTGCTGGTCTACCTGGGGATCATGGGTCCGCAGGACGGCGTCGACACGGTCCTGCATCTCGTTCGGCCCTTCGGGACCAGCGCGGTCGTACCGACATCAGGGCCGTGCTCATGGGGTTCGGTGACTGCCTCGAGGACCTGCGACGCCAGTGCGTCGAGCTCGGGTTGGAGGACGTGGTCACGTTCACTGGCCGTGTGGGACCCGACCAGATCGCCGAGCAGCTGTCGGCGGCCGACATCGGGCTGTGTCCCGACCCGAAGACCCCGCTCAACGACGTGTCGACGATGAACAAGACGATGGAGTACATGGCCTACTGCCTCCCCTCGGTGTCCTTCGACCTGGCTGAGACCCGCGTGTCGGCCGGCGACACCGCGCTCTATGCACCCTCCGGCGACCTCGAAGGGTTCGCTGACGCCGTCGAGCGGTTGCTCGACGACGACGAGTTGCGCGTGTCGATGGGGCTCGCGGCCAGGGACCGCGTGGTCAGCCAGCTGGACTGGCGCGAGCAGGCCAGGAAGTACGTAGCGGTCTTCGACCGGCTTCTCGGACCCTCCGGCGGGAGTCCCCGAGCGGAAGCGACCACCCCGCCGCGCGCCCAGGTCGAGCTCGTCGACCTGGACGACGCCGACGGGCTCAAGCAGTTCATCCGCGACCGGGTCGGTCGCCTCGACCGAAGGGAGACCACGTGACTGGCAACGGGCGTGGAGGCGGCGGAGTCCGTGCACTACGAGGCTTGTTGGCCGACTCGCCCGGATCCGTCGGGGGTCGTGCCAGGGCCCGCCGCTGGGACCTGACGCGCGCGACGTTCCCCGACCTCCCGTCATACCGGGTCCTGGACCTTGGCGGCACGGTTGAGTCGTGGCGTCGGGCCCCGGTGCGCCCGGCCCACGTCACGGTGGTGAACCTGTTCGAGCCGGGCGAGACCGACGAGTCGTGGCTCACGCCGCTCGTGGGTGATGCCTGCGCCGCGGCGGACGTGGAAGGGGTCGAGCCGGGCGGCTACGACCTGGTGTTCTCCAACTCCCTCCTGGAGCATGTCGGCGGTCACTCCCAGCGCAGTCGCCTGGCCGCCGGCGTCGCGGCACTGGCGCCCCGCTACTGGGTGCAGACGCCCTACCGGTACTTCCCGGTCGAGCCGCACTGGCTGTTTCCGGGCATGCAGTTCCTCCCGGTCGAGGCGCGTGCCCGCATCGCGTCGTCGTGGCCGCTCGCACACAGCCCGGGAGGCACGCTGCAGGAGTCCCGTGAGGCCGTGCAGTGGACCGAGCTGGTGGGGCTGGCGGAGATGCGCAGCT
Organism: uncultured Actinomycetota bacterium; assembly: GCA_963759595.1. Taxonomy (GTDB): domain Bacteria; phylum Actinomycetota; class Actinomycetes; order Actinomycetales; family Dermatophilaceae; genus Pedococcus. Next base: position 8,837 of record CAVWZX010000005.1, read on the forward strand.
ACTTCCCGGACGCAGACATCCTGCACGAGCGCTTCCTGGGGCTGACCAAGTCCCTCATCGCTGTCCGTGTCTAGGGAGAGCCGGCGAGACGCCCGTGCACACCGGGATGCCTTGGCTGTCGTGGTCTCGTCGGTCCGTGGAGACGCCAGTCCCAGGTTTCCCGCCGACGGGCTGGATCGCATTGCTGCTGTGGCGGACTCGCACGGAGTGGCCGGGTGGGTCCTGAGGGCGGCAGTGGAGGCAGGTGTCGACGTCCCGCCCCTGCGCCGGTCGGCAGCATCGGCCATGGCGAGGCACCTGCGGGCCGTCGAAGACCTCGGGGTCTGCAGCGAGGTCCTCGAGCAGGCCGGGATCGACTTCCTCGTGGCCAAGGGCCCGGCGCTGAACGCCGTCGTCCACCGTGATCCCGGGCTGCGCTCCTACGTCGACCTCGACCTCGCGGTGGACCGCGAGGACTTCCCAGACGCCCTGGCTGTGCTGGAGGCCGCCGGCCTTCTGCTGCTCGACTGCAACTGGACGCTCCTGGAGGCAGCGCAGGCGCAGGAGCTGCGGCTGCGCACCTCGTCCGGGGGCGTGGTCGACCTGCACAGCTCCCTGGGTCGAGGGCCTGCGAGCGAGGACACCGCACCCGCGGTCCGGACACTCGGGGAGCGGGGGCAGTCGTTCGAGGGACCACGCGGTCCGGTCCGGACCTTGGGACCCGCCGACACCTTGGTCCACCTCGCCGTGCACGCGGCCGACGCCGGTGGGCACCGACTGGTCTGGCTGGCCGACCTCAAGGCCTCGTGGCTGCGCGCGATCGAAGCCGGCGTTGCTCCGGCCGAAGTGAGGGGTACGGCCGAGGAGTGGGGCGCCCTACCGGCGCTTGCGCTAATGACCGGCAGGGTGTCCCGCGTCCTGGGTGGAGACCTGCCGCGCCAGGACAGCGAAACGCGGTCGGTCGTGTGGTCCGTGCTCCAGGAGGTCGACGCACGCAGGTCGCCGTTGTCGACCGGGCGGTCCGGGACGTTCCCGCGCCTTGTGGCTCGTTCAGCGAGACCGACTGCGCACCTGAGCGCGCATGCCGCAACGAGCAAGGGAGCTGCATGGGTGCGCAACGGCGCTCGCCCACCGGTCTCAGCCCACGACGCCCACGACGAGACGAACCCCGATTCCTCCCTGTTCCCCGCCGGGGAACGCTCCGACTACCTCGCCGGCCTCGTCGGGCTCGTGCGTCCCGGCGAACGTCGACCCTGAACGGCAGCTGCGGGCCACGACCCTCGGCCGGCCCTGAACCGGCAGCCTGGGCGCGCGGCGCGCTCAGGCCACGTGGAGCACACCGAGGCCGACCAGGGCCTCACAGGCCTCGAGGACGGGTGGGCGCACGGTCTCGACGTCCACGGAGAGGCGGTCGCCAGCATCTGCACGATGTCCGCGACCGTGCTGGCCCCGTCGGACAGGATCGCGATCTGAGTGGCCGTGCGGTTGAGCGACACCGCCGTCCCGCTGGCGCGGTCGAAGGCAGTCAGCTCCTCACCCACCGGTGACACGCTCACCGTGGGAGACAGGAACAGCACCGCCTCGAGCCCGACCATGCTGTGACCGTACGGCCGGAGTGGTCTGCATGTCCTACACCGGATGACGTAGGACGTCGTCGTGCGTTGGCACCTGCCGTCGCGTCCTGTGCAGCCTAGAATTTCCTCACGAGCGGTGACGGCGACCAGTCCACCGCCAAGGCCGGGTCCAGCTCAGGAGCGCCAGCTCCTGGCGAGCCCGACAGACCTTCGCAGGGAAGGACGACACCATGCAGGGAAGTCCTGAGGGAGATCGACCCAAACCGCTGAGCCGCAGGACGGTGGTGCGTGGCGCAGTCGGCGTGGCAGGAGCTGCCTGGCTCGTCCCTGTCGTCACCGTGGTGTCGATGGACTCTGCCTCGGCGGCATCGGCGCCGCCACCCAGTCGCGGGTCCGGCGGTGGGGTGGTGTCCGGCGGCGGGTTGGGCGACGCCCAGGCCGCCGGGTCCGCAGGAGGCGCCACAGCCGCCTCGGCGCTCGCCTTCACCGGCAGTGACACCTCCTCCGCCGCGGCGGTCGGCGTGGGCACCGTGGCTGTCGGTGCCGCCGCGATGACGGTCGCGACCCGGCTCCGGCGGTCCCACCGTGCCGCCGCCGAAGCCGACGGCCAGGCCCCCGGGCGACACCGAGTCGAGGGCGACACCAGATAGGACCAGCGGGGCCCGCGTCACCGCCTGGGGACGGTGGGGGCGCGCCGGCCCCGCGCCAAACATGAGGTGTGCCGGGTGGTGACCACCCGGCACACCTCGTTCTTCGAGGGTGGCCGCGCACCCGACGACTGTTGTCAGCCGCTCCGGTTAGAGTGGTGGGACACCCCTCAGCACGTGCTGTGGGGGCTTTCTTGCTGTCAAGAAGCACAGTGTGCTGTCCATGGGCACGCGCGCTGCGCACAGGAGCCCGTTGATGACCCTCGCCCCGCTGCTCGACCTGCTCGGCGCCGACCCCGCCGTCGGTCGGGCTCTCGCGGTCGCGCGAGCCGGTGAGCCGGCCGCGGACCTCGCAGTCACCGCGGGCGCCAGGCCGGCCCTGATCGCCGCGCTCGCGCGCGACAGCGGCCGGCCGATCCTGGCGGTCACAGCCACGACCCGTGAGGCAGAGGACCTCGTCGCAGCGCTGGGGTGCTTCCTCGACGCCGACCGGATCGCGGACTTCCCGGCGTGGGAGACGCTCCCGCACGAGCGACTGAGCCCGCGCAGCGACACGGTCGGCAAGCGGCTCGCCGTGCTGCGCCGACTCAAGCACCCCGACCCCGACGACGCCACCTACGGACCGCTGGACGTCGTCGTCGCGCCGGTGCGCGCAGTCCTCCAGCCGGTGTCCGTGGGACTGGGTGACCTCACCCCGGTCGCCCTCAAGGCGGGGGACGAGGCGCCCATGGAGCGGGTCGTCGAGGACCTTGCGGCCGCGGCATACACCCGCACCGACCTGGTAGAGCGCCGCGGTGAGTTCGCCGTCCGCGGTGGCATCCTCGACGTCTTCCCGCCCACCGAGGACCACCCGGTCCGCGTCGAGTTCTGGGGCGACACGGTCGAGGAGATCCGCTGGTTCAAGGTCGCTGACCAGCGCAGCCTGGAGGTCGCCGAGCACGGCCTGTGGGCGCCGCCGTGCCGCGAGGTGCTGCTCACCGACGCGGTGCGCGCCCGCGCTGCTGCGCTGATGGACCAGCTGCCCGGCGCCGTCGACCTGCTCGCCAAGCTCGCGGAGGGCATCGCCGTCGAAGGCATGGAGTCCCTGGCGCCGGCGCTCGTCGACGGGATGGAGAGCGTCCTCGACACGCTGCGCGAGGGCACCGCGGTGGTGCTGTGCGACCCCGAGCGCGTCCGTACCCGGGCGCACGACCTCGTCGCGACCAGCCAGGAGTTCCTCGAGGCCGGCTGGGCCAACGCCGCCGTCGGCAACACCGTGCCGATCGACCTGCAGGGCATCCTCGGCACCGCCTCGTTCTGGAGCCTCGCCGACCTGAGGGCCCACGCCAGCGCGTCAGGTATGCCGTGGTGGGACCTCGGCCCGTTCGTCGCCGACGAGGAGCTCGCCGAAGGCGACGCGGTCGTCGTCAACACCGGTCTGGAGGAGGCGCCCCGCTACCGCGGGAGCACTCCGGACGCGGTCGGGGACCTCCAGCGCTGGGTCGCCGACGGCTGGCGGGTCGTGGTGGTCACCGAGGGTCCCGGCTTGGCCCGGCGCGTCGCGGAGGTGCTGTCCGGAGAGTCGGTCGCGGCCCGGCTCGACGCCGACCTCACCGACCTCAGTGACGGCGTCGTGCACCTGACAACAGGAAGTGTCGGAAGCGGGTTCCTCGCTCCTGCAAGCAAGTTCGCCCTGATCACGGAGACCGACCTCACCGGCACGCCGGGCCAGGGCGGTTCCACCAAGGACATGCGCAGGATGCCTTCCCGGCGGCGCAACCAGGTCGACCCGCTCCAGCTGAAGCCCGGGGACTTCGTCGTCCACGAGCAGCACGGTGTCGGCAAGTTCGTCGAGATGGTCCAGCGCACGGTCGGCGGGGCGACCCGTGAGTACCTCGTGATCGAGTACGCCGCCTCCAAGCGCGGCCAGCCCGGCGACAGGCTGTTCGTGCCGACCGACCAGCTCGACCAGGTGACCCGCTACGTCGGTGGCGAGATGCCCGCCCTCAACAAGATGGGTGGCGGCGACTGGGCCAAGACCAAGGGCCGGGCGCGCAAGTACGTCAAGCAGATCGCGGCCGAGCTGATCCAGCTCTACTCCGCCCGGATGGCCACCCCCGGTCACGCGTTCGGGCCCGACACCCCGTGGCAGCGTGAGCTCGAGGACGCGTTCTCCTACGTCGAGACCCCCGACCAGCTCAGCTCGATCGACGAGGTCAAGGCCGACATGGAGCGCACCGTCCCCATGGACCGCCTCATCTGCGGCGACGTCGGCTACGGCAAGACCGAGATCGCCGTCCGGGCGGCCTTCAAGGCCATCCAGGACGGCAAGCAGGTCGCGGTGCTCGTGCCGACGACCCTGCTCGTCCAGCAGCACCTGCAGACCTTCACCGAGCGCTACCAGCAGTTCCCGGTGGTCGTCCGTCCGCTGTCGCGGTTCCAGAGCGACAAGGAGGCCCGCGAGACGATCGCCGGACTCGCGGACGGCAGTGTCGACCTCGTCATCGGCACGCACCGGTTGCTGAGCGGCACGATCCAGTACAAGGACCTCGGACTCGTCGTCATCGACGAGGAGCAGCGGTTCGGCGTCGAGCACAAGGAACAGCTCAAGACGCTGCGCACGGCGGTCGACGTGCTCGCGATGTCGGCCACCCCGATCCCGCGCACGCTCGAGATGGCTGTCACCGGCATCCGCGAGATGTCCACCCTCGCAACGCCTCCGGAGGAGCGGCACCCCGTCCTGACCTATGTCGGGGCCTACGACGAGAAGCAGATCGTCGCGGCGATCCGCCGCGAGATGCTGCGTGAGGGGCAGGTCTTCCTCGTCCACAACAAGGTGTCGAGCATCGAGCGCGCCGCGAGCCGGATCCGCGAGCTGGTGCCCGAGGCCAGGGTCGCCACGGCCCACGGCAAGATGGGCGAACACAAGCTCGAGCAGGTGGTCCTCGACTTCTGGGACAAGAAGTTCGACGTCCTGGTCTGCACCACGATCGTCGAGACCGGCCTGGACATCTCCAACGCCAACACCCTGATCATCGAGCGCTCCGACGTCCTCGGGCTCTCGCAGCTGCACCAGCTGCGTGGTCGGGTCGGGCGTGGCCGGGAGCGGGCTTACTGCTACTTCCTCTACCCGCCCGAGAAGCCGATGACCGAGACGGCGCACGACCGGCTCCAGACGATGGCCAGCCACACCGACCTCGGCGCCGGCATCCAGATCGCGATGAAGGACCTCGAGATCCGCGGCGCCGGCAACCTCCTCGGGGGTGAGCAGTCCGGACACATCGCCGGGGTCGGGTTCGACCTCTACGTCCGCCTCGTCGGCGAGGCGGTGGCCGACTTCCGCGGCGACGGCGAGCAGGCGCCCGGCGAGATCAAGATCGAGCTGCCGGTCGACGCGCACCTGCCCCACGAGTACGTGCCGGGGGAGCGGCTGCGCCTCGAGGCCTACAAGAAGCTCGCCAGCGTGGTCGACGAGGCGGCGCTCGCCGAGATCGAGGCCGAGCTCGTGGACCGCTACGGCCCGCTGCCCGTGCCCGTGCGAAACCTCATGGAGGTCGCCCGGCTCCGCACGGTGGCGCGGTCCGCGAACATCGCCGACATCTCTCTGCAGGGCAACTTCATCCGGTTCGGTCCGGTGGACCTTCCGGAGTCTGCGCAGCTGCGCCTGCAGCGGCTCTACCCCAAGTCGCTGGTCAAGGAGGCGCTGCACACCATCCTGGTGCCGAAGCCGACCACGGCTCGTGTGGGTGGCGTGCCGTTGCGCGACACGGCAGTGTTGCAGTGGGCCACCGACCTCATCCGTGCGGTCCTGCTGGGGAGCGTCGCCGACGCTGCCCGGGTCGGCACGGGGCAGGGTGCGGTTTCGGCGCGATGAGGGCAATGGCACGATGAGCGTGGTCACGATGACCGTGGAGAAGGACTGAGCATGACGAAGGGCTGTTCCGTGAAGGGTCTGAGGGCTGTACGTGGGTCGATCGTTGCCGCGGTCGCCGTGCGGGGTGCTGGCCGTGTCCGGTTGCGCCACTGCAGAGACGGCGGCGGTCGTCAACGGCCACCGCATCAGCGAGCAGGAGCTCCAGGAGGCGACGCGCCAGATCAACGCCACCTACCCGGACGCCACCCTGACCACCGCGAACGCCCTCTCGAGCCTGGTGATGGCCTCCTTCATCAACGAGGTCGCCGACGAGTCCGGCAAGGGGCTGTCCGACTCCGCAGCGAAGGCGGCCGTCACCGAGATCGCCGCGCCGACGCCCACGACGCTCGAGCTGGTGCGGTCCAGCGTTGCCGCGCAGCAGCTGACCAGCGAGGAGCAGGGCAAGGTCGTCGCGCTCGCCTCGAAGGCCACTGTGACGATCAACCCCCGCTACGGCACGTTCGACGCCAAGAACGTCCGGTTCGACGTGAGCGAAGCCCAACTGGATCAAGGCCGAGCCGCAGGCGCCCGCTCCCGCCCCCGCGGGCTGAGGTCGCCGTGACGGGTCGGCTGACCCTGCTGGTCGGCAGCCCGCGCATCGCACCGGGCCTGTTCACCCGCGCCGCGTGGCAGGCGCTCGACGCCGCCGACGCGATCGTCGCGCGCGACGACACCGAACCACTGGCGGACGCCGTGTCCGAGGCGGGTATGCCGGTGAGCCACCTCGGGGCCGTGGCCCCGGCGCAGCTGGCGCGCACCCTGATGGACCGAGGCAGCCGAGGGGGATGTCGTCTGGGTGTCCTCGGCCGACGGCGACCCCGGGCTGACCGACGCGATCGCGTCGGAGGTGTCGAGGCTCGGCTCCCCACCGGAGGTGGAGGTCCTCGTGGCGTCGTGGGACGTCCCGGGTGCGCGGCTGCTGGACCTGGTGGCGGTGATGGACCGCCTGCGTTCCCCCGGCGGTTGCCCGTGGGATGCGGAACAGACCCACGAGTCACTCGTGAAGTACCTCATCGAGGAGACCCACGAGGCTGCAGAGGCGATCGAGTCCGGCGACCGCGACCACATCCGCGAGGAGCTGGGTGACGTGCTCCTCCAGGTCGTCTTCCAGTCCCGGGTGGCGCAGGAGCACCCCACCGAGCCGTTCGACGTGGACGACGTGGCCGGCGCCATCATCGAGAAGCTGGTCCGCCGGCACCCGCACGTCTTCGCCGACGGGGACGCCTCGACGCCCGCCGAGGTGGAGCGGGCCTGGGAGCAGATCAAGGCGGCCGAACGTGCAGCGAAGGCACCGCACGGCGGCGGTGAGGACGGTCACCAGGGGCTGCTGCACGGCATACCGAGATCGCTGCCGAGCCTGCTGGCGGCCGAGAAGGCGCTGGCCCGCTGGGAGCGGACCGGGGGAGACCTGGGATCTGTGGTCGCGACCGACGGTGGCGAGGTGGGCGCGCAGCTGCTCGCCCTCGTGGCCCGCGCCCGGGAGCAGGGCCAGTCCGCGGATGCCCTCTTGCGCCGGGCGCTGCGAGATTTTGGACAGGACGGGTAGCCGCACGCCCACCTTGCTTGGAAAACCAAACAGCCCTTAGTCTTCCAAGTATGAACCTCACCGACCGTGAGCGGGACATCGTCGACCTGCTCCGCGCGGAGCCCCTCCTGGATGCAGCCGCGATCGCCGACCGCACGGGTTCCACCAAGGCGGCGGTGTCCGTCCACCTGTCGAACCTCACCAGGAAGGGGGCCATCCTCGGGCGCGGCTACCTCGTCCGCCCGGAGGCCCACTCGGTGGTCGTGGTCGGCGGCGCCAACATGGACATCAAGGCGCACTCCAACTCCGCGATCGAGCTGCGCACGTCGAACCCGGGCGTCGCGGTCAGCACTCCCGGGGGCGTGGGTCGCAACATCGCAGAGAACCTCGCCCGGCTCGGCAGCCCGACCCACCTCGTGGCTCCGGTCGGCGACGACTCCTTCGGCCACGAGGTCGTCGCCACCACCCGAGCGGCCGGTGTGGTCGTCGACCACATGATCTCCTCGGAGGACCCCACGGGAACCTACCTCGCGGTGCTCGACTCGAGCGGTGAGCTGGTCGTGGCCGTGTCGAACATGCGGGCGACCGACCGGCTGACGGTCCGCCAGCTGATGGGCTCGCGCGACCTGCTGAGCCACGCCGACCTCCTGGTGCTGGACGGCAACATCCCGGAGGCCCCGGCCGCCTGGCTGCTCGACTTCGCCGCTGCGGTGAACGTGCCGGTGGTGATGGACCCGGTCAGCGTGGCCAAGGCCAGGCCGCTCGCCCACATGCTCTCGCCGCAGCGCCCGCTGCTGGCCCTGACTCCCAACCTCGACGAGCTGTCCGCCATCCTGGGCCGGCCGGTGCCGCAGAAGCGCGCCGACATCGCGCGCGCGGCGCACCAGCTGCACGACCTGGGCGTGCGCAACGTCTGGGTGCGCCGCGGCACCCGCGGCAGCCTGCTGAGCAGCCTCGGGGACACCGGCCGCGCGACCGTGGTCACCCTGCCTGCCCCGCCGGTCAAGCCGGTTGACGTCACCGGCGCAGGTGACTCGATGACCGCCGCCTTCGTGCACGCCCTGATGCGGGGGGACGCCGCCGTCGAGGCGGCCCGGTTCGGACAGATGGCCGCCGCGCTCACCGTGGCCAGCCCCGAGACCGTCCGACCCGACCTGACTCCCCGCCTCATCGACGCAGAGCTCCGCAAGTCATCGCGCGGCAAGCCAACCCAGCGCAGCACGAAGGCAGGGCCGCGCACCACCAAGGAGAAGACATGACCATCCCCCACCCCTCGCTCCAGCTCACCACCAGAGGTGGCCGAGGCGCTCGCCGCAGGCAGGCCCGTCGTGGCCCTCGAGAGCACGATCATCAGCCACGGGATGCCCTATCCCCGCAACGTGGAGATGGCCCTCGAGGTCGAGCAGATCATCCGTGACGGCGGGGCTGTCCCGGCCACCATCGCCGATCCTCGACGGGGTGCCGCGCATCGGCCTGACCCGCGAGGAGCTCGAGACCCTCGCGACCCACCCGGACGTCGCCAAGGTCAGCCTGCGCGACCTGCCCTACGTCATCGCCCGCGGGACCCACGGAGCCACCACGGTCGCCAGCACGATGCGGCTGGCCGCCCTCGCCGGCATCCGCGTCTTCGTCACCGGCGGTCTGGGCGGGGTGCACCGCGGCGCCGCCTCGAGCTTCGACATCTCGGCCGACCTGACCGAGCTCGGCCAGACAGACGTGGCCGTCGTCAGCGCCGGCGTGAAGTCGATCCTCGACATCGGTCTGACCCTCGAGTCGCTGGAGACCCTGGGGGTGCCCGTCGTCGTGGTCGGCTCCGACGAGTTCCCGTCGTTCTACTCGCGCGCAGAGCGGCCACGAGCGCACCGATGCGCGTCGACTCGGCGCAGGACCTGGCTGCCATGATGCAGGCCAAGTGGTCGCTCGGGCTGGCCGGCGGCATCGCCGTCGCGAACCCGGTCCCGGCCGAGGACGAGATCCCTGCCGAGCAGATCAGCGGCCTCATCGACCAGGCGCTCGCCGAGTGCGCCGAGCGAGGTATCCACGGCAAGGACATCACGCCGTTCCTGCTCGGCCGCGTCGTCGAGCTGTCCGGGGGCGCGAGCCTCGAGACCAACATCGCGCTGGTGCGGCACAACGCCCGGCTCGGTGCAGCGATCGCGACGGCATACCAGGCCCTCGCCTGACCAGGGCCACGCTGGATCACAGCTTTATCGGGTTGAGCAAGAACATTGACCTTCACACCGGGTGCGAAGCCGAGTGAGGGTCAACCTTCCTGCTGGACCCGATAAGTGGGGCGGGGTATGCCGCGTGGTCGCCACGCGGCACACCGTCCAGCCTGCGGGTCGGTCGTCGATGGGGCAGGCGCGGACGGGTAGCCTCGGGGACTGACACATCAGCACCCGTTCAGCACCACGATGGAGAAGTCTGTGGCCACGATTGACGCAGTAGGCGCCCGCGAGATCCTCGACTCGCGGGGCAACCCGACCGTGGAGGTCGAGGTGGCCCTCGACGACGGCACCATCGCCCGTGCGGCCGTTCCGTCGGGTGCCTCGACCGGCGCGTTCGAGGCGGTCGAGCGTCGCGACGGCGACAAGAACCGCTACCTCGGCAAGGGCGTCGAGCAGGCCGTGGACGCCGTCCTCGACGAGATCAACCCCAAGCTCGTCGGCTTCGAGGCCAGCGAGCAGCGGATCGTCGACGGCGTCATGCTCGGCCTCGACGGCACCGACAACAAGGCCAAGCTCGGGGCCAACGCCATCCTCGGCGTCTCGCTCGCCGTGGCCAAGGCCGCTGCGGAGTCCGCCGGACTGCCGCTGTTCCGCTACCTCGGTGGGCCCAACGCCCACGTCCTGCCTGTCCCGATGATGAACATCCTCAACGGTGGCAGCCACGCCGACTCCAACGTCGACGTGCAGGAGTTCATGATCGCGCCGATCGGCGCCGACACGTTCCGGGAGGCCCTGCGCTGGGGCGCGGAGGTCTACCACTCGCTCAAGGGCGTGCTGAAGGAGCGCGGCCTGGCCACCGGGCTCGGCGACGAGGGCGGTTTCGCACCCAACCTCGACTCCAACCGCGCGGCGCTCGACCTCATCCTCGAGGCCATCGAGAAGGCCGGCTACGAGGCCGGCACCCAGATCGCCCTGGCCCTCGACGTCGCCGCGAGCGAGTTCCACAACGAGGACGGCACCTACCAGTTCGAGGGTGCTGCCAAGACCTCCGCCGAGATGGTCGACTACTACGCCGACCTGGTCGACTCCTACCCGCTGGTGTCCATCGAGGACCCGCTCGACGAGGAGGACTGGGACGGCTGGAAGGCCATGACCGACCGCCTCGGCGACCGCGTCCAGCTCGTCGGCGACGACCTGTTCGTCACCAACCCGGTGCGTCTGCAGCGTGGCATCGAGACCGGCACCGCCAACGCCCTGCTGGTCAAGGTCAACCAGATCGGCTCGCTGACCGAGACCCTCGACGCCGTCGACCTGGCCCACCGCAGCGGCTACCGCTGCATGATGAGCCACCGCTCGGGCGAGACCGAGGACGTCACCATCGCCGACCTCGCCGTCGCCACCAACTGCGGCCAGATCAAGACCGGTGCGCCGGCACGCTCCGAGCGGGTCGCCAAGTACAACCAGCTGCTGCGCATCGAGGAGGAGCTCGACGACGCGGCCGTGTATGCCGGCGCCGGCGCCTTCCCGCGGTTCGCGGCCAAGGCCTGACAGGACACGCCGCAGCGACCACACGGCATACGCGAAGACGGGGAGAGACATGGCAGGGACCGGACACGGCACGGGCGGGCGGGCCAAGCCCGCGCGTCGCCCTGCCGCGAACCGGACTGCGGCGACCGGGCGCGCGACACCCTCGCGCACCAGCTCGTCCCGCGGCGCCGCCGCGCGCCCCGGCGCCGGGCCCGGGCGCTCCCGGGCCACCCCGGCCAGTGCGGTCCGCAAGGCCGCCACGGCCCAGGTCTCCCACGAGCGCAAGGCAACTCGCGGAGTTCTGCGGGTCGTCGTGCTCGCCTCGATCCTCGTGCTGCTCGCCGTCACGCTGGTCCCCACGCTGCGCTCCTACCTGCGTCAGCAGGGCGAGATCGAGGCGCTGCGCGGGCAGGTGAGCGAGCAGCGCCAGGGTGTCACCGACCTGCAGAAGGAGCAGGCTCGCTGGAACGACGACGCCTATGTCATGCAGCAGGCGCGCGAACGGCTCAAGTTCGTCAAGGTGGGCGAGAAGTCATTCACCGTGATCGACGGCAAGCCCACCACCAAGACCCTGCCCGGCGTGGCGAAGGCTCCCGCGGCTTCCAGCGACCACCCCTGGTACGGCCAGCTGTGGGAGTCGGTGCAGGTCGCCGATGCCGGTCCCGCATCGACCTCGGCGTCGACCAAGCCGGGAACGGGCGGCACTTCGACCACCCCCACGCCGGCCAAGTGAGCGAGCAGCCCACCCAGGCCGACCTCGAGGCGGTGCAGGCCCAGCTCGGCCGGGTGCCGCGCGGTGTGGCCGCGGTCGCGCACCGCTGTCCGTGCGGGCGGCCGGACGTGCTCAGGACGCAGCCACGGCTGCCCGACGGCACGCCGTTCCCCACGACCTTCTACGCCACCTGCCCCAAGCTCACCGGCGCCATCTCCACCCTCGAGTCCACCGGGCTGATGAAGGAGATGAGCGACCGGCTGGTCGTGGACGCCGAGCTCGCCCGGTCCTACGCCGCTGCCCACGACGACTACCTCGCCCGTCGCGGCGAGCTCGGGCAGGTCGAGGAGATCGACGGCATCTCCGCCGGTGGCATGCCCACCCGGGTCAAGTGCCTGCACGTGCTCGTCGCCCACTCCCTCGCGGTCGGACCGGGCGTCAACCCGCTCGGCGACGAGGCCCTCGCCCTGCTCGACGACTGGTGGGCGGGCGGCTCCTGCGTCCCCTCCGACACCGGGTCGGTCGAGGCATGAGCGGGACCGCGACCCGAGTCGGTGCCATCGACTGCGGCACCAACTCGATCCGGCTGCTCGTCGCCGATGTCGACCCCGCCACCGGCGCGCTGGTCGACGTGCTGCGCCGGATGGAGGTCGTCCGGCTGGGCTACGGCGTCGACCGCACCGGCCGCATCGACCCGGCCGCCATGGAGCGGACCCTGGCGATGGCCCGCGAGTATGCCGCGCAGTGCCGCGAGCTGGGCGCTGAGCGGGTCCGGTTCGTGGCCACCTCCGCCTCGCGTGATGCCTCCAACGCCGCCGAGTTCGTGGCTGGCGTCCGAGCGGCGTTCTCCCACTACCGAATCGCTCCTGAGGTCGTCAGCGGTGACGAGGAGGCGGCCCTGTCGTTCAGGGGCGCGACGGGCGACCTGCGGGCACGCGGCGTACCCGGTCCCTATCTGGTGGTGGACCTCGGTGGCGGCTCCACGGAGTTCGTCCGTGGCACCGAGACTGTGGAGGCCGCACGGTCCGTGGACATCGGCTGCGTGCGGATGACCGAACGGCACCTGCGGTCGGACCCGCCGGTCGACGGGGAGATCGCCGCGGCGGTGCGCGACATCAACGCCGCGATCGACCTCGCCGCCGAGCGCGTCGACTTCACGGGGATCGCAGCCCTGGTGGGTCTGGCGGGCAGTGTCACCACGATCACGGCCCATGCGCTGGGTCTCACCTCCTACGACGCCGAGCGGATCCACCTCACCGAGCTGCCACCGGCGCAGGTCCTGACCGCTTGCGAGTCGCTCCTGCACATGACCCGGGAGGAGCGGGCGGCGCTGGGGTTCATGCATCCCGGACGCGTCGACGTCATCGGGGCGGGGGCCCTGGTCTGGCACGAAGTGGTCCGGCGGCTTGCCACGCTCGGCGTCGACCAGGTCGTCACCAGTGAGCACGACATCCTCGACGGGATCGCGCTGTCGCTGGCGGAGTGAGCCGGCGGTGGGCGCTCGGGCCGTCAGCTGCTGGGGAGTAGGGCGGACAGGCCCGTCCACACACTCGACACGACGATCTCGCTGGCGTCCTCGGCGGACACCTCGGGGCGACGGGTGCGCCACACCGCGACCCGCTCGCAGGCGCCGATGATGACCTCGACGTAGCCCTCGAGCAGCCGGTCCGGCACACCGGACAGGGCGGGCGCCTTGCGGAACGTGGTCATCGTGGCCGCGGACTGCTGTTCACGGATGCTCTCGATGAGCGGACTCGCCTGCGAGGCGACGGCCCCCTCCTGCTGGATCAGGACGAAGGCGGTGGCGTGCGCGTCGATGAACTCGAAGAAGGCGCGCACACCGGCGCGGAACACGACCTCGAGGGGTGCGTCGGTGCCGACCTGCTGCCAGGCGGCCTCGGTGGCCACCCGGAGCTGGGTCCGCGCGCTGGTGATGCACGCGGACAGCAGACCCTCCTTGGAGCCGAAGTACTCGTAGATCAGTGGCTTGGTCACGCCCACGCGTTCGGCGATGTCCTCCATCGTCGTCGCCTGGAAGCCCCGCTCGGCAAAGACCTCCTCGGCGACCCGCAGGATCTGCTCCTCGCGCTGGGCCCGTGGCATCCGGACGCGTGGGACGGGGGGAGCAGGCGAGTGGAGAGGGGTGTGGGGACGCGGTGGCACCCGGCAACCCTACCGCGTGGGCCGAGAAACTTACTGATGGTAAGTTGAGCCGCATGGCCACCCCACACCATCGCGTGGTCATCGTCGGCACCGGGTTCTCCGGGCTGGGGATGGCGATCCGGCTCGCCCAGCGCGGTGACCGGGACTACGTCGTCCTGGAGAAGGCCGACGACGTCGGCGGCACCTGGCGCGACAACCGCTACCCAGGATGCGCGTGCGACGTCCCGTCGCGCCTCTACTCATTCTCGTTCGCCCAGTTCCCGTGGTGGTCAAGGGACTTCGCTACGGCACCCGAGATCTGGGCCTATCTGCGTGACACCGCCGACCGGTATGCCGTGCGCGACCGGATCGAGTTCGGCGCCGATGTCAGGGCGGCCGAGTTCGACGAGGCCAGAGGCCGCTGGACGGTCACGGCAGCCGACGGCCGCCAGTGGACATGTGACGCGCTGGTACTGGGCGTCGGCGCGCTGCACGAGCCGAGGATGCCCGACATCGAGGGGCTCGCGGAGTTCGAGGGGCAGGTCCTGCACACCGCCGAGTGGCCGGCCGAGACCGATCTCGTGGGCAGGCGGGTGGCTGTCGTCGGCACTGGCGCCAGCGCGGTCCAGCTCATCCCGGCGGTGGCTCCGATCGCCGCCCACACCATCGTCTTCCAGCGCACAGCGGCCTGGACGATGGCCAAGCAGGACCGGGAGTGGAGCCCCGGACGGCAGCGGCTCTTCGCCCGGTGGCCGGTCCTCCAGCGGCTGGTCCGCTGGCGCACCTACTGGTCGCTCGAGGCGCGAGCGCCGCTCTTCGTCCGGTTCCCCGGGCTGGCCAGGTTCGTCGAGAGGGTCGCGCTGCGTGAGCTGGCGGCCGCGGTGCCCGACCCCGTGACGCGGGCTGCCCTCACGCCCGACTACGCCATCGGGTGCAAGCGGATCCTCCTTTCCAACGACTACTGGCCGACCTTCGCCCGCGACGACGTCACCCTCGTGACGGACCCGATCGCCGCGGTGGAGGGCTCCGCAGTGGTGACGGCCGATGGCACGCGTCATGAGGCTGATGTCCTCGTCCTGGGCACCGGGTTCGACGTGAGCGGCAGCACGGACCGGATCGACATCCGGGGTCTCGGCGGCGGGTCGCTCCGGGAGGCCTGGGCCGGGGGGATGCACAGCAACCTCGGCATCACGGTCGCCGGCTTCCCCGAGCTCTATCTGCTCCTCGGACCGAACACCGGACTGGGCCACAACAGCGTGGTGCTCATGATCGAGCTCGCCACCGACTACGTCCTGAAGTCGATCGACCGCGGCCGACGCGGTGCCCGGGTCACCACGCAGCGGGCGCAGGACGCGTTCACCCGGGAGATGCTTTCGCGCTCCAGGCACACGATCTGGACCTCCGGCTGCCGCAGCTGGTACCTCGACAAGTTCGGCAACAACACGACGCTGTGGCCGGGCTCGACCATCGGCTACTGGTGGCGCACCCGCAGGGTCGTCGATTCGCAGTTCGAGCCCCTCCGGGCCCGCACCTCCGGGCCACTCTCGTCCCCTTCGAAGGAGTCAGTCGATGCCCAAGGTGTTTGACCACAAGGCATTCGAGCCCAAGGTCTCCATCGTCACCGGGGGCGCCTCGGGGATCGGCCGCGCCATCGCGCGCGAGCTCATCACCCGCGGCAGCCACGTCGTGGTCGCGGACATCGACCCCGACGCCGCGGGGCGTACGGTCACCGACCTCGGTCCGATGGCCACGGCGGCCACCCTCGACGTGGTCGACGCGGTCGCGGTGCGCGCCCTCGTCCAGCGGGTCGTCGCGGAGCACGGTCGTCTGGACGTGATGGTCAACAATGCGGGTATCGCCATCGGCGGCCTGCTCGAGGAGCTCGACGACCGGCACTGGACCAAGGCTCTCGACGTCAACCTGCGCGGCGTCATCAACGGTGTCACCGCGGCATACGAGGTCATGCGGGCGCAGCGGAACGGGCACATCCTCAACACCGCCTCGCTCGCCGGGCTCATCCCGGCTCCGGCGATGCTGCCCTACACGACGACCAAGCACGCGGTGGTCGGGCTCTCCACCGCCCTCCGGGCGGAAGCCGCAGGCCTGGGCGTCCGGGTGAGCGTGCTGTGTCCCGGCTTCGTCGACACCCCGCTGCTCGACTCGATCTACGAGGCGCCGGCCAGCTTCGGTGGCAGCAGCGTGCGGTCCCGTGTGCGACTGATGCAGCCCAGGTTCCTCACGGCCGAGCTCACTGCCAAGCGTGCCGTCGACGGCCTGGCAGCCAACAAGGCGGTCATCCCCGTCGGTGCCATGGCCCACCTGTCGTGGCGCGGGCTGCGTTATTTCCCGTGGCTGACCCGCGCGGTGATCCAGGTGCAGGCAGCCGGCGCACGGCGCCTTGCCGAGCGGGGCTCCGCCGCGCTTTCCGCGCCCTGACCCGTTTCCTGACCCGGTCCGCGCGCCGGGACGCCAGGGGGGATCAGGTTCCGTTGGACAGGCCGACCAGCAGGAGGATGCAGGCACCTGCGGCGACCACGAACAGCACGGCTATCCCGGCAAGGGTTCCCAGCACGAGGAACCGGGTCTTCTCGAAGACCAGCCCGGCGATCATCCCCGCGAAGATGGCCAGGTCGAGGCCGAGCGTGGCGAACTGCCCCACCTCAGCGGGCAGCGACAAACCTTGGGCGATGGCCTGCGGGATCGCCTGGAGCGCCCCGACGACGAACAGGACGGGGAGGCACAACAGCACGCCCATCCAGAACTTGAAGGTGTTGGACCGTCCGCGGCGAGGCGGCTGCCGGGGCCGCCCGGAGGTCGCCCCGGGGGTTGGGCCGGCGGGCCGACCGGCGGCTGGCCGTACGGGTTGTGGGATGGCGGCTGCTGGCCGTACGGGCTGGGCGGTGGCGGTTGCGACATGACCGGTCCCTCTCAGGCGATCCACTGGTAGATGCCGACGCACGCCACCACGGCCAGGAGGACCAGGTAGGCGAGGACCAGCCGGGTGTCTCCCAGCTTGCACTTGGAGCGCAGCAGGCCGTCGCGCCGGGCGCGGGTGTAGCCGACGACGGCCAGCACCGCGAACCCCAGCAGGGCCACCGGACCCAGCACCCAGCCCAGCAGGGCGATGGTGGCAAAGACGCACAGCCGCAACGGGTCGTAGGGCGCCGTCGGGCGGGGCGACGGCTGCTCGGCGTGGGGAGGCGACACCCGGCGCGGGTCGGGCCCGCCGGTCACGACCGCGCCCCCTGCGCCATCGGCAGCCCCACGGCGGTCGAGATCCGTTGCCGGGAAAGGGGCCGCCACGCCTGCACGGCGCAGAACGGCGCGCACTGGTGGCCGCCCAGCCCGTCGCCGTCGTCACTGCCGCCAGCGGCGTCGGTCTTCACCGTCGCCACGTGGACGCAGCACTGGGTGAGCCGCTCCTCGATCATCGTGTTCATGTCCATGAACGGCTTGACCGTGACCCGCAGGACGCGTTCGCCGAGCAGCGCGCGCAGCTTCTCCCGCTGCCCGGGAAGGCGACCGGCAGCCAGCGTGGCGAGTGTGCCGATGCCGAGGTCGCAACCGCTGCAGACGTCACGCCAGATGTTCGCCATCGACGGGTGGGACAGTGACGACTGCTCGGACAGCAGGTCGAGCAGCGACTGCTTGACGGCCGACCGCAGGGACGCCGGCAGGGCGTCGTCCGCGATCCGGTTGGCCAGCACGTCCGGTTCGAGGTCGAGCCACTGCTTGAGCCGCTCGTGGCCGACCAGCGAGACGAGCGAGCGCCAGGTGCCGGAGTCGTCACGCAGCAGGTAGCCGACAGAGCAGCAGTGCGGGTGCGAGCAGGGGAGCGCGGTCAGGTCGCGCCAGGTCACCAGGCCGGCCGTCTGCCCCTCCAGCCGGGCCAGGACCCCCGTGTGGGTGAGCCGGTCGTGCGGGTCGATGCCGGCGCCGCGTCCCGAACCGAAGACGGGCTGGATCGTCACCCCACCGACATAGGGGGTGTCGAGGGCGCGCTTGACGACGAACCCGATCTCGTCGTCGTTGACGCCCAGCGCCGCGGTCATCGTCAGGGTCGTGAAGACACCGGCGCCGGAGAGCCGGTCGATCGCCTGCTCCTTGAAACGGCGCAGGTCAGCGCCGCGGTGGTGCGTGGACGCCTCGGCGGACTCGCCGTCGTACTGCAGGTAGACCTCCACCCGGTCGCGGTGACGCCGCAACAGCTCGAGCATCGCGTCGTCCTTGGCGATGGTCAGGCCGTTGGTGTTGACCAGGACCCGCACGATCGGGCGGGTGGCGACGGCGTCGAGCAGCTCGGACAGCCAGGGGTACAGCGTGGGCTCGCCGCCACTCAGCATGAGGACGTCGATCCGGCCGTTCTCGCGGGACAGCCTGGTGTCGATGGACGCCAGCACCTGCTCGAGCGGCACGACCGACGCCAGGGCGGGGGCCGAGGCCGCGAAGCAGGTCGGGCACTTGAGGTTGCAGTGGTCGAGCAGGTCCTCGAGCAGGATGCAGGTGTGCTGGGTCTGCATCTCGGGCAACCCCTCGAGGTATGCCGCGGGCACCGGCGCGAAGTTGCCGGCCAGGTCGGGGGTGTGCACCTTGGTCGGCGCGGTCCACTCCTCGAGGTAGCTCAGGATCTCGGGCGACTCGTCATAGAGGGTGCGTACCAGGCCGTGGCTGGCGCAGCCGCGCTCGAGCCAGATCCGGCCCTCCCGCTCGACCAGCCAGCCGGAGAGCCGGTGCACCTCGGTGAGTGCGCGATCGGGCTGCTCCTCGTGGCACAGCGGGCAGAAGGCGTTGACGTAACGGTGGATGCGGTCGCCACGCAGCGGCATACCGGGGCCTGTGCGGGTGCTCACGCGACCACTGTCTCGTGCCGCAGGCTCCGGTAGGCGCCACGACGCGCCTGCAGCGCGACGCGCAGCAGGATCAGCGGCACCGTCACGGCGAGGAACAGCTGGGGGCGGGTCAGGCCGAGCCAGACGACCTCGTTGCCGCGGACGTACTCGAGCAGGAACCGGGCCACGCCGTAGGCGCCGAGGTACCAGACCAGCAGCTCACCGCTCGGCACCCGCCGGTGACGCAGCCACCACCAGATGATGGCGAAGGCCGCTGCGTGGAAGAGGATCTCGTAGGCGAACGAGGGGTGCAGTGGTGTGCCGGCCGGCGCGCCTGTGCGAGCCGCGGCAGCGTCGCCGAGGGCGATCCCCCAGGACCTGCCCGTCGGTCTGCCGGGCTGCTCGGTGAGCAGGCAGCCGACCCGGCCGACGGCCATGCCGAGCGCCACGGCCGGCGCGAACAGGTCGCCGGTGCGAGGACGGTAGCCCGTCAGCCGCTTGGCCACGTGCACCCCGAGCCAGGCGCCGACCAGTCCGCCGAGGATGCTGCGGTTGCCGTAGGCCCACTGCTCGGCCAGCGAGGCGTTCTGCCGCAGGTCGACGTGCTGGAGCCAGGTGCCGAGCCGCATGAACATCGCCCCGCCGACGAGGCCACCGGTCACCACTGCGAGGAGCCGCTCGTCGGTCACGCCACGCCGCCGCGCCTCGAGGGCGAAGATGCCGATGGCCGCCAGGACGCCGAGCGCGACGAAGACCGAATGGGTGTCGAGAGCGAGGTCGAAGCCGAGCAGGTCGCCCAACGTGGGAAACACCGACGCCCCCTTCAGCCGCCACAGCCGGTCGGGGCACAGCCTCGCACGAAAGGCGCACGCACGCGGCATACTTGGCGAGCCCCCGTGGCCCAACTGGCAGAGGCAGGCGACTTAAAATCGCCACAGGTACGGGTTCGACCCCCGTCGGGGGCACCAGTGGGTCTGAAAGGGCGCTTGCTGCCTTGTCGTCGCTGCCCGGTCTTGTCGTCGTTGCCCGGCGCCTCGCTGCCTGACGCCTTGTCGTCGCAGGTCAGTCGGTCAGTTCAGCGAGCACTGGATCTTCCGGGCCTGCGACGCCGCCTTGTTGTAGGCCGCGAGCTGCTTCTCCCCGGTCTTCCAGTTCTTGTGCCAGGCCGCCGTCGCCTGTGCCGGCGAGAGGTGGCCCATCCGCAGCATCTCCATGTCGTGGACGTGGTGCTCCCAGGTGCCGACCGCGGTCCGGGCCCGCGCCAGGGCGGTGCGGCGAGCAGCGATCGCCTTGGCACAGCTCATGATGACGACCACCTGACCGTAGGGGGAGGCGTTGGCCACCGCCGGATCGAGCGCTCGGCAGTCGGCCTTGGTCTTGGTGAGCTCCTTGTCCGCCTGGTGGAAGACGCGCGCGTTGTCGGCGGCGGCGACACGAGTCTCGTCCCAGAAGGTCGTGGCGACCGAGAGCGAGATCTTGCCCGCGACCAACAGGTTCATGGCGTCGATGTGCTTGTCGAACTGGGCGAGCGACACGTCGGCGGCGCTCAACGGAGCCTGTTGGCGCAGGTTGGCCAGTCGGCACGATTCCGCCTGGTCAGCCAGGGTGGCGGCTCCCGCAGCCACTGGTGCCGGCGCCGAGCTGGCCGTGGCGGCGGCGCTGGACGGCTGGGTCGTTGCGGTGGCGCCGCCGATGAAGACACCGGCGCCCGTGGTGAGCACCGACGTTGCGGTGGACTGCCCGGTGGCCGACCCGGTGTCGGGGTCACCGCCCGAGAGCCCTTTCATCAGGACCACCGGCAGGGCCACCGCAAGCACGCAGGCCAGGGAGAACAGGAGGATTCGGCCCAGAGTGGGCGGGGGCTGGTCGTCATTGAGGCTCATGGGGATCACCTGCCTTCCACGGGGGACCTGCCAGTATTTGCACCATTCCCGCCACACCACTTCCCTCAGAAGCATGAGTAGGCCTGCATCAAATGGCGTAGTCGCGGAGGCACTCGTGGCCAAGGGCGCCTCGGATGCCGGCCATGGACTCACGCGCGACGCGGGCGGCACGGGAACCTTCCACCCGCCCCCACACGTACTCTGGGGTGAGCGGCCGACCGCAGGGCCGCCTGACGCCTCCAAGGAGACACGCATGGCCAGCAACCCGGTGTTCGACCGGATCGACAAGGAGTCCCGCCAGGGCTATGCCGGGTTCGGTCGCAGTGGCGCACCGGCCCAGCAGCCGACGGCCGGCATGTCCGCCACCGACGGCATGAGCAGCCAGCAGCTGCAGGACCTCTACAACCAGCCGGCCGCCGGTCCGGTGCAGACGAAGCGGCTCACCATCGACGACGTCGTGATGAAGACGGCAGGTCTGTTCGCCCTCGTGCTCGTCTTCGCGGTGGTGGGCTGGCAGCTGTCACCGACCGGCTTCGGTCCCCTGGTCGTGCTCGGCGGCATCGCTGCCACCCTGGTGCTCGGCCTCGTGATCGCCTTCAAGAAGACGATCAGCGTGCCCCTGATCGTCGTCTACGCCGTGGCCGAGGGCCTGTTCGTCGGCGCCATCAGCCAGGTCTACGGCGCGAGGTTCGACCCGGTGGGGACGCCCGTCTTCGAGGGCATCGTCGACCCAGGCGATCCTCGGCACGTTGTCGGTCTTCGTCGGGATGCTGATCGCCTACAAGACCGGGCTGATCAAGGTCACCGAGAAGTTCCGCCGGATCGTGACCATGGCGGTCATCGGCTACGCCATCTTCGCGCTGGTCAACCTCCTCTACGCCGTCATCGGCAACCACGCCTTCGGCATCGGCGGCACCGGTGTGCTGGGCATCGGCATCTCGATCTTCGCGATCGGCCTGGCCTCGGCCATGCTCGCCGTCGACTTCGACTCGATCGACCGAGCCATCGCCGCAGGGGCTCCCGAGAAGTACTCGTGGCTGCTCGCGCACGGGCTCATCGTCACCCTCGTGTGGCTCTACCTCGAGATCCTGCGCCTGCTCGGGCGTTTGCGCAGCAACTAGCGTGCCCCCGAGATCACCTGTTCCGCAGGAGGTTTCGGCCGAGCTCCAGCGCGTGGTCCGGCGGTGGCAGCAGCTGCCGCTGGACCACGCGCTGTCGTGTATGCCGCGGGTGCGGGTCCTGCTCGACGACCTCGCCGGCCGTGCCGTCCCCGACCTCGGGCCGGCGGCCGTCATGGACCAGCTGACGGTCCTGGTCTACGACGCCTCCGAAGCGGGGGGCGACCCCGCCGACCTGGCCACCCGCCTGGCCGGCCTGCGCCGCGACCTGATCTGACCGGCATACTCCGCCCGCGCGATGCTGACAACCTGCATCCGTGCCATCAGGGCAAAGGTGCCGGCCGAACGGCGCCGACGACCTGCACGCGTGGCACGCGGGCACAGGTGCCTCTCGGTTGCGAGCGGCCGCAGGCGCTCAGCTGAGGCGTTCGTAGATGATCGCCATGCCCTGGCCACCGCCGACGCACATCGTCTCGAGGCCGAACTGGCCGTCGCGCGAGGCAAGTCCGTTGAGCAGGGTCGTCGTGATCCGCGCACCGGTCGAGCCGAAGGGGTGGCCCAGGGCGATCGCCCCGCCGTGCACGTTGAGCTTGTCGAAGTCCATGCCGAGGTCGTCGGCCGACGGCAGCACCTGGGCGGCGAACGCCTCGTTGATCTCGTAGAGGTCCATGTCGCCGATGGTCATCCCCGCTCGAGCCAACGCCTGGCGGGAGGCCTCGACCGGGCCGAGGCCCATGATCTCAGGAGATAGCCCGGAGACACCGGTCGACACCACGCGGGCCAGCGGGGTCAGGCCGAGCTCGGCAGCCTTGGTGTCGCTCATGACGACCACCGCGGCGGCACCGTCGTTGAGCGGGCAGCAGTTGCCGGCCGTGATCGTGCCCTGTTCGCGGAACACCGGGTTGAGCCCCTGCAGGGCCTCCAGCGTGACACCGGCCCGGGGGCCGTCGTCCTTGCTGACGACGGTGCCGTCGCCGAGCGTCACGGGCGCGATCTCGCGCTCGAAGAAGCCGTCGGCGATGGCCTTCTCGGCGCGGTTCTGCGAGGAGACGCCCCACTCGTCCTGGCGCTCGCGGGAGATGCCACGCAGTGTCGCGACGTTCTCGGCGGTCTGGCCCATCGCCAGGTAGACGTCCGGCACCAGGCCCTGCTCACGCGGGTCGGTCCACGTCTCGTTGCTCTTGGCGGTCTGCTCGCTGCGGGCCGCGGCCGGTGCGAATGCAGGGTTCTGGTCGTCGCCCGCGGAGCCACCGGCGCCGGCCCAGCTGGTGTACTGCGAGACGCACTCGACCCCGCCGGAGACGAAGATGTCGCCCTCGCCGGCCTTGATCGCGTGGTAGGCCATCCGCGTCGTCTGCACCGACGAGGCGCAGAACCGGTTGATCGTCGACCCGGGCAGCCCGTCGAACCCGGCCAGGACGGCGACGACGCGGGCCATGTTGGACCCGTGCCTGCCCGACGGCTCGGCGCAGCCCCAGTAGAGGTCCTCGACCAGGCGTGGGTCGAGCTCAGGGATCTTGGCGAGCGCCGCGCTGATCACCTGGACCGACAGGTCGTCCGGGCGGATCTCCTTGAGCGAGCCCTTGAACGCACGGCCGATCGGGGTGCGGGCGGTCGAGACGATGACGGCTTCGGTCACGGGTGCTCCTCGTGCAGCAGGTGAGCGGACCGCGCGTTAAGCGGCCGCTTAGTCAGCCTCGATGGTATGCCGTGTGGCTGGGTCGGTGGGTGTGTCCTTGCTCTCGCCGGCCTCGGTCGAGGTCGACGCCGCAGCCCCGGGCGTCGCGCCAGCGTCCGCCGCATCGCCCCGGTCCCCGCCGGCCCGGTGGTCGACAGGTCGCTCGTCCGGTCGCCAGGCTCGTGGTCGGCCTCGCCCTGACGGTCGGGCACCGGGTTGCGAGGACGGCGCAGCAGCATCGCCCAGCGGCCGCGGGGGCCCCTGCTCTGACCCGCCGATCTGGGTGGCCGTGACCTCCGTGCCCGGGTCGCGCACGGCATACTCGGCGGCCACGGCGACCGGCCCCACACCTTCGCCGCGACGCGTGTCGGGAGATCGCTCGTCGGCCGGCTCTCCCGACCACACGCCGAGGGCGGCGTAGACGCTGGGCAGCAGCGCGGAGGCCGCGCGGGCGTAGCCGGCGGGGGACGGGTGGAACCGGTCGGCGCTGAACATCTCGTGCGGGCGCTCGGCGAACTCGGGCCCGAGCAGGTCGCCCAGGGAGACCGTGCGTCCGCCGGCCTCGACCACGGCGACGGTCTGGGCCGCGGCCATGTCTCGGGACCAGCGTCGCCCGATGAGCCGCAGCGGTTGCGGGATCGGCTGGATGGTGCCGAGGTCGGGGCAGGTGCCGACGACGACCTCGGTGCCGAGGGCGCGCAGGGCACGCACCGTGGTCTCCAGGTGGCGGACCGCAACGGCCTTGTTGATCCGGTGGGTCACGTCGTTGGCGCCGATCATGATGATGGCGACGTGGGGACGGGCGACCTGGTCCAGGGCGTTGGCGAGCTGCAGCTCCAGCCCGGAGGACTCGGCACCCACGACCGCGGTGTTGGTCAGGCGGACCGGCCGGCCGGTGAGCGCGGAGACGCCGTTGGCGATGATCGCGCCCACCGTCTGGTAGCGGTTGTCCGCGCCCATGCCCGGCAGCGGAGGAGTCGCCGAGGACGACCAGCTCGACCGCCTCGCCGACGCCGGCGCCATAGGTGCCGTTGTCGTCGGGAGAGCCGTCGAACGGCTGACCCACGATCCGGCGGGCCACCTTGGCCTCGGCCTTGAGGACGCCGTAGCCGAGGGCCCCCAGGGCGCCGATGCCCGCAGCCAGGCCACCGCCGCCGTAAGCAGCAGTGGCCGCGATCTTGCGCGCGCGCCGAGCCCGACCCATCGACAGTCCCCTCTCCTCGCTCGTCCCTCTGACGGTAACGGCTGACGATGACATGGCGTGCCCCCTCCCCCTCGATGGTGCGCCGCCCCCTGGCACACGGCTCCACCAGATGCTGGAGAGACCGCGCGCCGGGCGGTCCCGGGCACCGTCCAGCATCTGAGAGGATGAGGCGGTGAAGTACGCAGAGCACATCGCCGACCTCGTCGGGAACACGCCCCTGGTCAAGCTGAACTCGGTCACCGACGGGATCGCCGCGACGATCCTGGCCAAGATCGAGTACCTCAACCCCGGCGGGTCGGTGAAGGACCGGATCGCGCTCAAGATGGTCGAGGCGGCCGAGGCCTCCGGTGAGCTCAAGCCCGGCGGCACCATCGTCGAACCCACCTCGGGCAACACCGGTGTCGGTCTGGCGCTGGTGGCCCAGCGCCGGGGCTACAAGTGCGTGTTCGTCTGCCCCGACAAGGTCAGCCAGGACAAGCGGGACGTGCTCAAGGCCTACGGCGCCGAGGTCGTCGTCTGCCCGACCGCCGTCGCCCCCGACCACCCGGACTCCTACTACCAGACGTCAGACCGGCTGGTCCGCGAGATCGACGGTGCGTGGAAGCCGAACCAGTACGCCAACCCGATGGGACCGGCCTCCCACTACGAGAGCACCGGACCCGAGATCTGGGACGACACCGACGGACTGGTCACCCACTTCGTCGCCGGCGTCGGCACGGGCGGCACCATCACCGGCACCGGCCGCTACCTGCGCGAGGTCTCCGACACCCGCGAGGGCGGCCGCGTCCAGGTCATCGGCGCCGACCCCGAGGGTTCGGTCTACTCCGGCGGCACCGGGCGCCCCTACCTCGTCGAGGGAGTCGGCGAGGACTTCTGGCCCAGCGCCTACGACCCCAAGATGGTCGACGAGGTGATCGCCGTCAGCGATGCCGACTCCTTCGAGATGACCCGCCGGCTCGCCAAGGAGGAGGGCCTGCTCGTCGGCGGCTCCTGCGGCATGGCCGTCGTCGCCGCCCTGCGCGCCGCCAAGGACCTTCCGGCCGATGCCGTCGTCGTCGTGCTGCTGCCCGACAGCGGTCGCGGCTACATGTCCAAGATCTTCAACGACGACTGGATGAGCTCCTACGGCTTCATGCGCTCGGCCAACCAGTCCACGGTCGGTCGAGCTGCTGCACAAGAAGGCGGGCGACATGCCGGCCCTGGTCCACACGCACCCCACGGAGACGGTGCGCGACGCCATCGAGATCCTGCACGAGTACTCCGTGTCGCAGATGCCGGTCGTCAAGGCAGAGCCGCCCGTCATGGCGGGTGAGGTGGCCGGCTCGGTCAGCGAGCGGGCCCTGCTCGAGCTGCTGTTCAACGGCACCGCCCACCTCACCGACTCGGTCGACAAGCACATGGAGCCGGCGCTGCCGCTGGTCGGTGCCGGCGAGCCGGTCGTCGTCAGCCAGGCAGGAGCTGGAGAAGTCCGACGCGATCATGGTCGTCGAGGACGGCAAGCCGGTCGGGGTGCTCACCCGGGCCGACCTGCTCATCGCCCTCGTCGACTGATCACTTCTGGGCAGCTTCTGGGCCCACTCTGGGCCCACTCTGGGCCCACTCTGGCCCGGTCAATAGGCCCCCGAGGGGTGCACGGGCCCATGACGAGCTGACCCTCGCCGTCCCACACTCGACCCATGAGGACGTGGGGGGCACGAGTCAGGGGAGAGCGGGGGGCGTCCTCGCTCGAGTACATCGGCGCATTGATGATGAGCGTGGTCGCCGCCGGGGCCGTCTACCTGGCCGTCGGCAACTCGCAGGTGACCGTGCCGACCAAGAACGCGGTCTGCGAGGTCCTCGCCTTCGGCGGGTGCACCTCCGGCGGGGGTGACCAGGGTGGGGACAACGGGGACAACGGCGACGGGGAGGACGACGGCGGGAGCGACCAGGAGCGGGTCGACATCCCGCCCGGTCTGGACCCGGACTCGGAGATCGTCAAGATCCTGCTGAGCACCGAGCGAGGCCGGGCAACCCTCCAGTGGCTGTTCGACAACAAGATCCCGATCGTCGTGGACCCGGGCGCGACCGGTGCCTTCTGGGACGGGTCGAAGATCGTCCTCGGCGAGGGGTACGACAACGCCGCTGTGCTGGTGCACGAGACCAACCACGCGCACTACACCGTGGAGGATCGCAACCCCGACATCGACAACGACTCCCGCGACGACTACGTCGGTTCGCTGATCGCGCAGGAGACCGATGGCACGGTGCAGCAGATCCTCGCCGACCGCGAGTTCGACGACGCCGGCCATGACCTCGGCACCCAGCCGGGGGAGACCGAGTACTGGGCGGCCCACGACCAGGCCATCGCGGACGGGAAGTCCGAGACGGAGGCGGGACAGGCCGGTTACGACGCCGTCCACGAGCTCTTCACCAGCGGATCGTTCGTGACCTCGACGACGGGCGAGTCCTATCCTGACTACTACGGAGGGGCCTGGGACGATGCGCACTGACCGGAGGCGGGAGACATCCACGAGGGGGCGACGAGGCATGGCGGGTGGCACCAGGGCCGCGCTGGCCGGGCTGTCGGGCATGCTCGTCGTCGCGGGGCTCGGCGCCTGCGGGTCGGGGCACGACGATGTCGTCACCACCCCGAGCACGACCCGGTCCATGACCAGCCCGACTGAGTCGGGCGAGGAGGCTTCGATGCGCAAGACCCTGGTGGCGGCCCTCGGCAACGCGAGCCCCTCGATCGCCGACCTCGCCAAGAACGAACGCACCACGATCACGGTGGTGGACCTGCCCGAGGGCGGCACCTGGCAGGTGCTCGACCTGCTGAACCGTGGCGTGCAGCGCCCGGTCCGCGCCTTCGTCGCCCTGAGCGACGGAGGAGAGGCGAAGGTGCTCACCGGCAAGCCGGAGAACTTCGCCGTGGTGGCTCAGGCGGTGCCGGTGGACACCGCGGTCGAGGCGACCAGGCTCGCGCAGGTCTTCCTGGACTCCACGCGCAGCATGTCCTCGCTGTCCTACCGCGTGGCCTCCACGGATGACATTCGCTGGCGTCCTCGTCTGGACGCCGATGGGGAGAAGGCGCGCGACGCCCTGCTCAGCAGTGTCGGTCGCCAGATCGCTGCCCCCCGTGCGGAACGCACCGGGGGAGGCTGGTCCGTGACCCTGTGGACGGTGACCGGCCAGGACCTGGTCCGCCACCAGGTCACTCTCGGGGGTTCCCAGGGCATCGCCGACTCGGCCAAGACCACCGCGTCCGACCTGCCGGTCGTCATCGGAGTCTGACTTCGGTACAAGGCGGTCGGGGCCGGGGAAGGGACCCCGGCGGTCAGTGCAGCGGTCGCGCCTCAGCGCAGCCGTCGTGCCATGGAGGGGTGCACCGGTCGCGCCGCGTCCGGGTGCAGGATCCCAGCGAGGGCTTCCACGCCGTCGACCAGGCGCGGACCCGGCCGGGCAAAGCTGGCGTTCGCGTCCACTGCCCAGACCGGTATGCCGGGCGGCAGCTCGCCGGAGTCGATCGCCTTGTGTGCCAACGCTGTCGACCCCTCGAGGTCGTAGCCGCACGGCGCACAGACGAGAACTTCCGGGTCGCTGGCGCGGACCGCGTCCCACGTCACCCGCACCGACTTCTGACCCGCCTCACCGAGGACGTTGCGCCCTCCGGCGAGGGTCACCATCTCGGGCACCCAGTGACCGGGGGCGAACGCCGGGTCGGTCCACTCGAGGACGAGGGCCCGCGGAGGGGGTGCGCCGCGCACGCCGGACTCCACGGCATACAGGCGTCGGCGCAGGCCGGCCACGAGCTCGGTTGCGGCGCGCTCGCACCCGGTGGCCGCGCCCAGGGTGGTGACCGAGTCGAGGACCTCGCCGATGCTGTGCGGGTCGATGGTGAGGACCTCGGCCCGGCAACCGAGGTAGGCGAGCGCATCGTCGACCACGGACACGTCGACCGCACAGACGGCGCAGAGGTCCTGGGTGACCACGAGATCGGCGTCGAGAGCGCCGAGGGCCCCGGCGTCGAGGTGGTAGAGGTCCTCACCCGCCGCGATCGCCCTCGTCACGAAGGCGTCGATGTCGCGGGGGGACAGGCCCTCTGGGATGGCCGTCGTCGAGACGATGGTGCGTTCGCGGGCCTGCACCGGGGTGTCGCACTCGAACGTGACCCCGACGACCTGGTCGCCCGCGCCGATGGCGAACAGGATCTCCGTCGTCGAGGGGAGCAGGGACACGATCCGCATGCTGCAGACCCTACGCAGAGCGTTGCGCGCACCGCTCGCCAGGGGCGTTTGCGCAGGTCAGGGGCGGTTCGACGCGCGGACCGGACGAACTCCGCGTAGGTTCCCGGGTTGGTGGGTAGACCAACCACATGACGCGAGCGAGGAGTGGTCGATGACGACAGCAGCAGCCCCGAACGACACCGAAGCAGTCCGGAGTCTCATCCCGTTCAGGATGGACCGGCTGCCTTGGGCAAAGTTCCACTGGCTGGTCGTCGTCGGGCTCGGCGTCTCCTGGATCCTCGACGGACTGGAGATCCAGCTGGTCTCCAGTGCCGGGTTCCAGGACAGCCTCGGCATGAGCTCGACCGAGGTCGGGTTCGCCGGCACGGTCTACCTCGTCGGTCAGGTGGTCGGTGCGCTCACCTTCGGCCGGCTCACCGACAAGCTGGGCCGCAAGAGGCTGTTCATCGTCACCCTCGCGATCTACCTCATCGGGTCCGGCATCGCGGGGCTGGCCTGGACGCCGTGGTTCCTCTACGTGTGGCGCTTCGTCGCCGGTCTGGGGATCGGCGGCGAGTACACCGCCATCAACTCGGCCATCGACGAGCTCATCCCCGCCAAGTACCGCGGCCGGGTCGACATCGCCGTCAACGGCACCTACTGGGGAGGGGCGCTGCTCGGTGCCCTGGCCAGCTTCTGGCTGCTCGACACGGACCACTTCGACGAGAACGTCGGCTGGCGCATCGCCTTCTTCATCGGCCCGGTCATGGGCCTGATCATCATCTGGCTCCGTCGGCACATCCCCGAGAGCCCGCGCTGGATGGTCACCCACGGACAGGGCGAGGAGGCCGAGCGGATCGTCGACGACATCGAGGAGTCCGTGGAGGCCCAGGGCAAGACGCTCGCCCCGGTCGACGAGTCGAAGGCGATGCTGATCAAGGCGCGAGAGGCGATCCCGTTCCGCGACCTCCTGCACGTCTTCGTCAAGATGTACCCGTCGCGGACCGTGCTGGGCCTGACCATGATGATCACGCAGAGCTTCCTCTACAACGCGATCTTCTTCACCTACGCGTTGGTGCTCCAGAACTTCTACGGGCTGGACAAGTCGGACGCGGCGATCTACTTCATCCCGTTTGCGATCGGCAACCTTGCCGGACCGCTCCTGCTCGGTCACCTCTTCGACACCATCGGTCGCCGCAAGATGATCTTCTCGACGTACCTGATCGCCGGGCTGGTCCTCCTGGTGTCGGCGTTCCTCTTCAAGAACGGCTCGCTCAACGCCACCACCCACACGATCTTCTGGTGCGTCTCCTTCTTCTTCGCCTCGGCGGGTGCGTCGTCCGCATACCTCACGGTGAGCGAGATCTTCCCGCTGGAGGTGCGGGGTCAGGCGATCTCGTACTTCTTCGCGATCGGCCAGATCTTCGGCGCCCTCGGACCGGTGCTGTTCGGCGCTCTCGTCGGCGAGGGCAAGGAGCGCAACCCGCTGTTCTGGGGCTACGTGCTCGCCTCGGCGATCATGATCCTGGGCGGTGTGGTGGCGATCCGGATCGGTGTCGATGCCGAGGGCAAGGGACTCGAGGACATCGCCGATCCGCTCAGCAAGGTCAGTGACGACCCGCCCCTCGAGCCTGCTCGCGGCTGAGGCGGTGACCATGTCGGACCAGACCCAGCCCTACACGATCGTCGTGGGCGTCAGCGCGACGTCCAAGTCTCCCACCGCCCTGCACTGGGCCACCGAGCTGGCGACCCTGCGCGGGGGACGCGTGGTCGCCGTCCGGGCGTGGCGCCCGACCCCGCCCCAGACCGGGTCGAGAGTCACCCCCGCGCCGGTCATCGAGGACGTCAGCTCGGCACGGGACCAGGCGCTCGCCGACCTGGAGGCCGACGTGGCCGAGGTGCTCGGTGGCGACCACGGGGTCGAGGTGGAGCTCGTCCATGGAGGCAAGCGGCGCAGCCTGCTCGCTGCAGCCGAGCATGCGGACCTGCTGGTCATCGACGCCCCCCGGCGGCTCGACCTCACCTCGCTGCCCGGGTTCGCCCAGCGGCTGGTCTACAGCGCGACCTGTCCTGTGGTCGTCATGCCGCCGAGCGTCTCCGGCGCCCCTCGGACGCCGCTGGAACGAGCGGCCGGGAGCCTTGCGCGCAACGTCACCGAGGCAGCCGGTCGGGCAGGCCGCCCCGGGCTCAGCCACCCGAGGCCACCGGAGTAGCAGGCCAGGTATGCCGCGTGGCCCGGCCACGCGGCATACCTCGCCTGGTGGCGTCGGGTTAGGTTGGCACCATGGAGAACTGGGAGTCTCCGGTCGAGAAGGCGATCCGTGAGGCGCAGGAGCGTGGGGAGTTCGACAACCTGCCCGGCGCCGGACAACCGCTGCGCAACCTCGGGAGCGGCGAGTACGACGACCCCGACTGGTGGGTCAAGGGCCTGGTCCAGCGCGAGCAGCTCGACCTGACCGGCGCCATGCCCCCCGCCCTCGCGCTGCGCAAGGAGGCGGCAGGCTTCCCGGAGTCGCTGCTCGACCTGCGCACCGAGGAGAGCGTGCGCGTCGTACTCGAGGACTTCAACCACCGGGTCAGGCAGGACCGGTTGCGTCCGGCCGTGGGCAACCTGCCGCCGCTGCTGGCCCGCACCGTCGATGTGGACGAGCTGGTGGCCCAGTGGCGCGACCTGAGGGCGCAGGTGACCGTCTCGCCTCCTCGAGAGCCCGCTGTCCCGCCGGCCAACCCCCGTCGCGGCTCGTGGTTCTCCCGGCTGGTGCGCCGCCTCTCGGCCGGCTGACCTGCGCTGCGCCGCGGGGCGCGACGCCCAACGCTGACCGTCTCGTCCGTTCGGACCGAGCCGGACGGCAAAGGTGCGAAGTCGGCATCTCGGCCGGTGGGGCGCCCCTAGCCTCGGCACATGCGCTCCCGCCCCGTCTTCGCGTCGGCTGTCTCCGTGCTCGCTGTGGCTGCGACCATCGCCCTCCCGGCGACGGCCCAGGCCGCGGTGCCCCCGATCCGGATCACCAAGATCTACTACGACTCCCCAGGTTCGGACCTCGGTGGGGCCAAGAGCCTCAACGCCGAGTACGTCGTCATCAAGAACACGACGCGCACGGCTCGTTCGCTCACGGGCTGGACCCTGCGGGACAAGACCGGTTTCGTCTTCACCTTCCCGGCCTTCACGCTCAAGGGCGGCGCCACCGTCACCGTCCACACCGGGACCGGCAAGCCCACGGCGACGCACCGCTACTACGGCTACACCGGCCGGCGCTACGTCTGGAACAACACCGGCGACACGGCATACCTGCGCGACGCCAAGCGAGTCCTCAAGGACTCCTGGGCGTTCAAGGACAAGGGCAGCGCCAGCTCGGTCAGCCGCTGACCGGGACCCAGCCCGCGGCCGTCAGCTGTCGCGGGAGTCGTTGACCCGCAGGACGCTCTCCTGCGAGGGCAGCTGGTCCTGCTTGACGATGCCGACGGGGCAGGTCATGCCGTTGGGTCCGTGGTTGCAGTAGCCGCCGGGGTTCTTGTAGAGGTACTGCTGGTGGTAGTCCTCGGCGTAGTAGAACGGCCCGGCGTCCTCGGCTGAGCGCAGCTCGGTCGTGATGGTGCCGAACCCGTTGTCGGACAGCACCTTCTGGAACGCCTCACGGGTCGCTTCGGCGGCCCGCTCCTGGTCGGGAGTGGTCCAGTAGATCGCCGACCGGTATGCCGTGCCGATGTCGTTGCCCTGACGGTTGCCCTGGGTCGGGTCGTGGTTCTCCCAGAACTCCTTGAGCAGCAGCTCTGGCGTGGTCTCCTGCGGGTCGTAGGCGACGAGCACGGACTCCGCGTGGCCGGTCAGGCCGGTGCAGGTCTCCTCGTAGGTGGGGTTCGGCGTCAGGCCGCCCATGTAGCCGGCGGCCGTCGTCACGACACCGGGCAGTCGCCAGAAGATCCGCTCGGCACCCCAGAAGCAGCCCATCGCGATGTAGAGCACCTCGGTGCCGTCGGGCCACGGCCCCTCGAGCGGGGTGTGCAGGACGACGTGCTCGTCGGCGAGGTGGAACGGACGTGTCTCACGTCCGTGCAGGGCGTTGTCAGCGGTGGGCAGGGTCGTCTTGGCGCGCGATCCGAATATCACGTCGAGTCCAACGCGCCCCGTGGCGTGGCTGTTCCGCGCACGTCGGCGGTCGGAGCTGCGCGGGAAACCGGTTGGCGCGGAACCCCGTCGCGCGGGCAGGGTGGTGCCATGGTCGCCATCATCCCGATCGAGGACCCGCACGACGCCCAGCGCCGGCTCTTCGACGACTGGGCGGAGGTCTTCGCCGCAGACGGGCGCCACGTCTTCGGGCCGGACCACACGGCCCACTCGGCTGACGAGCTGCGCGAGATGAGTCGCAGCACCTCGCAGCACCGGACTCGCATGGGCCGGGGTCGACGAGTCGGGCACGGTCATCGGCGCCGCGGGGCTGGTGATGCCGCGGCACGACAACCTGGCCCAGGCGGGCGTCCTCGTCACCGTGCATCCCGACCACCGCCGACGGGGCGCGGGCACCGCCCTCCTCGCCCATGTCGAGGCTGCCGCCCTCGAGCACAGCCGCACGGTCTTCCTCGCCGAGACCCAGTGGCGGGTGGGTGCGCGCGACGAGGGCGGCGAGGACTTCGCCGCAGCGCACGGGTATGCCGGGGCGCAGACGGTGCTGCGCAGCTCCCTGTCCCTGCCCGCTGACCGGGCGCGGCTGGAAGCCGCCGTCCAGGCCGGCGTCGAGGACGGTTACGTCGTGCGGACCTGCTGGGACGGCATACCCGAGTCGTGGTTGGCGGGGCGCGCGGAGCTGAGCCGTCGGATGAGCACCGACATCCCGATGGGCGACCTCGTCCTGGAGGAGGAGAGCTGGGACGAGGAGCGGGTGCGCACGGACTACCAGCGGATCGCCGCGATCGGCCGTCGTGTCATCGATGCCTACGCCCTGCACGAGGCCACGAGGGAGCTGGTCGGCTACACGCAGGTGCAGGTGCCGCAGGCCCATCCACAGGTGGCCTTCCAGCAGGACACCCTCGTGCTGCGCGAGCACCGGGGCCACGGGCTGGGCCTGCGGATGAAGGCGGCCGTGCACGCTGGCCCTCATGGAGGGTTCGCCCGCGACGACGAGCGTGCGCACCTGGAACGCCGACGACAACACCCCGATGCTCGCGGTCAACTCCGCGCTCGGCTTCGTGCACGACGGCATGATGCGCGAGTGGCAGAAGGTCGCCGCCGAGTGATGGAAAACCCGCTCGACGTCGACCTCGGGGTGGTGTCGTCGATCCACGTCGCCAAGGCCACCCGGCTACCGATGCGGCCGGTCGAGTCGGTCGTGGCGGAGGCCGGCGTGGGGCTGGTGGGCGACCGCTACCACGGGTCGAAGCACCGCCACGTGACGGTGCAGTCCGCCCTCGCGCTCGCTGACGCCACCCGGGACCTCGGCCTGCCGGTCGAGCCCGGAGCCACCCGGCGCAACATCACCGTGTCCGGTGGGCCGGTGCCCGGGCGGCCGGGTACGCGGGTCCGGATGGGGGAGGCCCTGCTCGAGGTCGTCCGGCCTGCTGCGCCGTGCAGGCTGATGGACGACCACATCGCCCCGGGCGCGATGAAGGCGCTGCACGCCCGGGGCGGGACGGTCTTCCGGATCCTCGAGGGTGCAGTGGTCCGGGTGGGTGACCCGGTGGTGCTCGAGGGCTCCTGACCGGGCGTTAGCCTTGCCGCCATGAGTGAGCAGAGCGGCACCGACCAGGCCACCCCCGGGTCCTCGACAGGAGCCCCGGCAGGGTCCTCGACAGGGTTCTCGACGCGCGCGATCCACGCGGGCCAGGAACCGGACCTCGGGACCGGCGCGGTCATCACGCCGATCTTCCAGGTCTCCACCTACAAGCAGGACGGCATCGGCGGCTTCCGCGGCGGCTACGAGTACAGCCGCTCTGCGAACCCGACCCGGACGGCGCTCGAGGAGTGCTTCGCAGCGCTCGAGAACGGCGCCCGCGGCTTCGCCTTCTCCTCCGGCCTGGCCGGTCAGGACACCGTGCTGCGGGCGCTGCTGGTGCCGGGGGACCACGTCGTCGTGCCGAGCGATGCCTACGGCGGCACCTACCGGCTGTTCAACAAGGTCCTGTCGACGTGGGGCGTCGAGCACACCATCGCCACGATCGCCGACCCCGAGTCGGTGCGCGCCGCGATCCGCCCCGGGCAGACCAAGATCGTGTGGGTCGAGACACCCACCAACCCGCTGCTCGGCATCGCCGACATCGCCGCGCTCGCCGAGGTCGCGCACGAGGCGGGCGCGCTGCTGGTGGTCGACAACACCTTCGCCTCGCCCTACCTCCAGCAGCCCCTGGCGCTCGGTGCCGACATCGTCACCCACTCGACGACCAAGTACTGCGGCGGCCACTCCGACGTCGTCGGCGGTGCCGTCGTCGTGGGCCGGGACATCAGCCGTGCCGGGGTTCGAGGACGCCGTGGACCGCGTTGCGTTCCACCAGAACTCGATGGGCGCGGTCGCGGGTCCGATGGATGCCTGGCTGGTGCTGCGCGGGCTCAAGACCCTGGCGCTCCGGATGGAGCGGCACAGCGACAACGCGGAGCGCGTCGTCGAGTTCCTGCTCGGTCATCCCGCCGTCAGCGCGGTCCACTACCCGGGGCTGGAGAGCCACCCGGGCCACGAGGTCGCCAAGCGCCAGATGAAGCGGTTCGGCGGGATGATCTCGTTCCAGGTGAAGGCAGGGGAGGACGTCGCGGTCAAGGTCTGCGGCGAGACCCAGCTCTGGACCCTCGGCGAGTCCCTCGGCGGTGTCGAGTCGCTCATCGAGCACCCGGCCCGGATGACGCACGCGTCGGTGGCCGGCACCGAGCTCGAGGTGCCTGGCGACCTGATCCGGCTGTCCGTCGGCATCGAGGACGTCGAGGACCTCATCGCCGACCTGCAGCAGGCTCTCGACCGGCTCGGCTGAGCCGGTCGGGACAAGGGCGAGCGGCGGGCCGGCGGTCATCGTGACGCGGCTGCTCTGCGTCGACTTCGGCTCGACCTTCACCAAGGCGGTGCTCGTCGGCGCCGACGGGCGCGCTCGTCGCGACGGCGTCCACGCCGACCACGGTCGGCACCGACGTCCTCGACGGCTACCGCACCCTGCGCAGCGAGCTCGCGGCCCACGGTGCCGTCGACGAGGTGCTGGCCTGCTCGAGCGCCGGCGGCGGCCTGCGGCTCGCCGTCGTGGGCTACGAGCGCGAGGTCACAGCGCAGGCGGGCCACCGGGTCGGCCTGAGCGCCGGCGCGCGCGTTGCCCACGTGACCTCGGGCCCGCTCTCGGGTGCTGACATCACGGTCACTGCGCGCCAGTCGCCCCGACCTCGTCCTCCTGGTGGGCGGCACCGATGGTGGCAACGCAGAAGTGTTGCTGCACAACGCTTCCGCCTCGGCCAGGGCGCGCATCAAGGCCCCCGTCGTGGTGGCGGGCAACGCCGACGCGCAGCCGGAGGTCGCAGCGGCGCTGGCCGCCACGGGACGTGCCTTCACGGTGGCCGACAACGTGCTTCCGGCGATCGGCGTCATCGCGCCCGAGTCGGCGCGGGCCGCCATCCGCCGCGTCTTCCTCGAGCACGTCATCGGCGGCAAGGGGCTCTCGCAGGGGACCGGAGTTCGCGGCGTTGGTGCGGGCACCGACACCGGACGCCGTCCTCGACGGGGTCGCGGTGCTCGCCGAGCACGCTGGACGGTGACGTCATGGTGGTCGACATCGGCGGGGCGACCACCGACGTCTACTCCGCGCTGCGCCCCCAGGGGGAGGACGCAGGCCTCGCCAAGGACGTCGTCGCCCCCCTGTGGCAGTCGCGCACCGTCGAGGCCGACCTGGGCATGCGGTGGAACGCCGAGGGCATCGTCGAGGCCGCCCAGCGCGAGCAGCTGCCCCTCCCCGGGGGGATCGAGGAGTATGCCGCGGGCGTGGCCCGCGACACCGGTCACCTGCCCGGCGGCGAGACCGAGTGGGCGCTCGACCTCGCCCTGGCGAAGGCGGCGGCCGTGGTCGCGGTGCGCAGGCACGCGCGGCCCCCGGCGCCGGGTGCCGGCCCGAGACCGCTGGCCGACGTGCAGGTCGTCGTCGGGTCCGGCGGCGTGCTGCGGCACGCGACCGACGAGGGCCGCGACGCCGTGCTGCAGGCCGTCGTCACCGACCACGCCGGCGGCTGGAAGGTGCCGCGGCGGGCTGCAGTGGTGACGGACACGGCATACCTGCTGTTTGCGGTGGGGCTGCTGCGCGAGCGACACCCCGAGGTGGCTCGGGGCCCTCGCCGGGAGGATTGTCGGTGGTGGCGCTGTCGGTGGCTGGTCGTAGCGTCGAGCCATGAGTGACAACGACAGGCCCAAGCCCAAGCTCGACCTCGTCGTCCTCGACTGTCCCGACGCGCTGGAGCTCGGCCGGTTCTACGGCGAGATCCTCGGGTGGGAGCTCGAGGAGGACTCCACTCCCGGCTGGGCCACCCTCGTCCCACCCGGCGGCGGCCTGTCCCCGGACAACCCCGACGGGCGCGCCACCCTGGCCTTCCAGCGGATCGACGACTTCGAGCGACCGACCTGGCCGGGCGGTGCGCACCCCCAGCAGTTCCACCTCGACCTGTGGGCCGGAGACATCGCTGCGGCCGAGCCGGACGTGCTCGCTGCCGGAGCGACCGTGCACGAGCACCAGCCCTCGGAGAACGGCGGCTTCAAGGTCTACGTCGACCCGGTCGGCCACCCGTTCTGCCTGATCGGGGTCCCCCCGGGGTCCTGACCAGTCGGACCTGCCCGCAGTCCGGGCGACAGGCCGGACACGACCCGCCGCACCGGGTCCGACGGAGGTCTTGCCACCCACCCCGGACGCGATATAACGTGTTCGGGAACGCGATATAACGCGAATGAAGGGATCGGAAAATGACTCGCTGCACGGATGCGGGCGCGACCTAGGGTCGCTGCATGACATCCCTGGCCATCGAGGCCGAGCACCTGGTCAAGCGGTTCGGTGACCAGACTGCCGTCGACGACGTCAGCTTCGCGGTCCCGGAGGGCTCGGTGCTCGGGCTGCTCGGTCCCAACGGCGCCGGCAAGACCACCACGGTGCGGATGATGACCACGCTCGCCAAGCCCACCAGCGGCACCGCCCGGGTGGCGGGTCACGACGTGGTCCGCGCACCCGACAAGGTGCGCGCGTCGATGGGCCTGACCGGGCAGGCCGCGACGGTCGACGAGCTGCTCACCGGCCGCGAGAACCTCCGGCTGATCGGGTCCCTCTACGGCCTCTCGTCCTCCTACGTCAGGTCGGCCGGCTCCGACCTGCTCGAGCGGTTCTCGCTCACCGATGCGGGCGACCGCACGGTCAAGACCTACTCCGGCGGCATGCGCCGGCGGCTCGACCTCGCCGTCAGCCTCATCGCCACTCCGCCCGTGCTCTTCCTCGACGAGCCGACGACCGGTCTCGACCCCCGCAGCCGTGTTGAGCTGTGGGAGGTCCTGCGGGGGCTGGTCAAGGACGGCACGACGCTGCTGCTGACGACCCAGTACCTCGAGGAGGCTGACCAGCTGGCCGACCGCATCGTCGTCATCGACCGCGGCCAGATCATCGCCGAGGGGACGCCGCTGGAGCTCAAGGACCGCAGTGGCAAGGCGAGCCTGGTGCTCACCGTGTCCCGTGCCGAGGACCTCCAGACGGCGGCCGACATGCTCCGGCAGCGGGTGTCCGAGGTGCACGTCGACGAGGCTGCCCGCCAGCTGACGGCGCCCGCCGAGGGCCTGCGCGACATGACCCGGATCGCGGCGGTGTTCGAGGACAGCGAGATCGAGCTCGACGACCTGGGGCTCAAGCGACCGAGCCTCGACGACGTGTTCCTCCACCTCACCGGCCACCGGGCCGAAGAGGCTGCCGCACCGACCGACGAGGAGCAGGCGTCATGACCACCGACACCACCACGCGCACGTCGGCCAGCGGCATCGCCCGACCCGAGATCAGGCCGACCGGGCTGCTGCGCCAGTCCCTGGCCATCACCCGGCGCAACCTCATCCACATCAAGCGGATGCCCGAGATGCTGATGGACGTCACCATCCAGCCGGTGATGTTCGTGCTGCTGTTCGCCTACGTCTTCGGTGGGTCGATCGCAGTCCAGGGCTCGCCGGCCGGCTACCGCGAGTGGCTGATGGGCGGGATCATGGGCCAGACCATCGCCTTCGCGTCCTTCATCGTCGCGGTCGGGCTCACCGCCGACATCGACAAGGGGATCGTCGACCGCATGCGGTCCCTGCCGATCAACCCCTCGGCAGTCCTGGTGGGGCGCAGCATCTCCAGCCTCCTGCACTCGAGCATCGGCATCCTCGTGATGTCGGTGACCGGACTGTTCGTCGGCTGGCGGATCCGCGGCAGCCTGGCCGAGGCGGTGCTGGCCTACGCGCTGCTGCTGCTGTGGGGCTTCGCGATGATCTGGATCGGCATCCTCGTCGGGTCGGCGATGCGCTCCGTCGAGGCGGTCAACGGGCTCATGTTCACGACGATGTTCCCGATCACCTTCCTGGCCAACACGTTTGCGCCCACCGACAACATGCCCCACGTGCTGCGGGTCATCGCCGAGTGGAACCCGATCTCCTCGCTCGTCCAGGCGGTGCGCCAGCTCTGGGGCAACGACCTCCCTGTGCCGGCGGACGCGCAGCTCCCTCTGCACCACCCGGTCGTCACGACGCTGATCTGGACGATCGGTCTGACCCTGCTCATCGCACCGCTCGCCATCCGCGCCTTCAACAAGCGCACCCAGGGCTAGCCGGGGGTCGTCAGGTCCGAACGCCCGTCGGGGCGTGGTCGGTCGGCAGGCCCGGCAGGGACTAGCCTTCCGGCCATGGCATCACCGACGCTGTCCGTCACCGCTCGACGACATCCGCGCTGCGCAGGACCTGCTCAGCGGCGTCGTCCGCCCGACCCCGCTGGAGTACAGCCGGGCGCTGTCCGACCGAGGTCGGCGCCGAGGTCTTCCTCAAGTGCGAGAACCTCCAGCGCGCCGGGTCGTTCAAGATCCGCGGCGCCTACACCCGGATGGCCCGGCTGTCCGACGAGGAGAAGGCGCGCGGCGTCGTCGCGGCGAGCGCCGGCAACCACGCCCAGGGCGTCGCCCTCGCCGGCGCAGCTGCTCGGCATCGACGTCAAGGTCTACATGCCGCACGGCGCGCCGATGCCCAAGATCTCGGCCACCAAGGCCTACGGCGCGGACGATCGAGTAGGTCGGCACGACCGTCGACGAGTGCCTCGTCGAGGCCCGCGAGTTGGAGGCCGGCAACGGCGCGGTC
The DNA here is from genome assembly GCA_963759595.1 of uncultured Actinomycetota bacterium. Lineage (GTDB taxonomy): Bacteria > Actinomycetota > Actinomycetes > Actinomycetales > Dermatophilaceae > Pedococcus. The sequence continues at coordinate 49,214 of CAVWZX010000005.1, forward strand.
CTCATCCACCCGTTCGACCACCGCGACATCGTGGCCGGGCAGGGCACCTGCCGGGCTCGAGATCCTCGAGCAGTGCCCCGAGGTGCGGACCATCGTCGTCAGCACCGGCGGCGGCGGGCTGCTCGCCGGGATCTCGGCCGCCGTGCGGGCGCTCGCCCCGACGTGCGGATCGTCGGCGTGCAGGCCGAGGAGGCCGCGGCATACCCGCTGTCGTTGGCGGCGGGCAAGCCCGTCGCCTTCGAGCAACATGTCAGACGATGGCCGACGGCATCGCCGTCGGCCTGCCCGGCGACGTGCCGTTCGCGCTCGTCGAGAGCTCGTCGACAGCGGTCGAGACGGTGAGCGAGGAGGAGCTGTCCAGGGCGCTGCTGTTCCTCCTCGAGCGGGCCAAGCTCGTCGTCGAACCGGCCGGTGCGGCCGCCGTCGCGCACCTGCTGGACCGGGCCGGCCGCAGCAGCTCGAGGGGCCCGTCGTCGCGGTGCTGTCCGGCGGCAACATCGACCCGCTGCTGCTGCTGCGGATCATCCGCCACGGCATGGCGGCGGCCGGGCGCTACCTCAGTTCCGGGTGCGCGTGCCGGACGTCCCGGGGTCAGCTGGCCCGGCTGCTCGCCGACTGGCCGCGTCGACGCCAACGTCCTCGAGGTCAGCACATCCGCAACGGCGTCGCTATCACGGTCGACGAGATCGAGATCGGCTGCAGCTCGAGACCCGTGGCAAGCAGCACTGTGAAAGGCCCTGCGGACACCGTGAGGCAAGGGCTACGGGGCTCAAGTTCGGCTGACGGCTACGACGGCCGCTGCTGACGACTGAAGGGTCAGCCCGTCGAAGGGCGGCCGGCCTTCGCCGTCAGTCGGGTGGTGTCAGCCGGCGTACGGCGTCGCCGCCTTGCACGGTGACCTGGATGGTCTTGCCGTTGGGGGCCTTGTAGGAGGCCTTGGCGCCGACCTTCTTGCCGTTGATGGCCTTGCCGAGCGGGGACTGCTCGCTGAAGACCTCGAGGCCGCTGTCGTCCGTGATCTCGCGGTGAGCCGAGCAGGAACGTCTCACTCGTCGCCGAACATCTCGACGGTGACGACCATGCCCGGCTCGACGACGCCGTTGTCCTCGGGCGTCTCGCCGACCTTGGCGTTCTCGAGCAGCTGGGTCAGCTGGCGGATGCGGGCCTCCATCTTGCCCTGCTCCTCCTTGGCGGCGTGGTAGCCGCCGTTCTCCTTGAGGTCACCCTCCTCGCGGGCCGCCTCGATGCGCTTGGCGATCTCGGTGCGGCCTTCGCCGGACAGGTGGGCCAGCTCGGCCTTCAGGCGGTCGAAGGCCTCCTGGGTCAGGTAGCTCGTGGGGGTCGCGGTCTCGCTCACGGTGTTACTCCTTGATCGGGTCCCATCGAGGGCGCGGATGCGCTCAGGGAAAGGGTCGTACGCACAGCGGCCCGGACCCCGACCACGTTCGTGTATGTTCGACTCGGTGGCAGGTCCAGACCGCTCGGTGAAAGGACAAGACTACATCGAGAGCGCCGAAAAGGAGCCATTTCGCCGAACCTGCGGAGCCCGCGCACGAACGCCCGCCGCTGGCCTCCCCGGCGCCCGGCTAGGAGGCGGTCGCACGCCCTGACGTTGCCGCCGACCGCCCGCGAGGCGGTCCGCACGACGACCACCTGGTGGGTGCGACCGCTGCGTGGACGGCGGGGACCGGGACGTCGACGACCCCGACGACACCGTGGGCGGTGTCCTGCGCCTCGACCCGGCAGGTCACGGCCGTGCCCGGGGGCCGGTGGACGTCGAACCCGACCTGCACGCTGCGGTCGTCGAGCACCTTGTAGTCGGTGTCGGTGTAGGTGATCCGCGCCCAGGCTGTTGGCCAGCCCGAGCCACACCGCGAGCCCGATCCCGATGCCGACGCCGATCGTGCCGATGACCCACCAGCGGCCGGTGCCGGGGGCGGGACGGGGGAGCGGCATGGAGGACCCTTCAGCGGGTGAGAGGATGGCAAGCGGTCCGGAGTCGGACGACCCCGGACGACACCATTGTCGGCGATGGACGAGTGAGGTTGTGCAGGTGGCTGACCGGTTGCGTCTCATGGCGGTGCACGCGCACCCCGACGACGAGTCGAGCAAGGGCGCGGCGACGACGGCGCAGGTATGCCGCGACGGGAGACGACGTGCTCGTCGTCTCGTGCACGGGTGGGGAGCGCGGCGACGTGCTCAACCCCCGGCTCAAGGGCGACCCCCACATCGAGCGCGACCTGGCGCAGGTCCGCCGCGAGGAGATGAAGCGCGCCCAGGAGATCCTCGGCGTCGACCACACCTGGCTGGGCTTCGTCGACTCGGGCCTGCCCGAGGGCGACCCGCTGCCGCCGCTGCCGGACGGGTGCTTCGCGCTCGAGCCGATCGAGGTGACGACCGAGGCGCTGGTCCGCGAGATCCGGCGGTTCCGCCCGCACGTGATGACCACCTACGACGAGAACGGTGGCTACCCCCACCCCGACCACGTCATGACCCACACGGTGTCGATGGCGGCCTTCGCGGCGGCCGGCGACGCCGGCGGCATACCCCCACGCCGGTGAGCCGTGGCAGCCGCTGAAGATCTACTACAACTCGCACAACCGGGCGAAGTACGCCGCCTTCCACGAGGCGCTGCTGGCGCAGGGCGTCGAGAGCCCGTACGCCGACTGGCTCAAGGACTGGGACCCGGCCACCGCGCGGACCATCACCACCCGTGTGCCGTGCTCCGACTGGTTCGACCAGCGCGACCAGGCGCTGCTCGCCCACGCCACGCAGATCGACCCCGACGGCGCCTGGTTCCGGGTGCCGCGCGACCTGCAGGTCAGCGTGTGGCCCACCGAGGACTACGAGGCCGCGCTGTCCTATGTGCCCATCGAGCCGATCGAGGACGACCTGTTCGCCGGCATCCCGCGACGCGGCCACGGGCGACCGGCTGGCCACCGCGCGGCGACCTCGAGCTGGCCTACGACGGTCGCAAGGAGAGGACCGCCGTGAACGGCGCTCCCTCGGCGATGGTGTCGCCCGGCCTGTGGGGCTTCGTGGCGTTCTTCGTGCTGGCGCTGGCGCTCTACCTGCTGATGCGCAACATGAACGCCCGGATGCGGCGGATGTCCTACCGCTCGGAGGAGCTCGCCCGTGAGGCCGAGGCGCAGGCGGCCGAGCGCAAGGCGCGCAAGGACGGAGACGTGCCGAAGGGTGACGCGCCCGAGGATCCGCGAGCAGGCTCAGGAAGGCGAGCCGGCGCCGTAGACCGACATGCGACGCCGCGATGTAGTGCACGGTGAACGCGGCCACGGTCAGGGCGTGGAAGATCTCGTGGAACCCGAACCAGCGTGGTGACGGGTTCGGCCGCTTGATGCCGTAGACGATCGCGCCGCGCGGTGTAGAGGAGGCCGCCGACGGCGATGAGGGTGACGATGGCCGGTCCGCCGAACTTGAGCAGCGGGCCGAGGTAGAAGACCGCGACCCAGCCGAGGGCGACGTAGACCGGGGTGTAGAGCCAGCGCGGGGCGCCGACCCAGAAGACCCGGAACAGCACGCCCGCGATGGCGCCGCCCCAGACGATGAGCAGCATGGTGCGTGCGTCGTCGCGCGGGAGCAGCAGCGTGAAGGGCGTGTAGGTGCCGGCGATGATGAGGAAGATGTTGGAGTGGTCCATCCGCTTGAGCACGCCGGCGACCCTGGGCGACCAGTTGCCGCGGTGGTAGACCGCGGAGGTGCCGAACAGGAGCCAGGCGGTGACGCTGAAGACCGCCGCGGCGATGCGGGCGGGCGTCGTGGGGGCCAGCGCGATCAGGACGATGCCTGCCGCGAGGGCGAGCGGGAACATGCCGGCGTGCAGCCAGCCGCGCAGGTGGGGCTTGACCGCGGCGACGACCGACTCGAGGGGTCCCTGCTCGGAGCGAGGGGCGGGTGCCGTGGTCATGGCCCCACTGTAACCTACGGTCGCGTAGGTTACTAGCGCGTAGGTTGTAAGAACCGCCACACGACGTCCGCCTCACCAGCAGTCACCTCCGGGACCGGGGCCTCCCAGCGGGAGCAGTGCCGCCTGCCGGTGCATAAGGCGTCCTGCGCCGGGGTATGGAGCCCTCATGCCACAGACGATCACCGTGACCGACCAGGACCCGTCCGCACCTGAGGTCGAGGACTCGATCCTCTTCATCGGCAACGCCACCATGCTGGTACGGCTTGGTGGTTTCACCTTCCTCACCGACCCGACCTTCGTCCATCGACACGAGAAGGTGTCGATCGGCTACGGCCTGACGGCAACCCGGCTCACGGACCCGGCGTTGGACATCGCCGACCTGCCTCCGCTCGACTTCGTCCTCCTGTCGCACCTGCACGGCGACCACTTCGACCAGGTGGCCCAGGAGCAGCTGGACAGGGCCCTGCCCGTGATCACCACTCCCGAGGCGGCGGAGGAGCTGCACGGCCTCGGGTTCCCCGGTGCGACCGGCATCGAGACGTGGGAGAAGGTGACGCTGACCAAGAGGCATCGAGAGCTCCAGCTGACCGCGTGTCCTGCCCGTCACGGCCCCGGGGTGACCGACCTGCTGCTCCCCGACGTCATGGGCACCGTCGTCCAGACCGACGACCACGCCGGCCCTCCCCGTCGGCTGTACATCAGCGGCGACACCCTCGTGCACGACGCCCTGACCGAGGTCCCGAGACGATTTCCCGCGCTCGATGTCGCCGTGCTGCACCTGGGTGGGACCAAGGTGCTGGGCGTGATGGTCACGATGGATGCCGACCAGGGAGTGCGGGCGCTGCGCCTCATCGACGCCGGGACGACCATCCCGGTCCACTACGACGACTACGACGTCTTCACCTCGACGCTGGAGGAGTTCCTCGAGGCTGCCCGCGCCGCTGGCCAGGGCGACCGGGTCACCACGCTGCGCCGCGGGGAGACCTACTCCTTCGCCAGCCACGACTACGACACCTGACCGGCGCCGGGGCGGTGACTGCGAGACGCACGTGATGGTGCCCCGCACCGCGGGTCCACAGGGGTAGCGTGGTGCGTTGACCACCGGGTGCGACTGTCAAGGAGTGGGTGTGGCGCTGTCCGACGTCCTCTATGGCGCCTACGAGCGCCGCCTTGCCCGTCGACTCGGTGCCGGTGCCGGCCCACGGCACGTCGGCGTGATGCTCGACGGGAACCGGCGGTGGGCCAGGGCGAACGGCTTCGAGGTCCGCGACGGCCACCAGGCGGGGGCCGACAAGATCAAGGACCTGCTGCACTGGTGCGAGGACGCGGGGGTCGAGGTCGTCACGCTCTGGCTGCTGTCCACCGACAACCTCGACCGCAGCCAGGAGGAGATCGTCCCCCTGCTGCAGATCATCGAGACTGCAGTGGCAGACCTGGCGGCCGAGCACCGCTGGCGGTTGCACCCCATCGGTGCGCTGGACCTGCTGCCCGGCCGAGACCGCCCGCAGCCTCAAGGAGTCCGCAGAGGCGACCAGGGACGTGCAGGGACTGCACGTCAACGTCGCCGTCGGGTACGGCGGGCGACGGGAGATCGCCGACGCGGTCCGCTCGATGCTGCTGCAGCAGTCGGCCGCCGGCCGTCCGTCGAGACGATCGCCGAGAACGTCAGCGTCGAGGAGATCGAGGGGCACCTCTACACCAAGGGCCAGCCGGACCCCGACCTCGTGATCCGCACCTCGGGCGAGCAGCGGCTCGGTCGGCTTCCTGCTGTGGCAGAGCGCGAAGTCGGAGTTCTACTTCTGCGAGGCCTACTGGCCCGACTTCCGGCACGTCGACTTCCTCCGCGCCCTGCGCTCCTACGCCGAACGGGAGCGCCGCGTTCGGTCGTTGAGCCGGGCGGGCGGCATACCAAGGTCCGAGGGGCGCATCGGGCCAACGGGTTAACTCTGGATGACACGCCGCGAGCCTGCCTCCCACGGGGTCGGGTGGGTCGTACCGTCCGTAGTGACGCAGGGCACCCGTCCGGCGTTCGGGGAGGCCGACCTATGGAGCAGATCCAGCTCCGAGCGGAGGGCCGGAACCGGCTCCACCGCGGTGGGAGAGCCTGGTCCCGGCACCTCGTTCGCGAGTAGGCGCATCGCGCCGGAGCGCGCGCTGTGCCAAGGAGAGACATTGGCCTCGAACCACGACACCACCCGTCGTACCTCCTCCAGCTCATCGCCGCAGCCCGCCAGCACGACGGCCGCCGCCCGCGCCATGCCGGTCCCCAAGGCCAAGGGCAAGGCCAAGTCCCCTGCCTTCCGGACGTTCGTGCTGGACACCTCCGTCCTCCTGTCGGACCCGCGGGCCATGCTGAGGTTCAAGGAGCACGAGGTCGTGCTCCCGGTGGTCGTCGTCACCGAGCTCGAGGCCAAGCGACACCACCCGGAGCTGGGCTACTTCGCCCGCCAGGCGCTGCGGCTGCTCGACGACCTGCGCATCAGCGAGGGCCGCCTCGACGCCCCGGTGTCCGTCGGCGACGAGGGCGGGACCCTGCGCGTCGAGCTCAACCACACGGACCCGAGCTCGTTGCCGGCCGGCTTCCGCCTGGGTGACAACGACACCCGCATCCTGTCCGTGGCCAAGAACCTGTCCGACGAGGGCTTCGCCGTCACCGTCGTCAGCAAGGACCTGCCCGATGCGGGTCAAGGCCTCGGCCGTCGGCCTGGACGCCGAGGAGTACCGCGCAGAGCTGGCCGTCGACTCGGGCTGGACCGGCATGACCGAGCTCGACGTCACCGTCGAGGAGATGGACTCGCTCTACGAGCACGGCCGCGTCGAGAACGCGGCTGCCGCCGAGCTGCCCTGCCACACCGGACTGGTCCTGCTCTCCCCGCGGGGAAGCGGTCTGGGGCGGGTCGGCGCCGACAAGCAGATCCGGCTGGTGCGCGGCGACCGCGACGCGTTCGGGCTGCACGGCCGCAGCGCCGAGCAGCGGATCGCGCTCGACATCCTGCTCGACCCGGACGTGGGCATCGTGTCGCTCGGCGGCCGGGCCGGCACCGGCAAGTCGGCGCTGGCGCTGTGCGCCGGCATCGAGGCGGTCATGGAGCGTCGCCAGCACCGCAAGGTCGTCGTCTTCCGACCCCTGTATGCCGTGGGCGGCCAGGAGCTGGGCTACCTCCCGGGCAGCGAGTCGGAGAAGATGGGGCCGTGGGCGCAGGCGGTCTTCGACACCCTCGGTGCGCTGGTCTCGCCACGAGGTGGTCGAGGAGATCATGGACCGCGGGATGCTCGAGGTGCTGCCGCTGACCCACATCCGCGGCCGCTCCCTGCACGACGCGTTCGTCATCGTCGACGAGGCGCAGAGCCTGGAGCGCAACGTGCTGCTCACGGTGCTGTCCCGGATCGGGCAGAACTCACGCGTGGTGCTCACCCACGACGTCGCGCAGCGCGACAACCTCCGGGTCGGGCGCCACGACGGCGTGGCCGCGGTCATCGAGGCGCTCAAGGGGCACCCGTTGTTCGCCCACGTCACCCTGACCCGCAGCGAGCGGAGCCCGATCGCGGCCCTGGTGACCGACCTGCTGGAGGGCCTGGAGGTCTGATCCGCCGGATGGTGTGGGGAGGCACATCGCCCACCTCGAGATGAGCGGTGGTGCCTCCACCAAACGGATGAAACTGTCGTCACACCTGTCACAGCGAGTCCCAGAAACTGGTGGACGATTGGAGTTCGCCTTCCACCGTCGGGTAAGGTCTCGGTTTCATAACGTGCCGGGACGCATTCTGTTGGGCGACGCAGCGTTGAGCTGCGCACCCTGTTGGGCGACTTGGCGAAACACATCCCCCCGGCACCGATCGAGGCCACCAGCTGTTGCGGTGGTCTTTCCTTTGGAGGAACCCGTATGAGTCAGCCCTACCAGGGTCGACACCGCCATGCGTCGACCCACGGCAGGAAAGCCTCTCGATCCTCCGCGATGACCAAGGCGATCCGTCGCCCCGCGGTCACCTCGAGCGTGCTGCTGGCGGTCATCGCCACCACGGCGGCGGGCTACCAGGCCGCCGACCAGCGTCAGACTGGTGCGGCGGCGTTCACGGTCAGCACCGAGGCGATCGCCCAGGCCAACGAGCTCGCGGACGCCCAGATCGAGGACACCGCCCGGCTGGCCGCCGACCGCAACGAGACCAACGCGAGCATCGCCGCCGCCCAGGAGAAGGACCGCGTCGCCGCTCTCGCCGCAGCCGAGGCCGCCGCCGAGGCTCGCCGTGAGGCTGCCAAGAAGGTCGCCCGCGACAAGGCCCGCAAGGCCCTGGCGGCCAAGAAGAAGGCCATCCTCGCGCACGCCCAGAGCGACCCCCGCGCCGCGGCGCGTGCACTGCTCCCCGAGTTCGGCTTCAGCGACAGCCAGTTCGGCTGTCTCGACAAGCTGTGGGTGGGCGAGAGCAACTGGCGCTACACCGCCGAGAACTCCTCCTCCGGCGCCTACGGCATCCCGCAGTCGCTGCCCGGCTCCAAGATGGCCACGGTCGCCTCGGACTGGCGCACCAACCCGGTCACCCAGATCCGGTGGGGCCTGAAGTACATCAAGAGCTCCTACGGCACCCCGTGCGGCGCCTGGAGCGCCTGGCAGAGCCGCTCGCCGCACTGGTACTGAGCCGCGAACACCGCACGTCCCGAGAGGGCCGCCCCCACCGGGTGCGGCCCTCTCCTGGTGTGCGCCGGTAGCCGGCGCCCAGGGTATGCCGCGCGGCCGGGCCACGCGGCACACCCACCTACCGCGGGGGACGGGTCATGGCAAGGACGTCGAGCGCCTGGTCGAGCTGCTCCTCGGTGAGCTCCCCGCTGGCCACGTGGCCGCGCTCGATGACGACCTCCCTGATCGACCGGCGCTCCTTGATCGACTGCTTGGCCACGGCCGCGGCTGCCTCGTAGCCGATGTAGCGGTTGAGGGGCGTGACGATCGACGGTGACCCCTCGGCGAGCTCTCTGGCCCGCGCGACATCGGCCTCGATGCCGTCGACGCAGCGGTCGGCGAGCAGCCGGGTCGTCGCGGCCAGCAGGGAGGTGGACTCGAGGATGTTGCGGGCCATGAGCGGGAGCATGACGTTGAGCTCGAAGGCGCCGGAGGCGCCCGCGAGGGTGATGACCGTGTCGTTGCCGATGACCTGGGCGCACGCCATGAGGGTGGCTTCGGGCAGGACGGGGTTGACCTTGCCGGGCATGATGCTCGAGCCCGGCTGGAGGTCGGGCAGGTGGATCTCGCCGAGCCCCGACCGCGGACCGGACGACATCCAGCGCAGGTCGTTGCAGATCTTGGTGAGGCTGACGGCCACCACGCGCAGCGCTCCGCTCAGCTCGACGACCGCGTCCTGCGCGGACTGGGCCTCGAAGTGGTCGGTCGCCTCGCGGAAGGCCACCCCGGTCCGTTCGCTCACGCGCTCGATGACCGCGCCGCGAAGCCCGGCGCGGCGTTGAGGCCGGTGCCGGCTGCGGTGCCGCCGAGAGGCAGCTCAGCGGTCGCCTGCGCCGCGACGAGGACGCGCTCGGCGCCCAGCTCGACCTGCCGGGCGTAGCCGCCGAACTCCTGGCCGAGGGTCACGGGCACCGCGTCCATGAGGTGGGTGCGGCCGGCCTTGACGACGTCGACGAACTCCGTCTCCTTGGCCCGCAGCGACTTTGCGAGGTGCAGCAGGCTGGGTGCGAGATCGCGGTGCACCGCCAGGGTGGCCGCGATGCGCAGGGCGCTCGGGAAGGTGTCGTTGCTGGACTGCCCGGCGTTGACGTGGTCGTTGGGGTGGACCGCCTCACCGGTCGCGAGGTGTGCGATCCGGGCGATCACCTCGTTGACGTTCATGTTGGTCGAGGTGCCGGACCCGGTCTGGAAGACGTCGATGGGGAACTGGTCGTCGTGCCGGCCCTGGGCGACCTCGGCCGCGGCCTCGGTGATCGCCCGGGCCATCCCGCCGTCGATGACGTCGAGCTCGGCGTTCACCTCCGCAGCTGCGCCCTTGAGGAGGGCGAGGGCGTGCACCACCCCGACGGGCACGGGCTGCCCGGAGATGGGGAAGTTCTCGACGGCTCGTGCGGTCTGGGCGCCCCAGAGGGCGTCGGCCGGGACCTGCACCTCTCCCATCGAGTCGTGCTCGGTGCGGGTGCCTCCCGAGGAGGCGTCGGCGGGGCTGGTGTCGGAGCTGCGCGGCATACCTCCATCATGCGCCACAGCCGGCACCGGACGAGAGGTCGGCAGCTGGCCGGCGCGGTCTGCTTCCCGCGCCCGGAGCCGGTGATGCCCTCTCAGCGCAGGGCGGCCACGAAGCTCTTGCCGTGGGTGTGCCTCGTCGCCACGCTGACACGGGTCCCGCCCGGGACGCGACTCACCGTCACGCCCGGGTCCGCGGAGATCGTCGACAACGAGCCGCCCACGGACGATCACCGAGACCGTGTCGCGACGCATCGTCGGGTCGGAGACGGCGATCGTGGTGGTCCCCTTGTGCTGCTCCAGGACGATCACCGAGGCCGGTCCGTCGATGCTCAACCCGGCCACGTCCTGCCGACGCCGGTCGAAGACGTTGACCGCCGTGAGGCCGAGCCGCTTGTGCCGGATCGCCTGAGCCCGGGTGGTGTTCGTCAGCACGGCGATGGGCCCGTGCCCATACGTCCTGAGCGCGGACTCGCCGGCGTTGGGGACCAGGGCGTAGGCCATCGAGATGGCCCGGCTCGCGGCCGGCTGCTCGATCGAGACGCCGAAGACGCTCTTGGTCGCCGACGTCGCGGGGTTGGTGGCCCGGACGACCTGCCGGCTCCGGGTGACCGTGTCGAGGGCGATCCTGACCTGGTGGTCGTCGAGCAGGACGTAGCCGACCGCGGTGCCCTGCGTCCGGTTGGCATACCGGACCCAGCGCAGGTCGCCCGTCCCGGCCCCGGACCACGGCCGACCGTCACGCCGGGCACCCGTGATGCTGACGTCGTCGGTCGGGGCCGAGATCCGGCTGTCGAGAGTCGTCGACACCGCACGTCCGGCGGGGTCGCCCACACCCGCGGCCAGGACGACGATCTCGTCGTCCAGCATGAACCACGACTTGGTCGCGTCGGCGTTGCGGTAGGCGACGAAGGTGTCGGGAAGCAGACCGGCAGCCTTCGCGGCATACCCTGCGTCGTCGGAGAGCACCATCCCGGCGCTGCCGTAGGCACCGAGGGTGGAGCCGCCGCTGAAGTCGTTGGTGCCGGTGGGGAAGTAGACGTAGGTGTTCTGCGCCTCCGACGAGGAGGTGAAGGTCGGCGGGTCGTCGTACCACTGCGTGCCGTAGAGCTCCGGCACGGTGTGGCGCGTCTCCACCGGCGCGGTGATCCCAGCCAGGCGGTACGGAGAGACGGTCGTGTAGTAGTCGACGCCGAAGGCCTGGCCCTGGTCCTGGCCGGCCAGGTAGAGGTAGGAGGCGCCGTCTCCCTGGAACCACGAGAGGAGGTTCTCTCCGCTCATGTACTCGTACTTGCTGATCCGGTCGGAGCTCCGGGCGAGGGCGAAGGCGTAGCCCGGGCGGCGGTGGACGGTGCGGTCCATCGCGTTGAAGGCGACGTTGCGCGCGGCCGGGTTCAGGTCCCGCGCGGGCACACTGGGGTCCGCGAGGATGTCGGCGTAGCGGACGACGCTGACGGGCGAGACGAAGCTCGTCGGGTTGGGTGCCGCCTTCGACGTCGCCTTGACGTACTTCACGAAACCCTTGAGGGCCAGCGCCTCCGCACCGACGGCGTATCCAGAGAGGTCCACGACGGCCTCGACGATGACGGCGACGTCCGTATAGCCGGTGGTGGTCCGGGAGACGGCTCGACCCTTGACGACCTCCATCATCCAGCCCTCGAAGATGAGCGGGGCGAAGCCGTTCGTCACCCATCCCTGGACCACGCCGACGAGGTTGCCGCCCTGGGCGTAGCTGGTCCCGTCGAGGTACTTGATCGTCTGGACGACCCGGGTCAGCAGGCCCTTGCCGTAGGAACCCGTGTAGGCGACCGACGCGTGCTGGATGAACGAGCCGTCGGCGTAGTAGCCGTCGGTCACACCGTGCTGGAGGTTGTAGGGATCGACGGTGGCGAAGACGGTGAGCTGGTCGTTGACCGCCTTGACGATCCGGGCGTCGTCGCCGAGGACCGCGCCCTGGAGGATCCGGTTCGTCGTGATGTCGGCGAGGTTCGCGCCCGTGTGGAACCGGGAGTCGAGGTCGACGTCGCCGTTCTTGCCGCTGCGCAGGTAGGCGTCCATCGAGGCGACGTAGGTGGCGGTCAGGTCCGGCTGGTAGGCAGCCAGCTGGTCCTTGAGGAGGACGAGGGTGCGGCTGACGTTGACCGGGATGCCGATCTCCCAGTTGAACCAGTTGCCGTAGTAGCCCTTGGACTGGTCGCCGAAGTAGTTCTCGTGCAGCCACGCCAGACCGTCGATGACCCGCCGCTGGACCGCGACGTTGCCATCGAGGTCGGAGCTGGCCCCGCCGGAGGTGCGGGTGGCCAGGGCGATGTCGTAGAGGTACTGGTAGGCCGTGTTGAGGTTGCCGTCGCTGGTGCCGAGCGCCAGCCCCTTGAAGAGCTCGCCCGCACCGGCCGCGTCCATCGCCGCGAGACGTGAGCGCGCAGTCGCGTCGAGGGCCGCGAGCTTGGCAGCGGCCTCGGGTCGCGCGTTGGACGCCGCGGTGCCGGCGAACATGCCAACCATGTTGCTCATCAACCTCTCCCGGTCGCCAACCGGGTCGGCTGAGGCCCGGGCCCAGGGGACGACGGAGAGGATCCCGGCAGCGGGGACCAGGGAAAGAAGATGACGGCGCGTGATCAGCACGGAACCCTCCAACAGGGTGGGAAAACGCTTACCAACGGCAGTCAACCAGTGTGGTCTGCACTCGGCAAGGGGGCGTCCCACATCTCGCACCCGCAGCCCGCGAGACGAATGGCCCAGGCGAGGGACCCGGAGGTGCCGGTGCTCGTGAAGGGGATGCGGGGAGGGGAGGTCGGGCCGGGCGGCTACGAGGCGATGACCGCCACCGGCCAGGCCAGCACTGCGAAGCGCAGCAGCCGGCCGACGAACACGGCCACGCCGAAGGCCGCGAGCGGGGTGCGGCGCAAGCCGGCCACCACGGCAACCACGGCCAGCGGAGGGATCCCCCCAGCCGCGCTCACCAGCACCACGAGTCCACCGAGCCAGGGACGGTCGAGCATGAGCAGCAGCCGATCCGACCAGGCCCGGACCCGCCGCCGCCAGGTCGGCTCGGGCCGTCCCGGAGCACGCGGGGGACGCTCACGCAGGAACCGCCGGTGCACTCCCTTGCGGGCAAGCATGAAGATGGCGACCTTGCCGGCCGTCTGACCCACCGTGATGCCGAGGACGCCCCACCAGGCAGCCGACACGCTGCTTGCCGCCGCAGCCAGGACGAACGCCTCGGAGTTGAGCAGCGGCACGAAGGCGGAGACGAGCCCGTAGCCCAGCCCCCCGAGCAGGAGCGAGAGGAGGCCGGTCGTCACGGTACGAGGGTGCGGTCTGCGGCCGGCGACCGCTCGCCGTGGCCGCTGCCGCCCCGAGTCGCGACGAGCAGGCGGGCGAGCGACCACACCTTGACGCCGAGGACCGCGAGCGCGGCGAGCGCTGCCGGCCACACCAGGCCGACCAGGCAGAGGAGCACGACCAGCGAGTTGTTGAGGGCCTTGGCCGGGTGGGTCCAGTTCACCCGGTAGATCGCACGGTCGACCACGTAGAAGTAGTTGGGGCTCTTGATGTCGAACGCGAGGAACGACAACGACAACATCGTGTCCACCACGCAGAACTGGAACAGGAAGATGCCGATCGCAGGCGTCGTGTCCGGGTAGATGCGCAGGAACGCCGCAGCCACCACCATGGTGCTCGCGCGGTCGCAGACGATGTCGAACACCGCGCCGAGACGGGTCTCCTGGTTCATCCGGCGGGCGGCCTGCCCGTCGGCCATGTCGCCGAACCAGTAGGTGATGTAGGCCGCCACGAGCATCGGGACCGAACCGCTGTAGCCGGCCCAGACCGCCAGGCCCATCGCGACCACGGTGCGCACCACGGTGATCGCGTTCGGCACCGAGACCACGCGCTCACGCGTCCACTGACCCGCCAGCTGACCGGCGGGCCGCTCGACCCCCGACCGGCTTCCCACCCGGCGAGCATAGGGCGAGCCGGCGGCTCGGTGGGGGAGGTCGGCCAAAAGCCCGCGCCCGTTGGGGGCGGCTAGAGCTTGCGCAGGCGGATGCGCCGCACGCCGTGGTCCTTGCCCTTCGCCAGCACCAGCGTGGCGCGGCTCCGGGTGGGCAGCACGTTCTCGCGCAGGTTGACCTCGTTGATCTCGCGCCAGATGCGCGCCGCCGTCTCGCGGGCCTGCTCGTCGGACAGCACGGCATACCGGTGGAAGTAGGAGTCGGGGTCCGCGAAGGCGGTCTCGCGCAGCCGCAGGAAGCGCTCGACGTACCACTGGCGGATGTCATCGAGGTGGGCGTCGACGTAGACCGAGAAGTCGAAGAAGTCGCTCACGGCCAGGCCGGTGCGGCCGTCCTCCTGCAACCGTGGCGCCTGCAGCACGTTGAGCCCCTCGACGATGAGCACGTCGGGCTGGCGGACGACGATCTCGGCACCGGGCACGATGTCGTAGGTCAGGTGCGAGTAGACGGGCGCGCTGACCTCGGCCTTGCCGGACTTCACCTCCGCGACGAACCTCAGGAGGGCGCGGCGGTCGTAGGACTCGGGGAAGCCCTTGCGCTGCAGGAGGCCGCGGCGCTCGAGCTCGGCATTGGGATAGAGGAACCCGTCGGTGGTGACCAGCTCGACCTCGGGTGTCCCCGGCCATCGGGAGAGGAGCTCCTTGAGGAGTCGGGCCGTCGTCGACTTGCCGACGGCGACCGAGCCGGCCACCCCGATGACGAACGGGGTCTTGGCCGGACTCTCCCCGAGGAAGTCCCCGGTGATCCGGTGCAGCCCGGCGGTCGCGCCGACGTAGAAGTTGAGCAGGCGCGACAGCGGGAGGTAGACCTCCTCGACCTCGGTCAGGTCGATGCGCTCCCCGAGACCCTGGAGCCTGGCGACGTCGGCCGCATCCAGGCTGAGCGGCTGGTTCTCACGCAGACGGGCCCAGGCGGCACGGTCCAGCTCGACGTAGGGCGTGGGAAGGGCGCCGTTGCCGTTCGCGGGATGGCTCACGCGGGCCATTGTCGCTCACCGTGCGGGGCTGCCCTCGGATGCCGTCCAGGTGGCGGCCGGCCGTTAGGCTGCGTCCCATGTGCGGAATCGTCGGATACGTCGGGCCCCAGGCCGATGGCAAGGCCCTGGACGTCGTCATGGAGGGGCTCGCCCGCCTCGAGTACCGCGGCTACGACTCGGCCGGTGTCGCGCTCGTCACGGCCGACGGCGTCGTCAGTGAGAAGCGTGCGGGCAAGCTGGTCAACCTGGAGAGCGCCCTCGACGCCGACGAGCTCCCGGGCGCCACGACCGGCATCGGTCACACCCGGTGGGCCACGCACGGCGGGCCGACCGACCAGAACGCGCACCCGCACCGAGCCGGCGAGGGCGGCAAGCTCGCCCTCATCCACAACGGCATCATCGAGAACTTCCACCAGCTGAAGAACACCCTGCTCGCCGATGGCGCGACCTTCGAGAGCGAGACCGACACCGAGGTGGCCGCCCAGCTCCTGGCCCGCGAGTACGCCACCGCCGTCGACCTCACCTCGGCCATGCAGAACGTCGTCAACCAGCTCGAGGGCGCGTTCACCCTGCTCGCCGTGCACGCCGACAGCCCGGGCGTCGTCGTGGGTGCTCGCCGCAACAGCCCGCTGGTGGTGGGCCTGGGCGAGGGCGAGAACTTCCTCGGCTCGGACGTGGCCGCCTTCATCGGCCACACCCGCAACGCCCTGGAGCTGGGTCAGGACCAGATCGTCACGATCACCCCCGACTCCTGCTCGGTCATCAACTTCGACGGCAGCCCGGCGGAGGGCAAGCACTACGAGGTCACCTGGGACGCCGCCGCCGCCGAGAAGGGCGGCTACCCGACCTTCATGGAGAAGGAGATCTACGAGCAGCCGCACGCGGTGGGCGACACGCTGCTCGGACGCACCGACGTCGACGGACGCCTGGTGCTCGACGACATGACGATCACCGAGGACCAGCTCCGCGACGTCGACCGGATCATCATCGTCGCCTGCGGGACCGCCGCCTACGCGGGCATGGTCGCGAAGTACGCCATCGAGCACTGGACCCGGATCCCCGTCGAGGTCTCCCTCGCCCACGAGTTCCGCTACAGCGACCCCATCGCGACCGAGCGGACGCTCGTGGTGAGCATCAGCCAGTCCGGCGAGACGATGGACACCCTGATGGCCGTCAAGCACGCCCGCGAGCTCGGCGCGCTGACCCTCAGCATCTGCAACACCCACGGCTCGACGATCCCGCGCGAGTCCGACGCGGTCCTCTACACCCACGCCGGGCCGGAGATCGCGGTCGCGTCGACGAAGGCCTTCCTCGCCCAGATCACCGCCTGCTACATCCTCGGCCTCTACCTCGCCCAGCTGCGTGGCGGCACCTTCGCCGACGACGCGCAGTCCGTGATGAAGGAGCTGCACGAGATCCCGGCCAAGCTCGAGGACCTGCTCGGCCGGATGGACCGGGTCAAGGAGATCGCCCGGTTCATGGCCGACACCCGGTCGGTGCTCTTCCTCGGGCGCAACGTCGGCTACCCAGTGGCGATGGAGGGTGCGCTCAAGCTCAAGGAGCTCGCCTACATCCACGCCGAGGGGTTCGCGGCCGGCGAGCTGAAGCACGGTCCCATCGCGCTCATCGACGCCGGCCAGCCGGTCTTCATCGTCGTGCCCGGTCCCGGCACGCCCCACGAGCTGCACAAGAAGGTCGTCTCGAACATCCAGGAGATCCGCGCCCGCGGCGCCCGCACCATCGTCGTGGCCGAGGACGGCGACGAGGACGTGGTGCCGTTCGCCGACGAGGTCATCCGGGTGCCAGCGACCTCGCCGCTGCTCGCGCCGCTGCTCACCGTGGTGCCGCTGCAGGTCTTCGCCCTCCACCTGTCGACCGCCAAGGGCCTCGACGTCGACCAGCCGCGCAACCTGGCCAAGTCGGTGACAGTTGAGTAGCCATGACGCGGTTGACCGCGCTGAGCCTCGCGCCAAGAGCGTCACCGTCGAGTGATCGCAGGCATCCGGTGATCGTCGGGGTCGGGATCGACGTGGTCGACGTGGAGCGCTTCGGGCAGACGCTCGAACGCACGCCCGGCCTGCTCGACCGGCTCTTCACCGACGAGGAGCGGTCGCTGCCGCTCAACTCCCTGGCCGCGCGGTTCGCGGCCAAGGAGGCGCTGGCCAAGGCACTCGGCGCGCCGGTCGGGTTGCAGTGGCAGGACGCCACCGTCCGGCGCGGCGCAGACGGCCGCCCGCACCTGCAGATCACGGGCACGGTCGAGGCCAGGGCCGAGGCGTTGGGTGTTCACGCCATGCACGTCTCCCTGTCCCACGACGCCGGGATCGCCTCCGCCGTCGTCGTCGCGGAGGGCTGAGCCGTGCTCCGGGCCTGGTCACCGGCACGGGTGCGCGCCGCCGAGGAGACCGCTGATGGCCGGCCTCGCCGAGGGGAGCTGATGGCCCGCGCGGCCGAGGGGCTCGCCGAGGTGTGCCGCGTGCGACTCACGGCGTCCGGCGGCAGTCGCGTGGTCGTCCTCGCCGGCGCGGGCAACAACGGCGCAGATGCCCTGTATGCCGCGGCGCACCTTGCGGGCGAAGGCTTCGAGCTGCGTTGCGCTGCAGGGGCGAATGGCCCCTGGCCATCGGCGACGCGGCCTCGTGGCGGCGGCCGGTGTCGAGGTGGTCGCCCGCCGACGGCGACTGGGCGGCCGCTCCTGGCCGAGGCCGACCTCGTCGTCGACGGCGTGCTCGGGATCGGGGGACGGCCCGGACTGCCCGACGAGGCGGGCGCATGGGTCGACGCGATCCCCGACACGGCCTACGTCGTCAGCCGTCGACCTGCCGTCGGGCCAGGACCCGGCCGGGGGCGGCGCGTCCGACGACGCGGTCTTCGCCGACGAGACGGTCACCTTCGGGGTCGCCAAGCCGGTCCACCTGCTGCCCGCGACGCGAGGCGGCCGTCGGCCGGCTCACGATCATCGACATCGGGCTCGCCGTCGACGGGGACACCCGACGTGGAGCGGCTCGACTTCGCCGACGTGCCGGCGCTCTGGCCGGTCCCGGGCGCGGGCGACGACAAGTACTCCCGCGGCGTGCTGGGCGTCGTGGCCGGGGGCGAGGACTACACCGGCGCCGCCGTGCTCTGCTGCACCGCTGCGGTCGGCGCAGGGGTCGGCATGCTGCGCTACGTCGGCACCCCCGCACCCACCGACCTCGTCCGCGCGGCAGTCCCCGAGGCGGTCCACGGCGAGGGCCGGGTGCAGGCGTGGGTGGTCGGCCCGGGTCTCGACCTGGCCTCCCGGGCACGGGGGAGCCAAGGCGCAGCTCGACGTGGCACGCTCGGCGCTCGACTCGGACCTGCCGGTGCTCGTCGACGCCGGTGGTCTCGACCTCGTCGACGGTCCGCGCGGCTGCTCCCACGCTCCTGACACCGCACGCCGGTGAGCTGGCCCGGCTGCTCACCCGGCTCGACGGGGCGAGGTGCGAGCGGGCCGACGTCTCCGCCGACCCGGTGGGGCATGCTCGCCGGGCAGCAGACCTGACCGGCGCGACAGTGCTGCTCAAGGGAGCCACCACGCTCGTCGTCCCGCCCGTCTCGACGGGCCTTCCGGTGCGGTCGCAGAACGACGCTCCCGCCTGGCTCGCGACGGCTGGGGCGGGCGACGTGCTCGCGGGGGTGTGCGGAGCGCTGCTGGCGGCCGGGCTCTCCCCGCTGGACGCCGGCAGCCTCGGTGCGCTGGTGCACGGCGTCGCCGCCGACCTGGCCAACCCGGGCGGCCCGGTGCGCGCCCTGGCGGTGGCCCACGGCATACCCGGGGCGGTCGCCCACCTGCTCACGCGCTGACTTCGGCCATCGTGAAAGACTGGACGGTGATGAACGACCCCACCTTGACCAGCACCCCAGCCCCGGCCCCGCCGGGGCTGCCCGCGTGCGCCCAGGTCGATCTCGCGGCCATCGGCAGCAACGTCGCGGCACTCAAGGCGCTCGCCGGGTCTGCCGAGGTGATGGCCGTCGTCAAGGCGGACGCCTACGGCCACGGCCTGGTGCAGAGCGCCCGCGCCGCCCTGCGCGGCGGGGCGACCTGGCTCGGTGTCGCCCAGCTGCCCGAGGCCGTCGAGCTGCGTCGCGCAGGCGTCGAGGCGCCCCTGCTGTCCTGGCTGCACGTGCCGGGGCAGGACTTCGCCCAGGCCGTCGAACCTCGGCATCGACCTCGGGGTCTCGACGACCTGGGCCCTCGAGCAGGTGCTCGCGGCGGCCAAGGTGACGGGGCAGACGGCTCGCGTGCACCTCAAGGTCGACACCGGCCTCGGTCGCAACGGCGCCTGGGACGCGGACCTCGCGGCGATCCTCGGCACCCTGGCGTCGGCCCAGGCGACGGGCGCGGTCGAGGTCGTCGGGCTGTTCAGCCACTTCGCCTACGCCGACGCCCCGCAGCACCCGACCGTCCGGGGACAGCAGGAGCGGTTCGAGGGGGTCGTCGCCCAGGCTGCTCGGGCCGGCATCGTGCCCCAGGTCCGCCACCTCGCCAACTCCGCCGCCACCCTGACCAACCCGTCGGCCCACTACGACCTGGTCCGGCCGGGGCTCGCGGTCTACGGGCTCTCCCCGGTGCCCGACCTCGGGGCCCCTGAGGTCGTTCGGGCTGCGTGAGGCCATGCGCCTCGTGGCGCGACTGTCCAGCGTGAAGGAGTCCCCTGCGGGACAAGGAGTTTCCTACGGTCACGCCTACACCACCACCGAGGAGACCAAGCTCGGCCTGGTGCCGATGGGCTACAGCGACGGCGTGCCGCGCCACGCGACCAACGTCGGCCCGGTGCAGGTCGGCGGCCGTCGGTATGCCGTCGCCGGACGGGTCTGCATGGACCAGTTCGTCCTCGACCTGGGGCCCGACACCACGGCGAAGGCCGGTGACGAGGTGGTGCTGTTCGGCGTCGGCGCAGCAGGCGAACCCACCGCGCAGGACTGGGCTACCGCCATCGACACGATCAACTATGAGCTCGTCACGCGGGTCGGCGCCCGGGTGCCGCGGGTCTACCTCGGAGACGGCGGGTGAGCCCCTCCAACCGCGGCCTGGCCGGTCTCGGGATCGGGCTGGCCGCAGCCGGTGTGGCCACGGCGGCAGGCATCGCCGCGGGTCGGGTCACCCGCGAGCGGCACGCCCGGCTATCGGTCCTCGCACCCGCCGGCGCCTATGCCCACACACCTGACAAGGAGCTCGAGGTCGTCGCCGACGACGGGGTCCCCCTGCACGTCGAGATCGACGAGCCGGCCCCCGACGCCAGCACGCCCGACAAGCCGACAGTGGTCTTCTCCCACGGGTTCTGCCTCAGCCTCGAGAGCTGGGTGCTGCAGCGCAAGGCGCTGGTCCGTGGCGGCTACCGCGTCGTCGCGTGGGACCAGCGCGGCCACGGTCGCTCGGCGCCGCGGCAGCGAGGCCTCCTGCGACATCGACCAGCTCGGCCGGGACCTGCACCGCGTCATCGAGGAGGCCGCGCCAGAGGGCCAGCTCGTCCTGGTCGGCCACTCGATGGGCGGCATGACCATGATGGCCCTGGCCGACCAGCACCCCGACCTGGTCCGCGACCGCGTCGTGGCCACGGCGTTCGTCGCGACGAGCGCGGGTGGCGCCCAGCTGGTCTCGCTCGGCTTCGGGCAGTACTTCGGCAAGCTCGTCGGTCGGTTCGGTCCCGGTGTGCTGGACCGTCTCTCGTCGCGCCCCGGGCTGGTCCGCACCGCCCTGCGCGCGGGACGCGACATCGAGGAGTTCCTCGTGGAGCGGTGGAGCTTCGCCTCGCCAGTGCCCCCAGCGGCGGTGCGCCTCACCGCCGACATGATCTTCGGGACCCCCCTCGACGTCATGGCCGACTTCCTGCCGACCTTCGACCGCCACGACAAGCGCGACGCCCTGGTCCACTTCCACGGCGTGGAGGTGTTGGTGCTCAACGGCGTTCGTGACGTCCTGACCCCGCCGGACCACAGCGAGGCGATCGTGCGACTCGTCCCGGGCGCCGAGCACGTGGTCATCGAGGAGGCCGGGCACATCATCATGCTCGAGCACCCCGAGGTGCTCAACGAGCAGTTCGAGGCGCTCATCGACCGGGGCATGCGTGCGGCGGCCCAGGGCATCCCGGTGGCCGGCAAGCCCCGGGTGCGCCGCACGGTCACCGACCTGGCCAAACGTCGCCGCGTCGCCAAGGCGCGCCGCGGGGGCACGCCGTGCCTGAGCTGACCGGCCCGGCCCTCGTCACCGCCGAGGACACCCGGGCGTGGGGCGCGAGGCTGGGCCGGCTCCTGCGGGCGGGTGACCTCGTCGTGCTGACCGGAGGTCTGGGTGCCGGGAAGACCACCCTCACCCAGGGCGTCGCCGAAGGTGTCGGCGTGCGCGGACCGATCACCTCACCGACCTTCGTCATCGCCCGGGTCCACCCGTCCCTGGTCGGCGGCCCGGCGCTGGTCCACGTGGATGCCTACCGCCTCGGCGGCTTCGCCGAGCTGGACGACCTCGACCTCGACACCTCCCTCGACGAGTCGGTCACCGTGGTCGAGTGGGGCCACGGCCTGGCCGAGGACCTCGCCGACGACCGCCTCGAGGTCACCCTGTCCGGCGAGGACGTCCGGTCGGCTCACGTCGCGACGCACGGCGGCCGGTGGGCGGCGGCCGACCTCTCCCTGCTGAAGGGTCGTGACTGATGCTCCTCCTTGCCATCGACACCTCGACATCGGCCATCACGCGTCGCCCTGCACGGCGACGAGATCGCTGCGTCCGCAACCGTCCTGGATGCCCGTGGGCACACCGAGCACGTCGCTCCCCTCATCGAGCGATGCCTCGCCACCGCTGGCCGCGGGCCGGCCGACGTCACCGATGTGGTCGTCGGCAACGGACCCGGTCCGTTCACCGGGCTGCGGGTCGGCATCGTGACCGGCCTGGTGTTCGCCCACGCCCGGGGCATCCCCGTCCACGGCGTCTGCAGCCTCGACGCCCTGGCCTTCGACGTCGCGGCCCAGCGTGACGAGGGGGAGTTCCTCGTGGCCACCGACGCGCGCCGCAAGGAGGTCTACTGGGCGAGGTATGCCGCGTCGGCCGGCCACGCGACGCGACTCACCGAGCCGGCGGTCGTCCTGCCCGCCGACCTGCCCGAAGCACTGCGACAGCTGCCGACGGCGGGCCGCGGTCCGCTGCTCTACCCAGACCTGTTCCCCGACCCGGTCGCCGGTCCACGACGTGCAGGCCAGCCTCCCTCGCCGCCGTTGCGCTGCAACGCATGCGCGACGACGTCGCCATGCCGGTCGAGCCGCTCTACCTGCGCCGGCCGGACGCCCTCACGACTGCCGAGCGGGCCACCCGGTGACGGCGACGATGAGGGACCTGCGGTGGACCGACATCGAGGCGGTGTCAGCCCTCGAGCGCGACCTGTTCCCCCACGACGCGTGGGCAGCGGCCAGCCTGTGGGCCGAGCTCGCTGCGCGGCCGCGCCGCTCCTACGTCGTCGCGGAGGACCCGCAGGACCCGGAGGGGCCAGTGCTCGGCTACGCCGGTGTCGACCTCGGCGGTGAGGTGGCCGACGTCATGACGATGGCCGTGGCGAGCCGAGCGCAGGGACGGGGTCTGGGTGCCAGCCTCCTCGAGCGAGCTGGTGCAGCGCGCTCGCGCGGACCACGCGGCATACCTCTTGCTCGAGGTGCGGGCCGACAACGAACCTGCTCGAAAGCTCTATGAGTCAAGGGGATTCGAGCTGCTGACCGTGCGCCGCCGTTACTACCAGCCCGGTGACGTCGACGCCCACGTCATGCGCCTGTCCCTGCAGGAGGTGGCCCGGTGAGCGCCGCATCGACGAACGCAGACCAGCCTCTGGTCCTCGGCCTCGAGACGTCGTGCGACGAGACGGGCGTGGGCATCGTCCGAGGCGAGACCCTGCTGTTCGACGCGATCGCCAGCAGTGTCGACGAGCACGCCCGGTTCGGTGGGGTCGTCCCGGAGGTGGCCAGTCGGGCCCACCTCGAGGCGATGGTGCCGACCATCGAGCGCGCCACGCGGGAGGCGGGCATCAGGCTGGCCGACCTCGACGCCGTCGCGGTGACGTCCGGCCCCGGGCTGGCCGGCGCCCTGATGGTCGGGGTGGCTGCGGCGAAGTCCCTCTCGGTCGCGCTCGGAGTCCCGCTCTACGGCGTCAACCACCTGGCCTCCCATGTCGCCGTCGACATCGTCGAGCACGGTCCACTGCCCGAGCCGACCCTCGCCATGCTGGTCTCCGGTGGCCACTCCTCTCTCTTGCTCGTCCCCGACGTCACCCACGACATCCAGTCGCTGGGCTCGACCATCGACGACGCAGCGGGAGAGGCGTTCGACAAGGTGGCCCGGGTGCTCGGCCTGCCCTTCCCCGGGGGCCCGCACATCGACCGGATGGCGCGCGAGGGGAACCGGGTCGCGATCGACTTCCCGCGGGGACTGACGACGGGGCGCGACATGGAGCGCTACCGGTTCGACTTCTCGTTCTCGGGGCTCAAGACCGCGGTGGCTCGCTGGGTGCAGGCTCGCGAGGCCGCCGGCGAACCCGTGCCCGTGGCCGACGTGGCCGCGTCGTTCCAGGAGGCGGTCACGGACGTCCTCACGCGCAAGGCCGTCCTGGCCTGCAAGGAGCACGGTGTCGCGAACCTGCAGATCGGTGGTGGTGTGGCTGCGAACAGCCGGCTGCGTGCCATGGCGCAGGAGCGGTGCGACGCGGCCGGCATCACCCTGCGGGTGCCCAGGCCGGGGCTGTGCACCGACAACGGCGCGATGGTCGCCTCCCTCGGGGCGCAGATGGTGCTCAAGGGCAGGGCCCCGTCTCAGCTGGGGCTGCCGGCCGACTCGTCCATGCCGGTGACGCAGACCCAGTCGTAGCGAGCAGGCGCGGTGTTGCCCGCGAGGTCACCATCGAACGACCCGAACAGCAGGCTGGTCAGGCAGAACGTGCTGAGCAGCACGGCCGCAACGAAACCAACGGGCGGCCGAACCTCGCGGCCGGCCAACCAGGCCGGAGCGAGCTGAACCACACCGACGCGGAGCGGCACCGTGGAGTCGGTGTCGAAGCCCCTCGGTCTCGGGCCCGCCAGCCCGCGCTGCGGCCCAGCAGTCCTACGAGGGTGGAAAGCCAGCCGCACCTCCGACGGGTCCGGTCGCGCCTCCGCCGAGTCCTGCATCCCGGGCCCTGATGATCGCCTCGCCTCGATGGGCAACCTGAAGCTTGTCGAGGATCATCGAGACGTTGTTGGCCACCGTCTTGGGGGCGAGGAACAACGTTGTGCCGATCTGGGCGTTGGTCATCCCGCGCGCCACCCCGTCGAGGATCTCGCGCTCGCGGTCGGTGAGCTCGGGAAACGCCTCGCCGGACCGCGGTCGCTGGCCGAACCAGGTCTGCATCCTGCGGGCCAGCGCGGGTCCAAAGACCGCCTGACCAGAGGCCGCAGCCCGGATGGCGGTGACGATGTCGGCTCCGTCGGCCCCCTTGAGCAGGTAGCCGCACGCGCCGGCCGCGACCGCCTCGAAGACCATCGCGTCGTCGTCGTACATGCTGAGGACGAGAACAGCGGTACGGGGGCAGCGGGCGCGGACCTGTCGAGTGGCTTCGATGCCGTGCATGGTCGGCATCTGCAGGTCCATGAGGACCACGTCCGGCTGCAGGCGTGCGCACTGCGCCACCGCCTCTGCGCCGTCCGCCGCCTCGGCCACCACCTCGAGCTGGGGCTGGGCCTCGATGACGGCACGCATCCCCTGTCGCACCAGCGGGTGGTCGTCGACGATGACGAGGGTGCTCACGCGGGCCTACTGGGGTAGGTGGCGCGGACGTGGAAGCCGTGCGGCCCCGAGCCGGCGACGAACGACCCTCCGAGCTCGACCGCTCGCTCGCGCATCGACGTCAGACCGACACCGGCATACCAGGGCGTGGTGACCTCGCCGTCGTCATCGACGCGCAGTACGACATCCGCACCCTCCGCCTTGACCGACACGGCGCACCGGCGCGCACTGCTGTGTCGCACCACATTGGTCACCGCCTCGGTCGCCGTGCGGTGCAGCGCCACCTCGACGGCGGCCGGCAGCACGGAGGTGTCGTCGACATCGACTGTCAGCTGCAGGTCGGCCCCACCGACGATCGCCGGCAGCTGCGTGCGCATGGTGCCGGCGAGGCCGAGCTCGTCCAGGGCAGCGGGGCGCAAGCCGTGCACCAGCCCACGGATGCCAGTGATGACCTCGGCTGATGCCTGTCGGGCGTTGTCGAGGTACTCGGCCGCCTTCTCGGGCTCGCTCGCCAGCCGTCCCTGGGCCGCGTCGAGGTTGAGCTTGAGGCCTGTCACGAGTGGGCCGAGCCCGTCGTGGAGGTCGCGCCGCAGCCGACGTCGCTCCTCCTCGTGGAGCTCGACCATCGTGCGTCGCGAGACGATGAGCCCGACCTTGCGACGACGTGACAGCGGCGGTCCGGACCACAGCTGGTAGCGGAGCACAGGCACCGCGAGCGTGGCCACGAAGACGACTGGCGCGAGCACTCCGGTGCTGAAGGGCAGGGCCTCGGTCATGGCAAGGGGGAAGAGGATGAGCGACAGGGCCACTCCCGCCGCCCGCCATTGGAGCTGCTTCTGCTCGATCCCGGAGGCCCGCACACATCGCACGATCACGCCGATCCCAGCCAATGCGGCCAGCAGGATCACCAACGGCACCAAGGCGACCGACGCGTTGCCGACCGTCGTCACCCACGATCCGTCGATGGCGCGCCTCGTGGGCAGGGGCACCCCGGACTCGCCGAGGTCGCGGCGCACGGAGTCCCCGAGGTAGGTGAGAGCCAGGACGAGCACGATGCCGTACCGCAGGAGGCGGTCCAGCAGCCGCGTGTATGCCGTGACGGGTGCGCCAGTGGGAAACCGGGTGTTGACGAGCCCCGTGATCGCGGTAGGCACCCACTGCACGACGCCCAGCGCGACTCCCCAGGCTGCGAGCTGCCCACCATGACCGTGGACGAGTGCGGCCAGCGACGGCACGCCCAGCCCGACCAGCAGCACGTTCGCGAGCGCACCGGCGGCCAGCAGCCAGCCGAACGGCAGGTCTGGTCGACGCGCCACCAGCAGTGCGCCCACCGAGCCGTAGCAGAGCAGTTCGGCTGTCGTCGTGGCCGGGCTGTTGAGCAGAGGCCGGCCAGCGTCGTCGGTCGCGGCCACCCACGTCACCATGGCCGCGGCCGCGACGGACACCGTCAGCAGCGCCACCGCCAGGGCGGTCGCGTGCCGGGTCCACACCGAAGGCAAGGTCGTCTCGATGTCATGAGCATGCCCAAGGCCGTCGGCAAAAGCCACGGATGCGTGCAGACGCGGGAAGTCTTCCCGGCGGCTCGGGACTGCGGACTCTGGCTGCGGGTCCGCCGCCAAGGTCACGGTGGTGTCCCACGCAACCCGACCAAGGAGAGCTGACGTGTCACATCTCGAACCGACCGCCACGACGGTCACCACCGGCGTCCCGGCGCCCGAACGCCCTGCTTCCCCGGCACCATCCGTGCACGACGCGCGGCGCTACTGGCGCGTGCTGCTCGCCGTCATCGTGCCCCTTCCCTGGCTGGCCAAAGGCATCCAGTACATCGTCGTGGAGAGCAACGACGTCCCCAGCGCCGAGCTGATCCGTAGGTGGACGACGGACCACACCTATGCGTGGCTCCAGTGGCTCGACGTGCTCTTCGTCGTGCTGGTGGTCCCGTCGGTCGTGGCGCTGGGAATCGTGTCGCGTCGCGGCGCACCGCGGCTGGCCGCTGCAGCGATGACGGTGATGGGCGGCGGCTTCCTCATGGTGCTGCCCCTCAACATGGGCGGGGACCCGATGATCTGGGCGGCAGCCCGCGGGGGTTTCGACCCCACGAGCACCGGCGCGTTCCTCGACTCCCTCGAGAACGACCCACGGATCGGGCTCGGAGGACTGGGCTTCATCGTGGCTATCACCGTCGGCTCACTGCTCATCGGCCTGGCGCTCTGGCGAAGTCGTGCTGTGTCGACCCTTGCGGCAGCCCTCGTCGGTCTCGGTGGTCTCACCCACCCGTTCCTGTCGTTTGACCACCGCGTGCACGGCGCCGGCTTGGTGCTGTTGGCCGTGGGATCCCTGGCGGTCAGCAGGCGCCTGGTGACCCAGGCCGACGACGAGTTCGACCTGCCACCCCTGCCGTTGGTCCGATGAGGCGGGAGATGACCCGCGATGGGGTCGAGCGCTACATCGACGCCTCTCCGGCAGCGGTGCACGGCATCAACTCGGACGTCCCCGGGACTCCGTCGCTCTCGCCTCCCGCCTCGACGCACTCTCGAAGCAGTGGCGTGCGGTCGAGGTCGGAAAGTCGATGACGGTCGCGTGGCGCTGGCCCGAGCAGGGCTAGGCGACCGCGCGACGGAGGGCGATCGCGGCGAACAGGCAATGGTCAAGTCCGCCCTTGAGGTCGGCTCGGCGGGTGTCAGGTGCGCATCGCGCGCAGGAGCAGCACCACGCCGCGCGCCGTGTCGAGGTTGGCCGCGATGGCGACGACCACCAGCCCCCACAGAGGTAGGCCGCTGACCGCCGCCAGGGCGAAGACCAGCAGGCGGACCTCGCGCCGGAAGAGCAACCGCACCGCGGTGTCTCGGCCCACCGCGTGGATGTACGAGATCAGCAGGCAGCCGCAGCCGGCGGCGAACCCCCAGCCCCAGGCGGTCTCGGTGTGGCCGGCCCCGATGACCAGGCCGACCACCACGGCGAGGTCGGCATAGCGGTCCAGCAGCGTGTCCAGCGCGGCGCCGCGGCGCGAGGCCCGGCCGCTTACCCGGGCGAGCTCGCCGTCGACGCCGTCGAGGGCGGAGCCGAGCAGGACGCCAAGCCCGCCCGCGGCCATCGCCCACCGGTCGCCGACCGCAATCAGGCCGGACGCGAGAAGCGTGGTGGCGAAGGCCAGCAACGTGGCCACATGCGGGCTGAGTCCGGTCCGCAGCAGCTGGCGGGTCAGGGGTCCCGAGATCCGCCGGTTGACGGTGCGGGCGATGATCTGGTCGGTCGGCTTGGGCCCGTACCGATGCCACATCACCCGCTCCAGCGCCCGCACTCCATCGGGTGTGTCGACGGCCGCCCAGAGCCCGGTGAAGTCGCAGGTGGTCATCTCGAAACCGTGGTCGAGCATCCGCCGCCGCACAGCGGCCCACGGCATCGCCGGTGCGTGGGCGACCACGGCCATGACGTCGCCGACGTGGACGCAGCTGAGGCCGGCGTCGACCGCGGCATACTCCTTCAGGTCGGCTGCCAGCTCGAGCAGTCGGCCGTCGGCCTCGGTCCGCACCCGGACGGGGGCCACCCCTCCCAGGCCACCCACCTGGCGCTGGGGGTCACGGTCGACGGCCAGCACGTTGCGACCTGGTGCAGCCATCAAACGCCGTACGTCGTCGGCTTCGAACACGTGGTCGCCCATGACGACCAGGCACCGGTCCTCGTCGACCTGCTGGAGGCCGAGCAGCACCGAGGTCGACGTGCCCTGCTGCCAGTCCGGGTTGACTACCAGTTCGACCGGGAGGCCGTGGGAGCGGATGGTTGCCGCCACGTCCTCGCTCCGGTGACCGGCCACCACCACGATCCGGGTCACTCCGGCCTCGAACAGGACCTTGACCGTGCGGTCGAGCAGAGTCACGCCGCCCACCCGCCGCAGCACTGTCGGCTGGAGTGAGCCGGACCGGTGCCTCGACTCCGCGGCGATCACGACCGCGCTCGTCGCCCGTGGTTGGGAATCGGTCTCCGGGCGTGGTTGCATGGCCCGCAGTATGCAGCAGCACGCTGGAGCGCGCCGGGGCCGGGTGCGCTGAGATCTCCGCCTTGGCGCCAAAGGCGAGACGCTGTAAGGGATCGCTCGCGCGAACGTGGCCAGCGGTCAGCTCCCTTTGACGCGCAGGGGCGGCACCCTGACGTGCCTTTCGGATCGCGGGGTGGGCGGACGCCTTCCCTCGAAAAGCAGTGGTGAGCGCGACAACCCAACGGCTGTACTGGATGTCCGTCTGTGGTCGACAAGCTGATTGGGGTGGTCTCGGTGACGGACTACGGTGCACTGGCAGAGGTCTACGAGTGGCTCATCTCGGACGCGAGGCTCACCCCCGCCGAGTTCGTCGCGACCTTCGATGATGTCATCGAGCCCCTTCCAAAAGCTGCAGCAGTCCTCGATTGCGCGTGCGGTACCGGGCAGCTGGCGGTTGGACTCGCGGGTCTCGGCATGCAGGTTGTCGCGACCGACGCGAGCGACGCCATGGTCCGTCGGACTGGAGAGCTGGCTGAGGAGTTCGGTGCTTCGCTGCGGACGGTTCGAGCCGCTTGGGATGAGCTGCCCGGCCTCTTCGACGACGCCAGTTTCGACATGGTGTTCTGCGTCGGCAACTCGTTGCACCATGCGCGGGGTGCGAGCGGCCGGCTGGCTGCGTTGAAGTCGATGTCGCAGCTGCTGCGTCGCGGAGGACAGTTGGTTCTCACATCCCGCACCTGGGAGCTCGAACGCGCCGGCGGCTCCCGATTGGACATCCGTAACCGACTGGTTCACCGGAACGGCCGCGATGCCGTCGTGATCTATCGCTGGGAGATAGCGCCACGGTGGGAGCAGGAGCACCACATCGAGATTGCTGTCGCGGAATTGGGAAAGGACAGGTCGGTCCTGGTCCACTCCGAGCGGCTGTCGTCGTGGCCGTACCGGTACGACGAGCTGGTGTCGGAGCTGCAGAGCGTCGGACTGGGTGTCGAGAAGAGCACGTTCAACCCCGAGGTCGAGGGATACCTGGTGGTGGCGTCCAAGGAGTAGACACCGCCGCCGACCCTGAGACTGCTGGTTCGTGTGAAACCAACCCGAGGGCGGTCGTGTGGCAGCGTCCCAGTGGGGTAGGAAGAGGCCATGGCAGACACGGCAATCTTCGACGTCGACGGCACCCTCGTGGACACCAACTACCAGCATGCCTTGGCGTGGTTCCGTGCCTTTCGTCGTTACGACATCACCCGGCCGATGTGGCGCATCCACCGCGGCATCGGGATGGGTGGTGACCTGTTCGTCTCCGCGATCGGGGGCCGAGAGGTCGAAGAAGCACACGGGGACGACCTGCGCGAGGCGTGGGCGGAGGAGTTCGACCAGCTCGTGGGCGAGATCCAGCCCTTCGAGGGCGCGCACGAGCTGCTGGCCGAGGTCAAGCAGCGCGGCTTCCGGCTCGTGCTCGCCAGCTCGGGCAAGACCAAGCACGTGGAGACCTTCCTCGACCTCATCGACGGCAAGTCCCTGGCCGATGCCTGGACCACCTCCGACGACGTGGAGAAGAGCAAGCCCGAGCCGGACATCGTGGCGGCGGCGCTGGCCAAGGTCGAGGGTGCCAGCGGCATCATGGTGGGCGACTCGGTCTACGACGCCCAGGCGGCGGCCAAGCTCAGTATCCCTACCCTCGGCGTACGCACCGGCGGCTTCTCGGTCGGTGAGCTGCAGGAAGCCGGCGTGCTGCAGGTCTTCGACTCCCTGGTGGCCTTCCGCCACGCCCTGGATGGCACCCCGCTGGCTCGCGCCAGCCGCTGAGCGACGGCAGGCCGGCTGCCTGTCCCAAACCCCACCACCTGCGTCGCGCCGCCTAGTTCTCTGCGGCGCGTTCCTCAGTGCTGGCCCAATCCTTGAGCGATTCCGTCGCGGGGGAGGGCACGGAGACGGTCGCCGGCACGCCAGCCCCTTCCAGTTCCTCGACGAGGATCGATGTCATCGATCGAACCAAGGCGCGTCCAGCCATCGACCCGTCAGTGTCGAGGTACATCACGAGAGCCCCGTCCTGCAGGGCCGGCCCGATGATCCACTCCACGGGCGTCATGGCGTCTGTTCTCACAGTGCCGTCCCCACCAAGCTGGCAGAAGCGGTGAGCCGCACGACGCAAGGCGTACCCCACCTCGTCTGGGACATCGTCGTCACATTGGAGCGGCTGATTCAGGGATACCCGGAACGCCGGTTCCCCCTCCACCGCCAGAACCTCCTCGGTGGGCCCAGGTAGCTCCCCAGGTGGAACGTTCCTGAACTCCTCCTCCGGCGTGCGCACGTATTTGACATACATCCGCTCGAAGAGGCGCTCCTCAACCGATATCAGTGATGCCATCGTCTTCCCCCATCGGCCAGCCATGCTTGGTGCTTCGTGAGGAGCACTCTACGAGCAACGTTCCTTCACCATAGCCAGATTTTGCGCACGCCCTTGAGGACCTCCGCGTTGGTCCAGACGCGTCCCAGACCGCACGCACATCGGCATGAGACTGCGCACTAGAACGTGCCGCTTGCGGCGAAGGACGCACTCACGGTCTGCTGCAGATGAGGTCATCCACACCCGCGGGTCACCCGCGAGGCCGTGAGTACTCGGCATAGGGAAGCGCGGCGGACTGCGCGTGAAAGCAGCTAGATCCGGTCGAGCATCCACATGGTGGTGTTCCGGTATTCGTCCCCCGGCTCGAGCGTTGCCGGGCCGAGGTTTGACTGGTTGGGGGCGTCCGGGTGTCGTTGGGTCTCCAGCGCGATACCGTCGCCCTGCCTCATCAGCCGGTCCCCGGCCACGGTTCCCCCGTCGAGGTAGTTGCCCGTGTAGACCTGCAGGGCAGGCTGGTCCGTCAGGAGAGTGAGCCGCCGACCGGTCGTGGGCTCGGCAAGCACTGCGACCCGGCGCAGACCGCTTCCCCGCAGGTGGAAGGAGTGGTCGATACCCCGCGCTTGGCGAATCTGAGGGTGGGGCTCGCGGACGCGGTCCCCGATGCGAGCCGCTGCGCGCAGGTCGAACGGTGTGCCGGCGACGTCCTCCAGGTGCCCCAGGGGAATCGAGGCGCGGTCGACGGGCAGGTACTGGTCCGCATGCACCTCGAGCAGGTGGTCATCGATGGACGAACCATCCGCAGCGAGGTTGAAGTAGCTGTGGTTGGTCAGGTTCACGACAGTTCTGCGGTGGCACGTGGCTGTGAGGGTGAGCGTCACGGAGTCCTGTCCCACCTCGTACCGTGCCTGGACGGACAGCTGCCCTGGGAAGCCCTGGTCGCCGTCGGGGCTGACCAGTCCCAGGGTCAGCGAGCTGTCGTCGTGACCGATCAGCGTCCAGACGCGGTGGTCATAGCCTCTGTGCCCGCCGTGCAGGCTGCTCTCTCCGTCGTTCGCCTCGAGCTGGTACGTCGTGCCGCCAAGGCTGAAGCTGGCGCCCGCGATTCGATTGGCGTACCTACCCACGACTGCCCCTTGGTAGTCGTTGGCGGGTGACAGGTACGCGGAAACGTCGTCATAGCCGAGGACGATGCTGGGCTGTCGTGACCCCCAGGTCAGCGACTGGACCGTGGCGCCTAGATCCAGGACGGTGAGCACCGGGCCTTGGTCACTGCTCAGCTCGTATGCCGTGACGGGCGTGCCGTCGGGCATCTCACCAAACGGCGACAGGTTGGCCATGGGTCCCCTCGGGGTTGAGATGCGGCGGCGGGGCCTGCTCGAAACCGCCGTCGCGAGGTAGCGTCTCAGGATGATGGATGACGCGGCGCGCGACCAAGAGTACGACGTGGAGGAGATCCGGCACGGGTTGGAAACCGACGGGGTGATCTCCTGCAAGGGGGCCTTTCCCGCGGCGTGGGTGCAGCAGGTGCGCGAGGACATCGACGCCGCGTTCGATGAGGCGAGGTCCCGCGAGGGCGGAGCGGTGGGCCGCGGGCCCAACCGCTGGTACGTCGAGATCCATCCCGAGGCACTGCGCGGCTTCGTCGAGCTGGTAGAACATCCCTGGGTCCGCGCGGTGTGCGAGACGATCCTCGGCCCGGACTATCAGATCGTGGAGGTCGGCTTCGACACACCGTTCCCTGGGGCGACGTTGCAGCCCTGGCACCGAGACTTTCCCAGCCCGCCGGAGACCACCGACGGGCACCGGCTCACCTCCCTGGCGTTCAACTTGACGACCGTGGACACCACCGACGAGATGGGGCCGTTCGAGGTCGCGCCCGGGACCCAGTGGGAGTCGGGCGGGATCTTTGACCACGAGCAGTTCCCGCCACAGTCCGAGTACGCCCGGTACGAAGCGTTGGCGGTGCGGAAGTACCCACAGGTGGGAGACATCTCGGCTCGTTCGGCCCTGACGATCCACCGCGGGACACCGAACCGCTCGCAGGTCGCCCGGCCGGTCCTCGTGCTCGGCGTCGACGCCCCGGGAGCCGGTAACGACGCCCATCACGATCTCGCCGTGACGGGCGGCTACTGGGAGAGTCTCCCTCGACGGGTCCGCGACCATCTGTCGTGCCCGGTCGTCGACGAGCTCTCACCGATCTCGCAGAAGCACGACATCGAGGGGTTGGTGATGGGCTGAGCTGCGCGGGGCTCAGGTCGCCCGCAACGTACATGTGGACAGTCCCCTATGGAGCCGGCAGTGGCTCCCACCCGTTGAACGGCGGCGGTCTCATGAGCGGTTCTCAGTGTCGTGAACGCGCTGCTGGAGCCGCTCCAGACCGGAACGGATGAGAGCTCCATATCCATCGGCGGGCAGCGTGCTCCCGGCCCGCATCCCGGCAACCAGCTGCGTTTTGGCGTCCCGGACCCGGCCTTGTCGCAGATAGCCGTCGCCGAGATTGAGGTGCAGGCTTGGCGCCAGGGCCGCGGCTGAGGAGATGCCCACGGGCACGAGGTCGTCGTCAACAACACGCGCATGCTCGGACAACGCCGTCTCATCCCAAGCCACCTCGTCGTCGAGCGACGACTGCAGGTCGGCCAGGTAGTGCGCAAGGACGCACCGCTGAGCGTGGTCGCCGTCGGCGGTCTGTGCCCAACAAGCCAACAGTGCGTTGCGTCCCCCGGGTTTGTCGCCACCCAGTGCGCGCCCGATGGACTCTGTGATCTCACCCCAGCCAGTCATGGCTTGACGCTAGGACAGAGGTCTGACAGTGATCGGCGTCAGGCCCTCGGTGCCGGAGCTCCAGGTTGGCAGGGAACCAAACCCGAGCGCGGTCGCGCAGCGTCCAGCGGTTTGGCAAGCCATCTCGCGGCAGTGAGACGCAGTTCCCGACTCGGTCTGAGCGCGCGGTTCGTCGCGCTCAACGAGCATCCAGGTGATCGCCGCCACGACGATCGACCAAGTGTGCTCCCTTCCACTTGATCGCAATCCCCGATAAGCATGGCGGGTGACGACGGCGCAGTGGTTCCTTGGGGTTTCGGAGCGAGGCAACCGTGGCACCGTTCTGGACCGTCGGCACTCTGACGGCAGGGCGTGGTCCGAGGGCAACCACGTCGTCCCTCTCGTGCACGGAAGCACCTATTACGCCGAGCTGCACCGTCGCGTCGTGGACATGCGCGGCGGTGACCTCCTCCTCTTCGTCGACTGGCGCGGCGACCCGGACGAACGGCTGCTCGGGGAGCCGGGGAGCGAGATCGCGCTGGTGCTGTGCCAGGCGGCCGAGCGCGGCGTCGACGTCCGCGGGTTGATCTGGCGCTCCCACCTGGACCGGATCCAGTTCTCCGCCACCGAGAACCGGCACCTGGGCGAGGACATCAACCGCGCCGGTGGCCAGTGCGAGCTGGACATGCGGGTGCGACCGGGCGGCTCCCACCACCAGAAGTTCGTGGTGCTTCGGCACCCGCTACGGCCTGACCGCGATGTGGCGTTCGTCGGCGGAATCGACCTGTGTCACAGCCGTCGGGACGACGCCGATCACTGGGGCGACCCCCAGCACCAGTCGATGGCGGAGGTGTACGGTGACCGACCTCCATGGCACGACATCCAGCTCATGCTGACCGGACCCGCGGTCGGGGACGTAGAAGCGGTGTTTCGCGAGCGGTGGAACGACCCGCAGCGGCTCAGCCGCAGCCCCTTCCGAGTGCTGGGCGACTGGGTGCGCAAGGACCAACCGGTCGGGCTCCGACAGCTGCCGTCGCAGCTGCCGGATCCCCAGCCAACCGGTCGGCACCCTGTGCAGCTGCTGCGCACCTACCCCAAGAAGCGCCCGGGTTATGACTTCGCTCCTGACGGGGAGCGCAGCGTCGCCCGCGGCTACACGAAGGCGATCAGGCGTGCACGGCGACTGATCTACCTCGAAGACCAGTACCTGTGGTCCCGGGACGTCGCCGACACCTTCGCCCAGGCACTTCGCGACAACGACGAGCTGAAGCTGATCGCCGTGCTCCCGCACCACCCGGACCAGGACGGACGGGTCAGCGCGCCGCCCAACCTGATAGGCCGGAAGGACGCCGTGGACGTCCTGCGGCAAGCTGGCGGTCACCGTGTCGCCTTCTACGGACTGGAGAACCACGTCGGAGTTCCGGTTTACGTGCACGCGAAGGTGTGCGTCATCGACGACACCTGGGCCACGGTCGGGTCGGACAACTTCAACCGCCGGTCCTGGACCCACGACTCAGAGTTGTCCGCGGCCGTGTGCGACCCGGACTATGCTCGGTCCCTGCGGATGGAGCTGGCCAAGGAGCACCTCGACGGCGGCAGCCAGCAGGAACTCGAGCAGTCCACGGTGTTCGACGCGTTCGCCCAGTCCGCCGCGCGGCTGCAGAACTGGCACGAGGGCGGCAGAGTCGGCGCCCGCCCACCCGGACGCCTGCGTCCCTTGGCGGAACCGCCGCTGTCTCGCTGGACCCGGACGTGGGCGACGCCGATGTACAGGGCGTTCTACGACCCGGACGGCCGGCCGCCACTGCTGCGCCTGCGCGGCCGGTTCTGACGTTCGTGGCCATGGCGTCCCTCGTGACGCGTGCGCGCCTAGCGCGGGTGCGCGGCATACGCTCGCTTGGCAGCCTTGCGCCGTAGGTAGTTCCACGCGAGCAGCGCGCAAGCGACTCCGTTTGCGGCGCCGACGAGGATGTCGCTCAGGTGGTGCATGCCGCGGTAGAGGCGAGCCCACGCCACAAGCACCGGGATCAGCAGACAGACGGTGGTGACCAGGCGGCGCAGCCACGGCCGCTCGACCCGCTGGGCCAGTAGCGCGAAGCTGAGGTAGAGCGCCGTCGCGGCACCCACGTGCCCGCTCGGGTAGCTCGAGGTCGGAGGAGCAGGGTCGAGGTGGGGGACGTGTGGGCGCGGCCTCCCCACCACCGCGGTGGCAATCACGAAAACGGTTGCCTGCAGCGCGATGGCGATCGCGGGAACCACTGCCACCCACCACTGTCGGGTGCGCCACCAAAGCAGGCCGACGGCCAGCACACACACCCCGATGACGATCTCGGTGTTGCCGATGTGCGACCACACCATCGTCACGGAGTCCCACGTGGCTGTGCGAGTCCCCTGGGCGTCCTTGCTGATCGCGTCCTCTGAATTGAGGCCACCCAACGGGCCCTGGATGAGCAGTCCGATGCCGACGACGGCCACCCAGACCGCAACGGCCGGGGCGGCGGCGCGCAGGAGGAGGTCCCGGAGGGCAGCGCCGACGGGTGGCGTGGAGCGGTCGTCGGTGTAGCGAGTCAAGAAGGCCATGTCTACTCCGGTTCCTGTGAGGAGGGGCCAGCTGCGTGCCTGGTCGGGTCGAGGCGTGCCGACTGCTCGGGGGCCAAGCCCTCGGAGGGCCGCACCTCGGGACGTCCGCGCTGGAGCCGCCACGCACTGAAGAGCGCCGTCATCGCCGCAGTCCAGGCTCCGCCCAGGATGAACCCCGCCACCACGTCGGACACGAAGTGCGCCGCCAGGGCGACCCGTGAGAAGCCGATGGCCAGCACCATGAAGGCTGCGACAACGACCGCCACCCTGCGCCATCGTGACGAAAGCAGCGGTAGGAAAACGAGCAGGAGCACGCCGTAACCGGTGACCGCGGCCTGGGCGTGACCGCTGGGGAAACTGGCGCCGGGAAAGTGGAGCAGGGGGTGATCGACCAGGGGACGGGGCCGGTTCACGGCGGCCTTCACCGCGGTGTTGAGCAGAGACGACCCGACACCCGTCCCGACGACGAAGGCGGCGAGGCGCCAGAGCCGCCTCCACAGCAGCCACAGCGCCACCAAGCCCAACACGACCTGCCAGGCCAGAGCGGATCCCGAGTCACTGAAGAACCGCATCACGGCGACGAACGTTGGATGACCCACCGCATACTGATGCAGGGCGTCACGTGCGCCCTGGTCCGCCTGAGCCAGCGGCTGCCACTTGTCTTCGACGAGCACGAGGAGCAGGACGAACGGAACCGCCACGGCAGCCAGTGCGGCGCCGCCCAGCAACAACCGAGTCCTGCGGTTCAGTGCATCGGAGCGTTCGGCATCTGAGGCGAGGCCATTAGTCACGGTTCCTCCTTCCGAGGTGGCGACGGGCGGCAGTCGTCGCCGCGAGACCGACATTCGGACATCTCAGTGCCCAGCGCGTGACCTGCGCAAACAGACGCCCGGTCCGACAGCTGTGTTCGCCGCCGTTCGCGGAGCGGCACGCTCGATCCGGTGACCAAGCGGCGAATTGACCAGGCCACCCTCAGCGTGTGTCCAGAGGCGGCGAGATCGAACGGAGGGATAGGTGCGTCTCGTGCACCTGCTGGCCAACCCCAACACGCAGCGCCGCAGCACCGTTGAAAAGGGCGGCCCGAGACCCGCCCCTTCGGTGGACCGCAAGTCAGTGCCGCAGGAGCCGGTGACCCGACACCATGGGGAGTACCCGGCTGCCTGCCAGCGTGAGCCGGCCAACAGTCCAAAGAAGGAGCAACCCTGAACTCGGTCCTGCTGGTCGAAACCATCGTCGTGGGCCTGGCCGTACTAGCCGTCGTCGTCTCCATCGTCCGGCGCCGGCGCCGCGGCCCGGAGGAGCCTGAGGAGTCCCGCCCCGGTTCGACCAAGATGTACCCGGGCTCCGGTTGGGGTCGCGGCGGGCGCTGGAACTAACCGCCCTCCCAGCGGTCACGTCCCGACCGGATCGGGTAGCGTGCGCCGCCTTGGTCCGTTGGTATGACGCCGCCTGCGAGCACGTTGCAGAAACCGTTCATGCCGATCTGGCCGCAGCACGACCTTTGTCCACCTAGCATTGCCGAGGTGCGTGTCGGCGGGGCGCGCGGTGTCAGGGCAGGGGTGTGAGCAGTGCGGGGCAGACGCGTCGTTTCGTCGGTGGTGGTCGTGGCGTCGGGGTGGTTGGGCGTAGCGACGGTGGCTGCGCCAGCGGCGCATGCCGCCACCGGGGACATCGCCGTGATCGGCAGCCGCGAGGCGCCCTCGGCACTCTCCGCCGGCAACAAGTGGCTGGACGCCGGCCCCGTCGCGGGCCGGCCGACGACTGAGGTCGATGCGGCCGCCGACACCGTCACCGTCGCGGTCAACGACTCCGGTACGGGCGCCAAAGCCACCCTGACGATGTCCTGGCCCGCACGCCCCGGCTCGTGGAACCTCGACTTCACCGGCCCCGACCCCGAGCAAACGGTCAAGATGACCCGCGGCGCCAGGGCCTGCACCTTCACCGCCGGCACCCTCACCGTCCACCGCGCCGAGGCCACGTCGACCGGGCAGGTGGCAGCGCTCTCGATCGACCTCAACGGCTCCTGTGCGCTCTCCACCAGCGGGGAGTACGTCGGGGCGCAGGTCCGCATCGCCGACGCGGACCCCACTCGCGTTGTCTCCATCCCGCGGGCCACACCGGCCAGCGTCTCCACCGGCGCGCTGAACGGCACCGTCGTCACCCACCAGTTCACGCTCACCAACGCCGGCGACAAGCCCTGGAAGATCGGCACCGCCGCCACATCCTCCAGGAACAGCTGGTACCCGACGTTCAAGGTCGTGCCCGAGAGCAACCAGTGCACCGGGCTGACCCTGGCGACCGGTCAGAGCTGCACCCTGCAGGTCACCACTACGGCGACCAGCTACACCGTCTACGAGTACCTGTTGGTCGGGGGGGACAGCGCCACCACCCTGGTCGTGCCGCTGACCCTGGAGGGATACGCACCGGTCGAGCCCCCCACGGGGGCGACCGCCGCCACCGGTCGCCTGTCCGCGACCTTGGCCTGGCAGCCGCCCACCACCCTGCCCCGCCGCGAGTACCGGATCTACGACGTCACCGGCGGCGCCCGGACCCTCCTCGCCACCGCCCCGACGACCGCCACCGAACTCAACGTCCCCGGTGCCGGCGGCCGCCGTCTCGCGGTTGTGGCCGCCAACGGACGCTTCGCCGAGTCGCACGACGCCGTCGTCGACGTCCCCGCCATCGCCAGCGAGCTCGTCGGCAACGACCCATGGGGCAAGGCCCTCTCGGTCGCCACCGACGCCACGGGCCTGCGCGCGCGACAGCTCACCCTCGAGAAGGTCGACCTGGACCCCTCCCGGACCCGGTGGGTCACGCCCTCCTACTCGGACATCAGCGTCTGCCCCGTCGCGACCGAGAAGTGCACCACCGTGCCCGACACGGCGAGCACCGCCGACGCCGACACACCCCGTGAGGCCATCTGGCTCCCCAACGGGAGCATCGCCTTCGTCCGCGGCTACTCCTCCGAGCTGCGCACCCTGTGGGCAGTGTGGCCGGACGGCTCCGGCCTGCGCAAGGTCGCCAGCATCCCGGAGCGGTGGCAGCTGACCGCCGCCCCGAGCGGCACCGAGGTCGTCGTGAAGAACGCCAACGCCAACACGCTCGAGCGGGTACGGCTCTCCGACGGTCGCATCACGGCCGTCCCAGGCACCAGCTGGGTCGACGGCTTCACCGTCTCCAACCGCGGCCTGCTGGTCATCGAACGCAGAGTCGACACCACGGCCACTGACGGGCCACGCACCACCACCGTGATGAACCTCGACGGCTCCAGCGCCCGTCGACTGGCCATGCCCGCCGGGGACAACCGCGCGGTCGCCTACGACCCCTCCGGAACTCGCGTGGCCTTCGCCCGCTACGTAGACGGCTGGGACGCCACCATGTGGGTCGCCGCCGCCGACGGCACCGGCGCCCGGCAGCTCTCCACCGCCTCCAAGGGCTGGACGGACCTCAAATGGTCGGTCAACGACCGCATGGCCCCCACCGCAAGCGTCACGGTGCCGGCATACACCACCCGCACCGCCACCATTACGATCGGCGCGGCTGACGGGGACGACGCGGCGGGCTCCCTGCGTCGTCAGTGCCGCCTCGACCAGGAAACGACCTGGAGCACCTGCGGTGCGACCCTGACACTGACCGGTCTTGCCGCTGGCACCCACACGATCGCCGTCCAGGTCACCGACCCGAGCGGGAAACAGTCCCCGGTAGTGTCCAAGAACTGGACGGTGGACCCCACTTTGGGAACCGTGGAGCGGTGGGCTGGTGCGGACCGGTTCGCCTCATCGGCGGCGTTCTCGGCGAAGTCGTACCCGGCCGGGGTGAACGTGGCGTACGTGGCTAGCGGCCTGAACTTCCCGGACGCGCTCTCGGGTGCGCCGATCGCGGGCAAGAGCGGTGGCCCGGTGCTGCTGACGGCCACGAACTCGCTGCCGGCGCCGATCGCTATGGAGCTGAAGCGGTTGAGGCCGAAGAGGATCGTCATCCTCGGTGGTGCCGGTGCGGTGTCCAACACGGTGAAGACCAAGTTGGCGGGCTACACCTCCGGTGGGGTGGAGCGGTGGGCTGGTGCGGACCGGTTCGCCTCATCGGCGGCGTTCTCGGCGAAGTCGTACCCGGCCGGGGTGAACGTGGCGTACGTGGCCAGCGGCCTGAACTTCCCGGACGCGCTCTCGGGTGCGCCGATCGCGGGCAAGAGCGGTGGCCCGGTGCTGCTGACGGCCACGAACTCGCTGCCGGCGCCGATCGCTATGGAGCTGAAGCGGTTGAGGCCGAAGAGGATCGTCATCCTCGGTGGTGCCGGTGCGGTGTCCAACACGGTGAAGACCAAGTTGGCGGGCTACACCTCCGGTGGGGTGGAGCGGTGGGCTGGTGCGGACCGGTTCGCCTCATCGGCGGCGTTCTCGGCGAAGTCGTACCCGGCCGGGGTGAACGTGGCGTACGTGGCTAGCGGCCTGAACTTCCCGGACGCGCTCTCGGGTGCGCCGATCGCGGGCAAGAGCGGTGGCCCGGTGCTGCTGACGGCCACGAACTCGCTGCCGGCGCCGATCGCTATGGAGCTGAAGCGGTTGAGGCCGAAGAAGATTGTGGTTCTCGGCGGCGCGGGAGCTGTGAGCGGTGCCGTGGCCACGGAGCTCAAAAAGTACCTCGGATAGCCGGTGGCCGTAGGTTCAATGCCCGTCGCTAAGCGCACCCCCGCTCGACACCCATTGGGGTCGGGGACGGACCGGCCTGCCGACGCCCTCACGTGGGCGCCCCGAGCCACTCCGGCGCACTGTCGGGCAGATAGGGGGCGTCCCACATGTGGTGCACTCAGCCCGGGCTCAACCCCGGGCCTCATCCCGTTCAGCGACCGCGCGCCCTGCGAAGAGGTCCGGGCCCGCCGCCGTGTGCCCGGCGGCCTGTAACCGTTCGGCAGCGGCCAGCACGGCGGGGCGCAGGCCGCACACCGAATGGAACGAGGCGATCGT
This sequence comes from uncultured Actinomycetota bacterium, assembly GCA_963759595.1. Classification (GTDB taxonomy): domain Bacteria; phylum Actinomycetota; class Actinomycetes; order Actinomycetales; family Dermatophilaceae; genus Pedococcus. The sequence continues at coordinate 90,691 of CAVWZX010000005.1, forward strand.
GGCCATCACGCAATCCTGCCAGTGCTCCCGGTAGCCCGCTCCGAGGCGGGGTGTGCTGGGTGGCGTTTCGCGGCTACTAGACCATTCACGTAGGGCCGGTGTCTGGCCAGACTCGGTCCAGGTGATCGGCGGGCAGCTCTCCATGCGGCTGCACACCGGCTGTGTTGGTGTGGCTCACCTTCGGTCTGCGGCCCGCTGGTCACCGTGACGAGGCGTGGCTCAAGAAGGGACTGCCCTGCTCGTAGTAGCACTGCCCACCTCGCCGTCCACCACGGAACGAGTACAGGCGGGAGCAGCAGATGCAGCAGAGGGAGCACGTGGTCATTGGAGTTGATCCCCACTAGCTGTCGACGACGATCGAGGTCGTCGATCAACACGAACAACTGCTGGGTCGGGTCGGTTCACCACTAATCGGGCCGGCTTCACGGCGATGCGCGCGTACGTCAAGGCGTGGCCGGATCGGACCGGGCGGTCGAGGGCGCCAACGGTGTCGGGCGCCCTTTGGCACAGCGGCTACTGGCAGCCGGCGAGGACGTCGTCGATGTCCCGGCCAAGCTCGCCGCACGGGTCCGGCTGTTCGACTCCGGTCACAACGGCAAGACCGACGCCCACGATGCGCACTCGATCGCGATGGTCGCAGTCCGCACCAAGGGGCTGCGGGTGCTGGCGGTCGACGGCGAGCTGGAGGCGCTGCGGATGCTGGTCGAACGGCGCGAGGCACTGACCCGGCGTCGGGTCCAAACCGTCGACCGGTTGCACGACTAAATGGCGGAACTCCTTCCAGGACAAGCCAAAACGCGACCTCACCACCGGCCAGGCCAAGACCATGCTGGCTTCCGTGCGCCCGCGCGACATCGCCGGGAAGACCCGCCGCCGGATCGCCGCGTGGGAGCTGGCCGAGCTGGTTGCCGTCGAGGCGGAGATGAAGAAGGCCACGGCCGAGCTCAAGGCGCTGGTCCTGGCCCGCGGCTCCCGCCTGATGGACCTTCATGGCGTGGGACCTGTCGTCGCGGCCCGGGTCCTGGCCGACGTCGGGGACGTGACCCGGTTCGCCGACCGCAACCGGATCGCGTCCTGGACCGGCACTGCCCCTGGACGCCTCATCTGGTGAGCAGAGCCGGCACAGGTTGTCCCGGGCCGGGAACCGCCGGGTGAACCACATGATCCACATCGCCGCCATCAGCCAGATCCGCCGCGACACCGAAGGCCGGGTCTACGACCGGCGCAAGCGAGCCGAGGGCAAGAAACCCCTCGAGGCGATCAGGTGCTTGAAGCGCAGCATCTCTGACGCCATCTTCCGCCAGCTGCTCGAAGACGCCCACGCAGTCGAAGGCACGGGTCCGGGAGGGCACCGCGGGGCGACTGTCGGACAAGCTCCGCCCGGCGTACTTCTCACTTGTAGCGGCCCGGACCTCGCCGCACGTTCGTCTCGGCCGGGCAATTGGAGCAGTACACATGCCACTCAACAATTGCACCGCTGCGCCGTGGCACAGATCACGTCGCCAAGTCGCGCCCGGATGTCACAGATGGCGGCGCCACGGCGTCATGTCTAGTGAGGACCTGAGGAGGCTCCCATGCGAAAGGTAGTCATCGTCGGCGGTGGGTATGCCGGCTTCTACACGGCGTGGCACCTGGAGAAGAAGCTCCGGCGATGGCGAGGCCGAGGTAACACTCATCGAACCTCGTCCGTACATGACCTACCAGCCGTTCCTGCCCGAAGTGACGGCCGGCTCGGTCGAAGCACGGCACGTCGCGGTCTCCCTGCGCGGTCACTTGCGCCGCACGACGATCGTCGCGGGGCGGGTGGTCGCTATCGACCATGCGCACAAGACCGTCGCCGTCCACCCCAACGAGGGCCCCGATCGAGACCTCCATTACGACACGATCGTGGTCACCGCCGGCGCCGTCACCCGGACCGTCCCCGTGCCCGGGGTGGCCGACGAGGCCATCGGGCTCAAGAACGTCGAGGAGGCCGTCGCGATCCGCGACCGGCTCCTCACCGCCTTCGAACGAGCGTCGACGTTGCCCGCCGGGGCCGCACGCCGACGGCTCCTGACGGTCACCGTCGTCGGCGGCGGCTTCACGGGCGTGGAGGGCTTCGGTGAGCTCCTCTCCCTCGCGACGGCGTTGCTGGCGCGCTACCCGGAGCTCAGCCGCTCCGAGCTCGAGTTCCACCTCGTCGAGGCGCAGGGGCGGATCCTGCCGGAGGTCACGGACCGACCGGGTGCCTGGGTCGTGCGTCACCTCGAGCGTCGCGGCGCGCACGTCCACCTGAACACCCAGCTCGTGTCTGCCGAGGGTGGCCACGTGGTGCTGTCGACCGGTGAGGAGTACGACACCGAGCTGCTCATCTGGACGGTGGGGGTTGGTGCCAACCCGGTCGTGGCCACGCACACCGACCTGCCGGTCGACGAGCGCGGACTGCTCAGGGTGCGGGCCGACCTCCGGGTCGGCACGGACGAGGCGGCGGTGCCAGACGCCTGGGGCGCGGGCGACAACGCCGCTGTTCCCGACCTCGCGATCGACGTCCCTGGCGCGAGGACCGTGCCGAACGCACAGCACGCCGTGCGGCAGGGAAAGCATCTCGCGTCGAACCTGGTCGCGGATCTCCGTGGTGAGGAACCGACGCCGTACCGGCATCGCAGCCTCGGTGTCATCGCCACCCTCGGTCTCGGGCACGGGATCTTCCAGTACCGCAAGCTAGTCGTCACGGGTCTCCTCGCATGGCTGATGCATCGCGGTTACCACGTGCTCGCCGTCCCCACCTGGGAACGCAAGGTCCGCGTCCTGCTGGACTGGATCGGCGCCGGCATCTTCGGTCGGGACATCGTGTCCCTGCAAGCGGTGCAGCACCCTCGCGACGCCTTCACGGCGACCGCGGTCCGCGCCGGGCGCCCGGGACCTGCACACGAGGAGGACGGCTTTGTCCAGCCCCGTTGACCGCCGACCACACTTCTCGATCACGGACCGCCTCTCCGAGCGCATCCGCACCCGGACCGCCATCGGGGGCACCGTCACGCGGCAGGTCGGGCAGATGCGTCGGCGCCGCGTGCCGGTCCACTGGAGCAACCTGTTCGGCGTCGCCGCTTTCGCGTGCATCGTCGTCCTCCTGTTGACCGGTGTGCTCCTGATGTTCGTCTATACGCCGTCCGGGGAGATCGTGACCTACACCGGCAGCTACCGCCCTCTGCAGGGCCAACCCGTGTCCAAGGCTTTCGAGTCCACGATGGCGATCTCCCACGACCTCCGCGGCGGCCTGCTGGTGAGGCAGGCACACCACTGGGCGGCGCTGCTGCTGCCGGTGGCGCTGGTCCTGCAGCTGCTCGTGACCTTCTTCACGGGAGCCTTTCGCCGGCCGCGGCAAGCCAGCTGGGTGCTCCTGTTCCTCCTGTTCATGGTGGCGTTGCTCGGTGGGTGGAGCGGGTATGCGCTCCCCGACGACATGCTCTCGGGCACGGGCCTGCGCATCGTCCAGGGCGTCACCCTCGGCATACCCGTCATCGGCACCCCGCTGACCACGCTGCTGTTCGGGGGCGAGTACCCGGGACGGATCATCGAGCACCTCTACCCGCTCCACGTGGCCGTCGTGCCGGCGCTGCTCGTGGTGCTCGTCGCCGCCCGAGCACGCTCGTCGTACGTCCACAAGCCTGCGCAGTTCGCCGCGCCCGGGCGTACCGAGGACAACGTGGTCGGCATACCGATGTGGCCCAGCGCCGCGGCACGAGCCGCGGGACTGTTCTCGGTGGTCGTGGGCGTCATCTTCCTGTTCGCGGCAGCCGTGACGGTCAGCCCCATCTGGCTCTACGGACCGTCGTCACCGGGGGACGCATCCGCGGGGAGCCAACCCGACTGGTACACCGGGTTCCTCGACGGCGCGCTCCGCCTCGTCCCGCCCGGGTGGGAGCTCGAGTGGCTCGGCCGCACGTGGACGCTCGCCGTCATCGTTCCCCTCGGCGTGGTCGGGGTGTTCTTCGCCGCCGTGATGCTCTATCCCTACCTCGAGGCGTGGGTCACCGCGGACCGCAGAGAGCACCACATCCTCGACCGGCCGCAGAATGCCGCCACCCGCACCGGCATCGGCGTCGCGGGGATGATCTTCTACGGGGTGCTCTGGGGTGCAGCCAGCGCAGACCTCGTGGCGACCCAGTTCCAGATGAGCTTCGAGGGGGTGATCACGACGCTGCAGGTCGCGCTCTTCGTCGGTCCCGTCGTCGGGTTCAGCTTCACCCGCCGAGTCTGTCTCGCGCTGCAGAGACGGGATCGAGAGGTGGCCCTGCACGGCCGTGAGACCGGCCGTATCGTCCGGATGCCCGACGGGAAGTTCGTCGAGGTCCACCAGGCCGTGGACCCGTACGAGCTGTGGCGCCTCGTCGCACCCGAGCGCGTGGATCCAGCGCCGCCTCGGCGCGACGGGGCTGGACGACTGCGACGAGGGGAGCGAGCTCGCATCGCATTGTCCCGGTGGTTCCTCGACGACCGCGTCCTCCGTGTCCAGCCGCTCGGCCTCGAGGCGACCGCAGACCGCGACAGGCTTCCCGCCGGCGCGATCTCCAGTGGGTCCGACGCGCGGTGAGCCGCAGGGTCGGGACAGGTTGGCGAGAGCTACCGAGCCGCGGTCTGGATCGCCTCGGCCAGGCGCTTGATCCGAGCCAGGCGCGCTAGGCACCAGACGCGGATGCGTCCAATCTGGCCGGAGTGATGCAGGTACATCGGCTATGACCAGCTTCTGCCCGCAGCCCCGTCATGACTGTCGGCGGATCAGCCGCACTTCATCAGGCCGAGGTCGGCCTTGAGGTCGAGCACCCGCGCCGCCGCTGCGTCTACCTGACGGGCGAAGGTCGCGCTGGAGGCCCGCTTGGCCGCGATCGCCTTGAGCATGGCGGAGGCCTGCGACGACTTCGCGGTGAGCACGATGTCGCCACCCGCTGCGATGAACCGGGTCGCGCGCTGGCCGACCGGCACTGCGGCGACGGCCTTGGCGGCGCCCACGTCGTCGGTGATGACGACCCCTTGGAACCCGAGGGACTTTCGCAGTAGGTCCGTGATGACAGCGCTGGAGAACATCGCCTGGTGGTCGGGATCGAGCTTCGGGTAGCGCGCCGACGAGATCATCACCACCGGGGCGCCCGCGTCGATCCCGGCCTTGAACGGCTCGAGGTAGGCGTCATCGGTGCCGGTCGTGCGGTCGGTGATCCCGCTGGTCGTCACGTCCGTGTTGCCGGTGACCCTGCCGAGGCCGGGGAAGTGCTTGACCGTCGGGGCGATACCGGCGGCGAGGGTCCCGCGGACGAACGCCGCGGCATACCTCGCGTTGGTCCCGGGGGAGCCGGGTGCGAAGTCGCGGCGGTAGCGTCCGATCGGCTGGTTGGCCGCGCCGAGCGAGGTGGGCACGGTGTCGGCCACCGGCGCGAGGTTGAGGTTCAGGCCGGCCTTCGCGAGCGCCCGCGACCAGGCCGCGACGTCCTTCTCCTCGGTGGCCACGCTGGACTGCGCCTGCGTGCGGGCGGAGGGGATCCGGGTGAAGCCGGGACCGCGCAGCTGCTGGACCTGGCCGCCCTCTTGGTCGGCCGCGATGAGCAGGCCGCCCTTGGCCGCGGCCTGCAGACGTCCGGAGATGGTCGCCATCGACGCCGTCCCGCCCGACCAGCCGCCGAGGTAGATCACGCCGCCCAGGCGCTGGGCCTTGACCTGCGCGGCGAGAGCCCGGGAGCTGCCGGTGGGCTGGAGACCCACCATGAGCAGCTGTCCGGCCCGTTGCGGGGCGGTCATCGTCGCGGCCAGGCGTTGTCCGCAGCTGGGGGCGGGGGTGGTCGTCGACGAGGCGGTCGAGGTGGGCGAGGAGGTGGTCGAGGACGGGGACGAGCTGGTGGCAGACGGGCCCGACGTCGCCGAGCTGCTTGTCGGCGCCGTCGCGGGCTGACCGGAGTCACACGCCGTGGTGATCCCCATCGTGACCGCGGCCAGGCTCACCATGGCGATGCGCGCGCTCACCCCGGCGGTGCGCGCGCCCACCGGGGCGCTCCGCGCACGGCGGGTCGGGTGAGCAGTCACCGTCGGAACCTACCCCGCTTCCGTGGCCGCCACGAAACCCACGAAACCCACGACGACCCGGGGGAAAGAGTCTGGGCGGCTGGCCTCTGGCAGGATCGCCGCATGGCCATTCCCGTCGTCCTCGACGTCGACACCGGTGTGGACGACGCCTGCGCAATCCTTCTCGCAGCACTGCATCCCGCCCTCGACCTCCGGGCGGTCACCTGTGTGGGCGGCAACGCACCCGTGGACGCCGTCGTCCTCAACACGCTCACCGTGCTCGACGCCGCGGACCGCCGGGACGTGCCGGTGTGCCGGGGGTGCCGAGCGGCCGTTGCTCGAGGACCCGGTCGACGCACGGCACGTGCACGGACAGGACGGCATGGGCGACCTCGACTGGGCGAAGTCCACTCGTGACCCGGACTCGCGGCACGCCGTCGAGCTGCTTGCGGGACGTGCTCCACGCCGCCGCGGCCGACGGTGACCCGGCTGCACGGATCACCCTCGTCCCCCTCGGGCCCCTCACCAACATCGCGCTGCTCCTGCGCACCTACCCCAGTGTTGCCAAGGGAGTTCGCGAGATCGTCTTCATGGGTGGTGCTGTCGAGGCGGGCAACGCGACGGCGTCGGCCGAGTTCAACGTCTTCCACGACCCCGAGGCGGCAGCCGTGGTGCTCGACGCCTGCTCCGACCTCGAGATCCCCGTGACGATGTACGGCTTGGACGTCTTCTACGCACCGCGCATCCCTCTCGCGACGGCTCGCACCCTTGCCGCCCCCGGGGGCCACGGCGTCGCCGAGCTGGCCGGGCGGCTGATCGAGTTCCAGTGCCAACGGTTCGAGGCCGGGGACGCGACGATCGGTGACGCCGGCGCGGTGTGCGCCATCCTGGAGCCGGCTGGAGTGCGTCGGGAGCGGCTACCCGTGCGGGTCGAGCTCGCCGGCACCTGGTCGCGGGGGCGGACCATCGTCGACCGCAGGGACTGGTCCGGCGACCTCTCGCACGACCCCCACGGGCAGGCCAGGTCGAGCATCGAGGTCTGCCTCGACGTCGACGCGCAGCGCTACGCGACCCTGTGGCTCGACACGGTCAGCGGCGGGATGCGCTGATGGGGCGGGTCGTCGTCCTGGGTTCGCTCAACGTGGACCTCGTCGCCTCCGTCGAACGTCACCCCGGCCCGGGGGAGACGGTCCTCGCCGACGGGGTGCTGGAACGGTTCGCGGGAGGCAAGGGGGGCAACCAGGCCGTGGCCGCCGCTGCCGCAGGGGCCTGGGTGGCGATGGTCGGCGCGGTGGGCGCGGACGAGGCCGGGCGCGCCTACCTCACCCGGCTGAGGGCGCGAGGGATCGACGTCGAGGGTGTCCGCACGGTGGAGGGACCACCCACCGGCCAGGCCTGGATCACCGTCGACGCCGAGGGCGAGAACTCCATCGTCGTCATCCCCGGGGCGAACGGCCACGTGTCGCCGGCCGAGCTGCCCGAGCTGACCGGAGGGCGACGTGCTGCTCGTCCAGCTCGAGGTCCCGATGCGGACCGTCGCGGCGGCGGCGCGCACCGCCCACGGCCGTGGTGCCCGAGTGGTCCTCAACGCGGCGCCGTATGCCGCCCTTCCGCACGACGTGGCGGCCCTCGCCGACCCGCTCGTCGTCAACGAGCACGAGGCGCTCCAGCTCGCGGACGGCGAGGCGGCGCCAACCTCCGTGCTCGTGACCTTCGGCGCCGCCGGGCTGCAGCTGGGACGGGGAGCGGTTCGACGGCATACCCGTCGCCGATGCGGACGTGCTCGACACGACCGGCGCCGGTGACGCGTTCTGCGGCGCGCTCGCGGCGGCTCTGGCCGAGGGGAGCCGGCCGCGGCGACGCGGTCAGGGCAGCCAGCGAAGCGGGTGCGCGCGCCGTGCAGCACCGGGGCGCGCAGCGGGATCCGGAGCTCCCCGACGGCTCGATGTAAACGCGCCGGCGATCCCCGGCGCGTTTACATGGAACCGGTGAAAGTGGTCGCAGCGCTCTAGAAGACCGAGACGTGCACGTGGTCGTAGTGGTTCGCCGTGGCGCTGCCGCGGTCCGCCATGCCCTTCCAGCTGCCACCGGGGTACCAGATGCGCTGGCGCCAGATGAGGTACTTGATGTTGAGCGTGCCGGCGTTCGCCTGGAGGAAGCTGGCGATCTCGTTGCCCTCGGCGGTGCTGCACATGATGTCGACGGCGTGACCCGTGCCGTGGTCGAGCGGGTCGCCGGGACGGTAGCCACCGAACGGGCCGGAACCCGGGAACTGCTTCTTCACGGCGTTGATGACCGCGATGGAGTTGGCGGTCATGCCTCCGACGTTGCTGAGGCCGACGCGTGAGGTGTTGCGGGAGACACCCGATTGGGTGCGCTCCGAGGTCGGGTCGGCTGCGGCGGTCTTCCTGGTGGCGGGCTCGGGGGAGGCCTTGGCCGTGAAACCGATGACACCGTAGTCGGCGACCTTCGCCGGAGCGGTCAGCGCAGCGGCGCGGGCCTGGACCGGGGGCCGGATCTCGCGCAGCGGTCAGCTCGAACGCCTGGGTGGGCGCGGGAGCCGCGAAGGCAGTCGCGACGCCGAGCGCCGAGGCGGCCACGCCAAGACCCTTGAGGGCCGACCTGTGGCTGGGCCGCCGACGCAGCCCGGTCAGCAGGGCGAAGGGACGTGCGCTGCTGCCGCGGTGGCGACCGGTGCCGGTGTGAGGGGGAGGCATCGCCGACGAGGATACGAGACGGTAACGGTCCGAGGCCAGCCAGCGGCGCAGCTCGGGCCCTCGATTGCTCGATGACGCGTGCGGTTGCCTTCGGTTGGGTCTCCTCGTCGACCGCCGGGATCGACTCAGGACGGCCGGACGATGAGCGCGACCTGGTTGCTGCGGACCCGGGTGAGGACCACGATCGCCTCGCTGTGCCCCTTGGCGGGCAGGCGCAGCTGGCGGCGCAGCAGGTCCGCGTCGACGCTCACCCCCCGCTTCTTGATCGTCAGCCGGTCGATGCCGTGGTCGCGCAGCCAGCCGCGCAGGGCCTTGACGTTGAAGGGCATCGCCTCCACGACGGCATACCGCCTGGCGAAGGGGACGTCGACGGAACGGCTCGACCCGACGTAGCCGACGCCCGCGTCGAGCTCGGCCCCGTCGGTCGCCGCGGTCAGCGCACCGACGAGACCGGCGCGCAGGACCGCCTTGTCGGGTTCGTAGAGCCATCCGCCGAGGGCGGCGAGGTTCTGCAGCGGGAGCGGGTCGGGGTCGGCGTCGGCCTCGGTCACGACGACGGCGGGTTCGGAGGCGCGGAGCACGGCGGCGGTGCGACCGGGTGTCCGCACGAGCGGTCCCCACCAGACCACGCACTCCACGACGTCGCCCTCCCACGAGGTCCACTGGGCCTCGCGCACCGACGGGCAGCGCGGCCTGCGGGAAGCCCGGGCTCAGCTTCGCGCCGGTGGCCGGCAGGGCGCGGGCGACCTCCTGGACGGTGTCCCAGCTGGGTGAGATCTCGGCGAGGTTGAAGATCCGGCGGGTGCGGCCGGTCACGTCGGCGACGCCCGGTGTGCGGCGGGCCGGGTCGAGCCAGGCGCCCACGCCACGTGGCCCCCTGGCCTGCCGGCGCGGTGAACTCCTCCACCACTCCCTGGTATGCCGTGGAGTCCGGCCAGTGCCGCAGGTTCACCGCCGCGATCGCCGCGGTGACCTCGTCGGCGTCGATCGCCCGGACCCGCAGGTCGAGGCCGGCCATCGCCATGGCGTCCGAGCCGATGCCGCAGCCGAGGTCGTGGACGGTGTGGATGCCTGCGGCCGCGGTAGCGCTGGGCGTGCTGGGCGGCGACGCCGAGACGGGTCGCCTGCTCGAGCCCGTCCGACGTGAGCAGCATGCCCCGCGCGAACTCGCCGAACTTGTCCTTCGCCTTAGCCCGCAGCCGCGCCTGGTTGAGCGCGGCGGCGACGAGGTCGGGGTCGAAGCCGGCCGACCGCAGCCGCTGCTGCAGCGCGAGCGCTCCGCTCTCCTCATAGTCGGGCAGCGACTGCAGGAGACCCCAGCCCTCGCCGGTGGTCAGCCGTCGCAGCAGGGCCAGGTCCATGGCGGGCATTCTGTCGCACCCGGGACCCTCCGAGCGCTCAGGGGCGGTGCCACTCGTAGGGCGTGGTGGTCGAGACCTTGAGGAAGCCGGAGCGTTCGAGGATGGGACGGGAGAACTCGGTGGAGTCGCTGTTGATGTAGCGCTTGCCGTGGGCGATCGCGGAGCGTGCGCGGGCCGCGGTCAGCGCCCGGTAGATGCCCCGCCCGCGGTGCTCCGGTCGGGTGGCACCTCCCCAGATACCCGCGAAGTCGGTGCCCTCGACCGGCTCGAGGCGACCGGCGGTGACGATCTCGCCGTCGAGCTCGGCGACCCACATCTCCATGTCGTCACGGGTGCGCAGCCGGTGCAGGATCTGCTCGGCCATCTCCGGCCTCGCGTTCGGCGCTGTCGCCGAACACCTCGGCCTGCATCGCCATCATCCGCCGGACGTCCGCCTCGTCGGTGACCTGTCGGACCACCAGCCCCGTCGGGCACCTCGACGTCGACGGCGAGCAACCGTGCCTCGCCGATCATGACCGACTCCGGCTCGTCCGGGACGAAGCCGTGGGAGAGGAGGGCGTCGTGCAGCCCGGGGGCGTGGTCGTGGCCGCGGGTCTTCCACTCGACGCGGGCGATCTCGGGCATCGGCCTGGTAGTGCGCGAGCGGCCTGGTCGACGAGCTGTCCGACCGACTCCTCGGTCGCCGGCTGCCCGTCCACGTCGAGGGTGCGGTAGGTGATGAAGCCCCGCCCTCCGAGGAAGGTCGCCATGACGAGGGGACCGAGCCGGTCGATGCGCACGGCGGAGGGGACCTCTGCCTCCTGCCGGAGCTGCTCGTCGTAGGCGCGCAGGAGCACGGCGGCATCGGAGGCGTCAGGGGCAGCGGGGGTGTCGGTCACGGGGCCGAACCTGCCCGTTCGGCGTCGCGTTGGCAACTGCTTTCCCGTGCCGCCGCCGCCCCGTCCGGATCCGCCCTCGGCGAACGCGCCGCCACGCTCTGGCACTCGAGTTGACCGAGTGCTAACCACGAGCCTAGATTTGCGTTGGCACTCCGGTTCGCCGAGTGCTAACGCAGCCAGTCGGTCGACCCCCGCGACGGCGACCGCCCGGATGCACCCGCAGCACCAGCACCATCCACCTGTCCATCTTCGACATTCCCGAAGGGGAGGTCATCATCGTGTCGGTTTCCATCAAGCCGCTCGAAGACCGCATCGTCGTCAAGTCCGTCGAGGCCGAGCAGACCACTGCGTCTGGCCTCGTCATCCCGGACACCGCGAAGGAGAAGCCCCAGGAGGGCGAGGTCCTCGCGATCGGTCCCGGCCGGATCGACGACAACGGCAACCGCGTCCCGCTCGACGTCACCGTGGGTGACCGAGTGATCTACAGCAAGTACGGCGGCACCGAGATCAAGCACGGCGGCGAGGAGTACCTCATCCTCTCCGCGCGCGACATCCTCGCCATCGTCGGCTGACGACGCAGCACCGAAAGCACGCCCCGGCGGGCCCCGCTGGGGTTCCGCCCGGGGCGTGCTTCGCTGTATCGCCCAGCTCACCACGTTCCACCCTGTTCCGCCCCGGTATGCCGCGTGGCCGGCATACGGCTGAATCTCACTGAACCAGAAGGACATTCATGGCTAAGACGCTGGAGTTCAACGACTCCGCCCGCAAGTCGCTCGAGCGCGGTGTTGACGCGCTCGCGAACGCGGTCAAGGTGACGCTCGGCCCCAAGGGCCGCAACGTCGTCATCGACAAGAAGTGGGGCGCGCCGACGATCACCAACGACGGCGTGACCATCGCCCGTGAGGTCGAGCTCGAGGACCCCTACGAGAACCTCGGCGCCCAGCTCGCCAAGGAGGTCGCGACCAAGACCAACGACGTCGCGGGTGACGGCACCACCACCGCAACCGTGCTCGCCCAGGCCATGGTCAAGGAGGGCCTGCGCAACGTCGCGGCAGGCGCCGCCCCGGCCAGCCTCAAGCGGGGCATCGACAAGGCCGTCGAGGCGGTGTCCGCCCAGCTGCTCGAGACCGCCCGCGAGATCGAGGGCAAGGAGGAGATCGCCCAGGTCGCCGCGCTGTCCGCGCAGGACGAGACGATCGGCGTCGACCATCGCCGAGGCGTTCGACAAGGTCGGCAAGGACGGCGTCATCACCGTCGAGGAGTCCTCGACGGCGACGACCGAGCTCGAGTTCACCGAGGGCATGCAGTTCGACAAGGGCTACATCTCGCCCTACTTCGTCTCCGACGCCGAGCGCATGGAGGCCGTGGTCGAGGACGCCTACATCCTCATCAACCAGGGCAAGATCTCGGCGATCGCCGATGTCCTCCCGGTGCTGGAGAAGGTCGTCAAGACCGGCAAGCCGCTGCTGATCATCGCCGAGGACATCGACGGCGAGGCGCTGTCGACCCTGGTGGTCAACAAGATCCGCGGCACGTTCAACGTCGTCGCGGTCAAGGCCCCCGGGTTCGGCGACCGTCGCAAGGCGATGCTCCAGGACATGGCGACCCTCACCGGTGGCCAGGTCGATCTCCGAGGAGGTCGGGCTCAAGCTCGACCAGGCCGACCTCGAGGTGCTGGGCCAGGCCCGGCGCGTCGTCGTCACCAAGGACACCACCACGATCATCGACGGCGGCGGCGACTCCGACGACGTCACCGGCCGGGTCAACCAGATCAAGGCCGAGATCGAGCGCACCGACTCCGACTGGGACCGCGAGAAGCTCCAGGAGCGCCTCGCCAAGCTCGCCGGCGGCGTCTGCGTCATCAAGGTGGGTGCCCACACCGAGGTGGAGCTCAAGGAGAAGAAGCACCGCATCGAGGACGCCATCTCGGCGACTCGCGCGGCCATCGAGGAGGGCATCGTCGCCGGCGGCGGCTCCGCCCTCGTCCACGCCGTGAGCGTCATCGACGGACCTCGGGCTCGAGGGCGACGAGGCGACCGGTGCGCTCATCGTCAAGAAGGCGGCCGCCGAGCCGCTGCGCTGGATCGCGGAGAACGCCGGTCTCGAGGGCTACGTCGCGGTCTCCAAGGTGCGCGAGCTCAGTGTCGGCAACGGCCTCAACGCCGCGACCGGCGAGTACGGCGACCTGATCAAGGCCGGCGTCATCGACCCGGTCAAGGTCACCCGGTCCGCGCTGGTCAACGCCGCGTCGATCGCGTCGATGGTGCTCACCACCGACACCCTCGTCGTGGAGAAGAAGGAAGAGGAGCCCGAGGCCGCAGGCGGTCACGGGCACGGTCACGGCCACTGACCCGGCCTAGCAGGTCCACGCAGGCCTGAGCCGGGTTCCTCCCTGCGAAGGGGCGCCACCGTGGGTGGCGCCCCTTTCGCATGCCCAGCGGGTATGCCGCGTGGCCGGACTCCGGTGCTCGGACTCAGGTGCTCGGACTCCGGTGCTCGGACCCGGTCTCAGGTGGGCACGGACAGGGAGAGCGCGAAGTCGCCAGCCGGGTCGGTCCACCAGCGCGTGAGGCGCAGGCCCGCCGCGGCGAGCTCGTCCTCGACCCGGGCGCGGCGGAACTTCGACGAGATCTCCGTGCGCATCTCCTCACCGCGCGCGAAACGCACCTCGAGGTCGAGGGCCTGCACGCGCACGACCTGGTCGCGGAGCGAGCGCAGCCGCATCTCGATCCACTCGTGGGCCTCGTCCCAGACGGCGACGTGCTCGAACTGGGTCGTGTCGAAGTCGGCACCGAGCTTCCGGTTGAGCACCTCCAGGACGTTCTTGTTGAACGCCGCGGTCACTCCCTGGGCGTCGTCGTAGGCGTCCACCAGCCGACGGGGTGACTTCACGAGGTCCGTGCCGAGCAGGAGGAAGTCGCCACCAGATCCTGAGTCCATGGTGTCGCGCACCTCGCCGAGGAAGACAGCGCGCTGGGCCGGGTCGAGGTTGCCGATGGTCGAACCGAGGAACGCGACGAGTCGTCGCGGGTGGCGGGGCAGCGAGCCGAGGTGCTCTTCGAAGTCGCCCACCACTGGCTCGACGTCCAGCCCCGGGAACTCGGACGCCACCGCCGCACTGGCCTGCTCGAGCACCGCCGGATCGACGTCGAACGGCGCGAAGCGCTGCAGCGTCCTCCCGGCCCGCAGGGCGCGAAGCAGGATGCGGGTCTTCTCGGACGTCCCGCTGCCGAGCTCCACGAGCGTCTCGGCGCCGGTGAACGCGGCGATCTCGCCGGCATTAGCTTCGAGGATGGACCGCTCGGCGCGGGTCGGGTAGTACTCCGGCAGGCGGGTGATCTCGTCGAACAGCTCACTGCCGCGGGCGTCATAGAAGTACTTGGGCGGCAGGCTCTTCGGCGTCGCGGTCAGCCCGGACCGCGCGTCCGTGGCGAGCTGGTCGGCCAAGGAGCTGGTGTCGAGGTAGACGTCCATGTCAGGTGGTCTCCAGGTCGGTCACGGTGACCCCTTCTCGGGTCACCTCGATCAGGTGGCGGTCAGGGACGTCGACCCAGCGGGGGTCGTCGTCCCACGGCTCGCTCGCCACGGCCACCCCGTCGGGTTCGACGAGGTAGCTGAGGGTGTCGCCCCAGGTGAGGCCGACGATCCTCGAGCCATCGGTGAGGAGCAGGTTGAGGACGGCCCCGGGGTCGCGCTGGGCCACGCCGTGGACGGTGTCCGCCAGCGACTCGGCTCCGCGGTCGAAGACATGGGCGGCGAGCTGGGCCGAGTCGCACACGGACTCGGCGTCGGAGGCTGCCGGCAGGGCGCTGCGCGACACTCGGCCGTTGTGGGACAACAGCCAGCGGCCGTCCGTGAAGGGCGCCGCGGCGCTCTCGTCCATCGGCATGCCCTCGGTCGCGGAGCGGACCGCCGCCAGGACGGCCCCGGAACGCAGCACCGGGGCGACTGACGCGAACGAGGCGTCACCCCAGAGGGGACGCGCTGAGCGCCAGCGCCGCACCTGGCCGGCCTCGTCGAGGAAACCCACACCCCATCCGTCGGCGTTGAGCAGCCCGCGCTGCTGGCGGCGTGGAGCGTAGGACTGCCGCAGCAGCCCCTGCGGCGGCTCGAGCACCAGTGAGGCCAGGCTGCGCGACGAGCCGAGCCACGCCAGGTGCCTACACATCCCACGCCAGCCGCAGGCCGGTGAAGATCTGCCTTCGGATCGGCAGGTCCCAGTTGCGGAAGGACGGGCGGATGGCGTTGCCGGCGACCGCCCACGAGCCGCCACGCAGGACCCGGTAGTTCCCGCCGAAGAACGGCTCGCTGTAGGCCCGGTAGAGCATCGGCGAGAACCCGGGCCACGGCTCGAACCCTGACGAGGTCCACTCCCAGACATCGCCGATCAGCTGCTCGACGCCGTAGGCGGACCCGCCCGCTGGGTAGGAGCCGACGGGGGCCGGTCGCAGCGCGTCGCCGCCCAGGTTGGCCAGGCCGGGAGCCCACTCGGAGCTGCCCCACGGCCAGCGGCGTCGGCGCCCCAGCTCGGGGTCCCAGACGCAGGCCTTCTCCCACTCCTGCTCGGACGGGAGGCGCGCACCGGCCCACGCGGCATAGGCCTGCGCCTCGTGGAAGGACACGTGTTGCACCGGCTCCTCGGGCGGGATGTCCTCGATCAGCCCGAAGCGGCGCCGTGAGCCGTCGGCCGACCAGAACAGTGGCCGCTCCAGACCCGCCGCGACCCTGTGGTCCCAGCCGGTCGGTGACCACCAGCGCCGCTGGTCGTAGCCACCGGCATCGACGAACTCGGCATACTCCGCATTGGTTACTGGTACGCGGCCGATGCGGAAGGCCGGCAGATCGACCCGGTGGGCCGGTCGTTCGTTGTCCAGTGACCACGGTTCGTCCTCGGCGTCGACGCCGAGCACGAACGGACCGGCGGGGACCAGCACCGAGTCGTGGGGCACCGGTCGACCGACGGGCAGTGGGGTCCCAGACCCCAGCACCGGCTCACCGGCACGGAGCTGGTGCGTGGCGAGCATCGTCTCGACGTGCATCTGTTCGTGCTGCTCGACCATGGCGTAGGGAAAGAGTCGGTCCTCGCTCGCGGTCGCGAGCCCGTCGAACACCCGCCCGCGGACGTCGGCGATGTAGGCGCGCGCCTCGCGAGGACTCAACAGGGGCAACGACACCCGCGCAGCGCGCGGGTGCTCGAACGCGTCGTAGAGCCGTTCGATCGTGGTCGGCAGGATGCCCTGCCTGGCCGGGTCGCCTCCGCGGAGCAGCCAGAGGTCCTCCTGCTGGCCGATGTGTGCGAGGTCCCACACCAGGGGGCTCATCAGCGGGTCGTGCTGGCTGGTGAGCTCGACGTCGTCGAGGTCGGTCAGCATCGTGGTTCGGGCCCGGGCCTGCTCCAGTGCGTGCGCGGTGGACTCAAGCATGGGCTTCCTCCGTCAGGACGGTGAGGGGGTCGGTGGCTCGGGCGCGGTGCAGCAGGAGGTCACCGGGTGTCCGGCCGCTGCCGACCAGCTCCGCGTAGGCCTGCACGTCGGCACGCAAGCCTGCCGGACAATGGCGGACGGCGACGTCCAGACACCTGCTCGCGAGTGCCCGGAGCCCGGGGTCGCGCAGGCCTCGCTGGGCAGCGGTCCGCCACCTGTCGTGCTGCTGCCGGCACAGCTCGGCCACCTCGCCGGCAGCCTCCTGGTCGTCGACCAGGGTCGCGACTATCGCCGCGAGAGCTGGCCACCAGCGGTCGGGGACGGCGTCCAGGCAGCGGATCTCGAGGTAGCCACGTGGACGGACCGGCGGGAACAGGGTGGTCAGGTGGTGGTCCAGGTCGCGCGTCGTCGGACGGCGGCCCAGCGAGGAGCGGCCACGCAGCCAGTCCCCGAACGACACCCCGGCGGTGGACGCGTCGGGAGGCAGGAGCAGCACCGGCGCGCCCAGTGCGTAGTCGGCCCAGTCCGTCGTCGGTCGGTCGGTCGGGACCGGGGCGGTGCGCAGGTGGTCGATGCCCTGCCACGCCTGCTGTCGCATCGAGGCCCAGCCGGAGCTGTGTCCGCCGAGCAGGGGTGAGCAGGCCGACAGTGCTACGAGCACGGGGAGCAGGTCGCGGATCCGTCCCAGCCGCTCGGCCCACCCCGAGGCAGGTCCGGCGTCGACGTTCACCTGCAGGGCGGCCGTCGACGACATCATCTGCCGGCCCGAGCGGGCACAGCCGGCCGCGTCGAAGTAGTGCTCCATCGCGACGTAGCGTGCCGCCGGGTTGACTCGCTCGGGCGGTCGCGCCGGGTCCGCGCCCAGTGGTGCCGTGCCGAAGCCGACGGACGCAAGGGCTTGCTTGAGGAGCTGGCGGTCCGACCGGAGGGCAGCCACGGCCTGTGCGACTCCGTGCGCCGGTGGGGTGGACAGCTCGAGCTGTCCACCCGGCTCGACCGTGACCCTGGAGCCCGCCGGCATCGGCGGCAGGCCGACGAGCAGCTCCTGCACCTGCGTCCAGCCCGGCCGCCGGGCTGGTTGGGCAAGGTCGACCAGGTGGAACTCGAGCTCGAGGCCGACGAGCCCGACGGGGCCAGCGCGCAGCGCAGCACCGGCGATGTGGGCCGCGAGCCGCCGCGAGTGGGCGGTCGGATGTCAGCAACGGGTCGTCGTGGATCAGTGGCGCGTACTCGGCGGTCATCCGCCCCCTCCAGGTCCGGACCGGTCGCCGGGGCGACCGCGGGTCGGTGCGGGGGCGGCCATCGTGCGACCGTCCTCGTCGTGCGTGTTCCACCCGGCTCATACCCGGGTGCTCGATCATCAAACACCAGGCCACCGACAGGCGGCATCCCGGACACCGGCAGCGCCCGGCGCTACGACTGGCGGACGGTGGCAGACTCGAGGCAGCCCCCACGTCCATGAGCGAGTGAGGGGCCGGCTGGCGCAGAGCGAGGTGGCGATGGCGGACCGGTTCGCCGCACCCCCCAGCTTCGACGAGTACGTCGCGGCCCGGGGCGCCGACCTGCTGCGGACGGCGTGGCTGCTCGTCGGGGACGACCGGCGCGCGGAAGCCCTCGCCCGGGCAGCCCTGGCCCGCAGCTGGCCGCGCTGGCACCACCTGACGGAGGTCGGGGCTGGGTCCTACGACGCCGAGCTGCGCACGTCGCTCGTGGCCTCGTACCTGCATCGCGCGGTGCTGGGCAGGAGACCGGAGGAAGCCGCGGCACCGGGCTCGCCCGCCGGCGACATGTCCTCGCCACCCACCACGGCCGACGTGCTGGGTGCGCTCGCGGGGCTGTCCCGGCGCGACCGGGTGGTGCTCGTGCTGTGGAGCCTGGACGGTCTGACGGAAGCCCAGATCGCCGACGCCCTCGACGAGGACGTCGGCGCCGTGCACCGGCGTCGCCTGCACGGGTTCGCCGTCGTGGGTGGACGGCTCGGCCTGGACGAGGACGGCCTCAGGGTCGTGCTCACCGGCCTGCCGCCGCAGGACCCCTCGACCGAGACGCTGGTCGACCCACCGCGACCGTATGCCGGGCGGTGGCGGGGAGCGCGCGGGTGGGCGCTCGCCGCGGTCGCGTTGGCGGTGTCGGCCGCCGTCGTCGGCCTGGCCGCCCGCGGTGGCGACGACCCGGTCGTCCCGGCACCGTCCCCCGCGGTGGCGACGCTGGCGTGCCGGAACCCGTTCGGACCGCCCTCCCCGCCCGCCGTGCCCGACGGGCCACTGAGCCGGACGGTGGCGGCCGTGCTGGTCTGCGCCCAGACCGACGAGGGATCGGTCTGGGCCGGCTCGCTGCCGCCCGATGCCCCGCTCAGCGTGCCGCTGGCGGTCGACTCCCTGACACTGCAGCCGCGCACCAGTGGGTCCGAATGCGCCGCCCTCCCTCAGGGACCGGCCTTCCGGATGTTGTTGCGGGGCAACGACGGCAGCATCAGGACCTATGCCAACGAGGGCCTTGCCTGCAACGGCTGGCCCGCCCTGGCGAGCTACTACGTCGCCCTGGCCGAGCAGGGCGCCTATCCGACCGCAACCCCGGGGTCACCCAGTGGGGGTGTGGGCGGCGCGGCTGGTGACTTCCTCGACTGTCCGTCGATCCTCGGCAAGACTCTGGCACCACCCGACCTGGCGCCTCCGAGCCTGCCCCGGGGGACCACGCTGGTGACGGGCACCGCCTGCCTGCACCCGCGCCCGATCCTCGATGCGATCCCGCGCTACCGGGCGATCCGGACGAACGTGATGGGGACGCCGCAGCTTGCCCAGCTGAACGCAGACCTGGCCAAGGCGGGATCCGCACCGGTGGCCGGCAGCACCTGCTCGACTGGCTCGTCCCTGTTCGTGGTGCGGGCCAGGACCGACCAGGATCGCCTGGTCGAGCTGAGCAGTGCCTGTGCAGACCGGTTCACGGTCGACTGGAAGGCGCGGGACTCCTGGCCGGTGAGCACGCAGACCCGCGACATGCTCCGGGCCCTGCTGGTGGTGACGGACTGAGCTCGCCGCGCTCACTGAGCTCGCCGCGCCCACGCGGCTCGCGCGCTCGTCGCGGGCTGGGGCGCGAGCTCAGTCGCCGCTGACGACGGTCAGGGACTGGCCGGCATACCCGACGGTCTGCCCCGGTCGCACCTGCGCGCCGCGCCGCACCTCGACGACGCCGTCCACGGTGACCTCACCGAGCTCGACCACCGAACGAGCCATCGCGCCGTCGTCGACGACACCGGCGAGCTTGAGCAGCTGTCCGAGCCGGATGGACCCGTCGCGGATGGGGACCTCGAATGACTCGATCGGGGTGCTCACGCCGCCACTCTATGAGTTCCGCCCGGCGTCGCCTCAGCTGGCAGCGGGGACGGACTGACCTGCGTAGTGCGCCTCGCGCTCGTCCTCGGTCATCGCACCCCAGACGCCGTAGGGCTCACGGACGCGCAACGCGTGCTCGCGGCACTGCGTGAGGACGGGGCAGGCGAGGCAGACCTCCTTGGCCTGCGAGTCGCGGGAGCGGCGGGCCGGCCCGCGCTCGCCCTCCGGGTGGAAGAAGACCTCCGGGTTGATCTGCCGGCAGGAGCCGTCGAGCTGCCACTCCCACAGGTCGGCAACTGGTCCTGGAAGCCGCGACAACTCAGCCATGTCGTCCCTCATCTCCCCGCGGCACGCTGCCGCACTTCTCGGACGCTACCGCCGTGTGACCTGCGGAAACAGAGCCCGAAAGTAAGGACTTGTTCAAGGCCGTTCACACCCGGCCGGGTCATCCCGCATGCTGGACGAGCGGGTCGGACCGTCCTCGTCCGAGCCCCGCCGGCGCCGTCGGGAGGGCTGTCCCGGGCGGCCCCTGACGGGCGGCTACGATTGGGCAATGAGCCTTGGTGTGGACCTGGAAGACCGTCGGCGCCAGCAGGAGTCCGCCTCCGGCCAGCAGGTGTCCGCGCCCGCCCCGTCAGGTGAGTCGCTGACGAGCGGCGCGGGTGAGGTCGCTCCCGAGGCCGCGGAGCACGACCCCTTCGGCAAGCTGGGCCTGACCTACGACGACGTCCTGCTGCTGCCCGGCATGTCCGACCTCAACCCCGCCGAGATCGACACCACGTCACGGCTGACGCGTGAGATCAGCCTGCGGGTGCCGCTGGTGAGCGCGGCGATGGACACCGTCACCGAGTCGCGGATGGCCATCGCGATGGCTCGGCAGGGTGGCCTCGGCGTGCTGCACCGCAACCTCTCGCTGCAGGACCAGGCCTACCAGGTCGACCTCGTCAAGCGCACCCAGACCGGGATCATCTCCAACCCCGTCACGATCGGGCCCGACGCGACGCTCGAGGACCTCGACCGCATCTGCGGTGAGTACCGCGTCTCCGGGCTGCCCGTCGTCGACCCGCAGAACCACCTGATCGGCATCATCACCAACCGTGACCTGCGGTTCACCCCGGTCGCGGAGTGGGCGTCCACGAAGGTCGACGAGGTGATGACCCCGATGCCGCTGGTCACCGGCCACGTCGGCATCTCCCGCGACGACGCCACCCTCCTGCTCCGCAAGCACAAGCGCGAGCGGCTGCCGCTCGTCGACGACCAGGGGCGCCTCGGCGGCCTGATCACCGTCAAGGACTTCGTGAAGTCCGAGCAGTTCCCGCACGCCTCCAAGGACGCGGACGGCCGGCTCATGGTCGGCGCCGCGGTCGGCTACTTCGGCGACGCGTGGGAGCGGGCGACCACCCTCGTCGAGGCAGGGGTCGACGTGCTCGTCGCCGACACCGCCCACGGCCACGTGCGGATGCTGCTCGACATGGTGCAGCGGCTGAAGACCGACCCCGCGACCCGCCACGTCCAGGTCATCGGCGGCAACGTCGCCACCCGTGACGGCGCCCAGGCGTTCGTCGACGCCGGAGCCGACGCGGTCAAGGTCGGGTTCGGGCCGGGGTCCATCTGCACGACCCGGGTCGTCACCGGTTGTGGCGTACCCCAGATCACCGCCGTCTACGACGCCTTCCTGGCGGCCCGGTCCGCCGGTGTCCCCGTCATCGCCGACGGCGGCCTCCAGCAGTCCGGCGACATCGCCAAGGCCATCGTGGCCGGGCGCGGAGTCGGTCATGATCGGCTCGATGCTGGCCGGCTGCGAGGAGTCCCCCGGCGAGGTGGTGTTCGTCAACGGCAAGCAGTTCAAGGCCTACCGGGGCATGGGTTCGCTCGGCGCGATGAGCAGCCGTGGCAAGAAGTCCTACTCCAAGGACCGCTACTTCCAGGCCGAGGTCACCAGCGACGACCAGATCGTGCCCGAGGGCGTGGAGGGTCAGGTCGCCTACCGCGGTCCGCTCGCCGCAGTGGCGCACCAGCTGATCGGCGGGCTCACCCAGTCGATGTTCTACGTCGGCGCGCGCACCATCCCCGAGCTGCAGGCCAGGGGCCGGTTCGTCCGCATCACCTCGGCCTCCCTCAAGGAGAGCCACCCGCACGACATCCAGATGACCGTCGAGGCGCCCAACTACAGCGGTCGCTGACGCGACACTGACCACCTACGCGGGGGTATGCCGCGCTGCCACGGCCGGTGCACCGCGCGTGGTTGGCACGACGGTGTCCAGAGCGGCATACGCAATCTGTGTGAGTTGCCACCAGCTCGGGCCGCCTAGGGTGATCCCACGAGCGCTTTCGAGCCTCGCGCAGGGGGTCTTCACGAGCTTCGTCGCAGTTGGCCATGGGCCGGGGGCGACGATCCCAAGGACGTCCCGTCGCCGGTCGCCCCCCTCACCCGGCGACGGGACGTCGCGGCCCCCTGCCCCGGTCGCGGCGCGGGTGGCGGTGCCGCGGACGCCGGCGCCCCGGGTGGCCGGCGCACCACGCCGGCCGGGTCCCGATAGCCTTGCGCGGTGAACGAGATCGAGATCGGCCGAGGTAAGCGCGGCCGCCGGGCCTACTCCTTCGACGACATCGCGGTGGTGCCGTCGCGGCGCACCCGCGACCCCGAGGACGTCTCGGTCGGCTGGCAGATCGACGCCTACCACTTCGACATCCCGGTCATCGCGGCGCCGATGGACTCGGTGATGTCGCCCGAGTCCGCCATCGCGCTCGGCAAGCTGGGCGGCCTGCCCGTGCTCGACCTCGAGGGCCTGTGGACCCGCTACGACGACCCGACCCCGCTGCTGGCCGAGATCGCCACCCTCGACCCGGCAGTCGCCACCACGCGGATGCAGGAGATCTACGCCGCCGAGATCCAGCCCGAGCTGGTCACCGAGCGGTTGCGGCAGGTCCGCGAGGCCGGCGTCACCGTGGCCGGTGCGCTCAGCCCGCAACGCACCCAGCAGTTCTGGAAGACCGTCGTCGACGCCGGGGTGGACCTGTTCGTCATCCGCGGCACGACGGTCAGCGCCGAGCACGTGTCGGGGCGGGCCGAGCCGCTCAACCTCAAGCGGTTCATCTACGAGCTCGACGTCCCCGTCATCGTCGGTGGCGCCGCGTCCTACACCGCTGCGCTGCACCTCATGCGCACCGGCGCGGCCGGCGTGCTCGTCGGGTTCGGCGGGGGAGCGGCGCACACCACCCGGCGCACCCTCGGCATCCACGCGCCGATGGCCAGCGCCATCGCCGACGTGGCCGCGGCCCGTCGCGACTACCTCGACGAGTCCGGCGGCCGCTACGTGCACGTCATCGCCGACGGCGGCATGGGCGACAGCGGCGACATCGTCAAGGCCGTGGCCTGCGGTGCCGACGCCGTGATGCTCGGTGCCGCGCTCGCGCGCGCGACCGACGCGCCGGGCCGCGGGCTGCACTGGGGGTCCGAGGCGCACCACCCCGAGCTGCCCCGAGGCGAGCGGGTCGAGGTCGGCGCCCTGGCGCCGCTCGAGCAGATCCTGTTCGGCCCGGGTCGCACGGCCGACGGCAGGAGCAACCTCATCGGCGCGCTGCGTCGGGCGATGGCGACGACCGGCTACTCCGACCTCAAGGAGTTCCAGCGGGTCGAGGTCGTCGTCGCGCCCTACCAGCGCAGCTGAGCCGAGCGGGCGCGGCGACGTCCGCGACTGACGACGGCGGCCGCGGTGTGGGCAAGGTCGCTAACTTACTTCTGGTAATGAACACGGGGTCGGACCTAGGCTGCCGTGCATGGCTCCGGACCTCATCGCCGACCCCGAGACCGACCCCACCGCGACGTATGCCGTGGACCCGGCGCTCGCGCGACGGCTCGCCCGGCGGGTGGTCTCGGCCCCGCGGGCCGAGCACGTGGTGAGCCACACGCCGCTCACCGGCGCGCCCCTCGCGTCGTTGCCGCTGTCGACCCGTGAGGACGTCGCCGTCGCGGTGGACGCGGCCCGGTCGGCCCAGCGAGCCTGGTCCCGGACGCCGATGGAGCTGCGCGAGCGGATCTTCCTGCGCTACCACGACCTCGTCCTCGAACGACAGGTCGAGCTGCTCGACATCGTCCAGCTCGAGTCCGGCAAGACCCGGCGCCAGGCGTTCGAGGAGGTCGCCGACGTCGCCCTGGTGTCGCGGCACTATGCCCGCTGCGCCGCGGCATACCTGCGGCCGCAACGCCGGGCCGGGCTGTTCCCGGTGCTCACCCAGAGCACCGTCCACCACCACGCCCGCGGGGTCGTCGGCATCGTCAGCCCGTGGAACTACCCGCTGTCGCTGGCCATCACGGACGCGATCCCCGCGCTGATGGCCGGCAACGCGGTGGTCCTGCGACCCGACCTGCAGGCGTCGCTCACGGCTCTTCAGGCGGTGCAGCTGCTGACCGAGGCGGGGCTGCCGGAGTCGGTGCTCCAGGTCGTGCTCGGTGACGGACCCACGGTGGGACAGGCGGTCGTCGACCTCACCGACTACGTCTGCTACACCGGCTCGACCGAGACCGGGCAGGCGGGTCGCCGAGTCGGTCGCAGGACGCCTCGTCGGCTACTCCCTCGAGCTCGGCGGCAAGAACTCGATGTACGTCGCCGACGACGCCGACCTCGACAAGGCGGTGGCGGGCGCGGTGCGGGCCTGCTTCTCCTCGGCCGGCCAGCTCTGCATCTCGATCGAGAGGCTCCTCGTCCACGGCTCGGTGGCCGACGAGTTCACCAGCCGGTTCGTCAGCGGCCGTCAAGGCGATGCGGCTGGGGGCGGACCTCGCCTACGGGACGGACATGGGTTCGCTGGTCTCGGCCCAGCAGCTCGAACGGGTCAGCGCCCACGTCGACGACGCCCGGTCCAAGGGTGCGCGCGTGCTCACCGGTGGCAGGGCTCGTCCCGACGTCGGCCCCTACTTCTACGAGCCCACCGTCATCGAGGGCGTCACCGCCGCCATGGAGCTGCGCGACGGCGAGACCTTCGGCCCGGTCGTGTCGATCTACCGCGTGCACAGCGACGACGAGGCGATCCGGCTGGCCAACGACACCGACTACGGCCTCAACGCCGCCGTCTTCACCCGCGACGTCGCGCGCGGCCGCCGGATCGCGACCGCCATCTCGGCCGGCACCGTCAACATCAACGAGGGGTATGCCGCGGCCTGGGGGAGCGTCGCCTCCCCGATGGGTGGGATGAAGCAGTCCGGGGTCGGCCGTCGCCACGGCAGCGAGGGCATCCTCAAGTACACCGAGTCGCAGAACGTCACGGCCCAGTACGTCCTGCCGATCGCGCCCGTCGGCGGGATGAGCGAGGAGACCTACGCCCGGCTGATGACCGGCGCCCTCAGGCTGCTCAAGGCCGTGGGTCGCCGATGACCGCAGGTGAGGCGAAGGGTTCGGCCGCCTCAGGCAGCCACGCCTCAGGCACCCACGCCTCAGGCATGGCCCCGCCTCAGGCAGCCACTACGACGTGCTCGTCGTCGGGTCCGGGTTCGGTGGTTCGGTCACCGCGCTCCGGCTCGCGGAGAAGGGCTACCGCGTCCACGTCGTCGAGTCGGGTCGCCGGTTCCGCGACGAGGACTTCGCCAGGACCTCGTGGGACCTCCGCAACTACCTGTGGGCGCCCAAGCTGAGATGCTTCGGGGTGCAACGGATCCACCGGCTCCCCGATGTGGTGGTCCTCGCCGGGGCGGGCGTCGGCGGCGGATCGCTCAACTACGCCAACACGCTCTACGTCCCGCCCGCGCAGTTCTTCCAGGACCCGCAGTGGAGCGACATCACCGACTGGCAGACCGAGCTCGCCCCGCACTACGACACAGCCTCGACGATGCTCGGGGTGGTCACCAACCCGTGTGACGGCGTCGTCGACGACGTCATGCGCCTCGCCGCCCGCGACATGGGCGTGGAGGACACCTTCCGCAAGACACCGACCGGCGTCTTCTACGGCATGCCCGGCAAGCGCGTGCCCGACCCCTACTTCGGCGGCGCGGGTCCCGACCGCACCGGCTGCACCGAGTGCGGCAACTGCATGGTCGGCTGCCGGGTGGGCGCCAAGAACACGCTCGTGAAGAACTACCTGGCGCTCGCCGAGCGGCTCGGGGTCACCATCGAGCCGATGCGCACCGTCGTCCGGGTGGCCCCGCGCCCTCACGGCGGGTATGCCGTGACGCACGAGGCGAGCGGCGCGTGGTTCCGGCGGGCGCGGCATACCGTCACCGCCGACCAGGTGGTCTTCGCGGGCGGCACCTGGGGCACCCAGAAGCTGTTGCACGCCATGCGCCAGACGGGCGTGCTGCCGCGGCTCTCGGCGCGTCTCGGGCACCTGACCCGCACCAACTCCGAGGCGCTCAACGGCGTGATGATGGAGAAGGTCAAGCCCGGGACCGACCTGTCCAGGGGCGTGGCGATCACGTCGTCCTTCCATCCCGACGCCGACACCCACGTGGAGAACGTGCGCTACGGCAAGGGCTCCAACGCCATGGGTGTGCTCGCCACGATCCTGGTGCCGGGTGGCCGGCTGCCGCGGCCGATCCAGTTCCTCGTCGAGGTCCTCAAGCACCCGCTGGTCTTCGTCAGGTCGCTGTCGCAGTACCGCTGGAGCGAACGCACCATCATCGGGCTGGTCATGCAGAGCCGCGACAACTCGCTGCACGTCAACGGCACGTCAGGGCTGTTCGGGGGGCGCGGGCTGACCTCGCGACAGGGTCACGGCGAGCCCAACCCGACCTTCATCCCGGCGGGGCAGGAGGCGATGAAGGCCGTCGCGGCCCGGCTCAGCGAGGCGACCGGACTGCGTGCCTTCGCCGGCAGCAGCCTCGGCGAGATCGCCAACATCCCGCTGACGGCGCACTTCCTGGGTGGCGTCACCATCGGGTCCAGCCGGGAGCGCGGGGTCGTCGACGGCTACCACCGGGTGTGGGGCTACCCCGACCTGCACGTCGTCGACGGCTCGGCGGTGTCCGCCAACCTCGGCGTCAACCCCTCACTCACGATCACGGCACAGGCCGAGCGGGCCATGTCGCTGTGGCCCAACAAGGGCGAGGCCGACCCGCGGCCCGCGCAGGGCGAGGGCTACCGCAGGCTCGAGCCGTCCAGGCCGCCAACCCCGCCGTCACGAGCTACACCCACCGAGAGCGCCAGGGTCTGAGCAGCCCCCGCTTGAGGCCCCGGAAGCCGACAAAGGCGGTGGTCGGCGCGAGCCCCTGCACCGCACCAACCACCGCCTCAGGCGGTGTGGCTGGAGACGAGCCGGGGGGTGGGTCTCCAACCACACCACCCAGACAACGACGCGGCTCGCCGGGGGTTACGCACCTCCCAAACTTTTCTCTCGCCGATGCCTTGGGCGGTTCGAGAGTGCGCGACACGCTGACCGACCAGCCGCGGCCTCAGCGTGTCGTGCACTCTCGACTCGTCCCGGCCTCGAGAGCCGGCTGGGCCCTGTGGATGACGACTCGCTCCCGGCGCGGAATCGAGCAGAGTGTCAGGGATGCGCACGTCGTGGCTGCCGCCTGAGCTCGCTACCCGACCCTTCGATGTGGCTGCGGCTCGCGAGTCAGGTATGCCGCGCTGGCGGATCCGTGACGCCGCCCTCCACACCCCGACCAGGTCGGTCCGCTCGCTGTCCGCACCCAGCGCACCGATCGAGCGGGCTGCCGCCTTCCGTGTCGCGCTGCCCGATGACGTGGTGTTCAGCCACATCACCGCGTGTCAGCTGTGGGGCCTGTCACTGCCTGGTCACCTCGAGACGCAGGCCACGCTCGACGTGATGCGGTCGACGGATCGAGCCCACATCCGGCGGGCGGAGTGCATCGGGCACCGCGGTCTGGAGCTCCGCGAGACCGCGAGCGTGGGCGGACTGCCGGTGACGGGGCTCGCTGACACGTGGGTGGATCTCGGTGAGGCGCTCGCCCGCGGCCTGCTGCTGGACGACCTCGTCGTGATCGGCGACGAGGTGGCAACGAGGCTGGCTGGGCGCCCGGAGCCAGGCCGGGCTGCGAGCCGCGTCCCACGACGGTCTGGAGCACCTGCATGGGCGGCTTGCCCGCCGGGTGCGACCTCGCGGCAAGTCGCTGCTAGCCGAGGCGCTGGGGCTGGTCCGGGCGCCGGTCCGCTCTCCCATGGAGACGAGGGCGCGCCTGATGTTCGTGCGAGCAGGTTTTCCGGAACCTGCCGTGAACCGGGAGGTGTTCCATCGGGACGGCAGCTGGATGCTCGAGGGCGACCTCGTCTGGGAGTCCAGGCGAGTCGTGGGCGAGTACCAGGGCAGGGACCACGGATCGATCCGTCGACGCAGCTATGACTCGGCCCGCAGCTCCCTGGCTGCCGACGAGGGCTGGCGGGTGCTCGAGATCTACGCCGAGGACGTCTACCGCCCGGCGCGACGGGTCGCCTGCCTCACCAGGTTCGCCAAGGCCCTCGACTTGGATCCGGCGACGCTCTTCCTCCGATGACCGGCAGACGAGAGTGCACGACACGCTGACGGATCCGTGCCGCCGTCAGCGTGTCGTGCACTCTCGATTGGTTCGGCCGACGCCCGGCCACGGCCGAGGGCCGGCCCGCTCCGCCACGGGGCGCGGCCCGCTCCGCCACGTGGCCGGCCCGGCACGGTGCGGGTCGCCGCGCGGGCTACGGGTGCAACCTGGCGGCCGGCTGGTCACGCCACGAGGCCCAGAGCGCGGCATACGGTCCGTCGGCTGCGACCAGCTCGTCGTGGGTGCCGATCTCGCTGACCACGCCGTCCTCGACGACGGCGACGCGGTCGGCGTCGTGCGCCGTGTGCAGCCGGTGGGCGATCGCCACCACGGTGCGTCCCTCGACCACCGCCGCCAGGGAGCGCTCGAGGTGCCGCGCTGCCCTCGGGTCGAGCAGCGACGTCGCCTCGTCGAGCACCAGGGTGTGCGGGTCGGCCAGGACGAGCCGGGCCAGCGCGACCTGCTGGGACTGCGCCTCGCCGAGGGCGTGGCCGCCACTGCCGACCTGGGTGTCGAGGCCGTCGGGCAGCCCGGCGGCCCACTCGTGGGCGTCGACGGCGCGCAACGCCTCGTCGAGCTCCTCGCGGGAGGCGCCGGGGCGGGCCAGCAGGAGGTTGTCGGCGAGGGTGCCGACGAACACGTGGTGCTCCTGGGTGACCAGCGCGACCTCGCCTCGCAGGTCGCCGAGGGTCAGGTCGACCAGCGGCACGCCCCCGACGTCCACGCGCCCCTCGCGGGGCCCGTCGATGCCGGCCATCAGCCGGCCCAGCGTGGACTTGCCCGCGCCGGACGGCCCGACGATCGCCAGTCGCTCGCCGGGTCGCAGGTCGAGCGAGACGCCGTGGAGCACGTCGTGCCCGGGGCGGTAGGAGTAGCGGACGTCGTCGACGGTGATGTCGACCCCGTCGGGCTTGGCTCCCGTCGCCGTGCGGTCGGGCGGCACGTCGCCGACGCCGATGACGCGGGCCAGCGAGGTCGCGCCGACCTGGATCTCGTCGAGCCAGCCGAGCACCTCGTCGAGCGGGTTGGTCATCTGGTGGATGTAGAGGGTGACCGCGGTCGCTGCGCCGGCCGTGATGTGCCCGTTGATCGCCAGCCAGCCGCCCCACAGGACCGCGCCGGCGGTCGGCACGTAGTAGCCGAAGACGACGGACGGGAACCAGTGCAGCCGCAGGTTCAAGGTGTAGCGCTCGGCGGCGAAGCACTCGGCCAGCGCCTCGTGGAACCGCCGCCTGCGGGCGCCGGCGAGCGAGAGGGCGTCGATCGTCCGCGCCCCGTCGACCGTCTCGGCGACGACGCCGTTGAGCTGGGCGTAGGTCGCCCGCTCCCACAGGTAGCCGTCCGTGGCGTGGCGCAGGTAGCGCCTGCGTCGAGAACCAGTAGAACGGCACGCCGAGCAGGATCGGGAGGGTCGCCAGCGGCGAGGTGAACAGCGCGGCGACGGTCGTCATGAGCACCGTCATCGAGGCGACGAACAGCGACGGGATGCCGAACCGCACGACGTGCGACAGGGCCTCCACGTCGTTGGTCGTGCGGGCGACGAGGTCACCGGTGCCGGCCCGCTCGACGGTCGACAGCGGCAGGTTGACCGCCCGCCCGACGAACTGCTCACGCAGCTGGGCGAAGACCGTCTCGCCGAGGATGAACGACCAGCGCCGGGCGGCCCAGGTCAACCCGGTCTGGGTGACCACTGCCACGGCAAGGCCGACGGCGATCCGGTCGACGGTGCCGGTGTCGCCGCGAGTCCCGCTGACGACGTCGACGAGCCGGCCGACCAGCCAGGGTGCGGCGAGGGCGGCGAGGGCAGCGAGGGCGTGCAGGCCCAGCACCCGGGACACGAGGCCGCGGTGCTCGCGCATCAGGCCGCGGGTGTGCTGCCAGACCCCGGCCATGTCGGAGATGGGCAGGGTGCGGCGTGCGTGGTCGGTGATCACTGGTCGTCCTCCTCTCCGCGGATCACGATGTGTCGGTATGCCGGGTGGCCGAGCAGCTCGCGGTGCGTGCCGGTGGCGGTCGCGAGCCCGTCCTCGAGCAGCACCACCTCGTCGGCCTGGCCGAGCAGCAGCGGGCTGACCGTGGTGACCACCGTGGTGCGGCCGCGCCGGTGCTCGGCGAGCCGTTCGGCGATCCGTGCCTCGGTGTGCGCGTCCACCGCGCTGGTCGGCTCGACCAGCACGAGGACAGGCGCCTCGGTGAGCAGCGCGCGCGACAGGGCCAGGCGCTGGCGCTGCCCGCCCGAGTAGGAGCGGCCGCGCTCCTCGACCGTGCCGTCGAGACCGTCGGGCACCGCGTCGAGGACGTCGAGCGCGCTGGTGGCGGTGAGTGCCGCCATGACCCTGCGGTCGTCGCCCGCGGGCGCGTCGGTCCCGCCAGGCACGGGGTGGTCCACGGGTCGGTGCCCGTGGTCGGAGGCCCCGAGCAGCTGGTCGCGCAGCACCCCGGTGAACAGCCGCGGGTCGGGCTCGCTGACGACGATCCGGCGACGGACGTCCCCGATCGACAGGTCGTCGAGCCGGGTGCCGCCCCAGGTCGTCTGGTGCGGACCCGGACCGTGCCGGCCCAACCGGTCGGCGACCGCAGCGGACTCCTCGGGCCGGGCCGAGACGATGGCGGTCAGCCGCCCGCCACGGATCACCGTGCCGGACAGGGGATCGACGAGGTCGGACGCCCTCGGCAGGCACGGGTGCGGTGCCGGGCTTCGTGGCGTCGTGGTCGGGGCGGACCGCCATGACGCGCAGCATCTTGCCGGCAGCGATCTGCGCCCGGATGGCACGGTCGACGACCTCGATGGCGGTCTGCAGCGGCATCGTGAGGAAGGCGGTGTAGCCGTAGAACGCGACCAGCTGCCCGGCCGTGAGGTCGCCGGCCACCGCCTCCCTGGCGCCGAGCCAGGTCACGAGGACCACGAAGATGCCAGGGATGCAGCACCTCGGCGGAGTCGAGGGCGGCCTGGATGCCGGCCACCTGGAACCCGCGCTCGCGGACCCGGGCGGACTGCTGCTCGTAGCGGCGCAGGAAGGTCTGCTCGCCGCCGATGCCGCGCAGCACCCGCAGGCCGGCGACGGTGTCGGCTCCGAGCGTGGTCAGCCGGCCGGCCTCCTCACGCTGGCGGGCCTGCCGACGCTGGAGTGGTCGCACGATGAGGCTCAGGCTGGCCAGCATGACCGGGCCGCCGAGCAGCACCAGCCAGCCGAGGGCGGGCGAGGCCGCGAGCAGGATCGCGCCGACCACGGCGTAGCTGACGACGGCACCGGCGAACCGGCCCATCACGTCGTACAGCCCGCCGAGCCGCATCACGTCGTTGGCGAAGACCGCGACCACCTCGCCGGAGGGCATGGTGCGGGTCAGGGCAGGCCCTGCCCGTTCGGCAGCCTCGGCGGTGAGCTGCGCGCCGCGGTAGGACGCGAAGAGCCAGTTGTAGACGGCGAAGTAGTGCCGGACAGCGGCCATCGCGGCGCAGACGGCCCCGAGCCCGATCAGGGCCAGCGCCCACCGGACCAGACCACCGAGGTCGCCCGGGACGATGCCCTCGTCGACACCCTTGCCGACCGCCGCGGGCACGAGCGCGATCGCCAGCATCCACAGCATCCCCGCCAGCATGCCGAGCGTCTGGGTGCGCCACTGCTGCCGGCCGACCCACAACATGAACCGCGTCGTGCTGCGGGTGTCGGGTCGGCCGGGATCGGGGAACGGGATGGTCTGCATGAGGGTCCCCACGGTATGCCGCGGCAGTGACGCTCCGACACCGGTTTTCGGGGCGCCCGGTGAGCCTTCCCGGCGGCGGCGACCGACCGGCATACGGTGGCTGGGAGTTGGCTCGCGGAAAGGGGTGAGTGGCCGGTGATGGTGCGGCGCGAAGCAGGTCTACGTCCGCCGCAGGCGGGTGGCGTTCCTGGTGGTGGTGGCCTTCGTCGCACTCAGCGTCCTCGGCGTCACCCGGCTCGTGGGGTTCCTCTCCGGCGGCACCGCCGAGGCAGCGCCGAAGCCGGTCGTGACCAAGGCCCCCGTCGTCGTGAAGCCCGGCATCCCGGTGCCGAAGCCGAGTCCCGTTGAGCCGCAAGGGGATCCGGGTCCTTCGGAGAAGACCGCGATGGTGCGCATCCTGCGGCTCACCGGCGGCCTCACCCCGAAGTCGGTGGTCGCCTCGAAGCAGGGGCTCGTCTTCGCCCAGAACATGATGTACACCCACACGGTTGCGGCCTTCCGCGCCGACGGCGCCAAGGTGAGCACCATCAAGGACTCGGTCGACCTGGCGAAGTTCGGCGTCAAGGGGCACCCGGGCACGTCGAAGGGCTCGCCGGTGGAGACGGCGTTCACGCCGGACGGCCGCTACGCATGGATCTCGAACTACTCGATGTACGGCAAGGGCTACGGACCCGAGGGCCTCGACACCTGCACGAAGGGTGACGGCACCTCGCCGAGCACCGTCTACCGGGTCGACACCAGGACGTTCGCCATCGACAAGGTCGTCGCCGTGGGTGCGGTGCCCAAGTACGTCGCCGTCACGCCCGACGGCCGCACCGTTCTGGTCACCAACTGGTGCTCCTGGGACCTGTCCGTCATCGACGCGGCGTCGGGCAAGGTGACCGCGCGGATCCCGTTGGGCGGCAAGTACCCCCGCGGCATCGCGGTCTCCCCGGACAGCCAGCAGGCGTATGTCGCGCTGATGGGTTCGGACCGGGTCGTCCGGGTCGACCTCGTGGCCGGCACCGTGCACCCCTACGCCAGCACCGGCGACGGGCCGAGGCACATCGTCGAGAGCCCGGACGGCAGGTACCTCTACGTCACCAACAACGGCGACGGCACCGTCAGCAAGCTCGACCGGGTCAGCGGCAAGGTGCTGAAGTTCGTCCACACCGGCACCGAGCCGCGGTCGATGGCGATCTCGCCGGACGGCGCCGCGGTCTACTCCGTCAACTACGAGTCCTCGACCGTCACCAAGCTGCGCACGTCGGACCTCAAGGTCGTCGACGAGGTCAAGACCGACCACCACCCGATCGGCATCACCTACGAGCCGACGAAGAAGGCGGTCTGGGTGGCCTGCTACGGCGGCAGCATCCTCGTCTTCGACGACTCGAGGCTTCCCGTAGCCTGACCGGGTGCTGCGAACCGCCCTCAGGCCCCGGTGGCTGGGGCTGTTCGCCCTCCTGCTCGTGATCATCGCCGCCTGCGCCCAGCTCGGCGCTCTGGCAGCTGCACGTCGCCCAGGACAAGGGCCTGGCCGATGCCCTCCGCAAGGCGCACGAGGCGCGCCCCGCCCTCATCGACACCGTCATCCGGCCGCACCAGGCCTTCCCGAACCCCCAGTCCAACCGGTCCGTCACCGCGATCGGGAGGTATGCCGCGTCCGACCAGTTCCTCGTCGGACCTCGCCGTCTCGACGGGCGCACCGGCTTCTGGGTGGTGACCCCCCTGGACGTCACCGAGACGGGTGCGCGGCTGGCCGTGGTGCGCGGCTTCGTCACGGACACGACGAAGCCGATCGACCCGCCCGCCGGGGACGTCGCGGTCGACGGATCGCTCGCCCCTGGCGAGGCGCCGGCGACCGCCCCGACCGGGCTGCCGGCGTGGCCGCAGGAGGCCCGGGGGTCGATCGACTTCTCGCTGCTCGTCAACGAGTGGCCGGGCGAGCTCTACAACGCCTTCGTCTTCGCCCAGGTGGAGAAGACGGCCACGGGTGCCGGGATCCCCACCCCGACAGGGGTGGAGAGGGTGCCGCCACCCGAGGTGACGGGCGGGCTCAAGTGGCGCAACGCGGCATACGCGCTGCAGTGGTGGATCTTCGGCGGCTTTGCCGCGTTCATGTGGTTCAGGATGGTGCGAGAGGATGCCCGGCGTGACCCAGCCACTGAAGGAGAGCCAGAGCGTGAGTGACATCAAGGACGTGGAGGCCGCGCGCAAGGCGCTCACCTTCTTCAAGGTGATGGCCTTCACGGTCGGCGTGGGTCTGCTGATCCTCGTCGCGGAGATGGTCCTCAAGTACGGCTTCTCCAAGAACTGGCTCGACTGGTGGCCGCAGCCGCACGGGTTCATCTACATCGTCTACCTGGCGGCAACGGCCAACCTGGGCTTCAAGATCGGGCTGGTCGCTGGGCCGGATGGTGCTGGTCATGCTCGCCGGCGTGGTGCCGTTCCTGTCGTTCTGGGCCGAGCGGAAGGTCGCCGGTGAGACCGAGGCGCGGCTGGCGACGGCCCGCCGGTAGCCTGTGCCCGTGAGCGACCCCACAGCCGCCGAGCTGGTGAACGAGGCCCAGGACGACGACCGGGTCGAGGCCCCCGACGCCGAGCGCTCGGAGGTGCCGGCGACACCGCTGCAGGCCCGCCCCGTGCTCGTCGTCGACTTCGGCGCGCAGTACGCCCAGCTCATCGCGCGCCGGGTCCGCGAGGCCAACATCTACAGCGAGGTCGTCCCGCACACGCTGCCGGTCGCCGAGCTGCTGGCCAAGGACCCCGCGGCCATCGTGCTCTCCGGTGGCCCGTCGTCGGTCTACGCCGACGGTGCCCCGTCCCTCGACCGCGCCGTGCTCGAGGCCGGGGTGCCGGTGTTCGGCATGTGCTACGGGTTCCAGGCGATGGTCGCAGGCGCTCGGCGGCACCGTGGCCCACACCGGCCTGGGGGAGTACGGCGCCACGCCGGCCGCCGTCTCCGACACCGAGTCGACCCTGTTCAACGGCCAGCCCGACGAGCAGTCGGTCTGGATGAGCCACGGCGACTCGGTCACCGAGGCCCCGTCGGGTATGCGGGTCACCGCCTCGACGGCGGGCGCGCCGGTCGCGGCGTTCGAGGACGACGAGCGACACCTCTACGGCGTGCAGTGGCACCCCGAGGTGATGCACTCGACGTTCGGGCAGCGGGTGCTGGAGAACTTCCTCTACCGCGGGGCCGGGATCGACGGCGACTGGACCGCTGCCAACGTCGTCGAGGAGCTGGTCGAGTCGATCCGCGACGAGGTCGGCGACTCCCGCGTGCTGTGCGCCCTGTCCGGCGGCGTCGACTCGTCGGTGGCGGCGGCGCTGGTGCAGAAGGCCGTCGGCGACCAGCTCACCTGCGTCTTCGTCGACCACGGGCTGCTGCGGTCCGGCGAGGCCGAGCAGGTCGAGAAGGAGTTCGTCGCGGCGACGGGCGTCGACCTGGTCGTCGTCGACGCGCGCGAACGCTTCCTCTCCGCGCTGGCCGGGGTGTCCGACCCCGAGGAGAAGCGCAAGATCATCGGGCGCGAGTTCATCCGGGTCTTCGAGCAGGCGGCCCGGGACGTCGTGGGCTCCCGCGGGGACTCCGACCACCCGGTCGAGTACCTCGTGCAGGGCACCCTCTACCCCGACGTGGTCGAGTCCGGTGGCGGCACCGGCGCGGCCAACATCAAGTCGCACCACAACGTCGGCGGGCTGCCTGAGGACCTGCAGTTCAAGCTGGTCGAGCCGCTGCGTTCTCTGTTCAAGGACGAGGTCCGCCAGGTCGGGCTCGAGCTCGGCGTGCCGGAGGCGATCGTCTGGCGCCAGCCGTTCCCGGGTCCCGGGCTGGGGATCCGGATCGTCGGCGAGGTGACGGCGGAGCGCCTCGAGATCCTGCGCACGGCTGACCAGATCGCCCGCGAGGAGCTGACGGCCGCGGGGCTGGACCGCGACATCTGGCAGTGTCCGGTGGTGCTGCTGGCTGACGTGCGGTCCGTGGGCGTCCAGGGCGACGGTCGCACCTACGGCCACCCGGTCGTCCTGCGCCCGGTGTCGTCCGAGGACGCCATGACGGCCGACTGGACCCGCGTGCCCTACGACGTGCTGGCCAAGATCTCGACCCGCATCACCAACGAGGTGCGCGAGGTGAACCGGGTCGTGCTCGACGTGACCAGCAAGCCGCCGGGCACCATCGAGTGGGAGTAGCCCGTGCGGCCGGGTAGGGCGCGTGGCCTGAGCACGGCGAGCGTGAACGACGCCGTGAGCCGGGCAGTGATGCGCTACGTGCTCATCGGCCCACCGCTCAAGCTGCTGACCGGCCTGCACGTCGAGGGCCGCGAGCACGTGCCGCGCGAGGGTGGCCTGATCGTCGCCTCGAACCACCTGTCGTTCGTCGACTCGATCGTCATCCCGCTCGCCTCGGGCCGGCAGGTGCACTTCCTGGGCAAGTCCGAGTACTTCCAGGGCACGGGGCTGCGCGGGGCCGCCGTGCGGTGGTTCCACTCGACCGCCGGCACCATTCCCGTCGACCGGTCCGACCCCCGGGCGGCAGCCGCGTCGCTCGAGATGTCCGAGGACGTGCTGCGCCAGGGTGAGGCCTTCGGCGTCTACCCCGAGGGCACCCGCTCGCCGGACGGTCGGCTGCACCGGGGCCGCACCGGTGTGGCGCGGATGGCCCTGTCGACCGGTGCCACGTTGCTGCCGTGCGCCGTCATCGGCACCGACCACGTCCAGCCGTCGGGGTCGAACGGCTTCCGTCCGGCCAAGGTGACCGTCAGGTTCGGGCCGCCCATCGACGTGGCCGGCCTGTCCACGCGGTTCCAGAAGGCCGCCCTCCTGCGCGCCATCACCGACGCCACGATGGATGCCATCGCCGAGCTGTCGGGTCAGGAGCGGTCGGGCCTGTACGCCTCCGACGTCCGGGCCGGCAAGGGCGCAGGCGGTCCCTCGACCTGATCACTGCTGTCGGCGTCACCTCGACCTGATCACGCGGCCGTCGCCGTCACCAGTCCGACCACGAAGCCGTCCACGTTCCCTCGCCCTGCCACCCGGGCCGGACGAGGGAACGTGCGACGGCGTCGCGTCAGTAGCCCAGGCCGTGGCCGAACGGGAACAGCTCGCCGGTGCCATCCGCGCGCGGGATCGAGACCGGCAGCTTGCCGGTCGGGTTCACCTCACCGAACAGCACCCGCACCAGGGACTCCACCTGGTCGCTCGTGTAGCCGAAGGTGTCGAGCACGGTCTGCGCCTCCGGGAACGACGCCACGTCGTACGGGTTGCGCATGGCCGCGACCACGACCGGCTTCCCGGTCGCCAGCAGGGCCCGCACCAGCCGGGTCTGCGCCGCAGCGGCAGCAGTCGGCTGCCCGGTGCTGGCATCGACGGCGTAGGCGTTGTTGGTGGAGACCACCACGAGATCGGACGTCTGCGCCGCCGCGACAGCGTTGGCGATGGCGGTCGCCGACGGTGTCGTCCCGGACTCGCGGACCTGCGTCGTGGCTCCGCGAGCGGCGAGGGCGGTGGCCATCGTCTGCGTCGTGCCGACGCCCCAGCCGGCGACGAGCACCTTGCGCGGGCCGGCAGCCAGGGGAAGAAGGCCGGCGCCGTTCTTGACCAGGGTGGTGGTGCGGTCGGTGATCGCCTGGGCGTCGGCCAGGTGCTGGGGTGCACCCATGATCTGCGGCGCCGCAGCCGGGTCGACCATCGGGTCCTGGAAGATCCCTCGCTTGTACTTGTGCAGCAGGACCCGGTAGACGGACTCGTCGAGGCGCTGCTTGCTGATCTCGCCACTGCGCACGGCACCGAGCACCGCGCCGAACGCCGTGTCCATCTGCACGGGAACGAGGAGCTGGTCGGCACCGGCGAGCAACGCCTTGACCGGCGCCACGTCGGCCGGGTACGTCGCTGCGGCGCCCGCCATGTCGAGCGCGTCCGTGACGATGAGCCCCTTGAAGCCGAGCTCGTCACGCAGCAGCCCGGTGAGGACCTTGTGCGACATGGTGGCCGGGACACCCGGCTCGATCGCGGGCATCACGACGTGGGCGGTCATGATCGTGTCGACTCCAGCGGCTGCTGCCGCTTGGAAGGGCGGCAGGTCGATCTGGTGGATCTGCTCGAGGGTGTGGGTCACCTCGGGCAGTCCGAAGTGGCTGTCGACGCCGGTGTCCCCGTGGCCCGGGAAGTGCTTGGCGACCGCGGAGACGCCTCCCGCGTGGAAGCCCTTCACCTGCGCTGCGGTGAGGTCGGAGACCAGCTTGGGGTCGCCCCCGCTGGAGCGAATTCCGATCACGGGGTTGTTGGGGTTGATGTTGACGTCGGCGTCCGGCGCGTAGTCCTGGGTCACGCCGACGGCGGCGAGCTCGGTGCCGATGACCTCGGCCGAGCGGTGTGCGTCGGCCGTTGAGCGACCTGCACCGAGCGCCATGTTGCCGGGCATCTGGGTCGCGGGCGGGCCGAAGCGGGCGACGAGGGCGCCACCCTCCTGGTCGACCGAGATCTGCAGCGGGATGTGGGCCGGCTGTGCCAGGGCCGCGCTCTGCAGGCCGTTGGACAACGTGGCCACCTGTGCGGGGTCGCCGATGTTGTCGTCGTTGTTGCGGGTCGTGTAGTAGATGACGCCGCCAGGCTGGTACTTCGCGATCGCCTGTGCGGGAGTGTCCACACCGAACAGGCGCTGGTTGGTCGCCTTGGCCGTGGCGCTCACCGTGTTTGCGTCGCGACCGGCGACCTCGATGACGAAGAGCTGGCCGACCTTCTGCTCCACCGTCATGTGCCGCATCTGGGAGATCACCTTGCCGCGGTAGGGCGCGTCTCCGGAGTGGCCCGGGTCGTCAGCAGCAGCCGACGAGGCGCCGAACGCCACGGCCACCCCCACGGACAGGCCGAAGGCGGACAGCCGGAGCGGCGTCCGGGCGCGCGGGGTGGTGGATGCTGACCGAGCGAACATTTCTACCTCCGAAGTCACGTGCCGCGAAAAAAACCCACAGCGTGACATTAGGCCGCTCTGCGCACGTTGGGAAGAGGGCGGACCAGAGTCGCGCCGAATCTGCGGAGGGTCTGACGACCTTGGCGCCGTCAGGTCCGGTCGGTGCCGACCCAGGCATCGATGGCCTCGAGGACGGTGTCGGTGACGGTGTGCTTCGGCGTGAAACCGAGGAGCCGGCGGGCCTTTTCCATCGAGAAGAGGGGTGCCCGGGCGATGTGTTCGAGGGTCGTGTCCGCCTGCTCGGGCCCCACGCGGTCCACGAACTCAGCCCACGGCACGAACTCCAGCCTGGGCTCGTGACCGAAGTGGCGGGCGACCAGCTCGGCATACCCGCGTAGCGTCAGCGCCTCGGTGCAGACACTGTTGAAGCTCTCTCCCGCGGCAGCCTCGGGTTGGTCGAGACAGGCCTGGTGCAGGCCGGCCACGTCCTCGGCGTGGACGTGGTGGATCGTCTCGCCGCCACGGTCCGGCAGGAGGCAGGACCCCTCGGCGCGCAGCGAGTCGATGACCGAGACGTCGAGGTTGCCGGCCGGACCGATGGGCAGCCAGCCCGGACCGCTGATGTGTCCCGGGTGCACCACGCTGGCGAGCACCCGGTCCTGCCCCATGAGGTAGTGCTCGACGGCGAGCTTGTTCACGCCGTAGGCGCCGTACGGGAGCTTGGGCGCCTCCTCGGTGGTCGGCACCAGGGCGCTGGGCCCGTAGGACCACACGCTGCCGGTCTGGACGACGTGCTGACCGTCGAGGGCCTCGACGAGCTGCCGCGCCTGCGCGGGTGTGAAGCAGGTGAGGTCGAAGACCGCGTCCGGCCGCAGGTCGGCGACGACGGACCCGAACCGGCCGTCCTGCTCGGCCGCGTCGCGGTCACAGACCAGCATCCGGACGCTCTGCCACCGCGGGTCCTCGCGGTACGGCTGGCGCGACCCGCGACTGACCACGACGACGTCGTGGCCCGCCTCGACCAGGCTGGGGACGAGATAGGTGCCGATGTGACCGGTGCCGCCGATGACCACCACGCGCATGCCGCGAACCCTAGTCGTCGGACCAGCCGCGTCGTCACGACGTCCGCGGAGGCACGGACCTCAGACGTCTTCGCTCCACGACGCTCGTCCCTGTCACGATGCAGAGCGGCGGCACGTCCCTGGCCACGACGGCACCAGCCCCGACCACCGAGCCACGCCCGATGGTCACTCCCGGCGTCACCGTGGCTGAGGCACCGATCCACACGTCGTCCTCGATGACGATCGGGGCATGGGTGATGAAGTCGAGCCGTTCGGCGACCTCGACGGGGTGCCCGGCGGTGCTCAGGGTCACGCGCGGGCCGACCAGGACCCGGTCGCCGATGGTGATGCCTCCGAAGTCGAGGAAGTAGCAGCCCTGGTTGATGAACACCTGCTCCCCGAACGACGCTCCGAGCCCGTAGTCGCAGTAGAACGGCGGAAGGATGGACAGCGAGTCGGGCACGCTCGCACCGAAGATCTCGGAGAGCAGCTCCTTGCGCGCCTCGAGGTCGTGGAACGGGAGGCCGTTGAGCCGCGAGGTCAGGTCCATCACCTCGGCGACGCGAGCAGCGAAGGCCCGCGACTCAGGCGTTCGGGTCGGAAGTCGTTGCTCGTCGCGCACAGGGTGATGCTGGCACGGGGGTGTGTCGGTCCGGCAGATCCGCTTGCGGACGGGGCGGCGCGTTGGGATCCTCGCCAGATGTCAGAGGTTCCTGTCGGCCCTCCGTACGACCAGCTGCGTGCCACCGCTGAACGCGTCGCGCGCGAGCGGCCAGAGGTCGACCTCGAGCTGGCGCGCGAGGTGTTCGACGAGGCTGCCATCCTGCTCTACAACGGTCTCGCGCTCGAGGGTCTCGACGAGCACGACGCCGACGCCGTCGTCGCCGGCCTGTGCGTCGATCTCGTCTCCCCGGACCCCGGCGCGGCCGTTCGACGGCGCACCCAGGCCGCGCTGGACGACCCCGGCGGCCTGCACGACCCCAGGGGCGTCGCCGCGGCATACGAGATCAGCACGCGGATCATGCAGCTGTGAGGCCTGAGGCCTGAGGCCTGAGGCCTGAGGCCCTGAGGCGACAGGCGCCGGCGAGGGAGGGGCGCGGCCGCTCACGGCCGGCTGGGGCCGGCATACCCGGCTGGGGCCACGGCGCGGACCGGCATACCCGTGCTGGTGCGCGGGCAGACCACCGCTCGGTATGCCGCGTGCCCGGGGGCTGAGCGCGGGCGGTTAGGGTTTGGGGCGTGCTGAGGACGACAGCCGCGGTGGTCGCGGGCAAGGCGGCGCGGGCCGTGTCACGCCTGCGGGGCGGTGGCTCCGCCCTGCCCGGGCTGGTGGCCGAACGTGTCGACCCGGGTTTCCTCGCGCACGCGCTGGCCGATGTTGGCGGCGGGATCGTCGTCGTCAGCGGCACCAACGGCAAGACCACGACGACCAAGATGCTGGTCGCGGTGCTGCGCGCCCACGGACGCAGCGTCTTCACCAACCCCACCGGGTCCAACTTCACCCGCGGGGTGATCTCGTCGATGCTCGGCGAGCTGCCGGTGCGCGGCCGGCTCAGGGCCGACATGGCGGTGCTCGAGCTCGACGAGGCGCATGCGCTGAAGTTCGCAGCAGCCGTCCGGCCGACCCACGCCCTCCTGCTCAACGTCGCGCGCGACCAGCTCGACCGGTTCGCCGAGATCGACCACACCGCACGGCTGCTCGCCTCGCTGGCCGAGCAGACCACCGAGGGCGTGGTGCT
Source organism: uncultured Actinomycetota bacterium (assembly GCA_963759595.1). Classification (GTDB taxonomy): domain Bacteria; phylum Actinomycetota; class Actinomycetes; order Actinomycetales; family Dermatophilaceae; genus Pedococcus. The sequence continues at coordinate 132,299 of CAVWZX010000005.1, forward strand.
CAACCTCGACGACTCGTTCGTGTCACGGATCCGCGACAGGGTGGCCGGCGGCGTCGAGGTCCGCTACTTCGGGGTGGATGGCTCGATCGCCGACCGGTTGCCCGAGCTCCAGGAGCAGGACGTCCGGTTCGAGGACGACTTCGTGGCACCGGTGGCGGGGGCCGAGGACGGGTTGCTCAAGCCCAGCGACGAGCGGACCTTCGAGATCGTCTTCGGCGACGGCGCGGAGGGCAGTGGCACCGTCGGACCGCTCGAGCTCCAGCAGCGCGGGCTCGCCGCGATGATCAACGCGACCGCCGCCACGGCGACGGCACGGATGCTGCTGGGCGCCGCGTTCGACCCCGATGCCGCGGCGGTTGCCCTGCGCGCGGTGACCCCGCCGTTCGGTCGCGGGGAGGTCGTCATGGTCGACGGCCAGCCGCTCGAGCTGGTGCTCGTGAAGAACCCCGCCGGCTTCACGGTCGCTCTCGGCACCTACGGGACGACCCCGGTCGCGACGATGATCGCCATCAACGACAACTACGCCGACGGCCGCGACGTGTCGTGGCTCTACGACGTGAGCTTCGAGAGCCTGCGCTCGCGCGGGGTCACGGTCACCAGCGGGGTGCGCGGCTACGACATGGCGCTGCGGCTGCAGTACGACGACGTGCCGGTGACCGGGGTCGAGACCGAGCTCGACAAGGCGCTCGACGGCTTCCTCGCCGCACACCCCGCCGAGCCGAAGCGGATCTTCTGCACCTACACCGCGATGATGGCGCTGCGGCGCACCCTCGCCGCCCGCTACGACCTGCCCGACATCGGTGAGGAGGCGTCATGACCCAGCCCGGCGGCATACCCGACGTGTCCATCCCCGGCGAGCCGGATGGCTCCGCACGCGTGCCCGACGCCGACCGCGCCGGCAAGGGCGTCATCCACGTCGTCCATCTCTACCCGCGCGAGATGAGCATCTACGGCGACCTCGGCAACACCCGCACCCTGGCCGCGCGCATCCGGCGCCACGGCTACAGCCCCGTGGTCCACCAGCACCACCCGGGAGGCGAGTTCCCCGAGCAGGCAGACCTCATCGTGGGTGGCGGCGGCCAGGACTCGGGGCAGGTGCGGGTCGAGGCCGACCTCGAGCGGATCGCGGACCGGCTGCGCGTGCTTGCCGACGACGGCACGCCCATGCTGATGATCTGCGGGATGTACCAGCTGCTCGGGAACGCCTTCATCACCGTCGACGGGAAGCGCCTGCCCGGGCTGGGAATCCTCGACGTCACCACCCAGGGCAACGCCAAGAGGATGATCGGACCGGTGGTGCTGTCGACCGACTTCGGCGATGTCGTCGGTTACGAGAACCACTCGGGGTCGACGACGCTCGGCGACGGCCAGGCGCCGTTCGGCAGGGTGCGCTCCGGGTTCGGCAACAACGGCGCCGACGGCACCGAAGGGGCGCGCACCGGCAACGTGTTCGGCTCCTACCTGCACGGGCCGATCCTGCCGGCCAACCCGCGGTTCGCCGACGCTCTCATCGCCATCGCCGCCGAGCGGGCCACCGGCCGGGCCTTCGCGCCGGTCGCGCAGGACGACGACATCGCCGACGAGGCACGAAGCCGCCAGGTCCGCCGCCTCGTCAAGCGCTGAGCTGACGATGTCGCCCGCGTCCAGCCCAGACGCCGGCCTGCCACCGGCCCGCATCCTCGACCTGTTCGCCGTCCCTGACGACCCGCGCCCACTGCTCGGTGGGCAGGGCCGAAGCGTCGTCGCGGGTGACCTCGTCCTCTCACCCGGTCGCGACGCGGAGACCTGCGCGTGGCTCAACCCGGTCCTTGCGCGCCTGGCCGTCGAGCTCGACACCGCCTCTCCCCGGGCGCTGCGCATCGCGATGCCGATCCCATCCCGGGACGGACGCTGGGTGGTCGACGGGTGGGCGGCCAGCCGCTACGAACCGGACACCCGGCCCTGCCGCGACCTCGACGTCCTCCTGGCGACCGGACGGCTGCTGCACGCGCGGCTCGCCTCCGTGGTGCCCTCACCTCCGGGCGGGGTCCGCGATCGCGCCGACCGGTGGGCGCGGGCAGAGCGAGCGGCATTCGCCGGTAGGCCGCCGGCGACGGCGAGCGGGCTGGTCGCCTCGCTCGTGGGGCAGCTGGACGACACGGACCTGGGTCCCGACCAGCTGGTGCATGCCGACCTCGCCGGCAACGTGCTCTTCGACGCCGAGGGCGTGCCGGTCGTGATCGACGTGGCGCCGTACTGGCGCCCGGCTCTGTGGGCCGAGGCGGTCTGCGTCCTCGACGCGGTCCTGTGGCATGGTGCCGACGAGGCCGTGATGGCTCAGTGGACCGAAGGCGGGCCGCGGCAGGCCATGCTCCGGGCCGCGATCTTCCGGCTGCTCAGCGACGGCCCGGATGTCGATGTGCCGGGTCGTTACCAGCGCCTGCTCGACCTCCCCACCACTTCCGGCCACTGAGGTCGCACGCGACCCCGGTTTCAGGCCGGCCGTCCCGACCCGTTGGCCGGAAGTGGAGGTCAGGAGGCGAAGTCGTCGCCGGCCTCGAGCCGTAGCCGCAGCAGCTCGGTCAGGGCGATCGACTCGCCGTCGCGGGCTCCCTCGCCGACCTGCAGGGGCGGGTCGGTCGGCGGAACCTCGACACCGCGGAACCGTGCGAACGGCCGCGGCGGCACCAGGAGGGCGTAGTAGCGACCTTGGACGTCGACCCCCACGGACCGGTCGAGCCGCAGGTACCAGCCACGCACGCCCGTGGCGTAGCGGCCGGTGCCCTTCCAGGTGCGGGCGGTCAGCTCGGTGGTGGCCAGGTCGCGCTCGCGGGCCGCCTGCGCGAACTCGTCGACCATGGCCTGCGCCTTCGCGGACTCCCGCGCCCGGCGCAGCCGCTGCGCCTCCACGTGGTAGTCCGCCCGCTCGGCTCGTTCGGCGCGGCGCCGGGCGGCGTCGTCAGCGCCTGCGTCGTCAGCGCCTGCGCCGTCAGTCATCCACGCCCTCGCCGACCGCAGCAGCCCGGTCCGGCTGCGCTTCCTCGACGGGTTCCTTCTTGGGGCTCACCGACCAGGCCAGCCAGCCGAGCGCCCCGAGCGGGATCTCCATGAAGTGGGTGTAGACGGAGAACAGCACGACGGCAGCGGCGGCCTCGGCGGATCCCGCACCCCAGCCGACGAGCGCGACGGTGGTGGCGGCCTCCGTGACGCCCAGGCCACCGGGGGTCACTCCCACCGCGGTGAGCAGCCGGCCGATGGCGTAGGCCGCGAACAGCTGGCCGTAGGGAAGGTCCACCCCCGTGGCGTGGGCGCACAGCAGGAACAACCCGTAGTAGACGCTGAAGAACCCCACCAACCCCAGGGTCATCCTGACCCACCCCGTGCGGACCACGTCGTTGATCCGGTGACGGAGATCGACGACCAGCGCCTTCACGCTCATGGTGCGTCGCTTCCACAGCCGCCCGATGACCTTGTCGAGACCCTGGCCGATCGAGATCGCGGCCCGCTCGGACGCGAGGATCGACACGAAGACGACGAGGATGACCGATCCGCTCAGCGCACCGGCGAGGGCGGCGTCCTCCAGGGCGCCGGGCACGTCCTGGTCGCGGCCCGACAGCAGCCCGAGGATCGCCAGGACGGGCAGGGCGATCCGGGCCAGGACGTTCCAGACGCCGGTGACGATGGCGGAGGTCGAGATGTCACGCCGGGAGAAGCCCCAGGAGCGGCAGATCGTGTAGGTCGCCGCGAGTCCGGCAGCCCCTCCGCCGGGGAGCAGGTTGCCGACCGACGAACCTGCCACGTTGACGATGAGGGCCTGCCAGTGCCGCAGCCCGCGCATCGAGCCGGTGAGCGTGAAGGTGTAGCAGTAGAGGCCGACGACGACCCCGCCGAGGAGCAACAGGGCGGTGTCCGCCGGCACCCGGGTCAGCACCTCCCAGATCTTCGACCACGACGTCTTGCCGAAGTGCGGCACACCCCACGCCAGCAGGAACGCCGCCAGCCCCAGGCCGAACGCGCCCTGCAGCAGCGTCCTGACCTTGGACCGCTGCGGCCGGGTGCCGGGGCCGTCGGTCGCCTCGATGCTGCTCACGTCAGGCCCTCGAAGACGTCGTGCGCCACCGGCAGCCCAGCGGGCCGCGCCGGGTCGACGAACCACTCGCGCCCGAACACCAGGTCGTAGAGCGGCCGGGGGATCCGCAGGAACGCCGCCAGCGTCCGGTCGGCGCCGTCCTCGGCACTCGACTGGGAGGCGTGGGCGCGCATCGAAGCCCGCTTCGCGGCGGCATACCGGCGCACGTCGATGCGGTGGGTGATCTCGGACCGCGCGCTGAAGGCCCGCTTGAAACCCTCGATGTCGAACTCCGGCGGGAAGCGGTAGACCTTCGCGGCGAGGTCCACGGCCCGCGCGATCGTGTCGCGCGGCACCGTCGCCTGGAGCACGCGCCGCGTGCCTGCGAGGTATGCCGCCCGCTCGCCCACCTCGTGCACCCGGACGTGGTCGCGGTGCCCGTAGCCGCCGTTGCGGTCGTAGCTCAGCAGGACCGCTGCGTCCTCCTCGCGCAGGACCTCGGCCAGCCTGGTCGCGGCCTCGTGCAGCGGCGCTCGGACGAAGCGGACCCGATCGGGTGGGTCCGGGAGCAGCTCCGGTCCCAGGCCGCTGTCGGCGTAGCCGAGGTAGACGACCCGGGCGACCCCGAGCGCGCCGGCGGACCGACGCAGCTCCTGCAGGCGTCGGGCACCCAGCGCGCCGTCGGCGGCGTACTCGTCCGCGGCGAGGCCGAGGTCACCGTCGGTGGCCACGACCACGACGACCCGGTGTCCCTCGGCGGCCGCACGCGCCAACGTGCCCGAGGTCAGCAGGGCCTCGTCGTCGGGGTGTGCGTGGAAGGCCACGAGGGTGTGGGTCATCACGAGCCATCCTGTCGCATGGCAGGCTCTTGCCTGTGAAGGTGGCCCTGCTGACGGACTGTTACCTGCCCAGGCTGGGCGGGATCGAGGTCCAGACGCACGACCTGGCCGCCCACCTGCGGGGCCGCGGGCACGAGGTCGAGGTGTTCACCGCGACCCCGGGTGAGCAGGGACAGCGGCACGGGTTCGTCGAGGACGTCGACGGCGTGCCGGTCCACCGGATGGCGCTCCGCCTGCCGTGGGACCTGCCCGTCAACCCGTTCGCGCCACCGGAGGTGCGACGACGGCTGCGGGCCGGTGGCTTCGACGTGGCCCACGTGCACATGGGGGTGGTGAGCCCGTTCGCGACCGACCTGGCCGGCGTGTCGCTCGGGCTCGGGATGCCGACCGCCATCACCTGGCACTGCCTCATGGAGCGTTCGCAACCCGTCTTCCGCGCCCTCGGCCACGCCCGCCGCTGGGGTCATCGCGGCGCGGCCCTCTCCGCCGTCTCGGGGGTGGCCGCAGCCTCCGTGCAGAAGGTGGTGGGGCAGGGCAGTGAGGTGCGCGTCTTCCCCAACGGCATCGACCTCGACGTGTGGCGTCCGCCCGCCCGGCCGCCCCGTCAGCCGGGCGCGCCGGTCGAGGTGGTAGCCGCCCTGAGGTTCGCAGCGCGCAAGCGACCGCTGGCCGTCCTCGAGGTCGCCGCGCGGGCCCGCGAGCTGGCTGGTGACGAGCGCCCCGTGCGGCTCACCGTCTTCGGCGAGGGGCCGGAGCGCGGCAGGCTCGAGCGGTTCGTGGCGCGGCACGACATGGGCGACTGGGTCGCCCTCCCGGGTCGGGTCGGCCGCGACCAGCTGCGGAAGCGCTACTGGGACAGCGACGTCTACCTCACGCCTGCCCGGCTCGAGGCCTTCGGCATCGCCGCGCTGGAGGCGCGCACAGCCGGGCTTCCGGTCGTGGCTCGCCGGGACACCGGGGTGGGGGACTTCGTCGTAGACGGCGTCAACGGGGTCCTCGGCGCGGACGACGACGCCCTGGCCCATGGCCTGGCCCGGCTGCTCACCGAGCCCGACCTGCTCGACCGCATGGCGGAGACCAACCGCAACGTCGCCCCCGACCAGGACTGGCCGTCGGTGGCGGCCCTGGCCGAGGACGAGTACCGCCGCGCTGGTGCTCCGTGACCGGATCCGTGTCGCCCCAGGGGGATCCGATCGTGGTGCGTGCCGAGGCGTCGGAGGGCCGCGTGGTCGCCGACTTCGTCCTCGGTCATGGCGCCGACCCCGTGCGGGAGCTGGCCCGGCTCGGCTGGTCCCGTCCGCGGCTGCGCGAAGCCAGCCGCGGGGCCGACGGCACCCTCGTCCTCGGCTACGCCGTCACAGCGGCGTCCGCGGTCCCCGCCGTCGACGTGCCGGTGCCCACGGATGCCGGGCTGGTGGTCGCGCCGGGCGAGCAGGCGAGTCCCTACCAGCGCACCGCGGCATACGGCGTGGTCACCAGCGACCGAGGCGTCCTGCTCACTGAGCTGTCGGCACTCACGTCGGCACCCGGCCGGTGGACCCTGCCGGGAGGCGGGCTCGACCCCGGTGAGCAGCCGCTGGCGGCGTTGCACCGCGAGGTGTGGGAGGAGAGCGGCCAGAGCGTGGAACGGGTGCGGCTGCTCGATGCCCAGACCTCGCACTGGATCGGCCGGGCTCCCAGCGGTCGCCTCGAGGACTTCCACGCCGTGCGGATCGTGTATGCCGCGTGGTGCCCACAGCCGACCGACCCGGTCGTCCACGACGTGGGTGGGTCGACCGAGTCGGTGCGGTGGGTGCCGCGGCTGGAGCTGGAGCGCTACCACCTCAGCAGGTCCTTCGCGCCGCACATGCGACGCTGGCTGGCCGCCTGAGCCGGGTGGCTGCGTGAGCTCGCGTCAGCTCTCGTCAGCTCTTGGCGCGACGGGAGCTGAGCAGCCCCACCAGGCCGAAGAGCACGAGCACGGCGCCGGCAGCCACGATCCCCAGTGGGCCGACGTCGCCCCAGTCCACGCTCAGCGTGCCGAGCTCCTCGGCCAGCACGATGCCGGCGACGGCCAGGCACACCAGCCCCAGCACGATGGCGGGTGCGTGCGGCCCGCTCGGCCGCTCGGGCAGGGCTGGCGGCCAGCTCCGAGTGGTGCTCGCCGGCCGTGCTCGTCACGACCGTGCTCGTCACGACCGTGCTCGGCAGGGCTGGGTCCCGTGGCGGGCTGGTCGGCGGCGGAAGGCGGCGCGTCGAACCGGATCGGCCCGTCGTCGGTCTCGGCGGTCTCCTGCTCCTGCACGTCGATCGCGCGTGTGGCGTCGGGCAGGTCGAGCTGCTCGGTCGGGTCGTTCCGGGAGGTCTGGTTCTGCACTGTCTGCTCCAACCGCGTCGTGTCGTCCTGGGGTGTCTCGCGTGCCTCGGGCTCGTTGCTCATGGGCGTCACTCCTTGCCGATCAGGATCTGGCCGAAGCCGACGTGGGCGTCGACGATGACGTCGGGGGCACCCTCGCCGAAGGTCTCGACGGTGCTGATGTCGCGGCCGTCGCGGCCGTCGAGCTGGACGGGGTCGCCGTCGCCGTCGACTCCGGGGGGTGCGACCGGTCCCAGGTCGGGCGTTCCCAACCGGGAGATGTCGCCCGCCGCGACCGAGCTGCGGACCTCGACCGTGAGGTCCTGCGGGATGTAGATCTTGAGCTCGCCGATACCCACCCGCGCCTCGATCTTGCGCGCCGTGCCGGGGTTGTCCTGCGCTTCGGCGAGGTCGAGCTCTGCCGACCCGATGCTCAGCCGGTACTTCGCCGTGGTGTCGGTGGCCGACGGGCGCCAGGTCCGTTCGCCGATCCCGCCGCCGAAGGTCACGTCGGGCACGACGGACGCCGTCCAGGTGACGAGGGCGAGCACGATGGCCAGGAAGCCGGTGAACCCGGCTCGTCGCCCCACCAGGCCGAGCACGAGGGTGCCGAGTCCCAGGACGCCGAGGGCGGCGGCCAGGGCCACTGTCTCGTCGCTGCCTGCCCAGTTCGCGGCCTCGTGGAGCGACAGCGTCGCGCCGTACGCCGCGATGGCCAGTCCGCCGATGAGCAGGGCCGAGACGAAGCCGCCACTACGGCGACGCGGGACCTTCGGAGGACGCGGCGGGCGGGGAGCGGCCGGGGTCGGCGGCGGGAAGTGGGTGCCGCCGGGAGGCGTGGACGCTGGTGCAGGGGCGTAGGCGGTGGGGGCGTAGGCGGTGGGTGCCATCGCGGCATACTCCTGGGTCTGGGGGAGGGGCTCGCCCTCGGCGGCCCCAGGCGGCGCGGTCGGCGCGTCGGCCGTCGCGGCGGCGGCGCTCGTGGCGGGCCACGCGGTGCCGGCCTGGTTGGCCCAGGTCGGGGAGGCGGTGGCCTGGGGGTCGGCGGACGCGTAGGGCGCCTGCACGTACGGTGGCTGTGCCTTCGGCTCGTGGCCGCGGTTGCGCGTCACGAGCCAGACCACGAGACCGATCGGGACGACGACCCACCAGATCCAGCCGATGCCGGGGACGTCGCCGGCCAGGCCGGTGCCCCCGATGAGCGACAGGCCGATGATGACGAGCAGGATGATCCCCAGCACGTCACCGTCGCGCAGCGCCTTCTCGGCCACGATCTCGTCGTGGTTGTTGGGCAGGAACGCCCACGCGATCAGGTAGACGGTGATGCCGACGCCTCCGAGGACCACGAGCAGGACCAGGGCGGCGCGGATCACGATGGCGTCCACCCCGAGCCGGGTCGCGATGCCGGAACACACACCCGCCAGCCACTTGTCGTCGGCGTCCCGGCGCAGGTCCACGGAGCGGATCCAGCCGAAGAACCGGTCGAGGCCGGTGGTGTGGGCGTCGTTGGTCGTGCCGGTGTTCGTCGGGCCTGCGGTCGGCCCAGGTGTCTGCGTCATGTCGACCATGGTGGTCGCGCCGTCGGGTAGCTGCCATGAGGGTCGACCCTGAACCGACCCTGAGGAGGGCTGAGCGCACCCTGAATCGGTTCGGCATCCGGTGGATCGTGCGTCAGGATGAGGACATGCCGACTCCCTACGAGCGGCCCGTCCCCCCAGCGGAGGCCAGGGCCGCAGAGCGCCGCGCCGCGCGGCCGGCCCTCACGCGACCCGTGGAGGGCAAGGTCATCGCGGGCGTGGCCGTGGGTCTGGCCCAGCACCTGCGCTGGCCGGTGCGATGGATCCGGCTGGCGTTCGTGCTGATCTCGATCCCCACCGGTGCCGGCCTCGTGGCCTACATCTTCCTGTGGGCGCTGACCCCGCAGTCCCGAGGAGGAGTGGTCGACGGAGGCAGGCGCCCCGTCGACCCCGCGGACGCCGACGCGGTGGCGAGCGCCGGCACCCCGGAGGCCGAGCCGGTCACCGGCGCCAGCGAGCGCGACGCGACCCGCGTGCTGCTGGTGGGCGGCCTGCTGCTCGGCATCGGACTGGTGGTCGTGGCCCAGAACGCCGGTTTCAACGCCCGTCTCGGAATCCTCGTCCCGCTACTCGTCGTGGCCGCCGGTGCGGTCCTGGCCTGGTCCCAGCTCGACGACTCGCAGCGCGGTCGCTGGCTCGGATCGGAGGCGGGGACAAGGCGGTTCAGCGTCGCGCGGCTGGCGTTCGGCGGGATCCTCGCGTTGGCCGGGCTGGTCATCATGGCCACCCGGGGAAGGTCCCTCGCCGCCATCTGGGACATCGGCGCGGCGGTGCTCGCCGTGCTGGCCGGTGTCGCCCTCATCTCCGCTCCCTGGGTGCTGCGGTTGTGGTCCGACCTGCGGCATGAGCAGGCCGAGCGGGCCCGGGCCACCGAGCGCGCCGACATCGCGGCCCACCTCCATGACTCGGTGCTGCAGACCCTCGCACTCATCCAGCGCAAGGCCGGCGATGCCGCTGCAGTGACCCAGCTGGCCCGCGCCCAGGAGCGCGAGCTGCGCTCCTGGCTGTATGCCGGCCCGTCCGACTCCGATGCGACCCTCGCCACCGCGGTGGCCGAGGCCGCGCACGAGGTCGAGGATCTGCACGGCATACCCATCGAGGTGGTCTCGACCGGCGACCGGCCGCTCGACGACGGAGGGCAGGCGCTCGTCCGCGCCGTGCGCGAGTCCCTCTTCAACGCCGTCAGGCACGGTGCGCCGCCGGTGTCGGTCTACCTCGAGGTCGGGGCGTCGGGCGTCGAGGCGTTCGTGCGCGACCACGGGCAGGGGTTCGAGCTCGACGAGATCCCCGAGGACCGTCTCGGGGTGCGCCAGTCGATCCTGGGCCGGATGCAGCGGCACGGTGGCGCGGCCAGGGTGCGCCGGCTCGAGCAGGGCACCGAGGTCAGCCTGAGCCTGCCCCCGCACGCACCCCCACACCAGCCCGAGCAGCAGCCCGCGGAGGAGAGTCGTGAACACGCCTGAGAAGAAGCCGGTCGAGGTCGTCCTGGTGGACGACCACCGCATGTTCCGCTCCGGGGTCAAGGCCGAGCTCGGCTCGGCCGTGGTCATCGTGGGTGAGGCGCCCGACGTGGACTCCGCCATCGCGGTGATCCGGCAGACGAAGCCCCCGGTCGTGCTGCTCGACGTCCACCTGCCCGGCGGCAACGGCAACGGCGGGGTGGACGTCATCCACGGTTGCCGTGGCCTGGAGACCGAGTCCGGTCAGCCGGTGCGCTTCCTCGCGCTGTCCGTGTCGGACGCCGCCGAGGACGTCATCGCGGTCATCCGCGCGGGCGCTCGCGGCTACGTCACCAAGACCATCGGCGCGAACGACCTGACTCGGGCGATCCAGCGGGTGGCCGACGGCGACGCGGTGTTCTCGCCACGGCTGGCCGGCTTCGTCCTCGATGCCTTCGGCGCTGCGGCGGGCGAGGTCGCCCAGGTCGACGAGGAGCTCGACCGGCTCTCCGCCCGTGAGCGGGAGGTGATGCGGCTGATCGCCCGTGGCTACCAGTACAAGGAGGTGGCCAAGGAGCTGTTCATCTCGGTGAAGACCGTGGAGACCCACGTGTCCTCGGTGCTGCGCAAGCTCCAGCTCTCGTCCCGCCACGAGCTCACGGCCTGGGCGATGGGCCGCCGCCTGCTCTGAGCCACGGGTCGGACCGGCGGGCTCAGCTTCCGGCGCCACGTCCTCGGTGCCGCCGCCGGTGCCGGCAGCGCGGGCACTCGGACCGCCGCGTCCGGTGGTGCGCGGGTCGACGTAGCCGCCCTCGGGCGGCACCATCTCCGCCCGGACGCCGAGCAGCCGGATCGGGCGGTCGTCCTCGAGCCCGGTCAGCAGATCGAGCGCTGTGTGGGCGATGACCTCCGCGTCGAACGTCGGCTCGGCGAGCTTGCGGACCCGGTTGGTGGTGAAGAACGGCGCGAACCTGACCTTGAGGAAGACCCGTTGGCAGGGGCGCTCCTCGCGTCGGATGTCCTCGACGACCTGTCCGGCGAGGGCGTGGATGGCCGCGGAGATCTCCTGCGGCTGCAACGAGGTTGGTCTGGTAGGTCACCTCACGCCCGTGGGCGCGGGCGATCCAGGGGGTGTCGTCGACGGTCGCCGAGCTGACGCCGCGACCGAGCCGGCCGTAGTGGGGTCCCATCCGCGGCCCGAACTCGGCCACCAAGGTGGCTTCGTCTGCCTCCGCCAGGTCGCGCACCGTGCGGTAGCCGTGCGACGCGAGCCGCTGGGAGATCTTCGACCCGACACCCCAGAGCGCGACCGTGGGCCGGTCGCCCATCACCTCGAACCAGTTGTCTCTCGTCAGCTCGAAGACCCCCCGCGGCTTGCCGAAGTCGGTCGCGATCTTGGCCCGCACCTTGGTGTCACCGATGCCCACGGAGCAGTGCAGGTCGGTGGCTTCGAGGACCGCGGCGCGGATGGCGTGCGCGTAGCCGCGAGGGTCGTCGGTGGTCACGCCGACGAACGCCTCGTCCCAGCCGAGCACCTCCACGACGGCACCCGGCATACCGCGCAGCACCTCCATGACCCGCGCCGAGGCCTCCTCGTAGACGGGGAAGTCGACCGGGAGCAGCACCGCCTCCGGACATCTGCGCACCGCCACCTTGAGCGGCATGCCGGAACGCACCCCGAACTCCCGTGCCTCGTAGGACGCCGTCGACACCACGGCCCGCTCGGTCGGGTCGCCGCGCCCTCCGACGATGAGCGGCACCCCGGCGAGCTCGGGGTGCCTCAGGATCTCGACGGCAGCGAGGAACTGGTCGAGGTCGACGTGCAGCACCCACGGCGCGGCAGCGGCGGCTGAAGCCATGGGCCCATCCTGCCGTGTGCCGGTGTCGGCTCAGGGGATGAGGAGCAGCTTGCCGGTGGTGCGGCGGGCTTCCAGGTCGTCGTATGCCGCGGCCGCGTCAGCGAGCGCGTAGCGCCCGCCCACCTCGATCGTGAGGCGTCCGGCTGCGATGTCGTCGAGCACCGAGGTGCCGCGCTCCAGCAGCTCCTCGCGGGTGGCGGTGTAGCTGCCGAGGGTGGGTCGCGTGAGGAAGAGCGAGCCGAGCGCGTTGAGCCGCTGGATGTCGAACGGCGGCACCTGGCCGCTCGCCCCGCCGAACAGGACCATCATCCCGCGCGGCCGCAGCGAGGCCAGTGACGCGTCGAACGTGGCCTTGCCGACTCCGTCGTAGGCGACGTCGACGCCGTTGCCACCGTTGGCTTCCCGCACTTCCGCGGCCAGGTCGGAGGCCTCGCGGTAGTTGATGACGGCGTCCGCGCCGAGCCGCCGCGCGATCTCCAGCTTGTCGGCCGAGCCGGCGGTCGCGACGACCCGTCCGCCCTTGGCCTTGACGAGCTGCACCAGCAGCTGTCCCACCCCACCTGCCGCGGCGTGCACGAGCGCGATCGGTGCCGGGCCCCACGGCATACGTGGAGTTGACGAGATAGTGCGCCGTCATGCCCTGGAGCATCGCGGCGGCGGCCACGTCGAGGTCGACTCCGTCCGGGCACCGGGACGAGCGAGTCGGCCGCGCGGTTGACCACGCGACCCGCCGGCCCCGAGCCCCTGCCCCCACGCGACCCGGTCGCCCACCCCGACGTCCGACACGCCCGTGCCCACTGCGGTCACCACCCCTGCTCCCTCGGAGCAGGCGACGAACGGCGTGGGGATCGGGTAGACCCCCTGCCGCTGGTAGACGTCGATGAAGTTCACGCCGACCGCGGCGACCTCGACCTGCACCTCGCCGTCGCCGGGCGTCGGGACCTCGAGCGACTGGACCTCCAGGACCGAGGAGTTCCCGTTGTGGGGCACGACCAGGGCGTGTGAGGTAGGCATGCTCCGACCCTAGGCGAGGGCCTTCTGGTAGGCGAGCCAGGGCCTTGAGCGGTGGCTTCACGGCGTAGGCCTGGGCCAGCTGTGCGTCGTCGACGAACCACAGGTGGGTCATCGCGCCCGTGGTGCGAAGCGTGGTGCCCGTCGGCGCACTTCCCGTCGACCGGCTTGGCCTTCTTCGCCCCGCCACCCGTGCAGGCCTCGTGGGTGTGCCAGCGGACGTAGGGCTGGTAGGAGGTCGGTGGAGTCTTCTTCTCGGCGGTGAACATGACGCCCACGAGGTGGAACTTCCCGTCGGCCGAGCGCGAGTAGATGAGCGTCTCGGGGGCAGCGGGGTCGAGGATCCTGCCGTCGGTCCGGTTGGCCTTGTTCGGCACGTGGATCCGTCCGCGCGCATCCGCCTTGGGTGTCTTCCCGGCGGCGGCGATCTTCTTCTGCTTGCGGTCCCAGGCCGCCTGCACGTCGAACCCGGCCTTCGTCGCCACGGCCGGGTCCCGGTAGGCGGTCGTGGCGGCGATGGTCCGCGTCAAGAGGTCCTTCGCCGCGGCGGTCTGCTCCGGCGGTCGCCTTCGATGTGTCGGGCAGGTTCGGCACGTCGGAGTGGTCGTGGGCGGTCGGCGTGCCCGAGTCGGTGCCGTGGGTGTGGGCCGCCGTGCCTTCCTCGTGGTCGTGACCCGGGGCGGCGATCGCAGCCCCACTCGCGACGAGGGTCAGGGCGGCGACGGCGCCGGTGACGACGGCGGCCCGGCGCGGCGTCGACGGCGCCGCAGCCGGGTCGGCGCCCACGCGGTCACGGCCACGGCCGCGAGCCCTCCGCTCAGCACCTCCATGACCACGCAGAGGGTGTCGGCGGCCCCGATCGGCTCGGCCACACCGGCCTCGGGCCCGAACGGCAGCCCGCTGGTGCGGGACACCAGCCAGAGCAGGACCAGCGCCGCCGACCCGGCGGCCCCCGCCAGGAGAACCCGCCTGCGAGGCCGGACGCGACCAGCACCACAGCAGCCCAGCCCAGCTGGGCCGCAGCCGAGACGAGGAAGAAGAGTCCCGCGGCCCACCACTCGCGGAAGTGGTCTGCGCTGACCCCGACGTGGATGAGCGCGGCCCCGGCTGTCAGCAGGGCGGCGCAGCGGATGAGGAGAGTTCTGGTGTCCATGCCACGAGGCTGCACCCGCGCTGTGCGAGGCGTGTGGTTGCAGTGTTCGGGCAGTGTTCGGGTTCCGGCGCGGCCGCGCACCGATCGTGCGTTGTGCCGGCCGGTCGCTTGCCGTGGCACCCTCGGGTCCGCGACGGTAGCGCCATGACCACCCCGTCCGGCGCGACGTCGAAGGTCCTCCTCGTCGAGGACGAGCCCGCGCTGGCCGAGCTGGCCAGGCTCTACCTCGAGCGGGACGGTCATCGCGTGCAGGTCGTCGGCGACTCCGACTCGGCCCTGACCGCCCTGCGAGTCGCGGGAGCACGACCTCGTGCTGCTCGACATCGGGCTGCCCGGCAGCATCGACGGGATCGAGCTGTGCCGGCGGATGCGCGCCGCTGACGACTGGACCCCGGTCATCTTCGTGACGGCTCGAGACGACGAGGTCGACCGGATCGTCGGGCTCGAGCTCGGCGCCGACGACTACGTCACCAAGCCCTACTCACCCCGCGAGCTGGCCGCGAGGGTCCGCGCCCTGCTCCGCCGCCAGCAGCACGCCGGCCAGGACTCCGACAGCAAGCAGCCCGTCGGCTGGTCGTCGGCGACCTCGTGCTGGAGACGGACACGAGGCGAGGGCGCCTCGGAGAGCGTCCGGTGCCGCTCACCACGACCGAGTTCGACCTGCTCGCCCAGCTGATGTCCAGGCCCGGCCGGGTCTGGACGCGCGCCGAGCTGCTGTCGGCTGTCTGGGGCTACCCGTCCGACGACCCGACGCGCACGGTCGATGTTCACATCGCCCAGCTGCGGGCCAAGCTCGGCGAAGCAAGCCCGATCCGCACCGTGCGGGGCGTCGGCTACAGCGTGGAGCGACCGTGAGCCCGGGCCGCGGCTCCCTGGAGCGGCGAACGGCTGCCCTGATGGCCGTCGTGGTGACGATCGCGGTCGTCGTCGCAGGGCTCGTGTCGGTCGGCCTGGTGCGAGGCGCAGCGCAGGACGAGGCCCGAAAAGCACTGCGCAGCAAGGCAGATCTCGTCAGTGCCGTTCTCGAGGCCAGTCGGCCGGTGGACATCACCCCCGCTCTACGCGTCGTCCGACAGCAGGACACCCCGTGGCCTGGGAGGGCGCCGGGGGGCGGCTGGTCGGCGACCCACTGGCTCGAACGGCATACAACCAGCTGCCTGCGGCTGCGCGGGGGGTGCGGAGCTCGCGCACGGTGCGCATCGACGGGCGCACGGTGCTGGTGGAGGTGCGACCGCTGTCCACCGGCGCCACGGTCGTGTTCGCCGAGCGGGCCAGCCTGGCCACCGGCCAGACCCTTCGGCTGCTCAACCGGGTGCTGCTCGCACTGGTCATCGGACTGGTGCTCGCGGTGCTGGCCTCGGTGCTCTTCGCGAGGAGGCTCGCCGCGCCCCTGCGAAGCACTGCAGCGGCAGCCCAGCGGATGGCTTCGGGAGAGCGGTCGGTCCGCGTGCTCCCGGCCGGTCCGGCGGAGGTGGCGGAGACCGGGGAGTCGCTCAACGCCCTCGCCGAGGCACTCGAGCACAGCGAGCGCCGCCAGCGCGAGTTCCTTCTGTCGGTGTCCCACGAGCTGAGGACCCCGCTCGGCGCGGTCAAGGGATTCGCGGAGGGGCTTCAGGACGGTGTGATCACCGGCGACGCGGTCCCCCGCGCGGGCGCCACGATCCTCGCCGAGTCGGACCGGCTGGAGCGGCTCGTGACCGACCTGCTCGATCTCGCGCGGCTCGGGGCGGACGACTTCCGCTTCGAGACCGTGCCGCTCGACCTGGGCGAGGTCGTGGCGCAGGCCGCGCAGGTCTGGGCGGAGCGCTGCCGGCGGGAGGGTGTCCTGTTTGCGGTGGAGCTCCCGCCCGAAGCCGTGCCCGTCCGCACCGATCCCGGCCGGGTCCGGCAGGTGATCGACGGGCTGGCCGAGAACGCGCTGCGCGTGACCGAGGCAGGCGCGCCACTGGTCATCGCCGTGCGCGAGGAGCCCGGCCGGGCCGTCCTGGAGGTGCGTGACGGCGGGCCCGGGCTGACTGAGGACGACAGGTCTGTCGCGTTCGAGCGGTCCGAGCTCTACCTGCGTTACCGCGGGGTGCGGCGCGTCGGCACCGGGCTCGGCCTGGCCCTGGTCAAGGCGCTGGTCGACGGACTGGGTGGCACCGTCACGGTCCAGCCGGCGCCGCGAGAGGGCGGCACCTGCTTCCGGGTCGAGCTTCCCCTCGAGTGACTCCGTCGGCCCCGGCATGAGGGCCGTGATGGCGGGGTGGCGCGGTGAGGCGTCAGCCCTGCCCCTGCGCCTCCGTGCGGTTCGAGGGGTCGACGATGACCTGGAAGTTCACGGGTCGGCTGCCGGGGAACGCCACCTGCCCACCGGCATCGACCATCTTGAAGCGAACCACGCAGAAGGTGGGCGAGGTCGGGACGCTGACACCGACCCTGACGTCCACGACCTGTCCCGGTGTCGTGTCGGGGACCGGGACGTCGGAGATGGTCTGGCACTGCCCCCGCTGCTGGGGCAGGTCGAGGCGGTGCAGCGTGTAGCCGACCCAGGGCACCGACCCGGTGTTCTTGAGGCGCCACACCTTGGGGAGCGTCTGGCCCGCCTGGACGTGGGTGCAGTCCCCCAGCGTCACGTCGGCGACGAAGGTCGCGCGGTCGCCCTTGTGGGCAGGGGGTGCGGCGGGCGGGTTCTGTTGGTGCACAGGGCAGTCGGCGGCCGCCGGGGCCCGGGACGCCGTTGGTCCTGGGCTTGGCTTCTCGTGACCGGACCAGACGAATCCCAGTCCGGTGGCCACGGTCACCACCAGCGTGGCCACGCCGAGCAGGGTGCGGCGATCCGGGTGCCACCGTGCGTGCAGCGCCGAGCCGAGCGCGGTCGGGACCAGGTGGGTCCGGTCCATCGCGGCGGCCAGGGGGGTCGAGCCGAGGTGGGCGCGCCGGAAGCCGCCGTCCTGCGCGTCCTTGGTGCGCTCGAGGGCCAGGGCGGGCTCGGGGGGAAGGGCAGGCTCGGGGGTCTGGACTGACTCGGGGGCCAGGGCAGGCTCGGGGGCCTGGACTGACTCGGGGGCCTGGACGGCCTCAGCCGTCCGGGTCGCCAGGGCCAGCTCACGGGCTCCACCCGGCGCGACGTGGTCGGCGATCCCGGCCACCGGCCGGCACGCACCGTGCGTGACCGAGACGACCGTGCGGTTGGCCACCTCCCAGCGGTCTCGGTAGAGCCGCGGGTCGGCGCCGCAGGCCTTGACGAACTCGGCTGTGGTGGCCCAGCTCGGCAGCCGGTTGCCGTGCACCGCCTCGTGCAAGGTGGTGTGGGAGATGGCCTGCGAACGCCCCGCCATCACGCGGAATGACGGCCTGCCGACCGACTCGCGCAGATCGGCAAGGGCCGTGGCGAAGTCCTCGATGGCCTGCACCCTCAGGGTGGTCGTGCGGTCGCCCATGCCCCCTCCTCGGCGATGTCGTGTTCCGAGCAGCGAGGGTGACGCTACAGGGCAAACCGGACATCGGCACGCGGAGAGCAGGGGGGACCCGACGAACCCGGGTGACCGCCCGGCTCATGAGGTGAGCCGGGCGGTCGTCGGACGGTCAGGGCTGGACGGTGCGGTGTGGTGGGGTCAGGACGTGATGACGATCCCGTCGTAGTAGTGCCGCAGGATCGCCTGGTACCCCGAGCCGCCCGCCGCGAGGTCGCGTGAGCCGTACTGCGACATCCAGTTGCCGTCGACCCAGGCACCGCAGGCCGTGGTGGTCGAGCAGTAGTGAGCCTGCAGGATGTTGCCGCTGCGGGTCATCCGGGTGCCCCAGGTGCGGTCGACAGCAGCGCTGGTCGACGTCAGTGCCGAGCTCGGGCGGTACACCTGGTCGCCGGTGTCGTCCCGCACGTCGTAGCACGCTCCCCAGGAGGTCTGGCGGGTCGAGTGCAGGGCCCAGTACCACCCGTAGCTCGTGACCGCCATCGCGCCGGCGTTGAGCGACTCGGCCGGCCAGCTCGAGATCCACTCGTTCGGGCAGGACGTTCTTGGCGTACGTCTTGAACGCAACGCGGTCGACCCGCCCCAGCTGCACCCGGTAGACGAGGATCGTGGTGGGCTTGGTGCTGTTGGTGCCGTCGGTCTTGCAGCCGGTCGGGGTCGACCCGCTGAGGAACTCGTGGGAGGCGTTGTTGTTCTTCAGCGTGGCGTTGAGATTCGCCTTGGTGCCCGCCGCGATGTCCTGGTGGGAGCCGGCGAAGTTGCTGTTGAAGTAGACCCGGACGGTCTTGCTGCTGCGGTTCCAGACCGAGGCAGCGTTGTTCTTGACGCAGACCCCTTGGCCGTTGCCGGCGCCCTTGAACTCGTAGCAGGTCGGCTGGGTCGTGCCGTAGTCGTCGATGGAGTCCGTGAAGTCGGACACCGACCCGGCCTCGTCGCTGTTGTAGTAGTAGCAGAACTCCCCGCTCTGGCACTGCCCGTCACGCCCCGCGGCCGACGCCGGACCGGCGAGCGACAGCCCGGTCAGAGCGAGGGCCAGCGTGGTGAGCAGTGTCGCGAACGCCGTTGTTTGTCTCGACATGGTGGTCTCCTGTGGTCGCATGGGCTGGTGGCGGACGGCGGGCGGGGGCCTGTGCGCCCGCCCGCCGTCCTCGTCAACCGGTCAGTGGTTGACCTTGAACCAGGGCTGGGTCCAGCCCAGGTAGTGCTCGCCGAAGCTCGACTCGATCAGGGCGATCGTGGTCTTGCCGTAGCGACCGGCGTGGTAGCGCCCGTCCGTGCCGATGTCGGTCGAGGCGAAGTTGCCGCCGCCCAGCGACAGCATCACGTGGCCGTAGCCCTGCGAGCCGCCGGAGAAGAATGCCAGGCCGCCGGCCGGCACGCTGCGGTCGCCGCCGTGCTTGTACGAGCTCGGGCACCTGGGTCCAGTGGAGGTAGGCGTCGTGCGAACCGCTGCTGGACCAGCCGTACGCCAGGGCCACGACGTGGTCGCACGTGCCGGTGCCCAACGAGGTGCTGCCGAGGTGGTCGTTGGCCCAGGTCACTGCTCCCGCGCACGTGCGTGGGTCACCGAGACCAGAGGTCGAGCAGGACGCCGAGCTGAACGGCCCGAACTTGTGCGAGGCGTTGTTGTTCTTCAGGGTGGCGTTGAGGTTGGCCTTGGTCCCCGAAGCGATGGACTGGTACGTGCCGCCGTAGTCGCTGTTGAAGTAGACGCGGACGGTCTGGGAGCTGCGGTTCCAGACCGACGCGGCGTTGTTCTTGATGCACAGGCCCTTGCCGTTGCCTGCGCCCTTGAAGTCGTAGCACTCGGGCTGGGTCGTGCCGTAGTCGCCGAGAGAGCCGGTGAAGTCCGACACGGAGCCGGCCTCGTCGCTGTTGTAGTAGTAACAGAACTCGCCGCTGTCGCAGACGCCGTCGCGGGAGGCGGCCTGCGCCGGCGCCGCGATGGCGAAGGTCGAGGTGATGACGGCTGCCGCGAGGCTTCCCGCGGCCAGGATCTTGCTCAGTTTCATGGTGCCTTCCTTGGTTGTTGTGGTGAACCGGTCACTACAGGCGCAGGTACTCCTCCCAGGTGTGGATGGTGACCCGCGGGCCGTCGTCGGCCCCGCGGTTCGCCAGGCCGTTGAGCCCCAGGTAGTAGTCGCCGGCCTGGTGCTGGGCCTGGCTCGACAGGTCGGTGTCGCTGATCGCCACGGCGTGGATGTGCCACGGCCAGTCGCCCTGGTTGGGGTTGCGCAGCCAGGCGGCGAAGCCCACCTCGCGCAGGGCCGCACGACCGAGGTCCGGGTCGAGGTGCTCATGCCTGCGACATTGATGTCGACCACCCCGCCACCGTCGTGGGTGCCGGCCGACGACGGGTCCCCACCCGGGTTGTAGGAACCCTGGTCGAGCACGATCGTCCGGCCGAGGGCGGCCTCCGCCTCGTGCAGCATGCTGCGGGTGCGCTCGTTGACCGTGAACGCCCCCCAGGGGACCTGGGCCCCCGGACCGATGGGGCGGGTCACGGTGAACCGGCCCTGCCCCAGGGTGGTCAGCGAGGTCCGTCCGGGCAGACCGTTGGCATCGAGACCGCTGTACCCCAGTGACCGCTGGTACGCCGCGTAGGCCTCGACCGTCTTGGTGCCGAAGTAGCCGTCGACCCAGCTCGCGTCGAGCAGGTGCCTGGCCTGCAGTGCCTGCTCGACGGCGAGCACGCTGGCCTTGGCGCCCTGGGTCACCGTGTCGTCCGCGCGACGCGGGTCGATCTGGGCAGCCTTGACGGTCGCCTCCATGTTGACGGTGGGCAGGGTGTCCGCGACCGCTGCGGCCGTGGCCGCCTGACCGGGGAGCGTCATGGCGACCGCGAGCGCGGTACCTGCCACAGACGAAAAGAGTGAACGAAGCATCCGGCGTCCTCCCGTGACTGGGGTGCCGCCCCAGTGGGCGATCCGAGGTCACCCTCTGCCGCCTGTCCCGGTGTCCGGCACCCCTCGGGCCGGATCTGACAGTGCAGTCGCCGCGCGCAGGCCGCTGACCTGCGCAGATGCGGGTGTTGTCAGATTCGGGACGGGTCGCCCGTCTGACACCGGCGCACCTCGGTCGCGGCTAGGCCCCCGTCGCGATCCAGTAGCGGCGCTTGCCCTCCAGCTCGCCCTCGAACACGCCGCCGCACGTCTCGATGGTGCGTGCCGACGCGACGTTGTCGAGGTCGCAGGTCACGAGCAGCCGGGGTATGCCGCGCGCCGCCGCCCGGGGGACGACCTGCCGCAGGGCGTCACTGGCGAACCCGCGGCCCCGGGCCCTCGGCCGCACCGAGTAGCCCACGTGGCCGCCGATGGTCGACAGCATGGGGTGGTCGATGTGGTGGCGCAGCGAGATCGAGCCGACGAACTCGTCCGCCTGGTCGGGGTCCTCCATCCACCAGCGGGTCGCGCTGGCCCATCCCGGCCGCCGCGGGGTCTCCGGCAGCTCGTCGAGCAGGGCGTGCTCGACCAGCCGGGTGAACGAGGCGGGGTCCTCCAGCTCCGCACGGGTCAGCACGAAGCCCGGGAAGTCGCCGTCTGCCGGGATGTCCGGGAGTCCCGCGTGCTGCGCTTCGCCAGCCGCCACGAACTCGTCCGCTGCCTCGAGGAAGGAGCGGTGGAACCGCACGTCGGGAGTGGCCAGCAGCACGGTCACGGGACCTGCTCCAGGCGCGCGATCGCGGCGTCCAGCATGGCCTCGGTGAGCTTGCCCGTGAACGTGTTCTGCTGGCTGACGTGGTAGCTCCCGACGAGCCGGACCGCGCGGCGGTCGGGCGTCACGAGGATCGCCTCCGCCGCGTGCCCGAACCGAGGCTTGGGCCGAGGCACCTCCCAGCCCAACCGGCGCGCGCTCGCCAGGGTCGCGTCCCACGCGATCGAACCGAGCGCCAGCATCGACCGCAGGCGAGGCGCCGCCAGCTCGAGGTCGCGATCCAGCCAGGGAGCGCAGGTGGCCTTCTCGGCAGTGGTCGGCTTGTTCGCGGGTGGCGCGCACCGCACGGTCGCGACGATGCGTATGCCGCGCAGCACCAACCCGTCGCCGCTCGCCCAGGACAGCGGCTGGCTGGCGTACCCGGCGCGGTGCAACGCGGCATACAGCCAGTCGCCGGAGCGGTCGCCGGTGAACATGCGGCCGGTGCGGTTGGTGCCGTTGGCGGCGGGCGCCAGCCCGACGACGAGCACCTCGGCGGCCGGGTCGCCGAAGCCGGGACCGGGTCTGCCCCAGTAGGGCTGGTCGGCGAAGGAGGCTCGGCGGCCCCGTGTCGCAACGGCTTCGCGCCACTCGACCAGTCTCGTGCAGGCGCGGCACACCGAGATGCGGGCATCCAGCTCGGCGACATCCGTCGAGGTGCAGGCGAGGGCGTCGGTCTGGGCGGCGTTCCGGGCCACGGGGGTCGCCGCGGTGGCCGGGTCGCCCGGCCACCCGCAGCCTGGGGGCACCGGCGACTCGAACAGCCCGCCCGTGACGGGGTGCGGGTCGACGCTCACACCGTGATCCAGTAGCGGCGGGTGTCGTTGCGCGAGTCCTCGTAGACCCCGCCGTTGGCCTCGATCGCACGGCGCGACGCCTCGTTGGACTCCAGGCAGGTCACCAGCACGCGGTCCAGGCCGAGCTCGTCGCGGGCGACGGGCAGCACGAGCCGCAGGG
Organism: uncultured Actinomycetota bacterium; assembly: GCA_963759595.1. Taxonomy (GTDB): domain Bacteria; phylum Actinomycetota; class Actinomycetes; order Actinomycetales; family Dermatophilaceae; genus Pedococcus. Next base: position 154,665 of record CAVWZX010000005.1, read on the forward strand.
CCTCGCGGGCGTGGCCGCGACGCCGGGCGCTCGGGCGGACGGAGTAGCCGATGTGGCCGCCCTCGCGCAGGAGGAACGGAGTCAGCTCGTGGCGCAACGCCAGGGACCCGACGTACTCGTCGTCGTCATCGACGATCCAGAAGAAGTGGCACGCCGTCCAGCCCGATCGTCGGGGCGCGTCCTCGTCGGCTGCCCGCACCCGCTGGGCGACGAACCGCGCGAACTCGGCGGGGTCCTGCAGACCCTCACGGGTGAACTCGAACCCGGCGTAGCCGGCTTCCGGCGGGCTGGGCCAGGTCGCCGTCACCGTCGCGCTGCTCGCCGGACTGGCCGCGAACTCGTCCGACGCGGCCAGCTAGCCGGCCTGGTAGCGCGGGTGCGGCAGCACGAGTCGGGTCATGCCACGACGCTAGCCCGCGACGGTCCGGAGCCGGCCACGGGATATGCCCCCGACCGGTGGCTGATGCCGGGTCTGTCGCCTCGCGGCACGTAGTCTGGAGGCAACATGAGCACGCTCTTCGATGACCTGTTCCCGACTGATCCGCCCCCTCCCGGCACCCGTCCGACGGCTGCGGCTGCCCGCGCGACGGCGGTCGACGACCGGGGCGTCCCCACGTGGGCCCAGGCGGCCGCGGACGGCCGCGGTCGCGACGGCGAGGACGAGTCGAGCACCCGGCAGACCGACCCCGAGACGCTTCTCGAGGGGCTCAACCCGCAGCAGCGCGAGGCCGTCGTGCACGAGGGCGGCCCGCTGCTCATCGTGGCGGGCGCGGGGTCGGGCAAGACGCGGGTGCTCACCAACCGGATCGCCTACCTGCTGGCTGCTCGCGGGGTGCAGCCCGGGCAGGTGCTGGCGATCACCTTCACCAACAAGGCCGCCGCCGAGATGCGCGAGCGCGTCGCGGCCCTCGTCGGTCCGCGCGCCAAGGCGATGTGGGTGATGACCTTCCACTCGGCCTGCGTGCGGATCCTGCGGCGCGAGGCCGCGAAGGTCGGGCTCAAGTCGACCTTCTCGATCTACGACGCCGCCGACAGCCAGCGCCTCATGGCGATGGTGATGCGCGACCTCGACCTCGACCCCAAGCGCTATCCGCCGCGGTCGTTCAGCCACCAGGTGTCCAACCTCAAGAACGAGCTCGTCGACGAGGAGACCTTCGCCTCCCAGGTCGGGCGGGCCCCCGAAGGCGGCACGGCCGAAGGTCGGGACGCGTACGGGGCGGGCACCCACCAGGAGCGGATGCTGGCCGAGGCCTACACCGGCTACCAGCGAAGGCTGCGGCAGGCCAACGCCCTGGACTTCGACGACCTGATCATGACGACGGTCAACATCCTGCAGGCCTTCCCCGACGTCGCTGAGCACTACCGGCGCCGCTTCCGTCACGTCCTCGTCGACGAGTACCAGGACACCAACCACGCCCAGTACCAGCTCGTGCGCGAGCTCGTGGGCGGCGCCGCAGGCAGCGCAGGTATGCCGGTCGGTGACGGCCCGTCCGTCGAGCCGGCCGAGCTCGTGGTGGTCGGCGACGCCGACCAGTCGATCTATGCCTTCCGCGGTGCGACGATCCGCAACATCGTCGAGTTCGAGGAGGACTACCCGAACGCGCGGACCATCCTGCTGGAGCAGAACTACCGCTCCACCCAGACCATCCTGCAGGCAGCCAACTCGGTCATCGCCAAGAACCCCGAGCGGCGCAAGAAGAACCTCTGGACCGACAGCGGCAACGGTGCGGCGATCATCGGCTACGTCGGTGACAACGAGCACGACGAGGCGGCCTTCGTCGCCAAGACCATCGACGAGCTCGGCGACTCCGCCGGGGTCAAGCCCAAGGACGTCGCGGTGTTCTACCGCACCAACGCCCAGTCCCGTGCGCTCGAAGAGGTCTTCGTGCGGGTTGGGTTGCCCTACAAGGTCGTTGGTGGCACACGGTTCTACGAGCGGCGCGAGGTCAAGGACGCCCTGGCCTACCTCCGCGTCATCTCCAACCCGACGGACACGGTCAACCTGCGACGCATCCTCAACGTTCCGAAACGGGGGATCGGTGACCGGGCCGAAGCCTGTGTGGCCGCGCTCGCCGAGCGCGAGCGGATCCCGTTCATCGCGGCGCTCGGCCGACCGGAGGACGCCCCAGGCATCGCCACCCGCTCGGTGGCGGCGATCAAGGGCTTCACGAGCCTGCTCGAGGAGCTGGGTCGGGTGCATGCCGACGACGACCAGGGCGTGGGGGCGCTGCTCGAAGCGGTGATCGAGAAGTCCGGCTACCTCGCCGAGCTCCGAGCCAGCCACGACCCGCAGGACGAGACCCGCGTCGAGAACCTCGCCGAGCTCGTCGCCGTGGCCCAGGAGTTCGACGAGACGCGGGCACAGACCGGGGAGGTGGCCAGCCTCGAGGACTTCCTCGAGCAGGTCTCGCTCGTGGCCGACGCCGACGAGATCCCCGACGGCGACGAAGCCGAGGACCTCGGTGTGGTCACCCTGATGACACTCCACACCGCCAAGGGCCTGGAGTTCCCGGTCGTCTTCCTGACCGGCATGGAGGACGGCACGTTCCCGCACCTGCGGGCGCTCGGCGACCCCAAGGAGCTCGAGGAGGAGCGCAGGCTCGCCTACGTCGGCATCACCCGGGCCCGCGAGCGGTTGCACCTGTCCCGCGCGGCAGTGCGGTCCGCCTGGGGTGCGCCCCAGTACAACCCCGCCAGCCGTTTCCTCGACGAGATCCCACTCGAGCTCGTGGAGTGGCAGCGGGCCGAGGCCGCCACGACCACCCGCCGACCGGGGATGCCCGCGGTGGCCACCCTGGCCCAGCGGCCCGGCGTGCGTTCCCCCGGCAACCGCCCGCTCATCGCGTTGCACTCCGGTGACAAGGTCACCCACGACAGCTACGGCATGGGCACCGTCGTCAAGACCGAGGGCGAGGGCGACAAGACGCAGGCGCACGTCGACTTCGGCGGCGACACCGGCGTCAAGCGGTTCCTGCTGCGCTACGCCCCCCTCGAGAAGCTCTAGCGCTACCCGCGCAGACGGCTCGATGCCAGGCGGCACACGACTGGATGCCCCAACGGCACACGAAAGGCGCCCTCGGTCGAAACCGGTGGGCGCCTGACGGGTGGCTCGGCGGTCTACTGCAGGCCGCGGCTGTGCAGCCAGGGGGCGGGGTCGATGGCCGACCCGCCGTCCGGGTGGATCTCGAGGTGCAGGTGCGGGCCGGTGGAGTGTCCGGTGTTGCCGGACAGGCCCACGACGTCGCCAGGGGCGACCGTGGTGCCGACGCTGGTCTCGATCTGGCTGAGATGGCCGAACACCGACACGGTGCCGTCCCAGTACTCGATCTCGATCTTGTTGCCGTAGCCACCCTGCCAGCCGGCGAAGGTGACCGTGCCGCTGGACATCGCCTTGAGCGGGGTGCCGACGGGGGTGCCGAGGTCGTCGCCTGCGTGCAGCCGCCCCCAACGCCAGCCGAAGCCGGAGGTGAAGACCGCGCCGTTGATGGGCATGACCCACGTCTGGCTGGCGCGGCGCTTGGCCTCGGCCTTCTTCAGCGCGACGGCGGCGGCGGCCTTCTTGGAGACGGCCTTGCGCTCGGCGTTGCGCGCGATGCGCTGCGCCTCCAGGACGCGGGCCTGGGCGGTCGTGGTCTGGAGCTCACGCTGCTGGGCACTCTCGACACGCTCGAACATGGCGGTCGCGTCGTCCTGTGCGCGGGCCTTGGCGGCTGCACCCGTGAGGTCGAAGTAGGCCGGGGCCGACTCGGCGACGGTCGCACCGGTGGCGGTGACCACGAGGGCTGCAGCCGCGGCGCTCGGAAGCAGGTAGCCACTACGGGCGATGCGGGGTCCCCTGCGAGGCGCGCGGTGGCGGCCCGGGGCGCGGTGGCGGCCCTGGTAGGAAGCGGTGCTCACAGAATGGAAACCTTGTGTGCGGGGGGACACGGAGCCACCGAGGGTAGCGTGATCAGTTCGTTATCCATAATCGGCATCGCCGAATCTGCGGCAAATGTCCGGGTTCTCGGCACCGTCGGGGCTCCTGGGGACGTTCCTACTGGCTGCGGCGTCGCAGCTCGGTGACCCCGGGCGTGAGCGTGTGCCCCTCGGAGTCGAGGTGGGCGAGGGTGCTGGAGATGCCGTGGACCACGCTGCCGATGATGGGCAGCGACATGTGGCCGACCCCGTGCAGGTCGATGTTGCGGACGGTGAGGTCGGGGTGGGCCAGGGCGGCGTTGCGCTGGGGAAAGACCATCTGGTCCAGGTCCGACCAGTAGACGACGAAGCGGGTCTGGCAGTCCGGCACCGGCTGGTCGAGCTCGCGCATCAGGCCGCTGCCGGGACGCAGCTGGCGGGTCAGCTGGTTGTGCCAGCCGTATGCCGTGTAGGTGCCCTGGTGTGGCGTGCCCAGCGTGACCAGGGTGTGCACACGGGCGTCACCACCGAGCCGGGTGACGTAGTAGCGGGCGATCAGTCCGCCCATCGAGTGCCCCACGACGTGGATCCGTTCGTAGCCCGTCTCGGCCACGAGGGCCTCGACCTCCTCGGCGAGCTGGGCCGCGGCGACGCGCACGTCCGCTGTGAAGGGCGAGTAGTTCATGCTCGTGACCCGGCCGAAGCCACGCCTACGCAGGCCGAGGCGCAGCAGGGTGAAGATCGAGCGGTTGTCGACCATGCCGTGCACCAGCAGGATCGGAGTGCCGGCCGCCTCCACGTCGGAGATGACCAGCCCGCGCTGGATCGGCGGGAGGTGCTCGACCCGGAACCCGAGCTGGCTGTCGCGGCCGTGTCGGCCGACCAGGCCCCAGGGGTAGAGCGCGAGGTGGGTGGTCACCCAGGCGGCCTCCACCGCAGCGCCGAGGGCACCGGTCGGCGTGGCCAGCGCCCTGGCGGCGCCGCCGACGATGTCGCCGGCGGTCGCGGTGGCTGTCCTCACTCCGCGCGTGGCCCGCCCGAGCAGCCCGGGGCGCGCCTGGTCGCCCGACGGGTGCCGCTGCGGTGCGGCAGGTCGGCGAGGGCGCGGGACGCTCTGCGACATATCCCTGGAAACCTAGTGGTTGACGAGGCAACATTCGAGTGTTCGGGGTCACAGGGCCGGGTGTGTCCCACGGACCTGTCCCACTGGGCGGCCGTCGGAGCTGATCATGACGGTGGAGCGAGCCAAGCTGTCAGATCACGAGCCTCTGGGGGACCGGGAGGTCGGTTCGGCGCGCCGGGCGGCTAGTCTGCCGCTCATGAGTGACTCCCCCCTGCGCGTCGTCGTCGCCAAACCCGGACTCGACGGACACGACCGCGGCGCGAAGGTCGTCGCCCGCGCCCTGCGGGACGCCGGCATGGAGGTCGTCTACACCGGCCTGCACCAGACTCCCGAGCAGATCGTCGAGGCGGCCATCCAGGAGGACGCCGACCTCGTCGGGCTGTCCGTGCTCTCCGGGGCGCACATGACGCTCTTCGCCAAGGTGATGGAGCTGCTGAAGCAGCGGGACGCTACCGACATCGTCGTCTTCGGCGGGGGCATCATCCCGGAGGCCGACATCCCCGAGCTGGAGGAGATCGGCGTGGCCAAGGTCTTCACCCCGGGCGCCACCACGACCGAGATCGTGGCCTGGGTGCGCGCAGCGGTCCACCCCGACCAGGACTAGCGTCTCCCCGGTCTCCTCGGCCGACGCCTGGGGAACGCGGGCCGTTCCGGCGTCCGCGTGCCTTCCGCCTCTGGCTGCCGTCACGCGCGGGGCGTGTCGACCGCTCACCGGGTCACCACTTGTAGATGGTGCCGCACGTCGACTGGACGCACTCGATCTGGGCGCCGTGGTCGCCCACGCGTCCCACCGCGTACAGCTCGTCCTTGTCCGGGTAGTGCGCCAGGTACAGGGGCCCGGCGTACTGGGTGTAGTTGCCGGCATCCTTCTTGGAGGCGGCGGTGACGCCCGACTTGTAGGGGACCCGGGACAGCTCCACCGATGTGTACCGTCGGACTCCGTCGCTCTTGATCGTGACGGCACACCACGTCGTGCTGTTGCGGTTCTTGGTGAACGTCACGACTCCGCCGGTGAAGTAGGCGTGGTACTTGAAGACGTACTCGCTGCCGCCGCAGATCTCGGCGCCTGTCGCCGCACTGGCCGGAACCGCCGCAGTCCCCACGATCACCCCTACGGCCAAGCATGCACTGCCAAGCATCGACATCCGTCGCATGACTACCTCCGCCCCGTGGCGTCCGGGTCGGACGCGCATGGATCCAAGATATCGACGGTAGGGCGTTCCGCCACCGGAGCCGGATCGCCCTGACCGGATCACGCGTTATGCCGTCGGCGAACCCTGCTTCCGGCGCCCACGGTGCGCGCCTAGCGTGACGGGTATGAGTCCTGCGCCCTCCCTGCGTCTGGTGTCCCGGCCCGAGCCGCTCTGGCGTGAGGTGGTCGGCGCCCGGCTGCGTCACGCGCGTCGACACCGGGGCCTGACCCTCGTCGAGGTGGCCCGTCGCGCCGGGATCTCGCCGCAGTACCTCTCCGAGGTCGAGCGCGGCCGCAAGGACCCGTCCTCGGAGGTGCTCGCCGCGATCTCGGGTGCCCTTGGGTCCGAGGTCGTCGAGGTGACCCACCTCGCCTCCCTCGACCTGCGACGCCGGCACGCGTCCGTGGACCTGCCACCCCCCGGCGAGATCAGGCTCTCCGCCTGAGCGTCAGCTCGGGGGTCCGGTAGGCCACCAGCCGGTCGACGAGCCCGTACTCCACGGCGGCCTCGGGAGTGAAGATCCGGTCCCGGTCGGTGTCCCGACGCAGCGTCTCCAGTGGCTGCCCCGTGTGCTGTGAGAGCACCCGCTCTGCCTCGGCGCGGAGCCGGATCACCTCGTCCGCCTCGAGGATCAGGTCAGGGATGGCGCCCTGGCTGCGGGCCGACGGCTGGTGCAGCAGCACCCTGGCGTGCGGAAGGATGCTCCGCCGCCCGGCGGCGCCGGCCGCGAGCAGGATCGCCGCGGTCGAGCAGGCCTGGCCGATGCAGGTGGTCGCGATCGGGGCACGGACGAACTCCATCGCGTCGTAGACGGCGAAGGTCGCGGTGAGCGACCCGCCGGGAGAGTTGATGTAGAGGTCGATCGGTTGGTCCGCGTCCTCGGACTCCAGATGCAGGATCTGGGCGATCAGGGCGTTGGACACGCCGTCGTCGATCTCGGTCCCGAGGTAGACGATCCGCTCGCTCAGCAGGTGGCTGTAGACATCCATCACCCGGTCGCCGCGTGGGTGGGTGCGGACCACGTTGGGGATCGTGTAGCTGCTCACAGCGACCCCCCGAGACCGGTGCGGGCGACTCGACGCGGGCGCACGTGCTCGAGCGAGTCGAGGATGCCGTCGATGAAGCCGTACTCCAGGGACTGCTCGGCGGAGTACCACCGGTCGCGGGCCGAGTCCTCGCGGACCCGCTCCAGCGGCTGGCCGGTGTGCTCGGCGATGAGGCCGAGCACCGTCTCGACGGTGTGCCGCAGGTCGTCGGCCTGCAGCTCGATGTCGACGGCTGTGCCGCCGATCCCGGCCGAGCCCTGGTGCATGAGGATCCGTGAGTGGCGCAGGGCGTAGCGCTTGCCGTGCGTGCCGGCCGTCAGCAGGAACTGCCCTGCGCTGCAGGCGAGGCCGAGGGCCAGGGTGGACACGTCGTTGGGGATGAGCCGCATGGCGTCGTGGATGGCGAGCATGGCCGGGACGGACCCGCCGGGAGAGTTGATCCAGAGGCTGATGTCGGCGCGCGGGTCCTCGGCCGAGAGCAGGAACAGCTGGGAGCAGAGCCGAGTACCGCCACGGTCGTCGAGCTCACCGTCCAGGACGATGATCCGCTGCTCGAGCAGCCGGCTGGACAGGTGGTCGCCGAGGTGTGTCGGGGCGGGGCTGGTGGTGTCGCGCATGACCCCACCGTGAAGGGCGGCGGGCCGGTGCGCCCAGTACCCGCTGCTGTGAGCAGAAGGTGCTCCCTCCCCGACCCCCTAGGGCACCACGGGGAGGCTCAGGACCGCGGGCGCCAGCGGTGACGCGCGCACGGTGACGGGCTGCACGGCATACGCGTTCTTGTAGGCGGCGTCGGTGCTGGCGAGCACTAGCTGCAGACGGTGCCCGGCCTCGATGTGATGCACGACCGCGGGCAGCTCGATGTGTACCGGCTGGGTGACATCTGCGACACGGACCGGGCTGATCAGCCTGTGCACCAACGTCTTCGAGCCGTCGGGGGCGAGGTCGTAGAGCTTGGCGAACACCTGCAGCTGGCCGCTGGGGCCGCCCGACTGGGTGAGCGCGACGACGGGGGAGTCGAACCGCACGTCGAGGGTCGGCGCACCGACGATGGTGAGTGGCTTCGGTTGCGCGGGTGTGGTCCAGGCACCGAACGTGCCGGGGGTGTCGAACGGCGTGGTGAGTCCGTCGGGGAGGGCGACCTGCCCCTCCAGGCCGGAGATCTCGGAGTACGACGCGGGCACCCCCAGTCCCGGGTTGGACCAGGACGTAGAGCCCGGGAGGATCGACGACCTCGAGGACACGAGCTCGTCGGCGGAGGACAGGTAGAGCGCCTTGCGCGTGCCGACCGGGTAGCTTCCTGCGCTGGCGTAGGCCGGGGCTGCGCTGCCGGAGTAGGCCACCCAGTCGCGGAAGTAGGAGAAGGCGGGGCCGGTCGAGACCGCGGATCCCTTGAGGTAGTGGTCGAACCAGTTCTTGATGCGCAGGCCGAGGTAGGTGTCCTCGATGTGCTGTCCGGTCAGGTCCAGCTCACCGGGTGCTGCGCCGGAGTTCGCGCCGGTGCCACCGGAGTGGCCCCAGGACTGCCACGCCATCGTCACCGGCACACCGCGTTCCCTCATCGAGCGGTAGGTGGCGGTGGCTTCCTGCAGGTTGAACAAGGTGTCGTTCTCGCCCTGGATGAGGAAGGTCGGCACCTTCACCTTGTCGATGTAGTGGCCGACCGAGACACGGTCGGTGAGGCGGTAGGTCGAGCTGGTCGGGTAACCCAGCGCGTCCAGGGTGGCCTTGGCCGCACAGGCCTCCAGGACGAAGTTGGGGCAGCCGACGTTGCGGGCCGGGTCGATGGCGGCACCCTGCAGTCCGTCGAGGATCCCGACGCCGAAGAACAGACCCGCCCAGCCGATCTTCTCCGCCCCGGGACTGGAGTTGGCGTAGGTCACCCCGCTGCCGAGGCTGGTGTTGTTGGGCGCGAGTGAGTAGCGCAGGTCGTTCCACGTGATGAGCGGCACCAGGGTGTCGACCCTGGAGTCCACTGCGGCAGTGGCGAACTGGATCTGCCCGCCGTACGACCCGCCGATCATCCCGAGTCGTGGGTCGTGGGTCGCAGGGTTGTCGAGCACGGTGAAGTCCACGCCGAGCGTGCCGGGGCCAGCTGCTGTGCCGCCCACCTGAGACGAGGTGTAGGCCGCCGAGCCGCCCCCGCCGAGGAAGGTCACCAGCGACGTGGCCGCCTTGCCGTCGACGCCGGGGTCGTCGAGTGAGATCTTGCAGCCACTGTCGGGGAAGCCGAGGCCGGTGTAGGACAACACCGCGTAGCCGCGCTTGGCGAAGGCCTCGCCGAGCCCTGCCTGGTCGGCCTTGCTGCCACCGAATCCGTTGGTGGTCAGGATGGCTGGCACCCTGAGCGGAACGACTTGCCCGGTGCGGCTTGTAGAGGTCGGCGTCGATCGTGCAGGTCTGCGGCTGGCCGAGGTCGCTCTTCCCCGCCGGGACCGTGAACCTCAGGCCGGTGTAGGTGTCGACCGTGTCGAGGGAGGCGGCCGCTGCCGCCGTGGCGGCGGACGCGGTCGCCGCGGTGCCCGGAAGTCCCAGGCCCAGGAAAGCGGACGCGGTCAGGGCGACGAGGAAGGTGCTGCGGAACGAGGTGCGGCGCGACATCGGGCCTCCACGGTGGCGCGCGGGCCGGACTGGCGCCGCTGCTGTGACCTGACAACGACGTCGTCGCCGACTGGTTACGACCGCTCCCTCTCGACCATCGCGTCCCCCCGGCCCTGTGACGTGCCCGAGCGGTTCGTCACTCTCAGCGTGTCCGCATCGCGAGTCAAGCTGTCCACAAGGTGGACGGATAGGCTGCCCCAGCGGCACACGGCTGACGCCGTCTTGGGCAAGAGCAGAAGAAAAGTGCTGGTGGAACGTATCAATCCGCCAGGTTCCCACGCATTTGGCAAAGTCTTCGCAAGGTCCATTGACCCACGATCTCGGCGGCCGGTTAGGTCGGCACGGCGCGACGCCCACGGCAACCCTGAGCCGTCCCTGGAGGGGGATCACGCCATCCAAGCGCGGGCAACCAACACCTGCGCATGTCCGAGAAGAGGATTTTCGTGATCCGACTGTCTACCGGCGCCGCATTGGGCGTCGCAGTCGCCGCGGCCGTGGCCACCCCACTGTCCGCCGCATCAGCAGCTCCCTACGCCGCGCCGTCGCACGCCCCCGTCAGCGTCACGGCTGCACAGGCCGGTGCCGACAAGGACCATGCGGCGCTGGGCCTGTCCAAGGACGAGAAGCTCGTCGTCCGCAATCTCGTCACCGACGCGGACGGCACGCAGCACGTCCGCTACGACCGCACCTACAAGGGTCTGCGCGTCCTGGGCGGCGACCTCATCGTCGAGAAGTCGAAGGCGGGGGCCACCAAGGACGTCCACTACAACGCTTCTGGAAAGGTCGCTGTCGCCTCGACCAGCCCCTCGGTGAGCGAGACGTCGGCAGAGTCGTCCGGTGCCAAGCGCGCCGGCTATACCGCGAAGGCCAACGACGGCGAGCTCGTCGTCTGGGCCGGCGGAGCCAGCCCGCGCCTCGCGTGGGACGTCGTGACCGAGGGCGTGAAGGCCGACCAGACACCCAGCCGCCTCCACACCGTGGTCGACGCCAAGAGCGGGTCGGTCCTCACGTCCTGGGACGAGATCGTGAACGGCACTGGCAACTCGATGTACTCGGGAACCGTGACCCTCAACACGATCCAGTCGGGTTCGTCCTGGCTGCTCAAGGACAGCCACGGCAACTACACCACCGACCTGAACGGCTCGACGAGCTCGACGGCGGCCGGTACCCAGTTCACCGACCCCGACAACACCTGGGGCGACGGCACCGCGAGCAACCGTCAGACCGCCGGTGTCGACGCTGAGTACGGCGCCGAGAAGACGTTCGACTACTACAACAACGTCCTGGGCCGCGCCGGCATCTGGAACAACGGCACGGGAGCCCGCAGCCGCGTCCACTACGGCAACGCCTACGTGAACGCGTTCTGGGACGGCACCCAGATGACCTACGGCGACGGGTCGGGCAACACCCACCCGCTGACGGCCATCGACGTCGCCGCTCACGAGATGAGCCACGGCGTCACGGAGAACACTGCAGGTCTCAACTACAGCGGTGACGCGGGCGGCCTCAACGAGGCCACCTCAGACATCTTCGGCACCGCCGTCGAGTTCTACGCCAACTCGCCTGCGGACCCGGGTGACTACCTCATCGGCGAGAAGATCAACATCAACGGCAACGGCACCCCGCTGCGCTACATGGACAAGCCCAGCAAGGACGGGGCCAGCCCTGACTGCTGGTCGACGAACACGAAGAACCTCGACCCGCACTACTCCTCCGGTGCACTGAACCACTGGTTCTTCATGGCCTCCGAGGGCAGCGGCGCAAGGACCGTCAACGGCGTCAGCTACAACAGCCCGGTCTGTGGCGGGGCGCCTGCCGTGACTGGTGCGGGCCGCACCAACATCGAGAAGGTCTGGTACCGCACGCTGTCCACGAAGCTGACCTCGGGCAGCACCTACGCGGCAGCCCGCAACGGCGCCATCGCCTCGGCCAAGGAGCTCTACGGCGCAACCAGCCAGACCTGCAAGTCGGTCGAGGCGGCCTTCACGGCCATCGCGGTCCCGGCCGGCACCGAAGCCTGCGACGGTGGCACCACGCCGCCGCCCGGCGGCAACCTGCTGCTCAACCCGGGCTTCGAGTCCGGCGCGGTGAACTGGACCGGAACGTCCGGCCCGATCACCAACAACACGGGTCGTCCGGCGCGCACCGGCAGCTGGAAGCTGTGGCTGGGTGGCAACGGCTCGACCTCGACCGAGACGGTCCAGCAGAGCGTCGCGATCCCGTCGACCGTGACCGCCGCGACGCTGTCCTTCTGGCTGCGGACCGACACGGCTGAGTCGGGCAGCACGGCCTACGACACGATGAAGGTGCAGGTGGTCGACGGTTCGACCACGACCACCTTGGCCACCTACTCCAACGTGGGCACGAACGCGACCTACACGCAGAAGTCGTTCAACGTCACGGCATACAAGGGCAAGACGATCAGCGTGAAGTTCCTGATGAACGAGGACTCCTCGCTGCAGACGTCCTTCGTCGTCGACGACACGGCGCTGGCCACCAGCTAGCGGTCCGAGGCCGGGCCGGCGTTCCCCCTGAACGCCGGCCCGGCCTCGCCTTGCCTCGCCTTGCCTTGCCTTGCCTTGCCTTGCCACGACAGGAGAGTCCGCATGTCCTCCATCGCACGACAACTCGTCCGACGGCTCGGTCCACTCCCCGTCGCCGCCCTGGTCTGCACGGGCCTGGTCGCCGTGGCCCCGACCACCAGCGCGAGCGCTGCCGCGCAGGCGGCCGACCCCGACATCAGCGTGACCAACGTGCACGCGCACCTCGAGCAGCTCCAGTCGATCGCGACGGCCAACGGTGGCAACCGCTACACGGGTCGGGCCGGCTACCAGAAGTCAGTCGACTACGTGAAGGGCAAGCTCGAGGCGGCCGGCTACACGACCCAGGTGCAGTCCTTCAGCACCTCGGCCGGCACGTCCTACAACGTCATCGCGACCAGGACCGGGACTGACCCGGGCTCCGTCGTCATGGCGGGGGCGCACCTCGACAGCGTCAGCGTCGGGCCTGGCATCAACGACAACGGGAGTGGCAGCGCCGGCGTCCTCGAGACAGCCTTGGCGTATGCCGCGAGCGGCCAGACCCCGCGGAACACCCTCAAGTTCGGGTTCTGGGGGGCGGAGGAGCTGGGCCTCCTCGGCTCCAAGGCGTACGTCGCGAGCCTCTCGAGCGCCGAGAGGGCCAAGATCAAGGCCTACCTCAACTTCGACATGATCGGCTCGCCCAACCCCGGGTACTTCGTCTACGACGACAACCCCGCCGGCAACTCTCTCCGTGACGAGCTGACGGCCTGGTACGACGCCAAGGGCATCGCGTGGGAGTACATCGACCCGCAGGGCCGCAGCGACCATGCCGCCTTCCGGTCCTACGGGATCCCCACAGCCGGCATCTACAGCGGTGGTGAGGAGACCAAGACCAGCGCGCAGGCGCAGAAGTGGGGCGGCACGGCAGGGCAGGACTTCGATGCCTGCTACCACCGGTCCTGCGACACGATCGACAACATCGACCTGACGTCACTGGACCGTGGCGCCGACCTCATCGGTGCGATGACCTACCGGTATGCCGCGAAGGACCTCGGCACGACGCCGCCGCCGACCGGGGGCAACCTCCTGCTCAACGCCGGCTTCGAGTCGGGGGCGGTGAGCTGGACCGGCACCTCGGGTCCCATCACGAACAACACCGGGCGTCCGGCCCACGGTGGCTCGTGGAAGGCGTGGCTGGGCGGCAACGGGTCGACCTCGACCGAGACGGTCCAGCAGAGCGTGGCGATCCCGTCGACCGCGACCGCTGCGACCCTGTCGTTCTGGCTGCGGACGGACACGGCCGAGTCGGGTAGCACGGCGTACGACACGATGAAGGTGCAGGTGGTCAGCGGTTCGACGACCACGACCCTGGCGACCTATTCCAACGTGGGCGCCAACGCGACCTACGCCCAGAAGTCGCTCAACGTCGCGGCATACAAGGGCAAGACGATCAGCGTGAAGTTCCTGATGAACGAGGACTCCTCGCTGCAGACGTCCTTCGTCGTCGACGACACGTCGCTCGCCACGACCTGACCCCTCAGACCGGCGGCAGGTCGCGGACCACCTCCAAACCGCGACCTGCCGCCAACCTGGATGTCGGGGCGCGGCGTCAGGTGCAGATCTTGTGGTCGGCCGCCTTGCCGGTGACGTCATCGAGGAGCTCCTCGACCACCGGTGCGGCGGTGACGAGTCGCGGGTCGTCAGGTGCAGATCTTGCGGTCTGCCGCTGCGCCCGTCACGTCGGCAAGCAGCTGGGTCACGACCGGCTCGGCCTTCGAGACGCGCGGGTCCGCGATGTCCAGCAGCCCGGTGCCGGCACCGATCATCACGATCATGGAGTCGGCCGGCCGGGACGGCGACGCCGTCGGGACGTCGGTGTCGTGGACCTGAAGGGCGGCCTCGTTGAGGGTGGCCAGGCTCTCCTTGTCGATCGTGCAGGTGACCTTGCCCTTCTTGGTCGTGGCCAGGACCCCACCGTCGTCCTGGATGGACAGGTTGTCGGTGAACCCGGCGACCCCGCCGATCCTGCTCACGGTGAGGGGGAAGCTCGCCTGGCGGGTGGCCGTCGTCGACGGTGCCGTCGGGAGCTCCGGGTCGTCGGACCCGCACCCGGCGAGCAGCAGTGACAGTGTGACCAGGCCGGTGGCAGGGATCAGGGATGGGGCGATTCGCGGCATACGTCTCATCATCGCGGGTGAGCTGCTCACGTGCACACGGTGCACGCACCTCCGGCAGACTGCGGTACATGACTTTCACTCGTGCCGATCTCGATGCGGCGACGGCGGTCGTGCGCCGACACTTCGCGGCCACCCCACAGCTCGCCTGGCCGCTGCTGTCCGAGCACGTCGGCGCCGAGGTGTGGGTGAAGCACGAGAACGCCACTCCCACAGGGGCTTTCAAAGTTCGAGGTGGTCTCGTCTACGCGGACCGGGCCCGTCGCGAACGTCCCCGGGTCAAGGGCTTCGTGTCCGCCACACGTGGCAACCACGGACAGTCGTTGGCGTATGCCGGGCGCGCCGCCGGGCTGCGCGTCGTGATCGTCGTGCCTGAGGGCAACAGTCCCGACAAGAACGCGGCCATGGAAGGCTTCGGTGCCGAGCTCATCGTGCACGGGAGGGACTACCAGGAGGCACGGGAGCACGCCATGGGCCTGGAAGCCGAGCTGGCGCTCGAGGCGGTGCCCCCCTTCCACCCCGACCTCGTCGTGGGGGTCGGCACCTATGCGCTCGAGCTGTTCGACGAGGCCGGCCCGCTCGACGCCGTCTACGTCCCGGTCGGGATGGGCTCGGGCATCTGCGGGCTGATCGGGGTCCGCGACGTCCTCGGCCTGCCCACCGAGATCGTCGGCGTCGTGTCCGACCGGGCACCGGCCACCGCACTGTCGTTCGCGGCGGGTGAGGTGGTGACGACGCCCGACGCTGCCACGTTCGTGGACGGCGTGGCCTGTCGGGCGCCGGTCCCCGAGGCCGTGGCCGAGATGGTGCGTGGCGCCGCACGGGTCCTGACGGTGTCGGAGGAAGCGACGGCGGACGCGATGCGGGTCCTTCTGCGCACCACCCACCAGCTGCCCGAACCGTCGGGAGCCATCGCTCTGGCGGGTCTGCTGTCCGAGGGGGACCGGCAGGCCGGGAGACGCGTCGGCGTCGTGCTGTCCGGAGGCAACTGCGACGCGGACATCCTCACGACCGTCCTGGCCGGCCGGACCCCCACTGGCTGAACCGCTTCTCCCTGACCAGAGGCCCCCGGCAGCATCGACCCCCGCTGCCGGCGCGCGGCATACCCACCCTCGTGGTGACATTGGTCCCATTGGGCCCACGGGCCGGCACCCGAGGGGGCCACCGGGCCTCGACAGGGCTAGTCTCGGCGTCGAACCAACCCATCCGTAGACGAGGACGTCAGACGTGGATCTGTTCGAATACCAGGCCCGAGACATGTTCGAGAAGCACGGCGTGCCCGTGCTCGCCGGTGCCATCGCCACCACCCCGGAGCAGGCCCGCGCGGCCGCCGAGGAGATCGGCCCCAAGAGCGGCGGGGTCACCGTCGTGAAGGCCCAGGTCAAGACCGGCGGTCGCGGCAAGGCAGGCGGCGTCAAGGTCGCCAAGACCGCCGACGAGGCCCAGCAGCACGCCGAAGCCATCCTCGGCATGGACATCAAGGGCCACACCGTCGGCACCGTGATGATCGCCCAGGGCGCGCAGATCGCCGAGGAGTACTACTTCTCGATCCTGCTCGACCGCGCCAACCGCACCTACCTCGCGATGTGCAGCAAGGAGGGCGGGATGGACATCGAGCAGCTGGCCGTCGAGCGCCCCGAGGCGCTGGCCCGCATCGAGGTCGACCCCAACACCGGCATCGACGAGGCCAAGGCGCAGGAGATCGTGTCCGCCGCAGGCTTCGACGACGAGACCGGCGCGAAGATCGTCCCGGTCCTGCAGACCCTGTGGACCGTCTACCGCGACGAGGACGCCACGCTGGTCGAGGTCAACCCGCTGGTCAAGACCGAGGCGGGCGACATCGTGGCGCTGGACGGCAAGGTGACGCTCGACGAGAACGCCGGCTTCCGCCACCCCGACCACGAGGCCCTCGAGGACAAGGCCGCGGCCGACCCGCTCGAGGCCGCCGCCAAGGAGAAGGACCTCAACTACGTCAAGCTCGACGGCTCCGTCGGCATCATCGGCAACGGCGCCGGGCTGGTCATGTCCACGCTCGACGTCGTCGCCTACGCCGGTGAGGAGTTCCCGGGCCAGCCCAAGCCGGCCAACTTCCTCGACATCGGTGGTGGCGCCTCGGCCGAGGTGATGGCCAACGGGCTGCACATCATCCTCGGCGACGAGCAGGTGAAGTCGGTGTTCGTCAACGTGTTCGGTGGCATCACCTCCTGCGACGCCGTGGCCAACGGCATCGTCGGCGCGCTCAAGAACCTCGGCGACGAGGCCACCAAGCCGCTCGTCGTCCGGCTGGACGGCAACAACGTGGAGGAGGGCCGGCGCATCCTCGCCGAGGCCAACCACCCGCTGGTGACCATCGAAGAGACCATGGACGGCGCGGCCCGCAAGGCCGCCGAGCTGGCTTCGGCCGCGACGAACTGACCGAAGGAACGAGACATACCAATGGCAATTTTTCTTGACGAGAACTCCAAGGTCATCGTCCAGGGCATGACCGGCTCCGAGGGCATGAAGCACACCCAGCGCATGCTCGCGTCCGGCACCGCGATCGTCGGTGGCGTCAACCCGCGCAAGGCCGGCACGTCGGTCGACTTCGACGGCGGCGTCTCGGTGCCGGTCTACGGCACGGTGGCCGAGGCCATCGAGGCGACCGGCGCCAACGCGTCGGTCATCTTCGTGCCCCCGGCCTTCGCGAAGTCCGCCGTGGTCGAGGCGATCGACGCGCAGATCCCGCTCGCCGTCGTCATCACCGAGGGCATCGCGGTCAAGGACTCCGCGGAGTTCTACAACTACAGCCTGGGCAAGGCGACCCGCATCGTCGGCCCGAACTGCCCCGGCCTGATCAGCCCCGGGAAGTCCAACGCCGGCATCATCCCCGCCAACATCGCGGGCGCCGGACGGATCGGCCTGGTCTCCAAGTCGGGCACGCTGACCTACCAGATGATGTTCGAGCTGCGGGAGTTCGGCTTCTCGACGGCCGTCGGCATCGGCGGTGACCCGATCATCGGCACCACCCACATCGACTGCCTCGAGGCGTTCGAGAAGGACCCCGACACCGACGCCATCGTCATGATCGGCGAGATCGGCGGCGACGCCGAGGAGCGGGCCGCGGCCTACATCAAGGACCACGTGACCAAGCCGGTCGTCGGCTACGTCGCCGGCTTCACCGCTCCCGAGGGCAAGACGATGGGCCACGCCGGCGCCATCGTCTCGGGCTCGGCGGGCACGGCAGCTGCCAAGCAGGAGGCCCTCGAGGCCGCCGGCGTCAAGGTCGGCAAGACGCCGTCCGCGACCGCCGACCTGATGCGCGAGGTCATGCAGGGTCTGCAGAAGTAGCCTGCCCCACAAAGGATTTCACGAGGGCCGTCACCTGTTGGGTGGCGCCCTCGTGTTGTCCCCCGGTATGCCGCGTGCGCCCGCGAGTCTTTGATGGGTTCACCACCTCATGGTGTGGTCAACCCATCAAAGGCTCGCTACTTCTGGCGGGCCAGGGCGAGCAGTCGGTCGAGCTCGGCGAACCCCTGCTCTTTCGTCCCCTGGAAACCCTGACCGTCGCCGGTCCCGTGGAACACGATCGTCGTCCAGGCACCGGGGGAGGTCAGGGGAGCCACCCCGACCCATCGGTAGTCGGTGCCGGTGGCCTCGCCGGTGACCTTCTTGGTCAGCAGGAAGGTGCCCTCGGTGGGGCCGTTGGTCGCGGTGACCTTGTCGCCGTGGTCCGTACAGCCCCTGACGAGGGTCGCCTGTTCGTCCGCCAGCTGCGCGTCGACCGCAGTCTTGGCCATGGCCGCGCCCGCTGGCGTGCTGGTGTCAGCGTCGTCGATGCGGACGCGCTGGTGGCCGATGACGTTGCCGTCACCGGGGCCGCTCTGGATCTCGACCTCACCGAGCCGGCCCCCGAAACCGGACAGGAAGTCCTTGGTCTCGCAGAAGACCCCGATGTCCCCGAGGCTGTCGTCGGGGTTGCCCTGACCCGCGTAGGTCTTGCCGCCCGGTCCCAGCAGCGGGTCACTCCACTGGGACGCGGCGACAAAGTACTTCGACGCCGGGACCGGTGCCGGCCCGCTGACCTGCATGACCTCGTCGATCGCCTTCGGTCCGGAGCTGCCCGTCTTGGTCGGAGCCGACGTCGCCGTCGCATAGCGGTCCAGCCTGGCCTGGGCAGCAGAGGCCAGGGCTTCGAGCTGGTCGGCGGTGAAGCGTGACCTCGCGACGCCGTTCTCCGAGACGTTGAGCAGGGCGACGCCCTGTCCGCCGGTCACGACGGCGTACCACCCGACACCGGCGTCGCCTGCGACGTAGGAGTAGATGACGGCATCGGACACCCGCTCCTTCTTGGTGGAGAAGCCGGGTCCGTTCTCGCACGACGCGATTGCCGCTGCCGTCTTGGCCTCCGCACCCTTCTGGTCGGCTTCGGGCCAGTAGGCACCGCCCACGGTCAGGGAGTCCACGCCCTGCACGGTTCCGGAGACCTGTGCCTGCGGCTCCCCGAACGCCGGACCGCACTCGACCCCACCGCCCTTGGTCACCGGGGTGACCGTCGACCGAGCCCACCGGCAGGCCCAGTGCCTCCTGCCACTCGCCGCCGACGGGGAGGACCCCGGGGATATCGAGGCTGCCGTCGACCGTGGGGGTGGGGTCAGGCGACGTCGCGATGCTGCGGGCCGCAGGCGGTGCGACGGTGCCACGGCCCTGGTCCTGGTCCTGGTCCAGCACGGCATACCCGACCGTGCCGGCGACGATCACGGCAGCGGCGGCCGCGGCACCCACGGTGAGAAACCGGCGGCGCCGCAGCGCGCCGTCCCCTCGCCTTGACGAAACGGACGTCGGGCAGCGGCGTGGCCTCGACGTCGGTGCGCAGCGAGGTCAGGGCAGCCCGCAGCTGGGCGTCGTCGTCCGCCGTCCAGTCGTCGTGGTCAGCCATGGGGGTTCTCCTCGTGCTGCAGGGCCTGCGCGAGCTGCGCGCGGCCCCGGTGCAGGCGCGCCTTGACGGTGCCTGCGGGGGTGTTGGTCTCGTGGGCGATCTGGTCGATGCTCAGGTCGCCGATGTAGTGCATGGTCACGGCCTCGCGGACCGGTTCGGGCAGGGTCCGCAACGCGGCGACCACCGCGACCCGGTCCTCGGTGGGTGGACCGGTGGTGTCGTGGGAGCCGTGCCGCTCGTGGGCGCGGTCCTGGCTGGTCTTCTTGCGCCAGCCCGAGATGGCGATCCGCCGCGCCACGGTGCGGACCCAGGCCAGCGGGTCGTCGTGGGTGCGGACGGTCGACCACTGCTGCCAGGCGCGGGCGTAGGCCTCCTGGGTGGAGTCCTGGGCCACGGTGAGGTCGCCGGTGAAGGCATAGACGAGGTGCACCACCCGGCGGGAGGTGTCGCGGTAGAACGCGTCGAACTCCGCCTCGGCGGACTGCGCGCCCATCGTCACCTCCTGCCTGGTCGGCGCTGGCGCGCTCGTCGGGACCACTACTGCCATCACACCGCAGCAGACGCGGTCACGCGAGGTTGGGTTGCGGCGCGTTCGGACATTTCTCGAGCCCGCTCGGCGTTGCACGCGGGCTGCGTCCGGCTGGTCGGCGACGATGGAGCAGCGATGACTGTGATGGAGCTGCTGCGTGGGGGGACCTCGTCGACCGACGACGGGCCGGGTCTCGTCGCGCACCGACGGGCGCTGGTCGCGGGGGCTCTGGCGGCAGCCGGCTCGGCCACGGTCTTCGTCCTGCCGGCGCTGCTCGTCTGGGTGGCCGCGTCGGAGAGCACCGTGTCGTGGACCAGCTCGCTCGGCGTCGGTGCGAGCCTGTGGCTGCTCGCCGGCGGCGCCCACCTGGCGCTCGGCGACGCCGCAGGTCACCGTGGTCCCGCTGCTCGCCTTCGGTGCCAGCGTCGCGATCGGTTCGTGGGCCGCGAGCCGCGCGGCTCGCGAGGCGGCCGACGCGCGCACGATCGTGCCTCGCCCGCGGCCTCCTGCACCGTCCGCTCGCTTTCGCCCTGGGCGCGTGGACCACCGGGTATGCCGCGTGCGCCCTGCTGTGGGTGCTCGTCGCCTTCCTGGCCGGTCCGCACCCCGTCGTCTGGACGCTCGTCCTCCCGGTGCTGGTCGTGCCGCTGGCCGCTGCTGCGCTCGCGCTCGGCAGGTTGGTCCAGCGGCCGGCCGGAGCTGGCCGGTCCGGCACTGCGCCGGCCGCGATGGCTCCCCGACGCGGTCCGGCGGGCCCTGCGCCCCGGTCTCGAGGGTGCCGTCGCGCCTGCTGGGGCTCGGCATGATCCTGTGCCTCGTGCTGCGTCGCCCTCCACTTCGACGAGCGTCAGCCACCTGCAGGCAGAGCTCGCGCCGGGGCTGGTCGGTGGCGTGGTCCTGGCGCTGGCGCAGGTCGTCGGTGCTGCCCAACCTGGGCCTGTGGGCCGTGTCGTTCGTCGTCGGGCACCGGCTTCTCCGCGGTGGAGGGCGCCTCCGCCACCTGGACCGGCAGCCGCACCTCGCTGTTGCCGATGGTCCCGGTCTTCGGAGCCCTGCCCCAGCCGGGGGCCTTCCCGGGCTGCCTGCCGCTGGTCGCGCTGCTGCCGGTCGCCGTCGGTGCGTTCGTGGGCTGGCGTTCGCTGCGCGCGGTGGCCCGGCTGTCGACCGAGCGCACCAAGCTGCACCGTCGTGGGCACTGCCGTCGTCGTCGCCGCAGGCAGCCATCGGGCTGCTCGACGTGCTGGGTGGTGGTTCGCTGGGGATGGCTCGGCTGGCCGACATCGGTGCGCCGGCCGCGCGATGACCCTGGCGCTGCTGGTCGAGCTCGGCATCGGTGCGGCGCTGGTCCTCGCGTGGGACCGCTGGAAGCTCCGCCGCTGACCCCGGTCTTCCCACCCACATGGAAGGTCGTTCACATCCCGGGCGCGAAGCTCGGTCCATCTGGGTGAGTTGTCTGCGGAACTGGACGCGAGTGCCGGCCCCGCGCACCGGCTCGGTATCGTCTGCCGCGTGACTGCGCCTGCCGGACCCCCCGAGCCGACCGGGATCGTCGTCCTCGTCTCCGGCTCGGGCACCAACCTCCAGGCCCTCATCGACGCCACGGCCGACCCGGCATACGGCGTCCGGATCCTGGCCGTGGGCGCGGACCGTGCCGGCATCACCGGCCTGCACCGAGCGGCTGCTGCGGGCATCACTGCGTTCGTCTGCCGGGTCGAGGACCACGACTCCCGGGAGGACTGGGATGCGGCGCTGGCCGAGCGGATCGGCGACCACGCCCCTGCGTTCGTCGTGTCTGCGGGCTTCATGAAGCTGCTCGGTCCGGAGGTCCTCGGCCGCTGGACCGTCCTCAACACCCACCCGGCCCTGCTGCCGTCCTTCCCCGGTGCCCACGCCGTGCGGGACGCGCTCGCGGCCGGAGCGGCCGAGACCGGTTGCACCGTGCACGTCGTCGACTCCGGGGTCGACACCGGGCCGGTCATCGCCCAGGCCGCGGTCGCCGTCGCCGCGGACGACACCGAGGACACCCTCCACGAGCGCATCAAAGCTGTCGAGCACCCGCTGCTCGTCGAGATCGTGGGCCGCGTGGCCCGCGAAGGAATCACCGTTTCCGATGGGAAGGCCACCATTCCGTGACCGCACAGCCAGCCGCTTCGCCCACCCCCGACGCCGCGGACGAGTCGGGACGCCGGCCGATCCGCAGGGCCCTGGTCTCGGTCTACGACAAGACCGGGCTGGAGGAGCTGGCGCGCGGTCTGCACGAGGCCGGCGTCGCGCTGGTGTCGACCGGTGGCTCGGCCGCCCTCATCGAGGGCCTCGGCCTCCCGGTGACCAAGGTCGAGGACCTCACCGGCTTCCCCGAGTGCCTCGAGGGACGGGTCAAGACGCTGCACCCGCGGGTGCACGCCGGCATCCTCGCCGACACCCGCAAGGAGGACCACGTGGCCCAGCTCGCCGAGCTCGGGGTCGAGCCGTTCGAGCTCGTCGTGGTCAACCTCTACCCGTTCCGCGAGACGGTCGCCTCGGGTGCTGGGCCCGACGAGGTCATCGAGCAGATCGACATCGGTGGCCCCTCGATGGTGCGGGCCGCGGCCAAGAACCACCCGAGCGTCGCGGTCGTCACCGACCCCGCGGCATACCCCTCGGTGCTGGCGGCCGTCGCGGGTGGCGGGTTCACGCTCGCCGAGCGCAAGCGGCTGGCCGCGCAGGCCTTCGTGCACACGGCCGACTACGACAACGCGGTCGCGAACTGGATGGGCAACGCCTACACCGACACCAGCGACGGCACCGGGTTCCCGGCCTGGACCGGGGCGACGTTCCAGCGCGCCAACGTGCTGCGCTACGGCGAGAACCCGCACCAGCCGGCCGCGCTCTACACCCACTGGCGACCCGGCGTGGCCTCGGCGGAGCAGCTGCACGGCAAGGAGATGTCCTACAACAACTACATCGACACCGACGCCGCGGTGCGCGCCGCGCACGACCACGGCGACCAGCCGACGGTGGCGATCATCAAGCACGCGAACCCCTGCGGCATCGCCGTGGGCGCCACCGTGGAGGAGGCGTATGCCGCGGCGCACGCCTGCGACCCCGTGTCCGCCTACGGCGGCATCATCGCGACGAACGTCCCGGTGACCAAGGCGATGGCGCTCGCCGCGAACGAGACGTTCAGCGAGGTCATCGCTGCCCCGTCGTTCGACGACGACGCGCTGGAGGTGTTGCGGGAGAAGAAGAACCGACGCCTGCTCCTGCTCCCCGCCGACATGGCAGCGCACCGCGACCCCATCGAGACGCGGCCGATCAGCGGTGGCCTGCTCGTGCAGGTGCCCGACCGGATCGACGCGGTCGTCGAGGGGGACGCGCCCGGCGGCGACGACGCCTCGCGGTGGCGCCTGGTGGCCGGCGACGGCGGCGGACGACGCGACCCTGGCCGACCTGCAGTTCGCCTGGCGGGCCGTGCGCGCCGTGAAGTCCAACGCGATCCTGCTCGCCCGGGACGGCGCCTCGGTCGGCATCGGCATGGGTCAGGTCAACCGGGTCGACTCGTGCCACCTCGCGGTGTCGCGGGCCAACGCCGACGGCGCCGACCGGGCCCGTGGTGCAGTGGCGGCGTCGGACGCGTTCTTCCCGTTCGCGGACGGGCTGCAGGTGCTGCTCGACGCCGGCGTGCGAGCTGTGGTCGCTCCCGGCGGGTCGGTGCGTGACGAGGAGGTCGTCGCGGCCGCCGAGGCGGCCGGCGTGACGATGTACTTCACCGGCACCCGCCACTTCGCCCACTGACCCGCCGGATCGACAGAAGACACGCCACGCCGGGCCTTCCGACCACCGGGGACACGACACGCCAGCGTGTCGTGTCCCCGGTGGAGGAGGGGTCGGCGCGCCGTGTCGTCGGTCAGGGGGTCGGGGCGCGGTAGCCGGTGGGCTCGCCCGAGCCGAGGTCGACGATCGCGGCCACGGGTCCGCCGCCGTCGGGTCCCTGGTGGGCCGCCGACACCGAGACGAACACGGCCGGGTCGCCGGTCACCGACGCGGTGACGCCGCCGACGGCGGACTTGATCTGGCGGTGCCAGTGCACGTCCGAGTCGTCGAGCATGGCGTTGCGCCGACCGCGGACCTCGCCGTCCTGGCTGACCTCGCACTTGAGGAAGACGTTGACCAGCCGACCCTGCAGGTCGGAGGAGTGCGGCCGCTCGGGCAGGTCGAGGCCGGCGTCCTTGATCGCCGACCACACGCCGTCGGCGTCGAGCGCGTCACGCATCACCGAGTGGCCGATGCGGTAGCGACCGCCGATGCCCTTGGTGTTGCCGACCACCACGACCTGCGCCTGGTCGAGCTCGACCCCGGAGGAGCAGGACGCGACCGCGGAGAACAGCGACGCGGTTGTTCATCACGTCCTCGTCGGTCGGCATCTCGATCTCGCCGAGCGCCACGGCGATCGCCGAGACCGGTGGTGCCGTTGGACAGGTCCATCGACTCGTGGGTGTGGTGCGTCCAGACCGACTTGCCGCGGGACTCGGCGTCGCGGATGGTGTGGATCGTCAGCAGCGGGGTCTTGGTCTGCACGTAGTGCACGTCGGCGGGGTCGGTGATCCCGGCGCGCTCCATGGCGACCTTCACGGCATCGGCGACCTTGGTGATCATGCCGGTGTAGCCGATCTCCTCGGGCAGGATCGGCTCGCTCATGGCGAACCCGACGGTCAGCCGCAGGTCGTCGGACTGCTCGGCCTGGTCGGCCGGCACGGTGGCGAAGATCGTCGCGTGCGGGCTGATGATGCCGTCGGTGCCGCCGGACCAGACGATCGGCACCTGCTTGACCTGGTCGGCGGGGGCGCCCTTGGCGACCAGCACCTCGCGGAACGCCCGGTCGGCGATGATCCGGGTGTAGTCGTTGACGCCGCCGTTGCCCTCGGTCTTGCCGATGATGGCGATGACGCGGCTGGCGTCCATCACGCCGTCGTCGATGAGCTTGGCCAGCTCGCTGGCGTCGGACGACGCTGTGGATCGGGACCTTGCGGACCTCGATGGGCTCGGGCATGGGTGGTCACCTTCCGTTGGTCGGTGGCTGGCGGTCGTGGGTCGTGTCCGTTGGTGAGCGTTTCGATGATGGTGCCGACCTCGCCGGAGAGCGCGTCGGCGATCCGGTCGAGGGCGGTGATGACACTGCGCCGACCGCCCTCGCGGACGAACCGCATGGCCGCCTCGACCTTGGGGCCCATCGACCCCGACGCGAACTGGCCGTCCGCGGCATACCCCTCCATCTCGGCGAGCGACACGCGGCCGACGCGGTCGCGCACGCTGCGTGCCGAAGTCGAGGACGGCGTTCTCGACGTCGGTGGCGATGACGAGGGCGTCGGCGCCGATCGCCCGGGCGAGCACCGCGGCGGTGAGGTCCTTGTCGATGACGGCCTCGACGCCGTGCACCGTGCCGTCGGCCTCACGGACCACCGGTATGCCGCCGCCGCCGGCCGCGACGACGACGTAGCCGGCGCCGAGCAGCGTGAGCAGGGTGTGCGTCTCGAGGACCTCGACGGGTTCGGGGGAGGCGACGACGCGGCGCCAGCCCTTGTCGCCGCGGTCCTCCCAGGTCTCGCCGTGCTCGATCAGCGGGAGGGCCTGCTCGTGGGGCGAGGAACCGGCCGATCGGCTTGGTGGGCGTGGCGAACCCGGGGTCGTCGGCGGCGACCAGCGTGCGGGTGACGATCGCCGCGACCGGATGGTCGAGCCCGAGCGCGGCGAGCGCCGGCTCGAGGGTGTCGAGGATGGTGAAGCCGATCGTGCCCTGCGTCTGGGCGCCGCACCAGTCGAGCGGCACGGGCGGGACGACATGGGCGGCGAGCTCGTTCTTGACGAGCAGGTTGCCGACCTGGGGGCCGTTGCCGTGGGTGAGCACGACCTCGTGGCCCGCCGCGACGACGGTGGCGACGTGCTGCATCGCCCGCGCGATGGCGTCTCGCTGGGCCTGCGGGGTCGCGCTGCCGTCGGGACCGGTCATGGCGTTGCCGCCGAGCGCGATCAGGACCCGCATGCCACCTCCGTTCCTCGTCCGTGCGGCGAGCCTAGGGACGCGTCACCGCGCGTGACGTTGGCAGGACCTGCCCAACGCGGTGGGATCGGTTGGCAGTTGTGCGCACCTCGCCGAGGCCCGCGCCCGGCACCCGGCGTCAGGCTGCGGGGACACCCAGCGCGATGACCAGGTCGAGCACCGTGGCCGGGTTGTCGAGCTCGTCGCCGAACAGCTCACGAAGCTGTCCCATGCGGTAGCGCACGGTCTGC
Source organism: uncultured Actinomycetota bacterium (assembly GCA_963759595.1). Classification (GTDB taxonomy): domain Bacteria; phylum Actinomycetota; class Actinomycetes; order Actinomycetales; family Dermatophilaceae; genus Pedococcus. The sequence continues at coordinate 180,926 of CAVWZX010000005.1, forward strand.
GGGTGGACGAACAGGCCTGCCGCCACCGCCTCGCGCCGCCCTCCGAGCAGCAGCCACAGCCTCAACGTCTCGACGAGCTTCTCGCGGGCCGCGGGGGACAGGTCGTCGAGCGGGGCCAGGATGCGAGCACGCAGGTCGTCAAGGGCCTCGGCGTCGGCGCTGAGGACCAGCTCGGCCAGGTGCGCATCCGTGTCGTATGCCGCGGTGCTGCCCTGGTCCTCGGCGGCCAGCATGCGTGCGGCGCGGAGTGCGCGACGGTAGGACGACGCTGCCTGCAGCCAGGGCCGGGCCGGGCCGAGCACACCGCCGTGGTCGCGCAGCGACCGAAGCAGCCGGCGTCGCGCGGGTGGCCGCAGGTCGGGCACCAGCAGGGCGACGAAGTCCTCGGGTGCCGCCAGGTCGGGCAGGTCCTCGCCCAGGACGAGGGAACGGGGGTCCACCAGGGCGCGCGCCTGGTGGGTGCGGTCGTCGGGGACGAGCAGCACGGTGATGGTCTTCGGCAGAGCCCAGTCGGCTCTTTCGGCACGGCGGGTGCTCACCTCCTCGGAGGCGCCGCGGAGGAGATCGAGCGCGAGCCGCTCGAGGAGACGCTCCTGGCTGCGTTCCGCGGTGGCGAGCTCGTCGGCGTGACCCGCGACGCTGGCGGCGGACAGCTCGTCGATGTAGGCGAACACGAGCTCGGCGAACTGGGCCAGCAGGGGCGCGGACATCCCCGCCTGCACCGCCACCGAGGACATCTCACGCCACGAGACCCGCGCGCCGATGCGGTAGGCCGACAGCAGCGCGTCCATGCTCCGTCCGCTGCGTGCCTCGCCCCGGCCGAGCGCGTAGGAGGCCTGACGCGCCGGCCCGAGGGGGGAGCTGGGATCGTCTGAGCGGGCAGCCATGGTGAGGAAGCTGGCCAGCGCGACCTGGACGGCCGACTCGATGTTGCCGACGAGGTAGTCCCGGGCCTCCGCGTAGCTCGGGACCTCCACGATGATCGCCTGCACCGCGTCCGCGGCCACCTGGGGGAGCGCGTGCTTGAGCTCGCTCTGCACCTCCGAAGGGATGCTGAGCTCGGCGGCGTGCTCAGCGGCAGTCCCGCTGGCCGAGGTGACCATGAATATTTATCCTTTGCGAACAACTTGGACTGGAATTGTCACGCCTTGCGGTCAGGAAATTAGCCTACCTGATCGCTCATAGTGGAACCATGACCGCAGTACTCCCACTCCGCACGACGTCGGGCCCCACCGGGTCGGCGCCGAGGACTCGGCCGTCCGTGCGCACCGTCCTTCGCAAGGTCGCCGAAGCAGTGGTCACCCCCGTGCTGCCCGACGACTACCTCGACCTGATCGCGCCCCTGCGCGCCGGCGCCGACCTTCGCGGCCGCGTCGTGTCGGTGACCCCCGAGACCCGGGACGCCGCCACCGTGCGCATCAAGCCCGGTCGCGGCTGGGCGGGTCACCTGCCCGGCCAGTACATCCGCATCGGCGTCGACGTCGACGGCGTGCGCAACTGGCGCGCCTACTCCCTGACCTCCCCGGTCGAGGCCCAGGACGGGATCATCTCGATCTGCGTCAAGGCGATCCCGGATGGCAAGGTCAGCAACCACGTCGTGCGCGCGCTGCAGCCCGGCACCCTGATCCACCTCGACCAGGCGACCGGCGACTTCACCCTCCCGTCCCCGCGTCCGGCCCGCGCGTTGTTCGTCACCGCCGGCTCCGGGCGTGACGCCCGTGATGGGGATGCTGCGCAACCACCTCGACGAGCTGCACGACGTCGTCGTCATCCACTCCGCGCCCACCGAGGCCGACGTCATCTTCGCCGCCGAGCTGCGCGAGTGGGCCGACGGCCGGCCGGATCCGCCTCGTCGAGCGGCACACCGACACGCAGGGAATGGTCGGCACCGACTCCCTCGACGAGCTCGTGCCCGACTGGCGGTTCCGCGAGACCTGGGCCTGTGGCCCCACCGGCATGCTCGACGCCTTCGAGGCGGCCTGGGCCGACGCCGAGATCACCGACCGACTCCACACCGAGCGCTTCCGCCCGGTCATCATCGCCGAGGGCGAGGGTGGCACCGTCACCTTCGGCACCCAGCGCATCACCGTCGATGCCGATGGCGCGACCCCGATCCTCGACGCCGGCGAAGCCGCGGGCGTCCTGATGCCGTCCGGTTGCCGGATGGGTATCTGCTTCGGCTGTGTCGTGCCCCTGAAGGAGGGTGCCGTGCGCGACCTGCGCAACGGCGACCTCACCATTGCCGCCAAGGGCGACGGCATCCGCATCCAGACCTGTGTGTCGGCTGCTGCCGGCCACTGCGAGATCGACCTCTAAGGAGACGTCATGACTGCCACCGCAGAGAAGTTTGACCTCACGATCGATGGTTCCGCCGCGTCCACCCCGAAGGCGCCGGGCACGCCGTCCGCGCGCACCGGGACCACGTCCACGAACAGCCGCCTGTCCACCGCCATCGCCGAGCGACGCCACGTGCCGAAGCGCTCCGGCAAGGCCGACCCGACCGCGCACCTCACCGCAGAGGACGTCGAAGCCCTCGCGATGGAGCTCGACGAGCTGCGCCAGGGAGTCCTGGAGTCGCGCGGCGCCAAGGACGCGGCATACATCCGCAAGGTCATCGACGTCCAGCGCAAGATCGAGCTCGCCTCGCGCGCCGTGCTGCTGTTCTCGATCTTCCCGCCGGCCTGGATCGTCGGCACCGCCGGCCTGTCCGTCGCCAAGATCCTCGACAACATGGAGGTCGGCCACAACATCCTCCACGGCCAGTGGGACTGGATGCGCGACCCCAAGATCCACTCGACCGTCTGGGAGTGGGACAGCGCCACCCCGGCCGAGCTGTGGAAGCACAGCCACAACGAGCTGCACCACACCTACACGAACGTCATCGGCAAGGACAACGACCTCGGCTACGGCATCATGCGCGTCGACGAGGACCAGCGCTGGACGCCGGCCTACCTCGGCCAGCCGATCTACAACTTCCTCAACATGTGCTTCTTCCAGTACGGCATCGCCGCCTACGACCTGGAGATCGGCAAGCAGCTCGCCGGTCGCGGTGACAAGGACGAGTTCAAGCGCAACGGCAAGATGGTGCTGCGCAAGGTCGGACGCCAGGTGCGCAAGGACTACGTGCTCCACCCGCTGCTGTCGGGCCCGTCGTTCCTGCACACCATCGCCGCGAACGCGACGGCCAACTTCGTCCGCAACGTCTGGACGCACTCGATCATCATGTGCGGCCACTTCCCGTCCGGCGTCGAGACCTTCGCCCGTGCGTCCATCGAGGGCGAGAGCCGTGGCGAGTGGTACCTGCGCCAGATGCTGGGTTCGGCCAACATCTCGGGCAGCAAGGCCCTGCACATCATGTCCGGCAACCTGAGCCACCAGATCGAGCACCACCTGTTCCCCGACCTGCCGAGCAACCGCTACGGCGAGATCGCCCCGCGGGTGCAGGAGATCTGCGAGCGCTACGGCCTGACCTACACCACCGGCCCGCTCTACAAGCAGGTCGCCTCGGCCTGGGGCCAGGTCATCTCGCTGTCGCTCCCGAACCCGGAGCCGGGTCGCAGCCGCGTCGGCATCGCCGCTCAGGCGATCGGCAAGCAGGTGCGCCGCAAGCTGCGCAACCGCAAGCCGCTGCGCGCCGCGGTCTGACCGCACCTCGACTGACCGCACCTCGACTGACCGCACCTCGACTGACCGCACCTCGATCGACCGTACGCGACTGACGCAGCACGACCGACAGGCCACCCGCCCCCGGGTGGCCTGTCGTCGTGTTCGCCCTCAGGCCTTGCGGGCGGTCACCAGGAGGTACTCCCGGTCGAGCACCAGGTGTGGCCGTCGCCACGGTCGAACCGCTCGACCAGCGCGACGAGGTCACGGTCGAGGCCGGCCACCTTCTCGGGGTCGTGGGCGATGGTCTTGTAGACCGCGATGGTCGGCCCGTAGTTGGTCTTGAAGAAGTCGCGGAACTCCTCGGGGGTGGCGAACTGGTCCACGACCAGGTCCTGCTGACGAGCTGAGAGGTCCTCGACCCGGTCGCCGACCAGCTGCCGGACGTGGTCGACGTGGCCCCACAGCGGGGGCGGCTGGGCGCCGGGCGGCGGGGCCGGCGCGTACGGCTTCATCGTCGCGAACATCTGCCCGATGAACCCTTCCGGCGTCCAGCTGAGCAGGCCGATGGTGCCGCCGGGGCGGACACAGCCGCAGCAGCTCGTCGGCCGCCGCCTGGTGGTGCGGGGCGAACATGATGCCGACGCACGAGATCGCGGCGTCGAACTCGCCCGTCGTCGCAGGGCAGCGCCTCGGCGTCGGCCACCTGCCAGGTGATGTCGAGCCCCTCTGCCTCGGCATCCTTGCGGCCCTTCGCCAGCAGCTCGGGCGTGAGGTCGGAGGCCGTCACCTGCGCCCCCCGTCGCGCAGCGGGGATCGCGACGTTGCCGGAGCCGGCCGCCACGTCGTGCACGCGCTGGCCCGCCGTGATGCCCGCGGCCTCCACGAGCACCGGCCCGAGCGAGCCGATGAGGTCGGTGGCTACGACCGGGTAGTTGCCCAGCGCCCACATGGCTGCGTGGCGTGCTTTGAGGGCGCGGTCCTCGTCGGTGTCGGTGACGGCCGTCCCTGTTGTCTGCGTGCTCATCGTGCGGTACCCCTTCGTCGGCTGGTTGCCCCTGCGATGACGACGGTAGGAGGACGTGAGGTGCGCAGGCATCGGTGCATCCACCCATCTTGTGGGCTTGCGCGACTGCGTGTATGCCGTCAGGCGCGGGTGAGCAGGCGGGCGACGGCGCCCGCGCGGGCGGACTTCCCGTGCAGGTCGAGCTTGGCGTAGACGTTGCTCAGGTGCCGCTCGACGGTGCGGACGCTCAGGGTCAGGGCCTGGGCGATCGCGTCGTTGTCGAGGCCCTCCGACGCGAGCCGCAGGATCTCCAGCTCGCGCGAGGAGAGCTGCTCGAGAACTGTGGTGCCCACAGCCACAGCCACAGCCACGGCCGGTGCCTCGGCTGCCGAGCGCTCCGGCGCGAGGAAGTCGTGCAGCTCCGAGACGTAGACCGGCCAGGCCGGCTCGTCCTCGAGGATGATGTGGTTGTCGCTCTCGAGCGCCACCAAGCGGGCGCCCTCGATGCCGGCCGCGAGGTAGCGGGCCTCCTCGAAGTCGTTCATGCGGTCGCCACGCGAGTGGATGACGAGGGTCGGGACGTGGAGGTCGCCGAGCAGGGCGCTGCTGTCGGTCGCCAACCGTTGGCGTCGTGACGTGCGGGCCGTCTCCGCGTCCGTGGCGACGCGTTGGAGCTCGTCGAGCCAGGTGTGTTGCTCCTCCGTGGCGCTGGGGATCATCAGCGAGGTGAACACCCGGCGGAACGCGGAGTCGGGCCGGGCCCAGCCGACCTTGATCAGAGCGTCGAGGGTGTCGTTCATCTCGGCTTCGGCCGGGTCTTTCGACGGGTAGCCGGAGTAGCTGCCGTAGAAGACCAGTCGAGAGACGCGCTCGGGGTGCTTCGCGGTGTAGGCGATCGCCACCGGGCCGCCCTGCGCCATGGCCTGCAGCGAGAACCGGTCGAGTCCGGCGTCGTCCACCACCGCCTCGAGGTCGCCTAGCCGAGCCTCCAGGCTGTGGTCGGTGACACCGCGGTCCGAGAGGCCGTGACCGCGCTCGTCGAAGCGGATCACGGTGTGGTGGCGACCCCACGCGGTGAGGTAGTGCCGCCAGACCGGTGACTGCCAGTCGTACTGGAGGTGGCTCAGCCAGCAGGAGTCCACCACCAGGGGCGGACCGGACCCGTGGACGGCATACGCGATCCGCACCCCGTCGGGGGCGCGGCAGAACCGGATCTCCTGACGGGAGACGTTCGCGCTCGCGGCCACTCGACGATGGTACGACCGCGGTGGGGAGGTCAGGGGTCGGTCGGCTGGACTTCGTCGAGCCAGGCGCGGACGCTCACGTTGTGCTGTCCGAGCGAAGGCGGTGCGAGGTGCTCGCTGCGCCCACCGGCATACGCGTTGTCGTCGAAGCGGATCGGCGGTCCGGGCAGCTCGATCGGGCCCAGCACAGGGTGGTCCACCTCGAGGACCAGGCCCTGCGACCGGGTCTGGTCCCAGTCGTAGACGCGGTCGATCGTGCGCACCTCCCCGGCCGGGATGCCCAGCTCGGCGAGGCGGGGGAGCAGGACGTCGAGCGGGTATGCCGCGAACGCGGCGTTGAGCGCGGCGGTCACCTGGTCGCGGTTGACGGTGCGCTCGCGGTTGGTTGCCATGCCGGGGGCCGCGGGGTCGAGGTCGAACGCCTCGGCGAGCCTGCGCCACAACGACTCGCTGCCGCAGGCGACCTGGATGTCGCCGTCCTGGCAGTGGAAGAGACCGTAGGGCGACAGGGAGGGGTGGTGGTTGCCCTGCGCGCGACCGACGTGGCCGGCCACCGTGTAGGCGGTGCCCTGGAAGGCGTGGGCGCCCACGAGGGCTCCCAGCAGGCTGGTGCGCACCACCCGCCCGACGCCGGTGGTGTTGCGCTCGTGGAGGGCGGTGACCACGCCGTAGGCGCCGTACATGCCGGCCAGCAGGTCGCCGATGGGGACGCCGACGCGCTGGGGGGTGTCGGCGTCCGGGCCGGTGACTGACATCAGGCCCGCCTCGCCCTGGGCGATCTGGTCGTAGCCGGGGCGACCGCCCTGTGGTCCGTCGTGGCCGAACCCGCTGATGCTGAGCAGCACCAGTCGCGGGTTGAGCTCGTGCAGCCGATGGACATCAAAGCCGAGGCGGTCGAGGACACCTGGCCGGAAGTTCTCGATCAGCACATCGCTCCGCCGCACCAGCCTGGTGAGGACGTCGCGGCCGTCGTCGGACTTGAGGTCGAGGGTGATCGACTCCTTGTTGCGGTTGGCGCTCAGGTAGTAGGTCGAGACCGGGTCTTCCTCGGGTCCGACGAACGGCGGCCCCCACCCGCGGGTGTCGTCGCCGGTGCCGGGGGTCTCCACCTTGATGACGCGGGCGCCCATGTCTCCCAACATCATTCCCGCATGCGGTCCGGCAAGGGCTCGCGACAGGTCAATGACGACGATGTCTTCCAGCGGTGCGCTCACCGCCTCATCCTGTCAGGACGCTCAGACTTGGGTGGGCCAGTGGCGATCAGTGAGTGATCGTCGTCTGCTGGTACAAGGAAAGGCGGGGTGCGCCATCGATCAGCCGGTAGACGCTCGACATCAGCGCGACGAACGGCTCCACCTGCCCCTCCCGTGAGGCGCTGGCCCGGTACACCAGGGCCGCAGCGTCCGTCGCGATCCTCACCAGTCGTTCTTCGGCCAGCTCATAGGACGCCCATGGAGGCGCAGCGTTGAGCGAGCTCGCGATGGCGTCACGATCGAGGACCATGCCGTTGACAAGGATCATCACTGCGTCCTCAGTCATGATCTGACCGTAGAAGTCGCCGCCTGTGGACCGCCCAGGGAGTCCCACCCCCGTTGCTCGAGTTCCATGAGCCGCTCCTGATCCAGCGCGTCCATGCTTCCGAAGGGTACGCGACACGAGCGCCGCCACGGGCGTCAAGAGGTGCTTGAGCTAGTTCGCGAGGTGGGCTTCCAAGCGCTCCACCGTGCCGTCGACGTCGGTCAGCTTGTCGAGGCCGAAGAGGCCCAGGCGGAACGTCGAGAAGTCGTCGCGCTCGCCGCACATCAGCGGCACGCCCGCAGCGACCTGCATCCCGCCCCGCTTGAACTTCGCCCCCGTGCGGATCTCGGGGTCGTCGGTGAACGACACCACGACGCTCGGCGCGGCAAATCCTTCGGCGGCGACAGAGGGGAAGCCACGCTCCGCCAGCAAGCGCGCGCACCCGGGCGCCGAGTGAGACCTGGGCGTCGCGCAGCACGTCGAGGCCCAGCGAGCGGGTCTCGACCATGAGCGCGGCGTCGCGCGCGAGCGAGTCGGTGGGCAGCGTCGCGTGGTACGGCGTCTGGCCCTCGGTGTAGGCCTCGGTGATCGTCAGCCACTTCTGCAGGTCGACCGCGAAGCTGGTCGACGTCGTGGCCATCACGCGGTCGCGGCCCGTCTCCGAGAGCATGACGAAGCCGGCGCACGGCGACCCGCTCCAACCCTTCTGGGGAGCGCTGAGCAGGACATCGACGTCGAGGTCGGTCATGTCGACCCAGAGGGCTCCCGAGGCGATGCAGTCGAGGACGAGGAGGCCACCGACGGCATGCGTCGCCTCGGCGATCGCGCGCACGTAGTCATCCGGCAGCAGGATGCCGGCCGCGGTCTCGACATGAGCCGCGAAGACGACCTCGGGGCGGTCACGCTCGATGGCCGCGACCACCTCGGCGATCGGGGCCGGGGCCCACGGCGCCTGCGGCTCGTCCGTGGCGGGGCGGGCACGGCATACCGTCACGTCCTCGGCGATGGAACCGGCGTCGAGGATCTGCGACCAGCGGTAGGAGAACAAGCCGTTGCGCACGACGAGGCACCGGCGGCCGGTGGCCAGCTGCCGGGCGACGGCTTCCATCGCGTAGGTGCCGCCACCGGGGACGACCGCGACGGTGTGCGCCGAGTAGGTCGTGCGCAGCACGTCGATGATGTCCTGCATCACCCCGACGAAGCGCTTCGACATGTGGTTGAGGGAACGGTCGGTGAAGACCACGGAAAACTCGAGCAGGCCGTCTGGGTCGACTTCGGCGCGGGGAAGGGTCACGTCAGCAGGTTGCCACACCCGGCGCGGCCGGGCTGGCGAGTCCGACACGCTCACATCCAGTCGACGTCGGCCGAGGTCTTGCCGTCGGCGAGGCGGGCGTAGCCGGGGCCGCGGTCGAAGAACGGCTCCGCCTCCGGACGACCCTCCCGCAGCTGCGCCCGCAAGGCGTCGCTCGCTGCGGTGTCGATGACCGGCTCGTCCTTGGTCCCCGAGGCGACGACCCCGTATGCCGTGCGCGCGCCGTCGAAGGACACCTTGCCCCAGCGCAGGTCGCGCTCGACGTCCTCATAGGGACGTTCGAGCGGGTCGCCCCACCCGCCGCCACCGGTGGTGCGGATCCGGATCACCTGGCCGGCCTTGACCGGTTCGGCGTCGGCGAGGGCATCGACCTCGCGCTCGTCGGGCCCGCCGAGGTCGACGGTGACGCTGAACGAGCTGCCGGCCTTGCCGCCCTTGACTCCCCAGCAGGCGAGGATCGAGCGGTCGGCGATGGACATGAAGTGGGCGTCCTTGAGCATCCGGATCTGCTTCTCGTAGCCCAGGCCTCCGCGATAGCGACCAGCGCCGCCGGAGTCCACCGCGAGCCCCAGCCGCTCGACGATGAAGGGGAAGCGGCTCTCGGTGAACTCGGTCGGCAGGTTGCGCGAGTCGGGCACGACGTGGATGGTGTCCTCGCCGTCGGCGTAGTAGCGCCCGCCGGAGCCGCCGCCGAGCACCTCGCGCATGAGGTAGTCGTTGCCGTCGCGGTCCTTGCCGTAGACGCCGGTGTAGCGGATCGTCTCCTGGTCGGCGGGCATCTTGCCGTCGACGGCCTTGGCCACGACGCCGGCGAGCACGCCGAGCAGCCGCAGGATGACGAAGGTGCGGGCGTTGGTGGGCGCCGGGAAGATCGGCGTGAGCAGCGTGCCCTTGTCGGGGAAGCGCATCTCGATGAGCGGCACCACGCCCTCGTTGACGTCGAGCTCGGCCATCCGCTCCGGGGCTGTCCGCGAGGTTGCGCAGGATCGGCGCGAGCCACTTCTTGAGGAAGTTGCCTCCGACGTAGTCGCCGCAGTGGTTGATCGGGCCCTTGGCCTGCGGTGCGGTGCCGGTGAAGTCGATGACCAGCCGCGGTCCGCCGTCACCCGGCCCGGGGCCACCGGTGGGTTCCTTGGTGAGGGTGATCCGCTGGGTGTGGAGCTTCGGCTCGTCGACGCCGTCGTGCTCGGCGTAGTCCTCCCAGACGTAGGTGCCGTCGGGGATCTTGGACAGGATCTCGCGCCGGTAGGTCTCGGTGGTCTGGTCGAGGATCGTGTCGAAGGCCGCCTCGATGGTCTCGCGGCCGTAGCGCTCGAACAGCTCGGACAGCCGCCGCGCTCCCATCAGGCAGGCGGAGCACTCGGCGTCGAGGTCGGCGGCCAGCGAGTCGGGCATCCGCGAGTTGCGGGTCATGATCCGCAGGGCCGCCTTGTTGGGAACTCCCTTGTCCCACAGCTTGATCGGCGGGACGGCCAGGCCCTCCTCGTAGACGCTGGACGCGTTGCTCGGCATCGACCCGGCACCGCGCCACCGATGTCGTCGTGGTGGCCGAACGCCTGGACGAACGCCACCACCTCGCCACCGTTGAACACCGGGACCGTCACGCACAGGTCGGGCAGGTGGCCGATGCCGCCCTCGGACTCGTAGACGTCGTTGTGGAAGAAGACGTCGCCCTCGGCCATCTCGGACAAGCGGGAAGTCGCGGGCGATGGGGTGCACGAGCGCGGAGTAGGAGCGGCCGGTCAGCTTGCGCAGCTGGCGGTCGTGGATGCCGGCGCGGAAGTCGTGGGCGTCGCGGATCATGGGCGAGCGGCTGGTGCGGGCGATGGCGGTCTCGACCTCCATCTCGACGCTCGCCAGGGTGCCCTGGACGATCTCCACGAGGATCGGGTCGACCGGTGCTCCCGGGGGCGGTGAGCCGGTTGCCGTGCTCGTATGCCGTGGGCAGGCCGGCGTTGTTCATCGCGCACCCTCCGTGGTGGTTGCGGACCTGGTGGCCGCCTGGGTCGCCGCCTCGGCGGCCGCCCTGGTGATGACGAGGTTGCCGATCGAGTCGACCCGGACGGTGAACCCGGGGTGCACCGGCACCGTCGAGCCGAACTCCTCGACGATCGCCGGGCCGTCGAAGGTGTCGCCGGCTCTCAGGTCGGGCCGCCACAGGACGGGCGTGTCCACGGTAGCCCTCGTCCGCGTCGAAGCAGACCTGCCGAGACTGCCGGCGCGGGAGTCGTTGAAGGATCGTGGGCGCCATGACCCGGCCGGATCCTTCAAAGTCGCGGCACTGCGCGTCTCCAGGTCGCGCAGCTCGGGTCGGGTGATCGGGCCGACCCCGGTCACCCGGAGGTTGACCCACTCGACCTGCTGGCTGGGGTCGTCACGGAAGTCGTAGCCGTACAGCGCGCGGTGCCCGGCGTGGAAGGCATCGGCGACGCGGGCGGCATACTCCTCGTCGACGGTGCCCTCGGGGGCCGGGACGCGCACCTCGAATGCCTGGCCGAAGTAGCGCAGGTCGACGGTGCGCGAGTAGCGGTGTTCGTCACGCGGGAAGCCTTCGCCGTCAAGGGCTTTCGCGGCCTTGGCGGTGAGCTCGTCGAAGGTCTTCTGCACCGCGGCGTGGTCGAGAGCGGTGTGCTTGGAGACCATCGTCTGGACGTAGTCGTTCTTCACGTCGACGGTGAGCAGCCCGAACGCGGAGACGTTGCCCGGGTTCTGCGGGACGACGACACCGGCCAGGTCGAGGATGTCGACGAGGCGGCAGGCGAGCAGCGAGCCGGACCCGCCGAACGTCGTCAGCATGAAGTCGCGGACGTCGAGGCCGCGCTTGACCGAGACCTGGCGCAGCGCGTTGGCCTGGTTCCAGGCGGAGATCTCGAGGATGCCCGTGGCGCACCTGACCGGGTCGATGCCGAGCTGGTCGGCCAGGGCGTCGATGCCCACGCGGGCGGCCTCGACGTCGAGGGGGATCTCCCCTCCGAGCAGGTGCGGGGGGATGCGTCCGAGGACGACGTGGGCGTCGGTGATGGTCGGCGCGGTGCCGCCCTTGGCGTAGCAGATCGGGCCGGGATCGGCGCCGGCGGAGTGCGGCCCGACCTTGAGCGTCCCCTCGGGGGAGATCCACGCGATCGAGCCGCCGCCCGCGCCGACGGTGACGACGTCGATCATCGGGATCTTGCTGGGGTAGGCGCCGACGGTGCCCTCGGTCGTCAGGGTCGGCTCGCCGTCGAGGACGACGCTGACATCGGTCGACGTGCCACCGCCGTCGCAGGTGAGCACCTTGGGGAAGCCGGCCCGGGTGGCGATCAGTCCGGCCCCGAGCGCGCCGGCGGCCGGGCCTGACAGCACCGTCGTGATCGGCTGGTGCACGACCTCGTCCGCCGACAGCACGCCCCCGTTGGACTTCATGATGGAGAAGGAGGCGTCGGGAGCGATCTGGGACAACCGCTGGTGGATGTTGGTGACGTAGCGGCTGACGTTCGGCTTCACCGCCGCGTCGACCAGCGTGGTCATCGAGCGCTCGTACTCGCGGTACTCGCGCAGCACCTCGCTGCTGATCGAGACGATCGCCTCAGGGTGCTCCCGGCGTGAGGATCTCGCGCATCGCCAGCTCGTGGGTGTCGTTGGCGTAGGAGTGCAGGAAGCAGACGCCCAGGGTGGTGATCCCGCGGTCCCGGAACCAGCGAGCGGCCGCCACTGCGCTCTGCCTCGTCGAACGGGCGGATCTCGTTGCCCTGGAAGTCCATCCGGCCACCCACCGTCCGCACTGCGTCGGCCGGGACGATCCGCGGCGGCTTGACCCAGAAGTAGGAGTTGCCGTATCCGTCGGGCACCGCCTGTCGGGCGATCTCGAGCATGAACTCGTAGCCCTCGCTCGTGATGAACCCCAGGCGCTCGACCTTGCCCTCGAGGAGCTTGTTGGTCGCAACCGTCGTCCCGTGGCTGACCGCCGTGATGTCGGAGCCCGTCGGCGGCCATCAGGTCCAGCACCTTGGCGACACCGTTGATGAAGCCGTCGGCGGGGTTGCTCGGCGTCGAGGGCGTCTTGGTCGTCACCAGCTCGCCCGAGTCCTCGTCGAACGCGACCACGTCGGTGAACGTGCCGCCGGTGTCGATCCCGATCCTGATCCGCCGCTGCGCCATGGGTGAGATTCAACCGGTCACCCGTCCGCCCCGCCTTTGGCACAAGTTGCCAACCGCGCCGGTGAAGGCTGTGTCGTCAGTCCTGGGGAGGTAGGGCCGGTCCCCGCACGGCACTCCAGGAGCGGCTCCGCTCCGAGCATCGGCACCTCGCGCCAGCCGAGGAAGACGCGTCCCGTCGGTCCGGGTGCGCAGCTGCACGGTGTGGGGGGTCTCGATGAGGCGGATGTCCGCGGTGAAGCAGCCGTCACCGTCCCAGCCGCCGGAGGCGACGACGGGCAGCTCGACGCCGCCCACCGCGAGCGTCGACGACTCCCACGTGCCGTCGCCCACCTCGAGGGCCACCTGGGTGCCGTGGCAGTCCAGGACCACCTCGTATGCCGCGTCGCCGGGCGAGAGGCTCATCGCGGCATACGCAGGGGGCAGGGTGCTGTCCTCGGCGCGCACCCAGGACCGCCGACTCCGGGCCCCGGGCCGTGGACGACGGTGTCGGCACCGCCAGGAGCGCGATCCGCTCCTCGAGGGCCGCGTCGGCCAGCTCGTCGCCGATCCTCCTCCTCGTGTCCGACGGCTGGCAGCAGGTGCTGCCAGACGAGGTCGAGGACGGCCTGCATGTCGAGGGTCTCGCTGGTGATGGCGACCGCCATGTCCTGCTCGGGGAGCACGATGGCGTACTGGCCGTAGGCACCGTCACCGCGGTAGCCGTGCCGGGCGCTCCAGAACGAGCAGCCGTAGCCCTCGGTCCAGTCGGGGTTCGGGTCGGCCTCACGGTTGGGCAGGCCGGTCGGTGTCGTGGCCGTCGTGACCCACTCCGGTGACAGCAGCGCTTCGCCGTCCCAGACGCCACGGTCGAGGTGGAGCTGCGCCAGGGCGAGGATGGCGTCGCTGCCGACGTGGAGGCCGGAGAACCCCAGCTCGCGGCCGGTCACGGTGCGGTGCCACGCCACGTCGGCCCCGCCCCGGGGGTCGAGCAGCGGGAGGACCCGCTCACGCAGCAGCGACAGCACCGACGAGCCGGTGACTCCCCGCACGGCGCCCGCGGCGAGGTAGGTCGCGATCTGGTTGTAGGCCCAGGCCGTCCCCGGCTCGTGCTCGGGCGGGGACGCGAGGATCGCGGCCAGCACGGGGTCGACTCGGTCGCCCTCGCCGGTGAGCTCGGTGGGCCGCCTGCCGTGACGGACGGGCCCCAGCCCTCCGCCGTCGTGGCCGGTCGCCATGGTGAGGCAGTGGCCGAGGGTCAGCCGCCGGTAGCGGTCGGGGACGTCGACCCCGGCGGGCAGGTCGCCGGGCGGCAGCAGGTCGAGGACCGGCTGGTCGAGCGAGAGCCGTCCCTCGTCGACGAGGAGCCCGACCGCGGTGGCGGTGAACGACTTGCTCAGCGAGTAGACCAGCTGGACCCGGTCGGGCGCGTAGGGCGCCCACCAGCCGCGCGCGATGACGTGGCCGTGCCGGGCGACCAGCAGGCTGTGCGGGTCGTGACCACCTGACTCGAGGGCGTCGACGAGGGCGAGGATGCCGAGGGCGTCGACGCCCTCGGCGGAGGGCGTGCTGGTGGGAGCGGCATCCGGCCAGTCTTCCCGGCGCGGTCCATTCGTGCCAGCAGGGCCACGGATCGACGCGCAACCACGGCGCGGAGGTGGATCCGTGGCCCTCGTGCCACCGACCGCCTCCGCCGCGAGACCGCCCGGGCGTCAGTGGGGGAAGGAGGTCTCGGCCGGCCCCTCGAGGTCGTCGCGGTAGGTGCGGATCAGGTCGAGGTTGCGGTCGCGCAGGTGGTCGAAGCCCTGGCCGATGTTGGAGCCGGGCGTGAGGGAGGTCAGCGCCGTGGCCGGGTCGAGCACGGCGGACACCCAGCCCTCGTGGGAGGCGGCCTTGGCGGCGATGTGGGCGTTCGGGGTCACGATGTGGGAGTTGCCGAAGTAGAGCACCCCGGCCGGGTCGATGCCCGTGGCGTTGGCGCCGATGACGAACACGTGGTTGTCGTAGGCCCGCGCCCGCGAGGTCAGCTCCCAGACGTCGGCGGACCGCAGCAGCGCACTCGGCCGGCAGATGACCTCCGCGCCCTGCACGGCCTGGATCCTCGACAGCTCGGGGTAGTCGCCGTCGAAGCAGATGATCATGCCGATCTTGCCGAGGTCGGTGTCGCAGACCGTCACGGTGTCTCCAGGGGTGACCCACCCACCGCCGTCGACGTGCTCGGTGCAGAACGGATGGGTCTTGCGGTAGACGCCGATGACCTCGCCGGAGCGGTCGATGAGGACCGACGCGTTGTAGATGACCCCACGCTCGGGGCCGCGCTCGTAGGTGCCCAGCACGGCATACACGCCAAGGTCTTTCGCGACCTGCTGGACGGGTTCGGTGACGGGGCCGGGGATGTCGGAGACGAGGTCCCAGAGCTCCTCGGCGGTGCAGTCGGGGGTGAACCCGGTCGTCGCCGACTCGGGCAGCACGACGAGCTCGGCACCGGTCGCGTCGACGCAGCGGCGGGTGAAGTCGACGCACTTGTCGAGGTTCTTGCGCACCGACTCCGGGGACAAGGGTCCCGGCACCGGCGCGAGCTGGATGGCAGCTGCCGTGAATGCGCGCATCAACGTCCTCCGATCGCCCATCCCACGATAACCCCGGCCAGCGCGATGGCCCCGCCGGAGAGCACGCCGAAACCGAACTCCCGTCGCCCGGACCGTGCCTCGCCGGCGGGTGTGGCGTTGCGTCCGGCGTAGACCGGCGAGCCGGCTGGTGCGCCCGCCGCCCGGGTCAGGGTGGGCTGGTCGATCGCGGCGGGACGCACCCCGGCGATGTCGTCGTCGACGGCCGCGAAGAACTGGCCGGCCATCTTCCTGGTGACGCCGGCGAGCATCCGCTGGCCGACACCACCGATCACGCCACCCACCGCCGCGTCCGCGTCGTAGCTCAGGTCGGTGCCGCCCGCCTCCGACGGGGCGAGGTGGACCACGACGTCGGCGTCGACCGTGCCGGGACCGCCCGCCCCCTGGGCCTTCATGGTGAACCGTTCGGGGTGCTGCGGGTCGAGCAGCGCGACCTTGCCCTCGTAGGTGCCCTTGATCGCCGCCACCCCCGCCGTGACGGTCATGGCGTACTGGTCGGGGCCGACCTCGGTCAGCGACTCGCAGCCGGGCAGGCAGCGGGCCAGCACCCCGGGGTCGTGGAACGCGTCCCACACCTGTTGCGGGCTCGCCTTGAGGGCGGCGGTGCCGGAGATCTTCATGGTGCCTCCTGCTGCGAGGGGGTATGCCGCGTGCGGCCGAGCGAGGGGATCTCACCGCGGGCGTGCCGCTGGCGCAGCTCCCACAGCTCGACCGGTGAGATCGGCATCGAGGTGATCGCGAAGCCCTCGGCGTCGGAGATGGCCGAGGCGATGACGGCAGTGACCGGGATGCAGCCGGCTTCGCCAGCGCCCTTGATGCCCAACGGGTTCAGCGGTGACGGCGTCTCGAGGTGGTCGGTCTCGATGTGCGGGACCTCGGACGCGTAGGGCATGAGGAAGTCCATGAAGCTGGCGTTGAGCAGCTGGCCGGACTCGTCGTAGACCATCCGCTCGTAGAGCGCGCCGCCCACACCCTGGGCGACCCCGCCGTGGACCTGGCCCTCGACGATCATGGGGTTGATCATGGTGCCGCAGTCGTGGATGACGCAGTAGCGCAGGATGCGGATCTCGGCCGTCACCGGGTCGGTCTCGACGATGGCGGCGTGCATGCCGTTGGCGAAGGTGGCCTGGGTGGGGGAGTAGAAGTCCTTGCCCTCGAGCCCGGGTTCGTCGTCGTCCGCGACCGGCGGCTTGTCGGGGTCGTTGCTGCCGGCGAACTGGGTGGCCGCCTTGGCCGCGTCGTCGAAGGCGTAGCGCAGCGGGTTCGACATCACCGAGACCGTGCCGAGCGACATCCGGCTGGCGGGCGCGCCCTTGACCTGCACGATGCCGTCGACGATCTCGAGGTCCTCGGCCGAGACCTCCAGCGCTTCCGCCGCGATGCGCAGCGCCTTGGCCCGGACGTTGCGGGCCGCGAGGGCGATCGCGTTGCCGCTCATCACCGCCGCGCGCGAGGCGAACGTCCCCACGGCATACGGCATCCGGCGGGTGTCACCGGTCGTGACGAAGACGTCCTCGATCGGCACGCCGAGCTCCTGCGCGACGATCTGGGCGAACGACGTCTCGTGCCCCTGACCCTGTGAGGTCAGGCCGGTCGACACGTTGACACGGCCGCTGGTCTCGATCTGGATGTGGCCACCTTCGTAGGGGCCGACGCCGGTGCCCTCGACGTAGCAGCCGATGCCCAGACCGACCCTGCGTCCCTCCGCCTCCGCCTGCTCCCGGTATGCCGCGAAGTCGTCCCAGCCGACCAGCGCCTTGAGCTTGGCGAGCGAGGCGGGGAAGTCGCCGGAGTCGTACTTGAGCGGTCGGCCGTCCTGGAAGAGCAGCCCGTGGTCGTAGGGCATCTCGCTGGGAAGGATGAAGTTGCGCGAGCGCACCTCGGCCCGGTCGAGCCCGAGCCGGTCGGCGATGGCGTCCATGGTGCGTTCCATGGCGAAGCAGCCCTGCGGCCGTCCGGCGCCGCGGTAGGGCGTCACGAGGACGGTGTTGGTGTAGAGCGACCAGAACTCGCAGCGGTAGGCGCCCGGCTTGTAGGGCCCGAGCAGCTGGGTCGAGGTGATGATCGGGACGATGATGCCGTAGGGGGTGTAGGCGCCGTTGTCGTGCCAGAACTTCACGTCGAGCCCGAGAAGACGACCCTCGTCGTCGAAGCCGACCCTGATCTGCTGGAGCTGCCCGCGCTCGTGCGCGCTGGAGATGAAGTGCTCACGACGGTCCTCGGTCCACTTCACCTCCTGCTCGAGAAGCCTTGCGGCCCAAGGGATCAGGACCTCTTCGGGCCACGGGTGGTTGATCTTCACGCCGAAGCCGCCCCCCACGTCGGGCGCGATGCACTCGACCTTGGCGAGCGGCAGGTCGAGCTTCGCAGCCACCGCGGCGCGTACGCCCGTCGACGTCTGCGTGGAGGAGAAGATGCGCAGCTCGCCCTTGTCGGTGTCCCACCGGGCGAGGACGCCCTTGCCCTCCATCGGCATGCAGGCGCTGCGTTCGATGTCGAGCTCCAGCTCGAGGGTGTGCGGTGCGGCGGCGATGGCCGCGTCGACGTCGCCGACCTCCTGGAGCATGCGGCAGGCGACGTTGCCGGGCACGTCCTCGTGGACCAGATCGGAGCCGTCGCGGGCGTTGGCGATCCCCACGACCGGGGTGAGCAGCTCGTAGTCGACCTTGATCCGCTGGCAGACGTCCTCGGCGACGTAGCGGTCGCGGGCGACGACCATGACGATGGCCTCGCCGACGTAGTTGACCTCGTCCCTGGCCAGGGCGAACTGGGTGCGGCCGTGGGTCAGCGTGGGGTGGGGGATGAGCAGCGGGAGCGGCTCGCCGACCTTGCCCGGCAGGTCCTCGTGGGTCCAGATGCCGACCAGCCCGTCGACCTCGAGGGCGTCGCTCACGTCGATGTCGACGATGCGGGCGTGCGCATGTGGGCTGCGCACGAACGCGGCGGCCAGGGCGCCGTGCCCCATGTCGTCGAGGTAGCGTCCCCCGCCGGTCACCAGGCGCGGGTCCTCACGACGCTTCACCGGCGCCCCGAACAGCTGGGTGGTCACGGCTGGCCCCCGCCAGCCGGCTCGTCGGTATGCCGGTGGCCGGCTGCACGGCATACCGGTCCGCGCCGCTGTCGGCAGCGCGCTCGGCGCGGAGCTCGGCGGCACGCAGCACGGACTTGACGATGTTCTGGTAGCCGGTGCAGCGGCAGAGGTTGCCCGGAGATGGCCTCCCGGGCCTCCTCGGACGTGGGGTGCGGGTGGTCCTCGAGGTAGGCCGTGATGGTGGTGAGGAAGCCCGGCGTGCAGAAGCCGCACTGGAGGCCGTGGCACTCGGTGAAGGCCTGCTGGACGGGGCCCATCGAGTCGATCGTGCCGAGTCCCTCGACGGTGGTGATCTCGTGGGCCTGGGCCGTGACCGCGAACATCAGGCAGGACCGCATCGGCTGGCCGTCGACGAGCACGGTGCAGGCACCACACACACCGTGCTCGCAGCCGACATGGGTGCCGGTGAGGCGCAGGTCGTGGCGCAGGAAGTCGGACAGCAGCCGGCGGGCCGGGGCCTTGGCGTGTCGGGGGATGCCGTTGACCGTGACGGTGAGGTCGAGCAGCTCCTCGGTGGCTGGCTCGGTCATGCGGCGGGGCCTTCGGTCTGAGGCGCGACCCGGTGCAGGCCGACGGAGCTGGCGGCGGCCTCGGCCAGGGTCAGGCGGGACAGCTCGGCAGCGAGCATGGCGCGGTAGTCGGCGGTCGCGTGGATGTCGCCCTCCGGTTCGATCGCGTCGTGGACCAGCTCGGCGGACGCCGCCCAGTCGACGGCGGCCTGGTTCCTGTCCGCCGAAGACTCCGGTCACGTCGACGGTGCGAGGGACGTCGGTGACGGAGACGAAGGACAGCCGGGCGTCGGCCACGACGCCGTCCTCGACCCGGACCGCCGCTGCCACCCCCGCCATGGCGTAGTCGCCGTGCCGTCGGGCGCGTTCCATGAACGCGGTGCCGGTGGCGGGTGCGAAGCGGCGGAACCGCACGCCCACGACCAGCTCCTCCGGCGCCAGCGACGTCTCGAGGGCGCCCTCGAAGAAGTCGGCTCACGGCGATCTCCCGGGTGCCCGAGGCCGACTGCGCCTCGACCACCCCGTCGGTGAGGGCCAGGATCGCCGGCATCTCGCCGGCAGCATCGGCGTGCGCGATCGAGCCGACGGTGGTGCCGCGGTTGCGGATGACGGGATGGGCGACGTTGACCACCGCCTGGCGCAGCAGCGGCAACGCGGCATACGCCTCGTCGTGGTGCTCGAGCTGGGCGTGGCGCACGAGCGCGCCCACCCGCACCTCGGTGTCGGTCACGGTCACCTCGGCGAGGCCGGCGACCTGGTTGATGTCGACGAGGTGGGCCGGCGAGGCGAGTCGCATGTTGAGGATCGGGATGAGGCTCTGCCCACCCGCGAGGACCTTGCCGTCGTGCCCCACCTCGCGCCAGCACCGCGACCGCCTCCGCGACGGTGCGAGGGGCGTGGTGCACGAAGGGGGCGGGCTTCACGGACTGATCCTGCCTTCTCGGCTCGGTGGGGGCTAGGGCCGGAGCGGAACGGCGGGCCCCCGAGGTCACCCGGGGGCCCGCCGTCGCGAGGTCAGCGGCGGTCGTCGTCCTGGTAGAGGTCGTCGACCCCGTCGCTGTCGCCGTAGGTCTCCGTGCCGCCCACGGTGAGGACCGCACCGTCGGCGCGGGCGCGGAGCTCGGCAGGGGCGAGCGCCTTGGCGAGGTGGTATGCCGCGACGGCCACGATGGTGCCCAGGGCGATCCCGGAGAGGGAGAAGCTGTCGGAGAACTTGAGGGTCACGTTGCCGATGCCGATGACGATGCCCGCCGCGACCGGCACCAGGTTGATG
This sequence comes from uncultured Actinomycetota bacterium, assembly GCA_963759595.1. Lineage (GTDB taxonomy): Bacteria > Actinomycetota > Actinomycetes > Actinomycetales > Dermatophilaceae > Pedococcus. Next base: position 201,222 of record CAVWZX010000005.1, read on the forward strand.
GGGTTGGCGAAGTCGACGCCGTTCTCCTTCCAGATCTTGGCACCGAGCAGGCCGATCATGCCGTAGAGCACAACCGTGATCCCGCCGAGGACGCCACCTGGGGTCGACGCCACCAGGGCTCCGAACTTCGGTGACAGCCCGAAGATGATCGCGACGATGGCGGCCACGTAGTAGGCGGCGGTCGAGTAGACGCGCGTGGCGGCCATGACCCCGATGTTCTCCGCGTAGGTCGTCGTCGGTGAGCCGCCGACCGCCGAGGCGAGCACGGTGCCGACGCCGTCGGCCGCGATGGCCCGACCCATCACCGGGTCGAGGTCGGTCTTGGTCATCTCGGCGACCGCCTTGACGTGGCCGGTGTTCTCGGCGATGAGGGCGATGACGGCCGGCACCACGAGCAGGATCGCGGCCATCGAGAACGACGGCGCGTGCCACCCGACGACCTCCTTGCCCGCGACGATCTCGGTGTGCGGGGGGAAGCCGACCCAGGCGGCGTCCTTGACGCCCTGGAAGTTGGTGCGGAAGTGCGTGGTGATCTTGCCGGCACCCGCGTCGTAGGCCGTGATCTGCCCGAAGCCCTTGTCGAACAGCCAGGACAGGACGTAGCCGAAGATCAGCGCCAGGAAGATCGCGATCCGTCCCGATGAAGCCCTTGAAGGCCACCGCGCAGACGATGACGAAGGTCATCACCAGCAGGGCCACCCACTGGTCCTGGGGCCAGTAGATGTTGGCCACCACGGGGGCGAGGTTGAAGCCGATGAGCATGACCACGGCGCCGGTGACGACCGGGGGCAGCACCTTGTGCAGGACGGTCGACCCGAGGAAGTGGATGAGCACACCCACCAGTGCGAGCACGACGCCGGCGACGAGGATCGCGCCGGTCACGGTGGCCGAGGTGGCCCCTTCCTGCGCCCGGATCGCCACGACGGCGCCGACGAACGAGGCCGAGGTCCCCAGGTAGCTCGGCACCTTGCCCTGGACGATCAGCAGGAACGCGATCGTCGCGATGCCGCTCATCATGATCGCGAGCTGGGCGTTGAGCCCCATGATGAGCGGGAAGACGAAGGTCGCGCCGAACATCGCCACGACGTGCTGGGCGCCGAGCCCGACGGTCTTGCCCCACCCGAGACGCTCGTCCGGCGCGACGACGTCGTCCGGTCCGGAGAGGTTGCCGTCTCCGTGCAGTTTCCAACCCAGGCCCAGTGACATGCGGTCTCCTTCTTGACGGCCGTGTCCATGTGGGGGCTGACACGGCTCACAGTCCCGTTCGGGATAGGGCGAAAACTACTGGTCAGACCAGCCGGTGCATTGGGCAATTGTTGCTATCGAGCACGCCGCGCCTTTCGGCAGAGTGTGCGGAGTGCCGCGCTCGCATTGTCGGCCGCGAAGGAGTCGAATGGGGGCTGCCGCGTCCCTCCCGCCAGAGGGCGCGGCACTTTGCTGCCTCGCGGCATACCTGTGCGTGCCGGTCAGATGCCGCGCATCTGGTGCACCTTGAGCGCCAGTGCGAGCTTGAGCCGCAGCTGCGGGTCGGACGTGAACGGGCCGAGCATCTTCTCGAGCTTCACGATCCGGTAGCGCAGCGTGTTGTAGTGGAAGAAGAGCAGTCGCGCGGTCTCGGCGACGTTCATGTTGGTGTCGATGAGGATCGACAGGGTGCGGCGCAGGTCGGCGTTCTCGGGGGAGTCGTCCGAGGCCAGCTGCCCGAGTGCCTCGTCGACGAACCGGCGCAGGTCGGCGCTGTCGGGGATCAGGGCGAGGAGTCGGAACACGCCCAGGCCGTCGAAGTGGGTGACGGCGGAGTCTCCGTGCAGCTGACGGCCGACGCTCACGGCCGAGAGCGCCTCCTCGTAGGCCTGCGGCAGATCGGCCACCGACTCGATCGGCCGGGAGACCCCGGTCGAGAAGGTCCGCCGCCCGCCCCCGCCGATCCCGCTGATGACCCGGACGATCTCGGTGACCGAGCGCATGATCGCCTCGGTGTCCGCGTCGGCCGGCACGCCGCAGAGGGCCACGACCTCCTGGCTGAACCCCATGACGGGTGCCCGCGGGTCGCGCACCGCCATCGCCTGGCTCCACGCGCGCGCGAACCGTTCCTGGAGCACGCCGACCTCCTCGGGGGAGCGCGAGGAGTGTGCGTCGTCCTCGTCCGTCTCGGCCACGACGACCACGAGTCGGCGGTCGATGTCCCAGCCGAGGGCGGCGGCATGGGCGACGGCGTCGGTCGGGACTGCCGGCCCGCCCCGACAACGCGTCGCGGAGGAACTCGGCGCGGTACTTGCTCTCGACCGCGGAGACCGCCTGCTCCTTGGTGATGGCGAGCGCCGCCACCGTCGCAGCACGCTCGAGCAGGTGCACGTCGTCGGCGGTGAGGGCGCGGTCGCCGACGAACGCCGCGAGCAGCCCGTGGTTGAGGTTGCCCGCCACGATCCGCACCATGGCCCGCCGGGTGCCATCGTCCCCGGCGCCGCCCCGAGATCCCGGGGCCGGGCGGATGCCCACCGGCTCCTGCTCGGTGATGAGCCGGCCCGTCCGGTCGAAGCAGCCGAGCGCCAGGGCGGCGGCCAGGTCGGCTTCCGAACCGGCCTGGGCGAGCACCCGGCCGTCGCTCGTCGTGACCATGGCCGCCCCGCCGAGGAAACCGGCGAGCCGCTGGCACAGGTCCTCCAGGCCACCTCCGGCCAGGACGACGCCGACCAGGATCTGGTGCGCCTCCTCGACCCGTTCGAGGATGCCGGCCTGCTGGTCGAGCACCGCCCCGAGGACCTCGGTGACGATCCGCTCGGCCTGGACGGTCGTCGGGGCCAGCAGGAGGGGGAGCCGGGCGTCCTGCGCCTGCCGGCGCCATCGTTCGACCTGCTCGGGGGTCCCCCCGGCGATCGCGACCGCTGCGGCTCCGTCGAGCGCGCACTGCTCGACGAGGTCCTGACCCGCGGCCTCCCACGCCTCTACCGTCTCGGCGTCGGTGCAGACGAGGTGGTGGCGGGGCTCGGCCGCGGTCCCGAGCAGCGACGCGCGCAGCACACCTCGCACGGGCTGGTCGGGGTCACGGACGAGCTCGGCAGCGGCCAGCGAGGGCAGTGCCATAAGGCCGTCGAGGTCCACGCCGCCGACGAGGTCGCGGCTGGGGACCGCTGCCGAGGGCGCCGATGGCAACTCCGTCTCAACCACGCCGCCATCATTGGCAACATTCACCATGAGCCGACTGTAATCGCAGTCGATAGCGTCGCTGGGTCAGTCCGACATAATCAGCCGGAATCAGCCGGACCACCGAGGAACCCACGCACCGGAGGTGATCCGTGGCAGCGTCAGAGACGCTCTGGCCGGCAGCGGTCTCCGAGCGCTCAGCCCTGCTGCTGCACGGACCCCTTCGACCGGCGGTCGTCCTCGGCGCCTTCCCTGCGGCGCTCTACCTCCGCGTGGGCGGCCACGCCTCGGTCCTTCCCGTCGTGACACGAGACGGCCTGCGGCTGCCGACCGCCCTCGCGGTGGCGGCTCCGCTCCCGCGCGTCGGGTGGGGCGTCCAGCCGGGGGACGAGGTCGTGGTGGGTGACGGCGACCTGCGGCTCCCCGGGGTCACCATCCGGGCGGTGCGCACCTGGACCCCGCGGCCGGTGCGACCGGCGACCGGCCATACCTCCCTGCGTGCCCACCTGGCCGGGCTGCGGCTGACCTGGCGTTCGACTGCCCGCACCCTCACCGACGATCTGCTCAGGGTTCCGCCGGTCCCCGCCGACGTCCTTGCCGCCCGGGTCGCCACGCTCGTGGGCGCAGGACCGGGCCTGACGCCCAGCGGCGACGACGTCCTGTGCGGCATCCTGCTCGGCCTCCGTCTCGGTGCCCGCCGCCCGGACCCTTCGTGGACGCGCTCTGGGCGGCGGTGCGGCCCCGGCTCGGCACCACGACCAGCCTCTCGGCCGCGCTGCTCACCGAGGCGGCGCAGGGGTATGCCGTGCTGCCCGTCGTGCGCCTCGCCCAGGCCATCGCAGCGGGCCGGCCCGCCGAGATCGCCGCGGCTGGCCGCGCCGTGCTCGCCATCGGCCACAGCTCGGGGGCCGACCTGCTCGGCGGACTCGCCGGCTGCCTGGACGCGCTGGACGCGCCGGTCGCGCACGCCGGGCCCGCGACCGTCCTTGACCACCAGTCCCTGGCCGCGTTCCCGAGGAGCCTTCCGTGACCGACCACCTCGAGGTGCGCAGCGGGGCGTACTACGACTCGGTGAGCCTCATGCAGGTCTCCCGCCAGGTCGCCGGCGCCCCGGGTGTCACCGCCGCCCAGGTGGCGATGGCCACCGAGCTCAACCTCGAGGTGATCGGCGGTATGGGTTTCTCGGTGCCGGACGGGGTCCAGCCCAACGAGCTGGTGGTGGCGATCAGAGCCGACGACCAGGAAGCCGTCGCGGCCGGGCTGGCGGCCCTCGATGGCGCGCTGGCCTCACTCAAGTCCGCCGGGTCGAACGCAGGAGGCTTCGGCGAAGCACCCTCACCACGCACCCTGGGCCGCGCCGTCGCCGCCGGCGGCGCCAACCTCGCGCTCGTCTCGGTGCCGGGGCCGTACGCCGCCATCGAGGCCTTCGACGCCATCGACACGGGGTGCGTCGGTGATGCTCTTCTCCGACAACGTCGCGGTCGAGGACGAGGTGCGCCTCAAGGACGCCGCCGCCGCGCGGGACGTCCTCGTCATGGGGCCGGACTGCGGCACCGCGGTCGTCGGTGGGGTCGCGATCGGCTTCGCCAACGTCGTCGAGCGTGGTCCGGTCGGCATCGTCGCGGCCTCTGGCACCGGCGCGCAGCAGGTGATGGCTCTGCTGGACGCTGCCGGTGTGGGAGTGAGCCACTGTCTCGGGGTCGGTGGCCGCGACCTGTCGGCAGCCGTTGCCGGACGGTCGACCCGGCAGGCCCTCGCCGCGCTCGCGGCCGACGACGCGACCGAGGTCATCCTCGTGGTGTCCAAGCCGCCGGCGGCCGAGGTGCTCGCCGACCTGCAGGGGTATGCCGCGGGGCTCGGCACGCCGGTCCACTGGGCGACCCTGGGTGCCGGCCGACCGGACCTGACGGCCGCCGTCGAGGCGTTCCTCACGGCGACCGGGCGTCCGGTGCCGACCTGGCCGACCTGGCAACCCATCCTCGACGCCGGGTCTTTGATGGATCAGCCACGTCAGGGCGTGGTCGATCCATCAAGGACTCCGGGTGGGGAAGGGGGAGGCGCGGGAGGCAGGTATCTGCGAGGTCTCTTCTGCGGCGGCACCCTGGCGGACGAGGCGATGCTCGTCGCGAGCGGGGAGCTCGGCGGCATACGGTCCAACATCCCCTTGGCCCCGGACCTGGCGCTCGACGACGACCTGGTGGCCGACGACCACGTCGTCATCGACTTCGGGGACGACGGGCTGACCCGCGGACGGGCGCACCCGATGATCGACCCGACCCTGCGGCTCGAGCGGATTGCGAGCGAGGGCGCCGACCCGCACTGTGGCGTGCTCCTGCTCGACCTCGTCCTGGGCCACGGCGCCCACCCCGACCCGGGACCCGAGCTGGCGGAGGCCGTCCGAGGCGCCCGAGGGACTGCCCGGTCTGCCGGGCGCGAGCTGCCCGTCGTGGTGTCGCTCACCGGCACACGGGGAGATCCGCAGGGCACCAGCGCGACCGCCGCTGTCCTGACGGCGGCCGGGGCGTCGGTGCACCTGTCCAACGCGGAGGCCACGCGGACGGCCCTGCGGTTGCTGTCCGGCTCCGACCACGGTGGAGGCACCCGATGACCACGCCACTGGGCGGACTGCTGGGATCCGACCCGGTGCTGGCCACCGCCGGTGCGTCGATGTTCGCGGACGCGCTGCGCGACCAGGCCGTCGTCGTGACCGAGACCGACTGGCAGCCGCCACTCGAGGGCACCGCGGCGCACCTCACCACGATCCTGGGTGACCCGCGCCGGACTGCCGCGAATGCCCTTGCGCTGCAACGGATGACAGCTGCGGGAGCCGATTTCGTCGACGTGCGGCCGGCCCGCGAGGCGCTCGGGCTCCAGCGTGGGACGTTCCTGCACGCCGGGCCGCCCATCGAGTGGGACCGCGCCTCCGGACCGCTCAGGGGCGCGCTCATCGGGGCGATGCTGTTCGAGGGGATGGCCGACACGGCCGAGGCCGCCGAGACGGCGCTGGCGCGGGGTGACGTGCAGCTCGAGCCCTGCCACCACCGCGATGCCGTGGGACCGATGGCGGGCGTCATCTCACCCTCGATGTGGGTCTACGAGCTGCGTGACGAGGTCCACGACCACACCTCCTGGTGCTCGCTCAACGAAGGGCTCGGGAAGGTGCTGCGCTACGGCGCCTACGGCCCCGAGGTCATCGACCGGCTGCACTGGATGAACTCGGTGCTCGGACCTTTGCTGCAGCAGGCGATCCGCGCCGCAGGTCCGATCGACGTCAAGTCGATCATCGCCCAGATGCTCCAGATGGGCGACGAGGGCCACAACCGCAACCGCGCCGGCTCGCTGATGCTGTTGCGCGAGCTGCTGCCCTCACTGATCGTCGCCGACGGTACGTCGGCCGACATCGCCGAGGCGGTGCGGTTCTCCGGTGCCAACGAGCACTTCTTCCTCAACCTGGGTATGCCGGCCTGCAAGCTCTCGACGCTGGCGGCACAGGGCATCCCGGGATCGACGGTGGTCACCACGATGGCCCGCAACGGCACCGACTTCGGCATCCGCACGGCCGGCACCGGCGACCGGTGGTTCACCGGTCCGGCCAACACCCCGGAGGGCCTGTTCCTCGGCTCCTACGGTCCGGACGACGCCAACCCCGACATCGGCGACTCGGCCATCACGGAGACCGCGGGCATCGGTGGGTTCGCGATGGCGGCAGCCCCCGCCATCGTGCGGTTCGTGGGCGGCGACGTTCCGCTCGCGCTGCGGGCCACGCGCACGATGTACGAGATCACGGTGGGCGAGCACACGGCATACCAGGTGCCCATCCTCGAGTTCCGCGGCACACCCACCGGGATCGACGTCGCGGCGGTGGCGCGCACCGGGATCCTGCCGCAGATCAACACCGGCATGGCAGGGCGGGTCGCCGGGACCGGTCAGGTGGGCGCTGGGCTGGTCACGCCGCCGGCGCAGTGCTTCACCCAGGCGGTCGCCGCCCTCGCCGGCGAGGTCGGGACCGGCTGAGGGCTCCTCAGGGGTCGCGACGGGGCCGGTGCTTGGCGGCACTGCCGAAACCCGTGGAGCGTGGGCGTGGCAGGATACGGCCTCGTGACGGCACGCATCCTCGACGGCAAGGCGGTCCTGGCGACCATCAAGGACGAGCTCCGCGGGCGGGTGGACGCGCTGCGGGAGCACGGCGTCGTCCCCGGGCTCGGCACGGTGCTCGTGGGTGAGGACCCCGGCAGCCAGTGGTACGTCAACGCCAAGCACAAGGACTGCGCCGAGATCGGCCTCACCAGCATCCGGCGTGACCTGCCGTCGAGCGCCACCCAGGCCGAGGTCGAGGCTGTCATCGACGAGCTCAACGCCGACCCGGCGTGCACGGGCTTCCTCGTGCAGCAGCCCACCGGGCTCGACGAGTTCGCGCTGCTGTCCCGGGTCGACCCGACCAAGGACGTCGACGGGCTGCACCCCACCAACCTCGGCTGGCTGGTCCTCGGCAAGGACGCGCCGCTCCCGTGCACGCCCGCCGGGTGCATCGAGCTGCTGCGCCGGTTCGACGTGCCGATCGCCGGCGCGCGGGTGGCCCTGGTCGGACGCGGCATCACCGTCGGCCGACCGCTCGGGCTGATGCTCACCCGCCGCAGCGAGAACGCCACCGTCATCCAGTGCCACACCGGCACCCGCGACCTCGCCGCCGAGGTCCGCCAGGCCGACATCGTCATCGCGGCGGCGGGCCGGCCCGGTCTCATCACGGCCGACATGGTCAAGCCGGGCGCTGCCGTCCTCGACGTCGGCGTCAGCCGGATCCTCGCCGAGGACGGCAGGTCCAAGGTCGCCGGTGACGTCGCCGCCGACGTGGCCGACGTGGCCGGCTGGGTGAGCCCGAACCCCGGCGGTGTGGGCCCGATGACCCGGGCGATGCTGCTGTCCAACATCGTGGCGGCGGCCGAGCGCCAGCTCGCCGGACCGCAGCTCGCGGGAACCACGCCGACCCGATGACCGCGCCGCGCCTGGGCTGGTGGTGGCTCGCCGCCCCCGTCCTGGTGCTGGGCGTCGTGTTCTTCACCCTCGACGAGGTCCTGCTCGCCGGCTACACCATTGCCGCTGGGCTGGGCCTGGCCGCCCTCCTGCGACTGGTGCTGCCCACGGCCCGCAGCGGCGGGCTCGCCGTGCGGTCGCGGGGCGTGGACGTGGTGACCATGGCGGCGCTCGGGGTGGCGCTCGCGTTCATCACCTCGGTGCTCGACCTGCGCCCGCGCGGCTGAGGGACCGCACGAGCGCGGGCAACCTTCCCACCGATGGGCTGCAAAACGGGGGTTGCTCGACGAAACGGGGGCTAGGAGCCACCGTTTCGTCGAGCAACCCCCGTTTTGCTGGGAGGAATGGGGCTCAGCCGAGCAGGCCCAGGCCGCGGACGGCCTCGCGCTCCTCCTCGAGCTCCTTGACGGACGCGTCGATGCGGGCGCGGGAGAAGTCGTTGATCTCCAGCCCCTGGACGATCTGCCAGTCGCCGTTGCTCGTGGTGACGGGGAACGAGGAGATGAGGCCCTCGGGCACGCCGTAGGAACCGTCGGACCGCACCGACATCGACACCCAGTCGCCCTCGGCGGTGCCGAGAGCCCAGTCGCGGGCGTGGTCGACCGTGGCTGACGCCGCCGAGGCGGCCGAGGAGGCGCCGCGCGCGTCGATGATCGCGGCACCGCGCTTGGCCACGGTGGGGATGTAGGTGTCGGCCAGCCAGGCCTCGTCGTTGACGAGCTCGGCGGCGTTGCGGCCACCGACCTCGGCGTGGAACAGGTCGGGGTACTGGGTCGCCGAGTGGTTGCCCCAGATCGTCATGTGCGTGATGTCGGTGACCGCGGCACCGGTCTTGGCGGCCAGCTGGCTGATCGCGCGGTTGTGGTCCAGTCGGGTCAGCGCGGAGAACCGCTCCTGCGGGATGTCAGGTGCGTTGCTCATCGCGATGAGGGCGTTGGTGTTGGCCGGGTTGCCCGTGACCGTGACGCGGATGTCTTCTGCCGCAACGGAGTTGAGCGCCTTGCCCTGAGGGGCGAAGATGCCGCCGTTGGCCTCGAGCAGGTCGCCGCGCTCCATGCCGGGACCGCGCGGTCGCGCGCCGACGAGGAGGGCGTGGTTGACGCCGTCGAAGACCTTCTCGGCGTCGTCACCGATCTCGACCTTCGCCAGCGTCGGGAACGCGCAGTCGTCGAGCTCCATGACGACGCCCTCGAGCGCCTTGAGCGCAGGGGTGATCTCGAGCAGCCGCAGCTCGACGGGGGTGTCCGGGCCGAAGAGCGAACCGCTCGCGATCCGGAAGAGGAGGCTGTAGCCGATCTGGCCGGCGGCGCCGGTGACGGCGACCTTGACGGGGGTAGTGCTCACGATGCGCCCTTCTGCGAGGTGGGGCTGCGGGACGGGCGTGCGTATGCCGCGTGCAGCCTTCGCGACTGACGCTAGCAAACCTGCTGGACGCCTCGGTCAGCTGTTCCGGCCACCGACGACGGACAGCTCGAGCTGGGCGCCACCGGGTAGTCGGTCCCTCGGTCGATCCGCCTAGGCTCGGCTCATGCCGACGCCTGACTTCATCCTGTCGCTGCGCGAGAAGATCGGGCACGACCTGTTGTTGCTCGGCGGCGTCGCCGGTGTCGTGCGCAACAGCTCCGGTCAGGTGCTGCTCGGACGGCGGTCCGACACGGGCAGCTGGGCCCTCCCCAGCGGGATCCTCGAGCCGGGTGAGCAGCCGGCCGACGGCCTGGCCCGGGAGATCGAGGAGGAGACCTGCGTCGTCGCGACGGTGGACTCGGTGGTGTCGGTGTGGACGTTGCCCGAGGTCACCTACCCCAACGGCGACCGCTCGCAGTACCTCGACGTGTGCTTCCTCTGCTCGTACGTCTCCGGCGAGGCCGCGGTGGGTGACGGCGAGCTCACCGAAGTCGCGTGGTTCGATCCCGGCGACCTCCCCGACGACATGGGGACTGGATCACGACGCAAGCTCGCGCTCGCGATGGAGCACGACGGGTCGGCGTGGTTCGAGGGCCGACAGGGCGTGACCCGGTATGCCGTGTCGCCGCGTCCGGCCGGACCGGTCCCCCTCGCCACCTTCGGCGCCGGCGAGCACGGGGTGGTGCTGCGCCGCGCCGCGGCGGGCGATGTCGCAGCCATCGTGGGACTGATCGCCGACGACCAGCTGGGGGCGGCGCGCGAGGACCCAGGCGACCTCACGGCATACCTGCGGGCCTTTGCGGTGATCGACAGCGACCCGGCACAGCTGCTCGTCGTCCTCGAGGACGACGGCGTGGTGGTCGGGACCTTGCAGCTGAGCATCATCCCCGGGTTGTCCCGCGGCGGGTCGACGAGGGCGCAGGTCGAAGCGGTCCGCGTCGCGGCCACCCACCGCGGGCAGCGACTCGGGGAGCAGCTGGTGCGGTGGGCGGTCGAGGAGTCGCGGCGACGGGGATGTTCGCTCGTCCAGCTGACGACCGACAAGAGCCGCACCGACGCGCATCGGTTCTACCAGCGGTTGGGGTTCACGGCGTCGCACGAAGGCTTCAAGATGGTGGTGACCGAGCAATCGAGCGCACCAGCGGAGGAGCCGAGATGAGTGGCAGCGGCACGAGGGACGACCCGTGGGCCCTGAGGACGCCGCCCGGGTCGGGGAACTACACCATGTACCGCGACGACGACGCCGACCCGGCACAGCTGGTCTGTCAGGTGGGTTCGACCAAGCTGCTCTACGACGCCCGAGTCATCGACGACCTGCACGCCTGGCTGCGCGAGCAGGGCGACTGGGTGCCGCTCGGCAGCGCCGACGAGCAGAAACCGGCCACAGAGGGCACGGTCGAGGCGTGGGGGCGCTCCGTGACCAACCCTGTCGGCGGGTGGTACGGCCTGCGCAAGGGGTATCGGGGCCGGGTGGGCATGTACCTCCCGCCGTTGCTCGAAGAGCTCGGGCTCGCGGAGGTCGAGCACAACCCACGCAACAACCGGATGCGCGCGATCTGAGCCGCCGCCTACCAGTTGGCCTGCCGCGGACGTCTCGGCAGCCGGTGGCCCGCCGGGTGGATCACGTAGGCGATCCCGCCGGAGTGCGGCACCCAGGTGTTCTCGAACTGCTCCCGGTCGTAGACCACCCGCACCTGCGCGTCGTCGGCGATGAGGTGTGAGGCGGGGTCGTTGACGATGACGTCGCCGGAGCGGGTGAAGCCGCGGATCACCATCAGGTGGCCGTTGGTCGAGTAGCCCGCGCCGTCGAGCTCGCCCTCCTTGAACGACACCGACACGACGAGCGGGATCCCGGCCGCGACGAACGCCTCGGCCTCCCTCAGCGAGCGCAGGCGGGTGACGAACGCCTCGAGACCGAAGCGTGCGGCATACGCGGTGTTGAACGGCCAGTTGCCGGCGCCGTCATAGGTGTAGTCGAAGACGTTGCGCGCCGCGTAGTCCACCTGGGGGTCGACGGGCGGGTCGACCCACGAGGTGTCGGCGGCCGACGGGCCGCGGCGCCAGTAGGCCAGGACCATCGACGTCGAGGTGGGGGAGCACCAGGCCTCACCGCCGTTGTCCCACTGGGGGTAGTGGCCCTTGTGCAGCTCCTGCGAGAAGGTCGGGACGGCCAGGTCGGTGCCGCAGGACGAGGTCGGCGCGCTCACGGGGACCTTCTTGGCGTCGGGCAGCTTGGACGCCATGGCGCCGACCAGCCGGACCGTGGGGGTGGCCGTCGACCCGGTGGCCCGCATGAGGTGGACCCGGAGCTGCCAGTCGTGCAGGACGTGACCTCCCACGGTGGCCAGCGTGTCGGTGTAGACGGTCGCGTGCTCGGTGCCCTGTCCGCTGACCGAGGTGCGGTGCAGCGCCCCGCCGTCGTCGGGGTCGTGGGATGCCCAGCGGCCAAGGACGTACCAGCCGGTCCTCGTGCCGTCGTCTGCAGTGCCTCGGACCTGCACCTCGACCCAGGTGCCGTCGGGGGTGTCCGCGTCCCAGGAGGCGACCAGCTCGGTGAGGTCGTGGCCGGGACGGACGACCGGTGAGGTCCAGGTGCCGACCTCGTAGGTCACGGTGTCGCCACCGCCGAACGGGTCGGTGTAGTCGCGGGTCGTGGCCGGGGTGGTGAGGACGAGGCCGTCCGCCCTTGCCGTCGTCCCGTCATGGGTGCCGGCAGCCAGCTCGCGTCCTCGCCAGGCGCGGAAGGTGATTTCTCGCCGTTCGCGGGACCTGGCGGCCACTGCCGGAGTCGGGTGGACCACGAGCGCGGCCGCCACGACGGCGCCTGCGCCGAGGACCGTCCTGCGGGTGGGGGTCGGTGACGGTCCGGAATCTGAGGGAGCTGTCACGGCGGTGTCCTTTCCCTGTCAAGAATTGACATCAGAGTCGCCGTCAGCGTAAACCGTTGCCGCCCGGACCGCATCCGCCGCGTGCGGGCGGTGCCCCCATGGGCGGGGCCGCCTCCAGAGACAGGTATGCCGGGTGGTCGCCGCGTCGGCGACCACCCGGCACACGCCGTGGCGGGGTCAGCGAAGGGCGGCAAGCGCCTCGTTGAAGGTGGCCGACGGGCGCATGACCGCGGCCGTCTTGTCCGCGTCGGGGCGGTAGTAGCCGCCGATGTCGGCGGGGTGTCCCTGGACGCCGACCATCTCTCCGGTGATCGTGTCCTCGTTGCTCGCGAGGGTCTCGGCGACGGTCGCGAAGGCGGCCGCCAGCTCCGCGTCCTCGGTCTGGGTGGCCAGCTCGTGGGCCCAGAAGAGCGCGAGGTAGAAGTGGCTGCCGCGGTTGTCGATCTGGCCGACCTTGCGGGCCGGGCCCTTGTTCTCGTTGAGCAGCCGCTCGGTCGCCCGGTCGAGGGTCTCGGCCAGCACCTCGGCCCGTGCGTTGTCGGTGGTGGTGGCCATGTGGCGCAGGCTCTCGGCCAGCGCGAGGAACTCGCCCAGGCTGTCCCAGCGCAGGTAGTTCTCCTGCACGAGCTGCTGCACGTGCTTGGGGGCCGAGCCGCCCGCACCGGTCTCGAAGAGGCCGCCACCGTTCATCAGCGGCACGACCGACAGCATCTTGGCGCTGGTGCCCAGCTCGAGGATGGGGAACAGGTCGGTGTTGTAGTCGCGCAGCACGTTGCCCGTGACCGAGATGGTGTCCTCGCCCTTGCGGATCCGCTCGACCGAGAACGTGGCCGCCTCGACCGGGGACAGGATCTGCAGGTCGAGGCCGTCGGTGTCGTGGTCGGCGAGGTAGGTGTTGACCTTCGCGATGAGGTTGCGGTCGTGCGCGCGGGTCTCGTCGAGCCAGAAGACCGCCGGGGTCTGCGAGGCGCGGGCCCGGGTCACGGCGAGCTTGACCCAGTCGCGGATCGCGGCGTCCTTGGTCTGGCAGGCGCGCCAGATGTCGCCGGGCTGGACGTCGTGGGACATCAGGACCTCGCCGGCCGCGTTGACGACCTGGACGGTGCCGGCCTCGCCGATCTCGAAGGTCTTGTCGTGGCTGCCGTACTCCTCGGCCTTCTGCGCCATCAGCCCGACGTTGGGGACCGAGCCCATCGTGGTGGGGTCGTAGGCGCCGTGCGCGCGGCAGTCGTCGATGACGGCCTGGTAGACACCGGCATACGAGCTGTCAGGGATCACCGCGAGGGTGTCGGCCTCTTCGCCGTCCGGGCCCCACATGTGTCCGGAAGTGCGGATCATCGCCGGCATCGAGGCGTCGACGATGACGTCGCTGGGGACGTGCAGGTTCGTGATCCCCTTGTCGGAGTTGACCATCGCGAGGCGGGGGCCGTCGGCCAGGCCACGGTCGATCGCGGTCTTGATCTCGGCACCCTTGTCACCGAGGGCGCTGAGGCCGTCGAGGATCGAGCCGAGGCCGTTGTTGGCGGACAGGCCGGCCGCGGCGAGGTCGGCGCCGTACTGCTCGAACACCTCGGGCAGGAAGGCGCGCACCACGTGCCCGAAGATGATCGGGTCGGACACCTTCATCATGGTGGCCTTGAGGTGCACCGAGAACAGCACGTCGTCCGCCTTGGCCCGAGCGATCTGCTCGGCCAGGAAGGCGTCGAGGGCAGCGGCGCGCATGACGGTGGAGTCGACCACCTCACCCTCGAGGACGGTGAGGCCGTCCTTGAGCACGGTGGTGCCCGAGTCGGTGACCAGCTGGATGGTGAGGGTGTCGTCCGAGGGGAGCACCACGGACTGCTCGTTGGACCGGAAGTCGTCCTGGCCCATCGTGGCGACGTTGGTCCTGGAGTCGGCGGACCAGGCGCCCATCGAGTGCGGGTGCTTGCGCGCATAGTTCTTCACGGCGGCTGGTGCGCGGCGATCGGAGTTCCCTTCGCGCAGGACGGGGTTCACCGCACTCCCCTTGACGCTGTCGTAGCGGGCGCGGGCGTCGCGCTGCTCGTCGGTGGTGGCCTCGTCGGGGTAGCTGGGCAGGGCGTAACCCTTGGCCTGCAGCTCGGTGATGGCCGCCTTGAGCTGCGGCACCGATGCCGAGATGTTGGGCAGCTTGATGATGTTGGCCTCAGGGGTGGTGGCCAGCTCGCCGAGCTCGGCGAGCGCGTCGCCGATGCGCTGGTCGTCGGGGAGGAGGTCGTCGAACGCCGCGATGATGCGCCCCGAGAGGGAGATGTCGCGCGTCTCCACGTCGACCCCGGCGGTGCCGGCGAAGGCCTCGATCACCGGGAGGAAGGAGTAGGTCGCCAGCATCGGCGCCTCGTCGGTCAGCGTGTAGATGATCTTGGCCATGGAGGCGACTCTCTCCTGAGGTGGTTCGGATGGTGAAGCGGTGCGAGGTCGGTGCTCAGGCTATCGGCCCTGGAAGCACCCGTCCCTCGACCGACACCACAGTATCTTGACATCAAGATACCTGTCCATGCGCGCCACGGACGGGCCCCCTGGCACCTGGCTGGTGAGGGGGCTCGTCGGGGGTGCGATTGGTCAGGTGGTCGGCTTGAGGTCCTCCGGGTCGACGACGCCGGTGATGTCCTCGTCGCGACGGTCCACGCCGGTCACGAGGTGGTAGGTCGCACCCGCGATCGCGGCACCGATGATCGGCGCCACCCAGAAGGCCCACAGCTGCGCGGGGGCCCCGTTGCCGTTGAAGAAGGCCACCGCGGTGGACCGTGCCGGGTTGACCGAGGTGTTGCTGATCGGGATCGAGATCAGGTGGATCAGGGTGAGGGCCAGGCCGATCGCGATGGGCGCGAAGCCGGTGGGCGCCCGGTCGTCGGTCGCACCGAGGATGACGTAGAGGAAGAACGCCGTGAGGATCGCCTCGGCGCACAGGACCGCGACGAGGGTGTAGCCGCCGGGGGAGTGGTCGCCGTAGCCGTTGGCCGCGAGGTTGCCGGTGGCGTCGAACCCGGGGACGCCGCGGGCGATGCCCCACAGGGCGAGGCCCGCGAGCAGGCCGCCCAGCACCTGGGCGACGAGGTATGCCGGGACGTCCCTCCACGGGAAGCGCTTGGCGATCGCGACGCCGATCGTGACCGCGGGGTTGAAGTGCGCCCCGGACACGTGCCCCACGGCATACGCCATGGTGAGGACGGTGAGTCCGAAGGCGAGGGCCACTCCGAGGAAGCCGATGCCGATCTGGATGCCCTGTCCGCCCACGACGCTGGGTGCGAGGTACTTCGCGGAGAAGATGGCGCTGCCACAGCCGCCGAAGACGAGCCAGAACGTGCCCAGGGCCTCGGCGCCGAGGCGTGAGGTCAATGCCGGTGTGCGCATGCGCGACTCTCCTTGGTGGGTCGGTTGGTGCGAACGTGAGGGCACCGGTGGTCCCCTGCCGGGACCATGCTCCCGCACCCCACCGCTTTGCGCCTGTGCGACACCCGCGAGCGGACGGCAGGGTTGTCGAGCAGCTCAGGCGAGCTCCAGCACGCCGCCGTCCTGCAGGGCCCTGAGCGTTGCCAGCACCGCCTCCTCGGGGTCGGCCCCGTCGGGCGGCGGGCCGAACGTCGCGAGAACCGCCGCTGTCACGGATCGCGAGTCGGCCCAGTCGGCGCAGAGGGCCAGGACCGCACAGGCGAGGGCAGAGAGCCGGACCACCCGGTCGCCGACGAGGACGACTGCCTCACCGTCACGGTCGACGCGGTCGGTGACCGCGAGGCTCCGCGCCCTCACCGGACACCTGCCGTCAGCTCGTCGAAGAGCCCGGCGAGGTCGGACGCCTCGCGGTAGGTGACCCGACGCACCCCGCCGGACGACTCCGTGAGCCCGGCCAGCTGCTGGAGTGGGTGGGTCATCTGGCTCAGGTGCGAGGTCTGCGGCACCAGGTCGACGATGCCGTCGAGGGTGGGGAGGGTGGTCACCCGTGGCGGACCGATGTGCCGGTCGTCACGGTCCAGGAGGCAGAGCGCCACCAGCCGGACCGGTCCCGACGGCGCGACGAGGCCGAGCGCGCCAGGGGCGGTCTCGTCCTTGTAGAGGCTGTCGGGCGCTCGGCGCACGGACAGCGGCTTGGGGTAGGGGATCACCGAGCCGTCGGCGAGGACGGCCGTGGTCTCGTCCGTGACGTACCAGTGGCCCGGGCCGAGGCTCATTGCGAGGGTGGTCTTCCCGGTACCGCCCGGTGCGACGAAGGCGACCGCTTTCCCGGTGGATGGGTTGGCCAGGCACGCGGCGTGCAGCATCAGGCACTGACCGGCGAGCGCGCCGATGGCGGCGACGGTGACTCGCTGGGTCAGCAGCTGGAGCAGGTCCTCGAGCTCCTCCCGGCTCACCAGCCCCGCCCGGTCGGCCGCGTCGACCACCTCGGGTCGACTGTCGAAGACCGCCTCGACCCGGCCGCCCACGGGCGCACCGGGAGTCGCCGGGCACAGCTCCCAGAGCTCGGCGAGGCGGCTGGCCACCTCAGGAGCCCGGTTGCCGCGCACGCCCACCTCGACGGTGACTCCCAGGGCCCCCACGGCTCTGGTGCATCGCCGGTCCGTCACCGGCGGGCGCCCTCGACGAACGCGGCCAGGTCCTTGCTCTGCTGCAGACGGCTCGGCTCGTGCACGTACATCATGTGACCCGCCTCGTAGTAGGCGTGCTCGATGTTGGCTCGCAACGCGTCGGGCACCTCCAGGTGGGCCACGACGTCCTGCGCGCCGTAGTAGGGAGTGGCGCCGTCGTGGTAGCCGTATGCGATGTGGACCCTGAGGTGCGGGTTGCCCCGCATGGCGCGCGCGAGCTGCGAGCTCACGTCGACGGGCTTGCCCTCGAACTCCTTGAACGACCACTCCGTCGACGCCAGCTCGGAGATCTGCGCGTAGGGCAGGTCGTTCTCGTAGCCCAGCTCGTCACGGACGTAGTGGTTCCAGGCCGCCGCGTAGGGCCCGCTGATGGCGTCGTGCGAGGGGTCGGCGTCCCAGGTCTCGGCGTTGCCGCGCACGAGCGGGCCGGTGAACCGCGCGTCGAGCCGGCCAACCGCCAGCCGCTGGTCGCGGAGCAGCTCGGTGAAGAACCGCACGTGCTCGACCCTCAGGTCCGCGCGGTCGACGTACGCCTCCGACAGCCCGATCAGCGAGGCCAGGCGACTGACGTGCTCGGCGCGCTCGGCCGCGGTGAGCCGGTTTCCCCGGGACAGCGCCCAGGGATAGTCGCGGGCGGCATACTCCTCGGCCTCGGCGAGCACCGTCTTGAGGGACTTGCGCCCGTGCTTGCCGTGGTAGTGGGCGGTGGCTGCGTAGGTCGGCAGGTAGTCGACGTGCGCGCGGTCGTTGCGGAACTCGAAGTCCACCGTGGCGAGGTCGAGGACCGAGCTGATCAGCATGATGCCGTTGACGTAGAGGCCATGGCGGGCCTGCAGGTGCTCGGCGAGGGCCGCCGCACGGATCGTGCCGTAGGACTCGCCGGCGATGAACTTCGGTGAGAGCCAACGGTTGTGACGTGTGGTCCACAAGCGGATCAGCTCGCCGACGCTCTCGATGTCGGCCTTGAACCCGTGGTAGTCCTTGGGCTTGCCGCCCTCCACCGCGCGCGAGTACCCCGTCGAGACGGGGTCGATGAAGACGAGGTCGGAGACGGCGAGCAGGGTCTCGGTGTTGTCGAGCAGGCCGTAGGGCGGCGGGGTGGGGCTGCCGGCGTCGCCGGAGTCGACGCGGCGCGGGCCGAGCAGGCCCAGGTGCAGCCAGACCGAGCTCGAGCCCGGGCCGCCGTTGAACGCGAAGGTGACCGGTCGGTTGGCGCCCTGGGGTGCGTCGAGGACGTAGGACGTGACACCGAGCTCGGCCTTGGCCTTGTGGCCCTTGAAGACGCCGTCCTCGAAGACCTCCTCGCGCAGGACGATGCGCCCGGCGGTCGCCGTGTAGCGCAGCGTCCGCCGCCCGATCTTGAGGGTGTGCCGCGTCGTCACCAGGTCGTCCTTCGGCGGCACCGGCGGCGCCTCCGCGTTCGGCTTCCCACCCGCGGCATCGCCCTGCGGCAGGGGTGAGGTGTCTGCGGGGGTCGTGGGCGCAGGGGAGGTCTGGGTCGTCGCATCGGCCATGCTCGGCACCCTAGTGCGGCTCGCCCACCGACCCCGAGTCTTTGCGTGACGCGGCCGACCAGGATCCGTCGGATCGCTCGAAGACGCGGGCGCCAGTGGGGTGTACGAGCGGGTGTCCGAGCGGGCGCTCGACGGGCGGCGCTGCCGGCTCGGGGCTACCTTGCGGGGATGCGCACCAACCGTCGGGTCCTCGCCAGCCTCACCGCCGTCCTCCTCGCAGCCCCCCTGCTCGCGGGCGCAGCCCAGGCCGGTGGTGATCCTGACGGAGCAGGTCACGGTGGAGGCGGTCACGGCGCAGGTGGGCACCCGTCCTCCGACCCGCGGACGCTCGTGCCCATCGGTGGCGGCTACGAGACCCCTTCGATCGAGGGCTTCTCGAAGGTGGCCATGCGTGGTGCGAGCGGACCCACGGTGGACCTCGTCGTCGTGCCGTCGTCGTACGGCGACGCCCCCGAGGACCGCGCCGAGAACCTCGAGCTCGCGCAGCAGCGCACCGACCAGGTCGACGCGATCTGCGACACGGTGGTCCGCCCGCCGTTCACCGGGTGCACGGCGACGCTGGCGGTCCTCCTCGACCGGGCCGACGCGCTCGACCCAGCCAACTCGGCTGCGCTGCGCAGGCCAGGCACCGACGGGATCTACATCCTCGGCGGCGACCAGGGGATCGCCATGGACGTGCTGGCCGAGTCGCCTGCCGAGACCGCGATGAAGGCGGCGTTCGAGCGGGGCGTGGCCGTGGGCGGCACGAGCGCCGGCGCGGCGGTCGAGTCGCGGTCGATGATCAACGGCTACGTGGGCGACCTCGGGCCGGCGGAGGGACTGCGCCGGGGCAGCACCCTGATGTGGTGGGGCGACGACACCGACCGCGAGCGCGGCCTGGACTTCGGGTCGCAGAAGGCGATCTTCGACCAGCACTTCTACCAGCGCGGACGCTTCGGACGGCTGCTGTCCACCGTGGCCAGCAGCGACGACCGCTACCACGGCCGCAGCCTGCTGGGCGTGGGCGTGGACTACGCCACCGGCATCGAGGACCAGGAGGACCGACGCCTCACCGACGTGTTCGGTGCGAGCTCCGCGGCGGTGCTCGACCTCGAGACCCTTGGAGCCACTCACCGCTGGGTGGGTCCCGACCAGCTCCTGTCGGCCCGGAACGTGCTCGTCCACCTGCTCACCCCGGGTGCGGTCTCCTACGACCTGCGCAGCCGCTCCGTCGAGGTGGGCGGGCGGACCGTCCCCGACCCGAAGGTGCACTCGTGGTCCGCGCCGGGCGTCAAGGGCGACGCCACCGTCTACCTCGGCGGTGACGTCTCAGGTGACTTCACGACCGGTGCCATGCCGGACTTCGTCACCACCGCCAAGGCCGCCCGCGGTGCGGCGAACCGACCGATGGTCGTCATCGCCGCCAACCCCGGCGACACGGCCACAGTCCAGGAGTATGCCGACGGCGTGCGTGCCGCAGGCTGGACCGGCGCCGTCGTGCCGGTGGTCTACGGCGGTGCGGGCTGGGCCGGCCTGGACCTCACGCGGGCGGCGGGCGTGGTGGTCGTCGGCGAGGACCCCACCACGCTGGGGCAGGCCGTGGCGGACCCGCTGTTCAGGTCGCGGATGGCGCAGGCCGTGAGGTCTGTGCCTGCGGTGTTCGCCGACCGACACATGGCTGCGGCGTTCGGCCGGTCCTGGTCCCCCAAGGCGGACCCGACCGACGACAACTACGAGGACGAAGGCGTCGCCAACTTCAGGACGGACGACGCGGAGCTCCGCCCAGGGCTCGGGCTGGTGTCGGCCAGTCTCGTGCCGACCCTGACCTACGACTACCGCTGGGGTCGGCTGTTCGCACTCGGCCAGCACGACCGGTCGCACCTGGCGCTGGGGCTGGGCGAGGAGACGGCGGTGGTCCTCGGTCACCATGCCGGCAGGATCGCCGGGACTGGTTCGGTGGCAGTGCTGGACAGCCGTCAGGCGCGCTACACCACCGCCACCAACGGAGCGATCGGCGCGGTCAACACCGTCCTCAGCACCTTCGCCCCCGGTGAGCGCCTGACCTCGGGGCGCTGACCCCAGCCCGCTCGCCGGTCGGTGCCGTGACCGCTGGTCCGCGCGGTCAGCGGTCCCGGCCGGCGCTCGCCGACGCGGTGACCACGAAGCAGTCCGGGGCGCCGAACCCACGGGCTGCGAACGCCTGCTCCACTGCGTCCGTGGCCCTCTCGGCCGCGTCTGAGGGGACGAGGGCGATGGCCGATCCACCGAAGCCACCGCCGGTCATCCGGGCGCCGAGGGCACCGGCCGCGACGGCGGCCTCCACGGCGGTGTCGAGCTCGGCGACGGAGATCTCGAAGTCGTCGCGCATCGACGCGTGGGACGCGAGGAACAGCTCGCCCAAGGCTTGGAAGTCGTTGCGGCGCAGGGCGCTCACCGCGAGCTCGACCCGGCCGATCTCCGTGACGACATGTCGCGCGCGGCGCCTCAGCAGGTCCGATGACAGCCCGGCCAGTCGCCCGTCGAGGTCGTCGGTCGACACCTCGCGCAGGCTCGGGACACCTAGCTCGCGGGCAGCCTGCTCGCAGGACTCGCGGCGCTCGGCGTACTGGCCGTCGACCAGCGCGTGCTCGGCCCTGGTGTCCATGACGAGCAGCGCGAGGTCGTGCGCCGAGAGGTCGAACGGCACCTGCTCGGTGTGGCCGTCGCGGCAGTCGAGCAAGAGGGCGTTGCCGTCCCGCGCGAGCAGTGCGGCCGACTGGTCCATCCCCCCGGTCGGGGCCTGGGCGACGGTGTTCTCGGCGTCGACGCACGCCGCCGCCAGGAGGGCCCGTCGGGCATCGTCGGTGAGCAGCCCCAGGTCGAACAGTTCCGACACCGCGGCGCCCACGGCGCACTCCAGGGCAGCCGAGCTGGAGAGCCCGGCGCCCAGCGGGACGCGCCCGTCCACGGCCACGTCGACGCCGCCCACGGCATACCCCGCCTTGTGCAGCGCCCAGAGGACGCCGGCGACGTATGCCGCCCACCCGCGGGGGCTGCCCGGCCCGATGTCGCCCAGATCCACCTCTACCACGCCGTCGCCCTGGGCCGACACGAGGCGCAGCAGGTCGTCGTCGCGACGGGCCACGGCAGCGAAGGTGCGCTGGGGCAACGCGATCGGCAGGCACAGGCCCTCGTTGTAGTCGGTGTGCTCGCCGATCAGGTTGACCCGGCCCGGTGCGGACCAGACCCCGTTCGGCGCGGCGCCGAAGGTGTCGTGGAACAGGTGGCTGACGGCATCGAGAGGTGTGGGCACCGGCCCATTGTGGCCCAGCACCACCTGACACAATGGACAGCATGGCTGAGACGTCCGCTCCCGCTGCGCTGCCCCGGATCCTGTCCGGGATGCAGCCGACCAGCGACTCGCTCCACCTCGGCAACTACCTCGGGGCGCTGGTCAACTGGGTGAGCCTGCAGGACGAGTTCGACGCCTACTACTTCGTGGCCGACCTGCACGCCCTCACCGTGCCCACCGACCCGGAGGTGCTGCGCCACCGCACCCGGGTGACGGCTGCCCAGTTCCTCGCCGGTGGGGTCGACCCGAAGCGGTCCGCGGTGTTCTGCCAGAGCCACGTGACCGAGCACGCCGAGCTCGGCTGGGTGATGAACTGCCTCACCGGTGACGGCGAGGCACGCCGGATGACCCAGTTCAAGGACAAGGTAGCCAAGGGCCAGAACGCCAACGTGGGCCTGCTCACCTATCCCATGCTGATGGCCGCCGACATCCTCATGTACGACGCGGCCTACGTGCCGGTCGGGGAGGACCAGCGCCAGCACCTCGAGATCACCCGCGACCTGGCCGAGCGCTTCAACACCCGGTTCGGTGCGACCCTGGTCGTGCCCGACGCCTACATCGTCAAGGGCTCGGCCAAGATCATGGACCTCCAGGAACCGACCGCCAAGATGAGCAAGACAGGCTCCTCGCCCAAGGGGCTCATCGACCTCATGGAGGACCCGGCCAGGATCGCCAAGAACATCCGCTCCGCCGTCACCGACACCGACGGCGAAGTCCGCTACGACCCCGAGACCAAGCCGGGGGTCTCCAACCTGCTCGTCATCCACTCGGTGCTCTCGGGCACCCCCGTGGAGGACGTCGCGGCGGCGTTCACCGGACGCGGGTACGGCGACCTCAAGAAGGAGGTCGCCGAGGTGGTCGTCGACCAGCTCACGCCCTTCCAGGAGCGGATGTCCGAGCTGCTGGCCGACCCCGCCGAGCTCGACCGGATCCTCGCCGACGGGGCGGACCGGGCGCGCGAGGTGGCCGTCGCCACGATGGCCCGGGTGCGTGAGGCCGTGGGGCTGCTGCCGAGTGTCCGCTGACCTCGTCGCGCCGGTGACGGCCCCGGTTCTCGCTCCTGCCCCGTCCGCGGGCGTTCGGTAGGGTCGCCGACGTGCCCACCATCGGTGTGTCCATCGCCATCCCGTCGCCGCACGCGGAGATGCTCCAGGGCAAGCGTGCCTCGTTCGGCGACCCGCTGGCGGACTCGATCCCCACCCACGTGACGCTGCTGCCGCCCACGGAGGTCGACGCAGCCCAGCTGTCCACCGTGGTGGCGCACCTCGAATCCGTTGCCGCCCAGGGACGCTCGTTCCCGATGGTGCTGCGTGGCACGGGCACGTTCCGACCCATCTCACCGGTGGTCTTCGTCCAGGTCTCCGGAGGGCTGGCCGACTGCGAGCTGCTCGAGAAGGCTGTTCGCAGGGGGCCGCTCAAACGCAAGCTCGACTTCTACTACCACCCGCACGTGACGGTTGCCCATCACGTCTCGGAGGACAACCTCGACCGAGCCTTCACGGAGCTGGCCGACTTCGAGTGCACCTTCGACGTGACCGAGTTCCACCTCTACGAGCACGGCTCCGACCAGGTGTGGCGCCCCGTCCAGTCGTTCGCGCTGAACGGGCGCTGAGTCGTGCGGACCCTCAAGGGCTGGTGGGCTCGGATCCAGGCCACACAGGCCTGGCGGGCCTGGAAGCGCTACGGCGACCACCGCGGCAACCTGCTCGCCGGAGGCGTCGGCTACTTCGCGTTCTTCTCGGTCTTCCCGGCGGTGCTGCTCGCCTTCACTGTCTTCGGCCTCGTGCTGCGCAACCAGCCGCAGCTGCTCGAGGACACCAAGAACGCCATCAACGACCTGCTGCCCGGCTTCGTCAAGACCGCCGACCACCCCGAGGGGGTCATCGACGTCAAGGCGCCGACTGGTGCGGCCCTGTCGGTCCAGGGGATCGTCTCCGTCGTCGGGCTCGTGCTCGCGGGCACCGGGTGGCTGAGTGCCCTGCGGGACGGGATGCGGGCGATCTTCGGTGCGGAGGGCTCGCCGGGCAACCCGGTCCTGGCCAAGCTGCGCGACATCGGCGTGCTGCTCCTGCTCGGCATCGGCATCCTGCTGTCCGCGGCCGTCGGGGCAGTCGCTGGTGCCGCCGCCTCCTGGGTTGCCGATCTGGTCGGCCTGGGCGGCCAGGGGTGGATCCTCACGGTCGTCGCCCTGCTGGTCGGTGTCGCCCTCGACGGGGCGATCGTCGCGGTCATGCTGCGTCTGCTCTCGGGGGTCAAGCTGCCCTGGCAGGCGGTGCGCAACGGCGCGATCTTCGGTGGGATCGGGCTGACCCTCCTCAAGAAGTTCGGGACCGTGCTGCTGACGGGCACGACGCACAACCCCCTCTACCTGGCCATCGCCTCGGTCGTCGGCCTCCTCGTGTGGCTCAACCTCATGTCGCGGGTCATCCTCATCTCGGCAGCGTGGGCGGCCAACGACCTCGACACCACCGGCACCTCCGGCCTGAGCGCGGGGCAGACCCACAAGCTCGTCGAAGGTCCGGAACCCGAGCCCCTCACCGGCGTCAGGGCGCGCACCGACGCCGGCCTGCCGACCTTCGGCCAGCGTGCCGCCGACCGCACCAGCGTGGCTGCGGGCGCGGTGCTCGGCGCGATCGGTGCGGTCGCCCTCGGGAGCCGTCGGCCGCGGCATACGGAGCCTGGTGCGGCGACACTGACCACAGCAGCGGCCGGCCCGCCGGCCGTGCCCGCCTGTGTGGGTGCCCGCGTGTGTGGGTGCCCGGGTGGGCCGGTGTGCTGCCGCGTCAGCGGTGTCGGCCGCCCCGCGCCTGCGCCGACCGACGTCGCGCTCGGGTCGCCAGCATCGCGACCAGCAGCAGCACTGCGGCGAGGCCGGCGAGGCCCCACCAGGGCTCGACGGTGTGCCACGCGGTCGTGGGCGCGGGTAGGGCGGCGGCGACACGGGTGGCTGGGGCGGTTCGGGGTCAACGTGGGAGAGGTCGTGCTGGGCAGCGGGGTGGGCGGGGCGGTGACCGTTCCCGGCGCGACGAGCTCGCCCACGGACCCGGCCCGAGTCTGCCGTACGCGAACGCCCAGTCGTACATCGCGGCCTGCGAACGCCACGACGAGTCGAAGCCGTACATCTCGGTGAGGAGATAGGTCTTCCCGCCGCGGGTCACGGCCGAGATGAAGGTGCGGTTGGCCGCCTCGGTGTAGCCGTTCTTCACCCCGATGGTGCCGTCGTAGTTGTAGAGCAGTGTGTTGTGGTTGTTGATCTTGTAGGTCTTGCGCTTCTTCGTCTTCGGGATCCACTCGCCCCGGGAAGTCGACCTGCTTGGTCGTGACGTAGGCGCGGAAGTCCTTGAGCTCCAAGGCAGCCCGGCCGATGAGAGCCAGGTCGTAGGCGCTCGACGTCTGCCCCGGCGCGTCCAGCCCCGACGGGTCCTTCGCGACCGTGTCGTGCGCCCCGAGGTATGCCGCGTGCTCGTTCATCGCGGCCAGCGTCGCGTCACGGCCCCCGCCGGCCTCCGCGAGTGCGTAGGCCGCGTCGTTGCCCGATGCCATGAGCAGGGCCTGGAACAGCTGTGCGCCCGGTGTAGGGCAGGCCCGGGACGAGCCCGACCCGGGTGCCGTCGGCCATCGCGTCGGCCTGGGTCGCCGTCACCCTCTGGCGGGCCGAGACCTCGGGGATGAGGGTGAGTGCCGTCAGCGTCTTCAGCGTGCTGGCCGGCAGCAGACGGGCATGGGCGGCCTTCGCTGCGACCACCTTCCCGGTGTCCAGGTCGGCCAGCACCCACGCGACGTCCTTCAGCTTCGGCGGAGCAGGGATCCCAGCGGGCAGATCCGTGACGACCCCCATGGAGGCCAGCTGCGGGCCGCCGACCGACACCTGCGGGTCCACCGTGCTCTTCGGCACCGGCAGCGTCTTCGTCGTCACCGAAGGCGTCGGTTTCGGCGTCACCGCCGCGTGGGCAGCACCGGGCGAGAGTGCCGCCGCCGAGCCCGGAGCTGCGACCGCCATCGAGAATCGCGACCGCCGAGACCAGAAGCAAGGGGAGTGCGCGCCGGACCCGGGTGGCGCAGCCTTCATGCGAGTCCCGAGTGGGCGCCGAAGAGGGCGCGCAGCACCGTAAGACGAGCTTGCGAGAGGTGCAAGCGCCCGTTTCGAGGGCCGCGACCCCTGAGCCCGCTTGCCTCAAGGTCTAGAACCGGCTCGTCAGGAGAGCGCGCTTCACTTCCTGGATCGCCTTGGTCACCTCGATGCCGCGGGGGCACGCGTCGGTGCAGTTGAAGGTGGTGCGGCAGCGCCACACCCCTTCCTTGTCGTTCAGGATCTCCAGCCGCTGCGCGCCACCCTCGTCGCGGGTGTCGAAGATGAACCGGTGCGCGTTGACGATCGCGGCGGGTCCGAAGTACTGGCCGTCGTTCCAGAACACCGGGCAGCTCGTCGTGCAGGCTGCGCAGAGGATGCACTTGGTGGTGTCGTCGAAGCGGTCGCGGTCGGCCTGGCTCTGGATCCGTTCGCGGGTCGGCTCGTTGCCCTCGGTGATGAGGAACGGCATGACCTCGCGGTAGGCGTCGAAGAACGGCTCCATGTCGACGATGAGGTCCTTCTCGACGGGAAGTCCCTTGATCGGCTCGACGGTGATCGGCTTGTCCGGGTTGACGTCCTTGATGAGCGTCTTGCAGGCCAGCCGGTTCTTGCCGTTGATCCGCATGGCGTCGGAGCCGCAGACGCCGTGGGCGCAGGAGCGGCGGAACGACAGCGAGCCGTCCTGGTCCCACTTGATCTGGTGCAGCGCGTCGAGCACGCGGTCGGTGGCGTGCGAGGTGACCTCGTAGGTCTCCCAGTGCGGCTCGCTGTCGGTCTCGGGGTTGAAGCGCGAGATCCTGAGCGTGACGGTGAAGGACGGCACGGCCCCGGCCTTGGGGGAGTCCTGGCCGCTCGTGGCAGCCGGGTTCGTCTCGGTGGTGGTCGCGGTCATCAGTACTTGCGCTCCATCGGCTGGTAGCGGGTGACGGTCACAGGCTTGTAGTCGAGGCGGATCTCGTCGGCGAACGCCGGGCCCTGCTCGACGTCGGTGACCGGCGCGCGGTAGGCCATGGTGTGGCGCATGAAGTTCACGTCGTCGCGCGCCTCGTAGTCCTCACGGAAGTGGCCGCCGCGGGACTCCTTGCGGGCCAGCGCGCCGAGGGTGATGACCTCGGCCAGCTCGATGAGGAAGCCGAGCTCGACTGCTTCGAGCAGGTCGGTGTTGTAGCGCTTGCCCTTGTCCTGCACCACGACGTTGGCGTAGCGCTCCTTGAGCTCGTCGATGACGCCGAGGGCCTCCTTCATCGAGCCCTCGGTGCGGAAGACCTGGACGTTGCGGTCCATCGTCTCCTGGAGGGCGCGCCGCAGGTCGGCCACGCGCTCGCCGCTGTCACGGGTGCGGATGGTCTCGACCATGCCCTCGACGAGGGCGGAGGGGTTGGCGGGCAGCTCCACGAACGGCGCGTTCGCGGCATACTCCGCGGCGGCGATGCCGGCCCGGCGCCCGAAGACGTTGATGTCGAGCAGGCTGTTGGTGCCCAGGCGGTTGGACCCGTGCACCGAGACGCAGGCGACCTCGCCGGCGGCGAACAGGCCGGGGACGACGTCGGTGTTGTTGCGCAGCACCTCGGTGTCGACGTTGGTCGGCACGCCGCCCATGGCGTAGTGCGCGGTCGGGTAGACCGGCACCGGCTCGGTGTAGGGCTCGACGCCGAGGTAGGTGCGGGCGAACTCGGTGATGTCGGGGAGCTTGGCGTCGATGTGGGCCGGCTCGAGGTGGGTCAGGTCGAGCAGGACGTAGTCCTTGTTGGGACCGGCGCCCCGACCCTCGCGCACCTCGTTGGCCATCGACCTGGCGACGATGTCGCGGGGCGCGAGGTCCTTGATGGTGGGGGCGTAGCGCTCCATGAACCGCTCGCCGTCGGCGTTGCGCAGGATGCCGCCCTCGCCTCGCGCGGCCTCGGAGAGCAGGATGCCCAGACCGGCCAGGCCGGTCGGGTGGAACTGGAAGAACTCCATGTCCTCCAACGGGATCCCGCGCCGGAAGGCGACTCCCATGCCGTCACCGGTGAGGGTGTGGGCGTTGGAGGTGGTCTTGAAGACCTTGCCGGTGCCGCCGGTGGCGAACACGACCGACTTGGCCTGGAAGACGTGCAGCTCACCGGTGGCGAGCTCGTAGGCCACGACGCCCGCGGTGTGCTCGACGCCGTCGGCGCCGGTGTTCATCAGCAGGTCGAGGACGTAGAACTCGTTGTAGAACTCGACGCCCTGCTTGACGCAGTTCTGGTAGAGCGTCTGCAGGATCATGTGGCCGGTGCGGTCGGCAGCGAAGCAGGACCGGCGGACGGCGGCCTCGCCGTGGTTGCGGGTGTGCCCCCCGAACCGGCGCTGGTCGATCTTGCCCTCGGGCGTGCGGTTGAACGGCAGGCCCATCTTCTCGAGGTCGATGACCGCGTCGATGGCCTCGCGGCACATGATCTCGGCAGCATCCTGGTCGACGAGGTAGTCGCCACCCTTGACGGTGTCGAAGGTGTGCCACTCCCAGTTGTCCTCCTCGACGTTGGCGAGGGCGGCGCACATGCCGCCCTGAGCCGCGCCGGTGTGGGACCGGGTGGGGTAGAGCTTGGTCAGGACCGCCGTGCGGGTGCGGGTGCTCGACTCGAGCGCGGCACGCATGCCCGCGCCACCGGCGCCGACGATGACGACGTCGTACTTGTGCGTCTGCATCAGGGTTGGTTCCTTCGGTGTTCCAGGGTCATGGTGCCGTGCACACGGAGAGGGTGGAGGAGGGGTCGAGGCACGGGTCGAAGGTGAAGATGACCAGCGTGCCGAGCACCATGACGAGCAGCGCACTCGCCACCAGCAGGCCCTTGAGGATCCACCGGGTGCGGTCCTTCTCGGTGTAGTCGTTGATGATCGTGCGCACTCCGTTGAAGCCGTGCAGCTCGGCGAGCCACAGCATCAGCATGTCCCAGGTCTGCCAGAACGGGCTGCTCCACTTGCCGGCGACGAACGCGAAGTCGACGCCGTGGATGCCCTCACCCAGCATGAGGTTGACGAACAGGTGCCCGAAGACGAGCACGAGCAGCAGGATGCCACTGCCGCGCATGAAGACCCACGACCAGAGCTCGAAGTTGCCGCGGCCCTTGGAGACCCGGCGGTAGCGGGACTTCTTGGCGGAGACGGCGTCGGGGCCGGCGTGGTAGTTGGTCTCGGTGGTGGCGCTCATGGTGTGCCCCGGCCTCTCAGTGCGTGAACACGATGGTCAGGTGCCGGATCGCGAAGGGCGCGAAGAGCACGACGAAACCGATGGCGACGGCCCAGAACAGCTGGCGCTGGTACTTCGGACCCTTGGCCCAGAAGTCGACCGCGATGATGCGAAGTCCGTTGAGCGCGTGGAAGATCACCGCGGCGACCAGGCCGGCCTCCGCGAGCCCCACGACGGGGTTCTTGTAGGCCCCCATGACCTCGTTGTAGGACTCGGGGGAGACCCGCACGAGCGCCGTGTCGAGCACGTGCGCGAAGAGGAAGAGGAAGATCAGCACGCCGCTGATGCGGTGCGCCACCCACGACCACATGCCCTCACGGCCGCGGTAGAGGGTCCCGTTGGCTGCCTGCGCCACTGCGCGTCCCTTTCGAAGCAGATGTCACGGCAGTCGTCGGCGAGCGTCGAGGGCCGTAGTTCGAACGTCAGGTTATCTGCCCCGTCGACGTGACCGTGAACGTCCCGGCTGTGAGAAACCAGACAGGGCGGGTTACCCAGCGGTATGCCGGCTTCCCGGCTACCCGACGAGGGTGCGCGTGGTGCACGCAGCGGCATAGTGGGCGACCAGCTGGTCGGTGAGGGAGGACCAGCTGCGGTGCGCGACGCGCAGCCGCCCGGCCTCACCCATCGCCTCCCGCTTGAGCCGGTCGCCGGCCAGGTGGGCGACGGCCTCGCGCAGGGCAGCCGGGTCGTCGGGGTCGAACAGCAGACCGGTCCGGGAGTGGTCGACGAGGTCGAGCGGCCCGCCTCGAGCCGGTGCGACGACGGCCAGCCCGGTAGCTGCTGCCTCCTGCAGTGTCTGGCCGAAGGTCTCCCGGGTGCCGGTGTGCACGAACAGGTCGAACGCGGCATACGCCCTGGCGAGGTCGGCGCCCTCCCGGCGCCCGAGGAAGACGGCGTCGACGCCGGCAGCCCGAGGGCGGCGGCGTCGTCGTCACGGGTCGGCCCCTCACCGACGAGGACCACGCGCAGGTCCGCCAGGCCGGCCAGGGCCGCCAACCGGTGCAGCTCCTTCTCGGGAGCGAGCCGCCCGACGTAGCCCACCAGCAGCTGTCCCTCGGGTGCCAGCGCCCGGCGCAGGCCACGGGTGACCGCGTCATCGCGCCAACCCGGGTTGAACAGTGCCGCGTCCACGCCCCGGGCCCACAGGGACGTGCGGGGTATGCCGTGTGCGCGGAGCTCGGCCAGGGTCGCCGAGGAGGGGGCGAGGGTCAGGTCGGCCATCTCGTGCATCCTGCGGATCCAGCGCCAGGCGGCCCGCGCCGCTCCACGGCCGACAGCTCCGGGTCCGTGCTGGCGGAGGTAGCTGGGCATGTCGGTCTGGTAGACCGCGACGGTCGGCAGGTCGAGGCGGACCGCGGCCGACAGGGCGCTGGCGCCGAGGACGAAGGGCGAGGCGACGTGCACGACGTCCGGCCCGAAGTCGCCCAGCAGCGCTTCGACCTCCCCACCCATCGGCAGGCCCGACCGGGAACTGACGCACGGGCACCGACGCGAGGCCGTGCACGGCATACCCGGCATGGCTCGACGGGGCCGGGCGTGGCGCGAGGATGACGGCGTCGTGGCCGCGGTCGCGCAGGCACTCGGCCACGCGGCAGACGCTGGTGGTCACGCCGTTGAGGTGCGGCAGGAACGACTCGGTGACGATGGCGACTCGCACGACTCCAGCGTCCGGAGTCTCGGTGAGGAGACGGCCACGGCCGGGGGTGTGTCGGGTGAGCGGCAGGTGACGGGATGGTGGGTGGGCTAGCGTTCCGGCCATGTCATCGGCGCCGACCACTGAGGCTGCAACGACGGACGACCACTTCTGGGCGGTGATCCCTGCCGGGGGTGCGGGGACGAGGCTGTGGCCGTTGTCGCGCGCTGGTTCGCCGAAGTTCCTGCACGACCTCACCGGCACGGGGCGTTCGCTGCTCCAGGCCACCTGGGACCGGCTGACACCGATGACCGGTTCGCGGGTGCTGGTCGTGACCGGTGTCGCGCACCGGGTGGCGGTGGGGGAGCAGCTGCCCGACCTGCCGTCCGACCAGCTGCTCGCCGAACCGGCGCCGCGGGACTCGATGGCGGCGATCGGGTGGGCGGCGGCGGTGCTCGAGGCGCGCGACCCGGACGCGGTGCTCGGGTCGTTCGCAGCGGACCACGTGATCGCCGACGAGGACGCTTTCCGTGCCTGCGTCACCGAGGCGGTCGGCGCGGCCGAGCAGGGCTACGTCGTGACGATCGGCATCGAACCCACCTATCCCGCAACAGGGTTCGGCTACGTCGAGATGGGCTCACCTCTCGGTCGACGGCGCGGTGCGGGCCGTGACGCAGTTCGTCGAGAAGCCCGACCGGGCGCGCGCCGAGGAGTACCTCGCGACCGGCCGGTTCCGCTGGAACGCGGGGATGTTCGTGGTGCGGGCGACCGTCCTGCTCGACCTGCTGGCGCAGTGGCACCCCGAGCTCGCGGCGGGTCTTCGGTCGCTCGCGGCCGACCCCGGTCGGCTCGACGAGGTGTGGCCGGGCCTGGAGAAGATCGCCATCGACCATGCGGTCGCCGAGCCGGCGGCCGCCGAGGGCCGGGTCGCGGTGGTGCCCGGTGGGTTCGGCTGGGACGACGTGGGCGACTTCAGCTCGCTCGGTGCGCTGCTGGCCGACGCCGACGGTATGCCGGGGGTGCGGGTCCTCGGCGACGCGTCGGCCGTGCGGGCGGTCGACTCGACCGGCATCGTCGTGCCCGGCACCGGCCGGGTCGTGGCGCTGGTCGGGCTGGACGACGTCGTGGTGGTCGACACCCCGGACGCGCTCCTCGTCATGTCGCGCGAGCGCGCCCAGGACGTCAAGGCCGTCGTCGACGCGCTGAGATCCGAGGGCCGCACCGACCTGCTCTGACCGCACCTGCCCACTCGCCCGCGAGTCTTTGAAGGATCCGCCACGCCAGGGCGTGGCAGATCCTTCAAAGACCCGAGCGGGAGCGAGCGGCAGTGAGGCAGTCAGGTGGCGAGGTCGCGGCGACGGAACGTCGTGAACCCCGCCGCTGCGACGAGGG
This sequence comes from uncultured Actinomycetota bacterium, assembly GCA_963759595.1. Classification (GTDB taxonomy): domain Bacteria; phylum Actinomycetota; class Actinomycetes; order Actinomycetales; family Dermatophilaceae; genus Pedococcus. Next base: position 233,422 of record CAVWZX010000005.1, read on the forward strand.
CCGCCACGACCGCGAGCCCGACCAGCCCCGCACCGTTGGCGTCACCACCGGGCAGGCTGCCGAGGTGGTCGAACGGCGAGAGCCCTAGCGCCCAGTCGGGCAGGCTGAGCAGTGCGCCGAACTCGCCGAGCAGCACGAAGACCGCCAGCAGCCCCCAGGCAGCGCTCGACCACTGCGGCGCCAGCCCGAACAGCAGCACGGTCAGGGCAACGCAGACCAGCACGGCGGGTGCGGTCGCGAGGGCCGCAGGCAGCAGGTCGCGCCACGCCGGTGCTGCTCACGGCGCCCGCCGAGACACCAGCAGCCGACTCCCACGACGACCAGCAGCCACAGCGACGCCGAGGCCCGCGATGAGCGCGTGGCTGCCGAGCCAGCTGCCACCGGCTCACCGGTGTGGCCAGCACGATCTCGGCGCGTCCCGAGCTCTCCTCGGAGCGCAGCCGCAGCGCAGTGGCGATGCCGTAGGCCGCGACACCGATCGCCAGGAACCGCAGCTCGGTGCCGAAGAAGGCGTCGAGCAGCGACCCCTGGCCACCACTCATCTTGCGCAGCATCTCCTCGACGCCGGGGCTGTCCGCGATCTGGTCCACGGACTTGGCGATGTTGCCGACGACCAGGCCCAGCACGGCATACCCGATGGTCCAGCCGAGCAGCGAGCCGCGCTGGAGGCGCCACGCGAGACCGAGCGGGCTGCCGAGCCCGGCGGAGGCGTGCGCCGGTCCCGGGCGGGCGGCCCAGAGTCCGGAACCGAGGTCTCGCCGGTGGAGCAGGAGATCGGCGACGACGAGCAGGACGGCGGCCGCGGCGACGGCCGGCAGGAGCACCCACAGGCGGTTCTCGCCGAACGGGCTGACCTTCTCCGCCCACCCGAGGAAGGAGAACCAGACAAGGTCGCTGCACCACCGGTCGCGGTGTCGGCGAGGGCGCGCACGACGAACGCGAGCCCCAGCACGCCGATCGCGATGCCTCCCGCTCCCCGAGTGGTCGAGGTGAGCTGGACGGCGATGGCGGTGATGCCGACCATCACGACGCCGGCCACCACCTCGACGGCCCCCAGGGCGAACGAACCCGTCGCGTCGACCCCGGTGCCCACCAGGCTCAGTGCCGACAGCACCCCGGTGGCGAGCACGGTCCCGGTCGCGAGGACGACCGCGGCGGCCAGGGGTGCACGGCGTCCGACGACGCCGGCGGCGACGAGCTCGAAGCGGCCGTCCTCCTCCTCGCTGCGGGTGTGCCGCCGCACGATGGCGAAGGCGAGGAAGGCCGTGAACAGGCTGCCCATCATGACCGTCTTGAGCACTCCGATTCCCGCGGCGGTCGCTGAGGGAAGCGGACCGTAGAGGGCGGTGAGCGACGGGTTGTCGGTCATCACCGCTGCGCCGGCCGCCGCCTCGGCGTCGGTGGGGTAGAGGTCGAGGGTGGCGACCATCGACCCGTAGGCGGTGGCGACCAGCGCCAGCACGCTGGCGAGGATGATCCACCGGTCGCGCCGCCAGGCCAGTCGCAGGAGGGGGCCGGTGCCGGCCAGGCTGCCAGTCACGCCGGCACCTCCTCCTTGCGGGCCGGCTCGGCGAGGGCGTCGCGGTACTGCGAGAGGAAGAGCTCCTCCAGCGTGGGCGGCTGGCAGGTCAGCGCCTCGATCCCGTGGCCGCCGAGCCGCTGCAGGACGTCGCCCACCGCGCTCGTCTCGACCGACAGCACCAGGCGCTCGCGGTCCTGCCGCGCGGAGTCGACTCCGGGCCACAGGGCGGCCTCGGTCTGCGGGACCGGCCGGGCCAGGGTCGCGGTGACGCTGGTGCGGGTGAGGTGTCGGAGGTCGGCGAGCGTGCCGGAGTCCACGATCCGCCCCGCCCGGACGATGCTCACCCGGTCGGCGGCCGTCTCGACCTCGGACAGGATGTGGCTCGACAGCAGGACCGTGCGTCCCTCCGCGCGGACCTGGGTCAGGTGCTCCTGGAAGACCTTCTCCATCAACGGGTCCAGCCCGGAGGTCGGTTCGTCGAGGACGAGCAGGGGCACGTCGGACGCGAAGGCGGCCACCAGCGCGACCTTCTGCCGGTTGCCCTTGGAGTAGGAGCGCCCCTTCTTGGTCGGGTCGAGCTCGAACGCCTCGAGCAGCTTGTCGCGTCTGCCCTCGTCGATGCCGCCGCGCAGCCGCCCGAGCAGGTCGATGACCTCGCCACCGGTGAGGTTGGGCCACAGCACGACGTCACCGGGCACGTAGGCGAGCTGGCGGTGCAGCTCGGTGGCGTGCTTCCACGGGTCCTTCCCGAGGAGGGTCACGGTGCCGCCGTCGGACCGCAGGAGACCCGAGCAGGACGCGGATGGTGGTGGACTTCCCCGCGCCGTTGGGCCCGAGGAAACCGTGGACCTCGCCCTCGTGGACCGTCAGGTCGAGTCCGTCGAGGGCGGTCGTCGAACCGAACTTCTTGATGAGGCCGTTGGCCTCGATGACAGGTGTCATGAGACTCGACGATACACTATTTTCAGAAAATGCTGAATGTTCTAAACTCCTGTCATGGCAGCGTCGACACCCACCCCCCAGCACCGGTTCGTCGAGCGGTTCGGGTCCGCACTCACCGAGGCGGGCCTCCAGCGACTGCCCGCGCGGGTGTTCGCGGCCCTGCTCGCCAAGGACGACGGCCGGATGACCGCCGCGGACCTCGGCGAGGTCCTGTCGGTCAGCCCCGCGTCGGTCTCCGGTGCGGTCCGCTACCTCCAGCAGATGCGGATGATCCACCGGGAGCGCGAGCAGGGCAGCCGCCGTGACGTCTTCGTGGTGGCCGACGACGCCTGGCACGACATGATGCTGAACACCCCCAACATCTACGCCCCGCTGACGGCGAGCCTGCGCGAGGGCGTGGCTATGGTCGGGGGACCCGGCACCCAGGCCGGTGACCGGCTCGCGGTGAGCGTGGCGTTCCTCGAGTTCGTCACGGAGGAGATGCAGAGCCTCTCGGAGAAGTGGGACAAGCGCCGAGCCCAGCTGGGTTACTGACCGGCCGGGAGGGTGCCGAGAGGCGGCAGTGTCCCGGTATGCCGCGTGCTGCCCCCGCCGCGCGCGACCGGGGTGAGGTCGGCCACGGACGGCGACCACGCGGCATACCTCGCCACTATCTTGGACGGCATGCCCGCTGACGTCCCCGACGCACGATCCGAGTCCGACCTGCCGATCAAGGCGGTCTACGACGCGGGCGACCTCGAGGGCTTCGACCCGCAGACCGAGCTGGGCGCGCCCGGGCAGTTCCCGTACACGCGTGGGGTCTACCCGAACATGTACACCGGTCGGCCGTGGACGATGCGGCAGTACGCCGGCTTCGGCACCGCCAAGGAGTCGAACGAGCGCTACCACGAGCTGGTGGCGAACGGCACCGGTGGCCTGTCCGTCGCGTTCGACCTGCCGACCCAGATGGGCTACGACTCCGACGAGGCGATCGCCAGCGGCGAGGTCGGCAAGGTCGGTGTCGCGATCGACTCCATCGACGACATGCGGACGCTGTTCGGCGGGCTCCCCCTGGGTGAGCTGTCCACGTCGATGACGATCAACGCCCCAGCCGCGACGCTGCTGCTGATGTACCAGCTGGTGGCCGAGGAGAACGGCGCCGACGCCTCGAAGCTGGCGGGCACGATCCAGAACGACGTGCTCAAGGAGTACATCGCCCGCGGCACGTACATCTACCCGCCGAAGGAGTCGCTGCGCCTGATCAGCGACATCTTCGCTTACTGCCACAAGGAGCTTCCGCGCTGGAACACCATCTCCATCAGCGGCTACCACATGGCCGAGGCCGGGGCGACGCCCGCGCAGGAGATCGCGTTCACCCTGGCCAACGCCAAGGAGTACGTCCGCGCGGCGCAGGCCGCCGGGCTCGATGTCGACGACTTCGCCCCGCGCCTGTCGTTCTTCTTCGTGGCCCGGACCACCCTGCTCGAGGAGGTCGCGAAGTTCCGCGCGGCACGGCGGATCTGGGCGCGGGTGATGCGTGACGAGTTCGGGGCCAAGAACCCCAAGAGCCAGATGCTGCGGTTCCACACCCAGACCGCCGGGGTCCAGCTGACCGCCCAGCAACCCGAGGTCAACCTGGTCCGCGTGGCCCTGCAGGGGCTCGGGGCCGTCCTCGGCGGCACCCAGTCGCTGCACACCAACTCGTTCGACGAGGCGATCGCCCTCCCGACGCAGAAGGCAGCCCGGCTCGCCCTGCGCACCCAGCAGATCATCGCCTACGAAACCGACGTGACGAAAACCGTTGACCCGTTCGCAGGTTCCTACGTCGTCGAGTCGATGACCGATGAAGTCGAGGCTGCCGCGCTCGAGCTGATCCAGGCCGTCGAGGACCGCGGCGGAGCCGTCGCCGCGATCGAGCAGGGCTTCCAGAAGTCCGAGATCGAGCGCTCCGCCTACCGCATCGCCCTCGAGATCGACAACAAGGAGCGCACCGTCGTCGGCCTCAACCGCTTCGCCCTCGACGAGGAGGAGCCCTACGAGCCGCTGCGCGTGGACCCACAGATCGAGCACGACCAGCGCGAGCGTCTCGCCGCGCTGCGGGCCGACCGCGACAACGCAGCCGTCGAGGCCGCCCTCGAAGCAGTCCGCGAGGCGGCCCGGGGCACCGACAACCTCCTCTACCCGATGCGCGAGGCGCTACGACTGCGTGCCACCGGCGGCGAGGTCAGCCACGCGCTGCGCGACGTCTGGGGTCTCTACGTCCCCCGCGAGACCTTCTAGCCGATCCGGCTCCGACGGGCGGGCAGGACCGGCGACCGGCCGCGAGTAGAGTGCCCGCTGAGATGACCGACAACCACCTGCTGGCCGACCTGTGCTCCAGCATCGACGCCCTGGCCCCTGAGCTCCTCGACCTCCAGCACGACCTGCACGCGCACCCCGAGCTCTCCCGCGGCGAGACCCGCACGACGGCCACCGTCGCCGCCCGGCTCGCCGCCGCCGGGATCGCCCACCGCACCCTTCCGGTGTCAGCGGACTGGTCGCCGACCTGGGGGCCGAGCAACCGGCATACCGCGTCGCACTGCGCGCCGACCTCGACGCCCTGCCGGTGGGTGAGCGGACCGTCCTGCCCTGGGCCTCCACGACCGAGGGCATCTGCCACGCCTGCGGCCACGACGTCCACGTCGCCGCCATGCTCGGCGCAGGCCTGGCGCTCAAGGCGCACGAGGAAGCCCTGCGCGAGCGCGGCATCGGCGTGCGCCTGCTGTTCCAGCCGGCCGAGGAGGTCATCCCCGGAGGGGCGCGTCGACCTGCTCGCGGAGGGCGCGCTCGACGACGTCGACGCCATCTTCGCCGTGCACTGCGACCCGAGCCTGGACGTGGGCAGCGTGGGCCTGCGCCCGGGCGCGATCACGGCGGCGGCCGACCGGGTCACCGTGCACCTCAGCGGTCGCGGGGGACACACCTCCCGGCCGCACCTGACCGAGGACCTCACCTTCGCGCTCGCCAAGGTCGTCACCGAGCTGCCGGCGGTGCTGTCGCGGCGACTCGACCCGCGCACGGCCTTCGCGCTGGTGTGGGGCGAGGTGCACGCGGGCCAGGCCGCCAACGTCATCCCGTCCAGTGGCACGGCCGCCGGGACGCTGCGGATGCTCGACGTCACCGCCTGGACGACGATCGGACCGCTCCTCGCGGAGGCGGTGGAGCACGTCGTGGCCCCGTATGCCGTGACGGCAGTCCTCGAGCACGTCCAGGGGGTGCCGCCCGTGGTCAACGACCCCGAGGCGATCGAGGTCCTCCGGGCGGCCGCCGAGGGCGCCGGGCTCACGGCCGTCGGCACGCCGCAGTCGCTGGGTGGCGAGGACTTCGCGTGGTACCTGCGCCGGGTCCCGGGCGCGATGGCCCGGCTGGGCACCCGCACCCCCGGCGGTCCCACCTTCGACCTGCACCAGGGCGATCTGGTCGTCGACGAGGACTCGGTCGTCCAGGGCGCGCGGCTGCTCGCCGGGGTCGTCGTGTCCGGGGTGGTCAAGTCCCGCATCGGTGCTCCTGCACCTGCATGAGAGACAGTCGCGGATCGGTAACGGTTTGTGACCCAAGTGCTTCAAGGCTGACTAAGCGGATGGTTCATCGGGCTATCCTCACGGCCTAGCGGCGCACCAGAGCGCCACTTTGCTTTCAATGAAGCGGTGCATACCAAAGAACAGGAGACAGCCTTGCGTCACGCGATGAAGGTTGCAGCGGTGATGTCGGTGGCAGCACTGACCCTCGCCGCTTGTGGTGACTCGGGCGACGACCCGGGGACCAGCGGTTCCAGCTCGAGCACGACCAAGAAGAGCGACATCAAGGTCGGCATGGCCTACGACGTCGGTGGTCGTGGTGACCAGTCCTTCAACGACTCCGCTGCGGCGGGTCTGGACAAGGCCAAGACCGAGCTCGGGGTGGACACCAAGGAAGCCGCCGCGGTCAACGGTGAGAACGAAGCAGCCCGCGAGGAGCGTCTCCAGCAGCTCGTCGACGCCGGCTACACCCACGTCGTCGCGGTGGGCTTCGCCTACGCCGCGTCGGTGGGCAAGGCCGCCAAGGACAACCCCGACGTGCACTTCGCCATCGTCGACGACGCGTCGGACGACTCCAAGGGCGCCAACGTCGACCAGATCACCTTCGCCGAGAACGAGGGCTCGTTCCTCGTCGGTGCGGCGGCTGCGCTGAAGTCCAAGACGGGCCACATCGGCTTCGTCGGTGGCGTCAACGTCCCGCTGATCAAGAAGTTCGAGGCTGGCTACATCGCCGGGGCGAAGGCCGCCAACCCGGCCATCAAGATCGACTCCCAGTACCTCACCCAGCCGCCGGACTTCAGCGGCTTCGGTGACCCGGCCAAGGGCAAGACCGCGGCGGACGGCATGTACCAGAAGGGCGCCGACGTGGTCTACCACGCCGCTGGCGGCTCGGGCGGTGGCGTCTTCACGGCCGCCAAGGCTGCCGGCAAGCTCGCGATCGGTGTCGACTCGGACCAGGCCCTCACGGCTCCCGAGGCGGTTCGCTCCGTCATCATGACGTCGATGATCAAGAAGGTCGACGTCGCGGTCTACGACTTCATCAAGTCGGCCGCTGACGGCAAGGAGAAGACCGGCAACAACGTCTACGACCTCAAGGCCGGCGGCGTGGACTACTCCACGACCGGTGGTCAGATCGACGACATCAAGACCAAGCTCGACGACTACAAGGCCAAGATCATCTCGGGCGAGATCAAGGTGCCCGTCACCCCCTGATCGACCCCTCTTGCACGGCAAGTGGGCAACACACGGCCCGGGCGGCGCGGTAGCGTCAGACCCGGGCCGTGTGCTTGTCTGATCGCCCCTGCACCCGGCGCATCGACCGCTGCCGGATGCGCCCCGATTTGCGCCACCCGCCCGCGATGCTGCGGGCCCGGACCAGGAGTGTGAGCCATCACCGCCTCCCCAGCGCTGACCCCGACCACGACCACGGACGGTGGTGCCCCGGCCGTCGAGCTCGAGGGGATCACCAAGCGGTTCCCGGGCGTGGTCGCCAACAAGGACATCACCTTCTCGGTGCGCCGTGGCACGGTCCACGCGATCGTGGGGGAGAACGGCGCCGGCAAGTCCACCCTGATGAAGATCCTCTACGGCGTGCAGCGCCCGGACGAGGGCACCATCAAGGTCAACGGGCAGGTGGTCAACCTGCACTCGCCGTCGGACGCCATCGCGGCGGGGATCGGCATGGTCTTCCAGCACTTCATGCTGGCCGACAACCTCACCGTCCTGGAGAACGTCGTCCTCGGTGCCGAGAAGCTGCACGGCATCGGCGACGGAGCGCGCCGCGAGATCCAGCGCATCTCCGACGCCTACAAGCTCGACGTCGACCCCGACGCACTCGTCGCCGACCTCGGGCGTGGGCGCGCGCCAGCGGATCGAGATCCTCAAGGTCCTGTTCCGCGGGGCCAGGACGCTCATCCTCGACGAGCCCACGGCAGTCCTCGTGCCGCAGGAGGTCGACGAGCTGTTCGACCAGCTGGGCGAGCTCAAGGACGAGGGCCTGACCGTCCTGTTCATCTCGCACAAGCTCGACGAGGTGCTCAAGGTCGCCGACTCGATCACGGTGATCCGCCGCGGCACCACCATCGACACGGTGGACCCCAAGTCGGTCAACGCCCGGCAGCTCGCCGAGCTGATGGTCGGCTCCGAGCTCCCGTCGCCGACCACCGAGGAGTCCACGGTCACCGACCGGGTGCTGCTCAAGCTCGACAACATCGTCCTCGGCGGCGGCACCGGCCGCCCGGTCCTCGACGACATCTCGCTCACCATCCACGCGGGTGAGGTGCTGGGCATCGCCGGCGTCGAGGGCAACGGCCAGGCCGAGCTCGTCGAGGTCATCATGGGGATGCGCGAGCCCAGCTCGGGCGAGGTCTTCCTCGGCGACATCGACATCTCCGACTGGCACGTCCGTGAGATCCGTGAGGCCGGGGTCGGCTACATCCCCGAGGACCGGCACCGCCACGCCCTGCTGCTCGAGGCGCCCCTGTGGGAGAACCGCATCCTCGGGCACCAGACCGAGGCCCCCAACGTCAAGGGCCAGCTCATCGACGCCGCGGCCGCGAAGGCGGACACCGAGCGGATCGTCAAGGAGTACGACGTCCGCACCCCGTCGATCTTCGTGACCGCGGGCTCGCTGTCGGGTGGCAACCAGCAGAAGCTGATCATCGGCCGCGAGATGAGCCACAAGCCCAAGGTGCTCATCGCGGCCCACCCGACCCGTGGTGTCGACGTCGGCGCCCAGTCGAGCATCTGGGACCACATCCGGGCAGCCCGTCGCGAGGGCCTTGCCGTGCTCCTGATCTCCGCAGACCTCGAGGAGCTGATCGGCTTGTCCGACACCATCCGCGTCATCCTGCGCGGCAAGCTGTCGGGGGAGTTCGACCCCGACGCGGTGACGGCCGAGGACCTCGGTGCGGCCATGACCGGCGCCGGCGAGAAGGAGGAGTCGCAGTGAAGTCGCTCAACCTGCGCCGCATCGCGATGAGCCTGGCGGCCCCGGTGCTCGCGCTGGTCGTCGCGTTCGCCGTGACCTCCCTGGTGCTGACCCTCTTCGGCGACCCCGTGATCGACGTGTGGAAGACGATCCTCCACGTGCCGAAGCCGCGGCAGACGGTGCAAATCGTCAACGCCGCCACCGTCTTCTACCTCTCGGCCATCGCCGTCGCCGTGGGCTTCCGGATGAACCTGTTCAACATCGGGGTCGACGGCCAGTACCGCGTGGCGGTGTTCGCCGCCGCGGTGTTCGCGGGCCAGGCCTGGCTTCCCGGCGTCTTCAACGTGGCGGTCGCCATCATCGTCGCGATGGTCGCCGGCGGGCTGTGGGCAGGCATCGCCGCCTACCTCAAGGTCCGGCGCGGAGTGTCCGAGGTGATCTCCACGATCATGCTCAACGCCATCGCGACCGGGGTCGTCAGCTGGCTGTTCTCGAAGGTCGCCCAGCGGGCCGAGGGAAGCAACAGCATCGAGACCAAGACCATCCCGGACTCCTCGCAGCTCGAGGGCCTCAAGGTGATCCCGGGCGCGACCAACCGCGTCTTCACGCTGATCGTGCTGGCCGTCGTCGTCGGGTTCCTCTACTGGTTCGTGCTCGGCAAGACGCGGTTCGGGTTCGACCTGCGGGCCACCGGCCGGTCGGAGAGCGCGGCGGTCGCCAGCGGGGTGAAGGTTCCCCGGATGGTGATGACCGCGATGATCGCCTCGGGCGCGTTGGCCGGCCTCGTGGGGATGCCGCAGCTGTTCGGGCAGGACCACAACTACGGGACCACCATCCAGTCCGGGCTCGGTTTCGCCGGGATCGCCATCGCGCTGCTCGGGCGCAACAACGCCGTCGGCATCGCCTTCGCCTCGGTGCTGTGGGCATTCCTGGACATCCAGTCCAACGCCCTCCAGATCGGTGTCGGCGTGGCCCAGGAGATCGTCTTCATCATCCAGGGAGTCATCCTGTTCGCCGTCGTCATCGCCTACGAGCTGATCCGCCGCACCGACATCCGGTTGGAGCAACAGCGGGTCGCCCGAGCGCTCGCGGCCCAGCGAAAGGCCGCCCCGGCCACGGAAGGGGCACAGGCATGAGCGCCGCCGGACTCGAGGTCGGCGCCCAGGCGGTCGTGGACAAGCCGAAGGCGCGTCGCTTCGGGCTGCGGGAGTGGTCGGTCATCGCCATCGGCGCGGTCGCCATGGTCTCGGTGCTCCGCATCGTCACCGGTGCCGACGACATCGACTCGTCGGGCGCCCTCATCGCGGCCGTCGGGCTGGCCGTCCCGATCGGCCTGGCCGGCCTCGGCGGCCTGTGGTCCGAGCGCGCAGGAGTGGTCAACATCGGGCTCGAGGGCATGATGATCCTCGGCACCTGGGGAGCTGGTTTCTGCGGCTACCAGTGGGGTCCGTGGGCAGGCATCGTCGGCGCGATCCTGATGGGGATGCTCGGCGGCCTCATCCACGCCGCTGGCGACCGTGACGTTCGGCGTCGACCACATCGTCTCCGGTGTGGCGATCAACATCATCGGCCTCGGTGTCGCCAAGTACCTCGCCGTGCGGTTCTTCACCGGCAAGGAGGGCGGCGGCCCGACCCAGTCACCAGCGGTCGACCCCCTGCCCGACTTCACGCTTCCCGGGGTCTCCGACGGCCTCGGCACGCTGGAGAAGAAGCAGTGGTTCTTCGTCAGCGACCTCGCCTCGATCCTGAGGGCGGTGTGCACCAACATGTCGATCCTGACCATCATCGCCCTGCTGTTGTTCGTCGGCACCTGGTGGATCCTGTGGCGCTCGACCTTCGGGCTCCGGCTCCGGTCGGTCGGGGAGTCGCCGGTCGCGGCCGAGTCGCTCGGCATCAACGTGCTGCGCTACAAGTTCCTCGCCGTGATCATCTCCGGCGGCCTCGCAGGTCTGGGTGGTGGCTTCCTGGCCCTCGTCGCGGCCAACATCTACCGCGACGGGCAGACGGCCGGACGTGGCTACATCGGCCTGGCGGCCATGATCTTCGGCAACTGGCGTCCCGGCGGCCTCCTCGCCGGAGCGGGCCTCTTCGGCTACACCGACGCCGTCCAGCTGCGCGGCGGCAGCAACGTCCACGCGTTCCTCCTGCTGTTCGCAGTGCTGCTCGTGGCCATCGGCATCTGGCAGATCGTGCGCAGACAGCGGATCGTCCAAGGGGTGCTCGCGATCGCGGTGGGTGTGCTGGTCGGCTGGTGGTACTTCGCGGCCGACGCCGTCCCCGCCGAGCTCACCGGCACCACCCCCTACGTCACGACCTTGCTCGTCCTCGCCTTCGCCTCCCAACGGTTGCGCATGCCCGCGGCCGACGGGCAGATCTATCGCAAGGGCGAGGGCCACTAGGTGCCGCCCGCCGAGGGCGAGAGGTATGCCGCGGACCCGGCCCCGCGGCATACCGCACCTGCCGCGCCGGAGGACGTCGACTGGGAAGCCTTGCGCAGCCAAGGCGATCGAGATCATGGGCAAGGCCTACGCGCCCTACTCGAGCTTCCCTGTCGGTGTCGCGGGCATCGTCGACGACGGGAGGGTCGTCGCGGGGTGCAACGTCGAGAACGCCTCCTACGGCGTGGGCCTGTGCGCCGAGTGCGGCATGGTGTCCGAGCTCCACGCGACCGGGGGCGGCACGCTCGTCGCCGTCTCCTGCGTGGGTGGCGACGGCCAGCCCCTGATGCCGTGTGGCCGGTGCCGTCAGCTGCTGTGGGAGCACGGCGGCCCCGACTGCCTGCTGCTCACCCCCGAGGGCGTGCTGCCGATGCGCGAGGTGCTGCCGCAGGCGTTCGGCCCTGACAACCTGACCGCGGCGAACCACCCCGCCTGAGCCACCCACCCTTGCACCGACGAGCCCGCCGTCGGTCTGACACGATGAGCCCCATGAGTGAAGCCTTCGATGCCGTCGACGTCATCATCGCCAAGCGTGGCAAGGGCGAGCTGTCCGACGGGCAGATCGACTGGGTCATCGACGCCTACACGCGGGGGGCCGTCGCCGACGAGCAGATGTCGAGCCTGGCCATGGCGATCCTGCTCAACGGCATGAACCGGCGCGAGATCTCCCGCTGGACCGGCGCGATGATCAACAGCGGCGAGCGGATGGACTTCTCCGCGCTCTCCCGCCCGACGGCCGACAAGCACTCGACCGGCGGCGTCGGCGACAAGATCACCCTGCCGCTGGCGCCGCTCGTCGCGGCGTGCGGTGTGGCGGTGCCCCAGCTGTCGGGTCGCGGACTGGGCCACACCGGTGGCACCCTCGACAAGCTGGAGTCGATCCCGGGCTGGCGGGCCGCGATGTCCAACGAGCAGATGATGCAGCAGCTCGAGGACGTCGGCGCGGTCATCTGTGCCGCGGGCGACGGGCTGGCCCCGGCCGACAAGAAGCTCTACGCGTTGCGCGACGTCACCGGCACGGTCGAGGCGATCCCCCTCATCGCCTCCTCGATCATGAGCAAGAAGATCGCCGAGGGCACCGGCGCGCTGGTGCTCGACGTCAAGGTCGGCAGCGGCGCGTTCATGAAGACCGTCGAGGACGCCCGCGAGCTCGCGCGCACGATGGTCGATCTCGGCACCGACGCCGGGGTGAAGACGGTGGCGATGCTGACCAACATGCAGGTGCCGTTGGGGCTGACCGCAGGGAACGCCCTCGAGGTCCGCGAGTCGGTCGAGGTGCTGGCCGGCGGAGGTCCCGAGGACGTGGTCGAGCTGACCCTTGCCCTGGCCCGCGAGATGCTTGCGGCAGCCGGGCGAGGTGACGTCGACCCCGCCGAGGCGCTCAGGGACGGCCGCGCCATGGACGCCTGGAAGGCGATGATCCGCGCCCAGGGTGGCGACCCCGACGCGACCCTGCCGGTGGCAAGGGAGAGCCACGAGGTGCGGGTGCCCGCCGACGGCGTGCTCACCGAGCTCGACGCCCTCAAGGTGGGCGTGGCGGCGTGGCGTCTCGGTGCCGGCCGGGCACGCAAGGAGGACCCGGTGCAGGCCGGCGCGGGTGTCGAGATGCACTACAAGCCGGGCGCGACCGTGCGAGCCGGAGACACCCTGCTGACCTTGCACACCGACACCCCCGAGCGGTTCGAGCGAGCCCTGGAGTCCCTCGACGGAGCGTTCACGATCGCGCCCGAGGGCTCGCGGCCCGACCTTCTCCCGTTGGTCATCGAGAAGATCTCCTGACCCGTTCGGCTGCGGCGGCGGCGAAGGACGTCACCCGGTCGACGACTGCGGGGTCCCACAGCACCCGGCGGTGACCGAGTCCCTCGGTGACCATGAGGCGTGCGTCGTGCCATGCGTTGGTGATGCGGACACCGCCGGCGAGAGGCGCTTCCTCGTCGTGTCGGTCATGCACCACGAGCAGGTGCGGCAGGGACGGGTGCTCCGCCGCCATCGCGAGAACGTCGAGCTCGGGCACCGGAGCGCCCACCCGACGCTCGGCGCGGCCCACCATGGCTCGCTGCGACCGAGGGCCGACTCCGAGAGCCCCGGCGAAGACCGGCAGCATGGCCTCGACGCCGACCGGAGGGGCGACGAGCACCATCGAGTCGGGCCGTACGCCCAGTCCCAGGGCGTGGACCGCCGCCAGGGCTCCGGCGGAGTGCGCGACCACCAGCGTGGGTCTGCCGAACTCGGCCTCCACCGCCGCCAGCGCCTCGCCCATCTCCAGGAAGGTGGTCGAACGACGTCCGTGGGCACCGGGCCCGGAGCCGCCGTGGCTGGGGGCGTCGAACGCCACGACGCACAGGCCGCGAGCCACGAGCGGCTCGACGTGTGCGCCGAGCTGCTGCCACCAACCGCCCCAGCCGTGCACCAGGTATGCCGTCGGGTTGCCCCAGTCGCCGTAGACCCGACCGCGCACGGTGCCGTGGGGCCACTGCACCGTGAAGGCTTCCCCGCCTGGCGGGGTCCGGGCCGCGCGGGTGTCCGCGGCTGGGCTTGCAGGCAGCCTGAACCAGAGCCGCTCGGCCACCAGTCCGCCGAGCCAGGGGGACCGGCGTTCCAGCAGCGCGAACAGGTGGCGCAGGCCGGCGGAGAACGGACGGCCCGTCGCGGGAGTGACGAGGTCGGCGGAAGTGTCCGGCGGGATGGGCGCCACGGGTTCGACCGTCGTGGGGGGACGGGCGGCAACCGTGGGCGAGCGTCGGGATCGGACAGACAAACGATCGATCGTGCTTTTTTCGACGGCCACGAGTGGTACCTCCTGAAGGGATGGGAGTCAGCTGCGGATGTGGTCGAGCAGGCGGTCGAAGGCGTCGTGCGCCCGACCCGTGGCAGCCGGGTCGCGCAGCAGCCGGGCTGAGAAGTTGTAGCCCAGGACGATGGCGAGCAGGTCGTGGGCGAAGGCGGCCGGATCGGTCGACTCGCGGAACTGCCCCTCGGTCATGCCGCCGCGGACGATCGTCTCGATGGTGTCGAGCAGGTCCCGCTCCAGCTGGACGACCTTGGTGCGGACCGGGCCCTCGGGTGCGTCGTCGAACTCGCTTGCGACAGAGACGAAGATGCACCCGCCGGGCAGGGCGTAGTCGGCGTACCCACCCCACCCGAGCCACCGCTCGAACAGGGCGCGGACCCTGGGTTCGCCCCGGGGGGCCTTGAGGGCGGGGCGGACAACCAGGTCGGTGAAGGCCTCAGCGGCGTAGTCCATCACCGCGGACTGGAGCCCCTCCTTGGACCCGAAGTGCGCGAACAGCCCGCTCTTGGACATCTCCATGGCGTCGGCGAGACCACCGATCGTGATGCCCCGGAGTCCGACCTGGCTCGACTGGGCCAGCGCCTCACGGAGCACCAAGTCGCGCGTCTCGTCTCCCTTGGTCACTCGCCAATAAAAGCACGACCGTTCGAATCAGGCAACACACTAGGCTGAACCCGTGCCTGAGCTCATCGCGACCCCCACGACCATTCCCGTCCCCGGTGGCAAGATCATCGACGAACACGTGGGCCGGGTGAACACCGGCAGCGAGGCCGTGTCGGTCGCCCACATGAAGGCCCCTGGCGACTGGACCGAGCCGTTCCAGGCGCCGGAGTTCGACGAGATCACCCTGGTCATCGCCGGCACCGTCCTCCTCGACCACGACGGTGGCCAGCTGCGCGTCGCGGCGGGCCAGAGCGTCATCACCCGCGCGGGCGAGCGGATCCGCTACTCGACCGGGTCCGAGGGCGCCGAGTACGTCGCCGTCTGCCTGCCGGCCTTCAGCCCCGACACGGTCAACCGCGACGAGGAGGAGGGCGCGTGATCTTCGGCCGCAAGGGGTCCCAGGACGACGCCGACAGCACGCTCGGCGACGACGTCATCCTGCGGGCACCGAAGGCGCTCCTGCACGACCACCTCGACGGCGGCCTGCGACCGCAGACGATCGTCGAGATCGCCGACCAGATCGGGTATGCCGCGTTGCCGGCCAACGACGCCGAGGGCCTCGGCACGTGGTTCAGGGAGAGCGCGGACTCGGGTTCGCTGGTGCGATACCTCGAGACCTTCGACCACACCCTGGCGGTGATGCAGACCGCGGAGGGACTGCGTCGGGTGGCCCGCGAGAGCGTCCTCGACCTGGCCGCGGACGGCGTCGTCTATGCCGAGAGCCGCTACGCGCCCGAGCAGCACCTGACCGAGGGGCTGGCGCTCGAGGACGTCGTGGAGGCGGTCAATGCCGGCTTCCGCGAGGGGGAGGAGCAGGCGGCCAAGGACGGCACGCCGATCCGGGTGACGGCCCTGCTGACCGCTATGCGCCATGCCGCCAAGAGCACCGAGATCGCCGAGCTCGCGGTCCGCTACCGCGACCGCGGCGTGGCGGGCTTCGACATCGCGGGTGCCGAGGCCGGCTTCCCACCCACCCGGCACCTCGACGCGTTCGAGTACCTCCGGCGCGAGAACGCCCACTTCACCATCCACGCCGGCGAGGCCTTCGGGCTCCCCAGCATCTGGGAGGCGATCCAGTGGTGCGGCGCCGACCGGCTCGGTCACGGCGTCCGGATCGTCGACGACATCACGGTCGGCGACCTGGCGTTCGGCGACGACGTCGCGGCGGCGGTCGTCGCCGACACGGACGACGTCCACCTCGGCCGCCTCGCGGCATACGTCCGGGACACCCGCATCCCGCTGGAGATGTGCCCGAGCAGCAATGTCCAGACCGGTGCAGCGGAATCCGTTGCGCTGCACCCGATCTCGCTGCTGAAGCGGCTGCGGTTCCGGGTGACGGTGAACACCGACAACCGACTGATGAGCGGCACCTCGATGTCGCGGGAGATGGAGCTCCTCGTCCGGGATGCCGGCTGGACGATGGAGGACCTGCGCTGGGTCACCATCAACGCGATGAAGTCCGCGTTCATCCCGTTCGAGGAGCGGCTGGCGATCATCGAGAACGTCGTCAAGCCCGGCTACGCCGTCCTCTCCGAGCAGGCCGCCCCGGCGGAGCTGAAGGCCTAGCCGCCCAGCGGGTCGGCCGGCAGGAGCTGCCGTCGGCGGTGGTCCTCGCGAGCGAGCCGTTCGGCGTCGCGTCGTCGGCGGTCGGCTATCACGGCCGCCAGGACGTACTCGGCGTGCACGCCGGCGGGCGGCGGCGGGGAGACGTGCGGCAGCACCGCGCGCAGCAGGCTCTGTCCGAGCTCGTGGCGTGCGGCCGGCATGAGCGCGGGAGCGCGCCCGAGGAACTGTCGGACCGCGATGGCGAGACCGGGCGGAAGCGCCGCGAGGTCGGCGTCCGCGGCCCACTGGGCGAGGGGCGGCGGCATGACCGGCGGGGGCAGCAACCGCATCGAGGCGCGTTGGGACACGACGTAGGTGCCGGCCGCCATGTCGCCGAGCCGCTTGGCCCGAGGGCTGATGAGCGAGGCGACGAGAGCTCCGGCCCCGAGCAGCAGGTAGACCTCCGCCCAGCCGACGAGGGCCCGGGTGAGCGCGTGCCGCACCGTGATCGGCCCGCCGTCGTCCCGGACCACTCGCAACCCGAGGGCGAGCTTGCCCAGGGTGCGACCGCGGGTGACGGTCTCGACGACGGTGGGCAGACCCACCGTGACCGCGACGAGCAGCACGATGGTGGCGGCGCCGCCGACCGCCTCCGACGAGCCGCCCACGACGAAGCCCAGCGCGAAGATGCCTCCGATCAGGACCGCTCCGGCGACGAGCAGGTCGAGGATCCCCGAGGCTGCGCGTGAGGCCACACTGGCGATGGGCAGCTCGACGGCGACGCCCTCGCCGGTGACCATGTCGTCCCCTGCATAGCTGCGGTATCCGGCCCCCGTGCTCATGGCCGAAGCATAGAGTGGCGCGGTGGACCTGGATGCGTATGTCGCTGCACGCGGCCGGGACTGGGGGCGGATGGACGAGCTGGTCCGGCGGCGTCGCCTGACCGGTGCCGAGGGTGACGAGCTGCTCGACCTCTACCAGCGCGTCTCCACCGACCTGTCCGTCGTGCGCTCGGCCGCCCCCGACCCGTCCGTCGTCGGCTACCTGTCGCTCCTGCTCACCCGCGCCCGGGTCGGCATGGTGGGGACGAGGACCAGCACCTGGTCGGACCTCCTGCGCTTCTTCACCCGCACCTTCCCTGCCGCGTTGTACCGCACCCGCTGGTGGTGGGTGACGACCGCGCTCGGCAGCGTCCTGATGATCGCCCTCATCGCCGCGTGGACACTGCGCCACCCGGAGGTCTATGCCAGCCAGCTCACCCCGGCGGAGGTCCAGGCCTACGTCGGCACCGACTTCGAGCACTACTACAGCGAGTTCCCGCACCACGAGTTCGCCACCCTGGTCTGGGTCAACAACGCCTGGGTGGCAGCGCAGTGCATCGCCTTCGGCGTGTTGGGCCTACCGGTGTTCTACGTGCTCTTCCAGAACATCCAGGGCGTCGGCATCGTGGCGGCCCTGATGGTGGCCAACGACCGCACGAGCCTGTTCCTCGGCCTGATCCTGCCGCACGGCTTGCTCGAGCTGACTGCGGTCTTCATCGCCGCTGCCACCGGTCTGCGGCTGTTCTGGTCGTGGGTCGAACCCGGCCCGCGCACCCGGCTGCAGGCGTTCGCCGCCGAAGGCCGCAGCGCGGTCGGCGATCGCCATGGGACTGGTCGTCGTGCTCCTCGTCAGCGGCGCCATCGAAGGGTTCGTCACGCCGTCCGGGCTGCCCACCTGGGCCCGGATCGGGATCGGGGTGGTGGCGGAGTCGGTCTTCCTCGCCTACGTCTTCGTCGTGGGGCGTCGGGCCCACCACGCCGGCGTCACCGGGGACGTCGATGCCCACGAGATCGGCGACTCGGCGCCCGTGGCCGCCTGACCGGACGACACCCCGGGGTGACGACAGCCAATGGGGTGACGGCACCCCACGGGGACGGCACCCCACGGGGACGGCACCCTCAGAGCAGGCCCTGTCGTTTGAGCATCAGGTAGTGGTCGGCCAGCCGGACCGGCAGCAGGTCGGGTGGTTCGTCGAGCACGTCGACCCCCAGGCTGGCGAGGGCAGCGGACGTGCGTCGGCGCAGGGCGGTGGTGCGTTCGGCCGCCGCGGCGTCGTAGACCTCGGCGACGGTCCCGCGGCTGGTCCGCATCCGCGCGACCGCGGAGTCGGCCACCGAGGCGACGACGACGCGGTGGTGGGCGCTGAGTGCGGGCAGGACCGGCAGCAGTCCCTGCTCCACCGCCGAGGACTCGAGCGGCGTCAGCAGCACCACGAGGGCACGCTGGGTGCCCAGGCGGCTGATCTCGGTGGCCAACAGACCCCAGTCGGCCTCGAGCAGTCGGGACTCGATCGGCGCGAGGGTGCTGATCGTGTCGTGCAGCAACCGGGCCCGGTCCGCACCGGCCACCCGCGCGAGCACCGCCCGGTCACCGGCGAGCACCTGGACCCGGTCGCGGGCGTGCCCGGCCAGGGCGGTGAGCAGGAGGGCTGCGTCCATGGCGGCATCGAGCCGCGGCGCGTCGTCGACCCGTCCCGCGGAGGTGCGTGAGGTGTCGACGACGATGACGATCCGGCGGTGCTGCTCGGGCTGCCAGGTGCGCACCACGAGGTGCTGGCGCCGGGCGGTGGCCCGCCAGTCGATGCTGCGGACGTCGTCCCCCTCGACGTAGTCGCGCAGGCTGTCGAACTCGGTGCCCTGACCGCGGGTGCGCAGGGCGGCGCGGCCGTCGAGCTGCCGCAGGACGGCCAGCCGGCTGGGCAGGTGCTTGCGTGCCGGGAACGGGTGCAGGGTCCGCAGCCGCCCCGGCACCTCGAAGGACCGCTGCCGCGAAGCCAGTCCGAGCGGCCCGGTGGAGCGCACCGTGACGCGATGCGCCGCGCGGTCACCCCGTCGCGTCGGGGTCAGGGTGGTGCTCACCCGGGTGCGCTCCCCGGCCCGCACGGCGAGGGTATGCCGGGCGGCTGCGGCTCCCGCCGACGGCGGCCAGGCGTCGCGGACCGCGCCCCTGAGGCGACGGCGGCCGGTGTTGGTCACCAGCACCGACGTCGCGGTCTGCTCGCCGAGCCGGACCTGCCCGGGACCCTCCCGCTCGAAGGACAGCGAGCGCGGTGAGCACGCGAGCAGCCACGTCGAGACCCACGAGGACGAGGATCGCGAGCCACCACCACCGCACCGTGCTGGCCTGGGGCCACAGGGCAACCGGCACCAGCCCCAGGAGGGCCAGCGCGACGGCGCGGTAGGTGAGGGCCATCAGCGGGGGACCGGCACCGACCCGAGCGCGCTGTCGAGGACGGCGGACACGCTGACACCCTCGAGCTCGGCCTCCGGGCGCAGGGACAGGCGGTGGGTGAGGGTCGCGTGGGCGAGCGCCTTGACGTCGTCCGGCGTGACGTAGCCGCGGCCGTTGATCCAGGCCCATGCCCGGGACGTCGCCATGAGCGCGGTGGCACCCCGGGGGCTGACGCCCAGCGCCAGTGACGGCGAGCTGCGAGTCGCCCTGGCGATGTCGACGATGTAGGCCGTGACCTCGTCGGAGATCTCCACGCTGCGGACGGCCTCCGCACCCGCAGCGAGGTCGGCGGCCGAGGCCACCGGCGTCAGGCCGGCCGAGCCGAGGTCGCGCGGGTCGAAACCGGTGGCATGCCTGCGCAGCACGGCGATCTCGTCGTCCCTCGGGGGGATGGGCAGGGTGACCTTGAGCAGGAAGCGGTCGAGCTGCGCCTCGGGGAGCGGATAGGTGCCTTCGTACTCGACGGGGTTCTGGGTCGCGGCCACCATGAAGGGACCGGGCAGGGGATGGGCACGGCCGT
Source organism: uncultured Actinomycetota bacterium (assembly GCA_963759595.1). Lineage (GTDB taxonomy): Bacteria > Actinomycetota > Actinomycetes > Actinomycetales > Dermatophilaceae > Pedococcus. Next base: position 253,581 of record CAVWZX010000005.1, read on the forward strand.
CCACGCTGACCTGGCGCTCCTCCATGGCTTCGAGGAGGGCGGACTGGGTCTTGGGAGGGGTGCGGTTGATCTCGTCGGCCAGCAGCAGGTTGGTGAAGACCGGTCCCTGACGGAAGGTGAAGTCACTGTTCGCCGCGTCGTAGACGAGCGAACCGGTCAGGTCGCCCGGCATCAGGTCGGGGGTGAACTGCACCCGCTTCGTCTCGACGTCGAGGGCGGCCGCGAGGCTGCGCACGAGCAGCGTCTTGGCGACACCGGGCACGCCCTCGAGCAGGATGTGGCCACGGGCGAGCAGCGCTACGAGCAGACCGGCCACCGCCGCGTCCTGGCCGACGACGGCCTTGGCGACCTCGGCGCGAACGGCGAGCAGGGCGGCGCGGGCATCGGGTGCGCTCGCTTCGGGAAGGTCCGCGGACGAGGGCCCGCTCTGAGCCGGCTGCTGCGTCGGTGCCGGTGGCGGTGGCGGTGGCGGGTGGTGGTCGGTCATGAGGTTCGGACCCTCTCCTCGAGATCGGTCAGTGCGGTGGCCAGGGTGTGGAGCTCGACATCGGTGGTGGGCACAGGTCCGGTGAGCAGTGTCGCGACCTGCGTGAGCGGCATACCCGATGCGGCGGCAGCCGCGACCTGGACCGCCTGCGCGTCCTGCGGGGGCAGCGCCAGGCGCCGCGCCAGCCGGTCGATGGTGGCGAGCCGCAGGATCGCCGAGACCCTGTCCCGGTCGCGGGCCCTGCGGTAGATCCGGCCTCGGCTCTCGGTGGTCTCGACGGCTCGGACGACCACTGGCAGCGGTTCGGCGACGAGGGCGCCCATCCGCCGCCCACGCACGAAGGCGAGCGCGAGGAGTGCGGTCGCCAGCACGGCCGAGGCCGGCCCGAGCCAGACCGGCCAGGCTCCGCCGGACGACGCTCCGCCCTGGTTGGCGAGGTCGGCGATACCGGGCTGGTACCAGACCAACCGGGGTGAGTGACCCAGGGCGCGAACGGCCAGCCCGGCGTGCGACCTCGCTGCGATGTCGCGGTTGGTGAAGGCTCCGGCCATGCCCAGTGCGACCACCTCGGGGTGGCCGTCGCCCGCGGCGACGGTCGCCATCGCGGCACCGTAACCGAAGTCGTCCGGGCCCTTCTGGCCGGCGTCCGAGGAGTCGGGCAGGGCGAAGCAGAGCGTCGCGGGCGTGGTGCCGCGCTGGACGGGGAGAAACCGCACGTCCACGAGGGCGGCCGTGTCGTCGCCACGCGCCACGGTGGAGCGGCAGCCGGCGCTGACCGGCACTCTCGCACCGACCTCACCCGAGGTGATCGGCAGGTCGAGCGCGGACAGCTGGGTGTCGTCGGGGGACAGCAGCACCAGACGGTCGGCGCGGGCGGCGGCCTGCCCCATGAGGACTGCGCTGTCCCGGCCGACGTAGGCGGAGCTGGCCATCACGACGGTGCTGCCGGGGCCGGCACCAGCGCCCGTGAGAGCGTCCACGGAGCGCACGACCTGCACCTCGACCCCGTGGTCGCGCAGCACCTCGACGAGCGCCTTGCCTCCGGTCGGTCCTGCGTCGTCGGGGTCGAGGACCTGGTCGGGTCTCGCAGCGGACAGCGCGATCGCCAGCAGCGCCGCGACACCGATGCCGACAACCAGGGCCCAGACGACCCAGCGGCGCACCCGGGTCGACCCTCCGCCAGGAGTGGTCAGTCCCACACGCGAACCCTGGCCTGCAGGCGGGCCCTGGCCTGCACGCGGGTCGTCCCCGACGCTCCTGCTGTCGGCCGGGCCCGTCCCGGACATGACGTCGGCGAGGGTCACCGCCCGGCCAGCTGTCCGAGCCGTGGTCTGGTCTGCTGGAGGACGGTCTCGAGCTCAGCGGTCGCGGCTGCCTGCTCGCGTGTCGTGGGGCGGTGGCCGTAGCGCACGTCGTCGAACGACGCCGCGGCGCGGCTCAGGGCGGCGCCGTGGTCGGGGAAGATCGGCGCCAGGTCGACGGCGACCTCGTGCGCGGTGCGTCCGGGGAGCTCGGCCAGCAGGGTGCGCTCGACGGCGCCGGCGGCTATGGCCCGGTAGGCGTCGAGCAGGGCGGTGTCCCAGTCGCCGCGGCCCGTCGCCTCGCGTGCCCGGGCCCGGTAGTCCGCGGCGCTGAGGCCTTCGTCGTCGATCGCCCCGGGCGTTCGGCCGGCGCGGCGGATGCTGGTCTCGGGCCGCACCAGGCGCACCACCACCAGCGCGACGACGGCGAGGACCGCGACCACGACGAGCGCCACCGTCCACCCGGGGAGCAGGCCGGGGCCGGTCCCTCCACCGAAGAGGTCGAGGAGCCATTCGAGGAGGCGTTGCCATACCGATGGCCTCGTGACGTACTGGCCACCCGCGAGCTCGTCGCGCACCCACTGCCGGGCCTGCTCCGAGCTCGGGTCCAGGGGTGGGCCGTCCAGCCGGGACATCAGGGTCATCATCTGCCCGGTGTCGCCCCGGGCCACTGCCGCACGGCGTCCTCGTGGGCTGCCGCGATCAGCTGCACGTCGAAACCCTCGCGCCGGATGCGCTGGTCGACGTAGAGCAGGGCGTCCACGCCGGCGGTGAACGGGCGTGGTGAGGGCGCCGGTGATGAGGCCCGAGACCCCCGCCACGATCGCCTGCCACATGAAGACGTCCTGCGGGTCGGTGCTGGCGACGATGCCCACGCCGCCGATGATGCCCAGCGGGAATGCGAGGATCTGGGCGGCGACGCCGACGATGAGGCTGGTGAGGAGCCGGATGCCGAACACCCGCCAGAACTGGCTCCCCGAGGTCAGTCGCCACGAGCGCCGCGATGCCCTTGCCCACGCTGGCCCGCTCGAGCACGACCGCCACTCCCACGAAGGCGAGCCGGGTGGTGAGGAAGAACACGAGGAGGATGGCCGGCGAGCGCCGCGAGCACGACGAGCAGGATCGCGCCGACGAGGCCGGCGCCGTCGCCGGTGGTCGTGGTCGCCGCGCTGATCAGCACGATGACGGGCACGACCACCACGAGGGCCATGGCGCCGAGGACGATGAGGCCCGTCACGATCGTGGCTCCCACCAGGGGCAGTAGTCGGCCCCTGGTGCCGTCCCACGTCTGCCCGGCGGTGACCCGCCGACCCATCACGGCCTGGCTGACGACGAACGCGACGAAGCCGGTGAGCAGGACGGCCGAGGCCGACGTCCCGAGCGAGGGCACCAGCGAACCCAGGGTGCCGGCGATGGGCATGAGCTCCTCGGTGGAGTCGATGTCCAGCGACTCCTGGGAGGCGATCCACGCGCCGAGGGCGGTGGTGGGCACGAGGAAGATCAGGGTGGTGACGAAGGCCAGGCCCATGGTCGCCGCGACGTTGCCGCGGATGGCCTTGATGACGGCGCCGTACACGTCACCGAGGGTGAGCGGCCGGAGCGCGATGATGCCGGGCCGGAACTCCAGGGCCGGATGGGCCGCGTAACCGGGCGACATGCGGTGGGAGTCCCTGGCCAGGTGGTGTGCCGACCGGCTGCGCGGGCTGCTGGCCGGGAGGCACGGCCGGGTATGCCGCGTGACCACCTGCCGGGGTGGCCACCGGCTCTGCCGGCCCACTGGTACCAGGAGCCACCCACTGCGGGTCGGTCATGTGCGCACTTCCCCCTCGCTGACGTGCTGGAACCCTAACAAGCCGGGGTGCTCCCTGGGTCCTGAGCCACGAGATTCGGCGACGTGTCCCACGGTGGGTGGACTGGCGGCATACCCGGTCCTGGCACGGGCCGTCCCACGACGGTCAGCGAGCCAGGGCCGACAGCATGGGTTCGAGGTCCTTGGCCCGCGCCGACGCGGCGCCGAGCTGCTCCTGCCGCGCCACCACGCGAGGTTCGTCACGCATCAGGGCCAGGCCACGGCGGACCAGTGTCCACGGCGGCTTGCGGTGCTCGGACAGGTCGCGCAGGAGTCGCCAGACGAACGTCACGACGCGGTGGTGGTGCACGCAGTAGGCGCCGGCGAGCAGTCCGCGCTCGCGAAGGTCGCGCGATGATCTCGGCGGCGAAGATGCCCTCGGCGAGGATGAGGTCGTGCGGGGCCGCTCGCACCGTGGTGGTGTCGACGGCCCGGCTCCGGGAGATGTCGTAGACCGGGGTCTGCACCGCGCCGGTCGCCACGAGGGTGGCCAGGGCGGTGACGGCAGCATCGCCGTCCCACGAGTCGGGGTGGTCCCAGTCGACGATGCCGAGCTCCTCGCTGCGCGGCATCGCGGGGTCGTCCTCGTCGCGGTAGAAGTCGTCGAGCCGGACGATCGGCCAGCCGTGCGCGCCCTGGAGGCGGGCGGCGAGCCGGGACTTGCCGGCGCCACTGGGACCGGCAAGGACCACCACCCGGGCGGTGGTGTCCACGTCCGGTGACGGTGCGGTCAAGGGGTCAGCGACCCTTGGGGTGCCAGACCGTCTTGGTCTCGAGGAAGGCGGTGACCCGCGACAGGTCGGGAGTGCGCGACCAGTCGGGCTCGACGGCGTCGGAGCCTTCACCGGCTGGCCGCATCACGCGCTTGAGGTTCTCCGCGGCGGCGAGCTCGAGGTCGCCCCAGCTGACTCCCTCGGCCTCGGCTGCGCCGGTCAGGTCGATCGCGTTCACGTCGCGGTGCGAGGCGAGCCAGGGCGCGACCTCGGCGGTGCGGCCGGTGATGAGGTTGATGACCCCGCCTGGCACGTCGGACGTGGCCAGGGCCTCGGACAGCGTGATCGCCGGGAGCGGGCGCAGCTCGCTGGTGAGGACGACGGCGGTGTTGCCGGAGCAGATCACCGGAGCGAGCACCGACACGAGTCCGAGCAGGGAACTGCGTTGCGGCGCAAGGACGGCCACGACACCGGTCGGTTCGGGTGCGGAGATGTCGAAGTACGGACCGGCGACGGGGTTGAGCCCGCCGAGGATCTGCGCGAGCTTGTCGGTCCACCCGGCATACCAGACCCAGCGGTCGATGGCCTGGGAGACGATGGTCTCGGCGCGACGCTCGGCGACGCCCTCGCTCGCGCGCACCTCGGCGACGAACTGCGAGCGACGTCCCTCCATCACCTCGGCGACGCGATAGAGCACCTGACCCCGGTTGTATGCCGTGGCGCCGGCCCAGCCTGCGACCGCGCCGCGGGCGGCGAGGACCGCGTCGCGGGCGTCCTTGCGTGAGCCCTGCGCGGCGTTGGCCAGGAAGCGGCCGCGGCCGTCGGTGACCTCGTAGGAGCGACCCGACTCCGAGCGGGGGAACTTGCCGCCGATGTAGAGCTTGTAGGTCTTGCGGACGTCGACGCGTGCGCCAGGGCCTGTCGACTGAGCGGCGGTGGGGCTCACTTGCTGTCTCCCGTCGTGACGTAGGCGGCGAGGCCGTGGCGGCCACCCTCCCGGCCGTAGCCGGACTCCTTGTAGCCACCGAAGGGGCTGGTCGGGTCGAACTTGTTGAAGGTGTTGGCCCAGACGACACCGGCCCTGAGCTGGTCGGCCATCCAGAGGATGCGCGAGCCCTTCTCGGTCCAGATGCCGGCGGACAGACCGTAGGGCGTGTTGTTGGCCTTGGCGACGGCCTCGTGCGGGGTCCGGAAGGTGAGCACCGACAGGACCGGTCCGAAGATCTCCTCCTGGGCGATCCGGTGGGTCTGGCTGACGCCGGTGAAGACGGTGGGCCGGAACCAGAAGCCCTTGCTGGGCAGCTCGCAGCCGTTGTCCCAGCGCTCGGCACCCTCCGCCTCGCCGGCAGCGGTCAGGTCGACGATCCGCTGCAGCTGTGCCTTGGAGTTGATCGCGCCGACGTCGGTGTTCTTGTCGAGGGGGTCCCCCACGCGCAGCGTCTCGAGGCGACGCTTGAGCCGCTTCTCGACGTCCTCGGCGATGTTCTCCTGGACGAGCAGGCGCGAACCGGCGCAGCAGACGTGGCCCTGGTTGAAGAAGATGCCGTTGACGATGCCCTCGACCGCCTGGTCGAGGGGCGCGTCGTCGAAGACGATGTTGGCAGCCTTGCCGCCCAGCTCGAGGGTGGCCTTCTTGCGGGTGCCGGCGATCGAGCGGGCGATCATCTTGCCCACGCCCGTCGACCCGGTGAAGGCCAGCTTGTCGATGTCGGGGTGGTCGACGATCGCCTGACCGGTGGCACCGGCACCGGTGATGATGTTGACGACGCCCGGGGGCAGGTCGGCCTGCTGCACGACCTCGGCGAAGAGCAGGGCCGTGAGCGGGGTGGTCTCGGCCGGCTTGAGGACGACGGTGTTGCCGGTGGCCAGCGCCGGCGCGATCTTCCACGCCAGCATGAGGATCGGGAAGTTCCACGGGATGACCTGGCCCACGACGCCGTGCGGCCGGGGGTCGGTGCCGAGGCCTGCGTAGTCGAGCTTGTCGGCCCAGCCGGCGTGGTAGAAGAAGTGCGCCGCCGCCAGGGGCACGTCGACGTCGCGGCTCTCCTTGATCGGCTTGCCGTTGTCGAGGCTCTCCAGCACGGCGAACTCGCGGGCGCGCTCCTGCAGGATCCGGGCGATGCGGAAGAGGTACTTCCCGCGGTCGGCGCCGGACATCCGGCCCCACGCACCGTTGTAGGCCCGGCGGGCTGCAGCCACCGCCCGGTCGACGTCGGCCTCGCTCGCGGACGTGATCTCGGCCAGCACCTCCTCCGTGGCAGGGCTGATCGACTTGAACGCCGAACCGCCCTGGGAGTCGGTGAACTCCCCGTTGATGAACAGCCCGTAGGAGGGCTTGATGTCGACGACCGCGCGGGACTCCGGTGCCGGTGCGTACTCGAACTTGGCCATGGCTTCAGGTTCCTCGGGATCCGTCGGGTGCAGTGGTCTGCTGGTGGGGCTGCCTGTCGGGGTGCTGGGGGCTGGTGCTGGGGGCTGGCATCGTCAGTAGAGGCTGGGCGAGTCGTCGGTGACGTAGTCGGCACCCGAGTAGGCGCCGATCGCCATCCGCTGGCGTTGCAGGAGCAGGTCGTTGAGCAGGCTCGAGGCCCCGAACCGGAACCAGTGCGGGTCGAGCCAGTCGTCACCGGCGATCTCGCTGACCGTGACGAGGAACTTGAGCGCGTCCTTGCTGGTGCGGATGCCACCGGCGGGCTTGACGCCGACCATCTCGCCGGTGAGGTCGCGCCAGTCGCGGACGGCCTCGAGCATGACCAGGGTGACCGGGAGGGTCGCCGCGGGGGAGACCTTGCCGGTGGAGGTCTTGATGAAGTCGCCGCCGGCCAGCATCGACAGCCATGAAGCCCGACGCACGTTGTCGTAGGTGACCAGCTCGCCGGTCTCCATGATGACCTTCAGGCGGGCGCGGCTGCCATCCCCTCGCTCACACGCCTCGGCAACCTGCGCGATCTCGTGGAACACCGTGAGGTAGTTCCCCGACAGGAAGGCACCGCGGTCGATCACCATGTCGATCTCGTCGGCCCCGGCCTCCACGGCGTCACGGGTGTCGGCCAGCTTGACCGGCATCAGGGCCCGCCCGCTCGGGAAGGCGGTCGCGACCGCGGCGACCTTGACCCCGCTCTGGCCGAGGGCCTCCTTGGCGGTGGGGACCATGTCGCCGTAGACGCAGATCGCGGCGGGACGGGGAGTGGAGGGGTCGGACGGGTCGGGGTTGAGGGCCTTGGCGCACAGGCCGCGGACCTTGCCAGGGGTGTCGGCGCCCTCGAGCGTCGTCAGGTCGATCATCGAGATCGCCGTGTCGATGCCCCACGCCTTGGCGGTGGTCTTGATCGAGCGCGTGCCGAGCCCTGCCGCACGTGCCTCGCAACCCACCTGGTCGACCCCGGGGAGTCCGTGCAGCCAGCTCGTGAGTGCCGCGTTGGTCAGGCGGGAGACGCCGAGGAGATCGCGCGCCCTGGCCGTCGCGTCGACGGAGGGGGCCGCAGCTGTGGGGGTGCTCACCGACCAATCCTATCCGTGTCCCAGAGTGTGGGCAGGTCGCGTCGTCCCTCAGTCTGCCGGGCCTGAGCCGAGGGTGACGGTCGCGGTGTGGTGGGTGCCGGAGGCGTCCGTCCAGGCGACGACGACACGGTCGCCCGGGTCGTGCGTTGCCAGCACGGTGGTGACGTCGGCCGAGCTGGCGATCGCTGCTTTTTGCACGGTGCTCCAGCTGTGGACAGCCGGTGCCGCATCGGCGCCGTATCTGATTGCACTGCAACGGATTTCGTGCCGGCTGGGCTGTCAGACCCTGTCGCTAGGTTGGTTGCATGGATCGGGGGATGACGCTCGAAGACCGCCGCGCGGCGGTCGAGGCAGCGTGCCGCGCCCTGTCTGGCCTCGAGGATGACGTGTGGTCCGCCGGCGGTCGCGACCTGGGTGGGTTCATGTCGTTGTTGGACGAGCTCGCCACCCGCGTCGACGCGGCCCGGGTGGGAGGTGCTTGGCGAAGCAGTCGACCGCGGCGAGGCCGGGTCGGGCCGTTCGGCGGCGCACGCCTGGCTGCTGGACAACTCGCCCTCGCTGCGGGCCGGCGGGTCCGGGCGCGTGGTGCGGGTCGCGGAGACCGCCCACGACGACCGGTATGCCGCCCTGCTGGCCGCCGTCCGCGAGGCCGGGTGCCGCTGGTCACGGCGGCGGTCGTGGTCGAGGAGTTCGAGCGCCTCGCCCCCCGCCTTGCCGAGGGTGCGGAGGGTCCGGTGCTCGAGTGGCTCGTCGACGTGGCGTCGTGGGGCAGGCCCAAGGACGTGCGCGGCCTGCGGGACCGGCTGGTCGCCAGGTACGGGGCCCATGGCGAGTTCCAGGCCGAGGATGACCGGGCGTGCGAGCGGCGCTCCTTGTCCCAGCCGTTCGCCGACGGGACCGGTCTGTTCGAGTACACGATGGTCGTCGATGCCGAGGCCAAGGCGGCCATCGAGGCGGCCGTTCACGGGCTGTCGGCGCCGCGCCCGGCCGACGGGGAGCCGGACCGGCGGCCCTCGGGGCAGCGTCGGATGGACGCGCTGCTCGAGGTGGTCCGTCGCGGGGTGGCCTCGGCTGTGGGGGTGGCGACCACCCCCAAGGCGGAGCTGTTCGTGACCGTGACCCTGGAGGACCTCGTGAGGCGCACCAATGCGGCGACGGTGTTCGGGTCGGGCGAGGCAGGGACCCTGCTCGGCCCCGAGACGGCACGGCGGATCGCGTGCGATGCGGGGATCGTGCCGGTGGTGCTCGGCAACGACGGCCAGGTCCTTGACCTGGGTCGCCGGTTCCGGCTGTTCAGCTCCGCCCAGCTACGCGCGCTGTGGCTGCGCGACGGCGGGTGCACGTTCCCGGACTGCACGGTGCCCGCGTCCTGGTGCGACGGACACCACCTGCAGCACTGGGCCGACGGCGGCCCCACCGATGTCGGCAACGCGGCGTTGTTGTGCGGGCGGCACCACACGATCGTGCACCGCAAGGGCTACCACGGCGAGATCGTCGACGGCCACGTCCGCTGGGACCTGTCCCCCGGCGCCTACGACCACTGGTTGGCCGGCCGCAGCAACCGCGATGCGATCTCAGGCTGGGCGTCCGCGGGACGGCCGGAGGTCAGGAACCACGACGTCTGGGACCAGCTCGAGACCACCGCTGCGAGTCCCGCACCATCCCCGTCATGGCGACCATGACCCTGCGCCACAACCCGCCGCACCAGGCGGGCTCCAAGGCATGCCACCGGACGCGCCCTGAATCGAGCACCGGCATCTCGACTCCGGTCGTTCGGACCCGGGCGCGGCAAGACCCGGTCGTCAGGGCCTGGACGCGGCGGTCAGGGCCCGGACGCGACTGACCAGCTCTCGGCCCCTGAATGGCTTGACCATGTAGTCATCTGCTCCCGCGGTGAACGCCTGGTCGATGTCAGCCTCCTGGGCTTTCGACGTCAGCATGAGGACAGCGACGTCCTTCGTCCGCGAATCCGCTCGCATGCCCCGGCACACCTCGACGCCGCTGAGCCCCGGCATCATCCAGTCCAGGACCACCAGATCAGGTTCCTGTGACAGTGCGGCTGCCAGTCCTGACATGCCGTTGTCCTCGGCGACAACCTCGTAGCCGTCGCGACTCAGCAAGGCGATGACGAGCTCTTGGATGTCCACGTCGTCCTCGACAACGAGAATCTTCATTGGTGGTCCCTCCCAAGCCGCCCGGCGCTGCCGCAGGTGATTTGACGGAACGCGCCACTTGCACCTTACGGTCAGTTGACCAGAACACGAGCTTGCACACGCCAGGGAGCGTCGCGTTGCCGATCCGGGCCCCGTCGGGCAGTCTCACTCCCGTGGACCGCATGGAGTTCGTGCGACTCAGGGAAGGGGTGACGGCCAACCTGCCCCCGGCCTCCGGTGCGCTGCTCGACAATGCCGCATCAAAACTCCGTCGGCGTCTGGCCTCGAGCGCCATGTTCGCCCAGGTCGAGGTGGAGGAGACGGACGAGGCCGAGCGCCTGCTGGTGGCGCTGGTCCGCTTCCGGCCGGGTACGCCAGAGCGCCAGGTGGCCAGCTTCCTCGAGGCGGTGTGGATCACCGAGCTGCGCCTCTCCGGCTTGGACGTGTTCCACTTCCTCACCGAGGCCGGGCACGTCGAGCTCGAGGCCGTCACGGGAGACGACGACTCCGGCTACTTCCTGAGCCTGCAGCTGGTCGCCATCGAGGGCGACGCCCAGGACTTCGAGGGCAGCTCGAGCTCCGCGACACCTCTGAGCGGGACGGGGACCACCCGCAAGAAGGGCTTCTGGAAGAAGCTGTCCTCCTGACCGGGGGCACCGACTCAGACCTGGGTGAGGTCTTCCATCGCAGCGCGGATCGCGGCCAGCCTCTTCGCCGCAGCCGCGCGGGCCTTCTTCAGGTCCGCGGACACCGGCTCGATGACCTCGAGGTAGACCTTGAGCTTGGGCTCGGTGCCCGACGGGCGCACGATGATGCGCGAGTCGTCCTCGAGGTAGTAGCGCAGTCCGTCGGTGGGCGGGAGGGCCGCGCTACCGCTCGAAAGGTCGTCGGTCCGAGAGATCGCAATGCCTCCAACGTCTTTCGGCGGCTCGTCTCGCAGGCGAGCCATGACGGTGCCGATCAGTGACAGGTCGGCCACCCGCACCGCGAACGAGTCGGTGGCGTGCACGCCGTGCGCGACGGCGAGGTCGTCGAGCAGGTCGGTCAGCGACCGCCCCTCCGCCTTGAGGGTCGCGGTCATCTCGGCCACCACGAGCGCAGCGCTGACGCCGTCCTTGTCGCGCACGTGGGGCGGGTCGACGCAGTAGCCGAGGGCCTCCTCGTAGCCGTAGCGCAGACCCTCGACGCGGGAGATCCACTTGAAACCGGTCAGCGTCTCCTCGTGCCGGACTCCCGCGGCCGCGGCCATCGCGGCCAGCAGGCGCGACGAGACGATCGAGTTGGCGAAAACCGCCTCGTCGTCCACGCCTCTGGCGAGGATGTGTGCCCCCAGCAGGGCTCCCACCTCGTCGCCACGCAGCATCCGCCAGCCGCCGGGACCAGGCACGGCAACGGCGCACCGGTCCGCGTCGGGGTCGTTGGCGATGACGACGTCGGGCCCAGTCTGCTCGGCGAGCTCGAGCGCGGCGTCCATGGCACCGGGCTCCTCCGGGTTGGGGAAGTGCACGGTGGGGAACAACGGATCGGGCTCGGCCTGGCTCGCGACGGGGATCGGCGCGGCATACCCCGCTCGGACGAACGCCTTCGCAACCGTCTCCGACCCGACCCCGTGCAGCGCGGTGTGCACGACGGTGACGTCGCGGGGGGTGTCCGTGGCGACGACGGTGATGACGTCCTCGAGGTACGCGGCCAGCACGTCGTCTCCCAGGGTCTCCCAGCCGTCGTCGGCGAGGGGGACGTCCGCGACGGCGGAGACGCGTGCGATCTGGGCGGCGATGCCGGCATCGGATGGCGGCACGATCTGTGAGCCGTCGCCGAGGTAGACCTTGTAGCCGTTGTCCTCGGGCGGGTTGTGGCTTGCCGTCACCATCACACCTGCGTCCGCGCCGAGGAAGCGGATCGCGTAGGCCAGCACCGGGGTCGGCAGAGGGGACGGCAGAATCGCGGCTCGCCCACCGGCGCCCACCACGACTGCGGCGGTGTCCCGCGCGAACACGTCGGAGTTCTTGCGGGCGTCATAGCCCACCACCACGAACGGCTCCGGCGCGGCCGCCTTGAGGTATGCCGTGAGGCCGGCCGCCGCGCGGATCACCACCGAGCGGTTCATCCGGTTGGGGCCGGCGCCGAGGGCGCCACGCAGTCCGGCGGTGCCGAACTCGAGCATTCCCGAGAACCGGTCGCCGAGGTCGACCACGGCGGCCTGGTCGCCTGCCTTGGCCCGGGTCAGGACGTCGCCGAGCTCGACCCGGGTCTCGTGGTCTGGGTCGTCGTCCACCCAGGCCTGGGCCGCCTCGATGAGCTCCTGTGACTGGGCGTCGTCGGCGTCGTGGGCGTCAGGGGCGGAAGGTGAGGCGGCTCCGCGGCCGTGCCGCGCGGCATACGTCATGGGGCGTCCTCTCAGATGGTGGCGACGACGGCAGCGAGCAGCTTGCCGCACCGAGCAGCGGCGGCCTGGCCGGCCTCGATGACCTCCTCGTGGGACAACGGCTGGTCACTGATCCCCGCCGCGAGGTTGGTGACGAGGGAGATGCCGAGGACCTCGAGGCCTGCCTGGCGTGCGGCGATGGCTTCGAGCGTGGTGGACATGCCGACGAGGTCGCCGCCGAGGATCTTGGCCATCTGCACCTCGGCCGGCGTCTCGTAGTGCGGGCCCCGGAACTGCACGTAGACGCCCTCGTCGAGCTCGGGGTCCACCGCGCGGGCGAGGTCACGCAGCCGGGGTGAGTAGAGGTCGGTGAGGTCGACGAAGTTGGCGCCCTCGATCGGAGACGTCGCCGTGAGGTTGAGGTGGTCGCGGATGAGGACAGGGGTGCCAGGCGTCCACGCGGGGTTGAGGCCGCCACAGCCGTTCGTGAGCACGATGGTCCTGCACCCGGCAGCGGCAGCGGTGCGGACCGCGTGGACGACGGCGCGCACGCCCTTTCCCTCATAGAAGTGCGTGCGGGTGCCGTAGACGAGAGCACGACGACCGGTGTCGGCGATCGCGACCGAGCGCATCGTGCCGCTGTGCCCGGCGACGGCCGCCTTGGCGAAGCCTGGGACGTCGGCGTTGTCGATCGTGGCGAGCGTCTCTCCGATGAGGTCACCGGTCTGGCCCCAGCCGGAGCCGAGGACCAGGGCGACGTCGTGCTGAGCTGCCCCGCTGTGTTCGGCGATGACGCCCGCTGCGGCCCGCGCCACTTCGAACGGGTCTGTGGCGGGGTCGGCGAGGTCGGAGGGGCCCGTGGAGGCGCTGCGCTGCTCGGTCACTCCCGAAGACTATCGATGCGTCGTTCGCGCGGCTCGTTGGTGCGGTCGCTCGGCCGGGTTGCGTCACCTGCGTCCTCTGCGGCTGGGTGCCGCCGTTTGTCGTTGTTGCGGGCATTCCACTGACCTGCGCACTTGGCACAAACTTGTACTTTCTTTACCAACACCATAACTTCATGGCCAGAGCGTTCGTTGTCCCCGAGAGTGCCGCCACACGTGGCCTCGGGGCCCGGCCCTGGGGGAGGTGGGCCGCGCTCCGTCATGTCAACCAATCCCACTTACCCGTGGGCGCAGGGGGTTTTTCAGTTGAAGAGAATGCTCAGTACAGCCGCGACGCTGATCGCAGTCGGCGGCTTGGCACTGGCTGGTGCCGGATCGGCGTCAGCCCACTCGGCCATGGTTGACGGCACCGCACAGTGTCGACCGGACGGCACCGTCGGGGTCACCTGGACGGTCACGAACGACTACCAGCTGCCGGTGGAGGTCACCCAGACCAGCAGCACCGGTGGCGGTTCGGTCACCGGCCTCCCGGTCACCATCGGCGCCGCGTCGTCGTCGGCGACCACGCAGTCGACCGTCCGACAGGAGGGGATCTCCGCGGGCACGCCGACCGCCACCCTGGGCGTCCACGGTGTCTGGTCTGACGGGTTCAGCGCCGACAGCCGCGGCACGGTCGCGCTGCCTCAGGACTGTGGACCGACCACGACCACGGTGACGCCCGTGGCTCCGGTCCTCGCCACGAGCCAGGTCTGCGACGTGCCGGGCTCGGTGACCATCGCCGCCACCGAGGGAGTCGAGTACTTCCTCGACGGCGCACCGATCGCCGCGGGCAAGCACACCGGCCCGCTCGCGGGCACTGTGACGGCCAAGGCCGTCAAGGGTTATGAGCTGACGGGCAAGGCCACCTGGGTGGTCTCGGTTCCCGCGGCCGAAACCTGCTCGCAGGACGTGACTCCGGTGGCGCCCAGCGTCAGACAGTCTTCTGCGTGCGACACCGCGGGCACCCTCACGGTGCCGGCAACCACCGGCGTCGAGTACTTCCTCGACGGCGCACCGATCGCCGCGGGCAAGCACACCGGCCCGCTCGCGGGCACTGTCACGGCCAAGGCCGTCAAGGGCTTCGAGCTGAAGGGCACCTCCTCCTGGGCGGTGGAGATCGCCGCCGCCGTGGCCTGTGAGACCGGGGGTGGCGAGACCGGCGGTGGTGAGACCGGCGGCACTCCCGTCAAGGCAGCACCGCCCGCTTCCCCTTCCCCTACCGCCGTGGGCGTCCCGGCCGGGGTGAGCACCCCCACCGAGGTGGGCACCCCCGCCGCCAGTGAGCTGGCCTACACGGGTGTCAGCCCGCAGATGTGGACGTTCGGAGTCGGGGGCGGGCTGGCCCTGCTCCTGCTCGGTGGCGTCCTGTCGGTCACGGCTGCGCGACTGCGCCGCTGACCCGACGACAGAGGGCGCCACGTCGACCGACGTGGCGCCCTCTGTCAGCTCCGCGCCGGTGCGTCGAGGAAGTCGGCGATCAGCCTGGGACCAGCGCAGCACGGTACGAGGCGGCAGGGAGCCGACCCGTGGCGAGGAGGCGTGGCCTCCGTGGTGGTTGGATGGGCGCGTGAATGCGCCCCAGTCCTCAGTGGTCATCCTCGGCGGCGGACCGGGTGGCTACGAGGCGGCCCTGGTCGCGGCGCACCTCGGGGCCTCGGTCACCGTGGTCGACCGGGACGGCGTGGGCGGTGCCGCGGTGCTGACCGACTGTGTGCCGTCCAAGACGCTGATCTCGACCGCCGACTTCATGAGCCAGTTCGAGACCGCCTCCGACCTCGGGGTGCACCTCGAGGACCACGAGGGCGACGAGGTCTCCGACTCGGTCGCCGAGCTGACCGCCGTCAACCGCCGGATCCTCGCGCTGGCCGCCGCCCAGTCCCGCGACATCGGTGCCCGGCTCTCGGCCGACGGGGTGCAGGTGCTGGCTGGCACCGGCCGGCTGGTGGCGCCGGGATCGGTCGAGGCCACCCTCGCCGACGGCTCGACGCAGTCCCTCACGGCGGACGTGCTGCTCGTCGCGACGGGTGCCACTCCGCGGGTGGTGACAGCCGCCCAGCCCGACGGCGAGCGCATCCTCACCTGGCAGCAGATCTACACCTTGGACGAGCTCCCCGAGCACCTGGTCGTCGTCGGCTCAGGCGTCACCGGTGCCGAGCTCGCGCAGGCCTATCTCGGGCTGGGCTCGCGCGTCACCCTGGTGTCCTCCCGCGACCGGGTGCTCCCCGGAGAGGACGCCGACGCCGCCACCGTCATCGAGGACGTGTTCCGCAAGCGGGGCATGGACGTCCTCGGCCGCTCGCGGATGTCCTCCGTATCGCGCACCGGCACGGGCGTCGTCGTCCGGCTCGAGGACGGCCGCGAGGTCGAGGGCAGCCATGCGCTGCTCGCAGTGGGTTCGGTCCCGCAGACGTCCGGGATCGGGCTCGAGGACGTCGGGGTCGCCCTGAGCGAGTCCGGTCACATCATTGTCGACAAGGTCTCGCGCACCTCCGTGCGAGGTGTGTATGCCGCGGGCGACTGCACGGGCGTGCTGCCCCTCGCGTCCGTCGCCGCCATGCAGGGTCGGATCGCCATGGCGCACGCCCTGGGCGACGCGGTGGCCCCGCTCAACCTGCGGGCCGTCTCGGCGAACATCTTCACCGACCCCGAGATCGCGACGGTCGGCTACTCGCAGAAGGATCTCGACGAGGGCGCCGTCGACGCCACGTCGGTCATGCTGCCGCTGGCGACCAACCCCCGGGCCAAGATGCAGGGGATCACCGACGGGTTCGTGAAGCTCTTCGCCCGCAAGGGTGGTGGCACCGTCGTGGGCGGGGTGGTGGTGGCGCCGCGTGCGTCCGAGCTGATCTACCCGGTCACCCTGGCGGTGCAGCACGCGCTGACGGTCGACCAGCTTGCCGGCACCTTCACCGTCTACCCGTCGCTGTCCGGGTCGGTCGCCGAGGCCGCCCGCCAGCTCCACCAGCGCGACTGACCCCCGGCCTGTTGTCACGTACTTCGGGCCACCGAGGTCGGGTGCGAGGCGGGATCCGGTTCGTCGTGCGACACCAGTGGCCGGAAGTCGCAGTGTCCTCGCCGGCCATTTCCCACCGGGTCGTGGGTAATGTCCACGGTGAGCGTGCTTCGGTGCGCCGACTCCTGACGTTCGGACGAGAGGCATGACCATGGCCGGCAGCTGGCTGGACAAGATCAAGGACTTCGCCAAGGGCAACCCGCAGCAGGCGGACACTGCCATCGAGAAGGTCGAGGACATCATCGACAAGCAGACCGGGGGCAAGTACGCCGACAAGGTCGACAAGGGGGGCGACGCCCTGCGTGACCAGCTGGGACTTCCCGACACGACGCCGGAGCCTGCGCCGGCCCCCACGCCCGAGCCAGCTCCCACCCCCACGCCGGAGCCCGCGCCCATCCCCACGCCCGAGCCGGACCCTGCACCTGCCGACCCGACTCCGGCTCCGAACCCGGCCCCCTCCACGAACGACCCGCAGGAGCCCGGTTCCGGGGACGGCCCGCTGACCCCTGGCGACCAGCAGGACCCCCCGCCGCCGGCTCCGCGCTTCCCCTCGGACCCGACCAGCCAGGGGACGCCGGACCGGGACCAGCAGGGTGGCCAGCAGGTGCCGGATGGCGGTCCCGAGCAGGGCCAGCCGTCCGAGCGCCCGGACAGCAGTGGCTCGGCGGGCAACGGCCCCACGCTGCCGGAGGGTGGGCCCACCCAGCAGGGCGAGCCGCAGACCGACCAGCCCGTGCCGGGGGGCGACCAGCCGGACACCGGCGGCCCGGCCCAGGTGCCCACCGACGAACCGGGGAGCAGCACGACCCCGGATCCGGGTCCCGACACAGAGGGGGACACGGGCACGAAGGAGCTGCCGCCGTTCGGGCGCAGCTGACACCACGGCATACGAGTGCGGCGCCGTCTCCCGGCTGGGAGGCGGCGCCGTTCGCATTCGGTGTGCCGGGGATCAGTCCTTGATCTCGGCGATGACGGCGCCGTTGGTGACGGTCTGGCCGACCTCGGCGACCAGACCGGTGACGGTGCCCGCCTTGTGGGCGTTGATGGGCTGCTCCATCTTCATGGCCTCCAGGACCACGACGAGCTCACCGGCGGCGACCTGCTGGCCCTCCTCGACGGCGATCTTGACGATGGTTCCCTGCATGGGGGCGGTGAGCGAGTCGCCGGATGCTGCGGCGCCCGCTTTCGAGGCGCCCGAGCGGCGTGGCGCCTTCTTCTTCGCCGTGCTCGACCCGCTACCTAGCGACAGCCCGCCGGGGAGCACGACCTCGAGACGCTTGCCGCCCACCTCGACCACGACACTCTGGCGCTCACCCGCCTCCTCGGGAGCCTCGGCGACGAGGCCCGAGTAGGGCTCGATCTGGTTGTCGAACTCGGTCTCGATCCAGCGGGTGTGCACCGTGAAGGGCTTGTCACCCTCGGGCGCGAAGGCCGGGTCGGACACGACCACGCGGTGGAACGGCAGCACCGTCGGCATGCCGTCGACGGTGAACTCGGCCAGCGCGCGACGCGACCGCTCCAGCGCCTGGTGCCGGTCGCGGCCGGTGACGATGAGCTTGGCCAGCATCGAGTCGAACGCGCCACCGATGACGTCCCCGGCGACCACACCGGAGTCGAGCCGGACGCCCGGCCCGGACGGTGGCTCGAAGACGGCGACGACACCGGGGGCGGGCAGGAAGCCTCGCCCGGCGTCCTCGCCGTTGATCCGGAACTCGAAGGAGTGGCCGGTGGGTGCCGGGTCGTCGTAGCCGAGCTCCTCGCCGTTGGCGATGCGGAACTGTTCGCGGACCAGGTCGATGCCGGTGACCTCCTCGGTGACCGGGTGCTCGACCTGCAGGCGGGTGTTGACCTCGAGGAAGGAGATCGTGCCGTCCTGGCCGACGAGGAACTCGCAGGTGCCCGCGCCGGTGTAGCCGGCCTCGGTGAGGATCGCCTTGGAGGCGCGGCGCAGCTCGGCGTTCTGCTCCTCGGACAGGAACGGGGCAGGTGCCTCCTCGACGAGCTTCTGGTGGCGACGCTGCAGCGAGCAGTCACGGGTCGAGACGACCACGACATTGCCGTGGGTGTCGGCCAGGCACTGGGTCTCGACGTGACGCGGCTTGTCGAGGTAGCGCTCGACGAAGCACTCGCCGCGTCCGAACGCCGCGACGGCCTCGCGGGTGGCGGAGTCGAACAGCTCGGGGATCTCCTCGATGGTGCGGGCGACCTTCAGGCCACGGCCACCGCCACCGAAGGCGGCCTTGATGGCCACCGGGAGCCCGTGCTCCTTCGCGAACGCGACGATCTCGTCGGCATCGGCGACCGGGTCGGCCGTGCCCGGGACGAGCGGGGCCTTGGCGCTGGCAGCGATGTGGCGGGCCTTGACCTTGTCACCCAGGGAGTCGATGGCCTGGGGGGAGGGGCCGATCCAGGTCAAACCGGCATCGAGGACGGCCTGGGCGAACGAGGCGTTCTCGGCGAGGAAGCCGTAGCCCGGGTGGACCGCGTCGGCGCCGGACTTGCGCGCCACCTCGAGCAGCTTGTCCTGCACCAGGTAGGAGTCACCGGGAGTCGTCCCGCCAAGGGCGTAGGCCTCGTCCGCGACCTTGACGTGCAGGGCGTCTCGGTCCGGATCGGCATACACCGCAACGGAGCCGATGCCACTGTCCGCACACGCGCGGGCGATGCGCACGGCGATCTCGCCACGGTTGGCAATGAGGACCTTGGAGATCGGCTTCGTCGACGATTCGGAGATGGGCGCCATGCGCCGGAGCCTAGTCCGTTTACGTTGCGGCACTCCCACCGGTGGAGTGTGGTCTCGCCCACCCCGGGGCATGGAAAGGCGTGGGCCCTGGGGCGTCCCGACGCCGAGGCGCCCGCCGCCGAGGCGCTTGGCGCCGAACTGCGCCCGTCACCCCAGGGTGCCACCGACCTTCGACCAGGTGTGCTTGCCGGCCCGACCGTCGTAGGCCCACAACGAGCTGTCCGTCCCGCGGCCGAGGATCGTGTAGCCCGCGCCGCGCGTGGCAACCGCCATGGCACTGGTCAGCTGTCCGCCGACCGACGTGCGGAAGGCTCCGACGGAGACCGCTGCCGAGGCATCGGCACCCCGAGTCACGACCACGGGGTTGGCCACCCCGCTCACACCGGGCGCCGCCCACGTCTCGCGCTGCCCTTCACCGCATGCAGCAAACGTCGCCGAGGACGAGGTCGCCGACCAGCGGCACAGCCTGCCGTCGACCCCACGCGCCAGCACGGTGATCGCGCCAGAAGCGCGGTCGGCTCCCGCGGCCGGCGCACTCGCCAGCCCGTCGCCCTCGTTCGTCGTGCCGACCTTGGACCAGCTGCCCCAGCGGGTGCCGTCGAAGCGCAGCCGCCACAGTGCGTCATCGGCGCCGGCCCGCGCGAACACGTCGACGGTGCCGTCGGAGGCGGAGACCGCGGATGGGGCGCTCGAGATCACGCCCCCCAGGCTGCGCCAGGCGGTGAAGGCGCCGCCGCTGGAGGTGGCCTGCAGGAGCTGCCCGCCCGCACCGCGCGCGAAGAGCTCGGTGGCGGTGCTGGTGCGGGCGACGGCAGACGGGGCGGAGGACACCGCGCTGGCGACCTGGACGAACCCCGACCACGCAGCACCCGGCGCCGACTGGGTCGACCGGAAGATGTTCCCGCCGGGGCTCCGGACGAAGGCCTGGACCTGGTTGCCCCGCACCACGGCGCTCACGCCGCTGGGTGATGGGTCGAAGCCATGCTGGTACGCAGGCTGACTGGCGACGCCGCTGACCCGGAGCACCACGTCGTTGCCGGCTCCGTTCGACGTCGTCACGTAGAGGGAAGTCCCCGCACCGGCCTGCACCGCGCGGATCCGTCCGTAGCGGTCCTCGAGCTCGGGAAAGCGCTCAGTCGAGCGGACCCGCCCGTCGGGGGTGAGCGTCAGCACCCGGACCCCCGTGCCCTTGAGCTCGGCCACGGCGAGTGCGCCCTCCCACCGTCCCCACTGGCTGCCGGTGAGGAAGGTGGCGCCGCTGGGTGCGACCGTCGGTGACCCCGAGCGCCACCGGGCGGGAACGGCGCTCGGGAACCGGGTGAGGTCGGTCATCGGGACGTTCTGGTTGTATGCCGTGCTCGGCGGGACCATGGGACTCCACCCGTAGTTGCCACCGCGGACGAGGAGGTTGACCTCGTCGTCGGTGTTGGGGCCGTGCTCGGTGCCCCACATCTCGGTGGTGCCCGGCCGCAGGGCCAGGCCCTGGACATTGCGGTGTCCCGTCGTCCACACCTTGGCGGCGTTGCCGCCGCTCGCCGCATACGGGTTGTCGGCGGGGGCGGTGCCGGTCGTCGTGACGCGGAGGGTCTTGCCGGCGAGGGAGCTCTTGTCCTGCGGCGCAGGGCCGGTGAAGGCGTCGCCGGTGCCGATGTGCAGGGTCCCGTCTGCTGCGAAGCGAAGTCGGCATCCACCGTGAAGGCTGTTGCTGCCCAACGGGATACC
Source organism: uncultured Actinomycetota bacterium (assembly GCA_963759595.1). Classification (GTDB taxonomy): domain Bacteria; phylum Actinomycetota; class Actinomycetes; order Actinomycetales; family Dermatophilaceae; genus Pedococcus. The sequence goes on from CAVWZX010000005.1 coordinate 274,348, forward strand.
GCTCACGATCACAGCCTCGCGGGTTGCCGACGAGTGGTCGGTCGACAGGTGCCACCGCACGACGCGGATGTCCACAGGGGTGCCAGCGGTGTTCTTGTACGACTGGCACGTGTAGAAGCGGCGGTTGGTGCCGTAGGAGGGATCGAGGACCAGGCCGGTCTGGCCCGCTTCGGCGCCCTCCTGGGTCCAGACGTCCGAGGTGTCGGCCACCACCGTGCGCACCTGACCCGACGGTTCGAGGTAGCGGAAGCCGCCTCCTCGCAGCCCGACGAGGGCGCCCTCCAGGTTGTACGGGGCCACGTCCCACGGGAAGCTGAGGCCGGTGGCAAGCGTGGTCACTGACACGGGGGGCGTGGCTGCGACGACGGCAGACGGCCCCGCAGCGGCGAGGGTGGCAGGTGCGGCGTCGGCCGCCCGCACCGTCGCTGCGGTCTCAGCCGCGTGTGCCGGCCCAGCCACGCACGTCACCAGGGCCAGAGCCGCTGATCCCATCCCCACTACTGCACAGCGCACCGATGCCATGACCAGACGCTACCCCGCTCGTGGAGGGGAAGCCCCCGTTCGGTGCAAATGGCTGACCGGGACCGGCGTTCTGGGTCCGGTCGTCCCGGCGGCGCTGACGTCGAGGCGAAGGGCGGGTCCTAGGGTGGGCCGCATGACTGGGACAGAAGGAGCCGCGTCAGGTACGCCGGCCGCACCCGCCGCACAGGCATCGCCCCATGGCGCCCGGGATGCTCGGCACGACGCACAGGCATCGCCCGATGGCGCCCGGGATGCTCGGCCCGACGCCCGGTCGCTGCGGGAGGTCGAGGAGGGCGTGCAGCGCGACTTCTCCTCGGCGATGTCCTACGGCGACTACCTGGGGCTCGACCAGCTGCTCTCGGCGCAGCACCCGCGCAGCCAGCCGCCCCAGCACGACGAGCTGCTCTTCATCATCCAGCACCAGACGTCCGAGCTGTGGCTCAAGCTGATGCTGCACGAGCTGCGATCGGCTCGCGCCCTGCTCACCACCGACGAGCTCGCACCGGCCCTCAAGCGGCTGGCCAGGGTCAAGCGGATCCAGGAGGTCCTCACCGACCAGTGGTCGGTCCTGGCCACCCTCACCCCGAGCGAGTACGCCGAGATCCGTCCGTTCCTCGCGACCAGCTCGGGCTTCCAGTCCTGGCAGTACCGCGCCGTCGAGTTCCTGCTCGGCAACAAGAACGCCGACATGGTCAAGGTCTTCGACCACGACGAGTCGGCACGGTCGATGCTGGCCGACCTGCTCGTCGAGCCGAGCCTCTACGACGAGTTCCTGCGCTACCTGTCCCGGCACGGGTATGCCGTGCCGGCCACGCTGCTGGAGCGCGACTTCACCCAGCCCTACCGCGAGAACGACGAGCTGGTCGACACCTTCGCCTCGGTCTATGCCGCGCCGAGCGAGCACTGGGGTGTCTACGAGACCTGCGAGGAGCTCGTCGACCTGGAGGACAACTTCCAGCAGTGGCGGTTCCGGCACCTGCAGGTCGTCACCCGGACCATCGGGCACAAGAAGGGGACGGGCGGCTCGTCCGGCGTCGACTTCCTGCGTCGCGCCTTGGACCTGACCTTCTTCCCCGAGCTCTACACGGTCCGCACCCGCGTCTGACCCGTCGCGGTCAGGTCGCGAGCCAGCCCTCGGGACCGGTGGACCCCGCGGCATACGTCTCCAGCGGCACCTTGTCGTCGGCCCACGCCTTGATGACCGGCGCCATCACCCGCCAGCACTCCTCGGCCGCGTCACCACGGACGGTGAGCAGCTGGCTGCCGTCGAGGATCTGCGCCAGCACCTCGCCGTAGGGCTGCATCCGTGGTGCGGCGAGGGTGGCGGTCAGGGTCTTCTGCTCGAGGTCGATGGGGTCGCCCTCGGCGTTCATCGTGAGCGTGAGCGAGACCGCGCCGGGCTTGAGGTCGATGGTGAGCAGGTCGCCGTCCGAGCCGCCGACGAAGCCGGTCGGCAGGTGCGGGACGTCGCGGAAGTGGGCCACGATCTGCTTGCGCGGAGCGCCCATGGCCTTGCCGCTGCGCAGCACGAACGGCACACCCGCCCATCGGGTGTTGGCGACCTCGAGGGTGACCTGGGCAAGGGTCTCGGTGGACCGTTTCGGGTCCACCCCCTCCTCCTTGGCGTAGTCGGGGACCTTCCTGCGGCCGAGGGTGCCCGCGGTGTAGCGCGCCCGTCGCGAGGACCGCTTCGGTGAGCCGCCCCAGACCCTCGTGGCGCGCAGCACCTGGGCCTTCTGGTCCTGCAGCTCGCGGGCGTCGAGCGCGGCGATCGACTCCATCGCGAACAGCGCGAGCACCTGGAGCAGGTGGCTCTGCAGCATGTCCTTCAGGGCACCGGCCCCGTCGTAGTAGCCCGCTCGTCCCTCCAGTGCGAGGTCCTCGTCGTAGACGATCTCGACGCGTTCGATGTGTTCGGCGCTCCAGATCGGCGCCAGCATCCGGTTGGCGAACCGCAGGCCCACCAGGTTGAAGACCGTTGCCACGCCGAGGAAGTGGTCGATCCGGAAGATGTCCTCCTCCGGGACCACCTTGTGCAGCAGCCGGTTGAACTGCACGGCGGACTCGTGGTCGGTGCCGAACGGCTTCTCCAGCGCGAGCCGGGTGACCTCGGGCAGCTCGAGATGCTGGAGCAGGTCGCAGACCTTCATGGTCACCGATGGTGGCAGCGCGAAGAAGATGACCAGCGGACCGTCGCCGCAGCCGTCGACGAGCTCGCGGAGAGCGGCCTCGTCGAGCAGGTCGGTCTTCACGTAGGCGGTGTGCCTGGTGATCGCCGACGTGACCCTCGCGGGCGGCTTGGCCTCGGCGAACGAGTCCTTCACGCGGGACTTCCAATCGGCGGCGGAGAGGTCGACCCGGTCGGCACCGACGACGCGGACGCCGCGGTCGGGTTCGACGGCGAGCAGTGAGGCCAGTCCCGGCAGGAGCAGCCGGTGCGTCAGGTCGCCCCCGGCGCCGAGGATGAGCAGGGTCGTCTCCGGTGGGGTGGCCATGTCCCGCAGCATTCCACGACACCCTGGGTGACGCGTGGGCAGCGCCGATGGTGACCAGGCGGCATACTCCGTCAGCATGACCACGCATGAGGGGGAGCCGCGCGGGCCGCGGGTCATCCACACGGCTCAGGCCCTCGTCGACGAGGTGGTCGAGGTCGGAGCGCTGCCGGTGCGCGGCGGCAACGCCGTTGCGCGGAGCTACGCGCGGTATGCGGGAGGAGCGGTGAACATCCTGCTGGCCGCGGCGCGGTCCGGCGCTCAGTGCGTGCTGGCCGGGGCGGTGGGGACAGGCGCCAACGGCGACCTGGTGCGGGCGGCCCTGTCGGCTGAGGGCGTTGCGGTGAGCAGCCCGCCGGTCCCAGACCTCGACACGGGCATCTGCTTCGTCATGATCGAGCCGAGCGCCGAGCGCACGTTCGTCACGACACAGGGCGCCGAGCGACGGATCAGCGTCGAGTCCCTGCAGACGTCGGAGCCGGCGGACGGTGACCTGGTGTGCGTCAGTGGGTTCTCGCTCATCGGCCTGACCCGCGACCCGTTGCTGGCCTGGCTGGACTCGCTCGCAGCCGGCGTGGTCGTCGTGCTGGACCCGGGCGCGGCGTTCGCGGACCTGACGGACGACCTCCGCGAGCGGGTGCTGGCCCGCACGACCGTGTGGACCAGCAACGCGCAGGAGGCCGAGCAGCTGACCGGGCCGGCCGACCCGGCCGCCGCCACGGACGCCGTCGCCAGCCGCCTGTCCGCGGGCTCGGTCGCGATCGTGCGGGACGGGCCGAAGGGATGCTGGGTGCGCGAGGTGCCGCCGGGCTCGCGCGGTTCCGCTCGGGACGGCGCCGACGCGGCAGGCTCGGCGGGAGTCACGGCCTACCTCCCCGGCTATCCGCAGGAACCGGTCGACACCAACGGTGCAGGGGACACCCACACCGGGGTTCTCGTGGCCTGCCGTGCTGCCGGCGCCGACTGGACCACCGCGGCCACGCGGGCCAACGCTGCGGGGGCGATCAAGGTGACCCGGCGGGGTCCGGCGACTGCTCCGACCGCCCCGGAGATCGACGAGTTCCTTGCGGCACAGCGACCCCAGGGTCGTCCGGTGACGACCTCGGGGCACGCGTGACCGGTGGGGCCTAGCGCCAGGCGGCCGCGACCTCGACGACGGTGAGGACGCTGGCCGCTGCGCAGACGACGACGAACGACCCGACCCACACGACTCGTGGCACGTGGGTCAGGGAGGCGAGCACCCCCGGGTCGCTCGCGCGGTCACGTGAGCCGGTGACGCTGGCCAGGTGCCGCCAGGCGCCGACGACGAGGACGATGCCCAGACCCACGAGCACCTGCGACTGCACCGCGTCGTCGCGCCACCACCAGAGGGCGGTGGTCGCGCCGATCGCCACGACCATGACCAGCGCGGTGAGCACGGACCGCACACGGAGGATGGCGACGACCAGCAGGACCAGCACCACGGTGATGACCGGCGCCGCCCAGGCTCGGCCCGCGACCCAGACCATCCCGGCGCCGACGACCGCCGGTGCCGGGTAGCCGGCCCAGGTCGACAGGACCCGCCCGGGTCCGCGCGACGGGCCGACCGTCACGGCGTGACCGGACATGTCGCCACGGAGCACGAAACCCGTGAACCGGCGCCCGACAGCGAGGCCGACGACGGCGTGCCCGAGCTCGTGCACCAGCGTCACGGCCAGGCGAAGCACCTGCCAGACGGGCGGCACAGCGACGACGAGGACGGCCCCGACGAGGGCGACCGTCACGGCGGGCGCGCTCAGGGCGACATCGCCCGCCTCCGGCACGATCCGCGCCCGCACCTGTTCCCAGTCCACGGCCGCGAACCTAGCCGACCGCCCTGTGCTGACCCGAAGGGGTCCGCTCGGGTGCGCCGGAACAGTCAGTGTGCGGCGACCAGCCGGTCGTAGAGCGCGTCGACGCGCTCGTCGACCACCCGACGCGCGGGATCGGCGTCGTGCCAGTCGATGATCTCCTGTGCTCCCTGCCGGAACGGTACGCGAGCGCTCCAGCCCGGGACGAGCGTGCGGATCTTGCTGTTGTCGAACACCATCGAGTGGGACTTGTCGCCGAGCAGGCTGTCGCCGAAGTCCTGGTCCACGGCGGCGATGGCGTCGGACGCGACATGCACGAGGCGCGCCTCCACGCCGGCGGCCTCCGCGATGTCGGAGTAGATCCGGTTCCACGTCGGGGCCTCGTCACCGGTGATGTGGAACGCCTCGCCGATCGCCTCTCGCCGACCCAGCAGCCCGACGAACGCCCGGGCGAAGTCGGTGTGGTGCGTGATCGTCCAGAGCGACGTGCCGTCACCGTGGACGACGACCGGCTTGCCCTGGCGCATCCGCTCCACGACCGTCCAGCGGCCCTCGAACGGCGGCAGGGTGTGGTCATACGTGTGCGAGGGACGCACGATCGTCACGGGGAGCCCGTCTGCCCGATAGGCAGCCACCAGCAGGTCTTCGCAGGCGATCTTGTTGCGGGAGTAGGCCCAGAACGGGTTACGCAGAGGAGTCGACTCGGTGACCGGGAGCCGGGAGGGTGGATTCTGGTAGGCAGAGGCGGAGCTGATGAAGACGTACTGCCCGGTCCGCGCGGCGAACTCGTCGAGCTGCTGCTGCACCTGGTCCGGGGTGAAGCTCAGGAAGTCGACGACCACGTCGAACTCGCGTCCGCCCACCGCCTCCCGCACGGCAGCCGCGTCACGCACGTCGGCCTGGAGTGCCTCGGCGTCGGGGTGTGGGGGATGGGTGGTGCTCGTGCCCCGGTTGAGGATCGTGACGTCCGTAGCCCTGCGCGACGGACTCCGCGACGCAGGCCGAGCTGATCACGCCGGTGCCGCCGAGGAACAGGACGCTGGACTGGTCATGCGCCCGAGCCTAGGGCCGGCGGTCCGCGAGCGGCAGCCTCAGGTGAGGCGGTCGAGGTCGGCGCGGCAGCGGCGCTCGAACTCGCCGAGCTCGGTGATGCGCGTCCTCGAGGTCACGGCGGCGCTGCTCGAGGTCGGTGCGGCGCTCGTCGATCTGGGCCAGGACGTACTCGAGCTGGCTGGCCCTGCCCCGCGGCCGGTCGTAGAGGTCGATGATCGTGCGGATCTCCTCGAGCGGGAAGCCGAGCCGCTTGCCCCGCAGGATGAGGGCCAGCCGGGTGCGGTCGCGGCGGTGGTAGACCCGCAGCCGTGCCCCGCCGCTCGGGGGTGATCAGCCCCAGGTCCTCGTAGTGCCGCACCGTGCGGTGGGTCACCTCGAACTCGTCGGCGATCTCGCGGATCGTCCAGGTCCTCCGGGGTGCGTCCGCGGCGCTCGCGGAGCGTCACGGGGGGCGCGGTGGCGGTCGGGGCTGGCATACCCGTGAGTATTGCTTTACGTTTACGTCAACGTCAAGCACCACGCGACACCCACGTATGCCGCGTGACCGGGTATGTCTCACACGACTCCCCTCGGCGCGCACCCACGAAGGAGACACGATGTTCGAGCTGAGCAAGGAGCACGAGGACTTCCGCAAGGTCGTCCGGGAGTTCGCCGAGGCAGAGGTCGAGCCCCACATCGCCAAGTGGGACAAGGACCACCACTTCCCGAGCGACCTGGTGCCGAAGATGGGCGAGCTGGGGCTGTTCGGTCTGGTCGTGCCCGAGGAGTTCGGCGGCATGGGTGACGACGGCGACTTCACGTCCCTGTGCGTGGCCATCGAGGAGCTCGGCAGGGTCGACCAGTCGATCGGCATCACCCTCTCCGCAGGCGTGGGCCTGGGCATCAACCCGATCCTCACCTACGGCACCCAGGAGCAGAAGGAGCGCTTCCTGCCCGACCTCGTGGCCGGTCGCGCGCTCGCGGGCTTCGGCCTGACCGAGCCCGACGCCGGGTCCGACGCCGGCGCCACCCGCACCAAGGCCGTGCGGGACGGCGACGAGTGGGTCGTCAGCGGCTCGAAGGCGTTCATCACCAACTCGGGCACCGACATCACCTCCGTCGTGACGGTGACCGCCCGCACCGGCACGAAGGACGACGGTTCGGCGCAGCTCAGCGCCATCATGATCCCCTCCGGCACGCCGGGGTTCACGGTCGAGCCGGCCTACGACAAGCTCGGCTGGCACGCCTCCGACACCCACGGCCTGACCTTCGAGAACTGCCGGGTGCCCGCCGACAACCTGCTCGGCAACGAGGGCGAGGGCTTCAAGCAGTTCCTCAAGACCCTCGACGACGGCCGCATCGCCATCTCGGCACTCGCCATCGGCATGAGCCAGCGGATGCTCGAGGAGACCACCGAGTACGCCAGGACCCGCAAGGCGTTCGGCAAGCCGATCGGCGTCAACCAGGGCATCTCGTTCCAGATCGCCGACCTCGCCGTCATGGTCGAGGCGTCGCGGCAGCTCACCTACAAGGCCGCGTGGCTCAAGGACGAGCTCGAAGCCGGCCGCCGCTCGGTCAAGGAGGTCAAGCAGGCCGCCGCGATCTGCAAGCTCTACTCGACCGAGGCCGCCGTCACCGCGACCCGCATCGCCACCCAGGTCTTCGGCGGCAACGGCTTCATGGAGGAGTACCCCGTGGCCCGGTTCTACCGCGACGCCAAGATCCTCGAGATCGGCGAGGGCACCTCCGAGGTCCAGCGCATGGTCATCGCCCGCCACCTCGGCCTGCCCACCGCGTGAGCGCCGGAGTGCGAGAGGGTATGCCGGTGACCACCTCCACGTCCGGCGCCGCAGGGTCCACGTCCACGTCCACGCGTCCGGGTCCACGGCCACGTCCGGGTCCACGGCCACGTCCGCCGGACCCGGCGCGGCCGAGCCGCCGTCCGCGGTGGGGGGCGCTGACTCTCCCTTCGCCGTGGCCGGCGACAGCGGCTCCGACCCCAAGGTGACCGACGTCCGCGAGCGGCTCGCCGCGGCATACCTGGCCTCGGCGACGGCGCCGGAGAAGGCGCAGGCCAAGCTGGACGCGCAGGGCAAGCTCTACGTGCGCGACCGGATCGCGATGCTGTTCGACGAGGGCAGCTTCGTCGAGGACGCGCGCTACGCCAACGCGACCGCCACCGGGCTGCCGGCCGACGGCGTGGTGACCGGGCGCGGCACCGTCGACGGCCGCCCCGCGATCGTCATCGCCAACGACCCGACCGTGAAGGCCGGCTCGTGGGGTGCGCGCACGGTCGAGAAGATCGTGCGGGCGACCGAGATGGCGCTGCGCGAGGAGCTGCCGGTCTTCTGGTTCGTGGACTCCGCGGGTGCGCGGATCACCGACCAGGTCGAGATGTTCCCCGGGCGCCGCGGCGCCGGGCGCATCTTCCACAACCAGGTCGCGCTGTCCGGCAAGGTCCCGCAGATCTGCTGCCTGTTCGGCCCGAGCGCTGCCGGTGGTGCCTACATCCCGTCCTTCACCGACCTGATCATCATGGTCGAGGGCAACGCGTCGATGTACCTCGGCAGCCCGCGGATGGCGGAGATGGTGGTGGGAGAGAAGGTCTCGCTCGAGGACATGGGTGGTGCGCGGATGCACTGCACGGTCTCCGGGGTGGGTGACCTGCTCGTCGCCGACGACACCGAGGCCATCGAGATGGCGCGGCTCTGCTTCTCCTACCTGCCCTCCAGCTGGCGCACCGACCTGCCCTCCTACGCGCCTGAGGAGCCGTCGGCGCCGCTGACCCGGCACACCGTGCCCGAGCGCGAGAGCCAGCCGTTCGACATCCACGAGGTGATCGACGGCCTGGTCGACGACGAGTCGTTCTTCGAGATCAAGCCGCTGTTCGCACCCGAGCTGGTCATCGGGTTCGGCCGGATGTCAGGCGAGACCGTCGGCATCGTCGCCAACAACTCGATGGTCAAGGGCGGGGTGCTCTTCACCGACAGCGCCGACAAGGCAGCCCGGTTCATCTGGCTGTGCGACGCCTACTCGATCCCGTTGATCTACCTCGCCGACGTGCCCGGCTTCATGATCGGGTCCGAGGTCGAGCGCGGTGGGATCATCCGGCACGGCGCCAAGATGGTCCATGCCGTCTCGTCGGCGACCGTGCCGCAGTTCTGCGTCATCGTCCGCAAGGCCTACGGCGCCGGGCTCTACGCCATGGGCGGTCCCGGGTTCGGGCCTGATGCGACCATCGCGCTGCCGACCGCGCGGATCGCCGTCATGGGTCCGGAGGCGGCCGTCAACGCGGTCTACGCCAACAAGATCGCCGCGATCGACGACCCGGGCGAGCGTGAGCAGTTCGTGCAGGACATGCGACGTGAGTACGAGGAGGACGTCGACCTCGAACGGCTGGCTGCCGATCTCGTCCTCGACCAGATCATCGAGGCCGACGCGCTGCGGGCCGAGCTGCTCCTGCGCCTTCGCTATGCCAAGGCACGCGACCGCCACTTCGCCACCAAGCGCCGCGACATCCCGCCGGTCTGACCGACCCTCCGCGTCCGAGGACACGCCACACCGCGGATTCCGGCGAGCCAGCGCCAACCGACCGGCGCGTCGTGTCCTCGGTGGGCAGTAGGGAGTGGATCGGTCAGCTGCGCTCGCCCTGGGCACCTTGGTGTGCCGACGACCGCAGCCCGTGCCACGGCAGTCCCACCTCCATCAGCAGCTCGCGCAGCAGTGGCAGCGAGAGGCCGATGACGTTGCTGGGATCTCCTTCGACACCCACGACATAAGGAGCGCCGAGCCCGTCCAGCGTGAACGCCCCGGCCACCCGAAGCGGCTCACCCGTCTCGACGTAGGCCTCGATCTCGTCGTCACCCAGCTTGGCGAAGTGCACGGTGGTCGAGGCGGTCGCGCCGAGGGTGGCGCCGGTGCCACCCTGGGCCTCGTCCCGGGTGTCCACGATCCAGTGGCCAGTGTGCAGGATCCCGGAGCGGCCACGCATCTGGCGCCACCGCGAGACGGCCACGGCGGCCGAGGCAGGCTTGCCGTGGATCTCGCCGTCGAGGTCGAGCACAGAGTCACAGCCGAGGATGATGGCGTCGTCGATCTGGTCGGCCACGTCCTCCGCCTTGGCGCGGGCCAGCACCAGCGCGACGTCCTCGGCGACCAGCTCGCCGTAGGTCTCGATGGCCGCAGCCGTCACCGCCTGCTCGTCCACGCTGCTCACGACGATGCTGGGCTCCAGTCCGGCGGACGCGAGGAGTCGGCGTCGGGCGGGGGAGGCGGAGGCAAGCACCAGTGACGTCACGAGGTGAGGCTACCGACCCCGTGGCGACCACGCGGCATACCCGGACGTGGTCAGGCTGGGCGTCTCAGCCGAGCTGGTCGTCGACGAAGCACCAGCGCCAGGACTCGCCCGGCTCGAAGCTGCGCATCACCGGGTGGTCGGTCTCGCGGTAGTGGCCCGAGGCGTGCTTCTGGGGGGAGGAGTCACAGCAGCCGACGTGTCCGCAGTCCAGGCACATCCGCAGGTGCACCCAGGTCGTCCCGTCGCGCAGGCACTCCTCGCAGCCGTGCGGGCTGGTCGGCGCCACGAACCGGTCGTGGTGGGCGGCGAGGTGCTCGCACTCGTCCTCGGCGCGCTCCGGCGGGAGCAGCGGGTCCTCGCGCAGCTCGTCGGAGCGCTCCTCGATGCGGTCGAGCATCGACTCCTCGATGTCGAGCTGGGCGAACACGTGGGCCAGCACCTCCTGGTCGACCGCGCCGGAGTCCCTGATCCGCAACAGCTCGGCGCGCTCGGCGTCGAGCATGATGAGCCGCACCCGGCGGTAGGTCGCGCTGGGGGTCTCGGCGGCGTCGGCACGCCCCTGGCCGAGTCGTTCCCAGACGATGTTGGTGCGGTTCTCGGCACGTTGGCGCAGCGTCTCGATGACGTCGTCGTCCGCGTCCTCGTGCTCCTCCAGGGCCTTCAGCCCGGCTGCCACGGACGACTGCAGGATGGTCGCTTCCTGGAGGGCGTCCTCGCGCGGGTCGGGGCCGCGCACGCCGAGGGTCCTGGCGAGCCAGGGCAGCGACAGCCCCTGCAGGAGGAGGGTCGCCACCGTGACGGCCATGGCGGCCAGCACCAGGGTCGAGCGCTGCGGGCGTGGTGTCGGGGAGCGCGAAGGCCGCAGCGAGCGTCACCACGCCGCGCATGCCGGCCCACGAGATGACGGCTGCGGCGGTCGGGTGGAACTTTCCCTCGCCACTCTCGAACCGGTGCTGCAGCCACTTGAACGGGAAGACCCAGACGGGTCGCAGGACGATGACCGTGCCCAGCACCGCCAGGCAGGTCCAGACGATCGTGCCCCACCCCGGACCGGTCTCGCTGGCGTCGGACACCAAACGGCGCATCTGCATGCCCAGCATGAGGAAGACGACGTTCTCGAGGATGAACTGGATCGTGGTCCAGTTGATCCGCTCGCTGACGCGCGAGGACGCGTTCTGCACGATCGGCGACTTGTGCCCGAGCAGCAGCCCGGCGACGACGACGGCCAGCACGCCGGACCCTTGGTAGTGCTCCGCCGGCAGGTAGGCGAGGTAGGGGACGATGAACGAGATCGAGGTGTCGATGGCCGACTCGGTGACCTTGCGCCGCACGTAGGCGATCACGACGCCCACCACCACGCCGAAGCCCACGCCCAGCACCACGGCACGGCCGAAGTCGAAGGCCACGGACGCCAGCGTGACGTCCGAGGCGTGCTTGCTCGCGAGCGGCGGCCGCGAGCGGGAAGGCGGCGATCGCGGTGCGCAGGGAGACCAGGGCGGTGGCGTCGTTGACCAGCGACTCGCCCTCGAGGATCGTCACGATCCGCCGGGGCAGACCGATGCGCCTGGCCACCGCGGTGGCCGCCACGGCGTCGGGGGGCGCCACGATCGCGCCCAGGGCGAACGCCACCGCGAACGGCACGCCCAGAAGCCAGTAGGTGACGAGGCCGACCCCGGCGGCGGTGAACAGCACCAGCCCCACGGACAGGCCGAGGATCGGGGACCAGTTGGCCCTGAAGTCCACGAGCGAGGTGCGGATGGCCGCGGCATACAACAGGGGTGGGAGGAGGCCGACGAGGACGAGCTCGGAGCTCAGCTCCGGCTCGGGGATGAACGGCACGTAGCTGACCGCCACCCCCACCACCAGCAGCGCGAGCGGTGCCGCGACCCGCAGCCGCTTGGCGAACCCGGCGACGAGGATGACGGTGGCGATGATGGCGACGATCGCGCCGGCGGTTTCCACGCGCCCATCCTTGCAGGCGGGCCCTCGGTCAGCGTCAGCTCGCCGAGGACCGCCTCACGCAGGGTGTCGAGACCGACGCCGCCGATGTCGAGGGCCCGGCGGTGGAAGTCCTTGAGCGAGAACGCATCGCCCTCGCGCTCCTGCACCTGGTCGCGCAGCTGCATCCAGAGCCGCTCGCCGATCTTGTAGGACGGCGCCTGGCCCGGCCAGCCGAGGTAGCGGTCGAGCTCGAACCGCAGCCACGCCTCGCCCTGGTTGGCGTGGGCGTTGAGGTAGTCCCACGCCTTGTCGTAGGTCCACTCGCCCCCGCCGACCTCGGCGGGCGCCTCGAACCCGCAGTGCACACCGATGTCGATGACCACCCGCGCCGCGCGCAGGGACTGGCTGTCGAGCAGCCCCATCTTGTCGCCGGGGTCGTCCATGTAGCCGAGCTCGTCCATCAGCCGCTCGGCATACAGCGCCCAACCCTCGCCGTGACCGGACGTCCAGGCGAACATGCGGCGCCACTTGTTGAGCAGCTCGGACCGGAAGACCGTCTGGGCGACCTGGAGGTGATGCCCCGGAACGCCCTCGTGGTAGACGGTCGTGAGCTCCTTCCACGTGCCGAACTCGGTCACGCCCTTGGGCACCGACCACCACATCCGTCCCGGCCGGGAGAAGTCCTCGGAGGGACCGGTGTAGTAGATGCCGCCGGTCTGGGTCGGGGCGATGAGGCACTCGATGGTGCGGACCGGGTCGGGGATGTCGAAGTGGGTGCCCGCGAGGTTGGCGATGACCTCGTCGGCGCGCTTCTGCATCCACGCCTTGAGCTCGTCGGTGCCGTGCAGCTGGTATGCCGGGTCGGCGTCGAGCGCTGCGATGGCCTCCTTGACGGTGCTGCCGGGCTTGACCTGCTCGGCGACCTGCTCCATCTCGGCGGTGATCCGCGCGACCTCCTGCTGCCCCCACGCGTAGGTCTCGGCCAGGTCGACCTCGGGCCCCGAGGAAGGAGCGGGACAGCAGGGCGTAGCGCTCCTCGCCGCAGGCGTCGGCCTCCGGGGCGTCGTCGAGCAGGTGGTCCTTGAGCCAGCGTGCCCAGCGCCGAGTAGGCGTCGGCAGCCGCCTCGGCAGCGGTGGACAGGCTCTCTCGCGTGGCCGTCGGCGAGCTCTCCCGGACCGTCGCCGCCGGTGAGCCGGGCGTCCTCGACGAGCTTGGCGAAGTAGCCGTCGTCGGCGACGAGGTCGGCACACTGCTGCGATGCAGGCCTCGACCTGCCGACGGGGGGCGATGTTGCCCTTGGCGGAGGCGCTGAGCAGGCTCTCCTTCCAGCCGGCGAGGGCGTCCGGCACCTGCGCGAGCCGGCGGCTGATGCTGCCCCAGTCCTCGTCGGTCGCCGTGGGCATCAGGTCGAAGCAGCCGCGGACCTCCTGCAGCGGGGAGGCGATGACGTTGAGCGCCATCTCGTCGAGGCCGGCGAGGTGGGTCTCCTGGGCGAGGCCGAGCCGCTCGCGCATCGCGGCCAGGGTGACCCGGTCGATCTCGTCGACGGGGGTCGCCCGGTCGAGCTGGGCCAGGGTGTCGGTGCGCAGGGCGGCGTGCGCCTCGTGGCCGGCGGGGGAGAAGTCGTCGAGCTCCTCGTCGTGGCCGGCGATGCCGAGGTAGGTCGCGGTGATCGGGCTGAGCGTCGACGAACCTCGCCAGGTAGTCGTCGGCGATGCGGTCGATGTCGGTGGCGGGGCGTGCCGCTGGGGTCGTCACGGCGTCTGAGGGTTCTGTGCTCACGCGAGCGAAGGTACCCCAGCCTCCTGACGCCGGCACCGCAATATCCCGGGCAGGCGACCCGGACGGTCGACCACGGGTCCGGACGGTCGACAACGTGGTGGCGGCCGTCCCTAGGCTGGCCACATGACCGCACACCTCCTGTCGATCAACGTCGGGCGTCCCGAGCCGAACACGGCCAAGAACGTCAGGGTGACCGGGATCGGCAAGCGCCCGGTCGACTCGGCCCGGCTGCGTCCGCCGGGCCCGAAGCACGGTGGTCTCGGGAGCGGGGTCGACGGCGACTTCATCGGGGACACCCGCCACCACGGTGGCGACTACCAGGCCGTCTACGCCTTCGCCCGCGAGGAGCTGGACTGGTGGGCCGCCCTGCTGGAGCGGGAGATCCCGAACGGCATGTTCGGCGAGAACCTCACGACGTCGGGTCTGGACGTCGACGGCGCCCTCATCGGCGAGCGCTGGGCGGTCGGCGACGAGGTCGCTGCTGGAGGTCTGCGGTCCGCGGATCCCGTGCGCGACCTTCGCCGCCCGGATGGGGGAGCGGGGCTGGGTGAAGCGGTTCTCCGAGGTGGGTCGTACCGGCGCCTACCTGTCCATCGTGGCCGCCGGGACGGTGCGGGCCGGCGACCGCGATCGAGGTGGTGTCCAGGCCGGAGCACGGCATCACCGTGCCCGACACGTTCCACGCGTTCATGGGCGACCTCGACGTCGCCGAACGCGTCCTGGCGGCGAACTGCCTGGTCGAGGTGGAGGCGGCCGAGCTGCGGGAGACCCTCGCCCGCCGCCGACGCTCAGGCGCCGAGCTCGACGCGTGACCGGGCGGGTCGTCAGCGGGGGCGGCCGTAGCTGACCTGGCTGGTCCAGATCTTCACCTTCGCCACGCGCTTGCCCGGCTTGGGGGCGTGCCAGACGTAGCCCGAGCCAGCGTAGATGCCCACATGGAAGACCTGCGTCCGCGAGGAGTGGAAGAAGACCAGGTCGCCCGCCCGCGCTGTGCTGCGGGAGACGGCGGTGCTGGCGCGGTACTGGTCCTGGGCCAGGCGGGGCACGGTCTTGTGGGCGCGTCCGTAGACGTACTTCACGTAGCCGGAGCAGTCGAACCCGGTCTTCGGGGTCGTCCCTCCGTAGCGGTAGGGGACGCCCACCTGCGCGGCCGCGACCTTGGTCACGGTCGTGAACTGGGCGCTGGTGAGGACCGCGGCGTCGGCGCGGCTGGCGCCGACCGGGGCGATCGAGAGGCCCGCGGTGACGACACCGGCGACCAGGAGGCCGACGAGGCGGCGGGGCAACGCAGGACGGAGGGAGGCATGACGGGACACGGGGGAGGCCATTTCTTTCGGACCGCCTGCGAAGAGTGACCTGTCGGGTTCGGGCTCGGAGCGTGGTGCTCCGTCCGAAACTGCCCGGCCGCCGGCTGGAGCCAGCGACTTAACCCCAAGGAAGCGCGTTCCGCTTCCGTCGTACTGGGTTCTCCGTCCCCGACACTCTCGGCAAGAAACTCTTGCCATCCGCACGGGTGTCGGGGCTCGGCGACCGCGTGGACCGCCCCACCTGGCCGGCGGGGACTGCTCTCCACGGTAGGTCGGTCCGCGGGAGGGTCCCAGTCCTCGGGCGACAATGGGCCGTACGGCTGAGGACCGGTGCAGTCCTAGTGGGCCGGCTTCACGGCGTGTCGCGGCGGGTCGCCGAGCCGGCGCGGTGGCGGGGAAGAGTCACGAGGTCCAGGCCGAGGCGCGCCAGGCGCCGGGACCCGGGTGGAGGGGACGCCGCACCGCCCGCTCCCGCGAGGCCCACTGCGAGGTATGCCGCGGGGCCGGCGCGGGTGCCTGCGCCGTGGCGGCGGACAGCACGGCCAGGACGGCAGCGACCTCCTCCGGGGTGGCGTCGCCGCGGACCAGCCGCAACGGTGGCGGGCCGGACTGTGCGGACTCGTCAGCCATTAAAGGGCCGGGTCCCCCTGAGCCGTGAGCCTGCGAACGGGTCATAGGGGGATGTTTCCGTGCTTCTTGGGCGGCAGGGTCTCGCGCTTGGTGCGCAGGGCCCGCAGCGCCTTGGTGACGTTCATGCGGGTGTTCGAGGGGGTGATGACGGTGTCGATGTAGCCGCGCTCGGCCGCGATGTAGGGGTTGGCGAGGGTGTCCTCGTACTCGGCGATGAACCGGGCCCGGGTCTCGTCGACGTTCTCACCGGCCTCGGCGGCCGCGGCGAGCTGCTTGCGGTAGAGGATGTTGACCGCACCCTGGGCTCCCATGACGGCGATCTGTGCGGTGGGCCAGGCGAGGTTGATGTCGGCGCCGAGGTGCTTGGAACCCATCACGTCGTAGGCGCCGCCGTAGGCCTTGCGGGTGATCACCGTGACGAGCGGGACGGTCGCCTCGGCGTACGCGTAGATCAGCTTGGCGCCGCGGCGGATGATGCCGTCCCACTCCTGGTCGGTGCCGGGAAGGAAGCCCGGCACGTCGACGAAGGTCAGCACGGGGATGTTGAACGCGTCGCAGGTGCGCACGAACCGGGCAGCCTTCTCGGAGGCGTCGATGTCGAGGGTGCCCGCGAACTGCATCGGCTGGTTGGCGACGACGCCGACGGAGCGGCCCTCGACGCGGCCGTAACCGACCACGATGTTGGGAGCGAACAGCGGCTGCACCTCGAGGAACTCACCGTCGTCGACCACGGTCCTGATCACCGTGTGCATGTCGTAGGGCTGGTTGGCGCTGTCGGGGATGAGGGTGTCGAGCTCGCGGTCCTCCTCGGTGACCTCCAGCGGCGGCGGCTCGGCGCCGTCGTCGGCGAACGAAGGCGGCTCCTCGAGGTTGTTCGAGGGCAGGTAGGACAGCAGCTCCTTGACGTAGTCGATCGCGTCCTGCTCGTCGGTGCCCATGTAGTGCGCGACACCGGACTTGGTGTTGTGCGCCCGGGCGCCGCCGAGGTCCTCGAACGACACGTCCTCACCGGTGACGGTCTTGATGACCTCGGGCCCGGTGATGAACATGTGGGAGGTCTGGTCGACCATCACGGTGAAGTCGGTGACGGCGGGGGAGTAGACGGCCCCGCCCGCGCACGGACCCATGATGAGCGAGATCTGGGGGATGACCCCCGACGCGTGCACGTTGCGGCGGAAGATCTCGCCGTAGAGCCCGAGGGAGACCACGCCTTCCTGGATGCGGGCGCCACCGGAGTCGTTGAGCCCGACGACTGGGCAGCCGACCTTCATGGCGAAGTCCATGACCTTGCAGATCTTCTCCCCGAACACCTCGCCGAGGGACCCGCCGAAGACGGTGAAGTCCTGCGCGAAGACCGCGACCGTCCGACCGTCGACGGTGCCGTAGCCGGTGACCACGCCGTCACCGTACGGACGGTTGGCGTCCTGGCCGAACGCGACCGAGCGGTGCCTGGCGTACTTGTCCATCTCGACGAACGACCCCTCGTCGAGCAGCATCTCGAGGCGCTCCCGGGCCGTCTTCTTGCCCCGCGCGTGCTGCTTCTCGACGGCCCGCTCGGACCCTGCGTGGGCGACCTCGGCGACGCGGCGCTTGAGGTCGGCCAGCTTGCCTGCAGTGGAGTGGATGTCGATGCCCGACTCGGAATCGGGGACGTCGGTGCCACCCACGGAGAGTGGGTCCGCGACGGGATCGGTGGTCTGCGCCATGGCGGCGAGCCTAGCCTTGCTGTCATGCGCGAACCGCTGGACAGTGAGGCATTGCACGAGGCGTTGGTCACGCCCGGACGAGCCGTGGACAGGAGTCGACGTCCACCCCACCCTCGGCTCCACCAACCTCGAGGCGGCCCGGCTCGCCGAGCCGTGGCGCGTCGTGGTCACCGACCACCAGCAGGCCGGCCGTGGACGGCTGGGGCGCGCCTGGGAGACACCTGCCCGGACCTCGCTCACCCTGTCGGTGCTGCTGCCCGCGCCCGAGCAGGGGCGCGGCTGGATGCCCTTGGCGACCGGCCTCGCGGTCCGGGACGCCCTGTCAGAGGCCGCGGGGGTGGACAGCGGGCTCAAGTGGCCCAACGACGTGCTCCTGCCCTCGGACGGCGAGCGCAAGGTGTGCGGCATCCTCTGCGAGCTGCAGCCGGGCGGGGATCGTCGTCGGGCTCGGCATCAACGTCGACCAGGACCGTGCCGAGCTCCCGGTCGAGACCGCCACGTCGCTGCGGCTCGCGGGTGCGGCGGAGGTCGAGCCGTGGACGCCTCGCGGTGGCGGTCCTCACCCACCTGGCCCGCTGGCACGGCTGAGCTCAGCGGGGCCGGCGCCGGCGCGCGCAGGGGTCCACGCGGCATACCGCAGGGCGTGCCTGACGATCGGGCGCGAGATCGACCTCCACGTGGCCGGTGGCGAGGTGCGCAGGGTGCGCGCCGTCGGCGTCGACGACGAAGGACGGCTGGTGGTCAGGAGCGCGGGGAGCGAGCCTGCCGTGGCTGCCGGCGCGGAGTACGCGGTCGCCGCCGGAGACGTGGTCCACGTGCGATCCGCCACTGGCTAGTCTGGCCGCGTGAGCGAGGTTGGCCGGCACCGGGTGGTGCGCCCGGAGGACTTCGCGGCGCTGCGCCCGGACGACCTCGAGGCGCGGCTGCTCGGCAAGCCGGCCACGATGGCCCGCCGTGACGTCTCGCGCGGCGCCGAGGTGTCGCTGCTGTCGGCCCGCAAGTTCTGGCACGCGCTGGGGTTCCCGAACGTCGAGGACGACGACGCGATGTTCACCGAGGCCGACCAGATGGCGCTGATGGCGGTGGCGCGCCTGGTCCGGGAGCAGGAGCTCGACGAGGCGACCGCCCTGGCCATGACCCGCGCGTTCGCCAGGACGACCGACCGGCTCGCGGTCTGGCAGACCCAGCTGATGGCGGAGGCTCTCGCGGAGCCCGGAGAGCGAGGCGGCCCTCGACGAGGCTGATGCGCGGGCCGTCCCCAACCTCGCGGCAGCCGGGGCCTCCGCCCGCAAGCTGGTCGACATGGCCGACCAGCTCGAGCCCTTGCTCATCTACGCCTGGCGTCGCCACCTCACGGCGGCGATCTCCCGCATGCTCGCCGACGCCGACCCCGAGCAGTCCGACCAGGGCGTGCGTCGGGTCGTGGGCTTCGCCGACCTGGTCAACTTCACGTCGCTGGTGCGGCGGATGACCGAGCGCCAGCTCGCCGTGATGGTGCAGCGGTTCGAGGCGCTCGCGACCGACATCGTCACCGCGCACGGTGGCCGGGTCATCAAGACGGTCGGTGACGAGATCCTCTTCGTCACCATCGGTGCGGCTCCTGCGGCGGCGGTGGCGCTCGACCTGGTGGAGACGATGGCCGAGGACGACCTGCTTCCCGACGTGCGGGTGGGGATGGCGGTCGGTCCCGTGCTGTCGCGGCTCGGTGACGTCTTCGGCACCACCGTCAACCGCGCCAGTCGGCTGACCAGCGTCGCCCCGGCCGGCGGCGTGCTCGTCGACGACGCTCTCGCCACGTCCCTGGCCGCCCTGTCGGGGTTCGAGACGACCGCCCTGCGACGCCGCACCCTGCGCGGTATCGGGCCGGTGACGCCGAGCGAGCTGCGCCGCGCCGCCGGCGGTCGCCAGGCGACCGGCCAGACCACCACCAGAAAGGTGTCCCCATGACCGCAGACCTGGTCCGCATCGACCGACACGGCGACGGGGGCCACGTCGCCGAGCTGGTCCTCGACCGTCCGGAGGCCATGAACGCGGTCTCCACCGCCATGGCGCAGGCGCTCGCCCGGGCGACCACCGAGCTGGCCGCCGACCCGGGCGTCCGGGCCGTGGTGGTCTCCTCGACCCATCCCAAGGCCTTCTGCGTCGGCGCCGACCTCAAGGAGCGGAACTCCTTCAGCGACGAGGACCTGCGCGCCCAGCGCCCGCTGGCGCAGGCGGCATACCGGGGGGTCCTGGACCTGCCCGTGCCGGCCATCGCCGCCGTCGACGGCTACGCGCTGGGTGGGGGTTTCGAGATCGCGCTGTCCTGCGACCTCGTCGTCTGCGGCGAGGACGCCGTCGTCGGGCTGCCCGAGGTGAGCGTCGGTGTGATCCCCGGCGGGGGCGGCACCCAGCTGCTGACGCGTCGCGTGGGCTGGTCGCGCGCCGCACGGATGATCTTCACGGCCCAGCGCTATGCCGCGGCTGACGCCTGTCGGCTCGGTGCCGTCGACGAGGTGGTGCCCGCCGGGACGGCCCGCGAGCGAGCCCTCGAGCTGGCGACCACCATCGCGTCACACTCGCCGGTCGGGATGCGCAACGCCAAGGCTGCGATGAGGGAGGGATTCGACACCGACCTGGCCTCCGGACTGCGCATCGAGGACGACCATTGGGCTGCCACGGCCTTCTCCGCGGACCGCGCCGAGGGGGTCGCGGCGTTCAACGAGAAACGCCGTCCTGACTGGCCTGGTCGCTGAGAAGGGTCGGTACTACATAGCATCACCCCATGACCCGTGTGCTCCTTGCTGAGGACGACCCTGCCATCTCCGAGCCGTTGGCTCGCGCACTGCGCCGTGAGGGGTACGACGTCGACGTCCGTGCAGACGGACGAGCGGCGCTCGAGGCGTCCGCCGAGAACCCCGATCTCGTCGTCCTCGACCTCGGTCTTCCCTACGTGGACGGGCTCGAGGTGTGCCGTCGGATCCGTGCCGAGGGGCGCACCGTGCCGGTGCTCATCCTCACTGCGCGAGCCGACGAGGTCGACACGGTGGTCGGGCTCGACGCAGGCGCCGACGACTACGTCACCAAGCCGTTCCGCCTCGCCGAGCTGCTCGCCCGGGTGCGGGCCCTGCTGCGCCGCAACCCCACCGACGCACCCTCGGCCCACGAGCTCGTCCGGATCGACCCGGAGGGCCGTCGTGCGTGGTTCAAGGAGGATGAGCTGCAGCTGACCGCGAAGGAGTTCGACCTGCTGCGCGTCCTGGTTCGGGAGCAGGGCAAGGTCGTCTCGCGCGAACAGCTCATGCGCGAGATCTGGGAGACCGCCTGGTTCGGGTCGACCAAGACCCTCGACATGCACATCTCCGTCCTGCGGCGAAAGCTCGGCGACGACGCCGCGCAGCCGCGTTACATCGCCACCGTCCGTGGGGTCGGGTTCCGGTTCGAGCGCGGCGACGAGATCTGACCGCTGACGATGCGGCAGCAGCTGATCCGCTCCACCGTCCTGGCGGTTGCCCTGGCGATCCTCGTCACCATGATCCCGGTGGCGTTCGCCATCTGGAACGCCACGACCAACGACCACGGCACGGTGGCGACCTGGCTCGCGCAGGGCACCCCGGCCTCGACGTCGGTCAAGCTGTGCCTCATCGTCCTCGGGCTGGGGGTGCTGGCCCTGGCCGCCGGAGTCGTCGTGGCGACCCGTCAGGCCCATCGGCTGGCCCGTCCGATGGTGCTGCTGGCGGATCGTGCCGAGCGGCTCGGCGCGGGTGAGTCCCGCATCCAGCCGCTCCACTCCGGCATCAAGGAGCTCGACCAGGTCTCGCAGGTGCTGTCGAGGAGCGCCCAGCGGCTGACCAGGTCGCTCGCCTCGGAACGCGACTTCGCTGCCGACGCCTCGCACCAGCTGCGGACACCCCTGACCGCCCTCCTGATGCGCCTGGAGGAGATCGCCGCCACCGACGACCTGGAGGTCGTCCAGGAGGAGGCCAACATCGCGATCGACCAGGTGGAGCGCCTGACCCGGGTGGTCGACGACCTGATGTCACGCACCCGCAGGAGCGGCGACGAGTCCAAGGCCACGGTCTCGCTCGACTCGGTCATCGCGGCCCTCCAGCGCGAGTGGCAGCCGGCCTTCGAGCAGGCCCGCCGCTCGGTGCGCGTGCACGGCGAACGCGGGCTGGTCGTCCAGGCCAAGCCGGTCGACCTCTCCCAGGTGCTGTCGACGCTGTTGGAGAACGCTCTGGCGCACGGCCGTGGCACGGTCGACGTGCACGCCCGGCGCAGCGGTCCCTCCGTCGTCGTCGAGGTCAGCGACCAGGGCGAGGGCGTCCCGTCCTCGATCGCGCCGCACATCTTCGAGCGCTCGGTGACCACGACCGGCACCGGCCTCGGGCTGGCGCTCGCGCGCGACCTCGCCGAGTCCAACGGCGGCCGGCTCGAGCTGATCCAGGCCCAGCCGGCGATCTTCGCGCTGTTCCTCAGCGAGTCCGACGCCGTCTGACGGACCGTCCCGGAACCAGTGCCAGGAAAGGTTGCTGCTGTGGGCGAGCCGGTCAGCGCGGCGACTCGGCCAGCGGTGAGGTGTCCTCGAGCGGCTCGTGGCTGAACACGAACCGGCGGTAGGCCCAGAACCGGAACAGCGTGCCCAGCGCGATGCCGACCAGCTTGGCGAGGTTCTCGGCCACCAGGCTCTCCTGGCCGAGGACGTGGTGCGAGACGCCGACACAGGCGGCCTGGATGAGCAGCGCGACGCCGTTGGTGAGAGCGAACAACAGCGCCTCGTGGTGGACGGGCCGGTTGCGGCGGTGCCGGAACGTCCACGCCCGGTTGCCGATCCACGCCACACAGGTCGCGACCGCCGCGGAGACGATGGTGGCGATGACAGCCCGCGACAGAGGACCGTTGCCGTAGCCGGACAGCACGGTGTTGCGCAGGACGTTGAACAGCCCGAGGTCGACGACGAACGCGACGGCACCGACGATCCCGAACTTGATCATCTCGCGGTAGAGGACGTCGATGGTGCCGCGCAGGCGCGCGACGACGGAGAGGCTCTCGGGCACCAGAGGAGCCTATCTGCGGATGCCCGCCGCCCGTGGACGGGCGCGGCCGATATCCTCGCGCCGTGACGTCACCCCAGCGCGCCCCCGGAGGTTTCCCGGTCGTCGGCATCGTCGGCGGCGGCCAGCTCGCGCGGATGTGCGCCGGCCCGGCCGCGGAGCTGGCCATCACGCTCAGCGTGCTGGCCGAGGCGCCCGACGCTGCGGCGGCCCAGGTGATCCCGTCGGCCCCGGTCGGGGACCACACCGACGCCGAGGCTGTCCTGGCCTTCGCGCGGGAGTGCGACGTCGTCACCTTCGACCACGAGCACGTGCCTGCTGGGGTGCTGAGCGCCCTTGTCGCCGAAGGGGTTGCGGTGCATCCCACGCCCGAGGCGCTGCTGTTCGCCCAGGACAAGCTGGCGATGCGCGAGCGCCTCAGCGCGATCGGTGTCGCCTGTCCGGCGTGGGCCCGGGCCCGGACGGCTGACGACGTGGCCGGGTTCGCGGAGCAGGTCGGCTGGCCGGTCATCGCCAAGACGCCCCGCGGCGGCTACGACGGCAAGGGCGTCCGGGTGGTCGGATCCACCGACGAGGTGCAGGACTGGCTGACCCTGGTCGCGGAGCAGGAAGGCACCGCTGGACCCCTCGCCGACGGGATCCTGCTGGAGGAGAAGGTCGACTTCGTCCGCGAGCTGGCCGTCCTCATCGCCCGCAGCCCTTCCAACCAGGCCGCCGCGTGGCCGGTGGTCGAGACCGTCCAGACCGACGGCATCTGCACCGAGGTGCTCGCACCAGCTCCCGACCTCGACCCGACGCTGGCCGCCATCGCCACGGAGGCGGGTCTGCGGATCGCCGAGAACCTCGGCGTGACAGGGGTTTTCGCTGTGGAGATGTTCGAGGTGAGGGACCCGGCGACGGGTGCCGCGGCATACCTCGTCAACGAGCTGGCCATGCGTCCGCACAACAGCGGGCACTGGTCGATGGACGGTGCGGTGACGGGCCAGTTCGAGCAGCACCTGCGCGCGGTCCTCGACCTCCCGCTCGGGGCGCCCACCCCCCGCGAGCCGCACACCGTGATGGCCAACGTCCTGGGCGGTGACTACCCGGAGCTCTACCCCGCCTACCGCCACATCATGGCGCGGGACCCCGGGCTCAAGGTGCACCTCTACGGCAAGGGTGTCCGCCGCGGTCGCAAGATCGGCCACGTCACCGTCTCCGGCACCGACCTGGCCCAGCTCCGTGAGCGGGCCGGCCACGCGGCCGACTACCTGGCAGGAGTGATCACCGAATGAGCGCCACGACCGCGACCCCCGGCCCCACGGGACAGGCCCTCGTCGGGCTCGTCATGGGCAGCGACAGCGACTGGCCGGTGATGGAGCTCGCAGCCCGGGCGCTCGAGGAGTTCGGCGTGCCCTACGAGGCCGACGTCGTCTCCGCGCACCGGATGCCGGAGGAGATGATCGCCTACGGGCAGGACGCCGCCGGGCGCGGGCTGCGTGTCCTCGTCGCCGGCGCGGGCGGCGCCGCGCACCTGCCCGGCATGCTGGCGTCGGTGACGCCGCTGCCGGTGATCGGGGTCCCGGTGCCCCTGAAGTACCTCGACGGCATGGACTCCCTGCTGTCGATCGTGCAGATGCCGGCCGGGGTCCCGGTCGCGACCGTGTCGATCGGCGGCGCTCGCAACGCCGGACTGCTCGCCGCCCGCATCCTCGCCGCCGGAGACGGAGAGTATGCCGCGGGGCTGCGGAAGCGCATGACCGCCTTCCAGGCCGACCTGCGGGACCAGGCCCACGCCAAGGGCGCGGCCCTGCGGGAGCGGCGCGGCGAGCACCCCTGACCCCTCTCGACCTCGGCCACGCCGGGGACCGCGGACGGTCCATATGCGACCGAATATCTCGGAGTTGGTCGATTTCGGCCCAATTCCGTCGCCACACGGATACTCTCGGGCCGCCGGTTCCCAGGTCGTGGGACCGGCTTCGTCCGCACCGAGAGAGTTCCTTCATGATTCGTACCCGCTTCGCGTTGCCCGCGCTCACCGCTGTCCTCGCCCTGGTCGCGGCGAGCTCCGCGGCCGTGGCCGCCCCCTCCACTCCGAAGGCCGCCACCGCAGCCGCCGCCATCACCAAGGCCAGGCTTGCCGGCGCCGACCGCTACAAGACCGCCGTCGCGATCTCCAAGGCCAACTTCGTCGCACCGCAGGAGTACGTCGCAGTTGCGTCCGGCCAGTCCTTCCCGGATGCCCTCGGCGCCGGACCGATGGGCGCCTTCCTCGAGGCCCCGCTGCTCCTGGTGCCCACGAAGGGCACCCTGCCCCCGGCGGTCGCTGCCGAGATCAAGCGCCTGAACACCCAGCAGATCATCGTCGTCGGGGGGCCGGCCGCGGTGAGCAACGAGATGGCGGACCAGCTCGCCAAGCTCCTCGCCGACCCCAAGAAGCTCGGCTTCAGCGAGGGTCCGAACCGGTACGCCACCGCTGCCTCGACTTCCGAGGGCTTCACGCCTCCGATCGTGGACGTTCCCGTGTACATCGGCAGCGGAGTGGACTTCCCCGACGCCCTCGGTGGTGCCGCGGCGGCCTCCATCGCAGGCGGGACGCTCCTGCTGACCACGCCCTCCAAGCTCCCGGCCGAGTCCTCCAACGCGCTCAAGCGGATCAAGCCCACGAAGGTCATCGTGCTCGGTGGCACCGGAGCCATCTCCAACACGGTGCTGAACCAGGTCAAGACGGTCGTCGGCTCGAAGGTCCCGGTCACGCGGGTCGGCGGCGCCAACCGCTACGACACGGCTGCCCGGGTCTCCAAGGCCACGGTCTCCTCGGCCAAGGAGGTCTTCCTCGCCAACGGGTTGTCCTACCCGGACGCCCTCGCCGGCGGCGCGGTGGCCCCGTACTTCGACGGGCGGCCCCTGCTGCTGACCCAGAAGGACTGCGTCCCGAGCACGACCCTGGCGGAGATCACCCGGCTCGGGGCGACGAAGGTGACCGCACTCGGCGGCACCGGCGCGGTGTCGGACCAGGCGCTGGCACTGAAGCCCTGCTGACCGCAACCCCTGCCTACCGACTGCCGGCGGTGTGCGTCCCTGGGACGCACACCGCCGGCAGTCGCGTTCAGCGGGCCATGCCGGCCGAACGCACGTGCCGCCACTCGATCCGCGGGCAGGTGTCCATCACGACGGCGAGTCCGGCCTCGCGGGCCCGGGTGGCGGCAGCGGGGTCGATGACGCCCAGCTGCATCCACACGGCGTCGATCTGGAGCCGGTCCTTGTCCGCGATCGCGTCGTCGACGACCTGGCCCACCAGCTCGGAGTTCACGAAGCAGTCGACGACCTTGATGTCTGTGCCGTCGGGGATGTCGGCCAGGCGCGCATAGCCGGTCTCGCCGTGGACCGTCTCGGCGTTCGGGTGCACGGGGATGATCCCCTTGCCCAGCTCCACCTTGAGCCACCGGGCGACACCGAACGCGGCGCGCTCCTGGTTGGCGGACAGGCCAACCACGACCCAGGTGCCGGGGTCGATGAGCAGCTCGCGAATGAGCTCGGGGTCGTTCTGGTGTTGAAAGGTCATGGTCTCAGCATCACACGTTGTCCTGCTCGCGCAAGGGTCTGGCTGCCCCATGACAGGACGGCCGCGGTAGGGCCATCGCAGTCAGGCTCTAGGATCGTCGGCGGACCCCGAACCGCGAAGGAATGCTGTGAAGATCACTGTTGTCGGCCTGGGCAAGATCGGCCTCCCGCTGGCCGTCCAGTTTGCCAAGTCGGAGCACGAGGTTCTCGGTGCGGACGTGAGCCAGTCGGTCGTCGACCTGGTCAACTCCGGCACTGAGCCGTTCCCCGGGGAGGCGCATCTCGCCGACTACCTCGCCGAGACGGTCGCCGCAGGTCGGTTGACTGCCACGACCGACACCGCGGGCGCCGTCGCCCAGAGCGATGTCGTCGTCGTCGTCGTGCCGCTGTTCGTGGACGACCAGGCCCGTCCCGACTTCGCCTGGATGGACTCGGCCACCGCCGACATCGCACGGGGCCTCAAGCCCGGCACCCTGGTCGTCTACGAGACCACCCTGCCTGTCGGCACCACCCGCACCCGGTGGAAGCCTCGGCTCGAGGAGGGCAGCGGACTCGTCGAGGGCACCGACTTCCATCTCGTCTTCTCGCCCGAGCGGGTGCTCACGGGCCGCGTGTTCGCGGACCTGCGCAAGTACCCGAAGCTGCTGGGTGGCCTCTCCGGCACCGGCGCGGCCAAGGCCGTCCAGTTCTACGAGCAGGTTCTCCAGTTCGACGAGCGCCCCGACCTCGAGCGCGGCAACGGCGTCTGGGACCTCGGCAGTGCCGAAGCAGCCGAGATGGCCAAGCTGGCGGAGACGACCTACCGCGACGTCAACATCGGGCTCGCCAACCAGTTCGGCGCCTTCGCGGCGAAGAACGGCATCGACGTCTACCAGGTCATCGAAGCCAGCAACTCCCAGCCCTACAGCCACATCCACCGGCCGGGGATCGCCGTCGGCGGCCACTGCATCCCGGTCTACCCACGGCTCTACCTGTGGAACGACCCCGATGCCACCGTGGTCCGCGCCGCCCGCGAGGCGAACGCCGCCATGCCGGCATACACGGTCGGTCTCACGGTGGGCGCTGCTGGCGGCAGCCTGGAAGGCAAGAAGGTCGCCGTCCTCGGCGCTTCGTACCGGGGTGGAGTCAAGGAAACCGCGTTCTCCGGCGTCTTCGGCACCGTCGAGGCGCTGCGCAGCGCCGGCGCCGACGTGGTGGTCCACGACCCGATGTATGCCGCGGACGAGCTCGCCCGCTTCGGCTGGGACTCCTACGAATTGGGCGACGTCGTGGACGTCGTCGTGGTTCAGGCCGACCACGCCGAGTACCGCGACCTCAGCGCCAAGGACCTCCCGGGCGTGCAGGTGGTCGTCGACGGCCGCCGCATCCTGGACCGCGACCGGTTCGAGGGTGTCCGGTTCCTGGTCGTCGGCCAGGCCGAGAAGGAGGGCTGATCGGTGGCGGTCCGCATCGTCGACTCTGCCGACGTCTCGCCGGAGGCGCAGATCGGGGACGGCTCCTCCGTATGGCACCTCGCCCAGGTCCGCGAGCAGGCGGTCCTGGGCGAGAACTGCGTGGTCGGGCGAGGCGCCTACATCGGCCCCGGCGTCACCCTCGGTGACAACTGCAAGCTCCAGAACTACGCCCTGGTCTACGAGCCCGCCGTGCTCGAGGACGGCGTCTTCGTCGGACCGGCAGCCGTCTTCACGAACGACTACTACCCGCGGGCGGTCAGCCCCGACGGCACGCTCAAGACCGGTGCCGACTGGGAGGCCGTGGGCGTCACCTGCCGCACCGGCGCGTCGATCGGAGCCCGCGCGGTGTGCATCGCCCCGGTGACGATCGGCCGCTGGGCCCTGGTGGCAGCCGGCTCGGTCGTCACCCAGGACGTGCCCGACTTCGCGCTGGTTGCCGGCGTGCCGGCGAAACGGATCAGGTGGGTCGGCAAGGCCGGCGTGCCCCTCGACCAGCAGGACGACGGCCGGTGGCTCTGCCCGCAGACCGGTGACTACTACACCGAGACCAACGAGACCCTCACGGAGGCTGTCGCACCATGACCGACTCGACCGTCCAGGATGCGCCGGCGTTCATCCCGCCCGCGAAGCCACTCATCGGCGACGAGGAGAGGGAGGCCGTCGACCGCGTGCTGCGCAGCGGGATGCTCGCCCAGGGCCCGGAGGTGAAGGCCTTCGAGGAGGAGTTCTCGGCGCACTTCGGGCTCGGCCGCGCGTGCGTCGCGGTCAACTCCGGCACCTCGGGCCAGCACCTCGGGCTGCTGTCCGCCGGCGTCAAGCCGGGTGACGAGGTCATCGTCCCGTCGTTCACCTTCGCCGCGACCGCCAACTCCGTCGCACTCACCGGCGCGACACCGGTGTTCGCCGACATCTCGGCCGACGACTTCTGTCTCGACCCTGCTGCAGTCGAGGCCGCGATCACCGACAAGACGGTCGGCTTCATGCCGGTCCACCTCTACGGCCACCCGGCGAAGATGGACCAGCTCATGTCGATCGCCGACAAGCACGGGCTCCAGGTCTTCGAGGACGCGGCCCAGGCGCACGGCGCTTCGCTCCACGGCACCCCGGTCGGGGCGTTCGGCTCGTTCGCGATGTTCTCGCTCTACCCGACCAAGAACATGACCTCGGGCGAAGGCGGCATGGTCTCCGTCGCGAACGACGAGATCGAACGCCTGATGCGGCTCTACCGCAACCAGGGCATGGAGAAGCAGTACCACAACGAGGTCGTCGGCTTTAACACCCGCATGACCGACATCCACGCGGCGATCGGCCGCGTCCAGCTGACCAAGGTCGGTGCCTGGACGCAGGCGCGTCAGGACAACGCGGCGTTCCTCTCGGCGAACCTCGAAGGTGTCGTCACACCCCCCGTCGCCCCG
The DNA here is from genome assembly GCA_963759595.1 of uncultured Actinomycetota bacterium. GTDB lineage: Bacteria > Actinomycetota > Actinomycetes > Actinomycetales > Dermatophilaceae > Pedococcus. Next base: position 303,332 of record CAVWZX010000005.1, read on the forward strand.
GGCGCCGTGCACGTCTACCACCAGTACACCGTCCGGGTGCCGCAGGACCGGGATGGTCTCGCGGCGGCGCTTCGCCAGGAGTACAACATCGGTTCCGGGATGTTCTACCCCGTCCCCAACCACCGGCTCGCGCCCTTCGTCTCGGACCGGACCGTCGAGGCGGACCTGCCCGAGACGGAGAAAGCCGCGGCCGAGTGCCTGTCGCTGCCGGTGCACCCGTCGCTGAGCCAGGACGACCTCGAACGCATCGTCACCGCCGTCAACGCCCTCGCGAAGGCCGGTGCCTGACCATGGCGAACCTCCGCGCGGGCCTGATCGGGCTCGGCATGATGGGACGGCACCACGCTCGCGTGCTGGGGTCCCTCGAGGGTGTGGACCTCGTCGCGGTCGCCGACCCCGGTGGTGACGTGCACGGTGTCGCCGGTGGTCGCCCCGTGTTCAAGGACATCGACGACCTCATCGCCGCAGGGCTCGACTACTGCATGGTGGCCGTGCCCACGGTCTACCACGAGCAGGTCGGGCTGGCCCTCGCCGAAGCCGGGGTCCACGCGATCATCGAGAAGCCGCTGGCCCAGGACACGCCCTCCGCCGTCCGGTTGGCGGAGGCGTTCAAGGCCAAGGGCCTCGTCGGAGCGGTCGGTCACATCGAGCGCTACAACCCGGCGCTCCAGCAGGCGCGAGCGCGCCTGGAGTCCGGCGAGCTCGGCGACGTCTACCAGGTGCAGACCCGGCGACAGGGCCCGTTCCCGGCCCGGATCGCCGATGTCGGCGTCGTCAAGGACCTCGGCACCCACGACATCGACCTGACGGCCTGGGTGACGCAGCAGGAGTTCACCTCCGTCTCGGCGCGGACGGCATACAAGTCCGGCCGCGAACACGAGGACCTCGTCGCGATCGTGGGGCAGCTGAGCGGCGGCGCGGTGACCAGCCACCTCGTCAACTGGCTGTCGCCGCTCAAGGAACGGGTCACGATCATCACCGGCGAGCGCGGCACCTTCATAGCCGACACCCTGACCGCGGACCTCACGTTCTACGCCAACGGCGAGGTCCTCACGACCTGGGACCGGATGGCCAACTTCCGCGGGGTGTCCGAGGGGGACGTGGTGCGCTACGCCATCGCCAAGCCGGAGCCGCTGCGTGTCGAGCACGAGAACTTCCGGGATGCGGTGCTCGGCAAGGACGCCGACATCGTCACCATGGACCAGGGGCTGACCACGGTGCGGGTCGCCGAGGCCTGCATCGAGTCGGCCACGACATCGCGCACCATCGACCTGACCGCCGCGCCCACCTCCTGAACCCCCGGCGGTTCCGGCCGCCTCCCGAGCACCACCCCCGGCGGTTCCGGCCGCCTCCCGAGCACCACCCCCCGGCGGTTCCGGCCGCCTCCCGAGCAGCAAGGAGAACCCATGAAGTTCGGCATGTTCGTGCCCCAGGGCTGGCGCATCGACCTCGTCGGGATCGACCCCTCCCAGCACTGGGGGGTGATGGCCGGTCTCGCGCGGCGCGCCGACGCCAACGAGGACTGGTCCTCGATCTGGGTGTTCGACCACTTCCACACCGTGCCGGAACCCACCGAGGAGGCGACGCACGAGGCCTGGACGCTGATGGCGGCCTTCGCCGCCGTGACCGGGCGGGTCCGGCTCGGCCAGATGTGCACCTGCATGGCCTACCGCAACCCCGCCTACCTCGCGAAGGTCGCCGCGACGGTCGACATCATCTCCGAGGGACGGCTCGAGATGGGCATCGGGGCCGGCTGGTACGAGCACGAGTGGCGGGCCTACGGCTATGGCTTCCCCCGGGCCGGTGAGCGGCTGGCGGCGCTCGACGAGGGGGTCCAGATCTTCCGTGACATGTGGACGACGGGCCGGGCGACCTTCTCCGGCAAGCACTTCCAGGTCGACGGTGCACGCTGCTACCCCCAGCCCCTGCAGGGCACGAGCGTCCCCGGGTCCACGCACAACGGCATACCGCTGTGGATCGCCGGTGGTGGGGAGAAGAAGACCCTGCGGATCGCGGCGCAGTATGCCGACTACACCAACTTCGCAGGCACCCTCGAGGAGTTCACCGCCAAGAGCGAGATCCTGCGCCAGCACTGCCAGGACGTGGGACGCAACTACGAGGAGATCGTCCGGAGCGCCAACTACGACGTGGTGATCGGGCGCGACGAGTCGGAGGTGCAGGATCGGCTCGCCGCGATCGAGGACCGCCTCACCCGGGGAGGGGTCTCCGCGGCAAAGGTCGAAGAACGGATGGCGACGTTCCGCGGCGGTCTGCTCGTCGGCACGTCCGAGCAGATCCTCGAGCGGCTGACCGAGCTGCAGGGTGCGGGTATGACCTACACCATCACCAACTTCGCCGAAGCGGCCTATGACACCACGGGAATCGCGCAGTTCGAGCGGGACGTGATGCCCGAGCTGCTCGACCGTGAGGAGCACGGCCACCTGTGGCACCTCGGCCGCCGCTGACCGCCCGTCGCTGACCGCCCACCGCTGACCGCCCGTCGCTGACGCCCCGTCGCTGACGCCGCGTCGCTGACCGGGCCGGCTCGGGTCAGCGGTGGGCGGCGGCCTGGAGCACCACCGCGCCCGCGACCGACGCGACGGACGTCTGGCTGGCGTTCGCCTCGGTCCAGCGTCGCAGCCGCGCGCGGTCGTCCGGTCGTGGCGGCGCGACCAGTGCGCGGCGCATCAGGTCCGCGACCTGTGCCACGTCCCAGTCGCACGCCCACCCGAGGTCGTGGCTGGTGACCATCGCTCGACCCGGCCCCGGGCCGGCATACAGGACCGGGGTACCGCAGGCCGTGGTGGCGAACATCTTGGTGGGGAAGGCGTAGTCGTAGCCGACACCCGGGTGCAGCGAGGCGAGCCCGGCCCAGGCAGCGGCCATGAGCCCTGAGACCTCGTGGCCCGAGAGCATGCCGCGGAACTCCACCCGACCCCGCGCCATGGTCTCGGCGCGGCGACGCAGCTCGTCCTGCTCGCTGCCCTGCCCGCACATGACCAGCCGCGCGGTCGGGTGCTCCTGGGCGATGGTGGCGAAGGCGTCGACGAACACCCCTGCCCCCTGGATCTCGGACATGGTGCCTGCATAGACCAGCGTCGGATGGGTCGTCGTGGTGACCGTGGGCGGTGGTGCGAACACCTCGGTGTCCACCCCGGTGCCGACCACGGTCACGGGCACGCGCCCGCGGGTGAGCCGGGCGGCCTCGTCTGCGACGCCCTGTGACACCGCCAGCACGGCCACGGCACCCGACATCGCCCACGCCTCCACCCGGGCCAACACGGCCACGACGGGACCCGGGACGCCGATGCCCCGGGCGGCGGTCGAGGAGACGTCCCCGGCGTAATAGACGTAGGGGATCCGGCGCAGCATCGTGACCAGCCGGACGACCGTGCCCGTGGTGGGCGGGGGCTCGACGACGACGACCTGGGGACGGCGCGCCATCAGCAGGCGCCACAGCAGTGGGCCGTCGAAGCTGGCGAACTGGACGTAGCCGCGCACGTTCCCGCCCTCGTCCCGCAGCACCGGCCAGCGGCTGACGTGCACGCCGGTCGGGTCGGCCTCGGCAGCGGAGCCGTCGCGCGAGCTCGGCGGTCGCGTCGTGAGCACCTCGACGCTGGCGTCGTGGGTCCCCAGCCAGCGAGCGAGGGCGCCGAGCCGGTATGCGGCGGCGCCGGGCTCAGGAGGGAACAGCCGGCTGGCGACCAGGACGCGGGTGGTGTGGGAGCGGGTCATGATGGGTGGGACCGTAACAGCCGGCTCATCGACGACGCGGCCGCAGCGGGAGCAGCGCGAGGTCGCGGCGGCACAGCGCCGCCCACACTCCCAGGAAGACCACCGCCAGCACCGGGTCGAGCCAGGGGGTGAGGTCGGCGGCGTGCTGGAGCAGGACCAGCAGGCCCACCACGGCGAGGCCGACGGCCACCCTGGTGAACACCCCGGCCCAGGCGTGGCCACCGGTGCGCCAGGTGATGACGATGGGCACGGTGGCGATCACGAGGGTGCCGCACAGGTAGCCGAGGGCGACGCCCGTCGTGCCGAGCGGGCCGGTGGTGCCGAGCCAGACGAGGACACCCACGGTGAGCCCGGCGAGGCTGGCGCCGGTGGTGACCCACATGCCGCGCTGCGACCTCGTGGTCAGCGCGTTGACGCTGGCCACGCCCAGGTTGGTGGCGAGGACGGCCAGCACGAGGATCGGCAGCACCCGCTCGGCGCCCGCGAACCGCTCACCCCACACGACCTGCACGAGCAGCCGGCTGCCGATGATCAGGCAGCCGAAGATGGCGACCATGACGACGGCGAGGGCGCGGGTCGCCCGGTCGGTCTGGGCGTGGAAGTCGGCGTGGTCGCCGCGACCCCACGCCTCGGCGAGGGAGGGGAACAGCACCAGGCTGAGTGACGCGGCGAGCATCGAGGCGGGCGTCGCCAGGTTGAGGGCGGCGGCGTACTGGCCGGCGTCGGCGTTGCCCGCCGTGACCTTGGCGGTGATCTGGGAGAGCTGGAGGAAACCGGTACTGGCCAGGGACCCGGTGGCTCCGAGGGCCACGAAGACGTCGAGCTCACGGCGGCGGACATCGGCCGGGCGGCCACGTGCGCCGTGCGGCCAGCCGGCCAGGGTGTAGATGCCGTAGGTGAGGACGAGTGGCAGCACCAGGCTCGGTCCGCGCACCCCCAGGGAGAGCATCACGACGAGGGTGACCAGGCCGACGACCACGCTGAGGACGTCCCACGACGTGGCGCGCGGCACCTGGCCGGCGCCGAACTGGACTCCCCGCGTGAAGCTGTACCCCGAGTAGGCGAGGGTCAGCAGGGCCACGCAGGCGGCACCGGGCCACGAACCGTGGTCGATCAGCACCCAGACCACGGCGCTGGCGAGCCCGAGCAGGACCGCCGTCTGCAATGTCCGTCGGGCCAGGTGCGCGGCCACCTCGTGCACCTCGTCCTCCTGGCCCGCGCCCCGGGCGCGGGCCAGGAACTTGGACGCGGCGCTGCCCGTGGTCGTGGGCCAGAGCAGCGCCAGCAGCGTGGCGGTGGCGATCGCGGAGGCGACGACACCGAGCTCGGACTTGCCCGCGATGTGCCCCACGAGGAACGCCGTGACGAACCTCAGCAGGCCCTGGGCGAGCAGGCCCAGGGTGCTGAGCACGCTGCCCCGCGCGAGCGTCGTGTCGCTCGGCTGGTCGAGGTCGACCGGCCGCACCATGCGCCGCAGGATGCCGGCGCCCGACATCAGCGGGCCGCCATCACGTCGTCGTAGACCGCCGTCACGGCGTCCACCCCACGAGCCGTGCCGTGCCACCGCTCGACCCACGCCCGGCTCGCGACCGGGTCGTGGGACTGGGGGTCGGCCACCAGCGCGACGACGGCCTCGGCGACCGAGACGGGGTCGGTGCCGACCACCGGGGGTGCCGAGTCGGCATACAGGTCGAGGGGGGCCGGCACGGCAAGTGGTGCGCCCGTGCCCATGGCCTCCAGCTCGCTCGCGGACAGGATGCCTCCGGCCTGGCCCACCACCGCGGTGGCGCCGGCGAGCAGCGCGAGGTATGCCGCGTGGTCCAGCCTCGGGACGAGCCGCACGCCCAGCAGCCGGGCGGCGTCGGCGGCAGGACCCCAGTCGAGACCGACCACCTCGGCGCGGTCCCCGAGCGCCTGGACGACGCGTTCGGCGGTGTCGAGCTGGGCGGCCAGTCCCTTGACGTCCTCCCAGCGCGAGGCGAAGACAACCCGTGCCGGGCCGTCGAGCGGTTGCCAGCGAGGGAGCGTCGCGGCGTCGACCGGCACCGGGAGCAGGTGGGCGTCGGGCCGGTGGGGCAGCACGTGCGCGGCGAGGTCGGGGGTGGAGTAGAAGACCGCTTCGGCGTCGCGCAGGCCCGCGCGGATCGCCTCCGCGCGCTCGGGTTCGTACTGTGCCGAGCGCACGTCGCTGCCGTGGCAGTGCAGCACGAACCGCTGGACCGCTCGTCGCGCGTGGGGGAGGGTCGTTGCGGAGTGCACGTGGACGATGTCGTGGCGGCGTGCGGCGACGGCAAGCCTCGCGAGCCACGCACCACCGAGAGCTGCCCGGCGCGCCTGGCCGACCGGTCCGTGCCAGTCGGTGCGTGTCGACGCCAGGGGCAGGAGGTCCCAGCGAAGGCCCCGTCGCCGGGCCTCGGCGGCGAGCCGGGCGGCGGTGAGGGCTGCGTCGTTGACGTGCAGGGCGGAGGGCTGCCCGGACAGACCGCTCACCGCGCGCTCGGCAGGAGCCTGGCAACGATGGCATCCATCGTCGCCACGTCGGACTCGCTGCTGAGGTCACGCGCGTGCCGGTGGGACGCGTCCTTGCCCGATCGGACCGCCGCGGGGTCGAGGCCGCGCAGCGCCTCGGTGAACGACTCCACGCTGAAGTCTCCTGACACCACCCCCAGGCCGTACTCGCGCACCAGCCGGGCCATCTCCGGGGCCGGGCCGACCGCGTGGGCAAGCCGGGCCTGCACGAAGTCGAAGAACTTGTTGGGGAGGGCGTACTCGGCGTTGATGTTGATCGGCGGCATGCAGAATGCTCCGACGTCGAACCGGTTGAGCGTGCTTGGCAGGTCAGCCGGGGCCACCGGGTCATGGAAGGTGATGCGGCCGGAGTCCCCGGCGAGGTCACGCAGCTCGGCCAGGTAGCGGCCCCCATCGGCGGCCGGGACGAGGTAGAGGTCGAGGCTGCACCCCCCGACGGCAAGGGTCGCCTCGATGAGCATCTCGAGGTTGCGTCCACGGATGGCGGCCCCGCTGTGCACCAGCCGGATGCGTCCCGCCTCGAGGGGACTGGGGGCGAGGTCGCGCCAGACGCCGGCGTTGCGCACGACCTGGCACGGCACGCCGTACTCCTGGGTGTACCGCTGGGCGAGCGGTTCGCACACGGTCGTGACGGCCGCCGACCGTGACAGGTAGACCCGGCAGAGGCGGTCCATGAGGGGCCCGACGAGCAGCCGCCACGAGGTGACGTGGGAGAACTCCGCCGCGGCCCATTCGTGCATGTCGGCCCACACGGGTGCGCCCTGCGCGACGCGGTGGGCGAGCGGCAGGGCCCGTGCGTCGTTGGCCACGACGAGGTCGAAGCGCTGGTCGCCGACGAGCTCGAGCCCCCGGCGGACCGCAGGCGCGTCCATCTCGACCGACCGTAGGCGGCGGGTGGCCAGCTTGGCGACGCCGAGGGGAGTGCGTGGCAGGGAGTTGAGGTCGTCCGCGACCTGCAGGTGTGCGGTGGCGGCGGGCGGCTTCGGACCGTAGCCGAGCGTCGTCACCTCGGCGTGCGCGGCCAGCACGTCGATCTGGCGCAGCACGCGCGCGTCGCGGGTCAGCGGCGACAACGAGATGCACAGGATCCGGGGCGCGCTCACGACGAGCGAGTCTACGGGGGCGGGGAAGGTGTCGGGTGACACAGTCCCGAGCGGGACGGCGCGGCATACCAGCGGGTAACCTGAGGGTCGTGAGCACTGGGAACCCCGCCTTCGACCTGTTTCGGATCTCCGAGGACCACGAGGCCCTGCGCGAGGCGGTGCGGGCCGTCTCCGAGGACAAGATCGCCCCGTATGCCGCGGCCGTGGACGAGGACGCGCGCTACCCGCAGGAGGCGCACGACGCCCTGGTGGCCTCGGACTTCTTCGCCCCGCACATCGCCGAGGAGTACGGCGGGGTCGGCGCCGACTCGCTCGCCACCTGCATCGTCATCGAGGAGGTCGCCCGGGTCGACGCGTCGGCCTCGCTGATCCCGGCGGTCAACAAGCTCGGCACCATGCCGCTCATCCTCGCCGCGGACGAGGACGTGAAGAAGCGCTACCTCACGCCCCTCGCCGAAGGGCGGACGACCTTCTCCTACGGGTTGTCCGAGCGCGAGGCCGGCTCCGACACCGCGGCCATGAAGACCCGGGCCCGGCGCGACGGCGACGACTGGGTCGTCAACGGGCAGAAGTCCTGGATCACCAACGCGGGCGTCTCGGACTACTACACCGTGCTCGCGGTCACCGACCCCGATGGCAAGCGCGGCAACAACGTCAGCGCGTTCGTGCTCGAGAAGTCCGACGAGGGCTTCACCTTCGGTGAGAAGGAGCGCAAGCTGGGCATCAAGGGCAGCCCGACCCGCGAGCTGCTACTTCGACAACGTCCGCATCCCGGGTGACCGGATCGTCGGTGCGGAGGGCGAGGGCCTCAAGATCGCGCTCGCCACGCTCGACCACACCCGGGTCACCATCGGTGCCCAGGCCGTCGGGATCGCCCAGGGCGCCCTGGACTTCGCCATCGGCTACGTCAAGGAGCGCAAGCAGTTCGGCAAGCAGATCGCGGAGTTCCAGGGCATCCAGTTCATGCTCGCCGACATGGCGATGGCCGTCGAGGCCGCCCGCCAGATGGTGTATGCCGCGGCCGCCAAGTCCGAGCGCGGCGACAAGGACCTGCCGTTCTTCGGGGCGGCCGCCAAGTGCTACGCCTCCGACGTCGCGATGCAGGTCACGACCGACGCCGTGCAGCTGCTCGGCGGGGCCGGCTACGTCCGCGACTTCCCGGTCGAGCGGATGATGCGGGACGCCAAGATCACCCAGATCTACGAAGGCACCAACCAGATCCAACGCGTCGTGATGGCACGCCAGCTCCTTCGGTAGTCCTGTCACCGGTCGAGAAGACTGCCCGAATTGACTCGTTGGTCCGTGTTCGGGACTGGCGACTGCGGATCGCGGCTATCTTGGTCCGCATGCGTGGGGGATCTGGTCCAAGAGATGCGGTGTGCGTCGTCGCGCTCGCGCTCGGTGTCGGGCTGGTGGCGTCCGCCGGAGCCAGCGCGGCGTCGAACCCGGAGCCCCAGCGGCTCGCGGCGGCTTCCGCCGGTGGCGGCCTGGTGGCCGACATCGCCGTCCCGTCGATCGCCACCGGCGTGCTGGGCGGCCCTGCGGTGGTGCCCGACTCCGTCCTGGCCCGCGCCAAGCGGGTGTCCGGCTCGGCGGCCCGGGTGTCGGGGGCGGATCGCTACGCCACGTCGGTGGCCGTGTCCCGCTCCACGTTCGCGTCGACCGCCAGCGAGGTGGTGCTCGCCTCGGGCGAGGACTTCCCCGACGCGCTCTCCGCCGCGCCCCTCGCAGCGCGGCTGACCGCGCCCCTGCTGCTGACCTCCAAAACGCGCCTGCCCGCCTCGGTGGCCACCGAGCTGCGACGGCTGCGGCCCGCGAGGATCACGGTGGTCGGGGGAGCGGGCGTGGTGTCCGATGCCGCGTCGGAGGCGGCGCGGTCTGCCGCCGGGGGTTCCCGCGTGACCGTGCGCCGGTTCGCGGGGACGGACCGCTATCTGACCGCGGCGCGGGTAGCCGCGAACTTCCCGGCGGGACGGCCCGGTGTCGTGCTGGCCTCCGGCACGTCGTTCCCCGACGGCGTGGCCTCCGGACCGGTGGCCGCCGCCCTGAGGGGCCCGGTCCTGCTGACCGCCCCGACCGCGTTGCCGGCCGCGGTGCGCGCCGAGCTGAGCCGCCTCGCACCCGGACGTCTCGTCATCGCGGGCGGTGTCGGTGCCGTGGGTGCGGCGACCGAGTCCGCTGCCGAGGCGGCGACCCGGCGCAGCGCCGAACGCGCCGCCGGCGCCGACCGCTATGCCACGTCTTCCGCTCTCGCCACGATGGTTGCCGCCATCCGCCCGGCGCGCGGCGCCTTCGTGGCCACCGGCGCGTCGTTCCCCGACGCCCTCGTCGGTGGCGTGGCCGCGGCGTCACGCGGTGGTCCCGTTCTCCTCACCGGCGCCAAGCGCGGCGGGCTCGGGACGCTCGCCGCCGACCTCGGGCGCGCGCGACGCGTCCTGCCCTGGCTCCAGATGTCGTTGGACTTCGTGGCCCGGCAGCAGACCCAGCGTCCAACCGCCTACGTCGCCTACGACGCGGCATACCAGGCAGCCTCCCTGGGGACGTTGTACGGCTGGCGTGAGCCGGAGGTGGCCGCCCAGCTGAGCCGCTTGCGCAGCGTTCGCAAGCCGGATGGCGGATATGGCATGGAGCGCGCGTGGGACGCCTTCGGCGACGGCTCGGTCAACCCCCCATCGACGACCTATCTCATCTCGGTCACCGACCACGCGGGGGTGGGCCTCATGGGAGGGCTGCGCGCGGGCACGGTGACCGCCGCGGAGGTGGGCGCGCTCGTCGACCTCGTCATGAGGTGGCCGCGCGTCCTCGACGACAACGCCTGTCTGGCCTACTCCAACGCTGCCGCCGACCGCCTGCACTGCGTCTACAACGTCAACTCCTCGGCCGCGTGGTTCCTCCAGGCGGCGTGGGACGCTGGGGTGCAGCGACCCGGCCAGCGCGAGCTCGCCAAGTCCCTCTACCAGCACGACGTCGCCTACGCGTACGACGGCTGGTGGCCGTACTCCAGCAACAAGCTGTCGGTGCGCCAGGACTGGAACCACAACGCCGCGATGGTCGACTTCCAGTTCCAGCTCGACGTCGCGGCAGGCCAGCGATCTCTCGACCTGCTCATGCCCGGCGGGTGGGTCCACCCGACGCCGAGCCTGCGGACCCGGGCCGACGTGATGGGTTACCTGCGGCTGCTGCCCTACGCCTGCTCCTACCGCGCCGACGTGCCCGCGGCCGCGCGGACCCTCGCCGCTCTGCAGACCGAGGCCAGCGAGTCGGGACAGCTGGCTCTGTGGACGGTGCGGACCACCGCCTCCTGCGGACCGTCCTGAGGCGCTCGGGCCGGGACCTGACGTCCCGCCCGAGACCGCCCGACCCGAGACCGCGCCGGCGGCCGCGCGAGGCCCTCAGAGCTTGACGGCCACCCGGCCCTCGGACATGCGCAGCAGCAGCAGCTGCTCCCCGGTCTCCTCGAGCCACTCGTCGACCGCCGTCCTGCGCGCCCTCCCACCAGCCGTAGTCGTCGAGCAGCAGGATGCCGCCGTGCGACAGGCGCGGGTAGAGGTGTTCGAGCTCGTGCTTGGTCGACTCGTACCAGTCCGTGTCCAGCCTCAGGATCGAGATCGTCTCTGGGGCGTGGTCGGGGATGGTGTCCTCCACCTTTCCCTGGACGTAGTGGATGCGCTCCTGCGGGTAGCCCAGCGGCGCCATCCCCGACTGGACGTCCTCGAGGGTCGCCACGGCCCAGACCCCGGACTCGCGTGGGCTGGTCTCCAGCAGGTCCGCTGCTGAGGCACCGTCGTGTCGGCGGTCCTTCTCGGTCGGCGGCGTCATCCCCTCGTAGGTGTCGAAGAGATGCAGGTCGCGCGAGGTGTCGCCGGACTCCATGAGGGTGCGCACCGCGGCCTGCATGCTGCCACCGCGCCAGACCCCGCACTCCACGATGTCACCAGGGATGTCGTGCTTGACGACGTGGCGCACGGAGAGGATCAGGGTGTTCAGCTTCTCCGGCGAGGTCATCGTCCACGGCTTCACGGCGCGGATGGTGGCCTGCGCCGCGTCGTCGTAGTCGCGGGGGAGGTCCAGCCTCGGGGTGGCCGGCTTGGCCGGCGCCGGGGCGGCGGCCGGCGGAGCAGCAGTCCGGGCCGGGGGTACGGACTGGCGGCTGGCCGCCTTCCTGAGCTCGTAGCCGGTGAGGCGGGAGAGCCCGCCGTTGACGGTGTCTCGCCAAGTCATGGAGCGAAACGTACCAGCCCCAGCACGCTGTCAGGTGGGGCTGACGGCGGCCACTGCGTCAGGGCACGGAGGCCTGTCGACCCTCGCGACCGAGCGCTGTGCACGGGGTGGGACGAGGTGTGCCGCGGCGCCACGGCATACCTCGGGGGTCACCTCCCGGAAGGCTTGCCGTCGGTGCCTGCGGGTGGTGACTCGATCGGGGTGTCGTTGCGCAGCAACGTGAACAGCGCCCTGGCGCGGGCTGTGTCCCACTTGACCGAGCTGCCCGCGCTGGTCTGGTAGCTGAGGCTGGAGAGCGGGACGACCAGGCTCAGCCCCTTGTCGTTGGAGACCGCGCGCATCGCCAGGAGCACGCGGGACGCGTCGCGCATCGAGGTGTCCTTGCCGACGATGAGTCCCTTGGCGGAGGCGTGCGAGAACGACCAGTAGCGCGTCGGGATGAGCACGGTCGAGGGAGTCGCGGCCTTCTTCATGATCGCGGCCAGGAACTGGCGCTGGCGTTCGGCGCGGCCGATGTCTCCGCGCGGGTCGGAGTAGCGCGCCCGGACGTAGCCGAGGGCGTTCTTGCCGTCGAGGACCTGGCAGCCCTTCTTGAGGTTGATGCCGGCCTTCTTGTCGTTCATGGCGAACGGCACGCAGATGTCGACACCGCCGACGCTGTTGACGACGGAGGCGAAGCCGGCGAACCCGATCTCCACATAACCGTCGATGTGCAGGTCGGTCACCTGCTCGACGGTCTGCACGAGCAGGTTCGGGCCGCCGAACGCGAAGGCGGCGTTGATCTTGTTGCTGGCGTGGCCCGGGATCGGCACGTAGCTGTCACGCGGGATCGAGATGAGGGCAGGCTTGCCGCCGCCCTGCGGCACGTGCACCAGGATGATCGAGTCGGTGCGCCGGCCGGCCGCGTTGCCGGTGGCGTACTCCTTGCGCTGGGCCTTGGTCAGCCCCTCACGGCTGTCCGACCCGACGAGAAGGTAGTTGTACCCCTTGCTCTCGGCCGGGCGCGTGCCACCGGGCGTGGTGTCGACCTTGGTCACCGAGTTCCAGGCGTGCAGCGGCGTGAAGATCATGAACGCGACCCACGCGACGACGAGCAGCAGCACGACCCGGCCCACCGGGAAGCGGCGACGCCGGCGCGGCTCGTCCCCCCAGCCGTCGTCCTGCCAGCCCTGGTCGACCGGCGGTGGCGGCGTGGCGGCCCGCTCGCTGGACCGGCGGGTGGGCATCGCCCTCGTGGCGCCCGGTCGGACCGTGGCGGCGGCGGTGGCGGGACCTGGCGTCGATGCCGCCCCGGCCGCCGCCCGACCGCGTCGTCGACCGCGGACGTCGACGGTGTAGACCTCGTCGGCGCTCTCGGCGGCGTCGCCACGGGCACCCGTCCAGCCGTCGTCGCTCCCTCCCTGGGGGATCGGTCGGGCGTCGTCGGGGCCGGTGTGGCTTCCAGTCATGGCGTCCAGTGTCCTGTGCGGTGCTGTGGACTGGCAAAACCACGCCCGGCTGCCGTGCCGGAGGCCAGCTGAGCCGCGCCCGCTCGGGGCGGGACACCGAGCACGCGCCGGGACGGAGGACATGCGACACTCGGAAGTCACACGCGTCACAGGAATCACACTGGTGTTGCCCGATACTGGTCCACCATGAGGGCCACCCATGTCGCGCACCCCGGCGCAGAGACCGGGGTCTACGTGTCCCAGAGGCACGGCGCCGGTCTGGGGGACTCCGACTCGCTGAGCCCGCGGATGCGCCGTCGGCGCGCCTTCACCCTCGTCATGCTGACCCTGCTCGTGCCCGGCAGCGCCCAGCTCGTTGCCGGCCGTCGGGGCCTCGGGAGGTTCGCCCTACGGGTCTGGGCGGCCCTCGCAGTGCTGGCGGTCGTCCTGGGTCTGGTGTTCCTGCTGAGCCAGTCCCTGGCCATCGGCGTGCTCGGTCGAGGCTGGGTGCTCACCGTGCTCCAGTGGCTGTTGGCCGGCTTCGCCCTCCTCTGGGCGGTCCTGTTCGTCGACGCGTGGCGGCTTGGCCGCCCCGCCACGCTGCTGCTCACCACGCGGCGCTGGCTGACCGGGGTCACCGCGGCGCTGCTCGTCGTCACCTCCGGCGGCCTCGTGTATGCCGCGAGCTCCGTCGGTGCCGGGCGCGACGCGATCAACGCCCTGTTCCAGGGCAACGAGGCGCTCGGTGCCGTGAAAGGGCGGTACAACATCCTGCTGCTGGGTGCGGACTCGGGACGCGACCGGATCGGCACCCGGCCGGACAGCATCCAGCTGGTCAGCCTCGACGCCGCGACGGGCAGCGCGGTGACCTTCGGCTTCTCCCGCGACACCGAGAACATCAACTTCCGGCCCGGTTCCACCATGGCTCGCCTGATGCCCGAGGGCTGGAACTGCGGCGACGAGTGCCTGCTCAACGGACTCTTCACCTGGGCCCAGGACAACAGGGCCAAGTTCCCGCCGGGCACCACCAACCCAGGGGTGCTGGCCACCCGCGAGGCGGTGGAGGCGCTCAGCGGGCTCGACATCCAGTACTACGTCATGGTCGACCTGCGGGGCTTCAAGAAGATGGTCGACGCGGTCGGCGGCCTCGACGTCAACGTCAAGTACCGCACCCCGATCGGCGGCGGGACGTCCCCGATCGTCGGGTGGATCGAGCCGGGCAACCAGCACCTCGACGGCTACCACGCCCTCTGGTACGCCCGGTCCCGGCAGGGGTCCACGAACTACGAGCGGATGGCACGCCAGCGCTGTGTCATGACCGCCATGGCCAACCAGCTGGACCCGCAGACCGTCGTGCTGCGCTTCCAGAAGATCGCCGGCGCCAGCACTGGCCTCATCCAGACCGACCTGCCCCAGTCCGAGCTCGGCAGGTTCGCGGACCTGGGGATGAAGACGCGCTCCCACGCGATCCGCGGCGTCAACTTCGTGCCGCCGTTGATGAAGCCGTGGGACTACGACCCCGCCCTGATCACCTCGACGGTCCAGCGCACCATCAAGGCCTCGGAGAACGCCTCCACCCAGGGCAAGACGTCGACCGCGACCGGTGGCACGAAGTCGTCGAGCTCGGCGAAGGCCAAGGGCAGCAGTCCCAAGCCGGCGAAGAAGAAGAAGCCGGCGGCACAGCCGGGGTCGGCAGTGCAGGACCCGGCCAAGGCGGCAGGCAACGCGGCGGAGAACGACCTCTCCTCCGTATGCTCTGCAGCCTCATGACCGGACGACACCACGACGACGCGCTGACGCCACCCGGGCACCGCCCTGCCGTGGGCGTGGTGATGCCGATCCTCGACGAGGAACGGCACCTGCGCGAGGCCGTCGACGCGGTGCTCGGCCAGGACTACGACGGCGACCTGCACCTTGTCCTCGCGCTCGGGCCCAGTGCGGACCGAACCGACGAGATCGCCGCCGAGATCTGTGCCGAGCGGCCCGGTGTCCGCACGGTGCCGAACCCCACGGGACGCACGCCGGAAGCCCTCAACGCGGCCATCGCAGCCCTCGGCGACGCGGAGGTGGTCGTGCGGGTCGACGGGCACGGCGTCCTCGACCCCGACTACGTGCGGACCGCCGTCGAGCTGCTCGCCGAGACAGGCGCCGTCAACGTCGGTGGCCTGATGGACGCCGAGGGGGTCACGTCCTTCGAACGCGCGGTCGCGGCGGCAATGACCTCGCGGCTCGGAGTCGGCGCCTCGAGGTTCCACACGGGAGGTGAGGCCGGTCCGGCCGACACGGTGTATCTCGGTGTCTTCCGGCGCGAGTGGCTGACCCGGCTCGGGGGCTACGACCCGCGGTTCGTCCGCGCCCAGGACTGGGAGCTCAACCACCGGATCCGCGAGGCCGGCGGGCTCATCTGGTTCTCTCCCCGGCTACGGGTGGCCTACCGCCCGCGTCCCACTCTCCGCGCGCTCGCGCGCCAGTACCGCGACTACGGCCGCTGGCGGCGGGTCGTGGCTCGTACCCACACCGGCACCATCAACGCCCGGTACCTCGCCCCTCCGGTCGCTCTCGTGGTACTGGCCGGCGGGACCGTAGGGGGCTTGCTGTGGTGGCCGCTGTGGCTGGTGCCCGCGGCATACCTCGCCCTCACCACGGTGGGAGGGCTCACCGTCCGCGACAGCCGGTTGCTGCCGCTCGACCGGCTCTGGCTCCCTGTGGTGCTGCCCACGATGCACCTCGCCTGGGGATGGGGCTTCCTCACCAGCCGCGTCCGCATCGACCCCTCGCCTCGCTAGCCGGCGCGGGCCGCCTCGTCAGCTGGCGCAGGTCGTCAGCCGGTAGAGGGTGTATCCCCCCGCGGTCGCCACCTTGGTGAAGGCGGGCGAGGACCCGACGGAGTCGATGCCGCTGTAGAGGGCGACCCGGGCCTTGCCCGCCCACGCGAAGGGCTGGCCGCCCGTGATCGCGAACTCGACGTGCTGCCGGCGTGCCGCGGCACACACCTCGGCGGAGGTGCCCGCCTCGTCGAGGCGTGCAGCGAGCAGGGTACGGTCCCCGGCGAGCAGGGCCTTCTCGGTGGGCACGAGCAGGGGCTTGCCGCTGACGATGTAGAGGTACGTCCCGCCGTTCCAGGCGTTGGCGGCCGTCACGGCGCCCTTCGGGATGTGGGTGGCCAGCGAGGTCAGCCCCCGGAGCTCGGCGTCGGTGGCCCAGGAGTGCGCGGTGTCCGGGCGGTAGTAGCCGTCGAGGAAGGACCGGTGGGCGCCGACGTAGCCGTGGGTGAGGCCGAGAAAGGCGACGACCACCACGGCGGTGCCCACGAGGTTGGCCTCGGGGAGCCGGCGCAGCAGCCGTCCCAGCAGGTGTCCGACTGCCAAGAAGCCCGCGGCGGCGCAGAGGGCGGACGGCAGTGACCCGGCGACGGCGAGCCGGATCGCGTTGTTGTACCAGGGCCACGTGAGGTAGCGGCTCGATGGGTCGTCGACTGCGACGTTGACCAGGTAGAGAACGGCGAAGACCGTCGCAGCCAGCGGCAGCCACCCCGTGCCCCGGTGCTTGCGCAGCAGACTGATCGCACCGATGCCGGCGATCACCGTCAGCAGCACCAGCGACTGACCCTGCCGCGGTCCGAAGAGCACCGTGTCCACCAGGGCCCGGCGCCAGCCCAGCTCGGGGCCGGGGGCTCCGGTGCGCACCATCGAGGCCGGGCGGATCACGACCGACACGGCGGCCACCGCGGCGGTGACGACCAGGAGGGCACCGACCAGGGCCAGCGCGAGCGCCCGGCGGTCGCGGCCGTCCCACGCCCGGCGGAGCACGGTGGTGGCGACGATGAGGAAACCGAGCACGAGGAGGGTGACGAGCGCGTTGGGGTGCGCCAACGTCAGCCCGGGGAGCCCGACGACGGTGACCAGCGCCGCGGGCAGCGCCCTCGCGACGGGCGAGCGGTGGGGGATTGCCCTGGCCAGGACTGCCAGCGCAGTCGCGACCATCGCGGGGAGCATGGCCTGGCCGAACAGGTTGGGCCACAGGACTCCGAACCCCATGATGGTGAACGGGAACGCCGTGAACAGGACGCTGGCGACTGCGGTCGCACCCACGACCTCCGCCCGCCGTCCGAACACCGCACAGCCGAGGAGGATGAGGCCAGCGGGCCAGACCAGCCCACCCATGACCAGGACGGCGGACTGCGTGGCGACGACGATGTTCGTGCCGGTCAGGAGGGCGGTGGTCGAGGTGACCACGTGGAAGGCCGCCGGGTAGGTGCTGCCGCGCTGGTCGGTGAAGAACGCGAAGGCGTGCAGCACCGAGGCGTCGCGGTTCTGGACCATCCAGAGGGCGTCGCCGAGGTGGAAGATCGTGTCGGGGTGCTGGGGGAAGTGGTCGGGGGTCACGGTGACCCGCACCAGGACGGCCGCCACGGCGGCAAGGGTGAGGGCGAGCCCGCCGAAGGTCGCGAGCGGGAACAGCCCGCGGGGGCGAGTGGTGTCGCCGGTCTCGTCCGTCTCGACCCTGTCGCCGGCCTCAGCCGAGCCGACCCGGTCGCCGGCCTCAGCCGAGCCGCCCCGGTCGCCGGCCTCAGCCGAGCCGACCCGGTCGCCGGAGCCGCGCCCCGACCAGCGGCGGACCAGGACGCCGGCGACGGCGGCGACGAGCCACCCCGCGATCGCCGTCGCCACGACCGGCAGCAAGCCCCACGCGATGTCGGCGGCGCCGCAGACCACCCCACCCCCGACGAGCAGGGTCGTGCTCACCACGGGTCCGATCCCGACAGCGGTCAGCCACGGCAGCCGCAGCAGCAGCGCTGCGACGGTGCCAGGGACGAACAGCAGGGTGGCGGCTACCAGGATGGCGGGCACGGCCTCGGACCACGATGTGCTGCCGGGATTCACGCGTGCACAGTACCTGCTCGGCGGCGCGGTCCCGTCGACTCCCCGGGTGGTTCAGCGCGCGGCAACCCGTAGCATTCAGGAGCCGCACGCGCGGCTCGCCTGTCCCCGACGAACGGATCCCGTCATCCCCATGGGCACTGTTGCCAAGGTCGTGAGCCGTGTCCGTCGCCTGGCCACCCCCAGAGCCATGGTGCGCGCCGCTCGCAAGGTGGCCAAGACAGCGCCGGTGGAGTGGCGGGCGCGGGTCAGGCTCCGGCCGGTGCGGACGGACACCGTCCTCTACGAGGCGTTCGCCGGCAACGGGATGCTGTGCAACCCCGAGGCGATCTTCCGGGCGCTGCTGGCCGACCCGGAGATGCAGCACCTGCGGCACGTCTGGGTGCTCGACCCCAAGACGCACCCGGAGGCGGTGCGCGAGTTCGGCTCGAACCCCCGGGTCAGGTTCGTCAGGAGGAGGTCCCTGGCCTACTGGCGCGCCCTGGCCACCGCCGGCCACCTGTTCAACAACGCCACCTTCCCGCCCGAGTTCGGCAAGCGCGAGGGCCAGGTCTATGTCAACACCTGGCACGGCACACCGCTCAAGGCGATGGGGTACGACGAGCCGCAGGGCGCGATAGAGGCCCGCAACGTCGTGCGGAACTTCATGATGGCCGACTACCTGTTGTCGACGAGCCCCTTCATGTCCGAGCAGATGTACGAGCGCGCCTACCGGCTCGTCAACGTCGCCCCCGGCCGCCTCATCGAGGAGGGCTATCCCCGCACGGACCGGCAGGTGCTCGAGGAGGCCGGCCGCGCCGCGGCATACCAGCGGCTGAGGGAAGCCGGCGTTGACCTTCCGGACGACGCCATCGTGGTGCTCTACGCGCCCACCTGGCGGGGAGAGTCCTTCCACCGGCCCATCGACGATGCCGCGAGGCTGGGGGAGGTCGTACGCGAGCTCGCGGCCGCGCTTCCGGCCGGCCACCGGGTCCTGCTCAAGGTGCACCAGCAGGTCTTCGAGCACGCGCGGGCCCGACCCGACCTGGCGGGCCTCCTCGTCCCCAACCACCTCCCCACCAACGAGGTGCTCGGGCTCGTCGACGTCCTCGTGACCGACTACTCGAGCATCTTCTTCGACTTCCTGTCGACGGGACGACCGGTGGTCTTCTTCGCCCCCGACCTCGACGAGTACGACGGCTACCGCGGTCTCTACCTCTCCCAGGAGGAGCTGCCCGGTCCCAGGGTGGGCAGCCCTGCCGAGCTGGCCGAGCTGGTCGCCTCCGCGGGAACCGGCACCTCCAGCGACCCCCTCGTCACCCATGCCGAGGCGTATGCCGCGGCGCGGCAGCGCTTCGCCCCCCACGACGACGGCGGGGCGACCCAGCGCGTCATCGATGTCGTCATGCGTGGGCAGGTGCAGGGGCGACGGGTCCGTCAGACCGCACGTGACGGTCGGCCCACCATCCTGATCTTCCTCGGCGGGATGAAGTCCAACGGCATCACGACCTCCGCCCTCAACCTGCTGCACCACCTCGACCACGAGCGGTTCGACGTCTCTGTGCTGTACACCCACAGCAAGGTCCCGGACAAGCGGGCCAACGCCGAGGCGATCGACCCGCGGGTGCGCTTGTTCCCCAGGGTGGGCGGGTTCGCGCCGAGCAAGTCCCAGCGGTCCCGCCGGCGCGACCTGCAGACCCGTGGCACGGCGATGCCGCCACAGGACCTCGCCGTGATGGAGGGGCTGCTGCGCGACGAGTGGCAACGGTGCGTGGGCGCGGCGCGCTTCGACCACGTCATCGACTGGAGCGGCTACTCGTCGTTCTGGGCGTTCCTCACCTCCGCGGCGCCGGCAGGCTCCCACTCGATCTGGCTGCACAACGACCTGCGCGCCGACCAGCTGAGAGAGGTCGGCGGACAGCGACCGCACTTCGCGAACCTCGGGGCGACGTTCTCGGCATACCAACGCTTTGACCACCTCGTGTCGGTGTCCGAGGCCCTGCGCGACGTCAACGCCGCCAACCTGGCCGAGTTCGCGCCCGCCGAGAAGTTCACCGCGGCCCGCAACACGATCAACCACGAGCGCGTGCTCCGCAAGGCCGACGGCGCACCGGGCGCGAGCCTCGCCCTCGACGAGCAGTGGCCCGGTCACGGAGTTCTCCTGACCCCCGGGGCGGACGTGCGGGCGCAGGTCGCCGACATCGTGCTGCGGCACGGCCTGCAGGGGCACGAGGAGGAGGTGGAACGACGGCTGTCGATGGGTCTGGTCGTCGCGGCCGACCCCGGCGTCCGCACCTTCGTCACGGTGGGCAGGCTGTCGCCGGAGAAGAACCACAAGCGGCTGCTCAAGGCCTTCGCGAAGGTCCACCACGACGACCCGCTCACGCGGCTGGTCGTCGTCGGCGGCGGCCCCCTCGAGGAGTCCCTGCGCAAGCTCGTCCGGAAGCTGGAGCTCGACGACAGCGTCCTCATCGCAGGTGCCCAGCCCAACCCCTGGGCGATCATGCGGCGCTGCGACGTCTTCGTGCTCTCCAGCGACTACGAGGGACAGCCGATGGTGATCCTCGAGGCGCGGGTGCTCGGCCTGCCGGTGGTCTCCACAGCCTTCTCCTCCGTGGCGTCCGCGCTGGAACCGGGCACCGGCCTGGTGGTGGACCGCAAGGCCTCCGCGCTCGCGGTGGGCATGGCTGCCGCGCTGGCCGGTGAGGTGCCCAACCCCGAGTTCGACCCGGTGGCCTACAACACGGTCGTCATGGGCGAGTTCTACCGGGCCATCGGAGTCGAGGCATCGGGAGTCGCAGCGGGTCCACCGTCGCGGCAAGCGCGATGACGACCGGGACATAGACGAACAGGTACCGCGACCGCCCCTGGAACAGCAGGGTGAACACGGTGATGCCCAGGACGGTCAGCACCAGCACGAGCCGGTCAGGCCGGTAGCGCGCCCGCAGCAGCCCGGTTCCCGTCCACAAGCAGCACCGCGAGCCACAGGCCGTTGGTCAGCGAGGCGCGGAGCAGGTAGTGCTCGCCCGACACGTGCTGCCAGGACTGGACGGCCCGCGCGAGCCGGCCGTGGTCGACCAGCCGTGCCGCCTGGAAGTCGTAACCCTCGCCCCACGCGAAGAACATGCCGTCGCCCCAGTTGAAACCCTGCTTGCGCACCTCGAACGCGGCGACACCCGTGACGCCCGCGTCCTCGAGCCCCTGCTCCAGCCGGCGGTCCGACCAGGAGCGCAGGTCCTGGCCGGACAGGTCCTTGGAGTCCTTCACCATCTCTGGGCTGTAGGCGCCGTAGTACGGACGACCCGAGACGCTGCGGGTCGTGGTCAGGCCGTTCGCCAACCACCACGTGAGGGGTGGCGTCCGCGAGGTGTCGAGCGAGGCTCGAGGCACCTGCGACTCGACGTCCGCCGCGCCGAGGGCTCCCGCGGCCGTCCCCGCGAACGCGAGCACACCGACCGCGAGCGCCGCGACGATGCGTGAGCGGCCGCGCCAGGAACGGCCGAGACAGACCACCAGCCCGGCGAGCCCGATGGCGATCGCGGTGGTCGCCGGGGTCGACTTGACGACGAAGGCGGCGGCGATGAGCGCGAAGGCCACCACCACGAGGGCGGTGGCCGCGAGGGTCCTGCGGGTGCGGGTCGCGACCACGGCCGCCACGACGGCCGCGGTGACGAGCGGCATGGCGGGAAGGTCGGTGTAGGGGACTGCCATCCAGGGCGAGCACCCGACCAGGACGAAGATGACCACCTGGGCGGCGAAGCCCGCCGCGGCTCCTCTCAACCGGCGGACCAGCACGAAGCACAGCAGCAGGACCAGGGCCAGGCAGACCCCGTTGGCGACCATGTATGCCGTGTACATCCCGGCGTCGGACGGGCCACCGAGGCGGCGCGCCAGGTTGACCAGCGCCACGAGCGGCACGTTGTTCGGGTAGCGGGACAGGTAGTCCTGCGCGTAGGCCGACAGGCCGGCTCCGGAGGACAGCTCCCGCGAGAAGCCCGTGACGACGGCGGCATCCCAGCCGTACGAGTAGCGCACGAGCCGGGCGAGTGCCGTGCCCGCGACCCCGCCGGCGACGCTGGCGAGGACGGCGACGGTCCACACGACCGTGGCCCTCGAGCCATGGCCGCCGAGCCGCTGTCGCACCCTCGTGCGGGCGAGCAGGGTGAGAGCAGTGGCCGCCGCCAGGCCGAGAGCCGTCCCCACGACCACCCAGACCTGGCGGTAGTCGATGTTGGGGTCGTGGGGTCGCAGCAGCACGAGCAGGACGGTCAGAACCATGCCGACGCCGACGGTCCGCTGCACCAGCAGACCCACCGCGGCCTCCCTGCGTCTGCGTCGTGAGCTCGCAGTGGCCGTCGTCACGGGAGGCAGTGTGTCATGGGTGTCGCAGCGACCAGCCACTCGACTCGCTGCCCCCACAGATGCGGCTGGTCGGGTCAGCAGCCGTGGGCGGATACCATGGCTGACCGGATCACGTGTTCGGACGCGGATCGCCCCACCCGCAGGTACGACAGGAGCAGCGCCAGGATGACGGACGTGCGCGTCAGCTCGAGGCGGCCCCGCGCATCGGTCGCACCCACGTCTCGTGGCGAGCTCCCACCGGTGCCCACCCAGTCACGGCTGGACTCGCTCACCGGGCTGCGCTTCTTCGCCGCGTTCGGGGTGTTCCTGACCCACTTCGTCGGATCGGGTGCGGGAGGCTACGGGCGAACCCCCCTGCTCTACCCGCAGAGCACCTACGGCACCCACGGGGTGGCCTTCTTCTTCGTGCTCTCGGGTTTCGTGCTCACCTGGATGTGGCGACCCGGCCAGTCGGTCGGACACTTCTACTGGCGCAGGGTCGCCAGGATCGTGCCGCTCCATCTCGCCACCAGCGTCGTCGCCCTCTGGATCTACTACGAGCCGATCACCAACCAGACGTTCCAGCTCAAGTCCTACCTGCTCAGCATCTTCCTGGTGCAGACGTGGTTCCCCCACATCCAGCCCATGCTCCCCGGCAACGGCGTCTCGTGGACCCTGTCCTGCGAGGCCTTCTTCTACCTGTGCTTCCCGCTGATCGTCACGCTGCTGGCACGACGACGCCGGCGGCATCTCCTCATCGTGGTGGGAGTGCTCGTGCTGGCGGCCCTCGCGTGGCGGGTCTACGCAAACCTCGCGTTGGACCCCAGTCTCTCCTCCTGGACGCTGCGCACCCCGATCTTCCGTATCTGGGAGTTCATCCTCGGCGTGGTGCTGGCCCTCCTGGTGAGGCGCGGGACCGTCGTGCGCGGCAACGTCGTCGGCGTCGTCGCCGTCCTCGCCGGGTGGATCCTGGTCTACTTCAACCTCCGCCCCTACCTCAGCCCGTGGTGGTCCGACGCGGTGGTCTACCTCGACCAGGTGGTGGCCCCGCTGCTCTTCGCGTGGCTGCTGGGGGTGGCTGCCAAGCGCGACCTCAGCGGGCGGGTCTCGTGGCTGGCAAGCACGCCGTTGGTGCTCCTGGGCGCCTGGTCCTTCGCGTTCTACCTCGTGCACTACTTCCCCCTGCGGTTGGCCACGATGACCTTCGGGCCGCGGGAGCCGAGCAACGCCAACCTCTTCGACCTGATCGGCATGGCCGCGGTCGGTGTGGCCCTCGCGGCGATCTGCTACTACGCGATCGAGCACCCGTGCGAACGCCGCCTCCGCGGGCTCCTCCGTCGGTCAGCCCACACGCCGCCGACCGACGCCCAGGGCCCGGACGGACTGGGCAGTCCGAGCGAGCAGGACCCGGACGCGCGGGAGTCGCAGGTCGACCTCGCCGCCGCGGAGGCGGCCGCCAGGCTGCGCTGACGGACGCTGCCCCGATCCCGCACTGCCCCGCACTGCCCCGCCCGTATTGGCCCGCCCGCATTGGCCCGAGTGGCCCACGCCGCCGGCGTCGGCCGCCGACGGCCGACCGCCAGGCTCCGGTGTCCGCGCTACCGGATGGTCCGGGCGATCAGGTCCTCCCAGCGGTCCATGACCGTGTCGATGGAGAACCGTGCCGCCGAGATCCGCCCGGCTGCTGCCATGCCGTCGGTCAGGGCGTCGTCTCCCATCAGCTGCCGGAGCGCTCCCGCCAACCCGGAGACGTTGTTCTGGTGGACCAGTCGTCCGTCGACGCCGTCCGTCACGATCTCGGCGACCCCGGGCGCGCAGTTGTAGGCGACCGCCGGCACCCCGCACGCCAGTGACTCGGCGAGCACCATGGGCAGTCCTTCGAACAGGGACGAGAGGACGGACAGCCGCGAGCCGAGCAGCACCCCCTCGACGTCGTCGGTCGGGCCCATGAGCGCCGCGCTGTCAGCGATCTGGAGCCGGTCGATGAGGGCCTGCAGCTCGTGGCGCAGGGGACCGTCGCCGTACAGCTCGAACCGCCAGTCCGGGAAGTCCGGTGCCACCTGGGCCCAGGCCCTGAGGGCGTGGTCGAGCTGCTTGACCGGGTCGTAGCGGGACAGCGCCACCACGCGCTTCTGGCGCGGCACGGCGTCCCCCGCCGGTGCCATCCACAGCGGGTTCGGCATGGCGCCGGTGTTGTTGAAGTTGTGCCTGCGGAACGCCTCGGCGTCGGCTTCGGTGAGGAGCAGGAACTTGTCGATCTGGCGGTAGGTCCGGGAGAGGCGGTCGAAGTCGGTGTTGGACCGAGCCCCCTGGTAGGACCAGTGGTACTGGCCGATGATCCGCGTGCCGGCGGCCATGATCTCCTCGAAGCCCAGCTTGGCGAGGTGCTCCATCGTGTAGACCTGCATGCACACCACGATGTTGCCGCGGTACTCCGCGAGCGTGCTCTGCAGGTTGGCCATCGCCTCCTTGCGCATAGCTCGTCGCAGCAGCGCGGGCAGCGGCTTCTCGCCCTCGGGCGCCTCCGGCCGCTCGGACATGAACCCGGTCGAGTACCCGGACATGGTCATGTCGATCGACGGCCCCGAGGTGGGCCGGATGCCGCGCAGGGCGACGTCGAAGCCGCGCTGCGAAAGGCCTGCCGAGAGGCCATGGGCGACACGCTCGACGCCCCCCAGGCCGTCGATGTGGTTGGACATGATGAGGATGCGCGGCTTCACGGGGTTCCCTCCGCCGGGTCGAGCAGCCGCGCGACGGCGCGGGCCGAGGCCTTGCCGTCCTCGACACCGCAGTAGTTCTCGACGAACCGTTCGTAGGCCTCGGTGTAGCCCGCGCGGTCGGCCTCGGCCGAGCCGAGCGCCGACGCGAGCTCCTGCGTCGTCGACACGAGGGGCCCGGGCGCCTCCTCGATGAGGTCGAAGTACGTGCCCCGGGTCGAGAGGTACTCGGCATAGTCGTAGATGTAGAAGATGATCGGCTTGCGCAGCAGGGCGAAGTCGAACATGACGGAGGAGTAGTCCGTCACCAGCACGTCCGCGGCGACGTAGAGCAGGTTGACGTCCTCGACGTCGGAGACGTCCATCGCCCGGTGCTTGGCCGATCCGGGCACGGTGATCCGGTTGAGGTAGTGGGGACGCAGCAGCAGGAAGGTGTTGTCGTCGAGGCTGCGGAGGATCGCGGCCACGTCGAAGTGCGGGCGGACGGCCACCTTCGGGCTGCGGTTGTCCTGCCGGAAGGTGGGCGCGTAGAGGACGACCCGGGCGTCGGACGGCAGGTCCAGCCGGCGGCGTGCCTCCTCGCGGGTCAGCGAGCCGTCCACGAGCGGGTCGTTACGGGGCGTGCCGTAGCGGACGAGGCCCTTGGTGTAGCGGTAGGCCGGTACGAAGGTCTGCTCGAAGTAGGGGTTGGGCACGACCAGCTCGTCCCAGGCACCGACACCACGGTCCGGGCGCTGGACCGGTGGCGGCTTGCCCGGCTCGTCGTGACCCATCTTCTTCAGCGGGATCCCGTGCCAGGTCTGCAGGTAGCGCTGCCCAGGACGCTTGCGCACGTAACGGGGGAAGGTCTGGTTGTCGACCCAGAACGCCGCGCGCGCCAGCACCTGCAGGTATGCCGCCGTGCCCCGGTTGACGACGCGGACGCCGGGGTGCGGAGGGCGATGGTCGCGGGGGAGTACCCATACGGCCTTCATGCCCGGATGGGACCGGCGCAGCTCCTCGTAGACGTACTTGGGGCTGTCGCCGTAGATGGTGCCCATGTTGGCCTCGAACACGACCAGGTTGCGGTCGAGGGGGAGCTTGCGCATGGCGGTGTAGAGCCGCCGCAGGGCACGCCCCTTCTCGACCGTCCTCCACGGCGTGGTGAGCTTCTCGTCCACGACCGGCAGCACCCGCTTGCGCAACCGGTTGGCCACCTTGCGCCGCAGGCCGGGGGTGGACTCGACCGAGATCCGGGTGGAGGCGTCGTCGGCCGGGCCGAGGCGCCCCGTCTGGGCCAGGCCGAGGCGGGCGCTGATCGGCAGGGGCAGGCTCAGCGGCTGGATGCTGCGGCCCCACAGCAGCGCGGTGTCTGAGACGTGGTCGCGGATCCTGGTGCGGACCTGGATGTCCCACTCCGCCGTCGCCTGCACGGCGGCGAACTGGTGGTCCAGGGGGATGGTCGCGCTCCACCGGACCGTGTGGTCCTCGTGTTCCTCGATGGTCAGCGGGACGGCCCTCGAACCCTTGCGGTCACGCAGGTCGGCGACCAGGCTCAGCTCCCAGTCCGAGCCGGCTGCCGCGAGCTTGTCGAGGGCGTCGAACGTCGTGCCGGTGAGGACGACCGCACCACGCCGGATGCGCGCCGAGGTCAGCTCGTGTGCCAGCTGGAAGGTGCCCACGGGCGCGGTCAGCACGGGGGCGCCGTCCGCCACGAGAAGGGAGTTCTCGCGGCTCTCGAGGGAGTGGTCGGGATCAGGGCCGGGTGCCGCGTGCCGGTTGGACAGGTAGGTCACTCCGGCGTGGGTGCTCACCCGCGGCGCGAGGATGTTGCGCCGGTCGAGGAGCATCAGCTGACGCAGACCCTCGAGGTCGTGGCGCAGGGCCATGCCACAGGCCGCCCGCAGCGCGAACGGCAGGGACTCGAATCGGTCAGCAGGTATGCCGCGCAGGTAGGCGTCCGCCTCGACGAGGACCTCGGCCGTCACGGCGTCGTCGCCGTCGATCACGTCGGCAAGGTAGAGACGCATGTCGTTCTCGAGGAACTTCAGGTCCTTCACACGCTGCAGCTCAGGCGTGCCGTGCTCGGCGATGTAGGCGTCCAGACGACGGTGGACCGTCAGCCGGTGGTGGAAGTTGTCGATCTGGTGTCGCCGCTGGGTGATGGAGCGACCCTTGGCCACCGGGAAGATCCTCCACAGGTAGACGTTCTCGGGGATGATCGCGATGCGCTCGGCCCGGTGGTAGGCCTGGAAGCTGAACAGCTGGTCCTCGTAGTGGACGTCCTCGGGAAAGGACAGACCGCGGCTGCGCAGGAAGCTCATCCGGTAGAGCTTGTTGACCGAGAGCACGTCGGTGACCAGCTCGGGCGACTCGGCCAGACCGCCCACCACTCTGCGTTCGCTGAACAGGGCCGGGTACCAGAGGGTCTGCCGCCCGGTGTCCATGTACTGGCGGCGCACCAGGCCCATCGAGAAGTCGGCGTCGCTGTCCTCCACTGCCTCCAGGAGGTTCTTGCAGGCGTGCCGCTCGAGGCGGTCGTCACTGTCGAGGAACATGACGTAGCTGCCGTGCGCCTCGCCCATCCCCACGTTGCGGGGCCGGCCACAGCCTCCTGAGTTCTCGGGAAGGCGGACGTAGCGCACCCGCGGGTCCTCGGCCTGGAGCCGCGCCGCCACCTCGGGTGTCGCGTCGGTCGAGGCGTCGTCGCAGATGATCACCTCGACGTGCCGCAGGGTCTGGCGAAGGACCGAACGCACTGCGGTGGGAAGTCGTCTGGCGTCGTTGAAGACGATGACGACGACGCTGACGTCCGGTGGGGGGGCCGGTGCGTTCGCCACGCGTGTCCCTCCTTCGGATGGTCCGTGGTCGGTCAGAATAGCGTGGCGCTCACCGGCCGACGTCCGGGGCATAGACTCGCCGGTCGAATGCCCAGAACCGCTCTGGTACCAGCGCCGGACCCCGCCCTCCGGCGCGAAATGACAAGGTAGGACCCCCACGATGATCCTCATCTCGCAGGCGCGAGGACTGCTCGCCAAGCGGCGCATCCTCGGCACGCTCGTCCAGCGTGACCTGCGCGTGCGGTATGCCGGCAGCGCGATCGGCTACCTGTGGACGATCCTCGACCCGTTGGCGATGTCGGCCATCTACTTCGTCGTCTTCACCGTGATCTTCAAGGCCCGGAGCGTCGGGTACCAGCCCTACGTGCTGTTCCTCATCGTCGGGCTGCTGGCCTGGCAGTGGTTCTCGTCGTCCCTCACCGAGACGTCGCGGGCGCTGCTCGCGGAGTCCCGGCTGGTCCGGTCCACCAACCTGCCACGTGAGCTGTGGGTGGTGCGTGTCGTCATCGCCAAGGGGATCGAGTTCCTGCTGTCCATGCCGGTCCTGGCCGGCTTCACCCTCTACTACCTGATCAAGGGCGACGCGCACCTGAACCCTCGTCTTCTCCTCATCCCGCTGGCTCTGGTCATCCAGTTCGTGCTGCTCACCGGGATCGGCCTGATCCTCGCGCCGATCACGGCGCTGGTGACCGACACCGCACGGGTGGTGCGGATCGTCCTGCGGATGGGGTTCTACTCCACGCCGATCATCTACGGGGTCCATGCCGCTCCGGAAAGCCTGCGGACGGTGCTCTTGTTCAACCCGATGACCGGCATCCTCGAGCTCTACCGCGCGGGCTTCTTCCCGCAGGACCTCAATGAGAAGTCGGTCTTCCTGTCCGCCGTGATCTCGCTCGTGGTCCTGCTCATCGGCACGCTCGTCTTCGAGCGTCTCGAGTCCGCCGTGCTGAAGGAGATCTGACGTGAGGCCCGTGATCGAGGCCAACGGCCTTGGCATCGACTTCTACCGCAACCGTCGTCGCAAGATGTCCTTGCGGGAGATGGTCTTCCAGGGCCGCACCTCCCACAACAAGGAGACCTTCTCGGCCCTCAAGGACGTCACCTTCGACGTCATGCCCGGGGAGGCCGTCGGCCTGATCGGTGGCAACGGGAGCGGCAAGTCGACCTTGCTCAAGATGATTGCGGGCGTGCTGCTACCCGACCACGGCAAGGTGCGCGTCCGGGGCGGAGTCGCCCCGCTGATCGAGCTGACCGGCGGGTTCATCGGCGAGCTCTCAGCGCGGGACAACGTGTACCTCACGGCGGGGCTGCACGGGCTCACCCGTCGGCAGGTCGACGAGCGCTTCGACGGGATCGTCGACTTCGCCGGTCCCCAGGTCAGGGATGCCCTCGACACGCCGTTCCGCCACTTCTCCTCCGGCATGCAGGTGCGTCTGGGCTTCGCCGTCATCACCACCCTCGACGAGCCGATCGTGCTCGTCGACGAGGTGCTCGCCGTGGGCGACCGTGCCTTCCGCGAGAAGTGCTACCTGCGCATGGAGGAGATGCTGAGCGGCGGCAAGACGCTCTTCCTCGTCTCGCACAGCGAGGGCGACCTGCGGCGTTTCGCGAAGCGCGGCCTCTACCTCAGGCAGGGCGCTCTGGTCGGTGACGGCCCGGTCGACTCGGTGATCGAGCAGTACAACGCGGATGCGGACGCTCCTTCGTGAGCCTGGTCGACCAGCCTTTTGTCGGCAGTGCCGCGGCACGGGCAGTCCACGGGCACAGTGCAGGTGCTCCGACGGTCGTGCTGGGCGGTCGCGCGCCCACCGGCACGATCGCGGCCTCGCTGGTCGACCTGGGTCTGGAGCCCACCGTGATCGACACGGCAGGCACGGGCTGGTTGTGCGACCTTGCCGACCGTGCTGAGCCAGCGGCCACCGACCTGCCAGAGGGCGCAGAGCCGCCAGCGGCCCTGGTCGTAGCGGCCGGCGACCTCGACCTGTCGTCCGTGGCCCTCCTGGACCTGCTCGACCGACCGGACGACCAGACAGCAGTCGCCACCTTGGAAGGCGTTGCGGTGCAAGGCGATCCGGCTGGTCTGACGCTGGTCCGCGTGGAGCGCGACGTGCGGCGCGTCCACTCGGTCGGCACCACGCGGCATACCGTCTCGGCACCCACCGGCTATGCGGCGGGGGTGCTGCGTATTGGACGTGCCGACCTGTCGGCCGCAGCCGCGCTCTGGCGGCTCGCGGCGACGTCGGCGAGCGCCGCCGACCCGGAGGTGGACGCGTTCGACCTGGCGCTGCTCGCACTGGTGAGGGGAGGGGTGCCGGTCGGCGTGGTGCCGCTCGGGCCGTTCGACCTGCGGCGAGGGGGCTCCCGGGTCGCTGGCAGTCGCGGGTCGGTCTGGCAGCAGCGACTTGCCGGCGCCTCGCGCGGTGGAGACGGGTTCTTCTCCACCTTCGTGATCCGCCGGCTGTCGCGTCGGCTCACCGGGTTCGGGCTCGCGCACGGCTGGACCCCGAACCTCGTCACCGTCTGCAGCCTCCTCATCGGCGTGCTCGCGGCGGCCCTGGCCGCCGTCGACGACCGGTGGACCTGGGTCGCGGCCGCACTGCTCCTCCAGCTGGCCCTGGTGGTCGACTGCGTGGACGGCGAGATCGCGCGGTTCACCCGCCGTTTCAGCGCCCTCGGGGCCTGGCTGGACGCGGTCGGCGACCGGATCAAGGAGTACTCCCTCATCGCCGGCGTGGCCTGGGTGGGAGTGCGGCGCGGGGAGCCGCTGTGGTTGCTCGCCACGCTGTCCATGGTGCTGGTGACCATGCGCCACCTCGAGGACTACGCCTACTTCCACCGCAACCGGGCGTCCAAGGGTGACGTCGCTCCCGACCTGCTGCCGGTCGACGAGCCGCGTGACCTCGGCCCGAGTGGTGCGGAGCTGGAGGTGCCGGGCCCGCGCAGCCGCGGTGCCGCGGCGACGTACTGGGTCAAGAAGGTGCTGCACCTGCCGATCGCCGAGCGCTACCTGCTGCTCTCGCTCGGCCTGCTCACCTTCGAGCCGAGGATCGTCCTCTGGCTGCTCACCGTGGCCACGACGGTCGCTCTCGTCTGGACCCAGGGTGGCCGCACCGCCAAGGCACTGCTGCGGATCGACGACTTCCAGGCCGAGGAGGGCTTCTCGGACCGGCACTGGGGTCACCTGGACCACCTGGTCGACGTCGGGCCCCTCGGCCGGGCCGTCGGTCGCAGGCTCGGCGGACCGTTCGTCGTCGCCGTGGCCGGGACCGTACTCGTGGGGGTGGCGGCGCTGGTGGTGGTCGCCGAGCACGAGGTCACCTGGCTGGTCGTGGCCATGACCGTCGTGGCGGCGTTGCTGGTTGGCATCGGGTGCCGCGCACCCCTCCGGGACCGGCTCGCCTGGCAGGGCGACGCGCTCCTGTGGGGAGCCGAGGCCGCACTGGTCCTGGGTCTGGTGAGCCCCCTTCCAGAGGGCCTCGAGTGGACCGGTTACGTCTACCTGTCCGCGGTCGCCTGGCACCGGTACGACGTCGTCTACCGGTTGCGCGACACCGGCCGGCCGGCTGCGGCCTGGGTCACGACGGTCACGCTGGGTGTCGAGGGGCGCTGGGTCCTGCTCGTCCTGGTCGGGGTGCTGGGTGGGCCCATCCCCGAGGTGCTGGGCTGGGGCGCGCTGGGCCTCATCGTCGTGTATGCCGCGGAGTCCGCCTCGGGTTGGCTCGCCTGGTCCCGCGGCCGTCGCGCGGGCGCGGGTGCCGCCCAGTGAGCACCGACAGCCCGTTGGGTCACGATCCGCGGGACAACCACCCGTCGATGGCAGCGCTGCGCGCGGTCGCGCAGCCGCCCGAGCACATCGCGCGCTACAACGCCGAGCACTGGACCGGCGCCCTCTACATCCGCCACCTGAGCATCTACGCCACGAGGGCGCTCCTGCCGACGAGGATCAGCGCCAACGGCGTCACCTGGCTGATGATCGGCGTCGGGCTCGCAGGCGCCCTGGCTCTGCCGTTGGGCGGCCTGGTCGGACCGGTCCTGTGCGTCCTGGCGATGCAGGCGCAGATCCTGCTGGACTGCAGCGACGGGGAGGTGGCGCGGTGGCGCCAGCGGTTCTCGCCCGCCGGGATCTATCTCGACCGCGTCGGCCACTACGTCACCGAGGCGGCGATCCCCTGCGCCCTGGGTCTGCGGGCTGACGGCTGGTCGCTGTCCGCCCCGGGACAGGTGGGCGGGTGGGCCGTCCTGGGGCTCTTGGTCAGTGTCGTGGTCCTGCTCAACAAGGCCTTCACCGATCTCGTCGTCGTCGCACGGGCCAAGACCGGACGACCGATGCTCATCGACGTGGCCGAGACGACGCGCTCGAAGGTGACCGGCCTGGCCCTGGCCCGCAGGGCGTTCGGCTACCTCCCCGTCTTCCGGGCCTTCGTCGCCGTCGAGGCGTCGCTGCTGGCACTGGTGGCCGGCGTGATCGACGTCGCCGGTGACGGGCTCGCGGGCACCCGGGGACTCGTCGTCGTCATGGTGCCGCTCGTCCTGGTGACCGCAGGCGGACACCTCGTGGGCGTCCTCACGAGCTCGCGTCTGGACTGACGGTGGACACCCCCGCCGATCCCCGGACGACCGCCGGAGTCCGCGTGCTCCAGTGGGCCCAGGAGCACGGCGAGGTGGGCGGCGTGCTGACCAGCCATCGACAGCTGACGGCACAGCTACGTGCCGCGGGCCACGACGTGAGGTACGTCGACACCGGGTCGGCCAGGCGCGCGATGTCCGCCGTGCCTGCGCTGTGGCGGCACCGGTCCCTGCACCTGTTCCACATCACCAGGCTGGGGCGAGCGATGGCGCTCGCACCGCTGTTCGCGTTGCTGCCCGGCCGCACCGTCCTGGTCCTGCACTCGGGCTCGGTCCGGGGCCAGCTGGAGGCGATGGGGCGTGTCCGCGGAGCAGCCCTGAGGTTGGCCCTCAGGGCCTACGACGAGATCTGGGCCGTCAACGACGAGATCGCGACCTGCCTGCCGAGAGGTGTCGCCCGGCGGCTACGGGTGGTGTCTCCCTACTCCCCGGAGCCGGTGGCGGATCCGCAGGCGCCGCACCGCGATCGGCAGCTGTTGTCGGTCAGCACCAATGCCGGGCTGGCGCACTACAACGCCGACCTGGCGGTCGCGGCTGTGGGCCTGGTCCGCAGGGAATGGCGCGACGCGCGGCTGCGGATCCTTGCCTACGGCCACGACGGTGCGGAGCTGGCCCGGCTGCGCACCGACGTGGCGGGGCTGCCCTGGGTGGAGCTGAGCTACGACGCGGCGCCGGCCGAGGTGCGCGAGGTGCTGCAGCGCAGCTCGGTGTTCCTGCGACCCACCTCCTGGGACGGTGACTCGGTCGTGGTGCGCGAGGCGCTGGCCGCCGGCACCAGGGTGGTGGCCAGCGATGTCGCGGCTCGGCCCGCGGGGGTCGAGCTCGCCGCGCTGGATGCGTCGGCGATCGCGGAGGCCGTCCTGCACGGGGGGCGGGCCAGTGACGGAGCCGGACTCTCGAGGACCAGCCTGTTCGCGGCGGCGGGCGACATCCTGGCGGCATTCGGCCGCACCACCCGACGACGCGACGCCTGAGGTCACCGGCTGGCAACGTAACGCTCCGCGTCAGCGGCCGCCCACGCAACGCTCCGCGTCAGCGGCCGCCGACGCGACGCTCCGCGTCAGCGGGCCGTCAAGGCGGGCCCGACCGCACCGGCGAATGGGTCGGGAAGGGCAGCCTCAGCGACCGGGCGAGGCCGGGTCGGAGGGGGGCAGCTGGTCGTGCTCGACCTCGTCGAGGGCCAGGCGCCGGGCCAGCTTGGTGTACCTCGTCTCGAGGTCGCGGAACCGGAGGTACGTCGTGACCGTGAACGACAGGAAGGCCACGACCAGGGCGTAGAGGACCATGTCGGTCCCGCGGCCGACACCGACGAAGTGGGCGATGCCGTTCCACACGGTGGGGAAGAGGATGGACACGACGGCGAACGCGCTGAACAGGAGCAGTCCGATCCGGCGGATCGCCTGCGAGCGAGCCCCACGCGACTGGAAGAGCCTGGCGACGACAGCCAGTACGACGACCATGAGGATGACTTGGATCAGGACGACTCTCATCGCAAGATCAGCTCCACGAGGATGTTGACGGCGTTCCAGACGGACTGACCCTTGGACCTGGAGTAGTCCGTGTAGAGGATGTGCACCGGGCTCTCGGCGTAGCGCACCCCCATACCTCCGATCTGGGAGACCAGCTCGGAGGCGTGGGCCATCCGGTTCTGGGTGATGTCGATCCGCTCCACGACGGAGCGCGCCAGGACCCGCAGACCGTTGTGGGCATCGGTGAGCCGGGTGCGGGTGGTCAGGTTGGTGTAGGCGACAGCCAGCCGCAGGACGGTCTTCTTGACCAGGCCGGCCTGGGTGCGCTGGTCGAGGAACCGCGAGCCGAAGACGACGTCGAGACCGTCCGCTCGAGCCAGGGCGAGCATCTCGACGACATCGGCCACCTGGTGCTGACCGTCGGCGTCGAAGGTCACCGCCCACTGCATGCCGGGCTGCGTGAGGGCGTACTCGAAGCCCGTCTGGAGGGCGGCTCCCTGACCCAGGTTGACCGGGTGTCGGACGACGACGGCCCCGGCACGCTGGGCCACGGTGGCGCTGTCGTCCGTGGACCCGTCGTCGACGCAGACGACGTGAGGGAACACCTCGCGCGCGCTGCGCACCACGTCGCCGATGACCCGGGCCTCGTTGTAGAGCGGGACGACCAGCCAGACTTCGTCGTTCATCGATGGTCAGCCTAGTGAGATTTCCAGGTCCGAGGTCCTGAGGTCGCGTCCACGGAGCGTCGCGCGGAGGAACCGGGCTCATCGGACGGGGCACCGGGTCCGGCATGGGCGGAATGCGTAACAAAACGGCCACGGTCGCCTGAGCCGGGTGTGACGCCTGTGACTGGTGTGTGACTCTGGACCGGCGCTCCGCCCGCAGTGCTCCCGCGGTGGGCGTCCGCTGCGCTGGTGTGCTCTGACCGCATTCCGCGGATGCGTCCGCGGATCCACACGAAACCGACTATGACGCTACGGATCGCCATGACTGCACGTACGCACCCACTCACCGTGACCGCACCCTCCTCGCCGCTGCGCGTGCTGGGACTCACGCTGGCGGTCACCGGACTGCTCGTGTCCATGTCCGTGGTGGCCGTCCGGCCACCGTCAGCGGACGCCGTGCCGCACCCGGTGCCCACCCACCTGCGCGAGGTGTCGCTGGCCAGTTTGAGCGGTGACGCGCTCACCGAGGCGGCTCGTACCCCCGTCGCCTCGGAGGCGGGCCGCACCTACCGCCCCGCCAAAGCACCACGCGCCGGCCTCCAGTCCGGGGCGCAGCGCACCGACGGGCGCCTGCACGTGGTCGGCGTGACCTGGCCGCAGGGCGCCGTCACCGCCCAGGACACCGTGGAGTACCGCGTCCGCGACGCAGGAGCCTGGAGCGACTGGACCGCCATGGAGGCCGACGAGGACCACGGGCCGGATCCCGACACGGCCGAGGCCAGGGCCGAGCGAGGGGGCACCGACCCCTATGTCGTGACCGCGGACGCGGTCGATGTGCGGGTGCTGACGACGTCCGCGAGCGTCCCCGCCGGCGTCCAGCTCGACCTCATCGACCCGTCGGTGTCCGCGGCCGACGCCCCGGTCTCCCAGGCCGGGTCCGCACAGGCGGCCGGCACCAAGCCCACGATCCTCACGCGAGCCCAGTGGGGGGCCGACGAACGGCTCCGCACCGGCGTGCCCGAGTACGGCACGATCAAGGCCGGCTTCGTCCACCACACGGTGAACGCCAACAACTACTCCGCGGGACAGGTGCCGGCGATCATCCGCGGGATCTACTCGTTCCACACCCAGTCGCGGGGGTGGAGCGACATCGGCTACAACTTCCTCATCGACCGGTTCGGTCGGACCTGGGAGGGCCGGGCCGGCGGGGTCGACCAGCCGGTGATCGGGGCCCACACGGGCGGTTTCAACTCCCAGCTCTTCGGCGCCGCCGCGATCGGGACGTTCTCGACGGCGTCCCCACCGGCCGCGACGATGACGGCCTTCAACAAGCTGTTCGCCTGGAAGCTCGGTCTGGCCCACGTCGACCCCACCGCGAAGGTGACCCTCGCCGGGATGAAGACCTCCGTCTACACGGTCTCGGGCCACCGCGACGCCGACGGCGCTCCGAACGACACCGAGTGCCCGGGCAACGCGCTCTACGCCAAGCTGGCCTCGATCCGCACGGCGGCCAAGAGCCTCATGGGGGCGGCCTTCTTCAACCCCACGCAGGACATCACCAGCTGGACCTACGGCAGCCCCGGACCCACGATCAGGGCCAAGCCGAACCGCTCGATGTCATGGACTCTCCAGGTGCGCAGCGCCTGTCGCACCGACGTGCTGGCCACGGCGAAGGGGTCGGCCACCGTCACCTCCGGCATCGTCGCGCCGTGGAACGGCAAGCTCGCCAGCGGCGCCTGGGCACCGCCGGGCGACTACCTCGTGAGCGTGTCCGGGTCCGCCGGCTCGGGCACGGCCAACAGCGTCCCGCCCTACACCGTGCGGGTGCACGTCGGCTCGGCACCGGGCGCTCCCACCGGCTACTGCCCTCCCCGCATCGGCGGCGACGACCGGTACGCCACAGCGGTCCTCGTGGCCCGGGCCGCGCACCCCCAGGCCACCACGGTGGTGCTGGCGTCGGGTGCCGACGCCGGCATGGCCGACGCCCTCGTCGCGGCCCCGCTCGCGCAGGCGAAGAGTGCCGCCCTGCTCCTCACCGGGCCGGATCGCCTGCCCCCGGTCGTCCAGGCCGACATCCGGGCTCGTCGCGCCACCAGCGCGTACGTCGTCGGCGGCACGGGAGTGATCGCGGGGGCGGTCGAGACCCAGCTGCGCAACCTCGGCGTCACGACGATCACCCGCCTGCCCGGCAAGAACCGGTACGACACCGCGGCCAAGGTCGCCTGGCAGATGGGCGGTGTCCGCAAGGACGTCCTCATCGCGAGCGGTCGCGCCGACGCGATGGCGGACGGGCTGGTCCTGTCAGGGCCGGGAGCGGCGCTCGGCCGACCCATCCTGCTCGTCGCCGCAGACAAGGTCCCGTTCGAGACACGCTGGGCACTGGGGCACGTGCAGGCCCAACGCACCGTGGTTGCCGGTGGCACCGGGGTCATCCCCGCTGCCGTCGCCGCCCAGCTCCCGTCGCCCACCCGGGTGGCCGGCGCCGACCGCTACGGTACGAGCACGGCGGTCGCGAACTGGGCCAGCCGGCTCTTTCCGGCCACGCAGGTGCTGCTCTCCTCGGGAGAGGCGGCCGCGCTCGTGGACACCCTCTCCGGTGGGCAGTTCGGCCGGGTGACGCTCTACACCAAGGGCACCTCGATGCCGTCCACGACCGCCGCCTGGCTCGACGCGGCGCCCGGACTGCGCGAGGTCACGGTGCTGGGTGGCACCGGTGCCGTCAACGAGCTCGTGGCAGGTCGCGCCCAGCGTGCGGTCCTGCAGTGAGACCCTGAACCGAGACCGCCGACCCTCCCCGGCCGTCCCCGAAAGGAGCACGTCCCGTGCGACCAACCCAGGTTGACCTCCTGCACCGCAATGCCGGTGGCGCCGCGTCGCGCCGGTATGCCGTGCGCGCCGGACTTGTGTCAGTGCTCGCCACCGCGTTGGTCGGGCTCGCCGTGTCACCCGCAGCGCTCGCCGACAGCCCGGCTCCCAGTCCCGGGTGGGGCGCCGACCAGGCGCGCCCCGTGGGGCCGCCGGGAGCGGTACCTTCGCCCGAGAACGGCGTGGGCACTACTGACCGGGCCGGCGCCGCTCGCTCGTCCTCGGCGCTCGCCACGGCTGCCGCGACGCCCGGCTGGGCGTTGCACGGCGCCGGGTGGGGCCACGGCATCGGCATGAGCCAGTACGGCGCCTCGGAGATGGCCAAGGACGGCTACACCGCCAAGCAGATCCTCGCGCACTACTACTCCCGGACCACCTACGACTCGGTCCGGGACAGCATGTGGATCAACGTCAACATCGTCTACGGCGCGGCCAGCGCCAGCGCCACGTCGAGTGCGCTCAGCAGCGGTGGCGGCGGGTTCACCCTGACCCTGGGTGGCGGCAGCATGACCTCGTCGAAGCCTGCCACCGTGGCCTTCTCGGTGACCGGAAGCGTAGCTCAAGGCGTCCTGTTCGACGTGCGCTCCGACCACCCTGAGCGGGCCGCAGGCGATCCTCAACTGGGATCACGCGCCCTACACCGGCGATCGCACCCTCGTCGGGATCGGTGGTGGGAAGTACCGCGACGGCGTCCTGGTCATCAAGCCGAAGACACCGACGACGATGAACGTCGTCAACCAGGTCCGGCTCCACGACGAGTACCTCGACTACCTCGCCGAGAGCCCCTGGTCGTGGAACGTCGAGGCGCTCAAGGCGCAGGCGGCTGCCGCACGGGGGTACGTCCTGGCGAAGTACGAGCGGCTCGGCGGAGCGGTGCAGCCGAGCTGCAACTGCCACGTCCTCGACACGACCGCCGACCAGGTCTACGGCGGATACTCCACCGTGCTCGCCAACGGCAACGCGCCCTACTGGACGAACTGGAAGAACGCCGTGCGCGCCGCCGGCTCGGGGACCAACGGCTACGTCGTCAGGTATGCCGGCAAGATCATCCAGGCCTTCTACTCCTCGTCCTCGGGTGGGCGCACCGAGAACAACGAGGACGTGTGGGGCGGCACGCCGCTGCCCTACCTGCGCGGGGTCTCCGACCCGTGGAGCCTTCGTCCGAGCAACCCCAACCGGGCTTGGCGACAGGTGACGGGCGGCGGTTCGATGGCGGCCGTGTTCGGCCTCGGTGACGTCGTCCGGCTCGACCTGCGCGACCGCACCGTCAACGGTGGCGTGCACACGGCGAAGGCCACCTCCTCCTCGGGCTCCACCCACACCGTCACCGGGGACCAGCTCCGTGCCATCGCGGCCTCTCCGGGCGGTGCCGTGAAGTCGACGATGATCCGCCACCTCACCGGCAGGCTGTCCGGTGCAGACCGGTACGCGTCGGCCACCGCCGTTGCGCGCAGGGTGCCGACCACCGCGACCGCGGTGGTGATCGCCGGCGGCGACACGACGCTCTCGGACGCGTCGGTGGCCGGCCCCCTCGCCGCCACGGTCGCCGGTCCGCTGCTGCTGACCCAGCAGGGCAAGCTGCCCCCGCCCACCGTCACGGAGCTGGGGCGACGCGGCTCCGCCGTCAAGACGGCATACATCGTCGGGGGCACGGGCGTCGTCTCCGAAGCCGTGGCGAGCCAGCTCCGCTCGCGCGGGATGACCGTCGTGCGCCTCGGCGGCAGCGACCGCTACGCGACCTCCGCCCTGGTGGCCAAGGCCATCAAGGCCAAGCGGAGCACCCCGGCCGTGGTCGTCGCGGGCGGCAACGGGCTGGCCGACGCGCTCGGTGCCTCCGGACCCGCCTCGGCCCTCAAGGAGCCGATCCTGCTCACCCAGGCCGGACGGCTCACCGAAGTGACGAAGCAGGCCATCAAGTCCGTGGGCGCCACCCAGGCCCGCATCGTCGGTGGCACCAGTGTCGTGGGCAACGGCGTCCAGGCCGAGATCACGGCCATGAACGTCAAGGTGTTCCGGCTGGCGGGTGCCGACCGGTACGGCTCGTCAGGAGCGGTGGCGGCGTTCTACCGCAGGTACCTGCCGACCACCTCCGAGGTCGTGCTGACCTCCGGGAGTGACACCGCGCTCGTCGACTCACTCGTGGCTGGGTCGCTGCAAAGGCTGATGGTGCTCACGCGCAAGTCCTCCCTCGTGGAGGCTGCCGCCGTGACCCTGCAGTCGACGCCGAACCTCGAGACCGTCACCGCCGTGGGTGGCACCGGGGCGCTGGCCAACACCGCGCTGAGCGCCGCCGCAAACAGCTGACGTCGGTGTCCCTGCCGCCGGCTGGCGGCAGGGGACCGGACGCGGCAGCCGCGAAGCCGTTTGCGCGCTCAGGCGAGGTTGGCGGTGAAGTCGGGTTCGGTGCGGTCGCGGACCTCGTCCTCGGTGACGCCCTCGGCGAGCTCGCGCAGGACCAGGCCGTCGGGGGTGACGTCGAAGACGCACAGGTCGGTGATGATCCGCTGGACGACGCCGCGGCCGGTGTAGGGCAGCGAGCACTCGTCGACGATCTTGTAGGAGCCGTCCTTGGCGTTGTGCTCCATCAGGACGATGACCTTCTTGGCGCCGTGGACCAGGTCCATCGCGCCGCCCATCCCCTTGACCATCTTGCCGGGGATCATCCAGTTCGCGATGTCGCCCTTGGCAGAGACCTGCATGGCTCCAAGGATCGCGGCGTCGACCTTGCCGCCGCGGATCATCCCGAAGCTGGTGGCCGAGTCGAAGAAGGACGACCCCCGGCGCAGCGTGACGGTCTCCTTGCCGGCATTGATGAGGTCGGGATCCTCTTCTCCGTCAACGGGATAGGCCCCGACGCCGAGGATGCCGTTCTCCGACTGCAGGACGATCTCGACGTCGTCGGGCACGTAGTTGGGGACCAGCGTCGGCAGCCCGATGCCGAGGTTGACGTACGAGCCGTCGGACAGCTCCGACGCCGCACGGGCGGCCATCTGCTCACGGGTCAGTGCCATCTCAGGCCTCCTGGCTGTCGGTCGAGGACTGGCTCTCGCTGCCGGCCCCTGCGCCGGCGGGGGTGGCGTCGGGACGAGGTCGGACCGTGCGACGTTCGATCCGCTTGTCCTTGGCCTGGTCGGCGGTCAGGGGGAGCACCCGGTGCACGTAGATGCCGGGCAGGTGCACCTGGTCGGGATCGAGGTCACCAGGTTCGACGAGCTCCTCGACCTCGGCGATCGTGACGCGACCGGCCATCGCGGCCAGCGGGTTGAAGTTGCGGGCGGACCGGTTGAAGACGAGGTTGCCGTGCCGGTCGCCCTTCCAGGCCCGGACCAGTCCGAAGTCAGCCACGATCGCGCGTTCGAGGACGAACTCCTTGTCCTCCCCGTCGACCTCGAAGACCTTGGTCTCCTTCGGAGGTGACGCCTTCGCGACGGTCCCGTCCGCGGCATACAGCCAGGGCAACCCACCCTCGGCAACCTGGGTGCCCGCGCCGGTCACCGTGTAGAACCCGGGGATCCCGGCACCGCCGGCTCGTAGCCGCTCGGCCAGGGTGCCCTGCGGCGTCAGCTCGACCTCGAGCTCTCCGGAGAGGTACTGCCGCTCGAACTCCTTGTTCTCCCCGACGTAGCTCGAGACCATCCGGGCGATCCGCTTGTCCTTCAACAGGATCCCCAGGCCCCAGTCATCCACTCCGCAGTTGTTGCTGATGGCCTCCAGGCCGCTCACCCCCGCATCGTGGATCGCCGCGATGAGCACACTCGGGATGCCGCAGAGCCCGAACCCGCCCACCGAGAGGGAGGCGCCGTCGACGATCCCGTCGATGGCTTCGGCCGCGGAGGAGACGACTTTGTCCATGGCGTGGACTCTAGCCGGAGCCCTCTGGTCGCCGGATGGGGTCCCCGCCCATCGTCGTGGGTGCGCCGCGTGGCCACCGCACATGGGCACCGGGCGG
This sequence comes from uncultured Actinomycetota bacterium, assembly GCA_963759595.1. GTDB lineage: Bacteria > Actinomycetota > Actinomycetes > Actinomycetales > Dermatophilaceae > Pedococcus. The sequence goes on from CAVWZX010000005.1 coordinate 344,657, forward strand.
GGCCGTTCGGGGGAGGCGGAGCCGAATTCCGTGGTTGTAGTTCGGGAGAACCGCTTGTGACGCCTGTGCACGGGTGGGACAAATGTCCTGCTGCGCCCTGGAGTGACCTCTGGGGCTGGTGTCCAACTCGTTCCGCGCCCCGCCTCCCCGGGGTGCCATTCCCCGTGGAGTCCTGCATGTCGCGTCTCGTGCGTGCCTTCGGCGTCCTGGCCATCCCCGTCCTCGCCGTGCCCGTGGTGGCGGCAGGTGCGAGCGCAGCCACCGCCCCCAAGCCGCCGACGAAGAGCCTTCCGTCGGCGCTCGACGTGGCATCCCCCTACCAGGCGCAGCGGCTGTGCGACCCGAACGCCAAGCCCGGCGTCGTGGCCTTCGCCAAGCTGATGAGCAGCCACTACAAGCTCGGCACCGCCAGCTGGGGGATCACGCGCAACTGCAACAGTGGGCTCACCGAGCACTCCGAGGGCCGGGCCTGGGACTGGATGCTCAGCGTCAACAAGCCCAACGAGAAGGTCGTCGCCGACGCCGTCACGCGGTGGCTGTCCGCGCCCGACGCCCAGGGTCGGCCCGGGGCCATGGCCCGCCGGTTCGGGATCATGTACATCATCTGGAACCACAAGATGTGGCGCGCCTACGACCCCGGCCGCGGCTGGGCGACGTACACCGGGCCGGTCCCGCACACCGATCACGTCCACTTCTCCTTCTCCTGGGACGGCGCCTACGGCCGCACCTCGTGGTGGACCGGCAAGGCGCTCACACGGTCGACCCGGGCCCCGCCTCGACACCCAAGCCCACCACCCCGCCGCAGACCCCGTCGGCGGTCTACTCCGTGCTCATCCAGGGCGCCACAGGACCTGACGTCGCGCTGGCGCAGAGGGTCATCGGCGTCGACGCCCGACGGGGTCTTCGGTCCCGAAGACGGCGGCCGCGCTGCGCGCCTGGCAGGCGGCGCACGGCGTCAAGGTGACCGGCGTCAGCTCGACCCCGCGACCTGGGCGAAGATGGTGGCCCTCAAGCTGATCCCGCCGCGGGGCACGAGCCTCCACGCCCCGACCGGCCGCCGGCACCGCCCACGAAGCCCCGCACCGACGACGCCCGCTCGCGGCTACGCAAGCTGACCCTGGAAGGGCTCCGGGAGCGGCGTCGCCGCCCTGCAGAAGGCGCTCGGCATCACCGCCGACGGCGCCTTCGGTCCGGACCGAGGCGGCGTCAAGGCGTTCCAGGCCGACGCAACCTGCCCGCCACCGGCATCGTCGGCCCGAGCACGTGGGCAGCGCTGATGGGTGGCACCGGCACCCGATGCGGCCTCGCGCAGCACGACGCGGTCGCGACGCCGTACACGGCGCTCACGTCCACGGTCCTCAGGCCGGCTCGCGCGGCGACGCCGTCAAGACCCTGCAGCGCGCCCTCGGCGGCTGGCCGTCGACGGCGCCTTCGGGGCGCGCACGACCGCCGCGGTCAAGGCGTTCCAGAAGGCCCACCGACTCGGCGCGGACCGGGGTGGTGGACCGCGCGGTCTGGACAGCCCTGGAGAACCGGGACTACCCGATGCGCGCCTACTACGGCACGGTGCTGCAAGGCCGGCTCGCACGGTGCTGCGGTGACCAGCCTCCAGAAGGCGTTGCGGCTCAAGGTCGACGGCGTGTTACGGCCCGGCCACCGGTCGCCGCCGTCAAGGCGCTCCAGGGCCGCGCCAAGCTGGCCCGCACCGGGGTGCCGTCGCCACCCTCACGTGGCAGGCCGCTCGAGGCCGAGCTGCGCACGCCGCTAGGCCGACCGGGGCTAGGACCTCGACGGGTGACACCCTCGGAGCCAGCCGAGCGGCGCGGCCGCCTTCGGGCGCGGGTCCGCGCGACAGCACGAGCGAACCGTCGACCGCCCAGGCAGCCAGCGCGGTCGCCAGCACCTCGCGCGAGGTCGGCAGTCCGCAGTGTGCACGCGGCGACCCGTCGGGCCAGTCCCGTTGCGGGACAACGGATTCGTATGCCGTGTCGGCGCCTGCGCCGATCACGGCGAGGTCGCCGGGGTCCGGCTCGTCCCAGGGGCTGAACTGGTCGGCATACGTCGCCAGCTCCTTCGCCTCGTCCATGACCCCGGGGGGCACGGACACGGCCGCGCCGCGAGCCAGGGCCGCGAGCGTGACGAGGACCGACGGTGTCGGAGCGGGTGTGGCCCTCTGAGGGTCGGCGGTGACGACGAGGTCGGCGTCAGCCGTCGTCGAGGACGACGGTCGCGCCGACGGACCAGACAGCGAGCGCCCAGTAGAGCGAGCGCCAGTGCGGGGGCAGGTCGAGCCGTACGCGTGAACCCGGCGCGAGGTCCCACTCCTCCTGGAGTGCGTTGGCGGCCTTGCTGACCCAGTTCGCAAGCACCTTGGCGCTCAGCTCGATGCGCTCACCGCTGGTGGGCCCAGGGGTGTCCTCGTAGAACGTGACCCGGGGACGGCCGGGGTCGGAGCCCAGCATCGCCGCGAGGACCTCCGCGGGCGTGGGCGGCATCAGGCGGTGCTGGCGATGTGCTCGATGAGCTCGGTCGTGGAGACCGACGGTGTGCGGGGGAAGTAGACGACCTCGCACAGGTCGGACACGAAGTCGAAGCGGCCCTTCCAGTCGTCGCCCATCGCCAGGACGTCCGCCCGGTGCTGCACGATGTAGTCACGCTTGAGCTCGAGGCTCTCCTCGATGAACACCTCGTCGACGAAGCCGAGGCTGCTGACGATCTCGACCCGCTCGTCCTGGGTGAACACGGGCGCGCGGCCCTTCTTGGCCTCGTTGAGAGCGTCGGCCGACACCCCCACGACGAGGCGGTCCCCCAGGGCTGCAGCCCGCTTGAGGATCCGGATGTGCCCGACGTGCAGGACGTCGAAGGTCCCGAAGGTGATCACCGTGCGGGGAGTCGTGGCGTCGTCGGGCGTGGCGTCGGGGGCAGGCATGGGCGTGAGGTTATCGCGAGACCACGGCGCAACCCACATCGCCGCCGGTCGACCGTCGGGCAGTAGCGTTGCGGCCTGTGAGCAGCCGCGAGTCCCGCAGCTATCCCTACGCGCCCGATTCCGGTGACCTCCCGCTGTTGCGGGGCGAGGCGTGGGGCGGCTGGCTCGTGACCCGCGCGGTGGTCTGGTGCGGGCTGTGGCTGGTCCTCGGCTCCCTTGCGGCGGCGCTGCTGGCGCTGGCCGGGTGGTGGCATCCCCTGCGTTGCCGTGCCCGTGCTCCTGGTCCTCGCGGTCGTGGCGGGACTGGCGACGGTCCTCGTGCCGGTCCGGCCTCTCCCGGTGTGGTCGGCCACCCTGCTCGTGCTGCTCTCGGTCGGGGCGGTCGCCTGGGCCGGCGTCACGCACTCCGAGCAGGTGCTGCCGCGGCGCGACTCGGGCTCCTACCTCCAGTCCGCCATCCAGCTCGCGTCCGGGCACGAGCGACCGATCGCGGTGTCGCCCGGGTCCGTCGGCGGCGCAGAGGTGCTGGCCATCGACGGCATCACCCTGGGCAGCCCGGCGTTCTACGCGACGGGGTCGCCGCAGGAGCCGAGCATCCAGCCGCAGTTCCCGATCGGGGCCTCGGCCTGGTACTCCGTCGCATGGTGGGTCGGGGGAGCGGCCGCGACGGTGTGGGCGGCGGCGCTCCTGTTCGGGATGACGGTGCTGGGCGTCGGACTGCTTGCCTCGAGCGTCGTCGGTCCACGGTGGGGACCACTGGCGGCGCTGGGCACCGCCCTGCTGTTCCCCCTCGTCCACGTCGCCCGCTCGACCTACTCCGAGCCCGTCGCTCTCCCCGTCCTGGCGGCCGGGTTGGTGACGATGGTGCTTGCCGCCCGCAGCGCCGCGCTGCCCGACGTCGTCGTCGCCCGCCGCGCTGCCGTGGTCGCCGGCGTCCTCATGGGTGGCGCCATCGCCATCCGCGTCGACGCGCTGCGGGAGGTGGTCCTGGTCGTGCCGGTGGTCGTCCTCGCCGCCCTGCAACGGCAGGCGCCATGCACGCGCGCTCGGGGTCTCCACCGCTGCCTCTGCCGCGGTCGCCTTCGGTGTCACCTGGCTGACCTCGAGCGAGTACCTCGGCAGCATCGCCGGCTCGCTGCTTCCCCTCGTGGCCCTGGGGCTCGCCGTCTGCCTGCTCGGCGTCGCCCTGCTGGTCATCGCGCGTCGCGGGGGCTCGATGCCGGCCTCTTCCAGGCGTGGCTGCCCAGGGTGCTCGCCGCCGGCTTCGTCGTCGTCGGCCTGGTCTGGCCAGCCGCCCGTGGTGGCAGGTCGTCCGCCAGTCGGCCGCCGATCCCGGGGCCCGTGTGGTGGCGGGGCTCCAGGCCCGGCAGGGACTTCCCGTCGACGGCGGCCGCACGTATGCGGAGCAGAGCCTGGTGTGGATGTCCTGGTGGCTCGGTCCGGTCGCGCTCGGCCTCGCCCTGGTCGCCACCGCGGTGCTGGCCCACCGCGCCAGCCTCGGCCTGGGTCGACGGGCGCGAGCTGCCGGGCTGGGCCGGGCCGGCCATCGTCGGGATCGGCTCGACGCTGCTCACCCTCTACCGCCCCGGCATCACCCCCGACCACCCGTGGGCCGACCGGCGCCTCGTCATCGCCCTGCCGACCGTCGTGCTGCTCACCGTGGCCTGCGCGGCCGTGGTGTCCCGGTGGTCCACCCGCCGCCTCCCGTATGCCGTGAACGTCGCCGTCAGCGTCGGCATCGCCGCGGCCCTGCTCGTCCCCACCGCCCTGGCCACGCGGCCGCACGCCGACGAGCGGGTCGAGAAGGGGGAGTGGGCTGCGGTCGACGACGTCTGCAGCCAGCTGCGACCCGGCGACGTCGCCCTGATGGTCGACTCACGCGCGGCGAACGAGTGGCCACAGGTACTGCGTGGGTACTGCGGTGTGGGCGCGCTCTCGACGACGTCTGCGCTGCGGGGTGACCCGACACGTCTGGCAGCGGCGGTGGAGCAGATCCGCAGCGCCGTCGACGCCCGCGGCGGCCACCTGGTCCTGGTGGCGGCGGACTCGACCGAGGCGCTGACACGGCTGGGACTGAAGACCGCCGTCGTGGCGGTGGACACCCGGGTCGACGAGGACGCCAGGTTGCTCGAACAGCGACCGGACTCGTTGGTGCAGCTGCCGATCCAGGTCTGGCTCGGTCGGGTCGGCTGACCAGTCACCCGCCACCGCGGCCGCTCCGGCAGCCCCGGCGGGTGCGGCTCCGGTGAGGTGGGTCAGCGCTCGGTGATGGTCCGGAACGTGCCCCGTTCGTCCTGACGACTCGGGTTGCGCTCTCGCGTCGACACGATCGGCCCGGGCTGGGTGGCCGAGTCGGAGATGTTCCTGCGCAGGGCCGGGAAGTCCGGGTTCTCCACCAGCGGCGTGGTGGGGCCGTAGAGGGCGGTCTGGGTGCCGGCCCTCGTGGCGACCGTGGAGCGGACCGTCTCGGCGACGACCCCGCTGCCACCGAAGGTCAGCACCTGGTCGGTCGCAGCGCGGTAGGAGTAAGCCTGGGCCGACACGGTGGCCGGTGTGGTCGACTTCTGCACCAGCATCAGCGGCTGCCACATGGCGGCCATCAGCGCCCCGCCCGTGAGAGCGTCCGGGAAGCTCGTGCCCGAGGCGTAGCCGACGGTCGCGGCGCCGGGGAAGTACTGCCGGGCCACCAGCACGCTGGTGTCAAAGCGGTTGGCGCCGATGAGCCGGTCACCGGCACGGCCACCGAAGACGCCCACGGCGCGTGCGGCGTTTCCGCCGACGGCATTGACCCTGGTGATGGCGCTGCGTCCGTTGACATAGGCCTTCACCGACGCGGGGACGGTGCCTCCCTTGGCGAGCAGCGTGGGTGCGAAGAACTGCGAGGCGGCAGGTCCGGCGGCCAGCGCGTCGGGGAAGTTCATCCCGTCGGCGAGGAACGCGGTGGAGCGAGGCAGGGGGGCGTTGCGGAACCCGTTGTCGAGCTCCTTCGCCACTGCGACGCTGGTCGCGAACCTGTCGGAGCCAGCCAGTCGGAAGACTTCGAAACCGTTGCTGTTCAAAGCAGACTGCACGGCCTTGGACACGACGCCAGTGCCACCGACGATGTAGACGAACCGGGCGGCGGAAGTCGGCATGAGGCGCTTGAGCTCGGCGAGGACACGCGAGTCGAGCTTGGACTTGGGGTTGATCAGCAAGGGCACACCGGCCGCCCCGGCGAGCGGTCCTGCGACCAACGCGTCGGGGAACGAGTCGGAGCTGGCGATCACGGCGCCCTGGGCGCCCTCGGTCCAGCCGAACTTGCTGACCTGGATCCCGGTGGAGACGCGGTCGGCGCCTCCGAGGCGACGGTTGTCAGCGGTCGGGGTCCTGGCGCGCCAGGAGACGCTCGCGAAGTGCCGCGGGTGGTCCCCGGCAGGGGACGTGGTCACGAGGCTGTCGTCGCCGCTTCCGAAGGACCCGGCTGCCCGGTCGATGACGTGAAGGATGCTCGAGGTGCAGTCCGCCGACGAGGCGACGTAGGCCAGTGACACGCCGCTGGGGGCGAAGGCCGGGCGCTGCCGGGGCAGCTGCCCACCAGCGAGGCGACGGCGATCGGGCCGTCGCCCTCGTCGACGAAGATGGCGGGACCCTTTCCGGTGCTGCCGACGAACGCGAGGGTTCCGTCCGCGCTCACGACGGCATCGTGGGCGTCGAACTCGCCGTAGCCGAGGGCCGTTCCTCCCGCGACGGGCGGAAGAAGTGCCTTGTTGCCGAGGCGGGGCAGGTGCGTCTCGACGACCGACAGGTCCCGGCTCCCGGCCGCGCCCACCGTGAGGACGAGCGCGTCACCGTAGGGGGTGGGTGCACCTGCCCCGAGGTCGGCAGAGGCGCCCTGGCTGAGCTGGTCGGCGACGTTGCGCCCGACCCACTGGGCGCGTTGCTGGTAGGGGGTGGCGCCGACCTGCTTGCTCACGCCGACCGTGGAGTCACCGTACGGGGACCACAGGGGCTCGTTGGGCAGCTGGACGTTGTCGAGGGCCGGATAGGGGCTGTTCAACGTGGTGGTGGAGAACCCGGTCGCGCGGGTGGCGAGCACGTCACCACCCGGTGACCACTGGGCGTGCTTCGCGCTGGCGCGGGTCGCGTACCTGACCGCCGTGCCCGTGCGGGTGAACGACACGGCCTCGGTCTGGGTGGCGTCGGCGTTGCTGATCGAGGCCACCGTCAGCTCGGCGTCGACCGAGGGGTTGGGCAGGTACAGCATTCCCCACGCTGTCGGGTCCCATGCCGGGTCTGCGGCGTGGGCGGTGCTCGAGGCCGCAAGGCCCAGCGCTGTCGTCAGGGCGGCTGCGGTCAGGGCGCAGAGCGCACGGCGTGGAGAGGCGGACTGGAGTGTGCGCATGGCGATGTTCCCCCGGGATGTCGAGTCGGCGAAGCGCAACGCTAGTGCACCGGTGTCCGGTCGTGGACGGCTATCCGACTGTTCCGACGTGGCGGGTTCCCGACGTCCGTTCGGGGGCGAGGACGCCGCTCAGCCACGCCGGGCGAAGGCGTCGGCGGCGTGGCGACGCACCGCGGCATACGTCCCGCGGTCGGCGGCCACGATGATGCCCGGCGTGAGAACCGTTGGTGAGTATGGCGTTCCGTCGGGGTGTCCGGCGAAACCGCCGGCCTCGGTGACCATCAACGTGCCGGGGGAGTGGTCCCACGGGCTGTTGCGGGCGTAGAGGATGTAGTCGGTCGCACCCTCCATCAGGCGGGGGTAGTCGACGCCGCAGCAGACCCAGGACCCGACCAGGGCCGGCATCGAACCCAGCGAGTGCCCGCGCAGCGGCCAGATCGACGTGACACCGCGCGGCGGGACGTCGTCGGCCACCGGCTCACGGACGACGCGCTCGCCGTTGCGGTAGACGCCGGCACCCTTCTCGGCGACCCAGGCGACCTCGTGCTCGGGCTGCCAGATCCACCCGCGCACGGTCTCGCCGCGGACGACCTCGCTCACCATCACCGCGTGGTCGGGGGAGCCGTGGACGAAGTTCTTCGTGCCGTCTACCGGGTCGACCGTGAAGGCGTGCTCGGCCGCGACGTAGCGGTCGAGCGTCGTCGGGTCGGTCGAGGTCAGCTCCTCGCCGAGGATGAACGCGTCGGGAAAGGCCGCCGACAGCTCGCGGGTGAGGATCGCCTCGGACTCCTGGTCGGCGATCGTGACGAGGTCGCCCGGGTTCTTCTCCATCACCTCGCCCTCGGCCAGCGAGCGGAACCGCGGCGTGATGACCTCGGCGGCGACGTCCTTCATGAGCTCAAGCACCTGTTGGGTGTCCACGACCCCACCGTTCCACACGGGCGGCCCGGCCAGACACCCGGTCCATCGCCGGCACCTGTTGCCGGACGGCGGTCACAAAGCCGGGTTCCGGGGTTCCGGTGACCATGAGGCGGCAACAGGTCGTGCGACACGGGGCGGCGCGGCGCGGGTGGGCACGGCGTCGTGGGGTGGCGGGTAGGCTCCTCGCGAGATGAGCGAGCACCCCAGCACCGGCCCGAGCCGCCCCCGTCACGGAGCGCATTCCCGTCGACCCCCCGCAGGTGTCCACCCCCGCGACCGAGGTGATCGGCACCGGCCACCAGGCCACACCGCCCGTCGCGGCTGGTGAGGCAGCCGACGCACCCGGCCGACGCGGCATACCTGCCGGCGGCGCAGCCGGACCACGGGCAGGCTCGGCGACGACCCGACCAGGCCCTACGTCACCATCGTGCTGCCCTGCTTCAACGAGGCCGCCCACGTGCTCCAGGAGATCGACCGGATCACCGCCGCGATGAACGCCAGCGAGTTCACCTACGAGCTGCTGTGCATCGACGACGCCTCCACCGACGACACCCTCGAGGTGCTGCGCGACGCGGCACAGCGCTACGCCAACATCCGGGTGATGCCGTTCCGCCGCAACGGTGGCAGCGGCACGGCCCGCCGGATCGGCACCCAGCAGGCGCACGGCCAGATCGTCGTGTGGACCGACGCCGACATGACCTACGAGAACGAGCGGATCCCCGAGCTCGTCCGGATCCTGCGCGACGACGACTCCTACGACCAGGTCGTCGGCGCCCGCACCACCGAGGAGGGCACCCACAAGTGGGCGCGCGTCCCGGCCAAGTGGCTGATCCGCAAGATCGCCGAGAAGCTCACCAACCAGACCATCCCCGACCTCAACAGCGGGCTGCGTGCGTTCCGTCGCGAGGTGTCGCTGCCCTACCTGCGGCTGCTGCCACCGGGATTCAGCTGTGTCACGACGATCACGCTGGCGTTCCTGTCCAACCAGCACGACATCAAGTACGTCCCGACGAGCTACGCCAAGCGAGCCGGCGTCAGCAAGTTCCACTTCGTCCACGACGCCTACCGCTACATCCTCCAGGTGCTGCGGATGGTCATGTACTTCGACCCGCTCAAGGTGCTCATGCCGCCGGCCCTGTGGCTGCTGGTGATCGGCCTCGTCAAGGCCGTCGTCGACATGTTCCGGCACCCGTTCTACTTCCCCGCCAGCACGGTGCTGCTCGTGGTGACCGGGATTGATGATCGGCACGCTGGCGCTCCTGTCCGACCTCGTCGTGCGTTCCCGGACGGGCGTGTGAGCACGGTCCGGTATGCCGCGTGCCGCCCCGGCGCCACCGTGCCCGACCGCGCGCCTGACCGCGTCGTGCTCGACCGCGCAGGGTCGCGACGCCTGGCGTCGGGGCACGTGACGTCGGGACCCGTCCCGTGACACCGGGCGCCGCGCTCAAGGTCGCGGTCGTCGGGCCGACGCACCCCTACAAGGGCGGGGTGGCCGCCCACACGACGAGCCTGGCGCACGAGCTGGCCGAGGCCGGCCACGACGTCACGCTGGTGTCGTGGTCCCACCTCTACCCCTCCAGGCTCTACCCGGGGGAGCAGGCGGTCCCCGGTGGCGCGCCGGACGTCGAGCCGTTCCCTCGCACCGTCCGCGCGCTGAGCTGGGCGCGCCCGGACACCTGGGTGCGCACCGGCCGCCGGCTGCGCGGTTTCGACGTCGTCGTGGTCGTCCACGTCATCCCTGCGGTCGTGCCCGCCCACCTCGCCCTGCTGCGGGCGGCAGGTGCCGGGCGTCGCACGACCCAGCGCGGGATGGCCGGAGCCGGTCCGCGCACGGTCGTGATCGCCCACAACGTGCTGCCGCACGAGACGCACCTCGGTGACCGCGAGCTGATGAAGCAGTTCCTGGAGCGCGTGGACTCCGTTCTCGTGCACAGCGACTCGCAGGCCCGGCTCGCCTACGAGCTCGGGGCGGCGCGGGTGTCGGTCACGGACCTGCCGCCGCACCTGCCCGGTGGCGCCGCCCTGGAACACCACACGCACGAGGGTCCTCCGCGGCTGCTCGCGCTCGGGATCGTCCGTGACTACAAGGGCGTCGACCTGCTGATGGAGGCCCTTGCCGAGGTGCCCGGACCGACCCTCACGGTGGCCGGCGAGATGTGGGGCTCGAGCGGGGAGCGGGTCAAGGAGCTCGCCCAGGACCCGCGGCTGCGCGACCGGGTCGAGGTGCACGGCGGCTACGTCCCCGCTGACCGGCTGGCCCCCCTGCTCGCGTCGCACGACGTCCTCGCGCTGACCTACCGCAGCGCCACCGCCTCGCAGAACGCCCTGCTCGGCCAGCAGCACGGTCTTCCCGTGCTGGCCTCGGACGTCGGCACCTTCGGTGGTCAGGTCCGCGACGGCGTCGACGGACTGCTCGTCCCGCCGGGCGACAAGGCGGCCCTGGTCGCGGCCCTGCGGCGGCTGGCCGAACCCGGGTGCACGGAACGGCTCCGCACCCAGGTGCGACCACCGGACCTCTCCGGCCCGTGGGCGCGCTACGTCGGCACGATCGAGGCGCTGGCGGCGGTCGAACCGGCGGCCGAACCGGACCCGGCCGACCAACCCGAGGGGGCCCGGCCCCACGGGGCCGTCGCCGTCGCGGGCCACCTGCGACACCGCGCCGCGAGCACCGTGCGCGCGGTCGTGGCCGCCTCTCGTCCCGAGGTGGAGATCGGGCGCGGGGACCTGCCGGACTGGATCCGCGCGTCCGACGTCCTGGCGGACGGCAACGACGCCGACGACGCGAAGGCGTTCGCCCGCAGCCTCGGTCTGCCGCGCTGTAGCGACGGCATCGCGGCCTGGGCGGCGCTGGGCGCCCTTGCGGCCATCGTCAGGGTGCGCGACGACGGCCGACGCAGTGCCGTGATCGTCGACGAGTCCGGGAGCCGCTCACCCCTGGCGAGGTGGGCGCGCGCGATCGGGTTCGTCCCGGTCGAGCTCGAGCTGACCGGTCGCCGCTCCTCGGTCGAGGTGCTCGACGTCGACACCGCGTCGCTGGACGTCATCGTCCGCCTGCACCCGGGCGGCTGCGACGCCGACGACATCGACGAGGCCATGAGCCAGGCGTCGTGGGCGCTCAAGTCCGGGGGGCTGCTCTGCGTGACCCTGCCGATCGGTCACTCCGGTGCCGAGGGGGCCCTCGGTCCGGCGGACGTCCGTGCGGTGCTGGCCCGCTCGCACGACTTCGGGTTCGTCCTGGTCGGCGACCTCGACGGCGACATCACCGGCCGCCTCCGGCAGGCGTCGGACACCTCGACCCGCACGGACGCGGCATACGGGCTGCTCCGGCTGACGCTCCGGAGGCGCTGAGATGGACCGTTCGCGCCTGTTCAGCATCCTGCGCATCCTGCTCGCCGTCCTCGTGGTGACCGCCGTCACCGTGGCCGTCGCCCGCAACTGGACCGACGTGTCCAGGGACCTGCACCGGATGGACGCCGGTGCCGTGGTGCTGGCCGCGCTGCTGGGCGGCGTCCCGCCGATCCTGACCGTGCTCGCCTGGCGGGGGCTGCTCGCCGACCTCGGCTCCCCGATCCACCTCGCCCCGGCGGGTGGCATCTTCTTCGTCGGTCAGCTCGGCAAGTACGTGCCGGGTTCGGTCTGGGCGATCGTCGCCCAGGCCGAGATGGCCTCCCGCCTGGAGATCCCGCGCCGCCGGACCGCCGTCGTCGGCCTGCTCAGCGTGGGACTCGCGGCGATCTGCGGGTTCATCGTGGGGATCGCGGCGCTGCCCCTGCTGCTGACGCGCAGCACGACCTCGTCGACGGGCTGGGTGCTGCTCCTCATCGTGCCCCTCCTCGTCCTGGTCCTGTGGCCCCGGCTCCTCAACGCCGTGATCGCGTTCGGGCTGCGGGTGCTGCGTCGTGAGCCGCTCGAGCACCGGCTCTCCGGCCGGGCGGTGGTCTTCACCGTGGTGATGTTCTGCCTGTCCTGGACGTTCTCGGGCCTGTCGGTCTACGTGCTGGCGCGCCAGGTCGCCGGTCCCGAGACCGACGGCAGCCGGCTCGCGCTGGCCACCGTCTCCGGTTTCGCGCTCGCCGCGGCCACCTCGATGTTCACCGTGATCCTGCCGGCCGGCGTCGGCGTGCGCGAGGGGCTGCTCGTGCTGCTGCTCGGCCCGATCATCTCCGCGCCCGCCGCGGTCGCCGTCGTCGTGGTGTCGAGGTTCCTCACCGTCATCGCGGATGTGGTGTTCGCGCTCGTCGGGTGGTTGTACGCCCGCTCGCACCACCTCCTCACCTCACGCGAGGAGCGGGTCCACGACCACATCGTCGTGGAGGAGGAGCAGGCGGGATAGATTGCCCCGCATGCCTTCGCCCGACGAGTCCGCGTCAGCACCCCAGGTCGCCGCACCTCCCGGTGGTCCTCTCCTCGCCGTCGCCAAGCGGGGCGCGGAGCACGTGTTGTGGGCGCGGGTGGCGCTCCAGCGCCGCGTGGAGGCACGACGCGGGTATGCCGCGCACCGCCCGGTCCCGACCGCCGTCCAGCCCACCGCGGTGCTCAGGACCACGGCCGACTGGGAGCGGGCCGCCGCCGAGGGACGCAGGCTGCGGCTGCCGTTGCACCGCGACCTGCCGAAGAACTGGGACGCACTCGGCGCGGTCGGCGCGGTCCTGTCGATGGCCGACGACGGGTCTCGTCAGGCGCGGGTCATGGACGCCGGCAGCGCCCGCTACTCGCCGGTGCTGCCGTGGCTGCGGCTCTACGGCCTGGGCGACGCCCGTGACTCGCTGCTCGGGATCAACCTCGAGTTCGGCGACACGGTCCGCCGGGACGGGGTGACGTTCCGCCACGGTGACGTCACCGCGACCGGGCTCGCCGACGACTCGCTCGACGCGATCACCTGCATGTCGGTCATCGAGCACGGGGTGCCGATCGAGCCGTTCCTGCGCGAGAGCGCCAGGGTGCTGCGCCCCGGCGGCATCCTCTGCGTCTCCACCGACTACGACCAGGAGCCACCGGACACCACCGGCCGGACCGCCTACGGCAGCGAGGTCCACATCTTCAGCCCGGAGGACATCCACGGGCTCGTCGCGACGGCCGACGCAGTGGGTCTCGACCTGGTGGGCGACCTGTCGACCTCCGACGCGTTGTCCCACGAGGAGCGACCCGTCCACTGGGACCGGGTCGGGCTCGACTACACGTTCATCCTGCTGACCTTCCGCCGCCGCTGAGGCGACCGGCCCGGGCGCGCGCATGCCGCCCGTGCGGGTCCCACGGTCGCGTGGGCGAGCAGGCGGTATACGCGACAGTGCTGGTGACGCAGGGGGTCAGGCTGCGCCGGGCTCCTGGGTGTCGTCCTTCGGGTACTTCTTGACGAAGTCGATGATGACCTGGCCGGAGACGTCGCCGCAGAGCTGGCGGTGGCCGGCGTCCTTGGCCCAGTGGGCGAGGGCGTAGGGCTTGTCGGCCGGGAAGGCGCCGCGGCTGGCGTCCCACTCGACGACCTTGAACTTGCCGCTGGCCTCGGGGAGCTTGTTGGCCTTGTCGGCGATGTCCTTGAGCACCGTCGTGTCCTTCACCTTGGTGCCGTCGTACCAGAGGATCGTGTAGCCGTGCTCGAGGTTGTGGACCAGCGTCTCGAGGACCGGCCGGTCCGTCCGCGGTGTAGAAGTCCCGTCCGCTGACGTCGGGGCTCACGAAGTGGGCGCCGTTGCTCGGGGGCACGGTCGCGTACTTCACCGAGGTCTCGTCGGGCTTCTGGGTGCCGGGCCCCACGTGCTCGCCGGAGCCGACGTTGGCATCGGTGGTGACCGGGTCGCACTTGGCAGCCGCGACGGAGGCGCCGAGGCTGGGCAGCTGCTTGCCCTTGGCGTCGTTGATCGCGTAGAGGACCACGCCGGTGAGGCCGGCCAGCAGCACGATGCAGCCGACGACGATGCCGGCGACGACCTTGCGCTCCTTGGCTTTCTGCTTGTTCTGGATCTCGGCCAGTCGGGCCTTGCGGTCCTGGCTCGCGCGCTTGTTTGCCACGGGTTCCTCGGGTCGTTCGGGGGCGGGTCGCGCAGAGTCTACGTGGCCCGCCTGCGGACTCTGTCACCCCAACGCGCAACACTGGCGCCATGTCCCCGACGGCCGAGACGACCCGTGTGTGGCGCCCCGGGCGCCCGACGGCGGTCGGTCTGATCATCTCTGTTTTCCGTCGTGGGGGCGGCGACCCGACGTTCCAGCCCGACCGCGGAGACGGCTGGTGGCTCGGACTCCGACGCCTGCTGGGCCGGCGACGCTGCGGCTCGTCCAGCGGGGTGACCTCGGTGAGGTGGTCGCCACGGCGTGGGGGGAGGGGGCCGAGTGGGCCCTCGACCGCGTGCCGGCGCTGCTCGGTGCGGGTGACGACGACGACGACTTCGTGGCACACCACCCGCAGGTGGCCCGCGCATGGAAGCGGTATGCCGCCTGGCACGTGCCGAGCTCCGGCTTGGTGATGCACGCACTGGTGCCGGCCGTGATCGAGCAGAAGGTCACCGGTCAGGAGGCCTTCGGCAGCTACCGCGCACTCGTGCACCGGTTCGGGTCGCGGGCACCGGGGCCGGGGCGAGCAGCGGCGACTCTGGGTGGCGCCGACAGCCTCGCAGTGGGCGGCGGTCCCCTCGTGGGAGTGGCTGGCCGCGTCGGTCGACAGTGCTCGGTCGGGCACGGCGGTGCGAGCGGCGAAGCTTGCCGGCCGCATCGAGGAGTGTGCGGGCCTGCCGCTGGACGCGGCGCACCGACGGTTGCGGTCGGTGCCGGGGATCGGCGTGTGGACGGCCGCGGAGGTGGCCCAGCGTGCGCTGGGAGACCCCGACTCGGTGAGCTTCGGCGACTACCACGTAGCGAAGAACCTCACCTGGGCGCTGATCGGTGAGGCCCGCGGCGACGACGTGCTGGCCGAGCTGCTCGAGCCCTACCGCGGCCACCGCTACCGAGTCCAGCGCCTGCTCGAGCTGGGCGGGGGCAACCGCCGACCGCGACGCGGGCCCCGGATGGCTCCGCGCACCCACCTGCCGACCCGCCGCTGACCTGGTCGCCGACAGTCAGCGGTCGTGCACCTCGAGCTTGACGTCCAGACCCGGCACCTCGTCGGGTACCTCGGTCGCCAACCCCTCGCCCCACAGGGCGACCTGCAGCCGGGCCACGGCCACCCCCAGCTGGTATGCCGTGGGAGCACTGACGCTCACGACGTCACCGCCGACGTCGACACCCGCGTCCGGCGCACCGCGCAGGGCCACCGCGACCGCGCGCCTGAGCCGCGGGGCGAACTGCTCCGGGCCAGCGGTCGCGATGCCGTCGTCGATGGCGTCCTGGCTGCCCGGCGCGGTGCCGAGGGCGGCCCGGACCGCCTCGGCCCGGCCGTGGTCGAACCAGTCCTCGCGCCCCGTGCGGATGAGCGCTCGCGCGCCGCCACCGCGGTGGGTCAGAGCCCAGTCGGACCCGCGCACGACTGCGGCGGGGATGGCGTCGGACTTGCCCTTCACCAGGTCAGCGGCGGCCGCCAGCTCGTCGCCGATGGCTCGGGCCGTGACGACCAGCGGCTTCCCGTCGGCGTCGACGCCACCGCGGAGGTCGTCGACCACCGCGACACCAGCCGCCCCCAGGGCGAAGTCGGTCTGCCCGAACCGCCACGGACGACCCGCGGTGTCGCTCAGGAGCACCCCGACCCGCTGGAGACCCGTGGCTTCGAGCAGTGCGACGCGCAGGCCCTCCGCCTCGGCGTCGGGGTCGGCCGGGAGCAGCAGCACGTCGTCGCGACCACCGGTGTTGGACGCATCGACCCCGGCCGCTGCCATGACCGGGCCGGCCGTCGACTGCACGATGCGGGTGATCCGGTCGCCGGACATGCGCTCGGCCACGACCCGGACGGTCTGGCTGGCGATGGCGGCGCTCTTGTCGGACGAATCCGCCCACAGGCCAAGCGATTTGGAGACGATCTTGCTCGAGACGACGAGCACGTCGCCGTCCGCCGAGGGCAGTGTCCGCCGCCGTCACCGCCTGCGTCAGCAGCTGAGCCAGGTCGTCACCGCCGGCCACCTCGGGCATGCCGGTCAGCGGGATGATGGTCAGGGCCGTCACGCTCGGGCGCCCCTGAGCTCGAGAGCGAGGTCCAGTGCCGCGCCGGCGATGGCTGCTGCGGCGTGACCGTCCGACATCAGCAGCGGCCGACTGCGAACCGTCGCACGCGGCAGGCGCACCGACGCCTCGTCCTCGACCGACACCAGCCACCCGTCGAGGAAGTCCTCGTAGAGACCTGCGACGGCAGCGGCCGTGGACTCCACCCCGATGGCCCGCAGGCACGCGTCGGCGTGGCCGCGCACCGGCATACCGCCGATGAGCGGTGAGACGCCGACGACGGGAGCGGCGCTGCCCCGCAACGCATCTCGCACACCCGGCACCCCGAGGATGATGCCGATCGACACGACCGGGTTGCTCGGCGGGAGGAGCACCACGTCGGCGGTGCGGATGGCGTCGAGGACGCCGGGCGCCGGCTGTCGCGCGGTCCATGCCCGACCGCCTGGAACCGCTGCGCCGGGATCGACGCCTGGTGACGAACCCACCACTCCTGGAAGTGGATCGCGCGCTGACCCTCCTCGTCCTCGACGACGACGTGGGTCTCGACCGGTGAGTCGCTCATCGGCAGCAGGGTGATCCGCTGGTCCGGCAGGCCCCAGCGGGCCGCGAGCCGGGCCGTCACGTCGGTGAGCGAGATGCCCTGGGCCAGCCACTGCGAGCGGACGATGTGGGTGCCGAAGTCGAGGTCGCCGAGGGCGAACCACTGCGGAACCGCCCCGTATGCCGCGAGCTCACCCTGGACCCGGTGGCTCTCGTCCGCGCGTCCCCACCCCTGTCCCTCGTGGACGCCGCCGCCGAGGGTGTAGAGCAACGTGTCGAGGTCGGGGCAGACCCGCAGGCCGAAGAGGCTGATGTCGTCCCCGGTGTTGCCGATGATCGTCAGCTCGGCGTCCGCGAGCTCGGGGGAGCGGTCGGATGAGTGACGAGGTGGGTGCGGAGGCCGCGCAGGAAGCGTGCACCTCCGACGCCACCGGCCAGGGCCGTGATGCGCATGCCCGGCAGTCTGGCAGCAGCCCCACGGCACCGTCCGACGGGCCCCGCGCATCCTCCCGTGGCCTTGTACCGCACATTCCGCTCCGGGGAAAGCGGCGTTATCAAGGTTCGACCGATCGGGCAAATATCAGACTTCCGCTTGACTAACGCGTATGACACGCGTGTAATTCCATTGTTGTGATCGTGCAGGTCGCAGCAACGGCGCACCGGGTCGAGGAGGAAGCCGTGCAGGAACTTCAGTTGGTCACCTTCGAGGGTGGCGAAGAGGTGGAGATGTCGTGGCAGGAGCGGTCGCTCTGTGCCCAGACCGATCCCGAGGCGTTCTTCCCTGAGAAGGGTGGGTCGACGCGAGAGGCCAAGAAGGTCTGCGTCGGCTGCGAGGTCCGGGCCGAGTGCCTGGAGTACGCCCTCGCCCACGACGAGCGGTTCGGCATCTGGGGCGGACTGTCCGAGCGGGAGCGCCGCAAGCTCAAGAAGCGTGCGGTCTAGTCGCCCGCGCGGCGACACCCTCGTGACCAGCGTATGACGCTAGCCCCGCCCCATGACGTGACTGACCCCGCAGGATCGCCTGCGGCGGTCTCGACGGTGACGGTGGTGCTCGTCCTCCGCGGCCCGGCCTCCGCGCTCCCGGAGACCCTCGACTCCCTGGCGCGCCAGACCCGCAGCCCCGAGCGACTGGTCGTCGTCGACCCGGGCACCGACGGCAACGCCGTCGAGCTCGTCCGGGCCCATGCGCGGCGTGGCACGAGGCCATCCCCTCGATCACCTTCGTCACCGTCCCCGACTCGCCGTCCCTGGCGTATGCCGTGCGCTCGGCCCTCTCGCAGACCGACCAGGGCCCACCGGAACAGGACCGCGGGGTCGACGGGGAGCCGCACGTCTGGGTCCTCACCTCGGACAGCGCCGCCGCGCCCATGACGCTCGCCCGCCTCCTCGACGCGGTGCGACGCAGCCCGTCGGTCGGTGCGGCCGGCCCCAAGCTGCTCGACTGGACCCGCCCCGGTGCGCTGCGTTCGGTCGGCCTGCAGCTGACCCGCAGCGGCCGGATCATCCCCTCACCGGCCCCGGGCGAGCCCGACCAGGGCCAGTACGACCGCCGCACGGACGTCCTCGCCATCCCGGCGACGGGCATGCTGATCGAGCGCGGGCTGTTCGACCGGCTGGGCGGTCCGGAGCGGGCGTTCGGCGACTTCGGCGCCGATGTCGACTTCTCCTGGCGGGCCCAGCAGTCCGGCCGCCGGGTCGTCGTCGTGCCACGGGCGACGCTCCGCACCGGTGCGGAGGCCGCGCCGGACGACGTGGTGCCGCTCGACTCGGTCACCCGGATGCGGCGTCAGGCACGTCGGGTGGCACTGGCCCGGTGCGCGTGGTGGGCGCTACCGCTGCTCGCGGCGTGGGTCGTGCTCTCCAGCACCGTCGCCTGCGCAGCCCTCCTGCTCGCCAAGCGCCCCCGGGCCGCTTGGGCCGAGTTCTCCGACATCGGTGCGGTGCTCACCCCGGGACGCGTCCTCAGCGCCCGGTGGCGCTCGCGCGGCACCCGTCAGATCCGTCGCCGCGACCTTCAGGGACTGTTCGTCTCGCCGCGCACCGTGCTGCGGCACACCACCGACCTGATCCACGACGAGGTCGCCCTCGAGCCCGGAGACCTCGGACCGCGGAGTCCACGGACCTCGTCGAGTCCGGCCCGGTCGCCGACGAGGCCCAGGACCTCAACGTCCTCGGCGCCACGTGGGCGTCCCGGGCGGCCCGCAACCCGGGGCTGCTGGCCGTGCTCGTGACGACGGTCGTGGCCTCGCTGGCCACCCGGCACCTCGGCGGCAGCTTCGTCGACCGGCTCGACCACGGGTTGAGCGGGGGCGAGACGGTCGGCGCCCGCGCCGGCGCCGGCACGCTGTGGCACGCCTGGCTCGACGGCTGGCACGGTGCCGGCCTCGGCCAGGCCGGCGAGCAGGGCCCGCACCTCGTCGTCCTGTCGGCACTCTCGTGGCTGGTCACCCACCTGCCCCTGTTCAGCGCGCCCGCCTCACCGGCCGGTGCGGTGACCACGCTGCTGGTCACCTTCGCGCTGCCGATGGCGACGCTCACGGCATACCTCGCCGCCCGGGTCGTCACGCACTCACGCTGGCCCCGGGCCGTCGCGGCCCTCGCCTGGTCGACCACGGCCGTCCTGGCGACGGCGGTCGGGGCGGGTCGCCTCGGAGGCATCGTCGCGGCGGTGCTGCTGCCCCTCGTCGCCGCCGGCATCGCGCTGGCCGGTCGCAGCGCCGGCACGGCCACGGCCACGGCTGCCACCGTGCTCGCCGCGGCCGTCCTCGGTGCCTTCGCACCGGCGCTGCTGGTCCTCGTCGTGGTCGCCGGGCTCACCGTCCTCGCCTGCGGTCCCGGCTGGGCACGCGTGCGCGGCCTCGCCGTCGCCGTCGGCACCGGTCCTGCTGCTCGGACCCTGGGTGACCACGCTCGTCGAGCGTCCCGCCCTGCTGTTCACCGGGCCGGGGCTCTCGGTCTGGGGGAGTCCGCAGTCCGCGCCCTGGCAGATGGCCCTGCTGCACCCCGGCGGCCCGGGGTCCTACCCGGTGCTGCTGTCCGTGCCCCTCGTGCTCGCCGGCCTGCTCGGCCTGCTGCGGGCGGGACGTCGTGGCGTCGCGGCGAGCGTCCTCGGCGTCGTCGCCCTCGTCGGTCTCGCGTATGCCGTGGCTGCGCCGCGCCTCCACCTCGGCGTCGTCCCGCAGGGGCTGCCCGACGCCGGAGCGCCGATCACCGCCTGGGCGGGCGTCGGTCTGCTGGTCCTCGCCCTGGCCCTGGTGTCCGCGGCGCTGCTCGGAGCCGACGGCCTCGCGGTCAGTCGCTCCCGTGGCGGATGGCAGGCGCTCGCGCGCTGGCCGGTCGCAGCAGCCCTGGTCGCGGCCGTGCTGGTCAGCGCGGGGTGGCTCACCTGGCGCACCGTCGGCGACGAGCTGCACGCCTGGCGGGACCCGCGTCCCGCAGTGGCCGTCGACCAGGCCGAGAGCGGCATCGGCAACCGCATGCTGCTCCTGACCCCCGAGGGGGACGGGCTGTCCTTCCAGCTGCTCGGCCGGGAGGTCGGTGACGTCGCGCGCAGCCTGCCCGCGCCCGCCGGCGACCGACCGGCGGCGACCGCACTGGCCGCTTCCGTGAGTGCGTTGTTCGAGCAGGGAGCCGCACCCGGGGCTCTCACCCCTGCGGCGGACCTGGCTGGACAGGCGGTCGGCTTCGTCGGTCTCCGGGCCGAAAGCACCGACCCGCGGATCCGCACGCTCGACGCCACGGCCGGCCTCAGTCGGCTGGGTGAGCACGACGGTGTCACCTTCTGGCGCGTGCTCCCCGGCGGTGGAGGTTCGGGTGACGACGCGGTGGCACCGTCGAGGGCGCGACTGGTGACGGGCAAGTCCGTGCAGGCGATCCCGGTGTCTGGAGCGCACTCACAGCTCGAGCACGAAATCCGTTGTGCCCCAAGGTGCTTCGCTCGTCCTCGCCGAGCCCCGCGAGTGGGTCCGCCACGCCAGGGTGACCGTCGACGGCACCGTTCTCGCCCCGAAGGGTGACGGCGCGGCATACGCCGCTGCCCGCCGGTCCGGCCACCATCTCCGTCGAGGTGCTCCCGACCAGCGCCCTCTGGCGCTACGCCCAAGGTGCCCTCCTGCTGCTCGTCCTCTTCGTCGCGGTGCCGTTCGGCAACCGCGGCTCACGGCGGAGGCGCTCGTGAACGTCTCGGTCAGCGGCCTGGTCCGCACCACCCTCGTCGCCGCAGCAGGTGCCGGGCTCGTCGTCGGCGCCATGCAGACGCACGGGGCGCTGGCTCTCGGCACGGCCGGCGCAGCCGACACCGTCCAGTGCGGCAGGCACCAGTGCCGTGCGCAGCTCGTCGCTCATCTGCCCCGGTCCCGAGCTGAAGGGCGTCAAAGGCGTCGACGACGTCGACGTCGGTGTGCGCGTGGCCGCCGCAGCCGCACCACTGCGCGCCCTCACGGGCACGCAGCCTGCTGTCGCTCCCGGCGCCCTGACCCTGAGCCGGATGCCGAGCGGGCGCCTCGGTTCCCCGGCCTCGGCACGCGGGGTGACCGTGGCGGCGAACCAGGCGGCAACGGCCGGTGTGCTCGTCTCGGCCAGCGAGTCGATGGCCGCAGGCCTCGCGGCAGCCCAGACCTGGCTGGTGCCCTCGGGCGACCGACGTGCGCTCGGGTCGACGTCGTGCTCCCAGCCCGGAGCCGACTTCTGGATCTGGCCGGCGGAGGTGAGCCCGGCAGGCAGGAGCGGCTGGTCCTGACCAACCCGGGCGGCAACGCGGTCACCGTGGACGCCACGCTCCACGGCGCGAAGGGCCAGGTGTCATCGCCCGGCGGCAAGGACATCGTCGTGCCTGCTCACGGGCGGACGGCGTTCCTGCTCGACTCGATCACCGGCGACCTCGCCAACCCCGTCGTCCACGTCGTCGCCGACGGTGGTGTCGTGGGGGCCGTCGTCAACGACCTCTGGCTCGACGGCGCCCGGGCGGGCGGGTCCGACGACGCGGTGCCCACGGCCGCGCCCTCCCGTGACCAGGTGGTGCCGGCCGTGTCGGTGACGGGTCCGGCTTTCCTGCGCGTCGCGGTGCCGGGCAACGCCGAGGCCGTCGTCCAGGCTCGCGTCCTCACGGCTGACGGGCCGCGCGCCCTGCCCGGTGGCGGCGTGATCCGCATCGACGGCGGGGCGGTCCGTGACATCGACCTGTCCAAGCTCGCCCAGGGCCACCGTCGCCATCCAGGTGCGTGCGGACGTCCCCGTCGTCGCGGCCGCCGTGGTCAACCGGACGGCGCCGGGCAAGCCCGGTGACTTCGCGTGGAGTGCCTCGACACCGCCGATCACGGGTGTCGCCGGTATGCCGCTCACGGCCCCCTCCGCAGGGAGCCCGGTCCGTCACTTCCTGTCGCTGACGTCATCCCGCGACGTTGCCGGGGTGGAGGTGGTGACCGTGGACGCCAAGGGTGTCGAGAGGTCGATCCGCGCGGAGGTCGGTGTGGACGCAGTGCGGACCATCCAGGTCACCGGCGCGACCTCGGTGTGGGTGCATCGCGTGTCGGGGAAGGGTCTGGTCCGCGCCGGAGTCGTGTCCGTGCTGAACGACTCCCAGGGGCAGCTCATCACCACCGTCCCGCTCCGCGATGCCGTCCTGCGCACCACGACAGTGGGACTGCGCGAGGTCACGCAGTAGCCGGGTCTCCGGGGACGCTCAGGCCTCGTCGTCGTACCGCGGGTCGAGATCACCGGGCGGCACGTTGAACAACGCCGCGACCTGCTCGACCACCACGTCCTGGACGATCGCGGTGAGCTCGCGCTGGCTCTCCGCCCGGCTCTCGATCGGCCTGCGGTAGATCACGATTCGTGCCGGCTGCTTGCCGTGCGAGGGAAAGACGCGGCCGAGCGGGGCACCATCTCTCTCCCACGGTGCCGGGTCGGTCGACGGCACGTCCTCGACGGCGAACTCGACCTCGTGGAAGCGCGCACCCAGCCGGGTCTCCAACCGCGCGGCACTGTCCAGGACGAGGTCGTCGAACTGCTGCCGGCGGGTGGCCATCGCGGGGACGGCCGGCCATGCGAGCGGGCCCCGGACCCCCCGTCCGCGACGGTCCCGACGGGCACCGTGGGGGCGCCCTGAGAGGGGGCCGGTCGAAGTCACCGCGCCAGCCTACGGCGTGCCGACGCGATGGCCTCGTCGTGCTGGCATAGAGTCCGCGACGTGAGTCTGTCCAGGAGGTGCTCCCGCACCGCGTGCTCGAAGCCCGCCATCGCGACACTCACCTACGTCTACGGCGACCAGACCGCTGTGGTGGGACCGCTGGCCACGTATGCCGAGCCCCACACCTACGACCTCTGCTCGCACCACGCCGAGGGGCTGACGGCCCCTCGTGGCTGGGAGATCGTGCGGCTCTCGGGTGAGTACGTCGAGCCCGAGCCCTCCCACGACGACCTGCTGGCCCTCGCCAACGCCGTGCGCGAGGCCGGGCGCCCGCGTCTCGGCGAGCCCGCTGCCCCCAGTGCGCACCGCGCGACCGGTCGGCCGGGGCCGGCCGACGAGGATGCCTCCGGGGCGATCGAGACTGGTCGTCGCGGGCACCTGCGCGTCCTGCGCGACAGCTGACACCGCTAGGGTTTCGGGCGTGCCGTCGCCCCTGCTCTCCGACTTCGTCAAGGCCTACGACGTCCGTGGGCTGGTCCCCGACCAGCTCAACGTCGACGTGGCCTGGGCTCTGGGCGCGGCCTTCGCCCAGACCGTCGTCGCCCCTGAGGGCGCCAGTGGTGTGGTCATCGGCCACGACATGCGACCCTCCTCGCCCGAGCTGTCACGGGCGTTCGCCGCGGGGGTGACGGCTCACGGGCTCGACGCCACCCTGATCGGCCTCTGCAGCACCGACGGGCTCTACTACGCCAGCGGTGCGCTCGACCTGCCCGGTGCGATGTTCACGGCCTCCCACAACCCCGCCCAGTACAACGGCATCAAGCTGTGCCGCGCCGGCGCGCGACCGGTGGGCCAGGACTCCGGGCTGGCCGAGGTCAGCGCCACCGCCCAGCACCTGCTCGACTCGGGCACCAGTGCCGGCCCCGCGGGTGCGACGACGGGGCAGCGTCGTCGAGCGCGACCTCCTCGGCGACTACGCGGCATTCCTGCGCGGGCTCGTCGACCTGTCCGGCGGCCGGCCGCTCAAGGTCGTCGTCGACGCCGGCAACGGCATGGGCGGCTACACGGTGCCCGCGGTCCTCGGCACCGGTGGCGGTCTGCCGGAGCTGCCGCTCGAGGTCGTCCCGCTCTACTTCGAGCTCGACGGCACCTTCCCCAACCACGAGGCGAACCCGCTCGAGCCGGCGAACCTGCGCGACCTCCAGGCCGCCGTCGTCGAGCACGGCGCCGACATCGGCCTGGCGTTCGACGGCGACGCCGACCGCTGCTTCGTCATCGACGAGCGGGGCGAGCCGGTCAGTCCCAGCGCCGTGACCGCGCTGGTGGCGACCCGCGAGGTGGCCAAGCAGGTCGCGTCGGGAGCCGGCCGCCTCGGACGTGGCCGTGGTCTACAACGTCATCTCCTCGGCCGCGGTGCCCGAGATTCTCGCCGAGCAGGGCGCCCGCGGCGTGCGCACCCGCGTCGGCCACTCCTTCATCAAGGCCGAGATGGCCCGCGAGGACGCCGTCTTCGGTGGCGAGCACAGCGCGCACTACTACTTCCGGGACTTCTGGTTCGCCGACACCGGCATGCTCGCCGCGATGCACGTCCTCGCCGCCCTCGGCGAGCAGGACGAGCCGTTGAGCCGCCTCACCGCGGCATACAGCCGGTATGCCGCGTCGGGCGAGATCAACTCGACCGTCAGCGATGCGCGGGCCGCGACCGCGACGGTGCGGCAGTGGGCGGCCGAGCGCGGCGCCGAGCTCGACGAGCTCGACGGGCTGACGGCGACCCACGAGGGCGGCGAGGGGGACCCGATGTGGTGGTTCAACCTGCGCGCCTCGAACACCGAACCTCTGCTTCGCCTCAATGTCGAGGCCGCTGACCACGACACGATGACGCAGGTGCGGGACGATGTCCTCGCGCTGGTGAGAGGAGAACGCTGATGTCGCAAGGACCTGGGCAGGACGTCCGGATCGAGCCGTGGCTGCGGGAGATCCTGCAGGTGCCCGGCCTGCCGCTCCGAGCTCGCCGACGCCACCACGGACGGCAAGCCCGAGCTGCACTGCACCAGTGCCGCGTGCGGTCTGCAGTACCGCATCGACGACGGAGTGCCGGTGCTGCTGGTCGACGAAGCCCGCAAGCCGGCCTGACGGGCTGCCGGGCGGACGACGATGGCACCCTTCCTCGACGAGTCGCGCATCGACAGCGAGGAGGCGCTGGCCGCCCTCGACTCCCGCCAGACCTTGCGCGCCCTCGCGACGTCGGGCGCCCAGGTCCGCGAGGCGGTCGAGCTCTCCGCTGAGGGCGCGATCGAACGCGTCGCGGGTGGTGAGCGTCCACGCTCGGTCCTGGTGGCCTCGCTCGGTGGGTCCGCCGTCGTCTGTGACGTCCTCGAGCTGCTGGCCGAGCCGGGTTCGCCGGTGCCCGTCAGTGTCCGGCGCAACCTGCCCCTGCCCGGGTGGGTCGGGCCGCTCGACCTGGTCATCGCGGTGTCCCTGTCGGGGCGCGCGCCGGGGCCGCTCGCGCTCGCGGCCGAGGCAGCCCGCAGGGGTGCCGCGCTGCTCACGGTCGGCGCCACGGACTCGCCGCTCGCTGACGTCGCCGCGCAGGCGCGAGGTGTGCACATCGGCGTCGGGCGT
Organism: uncultured Actinomycetota bacterium; assembly: GCA_963759595.1. Lineage (GTDB taxonomy): Bacteria > Actinomycetota > Actinomycetes > Actinomycetales > Dermatophilaceae > Pedococcus. The sequence continues at coordinate 370,259 of CAVWZX010000005.1, forward strand.
GGTCGCAGCACGTCGCGGACCGCGCTCTGGTCACTGCTCGCCCCTGTCCTGCTCGGTGCCGGCCATCTCGGGATCGTCGACGTCGACGAGCGCGTCCTGGCCGAGACGGCCGACCGGCTCGACGAGGTCGCGGAGACCTGTCGCCCGTCGTCGGAGTCGTTCGTCAACCCCGCCAAGGTGCTGGCCGCAGACCTCGCGGAGGGCGTGCCGGTGATCCTCGGCGACGGCCCGCTCAACGGCGTCGCCGCCGCACGCACGACCTCGATGCTGGCCCGGACGGCCAGGGTGCCGGCCACGTCCGGGGAGCTCCCGGACGACGCGGCCCAGGTCGTGGCGTGCTTCGACGGCCCGTTCACCGCGGCCTACGCCGGCGGTGCCCCGACCGGGGGCCAAGGCGCCCAGGGTGGGGCCGACGACATCTTCACCGACCCCTTCCTCGACGGGCCGTCAGCGCCGCGGCTCTCGCTGCTCATGCTGCGTGACGTCCTGCCGGACCCGATGACGCGGGAGGCGGACGAGGCGCGGTCCCTGGCCGAGGCCGTGACGTCGGCAGCGCGCGACGTCGGGGTGCGGGTGAGCGAGCTGACCGCCCAGCCCGGTCATCCGCTGACGCGGCTGGCTGGCCAGATCGCGACCACCGACTTCGCGGCGACCTACCTCGCGCTGGGGCTCGGTCTCGACCCTGCGGTGTCGCCGCACGTGGCGGACCTGCGCGGGCGCACTGGCGGCTGACCCGGGGTTCAGGGGCGGACGGAGCGGACCAGCTCGACGACGTCGCCGACGACGCCCCGCATGCCGGGCAGTCGGCTGAGCCGGACCAGCTTGTCGACCAGTGGCACCACCTGCCGCACCAGGGCGCGGGTGCGCTTCTGACCCGCGCTGGAGTCGTGCACCCAGAACAGCACGATGCCCATCTGCAGCAGCCACAGGAGCTCGGGGAGCTCGGCCCGGATGGCGGCCGGGACCTTCAGGTCCGACCCGTCGACGACCCGGTGGAACAGGTCGATGCTCGCCTCCCTGGCACCCCGGGACTCGCTGCTGAACGGCGACAGCGGGCTGGTGGGCTCGGCCGCGACCTTGAAGAACTTCCCGGCGAACCCGTGGAACGGCTCGGCCACGTCGACCCACGTCGTCAGCACGTCACGCAGCCGGACGGCGAACGAGCCACTGTCGGCCAGTGACTGCCCGGCGGCGGCGGCGTGCGCGACCTGGATGTGGTCGTAGAACGCCTGGACCAGGTGCTCCTTCGAGGCGAAGTAGTAGTAGGCATTCCCGATGCTGACACCGGCGCGGTCGGCGACGGCGCGCATCGTGGTCTTGTCGTAGCCGCGTTCGAGGAACAGCTCCTGGGCGGCGGCCGCGATGGCGGCCCGGGTCTGCTCGCCTCGGTCGGACCGGTTGGCCGGGTCAGACCGGTTGGCAGCGTCCGTCACAGTCGTCAGCGTAACCACCCCTCCCCGCTGCGTCGGGAACCCGCGTCGAGGTGAGCGACGCGCGCAGGCCGGCCGCGGCATACGCCATGGCCCTGGCGACCGGGAGCCCGACCCGGGTGGACAGCCGAAGCGCGAGCCCCCGGTGTTCCGCGGTGGCCCACAGGCACACCACCCACGCCGACGCGCCGGTCCAGACCTGGCCACCGTCGCCGACCACCGTGATCTCGCGGAGCGTTGCCGCGTGGTCGAGGTGGGGCAGGAGGGCGAGCGCCTGCGCTGAGCCGGCGGGCACGGCGGCCACCGGCACGAGGTGGGGCTGCTCGACCAGCCACGTGCGAAACCGCGAGCACATCGGGCACCCGGCGTCGTAGAGGACGACGAGCCGGTTCATCGGGCCGCCTCGGGTCGCGCCGTCCCGGTGGGGCCTGCAGCGTCGGGTGGGCGGGCGACGAGCGTGCCCAGGACTGCCACGCCGAGGGCCGCGACCGCCGGCGCGATGAAGATCCCGATGGACAGCAGGCTGAGCACGGTCAGGCCCGCGAGGAGTGCGACGGCGACTGCGGCCGCGACCTGCGCCGGTCTGCCACCTGGTCCGAGCAGCAGCACCGCGACGAGCGCACAAACGGCCAGCGGGATGCTCGCGAGGAGCAGCCCCCACCCCCCGTTGACCTCGACAAGGGTGCCGCCGGTTGCCGTGGTGCTGACGACCCCGGTCGAGTCGGCGCTGCCGGTCTCGCCCGAGTAGACCGGGACGGTGAGCGCCCCCACGCGCCAGGGCGATGCTCCACAGGGCGGCTCCGAGGAGGGCGAACCGGGCGGTCCTCATGGCCCGTCAGCCCATCGGGGCGGCGAAGGGCTGGGTGTAGCCCTGGGGCGGCACCGGGGGAGTGCTGAGCCTGTCCAGGCGGCCGCGGCGACGGATCCGGTTGAAGACGTAGACGTTGGTGAGGTGCACGACGCCGAGCATGAGCAGGACGACGCCCATCTTGACGCTCAGCACCTCGACGACGTCGCGCGCGCTCGCGAGGGTGTCGTCGACCTGGAGGTACAGCGTCACGACCCCGAGGTTGAGCAGGTAGAAGCCGACGACGAGCAGCTTGTTGACCGCGTCGGCGAGGTCGTCGTTGCCGTCGAAGACGTCGACGAGGAAGACCTTCCCGTTGTGCGACAGGGTCCTGCCGACCCAGATCGTGAGGGGGACGGCGATGAGCAGGTAGAGGACGTAGGCGACGACGGCGTGGTCCATGGGAGCTCCTTCGTTGGGCGTTCCTTGAACATGTTCAAGTTAGTGGGCCTGACGCTAGCACGCGAAGTTGAACTTGTTCAAGTAGCGGGTTCTCAGAGCGAGAGCCGCAGCACCTCTGCCGTCGCGAGCCCGGCCAGCTCGGCCGCGGGGACGAGCAGCTTGCTGCCGCGGATCCCACTGCCGATCACCACGTCACCGGCTGCCACGACGGCCTCGTCGACCAGCACGGGCCAGTCGGCGGGAAGCCCGACCGGGGTGATCCCGCCGAACTCCATCCCCGTCATCGACACGGCCTGGTCCATCGGAGCGAAGCTGATCTTGCGCACGTCGAGGTGCCGGCGCACGGCGCCGTTGATGTCGGCGCGCGTCGACGCCAGCACCATGACCGCGGCATACCTGACCTCACCGCCCCGCTTGCCCGCCACGACCACGCAGTTCGCGGACTTGTCCATCGCCACGTCGTAGGCCTCGCAGAACGCCGCCGTGTCGGCCAGCTCGGCGTCGATCGGTGCGACCCGCGCCGACGGCGTGGCGCCGATGGCCTGCGCCACGGGAGGTGCCAACAGCTCGGTATGCCGCGTGGCCGCTTCCCAGGTCAGGCTTCCCTCAGCGCTGCTCATCCCGCGAGGGTAGTCAGGCGGGGTCGGCGGGGTCGGCGGGGGCGCCTTCGGCCGCCTCGTGGTCGCCGCGTCGGGAGTGGACCACGTGCATGACAGCGACCACGACGGCTCCCACGACGAGTCCGAGGATGGCCGATCCCACGGTGTTGGTGAGCCAGCCGAGGACGCCGCCGAGGGCGCCGGTGGCGTCGTGGACGGCTTCCTCGGCGTGGTGGACCCAGGAGTAGAGCGCGTGCACGCCGAGGTCGTCCAGGCCCACGAGGAGGATGTGGCCGCCGACCCAGATCATCGCGGCGACGCCGACCGTGGACAACGTGGACAGCAGCAGGGGCATCGCGCGGACCAGGCCGTTGCCGACGCCGCGACCGAAGCCGGACTCGCCACGGGCGAGGTGCAGTCCCACGTCGTCCATCTTGACGATGAGCGCGACGACGCCGTAGACGAGCACCGTGATCGCGAAGGCAACGATCACCAGGATGACCGCGCGGCTCAGGAACGGCTCGTCGGCCACCTCGTTGAGGGAGATCACCATGATCTCGGCCGACAGGATGAAGTCGGTCCGGATGGCACTGCCCGTGATCTCGGACTCGTCGGCGACCTCGCCCTGCTCGTGAGCGGCGTCAGCGGCCGTCTCACCGTGCCCCTGGATGCGTTCCCAGATCTTCTCGGCGCCCTCGTAGCAGAGGTAGGTGCCGCCGACCATGAGCAGGGGAGTGAGCGCCACGGGCAGGAACTGGCTGAGCAGCAGGGCCGCGGGCAGGATGAACAGCAGCTTGTTGCGCAGGGACCCGATGGCGATCTTCTTGATGATCGGCAGCTCGCGACTCGGGGACAGGCCCTGCACGTAGCGGGGAGTGACGGCGGTGTCGTCGACGATCACGCCGGCAGCCTTGACGCTCGCGCGGCTCGCCGCTGCGCCGACGTCGTCCACCGAGGCGGCGGCCGCCTTGGCCAGCACTGCCACGTCGTCGAGCAGCGCGAACAGCCCACCGCTCATCGGGTCGCCACCCGAGGCAGGGGACTGGTGTCGGTCAGGCTGCGGCTGGGCACGCAGGGCAGCCTATCGACTGGGCCGCGCGGCGAGCCGGCGTGGGCCGGCCCCGGTGTCTGCGCTCCGGCAGCACCCCACCGCTGCTCGCGGCTCCGCTCGTCCGTTCAGTCCGTTCCTGTGTGCAGGCGGCGTGACCGTCCTCGACATCATCCATACTCCATCCGTGCTTGCAGTCGACACAGTTCCCTCGGACCCGCTCTCGGGGGACCCACAGAGCAGGGACGCGACAGCCGACCGTCGCCGGTCTGCCGGTCGAGCCGGATGGGCAGCACGCGCGGACCGTGTCGCCGGCCCCACCCTCAGTGCGGTGCTGGCCCTGGTGGCCGCGGTGCAGGCCCTGCGACTGTGGGACTGGCGGCCGGGAACCCCGTTCGAGCTCGGCGGCGATGCCCTGTTCGTCGACGTCCAGATCCGCAACATCCTCGAGGCGGGTTGGTACGGCGAGAACAGCAGCGTCGGCGCACCATTTGGGCAGAACGGCAACTGGTTCCCCTACACGGATGTCCTGCACCTGTTCATCCTGAAGGCGATCGGCCTCTTCGGGGGGAGCCCCCAGACCGTGGGGATGGTGTACTTCGTCGCCGGCTTCCCCCTCGCAGCGCTGACGATGTACTGGCTGGTGCGACGGTTCGGCGCTGCCCGGCCCGGTGCGGTCGCGGTCGCCGTCCTCTTCGCCGTCGTCCCCGGGCACCAGCTGAAGTACGGTCACCTCTTCCTGGCCAGCTACTGGACGGTGCCCTTCGGCGTCGCGCTGGTCCTGTGGTCAGCCAAGGGGCAGCCGCTCTGGCGCCGTCCGCCGTCGTCGCAGTGGAAGGAGCGGAGCGTCCGGGTTGCCATGGCGACCAACGCACGCACTGCGGGGTGTGTCGCGCTGGTGGCGTTCAGCGACGTCTACTACACAGCCTTCACCCTGATCCTCCTGGCCGTCGTCGTCGTGATGCGAGTCGTCACGGGAACGCCGTGGCGCAAGGTCGCCGGCGCGGTGGCGACAGGCGCCCTGATGACTGGGCTCACCGTGCTCACCCTCGTTCCTGCCCTCCTTCGCACCAGGGGTGACGTCCTCACGGGTGGGTCACCGACGGGTCGGTCCTTCGGCGAGTCGGAGATCCATGCCGGAAAGCTGATGGATCTTCTCCTTCCGTGGGTGGACCACAGGGCCGACCCCCTGCGATACCTCACCTCGGCCTACAACGCCGCGACCACCCCCACGATCGAACACCCGGCGCTGGGCGTCGTCGCCCTGGCCGGGCTGGGGTGGCTGCTCTGGGTCGCGCTGGGCTCGCTGGTCTCCAGCCGGCCTCGCGGCACTGCCCTCACGAGGATCCTCGCGCTGCTGGCGATCACGTGCCTGGCGTTCTACACCCGCGGGGGTCTGGGCTCCTTCGTCGCCTTGTTCGGCACGGCACAGATCCGCACCTGGTCGCGGCTCTTCCTGTTCGTCGCGCTGCTGGGCCTCTTTGCCGTCGCGCTCGCCCTGACAGGGCTCGGTCGCCGCCGTGGCGCGGTGGTCGCCAGGGCCGTCGCCGCGGGCCTCATCCTCGTGGGCGTCCTCGACCAGACGAACCCGTCGGCCAGCCCCGACTTCGCCGCCAACCGGGCGCAGATGCGTGATGTGCGCGCGATGACCGCCAGCATGGAGGCGCAGCTCCCCGACAGATGTGCGGTGTTCCAGCTGCCTGCCACGCCGTTCCCCGAGGTGCAGCCGCCGGGGACGATGCAGCACTACGAGCAGTTCCTGCCCTACCTCGCGTCCAGGGACCTCCGCTGGAGCTTCGGGGCGATCAGGGGCACGGCCAGAGCGGACTGGCAGCTGGCTCTTCCGCTGGCCGACCCGGCTGCCCTGGCTGACGCCCTGGCCAGCGCAGGATTCTGTTCCATCGAGGTGGACCGGCACGGCTACACCGGGGCCAACGACCCCACGCCCGCCCTCGGCACCGCGCTCGGGCCACCGCTCGCCGCGACCTCCGACGGGCGAAGGGTCGCCTTCGGCCTCGCCGCACGCCGAGACGCGCTGGTGGCCGCTCAGGGTGACGAGGCCGTGCACCTGCGCGGCGAGAAGGTGCTCCACCCCGTCACGGTGGACGTCGGGGGGTCCGAGACGCGGGTCGACACGGACGGGACCCACTACCAGTGGGTCGGACCGGCAGCGCAGCTGCGCGTGGCGAACATGGGCACGTCGGCGGTCCGAGACCTGAGGATCGAGCTCACGCTGGCTGGCGCAGGTGCGTCCGACCGGACCGTGGAGGTATCGACGCCGGGTGCCGCGCCCCAGGTTTTCGCCGTCTCACAGGCTGCGCCCCAGACCGTCGACCTCCGCGTGACCGCGGAGCCGGGCGTCAGTGTCGTCACGATCGTGACCAGCGGTTCACCGGTTCGCGTGGCTGGGTACGACGGGCCGGTCGCCTCCGCGCGGATCTCGAGGGTGCGCGCGACGGCGCCGCAGGGCGCCGCACCCATCGGTGTCGTGCAGAGCCTGGACCCCGCCCCGCCGTACCCCGGGGACTGAGCCCGGGCCGAGGTCAAGGAGTCCTTGCCTGGGTCGGTCGACCGCCCGCTCTATGACTCGTCTTCGGGCGCCGCGTCGTCTTCGGGCGCCGCGTCGTTATCGGGCCGCGCATGGCTTTCGGGCGCAGCGGTGTCTTGCGAGTCTGCTGCCCTGGGGGACTCCTGCGCTGCGTCGGAGGGCCCGGCTGCGTCGCCGGAGTCATCGGGGTCGACCTGGTAGTCGCTCTTGATGTCGTCCCACGCCTCCAGCTTGTCCTCATCGAGCTCGAGCTCGACCGTGTCGATCTCGTCGGGCGCCGACTGGGACTCCTCGACCTGCGCGTCGGCGATCTCGCCGGGGACCGAGCTGCTCGGTTCGCTCATGACTGCTCCGTTCGTGGGTGTGCCTCCTTCCTAGTGCCGGCCCGGCCCGGGCGCATGTCGGGGCCACTGCTGTGGGCGCACGGGTCGGGAGTGGGCGCGCCGCGCGGGGGCGGCCGCGCGGCATACCTCGGGTAGAGTGGGGCACCGCCGGCGCGGGTGATGCCCCGCTCACACGCAGACGCCCAGATGGGCTGCGCCGGGTCCGCTAACCCCACGATCAAAGGAAGCGCTGAACCATGTCCTTCGACTACAAGGTTGCCGACCTGAGCCTCGCCGAGGCCGGCCGTCACCAGATCCGCCTGGCCGAGCACGAGATGCCTGGCCTGATGAGCCTGCGCGAGGAGTTCGGGTCGGCCCAGCCGCTCGCGGGCGCCCGCATCGCCGGCTCACTGCACATGACCGTGCAGACCGCCGTGCTCATCGAGACGCTGACCGCGCTCGGTGCCGAGGTCCGCTGGGCCTCCTGCAACATCTACTCCACCCAGGACGAGGCTGCTGCCGCGGCCGTCGTCGGTCCGAACGGCACCGTCGACGACCCGCAGGGTGTCCCCGTGTTCGCCTGGAAGGGCGAGACCCTCACCGAGTACTGGGACTGCACCGAGCAGATCCTCACCTGGCCCGGTGGTCAGGGCGCCAACATGATCCTCGACGACGGCGGCGACGCCACGATGCTGGTCCACAACGGCCGCGCGTGGGAGACCGCCGGTCAGGTGCCCCCCACCGACGAGGCCGACTCCGAGGAGGTCGGGGTCTTCAAGGAGCTGGTTCGCAAGACCCTCAAGGCTGACCCGACCAAGTGGACCAAGGTCTCCGAGGAGATCAAGGGCGTCACCGAGGAGACCACCACCGGCGTGCACCGCCTCTACGAGCTGGCCGCCACCGGTGACCTGCTCTTCCCGGCGATCAACGTCAACGACTCGGTCACCAAGTCCAAGTTCGACAACAAGTACGGCTGCCGCCACTCCGTCCTCGACGGCCTCAACCGCGCCACCGACGTCCTCATCGGGGGCAAGGTCGCCGTCGTCGCCGGCTTCGGCGACGTGGGCAAGGGCTGCGCCTCGGCGCTGGCCGGCCAGGGTGCTCGCGTCATCGTCACCGAGATCGACCCCATCTGCGCGCTCCAGGCCGCGATGGAGGGCTACCAGGTCGCCCGCCTCGAGGACGTCCTCGGCACCGCCGACATCTTCGTCACCACGACCGGCAACTTCAACATCATCACCGCCGACCACATGACGCAGATGAAGAACAAGGCGATCGTGTCCAACATCGGTCACTTCGACAACGAGATCGACATGGCCGGCCTGGCCAAGATCCCGGGCGTCACCAAGACCGAGATCAAGCCGCAGGTCCACGAGTGGACCTTCCAGAACGGCAACTCGATCATCGTGCTCTCCGAGGGTCGCCTGATGAACCTCGGCAACGCCACCGGCCACCCGAGCTTCGTCATGTCCAACTCCTTCGCCAACCAGACGATCGCCCAGATCGAGCTGTTCACGAAGAACGACGACTACGACAAGCAGGTCTACGTGCTGCCCAAGCACCTCGACGAGAAGGTCGCCCGACTGCACCTCGACGCCCTCGGCGCCAAGCTCACCGAGCTGACCAAGGAGCAGGCCGCCTACATCGGTGTCGACGTTGCCGGTCCCTACAAGTCGGAGCACTACCGCTACTGACGCGTCACCGACGCTTCACCGCACCACCCGGTATGCCGCCCGCTCACCAGAGCGGGCGGCATACCTGCTTCTCCAGACCGTTCGGCAAGTGGCTGTTCGGAGGATGGGCTCTCGGCCCCGTCGCGGCGAGACTGGCCGGGTGCGTGCGTCGACCGACCCGTCGCGCCGGGGCGTCACCACGACGAGGCCGGCGGTGGTGTTGACCCGCGAACGCGTCAGGAACTACAGCGCGGTGTTCCTCGTCGGGTGGGTCGTGGCGGTGCTCGGGACGTCGCTGGTGCTTGCCCTCCGGCCAGGAGGCGCCGCCTCGGTGTCGCCCGACTTCCTGGCGCACTGGACCGGCGGCCGGATGGTGCTGGACGGAGCCCTGGGCAGCCTCTACGACCCGGTCGCCCAACACCGCCTGCAGGCTGAGCTCGGCGCGGCACCGGACACCCTCGCCTGGTTCGTCTCGCCGCCCTTTGTCGCGGTGCTCTACGCTCCCTTCGCCCTGCTTCCCTATCTCGTGGCCGCCCTTCTCTGGGCCGTCACGACTGCGACTCTCCTGTGGTGGTCTCTGAGGCGCCTGGGCACCTTCGGGCCGGCTCTGTGGGCGCGCGAGCGCGGGCTCGTGGTCCTGGTGACCCTGGCGTCGTATCCCCTTCTCGAGCTCGTGGGAGACGGGCAGGACTCAGCAGTCGGACTGGCCATCTGGGTTGGTGGGATCGGACTCGCACTGCGCGGCCGCGACACCGCTGCGGGACTCGTCCTGGCCCTCGGGGTGTACAAGCCGCAGCTGGTCTTCCTCGTGCCACTCGTCGCGCTGGCACAGCAGCGGTGGCGCCTGTTGGGGTCGTTCGTGCTGGGGTCAGCGGCCCTGGGGCTCGCCTCGGCGGCCCTGGTGGGGACCGCTGGCCTGCGAGCCTGGGCGGCGGCACTGGGAAGTCCGCTGTACGAGCAGCAGGTCACCTTTGGTCAGGCCTGGAAGATGGCGAGCGTCCCGGCCCTGACCACCTCGCTCGCGGAACCGCTCGGGCACGGGGTGGCAACCATCGCAGGGTATGCAGCCATGGCGGGCCTGGTCGCGGCATTCGCGGTCTGGATCTGGCGTCGACGTCCTGCCCCGGTCGTGGCGTGGACCGCGGCCATGGGCATGACCGTGGCGGCCTCGCCCCACGTGGTCGTCTACGACGCCGTTCTCATCGCCCCCGTGGCCGTGATGCTCCTGGACCGCAACGTGCGTGGAGCCGCCAGCACGGTGGCCGCGACCTTCGTCGTGGCGTTCTCGGCCGCTCCCATCCACGTGCTCCGAGAGAGGTCCAGCTGGCTGCCCGGGTGGACCGAAGCGCCGTGGGTGGCCGTGGGCGTCCTGACGATGTGCCTGCTGCTGCGCCGGGCGGAGTCGCTCGCCACTGACTCAGGGGAACATCTGCGCCGTGGGGGAGACGTCGATCGTGAAGACGTGGACGCACCAGTACCACTGCGCCAGCAGCCCGATTGACACCAGGCCGGCAAGCACGAACCACCGCACCCGGCGGCGCTCGTCGGGCTGCTCCGCCGTCCTGGGCAGTGGCCACAAGGGCGCGGCTGCCAGCATCAGATAGCGGACCACGCTGGGCCCGGGCGCGGTGACAGCCAAGATGTAGAGCGGGTAGGCGGCAGCCCACAGTCGCAGCTCGAGTCCCCAGGCGCGGGCACCGGGCTGCAGGGCCACGAGCACGAAGACGGCACTGACCAGGAGCAGCAGCGCGAGCCCGGGTAGGCCGGCAACGTGCCAGATCCAGGCGAACCAGCCGCCGATGGGGGGGTTGTTGCGGTAGACCGGCCACGCCTCCATCGTGGAGAAGTAGGCGCGCGGCACGCCTGTGACCAGGCCGGCGACCACCGGCCACACGAGCGTCATGAGGGCGATGACAACACCTCGGCCCACACCGAACAGCCACGCCCGCAGCTCCTCGGGCCCTCGGCGACGCTGGAACATGATCACGGTGGCGTGGAGGCAGACGACCGCGCCGAGGACGGGGGCAACCGGTCGGGTCAGCGACAGGGCCAGCGCGGCCAGGAGCAGCAGCCACGTCCGGCCCCGACGGAGGGCGTCGAGACACAGCAGGACCAGCACCAGCGCGAGCGACTCGGTGTAGGCCACCTGGAACGCGGGGGCCGCGGCGAAGGCGCAGAGGCACGCCACCGTCGCCCTGGCTGTGAAGACGGTGCCAGCCGATGCGATCAGTCGGTACAGCAGGAGGACGGCCGCCGCGCCGGCGACGGTGCTGACCAGCGCGGCGGAGAGGGCGAATCCGGTCCCGGTCACCTCCATCACTGCCCGGACGAGCGAGGGGTAGGCGGGGTAGAAGGCCCAAGCGTTCTGCGCGACGGCACCGCCATCCGTCGGCAGTGCCGACGGATAGCCCTGGGTCGCGATGAGCTGGTACCACTGGCCGTCCCAGTTGGCCAGCACGTCGAGGTAGGAGGGTGAGGCCGGCGTGGGGAACGGCGCGCGGTACCCCGGAACGGTCGTCAGGGCCGCCTGCCGGCCAGCCCCCATGGCAAGGAAGAGGGCACCAACGAGTCGGGACACGGCATACAGGGCGAGGGGGAAGACGACCCACCGCAGCCCTGTCAGCCGCCGCCGGGCTGCTCCCGACGGGGCAGTCGAAGGTTCCCGCGTCGAGGGGTCGGTAGCGGAGGCGACGGTGGCCGTCATCGAGGCTCCAGCAGGGTGAAGCCCCGGTCCGAGCCGACGACCTGCCAGCCGGTGCTGGTCGCGAGGCCCCAGCTGATCGCGGAGTCCTGGACGACCAGGGCGGCTCCACAGTCCTGGCGCGCGACGTACTCAGGCCAGCGCGGGCCGGCCTCCCGCCACGTGAAGTAGTCACGCAGGTATGCCGCGCCGTAGACCTCGGCGCGCGGGTCGACGACGGGGACCAGGTTGGGGTGGGCGAACAAGAGCCACCCGCCCAGGCTGTACTCGTTGCACACCACCGTGCCTGCAGGGAGTGTGCTGAGCGCGTCGTCGAGGCGGGTCGGGACCTTGTCGGGCTGGCCGGCGATCCCGCCAGCAAGCGTTCCCGCGATGGCCACGCCAACGACCGCGGCGCCGAAGGTGGCCAACACCTCACCCCGACGGAGCGCCTCGCGACGGACAGGGAGCAGCGACTGCAGGCACGACGCGGCTAGGGGAGTGACCAGTGCGGCAGACAGGGCCACTGTGCGGGCATACGCGACGAGCAGGGCGATTGCGAGTCCGAAGACGAGGATGGACGGCCAGTCGACGGGTGTGCGACGACGGGCCCAGGCCACGACGACGACGGCGGCGAGGAGCAGGACGAAGGGACCAGGCCCAGCGGTGAGCTGAGGTGGCTGCCACTCCGTGATGAAGCCGGTGATCCCGTGCACGGCGAACGGGGTCCTCAACAGAGCCGGGCCCGCGGGGGTCAGCAGTGCCGCGGCGAAGGACGCCACGGCAACCGCCAGAAGATGTCGCACCCGCACCCACGGGGCTCCGTTCAGGGCGGCACCCAGGACGGCAAGCACGCCCACCAGCACGCCGACGAACCAGAAGCCATGGCTGCACGCCCACATCCAGGTGAGAGGGACCAGCCACCAGCGTGGGCGCAGGTCGGCGGAGCTGGCGAGCCAGGTCGCTGAGAAGACCAGGCAGAGGAGGACGGAGACCAGCTGAGGTCGGATCGACAGACCGCCCGCCATGCCCACCAGCGCCAGGGTGGTGACCAAGGCGGCTCCGATGAGCGAGGTTCGCTGTCTGGCCACCAGCATGAGAGCGACGGAGACCGCCCCCACACCCATCGGAAGAGCCATGGCAAGTGCGGGGAGTCCCCCCACCGAGTAGAGCCATTGCAGACCGATCTCCGGAAGCCACTCGTGCAGCACGAAAGGCTCAGTCGCAAATGGTGAGAAGGGGTCGGGACCCGAGAACGTCCAGTGGTCGAGGACATAGCGACCGGCCATGACGTGCCACCAGGTGTCGGGGTCGCGGACGGGAGCCAGCGACCGTGCCGTGAACAGGGCGACCAGGGCAAGGGGGATCAGTCGGCGAACCCAGACAGGGACCAGGGAGAAGTCCGCGAGACCCGAGGAAGCAGGTCCTGATGCCGACTCCGCGCCCGGGGTCGGGGCAGCCTCGTCACCCGGCTTCGCCCGGCCGCCGCGGGGGTCCGCGTCGTCGCGCGGGTTCGCGCTCACCTGTTGCTCCACTGCCGGCACCAGACGAGGGTGCCGCACTCCTCGGAGACAGGCTAGACGCAGGGCCCTTTGATGCCGGTTCGTCATGCGCAGTTCGGCCGTTCGGCCGATAGCGCGAGCGCTGGTGCCACCCGCGGACCAGGCCCGGGAGCCGGTGGGTATTTGCCGAGGCTTCTCCGCAGCATCGGACGAACGGAGGAGGGACCCGTAGGACCAAAGGCGCGAGCAGCTCCGCACGCCTGTTGGTGGGACCCGTCACGTCCCTACGATCGCTCGCAACCAAGGAGGTCAGAGGTGAAGCCTCGAGCAAAGCGGGGCCGACGGCCTCGGCGTCACCGCGAGCAGGGTGCCGTCGCGGTGGAGACGGCACTCGTCTCGCTCGTCCTCGTAGCTATCCTCTTCGGCATCATCGAGGCTTCCTTCCTGTTCCGGGACGCCAACGTCATCTCGTCCGCCTCGCGAGCCGGTGCTCGCCTGGCGGCGTCCGAGCCCGTCGCCTCGTCATTCGCCGCTGACGCCGCGAAGCAGTCGGTCAACGCCATGAGCGGGATCGAGAAGTCCGCCGTCACCAACATCTGGGTCTACAAGGCTCAGGCCGACGGCACGCCAGCCGGTGGCGCGACCTGCTCCAGCAGCTGCATCAAGTTCACCGTCTCCGCTGCCGGTGTCCTGTCCTCGGGGAGCGGGTCGTGGTCGGGCCGTCAGGCGTGCGCCGGTTCGTCCCTCGACCGGGTCGGTGTGCGGGTAGCGTTCAAACACAAGGCGGCGATGGGCTTCATGTTCGACGGCAAGATGCTCACGGAGTCCACCATCATGCAGCTCGAGCCCATCCCCGCCACCAGCCCCTGCGTGTCGTCATGAGGAGGCGACTGGTGCGCCGGATGGGCGAGCGGGGTGCCGCCGCGGTGGAGGCTGCCCTCGTCACGCCGGTCGTCTTCGCCATGCTCTTCGGGATCATCGAGATGGGCTTCTTCTTCAAGGACTGGCTCGCCACCTCTGCCAGCACGCGGGCCGCGGTCCGGCTGGCCTCGGCCAATCCCAGGACCCTGACCTTCGCGCAGGACGCCGCGGACGAGGTGCAGGCTCGTGGGGGCACGGCGCTCGACATGACCACGGTGAAGAAGCTCTGGGTCTACAAGGCCCAGCCCGGCGAGGAGTACCCCGTGGGTGGTGATGCCAACTTCAGCGCCTGCACCTACTGCGTGAAGTTCGCCTGGAACGGCACCAAGTTTGTCAGCACGAGCGACACCTGGAGCGGCACGTTGCAGAACGCCTGCACCCCCGGACTGGGCGGGCCTCCGGACCGGTTGGGTGTCTACATGCAGGTGGAGCACACAGGTCTGACCAAGTACGTCTTCACCAAGATGACGATCAGCGAGGACACGGTGATGTCCCTCGAACCCATCCCCTTCCTGAACGGGTGCAAGTAGATGACACGGTTCCTGCGTCGACCCCTCCTGCTGCGAAGGCCAGCGGGTGAAAGGGGGTACGTCGCCGTGCTCACCGCCATGCTGCTGACCCTGCTGATGGGCTTGTCCGCGTTCGCGGTGGACGTGGGCAACTGGTACTACGTCGGCGAGAAGGCCCAGCGGGCCGCCGACGCCGCGGCTCTGTCGGGAGTGACGAGCCTCCCCGGGAGTCCGGCGAGCGCGTACTCGACTGCCCAGGCCTTCAGCGCGACGAACGGCTTCACCAACGGCACCAACGCCACAGTGTCCACCGCCGTCGTGTCCGGTAGACCCACGCGGCTCCAGGTGACGGTGACCAGGACGGTGAACAACATCTTCGGGGCGCTGCTCGGAGTCCCCACGAAGACGATCTCGCGCACAGCGGTCGCCGACTACGCGGGTCCGGTGCCGATGGGCAGTCCCTGTAACGAGTACGGCGACGATCCCGAGGGCGACGGCCGCCGCAGCGGCAACTGCAGCGCCTCTGGTGCCTTCTGGGCGAACATCGGCAGTCCCTATGGCACCAAGGTCAGTGGCGACGCGTACCAGGACAACGTCTGCTCCGGGGAGGACGGCTGCACCGGGTCGGTCAACAACGACTATGACCCGAACGGCTACGTCTATCTCGTCACCGTGCGGGCGCCGATCAACGGCCTCACCATCCAGGCCTTCGACCCGGCGCAGGTCGTCGTGGGTGACTACTGCGACAGTGGCAACCTCGACGGAGCCAAGGACCTGGCAACCAGCGACGTCCCTGTGTCGAACCCCAGCACCAGGTATGACAAGGGCGCTGGCTCCTGGTGCACTGGTGACCAGCCGCTCAACAGTACGGACGGCGTCTTCACGACTCGCTTCAACGTCTTCTCTCCCGGCTCCAACCCCTGGAACCCGCTGGGGTGGCCGCAGGTCGCCACCAAGGACTTCAAGGGCTACAACGGCACGCTGACCGACCGGCTCAGCAACAAGAAGCCGGACTACGACAAGGACGGGGTCGCCACCAACTTCCGCCGCTGGGTGAACCTGTACTCGACGACCGGGACGATCGGGCCCGGTACCTATGCGATCCAGGCCACGACCAACTTGGCAGGCAACGCGACCAAGGGTGGCCACAACCGCTTCGGGCTGAGGGCCTTCGGTGCCAGCTCGGGCGACAAGGACAAGATCTCGGTGGCCGGCTTCACCAAGATGGGCATGTACGGCAACACGCCGAACGGCACATCGAAGTTCTATCTCGCGAAGGTGCCCAGCGGAGCCCACGGGCAGTTGTTCAACATCCGCCTCTACGACATCGGTGACGGTGCAAAGGCAGGGAGCACGATCAAGGTGCTCCCGCCGTCCGAGACCGGTGGCGGCTTCAGTGGTTGCAAGGGGTCGGGGGTGCAGAACGGAGCCCTGACGGACTGCACGATCAGCGTGAACTCGTCGTACAACGGCAAGTGGCAGACGATCTCGGTACCCATACCCGTCGACTACTCGTGCACGGACAGCAGTCCCACCGGATGCTGGGTCCGTCTGGAGTTCTACTACGGCAGCGGGTCCACACCGGCCGACACGACGTCGTGGACGGCCAGCATCGAGGGCGACCCGGTCCGGCTCGTGGAATAGTCGCCGGGTGAGCGAGACGACCGGCCGACCGCAGCGGCCGATCTGGACGCTCGGTTCGCTCACGCTGGTGCTGCTGTTCGTTGCCTGGCAGTCGATAGTGGGCGCAGACCTGTTCTGGGTCGTCGCGCTGGGCCGCCACGTGTGGGCGGACAAGGCGATTCCGGCGGGCGTGCCGTTCGCGACTGCCGACTCGGGTACCTGGCACAACGTCCCCGTCGTCGCCGAGCTCATCATGGCTGCGGTGAGCGCGCCGGGGGACGGGTGGCTCACCGCACTCCAGCTCGTGCTGGTGGGTGCGGCCATGGGTCTGCTCGCGGTCCGCGCCCTGCACCGAGGGGCCAGCGACCGGAGGGTCGCCCTGGTGACGCTGCTCGTGATGGCCGCGAGCCTGCAGGTGTTCGTGGTCCTCCGGCTGCAGATCCTGTCGCTGGTGCCGTTCGCCCTGCTGCTCGTGGTACTCAGCGCGGAGCACCGCAGGCCGTCCAGGCGGGTCTGGTGGGTGCCTGTCATCCTCGCCCTGTGGTCCAACCTGCACGGAGCCGTGCTGCTCGGCCTGTGCGTCGCAGGCGCCTACCTCCTCGGATCCAGACTGCGCCGAAGTCCGGTTCAGAGCATCGCCGTCGGGGTCGTCAGCGTTGCCTCCCTGTTCGTGACTCCGGCGGGGTTCCGCACCGCCCACTACTACGCCGGCGTCTTCGACAACGAGGCGGCGGCCAGGGGCGCGGAGCTGTGGGCCAGGCCCGACCTCACCCACTCGTTCGACCTGGTCCTGGTTGTCGCCGCAGCCGTCCTGCTCGTCCTCGCCCTGTCGTCCCGCCTCCCGGTGTGGGAGTACCTTCTCCTGGCAGGTCTCGTCCTGGCGACCGCAGTCGCTGCCCGCAACGGTGTCTGGCTCGCCTTGGCGCTGTTCCTCCCCGCGGCACGCGGTCGCCGCCCGGCTCGAAGGGGGCTGGTCCGGCTGCGGCCGCTGTTGTGCGTCGCGTGGTTGGCCCTGGTGCTGGCTGCCTGCGGCGCCCTCTCCTGGTCGCGCCCGGACCGGCTGTCGGCGCTGCCACCCGAGGTGTCGAAGCAGGTGCGAACGGTCGCGGCCGACCGGGTCGTCCTGGCGCCGGAGCCGGCCGTGGAACAGCTCGCTGCCGACGGCCTCACGATCTGGCTGAGCGACCCCATCGACGCCTTCGACCGCGCCGACCAAGCGGCATACCTCGACTTCCTCGAGGGTGCGCCAGCTGGGCAGGATGCCATTGACGCCGCCGATCTGGTCCTCGTCAAGACCGGCTCGCACTCAGCGCGGCTGGTGGAGGCGAGCCCGGGCTGGCGGATTTCCTGGCGGGGCCAGGGCTGGCAGGTCTACACCCGCTGACGGCACGGGTGTGTGATGATTCGGAAGGGAATCTTTACGCACTGCTGGGAGAGGGTTGACGCAGGTGAAGGGTCGCGTGCTCATCGTCGATGACGATCTGGCGCTGGCGGAGATGCTCGGCATCGTCCTGCGCAACGAAGGACTCGAGGTCTCGCACGTCGCCGACGGTGCGGGCGCGATGGGGGCGTTCCGCGACAGCCGCCCCGACCTGGTGCTGCTCGACGTCATGCTGCCCGGCCTCGACGGCATGGAGGTGTGCCGGCGGATCAGGGCCGAGTCGGGCGTTCCCATCGTCATGCTCACCGCCCGCACCGACACGGTCGACGTCGTGGTGGGGCTCGAGTCCGGTGCCGACGACTACGTCGTCAAGCCGTTCAAGCCGCAGGAGCTCATCGCCCGCATCCGCGCCCGGCTGCGTCGCGGCGACGAGCCCGAGCCGGAGCGGCTGGAGATCGGCGATCTGGTCATCGACGTCGCAGGTCACTCGGTCAAGCGTGACGGCACGGCCCTGTCCCTCACGCCCCTCGAGTTCGACCTGCTGGTGGCCCTGGCCCGCAAGCCGTGGCAGGTCTTCACGCGTGAGGTGCTGCTCGAGCAGGTCTGGGGCTACCGCCACGCCGGCGACACCCGCCTCGTCAACGTCCACGTCCAGCGGCTGCGCTCGAAGATCGAGCACGACCCCGAGCACCCCGAGATCGTCGTGACGGTGCGCGGCGTCGGCTACAAGGCGGGCCCGAACTAGCCATGTCCGAGTCGGCCCGTCCGAGGCCTGGTCGGACGCCGACACCGCGGTTCTCCGACCACCGCGCGCAAGCTGCGCGCGCTGCCCGGGGCTTCGGGCGGCGCGCGCGACGGGTGCTGGCACGGTGGGCCAGGACGGTGGCCCACCTGTGGCGGTCCTCCCTGCAGTTCCGTGTCGTGACCACGACCATGCTGCTCGGTCTCGCGGTCGTCCTGCTGCTCGGCTCCTACCTGTTCTCCTCGATCTCCGACGGGCTCGAGCAGGACCGCACCGCGTCCGCCAAGGTGGAGTCGTCCCGGCTGACGGCTGACGTGCAGCGCAGCTTCGACCAGAGCGACCGCACGAGCAGCGAGGCCGACCTCAACCTCCTCGCCCGTCAGGCGATCCAAAGCGCGGCATCGCCCGGCGGCGACAACGAACGTTTTCTCGTGCTGACCCGCGGCCTGGCCAACACCTCCAACACCGTGGTGCAGACCACGTCCAGCGGGGACATCGGGCTGCCGGCCGTGCCGACCGCGCTGCGTCAGGCCGTGAACGCGGACCCGCGCCACCAACAGGTGACGCTCATCGAGATCACCGACCCCGAGAGCGGCGAGCACGTCCCCGCCGTCATCGTCGGGTCGCAGGTCGAGCCGCCTCTGGCGGGGCGCTACGAGCTGTATGCCGTGTTCCCCATGCAGCGCGAGCAGGCCACCCTCGACCTCATCACCCGCACCTTCCTCGTCGGCGGTCTGGCGCTGGTCTTCCTCGTGGGCGTCATCGCCTGGGTGGTGACCCGGCAGGTCGTCAGCCCGGTGCGTCGCGCCGCCATCGTGGCCGAGCGGCTGTCGTCCGGCCGGCTCAACGAACGGATGCGGGCCCGCGGCGAGGACGACCTGGCGCGACTGGCCAAGTCGTTCAACGAGATGGCCGACAGCCTGCAGACGCAGATCCGCCAGCTGGAGGGCATGTCCCGCGTTCAGCAACGGTTCGTCTCCGACGTGTCGCACGAGCTGCGCACGCCACTCACGACGATCCGGATGGCCGCCGACCTCATCCACGACTCCCGCGCCGGCTTCGACCCGGCCGTGTCGCGATCCGCAGAGCTGCTGCACAACGAGCTCGACCGGTTCGAGGAGCTGCTCGCCGACCTGCTCGAGATCAGCCGGTTCGACGCGGGCGCCGCTGCGCTCGACTCCGAGCTCACCGACCTGCGGGCGACCGTCGCCCGCGCCGTGCAGTCGGCCCAGCCCATCGCGGACCGCTGGGGCAGCGCCATCACCGTCACGGCGGACGGGCCGGTCACTGCCGAGATGGATGCACGCCGGGTCGAGCGCATCCTGCGCAACCTCGTCGTCAACGCCCTCGAGCACGGTGAAGGTCGCCCCGTGGAGATCGTCATCGCGGCCAACGAGACGGCGGCTGCCGTCACCGTACGCGACCACGGAGTGGGCTTGCGTCCGGGCGAGGGGGCTTTGGTCTTCAACCGGTTCTGGCGCGCCGACCCGGCCCGCGCCCGCACCACCGGCGGCACCGGTCTGGGCCTGGCGATCTCGCTGGAGGACGCCCGCCTGCACGACGGGTGGCTCCAGGCCTGGGGCGAGCCGGGGGAAGGATCCTGCTTCCGGCTGACCCTGCCGCGGCGCGCGGGCACACCGATCGCGGAGTCGCCGCTGCCGCTGCGCCCCGACGACCTCGGGGCTCTGGCCGCCGATGCCGCCGTGCAGCCGGCTGGCGCGACGGCCGCGGCAGCGCGCCGCGTGGTGCCCACGCGGCATACCCCCACCGCCCATGGCGGACCCCGATGACGCGCCGGTATGCCGCGACGCTCGCCGCCTGCGGTGTGCTGGCGGTCACCGCCTGTGGCGGACTGTCCACGAGCTCCACCATCCAGCCGGGGCTCGAGGTGGGCTCGGTGCAGGAGAACGAGGTACGGGTGGAGGCCAACCCGGTGGCGCCTGGCTCCTCGCCGCAGGAGGTGGTCCAGGGCTTCATCCGCGCCGCTGCAGCCAGTGACGACCAGGACCAGGCGGCCCGTTCCTACCTGGCCGCCGGTCCGCAGGGCACCTGGCGCCCGGACTCCTCCGTCGTGGTGTTCGGCTCCGACTCGGACCTCACCTTCACGCCGTCCGGCGACGGGAAGGTGACCGCGGTGGCCAACGCCGTCGCGCGCATCGACGGCGCTGGGCGCTACCAGGAGCTGCCGCCCAAGTCGAGGGTGAAGGTGAGCTTCACGCTGGCACAGTCGGGTGGTGAGTGGCGGATCACCCAGGTGCCGGACAACTTCGGCACCTGGCTGAGCAGGGCCGACCTCGACCGGCTCTACGACCCGTTCCGGATCTACTACGTCTCCGCCGGCGACCACCGGCTGGTGCCGGACATCCGGTGGCTGCCGCTCGGCACCGGCCTCGCCACCAGGCTCGCGAGGTCGCTGCTGACCGGGGTCCCCGAGTACCTCAGGGGTGCTGTGCGGACCGACATCCCCGCCGGTACCCAGCTGGCCGTCGACGCGGTCACCATCGCCTCGGGGACGGCGAAGGTCGACCTCGCGGCGACCAGGCTCGGCAACGACCCCGGCCAGCGACAGAACCTCGGCGCCCAGTTCCTCGCGACCGTGACCCAGGCCCCGGGAGTCGACCGCGTCGCCCTCCAGCTGGAGGGCGCGGACCTGCAGCTGCCGGGCGGCGAGAGCACCGTCGACTCGTTGTCCGCGCTGGGCTTCCCCACTCCGTCGGATCCCGACGTCAAGCCGGTGCTGCGGGTGGGGAGCATGCTCGTGCCGGTGGACCCTGATGACGTCGGCGACTCCGTCGAGCGGGTCCCTCCGCCGGGGTCGGCCGCCCTGCCGTCGGTGCAGGCGGGCTGGGCCTACCTCGCCATGTCGCGCACGGGTCGGGAGATCGCGGCCGTCGGGGGAGACCGGGCCCAGCTGATCCGGTGGCGCGGACCCACCCAGGTGCAGATCACCGCCCCGGGCACCCGCCTCACCCGCCCGACCTACGACCGCGAGGACGTGCTCTGGGTGGCCGGCCGGAGCAACGGCTCGACCAGGGTCTGGGCCGTCAACGCCGCCGCCGATCCTGGCGACGCCGCGAAGACGGTGCCGCAGCGGGTCCTGGCCGACTGGCTGGTGGACCGGTTCGTCGTCAGCCTGAGGCTCTCGCCCGACGGCCAGCGGATCGCGGTGCTCACCACCGACGGGAACGGCAAGGACCCCCACGTGGACGTCGCCGGCGTCGTGCGGCAGCCGAACGGGCTTCCCGCGTCACTCGCGACCCCGCTGCGGCTGGCCCCGACGTTGACGCTGGCACGGGACGCGGTCTGGGTGGACGACTCGACCTTGGCGGTCCTCGGCCGGTTGTCCTCGTCACAGGTGATCCGGCCGTGGCTGGTGCCGCTCGGCGGACCCATCTCGGCGGGCCCGGAAATCGCTGGGGCACAGACGATCACGACGGTCAACGGTGAGCGTGGCCTGGTGGTGACGACGGACAAGCACCAGGTGCTGATCCGCGCCGGCAGCCGGTGGCAACAGGTCGGAGAGGGCACCGACCTGCTTGCTGCAGCGCGCTGAGCCAGCCCTAGCCAGTTCCCGGCTGACTGTCACCCCGTTCGCCCGGTCTCGTCCGTTCGGTCGATGCGGTGCTCGACCATAGTCCAGCGTCACTGAAACCCAATAGCCGATGTGCGGCACTGCCTTCAAACGGCAGTCTCTTGCTCGGCGCAGTACCGCAGTGGTCTGAGCCCCAGTCAATGCCTCTGAAAGGGAAAACAATGCTCAAGACCATCGCGAAGTTCCAGACCAACCTCTTCCACGTGCGCACCAGCGAGCGTGGCGCCACCGCCGTTGAGTACGGCCTGCTCGTGGCCCTCATCGCCGCCGTCATCGTGGCCGTCGTGGTCGTCCTCGGCAGCAAGATCAGCGGCGCCTTCGAGCACCGTCAACACCGCGGTCTGACGATCCCCGTCATGCGATCTCATCGTGCGGTCGCGCTCCGGGAACGGGGCGCGACCGCCGTGGAGTATGGCCTGCTGGTTGCTCTGATCGCAGCCGTGATCGCAGTCGCAGTCACCACCCTCGGCAACAGACTCCCTGGCTGGTTCACGGTCAACTTCTAGTACCACCCCGGCTTCTGGCCCCGAACCGGCAGCGCGACACGCGCAGCCCGGCAATCCACCTCCACACGACGGACAGGTCATGGGACGCAGACTTCTGATCATCCTCTTCGCCGCGGTCGTCGCCCTCGTGGGCGTCGGCTCGGTGTTCCTCTATGCAAGAGGGGCTGACACCCGGGCCCTTGAAGGCTCGAAGCCTGCAGACGTGTTCGTCGCGCAGCAGCTGGTCCCGTCGGGCACGTCCCTCAAGGACGCAGTCGCCGGCAAGCTGATCGTCTCCACGAAGGTGCCGGTCAGTGCACTACCTGCCGGCGCTCTGACCCAGGTCACCGACGAGACGAGCACACTCCTCGCGGTCAGTGACATCCAGCCCGGGGAGTACGTCCTCGTCCGCGCGGTTCGGTCAGACCCCGGTCGGCACCAAGGCCATCAACGTCCCCTCGGGCCAGGTCGCGGTGTCCCTCCAGCTGTCCGACCCGGCGCGCGTGGGTTCGTTCGTCACCCCCGGCTCGAGAGTCGTGCTCTTCGACTCCTTCGACGCAGCTTCAGGTTCGGATGGCGCCGGTAAGTCCACCCGCGTCCTGCTCGACGACGTCCTGGTCATCGCCATCGGCCAGACCTCACTGACCCCGACGGCGAACGACTCGGGCGCGCCGCCACCGGGCGCGGAGTCCGGGGGGGCCCTCGTGACTGTCGCGGTGACCCCGGCCGACGCTGTGCGACTCGTGCACGGCATCCAGACGGGACAGATCTACGCGGCCCTTCGTGGCACGGACGCGAAGGTCGACCTCGGCAAGATCGTCACCCAGACCTCACTCTTCGGCAAGTAGGTCGGACATGACTCTCCTGTGGGACAACGACCCCTCCTCCGTCGAGCGGTTCAGCCTCGCGCTGGGTGGCACAGTGACGCGCGTCGAGAGCCCCCAGCTCCTCGCGCGGGCGTTGCAGGACCTGCCCACCGAGGACCTCGTCGTCATCGGACCGGACATCGACTCGCAGGCCGCCTGTGACTTCGCGGACGCGTGCCGGATCGACAGGCCGCACGTCGGTGTCATCCTCATGCGGCACCGCCTTGACGTCACACTCCTCGCAAGCGCCCTGCGAGCCGGAGTTCGCGAGGTCCTGGCCGCCGACGACATCACCGGCCTTGCCGGTGCCGCTGCGCGGAGCCGCGACATCTCGGTCCGCGCGGGAAGTCACCACAAGGAAGCCCGCCGCGACGGCCGGGTCATCACCGTGTTCTCGGCCAAGGGTGGCGTCGGCAAGACGACGTTCTCGACGAACATCGCCGCCCAGCTCGCCTCGCAGGGCCACAGTGTCCTGATCGTCGACCTGGACCTCGCCTTCGGTGACGTGGCGATCAGCCTGCAGATGTTGCCGCAGAACACGATTCACGATCTGGTGGGCATGGCCGGCCACATCGACGAGCCGGGCCTTGCGTCGATCGTGACCAAGCACGACAGCGGTCTGGACGCGGCCTGCGCCCCTTCTGAGCCGAGCGATGCGGACCGGATCCCCGGTGCGGTGATCAGCGAGCTGGTGAAGGTCGCGAAGCAGTGCTACGAGTTCGTGATCGTCGACACCCCGCCAGCCTTCACTGAGCACGTGCTGGCGGCGTTCGACCACAGCGACCTGCTGATCCTCATCGCGACGCTGGACATCCCCGCCGTGAAGAACCTTCGGCTCACCCTCGACACCCTCGACCTCCTGGGCAACCCCAAGGACTCGCGCTGCGTCGTGCTCAACCGCTCGGACGCAAAGGTCGGCCTCACCGCGGAGGACGTCGTCGCCGCGATCCGTACGGACATCGCCATCACGGTCCCGAGCAGCATCGACGTCCCCGCCTCGATCAACCGCGGTGTGCCCATCGTCCTCGACGACCCGCGTCACGTCTTCAGCCAGGCCGTTCGCAAGCTGGTGGACCAGCACGTCTACGCCCAGCAGACATCCGGGTCGGAGCGGCCCGAACAGGAGAGCCGGCGCCGCACAGGAGGCTGGCCGTTGAGCAGAGGTGGACGGCGGTGAGCCTCGCAGACCGTCTGGAGAGCGTCCGCCGCAACAGCGCCCCGCAGACGCACCGACAGCCCACGCGAGCGAGCGCCCGGTCATCGTCGACCCGTTCGCGTCGATCAAGACCAGCGTCCACCAGGCCCTGCTGGACTCCTTGGGGCCGCAGCTGTACGACCCCCACCTCGACCAGGGCGAGCTGGAGAGCAAGGTCCGGCACACCCTCCAGGAGGTCATCGACCTGGAGGAGCGCCCGCTCTCGCTGTCCGACCGCACCAAGATCAGCCAGGAGGTGGCCGACGAGATCCTCGGTCACGGACCGCTCGAGCCGCTCCTGCGTGACGCTGAGGTCACCGAGATCATGGTCAACGGTCCGAACAGCATCTATGTCGAGCGGGCCGGACGGATCTTCCAGGTCGACACGCACTTCAGCACCGAGGCCCACCTGCGCCGGACGATCGACAAGATCGTGGGCCGCATCGGCCGTCGGGTCGACGAGGCCAGCCCGCTGGTGGACGCGCGCCTTCCGGACGGTTCACGTGTCAACGCCGTGATCCCACCGATCGCCCTCGACGGCTCGATGCTCACGATCCGCAAGTTCGCCGCAGATCCCTTCACGGACAAGGACCTCGTCGCCTTCGGCACGATCACTCCCCGCGCCCGCGACTTCCTCATGGCCTGCGTGCGCGGCCGCCGCAACATCATCATCTCCGGGGGTACCGGGTCCGGCAAGACGACCCTGCTCAACGTGATCTCGTCGTTCATCCCCGACGACGAACGCATCGTCACCATCGAGGACGCCGCTGAGCTCCAGCTGCGCCAGGACCACGTCCTGCGGCTCGAGTCCCGCCCCGCCAACATGGAGGGCAGGGGCGAGATCGCCATCCGCGACCTCGTCCGCAACGCCCTGCGCATGCGTCCTGACCGCATCGTCGTGGGTGAGGTGCCGTGACGGCGCAGCGCTCGACATGCTCCAGGCCATGAACACCGGTCACGACGGCTCGATCACCACGGTGCACGCCAACAGCCCACGCGACAGCCTGTCGCGTCTGGAGACCATGGTGCTGATGGCGGGCGTGGAGCTGCCGATCCGGGCGATCCGCGAACAGGTCTCAGGAGCCGTCGACCTCGTCATCCAGCAGGCCCGCCTCAAGGACGGCTCCCGCCGGGTGGTGGCCATCTCGGAGGTGCTCGGCATGGAGGGCGACATCATCACCATGCAGGACCTCTTCACGTTCGACTACGCGGCAGGGATGGATGCGCAGGGCCGGTACATGGGCGTCATCACGAGCACCGGTCTGCGGCCCAAGTTCGCCGAGGAGCTCCACAACCAAGG
Organism: uncultured Actinomycetota bacterium; assembly: GCA_963759595.1. Taxonomy (GTDB): domain Bacteria; phylum Actinomycetota; class Actinomycetes; order Actinomycetales; family Dermatophilaceae; genus Pedococcus. The sequence goes on from CAVWZX010000005.1 coordinate 395,925, forward strand.
CATCGAGCTGCCCCAGGACCTGTTCGTCAGGGGACGCTGACATGCGTGGTCGTACGGTCAGGCCGCGCCGGCTGGTCGGCCTCCTCGGAGTGGCTGCGTGCCTTTCCCTCGCAGCCGCATCGACCGCGTCGGCCGCAGCTGAGTCTCCGATGCACCTGTCGGCCGTCCACGTGAAGGGCGGCCAGATCAGCGGTGTGCTGAACATGTCCAGTGCGGATCCGCTCTCGGTGGACAACACCGCCCTCACCGCCGTCGTCGGTGGACGCAGCTACCCGGTGAAGATCGCGCCCATCGCCTCGCTCAAGCGGGCCACCATGATCGTCGTCGACACGAGTGGCTCGATGGGCGAGTCCGGCATGGCGACCGTGCGCTCGGCCGTGGGGTCCTTCCTCGACGCCGTGCCCCCGGATGTCGCAGTCGGCCTGACCTCGTTCTCGGACAGGCCGCATGTCGATGTTGCACCCACGACGGACCGCAAGCGGGTCAGGCTTGCGGTCAATGCTCTTCGCTCCGACGGCGAGACCACGCTGTACGACGGGATCGTCACCGGTGCAGCCGCACTCAACGGTTTCGACAGTCGCACCCTCGTGCTGTTGTCCGACGGAGGAGACACCCGCAGCAAGAAGGCCACCGCCGCCTCGGCCCGGCAGGCGATCGCGAAGGCCTCGATCGGAGTCGCTGTCGTCGGCTTCCGAACCGAGGACTCCGACAACTCCATTCTCAGCGGCTTCGCCACCGCAGGAGCGGGCTCGGTGGCAGCTGCGGAGAACGCCACCCAGGTCGCCGCGGCGTTCACCAGCGCTGCTCGTGCACTGAGCGCCCAGGTTGCCTTCCAGGTGAGCCCGGGCAGTGAGGTCGGAAGCGCTGACCGCCTGGTGCTCACCGGGTCTGCAGGGGGCAAGATCTTCCAGCTCGACTCACCCATCAGCCTGCGCAGCGTCGACCTGCCGAGCAGCGAAGACCGAAGGCGGGCTCCTTGCCCGTCGTCGAGCGGATCTCTCTTCCCGCGGACAACAGCACGTTGCTCTTCGTCGGGCTTGGGTGCCCTCGGGCTCGGCCTGCTTGGGCTCGCGCTGGCCCTCGCGGCGCCGGGTCTGCGCAGTCAGCGCAGCAAGCGGGTCGAGTCGATCGAACAGTACGTCTCGGGCTCCTACCGCACCACGATGACAATGCCGCTGCCGCCCGTACCGAGCGCACTCTCGCAGGGCCTGGTCCGGATGGGCGACAAGTTCATGGAGGGTCGGGACTCGACGACCAAGACCATGCGGCTCATCGTGCCGCGCCGACCTTCCGCTGCGTGCTGGTGAGTGGTTGGTCATGCGACTCTGGCTCTGGTGCTCGGAGCCGCCGCCGGCGGACTTCTTCCTGCACGCGTCGCCGTGGGTGACCTTCGCGTCGATCGTCATCGGTGGCCTGCTGGGACTGGCACTTCCTCCGGGCGTCCTGAAGTTCCTGGCCAAGCGGCGGAGCAAGAAGTTCGAGTCCCAGCTTCCCGACGTGTTGATGCTCATGGCCAGCAGCCTGACCACGGGGTTCTCGTTGCCCGCAGGCACTGGACGCAGTGGCCAAGGATGCCGCCGAGCCAGCTGGCCAAGGAGTTCTCCCGTGCCCTCGCCGAGACCCGGATCGGATCGCGACGTCAGCGACGCCCTCGAGCGGATGTCCGACGCGGATGGAGAGCGTCAACATGGGATGGACCACCATGGCGATCCGCATCCAGCGCGAGGTCGGTGGCAACCTGGCGGAGACACTGCAAGACCACCGCCACCACGCTGCGCGACCGCGAGTCGCTCCAGCGGCAGGTCCGGGCACTCTCCGCTGAGGGCCGGTTGTCGGCCTACATCCTGATCGCGCTGCCGATCGGCATCTTCCTCTACATGCTCAAGGTGAGCTACGACTACGTGGCCTGCTCTGGCATCGGCCCCTCGGCATAGCCATGATGCATCGGTGGTGTCATCCTGCTCGCCCTCGGAATGTCGTGTGGATGCGCAAGGTCGTCGAGGTGGAGGTCTGATGGACGGGATCCATACTTCTGACCATCGGGCTGATCGCCATCGGTGCGTTCCCTGGTGGCCATCGTCGTGGCCGTTGCCAGCGGTGCCGGACAGGCCACCGGGGTCGCCCGGTCGCTGCAGCTGATCGAGCAACAGCTCGACCAGCGGGAGGTCGCCCGCGCGGACCTGCCCCTGCTCGAGCGCATCGTCATCCCGCTCTTCCGGCAGACCCGGCAGCTGGCCACCAGGCTGTCGCCCGTGGGGACCGCGTCCGCGACTGTCACGACTGCTGGAGCGGGCGGGCAACCCCGGGAGCTGGACCGTCGAGCGGGTCATGGGCGCCAAGGGGCTTCGGCGCTGCTGGTGGGCGTGGTCATCGGACTGAGCCTCGGTCGGTCTCAGCCTGAAGGGCCTCGCCATCATGGGCGTCGGCGGGGCGGCGCTGTTCTACCTTCCGGACCTGCTGATCTACAACATCGGCGATGAAGCGGCAGGACGACCTGCGCCGCGGCCTGGCAGACGCACTCGACATGCTCACGGTCTGTGTCGAGGCCGGCCAGGGGTTCGACGCCGCCCTCCAGCAGGTGTCCAAGGCGGTCACCGGGCCCATCGCGGGGGAGTTCGCCCGGATCCTGTCCGAGATCCAGATCGGCAAGTCGCGTGGGGAGGCCTTCGCGGCCCTGGCCGCGCGCACCACGGTGCCCGAGGCGAAGAACTTCGTCTCGGCGCTGGTGCAGGCGGACCGCATGGGACTTCCCATCGCGAACGTGCTCCGCGAGCAGTCGAGCCAGATGCGCCTCAAGCGTCGTCAGCTCGCCGAGGAGCAGGCCATGAAGGTGCCCGTCAAGATCCTCTTCCCCGTCATGTTCTGCATCTTCCCGGCGTTGTTCGTCGTGGTGATCGGCCCTGGCGCGATCAACATCATGGACTCCTTCTCCGGACACATCTGACCCAGGTCAGGGCCCCAAGGATGCCCGCGAGACATGCCCAGCACCCTGCCGAGCCGGCCGGTCAGCGCGGGCGCTGGCTCGAGCTCGCCTCAGCGCTGAGAGTGGACCGACTCGGACTTCACCAGACCCAGGCGAAGGGCTGACATCACTGCGGACGCGCGGTTGTGGGCCCCGAGCTTCTCGTAGACCTTCGACACGTGCGTCTTGACCGTCGACTCGCTCATGTAGAGCTTCTTGGCGACAGCAGCGATGGAGTCGCCGGCGACGAGCCGGTCCAGCACCTCGGCCTCGCGCGGGGTCAGTCGCGGCTTGTCGTTCGAGTCGCGTCGACGCAGCGCCTCGGCCAGGCCGGTCGCCATGAACGCCTCGGGCGCAACGGCAGCGCGGCGGACGGCCGTGATGACCTCGTCAGAGGGACTGGACTTGAGGACCAGTGCAGAGGCTCCGAGGTCGAGTGCCTCGAGCAGGGTCTCGTCGTCGTTGTGCATCGTCAGCACGACGATGCCCAGCCGCGGAGAGGCCTCGCGGGCGGCCCGCGCCAGGACCAGGCCCGAGCCGTCGGGCATCGACACGTCGACGACCAGCACGTGGATCAGGGTCTGCGCCAGCACGGTGCGCCCCTCAGCGATCCCACCGGCTTGGCCGACGACGGCAAGATCGGGCTCGCTGTCGATCATCCGGCAGACGGCTTCGCGCACCAGGGTGTGGTCGTCGATCACCACGACGTTGATGGTCATGAGGGTTGCGGGATCCTTTCGTTGGACAGCGTTGCCGACGGAGCTGCGCCACGCGCGCGCATGCGCATGCTGGAGCACCACCCCCTGCGCCAACTGTGGTTCTACGGTGATCTCTCCACCAAGAGTGGACAGTGGGTGGTCGGTGAAGTCACGCTCGGTCATCGAGGTCGTGCCGTCGTGCGACATCCAGAGCTCGACCCGAGGGGCGGCGACGTTGAGGCGGACCTCCACGGTCTGGGCGTTCAGCGAGTGGCGGGCATCGGCCAGGACCCTGAGGAAGAGGCGGTAGATCAGCACTTCGGTGTGGGCAGGCAGGCGGAATCCGGTCTCACTCAGGTGCATCCGGGTGGTCACGCCGGACGACGAGCCGAAGTTCTGGAGGCGGGCGCCGATCATTGCCCCAAGACCCGTGTCGGGGCGCACGGCGATGCGCAGGTCGGCGATGTGAAGTCGAAGGTCGCCCAGGACCCTGGAGACGTCGACGCGGAGGCCGTCGAGCTCCTCCGCCAGGGGCGAGCCCTGGCTACGAGCGGACCGCCGCAACGAGTCGATGCCGAAGCCGAGCGCCACCATCTCCTGGGCGATGCCGTCGTGCATCTCGCGGGCGAGCCTCTCGCGCTCCTCGAGACCCGCGCGCTCCCGCAGCCCGGCGAACAGCACCGACAGGTCGATGTTGGCGGCGTGCCGCAGAGCGACCGCGCCCGCTGCCGCGAGGTCATCCTCACTGAAGGGTGTGACGAGTGGGCGGTCGGCGACGAGCAGGCCGAGCCGGTGGCCGTCACCGTCGTTCAGTGGCACGGCGATGACCGAGCGGGCGACCAGGTCGTCCCGCCACTCCGAGAGCGTCGGCACGCCCCGTCGCCAGGCCTGAGCCAGGACCGAGTTGGCGACCATCGGATCTGGCCAGGGCGTGCGGTCAGCGCCACGGATGGCCAATGGCACGGCCGGGTCGTCGCCGTAGCCCACGAGGACCGCGCTCCGGGCCGCCCGCATCTGGTTGCTCAGGTCCTGCAACGCCATCTCGGCCGAGCCGGGGGCGTCGAAACCGGTGTCAAGGGTGTCGGCCAGCTCGTGCAGCCGGCGCAGCAGCAGGCTCGCCTCGGCTGCGGAGCCCGAGTCCACGCCCACCCTCGCGGGCTGGAGCTCCTGCGACCAGGCGCCGAGAAGCCCGAAGAGAACCGCGAGCAGCGCGGCGAGGCCGATCAGCTGTGCCTCGATCGTGGTCAACCGGTCCAGCTGCCACGCCGTCGCCATGGCCGTCGCGAGCCCGACGACAGGGGCCGCGAATCGCGCCCCGATGAGCAAAGCGTGATCCGGCGTGGTAGGCGGGAATGAGGATCAGCAGCTTGGCCCAGGGCCCGGCGTAACCCATTCCCATGCCGGCCACTGCGGCGGTCACGGTCAGGAGAAGAACCAGCTGGGTGTTTCGGATGGCGCCCTCGATGACGGACACATGAGCGAGCCCCGAGGCGGCCAGGTCGAGGGTGACGACGAGGATGAGCCAGGGCACCGCCGCGACAAGACTGTGGTCGATGTAGGCGAACATCCCCGAAATGAGGGCGAACGAGAGACGAAGTCGCGTGGACACCGCGAGATGGGGCAACCACCGCATACACGCCTCCCGTCTCGCGTCCCCGGCTCCAAGCAGTTGTCCACAGTCCGACACCCAGACTAGTCGTGTCCACAGGCCTGCGCTGCCCAAACCGACACGAAGACCGTGCTCGATCACGATGTCCCGTATGTCCTCGTTGGCTGCCGTGGCGAGCGGACTGCACGCGCTGGTCGAGCTCGCACTGCCCGTCGCCTGTGCGGCCTGCGGCCAGCCCGACGAGCCGGTGTGCCCCGACTGCCGCGACGAGCTCGCCCGGTGTCTCTGGCCCGGCGGTCCACGGCGGGTTCGTCCGCAGCCCTGCCCGGCCAGCCTTCCGGTGGTCCACGCGGCGGGTCGGTACGACGGTCCGCTCGCGAGGATCGTCGCGGCATACAAGGACGACGGTCGCCGCGACAGCGGTCCACTGCTCGGCGACCTGCTCGCCGCTGCCCTAGACGCCGCGGTCGCGGACTCTCCGTCGGCCGTACGTGTCCTCGCGCGGCACAACGGCCCGCTGCTCGTCGTGCCCGTCCCCTCGTCGGCGGCCTCTCGCCGGGCACGCGGTGACGCACCGCTCGTCGCCCTCGCCCACCACGCCGCACAAGGGTTCGCTCCGGACGAGGCGGTCGTGGCGGATGCCCTCAGGCCACGGCGGCGGGTCGCCGACCAGGCGGGCCTGGGTGCGCGACAACGGGCGGTCAACCTCGAGCACTCGATGGGCGTGGTGCCTCCGTGGGAGGCGACGCGTGCGCGACGCCGTGTGCGTGCTCGTCGACGACGTGCTGACGACCGGAGCGACCCTCGTCGAGGCCACGCGGGCCCTCCTGTCGGCGGGGGCGTCGACGGTCGTGGCCGCCACGATCTGCGCGACTCAGCGACGCGATGCGGCACCCGGACCACGCCCACGGAGCCCTGGGTAAACGTTGAGCCAATCCCTGTGTCGCAATCGACCGGGGTGGTCTACCGTCGGTACATGGCCCCCCTGGCCCCCGTGCGCGACACGAGAACAGGGCGCCTCGGACGCGGTCCGACGGGCGCCCTGGGGCAGGGAGCGGAGCCCGTGCCCCAGAGGCACATCGCATCGCCCGTCTGGCGGTGGTGCCGCGGTTGATCTCGGGCTGCGCCGCCCGACTCGCACATCCGCCGAAACCCTGGAGGACACCGTGGAGATTGTCGTCACTGGACGCCACATGCAGGTCTCAGACCGATTCCGTGACCACCTCGACGAAAAGCTCGCGAAGATTCCGCAGCTCGCACCCCGTGTGCAGCGCGTCGACGTCATCGTGAGCCACGAACCGAACAAGCGTCAGGCCAAGGCCTGCGAACGGGTCGAGATCACCTGTCACGTGAAGGGCCCCATCGTGCGGGCCGAGGCATGTCTTGACGACAAGTACGCGGCGCTCGACGTGGCGCTCGACAAGCTGATGGAGCGGTTGAGGCGGGCCCAGGACCGCAAGCGGGTCCATCGTGGGCGACACGCACCGGAGTCGGTGTCCGCGGCCACGGCACGGATCCCGGAACCCTCTTCTGTGTCAGGGGAGGACCACCTGCACGACGGGGTCGGCGTGGACGGTGACCGGTTCGGCGCCCAAGGCAACTCGCCCGTCGAGATCCGCGAGAAGATCCACGCGACCGTGCCGATGCCACTCGACCAGGCCGTGCGCGAGATGGAGCTCGTCGGACACGACTTCTACCTCTACCACGACGAGGACACCGGCCAGCCGAGCGTCGTCTACCGGCGCCGGGGCTGGTCCTACGGCGTCATCCACCTCGACGTGGCCGAGGGGAAGGACAGCGAGCAGAAGGTCTCCTGACCGCGATCTTCGACGGCGCCGGCGGCCCGCGGGCCGGTGATCTGCTCAAAGCCCGCCGGCGCCGTCGGCGTGTCGTGACAGTATGTGCGGGTGACGCGTGGGGACGGTGGCCAGACACGTGATGCCGACCTGATCAGGGTCGTCATCGCGGACGACCACGTGCTCTACCGCCGCGGCCTGCAGATGGTCGTCTCCCAGGACGAGGACATCGAGATCGTGGGAGAGGCCGGAGACGGCAAGGAGGCCGTCGACCGCACCGTCGAGCTGCTTCCCGACGTCGTGCTCATGGACGTGCGGATGCCGCACACCTCCGGCATCCAGGCCTGCCAGACCATCAAGGCCCTCGTGCCGTCGACCAAGATCATCATGCTGACGATGTCCGACGAGGAGTCCGACCTCTACGAGGCGGTCAAGGCCGGCGCCAACGGCTACCTCCTCAAGGACGTGCCCGGCGAGGAGATCGCCGACGGCGTGCGCGCGGTGTTCAACGGCGACTCGCTGATCTCGCCCTCGATGGCCTCCAAGCTGCTCGCCGAGTTCGCCCAGATGAGCAAGCGCCAGGGAGAGCGACCCAGCGGTGTCGGGGCCCCTCGGCTGACCGACCGCGAGCTCGAGGTGCTGCGCCTCGTCGCCCGGGGAATGGCCAACAAGGAGATTGCCCACCAGCTGTTCATCTCCGAGAACACCGTCAAGAACCACGTCCGCAACATCCTCGAGAAGCTCCAGCTCCACTCGCGCATGGAAGCTGCCATGTATGCCGTCCGCGAGAACCTCCTCGAACCCCGCGAGTGACCACGGGGGACTGGCTGTGAGCACGCCTGCCCCGGTGCGGCTGTCCCGCGCGCAGGCGCGGCGCATTGCCCTGGCAGCACAGGGGTTCGGCAAGTCACGCCCACCGTCTGGTGAGGTGACCATGCGCCACATCCAAAGCGTCGTCGACCGGGTCCAGATCATCCAGATCGACAGCGTCAACGTCCTCACCCGCAGCCAGTACCTGCCGTTCTTCTCCCGGCTGGGGCCCTACGACACGACCCTGCTCGACCGGGCCCGCGACCGCTCCCCCCGCCGGCTCGTGGAGTACTGGGCCCACGAGGCGAGCCTCATCCCACCTGCGACCTGGCCACTGCTCGACTTCCGCATGCAGCGAGCCCTCGACGACTCGTGGGGTGGCATGCAGCGCGTCGCACGCGACCAGCCGGCGCTGGTCGAGGCGGTCTTCGCGGAGGTAGTCGCGCGCGGGCCGATCACCTCGCGCCAGCTCGAAGCGGCCCTCGAGCACGACCTGCCGCGGCACCGCGACGAGTGGGGCTGGAACTGGTCACTGGTCAAGAACGCCCTCGAGCACCTCTTCTGGGCGGGGCGGATCAGCTCGGCCGGCCGCACCAGCCAGTTCGAGCGACGGTATGCCGCGCTGCGCAGCGTCCTCCCCGGGCACCTCGCCGACGTGGCCGACCCCGCCTCGCGTCCCGCGCACGACGTCGCCTTCAAGCAGCTCATGCTGATCGCGGCGCGCGCCCACGGAGTGGGCACCGAGCAGTGCCTGCGCGACTACTTCCGGCTCAAACCGGACCAGGCGAGGCCCGCTCTGCAGTCGCTCGTCGCAGAGGGCGCACTGGTCCCGGCGACGATCGAGGGGTGGAAGCGCCCGGCATACCTGCACGCGGAGGCGCGACGACCCCGCAGGGTGCACGCACAGGCGCTGCTCAGCCCGTTCGACTCCCTGATCTGGCAGCGTGACCGCACCGCGGCGTTGTTCGGCATGGACTACCGGCTCGAGATCTACGTTCCTGCCCCACAGCGGGTGCACGGCTACTACGTGCTGCCCTTCCTGTTCGGAGAGGAGCTCGTGGCCCGGTGCGACCTCAAGTCCGACCGGTCGGCCGGCGTGCTCCGCGTCCAGGCGGTCCACTGGGAGCCGACCGCGCCACCTGAGGCCCGTGCTGCGCTCGACGACGAGCTGGCCCTGATGGCCGGCTGGCTCGGCCTCGGCGGCGCGGCCCGGGCGGTCGCCTGAGTCAGGTCCGCGGCCCGTGGCCGGATCCGGGCGGCGGTTGTCCGGAATGCGCTGTCGGCAACCGCGCAATGGCAGATAGTGTGCGACAGTGACGATTCCTGCCGCCGCGACGACCTCGACCACGACGACGCGTCGGCCGCGGCTGCACCGGGCCTGGTGGGTGGCCGCCGTCATCCTCGGGGCACTCGTGGCCGCGGCCGGCTTCCGCTCGTCCACCGGCGCCCTGCTCGAACCCCTCGAGTCCGAGTTCGGGTGGTCCCGCGCCACGACGTCGGGGGCCGTCACCGCCAACCTGGTCATCTACGGGGTGACCGCGCCGTTCGCCGCCGCGCTGATGGAACGGTTCGGGCTGCGCCGCGTGGTCAGCCTCGCGCTGGTCCTCGTGGCTCTCGGCAGCGGCCTCACCACGGTGATGACTGCGCCATGGCAGCTCTGGCTGCTGTGGGGCGTCTTCGTCGGCGTCGGCGCGGGCGCGATGGCCCTCGTGCTCGGCGCCATCGTCGCCAACCGATGGTTCGTGGAGTCTCGCCGCGGGCTGGTCACGGGGGTCTTCTCCGCCGCCGGCGCCGCTGGACAGCTCGTCTTCCTCCCCGGCATCGCGGCCCTGGCGACGGGCCCCGGCTGGAGGTATGCCGCGCTCGTCGTCACCGGCGCAGCCCTCCTGCTCGTGCCGCTGGTGCTGCTCGTCGTCCGGGACCGACCGGCCGACCTCGGGCTGCGCCCCCTCGGCGCCCAGCCGGGGGACGTGCTCGACGAACCGGCCACGCGGCATACCGGGTCGAGGGTCGGACCGGCGGCCCTGGCCCTGCGCACGCTGCGCGAGAGCGCGCGGTCCCGCACCTTCTGGATCCTCTTCGGCACGTTCTGGATCTGCGGCTGGTCGACCAACGGGCTGATCGGCACGCACTTCATTCCTGCCGCGCACGACCACGGCATGCCGGAGACGACCGCGGCCGGTCTGCTCGCCCTCATCGGAGTGTTCGACCTCGTCGGCACGATCGCCTCGGGCTGGCTGACCGACAAGGTGGACCCGCGGTTGCTGCTGTGCGGCTACTACGCGTTCCGGGGGCTGGCGCTGCTGTTCGTGCCCGCGCTCCTCGGGCCGGACATCCACCCCAACCTGTTCATCTTCATCGTCTTCTACGGCCTGGACTGGGTGGCGACCGTGCCACCCACGATCGCCTTGTGCCGCAGGCACTTCGGGGTAGCCAGGTCGGGCGTGGTGTTCGGCTGGGTCTTCGCCGCCCACATGGTCGGGGCGGGGGTGGCCGCCAGCTATGCCGGGTGGGTCCGCCAGAGCACTGGCGACTACTTCACGGCCTGGCTCACGGCCGGTGGCCTGTGCCTCTTCGCTGCGCTCGCATGTCTGGCGATCTCGAGGTCGCCGGAACGCGGCCCGTGGAACGCCGAGGGCGAGGACGCCGAGGTCGCAGCGATCGCCTGACCCGCCAGCCCAGACCAGCCGCCCGCCCGACCAGCCGCCCGCCCGACCAGCCGACCCGCCGCCCTTGGCCACTCGTCCGGCGCGCCCTGGCTGCGCCACGCGTTGACAGCTGTGTTTGGCTGAGCGCATGACGGACACGGTGGTCACCGACAACCCGGGGCAGCAGCGCTACGAGGCGCGCATCGGCGGGGCGCTCGCCGGGTTCGCCGCGTACCGGTTCAGGGGCGACCACATCGTCTTCACCCACACGGAGGTGGACGACGCCTTCGCCGGCCAGGGAGTCGGCGGTGCCCTGGCCAGGGGTGCGCTCGACGACGTGCGAGCCAGGGCCGAGCACGACGTCGTGGCCCTCTGCCCGTTCATCTCCGCCTGGATCGCCCGCCATCCCGACTACCAGGACCTCCTGGCGCCGTGACCGCCGTGTCGAGGCGCCGGCGGAACCCGCGCGCTCGGTGACACGTTCGCCCGCAGGGGAGGGTTCCCCCGCCCGCACGTCCACGACGGTGCGCCGACTCGACTAGCCTAGGTCGGGCCGTTGCCACCCGGATGACCACGGCTGCGACTCCCAGGCGTAGCACGAGATCAGAAATCGTCGGGGCGTGGCAGCAGGTCAGAACTTCCGGGCGTAGCAGGAGATCAGAAACTTCAGGAGATATTGCGTGTCGAAGATCGTCGAAAAGCTGCTGCGTGCCGGTGAGGGCCGCATCCTCAAGAAGCTGCACGGGATCGCCGCTCAGGTGAACTCGATCGAGGAGGACTTCGCCAAGCTCAGCGATGCCGAGCTGCGCGCCGAGACCGACGTGTTCCGCAAGCGACTGGCCGACGGCGAGACGCTCGACGACCTGCTGCCGGAGGCGTTCGCCGCAGTCCGCGAGGCGGCCACCCGCACCATCGGCAAGCGGCACTTCGACGTGCAGATCATGGGCGGCGCAGCACTCCACCTCGGCAACGTCGCCGAGATGAAGACCGGTGAGGGCAAGACCCTCGTCGCGACCCTGCCGTCCTACCTCAACGCCCTCGAGGGCAAGGGCGTCCACGTCGTCACGGTCAACGACTACCTCGCCGAGTACCAGTCCGAGCTGATGGGCCGCGTCCACCGCGCGCTCGGCCTCGAGACCGGTGTCATCCTCGCGTCGATGACGCCCGAGCAGCGCCGTGTCGAGTACGCCAAGGACATCACCTACGGCACCAACAACGAGTTCGGCTTCGACTACCTGCGCGACAACATGGCCTGGTCCGTCGAGGAGCTCGTGCAGCGCGGCCACAACTTCGCGATCGTCGACGAGGTCGACTCCATCCTCATCGACGAGGCCCGCACACCGCTCATCATCAGCGGCCCGGCCGACGCGGCGACGAAGTGGTACACCGAGTTCGCCAAGATCGTCCAGAGGCTCACCCGTGGCGAGCTCGAGTCCGGCGAGGGCGACTACGAGGTCGACGAGAAGAAGAAGACGGTCGGCGTCCTCGAGTCCGGGATCGCCAAGGTCGAGGACTACCTCGGCATCGACAACCTCTACGAGTCCGTCAACACCCCGCTCATCGGCTACCTCAACAACGCCATCAAGGCCAAGGAGCTGTTCAAGCGGGACAAGGACTACGTCAACATGAACGGCGAGATCCTCATCGTCGACGAGCACACCGGCCGCATGCTCGCCGGGCGCCGCTACAACGAGGGGATGCACCAGGCGATCGAGGCGAAGGAGGGCGTCGAGATCCAGAACGAGAACCAGACGCTCGCCACGATCACCCTGCAGAACTACTTCCGCATGTACGACACCCTCTCCGGCATGACCGGCACCGCCCAGACCGAGGCCGCCGAGCTCAACTCGATCTACAAGCTCGGCGTCGTGCCCATCCCGACGAACATGCCGATGATCCGCATCGACCAGCGCGACCTCGTCTACCGCACGGAGGAGGCGAAGTACGCCGCCGTCGTGGACGACATCGCGGAGCGGTATGCCGCGGGGCAGCCGGTGCTCGTCGGCACCGTCTCGGTCGAGAAGAGCGAGTACCTCTCCGACCAGCTCCGCCGCAAGGGCGTCCCGCACGAGGTCCTCAACGCCAAGCAGCACGAGCGCGAGGCGGCGATCGTCGCCCAGGCGGGCCGCAAGGGCGCGGTCACGGTCGCCACCAACATGGCCGGCCGAGGCACCGACATCATGCTGGGCGGCAACCCCGAGTTCATGGCGGTCGCCACGCTCAAGCAGCGCGGCCTGGACCCGGTCGAGACCCCCGAGGAGTACGAAGCCGCCTGGGACGAGGCGCTCGCCAAGGCCGAGGAGGACGTCAAGGCCGAGCACGACGAGGTGACCGAGCTCGGCGGGCTCTACGTGCTGGGCACCGAGCGCCACGAGTCACGCCGCATCGACAACCAGCTGCGTGGTCGTTCCGGCCGCCAGGGCGACCCGGGGGAGTCGAGGTTCTACCTGTCGCTCCAGGACGACCTCATGCGACTGTTCAACGCGGCGATGGTCGACCGCTTCATGACCACGGCCAAGATGGAGGACGACGTCCCCATCGAGTCCAAGATGGTCAGCCGCTCGATCCAGAGTGCGCAGGGCCAGGTCGAGGGTCGTAACTACGAGATCCGCAAGAACGTCCTCAAGTACGACGACGTCCTCAACCGCCAACGCACCGTCATCTACGACGAGCGTCGCCGAGTCCTGGAGGGCGAGGACCTGCACGAGCAGATCAGGCACTTCATCAACGACGTCGTCGGGGGCTACGTCGACGCCGAGACCGCCGAGGGCTTCGCTGACGACTGGGACCTCGACCGGCTGTGGACCGCCCTCAAGACGCTCTACCCCGTGTCGGTGACCCCCGAGGCCGTCCAGGAGGCCGAGGGCGGCTCGCTGACAGCCGATTCGCTGCGTGAGCACATCACCTCCGACGCCCATCACGCCTACGACGCCCGCGAGGAGCAGCTCGGCGAGGAGGTCATGCGTGAGGTGGAGCGCCGCGTCGTCCTGTCGGTGCTGGACCGCAAGTGGCGTGAGCACCTCTACGAGATGGACTACCTCCAGGAGGGCATCGGCCTGCGTGCGATGGCCCAGCGCGACCCGTTGGTCGAGTACCAGCGTGAGGGCTTCCAGCTGTTCGAGGCGATGAACGAGTCGATCAAGGAGGAGTCGGTCGGCTTCCTGTTCAACGTCCAGGTCGACGTCGACGGCGGCGACCAGGCCGGCGGCCAGGGTGCCGAACAGGCACCTGCGCTGCAGCCGGTCAGCGTGTCGGACATGCTCGCTGGTTCGGGGCTGTCGACTGCCGTCGCGAACGGCACGGATGGCTCGGACGGCTCGGACGCCGACGGCGGAGCCCGGGCCACCGACGGGGCTCCCGCTCCCGCTGCCACAGTGTCCGCAGCGGCCGGCCACGCCACCGGCGAGGCTCCGGCTGCGGTGGTCGAGAAGCACCCGACCTTCCGCGCCAAGGGCCTGGAGCAGCCCGAGCGTCGTCCCCAGCAGCTGCAGTACTCCGCCCCGGGGGAGACCGGCGAGGTGGAGCACCGGGCAGTCGGTTCGGTCGACGACACCCTGACCGAGGAGCAGCTCGAGGGTGTCTCGCGCAACGGCCCGTGCCCGTGCGGCTCGGGCAAGAAGTTCAAGATGTGCCACGGGAGGGCGTGACCGCGGCCTGACCGCCCGGTGAGCGCGGGCTGACCCGCCGCACGCCGTGGCCGGTGCGCACTTCGGGCCACTGAGTCCGCATCCGGCTCCCGTAGCGGGGATCCGGTGGGGGGTCGGTAGCCGGAAGTGAGTGGAACGGGGTCGATCGGTGGGGCCTCACCCGACTTGGAGGGCCTCGACGCGCCACCGGCCGTCGAGCCCTACGAGGCGGAAGGCCAGCGCCCGCACCCGGCCCCCATCCACCACGACGGCGCTCGCCTCGGCCACGCCGTCGGCCGGCTCACAGACCCGCACCCCGCGCACCACCGTCCGTCGTGCGGGTGCCGCCCCGCGTCGGGCCGAGACGGCGGCGCGACGCGCCACCACGGCATACACCTCCGGGGTGGTCCAGCGCAGCACCTGCGGCGCGGGGCGCGCGCCGGCCATCACCTCGACAAGAGCCTGGGCGATGTGCCCGGCCCAGGGGCGCGGGTCAGGGAGGTCGTCGCGACGGGTGGGTCGCTCACCGAACAGCTGTTCGTCGGTCAGGCTGTCGAAGTCGACGGCCAGCGACTCCTGGATGTAGCGAGGTGACCCCAGAGGCTCGGGGACCCAGGACTCGGTCTCGGAGAGGACGGGTGGCCGGTTGCGTGGAGCCGGCACGATGCGCAGCGGTGTCAGTCGCGAGCTCGGGCGCTGCCCTTCGGCGGTGCCGGTGCTCATCGTGCCGACTCGGCCGACTCGGCGGCTGCGGCACTCGGTCGCCGCAGGACCTGTCCGGGCAGGAGCAGGTCGGGGTCGTCTCCGATCACCACTCGGTTCGCGTCGTACCAGGCAGGCCACGCGTGCGCGACCTCGGCGTCGGTGGCGTCGGGTCCGAGCTGGCGACGCACGATCCCCCAGAGCGTGTCGCCTCGGTGCACGACCACCTCCGCGGCGGCGGCCGCCGGGCTGCGACCGGTCACCAGGTCAGCCGGCGGCTGGGGACGCTGCACCGGTCGGGACGGGGTCCAGCCGGGCTGGGGCGGGATGGCTCGGCGGGTCGTGGAGAACCCCGGGCCGGGCGTCGACTGCGCCGTCTGCGTGAACTCGGGACCCGTGACCGGCGGGCCTGCGGTCCCGTTGCCGAGGGCGGTCCCCGGAGCGAGCGCGCCGGTGACAGCGGCACCGACCAGGACGGCCGCGACTCGCCGGGCGCAGGCCGGGGCCCAGGCGCGGGCCCATCGGTCGGCCAAGGAACCCAACCGGCCGGGAAGGTGGGCGAGCAGGGACGCGGCGGTGCTGACGAGGAGCCAGGCGCCCAGGGCCACGGCGATCGCCACGACCACGAGGGTCAGGGCCTCGTCCAGGCTGGCGGGCCCGGGGCCGTCGATGGCCCGCCACTGCTCGACCAGCGCGAGCCAGAGGAGAGCCTCGGTCGCGCCCAGGACCGCCAGTGCAGCCATGCTGACGACACCGATCCGAAGTGTGTGAGTCACTGGAGCCCCCGATAGCTGCGTTTGCGTTTGTTTGCCTGCGATACACCCTAGCAAGATGATTTTGATGATGACAAGAGCCCGGGGGTTACAGTGCTGGTGGCGGGCCGTCGCGGTCCGCGACGCGGTGGGGGTTGGTGAGGAGCGCGGGCGGTCTCCTCGTGGACACCGGCACGACCGGTGCGTGGAAGGGGGACGCAGATGCGCTGGGATGACCTGTTCGGGGACCTGGCCGCGCAGTGGGAGGCGGAGACCAGACGTGAGCTCGATGCCGAGGTGGCCGACCGGACCCGTCGGGAGCGCGCCCTCGTCGGCCTGTACGAGCGGTTCGCCGCCGCGGGCGACGACGTGGTCACCGTGTCGTTGCGGACCGGTGCTGCGGTGAGCGGCCGGGTCGCGGATGTGGGCGATGGATGGCTGCTGCTCGGTGCCGAACCGGGGGCGCCGCTCCTGGTGCCCTTCGGTGCGGTCGTGGGCGTGACCGGCCTCTCCCCCCGTGCTGGTGGCAATGCCGTGGGGCGCAAGTTCGGGCTGGGTTATGCGCTGCGCGGTCTGAGCCGGGACCGCGCTGTCGTGCTGCTGACCGACCTCACCGGTCGCGTGGTGACGGGGACGATCGACGGCGTCGGGCTCGACGTCCTCGAGCTCAGCGAGCACGCGGCCGACCTGCCGCGCCGCCCCGAGAACGTCACAGGTCGTCGCGTGGTGCCGTTCTCTGCCGTCGTCCTCCTGCGCCCCGCCTGATCGGTGGGCGGCGCGGGGGAGTCAGTGGTTCGTACTCAGTCCTGGCCCTGCCCGAACGGGTGGGCGGCTACGAAGGTCTTGGTCTCGCTGTACATCCGCTGGATGTACTGCTCGAGCTCGGCGACCTCGACACGCCACTGACCACGGCCGCCGACCTTGATCGCCGGCAGCTCGCCGGACCGGACCAGTGCGTACGCCTGCGCGGATGAGATGTCGAGCACCTCTGAGACCTCTGACAGCTGAATGAAGCGCTTGGTCACGATGTTCCCCTCTTCTCCTGCCAGTCGCTGTGACTGGGAGCAAGACCATTTCTTGACTTTTCGCCCTGTTGCCTTGACCAGGAGCGGACTATTTCTTGACCTAATTTTTACCATGATCTTGCGGCTGCGTCTGGTCGTTGCACAGATTCTGGCATGTATAGCCGTTTGGGGGAGTTGGCCTGCCTGGCCTGTGGATGACGCGCGAGCCTGTGGATTGAGCAGGCGCTGGGCTCGTTCCATGCGCCATGATGGCCGCGCCGGTGATCGGGGAGTCCGGGCAGAGTGTGACAAAGGCAGAGTGTGACGAAGTATGTGGTGATGAGGGGACATCGATGACTGACCTTCCGGTGCCTAGGGCGGCCAGGCTGCAGCGGCCGGGGTGGCGCGACTCGCGGCTCGTCGTGGGCGTTCTGCTCGTGCTCGCCTCGGTTGCCCTCGGTTCCTACGTCGTCGCCCACGCTGACGACCGGATGGCTGTGTATGCCGCCCGCGAGCCCTTGGTGCCCGGACAGCCGCTCAGCGAGGACGACCTCACCCGCGTCGACGTGCAGCTCGGCTCCGACCTGTCGCGCTACCTCGGCGCCAGCCAGGGCCTGGCCCCCGACCGGTACGTCCTGCGCGAGGTGAGTGCAGGGGAGCTCGTGCCCGCCAGTGCGGTGGGTGGCAAGGACGACGTGGGCGTCCAGCCGCTGACCCTCTCGGTCGACGCCGGTTCGGCCGCGGCGCTGCGCGTGGGCACCCGGGTCGACGTCTACGTCAACCCCGTCGACGAGCGCTCCGGGGCCTCCGGCGCCACCTTCGCCGGTCCCGAGCTGGCCCTGCGCGGCGTGTCGGTCTCGAGCCTGCCGAGGACGTCAGGAGGTCTGGGAGGAGGATCCGCAGGCGACCGGGCCATCCAGGTGATGGCGCCCACCGAACGGATCAAGGGAATCATCGGCGCCGTGGACCTCGGGGCCCGCGTCACCGTCGTCCCGGCCGTCGGCGCCTCGGTGCGGGTCGACCAGTGACGCGTTCGGTCATCGCGGCCCTCAACGGGGCTTGGGAGTCCGACCTGGTCGCGGCCGTGGAGGCGACTGCCGGCTACACGGTGGCGCGGCGATGTGCCGACCTGCCCGACCTGCTGGCCGCCGCCGCTGCCGGTCACGGCCAGGTGGCCCTGGTGTCCGCCGACCTCCGCGCCCTGGACCGTCCGGCCCTGCACGAGCTGGCCACCCACGGCGTGGAGGTCGCGGGGGTCGTCGAGCAGGGGGACGAGATGGGGGAGCGCCGGCTTCGCCAGCTGGGGCTCACGGTCGTCCTGCGCTCCGACCTGGCCAGCCACGAGATCGACGACGCCCTCGACGGTCTCGAGGGTTTCGAGGGTCTCGGCGGACTCGGCGCAGGCTCACGGGTCGCAGAAGCGGATCCCGGGCCGGCCCTGACAGAGCTGCCGGACGAGCCAGGTCGTCGCGGCCCGGACCATCGCCGTGTGGGGCCCGACCGGCGCCCCCGGCCGCAGCACCGTGGCGCTCAACCTCGCCGCCGAGCTGGCCCGCAGCGCGCCCACCCTCCTCGTGGACTGCGACACCTACGGGTCCTCGGTCGCGCAGTCCTTCGGACTGCTCGACGAGGCCCCCGGTGTCGCCGCGGCCGCACGCGCGGCAGACCAGGGCTCGCTCGACCTGCCGGCGCTCGCTCGCCTGGCTCCCGAGGTCGTCCCGGGCCTGCGCGTCCTCACCGGGATTCCCCGCGCGGAGCGGTGGACCGAGCTGCGCGCCCCGTCGATCGCGCACGTCCTCACCCTTGCGCGTCAGCTGACCCAGTTCGTCGTGGTCGACTGCGGATTCGCGATCGAGGACGACGAGGAGCTCTCCTACGACACGCTCGCCCCGCGCCGCAACGCCGCCACCCTCACGGCCCTCGAGTCGGCTGACGACCTGCTCGTGGTCGGCACCGCCGACCCGATCGGCCTGCAACGTCTGGTTCGCGCCGTCCAGGACCTCGCCGCCGTCCCGTCCCCGACCCCGCGCGTCGTCGTCAACCGGGTCCGCGCCTCGGCCGTGGGCTCGCGACCCGAGCGTCGCATCGCCGACGCGCTGGGCCGGTTCGCCGGCATGGAGGACATCACCTACCTGCCGTACGACCAGCCGAGCCTCGACGGAGCCATGTTCGCGGGCAAGTCGCTGGCCGAGTTCGCGCCGCAGTCCGAGCTGCGGAGGGCGATCGCGTCGCTCACCGGTCCGTATGCCGTGGCCGCACCCGAGCAGCGACGTCGCCGCGCACGGCGTTGATCAGGAGCTGAAGAGCAGGGTGAGACCGCCCACCGTGTAGCCGACCATCAGCACCAGCAGCGGCACCTGGCCGAGCACGGCAGCCCGTCGCGGGAAGAGCGACACGGCCCGCTCGTGAGCGGCGACCACGCCGAGCACGTGCCCGGTGATGATCGCCACGACCTGGATGCCGGCCACCAGGCCCGGTGCGATGAGCGCTGCCGAGGGGAGGACGCCGCCCGTGCCGAGCCAGTTGGCACCCGTCCCCAGCGGGTCGGACATCTTCGCGAGACCGTTGGTGCCTTCCCACACCCAGAGCGACCAGTAGTGCGCCACGAGGTAGCCGGCGGCGATCGGGACCAGCGACGGCGCGAACGCCGACGCGACCCCGCGCACGCTCACGGCGGCGAGCCGTGCGGAGAGGACGGCGGCGGCATACAGGGAGGCGGCGACGACGAGGCTGAAGGTGAGGAGCGCACCCGTCTCCCAGATCCGGGCGTGGCAGGCTGGACGACTGCACGAAGGTGTACCACCGGGTCTCCCCCGAGAACCCGTCGTAGGCGGTGGTTCCCAGCATCACGGAGGTGACCGCCAGCAGGCCGGGGGCGGCCTCGAGCTGCAGCGGGCCGTGGAGGGGAGTGCGCAGCACCCAGCGACCGTCGGCACGTCGGCCGAGTGGGCTGAGGCTGCCGTAGAGGGAGGACCAGGCCGTGAAGGGGTCGCCGCGGCGCAGGTAGGGAGTGCCGAAGGTGAGCGCCAGGATGATGCTGAGGATGAGGTAGCCGAGGATCGCGATGCGCAGCACCGGCAGGTCGGCGTTGTCCGGCGCGATCAGCTCGAGCCAGGCGAATGCCAGCAGGCCGGTCGCCGCCGGCCAGTAGCCGAGCCGGTAGTCGGCGAGGGCGAAGTCGTCCTCGATGCGGGCCGCCGCGAGGATGCCTCGGCGGACCCAGCGCACCGGGTTGACGAGCCGCCAGATGCCACCGAACACCATCGAGATGAAGGCCAGGCCGACCCACAGCCAGACGTAGACGACTGACGGGACCGGGTTGTTGGCGTTGTCCTTGCCGGCCAGGAGCGCGAGCAGCGTCCAGGCCGTGATCGCCAGCGACGCCAGGACGAAGAGGCCGCGCACCGCCGTGCTGTCGAGAGCCAGGGAGACCGGCATCGGCAGCAGCCGTCCGTCCTCGGGACGCAGCCTGGGCTGTTTCCAGAGGGCGCCGAGGGCGACGAAGGAGACGACGAGGGCCAGCCCGGCGCCGACGAGCAGCAGGGTGAACGGCAGGGGGAGGTCTTCACGCGAGCCGACACCGTGGGCTGGGAGGGCAGCAAGCGCGCCCGAGGTCACTTGACCGCGATCTTCATGCAGCCGCAGCTCGGGATGGTGGGTCTCCACCTCGTAGACACCGGGCTGCCTGCCCGTGACGGTGACCGACAGGGGGGTGTCGGCGGCGAGCTCCTTCTCGATCTCGAAGCCGTGGATGTGCAGCTCGTCGGGGTGGTCACTGGTCACGGTCAGCGTGAGGGTCTCGCCCACGGCGAGGTCGACGGTGCTCGGGGAGGGCGAGACCTTGGTGCCGGTCACGGTGATGGCGATGGTCCGTCCGGTCGCGCCGGTCGTGCTGCTGGAGCTGCTCGAGGGCGACGAGCTGTTCGAGGCGGACGTGGACGACGGAGACGGGCTGCTCGTGGTCCCGGCCGGGTCGTCGCCCGTCCCGCCACAGGCGGTGAGGGACACGGCAAGGGCCAGCCCGGCGGCATACGCAAGGGCAGCAGGCAACGTCATCTTTGTCACGAAGCCGAGTCTAGACAGCGCTTTCTGACACGATGAGCGGGTGCCTGACCGCCTGAACTCCCTCGACGCGTCGTTCCTCTACCTCGAAGAGGCGACCACGCCGATGCACGTGGGTTCGGTCATGGTGTTCGACCCTCCGAGCGAGGGGTTCGACTACGACCGGCTCGTGCAGCTCGTCTCGACGCGGATCGCCTTCGTCCCGCGCTACCGGCAGCGGATCCGGCAGATCCCCGGACGGCTGGCCAACCCGGTGTGGGTCGACGACGAGAACTTCGACGTCACCTACCACGTGCGTCGGTCGGCCCTACCCCGACCCGGGCAGCGACGAGCAGCTGCAGGAGTTCGTGGCGCGGATCCAGCCGCGCGCGCTCGACCGCAACCGTCCGCTGTGGGAGGTCTACCTCGTCGAGGGACTCGACGAGGGCCGGTTCGCGATCGTGACGAAGTCCCACCAGGCACTGGTGGACGGGATCAACGCCGTCGACATCGCCCATGTCATCGTCGACGGCGATCCCGCTGCCGAGGGGCTGGTCACCGACACGTGGCGTCCGTCGCGGGAGCCCAGCGACGTCGAGCTGCTGACCGGTGCGCTCGTCGACGCCATCCGGCGCCCCAGCGAGGTGGTCGAGAACATCCGCGGCGGCATCGTCGACGTCAAGGCCGTGGGGGCCCGCGCCCTTACTGCCGCAGGCGATGTCGTGTCCACGCTGGCTCGCACGGCCGCCCGTCCGGCGCCTCACTCGCCGCTCAACGCCCCAGTCGGTGAGGCGCGTCGCTACGTCATGATCGGCACCGACCTCGAGGACTACCGCAAGGTCCGCAGCCAGCTCGCCCGAGGCAACTACGCCGACGACGTCTCGATCAACGACGTGGTGCTGGCGACCATCTCCGGCGCCTTCCGCAGCTGGCTGCTCACCCGTGGTGAGTCGGTCCACTCCGGCACGACGGTGCGGGCGATGGTGCCCGTGAGCGTCTACGACGCCGACGCACGCCATGTCGGGAGCCGGCTTACGGCCTGCTTCGTCGACCTGCCGGTGGGGGAGCCGGGGCCCTCGATGCGACTGCACCAGATCGCGTTCGCGATGCGCCAGCAGATGGAGGGTGGCCAGGCGGTCGGCGCTGAGTCCCTTGCAGGACTAGCCGGATTCGCGCCACCGACGCTCCACTCCCTGGGTGCGCGGCTCGGCTCCGCAATGTCGCGGCGCCTCTTCAACGTCGTCATCACCAACGTTCCCGGGCCGCAGCACACCTTGTATGCCGGTGACGCACGGATGCTGTCCACCTACCCCGTGATGCCGCTCGCCAAGGGCCAGGCGCTGTCCATCGGGCTGACGTCCTACGACGGCGGGGTCTACTACGGTCTCAACGCAGACCGTGACTCGATGCCGGACATCGACGTCCTCGGCCAGAGCATCGTCGACTCCCTCGGTGAGCTGCTCGACAGCAACCGCTCCAAGGCGCGATGACCGGCGCATCCCGTCCGACGACAGGCGGATCCGGGACCACCCGCCCGCGCCGTGGCCTCGTGCTGGGTGGCGGTGGCGTCCTCGGTGCCGCCTGGATGGTCGGGGCGCTCAAGGCCCTCGAGGACGAGATGGGCCTCGACGCACGGGAGTTCGACGAGATCGTGGGCACCTCCGCCGGCTCGGTGCTGGCCGGGCTGCTGGGCGCGGGAGTGTCCGTCTCCGACCTCCTGGTCCACCAGCTCGACGGCGCCATCGACGTCGGGCCCATGGCCGGTTACTCCTGGGACTACGAGAAGGACACCGGTGGTGACCGCCCGGGGCTGCCCAAGGTGGGGTTCGGCTCGCGAGAGCTGCTGCGGCGCAACGCCCTCCACCTGCGTCACCTGCCGCCCACGGCCGTCCTGTCGGCGATCCTGCCCGAGGGGCGCGGCAGCATCGAGGCGGTGGGGTCGCTCATCGCTCACGTGGTCCCCACGGGCTGGCCGGTCCGCCACGGCATCACGGTGGTCGCCCTCGACTACGACACGGGGGAGCGGGTGGCCTTCGGTCGGGACGGTGCACCAGAGGTGCCGCTGGCCTCGGCGGTGATGGCTTCGTGCGCGATTCCCGGGTGGTACCAGCCGGTGCGGGTCGGAGAGCACCGCTACATCGACGGCGGCGCCTGGTCCTCGACCAACCTCGACCTGATGACCGGCCTGGGCCTCGACGAGGTCTTCGTGCTCGCCCCGCAGGTCAGCTTCGTCCGCGATGCGCCGACGCACTGGCGCACCCGGGTCGAGCGCCAGTGGCGCAACCGGGTCACGCTGCGGGTGCTCCGCGAGCTCGCCAAGGTCCACGACGACGGGGCCGAGGTGACCGTCCTCGGGCCGGGCGAGGAGGACCTCGAGGCATTCGGCTCCAACCTCATGGACGTGACCCGGCGCCCGAACGTCATCGCCACGTCCCTGCGGACCTCGGCCGTCGCACTGCGCGACCCGGCACCCCTGCCTGACCGTTCCGCCTTCGAAGACGTGGGATGACGCGGGGAGGACGCTGGATGACACTAGGACGACGCTGGACACAGCGAGGACGTGGGATGAGCACACCATGACGCAGACCAGGATCTACGTGCCGCTGCTGGCCGACGCCGTGCGCCGGCTCGCCTCCGCCCGCGAGCTCGGGCCGGCGCCCGTCGCCGCCTTCGGCGTCACCGAACGCATCGAGCGCGCCGACCCCACCGGTGTCGAGGAGGAGTGGGAGTATGCCGCGCTGACCGAGGCCGCCGAGGCCGCGGCACTGCTGCAGGGAACCACCGTGGCCAAGCGGGTGATCGCGGCAGCGGACGTCGACCCCGGGACGGTGACCGCCGACGGCGCCAGGGACTCCCTCGCCGCGGTGACGGTCTCCGGTGCCGTGCCCCTGCGGCAGGTCGTCTCGTTCCATGTCGACGAGACGGCCGGCGACCAGGGCATGGAGGACCTCCTCTGGTACGACGCGACCGAGATCGACGAGGTGCTGCGCCTGCTGGAAGTCAGCGCCTCCTGACACCTGCCGCTGGACAGTGCCGGCGAGAACGCCTCAGGCGGGGTCGTGTACGGCGAGCCAGGGGTCGACGAGCGCATGGAAGGCGTCCGGGCGGTCGCGTCGCACGCAGTGCCCCGCACCGTCGACCACGCGGATCTCCACCTGCGGGTTGCCCAGCTCGGCTGCGCGGAGCCGCACCGCCGGGGAGACCGGTCCGCCGCGCTCGGCCAGCAGGACCAGGGTCGGCACGCTGATCGCGCTGGTGAGGTCGTCCCACGGCTCGAGAAGGTTCGCGATCCCGAGGTCGAGGAAGGCGAGGTCGACCTGCGCCTTCGACTCGACCCAGGGCCCGAGCTCGACGTCGGGCCAGGTGGGGTTGTCCGCGCGGCCCTTGGCGAGCTGGGCGTCCGGGTCATCGGCGAAGGCCCGGCACTCCGCGATCCGTTCGTGCACGATGCCGCGTGGCTGCACCCGCTCCGCGGGGTCGCGCCAGGCGGGGTCCTCGAGCACCGTTGCCGCCACGAGGTCCGGTCTTCGAGCGGCGAGTGCACCCGCCAGGCCGCCGCCCATCGAGTGGCCGACGACGAGCACCGGCCCGCCCTGCGCGGCGGCAACGCGCGCGAGGGTGGCCTCCGTGGCGGCATACATCTCCTCCATGGGGTCGGGGGAGGCGAGCTGCGCGCCGGTGAACCGTGGGGAGCGGCCGTGCCCGAGCAGGTCCACGCCCATGACGCGGTAGGTCGGTGACCAGCGGCGCACGGCGTCGGGCCAGCAGTCCCCGGAGTCACCCAGGCCGTGCAGGAGCACCACGGTCGAGGTGGCCGGGTCGGCGGGACCGGACCACCGGTAGGCGAGGTCGGTGGCGTCGAGAGCGGGCGGCATACGTGACACCATAGGTGCGCGCTGGGCTGGCACCCACGGGAGAGATGCGGAGCCAGTCCACCCGAGCCACCGAAGCGATCCCGAGGAGCCCGCCAGACATGGATGCCGTCACCCAGGTGCCCGTACCCGTCAACGAGACCGTGCTCGACTACGCGCCCGGCAGCCCCGAACGCGCGTCGCTCGAGGTGGCGCTCGCAGAGCTGGGCAGCACCAGCATCGACCTGCCGCACACCATCGCGGGCAAGCGGGTCATGGGTGCGGGCAAGAAGATCGAGGTGCGTCAGCCGCACGCGCGCCGCAAGGTGCTGGGCACCATGCGCAACGCGACCCTCGGTGATGCGCAGTCCGCCGTCGAGGCCGCCAAGGCCGCGGCCCCGGGTTGGCGGGCCTTGTCGTTCGACGACCGCGCGGCCATCCTGCTCAAGGCCGCCGAGCTGCTGTCCGGGCCGTGGCGCGCCCACCTCAACGCGGCGACCATGCTGGGTCAGTCCAAGACGGCCTACCAGGCGGAGATCGACGCGGCCTGCGAGCTCATCGACTTCTGGCGGATCAACGTGCACTTCGCGCGCCAGATCCTCGCCGAGCAGCCGCCGCTCAACGCCAAGGGCATCTGGAACCGCACCGACCACCGGCCGCTCGAGGGCTTCGTCTACGCCATCACGCCGTTCAACTTCACCGCCATCGCGGGCAACCTGCCGACCGCCCCGGCCCTGATGGGCAACACCGTCGTGTGGAAGCCGAGCCCGACCCAGCAGTTCGCCGCCAACCTGACCATGGCGCTGCTCGAGGCCGCCGGTATGCCGCCGGGCGTGATCAACATGGTCACCGGCGACGGCCTCAACGTCTCGAAGGTCGCCCTGGCCGACCCCGACCTCGCGGGTATCCACTTCACGGGGTCGACGCCGACCTTCCAGCACCTCTGGCAGGAGGTCGGCGCGAACCTGCCGAACTACCGCACCTACCCGCGGCTCGTCGGTGAGACCGGTGGCAAGGACTTCATCCTCGCCCACCCGTCAGCCGACCCGGATGTGTTGCGGACAGCCATGATTCGCGGATCGTTCGAGTACCAGGGGCAGAAGTGCTCGGCTGCCTCGCGCGCCTATGTGCCGCGGTCGCTGTGGAAGAAGATCAAGGCCGACCTGGTGTCGATCACCAACGGCCTCAGCCAGGGCGACGTCACTGACCTGTCCAACTTCATGGGCGCCGTCATCGACGAGCGGGCCTACGCCAAGCACACCGCCGCGATCGACCGCGCCCATGCCACCCCGGGCGTCGACGTGATCGCCGGTGGCACCTACGACGACAGCGAGGGCTGGTTCATCCGGCCGACCGTCCTCGAGATCGACGACCCCACCGATGAGTCGTTCCGCACCGAGTACTTCGGCCCCATCCTGTCGGTCCACGTCTACCCCGACCGGCAGTACGACAAGGTGCTCGACCAGATGGAGAGCTTCGCACCGTACGGGCTGACCGGCGCCGTCATCGCGCAGGACCGGGCGGCCATCGCCGACGCGACGAGCCGCCTGCGGTTCGCTGCCGGGAACTTCTACATCAACGACAAGCCGACTGGCGCGGTCGTGGGTCAGCAGCCGTTCGGCGGCGGACGCGCGTCCGGCACCAACGACAAGGCCGGCGCCGCGCAGAACCTCCTGCGCTGGACGAGCGCACGCTCCATCAAGGAGACCTTCAACCCGCCGACCGAGCACTCCTACCCCCACATGGGCTGAGCTCGGCGCGGGCCGCCTCAGCGGGCGAGCCACTCCTGTGCGGTGCGCGCCTCGATGTCGATGGCCTCCTCGATCGGCGGGGCGGCAGCCTTCTCGATCTTGCCGCCGATCAACGGCACCTTCGCCTTCAGCTCGGCGTCGAGCTGCTCGACCGTACCCGGCCCGCCGGGTGCGATCGACAGGGTGCCCTTGAGGGCGATGGGTGCGCCGGCGACCGCCATCTCGACGGTGCCGCGGCGCGCGCCGTCAGCCGACGCGGGACCCCAGTCCTGGGTCTCGGTGACCTTGAGCGTCTCGCCCACCATCGACTTGGCGAAGTCGGGCAGGCCGTCGCTCGGCAGGATCCGGGAGGTGGTGATGACGGTGTGGTCACCGACGGTCTGCACGTCCGCGGAGTGCTTGATGGCAGCCGTGGCCGCGCACTTCGCCTCCTGGAACTTCACGTCCGACAGGACCGCGAAGACCTCCTCGGGGGTGGCGGCGTACTCGATCGACTTGGCGATCTTCATGCGTCATCTCCTGTCAGGGACGGGCGCCGGCCGGGCGGCGGCGCGTTGGTTCGCCAGCGTATCCGCGCGCGGCTCACGACCGCGACGGCACTCTGCGCAGCCGTACCTCCTGGCCGGCGACGAGCTGCGCAGCCAGGTCGGCAGACCGTGACGTGAGGACGGCGACGACGGGGTAGCCGCCGGTGACCGGGTGGTCGGCGAGGAACAGCACGGGGCGCCCGTCGGCTGGCAGCTGCACGGCGCCGCGCACCACGCCCTCGCTCGGCAGCTCGCGGTCCGCGAACGCTGCCGCACGGGTCAGGCCGGGGCCGTCGAGCCGCACGCCGACCCGGTCACTGGCGGAGTCGACGGTCCAGGCGCGGGCGGTCAGCTCGTCGGGATCGGACAGCCACTCCCCGCGTGGTCCGGGCACCAGGTCGAGGGTCACCCGCCCGGCCGACGGGCTCGCGACAGGAGCAACGTCGACCAGCGGTTGTCCGACGGGACGGCCGATCGGGACGAGGTCTCCGTCCTTCAGCGGCGCAGGCCCGATGCCGGAAAGCGTGTCGTACGAACGTGATCCGAGCACCGACGCCACGTCGACACCGCCACTGACGCTCACGTAGGTCCTCAGCCCGCTGGTGGGCCGGTCGAGACGCAGGAGCGCGCCGTCGCGCAGGAGGTACGGCGCGGCATGCCCGACGGGGGTGCCGTCGACCGAGGCCGGTGCGGGCGCTCCGGTCAGCACCATGGTGACGCTGCCACGAGCGCGCAGCGCGAGGCCACCGTGGTGGACCTCCAGGGCGGCGCGGTCGGTGGGTTGGCCGAGAAGCCGCGCGCCGAGCGTGAACGCTCCGCGGTCCGCGGCACCCGAGGGGCCCACGCCCAGCGCCGCCAGACCCGGCCGGCCGAGGTCCTCGACGAGGGTGAGTGGTCCGGCCGTCACGACCTCGAGCCACGCGTATGCCGCGTCGTCGCCGGACCTCACGGCTCGCCTCCGGCGTCGACGAACCGGACCCTCAGGCCGGGCCGCAGCAGCGCCGGGGGGTCGCGGTCGAGGTCCCACAGGGTCTGGTCGGTGCGCCCGATGAGCTGCCAGCCGCCGGGGGAGGCCCGCGGGTAGATGCCGCTGAACTCGCCGGCCAGGCCGACCGATCCCGCGGGGACCCGGGTGCGCGGAGCGGGACGGCGCGGGACGTGCAGCCGGGGGTCGCCGTCGACGAGGTAGGCGAAGCCGGGGGCGAAGCCGGCGAAGCCCACCAGCCACAGCCGCCCGGTGTGGGCCGAAACCACCTCGCTCGGGGAGAGCCCGGTGCGCTCGGCGACCTCGGTGAGGTCGGGTCCGTCGTAGTGGACGGAGATCTCGACGACTCCGGTCTCCTCGGTCGGGTCGGCGCGGGCCGTGGTGGGAGGAGACGAGTCGAGCTCGCGCAGGGCTTCGTGGGCGCGCGAACGGATGGCCGCCAGGGCCGACGTCGACTCGGCCACCAGCAGGAGCGTGCGGGCCGCCGGTGACCGCGTCGAGCAGCCCCGGCGTGCGGTGGTCGGTCCACAGGTGCTGGTGCAGGGTGAGCACCTCGGGCAGCGAGTCGACCTCGACGAGGACTGCTCGGTCGCCACACGGCAGCACCCGACGGCTCACCTGCTAGCCCTCGACCTCGACGAAGGGGCGCAGGGTGGTGCCGGCCGCCTCCAGCGCTCGTCGCACGGCGGTCGCCATCGACACGGCGCCGGGCGAGTCTCCGTGGACACACAGGGAGGCGGCGTCGACCCGGACGGGCGTCCCGTCGTGCGCAGCAACCTGCCCGGTGACGACCATCCGGACCGCGCGGTCGGCGACGGCATCCGGGTCGTGCAGCACCGCGCCGGCCTCGGTCGCGGGGCACCAGGGTGCCCGTCGGCGGTGTAGGCGCGGTCGGCGAAGGCCTCGGTGACGGTCGGCAGCCCGGCGTCGTGTGCGAGCGCAAGGAGGACCGACCCGGGCAGGCCCAGCAGTGGCAGCGTCGGGTCGACCCGACGCACCGCCTCCACCACGGCTGCGGCCTGGGTCTCGTGGTGGATCACGGCGTTGTAGAGCGCGCCATGGGGTTTGACGTAGCGGACGGTGGTGCCGACCGCCGAGCAGAGGCCCTGCAGTGCGCCGATCTGGTAGATGACGTCGGCCAGCAGGTCGGCCGGCTCGATGTCGATGAACCTGCGGCCGAAGCCGGCAAGGTCGCGGTAGCCCACCTGGGCCCCGACCACCACCCCCCGATCGGCCGCCAGCTCGCACACGCGCAGCAGGCCGCGCGGGTCGCCCGCATGGAAGCCGCACGCGACGTTGGCGCTGGTGACCACGTCGAGCATCGCCTCGTCGTCGCCGAGCGTCCAGCGCCCGAAAGACTCACCCAGGTCGGCGTTGAGGTCGATGGTGCTCACCGGCGCAGGGCTCCGGCGTGGCCGGCGAGGAGGGCCTGTGACTCGCGCAGGGTGGCGGACAGCCGCTGCCGTCGTCGGGCGAGCAGGGCCGTCACCGCGTCGAGCTCGCGCTGGAGCTGCTCTCGTGTGCTCCGCTGGCTGGCGCTCGCGGACTCGTCGGCCACGCCGCTGACACCCCACGCCGCACTGAGCTCGCCGTCCGTGACGCGCAGGCCGGCTGCCTCCGCGGTCGCGGCCACCCTGCGGCCCGCGGCGAGTGCGTCGGCCAGGTCGCTGGCGTGCGCCTGCAGCGCCGTGCCGACCCGGTCCACCTCGCGTGCTGTCGTGGCCACCGCGGCGTCGAGCAGGTCGACCCGCCGACGAGCAGCCACCACCACTGGGCCCGGACGCGCGCTGTCGCCGTTGTCGAACGCGTCGTGCGCGGCTCGCCCCGTGGTGCGCAACCGGGTGGCCAGCTGTCGCAGGGCGCCGCCCAGCTGGGAACACGAGGCGGGGTCGCCGCCGAGTCCGCCGCTCACCGGAACCGCTCGCCGGGCGTGCCCTGGGCGCGGGTCGGCGCGTGCGGCTCTGCGGGTGCAGCCGACGCTGACGGTGACGCCGAGGGCTCGGGGAGCGTGAGGCCGCTGATCCGCAGCCGGTCAGCCAGGTCCGATGCGCTCGCCTCCACCTCTCGCAGCAGGTCGGCCAGCTGCTCGACCCAGCCGTCGAGTGCGGCTTGGGTCTCGCGGTCGCCGAGCTCCGGGAACTGCGAGAGGACCTCGTCGGCGCCTTCGCCGGCACACGTGCGCAGCGGCCCCAGGGCCGCGCCGAGCGAGCGGAGACGGTCGGGATCGACCGGTGCTGGCGGCATACCCATCACTGTAGTGAGGTCATGGCAACGGCCCCCGGAGATACCCACATGCGTGGGTCCTCCGGGGGCCGTTCGTCACGAACGAGGTCCGATCAGTACCAGTGCTTCCTGCCCCCGATGGCGCGTCCGGTGCCACCGAGGATGGCCAGGACGAGCCCGACCACAATCAGGATGGCGCCGATGGTCACCAGGATCTTGAGGCTCTCAACGAGCAGGCCGATGATCAGCAGGATAATGCCGAGAATGATCACGTGGAACTCCTTCTGTTCGTGTTAGACAACCTGCCTACTTGATCATACTTTCCCGAGAAAAAGTACTTTGACCTGCACGAATATCGTTCTCATGTGGCGCGAGGGGCAGGTGTGCGGTGCCTGAGCGGCCGAGCGATAGTCTCGGTTCGGGCGCACATGGTGGTGCGGCCACCGGTGCATGACGACCACGTGAGGATGAAGTCGACAGCATGTCTGCGTCGCTGGAGCAGTCCCGTCAGCAACTCCTGCACACCGCCGCCGAGCGCGCGGACCACGCCGGCGGTGAGGCGGTCGAACAGCTCCTGCGCACCTACTACCGGCACGTCGCCACCGAGGACCTCCTGGCGCGGGCACCCGAGGACCTGCTCGGGGCAGCGATGGCGCACAAGACGATGGCGCAGGACCGGCCGGTGGGCACGGCCAAGGTCGAGGTGTTCAACCCCGAGGTCGAGGAGCAGGGCTGGGCCAGCGGGCACACCGTCGTCCAGGTCGTGACCGACGACATGCCGTTCCTGGTCGACTCGGTGAGTGCCGAGCTCCAGCGGATGGACCGCTCGGTCCACCTCGTCGTCCATCCCACGATGCGGGTGCGGCGCAACGCCGCCGGCGAGCTCGAGGAGCTCGTCCTCGACGGCTCGGCCGGCTCGGGCCGGGGCAGCTCGGATGGGGCCGGCTCGGGTGGGGGCGGGTCCGCCGGCTCGAAAGCCTCCGAGGGCTCGGGCGAAGGCGGGTTCGGCCTGGTCCGCGAGTCGTGGATGCACCTGGAGATCGACCGCGACAGCGACCCCGCCCAGCGCGAGGAGGTCGCCGAGGGCCTGCGGCGCGTCCTCGGCAACGTCCGCGAGTCGGTGGAGGACTGGCCGAAGATGAAGGCCACCTGCTCGCAGGTGGCGAAGGACCTGGCCGAGTCGCCCCCGGCAGGCATCCCGGCCGAAGAGGTCGAACAGGCTCGTGGGCTGCTCGAGTGGCTGGCCGACAACCACTTCACCTTCCTCGGCTACCGCGAGTACGCCCTCCACCGGGGAGCCGACGCAGACACCCTCGAGGCGGTCCAGGGCACCGGCCTGGGGCTGCTGCGCTACGACCCCACCGGCGACGGTGTGCGGCTGAGCGAACAGGCGCGGGCCGTGGCGCGGGCCCGCGAGCTGCTGATCATCACCAAGGCGAACTCGCGGGCGACGGTGCACCGCAACACCTATCTCGACTACGTCAGCGTCAAGCAGTTCGACGACGCGGGCGAGGTCACCGGGGAGAAGCGCTTCCTCGGGCTCTTCACCTCCAGCGCCTACACCGAGTCCGTGACCCGCGTCCCCGTGCTGCGCGACAAGGTGTCCGACATCTTCCAGCGCACCGGGTTCCTCCCGGACTCCCACTCGGGCAAGGACCTGCTCGAGGTGCTGGAGACCTACCCGCGGGACGAGCTGTTCCAGGCAGACGAGGAGGAGCTGTTCGACAATGCGACGACCGTCCTGCACCTTCAGGAGCGCCGCAAGACCAAGCTGTTCCTGCGGCGGGACCGGTTCGGACGGTTCGTGTCGTGCCTGGTCTACATCCCTCGCGACCGCTACAACACGGCCGTCCGTCTCAAGATGGAATCCATTCTCCGACAGGCTTTTCCGGGCGCCACCGTCGACTTCACGACACGCGTCTCGGAGTCCGTCCTGGCCCGCCTGCACTTCGTCGTGCGCGTCCCGCAGGGCGAGTCGATCCCGGCCATCGACGAGGCCGTCCTCGAGCGCCAGCTCATCGACGCCACCCGCACGTGGGACGAGGACCTGGGCGAGGCCGCGCGCGCGGAGCACGGCGAGGAGGCCGCCGCGCGACTGTCCGGGCTCTACGGCCGGGCCTTCCCGGAGGCCTACAAGGAGGACTTCACCTCCCGCATCGGGGTCGCCGACATCCGCCACATGGACGCGCTGGAGAGCGACGAGTCGACCGGCCTGAACATGTACCAGGAGCCCGGCGCGCCCTCGACCGAGCGCCGGTTCAAGCTCTACCGCCGCAGTCCGCTCTCGCTGACCCAGGTGCTGCCGATGTTCACCCACATGGGGGTCGAGGTCGTCGACGAGCGGCCCTACGAGATCTCCCGCGGCGACGGTGTCGCCATGTGGGTCTACGACTTCGGCCTGCGGGTGCGCGGGGACAAGGTCTGGACCGGCGACGGTGGGCGCGACCGGCTGCGCGAGCTCTTCCAGGACGCCGTGGGCGCGGTGTGGCGTGGCCAGGCAGAGTCCGACGGCTTCAACGCCCTGGTCCTCGGCGCAGGGCTGACCTGGCGCCAGGTGGTCATCCTGCGCACTGTCGCCAAGTACCTGCGGCAGACCGGTTCGACCTTCTCCCAGGACTACGTCGAGTCCGCGCTCGTGCAGAACCTGCGACTGGCCGCGAAGCTCGTGGCCCTCTTCGAGACCCGCTTCGACCCCAGCCGGTATGCCGCGGAAGCCGGCCGCGAGCGAGAGGCGGCCGAGGGCGCGTTGCGCGAGGCGATCACCAAGGGTCTCGACGAGGTCAAGAGCCTTGACCACGACCGGATCATCCGGGCCTTCCTCGGGGTGATCGGCGCCACGCTGCGCACGAACTTCTACCAGGCTGACGAGTCCGGGGCGCCGAAGCCCTACGTCTCGATCAAGCTCAACCCCAAGCAGGTGCCGGATCTCCCCGCTCCACGGCCGCAGTACGAGATCTTCGTCTACTCACCCCGGGTCGAGGGTGTCCACCTGCGGTTCGGGCCCGTCGCCCGCGGGGGGTTGCGCTGGTCGGACCGGCGCGAGGACTTCCGCACCGAGGTGCTCGGGCTGGTCAAGGCGCAGATGGTCAAGAACGCCGTCATCGTGCCCACCGGGTCCAAGGGCGGCTTCTACGCCAAGCAGCTGCCCGACCCGGCCGTCGACCGCGATGCCTGGCTGGCCGAGGGCATCGAGTCCTACAAGGTCTTCATCTCCGGCTTGCTCGACGTCACCGACAACCGCGACGGGTCGACGATCGTGCCGCCGCCCTCGGTGGTGCGCCACGACGCGGACGACTCCTACCTCGTCGTCGCCGCAGACAAGGGCACCGCGACCTTCTCCGACATCGCCAACGGTGTCGCCCAGTCCTACGGCTTCTGGCTCGACGACGCCTTCGCGTCCGGCGGGTCCGCCGGATACGACCACAAGGCGATGGGCATCACCGCCCGCGGTGCCTGGGAGTCGGTCAAGCGCCACTTCCGCGAGATGGGCAGCGACACCCAGACCCAGGACTTCACGGCGGTCGGCATCGGGGACATGTCAGGTGACGTCTTCGGCAACGGCATGCTGCTGTCCGAACACATCCGGCTCGTGGCCGCGTTCGACCACCGTCACATCTTCGTCGACCCGGATCCCGTTGCGGCCACGAGCTTCCCGGAGCGACAGCGGCTCTTCGCCCTACCGCGATCCTCGTGGGCGGACTACGACACGTCCCTGATCTCGACCGGTGGCGGGGTGTTCGACCGCTCACTGAAGTCGATCCCGGTCAGCCCCGAGATGGCCGAGGCGCTCGGGCTGCGCAAGGGCGTCACGTCGATGACGCCGGCCGAGCTGATGAAGGCCATCCTGCAGTCGCCGGTCGACCTGCTCTGGAACGGTGGCATCGGCACCTACGTCAAGGCCACCGCCGAGAGCAATGCAGACATCGGCGACCGGGCCAACGACTCGATCCGGGTCAACGGTGCCGAGCTGCGCTGCAAGGTCGTCGGCGAAGGTGGCAACCTCGGGCTGAGCCAGCTCGGGCGCGTCGAGGCCGCGTTGCACGGGGTGCGGATCAACACCGACGCCATCGACAACTCGGCGGGGGTCGACACCTCCGACCACGAGGTCAACATCAAGATCCTGCTGACCGGCCTGGTCAAGGGCGGCGACATGACGCTCAAGCAGCGCAACGTCCTGCTCGCGTCGATGACCGACGACGTGGCGGCCCAGGTGCTGCGCGACAACTACGAGCAGAACGTCCTGCTCGGCAACGCCCGGGCACAGGAGCACCCGATGCTCCCCGTGCACCAGCGGCTGATCCACTGGCTCGAGGAGCGTGGCGACCTCGACCGGGCGCTGGAGTTCCTGCCCACGGATGCCGAGATCGACCGCCGCTTCGAGGCCGGGCTTGGGCTGAAGTCGCCGGAGTTCTCGGTGCTCGTGGCCTACGCCAAGCTCGCCCTCAAGGAGGACCTGCTGCCGTCGGAGCTGCCCGACGACCCGTGGTTCCAGTCGACCCTGACCAACTACTTCCCCGAGGCGCTGCGCGAGCAGTTCGCAGCCGAGCTCGCCGCGCACCCCCTGCGCCGCGAGATCATCACCAACTCGGTGGTGAACTCGATGGTCAACAGGGGTGGCATCACGTTCGCCTTCCGTGCCATGGAGGAGACCGGAGCGACCCCCGAGCAGATCGCCCGTGCGTTCGTGGTCTGCCGCGAGGTGTTCGACCTCCCGAGCTTCGTCCGCGAGGTCGAGGCGCTCGACAACGTCGTGCCCACCGACGTGCAGAGCCAGCTCTACCTCGAGTTCCGCCGGCTGATCGACCGCTCCATGCGGTGGGTCCTGACGTCACGGCCGTCCCGGCTCGACGTCGCCAACGAGGTCGCCAGGTTCGGGGCGGTCGTCGGCGAGTTCGCACCCCGGATTCCCGACCTCCTCAAGGGCGCCGAGCTGAAACGGCTGCAGCGCAACGTCTCCAGCCTCGAGAAGGCCGGTGTCCCGGAGGAGCTGGCGATGCGGTCCGCGAGCCTGCTCGACCAGTTCTCCCTGCTCGACATCGTGGACATCGCCACCGACACGGGAGAGGCGCCGTCCGACGTGGCTCCGCTCTACTTCGTGCTCTCGGAGAAGTTCGGCATCGACGCGATGCTCACCAGGGTGACCAACCTGCCTCGTGACGACCGATGGGACGCCCTGGCCCGCGGTGCACTGCGCGACGACCTGTATGCCGTCCTGGAGAGCCTGGTGCGTTCGGTCATCGACGCGTCGACCCCCGGAGCGACGCCCGTGGCGCGTTACGAGGAGTGGGCCAAGGCCAACTCCGAGTCGCTCAGCAGGGCGCAGACAGCGCTATCGGGCATCGAGCGTCTCGACAAGCCGAACATCGCGGCCCTGTCGGTGGCCCTGCGCACCCTGCGCTCGGTGATCCGCTCCGGCGCCGCGACCTGAGGCAGGCGCGAGACCGTCCTTGGGTCGGGACCCGCGGGAGCCGGCCCACCCGGCTCAGGCTCCGAGCACGCTGCTCACGACAAAGATGGCGACGCACAGGGCGAGGAAGCCGAGCAGCACGAACAGGCAGCCCATCCCGGGACGCGGCTGCTTGGTGAACCCGATGTTGCCGCGGGAACGTGGGAGTGAGCATGTTGCTGGTCATCACGCTGCCCTGGATGGTGAGCCGGATCGTCCCCAGGGGCGCCGGCGCTGCGGCGGGCTGTTCGGTCATGGTTGGCGAGACTAGGGCGGATCGGTCACTCGTGCCCCCAGGTCGTCGGGATGTCGTCACCGGGTGACGGCCTAGGGTGGGTCGGATGACGGCCGAGCACCCTGACCCCCACGTCCTGCGGGTCGCCCGCTACCCGGTCAAGTCGATGGGGGGCGAGTCGCTACGTGCGGCCGAGGTGGGTCGTACCGGCCTGCTCCACGACCGGGAGTACGCGGTCTACGGCGAGGACCGCAAGCTCGCCAGCGGCAAGCACTCCCGGCGGTTCCGCCGGATGGACCCGGTGTTCGACCTCGTGGCGGCCCAGCGTGGCGATCACATGGTCGTGACGCTCACCGACGGGACGGAAGTCATTGTCGGACAGGATGGTTCGGACGCCGTCCTGTCGCAGCACTTCGGGGAGGCGGTGGCTCTGCTCCGCGAGACGGACATTGTGCACCAGGACCAGGCGCAGCTCTCCATCGTCGGCAGCGCCACCCTCGACGAGCTCGGCCGCCATGAGGGCGACGGCCGACCACTCGACCCACGGCACCTGCGTGCCAACCTCGTCGTGAGCACCCAGCGACCGTATGCCGAGGAGGACTGGGTCGGCCGTGAGCTGCTCATCGGCTCCGTGCACCTGCGCGTCGACGAGCCGATCGAGCGGTGCCGCATGGTCGGGGTGGCTCAGGTCGGCCTGCCGGCGCGGGACGGCATGCTGAAGGCGATCAGTGAGCATCACGACCTGCTGGCCGGCATCTACGCCTCGGTCGTCCGGCCCGGCACGATCGCGGTGGGTGACGTGGTGACCGTGCAGGACGCCGGCCGTGACTGACGGCGACCTGTCGAGCGTGAACCCGCCAACAGCCCAGGCGAAGTACGCGAACACGGCAGACGCGCATGCGGCATACCTGCGGCGACTGGGACTCGACCACGCGCCCGAGCCGACGCTCGCGGCGCTGCACGACCTGCATGCGCGGCACCTCGCGCGGATCCCCTACGAGAACCTCGGGATCATGCTCGGGCGTCCGCCGTCGGTTGCGCCTGAGGCATGTGTGCGAAGGGTCGGCGAGGTGGGCCGTCTGGGCTACTGCTTCCACCAGAACGGCGCTGCACAGCTGCTCCTGAGCGCGCTCGGCTACGACGTGCAGCGGCGGCACGGACAGGTCTGGACCGGTGCGGACGGCCCGACCGATGAAGGCGACCTCAACCACCTCGTGCTCGTCGTGCGGATCCCCGGCGAGGAGGGTCGGTGGTGGTTCGACGTCGGCCTGGGAGACGCGTTCGGGGCTCCGCTGCAGCTGGTCGACGGGCAGGTACGCGACGTCGCCGGCTTCTCCTACCGGCTCGCCGACGTGTGTGAGGACGGGTGGACCTTCCACCACGACGCCGCCGGCACCTTCACGGGGGTGCGCGTGACCCAGCGCCCGAGCCACTCCGCGGCCGTCGAGGCCGCGCACCACCACCTGTCGACCCATGCGGACTCGGGATTCGTGCAGCGGTTCGTCGTGCAACGCCGCGATGCGACGGGAGTCGACACGGTGCGGGGCTGCCTGCTGACGCGGCTCGAGCCGACCACCCGCAGCGAGCGGGAGCTGCTGACCTTCGCGGACTGGCGTGACGCGCTCACCGACGGGGTCGGGCTGGCGCTCGACGACGTCGCGCAGGACCACCTCCGACCGCTGTTCGACCGGATGCTCGCCGACCACCGGAGCTGGGTCGGGGCTGGCCGCCCCTGAGGCCTCGGTCCGACGGGCCGGCGTCGCGTCGTGCGGACGGACACTGCTCGCACCCCGCAAGCAGTGTCCAAGTCCGCGAACCAGGTCAGCCCGGCCGGCGAGGGTGGCGCAGGCAGGCACGATTAGGCTTCCCGCGTGCCCACCCTCAACGAGGTGCTCCAGTCCGCGACCGACCTCGCGCCCGCCGAGGTCGAGTGGCTGCAGCTGCTCGTCGGGGACTGGCAGCTGATCTCCGACCTGTCGTTCGCCGACCTCGTGCTGTGGGTGCCCGGGGGCCTCGAGGGCTGGCTCGCGGTCGCCCACGTGCGCCCGACGACCGGGCAGATGGTGTTCTTCGAGGACGTCGTGGGACGGCGCACCCACCGCGGGCGCCAGTCGCTGCTGGACCAGGCCTACCTGGGTCAGCGGATCGTGCGCGAACGGGACCCGATCTTCCGCGACGACATGCCGGTGCGCGAGGAGGCCATCCCCGTCGTCCGCGGCGGTCGCGCCCTCGCGGTGATCACCCGGCACACCAACCTCGCCGCGATGCGCACGCCGAGCCGGCTGGAGCTGACCTACCAAGCGCTCGCCGACGCGCTGGCTCGGATGATCGCGGCAGGGGAGTTCCCGAACGTGTCGGCCCCGACCGGGCAGCGGCGGGGCGCGCCGCGCGTCGGTGACGGCGTGATCCGGCTTGGACGTCAACGGGATCGTGTCCTACGCGAGCCCCAACGCGCTCTCCGCGGTGCACCGGCTCGGCCACGTCGGCGACGTCATCGGCGAGCTGCTGGCCAAGGTGGTGGCCGACCTCCTGCGCGACGAGTCGCCCGTCGACGAGTCGCTCGCCGCTCGTCGTCACCGGACGGGCGCCCTGGCGGACGGAGGTGACCTCACGCGGGGCGAGCGTCTCGATGCGGGCCATCCCGCTCACCGAGGGCGGCAACCGGGTGGGCGCGCTGCTGCTGCTGCGCGACGTCTCCGAGCTGCGGCGGCGCGAGCTCGAGCTGCTCACCAAGGACGCGACGATCCGCGAGATCCACCACCGGGTGAAGAACAACCTGCAGACCGTCGCCGCCCTGCTGCGACTCCAGGCCCGACGGCTGCCCGTGGGCGAGGCCGGCCGGGTGGCGCTGGAGGAGGCGGTCCGCAGGGTGGGCGTGATCGCGCTCGTGCACGAGACGCTGAGCCAGGGTTTCGACGAGACGGTGGACTTCGACGACATCGCGGTGCGCGGGCTCCAGGCGATCACCGAGGTCGCCAAGGTCGAGCACCCGATCACCTCGGGCGTGCAGGGGTCGTTCGGGACGCTGCGCGCCGAGGACGCGACGGCGCTCGCGATGGTGGTCTCGGAGCTGGTCCAGAACGCCGTCGAGCACGGCCTCGCCGACACCGGGGCGGCAGGGTCGACGTGGAGGCCCAGCGCAGCACCGACGACCGCGGCGACGAGCTGCTCACCGTCACGATCACCGACGACGGCGCCGGTCTGCCGGAGGGTTTTCGGCCGGGCGACCTCGGGGCTCGGCACCCAGATCGTGCAGTCGCTGATCCAGGACCTGCGTGGCCGGATCGTCTGGGAGAGCGCGAAGCCGCGCGGAACGCGGGTGCGTTTTCATCGCGCGGCTTCGGCCACTGGGCAGGGACTCGTCCTGACGTCCCTGGCCCGTCCTCTGGAGTTGGGAAGTCGCCGACGAGTCTCGGGAGGGTGGGTGGCTGAGGATCAGCCCGCGCGGCGGGCGCGAGCGTTGCGGCGCTTGAGGGCGCGGCGCTCGTCCTCGGACATCCCGCCCCAGACGCCGGCGTCCTGGCCGGACTCGATGGCCCACTTGAGGCACATGTCCATCACAGGGCAGCGTCGGCAGACAGCCTTGGCCTCCTCGATCTGCAGGATGGCCGGGCCGGTGTTCCCGATGGGGAAGAACAGCTCGGGGTCCTCGTCGAGGCAGGCAGCGCGGTCGCGCCAGTCCATGAAGATCGTGCTCCTTGCGGTGACAGGGGTTCGCGTCCGCGTTGGTGTGGTCCCTGGTTGCGGACCTCACGGCACGGACGCGTCATTGCGGGGGTGTGCGGGGTCGTGCACCTGAGAAGTCAGGGCCGACCGGCAAGCCTAGCCGACCCATTTCCACACAGGGTGAAACACATGCGTCACACATTGTGGAGGCGGTGACGCACTTCTGCCAACGGGTTGCTCGGCGTTTCTGTTCCAGCCTCACAGATCCAGCGGCATTTGGGCAGGGGCTGGAGCCAGATATCTGGTCGGTAACAGTGAGGTTTTGGTCACATGCCGGACACCGCCGGGTCCGGGGCCGTCCAGGGGGACCGAAACCCATGGTCCGACGCCCGAAAGCTCCCTCGTCGGTATGCCGCGTGCGCGCCTTCCCCGAGCGGCTCTAGCCTGAGTGCCGTGACCAGTCCGGCCCGCACCAGCTCACGCCAGCAGCGCGACCCCTTCCGCTCGGTGGCGGCGGGAGTGTGCGGTCTGCAGGCCGTGGCGATGCTGGGCTTCGTCGTGTTCTACCTCTGGGAGCTCACCCAGGACTCCGGAGACGACGTCGGCCGCGTGGTCATGTCGGCGGTGCTGATCGCGGTGTTCGCGGTGGGCATCGGCGCGCTGGCCCGCGGCTGGGTGCGCGGCGACAACTGGCCCAACACGCCGACCGTGGTCTGGAACCTCCTGCTGCTGCCGGTCGGCTGGAGCGTCGTGCAGGGCGACCAGCGCGTCGTCGGGGTGCTCGTGATCCTCGTGGCGGTCGTCGGCATCGTGGCGGCGATCAAGGCCGACACCACCGATGCCGAGGACGTCTCGGAGGACGTCCTCGCAGGACTGAGTCAGGCCGCCTCGTGCGGCGGTCGGTGATCCGCAGCATGACCCGCTGGGGTGCTCCGCGACGGATGAGCCGCTCGATGCCCATGACCAGGCGGTACTCGAGGGGGTACTTGGCGCCCATCACCGAGTCGAGCCGGTACATCGCCTCTCGACCTTCAACGACCTCAGCCACGGCGGCCACCGGGGGCACGGACGCGTCGACGGCGCCGCGACGGCTGGACGGCTTGAGCTCGATCCGCTCGTCGTTGCGCAGCCGCTTGACCTTGCCGCTGCCACTCGGCGTCGTCACGATCAGCGACTCGCCGTCGCGGCCGACCCACACGGTGGTGGCCACTCCCACGCCCGACGTGCGGAACGTGGTGAGCGAGACGAACTTCTCGTCACCGAGGGCGGCCAGGGCTGGGGAGAGGGTCACCACCTGACCGTAGTCGTCCCTGGCGCCAGGTCTGCGCAGGTGGGCGGGGCGGGTGCGCGGTTAGGGTAGTGGTGGTGGTGGGGGGAAGGCCATCTGGGCAGGGGTGGCGACCCTGTCACGGACCAGGTGGCCACGACCGGGCGCGGCGCCACGATCCACCGGCACTGGCACCCCCAGCAGGTCGGCCTCGGACAGGGTCGACGGGCCCAGCAGGATGCCGGTGCGGTGCCGGGCGAGCTCGACCGCGAGCCCGCGGTACTGCACCGACAGAGCCGAGGAGCTGGCCCCCGCCACGATCAGACCGCCGTCCCGGTCGACCCGTGCCGACAGCTGCCGAGCGCGGCCTCGACCGGCAGAGTCGACCAGGACGTCGGCGTCGTCCACGACGACGACCAGGTCTGGCACCGTGCGTCCCAGGGCGACCAGCTCGTCCGCTCGCGCAGGGTCGTCGCACCAGAGGACCCGTCCGTCGTCGCGCAGCGAACCCCACGGCGCCGGACGTGTCGCGACCACGGCGACGTGGCGGCCTCGCCGCAGCGCGTCGTGGGTGACGACACGCAGCGAGGTGGTGACACCCGAACCGTGGGGGCCGGTGACCAGCCACCGTCGCCCGTCCAGCTCGGGTGACAGACCCAGCGGGGCCAGCTCGTCACCGCCCACCCCGAGGTAGACCCGGTCCGTCGGTCCCACCCGAAGTGGGCAAGGAGGCGGCGTCGACCTTGCTGGGCAGCGCATCGACCCGCCAGGGACGGCCGGAGGCTGGGGGTGCCCGTGCTCGACGCGGCACACCGCGCCCGCGCTCGTCGGGAGGGCGATCTGGACCTCGGTGCCGTCCAGGAGCAGGCCCCGGCCGGGCGGCTGGTGCGTGGGAAGCATGAGTCGCGTGCAGGCCCGCGAGCAGGGCGTCGGCCCGGTCGGACAACCGCAGCAGCACGCGGTGTCCGATGACGGACGGCGGCGCGACCGGCCAGGAGCGCGCGTTCGCCGGACACGACCGCCGTGAGGCCGACCCCGGCGCCCTCGCGCAGCAGTCCCAGGAGCCTGTCGACCAGCGTGCCGTGCGTGGCCTGGTCGGTGCGTGCGGCCAGGACGTCCCAGTCGTCCACGAGCAACAGCAGGGCGGCAGGAGCCGCGTCGGCGTCTTCGCGCCACCAGTGACCCATCGTCGGGTGCCCACTCGCGGCGAGCCGTTGCCGGCGGTCGGAGATCTCCGCCGAGAGGCGCGTCACGAGTCGCTCCAGCCTCGGCAGGTCGTCCCACTCGACGTGCGCACCGCAGTGCGGCAGCTCGGCGCAGCCCGACAGCGAACCGCCGCTCACGGCATACAGGTGCATCCGGCGAGGGCGCGAGACGCGAGGCGGCGGCCGCGGCGATGCCCACGAGGGCGGTGGTGCGGCCGCTGCCCGCAGCTGCCGACGAAGCCCCAGTGCCCGGGCGTCGCGAGGTCGAGCTCGAGCGGCCGCTGCCGCTGCAGGGCGGGCTCGTCGGCGAGGGCGACCGGGATCTGCAGCTCGCCGCCGGGCGGCGACAGCGACTCGGCACCGAGCTGTGT
Source organism: uncultured Actinomycetota bacterium (assembly GCA_963759595.1). GTDB lineage: Bacteria > Actinomycetota > Actinomycetes > Actinomycetales > Dermatophilaceae > Pedococcus. The sequence goes on from CAVWZX010000005.1 coordinate 438,100, forward strand.
CCGGCAGGGCGGGGAGCCACGGACTGGGGCCGGCCGGGCTGCGACCTCGTGCGCAGCGCCGCGCACGGCGTCGACGACCGCGACGAGGTCCGTCGCGACGCTCCGCCATCGCGCCGGGCGCGTCGGCGCGCGGCGCGGCCGTGGTCTCGCCGTCCCACCGATGGGTCCAGACCCGTATGCCGCGTGGCTCGGGCCTGCGGGACCGGCCACCGGCGTGGGCGGCCTGGAACCGGACCAGCGAACCGCCGCCGCACCGGGCATAGCCCCGGCCGGGAACGGCCCGGTCGAGCGCCGCCGCGTCGGGTGCGTCGATGACGTCGTCCGAGTCGGCCCGGTCGCGCACGCGCAGGGCGATCCGCAGGTTGACGTTCGCCTTGATGTCAGCGGTCACCACGCCCGCAGGACGCTGCGTGGCCAGGATGACGTGCACCCCCAGGGAACGACCCAGGGCGGCCACCCGGACCATGCCGTCGACGAACTGTGGAAGCTCCTCGGCAAGGGCCCGGAACTCGTCGATGACGACGACCAGTCGGGCCAGGGGTGACCGAGCTCGAGGCCGAACTTGACTGGTAGGAAACAAAGTCCGCCACGCCACACTCGCGCGAGCAGCCGTTCGCGACGCTTGAGCTCAGCGCGTCAGGGAGGTGAGCGCACGATCCGCGAGGTGGTCGTCGAGGTCGGTGACGACCGCGCTCACGTGGGGGAGTGCGGCGCAGTTCCGGAACGCGGCCCCGCCCTTGTAGTCGATGAGGACGAACGACAGGTGCTCGGGTCGGTTGTGGACGCGCGAGCGAGGCCACGAGCGTCCGCAGGAGCTCGGACTTGCCGGCGCCGGTCGTGCCGGCGACGAGGACGTGCGGGCCGTCAGCGGCCAGGTCGATGCTGAAGGTGCCGTCCAGTGCCACGCCCACGGGCACCGAGGTGCGGTACGGCCGCTGCGCCCAACGGGCGACGACCGCGGCAGCGTCCAGGCCGGATGCGCCGGGGTCGCCGATCCGACGCCCGTGGGTCTCGTGTGGTCGGTGCTGCTCGTCGCGCGACGAGATCGGTCAGGCCCACGGAGTGCGGAAGCGACCCGTGTCCGGCACGTGGCGTCGCATCACGCAGGGGCGCGAGGCCGCGACTCAGCCGGTCCGCCCACCACGGGCCCACCCGGTCGACGACGAGGTCCGTGACGGCCGAGCCGGGCAGGTGCAGGCGAGCCGTCCCGGGCGTCGCGAGGTCCAGCACGGCCCGGGCCTCCGCGGGCAGGCCTTCGCGGTCCTCGTCGAGGGCCAGGGTGGTGATCCCGACCGACGGCCCGTGCTCCAGGACCTCCGCCAGGTCGGGCAGCCCACGCAGGGCCGACGAGCCGTCCAGCAGGACCACGGTCCGTGGCCCGGCCCAGGGAGCCGTCGGGCTGGAGCTCGACCGTCGGTGCTGCACCCGCCGCGCCAGCTCCGCCACGGCCGCGCGGGCCGAGAGGGAGTCGTCCAGGCTGGCGACCCAGGGGCGGGCGTGGCGGCCGTCGAGCCGACGGACGTGGGGAAGGCGGGCCAGCCAGGACCAGCACTCATCGACCCGCGTGGCGCCGGAGACCAGGACGAGATCCAGGTCGAGCGGTGAGTGCAGGGTGGCCAGCTGGCCGACGACCGCGCGGAGCACGTCCACGACCGCGTCTCGGTGGCCGCACCAGCCGACGACACCCAGGTCGGCCAACGGAAGGGCGCATGGGACCCGTTGCAGCACAGGATGTTCCGGCGCCACGTCGCCAGGCGGTCGAATCACCCGCAGGGCGGCCGGCATGCTGCACCTGCCGACGCCGACCGTCAGCGGGTCGGGGTCCGCCGGGCGCCGCTCCCACAGCCGTGCCGTCGGCATCGTGGCGATCGTCAGGATCTGCTGCGGGTCCGGCAGCGAGCTCCGCAAGGCGCGGACCTCCTCGGCGCAGGCGGCGTCGACGCGCTCCTGGGCGGCGGCAAGGTGCCGCAGGTATGCCGCGTGCTCCGCGGCATACCTGCGCCTGGATCCCATCCGGTCACCGAGTGCGGTGCCGGCCATCAGAACCGGGCTCATCAGGGCGAAGGCGAGCATCATCGGGCCGAAGAGCAGCGCCATCACGCCGGCGAAGGGGACCGGGAGCACCATCGCCATCCACGGGACCCTGGTCGGCGGTGGGTGCTCTGGCGGCGCGGGCAGGGCGATCGACACCGGAGCCGGTGCCCCGAGCAGCCGTGGTCGCCGGTTGACGGTGCGGGTGCCGTCCCCCTGGGACGTGACGGCGGCCGGGATCCCGCCTGACGGGCCGCAGGACCAGGACGCGTGTCGCCGATGCGGACCGTTGCTCCCGACACGAGGGACGACGGGCTCGGGGCCGACCGGCCGCTCGTCGACGTGGGTGCCGTTGGTCGACGCGAGGTCGCTGAGCGTGATGCTGTCGGCTGTGACGGTCAGGGCGGCGTGCAGCCTGGACAAGCGGGGGTCCTCGAGGCAGATGGTCGCCTCGGCGGACCTGCCGACGGTGTGGACGCCCGGAGCGAGCTCGACGGTCCGGCCGGCGTCGGGTCCGTGCGCCACCGCGACGCGCTACCGGCGTCCGGGGGTGACGACGGACCGGGGCCGACGGGGCCGCCCCGTGCGACTCAGGGTGAGCGCTGCTCCGTCGACGAGCAGGTCCCGACCGACGAGGGCGTCTGCGGCGATGGTGCTGCCGCCGCTGGACAGGCCCAGCTTCTCGAGCGGCGCCTCGCCGAAGGTGTGCGCGGCGAGGGCGGCGGCGAGGTCGGCCGCTGTGCACCCGGCCGGGGCCTCGACCTCGCACCTCGAGCGGCTGGGGTGGTGCGCCGCCCGCGGTCCCCGGGGACGGTGCAGCGACGGTCAGCCGAAGTCGCATCCGCCGACGGTAGGCATCGTGGCCGTGTGGCCAGGCGACGTTGTCCACGGCCTGTGGATGACCAGCGGCGGCCTCGCGAGTTTCGTCCTAGTATGCGGCTGACGTCCGCAAACGGGGGCAAACACGTGAGGGTTTGCCCGACCACGCGGTCCTGACGTCAGGGGGAGGGTGATGGTGGACGCGGTGATGACCGTCGAGTCCGAGGTGCGGGAGCTGATCCGCCGTTCCGGGCTCGACCCGTCGCGGGACGTGGGCGAGCTCGACCGGTTGGTCCGCGACGCGGTGGCCGACTACGACGAGCGCTCGCTGCACGGCAGCCTGCCCACGTTGGCCAACCTCGAGGACGCCGTGAAGTCGGTCAAGGACGCCGTCGCCGGCTTCGGGCCGCTCCAGCCCTACTTCGACGATCCCGAGGTCGAGGAGATCTGGATCAACGAGCCGACCAAGGTGTTCATCGCCAGGGGCGGCACCGCCGAGCTGACGACCACCATGCTGACCGCAGACGCGGTCCGGGACCTCGTCGAGCGGATGCTCAAGACCAGCGGCCGCCGCGTCGACCTCTCCAGCCCGTTCGTCGACGCCGTCCTTCCCGACGGCTCGCGCCTGCACGTCGTCATCCCTGACATCACCAGGGCCCACTGGTCGGTCAACATCCGGAAGTTCGTCGTCCGCGCCTCCCACCTCGACGACCTCGTCGGGCTCGGCACCCTGACACCCCACGCCGCCCGGTTCCTCGGTGCGGCCGTCGCGTCGGGCCTCAACATCCTGGTCGCCGGCGGGACGCAGGCGGGCAAGACCACCCTGCTCAACTGCCTGAGCTCGGCCATCCCGCCGCGCGAGCGCGTGGTGACGTGCGAGGAGGTCTTCGAGCTCAAGATCCCGCTGCGGGACGTCGCCTCGATGCAGTGTCGGCAGCCGAGCCTCGAGGGCACCGGTGAGATCCCGCTTCGCCGGCTGGTCAAGGAGGCCCTGCGCATGCGCCCGTCCCGCATCATCGTCGGGGAAGTCCGCCAAGCCGAGAGCCTCGACCTGCTCATCGCCCTCAACAGCGGCCTACCGGGGATGTGCACCATCCACGCCAACAGCGCTCGCGAGGCGATCACGAAGATGTGCACCTTGCCCCTGCTGGCCGGCGAGAACGTCAGTAGCCGGTTCGTGGTCCCCACCGTGGCCGGCTCCATCGACCTGGTCGTGCACGTCGCTCTCGAGCACGACGGGGTCCGCCGCGTGCGCGAGATCGTCGCCGTGCCGGGACGGGTCGAGGGCGATGTCGTGGAGACCGCGGACGTCTTCACCCAGCGCGAGGGAGTGCTGCGGCGTGCGGACGGCTTCCCGCCGCACGGCGAGCGGTTCCGGCGTGCGGGCTACGACGTCGCGGCCCTGCTGGCCCAGGAGTGACCCGTGACCGGAATCGTCATCGGCCTGCTCCTCGGGTGCGGCCTGTTCTGCCTCTGGTGGTCGGCGTGGGTGCCGGACCCGAAGCCGGCGGGTCCCCGTCGGGTGTCGCTGATGGACCGGCTCCGCGACCAGCTCGTGCAGGCCGGATACGACTCCGTCGGTCCACGGAGCCTGGTCGTGGCCTGCCTGCTGGCGTTCACCCTGGTCGGTCTGCTCGTCCTCGCCACGACCCGGGTGGCCCCGGTCGCGCTGTGCTTCGCGGTGATGGCCGGCTACGGTCCACTGGCCCTGGTGCGGATGCGCGCTCGGCGTCGTCGAGCCAACCTGCGCGAGCTGTGGCCGGATGCCGTCGACAACATCACCTCCGGAGTACGGGCGGGACTCGCACTTCCCGAGGCGCTCAGCCAGCTCGCGGTCCGAGGGCCGGAGGAGCTGCGGCCAGCCTTCCGCGCCTTCGCCGAGGACTACCGGGCGAGCGGGCGGTTCCACGACTGCCTCGACCAGCTCAAGGAACGGCTGAGCGACCCGGTCGGAGACCGGCTCGTCGAGTCCCTGCGGATCGCGCGCGAGGTCGGGGGCAGCGACCTCGGACGGTTGTTGCGCACCTTGTCGACCTTCCTGCGTGAGGACAGCCGCACCCGTTCCGAGCTCGAGACCCGGCAGGGATGGACGATCAACGCCGCAAGGCTCGCCGTGGCCGCTCCCTGGATCGTCCTGGCGATGCTGTGCACCCGTCCGGAGTCGATCCAGGCCTACGCGACCACGACCGGCGCCGCGATCCTGCTCGTGGGCGCGGGAGTCTCCGTCGCGGCATACCGGATCATGGTCTTCATCGGTCGGCTCCCCGAGGACGAGCGGGTGCTGCGATGACCTTCTCACTGGCCGGCGCGGCCCTCGGCCTCGGCGGCCGGGTTGGGGTTGGTGCTCGTCTGGTCGGGGCTGCCCCGCAACCGCCGCGCGACCCTCGACGACCGGCTGTTGCCCTACCTGCGAGACGCCCCTCGTCCGTCCCGGCTCCTGGCGACCCGGCAGGTCGGTGGCGCGGGCGCGTTCCGGGTGCTGGCCGGGCCGGTCGTCGCCGACCTCGGTGGACGCATCGAGTCCCTGCTCGGCGGGTCGGCATCGGTGAGGCGTCGGCTGCTGCGTGCCGGCAAGGCGCCCGACGTGGACCGGTTCCGCGCCGAGCAGGTCCTGTGGGGAGCGGTCGGCCTGCTCGTCGGTCTGCTCGTGGGGAGCCTGGTCTGGCTCGGCCAGGGCGGCTCGGTGGTGCGCCCCGTGCTGATCGTGCTGTGCAGCGTGGGAGCCGGAGTGGTGGCCCGCGACCAGTGGCTGAGCCGGGAGGCGACCGTCCGCGAGCAGCGCATCCTGGCGGAGTTCCCGACCATCGCCGAGCTGCTCGCCCTCGCAGTGGGTGCCGGTGAGGGAGCCGTCGGAGCGCTCGAACGCGTCTGCCGTCTGTCGCACGGCGACCTGTCGGCGGAGCTCGGCCGGTGCCTGGCCGACGCCCGCGCCGGTGCCAACCTGCCCAACGCCCTCCAGGGACTCGCCGACCGCACCGGCCTGATGAGCCTGTCCAGGTTCGTCGACGGCATGGTCATCGCCGTCGAGCGCGGCACACCGCTGGCCGAGGTCCTGCGCGCGCAGGCGCAGGACGTCCGCGAGACCGGACGGCGTTCCGTGATGGAGGCCGGCGGCAAGAAGGAGATCGCGATGATGGTGCCCGTCGTGTTCCTCGTGCTGCCGATCACCGTCCTCTTCGCGGTCTTCCCGGGCTTCGCCTTCCTCCGGTTCTCCATCTGACCCGACCAGCTGACCGCACGAACGAGAGGAACCCGCATGACAACCCTTCACCGCTCCCTGGTGGGCGCCCATCTCGCGACGATCCGCGCGGTGCGCCTGGTCGTAGCCCGTGGGGAGCGCGGCGACGTCCCCGGATGGGTGCTCATCACCCTGATGACCGCCGGACTGGTGGCGGCTTTGTGGGCAGTCGCCGAGGACCAGCTGAAGGAGCTGTTCTCCGACGCCCTCGACAGCGCCCGTCGCTGACCGACATGCGCCTGGGCGAAGAGCGCAGACGTGGCGAGGCCGGGGCTGCGGTCGCCGACTTCGTCCTGGTCTCGGCCCTGGTCTCGGTGCTGTTCGTGGCCGTGTTCCAGGTCGGGTTGGCGCTCTACATCCGCAACACACTGATCTCCTGCGCCTCCGAGGGGGCACGGCTCGGGGCCAGGGACGGTGCCGAGCCGGCGGAGGGTGCAGCCAGGACCCGTGAGCTGATCGACGCGTCGCTGTCCTCGCGGTTCGCCCAGGACGTCTCCGTCGAGGTCAGTGAGGCCGAGGGCGTGCAGGTCGTGGTCGTGCACGTCCGGGCGCCGTTGCCGGTGCTGGGGCCGTTCGGACCAGACCGTGGGTTCGACCTCGTCGGTCGAGCGTTCCTGGAGGGGCAGTGATCCTGACCGTGCGCCGGGGCCTCGTCCTGCAGAAGGCGCGCGGCGAGGGTGGCAGCGCCATCGTCGAGTTCGTCTTCCTCGCGGTGCTGATGATGGTCCCGTTGTTCTACCTCGTCATGACGCTCTCGCGTGTCCAGGCCGGGGCGTACGCCGCGTCGACCGCAGCGCGTGAAGCCGGCCGCGCCTACGTCACCGCTTCGGCCCAGGACGCCGCCTCAGCGCGCGCCGACGTGGCAGCGCGAATCGCCTTTGACGACCAGGGTTTCAGCCCGGACGAGGCCCGAGTCGAGCTGGCCTGCGACGGCGTTCCGTGCCTGCGACCCGAGGGCAGGATCGAGTTCACCGCGACCGTCACCGTGCCACTGCCCCTGGTTCCGTCTTTCGCACGCGCCGTCGTGCCGCTAAAGGTGCCGGTCAGCGCCAGCCACGTGGCGGTCGTCGACCGCTTCAGGGGACAGCCGTGACGGCCGCGCGCCCCTCGGCGCGCAGCCGGCGGCCGCGGAGCCGCGGTGCGCTCACGGCGCGGGTATGCCGCGGGGGCGGCGAGGCCGGCCAGGTGACGTTGCTTGTCCTCGGGTTCACAGTGGTCGCGATCCTGCTCGTGCTGGGCACTGTGACCGTGACCTCCGTGCAGCTGTCACGGATGCGGTTGCTGGATGCCGCCGACGGCGCAGCCCTGGACGCGGCCGACTCGCTCGACCTCCGCGTCTACCAACGCGGGCTGGGCGAAGCCGTCGCCGTCAGCGACACGACCGTGCGCGAGACGGCCGAGCAGTACCTCGCCGCGCGTCCTAGGCCGCAGAGCCTCCTCGCCTGGCAGGTGGCGCCCGGCACGGGCAGCCCCGATGGCCAGACCGCCGTCGTGCGCGTCACCGGAGACGCCGACCTTCCCCTGGTCGGCGGTCTGCTCGACACCCTCGGCGGCTCGGTGACGATCACCGTCGAGTCGCGGGCGCGGGCACCGGTGCAGTAGCCCGACGTCGGTCATCCGACGACGAGACGGCGAAGCCGTTTCGCCGCCGGACTTCACGGCGGACCAGTAGGCGCCATCACTCCGGGACGGTGGGCGCCATCCGGAAGTCGAGCCGCTGCGGCACCGGCACGCCCGGACGCACCCGCTCCCACAACAGCGCCGTCGAGGTGCCGCCCTCGGCGAAGTCGGCGATCTCGAGGTCGGCCAGCAGCTCGAACGCGCCCTGCGTGTCGCCACTGTCCGCGAGTGCCTCGGCAAGGACCAGCCGGGTGCGTCCGTGATTTCTGATCGTCTCGGGCAGCGACGCGACGATGGCGATGACGTCGTCCGGTCGGCCGGCGCCCAGCAGGGCGACAAGCCGCTCGGTGACCAGGCGGCGGTCCTCGGGGAAGAGCCCGGTTGCCTTGGCGTACAACGAGTCCGCGAGCTCGCGGTCATCGGTCAGCAGCGCCAGACCTCGCAGCGCCACCGCCGTGGGCGTGACCTCGATGCTTCGCTGGTAGGCCGCGCGCGCCGTCGCACGGTCACCGCGGACGTGCAGCCCGGTCGCCAGCGCGTAGTGCGGCCACCAGCCGACCTCGCCCTCACAGGCTTCGGTGAACCGCTGCAGCCACCGGTCCGAGATCGGCGGGATCGTGGGCTGGTCGGCAGACACCTCGTCGAGGGCAGCGAGGTCGCCGCCGACGAACCGCGCGAGGGCATTGCTCGCGTCATCGACAGGGGGGAAGGACACGCCGGGCGGGGCCTCCTGGCCACGAAGAGCAAGCTCGACGTGGCCCCAGCCGGAGCCCGCGACCACCGGCTCTCCCGGGTCGAGATCGGCGACCTCCGCGAGCCACTGGACGTGCCGCTCCTCGAGCCACTGCAGGGGAGTGGCCTCGTGCACCGCGGCGCGCGCGGCAGCCGACGCCGCGGCGTACTCCCCGCTCGCGTCCTCGGGGTCGAGGTCGAACCCCGCGAACGACTCGGTCCACGAACGGATCTCGTGCCCCTCGAGCACGTCGTGCTCCATCTGGGTGGTGCACACGCCGGCCTGGATCTCGAGGTAGCGGGTGTCCGGAGTCGTCAGCCACTCCTGCCAGCGAGTGCCTCCCGGGCCGGTGCCCCACAGGAAGAGCTTGCGCCCGCGCAATGCGTCGGTCGAGGTCTGCGCCAACCCGGAGCCGTCCGGCTCGACGGCGCAGACGAACCGCCCACGATCCTGCGCGACCTCGTAGAAGTAGTCCGCGGCATACGTGGAGGCGCTTGGCCGGCTGATGTCCACGTCGCCGGTCGGACGCGGCACGGCGACGCGGTCGAGCACGCCGGTGTAGTCGGTGCGCCAGGCGTGTGCGGCGGGGACGAGCACTCGCGTGCCCGACGTCTCGGGCGCGGCGATGTTGGTCCAGTAGTACAGCGGCTTCGGCTCGGGGTCCGGGTTGACGACGCGGGTGGAGGCCATCAGCCGCTCGCCCGCGAGCCACAGGTCGACCTGCAGGACCAGGTCGCGGGTGCGCTCCCACTCCCACATCCGCAGCACCGGGCCGAGTGGCGTGTCGAGGACGGCCGTGTGCATGGGGCGGGTCGAGGTGGTGGCGTGACCGGTCGAGCCGAGGTTCCACTCGATGCCGCCGGCGAACCAGGCGTCGGTGAGACCGAAGTTCGCGAACCGCAGCCGGGGGTTGACGAACAGCAGCTCGCGGTCGCGGACGTGGTCGACCAGCGACCAGACCCGCCCGCCGAGGGTGGGCAGCACGGTCGCCGTGACGAGACCGTTGGACAGCTCGAACGCGGGGAGCTCGAGCTCGTGGTCGGTGCGGTCGTAGTCGCTGAACACGCCGTAGGGCAGCGGAGAGGTCAGTCGCCCGCGCTCGACCCGCGCGCGCATCTCCGGCGGGGCCTGGGCGCTCACCCGCGGCACCCCGCGTGGTTGCAAATGGGTGAAGGAAGGCAGCGGGCTCTCGGGTCCGAGCCGCGATCCTCGTAGGGTGATCGATGTCTCGCGGACTGGATCCGCAGGGCGGTTCATGCAGCGAATCTGATCGATCTTGACTGATTCTGTCAATATCGTTGACATGTTCGATCACGATGAGCACGATGTGATCGTCAACTAGGGGCCACTGTCGGCCACGAACACGGAGGGAAAGACAACCATGAATCCTCGTGGTGAGCAGGTCGACCGACGGACGATCCTGCGACTGGCCTTTGCCGGCGGGATTGCCCTGCCTGCGGTCGTCACATTGTCGGGTTGTGCGACCGGAGGCTCCTCGGGCGACAAGTCCTCGGATGCCGCAGGCGGTTCCAAGAGCGACAAGAACCCGTTCGGGATGGCGGACAAGTCCACCGTCGAGGCTGTCATCTTCAACGGTGGCTACGGCTTCGACTACGTGACGTTCGCAGCAGGCGTGGTCCAGAAGGAGCAGGCGGGCAGCAAGGTCACCGTCAAGCCCTCCACCCAGATCGCCCAGGAGCTCCAGCCCCGCTTCGTCGGTGGCAACCCGCCGGACCTGATCGACAACTCCGGCGCCAACGCGATCGGGCTCAACACGATCGCCGACCAGCTCGAGGATCTCAGCGACGTGTTCGCTGCGAAGAACCTCGAGGGCACGACGATCAAGGACACCCTCTACCCGGGCGTCGAGGCTCCCGGCACGATCAACGGCAAGCTCGTCGCGATCAACTACGTCCAGACGGTCTACGCCCTCTGGTACTCCGCCTCGCTGTTCGAGGCCAACGGCTGGACTCCGCCGAAGACCTGGGACGAGGCGATCGACCTCGGCGGCAAGGCCAAGGCCAAGAGCAAGTTCCTCTTCCTCTGGGGCAAGGAGGCCGCGACCTACTACCAGACGCTGGCCATCTCCTCGGCGATCAAGGAGGGCGGCGACGAGGTCCGCCTCGCGCTGGAGAACCTCAAGCCCAAGTGCTGGTCGCTGCCGGCCGTCCAGGGCGTCTTCAAGGCGCTGGAGACGATCGTCAAGAACGGCTACATGAAGCCCGGTGGTGGTGGCACCCAGTTCACCGCAGCCCAGGCGCAGTGGAGCAACGACCAGGCCGCCCTGCTCTACCCCTCGGGCTCGTGGATCGAGAACGAGATGAAGTCGCAGACCAAGGCTGACTTCAAGATGACCGGCGCTCCGGAGCCGACCCTGACGTCGGGGTCGAAGATGCCCTACACGGCGCTGCACTCCGCCGCGGGCGAGCCGTTCGTCGTGCCGAGCAAGGCCAAGAACGTCGCCGGTGGCAAGGAGGTCCTGCGGGCCATGCTGTCGAAGGAGGCGGCGACCAACTTCGCCAAGACCAAGCTGTCGCCGACCATCGTCAAGGGCACCGTGCCCGAGGACGGCTTCGGCTCCACGGCGCTGAAGTCGCAGGGCGCGATGCTCACCGGTGCGGGCGACGGCGTGTTCACGTGGAACTTCATCGACGTCTACGGCACCAACCAGGACATGCTGGTCCCGTGGAACGCGTTCCTCGCAGGCCAGATCGACGCGGCTGCGCTCACCAAGCAGCTGCAGAGCATCACCGACAAGGTCGCCAACGACTCGTCGGTCAAGAAGGTCGAAGTCAAGTGACGACGCGCCCGGCCCGGCAGCGATGCCGGGCCGGGCGCCCCCTTGTCCCACGCGACGCAGCCCGGCTCGTCGCCGCTCCACGCGACACAGCCTCGCTCGTCGCAGCCGCACGCGGCGTGGCCGAGCCCGTCGCAGTCCCACTCGTCGCAGTTCTCGACGTAGGCCCGTCGACGTGGTTCGCTCTCGTCGCACCCTTCGTCACCGCAGCTGGACAGGAAGGCCACCCATGACGGCAGTCGTGCCGCCCCCCACCGCCACCGCACCCGTGGCCAAACGCCGCCGGAGGCGCATGCGCCCGGCACGCGTGGTGTTCGTCCTGATCACGCTCGGTCTGCCGTTCGCGTTCTACGCCGTGTTCGTGCTGTGGCCCTTCGCGCAGGCGTTCATCTACTCGCTCACCAACTGGGGCGGGTTCTCCGACACCTTCGAGTTCGTCGGCCTGGCGAACTACAAGGCCCTGCTGCACGACGACATCTTCCTCAAGGCGGTCCGCAACAACCTGCTGCTGGCGCTGGTCGTCCCGTTCGTGACGATCGTGCTGGCGCTGGCGCTGGCGACCATGGTCACGGTCGGCGGGTCCAGCACGGGTTCGGTCCGCGGCCTCGACCGGTCCTCGTACTACCGGATCGTCTCGTTCTTCCCCTACACGATCCCGGCGATCGTCATCGGCCTGATCTGGGCGCAGATGTTCGACCCGTCCAGCGGGCTGGTCAACGCCCTCCTCACCGGGATCGGGTTCGACCACTTCAAGTCGTTCGCGTGGCTCGGTGAGGTCTCCACGGCGATGCCGGTCACGATGTTCGTCATCATCTGGGGCTTCGTCGGCTTCTACATGGTGCTCTTCATCGCCGCCATCAAGGGCATCCCGGCCGAGCTCTTCGACGCGGCCAGGGTCGACGGTGCCGGTCGGGTGCGGATGACGATGATGGTGACGCTGCCGATGGTGCGCGACACCATCCAGACCGCCTACATCTACCTGGGCATCCTCGCGCTCGACGCGTTCGTCTACATGGCCGCCCTCAACGCCAGCGGTGGCCCCCAGAACTCCACCCTCACGATGACCCAGGACCTGTTCAACACCGCCTTCAAGAAGGGCCAGTTCGGGCTCGCCAGCGCGATGGGCGTGTTCCTCGCCGCCGCCACCCTGGGCTTCGCCGGCGTCGTGTTCGGCGTCAACCGCCTCACGCGAGGGAAGGACGCCTGATGACCGTCAGCGAGAGAGTGGTCCAGGAGCTGGCCGGCCCCGGCAAGGGTCAGGGCAAGGGCAACGACAAGGCTTCCCTGAGTCCCCGCAACCAGGGCGACCGCAAGGTCACCGTCATCGCCCACATCGTCCTGGCCCTGTGGTCGATCCTCGTGATCCTCCCGCTGGCCTGGGTGTTCCTGTCCTCGTGGAAGACCACCGGCGAGATCTTCTCGTCCCCGCTGGCGCTCCCGAAGCACTGGAGCTTCGACAACTACACCGGGGCATGGACCGACTCCCACATCGGCCGCTACCTGCTCAACTCGGTCATCGTCGTGACATCCGCCCTCGTGCTCGTCATGACCCTCGGCTCGGCGGCGGCCTACTCCCTGGCCCGCTTCCCGTTCCGTGGCAGCGGGATCGTCTACTACCTGATCCTGTTCGGACTGACCTTTCCCGTCTTCCTGGCGATCGTGCCGCTGTTCTTCGTGCTCAAGAACGCCGGCCTGCTCAACACCCTTCCCGGACTGATCGCCACCTACGTCGCGTTCGCCTTCCCGTTCACGGTGTTCTTCCTCTACCCGTTCTTCCGGGCGCTGCCACAGGAGATCGCGGAGGCTGCGGAGCTCGACGGCGCGGGCGAGTGGCGCACCTTCGGCCAGGTCATGGTGCCGATGGCCCGCCCGGGCATCGTGGCGGTCTCGATCTTCAACTTCCTCGGTCTCTGGAACCAGTTCCTGCTGCCGGTCGCCCTCAACACCAACGAGGACAACTACGTCCTGTCGCAGGGCATGGCGCGGTTCGCCTCCCAGGCGGGGTATGCCGTGAACTTCGGTCAGCTCTTCGCTGCAGTCGTCATCACGGTGGTCCCCGTCCTCATCGTCTACATCGTCTTCCAGCGCCAGCTCCAGGGCTCGCTCTCGCAAGGCACGATGAAGTAGCGCGGCCAGGAGCAGTCCGCGCACGGCATACCGAGTGTGGTCAGGACCACCTGGCCGGGCGGAGCCGTGCGCTCGGCTCCGCATTAGAGTGGCTGGGTAACCCCCAATGGCGCTGGAGGCCTCGTCACCATGTCTGACCGTCCCGTTTCCGTCATCGTCGCAGGTGCCCGCACCCCCATGGGGCGGCTGCTCGGCTCGCTCAAGGACTTCTCGGGCGCGGACCTCGGTGGCTTCGCCATCAAGGGAGCCCTGGAGAAGGCGGGCGTCAGCCCCGACCAGGTCGACTACGTGATCATGGGCCAGGTGCTGCAGGCCGGTGCGGGTCAGATCCCGGCCCGCCAGGCCGCCGCCAAGGCCGGCATCCCCATGTCCGTCCCGGCCCTGACGATCAACAAGGTCTGCCTGTCGGGCATCAACGCCATCGCGATGGCCGACCAGCTGATCCGTGCGGGTGAGTGCGACGTCGTCGTCGCGGGCGGCCAGGAGTCGATGACCAACGCGCCCCACCTGCTCGAGAAGTCCCGCGAGGGCTACAAGTACGGCGACGTGACGATGCGCGACCACATGGCCTTCGACGGCCTCTGGGACGCCTTCACCGACCAGGCGATGGGACTGCTCACCGAGCAGGCGAACACCGGCGACCAGGAGTTCACCCGCGAGCAGCAGGACGAGTTCGCCGCCCGCAGCCACCAGCTCGCCGCACGGGCCTGGAAGGACGGCCTCTTCGACGACGAGGTGGTCACCGTCTCCATCCCGCAGCGCAAGGGTGACCCGCTCGAGTTCAAGACCGACGAGGGCATCCGCGCCGACACCACGACCGAGACGCTCGCCAAGCTGCGCCCGGCGTTCTCCAAGGACGGCACCATCACGGCCGGCACGGCCAGCCAGATCAGCGACGGAGCCGCCGCGGTCGTGGTGATGAGCAAGGCGAAGGCCGAGGAGCTCGGGCTCTCCTGGGTCGCCGAGATCGGCGCCCACGGCATGGTCGCCGGACCCGACTCCACCCTCCAGCAGCAGCCGGCCCGCGCCATCGCCAAGGCGTGCGAGCGCGAGGGCATCACGCCGGCCGACCTCGACCTCGTCGAGATCAACGAGGCGTTCGCAGCCGTCGGCCTGGCCTCCGCCAAGGAGCTCGGCATCGACGTCGACAAGGTCAACGTCAACGGCGGCGCGATCGCGCTCGGCCACCCGATCGGCATGTCCGGCGCCCGCATCGCCCTGCACCTCGCGCTCGAGCTCGGGCGTCGTGGCGGAGGGGTCGGGGCGGCTGCGCTCTGCGGCGGTGGTGGTCAGGGCGACGCCCTCATCGTCCGCGTGCCCAAGACGGCCTGAGCTGCGAGGCACCGCCACTTGGCTCCCCGCACCGTCGACGTCCCTGCCCTGGTCGAGTCGGCCAGGGCAGGCTCGCCTCGTGCCGTCGCGCGGCTGATCTCGCTCGTCGAGGACGCGCATCCCGCCCTGCGAGAGGTGATGGCGGCTCTCGCGCCGCACACCGGCACCGCGCACGTCATCGGCATCACGGGCAGCCCCGGCGTCGGCAAGTCGACGTCGACCAACGCCCTCGTGGGCGCGCTGCGCAAGCAGGGCAAGCGGATCGGCATCCTCGCCGTCGACCCGTCCTCGCCGTTCTCCGGTGGAGCCCTGCTCGGCGACCGGGTGCGCATGCAGGACCACGCGCTCGACCCGGAGGTCTACATCCGCTCGATGGCCAGCCGCGGCCACCTCGGCGGGCTCTCGTGGACGACCCCGCAGGCCATGCGCGTGCTGGACGCTGCCGGGTGCGAGGTGGTCCTGGTCGAGACCGTCGGTGTCGGTCAGTCCGAGGTCGAGGTCGCCGGACTCGCCGACACGACGATCGTGCTGCTGGCCCCCGGCATGGGTGACGGCATCCAGGCGGCCAAGGCCGGGCATCCTCGAGATCGGTGACATCTTCGTCGTCAACAAGGCCGACCGCGACGGCGCCGACGCCACGGTGCGCGACATCCGTCACATGATCTCGCTGGGTGATCGCACCGAACCCGACCTGTGGCGGCCACCGGTGCTCAAAACCGTTGCGCAGCAAGGCCAGGGGATCGACGAGGTCGTCGAGGCGATCGAGAAGCACACGTCGTGGATGGAGCGTGCGGGCGCCTTGCGCGAGCGCCGCATCCGCCGAGCCGGTGACGAGATCGAGTCGATCGCCCTGCAGGCGTTGCGCTCCAAGATGGGCGACCTGCGCCATGGCAGCGGGGTCGACGAGCTCGCCGCCGCCGTCGTGGACGGCACGACCGACCCGTATGCCGCGGCCGACCAGGTCGTGACCGCCCTCGCCTGACTGGCCTCGCCCGGGGGTCAGTCCCGGCTGGTGGTGACGAGCCCGTCCCAGTCCCAGCGCGGCATACCGAAGCCCCGCGGGGACGTCGTCCGCGGACTCGTGGAACTGGTTCACCTCGCCCACCGCCCACTCCATGTAGGCGCGGAGGGCGGCCCGGAACTCCGGGTCCGGGGGCAGCGGGACGTCGTCGAAAGCAGCGACGAAGCAGTCGACGAACCGCGGGCCGAGCTCGAGCATCCCCGGCCCGTTGCCCGCATGCATCCGCAGCATCTGGCTGTGGTCGCTCAGGCCCGCGGAGTACCGCGGTGGGCCGCCGAGCACCTCCGCCCAGTAGGCCGCGAGCCGCTCGACGTGCTCGGGGTGCAGGTCCTGCTTGCTGAACGGGTGGTTGAGCAGGGGGTCCGCCACGCACCGCGCGTGGTGCGCCCGCGCGAGCGCGAGGAGGGCCTCGTCGCCGCCGGCGAACTCGTACAGGCTCGGTCGCATCCCCGCAGCGTCGCACGGCGGGGGCGCGGAGTGTCAAGGAGCCGCCACGGCGAATAGGGTGAACCCGGACCGACCGAGAGGACCACCCGACCGAAAGGACCTCCGTGCAGCCCCAGGTCATCGCCGGACGCTACGAGGTGATCCGTTCCATCGGCAGCGGTGGCATGGGCACCGTGTGGCTCTGCCGCGACACCGTCCTCGGTCGCGAGGTGGCGGTCAAGCAGATCGGTGCGCTCCCCGGTGAGCCCGCAGCCGCCGCCCGTGCCATGCGCGAGGCGCGCATCGCCGCCTCGCTCAACGACGCCCACGCCGTCGGGGTGTTCGACGTCGTGGACGAGAACGACTCGCACTGGCTGGTCATGGAGTACGTCGAGGGGCAGAGCCTGGCGGAGAAGATCCGTGACGTGGGCGCCCTTCCCCCACCCGGGTCGCCGAGATCGGCTCGGCCGTTGCGAGCGCCCTGGCGCGGGCGCACGAGCGCGGCATCGTGCACCGGGACATCAAGCCGGGCAACATCCTGATCGACAACGCCGGCACCCCCAAGATCAGCGACTTCGGGATCGCCCGGGCACACGCGGACGACCAGCTCACCCAGACCGGCTTCATGACGGGAACGCCCGGGCTACCTATCGCCGGAGCTGGCGCGCGGGGGCAACCCCACCGCGGCCTCGGACGTCTGGGCCCTGGGGGCGACGCTCTACTACGCCGTCGAGGGGCAGCCCCCCTACGAGGCGCACGCCAACCCGCTGGCCACGCTGCAGGCGATCGCCCGTGGCGAGGCCCGCCCGGTGCAGCAGGCTGGACCCCTTGGGGGTGCCATCGCCGCGATGATGGACCACGACCCCGACCGCCGCTGGGACATGGCGACCGCGTCGGAACGCCTGGACCGCATCGCCCATGGCGACGGCACGCTGTTCCTGCCCGCAGGCACCTCACTCCCCGGAGCCGGTGCAGCCGCTGCTGCCGGCACGGGCGCCGCCGCCACCGAGGTCATCCGCGAACCGGTCGAGAGCACCCAGCGACTGGAACCCACCCCGGTGCCCGCGCCCGCGGCATACCCGCCCGTTCCGGGCGGACCCGGCGGACCGCGTCGGACCGCGAGACGGGCGCGATCCCGAGCGGTCGCGTGGGCTCGGCTGGCTGGTGGCCCTCCTCGTGCTGGCCCTCGTGGCGGCCGCCGTGGCCTACGCGCTCACCGACGGGTTCGGCACCAACAAGCCCACACCCCGTCCGACGACCACCGTGACCGCGTCCCAGACCAAGACCCCGTCCCCGTCGTCCACCAGCTCGTCGAGCAGCAGCAGCACGCACCTCGAAGACCTCCACGACGACGACGTCCACGACCTCCACGACGTCCACGACGACCGCGGACACAGCGCAGGACGACGCCCGGCTGACCCGCTTCATCGAGTCGTACTACCGAGACGTCACGAAGGAGAGCAAGCGCGACGACACCTTCGCCCAGCTGACGCCCAGGATGCAGCAGGACTCGGGTGGCCGTGACGGCTACGAGGCGTTCTGGAGCGGCATCGAGTCGGTCGACGTCGGGTCGGTCGAGGCGGACGCCGCCAAGAACACGGCCACGGCCGAGCTGACCTTCAAGCGGAAGAAGGGCTCGGACAGCTCCGAGACGCACACCTTCACGTTCGTCCGCGATGGCGACTCCTGGCTCATCGACAGCGACGACCAGTGATCGCTCGGGGATGACCTGGACGACGACCGGTGATGGGTGAGTCGAGCTTCCGCATGGAGGACCACGGAACACCCCGCCCCAGGCTGCCGTAGCAGGCTCGGCCTCGGATAACCCGTGGCGTCGCCGGCCCAGCAGACCTCAGACTGGCCGACATGGTCCATTCCGTGGTGGTGCAGGCACTCGACGTCGATGACGACGAGCAGATCGCGCAGGCGCACAGGGCGAGCGTCGCGTCGGCACGCTTCGAGCGCCCTTGGGCCAAGGTGGCGTCTCTCCACGAGTTCACGGTCGACCTGCGCAAGCCGGGCCAGTCCGAGCGGCTCGAGCCGCTGGTCGGGCTCGTCGACGGACAGGTCGCGGGGGTCGCGAAGCTCTGGTTCCCGTTGCTGGACAACACGAACTTCGTCTGGTTCGAGCTGGACGTCGACCCCGTCCATCGTCGCCGTGGTGTCGGCAGTGCCCTGGTGGAACGCGCCGTCGACCGCGCCCGAGCGGAGGGCAGGACCACGGTCCTCGCGGAGTTCACCGTGCCCGACGACGAGCGCGAGGACCACCCGTACGCGCGGTTCGCCGTAGGGCACGGCTTCACGTATGCCAACACCGAGATCGCCCGCACCCTGGACCTGCCGGTGGCGCCGGAGCTGCTCACCAGGCTGGCTGCCGAGTCGGCAGCAGCGCCACGAGGGCTATCGCATCGAGTCCCACGTGGGCAGCCTGCCGGTCGAGCTGCGCCAGTCCTACTGCGACTGCTTCAACCAGCTGGCCGTCGACGCCCCCACCGGCGAGGTCGAGTTCGAGGAGGAGTCACGCACCCCGGAGATCTATGCCGAGGACCTGGGACGGCTCGAGCAGCAGGGTCGGACCATGGTCCACACGGTGGCCATCGCCCCGAGCGGTGAGGTGGTGGCCTACAACGACCTGGTGGTCAGGGCCGATGCCCCGGAGGACGTGATGCAGTGGGGCACGCTGGTCCGCAGGGAACACCGCGGACATCGACTCGGCATGGCGGTCAAGGTTCGTGGCCTGCAGGAGCTGGCTCGGATCGCCCCTGCCTCCAAGCAGATTCGTACCTGCAACGCCGAACAGAACTCCCACATGGTCGGCGTCAACGTCGAGCTCGGCTTCCGCAAGGTCGAGGCAGTGGTGGCCTACCAGCGCCACCTCCAGTCCTGATCGGCGTCGAGCCGGCACCCAGCGCGGCCGGGCCCCGCCACGCGGCATACCGTGGGGACATGCTCGTTGCCTTCTCCGTCGCCCCGTCCGTGCCCAGCGACTCCACCGGTTCGGTGAGCGAGGCGGTCGCCGCCGCCGTCACCGTCGTACGCGAGTCCGGGCTGCCGCACCGCACCTCCTCGATGTTCACCGAGGTGGAGGGGGAGTGGGACGAGGTGATGGCCGTGGTCAAGGGGGCGGTCGACGCCGTGGCCGCGTTCGGGCCGCGGGTCAGCCTCGTGCTCAAGGCCGACATCCGCGAGGGGTATGCCGGTGAGCTCACCGCCAAGCTCGACCGCCTCGAGGCAGCCATCGACGCCAATGCGAAGAATCCGTGACGAACTGTCGCCGGCATCGCTCCCAGCCGTGAATCGTTGCCGGAATGTGGCCGAGCACTGGATGAATTCCCCTTAGGGTCGTGCGGGACTGGACATGACTGACAACGGGTGATGGGGACTGTGCGGCACCCGGACACGGGGACTCGGAGGCGCTGAGGGTATGTGGGCTGCGATCAGATATCGCCGGACACAGGCCGCCGTGCTGGTCCTGCTCTCCGCGCTGATCGCCACCTGCGCCGTCTTCGCGCCGCTCTACCAGCGCGCCCTCGAGCAGGCCCTGCTCCGGACGAGCATCAGCTCTGCGAGCGTGGCGGACACCGCTCTCGTCGTCCGCTCCGGCCGCGGGACGGCCAACCCGAGCTTCGTCAGCGGTGACCTCTCGGGCAATGTGCCGGGGTCGGTTCGTGTCCTCTACGGCGATCCGGTCGGCGGGATGTCCGACTCGATCTCGATCAAACCCCGGGCGGGTCTGAAGGACTCGCCGGGTGACCTGGTGGCCCGCGACGAGGTGTGCAAGCACCTCAAGCTCACCAGCGGGGCGTGCCCGCAAAGGCCCGACGAGATCCTCGTGTCCGCCAAGGACATGGCGGCCTGGAAGTGGCCCCTCGGGAAGACCTTCGACACCCCCGTCCAGGGTCCCGGTACGGGACCGCCGACCACCGCCACCCTCACCGTCGTCGGCGCCTACGAGGTCATCCGCGACGAGGCCTACTGGCTGCGCACCCAGCCCGACGGGAAGTCCGGCACGCAGGTCAACGTGGGCACCGAACAGGTCCCGGCCGTCGACGACTTCGTGACGACCGAGGCGACCTTCGACAGGACCTGGGGTGCCGCGCAGGCCTCCCTGACCTTCCCCTTGAAGCGGGACCTCTTCACCCTGGGCAACCTGCAGCAGATCTCGGACGTCCTGGCCACCAAGGGTGCGCCCACCTCGGGGGCCGGGATCAACGGTGCGCTGGTCGACACGCAGCTGCCGACGATCATCGACGGCATCCGGGTCGGCCAGCACCAGCTGCGCGTGATCGTGCCGCTGCTGATGGCCCAGCTCGGGCTGCTCGCGGCGGCGATCCTGCTGCTCGTGGCCCAGGCTGCGGTGGAGCAGCGTCGGCCAGAGGTTGCGCTCGCGAGGCTGCGCGGGCGCAGCCGTGACGGCGCCGGCCGGATCGTGATGGGCGAGCTCGCTCTGACGGTGGCGCTCGGGCTCCCGGTCGGCTTCCTGCTGGCCCTGGTGCTCACGACCCTGGTGCGCTGGTTCCTGCTGCCGGACGGCGTGCCGTTCGAGGTGCCCTGGTACTCCCTCCTGGCGCTCGCGGCGTCGGCCGTCGTGTGCGCGGTCGCCATCTGGCTGGCCGCCCGTCCCGTCCAGCGGCTGACCGTCTCGGCGCTGCTGCGGCGTGTCACCCGCGAGCGGAGCCGGACGTTCGGCGTCATCGACATCCTCGCCGTCGCGCTGGCCGCGTTCGGCCTGATCGGGCTCGCCACGGGCTCACTCGAAGGGCCGCTGGCTCTCGTGACGCCGACCCTCATCGCGCTGGCCGCCGGCCTCGTCGCCTCACGGCTCGCGGTGCCGATCGCCGCCGCCAGCGGGCGCGCCAATCTGCGGCGGGGGCGGATCGGGCCGGCCCTGACGTCGTTCGGACTCGAGCGGCGACCGACCCTGCGCAAGGTCGTCACCGTGGTGAGCGTGGCGGTGGCGCTGACCGTGTTCGCCGCGAACGCCCTCGTCGTGGGTGACCGCAACTGGCAGGCTCGTGCCCAGGTGCAGACCGGTGCGCCCGCAGTGATCGACACCGACAGCCGCAACCCTGCCGGCCTGCTCACCACCGTGCGCGCGATCGACCCGACAGGCGCAGCCGTGAGCCCGGTGGCCATCGTGCGACGCACCGACCAGAACTCCACCGCCACGATCGCCGTGGTGTCCAGGGACTTCGAGGAGACCTCGTTCGCGCCGCCGGGGGAGGCCTACCGGCTGGGCAGCCTCGCCCCGCCGGACATCGCCCCCGTGCAGCTCAACGGCACCCGCGTCACCGGCCGGATCTCCTGGAACCTCGCCATTCCCGACGACGAGGTGACCGAGCGCCCGCCCGGACAGTCGGGCCAGCCCCTGCCCCCCGGCGTCGGCCCCGGGTCGGAGGAGCCCTCGGAGCTGAGGATCTCGGTGACGACGCCCCGCGGCCAGCGACTGACCCGCGTGATCGGGGAGATCCCATTGCACGGCAAGGGATCTGCCAAGCTCAACGGCCTGCTGCTGTGTCCCGAAGGGTGTCGCCTCGACGGGCTCGAGTTCCGCAAGACCGACCAGCAGGTCAGCCAGGTCAGCGGCACGATCAGCATCGCGGGCCTCGGCATCGACGGGAAGTCGCTCGACATCGCGGCCCCCAACCAGTGGAACCCCTACCTCCAGCCCGCCACCAGCACGAGCGACTCGCTGAAGCAGGTGCCGGCCGCTGCCGACACGCTCGCCCTGGAGCTGGTCAGCACCGGGTTCGCCCTCGAGCTCTCGCACGCCGACGTCCCCGCCGTCGTCCCGGGACTGCTGGCCGGGCCGGTGCCTCCGGGTGGTTCGACTGCCGGCTTCGACGCCGTGGGCCTCAACGGCGCTCCGCTGACTGCTGCCGCGCAGCAGACCGTCCAGACGCTTCCCATCCTGGGCAAGCGAGGCGTTCTCGTCGACTACGAGACGCTGGCGCGTCTCGGCGGACGGCTCCCCGACTCGGGCACCCTGTCCGTCTGGGTCGCCGACCCCGCTCGCGCAGACGCCGTGGCCAAGGCGCTGAGCTCGCAGGGCGTGGGCATCCTGGCCCGTCACAGCGTGGCCGCCGCGAAGGACCGCCTCGACCAGTCGGCATCGGCGTGGGGGTTGCGCCTCGCCGCGTTCACCGGGGCCATGGGCGTCCTGCTGGCGGCCCTCGTCGTCCTCGTGATGACCGTCACCGGATGGCGCGTCGTGGCTCGCGACCTCGCCGCGCTGCACATGTCCGGGGTGCCGCTCAACGCCCTACGGCGGTCACTCGTGCGGGAACAGGTGGTCCTCGTCCTCGTCGGCACCGTCGTCGGCGTGATCTGCGGGGCGGTGAGCTCGCTGCTCGCGATGCCCCTCATTCCCCTCTTCGACAGCGCCACGGACCCGGTGCCTGCGCTCGAGCTCAACCCGTCCACCCCGGCCATCGTGGGGGCCGCGGTCCTCGCCGCAGCGGTGCTCGTCCTCGTCGGCTGGCTGGCCGCCGTCGGTGCCGGGCGACGGATCACGCTGCGCCGGATCCGGGAGTCACTGTGAGGGAGTCGCTGTGAGCACGAGTGTCGTGAGCCGGAGCACCGCGAACCGTGACGGGGCGAGCGGCGGCCTGCGGGTGACCACGCGTGGGCTGGTGCACATCTACCGCGCCGAGGGGCACGACGTGGCTGCTCTGTCGGGCGTCGACCTGACCGTGCACCCCGGCGAGGTCGTCGGGCTGCTGGGCCCGTCCGGGGCGGGCAAGTCGACGCTGCTGACGCTGTTCGGCGGGCTGATGCGCCCGAGCGCGGGGCGCGTCCTGGTCGGCGAGCACGAGCTGTCCACGATGTCCGAGGCAGACCTCGACCGGTTCCGTGCAGCCGAGGTGGGACTCGTCCTCCAGGGCGCCGCGCGCAACCTGCTGCCCTACCTCACGGCCCGTCAGAACGTCGAGTTCGCCCAGCAGCCGGCCCGCAAGGCCGGCCGTGAGGTACCGCCGCCGGGAGAGGTGCTCGAGCTGGTCGGGCTCGACCACGCCGCCACCGCCCCCCTCGACTCGCTCCCACCGGGCCAGCTCCAGCTGGCGGCGCTCGCCGTGGCCCTGGCCAGCAGGCCGGGTCTCCTGCTCGGCGACGAGCCGACGTCACAGCTGCACCACTCCTCGCGCGACCTCGTCCTCGACACGCTGCACCGGGTCAACCAGGAGTGGGGGACCACCGTGGTCGTCGTCACCCACGACCCCGACGTCGCGGCGCGGCTGCCCCGCACCGTCACCATCCGCGACGGTCGCGTCGGCGGGGAGGGCCGCTCGGGCGAGGCGTATGCCGTGGTGTCGGCTGACGGCTCCCTGCCGCTTCCCCCCGCCGCCGTCGGGGCCTTCCCGCCCGGCGCGCTGGTCCGCGTGGCCGAGGTCGAGGGTGTCTGGACGCTGATTCCGCAGGGCAGGGGTGAGACCGGTGAGTGAACGACGCAACGGCCGGCACCGGGCGTCGAGAGTCGACCCGGTCCGCGACGAGGGTGACGGCGGCAGGGCCGGGCAGGAGCTCGAGGACGTCGACTCCCCACCACTGCGGCTGCGAGGTGTGACCGTGACGCTACGGGTCGACGGTGGCCGTGTCGGGCGCCGAGTTCGAGGCGTATGCCGGTGAGTTCATCGCCGTGACCGGGCACAGCGGCGCTGGGAAGTCCTCGCTGCTGTGGGCCATCGGTGGCGCGGTGGCGAGCGAGGGCACCGTGACCCTCGGCGACGACGAGGTCCGCGACCGGGCCCAGGCGGCCCGGCTCGGCATCGAGATGATCCCCCAGGGAAGTGCGCTCGCCGTCCTCCTCTCGGCCCAGGAGAACGTCACCCTCCCGCTGCTGGCGCGCGGCGTCCGCTCCGAGCAGGCGACGCGACGCGCGCAGCTGGCCCTGGAGTCCGTGGGGCTGCACGAGTCGGGGAGCCACCTCGCCGAGGAGCTGAGTGGTGGCCAGCAGCAGCGCGTGGCGGTCGCCCGTGGCCTTGCGCTGAGGGGCAACGTGCTGCTCGCCGACGAGCCCACCTCCGAGCTCGACCACGACAACCGCGAGCGCGTCCTGGCCCTGCTGCGGGCCGAGGCGCGGCGAGGCGCGATCGTCATCATGGCGACCCACGACCCGGAGGCCGCCGAGGAGGCCGACGGCGAGATCCGTCTCGATGATGGACAGCTCGAGACCATCCGCACACCAGCGGGCTAGCCTGCTGCGCGTGCCGAAGCCGATCCGCCTGCCGTTCGACCCGATCACGCGCGCGGCGCAGCTCTGGACCAGGCGTTGGGGCCGGTCGTCCCAACCGGTCGCCATGGCCAGCGCGACGTCGATCATGCGGGTCCAGCAGCTGCTCATCACCGACTACGACGCCCTGGTCGGTCGGCACGGCCTCACCTTCGCCCGCTACGAGGCCCTCGTCCTGCTGGCCTTCAGCCGCGACGGACGCCTCGGCATGAGCAAGATCGGTCAGCGGCTGATGGTCCACCCGACAAGCGCCACCAACATCGTCCAGCGCCTCGACGCCCAGGGCTTCGTCGAACGCGTCCCCAACCCCGACGACGGCCGCGGGACCCTCGCCGTCATCACACCCGCCGGGCGCGAGGCCATGGAGGCCGCGACCGCCGACCTGGTCCAGCAGAAGTTCGGTCTGGGCATGCTCACGGCGGCCGAGCACGAGCAGCTCTTCGACCTGCTCCGCAAGGTGCGCGTCGGCGCCGCGGACTTCGACGCCTGACCCGACCACGCGGCATACCCGCACCTTTGCATGCGCCACCTGGCGTGACATCTACTAGGACGTCCTAGTAAATTGGGCGGCATGGCTGAGACCCCCGCACCGACCACGCCCGCGACGAGCGACGGCGCTGCCCGATGGCAGGCGCGCTACGACGCAGCCCAGGCGAAGGGGCAGGTGCGGGACGCCGACTTCACCACGCTCTCGCAGATGCCGGTGGAACCCGTCTACGGGCCCGCCGACGGTTCGGAGGTGCCCGAGCGGATCGGCTGGCCGGGGGAGTACCCGTTCACGCGCGGTCTCTACCCGACCGGCTACCGCGGCCGCACCTGGACGATCCGGCAGTTCGCCGGCTTCGGCAACGCCGTGCAGACCAACGAGCGCTACAAGATGATCCTCGAGCGCGGGGGCGGCGGTCTCTCGGTGGCCTTCGACATGCCGACGCTGATGGGGCGCGACTCGGACGACCCGATGAGCCTCGGCGAGGTCGGTCACTGCGGTGTGGCCATCGACTCGGCGGCCGACATGGAGGTGCTGTTCAACGAGCTCCCGCTCGAGGACATCACCACGTCGATGACGATCAGCGGGCCGGCCGTCCCGGTGTTCTGCATGTACCTCGTCGCGGCCGAGCGCCAGGGCGTCGACCTCGGCGTCCT
This sequence comes from uncultured Actinomycetota bacterium, assembly GCA_963759595.1. GTDB lineage: Bacteria > Actinomycetota > Actinomycetes > Actinomycetales > Dermatophilaceae > Pedococcus. Next base: position 463,617 of record CAVWZX010000005.1, read on the forward strand.
CAACGGCACGCTGCAGACCGACATCTTCAAGGAGTACATCGCCCAGAAGGAGTGGCTGTTCGCTCCCGAGCCGCACCTGCGCCTGATCGGCGACCTGATGGAGTACTGCGCCGAGAAGATCCCCGACTACAAGCCACTGTCGGTCTCCGGCTACCACATCCGCGAGGCCGGTTCGACGGCTGCGCAGGAGCTGGCGTTCACCCTCGCCGACGGGTTCGGCTACGTCGAGCTCGGCCTGTCGCGCGGACTCGACATCGAGAAGTTCGCCCCCGGCCTGTCCTTCTTCTTCGACAGCCACCTCGACTTCTTCGAGGAGATCGCGAAGTTCCGCGCGGCCCGTCGCATCTGGGCGCGCTGGATGCGCGACACCTACGGCGCCAAGACCGACAAGGCGCAGTGGCTGCGGTTCCACACCCAGACCGCCGGGGTGTCCCTCACCGCCCAGCAGCCCTACAACAACGTGGTCCGCACCGCCGTCGAGGCGCTCGCCGCCGTCCTCGGTGGCACGAACTCGTTGCACACCAACGCCCTCGACGAGACCCTCGCCCTCCCCAGCGAGCAGGCCGCCGAGATCGCCCTGCGCACCCAGCAGGTGATCATGGAGGAGACCGGTGTGGTCAACGTCGCCGACCCGCTCGGCGGCAGCTACTACGTCGAGGCGCTCACCGACAAGATCGAGGCCGAGGCCGAGGCGATCTTCGAGAAGATCAGGGCAATGGGCGAGCTCGGCAAGCCACGCAACGCCGACGGCGGAGTCGACCACGCGGTCGGTCCGATGACGTCGGGCATCCTGCGCGGCATCGAGGACGGCTGGTTCATGTCCGAGATCGCCGAGGCTGCCTTCCAGTACCAGGTGTCGCTGGAGAAGGGCGACAAGAAGGTGGTCGGCGTCAACTGCCACACCGCGTCGGTCACCCACCAGCTCGAGATCCTGCGGGTCAGCCACGAGGTCGAGCGCGACCAGGTCGCCACCCTCAAGTCCCGCAAGACCGACCGCGACGAGGACGCGGTGCGCGCCGCCGTGCAGCACATGGTCGAGGTGGCCCGCACCAGCGGCAACATGGTCCCGGCCATGCTCGACGCCGCCCGCGCCGAGGCGACGCTGGGTGAGATCTGCGACGCACTGCGCGATGAGTGGGGCGTCTACCGCGAGCCAGCCCGCTTCTGACCGAGCCGTGGGTGCCAGCAGGCGTGGCAGGGCTGCGGCACCTCCGACGGCAGGTATGCCGCGTGGCCCCGTCAGGCGGTCGGCAGCTCGCCGAGGTCACGCTGTTCGCGGCGGAGCCGGGCATACGCCACGTCGGCCAGCAGGGCGATCAACCCGTCGATGAAGGCCTCGTCCGGCTCGCCAGTGGCCAGCGCCCGGTGCATCACCGAGCCGACCACGACGTCCGCCAGCAGGTCGACGTCGATCATCTCGCGCCGCATCTCCCCCCGGGCGACCGACCGTTCCACCGAGGTCGCCACCAGTGCGTGCAGTCGCGTCGACAGGGACTCACGCACCTGCCGTCCCACCCCGTCGGGGTCACGGGCGGACTCGGCGAGCAACGCGGCATACGCGCCACCGGTGGAGGGGTCTCTCAGGAGGCGCGCGGCCTCGCCGATGCCGGCCCGCATGTCCGCCTCCAGCGAGCCGTGGTCCTCGATCTCGATCTCGTCGAAGGTCGCCGCCACCGCGTGCACCGCCAGCTCGATCTTGGACGGCCAGCGCCGGTAGAGCGTGCTCTTCGCCACACCCGCCTTGGCGGCCACGTGCTCCATCGACATCCGCGCCACGCCCTTGTCGGCGAGCACCTGTCGTGCTGCAGCGGTGATCGCCTGCTCCGTCGCCTCCTCGCGGGGGCGACCTGGGCGGCGACTGCGGCCGTGCCGGGAACGTGAGGTCATCACCGGCGATTCTGCCATCACGACCCGTATTCCAGCCGGTGGGGATTTGTCGTCGTGGGCCGGTCTGGGTCATGGTGGTGTGATTGCCGGCTGCGGGGAGCTCCCGTGTGCCGGCCCGCTCACGTAAGGATTTCTCCTGTGTCGATTGTGGCCAAACGCGCGCTGTCCGGCGCGCTGACCGTGATCGGACTCGCGCTCCTGCTCGTCGGAGCCTGGTTCACCTTCCATCTCGGGTCGTCGGGAAGTGCGACGTTCCGCGCCACCCCGGCGACCGGAGCTGTCGTCGTCGTCGAGCCGTCGGTGCTCAACCGCGTGGACCGACCGGTGAGCGTGACCGCCGTGGCAAAGGACGGCGTGACGATCTGGATGGGACGGACCACACCCAGCGACGCCCACGCCATCATCGGGGGTGCCGACCGCACCTCGGTCACCGGCGCCCACGTGAGGGACTGGGCGCTCGTCCAGTCGCGTTCAGGGGCCGGCACACCTCCTGCCCTTGCCCCTGCCGACATCTGGCGCCGGACGGTGTCGGGCGAGGGGCGGGTGCGGATGAAGCTCGACCAGACCGGGGCCCCCGAGTCGGTCGTCATCGCCGGAGCCGACGGCAAGCCGGTGGACCTCACCTCGCTCACCGTCACCGTCGAACGACACACCTGGTTCTTCCAGGCGTTGCTGGTGACCCTCGTCGGCCTGCTGGCCGCCGTCGCCGGCGCCGCGGGGCTCTGGCAACAGCGCCCACGACGGTCCGCGCCGGCGACCCAGGCGAGAGCCCAGGCCCGACGCACCCAGCCAGGAGGTGTCCGCATGAACAGCCCTCCCAGCCGCACCCAGCCAGCCCGCCGGGCTGCCGGCCTCGCCGCCGCCGCAACCGTGAGCCTGGCCCTCGCGGGCTGCGGCACGGGATCAGCCCTCGTCGGCGTCCACGACGCGCCAGCCCAGGTGACCACGACCGCGCCCCTCTCACCGCAGAGCGCCGAGGCGATCGCGACGCGAGTGCTCGCCAGGGCCGCCGACGCGGAGGCAGCCAAGCCTGCGGACGCTGCGCCACTGCGGGCCGAGGCGCTCACGGGCACCGCGCTCGCCGTCGCCAACGCCGCCAGCCGGCTCCAGACCGGGGCGACCGCCACGGCGCCGCCGCTCACGCGGGCCGACGCGCCCAAGGTGCTCGGCGTCTCCCGCGGGACCGGGTGGCCGCGGATCATCCTCGTGCAGACCTCGACGACCGAGGGCGGCGCCGCGCTCAACCTGCTGGTCTCGCCCGACGCCAAGACCCCGTTCCGGCTCAGCGCGGTCGCCCCGATGCAGCCGGGCGCCACGGTGGCGGCTCTGGACCCGTTGGCCGCCGGCTCGCCGATGGTGACCCCGGCGACCAAGCTCGCCGTCCAGCCGGCCGACCTGCTCAAGGGGTATGCCGCGAGCCTGACCTATCCGAAGCCGGTCGCCGCCACGGACGTCGAACGGCACCGACGCGTTCTCGACCGACATCCGGGTGCACGCCGCCGAGCAGGCCAAGAACTTCGGCAAGCTCGCGACCCTCAAGCAGACCCACACGGTCCAGCCCGAGGGCACGGTGGCCATCGCCCTGCGCGGGGGAGGAGCCCTCGTCTTCGCCCTCCTCGAGCGGACCGACACGATCACCCTGCGGCCGGGTGGGAAGTCGCTCACCCCGAGCGCGGACTTCCAGCGTCTGGTGCGCAAGAAGACGCTGACCAAGAGCGCCGAGCTGAAGTCCTACGAGACCGTGGTCTTCACCGTCCCCGTGACAGGCAAGGCCGATCTGGTCGCTGCCGACGAGGTGCTGTTCTCGGCCAAGGGTGCGTGAGGAAGAATCACGGACATGAGTGACCAGCCACTGACCACCGGCGGCCTGCGCGGCGCCGTCGACCTGACCGCCCTGCGGGGCCAGCCGGCGGGCGCGCCCCGTCCGGAGCAGGCTCGGCCGCACCCGGTGCTGGCGCACCTGGTGCGGGCGGAACTGGTGCGGCCGGGCTGGAGCGGCCGGCGGCCCTGGCGCACCGGCGGCGGGCGGTGTGGCCGGTCGGTCCGGTGTCGTCGTCGAGGGCAGCGACAGCAACTTCCAGGAGGTGGCCAACGCCTCCGTCGGGGTGCCGCTGCTCCTGGTGCTGTGGGCCGCCCAGATCCCCGAGTCGCGCGACTACCTCGACACCGTGGTGTCGGTCGCGGCGACCTACGAGGGCCGGTTCCAGGTCGTCAGCATCGACGTCGAGCAGAACCCCACTCTGCTGCGTGCCTTCCAGGTGCAGAGCGTCCCGATGACGATGGGCCTCATCCAGGGCCAGCCGGTGCCGATGTTCGCAGGCCTCCAGCCCGAGTCGGCCCTGCGTCCGGTCCTCGACGAGTTCCTCGGCCTCGCGGTGCAGCACGGCGTGACCGGCCGCGTGGACGTCTCCGACTCGGTCCCCGCCACCGCGGCGGGAGACGAGGCCGAGGAGCAGCTGCCCCCGCTGCACCAGGAGGCCTACGACGCCATCGAGCGCGGTGACCTGGACGGTGCCGCCGCGGCATACCAGCAGGCGCTGAAGCAGAACCCCGCTGACGCCGACGCCGAGCTGGGACTCGCCCAGGTCGGCCTCATGCAGCGCACCGAGGGTGCGGACCTGCAAGCCGCCCGCGCAGCCGCCGCCGAGCACCCCACTGATGTCGCCGCGCAGGGTCTGGTCGCCGACCTCGACGTCCTCGGCGGTCACGTCGAGGACGCGTTCCTGCGGATGATCGACCTCGTGCGCGCGACCGCCGACGAGGAGCGCGAGCAGGCCAAGAACCACCTGCTCCAGCTGTTCGCCGTGGTCGGCGCGCACGACGAGCGCGTCCGCAAGGCGCGCACCGCACTGATGAGCGCACTCTTCTAGCGGCTGCGGTCCTCCGGGCTCCCGGTTGCACTTTCGCAGGGTGTCCGCAGCCGACAGGATGGGCGCATGGCCACTACGCAGGAACACCTCATCGGACTGTTGCTGGGCGCGGAGGGTGACTGGCCGCGCGCGTTCGAGACCCTCGCCGGGAAGCTGGGAGTCCTGAGCGGTCCGGACGGTTCGGGCCACCGGGTCAAGACCGAACGCATGACGATCGAGCCCTTCAACCTGCGTGACAAACCGCGGCAGGACCTCGTCATCGACAGGTTGGCGTACTGGTACTACCACCCACGCGAGTGGCTCAAGAAGGCCGCGCTGATGGATGACGTCTACCTGCTCAACAGCCCGTTCACCTTCCAGTCGATGGAGAAGCACTCCGCCTACTGCGCCCTGCTGCGGCTCGGGATGAACGTCCCCGAGACCGTGCTGGTGCCCTACAAGAACCCCATCGACAACGCGCGCTGGGCGTTCACGGCGGCCCGGTACAACAAGGAGTTCGACCTCGACGCGATCGCGGAGGAGATCGGGTACCCGCTGTTCATGAAGCCGTTCGACGGTGGTGGCTGGCGTGGGGTCTCCCAGGTCAAGAACGTCGACGACCTGCACAGCGCCTACGACGACTCCGGCGAGATGCTGATGCACCTGCAGGCGTCGGTAGCCGACTTCGAGGTCTTCGCGCGGGCCCTCACCATCGGGCCCGAGACGATGGTGATGAAGTTCCAGCCCGACGAGCCGATGCACAACCGGTATGCCGTCGAGCACGGCTTCCTCTCCGAGGGCGTGGGCACCGAGGCGGTCACCATCGCCCAGACCGTCAACGCGTTCTTCCGGTGGGAGTTCAACTCCTGCGAGATGCTCGTCAAGGACGGGGTCGTCTACCCGATCGACTACGCCAACGCCTGCCCCGACGTCGCGGTCACCTCGCTGCACTACTACTTCCCCTGGGCGATGAAGGCCCTGCTGAAGTGGTCGGTGTTCTGCGTGGCCACCGGTCGCAAGGCGCGCACCCAGGTCGACACCGGGCCGTGGTTCGAGATCGCCGACAACCCCGAGCTCGACTACGGCGGCAAGCTGGCCGGTTACCAGGGACTCGCCGACGCCCACTTCGACACCGACCGCTACCGCGAGTTCTGCGAGACGGCCCTTCCGGACATCGATGACATGGTGCTGGAGTGGGTCGACTCGGCCGACTTCCGCAGCCTGCTGACCGAGACCATCCAGACGACCTATCCCAAGCACGAGTGGGACAAGTTCGAGGGCCACTTCGGCGGGCTGACCCGGATGTGGGTGAAGGACGAGCAGTCGCGGCTCGGGGCCGGGAGCTCCGCCGTCGACGAGACGGTGGTCAGTGGCCCGGCGCCCGCCCTCACGACCGACTGACCGTCGAGACGCCCCGCACGGACGAACGGACCCCGCCAGGTGGCGGGGTCCGTTCGTCTGCGCGGGTGGTTCGCAGGTGCAGCAGCTCGGTCGGCGGGCTGTTCAAGCGGCTGGCGTCAGCAGGCCTTGCACTCCTGGTCGATCTGGTGTCGGCGTGCCTCGGGCTGCATGAGCCGCGGCCGGCGCAGGCCACGAAGGCGGTCGAGGGTGGCGAGGTTGGGACCGGCGTTGCTCGTACGCGGAAAGGTGCGAGGCCCGGACTGGCGTGGTGGGTTCGGGGGCGTCATGCCTGGTCCAACTGCGTGGGTCTCGGGATTGTTCCGGAGGATGCCTCCGAATTCTTGGACGCGGCACTCTCACCGTTGGGGGCCACTGGGGCACTGGGGCACTGGGGCACTGGGGCACTGGGTGGGCGCACTGCGGCGGTCCCGAACGGCGCGTGACCCGGGGACCGCTCGAGCGGGCGGGAGCCGTCCAGCAGTGCGCGTGGTGGTGTCGTATGAACGCTATGCACTGCCCCAGGCGTCGGGGCAGTGCACGAGCGTCCGCGACGGCGGCTGCGTGCCCAAGAGCACAGTCGCGAGGATGGAGGCGGGAGCACTTCCAGCCACCGTGGCGCGATGGTTCGACACGGTGACAGCGCTGGGGCTCGAGCTCACTGTGGCGCCCGGTCGTCCCGAGGATGCCCTGGTCGCCCCGCCGCCCCATCGTGACGGGGCGGGACGTCAGTTCCCGGCGCACGTCATCGCGCGACGACTGTCCATGCCTCCCACGTGGTGGTTCGTCAGGAACGGCGGGTGGGGAACCAAGGTCGCGGAACCCGAGTGGTTCTGGCGCCGCGGATGACTGCAGTGCCGCCGAACGGACGCCGCACCAGCAGAGCCCCCAGCCTCAGCCGCCGAGGGCTGCCCCGACGACCTCCTTGGCCTCGGCCTGCACCTGGGCCAGGTGGTCGGCTCCCTGGAACGACTCGGCGTAGATCTTGTAGACGTCCTCTGTGCCGGAAGGGCGCGCGGCGAACCAGGCGCTCTCGGTGGTCACCTTGAGCCCGCCGATGGCGGCGCCGTTGCCCGGCGCCTGCGTCAGCTTGGCTGTGATCGGCTGGCCCGCGAGGGAGTCCGCCGCCACGTCCTCGGGGGAGAGGGCCGCGAGCTTGGCCTTCTGCTCGCGGCGTGGCAGCTGCGTCGATGCGGGCGTATGCCGGGTCGCCGTGCTTCGCGGTCAGCTCGCGGTAGTGCTGGCTGGGGCTCTGGCCGGTTGCCGCGAGGATCTCGGAGGCGAGCAGGGCCAGCAGGATCCCGTCCTTGTCCGTCGTCCAGGCTCGGCCGTCCCGGCGCAGGAACGACGCTCCCGCGGACTCCTCGCCGCCGAAGCCGAAGCTGCCGTCGATCAGACCGGGCACGAACCACTTGAAGCCAACCGGCACCTCGACCAGCCGGCCTCCGACGTCGGCGGCGACCCTGTCGATCATCGAGGACGACACGAGGGTCTTGCCGATGGCCGCGCCGTCGGGCCAGTCGGGGCGCGCGCCGCCGAAGAGGTACTGGATGGCGACCGACAGGAAGTGGTTGGGGTTCATCAGCCCGCCATCAGGCGTGACGATGCCGTGTCGGTCGGAGTCGGCGTCGTTGCCCGTGGCGATGTCGTAGTCGTCCTTGCGGGCGATGAGCGAGGCCATGGCGTACGGGGACGAGCAGTCCATCCGGATCTTCGCGTCCCAGTCGAGGGTCATGAACCGCCAGGTGGGGTCGACCAGCGGGTTGACCACCGTGAGGTCGAGTCCGTGTCGCTCGGCGATCTCGCCCCAGTAGTGCACGGCTGCACCGCCGAGCGGGTCGGCGCCGATCCGCACGCCGGCATCCTTGATCCGTTGCAGGTCGACGACGTTCGGCAGGTCGTCGATGTAGGTGCCCATGAAGTCGTAGGGCTGCGCGTGCGCGCGGGCCCGGCTGAACGGCATACGACGGACGTCCTCGAGGCCACCGGCGATGAGCTCGTTGGCTCGGGCGGCGATGACCTTCGTCGCGTCGCTGTCTGCTGGCCCGCCGTGGGGCGGGTTGTACTTGAACCCACCGTCCGAGGGCGGGTTGTGGGACGGGGTGACGACGATCCCGTCGGCGAGCACGGAGCCGGTGGTGCGGCCCTCGTTGGCCCGGATGATCGCGTGGCTGACGGCAGGGGTCGGGGTGTAGCCGTCGCGGTCGTCGACGAGGACGATGACGTCGTTGGCGGCGAGCACCTCGAGGGCAGACGCCCACGCCGGTTCGGAGAGACCGTGGGTGTCGCGCCCGACGAACAGCGGGCCGTCGTAGCCCTGGGACGCGCGGTAGTCGCAGATCGCCTGCGTCGTCGCGAGGATGTGCGTCTCGTTGAACGCCGTCTTCAGGCTCGACCCGCGGTGGCCGGAGGTGCCGAACGCGACCTGCTGGTCGATGTCGTCGGGGTCGGGCACCAGCGTGTAGTAGGCGGTCACGAGGTGGGCGACGTCGACCAGGTCGGAGGGCTCGGCCGGCTGTCCTGCGCGAGGGTCGTTCACGGGGCTGCTCCTGTCTCGACGGGGGCGAGGTAGACGGCGGACAGGGCCGCGACGCGGACCTCGACCGAGTAGGGCTGGCCGTCCGCACCCTGCTCCTGGGCAGTCGACGACGACCTCGGCCTGGCTCGGCGTGCCGAACTCGTCGTAGCCGCTGGTGTCGAGGATGACCTTCCAGTCGCCCGCGCGCGGCACCCCGATCCGCAAGGGGTCGCGCGGCAGTCCACCGAAGTTGACCACGACCGCGACGACCGGGCCCTGACGGTCTTGCGTGCCGAATCGCAAGTAGGAGTAGGTGTTCCAGGCGTTGTCGTCGGCATTCAGCCACTCGAACCCGGCCGGCTCGGAGTCGAGCGCCCACAGCGCTTCGTTGCCGCGGTAGACGCGGTTGAGCTCCTTGACGAGGTTGTGCACGCGGTAGTGGGCGGCGTGGTCGAGCAGCCACCAGTCGAGCTGGCGGCCGTCGGCCCACTCGGCCTCCTGCGCGAACTCAGTGCCCATGAAGAGCAGCTGCTTGCCCGGGTGGCTCCACATGATAGGCGAGGAACGCACGCACGGTGGCCAGCTGGTCGTAGCGGCTGCCGGGGATCTTGCGCAGCAGCGAACCCTTGCCGTGGACCACCTCGTCGTGGCTGATCGGCAGGAGGTAGTTCTCGCTGAAGGCGTACATGAGCGAGAAGGTCAGCAGCTGGTGGTGGTACTGCCGGTGGATCGGGTCCTCCTTGAGGTACTTCAAGGAGTCGTTCATCCAGCCCATGTTCCACTTCAGCCCGAATCCGAGACCGCCCGTGCTGGTCGGCTTGGTGACGCCCGGCCAGGAGGTGGACTCCTCGGCGATCGTGACGATCCCCGGCACCCGCTTGTATGCCGTGGCGTTGGCTTCCTGGAGCAGGCCCACCGCCTCGAGGTTCTCCCGTCCGCCGTGGATGTTGGGGACCCACTCGCCGTCCTTGCGGGCGTAGTCGAGGTAGAGCATCGAGGCGACGCCGTCGACCCGGAGGCCGTCGACATGGAACTCCTCCATCCAGTAGACCGCGTTGGCGACGAGGAAGTTGCGCACCTGCATGCGTCCGAAGTCGAAGATGTAGGAACCCCACTCGGGGTGCCAGCCCTTGCGGGGGTCGGCGTGCTCGTAGAGGGGCAGCCCGTCGAACCGGGCCAGCGCCCAGGGGTCGGTGGCGAAGTGGCCGGGCACCCAGTCGAGGATCACGCCGATGCCGGCCTGGTGCAGGCGGTCCACGAGGAAGCGGAACTCGTCGGGGCGGCCGAACCGCGCTGTCGGGGCGTAGTAGCTCGTGACGTGGTAGCCCCACGACGGCGGATAGGGGTGCTCCATCACCGGCATGAACTCGACGTGGGTGAAGCCGAGGTCGGCGACGTAGTTGACCAGGTGCTCAGCGAGGTCGGCGTAGCTGTGGTCTTGGCGCCACGACCCGAGGTGCACCTCGTAGATGCTCATCGGGGCCGTGTGCGGGTCGCTCTCGGCCCGCCTGCGCATCCAGTCGCCGTCGCTCCAGTCGTAGCGGGACTGCACGACCGACGAGGCTCGTCCGGGCGGGAGCTCGGTGGCCCGGGCCATCGGGTCGGCCTTCTCGCGGACCTTGCCGTCGGCACCACGCACGAGGAACTTGTAGAGGGTGCCGTCACCGACACCTGGCACGAACAGCTCCCACACGCCGGACTCGCCGAGCAGCCGCATCGCGTGGCTGCGGGTGTCCCAGGCGTTGAAGTCGCCCGCGACGTGCACGGCCTGGGCGCGCGGCGCCCACACGGCGAACGACGTCCCCACCACGGTGCCCATCGGTCCCGGGTACTCACGGACGTGCGCGCCGAGGACGGTCCAGAGCTGCTCGTGGCGGCCCTCGCCGATGAGGTGCAGGTCGATCGGTCCGAGGGTGGGCGCGAACCGGTAGGGGTCGTCCCACTCGTGCTCGATCCCGTCGGCGTAGGCCACGAGCAGGCGGTAGTCCTGGGTCTGTGTCGCCCCGGCGCGGATGCCGCCCCAGACCCCGTCGGCCTCGTGGGCGAGCTCGATCCGCTCGCCGTCCTCGAACCGCACGGCGACCGAGGACGCGAAAGGCTTGTAGGTGCGCACGAGCAGGCCGTCGGGCTCGAGGTGGTGGCCGAGCAGGTCGTGCGGCTGCTGGTGCCGGCCGTCCGCGAGGGCGCGGATCGCCTCGGCGGGTGTCGTCGGCGCAGGCACCGGTTCGGGGACGCGCTCGACGGGCGGCTCGGTGGCCGGCCGGGCGGCAGCACGGGCGGCCACGCGCGTCGCCGGCGCCTCGGCCGCATCCGGTGTGGTCGCCGGCTCGGGGAGACCGAACCAGCCCCGTGCCGGCTCCTCGACCTGGGGGGCCTCGACGACGGCGGCGGGCTCCTCGACCTCGGGGGCCTCGACCACGGGCTCGACCTCGGGAGCCTCGGCCTCGGTGGCCTCGTCGCGTGCTGGCTTCTGCTTCTTCTTGCCGAACCGTGGACTCACGTCAGGCCCTTCCTCGCGTCGTCGAGCAGTCGGACCACGGCAGCCGTGGGGATGGTCAGCCAGGTTGGCCGGTTGCGGGCCTCGTAGACCACCTCGTACAACGCCTTGTCCAGCTGGAAGGCGATGAGCAGGGCGGCGTCCTCACGGGGGTCGCGACCGGACTGCGCGGCATACCCGTCGAGGAAGGCCTGTTGGGCGTCGGCGGCCCAGGCGCGGGCGCTGCCGCCGGGGTGGGACTGCTCCCACGATCCGGCCGCGTAGTCGAAGGAGCGCAGCATGCCGGCGACGTCGCGGACGGCGAGGTCAGGCAGGTTGCGCTCGGCGAGGGGACGCAACGGCTCGCCCTCGAAGTCGAGCAGGACCCAGCCGCGGTCGGCGACCTTGAGCACCTGGCCGAGGTGGTAGTCGCCGTGGATGCGTTGCAGCGCAGGCCATCTCGCGTTGACGGCGCGGTCGAAGACGTCGGCGATCCGGTGTTCGTAGGCCGCCAGTGCGGGGACCTCGGAGGCCGCGGCGACGTAGCGCCCTCGCATGCCTGCAGCGACTGCGGCGATCGCCTCGGGCGACACGGCCTCGGTGGGAAGCACCTGGGCGAGGCGCGCGTGCACCTCAGCCGTCGCGGCGCCCAGCTGGCGAGCCGGCTCGCTGAAGTCCTCCTGCGCGGCGACCGCCCGCAGCGCGACCCGCCAGGCGTCCTCGGTGCCGGGGAAGAACTCCTGGGCGAAGGCGAGGTGCCCGTATGCCGCGTCGTCACCATCAGCGACGGCCGGCCAGGTCGCGCTGACGGTCCCGACCATGGTGGGGACCCTCGTCGAGCCAGCCTCCGACAGGGCGCCCTGGACGGTCACGTCGGGGTTCTCACCCGCCTGCAGCATGCGGAAGACCTTGCAGATCAACGGTCGCGGGGCTCCGTCCGCGTCCGTGCAGTCGAAGACGATGGAGGTGTTGGACTGCTCACCGGAGAGCACCTTCGACGACCTGAGGACGGTCTCGGACGTCCACGAGGGGTGCCGCTTGGAGACGACCGCCGGCTCTGGTGTGTCCGACACCCCACCCGCCTGGGGTGCTGCGCGTTCGAGCACGAGGTCCAGCAGCTGTGCCGCGTAGACGGGGTCGTGGGTGCCGTCGTAGACCCACCGCTTTCCCAGGACGCTGTGCTCCATGGTGCCCACGAGCGCGTGCTGGCCGCCTTCGAGCGGTGCGCCGCGGTAGGTGAGCGGCACCTGGTAGAGCACCGCCTCCGGGCCGCCCTCGTCGACGAGGAGCAGGGTCTCGATGCCCACCTCCCCGGCGGGGTCGTCGAGGCGCCACGCCCAGACCTTGCGCAGCACCGGGAGCCGGCCCTTGGCGGCATACCAGCGCTGGCGTGCCATCCACGGCCCCACGAGCTCGAGCTTGGTGGGTGAGATCGTCGCGTCGTGGATCTCAGCCATGTGCAGCACCCGGCACCAGCCGGAGCCAGAAGAAGTCCCGGGAGCCGAGGGTCAGGGTGATGGTGCCGTCGTCGGAGATCTTCGGGAACCCCTGTCCACCGAAGAGATCCTCGAGGTGGGCCCCCCCGAACTCGTCGGGGACGCGGATCGTGGAGGCCTGCGGCCGGCTCGCGAGGTTGTTGACGCACAGCACCGCCTCGGCGTCGCTGCCGCTCGCGTCCCAGTTCACCCGCAGGAACGACAGGACGGCTTCGTTGTCGGACGGGCAGACCTCGAAGTCGCCGAGCCCGAAGACCGGGTGGCGCTTGCGGATCTGGAGCATCGCCCGCACCCAGTGCAGCAGCGAGGAGCTGGAGGCCATCTGGGCTTCGACGTTGACGTTGTTGTAGTGGTAGACGAGCGAGGACACGACAGGCAGGTAGAGCTTGCCGGGGTCGGCCGAGGAGAAGCCCGAGTTGCGGTCGGGCGTCCACTGCATCGGGCGTGCGGACCGCGTCACGGTCGTTGAGCCAGATGTTGTCGCCCATGCCGATCTCGTCGCCGTAGTAGAGGCACGGCGATCCGGGCAGCGAGAGCAGCAGCGCGTGGATCAGCTCGATCTCGGCCCGGCTGTTGTCCAGCAACGGCGAGAGCCGGCGCCGGATGCCGATGTTGGCGCGCATCCTCGGGTCGGGGGCGTACCAGCCGTACATCGCGGCGCGCTGCTCCGGCGTGACCATCTCGAGCGTCAGCTCGTCGTGGTTGCGCAGGAAGGTGCCCCACTGCGTGCCCTGCGGGCTTCGGCGGGGTGTCGGCCAGCACGTCGACGATCGGCGCCGCCTTCTCCTCGCGCAGCGAGTAGTAGAGCATCGGCATCACCGGGAAGTGGAAGCACATCTGGCACTCGGGCGCCTCGTCGGTGCCGAAGTAGTCGACCACGTCGGCGGGCGGCTGGTTGGCCTCGGCGAGCAGGATCCGGCCGGGGTACTCGGCGTCGACCATGGCGCGCAGCTTGGCGAGGAACTCGTGGGTCTTGGGGTGGTTCTCGCAGTTGTGGCCCTCCTCCTCGTAGAGGTAGGGGACCGCGTCGAGCCGGAAGCCGTCGATACCCATGTCCATCCAGAACCGCACGACGTCGAACATCGCCTCGTGGACGGCCGGGTTCTCGAAGTTGAGGTCGGGCTGGTGGCCGAAGAACCGGTGCCAGAAGAACTGGCGGCGGACCGGGTCGAAGGTCCAGTTGGACACCTCGGTGTCGATGAAGATGATCCGCGCGTCGGAGTAGGCCTCGTCGGTGTCGGACCAGACGTAGAAGTCGCCGTACGGGACCCTCGGGGTCGGAGCGCGAGGCCTGGAACCACGGGTGCTGGTCGCTGGTGTGGTTCATCACGAAGTCGGTGATGACCCGGATGCCGCGGGCGTGGGCCTGCGACACCAGCTCCTGGAAGTCCGGCAGGGTCCCGAACTCGGGCAGCACGGCCGTGTAGTCGGCGATGTCGTAGCCGCCGTCGCGCAGGGGAGAGGCGTAGAACGGCGGCAGCCAGAGGCAGTCGACGCCCAGCCAGGCGAGGTAGTCGAGCCGCCCGATCAGCCCGGTGAAGTCACCGGACCCGGCTCCCGTTGGAGTCGCCGAAGCCGCGGACGAGCACCTCGTAGAAGACAGCGGTCTTGAACCACTCCGGGTCGTGCTTGAGCCCGGGCTGGCTGAGGTTGAGACCCTGCATCAGAACCTCCGGATCGCGACGATGTGGACGGGCTCGGTCTCGGGTCCGAGTCTGACGTAGACGTGCTCCCCCCAGTGCCACGACGCCCCGGTGATGAGGTCCTGGGCCGCGATCCCGTCGTGGTAGTCGAGGCCGAGGGCGGGCATGTCGAGGTGCACGGTCGACTCCCGCGTGCTGTGCGGGTCGAGGTTGGCGACGACGATGACGGTGTCGTCGGTGCCGTCGGCCAGGATCCGCCGCTTGGAGAACGCCAGAATGTTCTCGTCGTCGACGTGGTGGAAGGTGATGTTGCGCAGCCAGTGCAGCGCCGGGTGCTCGCGGCGGATCTCGTTGAGCCGGGTGAGGTAGCCGGCGAGCGACTGCCCCTCCTTGACCCCGCCGGGCTCGTAGTCCTCCCAGTGCCGGTTCTTGTACTGGTACTTCTCGTTGTCGATCTGCTCCTCGGCGCCGGGCCGGGCGACGTGCTCGATGAGCTCGTAGCCGGCATAGATGCCGTAGGTGGGCACCAGCGTCGCAGCCAGGGCGGCGCGCAGCTTCCAGGCGGCCGGCCCGCCGAACTGCATGTAGGGGGTGAGGATGTCGTGCGTCGTGGGCCAGAACGACGGCCGCATGTATGCCGCGGCGTCCCCGGCGAGCTCGGTGACGTACTCCTCGAGCTCCCACTTCTGGTTGCGCCACGTGTAGTAGGTGTAGGACTGCTGGAAGCCGACCTTGCCGAGCGAGTGCATCATCGCGGGCTTGGTGAACGCCTCGGCCAGCCAGATCACGTCGGGGTGGTCGCGGCCGACGTCGGCGATGATCCACTGCCAGAACTCGACCGGCTTGGTGTGGGGGTTGTCGACGCGGAAGATCTTGACCCCGTGGTCGATCCAGACCTGGATCATCCGGCGCATCTCGGCGTAGGACCCGGCTGGGTCGTTGTCGAAGTTGAGCGGGTAGATGTCCTGGTACTTCTTGGGAGGGTTCTCGGCGTAGGCGATGGTGCCGTCCGCGCGGTGCTTGAACCACTCGGGGTGCGACTCGACGTAGGGGTGGTCGGGGGAGGCCTGCAGGGCGATGTCCATCGCCACCTCCATGCCCTGCTCGGCGGCCTGGGCGACGAAGAAGTCGAAGTCGTCGAAGGTGCCGAGGTCGGGGTGGATCGCGTCGTGGCCACCATCGGGGGAGCCGATCGCATACGGGCTGCCCGGGTCGTCCGGTCCGGCATCGAGGGTGTTGTTCGGCCCCTTGCGCGCCGTCGTGCCGATGGGGTGGATCGGCGTGAGGTAGACGACGTCGAACCCCATGGCCGCGATGGCGGGCAGCCGCTCCGCCGCCGTGCGCAGGGTGCCGGAGGTCCACTTCCCCGTCTCGGGGTCCTGCACCGCGCCCTCGGAGCGCGGGAAGATCTCGTACCACGCGCCGTAGAGGGCACGTTCGCGCTCCACGAGCAGCGGGTATGCCGTGGACGGGCTCACGTGGTCGCGCAGCGGCCGGGCGGCGAGCTCGGCGCGCACCGACGGGTCGGTGCCCGCGTGCAGCCGCGCCAGCGGAGGGCGGCCTGTGTCCCGCAGGGCGGTGACCGCGTCGCGCAGCACCGCCTGCTGGCCGGGGGTGCGCTCGACCTCGGCCAGGGCCCGCTCCAGGACGCGAGCACCCTCCTCGAGCATCAGGTCGACGTCGATGTCGGCAGCGACCTTGATCGACGCGTCGTGGTCCCACGTGCCGTAGGGGTCGGACCAGCCCTCGACGCGGTAGGTCCACCAGCCCTCGGCGTCGGGCTCGACCACGGCGGCCCAGGTGTTGAGGCCCGGGTTGACGGGGGTCATTGCGGTGACCCGCTCCGAGCCGTCCGGCGCAGCGAGGACGACCGAGGCGTTGACGGCGTCGTGACCCTCGCGGAACACGGTGGCCCCGACGGGAAACTGCTCGCCGACGACGGCCTTGGCCGGACGGGCACCGCCGTCGACGACCGGGCGGACGTCCTGCACGGGGATCCGGCCGATGGGCATCTGCGGGGCGACCGTGGTAGGGGCAGTGCTGGGGGCAGTGGTCGAGGTGGGGGCAGTGCTGGGGGCATTGGTCGACGCAGCTGTCGGGGCGGGGGAAGACGCGCTGGCCGGAGCCGCGGTGGGAGCTGAGGAGGGGGCCCCGGGCGGTGAGTCGGGCACTTGCCTCTCCCGCCGGGCGTCGTCCTTCGTCGCCCGGCGCCTGGCACCCTTGGCACGGGGTGCGTCAGGGGTCTGGGGCGGGCTGTCGGGCGGGGTCTCCGGCGTGGCGCTCACACGCCCGACGCTACTCGGTCTGACCCGACGCGCACCTCCCCCCATGCCGGGACGGACCGGTGCTGAAAATTCTTGAAACTTCTGCAAGAAGACGTCAATGCCGAGGACCGGAAGGCCTTAGGATGCCCCACGTGAAGGCGATCCGACGCTTCAGCGTCCGTACTGTCCTGCCCGAGTCGATTGCCGCTCTCGGCGACCTGGCCAGCAACCTGCGGTGGTCCTGGCACCCACCCACCCGGGACCTGTTCCAGCGGATCGACCCCGCGCGCTGGGAGAAGGTCCGCAAGGACCCGGTCCGGCTGCTGTCGGCGCTCTCGCCACGGGAGCTGTCCGACCTGGCGGGGGACTCCGAGTTCGTCGGTGCCGTCTCCGCGGCCAAGGCAGACCTCGACACCTACCTGTCCGAGCCGCGGTGGTTCCAGGCGTGGGCGAGCGAGGTCGAGGGCGGGGCGCCCAGCGCGATCGGCTACTTCAGCCCCGAGTTCGGTATCACCGAGGTGCTGCCGCAGTACTCCGGCGGCCTCGGCATCCTCGCCGGTGACCACCTCAAGACCGCCTCGGACCTCGGCGTCCCGATCGTGGGCGTCGGCCTGTTCTACAAGACCGGCTACTTCAAGCAGAGCCTCAACCGCGACGGCTGGCAGCAGGAGACCTACCCGGTCCTGGACCCCGACGGGCTCCCGCTCAGCCTGCTGCGCGAGGACGACGGCACGGCGTGCGTCATCACCCTGGACCTGCCCGGTGGTCGCGAGCTGCACGCGCACGTCTGGAAGGCGCAGGTCGGCCGGGTGCCGCTGCTGCTGCTCGACTCGGACGTGCAGGACAACGACGATGCCGCGCGCAACATCACCAACCGACTCTACGGCGGTGGCGGCGAGCAGCGGCTCCAGCAGGAGATGCTGCTCGGGATCGGTGGGGTCCGGGCACTGCGGCTGTGGTCGCGGCTGACCGGCGCCCCGACGCCGGACGTCTACCACACCAACGAAGGACACGCGGGCTTCCTCGGGGTCGAGCGGATCCACGAGCTGACCCAGTCGGCCGGTCTCAGCTTCGACGAGGCGCTCGAGGCCGTGCGGGCAGCCACCGTGTTCACCACCCACACCCCGGTCCCGGCAGGCATCGACCGGTTCGAGGCCGACCTGATCACCCTGCACTTCGGTGGGGACCGTGCGGTCGAGGGCGTGCCGGTCGACCGGTTGCTGGCGCTCGGTGCCGAGGACTACCCGGGCGGCCAGCCCGGCATGTTCAACATGGCCGTCATGGGCCTGCGGCTGGGTCAGCGCGCCAACGGCGTCTCCCAGCTCCACGGCGTGGTCAGCCGCGAGATGTTCGACGGCTTGTGGCCGGGCTTCGACGACAGCGAGGTCCCGATCAGCAGTGTCACCAACGGTGTCCACGCCGGCACCTGGGTCGACCGCAAGGTCTACGAGGTCGCCGCCAAGCACCTCGGCACCACCGACATCGAGCGCGACAACGCCTGGGACCGCATCAGCGACGTCCCCCGCGACGCGATCTGGGCGACCAAGCGCGAGATGCGCGAGCAGCTCGTGAAGGAGGCCCGCCGGCGCACCAAGTCGTCCTGGAAGAAGCGTGGCGCCAGCCCTGCCGAGCTCGGCTGGGTCGACGACATCCTCGACCCCGACGTGCTGACCATCGGCTTCGCCCGCCGGGTGCCGACCTACAAGCGGCTCACCCTGATGCTGCGCGACCCCGACCGCCTCAAGAAGCTGCTGCTCGACGAGAAGCGGCCCGATCCAGCTGGTCATCGCCGGCAAGTCGCACCCCGCCGACGAGACCGGCAAGCAGCTCATCCAGCAGATGGTGCGCTTCGCGGACGACCCCGAGATCCGGCACCGCATCGTGTTCCTGCCCAACTACGACATCGCGATGGCGCAGTACCTCTACCCGGGCTGCGACGTCTGGCTCAACAACCCGCTGCGCCCGTTCGAGGCGTGTGGCACCTCCGGCATGAAGGCGGCCCTCAACGGCGGCCTCAACCTGTCCATCCTCGACGGCTGGTGGGACGAGTGGTTCGACGGAGAGAACGGCTGGGCCATCCCGACCGCTGACGGTGTCGAGGACGCCGAGCGCCGTGACGACATCGAGGCCGCTGCGCTCTACGACCTCATCGAGAACTCGGTCGCCCCGCGGTTCTACGACGTCGACGGCGAGGGCCTCCCGCAGAACTGGATCTCGATGATCACCCACACCCTGGCGACGCTCGGACCCAAGGTCCTGGCCAGCCGGATGGTGCGCGACTACACGACGCAGCTCTACGGGCCGGCCGCCCGGGCCGGGTGGGCGCTCAACGGCGAGACGTTCGAGGGTGCCCGTGACCTCGCGGCATACAAGGCGAAGGTCAAGGCAGCGTGGCCGAGCGTCCACGTCGACCACGTCGAGTCCTCGGGCGTCTCGGACAGCCCGCAGATCGGCGAGACCCTGCGCGTCCGCGCCTACGTCTCGCTCGGCGACCTCACGCCCGACGAGGTGGACGTCCAGGTGGTGCACGGCACGGCGCACGACAGCGACGAGCTCAGCGACGTCGACAGCGCAGTCGCTGGCCGCTCGTCGAGTCCTACGAAGGTGGCCGGTACCAGTTCGCCGGCGACCTCGCGCTCGCCCGCACGGGTTCGTTCGGCTACACCGTACGCGTCCTGCCCAAGCACGCCGGACTGGCCAGCACCAGCGAGCTCGGCCTGGTCGCCAACGCCTGAGGCGCACGCCCCGCGGAGCAGGAGCCGCTAATTCTCACCTTCGTCGAGCAGTGCCGACATCCCGGTGCCGAGCGCCACCCGTCGCGCGCCACCCGGGGCGTCGACCAGGCTGGACAGCTCGGCCTCGGTCGACCCGTGCCAGCGCAGGCGGACGACCTCCGCGCCGACGACGACCTCGGCCACCACCCGGGAGACGTGGGGCGCGGCGTCGGGCAGCTCGAGGTCGTGTGCCGCAGCTGGTCGTCGGCGTCGGTCTCTGCCAGCGCACTCGTCGGTGCGCGACCGACCAGCAGGGTCTCACCGGAGCCCAGCACGGTGCGTCGCAACCCACCCCACGAACTGTCACGCTCAGCACGCTGGTGATCCCGCCAGACGCGGGGGATGGCGGATGTCGTTCGGGGAGCGCCGCACGGTGTTCGGGCAGGCGTGGTGGCGGCAATGACGTCTCGGGTCTGGACAGGACGGTCCAACCGAGTACGCTGTCCTAATCATGTTAGGTGAACCGAATCGCGATAGGCTAGCCGAGCGCCGTGCAGCGACACGGCGGGAGATCATCGACGCCGCCTGGGAGGTGGCGCGCGAACAGGGACTGGCCCAGCTCACCCTTCGTGACATCGCGAAGCGTGTCGGCATGAAAGCCCCTTCCCTCTACTCCCACCTCGACTCCAAGAACGCCATCTACGACGCAATGTTCGGCCAGGCGTGGACCGAGTGCCGAGAGGTGATGCTGGCCATGGACGCCCGCTGCCCCCCCGACCTCCGGGGGACGCTGCAGCTGTACGCGCGCACCTTCTTCGACTTCTCCGTCAGCGACCTGACCCGTTTCCAGCTGATGAACCAGCGCAGCGTCCCCGGCTTCGAACCCAGCCCAGAGGCCTACGCGCCGGCGGTGCTGGTGATCGAGGGCTTGCGCGATCGCCTTGCCAGGCACGCCATCACCGACCAAGAGGACCTCGACCTGTACGTCGCCCTGGTCGGCGGCCTGGCCGACGCCCAGCTCGCCAACGACCCCGGAGGCGACCGCTGGGCACGACTGCTGGACCGCGCGGTCGACATGTACCTGCACGACCTGGGTCTCGAGACAGAGGTCCCGCTCACATCTACCCAGGAAGGCAACCCACCATGACCACGCAGATCGGGCAGCACCTCACGAAGCGGGACCCGCGAATGCCACGGCTCGAGCGGCGCGCCGCCATGGGCCTTGCCGCGACCGAGTACGAACGGATCGCCGACCAGTTCGAGCAGCTGCGGCCCGAACAGTGGAGTTCGCCCACCGACTGTCCCGACTGGGATGTGCGAGCGATGGCAGGACACATGCTGGGGATGGTTCAGATGGTCGCGAGCATCCCAGAGATGGTCCGTCAGCAACTGGCCGCCAAGCGGCGCGCCAAACGGCAAGACATCCTGATGATCCACGCTTTGACGGCGCTCCAGGTCGAGCAGAATGCCGACCTCAGCACCGATGAGCTGATCCAGCAGGTGCGTCGGCTCGCCCCCAAGGCCGTCTCGGCTCGACGACGCGCGCCCGGCTTGATGAGGAAACAGACCATGCCGGACCAGGACGAGTGGTGGACCATGGGCTACCTCTTCGACGTCATCTTGACCCGCGACCCCTTCATGCACCGCGTTGACATCGCGCGGGCGACGGGAACCCCCCTGGTGGCGACTGCCGACCACGAGGGAGTGATCGTCGACGATGTCGTGGCCGAGTGGGCTGATCGCCACGGGCTCGCCTACGACCTCGAGCTGACCGGACCGGCGGGCGGGCACTGGCGGTACGGCGAGGGCGAGCACATCACGATGGATGCTTTCGAGTTCTGCCGCGCCCTCAGCGGTCGAGCACCCGCCGAGGGACTGCTGAGGACCAAGCTGCCTTTCTGAGCCGCAGGCGAGCTTCGAACCGTTCTCGCGTTCGGTCAGCCGGGGCTGACACGATGTGGCGGTGAGCGCCAAGACGGACGTCAAGCGGACCCTCGATGGCTACCAGGCCAGGGAGGGGGAGCTGCGGCTGATCGACGTGCCCGACCTGCAGTACCTGATGATCGATGGCCACGGCGACCCCAACGCGGACGTCTTCGCCGAGGCGGTCGAGACGATCTACCCGATCGCCTACGCGCTGAAGTTCGCGAGCAAGCGCGAGCTGGGACGCGACTACGTGGTGCCACCTCTCGAGGGCCTGTGGTGGGCAGACGACATGGACTCGTTCACCGCAGCGCGTGACAAGTCGCGATGGCGCTGGACCCTGATGACCATGGTGCCGGAGTGGCTCGGCCAGGACGCGTTCGCTGCGACAGTCGCGCAGGTCGCGGCCAAGCGGCGTCCTGCGCGGCTCGACGATGTCCGCCTCGAGCTGCTGTCGGAGGGCCGCTGCGTCCAGACGCTGCACATCGGGTCGTTCGACGACGAGGCCGGCGTGCTGGCGCAGCTGCACCACGAGTTCGTCCCGGCCCACGGGTTGCGGTTGACCGGCCGCCACCACGAGATCTACCTCAGCGACTTCCGTAGGGTCCCGCCGCAGCGACGTCGCACCATCCTGCGGCAGCCGGTTGCCGATGCGTGAGCCACGAGAAGGCGTGGGCGGCTCAAAGGGCCGCGGCGGATGACGTGCTAGGAGCTCGAGCTCGCAGGAACGGCGCTCTCGATGGCACTAGTCTCGGCGGGTGAGGATCGAGGAGCTCGACTGGGGCGAAACCCCCTGGGGTGCGATCAGCCTCCGCCGACGCTGGGACCGCATCACGGAGCGGGACGTGCACGAGGTCAAGCTCGGTGACGACTTCCTGATGTCCAGCCAGTTCACGACCGGCGAGGAGGAGCTGGCCCGCATCGGCCTGGCGGCAGTGGAAGACGCCTCACTGACGGTCCTGGTGGGCGGCCTCGGCCTCGGCTACACCGCGCTGGCCGCCTTGGAGGACGACCGGGTCACCGAGCTGACTGTCGTCGAGGCCCTCGAGCTGGTCATCTCGTGGCACGAGCGCGACCTGCTGCCCGACACCCGTGGCCTGGCCGCGGATCCACGGGTGCGCCTCGTGTGCGACGACTTCTTCGCCATGGTGCGCGCCGGCCGTGCCGACCGCACCTACGACGCGGTCCTGGTGGACATCGACCACGCACCCGACTGGCTGTTGCGCGACGACCACGGTGACCTCTACACGCCCGAGGGCTTCGCGCGGGTCGGCGCGATGCTGGTCGATGGCGGGGTGTTCGCGTTGTGGTCCGACGAGCCACCCGATCCCGAGGTGGTCCGGCAGATGGGGGAGGCCTTCGAGCGCGCCGACGCCCAGGTCGTGCCGTTCCCGAACCCGCTGACGGGCGGAGAGTCGACGAACACCGTCTACCTGGCGGTCCGGCCGCGTCGCTGAGCCAGGACTCGGTCACCGGAGACCTCTCGGTCACCAGAGGGGTCTCGGTCCTGAGAGGTACTCACCAGACGTAGGGGATGAGTCGCGCGCGGCCCTCCGCGAAGTCCCGGTAGCGATCTCCGAGCGCGTCCGCCAGGGCCCGTTCCTCGCGGCGCAGACGATAGACGAGGGCGATCGACACCATGATGGTCGCCGCAGCTGCTCCGGCCCAGTTTCCGACCATGAGTCCACATCCTGCGACAGCCAGCAGGAGACCGGTGTAGCTCGGATGTCGCAGCACTCTGTAGGGACCCCTGTCGACGACAGGCTGATCGGCGCTGGTCTTGACCACGAAGGTGAAGTACCTGCCCAGCGTCGCGAACGACCACCAGCGCAGGACCATGCCGAGCCACGCCACCATGAGTCCGGCGGCGAACAGCACCGCACCGCCGCCGGTCGCTGCCGGGGCCAGCGCGCGACCACCCGGCAGCGCCAGGATCCCTCCGAGGAGGATCACCCGGAAGATCACCTCGGCGCGCAGATCGGCCCGGCTGGCACTCCGGCGGAGCCGCCACGCCTGGGAGAGCTCGCCCAGCGCGAAGGCGGCGAGGCTGACGTCCAGGGCGAGGAGGGCAACGTGGGACTCGGCGGTGTACGGCGTAGCCACCCTCCATTGTGCGTTCAGGGCCAGCGCAGTCGATCCCCACACTCAGCCCAGCTCGTCGAGCGCCTTCCTGGAACCGGGGTGCAGCGGCACGGGGTCGGTCTCCTTGGCCACGGCGGGGTCGATCTCCTTGGCTGCCACGTGCACCTTGACCAGGTCGTCCTTCTTGTCGAAGAGGAGCTTGGTGAGGGCGCACGCGTTGTTGTCGGCGAAGTCGGAACGGACCAGCAGGTCGTTCGGCACCACGATGGTCTTCGTGTCCGAGGGCGTCCCGTAGGTGGACCCGGGGATGGTGCCCTCGGCATACACCGAGTTGACCTGCTGCATCTTGGGCAGCAGCGGGGTGATGTCGAGGAGCTCGACCTGGCCCTTCATCGAGCTGAACAGGTCGGTGATCCCACCGGTCGGCAGCCCACCTGACCAGACCAGCCCGTCGATGCTGCCGTCCTTCATGCCGTCGACCGTCTTGGCGAGGTCGAGGCGCTGCGCGCGCACGTCCTTGGCGGGGTCGAGTCCGGCGCTCTCCATCAACCGGTTGGCGATGACCTCGGTGCCGGACTTCGGCGAACCGGTCGAGATCGTCTTGCCCTTGAAGCCCTCGATCGAGGTGATCCCGGACTTCTTGCTCACCGCCACCTGGGTGTAGTTGGAGTAGATCCGGGCCAGCGCCTTGACGTCTGCCTTCTTGCCCTTGAACGCGCCCTTGCCCTCGACCGCGTCGGCGGCGGTGTCAGCCAGCGAGAACGCGATGTCGTACTTCTTGTCGACGAGCTGCTGGATGTTCTGGACCGACGCCCCCGTCTCGGCCGCGGTCGCCTTGATCTTGGTGTTGGCGGAGATCACGTTCGCGAGCCCACCGCCCAGGGCGTAGTAGACGCCGGTGCTGTTGCCGGTGGCGATCGTCATCTGGCTGGCCGACGCCTCGCACGAGCTGGCATCGCCCGCTCCGGCATCGGTCGTGCGGTCCTGCTTGCCACCGCACCCCGCGACGGCGAGCGCGAGGGCGGCGACGACGCCCGCCGTGGCGGCCCGTCGGGCGTGTGACGCGGGGGCAGGGTGGGGGCGGCTGCGGTGCACGCTGTTCATGGAATCTCCTCCTGGTGGGTGGTGCGGTGCCGGGTGAGGTATGCCGTGGCGAACGCCGCCGCGAGAAAGGCCAGCCCGACCCCGATCGAGAAGGGCTGGAGGTAGAGCAGCAGCGCGGCGGCGGGCACGCAGAGTGCGCGGGTGACCAGCGATGCGGGTCCGACCATCCAGCCACCGGTGACGACGGCGAGAGCGGCGACGGCGAGCATCGACACGACCGTGGTCCAGACGATCGAGATGGCATCCCCTTGCATCAGCAGGTGCGACCCGTTGTCGGTGATGACGAACGCCAGGGGCGCGAGAAAGGCGGGCAGCGTGTACTTCCAGGCCTGCCACATCGTCTTGATGGTGTCGCCGCCGGTGATGGCGGAGGCGGCCACCGCAGCGAGCGCGGTCGGTGGGGACACCTCGGACAGGACGGCGTAGTAGAAGATGAACATCGCCGTCTCGGGTGGGCTGACGCCAAGCGTCTGCAGGGCGGGGCCGATGACCACCCACGCGATGATGAAGGAGGCCGTGACCGGCACGGCGAGCCCGAGCACCGCGATCGCGACGGCCGCGAACACCGCGGTGATGACCAGCACCCCCGTGGGGTCGTCGGTGATCGCCTTGGCCGCGCTGACCAGCATCGAGGCCAGGCTCTGCCCGAGCCCGGTCTTGACGATGACCGACGTGATGATGCCGGCGGCGGCACACACCGAGGCGACGGGAAGCACCGACCGCACCCCGGCGGCGAGGCCGCGGTAGAGCTCCACGGCATACCTGCCCAGCGCCTCCGGGAGGGGGCGGACCGGGTCGTCGTCGGCCAGCGGGTCGCGGCGCGACACCACACGCTCGGCGAGCCCGAACAGCGCCGCCACGACAGTGGCGTAGACGACGGCCCTGAACGGCGGGATGTCGAGGGCCAGGAAGACGATGATCACGAACAGCGACAGGAAGTGGTAGCCGAACCGCAGCAGCAGCTGACGCGCGCTGCGGGTGGTCACGGTGACCTCGCGGGCGCCGAACCGGCGGGCGTCGATCTCGACGGCGAGGATGATGCCGAGGTAGTAGAGCAGCGTCGGGATGGTGGCCCAGAGCAGCACGTGAAGGTAGTTCTCGCCGAGGTACTCCGCGATGATGAACGCCGCCGCGCCGAGGGTGGGTGGCGACAGGATCGCGCCGATGCCGGCCGCGGCGAGCATGCCGCCGGCGTTCTCGCGGGGGTAGCCGGCGCGCTTGAGGATCGGCCAGGCGACCGAGCCGAGGCTGACGGCGGTGGCGGTGCCCGAGCCCGAGACGGTGCCCAGCAGGAAGCCGGACAAGGCGACCGTGCGCCCGGGGGCGGCGCGCGAGGTGCGGAAGGTCGCGAAGGAGATGTCGATGAAGAACTTGCTCGCGCCGGTGGCCTCGAGGACGGCGCCGTAGATCGTGAACAGCACGATGTAGGACGCGCAGACGTCGAGAGGGACGCCGAAGAAGCCGGAAGCGTCGTTGTAGAAGCCGTTGATGATGCCGGTGAAGTCGATCCCCGCGTGGCTGATCGACCAGCTCACCGGCAGGAACCCGCCGTAGTAGGCGTAGCCGAAGGCCACCAGGCAGACCACGGGAAGCACCAGTCCGGTGGTCCGCCGGCAGGCCTCGAGGACGAGGACGGTGAGCAGCGTCCCCATGACGAGGTCGACGGTGCCGAGCTCGCCCTGACGGTCGAGGAAGGCGTTGAACCCGCCCCCGCCGTCGCCGATCACCAGCGGCTGCACGGGGTAGATGCACACCACGAAAGCGACGACCGCGAGCGCCCAGTCGAACGCGCCCGGGTTGTCGTGCCGGCGCTCGCCCGCCGTCAGGCGGCTGCGACGACGCCCCGCTCGGTAGCAGAGGAAGACCATGGGCAGGACGCCGGCGAGGAAGAGGATCAGGTAGTACTGGCCGCCCTGCTGCAGGGGTGTGAAGACCTGCCGGAGCACGAAGGCCGAGACGAGGAAGCAGGCGAGGGTGAGCCAGCGGTCGAACGTCGGAGACAGCCGCCGTCCGGGACGCTCCTCGTCGTACTCGCCGATGAGCTCCTCGACCGACGCGGTGGTGGGCGCCGCAGAGCCGGCCCCGGTGACCTCCGTTGGTCGCGCCATGGCTACCAACCTATGGGAGGTATGCCGTGTTGGGGAGGTTTGGGGCGCGTTCGTCCTGTTGCGGTCTCGCTTCCTCCGAGGTGCGGGTCACCGCGGGCAGGCCGTGACGGCTCAGCCGGTGCGCGGTCGCTGCTGCGACCCGTCGCCCGTGCTGAGCACGTCGGCAAGGGTGGTGCGTTCGTAGAGCACGGCCCGTCCCTGCCGACGACGGTGGACCAGCCCGGCCCGGAGCAGGATGCCGAGGTGGTAGGAGACGGTGGCGGGCGCGCAGCCGGTGTCTCGGCTGAGCTGCAGGGTCGACTGCGGGCGGGCGACGCGTTCGAGGAGCATCGCGCGGGTCTCTCCGATCAGGTCCGCGATGACGTGCGGCGCCTCGGCGCACGGGTCCTGCCAGAGCCGGGCCACCGCGCGGGCGGGGTAGATGATGAAGGGGGTCGCCGGCCGCTCGGCGGAGAAGAGGACCCGCCCGGTGTGGCTGACCGACGGCATGAACAGCACTCCGTCGTCGGCCCAGTCGACGGTCACGTCGTAGGGGCGTGGGAGGTGCAGGCCGCCGTCCTGCCAGCTGACACCCTCACCGATGTCCTCGACCATCTGCAGCGCGCCGTGGGTGGCGCTCCTCATGGCGTGGTGCGCGATGTCGTCCTCCAGCACCGACTGCACCTGGGGCCAGTCGGGGGCGATCGCCACGGCGAAGTATGCCGCCAGGGCCTCTGCACTGGCTCTGGCGAGGGCGCGAGCCCCGCCGCGACGCAGCATCTGCCGGACCACCGAGGGCTGGTCCCGACGGAACCGTTCGAAGGCCTCGGTACTGCCGAACGTCTCGACGACGTGGGGTGGCATCGCGCGACCGCGGAAGGCGATGTCGAGGTGGTAGTCGATCAGCTCCACCGGCGTCTCGGCGATCCGCTCGCAGGTCCGGTCGATGCTCTCGATCCGGCCCTCGGGCGGGGGCGTCAGGAAGTCCGGGCTGTAGCCGTGCTGTGGCACGAGGGCCGACAGCAAGGCAGCGGCAGCCGACTCGAGCTGGTGGGCTCGCTCGTGCCACCGCGTCAGGTGGGGCCACAGCTGGGGAGCGGAGTGGTGCTGGACGGAGCCCACGACCTGGACGGCGGGGGAGATGACCCAGCGGGACCGGCCCAGCACCTCGGCCGGCATCTCGATGTGTACCCCTGCCACCGCTTCCTCCCGAGCTGGACCCTTCCCGAGTCTGGCACGACGGTGGGCAGGCTGGGATGCCTTCGAGGCAGGTCGAATCAGTGACCTGCCCCCGCGGTCAGGTGGGGTCGGTCGCGCGGTAGACCCTGATGGAGGTGGGCCCGACCTCCAGCTGGCCCGGGCGGCGTCGGGGCAGTCGGGGGACCCGGGCCGTTCGTCGGTCGAGTCCCACAGCAGCTGGTATGCCGTGAGGCCGGGGACCGTGGGCAGCGTCACCGTGACCGGCTCGGCGCCTCCGTGCAGGACGACCAGCATCGAGGCCTCGCCCATCCAGCCGCCGTTGAGCAGCATCTGGAGGGTACGGGTGGACGGGTCCTCCCACCGGCCGTTCTCCATCGGCTCGGCCGTCGGCGCCGAACCACCCGAGGTCGGTCGACCCGTCCTCGTGCACCTCCCGGCCGCTGAAGAAGGTCCGCTGGCGCAGCACCGGGTGGTCGGCGCGCAGCCGCGTGAGGAACCTCGTCGTGGCGAGCAGGTCCTGCTGCCAGACCTCGAGTCCCCAGTCGAACCACGAGGTCTCGTTGTCCTGGCAGTAGGGGTTGTTGTTGCCGCCCTGGCTGCGCCCGAGCTCGTCACCCGCGTTGAGCATCGGCACCCCGGTGGACAGCAGGGTCGTCGCCAGCAGGTTGCGGACGGAGCGCCGCCGTGCCGCCTCGACAGCGGGTTCTGCAGGGCCGGCCTCCGGCCCCTCGACACCGTGGTTCCACGAGCGGTTGTTGTCGCTGCCGTCGCGGTTGCCCTCGCCGTTGGGGCCGTTGTGCTTGGCGTTGTAGCGGGTGAGGTCGGTCGTGGTGAAGCCGTCGTGGGCCGCGACGAAGTTCACCGAGGCCACCGGCCCCCGGTCGCGTGCGCCGAACAGGTCCTGCGAGCCGGCCAGCCGGGTCGCCAGCTCGCGCACGCCGTGGCCCTGGTGGTGCCCGGCGGACAGCGCCTTGAGGTCGTCGAGCCAGAAGGTCCGCACCGAGTCGCGGAACCGGTCGTTCCACTCGGCGAAGGGCGGCGGGAACTGGCCGGTCCGCCAGCCGTGGATGCCCACGTCCCACGGCTCGGCGATGAGCTTGACGCGGGACAGCACCGGGTCGGTCCGCAGCGCCACGAGGAACGGGTGGTTGGGGTCGTAGTCGTCGTTCTGTCCGCGACCGAGGGCCACCGCCAGGTCGAACCGGAAGCCGTCGACGTGGCACTCGTTCACCCAGTACCGCAACGAGTCGAGCACCATCCGGCAGACCATCGCGTGTCGCAGGTCGAGGGTGTTGCCGCAGCCGGTGACGTCGATGTCCTGGCCGCGCTCGTCGAGGCGGTAGTAGGCCCGGTTGTCGAGCCCACGCCACGACAGGGAGGCGCCGGTGCGGCCGGACTGCTCGGCCGTGTGGTTGTAGACGACGTCGAGGATGACCTCGATGCCCTCGGCATGCAGGAGCCGGACCATGCCCTTGAACTCGTCGAGGGCGCCTTGTGGGTCGGTGGTCGAGGCGTAGGCCGCGTGCGGCGCGAAGAAGCCCAGCGTGTTGTAGCCCCAGTGGTTCGTCAGGCCGCGCTGGACCACCTCCGGCTCGGACGCGAAGGACTGCACGGGCAGGAGCTCGACCGCGGTGACGCCCAGCGCCTTGAGGTGGGCGATGACCGACGGGTGGCACAGGCCGGCATACGTGCCCCGCAGGTGCTCCGGCACCTCCGGGTGCAGCATGGTCAGGCTCCGCACGTGCGCCTCGTAGACGACGGTGTCGGCGAGGGGGGTGTGCGGCGGCGCGTCGTCGCCCCAGTCGAAGCCCTCGTCCACGACCACGCACCGAGGCATGGCACCGGCACTGTCCAGCGGGCTGCGCACGAGGTCGTCGCCCTTGAGACGGTCGTCGACCACGGTGGGCGAAGACCTCCGGGGTCCAGGAGACCTCGCCCTCGACTGGCCCGCGCATAGGGGTCGAGCAGCACCTTGGCCGGGTTGTAGCGCAGGCCCTCGGCCGGTCGCCACGGACCGTCCGCGCGCAGGCCGTAGCGCTGACCTGCGACGACGCCCGGCAGGAAGCCGGACCAGACGCCGTGGGTGCGCTCGGCGAGGGGCACCCGGCGCTCCGAGCTGCCGTCCTCGTCGCCGGTGTCGTAGAGGCAGACCTCCACGGAGTCCGCGTGACCTGCGTAGACGGCGAACTCCGCCCCGCCCTCGACGAGGGTCATGCCCAGGGTGGGAGGAAGGTCACGCGGGCGCGTGGCGGGCGACATGGCCCTCAGCCTAGGCAGTGGTTACGGTTGGTCACATGACCGATCCGACTTCGCTGCCCAACTTCCCGCCCCCCGCGAACGAGCACCCGCTCCGCGGACGGGTCCTGGACGCTCTCATCGACCAGGGGATGGCGCCCAACGTGGACAACGACGGCGACGTCGCCTTCACCGTGCAGGACCAGCAGCTGTTCGTGCGCTGCACCGAGGGCGACTTCCAGATCATGCGCGTCTTCGGCCAGTGGGCGATCAGCGACACCGTGCCGAGCGACCCGCTGACCCGGCTCGCGACCTGCAACGAGATCACCCTGCAGCTCAACGTCGTCAAGGCCGGACTCGCCAACGACACCCTGGTCGTCACCAGCGAGCACATCGTCGACCAGAACAGCAACGTCCCCGCCCTCGTCAACGTCTCGGTCCAGCTGGTCCTCGCCGGTGTGCAGATGTGGCACGAGCGGATCATGGGTGGCGGCGAGACTCGGCCCGGCGGCGGTCCAGCCGGCGCCGGGGGCGACCCCGCATGAGCGACGGCCTCAGGCGAGCGTCGTCTCCCTCGAGGTCGAGGGCGGGATCGCCACGATCCGGCTCAACCGCCCCCCGATGAACGCCCTCAACGCCGAGGTCCAGTCAGCGCTGTCGGCGGCAGCCATCGAGGCCGGCCAGCGGCGCGACGTCGCGGGCGTGGTCCTCTACGGCGGCGAGAAGGTCTTCGCCGCCGGTGCGGACATCAAGGAGATGGAGCGGATGTCCTACACGGACATGGCCGACCACTCCGGCGCGCTCCAGGACTTCACCCGCACCCTCGCGCGCATCCCCAAGCCGACCGTGGCCGCCATCACCGGCTACGCGCTCGGCGGCGGGTGCGAGGTGGCCCTGGCCTGCGACTTCCGGGTCGCCGCCACGAACGCCAAGCTCGGCCAGCCCGAGATCCTGCTCGGCATCATCCCGGGCGCCGGCGGCACCCAGCGGCTGGCCCGCCTCGTCGGCCCGGCCAAGGCCAAGGACATCGTCTTCTCCGGCCGGTTCGTCTCCGCGGACGAGGCGCTCGCGATCGGGCTCGTCGACGAGGTCGTCGAGGCCGAGGAGGTGTATGCCGCCGCGAAGGCGCGGCTCGCGCCGTACGTCGGCGGACCGGCCTACGCGATCCGCGCCGCCAAGGAGGCGATCGACCGCGGGCTGGAGACCGACCTCGAGACCGGTCTGGAGATCGAGCGGATGCTGTTCAGCTCGCTGTTCGCCACGAAGGACCGTGAGATCGGGATGAGGTCGTTCGTCGAGAACGGCCCCGGCAAGGCGAAGTTCGAGGGCGCCTGAGCCATGGCACGCACCCCGGCGCCGAGCGCACCAGCCACGCCGGTCGCTGCTGCGACCGCGGAGCAGGTGGCTGCCGCCTACGACGACAACAAGCTGGCCCAGGTGCTCTACCACGACTGGGAGGCCCAGACCTACGACGAGAAGTGGTCGATCTCCTTCGACCGCCGCTGCATCGACTACGCCCGCGACCGGTTCCACGCCATCACCGGCACGCCGGATCCACTGCCCTACGCCACGGCGCTCGAGCTCGGCGCGGGCACCGGGTTCTTCTCGCTCAACCTCAAGCAGGCCGGCATCCTCGACGAGGTGCACGTCACCGACCTGTCGCCGGGGATGGTCGAGGCAGCCAAGGCGAACGCCGAGATGCTCGGGTTCTCCGTCAAGGGCAGGGTCGCCGACGCCGAGCGAATTCCCTATGACGACAACACCTTCGACATCGTCGTCGGCCACGCGGTCATCCACCACATCCCTGATGTCGAGGCGGCGTTCCGCGAGGTCCTGCGCGTGCTCAAGCCCGGCGGTCGGTTCGTCATCGCGGGTGAGCCGACCACGGTCGGCGACTGGTACGCCCGCCGGCTCGGCAGCCTCACCTGGAAGGCGACCAAGGCCGTCACCCACCTTGCGCCGCTGCGCGACACCTGGGCCAAGGACCAGCAAGCCCTCGACGAGTCGTCCCGAGCGGCAGCCCTCGAGGCGGTCGTCGACCTGCACACCTTCGACCCGGACGAGCTGGCGCGGACGGCGCTGCGCGCGGGGGCCGTCGGGGTGGACACCACGACCGAGGAGCTGACCGCCGCCTTCGTCGGCTGGCCGATCCGCACGTTCGAGGCCGCCGTCAAGCCCGGAGCGCTGGGCTGGAGCTGGGCCATGTTCGCCTACGGCTCGTGGAAGAGGCTGTCGGCCGTCGACCGCGTCCTGGCCAAGGTGGTGCCGGCACGGTTCTTCTACAACGTCGGCATCACCGGCGTGAAGCCCGGCTGACCGCCGGCCACCGAGCTACACGAGCCACAGAGACGAGCGACGAGTGACCTCGGCAGCCAACGCGGACATGTCGCCCGCCGACCACGGCGAGCGGGCCGGGCACGGCCCCGCGGGATCGCGTCGCCCCCTGGCCTGGCTGCGCTGGGTCGGCTGGGCGATGACCCACCGCGCGTTCACGCGACACCACCTGCTCAGCTACCTGCGGATGGCCAGGGCGAGCGCCCGCTGTCCCTCCCTGCGGTTCGAGGGGCCGTGCTTCATCGGGCCCGACGTGCGGTTCGAGGTGCGGGAGGGCTACGG
The DNA here is from genome assembly GCA_963759595.1 of uncultured Actinomycetota bacterium. Classification (GTDB taxonomy): domain Bacteria; phylum Actinomycetota; class Actinomycetes; order Actinomycetales; family Dermatophilaceae; genus Pedococcus. Next base: position 496,109 of record CAVWZX010000005.1, read on the forward strand.
CCGGCTCGTCGTCGGCGCCTACACCCACGTCGGTGCGCACGCCCGCGTGCGAGCCCACGAGGGGACCCTGCGGATCGGCTCCAAGTCGGTGATCGGCATCCGCAACACCATCAACTGCTGGATCGACATCTCGATCGGCGAGGCCTGCCTGCTCGGCGACGACGTCTACGTCTGCGACTTCGACCACGTCACGACCTCGCTCGAGCTGCCGATCAAGGACCAGGGCATCGTCAAGTCACCGGTCCGGATCGGTGACGACGTCTGGATCGGCACCAAGGTCGTCGTCACCCGCGGCACCGACATCGGCGACGCACAGCGTGGTCGCAGCCTCGGCCGTCGCCCGCGGTGACTACCCGCCGCGGTCGGTCGTGGCCGGCATACCCGGCAAGGTCGTGAAGGTCCGTTCGTGACGGTCGGGGCGCTCGGCCACTACGCGCCGACTGCGCCGGGCCGCCGCGAGCCGGGCATCCAGCGCGGGGAAGGCGTCGTCCCGCGCCGCCAGCCTGGCCGCCTCGGCCCGCGCGTCGTCTCGGCGCCCGTCCTCGACGAGCTGGGCCAGCTGGTGGAACTCGCGCCGGTGCAGCTCGGCCCGACGCCGGGCGTAGTCGACCGACTGCCCCCGCGTCACGAGGAAGGCCCAGTCGCTCGACAGCGCGTGGAACAGCGACGTGAGCAGCTGGTCGAGATCGGGTCGGCGGGTCTGCATCCGCCCGGCCGATCGCTCGCGGGCGACGAGATCGAGCCAACGACGTTGCAGCCACTCGTTCTCGTGGGCGATCTGGCGCACGCCTGCGCCGTCCCACACCGAGAAGTCCTTGCCCGCGCCCCACGACCCCGGACCCAGCTCCAGCTCGCCCGCGACGTGCCCCGAGGCGACTGCCTTCTCGAGCGTGGTGACCGTGACGCCCGCGCGCGCGCAGGGCGCGGATCGCCTGGCCCAGGAAGGCCGGGCCCTCGTGCCACCAGTGTCCGAACAGCTCGGTGTCGTATGCCGCGACGACCAGTCCCGGGGCCCCGGTCACCTCGTGTGCCTGGTCGAGCCGGGAACGGACGGCTGTGACGAAGTGCTCGACGTCGGCGTCGACCTGGGCTGCTGCGGCGACCGGGTCGTAGGGGGTCTTGTGCCCGACGCCGACCTCGGGCTCGGTGATGGCCCAGAGCCGGATGCCGGTGAACTCCTCGCGGGCGTGGAAGTCACGGTAGGCCGGGCGCCCGGGTAGCCGCTGCGCGAGGACCAGATGAGGTTGGTGACGTCGAGGTCACGCGGCACGGCCAGCAGCTCCGTGCCGGCGACCCGCCAGGCGGCGTGGGGGTGACCGCCAGCGTCGCGCACGGTCTGCTCGTCGACGACGAAGTGACCGACCCCGGCCGCGGTGAAGGCGTCGGCCAGGCCGGGGGACCAGGCGCACTCGGGCGCCCAGATGCCCCGCGGCCGGCTGCCGTGGCGCCAGGTGCTGTCGGCCAGACCCGACTCGAGCGCGGCGGGCACGAAGTCGGGCTGGAGCAGCGGGAGCAGCGGGTGCGCGGCCGGACCCCCGAGCAGCTCCACGACACCGTCGTCCTGCAGCGACCGCAGCACGGGCGCGCCACCTGCGTGCCACCGCGACTCGAGCAGCCCCTGGACCCGGCTTGCCGCGGCATACTCGCGTGGCGGCCGCCGCGCGACGGTGCGGGCTCTCGTCGAACCCCATCTCACGGGCCCGCTGCTGCCACAGGCCCACCCAGGTGCGGATGTCCTGTCGCATCCGCGGGTGGTCGAGCTGGGCGGCCAGCACCGGGGTGACGCCGAGGGTCAGGACGTCGCGATGTCCTTCTGCCGCAAGGCTGTCCAGCTCGGCGACCAGGGGTAGGTAGGACTCGGCCCAGGCCTGGAAGAGCCACTCCTCGCCGAGCGGCCAGACGTCGTGACCCGGCAGCCAGGGAAGGTGGGAGTGCAGGACGAGGCAGAAGGCGCCCGGCACAGGAGAGGTCACAAGCGCACCAGTCTGCCGCACGCCCGGCTCAGGCCGGTGGACGCTCCACCAGGCGTGCGAGCTTCTGGGGTGCCATCAGGACGTAGCTCTCCGTCAGCAGCTCGGTCACCTCGCTCCAGTCCACGTCGGGGGTGAGGACCAGCCCGACGACCTGCGGGTTCCACTCCGGCTTGTAGAAGGGAAACCCGGCCGCCGACCAGAGCCTCGAGCTCGTCGCCGCTGGAGCGGAAGGTGATGCAGTCGACGGGCGCGGTCGCGCCAGTGGCCTGCGCGAAGACCGAGTGGCGCGCCGGGTCGATCCGGGCCAGGTGGGCGAAGGTGCGCTGCCGGATCCGCCAGCGCACGCCGATCCAGGCGTCCTGCTCGTGGGCCTCGGGCAGGGCCAGGCAGATCGCACCGACCTGCTCGACCAGGGCCGGTGCGAGGTCGAGCTCGACGGTACTCACGACCCCGACGCTACGACGGACCACCGACACCCGTCAGTCCTCCGGGGCTGCCCGCGGGCGCAGGTGACCTCCAGCGGCGCCGCGGCTGTGGTGGAGTTGGCTCGTGACCACACCGCTGACGGGCCGACCGCAACCGGGCACGGCGCTGTCCGTGCCCGCCGGCCCCGGCCTGCGACACGGCATGGTCATCGATGCCGGCGAGCTGGTCGAACGCTTCTCCCGCTCGTCCGGACCCGGCGGGCAGGGCGTCAACACGACCGACAGCCGCGTCGAGCTCGACTTCGACCCGAGCACGTCGCGCGCGGTGGCGGCCCTGCCCGACGCGGTCCGGGAGCGGCTCCTCGACCGGCCTCGCCCCCAAGCTCGTCGGTGGCAGGGTGGTCGTCGTCGCCTCCGAGCACCGCTCGCAGCGACAGAACCGCGTGGTCGCCCGGCAGCGGCTGGTCGCCATGCTGCGCGAGGCAGCCGCGCCGGACCCGCCGACGCGTCGGCCCACCCGGCCCACCAAGGGTTCGCAGCGGCGGCGGATCGAGTCCAAGAAGCGCCGGGGCCAGCTCAAGTCCGGGCGACGCGCCACCGACGACGGCTGACCCGTCGCCGCGGCGCCGCCCGGTCTCGCCTAGGCGTGGAGGGCGGGCAGCCGCACGACGGCGAACAGGTCCAGACAGGCGTCGTCCGCGTCGCCGAAGACGAAGTCGTCGACCGTCACGGACCTGACGACCTCGCTGGAGCGCGCCGTCCCAGTCCTCGGCTGGCTGGTCCTGTTGGGCCGCGACGACACTGCCGTGTTCGCGCTCCCACCGCGACAGCCGCTCGCCGTGGCCCAGGCCCGACCACCTCGACGCTTGCGCCGGGCAGCCAGCGCCCAGCTCGCCGGCCAGCTCCCGCGCGTCGTACTCGCGGCAGTGGTAGAGGTTCGACGGCTTCTCCCGCCGACCCAGCCCGGGGGAGAAGGTCACCCGGTTCGGCGTCGACAGCACCACGACCCCACCCGGCCGCGTCACCCGGGCCAGCTCCCGCACGTAGTCACGTGGTGTCCAGATGTGTTCGAGCACCTGGAGCGAGACGGTCACGTCCACCGCGGCACGTTCCCAGCGGCAGCGCCGTCAGCGCACCCCTCAGGTATGCCGCCCGCTCACCTCCGTGGGTCCGCGCGGCATGCGTCGTGGTCGCCGCGTCGTAGTCGACGCCCACCACGCGCACGTCCGGCCACGCGGCGCGAAGGAGGCCGGCGGCATACCCCTCGCCGCAGCCGGCGTCGAGGACCACGGAGGGGGTCGTGGGCACCCAGCCGGCGGACGGCGGCATACCCGGCCTCGTGGCGGCGGAACCAGTAGTTCTCGGAAGGGACGCCGGGCACTGTGCGCTCGCCGGTGATCGGAAGTGGTGTGGGCACCGTCACCTCCTCTGCGTGGCTGCGGACCTGCACGGGTCGCCTCGTGGTGAGCGTCACGCGCTGGCGGCGTGGGGATTCCGGGGTCGGGCTGTAAGGATGGCACCTGACCCGATGTTCGATCCCAGCAGTGTCGACCCAACGGTATTCATCACAGAAAGAGGGACGAGCAGCGCATGAACATCGTCGTCTGCGTGAAGTACGTGCCGGACGCACAGTCCGACCGCACGTTCAACGAGTCCGACAACACCACCGACCGCGTGGGTGTTGACGGGCTGCTGTCCGAGCTCGACGAGTACGCCGTCGAGGAGGCCCTCAAGCTCGTGGAGGCCGGGGAAGGCGAGGTGACCGTGGTCACCGTCGGCCCGGACCAGGCTGCCGACGCGCTCAAGAAGGCGCTGCAGATGGGTGCCCACAAGGCCGTCCACGTCAAGGACGACGCGATCCACGGCTCCGACGCCGTGGCGACGTCGCTGGTCCTCGCGGAGGCGATCAAGAAGACCGGCAGCCCCGACCTCGTCATCACCGGTATGGCCTCGACCGACGGCACGATGAGCGTCGTCCCGGCGATGCTCGCCGAGCGCCTCGGCCTGCCGCAGGTGACCTTCGCGTCCGAGCTGACCGTCGACGGCTCGACCGTGACGATCCGCCGCGACGGCGACGCCGCCTCGGAGACGATCGTCGCGACGCTGCCTGCGCTCGTGTCGGTCACCGACCAGATCAACGAGCCGCGCTACCCCTCGTTCAAGGGGATCATGGCCGCGAAGAAGAAGCCGGTCGAGGAGTGGGCTCTCGCCGACCTCGGCATCGACGCCTCCCAGGTCGGCCTCGACGCCGCGTGGACCAAGGTCGAGTCGTTCACCAAGCGCCCCCCGCGCGAGCAGGGCCAGATCGTCACCGACGAAGGCGACGGCGGCACCAAGCTCGCGGAGTTCCTGTCCGCGCAGAAGTTCATCTGAGCCGGCCAGAAACCGCTGCGTAGGACCAACAGAAAGAGGAACACCACTCATGGCTGAAGTACTCGTCCTGGTCGACCACGCGAACGGCACCGTTCGCAAGACCACCTCAGAACTGCTCACCATCGCCCGCCGCCTCGGCGAGCCCAGCGCCGTCTTCGTCGGCTAGCGGGTTCGACGCGGCGAAGGAGACGCTGGCCAAGTACGGCGCGGAGAAGGTCTACCGCGTCGAGAGCGCCGACGTCACCGACTACCTCGTGGCCCCGCAGGCCGAGCTGCTCGCGCAGCTCGTCGAGAAGACCGGCGCCGCCGCGGTGCTCATCCCGAGCAACTCGGCCGGCAAGGAGATCGCGGCACGCCTGGCGATCAAGACCGACTCCGGTCTGATCACCGACGCCGTCGACGTCCAGGCCGGTGACGGCGGTGGCGTGTCCACCACCCAGTCCGTCTTCGCGGGCTCCTACAGCGTGAAGTCGACCGTCACCAAGGGCACCCCGATCATCACGGTCAAGCCCAACTCGGCCGCACCCGAGGAGGCTGCCGGCGCGGCCGCCGACGAGGCGTTCGAGCCGACCATCTCCGAAGGTGCCAAGGGCGCCAAGGTGACCGAGTCCAAGCCCAAGGAGGCCACCGGTCGCCCCGAGCTCACCGAGGCCGCCATCGTGGTCTCGGGCGGTCGTGGCACCGGCGGTGACTTCTCGCCGGTCGAGACCTTCGCGGACTCCCTCGGTGCTGCGGTCGGCGCCTCCCGTGCCGCCGTCGACGCCGGCTGGTACCCGCACACCTCGCAGGTCGGCCAGACCGGCAAGCAGGTGTCGCCGCAGCTCTACGTCGCGTGCGGCATCTCCGGTGCCATCCAGCACCGCGCGGGCATGCAGACGTCCAAGACGATCATCGCGATCAACAAGGACGAGGAGGCCCCGATCTTCGAGCTCGTCGACTTCGGTGTCGTGGGTGACCTCTTCACGGTCCTCCCGCAGGCCACCGAGGCCGTCATGCTTCCAAGGGCTGAGGCCGGCAAGGCTGGTCACCGCGGACATCCGAAGGGCCCCGACCACGCTGGTCGGGGCCCCTCGGCGTGTGCCGACCGTGCGTGGGTCTGGTGTCAGGTCGCGGCCAGGAGGAGCACCTGCAGCACGCCCACGGTGCCCAGCGGCAGAACGACGTAGGCGTACCACGGCCAGTGCGAGGGTGCCCGGTCCGCCAGCACCGCGGCGAGCGCCGCGCCCGCGAACCCACCCAACGAGGCGATGGCGAAGAACGGCGAACGGGTGACCAGGTAGGCGCCCACCCCCAGCACGAGGAAGACCGCAACCCCTCCGAGCGCCGCGTGGTGCCAGGCACGGGGATTGGCCGTGGTGCTGGTGCTGGTCGCTGCCGCAGTGTCTGCTGCCATGTGAGTCCCCCTTGACCACGTCCGTCCAGAGTAGGGGGCCGGAGGTCGCTGGACAACGGTCGCGTGGTGCTGGCTGGGTGCACCCGCGTGTGCCGGCCGCGCGGCATACGCGAGAACGCCCGGACCACAGGGGGTGGTCCGGGCGTTCTCCCGGCACCGCGCCGTGCGCACGCAGGTGCCGGACGAGGTCCCCGGGTTCCCCCTCACAGGGCCCGGGGACCTCGCACCCTCCGCTTGGCTGCTAGCGGATGGCGTTGGCGGCGGCGACGACGTCGACCAGGCCGTGGCCCTTGTCGAAGCTCGTCGTGCCGTTGGTGCCCGCTTCGTACGGGGCACCGTTGGTGTACTTGTATGCCGTGGACTCCAGGGCCGCTTCGACCTGCGCCGGGGTCGCGCCCGGGTTGGCCTGGAACAGCTGCGCGACGATGCCCGCGATGTGCGGGCGTGGCCATCGACGTGCCGCTGATGGTGTTGTAGTCGCCGGCCTCCTTGGGGTCGAGCCCCGTGGTGCAGATCGGCAGGTAGATCCGGCACGAGCTGGTGATGTCCTCACCGGGCGCCGAGATGTCGGGGTAGGTCGACTGGTCGCCCGCCTTGCCGCGGCTGGAGAAGTCCGAGACGGTGCCGTCGCGGGTGCCGGTGTTCTGGTCGAAGAACGACGCGACCGACACGATGCCGGGGGTCGGGTCCTTGCCGGGCGGGTTGGACAGGTCTGCGGACCCGTCGCCTCCGTCGTTGCCGTTGGCCCAGACCGTGACGACGCCTGCCTTGACCAGCTCGCGCTGGATCTTGGCCGTCGCGGAGTTGGGGTCGAACGCCCCGCCCCCGGTCGGTCCGTAGGAGTTGGACGTCACCTTGATCGGCGGGCAGGTGGCTGCCGGAAACCCCTGCGCCACAAGGGGCGGCGTGGTTCTCGAGCACCCAGTTGAGGGCCGCGTCCGCCCCGACGATGAACAGCACGGCGCCGGTGCTGATGCTGACCAGGCTCGCCCCGGGCGCAGCGCCGTGCATCTTGGTGCCGTCCGAGAGGGTGACGTCGCGACCGGCGACGATGCCGTTGACGTGCATCCCGTGGCCGCCGACCGAGAGCAGGTCGGTGTTGAGCTGCCCGGCGTCGACCGGCGCGCAGAAGCTCTCGGTCAGCGGGTCGCAGACCATCTTGAGGTTCTTGACCACGGCCGAGGTGCCGTTGGCGTTCTGCAGGAACGGGTGGCTCGGGTCGACACCGGAGTCGATGACGGCGACGGAGACGCCCTTGCCGTCGAGGGCTGAGCCGTTGGCGCCGGTGAGCGTGTTGCGCGCCTCCTCGCCGCGGGTGGCCTTGTTGGAGGTGGCCAGCGTCATCGCGATGGGCTGGTTGCCCTCGACGTAGGTCACGCCGGGCTGGGCGCGGACCAGCTGCACCTGGGCGGGCAGGCCCGTGGCGACGACGACGCCGACCTTGTCGAACGTCGTGACCTTGCGCAGACCGGCCGCCTGCACGGCCTTGGTGGCGGCGGCGGTGTCGGTGCCGTGGACGAGCACGGTCGTGGGGGTGAGGGCGTTCAGGGTGCCGAGCTGTGCGCTCAGCCAGGGCTGGATCTGGCGCGAGTGACCTGCCGGAGGGGAGCAGACCTGCGGAAGCAGGAGCGGCGAGGGCCACGGCGGCCAGGGCGACGGTGGCTGCTGCCCCGACGACTGTCCGGTATCTCTTCACGGTGTGCATGGATTTCCCTTCGTGACTGACCAGCGACAGCGATGGTCGGTATGCCGTGTCAACGAGGGGTGACGCGCGCCGTTACGCGCGGGTAGGTAAAGGGACGGTCAGTTTTCCGGGCCGTCCGGCCGACCTGGCGCCGCGCACCGGGAACTCGCGGCGGCGGCGGCACGTCCCACGGACATGCCTCGCCGCACACTGCCAGTGATCGTGCTGGCTGCCGGCGCCCTCCTTGTCGGCTGCCTCGCCGGGTGTGGAACGGCGACCGATGGCCAGCAGGGCCCGGAGTTCGGCGCCAGCGCCACGTCCCCAGCCGGAACGCCGACCCGGACCGAGCCGGGGGTCCTGCCGACCCGGATCACGCCGACGGTCCCGGCGACCACTGCTCGTCCGCCCGCGACCACCGTGCGGGGAACCCTCAGCCGGGACTCGGTCGAGGGTTCCTGCCTGGTGCTGACCACCAGCCCCGGAGGTGCCGACGCAGGGCGGAGGTACCTCCTGATGGGCGACTCCGAGACTCTGCACGACCTGACCGATGGCGACATCGTGACCGTGTCGGGACATCGCGAGACCGGACTGGCGACCACCTGCCAGTCAGGGACGCCGTTTCTCGTCGAGGCGGTCCTGGCCTCACCGTGACCACCGAGGTCGTTGCGCTCCGGGGCGATGGTCCGCGCCCACGACTTCGGGGCCCGGTGGTGCCGGGCCCCGAAGGTTTCGTGCTGGCGGGGCGACTGCTGCCCTGAGGTGGGTCAGGTCATCCGGTGACCGAGACGACGGTCGTGCCGACCTGCTCGCCGCCGATGGCGTGGCTGACCGTGCCCAGGTAGTCGGTGCCGGCGGTGAGGCCGGACCACGACAGTCCCACGGTGGTGCTGCCTCCCACGGTTGCTGTCACCGGACTGCCCGAGGTCACCTGCAGGCTGCCGCCGGTCGCCGAGGGGACCAGCCAGCTGCGGAGGTCGTATGCCGTGCCCGGCGTCCCGACCGCCCAGCCGTGGACCACCACGGTGTAGGTCCCGTCCGCCGGATTGGTCAGGTCGATCTCCTCGTTGGTACCACCGGCGGTGCTCTGCGCGACGATGCTGCCGTCCGGCCCCTTGAGGTAGAGGTCGAGGTCGGTGTCGCCAGGTAGCACCAGGGACCACCGAGCGAGGGTCACGCCGCTCAGGGTGAACGGGATCTGGTCGACCCCGGCCCCGTCGTCGGGACTCGGGTAGGTGGCATCCGGGTCCTGGTCGATCGTGCCGTTCGTGTTCGTCACGGGGACCAAGCCGTGCGGGGTGGCGGTGTAGGTGCCTGCCCGACCGAACCGGACCGGGATCGACGCGGTGCCCGAGGTGCCGGTGCCCGAGACGGTGGTCGGGGCGGCGATGTCCACGCCCTTGACGGCGATGGCGCTTCGCACGGCATACCCGTCGCCCTTCCAGGTGAGGGCGCCGAACCGCCACTTACCCGAGGGCGCGCTGCCCTTGTTGGTGATGGTGACGGTGAAGGTCTTCGAGTCACCGGCGGCGAGCCGAAGGGTCGACGGCACGACCTTCACCGAGTACCCGGGCGGAGCGACCGTGTTGGCCCTGAACGTGCCCCGCTTGCCCGACACGTTGGTCACGGTGCGGGTCACGGTCGTGGTTCCCGGGACCGCTTCTGCGCCGATGGAGGCATAGTTGAGGTCGGCGGCGACCGTCGGGATCCCCGCGGCCGCGAGCGAGGCGCAGGTGGCGTCGGGGTTGCCGAACGCCTCTCGACCTTCGGCGCACAGGAAGCCGAGGTAGTCGTTGAACCCTGCGTCGTAGACCAGGCCCGGCCTGAAGGCCGAGCCCCTGTCGCCGGGCTCACCCAGCATGGCCAGGCCGGCACCCATGGCGAACGGACCGGCCTGGGTGCGACGGTCGTTGTCACGGACCCGGGTCTGGGCGGTCGTCATCAGTGCCGACTTGGCGGCTGCGGGGGACCAGTCCGGGTGCGCCTGCTTGAGCAGGGCGTACGAACCTGCCACGACCGGACTGGCCATGGACGTGCCACCGATCGCCTGGAACAGCTCTCCGGCGGGCTGGGTGTCGGGGGACGGGAACGGTGTGTTCCCGGCCATGAATCTGCAGTCCCGGCGCGCTGATGTCGGGCTTGATGATGTCGCCCGAGGTCGGGTTCTCACCCCGGCTGGAGAAGGACGTGACCGAGGGCGTGCCCCGCAACGGCGACGTGGTGACGCCGGCGTTGACGAGCTGGCCGACCGGGTGACGGGTCGAGTTGACCCAGTCTCGGATCTGCTGGCCCGGCGTCCGGTCCACCATCACGGAGGGAACGAAGAAGTTGTCCGTGAACAGGTCGTCGACATCGGTCTGGTTGTAGAGAACCATCCCGATGCCGCCGGCGCGCTCGACCTCGAAGCTCTTCTCGATCCGCCCGTTGGTGCCGCGGCCACACAGGACGATCTTGCCGCGCACCTTGGCCGGGTTGAGGGTCCCGGCCAGGCACAGGTCGGCTCCGGTGCTGCCGGCGTGTGCGGAGTCGACGAGCTCGGCCCTCCGGCTGCCCTTGGTGACCGAGGCACCGACGATGGACCTGCCGTTGGCGAGCTTGACGATCCCCTTGTAGAAGGTCGGGTACGTCGTGGCTCCGACGCCGGTGACCCACGGGACGTCCGCGGGGCCGCCGATGGTGGCTGCGCCCGGTCCGTCGTTGCCCGCCGAGACGGCGGTGAAGACACCGGCGTCAGCAGCGAAGAGGAACGAGAGAGTGTCGGCGCTGACGGTCTGGGCGCCGCCACCGATGGAGTAGTTGATGACGTCCACACCGTCGGCCACGGCCTGGTCGATCGCACCAGCCAGGTCGGAGGTGTAGCCGCCTGCGTCGCCCAACGCCTTGTACATGATGACCTGTGCGTCAGGTGCGATGCCTGAGACGACGCCCTTGTTGACGCCGAAGATCTTGGCGGTCACGTTGGCGTTGCCGGCGGCCGTCGAGGCCGTGTGGGTTCCGTGTCCCTCGTTGTCGCGGGCCGAGTCGAACTCGTAGGGCTCCAACCCGGTGTTGGCCTTGTAGCTGTCGAGGAACTCCCGGGCGCCGACGAGCTTGTTGTTGCACGTGAACGGCTTGTCATTGGGGTTCCAGGCGGTGTTGCCGAAGGCGCAGGCCGACCGCTCGGACGTGTCGAACGTCGGGGCCGCCGGCAGCCTGCGGTTGGCCGCGAAGCTCGGGTGCTCGGGCCAGATGCCGGTGTCGATGACCCCGACGAGGACACCCTTACCGGTGATGCCCCTGGCGTAGGCGTCGCCCTTGCCGGTCAGGCCGAGGAAGTTGTTGAGACCGTTGGTCGACACCTTGCTGTAGCCGCCGTGGCCGTCGGAGCCGTGCGCTGCCATGTCGGTGTAGGCGGTCGGTTGCCGCAGCTCGTCCGGGACGACCAGCGCGACGCCCGGGTCGTGCGAGATCTTCTCGGCGCTGCGCAGGTCGGTGCGGACGGCGAACCCGTTCACGGCGTTGCTGTAGTCGGTCGTCTTCCTGGTGGTGGAGACGCCGGCACGCTTCAGGACGGCATCGTGGGTGGCGCGCACAGCGGCCTTGCGCTGCTTGCCCTTGGTCGTGCCGAGGTCCTTGACCTTCATCGACCGGACCAACGGGTCGGCCTTCATGACGACGATGTAGCTGCCGGTCTTGCTCTTCTCGACGCTCGGTTTGACCGAGGCCTTGGCTGCAGACGCCTTCGTGGCCGACGTGGTCGCCGCCCAGGTCGGTGTCGTGGCAATGCAGAGCGCCACGGTTGCGGCCCCTGTCATGGCAATGATGCGCCTCACGACAACACTCCTCCCGTCCGGCTCACGGCCGGACACGGCCAACAGAACGAGGGGCCAAGAGTGTGTTGGGCCATAGGACGGTCGCGCACGTGCCCCGAGCCGGAATGTATGCCTGAAAACCCTTTCGGCACACCCCCAGAGGCACTATTTCTCGGCACATCCGAATTGTCCCCGCGGATCGGCCCCAGTACCGGGACCCGGAACAGCTGCCTGGGATCCCCCTCGGCGCGGGTGGTCAGTCGTCGTAGCGGCCCAGCTCGCAGAGGAAGAGGCCGCGGCGCCCACCTCCGTGGACGTGGAGCTCCCGTCCACCCGCCCGGAGCCGGACGTAGACGCCGTCGACGGGTACCTGTGGGTAGGCCCGGCCAGGCTCCGGACAGCCGCACGAGCTGTCCGACCACGTCACGGACCGTGCCGCTTCGACGACGACCCGCTGGCCGCCCTCCGCGTCTGCCTCGAGGACCCCTGCGACCAGGGCGACGGCTCGCTCGATGATCGGCGCCAGGGACTGGTCCACCCCGGCGAACCGCACCTCACGCCGCCGCGCGCGGCGCTCCGGAAGCTCGCCGGCCGGCTTCAGCGAGCCCCGGAGGTCGGGTGCGACAGGGACGGTCGGGTCGCCGGGAGGCTCATTTCCTGGGCTCGTCGGGACTGGGGCCACAGGACCCACGCTAGACCTCGGGAAACGCGCGCCGTATGCCGATCTGCTGGCTCAGTGGCCCGGATGGAGCCTCGGCGTGGGCAGGGGGCGTCCGTCGAGGGCGGACAGGGTCATCAGCACGATCGCGTCGGTCCAGGCGAGCGGTACCGTCGAGCCCGGGTATCCGGCCCCGGTGACCTTCTCCGGGAGCTCGCCGAGCCAGTTCCGGTGCGAGGTGACCCACGAGAGGGTCTCCTCCGACCGGGTCCGCTGGCCGGTTCCTGCCCAGGCGAGTGCGAAGAACGAGGTCGACGGGGTCCAGGTGTCGGTGCCCCAGTCGTGCGACGGGTCGTTGCCGGGCACCACGCCGCCGTTGGGGCGGACCAGTGCGTCCCAGGTGTCACCCAGCGCTCCGGGCAGGTCTCTGGGCGCATCGTTGAAGGGCGGTGCCATGAAGGCGACCGCGCTGTCCCTCCCGTGGTCGTTGTCGACGGTGCGCGGGTAGCCGTGCGGGGCGAACTCCTTGGCGATGCCGGCGGCCAGCCTGCGGGCAGCCGCGTTCCACCGTTTGGCCTCCGCGTTGCGGTGCATCGCCTTGGCCAGGTCGGCGGCGGCGTTGAGGCCGGCGAGCAGGGGCGCCGCAGTGCCGATGTTGGGCGTCGTCGTGGGAATCTCCCAGTAGTCGGGAGAAGCCGGTGGCAGCCCTCGTGCGTCGAGGTGAGCCGCGATGTAGTCCGCGGCCTTGGCGACCGTCGGGTAGAGCGTGGCCAGCTGCAGGTCGCGGGTGCGCTTGGGTGCGGCCTGGTACCACTGCCAGGTCGACCACGGCACCCAGCCGTTGGCGTCGAGCTGCCACCGTCGCCCGTCCGGCGGCCCCGCACCGTCGAGCGTTGTGCGCGCCTCCCAGGTGCCGTCCGCGCGTTGGGTCGACGCGTTGAACTCGAGGATGCGGCGGGCCTCCTCGAGATGTCCCGTGGCGACGAACGCGGCCGTGATGAATGCGGTGTCCCGCGGCCAGGAGTACTTCCACGCGCCGTACCAGGCTGCTGCCACCGCACCGTTGGGCTGGAGCAGGGCCCGCATGCTCAGCAGGGCGCGGCTGGCGACGGCGCGCTGCTCCGGGGTGGACCCGGGCACTGTGCCGGAGGCGAGCCAGGCGCGCGAGGCCGCCACCTGTCGGCTGGCCGCAGGGTCGTCTGCGGGGACGGTCACGGGGGTCGTGGCGCCGTCCGGGAGGTAGCGCCAGCGCCCGCTCGCCAACCGCAGGACGTTGCTGTCGGGCACGTAGGTGGAGCCCCACCCGTCCGCCGGTGAGATCCCGACGGTGGTCGTGCCGTTGAAAAGCAGACCGGCGCTGTTGGCGCTCGCGAGCCAGGGGGGCATGGCCTTGTAGCAGGCGTCGGGGTCGCCGCAACCCTCGTCGCCGCTCGGGTTCACCACGAAGGCGGGGGAGTAGCCGGTGTACTCCTTCCACCCGCCCCAGTAGGGCAGGTCGTAGTTCCAGCTGTGGAGTGCCTCGGGGACTGTGGTCCGGGTGCCGAACCACGCGATCCGACCCGGTTCGCTGGTGTGTCCCTGGACGACGAGGAAGTAGGCGGTCCCCGGCTCGACATCGGCGTCCAGGGTGAAGTCGACCCACCCTGAGCCGGTGCCGCCGAGCGCGCCGATGTCGGTGGTGGCCGTGGCCAGCGTGCTCCCCTGGGCCTCGACCGAGGTGCGCAGCTCGGCCGAGATCGTGCCCGTCCCGGCCTGGCTCTCGAGCCAGACGCTGACGGTCCCGATGTGTGCGGCCTGGGTGACCAGCTCCTGAGCGGCGGCGTTGGACGGCCCGTTGACCTTGTAGAGGGCGGTCTCGTGGAGCTGCTGGGTGTCATACACAGCGGTCTCCTGGGCGCCCTGGGCCACTGCCGGCGCCGTGACGGCGGCGGCCACGGCCAGCCCGGCAACTGCCGATCGCAGGCTCCGTCGCTCTCGCGGCCGTCCACCGGGCAGGGGGGTTGCTGCGGCGCTGGAAGACAGTCGGCGGTGCATCGGGGCTCCATAGGTCTAGACCAATCCGGTGTACCGGAGCATTCGGGCATTTCGGGCAGGTGTCAAGGGTGGGTTGCCCAACGGGTGTGCTACCGCCCTCAGCCCAGCGTGGCACCGCCGCCGCGCTCGCGCAGGTGATCTGGACGAACGGGCGCCGGGTGAGAGGCAGGGTGGCCGAGACGAGGTGTGCCGCGGGTGGCTACTCGGTGTAGCCGACGCCCGTACTCGACCGGTCAATGGTGCGGATCCCATGGATGTCGCCGGAGCGCCCCGTCACGATCACGGCATACGCCAGGTATGCCGGGTGCTCACCGAGGGGTCGCATTCCGGCCGGGCCAGTCGTGGCCGATCCCTCGAGGACCGGGTTCACGGAGAGCGTCTGCTGCGGGACCACGCCCCACACCAGGACCCGTCCGTCGGGCAGCTCCTTCCTATCCCAGGTGTAGGTGGAGCCGGGGGTGTCGCCCCAGACCGACGCCGGACCGAGGGGCGCGCCGTCGAGGGTGGCGGTCACCGCGCCGCGCCGGGGGCTCGTCATGCTCACGGCGAGCCGGCCTGCGCCGGTCACGTCGAACTCCACGCGCTGCGGACTGGTGCCGAGGGCGGTGTGGAGCGCGCCGCGCAGCCGCCACCGCAGGTCGACGGCGGTCAGCTGTCCGTCGGCGGGGGGCTCGTCGAACCTGACGACGAAGGCCTCGAAGTCCTCGGCCGGGCCTGTCTGCACGGTGTGGGAGGGCGTGCCGGGTGCGGACACGATGTCGACGTCCGTGGCGCCGGCCGGCACGACGCCGAGGAGCACGGGGACGTCCCGGGTGCCGACGATCTGCATCCACGTCCCACCGCTGGGCAGCACCACGGTGGAGGACATGTTGCTCTTGTGGCCGGCACGGGTCATCCAGATGTGGAGAACGCCTCCGTCCACGACGACCGTGTAGCTGCCGCGGTCGTCGGGCAGCTCAGTCCCCCCGTTGCCCGTGATCGACAGGTCTCGCGCGACCGTCGTGGACGTGCCTGCCGGCGGCGTCGTGGTGCGTCGGTCGTCGGGGGCCAGGACCATGACCGCGGCGACGGTCGCTGCCACCACAGCTGCTGCGACGACGGCGACCCGGCGCGCAGTGCGCTGTTGGAGCCGTCGACGGGCGAGGGCGGTGACCCGGTCGAGGTCGACGACCATCGTGGGGGCGGGGTCGGTGCGCAGGCGTTCGATGACGTCGAGGTCACTGGACATGGGCTTCTCCCTTGTCGGCTATGAGCGTCCGCAGTCGCTCGAGGCCGCGCGAGGACGACGACTTCACGGTGCCGACGCTGACGCCGAGCAGCTCGGCGACGGTGCGTTCGGACAGGTCGGCGTAGTGCCGCAGCACCACGACCTCCCGCTCCCGGGAGGGCAGCTCCTGGAGGGCGCGCACCAGGTCGAGTCGCGTGCCAGAGGTGTCGGTGGCGCGGCGCCCGTCGATGTCGTCACGGACCTCCTCCACGAGGACGAGCCTGCGGTCGCGGCGCCAGGTGCTCACCACGACGTTGCGCAGGATGCGGTGGCAGTAGGCGTCGGGCTCGCCGAGCTGGACCTTCGACCACACGACGTAGAGCCGGACCAACGTCTCCTGCACGGCTTCCTCGGCCCGCGAGGCGTCGCCGGTCAGCAGCCACGCGGTGCGGAGCAACCGGGGGAGCGCGCCCTCGGCGAACTGCTCGAACGACCCGTCGTCCTTGCGTCCCACACCAGCCACCCCCTTCGTCCCAGTCTGCCCGCAACCAGCCCGCTGTGGGCCGGCTGCCGTACCCGACGTCCGGCTGGGGCGGAAGGTTGAGCAGTTGACGCGTAAACTTTCGCCGGTGACCGCCTACCTCGACCATGCCGCCACCACGCCGATGCTCCCATCGGCCATGGAGGCGATGGCCGACCAGCTGGCCACCACCGGCAACGCGTCCTCCCTGCACACTTCCGGCCGGATGGCCCGACGGGTCGTCGAGGAGTCGCGCGAGCGGCTGGCCAAGGCGCTGGGGGCCCGACCGTCCGAGGTCGTCTTCACCTCGGGTGGCACCGAGTCCGACAACCTGGCGGTGGCCGGTGTCTTCGAGGCGCGTCGGGAGGCCGACCCGGGGCGGGTGCGGATCGTCTGCAGCGCCATCGAGCACCACGCCGTGCTGGACTGCGTCGAGCACCTCGTCACGCACGAGGGTGCCAAGGTCACCTGGGTCGAGCCCGACGCACGGGGCTTCATCACCGCCGACGCGGTGCGGGCCGCGATCGAGGAGGACCCCGACTCGGTCGCCCTCGTCACCGTGATGTGGGCCAACAACGAGGTGGGCACCATCCAGCCAGTGGCTGAGATCGCCGCCGTCGCCCACGACTTCGGCCTCCCGTTCCACACCGACGCGGTGCAGGCCGCCGGCCATCTGCCGGTTGACTTCGCCGCGTCCGGCGCCGACCTGATGACGGTGACCGGCCACAAGGTCGGGGGGCCCCTGGGTGTCGGTGCCCTGCTTGTGCGCCGAGACGCCGTCGTCGTGCCGCAGAGCTTCGGCGGAGGTCAGGAACGACAGATCCGCAGCGGCACCCTCGACGTCCCCGCGATCCGCGCCTTCGCCGTGGCGATGGAGGACTCCGTACGCTCCATCCCGTCAGAGGTTCCGCGGCTGATGGCGTTGCGGGACAGGCTGATCGAGTCCGCCATGGACCTCGGCTACGACATCATGCCGACCGGCGCGTGGGAGGCCGGCGACGGCATACACCGCCTGCCCGGCAACGCCCATCTCCTCGTGCCCGGGTGCGAGGGTGACTCCCTGCTCTACCTCCTCGATGCTGCCGGTGTGGAGTGCTCGACCGGTTCGGCGTGCCAGGCCGGGGTGCCGCAGCCGTCGCACGTGCTGCTGGCCATGGGCATCCCCGAGGAGTCTGCGAAGGGCGCGCTGCGCCTGACCCTGGGGCACACCTCCACCGACGCCGACGTCGACGCAGTGCTGGCTGCGCTGCCAGCCGCCATCGACCGCGCTCGGCGCGCCAGTGGGTGGACCGGCTGATGCGCGTTGTCGCCGCGATGTCCGGCGGGGTCGACTCCGCCGTCGCTGCAGGCCGGATGCTCGACGCCGGTCACGAGGTCGTCGGCGTGCATCTCGCCCTGTCGCAAAGTGCCGCGACGCTGCGCGAGTCGGCGCGGGGGTGCTGCACGATCGAGGACGCCGGGGATGCCCGCCGTGTCGCCGACATGCTCGGAATCCCTTTCTACGTGTGGGACATGGCCGAGCGTTTCAAGCGGGACGTGATGGAGGACTTCGTCGCGGAGTACTCCGCGGGGCGGACTCCGAACCCCTGCCTGCGCTGCAACGAGAAGATCAAGTTCTCCGCGCTGCTCGACAAGGCCGTGGCGCTGGGCTTCGACGCCGTCGCGACAGGTCATTACGCGCAGGTCGTGTCGCGTGAGGATGGCGGCCGCGAGCTGCACCGCGCTGTCGACATGGCCAAGGACCAGTCCTACGTGCTGGGGGTGCTGGACGCCGACCAGCTGGCGCGGGCCTTCTTCCCGCTGGGGGACACCGCAAAGCCGGAGATCCGCGCCGAGGCCAAGGAGCGCGGCTTCTACGTCGCGGGCAAGCCCGACTCCCACGACATCTGCTTCATCGCCGACGGCGACACCAAGGGCTGGCTCACGTCCAGGCTGGGTGAGCAGCCGGGCGAGATCGTCGACGCCGAGACGGGTGAGGTGGTCGGCGCCCACCTGGGCGCCTACTCCTACACCGTGGGTCAGCGACGTGGACTAGGGCTCGACCGCTCGGACATGGATGGCGACCCGCGCTACGTCGTGTCGGTGGACGCGGCTGCCAACCGCGTCGTGATCGGCACGTCAGACCTGTTGGGGGTCAACGCGATTCGTGGCGACCACGCCCGCTGGTGCGGCCCGCCGCCCGAAGGTGTCGTCGCGGTCGGTGCCCAGGTGCGAGCCCACGGCGAGGAGGTGCCCGCGCAGGCGTGGGCCGACGGTGACGACGTCGAGGTGCGGCTGTCCGGACGGCTCCGCGGGGTGGCTCCCGGCCAGTCCGTGGTCCTCTACGAGGGCACCCGCGTGGTCGGTTCGGCCACCATCGCCTCCACCTGGCTGGAGCGCTGACACCGGTATGCCGCGTGCCGTGATCCGGGACGGGTCACCCTTGGCGCGGGTGCGTGCACTCTGCCTGGCCCTCCCGGAGACCGAGCAGCGGCAGTCGCACGGTGAGCCCTGCTGGTTCGCGGGTGGGAAGAAGCTGTTCGTGATGGCGGCTCAGGAGCACCACGACGACCGCACCGCCGTCTGGGCGGCGGCTGCCGAGGGAGTGCAGTCGGCACTGGTCGCGTCCGAGCCGGAGCGGTACTTCCGGCCGCCGTACGTCGGCCACCGGGGATGGGTCGGGGTCTACCTCGACGTCGACGACATCGACTGGCCGCACGTCGAGGAGATCGTGGAGGACGCCTGGCGCTGCGTCGCCCCGAAACGGCTCGTCGCGGCACTCGACGCGGGCACCGGCACGGGCACCGACGCGGGTCCTGACACCGGCTGAGACGTCCGGTCGTGGGGCCGAGAGCGCGGTGTACACCCGCCTGTGCGCCACGGTCTGACGACTGGAAGGGGCAGACTCGTGCCGCCCACGACGGTGTCGGCGGGGCTGACTACGCTCAGGGCGTGGCTCGCGCAACTGGCATCGGATCTCTCCCGGGCACCGACATCCGCGAGGCGCTCAAGGGTGTCCGCGACATCCTCGGTGACGGGCACCTGCCCTACCTTCCCGAGCTGCCCGCCCGCGGACCCGGCGCCGACATGATCGGCCGGGCGGCGGGCCTGCTCGTCGACCTGCACGTCGACCTCCAGCCCAGTGGGTGGCGGTTCGTGGAGAGGGGCGGCCACGACGCCGCTCGCACCTCGGCACTCCTGCGTGAGGACCTCGACGAGCTCGCCGAGGCGTTCGACGGCTACGAGGGCGACCTCAAGATCCAGTGCACCGGCCCCTGGACGCTCGCCGCGGGCGTCGAGCTCCAGCGCGGCGAGAAGGCGCTCGCCGACCCCGGTGCCCTGCGCGACCTGGTCGGCTCCCTGGCCGAGGGACTGCGGGTCCACCTCGCCGATGTGGCCCGCCTCGTCCCTGGTGCCTCGCTCGTGCTCCAGCTCGACGAGCCGTCCCTGCCCGCGGTCCTCGCCGGCCACCTACCGACGGCGTCCGGCTACGGCCACCTGCGCCCGGTGGACCCGCAGACCGCCATGACCGGCCTGCGCGACGTGCTCGCCGCGGCGACCGACCACCCGGCCGTCGACGCGGCGGCGACGGTCGTGCACTGCTGCGACCCCGGCATACCCCTGCCGTTGTTGCGCGCCACGGGCGTGGGAGCCGTCGCGATGGACGTCACCGCACTCACGCCGCAGCGGTGGGAGTCGATCGCCGCCACCGTCGAGGCCGGCGTCGCCCTCTATGCCGGCTGCCTGCCGACGGACGGCAGCGGCACCGAGCGGGATGCCGCCGACCTGGTGGTGAGGGGTTGGCACGACGCGGGGATGCCCACGAAGTTCCTGACCGACCTCACGGCCAGCCCCGCCTGCGGCCTACCCGCACTCACACCCGAGGGGGCCTGGCGCGTTCACCGTGCAGCGGTCGCCGTGGCCGCGGAATGGTCCGAACGAGCCGAGGGTTGATGTCCGCATGAGCAGTGCCACCGCCACCCCCGTCGCCCCACCGCGCCAGGTGACGCGCGTGCCGTGGCAGGCCAAGTACCTGCTGCTCGCTCTCATCTGGGGGTCGAGCTTCCTGCTCATGAAGGTCGGGCTGCGCACCATGGCGCCGCTGCAGATCTCGGGCCTGCGCATCTTCGCGGGCACGGTGACCCTCCTCACCCTGCTGGCCATCACCGGCGGGCGGCTCCCGCGCGAGCGCCGCACCTGGGCCCACCTGGCAGTGTCGGGGGTGTTCCTCACCGCACTGCCGTTCAGCCTGTTCGCCGCGGGGGAGGAGCGGGTCTCGTCCGCACTCGCCGGCATCGGCAACGCGACCACCCCGATCGCCGCGGTCTTCTTCGCCCTGGCCCTGCTGCCGAGCGACCGGCTGTCGCCGCGCAAGCTCACGGCGGTGCTCGTCGGCTTCGCCGGTGTCATCGTCATCATGCAGCCCTGGGAGTCCGCGGGCCGACCGGACCTCCTTGGGTTCGGCATGACCCTGGTGGCCGGGGCATCCTACGGGCTGGGCTGGACCTACAACCGTCGGTTCCTCGGCGACGCCGACCTCGGCGGGCTGTCGATGCCGACGGCGCTGCTGCTCGTGGGTTCGGTCCTGATGGTGCCGGTGCTGCTCGTGTGGTGGCTGTTCCACCGCGACGGGTATCCCGCGCCGTGGGCCGGCCACCCCAACCTCGAGTCCGGGGGAGTGCTGCTGCCGCTGCTCTGCGTCCTGGCCCTCGGTGTCGTCGGGACCGGGCTGGCCTACATGCTGCAGTTCGACGTGGTCCGCGGCGCGGGAGCGACGGTCAGCACCACGGTCACCTACCTCATCCCGGTCGTGTCGGTGCTGCTCGGCGTGGCCGTCCTGGACGAGCACCTGGCCTGGCCGCAGCTGCTCGGCGCCGCCATCGTCCTGGTGTCGGCGGTCATCATCGGCCTGCCGGCCAGGCGACGCAAGGACGCCTGACGTCGTCGGTCACCGTCCGAGGACACGACTCGCCGCCCGATCCGGCGATGGGGCAGGCGGAGCCCGGCGGGCCGTGTGCTCAGTGAAGGGTCACGAGGAGAGAGTCACGCGTCTGCCGGCTTGCTCACCTCGCGGCGCAGGATCTTGCCGGTCGGACCCTTCGGCAGCTCGTCGACGGCCCAGATGTGGCGGGGGTACTTGTAGGCGGCGATCTTCTCCTTGACGAAGGCCTGGACCTCCTCGAGGGTCGCCGTCGCTCCGGGGCGCAGCGCCACGGCCGCGCCGACGTCCTCGCCGAGCAGGTCGTCCGGCACCGCCACGACGGCCGCCTCGAGCACGTCGGGATGGGTGTAGAGCACCTCCTCGACCTCCCGCGGGTACACGTTCATGCCGCCCCGCAGAATCATGTCCTTCTTGCGGTCGACGATCGTGAAGTAGCCCTCCTGGTCGACGGTCGCGAGGTCGCCCGTGCGGAACCATCCGTCGGGGATCGCCTCGGCGGTGGCGTCGGGGTTCTGCCAGTAGCCCTTCATCACGTTGTCGCCCCGGATCGCGATCTCTCCGACGCCGTCGCCGGGCGGGACGTCGTTGCCGTCGAGGTCGACGAGCTTCATCTCGCACCCGGGGATGGCCACCCCGATCGTCCCGGGCTTGCGCTCCATCGTCGGCATGTTGAACGACGCCACCGGTGAGGTCTCGGAGAGGCCGTAGCCCTCGAGGATCATGCAGCCGAACTTCTCCTCGAACGCCTTCATGACCTCCAGGGGCATCGCCGAGCCGCCGGAGCAGCAGGTGCGCAGCGAGGTCGCGTCCAGGGCGTCGGAGTCGGGGTGGTTGAGGATCGCGGCATACATGGTGGGGACGCCCATGAAGATGGTGACCTTCTCGTTGCCGATGACCTTGATCGCCTCGGCGGGGTCGAACCGGGGAATCAGGGCGAGCGCGGCGCCCGCGATGACGGCGGCGTTGAGCCCCACCACGAGCCCGAACACGTGGAACAGCGGCAGGCAGCCCATCACCACGTCGTCCGGGGTGGTGGCCTGGATGTCCACGGCGCTGCGGTGGGCGTTGAGGTGGATGTTCCGGTGGGTCAGCTCGGCACCCTTGGGGCGCCCGGTGGTGCCTGAGGTGTAGAGCACGATCGCCGTGTCCTCGTCGTCCCGCTCGACCGGCTCCGCGATCGGGTCGCCGCCCTCGAGGGCGCCATCCACGGGACCCATCGGACCGCACGGGATGATCCTGGTGCCCGAGTTCTTCGCGCCCTCGGTGGCCTCCGCGACGAAGTCGGGCCACACGAAGGCGACCTTGGCGCCGGAGTCGGTGAAGAAGAAGTCGATCTCGCCGGACTTGAGCAGCGGGTTCATCGGCACGACGATCGCGCCGGCCAGGAGCGAGCCGAAGAACACGACGGGGAAAGCCGGCACGTTCGGCAGGATGATCGCCACGCGGTCACCGGGCTCGATCCCGGCCGCGCGCAGCGACCCCGCCACCTTGGCTGCCATGCCGTGGATCTGGGCGTAGCTGATGTCGTTGCCCATGAACTTGATGGCCGCCCGGTCGGGCCTCTCCTGGGCGGTGGTCACCAGGTTGGTGGCGAGATTGGTCATGGCGCAGGCTCCTCGACGCTGGGGGGTCCGGTTCCAGCCATCCTCTCCGCTGGGCAGGTGGTTTGGCTATGGATTCGGGTATGCCGCGCGGACGGCGCGGCGTCGGGGGTGTGCGGCAGGATGGGCACGTGACCAAGACCGACTCCACGGCTACCGCGAAGTCCGCGCCAGAGCCTGCTCCCGAGCCCGCCACCGAGGCTGCCCGCCACGAGTGGGCTGACCTCGCCGAGCAGGCGACGGCGGCCCAGTTCGCCTACCACGTCAAGGATGCGCCGACGATCAGCGACGGCGAGTACGACCGGCTGATCCGTCGCCTGAACGAGCTGGAGGAGGAGTTCCCGGAGCTGCGCACGCCCGAGAGCCCCACGCAGCAGGTCGGGGGTGCGGTCTTCTCGACGGACTTCACAGCGGTCGACCACCTCGAGCGGATGCTGAGTCTCGACAACTGCTTCTCGCCCGAGGAGCTGGCCGCGTGGGCGGCGAGGGTGGCCCGTGACGCCGGCTCGAGGCCCTACCACTACCTGTGCGAGCTGAAGATCGACGGCCTGGCCGTCAACCTGCTCTACGAGAAGGGGCGCCTCGTCCGGGCGCTCACCCGCGGCGACGGCCGGACGGGCGAGGACGTCACGAACAACGTCAAGACCATCCACGGCGTCCCGCACCAGCTGGCCGGGTCCGACCACCCGGCGCGGGTCGAGATCCGCGGCGAGGTCTACTTCCCGGTCGAGGCGTTCGGTGAGCTGAACGCCCAGCTCGTCGAGGCGGGCAAGGCGCCCTACGCCAACCCCCGCAACACAGCCGCAGGATCGTTGCGGCAGAAGGACCCCCGCGTCACCGCGAGCCGGGGCCTGCGGATGCTGGTGCACGGGATCGGGCTGCGCGAGGGCCTGGAGCTGACGCGACAGTCCCAGGCCTACGACCTGTTCCGCGAGTGGGGGCTGCCGATCTCCACCCACTACCGCGTGCTCGACTCGATCGAGGACGTGCAGGAGTTCATCGACCACTACGGCGCCGAGCGGCACAGCGTCGAGCACGAGCTCGACGGCATCGTCATCAAGGTCGACGAGATCTCGTTGCAGCGCCAGCTCGGCTCGACCTCGCGCGCCCCGCGGTGGGCGATCGCGTTCAAGTACCCGCCCGAGGAGGTCAACACCAGGCTGCTCGACATCCAGGTCAACGTCGGTCGCACCGGTCGGGTGACCCCGTTCGGGGTGATGGAGCCGGTGGTCGTGGCGGGTTCCACGGTCGAGCGGGCCACCCTGCACAACGCCGACGAGGTGCGACGCAAGGGTGTGCTGATCGGCGACACCGTGGTGCTGCGCAAGGCCGGAGACGTGATCCCCGAGATCCTCGGCCCGGTCGTCGACCTGCGCGACGGGTCCGAGCGCGAGTTCGTCATGCCGACCGAGTGCCCGTCGTGCGGGACGCCGTTGGCGCCGGAGAAGGAGGGCGACAAGGACATCCGCTGCCCCAACTCCCGGACCTGCCCCGCACAGCTGCGCGAGCGGCTGGCCGGGCTGGCCGGTCGCGGTGCGTTCGACATCGAGGCGCTGGGCTGGGAGGGGTCCGTCGCCCTCCTCGAGTCGGGGGTGATCGAGGACGAGAGCGCGCTCTTCGGCTTGGCCGGTGAGGCGGGGCGCGCCCGGTTGGCGACCGTCCCGCTCTTCACCCGGGCTGCCAAGAAGACCGACCCGCCCGAGTCCGTCGTGGATGGGAAGGCGTTGTCCGCCAACGGACTGCGCCTCTCGGAGAACCTCGAGCAGGCCAAGCTGCAGCCCCTCTGGCGGGTGATCGTCGCCCTGTCGATCCGGCACGTGGGACCCACGGCGGCGAGGGCCCTGGCGCAGCACTTCGCCACGATGGATGCCCTTCGCGAGGCAGCCAAGGAGCGTCCGGAGGAGCTGGCCGGGGTCGAGGGCGTCGGCGGCGTCATCGCCGAGGCCGTCGCCGCCTGGTTCGCCGTCGACTGGCACGACAGGATCGTCACCCAGTGGCAGGCCGACGGCGTGGTGATGGCGGACGAGCGTGACGAGTCTGTCGAGCAGACGCTGGCCGGGCTGACGATCGTGGTCACCGGTTCGCTCGAGACCTTCTCCCGCGACTCGGCCAAGGAGGCGATCCTCTCCCGTGGCGGCAAGGCGTCGGGGTCGGTGTCCAAGAAGACCGACTACGTCGTCGTCGGAGAGAACGCCGGCACCAAGGAGGACAAGGCCCGCGAGCTCGGTCGGCCGATCCTCGACGAGGCGGGGTTCCAGCGGCTGCTCGAGACGGGCAAGGCGTGAGAGGACGGCCGTGATCGACAAGGACACCTACCTGAGGTTCTGCGACGAGGCCCTCGTGGCGATGCGCGACATCGTCGTGGAGCTCGGTGACGACCTCGCCAACCGCAGACCTGACCTGCCGGGCGCCAACAGCCCGTTCGCGATCGTCACGCACTGCCTCGGCGTCTGCGGGGCCTGGGCGTCGACGACGAACCTCGGCGAGGTGGTGCCCCGCGACCGGCCGGCCGAGTTCACCGCCACCGGACCTGTGGCGGGACCTCGCGGCAGACACCGACCGGATGCGCGAGGCGTTCGCCGGCTGGGTGCGGGCCAGCGACCCCACCGCGCCCCCGGCACGCCCGGACCCCCGCGACGAGTACGCGACCCAGGGCGAGGTGCTGTTCCACGTCTACGAGGAGCTCGCCCAGCATCGTGGCCAGCTGGAGCTCACCCGCGACGTCCTGCGCGCCTCGCACTGACCAGACGTCCTCCGCGCCTCGCACTGACGGGGACCTGCCGCGCGCCCGGGTCGACGAAGGGGTCCCGCGATCCGGCCACAACCCGGCCCCTCGAAGGTCTCTGACAGCAGGCGCGCGACCAACCTGACGCACCCGCCCTGCCGTCTTCTTCGCCTCCCTCTACTCGCTCGCGGCTGGGGACAACTGGTGCCGTGACGGCGCCGTTTCGGCAGGTGGCGGGACGATGTGAAACCACTGGTCACAGGCGTCTCAGGTTGTCCACAGGGTGCCGGGATCTGTTCTGGTGCAGGCGAATTCGCTGTCGCGGATGTCGTTTTGGACTGTCAGTGGTGCCGTCTAGGTTGGGGTCATGGCCATCACGCTCGACGACGCGACACCCGGCACGGTCGGCCGCGACCGACCGGTGCTGAGCGCTGCGCGGGCGGCGAGCGCGACCCTGGCCGGTTCGCGACCGGAGCGGCTGTGGGCGTTGTCCGATGCCGAGGTCGAAGCGGCCATGACGACGCTGGGCCACCTCCACGTGGGCGTCGAGGCGCAGCTGGCTGCGGTGATGGGTGAGGCCAGGTCCCGAGGGCTCGGGGTCGGCGAGGGCTGGGGTGCCGCGGGGGTGCAGGACTGGGCGCGGATGAAGGCGCCCGGGCTCGGCGCGCGTCTGCTGGCGGACCTCGACGCGGTGAGCGGCGCCGTGGACGAGCCGCGGCTGGCTGCGGTCCGAGAGGCGGTCGCGGCAGGCGTCGACCCGACATCGGGCCACGGCGTCGAAACGACATCGACCCCAGGCGTGGAGGCGACGGAGGAGGTCGAGGTGCTGCCGGTGGCGAAGGCCGCGATGCTGGTGCGGTTCCACCAGGGTGTGCGCGGGCTGGCTGACCCGACCCAGCTCGAAGCCGCCACGGCCGAGCTGCTGCGGGCAGCGCGGGGTCGTGACGGGATGAGCGAGAAGGTCCTGGCGATCGCGCTGCGGCGCACCGCCGACCTGATGCGCCCTGACCGGCTGATCGAGCACGAGGCGCAGACTCGCCGCGCGCACCGGTCCCTGGTCAAGGGCAAGGGACCGATGGGGATGTGGCGCTACACCATGCTGCTCGACGACGAGAGCGCGGTGATCGTCGACACCGCGGTCGACGCCCTGGCCAAGCCGGTGACCGACCCCGAGAGCGGTGAGCGTGACCCGCGCACCCCGGCCGCACGGCGCGCGGATGCGTTGGTCGAGCTGGTGCGGCGGGCGGTCAGCGCACCGGAGGGGTTGCCGCGGCAGGCCAAGACCAGTCTCGTCGTGACCATCGGGCTGGACCAGCTCCAGCAGAGCTGCCGGGGTGCGGGACTCACCCTGTCCGGAGAGCCACTGTCGATCGAGACCGTGCGGCGTCTGGCATGCGACGCCCAGGTCATCCCGGCGGTGCTCGGCAGCCGCGGCGAGGTCCTCAACCAGGGCCGGGCCGAGCGGTTGTTCACCGGCGCCCAGATCCGGCACCTGTGGCTGCGCGACGGTCACTGCACGTTCCCCGGGTGCAGCAAACCCGCGACCTGGTGCGACGCGCACCACCTCGTGCACTGGGCCGATGGCGGACCCACCGACACCGACCACGGTGCCCTGCTGTGTCAGCGCCACCACACGCTCGTCCACACCAGCCGCTACGCCGGTCAGGTCATCACCGGACCCCACGGACCATTCGTGCGGTGGGACCTCACCCCGGGGTCCTACGACAGCCAGCTCCGCAAGTGGCGAGCCCGCCGAGACCGGGCGGGCTCCACCGGATCCGGTAGCGGTCGCGACGGTGACGGCGGCGGTCCCAGCAGGTGTGCCGAGGGACGCGGCGTTGGGGGCGATGGCACTGGGAAGGGCGGTCGCGACGGTGGACCACCACGACCTTGACCGCGCCCCACACCTCGCCCAGCCCGGGCGGGGCGCGAGCGATGCGCGCCGCGGGTTGCGAGGCCCGCGTGTCGCGGGTCAGGAGGCGTGCGTGGCGTCGGTGCGACGCGCGTCTGGGGCCGACGGGACGGGCCGAGCCGCACACGCGGCATACCGGCTTTGTGTGGGGGACCCACATTGAGGCCCGTCCGTCGCCGAGGTTTGCTGACGCGCATGCCACTGACATCGACGTCACGCCGCTGCGCCGCCGCCCTCGCCACCTCAGCCGTCCTCGCCATCGGGGGAGCGCTGGCCACTGCCGGCCCCGCCGCCGCGGACAAGCCGCAGGGCGGGCACTGCGCGCGACAGGCGAAGGTCAAGGTGCCCGGCGCCGGGATGCAGAAGGTCGCGTGCCTCGACGACCTCACCACCGCCGGCACCGTGTTGAGCGGCCACACCAACCCGAACGACTGGGCCGGACTCCACGCTGCGGGCACGAAGAACCCGAGTGGCGTCCCGGGGATCCAGGTCGACGGGTACTTTCCCGACAGCTCCACGACGAACACCAACAACGGCTGGAACCACGACAGCCAGTTCGTCATCCGCATCCCGGACCACTGGAACGGCGGCCTCGTCGTCAGCGGCGCTCCTGGCGTGCGGGCGCAGTACGCCAACGACTTCATCATCAGCGACTGGGTGCTCAGCAAGGGCTACGCGTTCGCCTCCACCGACAAGGGGAACACCGGCGCTTCCTTCTACGACGACGGCTCGGCGCCCGGCGGTTCGATCGCCGAGTGGAACCAGCGCGTCACCCAGCTGACCCTGGCGACCAAACGTGTCGTCAAGCAGGTCTACGCCAAGGCTCCGAAGCGCACCTACATGTTCGGGATCTCCAACGGTGGCTACCTGACCAGGTGGCAGCTCGAGAACCGTCCCGACCTCTACGACGGTGGCCTCGACTGGGAGGGCACGCTGTTCCGCGCGGAGGGCCCGAACCTGCTCACCTACCTGCCGACCGCACTGAAGAACTACCCCGCGTACGCCGCGACGGGCGACCAGGCCGCCCACGACGCGATCATCCGGGCGGGTTTCGTGCCGGGGTCGGAGTTCCTGTGGCCGTTCCACGAGACCGTCTACTGGGACCTGACCCAGCGGATCTACCGTGAGGAGTTCGACCCGACGTTCGACGGCGCCCTCAAGGCTGGAATCCCCTTCTGCGCCAGCGGAACTCCGTCCTGCGACGCTGACTACGACTACGCCTCACGACCGCAGTCGGTCAAGAAGGCGGTGGCCTCCGTCCAGCTCACCGGAGCCATCGGCAAGCCGATGCTCACCGTGCAGGGCACGCTCGACACGCTGTTGCCCCCCGCCACCGACGCCGACGTCTACGACGGGCTCGTCGACCGGGCCGGCGCCGGTGCGCTGCACCGCTACTACAGCGTGGCGGACGGCACCCACACAGACGGCCTGTATGCCGCGTTCCCCGACAAGCTGCGTCCGCTCCTGCCCTGCGCGCGCACCGCCTTCGACGACCTGACCAGCTGGGTCGAGCAGGGGGCCCAGCCTCCGGCCGATGGCCTGCGGGCCCGTCCGACCTCGGGCGACCTGCTGAACACCTGCGTGCTCTGAGCCGACCGCAGGTGTCTGCTCAGCCGCGGTGTGCCGTGCCCTTGGAATCCCGCACCGCGGCCCTCGACTCGTCGATGATGGCCGTCATGGCCGCCCTCGCTGCAGGTCCGTCGCCGGAGCCGATCGCCTGGGCGACGTCGCCGTGCAGCCGGATCGCCGCCGAGTTGGGGCTGCTGGGCATGAGGTCGTGGTGCGTCCGACCCGAGAGCACCTCGGCGACGACGGTCGACAGGGAGGCGAGCATCTCGTTGCCGGACGCCTCGAGCATCGTGCGGTGGAAGTCCTTGTCGGCCTCGAGGTAGGCCCCCAGGTCCCCGGACTTGGCGTGCACCGTCATCTGCATCACGGCCGCGGCCATCGCGCCGCACTCGTCGGGGGTCGCCCGGTCGGCGGCGAGCGCGGCCGCGACGGGCTCGAACCCCTCCCGCAGCTCCCCGAGCGACACGAGCTGCGCCTCGCGGTCGGGACCGTCCAGGCGCCAGCGGATCACCCGCGGGTCGAAGACGTTCCAGCGCGCACGGGGCATGACGCGGACCCCGAGGCGCCGCCGGGTCTCGACCAGGCCCATCGAGGACAGCACCCGCACGGCCTCGCGGACGACCGACCGGGACACGCCGAACCGCTCGTCGAGCTGGTCGATCCGGACCACGCCGTCGACAGGCACCGCACCCGAGACGATCATCTGCCCGAGCTTGTCCAGCACGCTCGCGTGCAGATCGGCCGGGGGGCCGGGGGCTGGACCGTCGGGGGTCATGGCTCTAGCGTGCCAGACAGGACGTGTGCAGAGGGTGCGACCTTTAAATACTATCTATGTGCACAGAAAGCTGGTTAGACCAGTTCTGGTTCGCCCATGCCACGCACCCGGCTGCGCGGCATACCTGCGCTCTGCGGCGGTGAGGGTGGACGGCGCAGGTGCCATAGAGTTGTGTCTCGTGGCCGTCGACTTCCAGCAAGAGATCAAGACCCTCCGCAACACCATGGACTCCGTGCGTGAGGTGACCGACCTGGAGTCCGTCCAGGCGCAGATCACCGAGCTCGAGGCGAAGGCCTCGGCGCCCGACCTCTGGGACGACCCCGAAGCGGCGCAGGTGATCACCTCCGCGCTGTCGCGGGCCAACTCCGAGTACGAGCGCGTGACCGGCATGGACCAGCGGATCGACGACCTCGAGACCCTCGTCGAGATGGGCACCGAGGACGGTGGCGACCCCGAGACGATGCTCGAGGCCGAGAAGGAGCTGGTCGCCCTCCAGAAGGCCGTCGGGGAGCTCGAGGTGCGCACCCTGCTGTCGGGGGAGTACGACGAGCGCGCGGCGGTCATCACCATCCGCGCCGGAGCCGGTGGTGTCGACGCTGCCGACTTCGCCGAGATGCTGATGCGGATGTACCTGCGCTGGGCCGAGCGGCACAACTATCCCGCGCAGGTGATGGACACCTCCTACGCGGAGGAGGCCGGGCTCAAGTCCGCGACCTTCGAGATCAACGTGCCGTACGCCTTCGGCAACCTCTCGGTCGAGGCCGGCACGCACCGCCTCGTGCGGATCAGCCCGTTCGACAACCAGGGGCGACGCCAGACGAGCTTCGCCGCGGTCGAGGTCATCCCGCTGATCGAGCAGACCGACTCGATCGACATCCCCGAGAACGAGATCAAGGTCGACGTCTTCCGCTCCAGCGGTCCCGGCGGCCAGAGCGTCAACACCACGGACTCCGCGGTCCGGATGACCCACATCCCCACGGGCATCGTCGTGTCGATGCAGAACGAGAAGTCCCAGATCCAGAACCGCGCCGCCGCGCTGCGGGTCCTGCAGTCCCGGCTGCTTCTCCAGCGCCAGGCCGAGGAGGCCGCCGAGCGCAAGGAGATGGCCGGGGACGTCAAGGCCAGCTGGGGCGACCAGATGCGCTCCTACGTGCTGCAGCCCTACCAGATGGTCAAGGACCTGCGCACCGAGTTCGAGGTGGGCAACCCCTCGGCCGTGTTCGACGGCGACATCGACGGCTTCATCGAGGCAGGAGTGCGGTGGCGCAAGGAGCAGGAGAAGGCGAACTCGTAGTGCCGGTGCCGACCACCTGGACGGGCGGTCAGGTGGCCGACGCCCTCCGGGACGGTGAGCTGCCCGGCGTCCTCGACCGGTTGGGGCTTCGTCCGGAGGACGTCGCCGAGCTACTGCCCCCGCTGCGCTCGCTCGACGACGTGGCGCACGAGCAGGTGGCAGCCGCTGCGAGCCTGCTGGAGGCAGCCATCGGCGAGACCTGGGAAGCAGGCGGGGCCGGGAAGCCCGCGCGGGGCGCCTCCGACCCGTTCGCCGACCTTGCCGACGAGCCGGGCCGCCCGGCGGGCCTGCTGCCACTCGCGGCCCTGGTCGTCACGGCCGAGGCGGTGCGCGCACACCACCGCGGCCGCGACATCGACGAGGCCGTGTCCGAGCGGACCCTGACCGACCTCGGCCAGCAGGTCTGGGTGCACCGGCAGACCTTCGGGACGGCCGGGCTGCACACCCAACGCTGGCTCAGGACCGCCTGGGGTGGCGGCCTGCTCTGGCTCGGCAGGCTGCAGTTCGAGCTGCGTCGGTTCGTGCCCGAGTCCCTCGAGCCTGTGTCCAACCATCCCGTGCCCTCCGAGCAGCAGGCAGGGCAGTGGGTGCTGTCGGTCCACATACCGCAGACCGGGCCGCTGGACCCCGAGGCCGTCGACGCCTCCTTCGCGATGGCGCAGCGGGTCTTCGCCAGCCGCTACCCCGAGCACGCGGCCACCGCCTTCCACTGCGCCTCCTGGCTCCTCGACCCGTGCCTGCCCGAGCTGCTGCCGGCCACGAGCAACCTGGTGCGGTTCCAACGGCGCTGGGAGCTGCTCCCCGGGGGCAGCGACGCCGACGCCGATGCCTTGTTCTTCGTCTTCCACCGGCGGTTCGACTCGCCCCGGCCGGGCGGGCCCGAACTCGACCTCGACGCGCTCCCGCAGGAGACCACCTTGCAGCGTGCGGTCGTCGAGCGGCTCCGCGCAGGCCGGCGGTGGCAGCTGCGCACAGGTCTGGTGCCCCTCGCGCCGGCGCGGCACTGACCTCGACCGCACCTGCCGGGGGGCGGCCGGAGGCGCAACGCCGACAAGGTGTGGCTGCGCGGCATACCAAGGTTGGCGACCTATCCTCGGGTGGGTCGTGCGCTCTTCGCGCTCGATGCCGGCGTCACGTATGCCGTTCGGATCCTCCCCGGCCACCACTCCCCGTTAGGTTCACCTCGCGCGCATGATTCGTTTCGAGAACGTCAGCAAGGTCTACCCCCGGTCCACCCGACCGGCGCTGAGCGACATCAACCTCGAGGTCGAGCGAGGCGAGTTCGTCTTCGTCGTGGGCGCTTCCGGTTCTGGCAAGTCCACGCTGCTGCGTCTGGTCCTCAAGGAGGAGGGCGTCACCCAGGGGACCGTCCTCGTCGCGGGTCAGGAGGTCGGCCGGCTGCCGCAGCGCAAGGTGCCCCGGCTGCGGCGCGAGATCGGGACGGTCTTCCAGGACTTCCGGCTGCTGCCCAACAAGAACGTCTACCAGAACGTCGCCTTCGCCCTGCAGGTCCTCGGGCGCTCCGGCCACGCCATCAAGCAGGTCGTCCCCGAGACCCTGGAGATGGTCGGCCTCGAGGGCAAGGAGAAGCGGCTGCCGCACGAGCTCTCCGGTGGTGAGCAGCAGCGCGTCGCGATCGCCCGTGCGTTCGTCAACAAGCCGCCGATCCTGCTGTGCGACGAGCCGACCGGAAACCTCGACCCGACCACGAGCCTGGACATCGTGCGGCTGCTCGACCGGATCAACCGCACGGGCACGACCATCGTGATGGCCACGCACGACGACGACATCGTCAACCAGCTGCGCAAGCGGGTGGTCGAGCTCAAGAACGGCCACGTCATCCGCGACGAGAACAAGGGCGTCTACGGCAGCGGCGGCTGACGCCCACTGCGAGCGACAGCCCTGCCACGCGACACCGACCCCGACCGACAGCTCGACCGACCGGCACCACCGCACACGGAAAGCACTGGAGACCCACCCCCATGCGACTGCAGTTCATGCTCAGCGAGATCGCGATCGGCCTGCGCCGGAACCTGTCCATCGCCGTCTCGGTGATGCTGGTGACGATGGTGTCGGTCTACCTCATCGGCATCGGGCTGCTCGTGCAGAACCAGGTCGACACCCTCAAGGGCTACTGGTACGACCGGGTGCAGGTGACGATCTTCTTGTGCGGCAACAACTCTCCCGAGGTCAGCTGCGCCGGTGCGCCGGCCACCGACGAGCAGCGAGCGACCATCCGCGGGCAGCTCGACGACCTTCGTCCGGTCGTCAAGCAGGTGTTCTACGAGTCCGAGGAGCAGGCGTTCGACCGGTTCAAGGAGCAGTACCGCAACTCGCCGCTGTCGGACTACCTGCGGGTGGGCGACATCCCGCAGAGCTTCCGCGTCCAGCTGAGCGACCCCAAGAAGTTCGAGGTGGTGGCGAGCAGCCTCGAGGGAGCGCCGGGGGTCGCCAGCGTCCAGGACCAGCGCAAGACCCTGGACAAGCTCTTCAAGGTGATGAACGTGGTGACCATCGGCTCGCTGATGCTGGCCGGTCTGATGGTGCTGTGTTCGGTGCTCCTCATCGCGACCACCATCCGGCAGGCCGCCTTCAGCCGACGGCGGGAGACCGGGATCATGAAGCTCGTGGGGGCCTCGAACTTCACCATCCGGCTGCCGTTCGTCATGGAGACGGTGCTGGCCGCACTGAGCGGCACGGTCCTGGCGGTGGCGGGGCTGTGGGCCACGGCGTTCTACCTGCTCCCGCGGGTGACCAAGGTGCTCCCGGCTGCTCCGCTGATCAGTGAGGCGTCCGTGCTGTCCCTCGGGCCGTGGCTGGTCCTGTTCATGCTTGTCGTGGCAACCCTCACCTCCTGGCTCACCCTGCGCCGCTACCTGCGGGTCTGACCGGCTCAAGCCCTGCGCGTCTGACCAGCGCGCGGCTCGTCTGACCGGCTCCGCCTGCCTCCGCGGCTGGCCGACCCCCTGCCGATCGGGCTCGCGCACTGGGAGCGAGGGACATTTCCGGCCGCCAATCCCCAGAAACAGGTGTGGTGTGTGTTACCAATGAGGCCTATGAGCGCAATCCCCCCGCGTCCTCGCGGGTCCCAGCGTGTCCGCCTGCTGGCTCTCGGGCTGGCGGCGGCCTGCTCGCTCGGTGTCGCCACCCCGTCGGTGGCGGCCACTGCCGGCCTTCCCGGCCTTGCCAACCTGCCGGGCCTGCCCTCAGCGAGCCACGCGAGCGCCCCGCGTGCTGACGACCCGAGCAAGGCCAAGAAGAAGGTCGACCAGAAGATCGACGACCTCAAGGACGAGCTCGAGGACACCTCGGCGAGCCTCCAAGGCCGCCTACGTCGCGTTACAGCGCACCCAAGCGGCCCTGCCGGTGGCCCAGGCAGCGCTCGACAAGGCCCAGGCGGCGGTGTCGAAGGCGGACGAGTACAACGACGAGATGGCTGTCCGGCTCGAGGTCGCCCGCGCCAACGAGGCCCGCGCCGTCGACGAGCTGGCCACGACGCGCAGCAAGCTGGCCGAGACCCGCACCAGGGTGGCCCGGTTCGCCTCGCAGCTCTACCAGGACCAGGGGATGGGCCAGCTGTCCGTGGCGCTGAGTGCGACGACCCCCGACGACTTCGCCAACCGCATCGCCATGAACGACACCGTCATGGACGTGCAGAACCAGTCGCTGTCCCGGCTGGCCACGGCTCGGGCTGCCGCGACCGCCCAGGAAGCCCACATCAAGGCGCTCAAGGCGCAGGTCCAGGCCGCCAAGAAGCAGGCCGAGGCCGCTCTCGCCAAGGCCGAGCAGGCCCGCGCCGCCGCGGCCACCGCCAAGCAGAAGCTCGAGGCCCTCGCCGTCCAGCAGGCCGCGCAGTCCCGGGCGCTCGAGGCCCAGAAGGCCGCCGAGAAGAAGAAGCTCGACGCAGCCCAGGTGGAGCAGAAGCGGCTGCAGGCCGTGCTCGTCGCCCGCGCCAAGGCTGCCAAGGCGGCGGCGGCCAAGCGCGCCGCGGCCCTGCGCAAGGCCGGCAAGAAGGTCCCCACCGGCCCGTCGTCCTCGGGTGGCTTCCTGTCGCGACCCTCCGAGGGGTGGATCTCCTCCGAGTTCGGCATGCGCTACCACCCGATCCTGCACTACTGGCGCCTGCACGCAGGGCGTGACTTCGCGGCCAGCTGCGGCACCCCGATCCGTGCCGCCGCGGCCGGCAGGGTCATCTCGGCCGGCTGGGCCGGCGGCTACGGCAACCGCATCGAGGTGGACCACGGCATCGTCCGCGGGGTCAACCTCGTGACCGCCTACAACCACATGAGCCGGTATGCCGTCCACGGCGGCCACGTGTCGCGCGGTCAGGTCATCGGCTACGTCGGCACCACCGGTTCGTCGACGGGCTGCCACCTGCACTTCGAGACCTACGAGGACGGGGTCCCGAAGGACCCGCGGCGCTGGCTCTGACCGCGGTCGAGCTGACCGGACCCGCGCGGTCGGACACGGGCGCGCCGAAACCGACTGGCCGGCATACCCCGCTCTGCAGGTAGCGTTGCCTCGCCGGGTCGGCCTGAACGGGCCGCGGACCCGGCACCGGTGCAGTGGACGACGAAGGACGTGGACGGGCAGTGGCCAAGGAACAGGGTCGCAAGGTGGTGGCGAGCAACCGCAAGGCACGCCACGACTACCTCATCGAGGACACCTTCGAGGCCGGCATCGTGCTCATGGGCACGGAGGTGAAGTCGCTCCGCATGGGGCGCGCCTCGCTGATCGACGGCTACGGCGCCTGGCGCGGTGACGAGCTGTGGCTCGAGGGCGTGCACATCCCCGAGTACGTCAACGGCAACTGGACCAACCACACGCCGCGTCGCCGTCGCAAGCTGCTGCTGCACCGCGCCGAGCTGCTCAAGATCCAGCGCAAGTCGTCCGAGAGCGGTCACACCATCGTGCCGCTGCAGCTCTACTTCAAGGACGGCCTGGCCAAGGTCGAGATCGCGGTCGCGAAGGGCAAGCGGCAGTACGACAAGCGGCACGCCCTGCGTGAGCGGCAGGACGTCCGCGACACGCAGCGGGCGCTGAGCGCCGCGCGGCGTCCGGGCAGCGAGCGCTAGCGGCATGCGCGGGGGGACGCGAGGCGCCGCCGGTGTCGGCGTGACGGGTCGCCGGGGCGTTGCCGGGGGGAGGCGACGGTGTGCCGCGGGGGCAGCACTGGCGGTGCTGCTGGCCTTCGCCGCGATGGTCTTCGCCGGCGGCACAGCACAGGCGGCTTCGAGCGACGACCTCGCGACCCGCTTCCACGTCGACATCACGGTCAACGACGACGGGTCCATCGACGTCGCCGAGAACATCACCTGGCACTTCCCGGACGGCGAGGACCGGCACGGCATCGAGCGCTACGTCACGGTGCGGGTCGGCTACCAGGACCGGGAGGACACCTACCGCGAGTACCCCCTCTCGGGTGTCTCGGCCACCTCCCCGTCCGGCGCTCCCGCGGACGTGTCGGTCACCGACGCCACCGACGGGTCCTCGATGCGGATCCGGGTCGGGCGCGCGGACGAGACGGTGAGCGGCACCCAGACCTACGTCGTGCGCTACCACCTCGCCTCCTACGTCAACGGCTTCAGCGACCACGCCGAGCTCTACTACAACCTCGTCGACGCCAACGACGACAACGTCTACAAGGACGTCAGCGCCACGGTGACCGGGCCGAGCCCGAGCGACCGGGCCGAGTGCTTCATCGGCGAGTTCGGGTCGACCCAGCGGTGCACGGCGACCCCGGGGGCCAGCGCGGAGTTCAGCGCCCCCGAGGCGGGCAACGGGCAGGGCGTCTCGATCCTCGCGTCGCTGCCGATCGGTGACTTCGGCCCGCTGGACCCGGTCCTGCACGAGGGCCAGGTGTCCGACGACGGCACCGTCATCGCCTCCGGAACGAACAAGGCGCTTGGCACCCTCGTCGCGGGAGCCGGGGTCACGTTGCCGTTGCTGGCTGCCGGACTGATGGGCACCCTGGTCTACACGCGAGGGCGGGACGAGGAGTATGCCGGCCTGACGCCCGGCCTGAGCCCGACCAGCGGCGCCGACGGCCAGGTGGTCAAGGCCCGCGGCGGGCCGGTGGCGGTCCAGTTCACCCCGCCGCAGGGTGTGCAGCCCGGCCTCGTCGGCACGGTCATCGACGAGGAGGCCAACACGATCGACGTGTCCGCCACCCTCATCGACCTCGCGGCCAGGGGCCACCTGACCATCGCCGAGGAGGAGGGCGGGTTCCTGCGGGGCAAGGACTGGCTGCTGACCCGCACCACCCCGACGGCGGAGCAGGCTCGCACCGCACTGCTTCCCTACGAGGAGGCACTGCTCGCCGGGGTCTTCGCCACCGAGCCCACGCGCACCCTGTCCAGCATGAAGAACACCTTCAAGCCGACCCTCCAGCGCGTCCAGGGGCTGATGTACGACGAGGTGGTCCGGCGCGGCTGGTTCCGCCGGTCACCGGCAGCCCAGCGCGGGACCTGGACGGGCCTGGGCGGGCTGATGGTGCTGGGCTCCGGCCTCGCCTTCGCGTTCCTGTCGGGGCCCCTGTTCCGCCTCGGCGCCGGCACGGACCTGCCCTTCCCGCCGGGCGCGATCCTGCTGGGTGGCGGCGTGGTCGCCGGGTTCATCGTGGTGTTCCTGGGGCGACGGATGGCCGCCCGGACCGCCGAGGGGAGCGCGGTCAAGGCCCAGGCCGAGGGGTTCAAGCAGTACCTCGTGACGGCGGAGGCCAACCAGATCAAGTGGGAGGAGGCGCAGGACATCTTCAGCCGCTACCTGCCGTACGCGATCGTCTACGGGGTCGCCTCCCAGTGGGCCAGCACGTTCCGGCAGGTCGCCGAGTCCGCTGCCGCTGCTGGGCACACCCTCACGCCGCCACTCTGGTACATCGGGAGCGGTGCCTTCGACTACAACGGCATCGCCAGCGACATGGACTCGTTCGCGACCACCGCGGGCGGCACCTTCACGAGCACGCCAGGCAGCTCGGGCGGCTCCGGCTTCTCCGGCGGTGGTGGCTTCTCCGGCGGCGGTGGCGGCGGTAGCTCGGGCGGCTCCTGGTAGCCGCGCTCCCAGCCCCAGAGACAGGTATGCCGCGTGCGCTCGTTCGCCCGCGGCATACCCAACTGGTCGGTCAGTCCTTGAAGGCGTCCTTGACCTTCTCGCCGGCCTGCTTCATGTCGGCCTTGGACTGGTCCATCTTGCCCTCGGCCTCGAGGGACTCGTCGTCGGTCACCTTGCCGGTGGCCTCCTTGAGCTTGCCCGACATGTCCTCGCCCGTGTTCTTCATCTTGTCGTCGGCGCCCACTGGCGACCTCCTTGTTTTGGGGATGATGCAGTTGCCATACCCGTTACGCGTCACCTGAAACGGAGCGGGTGAACCCGGCGGCTAGGGAGCGATGACCAGCAGGAGGTCGCCGCCCTCCACCTGCTGCTGGGAGCCGATGGCCAGCCGCTGCACCTCGCCCGACGACGGGAGCGGTGATGTTGGCCTCCATCTTCATCGCCTCGATCGTGGCGACGACGGCACCGGCCTCGACGCCGGCGCCCTCCTCGACCGCGAGGCTGACAACCCCCGCGAACGGCGCCGCGACCTGACCCTTGACGGCCGGGTCGGCCTTCTCGGCGGCCTTGACGTCGACGGCGATCTGCTCGTCGCGCACCTGCAACGGACGCAGCTGGCCACCCATGGTGAACATGACGGTCCGCATGCCCCGGTCGTCGGCATCGGACACCGACTGCAGGCCGAGGAGGAGCCGCTTGCCGGGCTCGAGGTCGATCTCGTGCTCGAACCCGACCTCGAGCCCGTGCAGGAACTCGCGGGTGCCGAGCACGCCGAGGTCGGAGTAGGCGTCGCGGGACTTCTCGAACTCGGCGGTCGGGTCCGGGGAACAGCAGCCGGTTGAGGGTGTGCCGCGGGCTCGCCTTGAGCGCGGCCCGGTCGTCCTCGCCGAGCTCGGTGACCCGGGGCCTGGTGGTGCGGCCCTCCAGCGCCTTCGTGCGGAACGGCTCGGGCCAGCCGCCGGGAGGGTCGCCGAGCTCACCGGAGAGGAAGCCGATGACCGAGTCGGGGATGTCGTACTTCGTGGGGTTGGCCTCGAAGTCGTCCGGGTCGGCCTTCGCGCCGACCAGGGCGAGGGCGAGGTCGCCGACGACCTTGCTGCTGGGGGTGACCTTGACGATGTTGCCGAGGATGCGGTTGGCCGCGGCATACATGTCCTCGACGGCCTCGAAGTGGTCACCGAGACCGAGCGCGATGGCCTGCTGCCGCAGGTTCGAGAGCTGGCCGCCGGGGATCTCGTGCGTGTAGACCCGGCCGGTCGGGGAGGGCAGGCCGGACTCGAACGGGAAGTAGAGCTGGCGGACGGCCTCCCAGTAGGGCTCCAGGTCGTTGACCGCGCCCAGGTCGAGCCCGGTGGCGCGCGGCGTGCCGTCCGTGGCTGCGACCAGGCTGGACATCGGTGGCTGGGAGGTGGTGCCAGCCATCGCGGCGCTCGCGACGTCCACCGCGTCCACGCCTGCGTCGATGGCGGCCAGCAGGGTCGCCAGCTGGCCACCGGCGGTGTCATGGGTGTGCAGGTGGACCGGCTGGTCGAAGCGCTCGCGGAGGGCGGTGACGAGGGTGCGAGCCGCCGGCGCGCGCAGCAGGCCGGCCATGTCCTTGATCGCGATGATGTGGGCACCTGCCTCAGCGATCTGCTCGGCGAGGCGCAGGTAGTAGTCGAGCGTGTAGAGCTTCTCGCCCGGGCTCGTGAGGTCGCCGGTGTAGCAGAGCGCGACCTCGGCGACGGCGGTCCCGGTGGCCCGCACCGCATCGATCGCGGGGCGCATCTGGCCGACGTCGTTGAGTGCGTCGAAGATGCGGAAGATGTCGATCCCGGTGCGGGCGGCCTCGATGACGAAGGCGTCGGTGACCTCGGTGGGGTACGGCGTGTAGCCGACCGTGTTGCGCCCCCGCAGCAGCATCTGCAGCGGCAGGTTGGGCATCGCCTCGCGCAGCCGGGCGAGCCGGTCCCACGGGTCCTCGGCGAGGAACCGCAGGGCGACGTCGTAGGTGGCCCCACCCCAGGCCTCGACCGAGAGCAGCTGCGGCGTCAGCCGGGCGACGTGCGGGGCCACGTGCATGAGGTCCCGGGTGCGGACCCGGGTGGCCAGCAGCGACTGGTGGGCGTCGCGGAACGTCGTCTCGGTGACGCCGACGGCCTCCTGGGCACGCAGCGCCTCGGAGAAGGCCTCGGGTCCGTGCAGCAGCAACCGGTCACGCGCGCCGGCCGGTGGGGGAGTGCCGCGGTCGATCTCCGGGAGCTTGGAGCGGGGCGAGACGCGGGTGCGGCCGGGTCCGTGCGGCTGGTTGACCGTGACGTCGGCGAGGTAGGTCAGCAGCTTGGTGCCGCGGTCGGCCGGGACCCGTGCGGTGCGCAGGCCCGGACGTTCGTCGATGAACGCCGTCGAGAGGCGCCCAGCCTGGAAGTCGGGCTCCTCGAGCAGCGCCTGCAGGAAGGGGATGTTGGTCGAGACGCCACGGATCCGGAACTCCGCCAGCGCTCGTCGCGCGCGACGTACCGCGGTCGGGAAGTCCCGGCCCCGGCAGGTGAGCTTGACGAGCATGGAGTCGAAGTGCGCGCCGATCTCGGCACCGACGAAGATCGTCCCGCCGTCGAGGCGCACGCCCGCGCCGCCCGCTGACCGGTAGGTCGTGATCCGTCCGGTGTCGGGCCGGAACTCGTTGGCCGGGTCCTCGGTGGTGATCCGGCACTGCAGTGCCGCGCCACGGATCTGCAGGGTGTCCTGCGACAGGCCGAGGTCCTCGAGGGTCTCGCCACTGGCTATCCGCAGCTGGGAGCTGACCAGGTCGACGTCGGTGATCTCCTCGGTGACCGTGTGCTCGACCTGGATGCGCGGGTTCATCTCGATGAAGACGTAGCGGCCGTCGGGCGCGAGCAGGAACTCGACCGTGCCCGCGTTGACGTAGCCGATCTCCCTCGCGAAGGCGACGGCATGGGCGCACATCCGCTCGCGCAGCTCGGGGTCGAGGTTGGGCGCCGGGGCGATCTCGACGACCTTCTGGTGACGCCGCTGCACCGAGCAGTCCCGCTCGAACAGGTGGATGACGTTGCCCGCGGCGTCGGCGAGGATCTGCACCTCGATGTGGCGCGGGCTCGACCACGGCCTCCTCGAGGAACACGGTCGGGTCGCCGAAGGCGGACTCGGCCTCGCGCATGCAGGCCTCGAGCGAGTCGCGCAGGTCCTCGCGGCGCTCGACCCGCCGCATACCTCGTCCGCCACCACCGGCCACCGCCTTCGCGAAGACCGGGAAGCCGATCTCCTCGGCGGCCGCCACGAGGGCCTCGAGGTCGGTGCTCGGCTCGGAGCCCTTGAGCGTGGGCAGACCGGCCTTCTTGGCGGCGGCGATGGCGCGGGCCTTGTTGCCGGTCAGGTGCAGCACCGAGGCGGGCGGACCGACGAACGTGACGCCGGCGTCGGTGCAGGCCTCGGCGAGGTCCGGGTTCTCGGACAGGAAGCCGTAGCCGGGGTAGACCGCGTCGGCGCCCGCCTCGACGGCCGTCCGCACGATGCCCTCGGGATCGAGATAGGCGCGGACCGGGTGGCCCTCCTCGCCGATCCGGTAGGCCTCGTCGGCCTTGAGGACGTGCTCGGACTTGCGGTCCTCGTAGGGAAAGACGGCGACCGTCTTGGCGCTGAGCTCGGTGGCCGCACGGAACGCGCGGACGGCGATCTCCCCACGGTTCGCGACGAGGACCTTGCTGAACACTTGAACCTCCAGGGGATCGGCACCTGGATGGCGGGGCCGGTGGGGGACGGGCAGCGTGCGACCGATCCTAGTGAGGTCCCGACTTGTGAGACGCTCCGCCCGCGATGCGGACGACCTCGTGTCCCTCCTCGGCCTGTTGGAAGCGAAACTGCCGGATTTCCGGCAGTTTCGCTTCCAACAGAGCCCTAGTCTGCGCCCCGGTCAGTTCGCGACGGTGAAGCGCTGTCGGCGGTGACGGGACTGCTCGAGCTCGTCGACCATTGCCACCGCGTAGTCCTCGGCGCTCACCGACTCGCCGGCTGGCGAGTCCAGCGCCACGACGTAGCTGCCGGTGCGCTCTCCCGGCGCGATGACCGGGGCCGGCGACACGAAGGTCCAGTCCAGCTCGTCGGGCGCCGCGCGGAAGGCGTCCAGGGCGGCGGCGCCCGCTCGGGACTCCGCTGCATACTCGGGCGGGAACCCGGGGGAGTCGAGCAGGCGGGTGCCGTCGGGAAGGAGCAGCGAGCCGGCGCCGCCCACGAAGAGGACGCGCGCCCCGATGGCGTGGTCGACGAGGTTCTGCACCGCAGCAAGCCACGGCTCGGAGCTCTCGCCGGTGCGGCTCGGTCCGGTGGCGGACAGGATGACGTCGTGGGTGCTGGCCGCCTCCTTGACCGTGATCTCGTCG
Source organism: uncultured Actinomycetota bacterium (assembly GCA_963759595.1). Taxonomy (GTDB): domain Bacteria; phylum Actinomycetota; class Actinomycetes; order Actinomycetales; family Dermatophilaceae; genus Pedococcus. Next base: position 538,387 of record CAVWZX010000005.1, read on the forward strand.
GCGAGGTCGCCCGTCGCTGCGACGACACCCTGGGGGAGCGGTCCGTCGTGGCGGGTGTAGCCCGTGACCTGGTGGCCGCGCGAGAGGGCCTCGGTCGCGATCCGTGAGCCGATCATGCCGCTGGCGCCGAACAGGGCGATCCTGAGCGGGCTGGTGTTCGTCATGGGGTGCCTTTCGGTGGCGTAGGAGGTGTCGCGTGCCTGGATCAGTAACGGTAACTACTGGTAACTGAGCACTTCAACGTGCTATAAGTACCTCATGGTTACCAAGACCGCTACTGGGGCCGAGATCTACGCCCGGGGCAACGCGTTCGACCCCGACTGCCCGACCCGGGTGGTCCTCGACCGGATCGGCGACAAGTGGACGGTCCTGGTGATCGGGGCGCTCATCGACGGTCCGCTGCGCTTCACCGCCGTGCGTCAGCGGGTCGGCGGGGTCGCGCCGAAGGTGCTCACCCAGACGCTGCGGGCGATGGAACGCGATGGCCTGCTGACCCGCACGGTCTTCGCCCAGGTGCCTCCCCGCGTGGACTACGCGCTCACCGACCTCGGCGTCTCGCTGGGCGGACCCATCGCCGTGCTCACCGACTGGGCCGAGGCGAACGTCGGCCGGATCGTGGCGGCAAGGGACGATTTCGAGGCACAAGGAGCGTAGGTTGGGCCGCTGGTCGCCCCTGCGGCCGTTGCCCCACGCTCCCCCCTCGAGGAGATCCCCCGTGACCGGCACCGCACGATGCCCTTTCCCTTCCGTGACCCGAGCCCTCATCCGAGCCCTGACCCGTCTCGTCGCCCTCTGCGCGGCCGCCGCCGTGGCGGCGATGTTGGCCGGCTGCGGGGCCGCGCCCGAGCGGGCCGGTGGGCCCACCGCAAGCAGCTCGACCAGCACCGTGACCCCGAGCAGCCCGATCCCGAGCCACCCGAGCCGAGGCCGACCCCGGCCACCACCGCCCCGGCGACGACCGCCACGCCGACGACCGTCACGCCGACGACCACCCGGACCGCTCGACCCAGGCCCACCACGGCCGGGCCCAGCACCCCGACCAGTCGGCGGCCCACCCCGAAGCCGGCGCCCAAGCCATCCCCGAAGCCATCACCCAAGCCGACACCCAAGCCCCCTCCCAGGCCGCCCTCGAGTGGTGGGGTGGCCGGCCAGGTGCTTGTCACTCGTCAACTCCGAGCGGGCCAAGGCGGGGTGCGGCGCCGTACGCGGCCAGCTCTGCGCTGCAGACCGCCGCGCAGGGGCACAGTGCCGACATGGCGGCCAAGGACTACTTCTCGCACACCAGCAAGGACGGTCGCACCTTCGCCGACCGGATCCGGGCGGCGGGCTACTCCGGAGGGACGATCGGCGAGAACATCGCCGCCGGGCAGACCACGGCGTCGGCCGTGATGAGGTCCTGGATGGGTAGCTCGGGCCACCGGGCCAACATCCTCAACTGCTCCTTCACCGCCATCGGGATCGGGCACGCGACGTGGCGGCTCCTACGGGCACTACTGGACGCAGGACTTCGGCGGCTGACGACACGACCCAGCCGCGGCGCCGAGGTGCCACGGCTGGGTCGCCGGCCAGGCGGACCGTGCCGCTCAGAGGTCGAGCGGGCGCAGCTCAGAGGTCGAGCGGGCGCAGCACCTCAGAGATCCCGTGGGCGATCTGGGCGTTGCCCTTGTTGAGGTCGGCCCGCACGACGTAAGGGTTGCGGTCAGTCGGGTCGTTGTCCACCAGCGAGACGAAGCAACGCCAGGCGACGTCGACCTTCACGGTGCCGCCGGACGCGGTGGTGAGCGTCGCCCCGTCGGAGCGCAGCGCCTGGCGGTAGGTGATTGTCGCGCCCGGGACCACGTGGTAGAGCAGCACCGCCTCGACGGTGTCGATGCCCAGGGAGGCGACGTCGGCGAAGACGGCCGACTCCGACGTGTAGTGCTTGCCGGTGAGGTCGGACGCAAGCCTGCGGAAGGCGCGGTCGGTGGGCAGGAACGCCGTCAGGGCGACCTTCCCGTCGGCCAGGACCCCGACGGGCGACGCCGGCTTGGCGGTGAGCACCGCCGTGACCGCGTTGTCGACGATGTCGAAGTCGTTCCAGTTGCGGTCGTAGCCCGGGCCGTCCTTGGCGAGCACCGCGGCCAGGCTACGGGTGCCCGTGGCCGAGTGGCCCCACTCGTGTGCAGAGGCCGAGGGTGCGCTGACGAGCGCCGCCGTGCCGGCGAGGCCGAGGGTGGCCAGGGCTGTGGTGAAACGTCGAGCAGTCATGCTGTCCTCCAGGTTTCCACTGCGGTGTGGTGGTTCCGGAGCGTGGTCACCGCCGGCCACGGACCCGGACCCTGCACGAGCGCTTCGGAGCGGCTGGGGGAGCAGATTGGACAAACCTTGGACGACCCGCGAAGTGTACCGCTCGCCCGGCCCTCGAGGTGCCCGACGGGAAATGATTGAGTCCTCGTCGTCGTTGACCGGTAGGCTGACCACAGCAACACCAACTGAACAGTGAACGTGTGGACACCCCTGCACTCGCAGGAGCACGGGGGTGATCGGTTTCGACATTGGTCGACATATCAGGGGAAGCGGGTCGAGGATGCCCGGTTATCTCGTTAACGATCCTGGCAAAACAATAGGTGCCGATTCCAAGCGCACCGACTTCGCCCTCGCCGCCTGAGCGAGCTCCGAAGTCCGTCAGCCTGAGCTAGTTCTCGACTCAGTGTCTGGCGTCAGCTAGAGAACTTGCTGCGTAGTCATGTCGGGGGGCTGCGCGGGACTCTTACTCGACTGGGCCTGTCAGTGGACGTGTGCGTGCGAGCACTGGGGCCGAGAAAATCCACAGCGCACTGCACCCGGAGAAGCCCTGGTTTCTCGTCAATGGACGCGGGTTCAATTCCCGCCACCTCCACCACCGCGGTGTTCACACGTCAGTTCAGCCTCGAGGCCCGGTCGTTCGCGACCGGGCCTTCGTGGTGCCCGGGCACGGCTGGCCCGGCAGGGCCGGGTGCGTTCGCGAGGTGCCGCACCGCGGCATACCGGCATTGCCGCAGGCCAGTGGGTATGCCGCAGTGGGGCCTTTGCGAGGATGAGGCGGTGCTGCGCGACGACACCCCCGCCGAGGAACGGATCGGGTCACGGGACCTGACCGACTGGCGGACGCCCTGGGGACGTCGACTGGCGGGGTGGGTGGTGCGGCGAGCTGTCGGAGTCGCGCAGTGGGGCGCTGCGCACCTGGTGCTCGTCGTGACCGCCCTGGTCGGTGGCGCGGTCGCCGTGGCGCTCACCGCGGTGGCGGCCGAGGTCTATGACGCGGTGACCGATGCAGACGGCATCGCCGGCCTCGACCAGCCGGTGCTCCACCAGGCCCTCGCGTGGCGGTCGCCCGGGCTGGACCACGCGGTGACGCTCTACACGGACATCGGTGGTCCGGTCGGGATGCCGATCGTCGCCACCGTCCTCACGCTGCTGATGGTCTGGCGCTGGCGCTCTCGGACGCCACTGGTGCTCATGGGAATCGCTGCGGCCGGCTCGCTGGCCATGACGACGACCGGCAAGGCCCTGATCGGGCGGGCGCGGCCTGCGCTGTCCGACGCCGTGCCGCCCTACGAGACGTCGCCCAGCTTCCCGAGCGGGCACACCCTCAACGCGACGGTCATCACGGCCGTCCTGGTCTACCTGGTGCTGCGCAGGCTCGGGTCCACGTGGGCGCGGATCGCCGCTGTCGTGGTCGGCGCGGTCTTCGTCCTGTCGATGGGCCTGAGCCGGGTCTTCCTCGGGCACCACTGGCTCACCGACGTGGTCGCCGGCTGGGCACTCGGGCTCGGGTGGGCGGCCGCAGTCATCACCGCCCACCGGCTCTTCCTCACCGTCCGGCGAGCCGGGCAACCATCGTCGACGACCCGGTGAAGCCCGCGGTTGCCTCCGGTCTTTGATGGGTTGACCACGTCATGGTGTGGTCAACCCATCAAAGACTCCGGGTCGGCAGGGTCAGGAGGTGGGTGGGGCCAGGTCGACGACCCAGTGGTCGCCCTCCTCGCGGAAGCCCAGCCGGGCGTAGTAGGGGTTGACCATGCCGGGGGGCGTCGCGATCTGGCGAACTCCCTTGCCGCGGAACAGCCCGCTGCTGCGGTAGACGAACTCACCGGGGGAGAAGTCGCGGAACCGCGGAGTCACGTAGTCGAGCTCCACCTGGGCGACGCCGTCACCGGCATTGCGGACGACGACCACCCCGACCGTCTCGTTGCCGCGTTCGACGAGGTAGGCGCTGCGCCCCGAGCCGAGGGCCCCGGCGTCGAACTGCGGGAAGTACTTGCGGATGTCGGAGCCCTGCACCTTGAGGAAGTGCTGGAGGTATGACTCGTCCGGGCCGACAGCGACGACCTCGTAGACGGACTCGTCGCCGCGCTCCCGCAGGAGCTTGGTGACCATCCAGATGTTGATGCCCGCGGTGACCGTGTTCATCCCCACCATGGGCCAGACGTGCAGCATCGCGTTGAACACGATGAGCGTGCAGCTCGCGGTGAGGTTGAGCAGCCGGAAGCGCAGCACGCGCTGTTGGAGGAGGGAGAAGATGAGCAGGGCGGAGCCCGCCCACCCCAGGGCCTGGATGGACCACGAAGACATGGCCGCAGTCTGCCAGTGCGGAGGGGGCGCGGTTCACCCGTGCAGCAGGTCGCCCGGCGGGAAGGGCAACGGGTGACGGCCCAGCTTCGTCGCCAGGTAGCGACCGTTGGCGTCGGACCGGTGCACCCCGGTCGGCACCCGCTCGACCACCTCGATGCCGAGTCCCTCGAGCTGGCCGATCTTGTCGGTGTTGTTGGTCAGCAGCACCACCCGGTCCACCCCCAGAGCCGACAACATCTGGGCCGCGACGGTGTAGTCGCGGGCGTCCTCCTCGTAGCCGAGGGCGAGGTTCGCCTCGTAGGTGTCGAGCCCGTCGTCCTGCAGCACGTAGGCGTCGAGCTTGGCGTAGAGGCCGATACCGCGCCCTTCCTGACGCAGGTAGAGCAGCAGCCCGCCCTCGTCGGCGAGGCGGTGCAGGGCTTCGTCGAGCTGTGGTCCGCAGTCGCACCGGCGGCTGCCCAGGACGTCACCGGTGAGGCACTCGCTGTGCACGCGGGTGAGCGGTGGTCGCTCGAGCGTGGCCGCAGCAAGTGGCTGGTCCGCCCAGCCGCCGAGTCCGAGCGCGAGGTGCTCAAGGCCGTCGCCCAGGCCCGTGAAGGTGAACGCTCGCGCGGTCGTGCGGAAGCCGTCGGCGAGGGTGAGCGGAATGCTCACCTGCGCGCGGACCGTGGCGTCGCGCAGGGCCATGACGTGCCTCCTCCTGGTTGTCCGGGGACGTGGTGCTCGTGGTGGTCGGGGTCCTACCCGCGCTCGGTGAGGCGGAAACGGGGCGACAGGGCATAGCGCAGGAGGGCGATGTCTCCGATCTGGCGCACCTCCACGAGGGTCGCCCGGTGGACGGGCGACCAGGGGAAGCGGGCGTCACCCACGAACCGGCGCGCCCGGGAGTCGCCGACGAACAGAGGGGCGACCACGAGCTGGAGCTCGTCGGCGAGGTCCTCGCTGAGCAGCTGGGTGAGGACCGAGCCGCCACCTTCCACCATGAGCCGGCCCACGCCGCGCCTCGCCAGGTCCTCGCCGACCCGCCGCAGCGCGACCGGGTCCCCGCCGTCCACCACGGTCGCGGCACCGTCCAGGCGCGCTCGAGCGCCGTCCACCGCAGTCGTCCGGCAGTAGACGAGCTTCTCCACCTCGCCTGCGGCGAAGAACTCGGCACTGCGGTCGAGATCGGCGGTCGTCGTCACGGTGACCTTGGTCGGCGACGGCGGGCAGCCCCGGGCCACCCGGGCGGCGCGTCGTTCGGCCGAGCGGACGAGGAGGCGCGGGTTGTCGTTGCGGATCGTGGCCGCGCCGACGAGGATCGCGTCGCAGTCGGCCCGCTCGGCGTCGACGCGGTCGAAGTCGGCGGCGTTCGAGAGCGTCAACCGACCGGCCGTGGCGCTGTCGAGGTAGCCGTCCATCGACATGCTCGCGCTGAGCAGGGTGTACGGACGGTCAGCCATGCGCGACCTCCGCGGCGAAGGGTGCGGCGGCGGGGGCGGGAAGGGTGCGGCGGCGGGGGCGGCGAAGGGTGCGGCGGCGGGGGCGGCGCGGGCGCCGGTTGCGGCGGCTTGCGGGCGCGCTGTGCCAGTCGTGCTCGCGTCACGCGTGCGTCGCCGGCCGCGGGTCACCATCAGCACGACGGCACCGGGAAGGCTGGCGACGAGGACGAGGACGCCGTAGACCACGGCCGTGGAGAGGCCGGCGCCCGCGCCCAGCCCGGCTGCCCCGAAGACCCAGGCTGCGACGCCCTCCCGAGGCCCCCACCCTGCCAGGTTGGTGGGGATCCCGCTCGCGCCGAGAACGACGAACGCGAGCGGCACCAGCCCTGTCGCCGACGCGGCCGACCCTGCGGTGTGTGCTGCCACGAGGAAGGTGAGCACGTGGCCCGTCACGGCGAGGGCCGAGGCGAGGGCGACGAGCGGCCAGGTGCCACGGGACAGGACGCCTCGGCGGACCTCCCGGCACCAGTCGGCGACCACGCCGGTCCGCCAGGGTGGCCGACCCGGACCGGACTTCCGACCTGCGGTGTGCCACAGCGCCGTGCCGACGAGCCCTACGGCGACGGCGGCCCACCCCCAGGTCACTGCCGGTCGCACCGGCGAGGGCAGCGCCGTCAGCACGACGAGGGCGAGCGCCGTCTGCACCACCTGACCAGCGGTCCGCTCCCAGACCACGGACCGGACCCCCCTGCCGGCGTCGCCGGTGCGCCGACCGTGCCGCACCCCACGGTGCAGGTCGCCGAGGACACCGCCCGGAGTCGCCGTGTTGAGGAACTGCGAGCGGTAGCAGTCGCCGACCGCCGTGCGCAGCCGTACGTGCGCACCGAGCCCGGTGGCCACCAGGCTCCACCGCCAGGCGCAGCACAGGGTGGTCAGCGCCGTCAGCACGACGGCGGCACCCAGCGCCCGCGCGTCGATGGCGCCGACGGCACGCAGCGACTGGCCGACCCCCAGCCTCCACACCACGAACCCGAGGACGGCCACGCCGGCGAGCCTGCGAGCGAGCACAGACCGGGCGAGGCGATGCCCGACGGCCGCCGGCCCCAGTCCGCTCGTCCGACGCGCGGGGCGTCCGGTGAGCGTCATGGGGCGCCTCTCGGGGTCGGGTGCGGTGCGTCGCGGTCGTTGCCGGGGTCGCGGACGCTGTCGTGGCGCTGCGACCGTACCCACACAGAGTCCTACGTATGCCGGGCGGTTGAGGTTCACCGGTGGTCCCCGTTCGCGGGTGTGGGGGCGCCGGACCCGCTGAGGACGTCGGACAGGACGTCGGACACCCGTAGCGCGGTCGCCGACCAGGGCTCCAGGGTGCCCCGACGTGCGCGAGCGGCCGCCCGCAACCGGTCGCGCAGGCTCGCGTCGTCGAGCCAGGACTCCAGCGCGGCGGCCAGGTGGTCGCTCCCGGGACTGACCGACAGTCCCGGCCGGCCGGTGCCGGCGACGCTGCCCATCGCCTCCTCGAGGCCCCCCACCGCGGTGGCCACCACCGGCACCGCCCTGGCCAGCGCCTCCGTCACGACGAGGCCGTACGTCTCGATCCGCGACGGCACGACGAGCAGGTCCGCCGCGGCATACTCGCGGTCGAGCGCCTGGGCGCCCAGCGCGCCGGCGAAGACCACGCGATCGGCGATCCCTGCGTCCCGGCATCGCTGGCGGAGGGTGGCGACGTGTCCGGGTGCGAGGTCGAGGTCGCCGGCGCAGACCAGCTGCCAGGGTCGGTCACGCAGCGCCGCGAGGGCGTCGAGGAGCTCGGCGTGGCCCTTGGCCGGGACCACTGCCGCGACGGTGAGGAGCGCGGCGCCCGAAGAGGTGCCCTTCGCCGGTCTGGCGCGGTCGGCTCCCGGATGGGCGACGTGCAGCCGCTCTGGCGACAGGGCGTAGGAGGAGAGCAACCAGTTCGCCGTCCACCGGCTCGTGGTCAGGACCGCAGCGCACGCCGCGAGCACCTGTCGTTCACGGTCGGCCACAGCAGCGTTCGCGTCGCGCTCGCCCGTGGTGCTCTCCTCTGCGCCGGTCCCGACGGCGGCGGGATGCCCGAGCGGCAGGTGCACGAGCACCACGAGCCGCAGCCGTCGAGCTGCGCGAACGAGCAGGGCTGGTTGGCCCGAGGCGACGATGCCGTCGACCAGGACCACGGCGTCCTGCGGGAGCGCCTCCAGGGTGTCCGTGAGCTGCGCGGGGGTGGGTCGCTCCGGTCGTGGCCAGCGTCCCGGCAGTGGGTGCACCCGGACCGCCCACCCCAGGTCCTCCAGCCCGGCGCAGACGCGGCGGTCGTAGGTGTTGCCGCCGCTCGGTCGTGCAGGGTCGTCGACCGAGTCGGGGACGACCACGTGCACGGTCCGCACCGTGAGCCCTACAGCTCGCGCTCGTAGCTGGCCCAGGCCACCGGTGACTCGGCCAGGGTCACCGTGATGGTCGTGATGCCGCGCGCGGTGTCGCCGAGCTCCCCAGCCTGGATCCGGTCGGCGAGGCGGTCGGCCACCACCCGCGCCAGCACCTCTGTGGTGGTGTTGGTGTCCGAGAGCGTGGGGTCGTCGTCGAGGTTGCGGTAGTTCAGGTCGGCCAGCACCGCGTGCAGCTGCTCGCTCGCCCGGCCGATGTCGACGACGATGCCGTCGTCGTCGAGGTCGTCGCGGTGGAATGTCGCGTCGACGACGAAGGTGGCGCCGTGGAGCGCCTGCGCTGGTCCGAACACCTCGCCGCGGAAGCTGTGGGCGATCATGATGTGGTCCCGCACGGTCACTCTGAACACGTCTGCCCCTGCCCGTCGGTGCTGTTTGCGCTGCTGCCTGTGGTGCCGTGGTGCCAGTGCTGCCTGTCGTGCCGTCGTCGTAGGTGATGAGGTGGCAGATCGCTGCCAGGCTGCCGTCCGACAGACGAGCCATGACTCCGGGAAGCTCATCGAAGGACGACCGGCCGGTGACGAGTGTGTCGAAGGCAGGGTCCGCCAGCAGGTTCAAGGCGAGGGCCAGCCGGTCCGCGGGCGTTCGGCGTGCACGTCGCGCGGGGGAGACCGCCCCCACCTGGCTGGCCCGGATCGCCGAGTCGACCCGAGTGGAAGGACCCGCCGAGCCCGATGGTGACCTCGCGGTCGCCGTACCAGCTGAGCTCGACCACCTGCCCCTCGACTGCGAGCAGGTCGAGGGAGAGCCGAAGACCCTCGGAGGTGGCGCTGGTGTGCACGACCAGGTCGTGACGGTCGGAGCCCGCAGCGAGGTCGGAGGGGAGCGCGAAGCCGACGCCGAGGGCAGCGGCGACCTCGGATCGTGACTCGTCGACGTCGACGAGTGTCGTGTGGACGCCCGGTATGCCGGACAGCAGCCGGGCCACGCAGCAGCCGACCATGCCCGCGCCGACCACCGCGACCCGGTCACCGACCAGGGGCGCTGCGTCCCACAGGGCGTTGACGGCCGTCTCGACCGTGCCGGCCAGCACCGCACGCTCAGCAGGTATGCCGTCGGGCACAGGTGTGACCGCGGTGGCCGGGACGACGTATCTGGTCTGGTGGGGGTACAGGCAGAACACCAGTCGGCCCACGAGCGGGGCGGGCCCCTCCTCGACGAGACCGACGTTCAGGTAGCCGTACTTCACCGGCCCGGGGAAGTCGCCCTCCTGGAACGGCGCCCGCATCGCGGCATACTGGCTCTGCGGCACGCGACCAGCGAAGACCAGCGTCTCGGTGCCGCGGCTCACGGCCGAGCAGACCGTGCGGACGAGCACCTCGTCGGCCCCGGGCGAGGGCACCGTGACCGCCCGGAGCTCGCCCACCCCGGGTGCGGTCAGCCAGTACGCGCGTGCGGCCCCGGACACGGCACCACCCTAGCGATCGCCGGGGGCGCCGCCCGATGAACTCGCGAGCCCGCTGGGCCGTCCTAGGGTCAGGTCCGAGACAGTGGAGGTGTGGTGCGCAGGAGTGCAGTCCCGGTGGCGCCGATGGCCGCGCAGTGGGCCCTGCTCGGTGTCCTGCTGGGAGCGCTCGCGCCCAGCCTCGGCGAGCTGGGTGGTCTCGCACGGTTGGCGGGACTCGCGGTGGCCCTCCTGTGTGCCGGGGGTGGCTGGGTCCTCCTGGCCCAGGCGCTGTCCCGCCACGGACGGGGGCTGGGTCCGGCCGACCAGGTCACCGTGACCCGGGGCACGCTCACCTGCGTCGTGGCCGCGCTGACCACGGCCTCGGTCCTCGGTGGCACCGTCCTCGGCAGCCCGGTCGGCAGTGCGGTCGTTGGCAGCTCCGTCGCGGGTAGCGCGGGTAGCGCTGGTTCCGTGGTGCGCTCACCACTGGTCACCCTCGCGGCCGTCGCGCTCGCGCTCGACGCGGTCGACGGCTGGGTCGCCCGCCGTACTCGCACGGCGACGCCGCTCGGCGCCCGCTTCGACATGGAGGTGGACGCGTTCCTGATCCTCGTCCTCAGCGTCGCGGCGTCGCTGGTGCTCGGGTGGTGGGTGCTGGCCATCGGCCTCTTCCGCTACCTGCTCGTGGCCGCCACCTGGGTCGCTCCCTGGCTCGGCGCCTCGGTCCCGCCGAGATACTGGCGCAAGGTAGTCGCGGCCCTGCAGGGCATCGTGCTCACTCTCGCGACCGCCGACGTCCTGCCGCGGCCGGTGCTCACCGGTGTCGCGGCGGCGGCTCTCGTCCTGCTCGCCTGGTCGTTCGGCACCCAGGGTGCAGAGCTCTGGCAGGCGTGGGCCGCTACGACCGTCCCCGCCGGCCGGACGCAGGACGGTCGGGCTCGCGGTCGCACCGGTCATCGACGCGAGCACGGGCAGCAGGACAAGGTGACAGTGAGCCGGCCCGACCGCGCCGACCGCGCGCAAGGGAGCCGAGCCCGTCGCTCGGTGGCGACGGTCGTCGGGCTGGTGCCGCTGCTCGTCGTGTGGGTGGTGCTCGTCGCGCCGGACGACCCGGCCGACGTGCCACTCACGTGGTTGCTCAGGGTGCCGGTCGAACCGCTCCTGCTGGGACTGTTGCTCCTCGTGCTTCCGGGCCGGTGGCGGCGCCGGGCCGGCCTGGTGCTCGGGGCGGTGCTCGGCTTCGCAACCGTGGTCAAGCTCCTCGACCTCGGGTTCACCGCTGCGCTGCGCCGCCCCTTCGACCTCCTCGCCGACTGGACCTACCTGCGCTCCGCGCGCGACCTGCTCGCGGAGTCAGTCGGGGCGTCCTGGGCCACCGTGGCCCTCGTCGGTGCCGCCGCGCTCGTCGTCGGCCTGCTCGTGGTCGTGCCCTGGTCACTGCGCGGTGTCACCCGCCGCCTGGAGCCGCACGTGGACCACCACCGCCACGGATGGTCGCGGGCCCTCGTGGTAGGGAGCGCGGTGTGGCTGGCGATGGCCGTCACCCAGGTGGACGCAGCCGGGCTGCCGCTCGCGTCCACGTCGTCGATCGGTCTCATCGGCGACCACGTGGCGCAGACGCGGGCGGGACTGCGTGATCGCGCGGCCTTCGCCACGGCGGTGGCCACGGATCCCTACGCGGCGGCAGCGGGGGCCGACCTCCTGACCGGGCTGCGGGGCAAGGACGTCCTGGTCGTCTTCGTGGAGAGCTACGGGGAGGTGGCGGTGACGGGTTCGCCCGCGCCGGCTGGGGTCGCACCCGCCCTCGACCGCGCGAAGAGCCGGCTCGGAGCGGCCGGCTTCTCCACCCGAAGCGCGTGGTTGGCCTCACCGACCTTTGGCGGCACCAGCTGGCTGGCGCACTCGACCCTGCAGTCGGGGGTCTGGGTCGACAGCCAACGGCGCTACGACCAGCTCGTCTCCACCGACCGGCTGACCCTCAGCGGCGCCTTCGGCCGGGCCGGGTGGCACACGGTCGTCGATGTCCCGTCGAACCGCCAGGACTGGCCCGAGGCGAGCTCGTTCTACCACTACGACCAGGTCTACGACGCCCGCAACGTGGGGTATGCCGGACCGAGGTTCGGCTACGCGACGATGCCGGACCAGTACACCCTCAAGGCCTTCGCGGACCGTGAGCTGACTCGGGGCGAGCGACCCCCCGTCATGGCCGAGATCGACCTCGTGACCAGCCACGTGCCATGGGCGCCGCTGCCACGGCTCGTCGACTGGGACTCCCTCGGTGACGGCTCGGCGTTCGGCCCGATCCGAGACCGGGCCGCCACCCGGGCTCAGGTCTGGCGCGACCCGGCCTCGGTGCGCGCGGCCTACGCCGAGTCGATCTCCTACTCGATCGACAGCCTCGTGGAGCTGGTGCAGCAGGCCCGCGACAAGGACCTCGTGATGGTGCTGCTCGGTGACCACCAGCCGTCCACGGTCGTGTCGGGACCGCAGGCGAGCCACCGTGTCCCGGTCACCCTCGTCGCCCACGACCCCGCGGTGACGCGGCAGATCGCCGGGTGGGGCTGGCAGGACGGCATGCGCCCCAGCCCCGACGCGCCGGTCTGGCGCATGGACGCCTTCCGCGACCGGGTGCTCACGACCTTCGGCCACGCGGCGGGCACGCGTGTCGAGGCGGCCGGCTGAACCAGCGTGGAGGCTGTTCCGTCTTCATGGACAGGAGGCCGGCAATGGGTCCGGCCGGGGCGAAGGAGTCCACCATGAAGTGGCGTGCACTGGGTGCGATGGCGCTGGTCGTCTCGGCCGCGGTCCACCTGAAGCTCTGGTTCGACGGCGTGCGGGACCAGTCCGTCGGCCCCGCCTTCCTCGTCAACGTGGTAGCCGGGGTGGTGATCGCAGTCATCTTGTTGAGGTGGCGGCACTGGGTGCCGGCCTTCCTCAGCCTCGGTTTCGGTGTGTCGACGCTGGGCGCGTTCGTCATCGCGTCGACCGTCGGCCTGATGGGCGTCCACACCCACTGGGAGGGCTTTGCCGTGTTCGCGGCGGCCGTCTCCGAGGTGGTCTGCATCGGGGTGGGTGCCACGCTGCTGGTCACGGAGCGGTCCCACCGGACCGTGGTCGCCCGGCGAGCCGCCGGGAGCCGGGTGGCCTAGGCCTGCGGGGCCCTACGCGACTCGATGTCGGCGGAGCACCGCTGTCCTGGTCATCCTCCGGAACGACGCAGCCGTCTGGCGGCCAGGCCGACGGCGATTCCCGCTGCGAGCATTGCCAGGGCGGCCCACAGCGACGTCAGACCGGTGCCCGTCCAGGCAAGCCCATTCGGGCGGGGCAGACTGCTCCCGGGCCCTGCGACCAGCGGTCGGGACACCGCAGTGGTCACGCTGTCCGCACTCGTCACGGTCGTGCCACCGGCGCGACCACTGACCGTCGCGGCATTGCGCACCTGGCCGGCCGCGACGTCCTGGCGCGTCACCGACCCGAGAGCTGTACACCGGTGGGTCCCTCCTGGCGCGAGTGCCGGGAGCTCACAGCCCACGTCGCCGCCCAGGCGAGGATCGTCCAGCACCAAGTTGGTGAGGGAGACGGTACCGGTGTTGGTCACGGTGAAGGCGTAGGACACCTGGTCCCCGACGCTGGTCCGCTCGTCCCCGTCCCGGTCGACCGTCCCGACCACCTCCTTGTCGAGACGGACGGCGAGCACAGTCTGCAGATCGGTGGAGAGCGACGCCGAGTCCGAGACTGGCGTGCCGTCAGGTGCTGTTCCCGCTGCGGTCGCGGTGTTGCGCACCACGCCCGCATCGGCTTCGTCCTGTGTGATGACCAGGTCCGGGCCGGTGCACACGGCCAGGTCGCCCGGGGCGAGGGTGGTGGTGTCGCACGCGACGGAACCGCCAAGGCGCGGGTCGGACACCATGAGGTTCGACAGGCTCAGCGTGCCGGTGTTGCGCACGGTGAACGTGTAGGCGACCACGTCGTCGGCTCCAATTCGACCGTCGCCGTCGGCGTCGCGCGGAGCAGCGGCCGACTTGGTGAGCTGGAGGCCCAGCGTCCCGGCGAGCAGGGTGGTGACGCGTGCGTCATCGGTCACGGTGCCGCCACCCGGCGCAGTGCCGTCCACCCTGGCGGCGTTGGCGAGCGAACCGGCGTCCACCTCAGCCTGCGTCAGAGTGTGCTCGAACGGGCCACAGTCGACCCTGTCGAGCGGGCTCAGGGTGGCGCCGGTGAGGGCGGGACAGTCGAGCTGACCACCCAGCAGGGGATCGTTGATGCGCACGTCGCGCAGGTTGCTCGTCCCCGTGTTGGCTATGGAGAAGCTGTAGCCGACTGTGTCGCCCGCGCCGACCCTGCCGTCCTCGTCCGTGTCGGCCAGCGTGTCGCTCTTGGTCAGCTCGACCGCGGGGGAGCTGGCGATCGGCGTCTCTATGGTGGCGCTGTCGTCGCTGGGATCGGGGTCGTCGGTGTCCGCTTCCACCGTGGCGGTGTTCGACACGGTGGGTCCGGCGTCCGGCGAGACCGTGGCAGTGACCTGCACGGAGGCACTGCTGCCTTCGGTGAGCTGACCGAGCGCACAACGCAGGCGCTGTCCGGTCACCGTGCACCCGGCGCTGCTGGTCGTCGCACCGGTGAGCTCCGGTGGCAGGTCGTCGGCGAGGATGACCCCCGTCGCGGTGGAGGGGCCCGCGTTGGCGACCACGAGGGTGTAGGTCACCGCACCGCCCTGTGGCAGTGGGTCAGTGGACACGGTCTTGGTGACCGACAGGTCAGCCGACGGTGTCGCCGTCACGCTGGCGCTCGCCACACGGTCGTCGGTGTCGGGGTCGGCCACCGCAGAGGCGACGGACGCGGTGTTGGTGAAGCTCCCGTCCACGAGTGTTCGTGCCGTGATCGTCATCGTGGCGCTCTGGCCCGGTGCGAGGGTGCCCACCGCCCAGACCCCGTCCAGGGGTGACCATGAGCCCGTCGAAGGCGTGGCCCCCACCACTGTGAGTCCGGCGGGCGCCTGCTCTGAAACGGTCACGGCCGATGCGGTGGATGGCCCCTCGTTGTGGACGGTGACCTCGAACCTGGCGTCCGTCCCGGCAGGGACCGAGGGGTCGAGGGCCACCTTGGTCACCGACAGGTCGGCGCGGGGAGCAAGCGGGAGCGTCGCCGTCGAGTCGTCATCGCCGTCGGGGTCCGCAGTACCCGATGTCACCGAGGCGGTGTTCCACAGCGAACCCTGGGCGGCAGGGTCCACCGTCCCACTCAAGGTCACCGACACCTCCTCGCCGACAGCCAGGTCGCCCAGGTCGCAGGCGAGCACGGCGCTGGCCACCGCGCAGCCGGCCGTCGCGGTGCTGGGTCGGAGCAGGCCGAGGGGGATCGGGTCCGTCACGCTGACGCCGCGGGCGACGGAGGGTCCGGGGTTGCGCACCACGATGCTGAACGACTGGCTCGTCCCGGGGACACCGGTCGCTGGGACGGGGGTCTTGGAGATGGAGAGGTCGGCGCTCTGCGTGACGCCGAACGTCGCGGACGCCGAGTTGTCGCCGGTGTCGTCGTCGGCCGCCGGAGCGGCCACGGAGGCGGTGTTGGTCAGGGATCCGGCGGGTGCCTCGGGTCGGACCACGGCGCGGACCGTCACCGGTTCGGCTTGACCCACCGGGAGCGAGGCCCACCGACACTCCACGCGGCCGGGTTGCACCTGTTCGCAGACAGCTCCTGCCGGGGCGGTGACGGACTGCAGGTCGAGGCCTTCGGGCAGGGCATCGACCAGGACGGCGTCGTCCGCCACGGAGGGTCCCGCGTTGGTGACCCCGAGGCTGAAGGTGACCGTCTCGCCCGCGGCAACACTTCCGGGTGAGACGGACTTGGTCAACGACAGGTCGGCCACATCCTCGGCCTTGAAATGTGCCGAGGCGGCGTTGTCGTCGGGATCGGGGTCGGACGTTGACGAGGACACGACTGCTGAGTTCTGCACCGTGGCCGCGGCCGCATCGAGGACCACGACGACGGTGGCGGCAGCGGCCTGACCGGGCGCGAGAGAGCCCACCGCGCAGCGCACCACCCCGTCGTCGAAGCCACACGGATCACCGCCGAGCGTCGCGGACACGAAGGTCACGCCTTCGTCGATCGGGTCGGTGATCGTGACGTCACGGGCAGTCGACGGCCCATCGTTGGTGGTGGTCAGGGTGTACGTGACGCTGGTGCCGGCCACGGGGGCAGCCGGGGCGAAGGTCTTGGCCATCCTCAGGTCGGCCGACGCCGTGACCGCTCCGGACGCGGTCGCCGTGTTGTTGCCGCGGTCAGGGTCGGTCAACGCTCCGGAGACGCTGGCCGTGTTCGTCAGGCCGGATCCGGCCGCAGCGGCGGCCGAGAGCGTGCCGGTGACGGTGATGTCGGTGCTCGCACCCACTGCGAGGTCAGGCACGTCGCAGGACAGCACCTGGTTGGACACCGTGCAGCTGGCACCCGAGGCCGTGACGGCAGACAAGCCGTCGGGGAGGGCGTCGCGAAGCGTCACGCCGGTGGCGGTCTGGGGCCCGCTGTTGCCGGCAGTAAGCGTGTACTGCACCGGACGGCCCGCCACGACCGGGTCGGTGTCGAGGACCTTGGCGATGGAGAGATCCGCGGCGGGGGCAACGGGCGTGGCGGTGGTCTGGGACGTCGCTGTCCTTGCCTGTCCGAGCAGCGGGTCCACGTAGTCGACCCGCACCTCGTTGCGGACCGTGCGGTTCGCGGCCGCGCTCGTCACCCGCACGTCGAAGCTGAAGGACGTGGTCGAGTTCGCCGGGATCGCACCGGCCGCAGTGGCCGTCGCGCCCTCACCGAGGCGGACCCTGACACTCCCGGCGGCATACTCGCCCCGGTCGTCACCAGACGCGTCGGTGAGTGCTCCGGCGCCCGGACCGCTGACGATCCGCACGCTGCCGGGGACCAGCTCGGTCCCGGGCGGCACGGCGTCTGTGGCCTGGGCTGCCTGCGCAGGGTTCCCGCCGCCGTTGGTCGTCGCCAGCGTGTACCGGAGCACGTCGCCGACCTCGGCCACGCCGCTGGAACGGGTGAGGTTCCGCACCGTCTTGTCGCTCACCAGACACGGGCCGGTGCCGAAGGAGACGTCGTCGAGGAAGTTGCCCGCAGCGGGGCTCCCCGAGCCCGTGCTCACTGCCTGGAAGCCGAACCGGGTGACCGTCTGTCCGGCTGGGACGGTGTACGTCCCCGACCAGGTGCCCCAGGCTGCGGTCGTGTCGGTGATGTTCGGCCCCGACTGGGTGGGGGTCCCGTTCGGAGCTCCGATCATGACGCGCATGACGTCCGTCCCGACCCTGGCGCGGTGCTTGAGCGACCAGGCGAGGGTCTGCCCCGGCGTGGTGGGCAGGTCCTGATAGAGAGTGCCGTTGATGTACGCGTTGATCTCGACGAACTGGCGCCCCGAGGCCGAGGGCACGCCGTTGAAGCCCGAGACCCACACCTCGACGGACTGGTCGGTGGTCTTCCAACCGGGCATGGTGGCCTTGGGCACCTGCCGGTAGCCCGAGGGGTAGTAGGGCGCTTCGAAGCTGCCGTTCTCCAGCGTGACAGCGGCCGGGCACGCGGTCGGGTCCTGGGCGGCCGTGGCGGGTGCGCTCGAGACCGCTGGTAGCGCTATTCCGGCGCAGGCCAGGGCGATGACCGCCGCCCTGGCAAAGAGGGAGCGCGTCGTGCGGACTCGAGGAGGTGTGACTCCAGAAGATGACGAATGCAAGGCTGCCCCGTGGGTCTGCGATTGGACGAACCTGGGCAGGTTATGCGAAACCGGGCGGGCGGCGTGCTCGCTTGACGGAAATTGATGGTCACGGCTGCCGCACGTCGTGTCAGCGCTGAGCGCGCCCTAGCAGACTCGCCCGTCTCCGCGACGTGGTGCTTACCGATCTGCGGACCTAGCTGGCGGAACGGGACTCCGCATCCGAACCCGCCGTATCGGCGGCGGGCTGGCTCTTCTGCGCCTCGATGTCGGCGCGCACCGCGTCCATGTCGAGGCCCTGCACCTGGGTGATGACGTCCTCGAGTGCGGTTGCGGGGAGGGCGCCAGCCTGCGCGAAGACGAGGATGCCGTCGCGGAAACCCATCAGCATGGGGATCGAGGTGATGTTGGCGGCGGCGGCGAGCGCCTGCTCGGCCTCGGTGTCGACCTTGCCGAACACGACATCCGCGTGCTTCTCCGAGGCGCTCTCGAAGACCGGTCCGAACCGCTTGCACGGTCCGCACCACTCCGCCCAGAAGTCCACGAAGACGGTGCCGCCCTCGAGGATCGTCTTCTCGAAGTTCTCCGCTGTCAGCGTCGTGCTAGCCATCTCTACGTCCACTCCCATCGGACCACGACGGTCGCGGTCACCGAGTTCTCGCCCAGCTCGACGGACAGGTCTGCTGCCTTGCCGGCCGCCATCATGGCGAACCGTGGCTGGGCTCCACCACGCTCAACGTCGGACAGCCGCTCAACCTTCCCGAGCTCTCGTCCGGCCAGCGCGGCATACTGCTCCGCCTTGGCCCTGGCGTCGGCGAAGGCGGACTCGCGCGCCTGCGCGAGCAGGGGCGCCGAGTCGGCCAGCTCGAGCCCGATGTTGTCGATGGTGAGCGCGTTGCCGGCGGCGCCGGCGAAGGCGTCGACGAGGCTCCCCACGAGCGCCGGGTCGCGGACCGTCACCGACAGGCTCTGGTATGCCGTGTAGCCGACCACGGTGACCCCCTCACGGTCGTGCCGGGGGTGCACACCCGTGCCCGTCGTGCGCAGGTCGGCGTCGGCCACGCCGTGGTCGCGAGCCGCCTGGGCCAGACCCCGGGCACGGCTGGCGGCATCGGCCAACGCGGAGGAGACGTCGTCGCCGTCGCACCGCACGCCGGTCCTCACGCGGACCACGTCGGGCGCGGCGGACGCGGTGCCCGACCCGGTGACCTCGACGTGCGACCCGCTCTGGCCTGCCATCGAACCAACCCCTGTCATGTGCCCAGCCTAGAGTGGAGCAGATGAGCACCGAGCAGATCCGCCGCTACTGGGACGACTTCGCCGCCGAGTACGACAGCTACCCCGACCACGGGCTGCTCGACTCCGACACCCGCTCCGCCTGGAAGGACCTGCTGCGCACTTGGCTTCCCACGACACCGTCGCGGGTCGCCGACCTGGCGTGCGGCACCGGGACGATGAGCGTCCTGATGGCGGAGATGGGCCACCAGGTCCGCGGGGTCGACCTCTCCGCCGAGATGGTTCGCCACGCCCGTGCCAAGAGCGCCCCGCACGGATCGGCCATCGAGGTCGCGCAGGGCGACGTGAGCGCTCCGCCCTTCGAGGCCGGCACCTTCGACGTCGTGTTCGCCCGCCACATCCTGTGGACCCTGCCGGATCCCACCGATGCGCTGCGCCGCTGGGCCGCACTGCTGCGACCGGGTGGCCGGATGGTGCTGATCGAGGGGCGCTGGGGCCTCGAGGAGACCGGCGACAAGCCGGCCCTGCCCTGGAGTGCCGGCGTGCCCTCTGACGAGCTCGCAGCGGCCGTCGCTGAGCTGGTAGGGGAGTCAGCAGTCGTGCAGCTGACCGACTCGGTCTACTGGGGCAAGGAGATCGAGCACGAGCGCTACCTGCTCATGGCCAAGTCGAAGGCGCCGTCGACCGAGCCGGCCGGGCTGGCAGCGGCCCACGATGCGGCACGGGTTCGGCGTACCACCTAGTAATCGGGAGAATGCCGGTCATGAGCGCTGCCCCGTCCGTGTCCAACTCCATCACCGTCCGGCTGACCCTCCCGGCTCGCGCCACCGCGGTCTCCGAGCTCACCGGGGTCATCGAGAAGGGCGGAGGGCTGGTCACCGGGCTCGACGTGACGGCGTCCGGTTCCGACCGCCTGCGCGTCGACGTCACCGCCGCCGCCCGTGACACCACCCACGCCGACGAGCTCGTCGAGGCGATGCGCGGGGTGCACGGCGTCGAGATCGGCAAGGTGTCCGACAGGACGTTCCTCGCCCACCTCGGCGGCAAGCTCAAGATCGAGTCCAAGGTGCCGATCCGCAACCGTGACGACCTCTCCCTCATCTACACCCCGGGCGTCGCCCGCGTCTGCATGGCGATCGCGGAGAACCCCGCCGACGCGCGCCGCCTGACCATCAAGCGCAACACGGTGGCCGTCGTCACCGACGGCTCGGCCGTCCTCGGACTCGGCAACATCGGCCCCCTCGCGGCGCTGCCGGTGATGGAGGGCAAGGCTGCACTGTTCAAGCGGTTCGCCGACATCGACGCCTTCCCGATCTGCCTCGACACCCAGGACACCGAGGAGATCATCCGCACCGTCAAGGCGCTCAGCCCCGTCTTCGCTGGCATCAACCTCGAGGACATCTCGGCGCCCCGCTGCTTCGAGATCGAGCGGCGGCTGCGCGAGGAGCTCGACATCCCGGTCTTCCACGACGACCAGCACGGCACCGCGATCGTCACCCTCGCCGCGCTGCGCAACGCGCTGCGCGTGGTCGGCAAGGACCTCAGCGAATGCCGTGTGGTCATGTCGGGCGCGGGTGCGGCGGGCACCGCGATCCTCAAGCTCCTGCTCAAGGCCGGCGCCAGCGACGTCGTCGTGGCAGACCAGCTCGGGGTGCTCCACCCCGACCGCGAGGACATCGCGTCGGGACAGCACCCAGCTCTCGCGTGGTCGGCCGCGCACACCAACTCCCGAGGCGTCACGGGTTCGCTCAAGGACGCCATCGCGGGAGCCGACGTGTTCATCGGTGTCTCGGCGCCCGGCATCCTCACCGGCGACGACATCGCCACCATGAACGAGGGGGCCATCGTCTTCGCGATGGCCAACCCCGAGCCGGAGGTCGACCCCATCGCCGCGGCCCAGCATGCTGCGGTGGTGGCCACAGGTAGGTCCGACTTCGCCAACCAGATCAACAACGTGCTGGTCTTCCCCGGGGTGTTCCGCGGCCTGCTCGACGCCGCCTCGACCTCCATCGACGAGGACGTCATGCTGGCGGCGGCCAAGGCACTCTCGGAGGTCGTCCACCCCGACGAGCTCAACGCGGCCTACATCGTCCCCAGCGTGTTCCACCCCGACGTGTCCAAGGTCGTCGCCGCTGCGGTCAAGGCCGCGGTGCTGGGGACGGCCCCAGAGCAGATGGTGACGCGACGGATGGCGGAGGAGCCCGAGCTCATTGGCTAGCGAGTCGCCGGACGACCGGCCTGCGCCGGGCCCGTCGGGCGTCTCGCTCAGCGCGGGGTCCGGCACGGCGACGCCGCTCGCAGGTCCCCGGCACCGGGCGGCGGTCGTCGTCTTCGTCGTGCTGCTCGCGGTCCACCTGGCGGCGCTCTACTGGCCGCGAGTCAGCATCGAGGGTCCCGTGACCTGGAGCGACAAGGTCCTGCACGTCCTGCTGTTCCTCGCGCCCACCGTGGCGGGGCTCCTCGCAGGCCTCCGCCCGGCATACCTCGTGGGCTTGGTGGCGCTGCACGCGCCGGTGAGCGAGCTGGTGCAGCACTACCTGCTACCCCACCGCTCCGGCGATGTGTGGGACGCGGTCGCCGACCTGTCCGGGGTGGTGCTCGGGGTCACTCTCGTCGTGGTCGGGAGGGCGCTGCGCCGCTGCTAGACTGGTCCGGCTCAGTTCGGCGGCGCGTGGCAGCGCCAAGAGGTGGCACAGGCGCCACAGACGCATTCCCTACTCCGACTGCAGTCCCACCGGATGACAACTGTCGATCCGGTCCGCGGGCCCCGCAAGGGCCTGAGGCTCGTCTTCTTCGTTGCCCTCGCCAGGTGGCTCGAGACGTGTCTACCTCGAGTACCTGAAGTGAGTTGAATATCAGTGCCCAAGAACCTGCGATCCGGCGCGCCCAAAAAGGCCCGGTGGACCCCAGAGAAGAAGGCTGACGCGAAGAAGGGGCCCAAGAAGGCCCACCGCGGCCAGTCCTCCGCACCCTCCAACGGCAGCTCGTATGCCGCGCGGCCGGCTCGCGACGACCGTCGCCCCGAGCGCTCCGACCGCTCGGACCGACCCGCGCGCAGCTACGACCGCAGTGAGCGTCCGGCCCGCACGGTCAACCGTGACGACCGTGCACCCCGCAGCTACGACCGCAGCGAGCGTCCGGCCCGCACGGTCAACCGTGACGACCGCGCACCCCGCAGCTACGACCGCAGCGAGCGTCCGGCCCGCACGTTCAACCGTGACGACCGTGCCCCGCGCACGTTCAACCGGGACGACCGTCCCACCCGCAGCTTCAACCGTGACGACCGCCCGGTCCGTCGCAGTGACCGTGATGAGAACCGTGGTCCCCGTCAGTACAACCGTGAGGACCGCCCTGTGACCAGCTACACCCGTGACGACCGTCCGGCCCGCACCAACGTCCGGCCCGCTCGCAGCTACGACCGCAGCGAGCGCCCGGCCCGCGGCAACGACCGCACCGACCGTCCGGCGCGTTCGTTCAACCGTGACGACCGTGCCCCGCGCACGTCCAGCCGGGATGACCGGCCCCGCAGCTACGACCGCAGCGACCGCCCGGCCCGCAGCTTCGACCGCAATGACCGCACGGCCAGGGGCTTCGACAGCCAGGTCGACCCTGAGACCGAGCGGATGGAGGCCGACACCTGGGTGAAGGCCACCCGCAAGAGCGTCGACGGTCCCGTGACGGTCGACGCCGACAACGGCTTCGCCGGGCTCGGACTCTCCGAGCGCCTGGTCGAGCGGCTGGCCCGCGACGGCATCACCACGCCGTTCCCGATCCAGTCCGCGACCATCCCGGACGCCCTGGCCGGCATGGACATCCTCGGCCGTGGCCAGACCGGCTCCGGCAAGACGCTGGCCTTCGGCCTGCCGATGCTGTCGCGTCTCGCCGAGGGTGACAAGGCTGCTCCCCGTCGTCCCCGTGCCCTGGTGCTCGTGCCGACCCGTGAGCTGGCGATGCAGGTGTCCGACGCGCTCGAGCCCCTCGTGCACGTCCTCGGCCTGCGTCACAAGCTCGTCGCCGGCGGCTTGTCCTACACGACCCAGATCAGCGCCCTCAACCGCGGCGTCGACCTGCTCATCGCGACCCCGGGGCGGCTCAAGGACCTGATCGAGCGCGAGGCCGTGCAGCTGCGCGACATCCAGATCGCCGTCCTCGACGAGGCCGACCACATGGCCGACATGGGCTTCATGCCCGAGGTCACCGCGATCCTCGACCAGATGCCTGCGGGCGGTCAGCGGATGCTCTTCTCGGCCACCCTCGACAAGGGTGTCGACAAGCTCGTCGAGGGCTACCTCACCGACCCGAAGACGCACTCGACCGACGACGCCAAGGCCTCCGTCACCACGATGGAGCACCACGTGCTGCTCATCGACCCCATGCACAAGAAGACGATCACCGCCGAGGTCGCGAACCGTGATGGCCGCACCGTGGTCTTCGTGCGCACCAAGCTCGGGGCCGACCGCGTGGCCCTCCAGCTGCGTGAGCAGGGCGTGTTCGCCGCAGCCCTGCACGGTGGGCTCAACCAGGGCGCGCGCAACCGCGTCCTCGGTGCCTTCCGTGACGGCAGCCTCCCGGTGCTCGTCGCCACCGACGTCGCAGCCCGCGGCATCCACGTCGACGACGTCTCCGTCGTCCTGCAGGTCGACCCGCCCGCCGACCACAAGGACTACCTGCACCGCTCCGGTCGCACCGCCCGCGCGGGTGACAAGGGCACCGTCGTGACCCTCGCCCTGCCGCACCAGCGTCGCACGATGGAGCGGATGGCCAAGGACGCCGGCATCGACGCCGTCCCGACCAAGGCGATCCCCGGCGACGCCCGCCTCGCGGCAACCGGCGCAGTCACCCCCAGCGGCATCCCGGTGCCCGAGGACAAGGTGCGCCGCGTCCTCGAGGGCAACAAGCGCGGTGGACGCCCCGGCGGCCCCCGTGGCGGTGGCCCCCGCGGGCCGCGTCAGGGTGGCGGCAGCCGCTCCTACCGCGACGACCGTTCCGGCGGCTCGCGCGGTGAGCGCGGCAGCTACTCGCGCGCCGCTCGGGGCTGAAGCACCCGGCACACCCCGGGCGCCGGTGGGGCGGGCTGACCGCCGCAGCACCTCAGGTCGGCAGCACCCACCACGACATCACCTGAACGGCCAGAGCCCCGGTCCCGGCGACCGGGGCTCCGCCATCGGCAGGCAGAATGGGACCGTGGAGATCACCGACCTGTCGGGCAGCCTGCTCGTCGCGACGCCCCAGATCTCGGACGGGGTGTTCTGCCGCAGCGTGGTGCTCCTGCTGCACCACGACGCCGACGGCGCCCAGGGCGTCGTGCTGAACCGCCCCATGGACGCCCGCGTCGACGCCGTGCTGCCCGACTGGCAGGCGCACGCCACCGCACCCTCCGTCCTCTTCGAGGGAGGGCCCGTCGGCCTCGACAGCGCCCTCGGCCTGGTGACGGTTCCGGGAGACGTCGAACCCCTCGGGGTCAAGCGGCTGTTCCGTGGGCTCGGCCTGGTCGACCTCGACACACCGCCGGCCATCGTGGTGCCGGAGGTGGCCGGCCTGCGGATCTTCGCCGGGTATGCCGGGTGGTCAGCCGGACAGCTCGAGGAGGAGGTCGGCTCGGGCAGCTGGTACGTCGTGGAGTCCGAGGGCCGCGACGCGTTCGACGACGACCCCGAACACATGTGGACCCGGGTGCTGCGTCGCCAGCGTGACCACCTGGCTTTCGTGGCGACCTTCCCGACCGACCCCGAGATGAACTGAGCGCGCCTGATCGGCCCGCACGGCCCGGCATACACTCGGGGGATGAGCGAGCCCCAGATCCCCCTGGACGACCCGCTGGCCCCGCAGGCACAGCCCTCCACGACGACCGCCGTGCTGGAGCGCGAGCAGGTCGAGGAGCAGCTGCAGGAGCCGGGCGACCACGAGCGCTTCTCGCACTACGTGCGCAAGGAGAAGATCCTCGAGAGCGCCCTGTCGGGAGACCCCGTGGTGGCCCTGTGCGGCAAGGTCTGGGTGCCGGGACGTGACCCCAAGAAGTTCCCGGTCTGCCCGACCTGCAAGGAGATCTACGAGGGCCTGCGGGCGCCGCAGGACGGCGGCGAGTGAGCGCATCTGCGCAGGTGGGCGCCACCGACGCGCGCCGAGCTCCAGCGGTTTCACCCGCACCGAAAGCCTGAACGAGTCTTTACCTGCGCCTGTCTGCCCTGACCCCGTGGCAGAGGATCGGCGACCTAGCGTGCGACGACGAGCCACCCACCGAACCCGGAGGGAGGCACCTCGAAAGGACGCCCATGAAGCTTCGCTCTCGAATCGCACTGTCCTCCCTCATGCTGGGAGCCGTGGCCCTCGGGCTCGGTCAGGGCAGCGCCACCGCCCAGACGATGGCCGGTGAGTCCACGGTGGCCGCCGACTGCGCCACCCACACCGACGCCGTCAACACCGCGCGTTCCGCCAAGGGCGGCAACCGTGTCGACCCCCATGAGTTCAGCCAGGCCCAGGTCGACCGGATGGAGGCCGCCTACCGCACCGCAGCGGCTGCCAAGGGACTGGCGCCCGCCGCCAACGGCAAGCTGACCCGGAGCGCCGACACCAGGAAGCCCGGGTCGACGCAGGCCTTTGCCGCGACCACGGTCAGCGTCTACTGGCACGTGATCACCAACGGCACGAGCGGCAAGCTGACGACGAGCCAGATCAACAGCCAGCTGAGCGTCCTCAACAACGCCTACGCCTCCTCGGGCTTCTCGTTCACCCTCGCCGGTACGGAGACCACGACGAACAGCGACTGGTTCAGCATCGCCTTCCCGGCGAGCGGCGCCGAGCCGAGTGACGCCAAGGCCATGAAGACGGCCCTCCACAAGGGCACCAAGGCCGCGCTCAACCTGTACTCGACGACGTTCTCCGACGGCACGCTGGGCTACGCGCAGTTCCCGTCCACCAACAACACGACCCTCGACGGTGTGGTGCTCGACTACCGCAGCATCCCCGGCGGCAGCCTCTCGCCGTACAACCTGGGCGACACCGCGACCCACGAGGTCGGCCACTGGGTGGGGCTCTACCACACCTTCCAGGGCGGCTGCTCCGGCAGCGGCGACTCCGTCGGTGACACCCCGGCAGAGGCCTCCCCGGCCTTCGGGTGCCCCACCGGTCGCGACACCTGCACGGCCACCGGGCTCGACCCGATCAAGAACTTCATGGACTACACGGATGACTCGTGCATGAACACGTTCACGGCCGGGCAGACCACCCGCATGCAGAACCAGTGGCTCACCTACCGCGGCTGACCAGCTGGTCCTGAGCAAGCAGACCGGTGATGGCCGTGACCCCCACGGCCTAGCACACGACCGAGGCCCCGGCGCAGACGCCGGGGCCTCGGCATGTCGTTTGGCGGCAACGGATAACGTGGCCGGTCCCATGAGTACCGCAGCCGCCTCGCACCTGTCCCCAGCGTTCCCCGAGCGGGCGGCGTGGGGGACGGCCGACAAGCTGCGCGCCTGGCAGCAGGCCGCGCTCGCGGCATACCTGCGGGCCGACCCCCGGGACTTCCTCGCGGTGGCGACCCCGGGTGCGGGCAAGACCACGTACGCGCTCCGGCTGGCCACCGAGCTGCTCGGCCGCGGGACGATCTCCGCCGTCACCATCGTGGCCCCGACCGAGCACCTCAAGACCCAGTGGGCCGAGGCGGCTGCCCGCGTCGGCATCCACATCGACCCGAGGTTCTCCAACTCCTCGGCCCGCCACTCCAGCGAGTACGACGGGGTCGCGCTGACCTACGCCCAGGTCGCGAGCAAGCCGTCGCTGCACCGCACCCGCACCGAGTCGGCGCCGACCCTGGTGATCCTCGACGAGATCCACCACGGCGGCGACGCGCTGTCCTGGGGCGACGCGATCCGCGAGGCGTTCGAGCCCGCAGCCCGCCGGCTCGCCCTCACCGGCACGCCGTTCCGGTCCGACACCTCGCCCATCCCCTTCGTCACCTACGCCGAGGGCGCCGACGGCATCCGGCGCTCGTCCGCCGACTACACCTACGGGTATGCCGAGGCGTTGCGTGACGGCGTCGTCCGCCCCGTGCTCTTCCTCGCCTACGGCGGCGCCATGCGCTGGCGCACGAAGGCCGGCGACGAGATCGCCGCCCGGCTCGGGGAGATGCTCACCAAGGACTCGATGGCCCAGGCCTGGCGTACGGCGCTGGACCCCAAGGGGGAGTGGATCCCGTCCGTGCTGGCGGCTGCCGACAAGCGGCTGACCGAGGTGCGACGCGGCGTCCCCGACGCAGGCGGACTCGTGATCGCGTCCAACCAGACCGCGGCGCGCGCCTACGCGAAGATCCTCGAGGCCATCACCGGCCAGAAGCCGACTCTCGTGCTCTCCGACGACGCCGGTTCGTCGGCCCGCATCGAGGAGTACGCGTCGAACGACTCGCGCTGGATGGTCGCCGTGCGGATGGTCTCGGAGGGGGTGGACGTGCCCCGGCTCTGTGTCGGCGTCTATGCGACCTCGACGTCGACGCCGCTGTTCTTCGCGCAGGCGGTGGGCCGGTTCGTCCGGGCACGTCGCCGCGGTGAGACGGCCTCGGTGTTCCTGCCCTCGGTGCCCGTCATCCTCGAGCACGCCGCCCGCCTCGAGGACGAGCGCGACCACGCGCTCGACCGCGTGACCAAGGACGACAGCACCGGGTCGATGTGGGCCGAGGAAGAGGCGCTGGTCGACGCCGCCAACCGCACCAGCCGCACTCCCGACATCGACGAGATGGCCTTCGAGGCGCTGGAGTCCGATGCGGAGTTCGACCACGTGCTGTTCGACGCCAAGCAGTTCGGCCTCAACGCCGTGACAGGGTCGGACGAGGAGCAGGAGTACCTCGGGCTGCCGGGCCTGCTGGAACCGGACCAGATGGCGCTGCTGCTGCACGAACGGCAGACCGCACAGAGCACCAGGCGTCCCCGCACCACGGCGCAGCCGGTGTCGGCGCACCGGGCGCTCGCGGCGCAGCGCCAGGAGCTCAACAAGCTCGTCGCGGCATACGCCCGCAAGAAGGGCACGCCGCACGGGGTCGTGCACAACGAGCTGCGTCGCGCCTGCGGTGGGCCGGCCCTCGACGAGGCCACCTCCGAGCAGGTCGTGGCGCGGGTCGAGAAGATCAGGGCCTGGTTCGTCGGACGACGCTGAACGGATCCGCAGTTCTGCGCGACGAGCGCAGGAACAGGTGACATGCTGCGGTCATGGACGTGGCTGACGACATCTGGAACCGCGCGGCGCTCGAGGCCGGCGGCACCGCCCCGGGGGCTGGCGACGTGGCTCTTGCCGCGGCCCTGCGGCTGCACAGCTCCGCGATGTCGGACGGCGTGCTCGATGCCGTGGAGAACATGACGGACGAGGAGCTGGATGCCGCCGAAGCCGGCTACCGCTGGCTGCACGTCCCCGCGGCGTCGGAGGCGATCGCCGAGGTCCGTCGAGCCATCGCCGACGGTGCGCTGGACGACCCCGAGCGGGCGAGTGCGCTGGAGATGTCCGCAGACGACCACTACGAGGAAGCCATCGAGAACGACGCCGCCCTCGACAACGCGTTCCGGGCGCGGCTGCGTACGAACCCCGACTCCTTCGCGGCCTTCTGAAGCTCGACCGCTCCGGCCTCTGTCCTCTGGCCCCGCGCCTTCGCCGGCACTAGCGTGACGAGCACGGCGGCGCTGGGCCACCGAGGACGGAGCAGGCCATGGCCAACCACGTGTACTCCATCTCCGAGGTCGTCGGCACCTCGCCCGACGGGGTCGAGGCCGCCGTCGAGAACGCCGTGACGCAGGCCAGCAGGACCCTGCGCAACCTCGACTGGTTCGAGGTGCAGAGCGTGCGCGGTCAGATCGCCGACGGGGCGGTCGCGCACTGGCAGGTCACCGTCAAGCTGGGCTTCCGGCTCGAGGGCTGAGGTCGGACGCCGCCGCCTGGACGAGCGGCAGGGTGCGGAGCGGGATGCGGGTGGCCAGTGAGATGGCCGTGTTGGCGCGGATGACGTGCTCGTCGTCGACGACGGCGTCGATGACCCGCTGCAGGTCTGCGTTGTCGCGGGCGACGATGTGGATGAACAGGTCTCCCGAGCCGGTGATGGTGTGCGCCTCGAGCACCTCGGGAATGCCTGACAGGTGGTCGACGACGGGGGAGTGCCCGCGGCCCTGCCGGATCTCCAGCGTGCAGAACGCCGACACCGGGTAGCCCATCGACGACGGGTCGATCTGCGGGGCCCACGAGCGGATGACCCCGCGCTCACCGAGCCGGTCGATCCGGGCCTGCACCGTCCCGCGCGCCACGCCGAGCTCGCGTGACGCCCCGAGCACCCCGATCTGCGGCTGCGCTGTGAACAGGGCGATCAACCGGCCGTCGAGCTCATCCAGATCCATGGACACATTGTCCACACTATCGGCGTAAAGGGCCAGCACTGTGCGCATACTGTGCACCGCAGCGGCATACAGTTGCACACCGTCGGGCGGACCCGCCACGCTGCACGGATGACCACCCATGCGACCGACACCGCCCTTGACCTGACCCCGCAGGAGCGCGAGGCCAACCTCGACATCGAGCAGCTCAAGCAGCTGGTCGGCCTGGTCGAGTACGACGAGAGCAAGGACCCGTTCCCGGTCACCGGGTGGGACTCGATCGTCTTCGTCGTCGGCAACGCCAGCCAGACCGCGCACTACTACCAGTCCGCGTGGGGGATGGAGCTCGTCGCCTACAGCGGTCCCGAGAACGGCCAGCGCGACCACAAGTCGTTCGTCCTCAAGTCCGGGTCGATCCGGTTCGTCATCAACGGCGCGGTGAGTCCGGACAGCCCGCTCATCGCCCACCACGCCAAGCACGGCGACGGTGTCGTCGACATCTCCCTCGAGGTGCCCGACGTCGACAAGTGCGTCGCGCAGGCCAAGTCCGCAGGCGCCCGCGTGGTCCGTGAGGCCGAGGACGTCACCGACGAGCACGGCACCGTGCGGATCGCGTCGATCGCCACCTACGGCGAGACCGTCCACACCCTGGTCGACCGCAGCCGGTACGACGGTCCCTACCTCCCCGGCTACGTCGCCAGGTCCTCGACCTGGGTCAAGCGCGACGGCGCCCCGAAGCGGCTCTTCCAGGCGCTCGACCACATCGTCGGCAACGTCGAGCTCGGCAAGATGGACGAGTGGGTGACCTTCTACAACAAGGTCATGGGCTTCGTGAACATGGCCGAGTTCATCGGCGACGACATCGCCACCGACTATTCCGCGCTGATGTCCAAGGTCGTCGCCAACGGCAACCACCGGGTGAAGTTCCCCCTCAACGAGCCGGCGATCGCCAAGCGCAAGAGCCAGATCGACGAGTACCTCGAGTTCTACAACGGTCCGGGCGCCCAGCACCTGGCCCTGGCGACCAACGACATCCTGCGCACCGTCGACGAGCTGCGGGCCAACGGCGTGGAGTTCCTCGACACCCCGGACTCCTACTACGAGGACGACGAGCTGCGCGCCCGCATCGGCGAGGTCCGCGCGCCGATCGAGGAGCTGCAGAAGCGCAAGATCCTCGTCGACCGTGACGAGGACGGCTATCTCCTGCAGATCTTCACCAAGCCGCTCGGCGACCGTCCCACCGTGTTCTTCGAGATCATCGAGCGGCACGGCTCGCTCGGCTTCGGCAAGGGCAACTTCAAGGCGCTGTTCGAGGCCATCGAGCGCGAGCAGGACGCCCGCGGCAACCTCTGAGCCGCACCGCACGACGAGGGGCGGTATGCCGGGTGGTTCCCACCCGGCATACCGCCCCAGCTCGTTCGCGGTGAGCCGGCGCCCGCCGTGCTGTCGGTCCGTGGCGGGGGGCTACCAGCCAGCGTGAGAGGCTTGGGGGCATGGACATGCCCACGAAGGCCGGCTGGTACGACGACCCCGAGAACGACCAGCAGCTGCGCTACTTCGACGGTGTGGTCTGGTCCAAGCACACCACCCCGCGCTCGACGAGGCAGTCCTCCGTCGCCGCGCAGCCCGGTCAGCAGGAGTACCCGGGGCAGGGACACGCACCCCAGTACCCCGGCCAGGTCCAGGCGCAGGCGCCCCAGCAGGCACCCCCGAATGCCCCGGGGTATGCCGCGCCGCCCGCGCCCGGCTCGCCGCCTGTGGCGCCCGGCCAACAGGGCCCGACGGGGGGCTGGCAGCAGCCGGGTCAACCGGGTCAGCAGGGCGGCTGGCAGCAGCCCGGTCAGCAGAACCCGCAGTTCCCCGGTGCGCCCCAGGGTGGGTGGAACGTGCCGGCGTACCAGGGGATGAAGCCGGTGCCGGCCACGCCCGACGGGCAGCCGCTGGCGAGCTTCTGGCAGCGGGTTGGCGCGTTCGTCCTCGACTGGCTGATCCAGTCGGTCATTGCCGGCGTGCTGGGTTCGTACTTCCTGCTGCAGGCGTTCAAGGACTACTTCGACCAGTTCTCCTCGATGATGAACACCGTCGAGGGTGGCGGGCAGCCCGACTTCACGGCCGTCACGGACAGCATCGACGCCACGCAGCTGATGTACTTCAACGTGATCGCGATCGTGGTGTTCGTGGTCTACCAGTACCTCTTCCTGACCAGGTTCGGCCAGACGCCCGGCAAGATGGCCACCGGCATCAGCGTGCGGCTGCGTGAGCGTCCCGGTGTCCCCTCGGGCTCAGTGGTCATGCGTCGGCTGGCCCTGCCCGTCGGACTGTTCCTGCTGCAGCTCGTGCCGGTCATCGGCACCATCGCGCAGCTGGCTCGACTGCTCGACCTGCTGTGGCCGGCGTGGGACGGCTCGAAGCAGGCGCTGCACGACAAGCTGTCGGCCACCAACGTCGTGGTCGGCAAGCAGCCTCGCGACCGCGGCACCCGCTAGCCGGCGGCGCCGCAGGGCGGCGGCGGCCACGACGAGGGCCGACACCGCATACGCGACGGTCGGGAGCGGCGGAACGGACACCGAGGCGTATGCCGCCACCGCAGCCGCCGCGACGGCAAGCCACTCGAGGCGTTCGGCAAGCACCGCGCAGGCCACCAGCGGCAGGGCGTACCACGGGTAGCTCGGGGTCGTGACGAGCAACAGGCCACCGAGCAGGAGCGCAGCGCCTGAGGCCCGAGTTCGGTTGGAGTCGGCGGCGCTACCCGGGTCGGCTCGGCTGCTCGGCTCAGCGGAGCGGAAGGCGACGAGGGCGGCGAGGGCGGCCATGACGAGCCCTGCCGCCGGCGTGACTGCTCCATCCGGGAGGAGCTGGGAGAGGATCCCGTCGCGGTTGGACCCCGACTCCTCCACGAGGTAGCCAGGCAGGTAGCCGAGCACGAGTGGCCCGGCCGTGAGCCAGTGCGGCAGGTAGGTCAGCGCGACCGTTGCAACGGCGGCGAGACATGCTGCCGCGACGCGGGTGAGGTTGCGTCGCAACGGGAAGAGAGCGGCGAGCAGGACCACCGGGTAGAGCTTCACCGCGGTGGCCAGGCCGGTCAGGGCCCCGACGAGGGCGACTCGACGTGTGGTGGGCCTGCGCCCATCGCCGGCGACGACGCCGAGGGCGGCAACCGTGAGGGCCGCGGCGAGGACGTCGACGTGGGCACCGTTGCCGGACTCGGCGATGACGGCGGGGCACCACGCCCACCACAGCGCCTGCCAGGGGTCTCGGCCGTGGCGCCGCAGCAGCGCAGCCAGAGCCGTCGCCGTGACGGCCGCCAGCAAGGCCGAACCGGCCTGGAGCCCCAGCGTCCCCCAGGACCACGGGGTCAACCACGCGATGGCAGTGAACCAGGCCTGCGCGACGGGTGGGTAGATGGTGGGGACCAGCGGGCGGTTGACCACCGTGCGCTCGTCGTTCTGCGAACGGGCCAGCACCTCCGCGCGCTCGTCCGGAACGGGGATGGTGAGGTAGCCGGACCTGTCGCGCGGTGACAGACCAGGGAAGAGCACCGGGTCGCGCAACCGAGCCATCCGGTCGTCGAGCGGGGCGTAGCGATAGGGGGACGTGCCGGACAGCTGCACCCGGCCGTCCCAGACGTAGCGATAGGCGTCGCTGCTCGACCGTGGCGGCGTGAGCAGTCCCGGGAGCTGGGGGACCAGGGCCACGAGGAAGACGAGGAGCAGCAACCGTTGCGCCCCAACGCGGTTCAGTCCCCGAAGGTCGCTACGTCGCGTTCGGACCCAGCGCGTGGTGAGGACCGCGACCAGCCACCACGCCGCCACGACACCGGCCAGCCTGAGCCGGTTGCCGTCCAGGTCGCCCGAGAGGGCATAGCCGGTGGAGCAGGCCGTGGCGACGGCCGTGCCCACCAGGAGTGTGCGCATGAAGCCACTCTGTCCCACGGCTGTGCCTCGAGGGCGGCGACGGAGAGCACGCACGGCATCCGTCATCGGCCCGTAAGAGGTACGCACCGTTCGGCAAGCGACATCCTCCCTACCGTGGCAGACATGCCTCGACTGCCCCAGCCACCCGTGCGGGTGCCGGTGCCGGTTCCCGAAGACTTCACCTCCCCGGTGCACGACCGTGTCGTCGTCGCGCGGATGGGGCTGTGGTTGGGGTCCGCGTTCACGATCTGCTTCCTGACCGGCCTGCTGAGCCACCTGCACCAGCACCCCGTGGCCTGGCTGCCGATCCCGACCGGTCCGGACTGGGGATACCGCGTGACGCAGGGGGTGCACGTGGCGTCGGGCACGGCGTCGGTTCCGCTGCTGCTCGCCAAGCTCTACGCGGCATACCCGAGGCTGTTTGCCCGCCCGGTAGTCGGCTCGCCGGTGCAGACCTTGGAGCGCGCGTCGATCGGTCTGCTCGTCGGCTCCTCTCTCCTCATGGTCTCGTCGGGCATCGCCAACGTCGCCGGTTGGTACGTCTTCGGTTTCGGCTTCACGAAGGTCCATTACGCCTTCGCATGGGTGGCCTTCGGTGCGCTGGTGGTGCACATCGCGGTGAAGCTCCCGGCGATCCGCGACGCGCTGTCGCCGGCAGGGGCGACGGTGGCGCGTCAGCAGGGACGTCGCGCGTTCGTCGCCGGCGCAGTCGCCGTGGCCGCCGGTGCGGTCGTGCTGACGGTCGGGTCGGCCGTCCCTTTGCTCGACCGCGTCTCGGTGCTCCGCTCTCGGCGCCCGGGCACGAGCCCCCTGGGGATTCCGGTGAACCGGACCGCTGCGGCGGCCGGCCTCGCGCCGGCGCTTGACGCCGCGTCGGGCGACGACGACTGGTCGGTCCTCGTCCGTGGGAAGAGCGGGGAACGGAGGGTGACTGCGGCCGAGCTGCGGGCACTGCCGCAGCGGACCGTGCCGCTGCCCATCTCCTGCGTCGAGGGCTGGAGCGCCGGCGCCACCTGGGAGGGGGTCCGGCTGCGGGACGTCCTCGACCTCGTGGGCGGGGTGCTCGGCGACGTGCGGATCCAGTCGGCAGAGGTTCGCGGCACGTACCGCGAAAGTGTCCTGCCGCGCGGGTATGCCGACCACCCGAGCACGCTGCTGGCACTGCGCCTCAACGGATCTCGACTCACCCGTGACCACGGGTTCCCGGTGCGGCTGATCGCACCGAACCGTCCCGGTGTGCTCCAGACCAAGTGGGTCACCGAGCTGGAGGTGCAGTCGTGAGGGCTTCAGTTGCCATGGCGCGCGACGCAGGCAGAGAGACGTATGCCGCGGTGCGCGGTGCCGGGGCTGGTCGCCTCGTGTTGGGGTCGCTCGGCCTTGTCCTCGGTCTGGTGGGCCTGTGGCAGTTCCTGGCCCACGTGCCCACGACGGGCTGGGTGCGCGTCGCTGTGTGGCTCGTGGCGGGCATCGTCGTGCACGACGGGGTGCTCGCCCCGCTCGGTGTGCTGTCCGGATGGCTGGTAGCGCGAAGGGCGCCGGAGAGGACCAGGCCACTGGTGCGGGTCGCCGGACTGACCGTGCTGACCCTGGTCCTGCTCGTTGTCCCGCTGGCGGCGACCGGCGGCATCCGCCACTGACTGTCCTTCGGGGCCACGGGCGTGCCATCACGGCCCACCGCAGGGTGGAGCCGGCCCCGGGTCACGTGTGTCGCTGAGCAACCGGGGACTGCTCGCGTGCGGTGGCGTTGACCGAGCGTGGCTGGACGCTAGGCAGCCTGGCGCAAGGTGACGAACGCGCGCCCGTCCGCCCGCCAGTCCTCCACCGCGAGCAGACCGGCCTGCGCGGCATACCTGGCCAGTGACGTCGCACCCACCAGCGCCCACGGGATGGGGGTGGAACGCCGGCCCCAGGGCCCGGTGAGGGTCAGTGTCGTGCGTTCGTCCAGGTGATCGTCGGGGTCGACCTCGATGAGCGCCCATCCTTCGGGGCTGAGGAGCTCTCGGCACCGGCGCAGCAGCTGCAGGGGGTCGCCGCCGATGCCGACGTTGCCGTCAGCCAGCAGCAGGGTCTGCCAGCGGCCCTCCCCCGGCACCGGTTCGAAGACGTTGCGGCGCAGGGCGCTCCCACCACGGGCACGCGTCTGGCCGACGGAGGTGCTGGACACGTCGATGCCCAGGGTGGGCAGCCCTCGAGCGGCAAGGGCCTCCACGAACCGACCGGGCCCGCAGCCGACGTCGATCACCGCCCCGGAGCACCTGCTCACGATCAGGTCGTCGACATCCGACATCGTCAGCCAGGAGCTCACTGCCAGGAGCCGTGGCACGCGAAGTGCCGTCGACTGGCTCTCGACACGGACGCCACCCCGGACCAGTGCGGTGTCGAACATCAGGGTCGGGTCGCACGGCGTCTGCACGATCCGGCGATAGGTTCGCGCGAAACGGGTGTCAGGGGCGATGGCGGCAGCTGCGGCAGCGTCGGCGGGTTCGTCCACGTCTCGGTGGACCGGTAGCAGGTGCACCGAAAGGCCTTGCGAGACAAGGCGTCCCAGCTGCGCCAGTCCAGTCCGGTCCGTCGACATCGGCACACCGGCGAACAGCCCCGGCTGGTACCGACGCAACCCGATCGCCCAGTAGCCGCCGTCCTCACTCAAGCCGAGCACAGCGTCCGCGCCACCCCAGTCGGCGAGGAGATCGGCCGGGCCGACCTGGGGCGTGTCCATCCCGATCAACAGCGTGGGGTGGTCGCCGACAGGGGACAGCTCCTCACGGAACGCGTGGTCCAGCCGCTCGCCCAGGCCGTCACCGTGCTGTGCGCGCACCGGCACGTCCTGCGGCAGCCAAGCCGTGCGCGGGCCGTCCCACGACAGGATGGTCCGCGCTCCCGTGGCCCTGGCCGCCGCAACCGTGTCGCGGATCGCGGCCGCAGCCAGCGCGGCGGCCTCGCGGGGCGAGAAGTCGGGAGTCAGCCGAGTCTTGACCCGACCGGGCTGGGGAGACTTGGCCAGGATCAGCACTGTGTGCAGGGCACGGGGACGGCCCCTGGGCGATGCTGTGGTGACGGGCGCTACCGAGAGCCCCGGGCGAGGTGGCAGGGATCGGGCTGGACGAGGCGTCACGAGGCCAGCACCCGGCTCATGTCCTGCACGGCGCGGGCGGCGCCGAGCCAGGTCCCGGTGACCTTGGACCGCCCGGACCGTGGCAGATACGGGATCGGTACGCCGGTGACCGACCACCCGGCCCGCGCGGCCCGGAGCACCGTCTCGACCGGGTACCCCGAGCGGCGGTCGTCGACGGACAGCGCGAGGAGGGCGGCGGTCGGGGCGAGGCGCAGCGGTCCGATGTCCTCCAGGTCAACACCGGTGGCACGACGGACCCGATGGGCCAGGACCCTGTTGGCCAGGCGGAGCCGCCTCGGCCAGGCGGCTCGAGTCGCCGGGCGCCGGGCCCCGACGACGAGGTGGGGTCGGTCCAGGTGGGCGACAGCGCCGTGTTCGGCGAGCAAGCTCTCCAGCGAGCGCGGGTCGAGGCTGGCGTCGGCGTCCATGAACGCCACCAAGGGGGCCGTTGCTGCCAGCAGTCCAGCATGGCAGGCAGCGCCGTATCCCCGCTGGAGGACTTCCACGACCTGGACCCCCCGGCTTCGCGCGATCGCCACCGAGGCGTCGGTCGAGCCGTTGTCGGCCACGATCGGTCGAGCCCAGGCCGGCATCCGATCGAGCACCCAGGGCAGTGCCCTCGCCTCGTCGAGGCAGGGGAGCACGACATCGACTGCCGGCGATCGGGTGGCCATGGCAGCGACGCTAGGGCGCGCCGAGCGGGCTCGGGACCGTGCGCCGATGACGAAACCCTTACGGGTGGTGGCCCCGAGCCGTGGCCGACGGCGCGGGGGTGCCCGAGCGGCATACCCTGCGGAGGTGGTCGCAACCGTGCTGGTCGTCGAGGACGATCCCACCGTCTCCAGCGTCCTGTCGGCCTACCTGCGCCGGGCGGGGTTCGAGTCGGTGCTGGCCGCAGATGGTCTGACTGCCTTGCAGGCTTGGCGCGAGCGCCGGCCCGACGTGGTGATACTCGACGTCATGCTGCCGCTGATGTCCGGCCTCGAGGTGCTGCGGCGTCGCCGGGCGGAGGACGACCACGCGGCCGTCATCGTGCTGAGCGCCCGCGGCGAGGAGGACGACCGGCTGCTCGGGCTCGAGCTCGGCGCCGACGACTACATGGTCAAGCCGTTCAGCCCGCGCGAGGCGTTGGGCCGGGTCGAGGCGCTGCTGCGTCGTGGGGAGCGGCTCGGGGCCACGGCGCTCCTGCCGAGGGTCACCGAACGGCTCGGCGTGCGCGTGGACACGGGTGTGCGGTCCGCATCGGTCGACGGGAGGGCCACCGAGCTGACCGCACGCGAGTTCGACCTGCTGGCCTATCTGATCGCGCACCCGGGGCTGACCTTCACCAAGGAGCAGCTGATGCGTCGCGTCTGGGGCTGGGACTTCGGTGACACCTCGACGGTCACCGTCCACGTCCGGCGGGTGCGCGAGAAGATCGAGGACGACCCGTCCGACCCGCAGCGCATCGTCACCGTGCGCGGGGCCGGCTACCGGTTCGGGGACGCTGAGGAGCAGCCGTGAGCGACACGCAGCAGATCATCGCCGTGACCACGTTCGTCTGTGTGGCGGCCGGCGTGGGGGGAGCGGTCCTGCTCTCCTCCATGCGGGGTCGGTCCACGGCCAGCCTGGTAGTCGTGGCATCCCTGGTGCCACTCGTCGCGGTCTCCCTGGCTGTGTTCGTCAACGTCCAGCGGATGTTCATCTCGGCCCACGACTCCACGGTGGTCCTCCTGGCCCTCGGGTGCGCCGGCCTCATCGGAGTCCTGCTCTCGCTGGTGCTGGGCCGGCAGGTCGCTGCCGGGTCCAGCGCCCTGGCCCACTCGCTGCGTGCCCTCGGGGACGGCTCTCCCCACGAGCACGCCGGGACGAGGACCGCGGCAGTGTCGTCCGAGCTCTCTGAGCTGGGTCGCGAGCTCGACACCACCAGGAGCCGGTTGGCGGCCTCGGAGCAGCGGGAGCGGGCACTGGAACGCTCACGACGCGAGCTCGTGGCCTTCATGTCCCACGACCTGCGCACTCCGTTGGCGGGCCTGCGTGCGCTCGCCGAGGGCCTCGAGGACGGGGTCATCGAGCCCGAGCCGGCCCTTCGCCAGATGCGGCAGACGGTGGGCCGCCTGGACGGCCTCGTGGGCGACCTGTTCGAGCTGTCCCGGGTCAGCGCCAGCGAGTCGACCGAACGCGAGGACACCGCCCTGGTCAGTCTGGTCGAAGTGGCGCACGACGTCGTCGGAGAGCTCGAGCAGCACGCCCAGCAGTGCGAGGTGGCCCTACGCCTCCAGACCCGGGGTGACGACCGCCTGGCCGTGACGGGCAACGGTGACGAGCTCACCCGGTTGCTGGGCAACCTCGTCGGCAACGCCGTCCGGCACACCGCGCCGGGTGGGTCGGTCGTGGTCCGCGCCGAGCGCAGCCCGGACGGTCGCACCCAGGTCTCCGTGCTGGACGAGTGTGGCGGCATCGCGGAGCCCGATCTGCCTCGCGTGTTCGAGGCGGGGTGGCGGGCCGACCCGGAGCGCAACTCCCGAGACGCCGGTGCCGGACTGGGTCTGGCCATCGCCAAGGGGATCGTCGAGTCGCACGCCGGTTCGATCTCGGTCGCGAACGTCGACGGTGGGTGCCGGTTCGACGTGGCGCTGCCCGCCGCCGACGTGCCGGTGAGCTGACCGCGGCCTCGATCCGGTCGCGCGACGCTCAGCTGAAGGACAGGCCGCTGAGCCCCTGGCGCAGAGGAGTCGTGGCGGCCCACCCGAGCTCGCAGGCCGCCAGGTCGCTGGACGCCGTGATGTGCCGCACGTCCCCGAGCCGGTACCGTCCCGTCACCTCGGGCGCGGGGCCGCCAGCCAACGAGGCCAGCTCGGTCGCCATCTCACCGATCGTGTGCACGACGCCGGAGCCGACGTTGTATGCCGCGTGCCCCGGCGCGTTGCTCGACGGGTCGCGGCCCAGAGTGGTCACGAACGCCTCGGCGACGTCGTCGACGTGGATGAAGTCGCGACGCTGACCGCCGTCCTCGAACACCTGCGGCGGCAACCCGCTGGCCGCGGCCGACCAGAAGATCGCGGCGACACCGGCGTACGGCGTCGACCGCGGCATACCCGGCCCGTAGACGTTGTGCAGCCGAAGCGACGTGGCCACCGCGCCGGTCTCGCGCGCCCAGACCGACGCGAGCTGCTCCTGGGTGACCTTGGTGGCGGCGTAGGTGTTGCGCGGTTGCATCGCT
Organism: uncultured Actinomycetota bacterium; assembly: GCA_963759595.1. Taxonomy (GTDB): domain Bacteria; phylum Actinomycetota; class Actinomycetes; order Actinomycetales; family Dermatophilaceae; genus Pedococcus. Next base: position 577,756 of record CAVWZX010000005.1, read on the forward strand.
GCGTCCTCCGAGACGAGCGCGGGGAGGAGGTCGTCACCGCATTGGGGACAGGCCGGCTCGAACACGCCGCGAGCCAGCCGCTCTTCCTCCCGTGGGGCGGGGGAGACGCGACCATGCCGGTGACACCAGTAGGAGCCCTCGCCGTAGACGACCATGGAGCTGGCCTGGACGAAGCGGGAGACACCGGTGGCGTGACAGGCTCGCAGCACCGTGGCCGTGCCGAGCGCGTTGCTCGAGACGTAGTCGTCGATGTCGTCGAGGTCGACGCCGAGTCCCACTTTGGCCGCGAGGTGCACCACCGCGTCGGCGTCCTGGACGTGGGCGCGGACGGTGTCGAGGTCGCGCACGTCGGCCTCGACCAGCTTCACGCCCAGGGCTGCGAGCCGGTCCCGCGCGGCGACCCCACCGTCGCGGTGGACGTCACGGCGCAGGGAGTCGATGACGAGCACGTCGTGCGCCGACCCCGCAAGCGAACGAAGCAGGGCGGCGCCGATGAACCCGGCTCCGCCGGTGACGACGATCTTCATGCGACCCATGCTGCCAGCGGGCCGGCGGCGTGAGGGACGCCGACGGACCTTGCGTGATCGCTTACGACCTACCGGGCCGGCAGGATCGTCCCGCTGACCTCGCCGAGCCCGATCCGGCGAGCCATCGGGACCGGGGGCCCACGCGCGCAGCACGACGGTGTCGCCGTCCTCGAGGAAGGTCCGCTCGCTGCCGTCGGCCAGCGTGACCGGCTCGGTGCCGTTCCAGGAGAGCTCGAGGAAGCTGCCACGAGTGTCGCTGGTCCGTCCCGGAGATCGTGCCCGAGCCGAACAGGTCACCGCTGCGGATCGACGCTCCGTTGACGGTGAGGTGCGCGAGCATCTGCGCGGGCGACCAGTACATGTCGCGGTACTCGGGGCGCGACGACGACAGTGCCCGTTCCACTCGACCTCGAGGTGGATGTCGAGCCCGAAGGCGGCATCGGCCGGCGCCGCGCAGGTAGGGCAGGGGGACGCGGGTCCTGGGTCGGGCAGCGCCACCCTGGCAGCAGCCAGGGCGTCCAGCGGCGTCACCCAGGCCGAGATCGACGTTCCGAACGACTTGCCGAGGAACGGGCCCAGCGGGCACGTACTCCCAGGCCTGGATGTCACGCGCGCTCCAGTCGTTGAGCAGCACGACGCCGAACAGGTGCTGCTCGGCGGCCGTCGACACGTCGACGCCCTCGCCCAGCGTTGGTGCTGCCGCCGACGACGAACCCGAGCTCGGCCTCGATGTCGAGCTTGCGGCTCGGCCCGAAGGTCGGCGCCGGGTCGGTCAGGCGCCTTGCGCTGCCCGTTGGGCCGGACGACGTCGCGTGCCGGAGACCACGACCGTGCCCGAGCGGCCGTGGTAGCCGATGGGCAGGTGCTTCCAGTTCGGGGTGAGGGCTCGGAGTCGGGCCGGAAGATCTTGCCGACGTTCGTGGCGTGGTGCTCGCTCGCGTAGAAGTCGACGTAGTCGGCGACCTCGATCGGCAGGTGCAGCGTGACGTCGGCGAGCGGGACGAGGTGCGGCCGGACGCGCTCCTCGTGCACCGGGTCGGAGAGGACCTCGGTCAGCCACTGCCGCGCGACGGTCCAGGCGGGGCGGCCCAGCTCGAGGAACGCGTTGAGGCTCGGGTGCGCCCACGCCACAGCCAGATCCGGTCCGTCGCCGACCCCCACCGCGTCCTTGCCGATCTGCGCCACGGCGCCGGCGTCGAGCACCCAGTCGCCGATCCGCACCCCCACGCGAGGCGCCGTCCGTCGGTCGAGAAGACCCCGTAGGGCAGGTTGGCGATCCCGAACGGGTGGTCGTCGGGCAGGTCGAGCCAGGTGCTGGCGGAGGACAAGTCAGGCTCCTTGGACGAGGCGGAGCGTGGTGAGCTCGCCGATCGGGTCGGTCACCTCACAGCAACCGTATGCCGTGAAGAAGGCCCGCACGATGGCCGCGTCGGCAGCGCTCATCCGGGTGATCTGGGGGACGAGGACGGCCGGATCGCGTTCCGCGAGAAGGGGAACGAGCTCGTCGACATCCTCGCCGTTGAGCGCCCAGCGCACGGTGGCGAGGACGTTGAGCAGGCCGTGCTGCTCCTGTCCGTCGTGGGTGCCGCGGACCACGTGGTGCAGGCCGCCGGTCAGCTTGAACCCGAGGTCGTGGTCGATCGCGGTCCGGATGAACGTGGCCAGCTCGGTCTCGTCCGGCCAGGCCCACGTGTCAGTGGCGCCGGTGCGGAACTTCGCCTGCCGCTGCCCGGAGTCGGGCGCGTCGGTGGCGATGTCGGCGATCGCGACCGCCTGGTCGTCGCCGCGCGGGACCTCCAGGCTGACGGGCAGCCCGCCGAGGTCGGTGTCGCGCCAGTCCGGCGTCCAGCCGAGCTCCACGCCGACCACCTCGACGCCCGCTGTCGAGCGCAGCTCCTCGACAGCGGCGGCCACCTCGGGACCGGGGACGCCAGGCCGGCCGATGACGCCCACTCGGAGCGGTTGCCCGTCGAGCAGGGGAGCGAGGTCGGCCGCCGCGGAGGCGGGCACGAGCAGCGGACCCACGAGCGCGGCATACCCGCTGGAGCGATGGGCGCGGTGTCCGCGGACCGCGTCGGGGAGCGTCGCGCTGCCCGGGGGGAAGACGGCGGCGTCGTCCACGAGGGAGGCGAGGAGTGCCGGCTCGGCGGGGCGGTCGGCGACGGCATCCGACAGCGAGGTCATGGCGGTGAGGCTACTAGGGTGGGTCGGGGCCGAGGACCCGGCCCGGACCGACGCGAGACCACACCGAGGTGGACCTGTGGCGCACTACCAGGCGATGGGCAGCATCCCGCCCAAGAGGCACACCCAGCACCGCCGGCCGGCCGGCCGCGGCAAGAAGGGCGAGCTCTACTACGAGGAGCTGATGGGGGAGGAAGGGTTCTCCTCGGACTCCTCGTTGCTCTACCACCGCAACATCCCCTCGACCGTCGCCGGCGCCCGCGAGTGGGCCATCGGCGACCTGTCGACCACGCCGAACCACCCGCTGATGCCGCGTCACCTCAAGCTGCACGACCTGTTCGACGCCAAGAACCTGAAGGGCACGGACGTCGTGACCGGCCGTCGCCTCGTCCTCGGCAACGGTGACGTGCGCATCTCGTATGCCGTGGCCGGCGCTCCCAGCCCGTGGTACCGCAACGGGATCGGTGACGAGTGCGTCTACGTCGAGCGCGGCAGGGCGCGGGTGGAGACGGTGTTCGGCGCGTTCGACGTCGCTGAGGGCGACTACCTCGTCATCCCGCGCTCCACCACGCACCGGTGGATCCCCAAGCGCTCCACCAAGGAGCCGCTGCGGGCCTACTGCATCGAGGCCAACTCGCACATCGCGCCGCCCAAGCGCTACCTGAGCAGGTACGGCCAGCTGCTGGAGCACGCGCCCTACTGCGAGCGCGACCTGCGACAGCCGGACGGCCCGCTGCTGGCCGAGGACGTGGGTGCCGAGGCAGGTGACGAGACCGAGGTCTACATCAAGCACCGGGGCAACGGACCGAGCGGGATCGTCGGCACCGTGCACACCCTGCCGTTCCACCCGCTCGACGTCGTGGGCTGGGACGGGTGCCTGTACCCCTACGCCTTCAACGTGCGCGACTACGAGCCGATCACCGGGCGCGTCCACCAGCCGCCGCCGGTGCACCAGGTGTTCGAGGGCTGGAACTTCGTCGTCTGCAACTTCGTGCCACGCAAGGTCGACTACCACCCGCTGTCGATCCCGGTGCCCTACTACCACTCCAACGTCGACAGCGACGAGATCATGTTCTACGTCGACGGCGACTACGAGGCCCGCAAGGGCTCCGGCATCGGGAAGGGCTCGGTCTCGGTGCACCCGGGCGGGCACGCCCACGGCCCGCAGCCCGGCGCCTCCGAGGCATCGATCGGGGTCGAGTACTTCGACGAGCTGGCCGTCATGGTCGACACCTTCCGACCGCTCGAGCTGGGCGAGGGCGGTCTCGCGGTCGACGACGGGAAGTACGCCTGGTCCTGGAACCGCGGCGGCCGACCGGCCGACGGGTCGGACTACAGCATCGGGTGAACCATCGTCGCTGATGGACGGCTGTCTGGCGGCAGAGCAGGTCGAATGTCCGATTTCGCGAGTAGGGTTGAGGGCCCCGCCACGTCGACGTAGCCGTGGCTCGCGCACCGGGCAGTCCGTTGAGTTCCCGGCCACTTGTCGTTGGAGGCAATCGTGACGTCCGCACGCACCGCCGTTCAGGAGTTCGCCCAGCAGGAACGCAGCCGTCGGGAGATGATCGCGCTCGCGGTCGTCGGTGGCGCCGGAGCGGCCTTCTTCGGCGGGGCCTCGCGGGCCGATGCGGTGCCCGAGGGCGGCCACCCTGCGGGGGCCAAGCCACGCCCCGGGACGTTCCGCCTGACGGTGCTGGGCACCACGGACACCCACGGCAACGCCCTCAACTGGGACTACTTCAAGGACCTCGAGTACGACGACTCGACCCACAACGACATCGGTCTCGCCAAGATCTCCACGCTCGTGACCGCGATGCGCGCCGAGCGTGGCGACCAGAACACGCTCGTGCTCGACGCCGGCGACACGCTCCAGGGGACCCCCCTGGCCTACTACTACGCCAAGATCGACCCGATCACCGGCGGATCCGTCCACCCGATGGCCAAGGCGATGAACGCCATCGGCTATGACGCGGCCGCGCTGGGCAACCACGAGTTCAACTACGGGCTGGACACCCTGCGCGCCTTCGAGCGGCAGCTGGACTTCCCTCTGCTCAGCGCCAACTCGGTCGACTGGACCACAGGGGCGCCGCTCTTCAAGCCTTATGTGATCCGCACCTTCAAGGCCCGGGGCGGCAAGGACATCAAGGTCGGCATCCTCGGCCTGGTGACCCCCGGCGTCGCCATCTGGGACAAGGCGAACGTCGAGGGCCTCGTGAAGTTCCCCGGGATCGTCGAACAGGCCAAGGTGATGGTGCCCCGCCTGAAGAAGGCCGGCTGCGACCTCGTCATCGTGTCCTGTCACTCCGGCGCGACACCGGGCTCGTCCTACGGTGACGCACTTCCCTTCCCGGAGAACGCCTCGCGCCAGCTGGCCGAGCAGGTCGCCGGGGTCGACGCCGTGCTCGTCGGTCACGCCCACGTCGAGATCGTCGAGGAGCTCGTGGCCAGCAAGGTCACGCCCGGCAAGCAGGTCCTGCTGACCGAGCCGCTCAAGTGGGGGATGCGGCTGTCGGTCATGGACTTCGACCTCGAGTTCACGCGCGGGCGGTGGTCGCTCGCTGCCGCGCACTCGCACGTGCTCAACGCCAACTCGGTGCCCGAGGACCCGCACGTCGCCGACCTGGTCCGTGACGACCACGCGATCGTGCGCACCTACGTCAACTCGGTCATCGGCACCTGCACGGTGGCGATGTCGGCAGCGACCGCACGGTTCGAGGACACGGCCGCGATCGACTTCATCAACCACGTGCAGGCCGATGCCGTGAAGGGCGCCCTGGCCGGCACTCCCGACGAGGCGCTGCCGGTGCTGTCCATCGCGGCGCCGTTCAACCGTGACGCCGCCATCCCTGCTGGGAACGTCACGGTCCGCGACGTCGCGGGGCTCTACATCTACGACAACACCTTGCTGGGGATCCGCTTCACCGGCGCCGAGGTCAAGGCCTACCTCGAGTTCTCGGCGGCCTTCTTCAAGACGGTGACCGGCACGGGACCGTTTGCGCCGGACGAGGTGACGGGTGCGACCAGCCCCGCCACGGGCACCCCGATCCCGGACTACAACTACGACATCATGGGCGGCCTCGACGCCTCGCTCGCCTACGACATCGACATCGCCAAGCCGGTGGGGCAGCGCATCGCCAACCTCACCTACGCCGGCAAGCCCCTCGACCCGGCGGGGCAGTTCGTGATCGCCATCAACAACTACCGGCAGTCCGGCGGGGGTGGCTTCCCCGGCGTGAAGACCGCACCGGTCCTCTACAACGCCCAGGTCGAGATCCGCCAGCTCCTCATCGACTGGGCCACCGAGCAGGGCGTCATCGACCCGACCACCTTCACCACCTACGACTGGAAGCTCGTCGCCAACGGTCAGCCCGTCGTCGTCGAGGGCGCAGCTGAGGGCGGCCGGCACTAGGACCGGTCGGTCAGGACCTCACCACGGGTCTGGACACCCGCTGCGGCCATGGCAGCGAGCGCGGACCTGGTGGTCTCGGGAGCCACTCCTGCGGTCAGGTCGAGGAGCACGGTGGTCTCGAACCCCTCCTCGGCCGAGTCCACCGCGGTCGCCCGGACACAGTGGTCGGTCGCGATCCCGACGACGTGGACCTCCTCGATGGCGCGGTCGCGCAGCCAGTCGGCCAACATCACGCGGCGGTCGGCCTCCACGGTGAAGCCCTCGAAACCGCTGTAGGCCGCGCTGTGGTGACCCTTGCGGAAGATCGCGTCGACGTGCTCGAACGCCGGTTCGGCCGCCGGGTGGAACAGCGCGCCGTCGCTGCCGACGCGGCAGTGCGCGGGCCAGGACTCGGCGTAGTCGGGCGAGTCGCTGAAGTGGGCGCCGGGGTCGTCGTGCCAGTCGGCGGTGGCGACGATCGCGGCATACTCCTCGTGGTGGGCGACGACGTGCTCACTGACCCGGCGCGCCACCTCGGCACCGCCGCTCACGGCCAGCGAACCTCCCTCGCAGAAGTCGTTCTGCACGTCCACGACGACCAGCGCCCGACCCATGCTTCGGCTCATGGCTCGACGCTACTGCGCCGGTGCACTCACCGTATGTCCCGGCCCAGGTAGCGAGTGGGGATCGCGGGCTCTCCCCGCTGCAGCCTCCGGGCCGCGGCGGGGAGCTCGGCGCGTGAGGCAGCGTGCCGTGCTCGCGCTGCTTCCAGGTCGACCACAGCGGGGCCGACGACAGCGCCGCCCGACATCAGGGGTTCGAGCAGCGACCGGTCGTCACCGTCGTCGTCGGGCGGGTGACCGATCCCGATCAGCTCGGCCTCGGCGACACCGCGGGCACTGCGTCGTCGCAGCGCGTACTTGCGGCCGCCCACGGATGCCTTGTCCTTGCTCTTCTTGGCCACCTCGACCATCGTCCCGGTGTCGTCCTCCCGGGCCACCAGCTTGTAGACCATCCCCGCCGTCGGCGCGCCCGAGCCCGTGACGAGGGAGGTCCCCACGCCGTACCGGTCCACCGGTCCCGCGGCCAGCGCCGCGATGGCGTACTCGTCGAGGTCGCTGGTCACGACGATCTGGGTGTCGGTGGCGCCGAGCCCGTCGAGCTGTTCGCGCACCTCGCGCGCCTGGACGAGCAGGTCACCCGAGTCGAGCCGCACGGCGCCGAGCTCCGGTCCGGCCAGCTCGACCGCCAGGGCCACCGCCGTCGACACGTCGTAGGTGTCGACGAGCAGCGTCGTCCCCGCGCCCAGGGCTGCGATCTGGGCAGTGAACGCCTCCCGCTCGTCGTCGTGCAGCAGGGTGAACGCGTGCGCCGCCGTGCCTGCCGTCGGCACCCCGAACCGGCGCCCCGCCTCCAGGTTCGATGTGGTCGCGAAACCCGCGATGTATGCCGCGCGGGCGGCCGCGACCGCCGCCTCCTCGTGCGTGCGGCGCGACCCCATCTCGATGCACGGCCGGTCGCCGGCGGCAGAGGTCATCCGTGAGGCAGCCGCGGCGATGGCGCTGTCGTGGTTGAGGATCGAGAGCACCAGCGTCTCCAGCACGACTCCGTGCGCGAAGTCGGACTCGACCACGAGCACCGGTGAGCCGGGGAAGAAGCACTCTCCCTCGGCATACCCGAAGACATCGCCGTCGAAGCGGTAGTCCGCGAGGAACGCCAGGGTCGCCTCGTCCACCACGCCCCGGAGGTGGGCGAGCTCGTCGTCGCCGAACCGGAACCGCTCGATGGCGGCCAGGAGCCGGCCCGTCCCCGCGACCACGCCGTAGCGGCGACCGTCGGGCAGGCGGCGGGCGAAGACCTCGAACACGCACCGTCGCGATGCCGCTCCGCTGCGCAACGCGGCCTCGAGCATGGTGAGCTCGTAGTGGTCGGTCAGCAGGCCCGTGCTCGGAGACTTCGGTGTTCGGCTGGTCACGAAGGCAGCCTAAGGTGGTGGCCGTGCCCAGTGCTGTCCCCACCACGACGAGACCCGCGATGTCCATCGCGCCCGTCCAGCAGGAGAGCGTCGCCACCGACGAGCTGGCTGAGGTCGACGTCCCGTGGATCACGCTGGTGTGGAACGACCCGGTCAACCTGATGTCCTACGTCACGTTCGTCTTCCAGAGCTACTTCGGCTACTCCAAGGCCAAGGCCGAGCGACTGATGATGGATGTCCACACCAAGGGCCGTGCCGTCGTCTCGACCGGCGCCCGCGAGCGCATGGAGACCGACACCGAGGCCCTCCAGGGCTACGGCCTGTGGGCGACCTTCCAGAAGGACAGCTGACGTGGCACGCGGGTTCAAGCGTCGCGACGGCCACTACGTCGCCAAGCTCGACGCGGTCGAGCGCGGCCTCGTCGTCGGCCTGATGGAGCAGGTGCTCGAGCTGGTCGAACCCGACACCCGCTGGAGGTGGGGAAGGCTCCGACGAGAGCGCCCGCGACGGCGCCGCAGGCGGGGACGGCCGTGACCAGGGCGACCAGGGCGACGAGTTCGACCAGATCGTGGCCGGCCTGGGCGGAATCGGCATGGGGGTCTCGTTGTCGGCAGCCGACCAGGCCCCGGAGCTCGGCGGGTCGGTGCCGCCACCGCGCGACCCGGCGCTGGAGCGGATCTTCCCGACTGCCAACCGGGAGGACGAGCAGGTCGCGGCAGAGTTCCGGCGACTGACCGAGGACGGTCTGCGGACCCGCAAGTCGGCCAACCTGACGACCGCGATCAAGGCCCTGTCCGGCCTCGAGGAACAGAAGGTCTCGCTCGAACAACCCCAGGCGCTCGCCCTGCTCATCGCCCTGACCGACGTGCGGCTGGTGCTCGGGGAGCGGCTCGGGCTCAAGCGGGACGACGACTTCGACCTGCTGGAGGAGCAGGTGTCGAGCCTGCCGCCGGACGACCCGGCGGTCTACGCGCTCGCGGTCTACGACTTCCTCACCTGGCTGCAGGAGACCCTCGCGCACGCCCTCGCCCCCTGAGCCGCGTCCGGACCTCACGCACAGGTGCAGTCACTGACGCGGGGGACTGTGACACACCAGACGCCGGACGGATGAGGTCAGCGAACGAGTCCGGCACCTAGCCTTGACCCGTGGCGGACGCACCCATCGGGATCTTCGACTCGGGCTACGGCGGGCTGACCGTCGCGCGCGCCGTGCTCGACCAGCTCCCGCACGAGTCGATCGCCTACTTCGGGGACACCGCCCGGGCGCCCTACGGTCCCCGGCCGATCGCCGAGTCGCGAGAGTTCGCCCTCGAGTGCCTCGACCGGCTCGTCGACCACGGCGTGAAGGCCCTCGTGATCGCCTGCAACACCGCCAGCGCTGCCGTCCTGCACGACGCGCGCGAGCGCTACGACGTGCCCGTGGTCGAGGTGATCCGTCCCGCCGTCCGACGTGCGGCCCGCGCCACCCGCAACCACCGGGTCGGCGTCATCTCGACCCGCGGCACCCATCAGTCCGGTGCCTACGTCGACGCCTTCGCGGCCGCACCCCACCTCGAGGTGACCAGCGTGCCCTGTCCGAGGTTCGTGGAGTTCGTCGAGTCCGGCGTCACCAGCGGTCAGGACGTCATCGAGGTGGCCCGCGACTACCTCGCCCCCCTCGTCGACGCCGACGTCGACACCCTCGTCCTGGGCTGCACGCACTACCCGCTGCTGACCGGCGCGATCTCCTACGTCATGGGCGACGGGGTCACGCTCGTCTCGTCTGCGGACGAGACGGCCAAGGACGTCTATCGCGTCCTGGCCGACACCGACGCCCTGCGCCCGCCAGACCTTCCCCCGCCCGGTCACGGGTTCACGACGACCGGGGACGCCGCGGAGTTCGCACGGCTCGCCAGGCGGTTCCTGGGCCCCGAGGTGGGCGCCGACAGCGACGCGGTCTTCGGTGACGCGGTCGTGCGCTCTGTGGTCGCCGAGAGCGCCACGGGAGGTGCCCGATGAGGCTCACCGTCGTCGGGTGCTCGGGTTCGTTCGCCGGACCGGACTCACCGGCCTCTTCCTACCTCGTGCAGACCGAGCACTCCGGGCGCACGTGGTCGGTCGTCCTCGACCTCGGCAACGGTGCGCTGGGCCCGATGCAGCGGTTCGTCGACCTCGCCGAGCTGGATGCCGTCTTCGTCAGCCATCTGCACCCCGACCACTGCGTCGACGTGTGCGGCCTCTACGTCACCCGGAAGTACCGCCCCACCGGCCGGGTGGAGGGTCAGCTGCCGATCCACGCGCCCGGTGGTGCCGAGGAGCGGTTCGCCCTGATGTACCACGGTCTCGAGCAGAGCGGGATGAGTGCCGAGCTTGCCGTGCACGAGCTCGCCGACGCCCAGGTGACGCGGGTCGGACCGTTCACCATCACGGCATACCGGGTGAACCACCCCGTGGAGGCGTACGGCTTCCGGGTCGAGGCGGACGGCGCCGTCCTCGCCTACACGGGCGACACCGACGCGTGCGACGCGCTCACCCCCCTTCTCCACGGAGCGGACCTGGCGCTGGTCGACGCTGCGTTCGTCGACGGTCGCGACGTCGCTGTGGGCGTCCACCTCTCGGGAAGCCGTGCGGCTGCTGCCGCAAAGGACGCAGGCGGGGTGCAGCGGCTGATGCTCACGCACATTCCTCCCTGGAACGACCCCGAGGTATGCCGCGCGCAGGCCGCGGCCGTCTGGCCCGGCCCGCTGGACCTCGCCGTCCAGGGCAAGACCTACGAGGTCTGACCCCGGGGCCGGGGATGATTGAGCGAGTGTTCGGTTCTCGGTTCTGGCACCGGAGGTCCGGTGCCAGAACCGAGAACCGAACACTCGCCGCAGCCAGCGCCTAGGCTCCGACCATGGGCACACCGGCAGCAGTCCCGATCGCTCCCGGCGTGTGGCGCATCCCGCTGCTCGGAGACTTCGTCAACGGGTTCATCCTGCGCGACGACGACGGCCAGGTGACCCTCGTCGACATGGGCATCAAGCAGTCCGGCCCCAAGGTCATGGCGGCGCTCGCCTCGATCGGCTCAGGCCCATCCGACGTGACCCGGTTGCTGCTCACCCACGCGCACCCGGACCACGCGGGAGGAGCCGCGCACGTGGCCGAGCAGACCGGACTCGAGTTCGGGATCCACGAGGACGATGCCGGGCTCGCCGAGGCCGGTCACACGGCCGAGCGCGACCAGTCGTTCCTGCTCGCCAGGGTGATGACCCGCCTCTTCGGGACCAACACGTTCCCGGCCGTCACGGTGGGGGAGCGGCTCACCGACGGCCAGGTCCTCGACGTCGCAGGTGGCCTCGAGGTGGTCCACACGCCGGGGCACTCACCCGGTCACGCGGCATACCTGCACCGCTCGTCGGGCGTGCTCATCACGGGCGACTCGATCTTCAACGTGCTCGGCGTCCGCTGGCCGGTGAAGTCGTTCTGCTCGAACTTCGCGCTCGACCCAGAAGACCGCCTACCGGCTGGCAGAGCTCGACTACACGACGGCGGCGTTCACGCACGGCCCGCACCTCGCGGACCGGCCGCGGGAGGCGATCCGGCGGTTCCTGGCGAAGCAGGACATCAGCGGCTGACCGGTCGGCCGACGGGTCAGAGCCGCGCGCGCAACCAGTCGAGGTCTGCACGCTGGCCGTCGAGGCCACCGCGGGTCTCGATGACCACTGGAGCGCCCGCAGCCCGGACGACGCCCGCCAGCTCGTCCGGGTCGATGAGGCCCTCGCCGAGGTTGGTGTGGCGGTCGGCGCCGGAGTCGAACTCGTCGCGGCTGTCGTTGCAGTGCACCAGGTCGATCCGGCCGGTGATGCCCTTGATCTGCTCGACCGCGGTGGCCAGGGCGATGCCTCCGGCGTGCGCGTGACAGGTGTCGAGGCAGAAACCGACGTTCTCGGAGCCCTCGGCCGACGAGATGGCCTCCCAGACGCGGGCGATGCGTTCCAGGGTGCGGGCCATGGCGTTGTCGCCCCCCGCGGTGTTCTCGAGCAGGACCGGGATCTTGAGGTCGGTGGCCTCGATCGCCTTGCGCCAGTTGTCGAACCCCTTCTCGACCTCCTCGGCCTTGTCGACGTGACCGCCGTGGACGATCAGCCCCTTGGCGCCGATGGCCGCGCCCGCGTCGACGAACTGCTGGAGCAGCTTGCGGCTGGGGATGCGGATCCGGTTGTTGGTCGTCGCGACGTTGATGAGGTAGGGCGCGTGGACGTAGAGGTCGATGTCTGCGGCCTCGGCAGCGGCGCGCAGGGCCTCGGGTCCGCCGTCGTAGTCGTACTCCGGACCCTTGTAGCCCTGCGGGTTGCCGAGGAAGAACTGGCTGAGGCCGGCGCCGCGCTCCTGGGCGGCGGCGACCGGGTCGGCCGAGTCGACGTGGGCACCGAGACGTTGCCCACCGAGTCGCTGGGGCAGGGAGGTGTCAGCCATGCGGTCCAGCCTAGGCCGGGCCACCGACTCTGGAGATTGGGGAGTTCTACGTCCAGCCACGGAAGATCGCGGACCCCTGCGTAGAACTCCCCAATCTCCGGTGGGAACAGGGTGGTGGTTAGCCTTGCCGGCATGACTCGCCACGACGGACGCACCCCCGACCAGACCCGTGAGGTGCGCATCACGCGCAACTGGCTCGACCACGCCGAGGGCAGCGTGCTCGTCGAGTTCGGACGGACCCGGGTGCTGGTGGCCGCGTCCTTCACCGAGGGCGTGCCGCGCTGGCTCAAGGGCAAGGGAACGGGCTGGGTGACGAGCGAGTACGAGATGCTGCCGCGCTCGACCAACACGCGCTCCGACCGTGAGTCCCGCAAGGGCAAGGTCGGCGGACGCACCCACGAGATCAGCCGGCTCATCGGCCGCAGCCTGCGCGCCATCATCGACACCAAGGCGCTCGGCGAGAACACCATCGTGCTCGACTGCGACGTGCTCCAGGCCGACGGTGGCACCCGCACCGCCTCGATCACCGGTGCCTACGTCGCGCTCGTGGACGCCATCGAGGACGCCCGCGCCAAGGGTCTGATCCGCAAGGACGCCCAGCCCCTGACCGGGTCCATCGCGGCCGTCTCGGTCGGGATCGTCAAGGGCGAGGCGGTCATCGACCTCGACTACCCCGAGGACTCGACCGCCGAGACCGACATGAACGTCGTCATGACCGGCGACGGTCGGTTCGTCGAGGTGCAGGGCACCGCCGAGAACGGTGCGTTCGACCGCGAGATGCTCAACAAGCTGCTCGACAAGGCCACCGCAGGGTGCGCCGACCTCACCCGCAAGCAGCAGGAGGCCTTGGCAGCCACGCCGCGGGAGCGCGTGCTGTGAGCCGCGTCGTCCTCGCCACGCGCAACGACCACAAGGTCGGCGAGCTCCGTGCCATCCTCGCGGACGTGTGTGACGAGCTCGGCCTCGAGATCGTGGGTGCGTCGGAGTTCCCCGGGGCACCCGACGTCGTCGAGGACGAGGTGACCTTCAAGGGCAACGCCCGGCTCAAGGCCGAGGCGCTCGCCGCGTTCACGGGCCTCCCGTCGCTCGCCGACGACTCAGGGCTGGCGGTCGACGTGCTCGGCGGTGCGCCCGGCATCTTCTCGGCACGCTGGTCCGGTCGCCACGGCGACGACCAGGCCAACCTCGACCTGCTGCTCGCGCAGGTCGCCGACGTCAAGGACGAGCACCGGGCGGCGGCCTTCGTGTGCGCGGCCGTGCTCGCCATGCCGGACGGCACGGTGCGTGCCACGGAGGGGCGTATGCCGGGTGCCCTGGCTCGGGAGCCCAAGGGCGCCAACGGTTTCGGTTACGACCCGATCCTCGTGGTGGAGGGCGACACGCGTCACGCGGCCGAGCTCTCACCCGAGGAGAAGAACGCCATCTCCCACCGTGGCAAGGCCTTCCGTGCGATGGTCCCGCACCTGCGCGAGCTGCTCGGCTGACGTCACAACCCCCGTTGTGCCAGAGGGGGGACTCGAACCCCCACGCCCAAAGGCACGGCATCCTAAGTGCCGCGTGTCTACCAGTTCCACCACTCCGGCGAGCGGCGACAGTTTACGCAGAACCGTCTTCCAGTGCGGGGGCCTCTCTCGGCCGAGACTTGTAGCCACCCTTCCCGCGCCCCGCGAAGTTCGGCGTCTGTGCGTGGCAGTTCGGGCACAGGAAGCGCAGGTTTTCTAGGCGGTTGTCATGGAAGTCTCCGTTGATGTGGTCGACGTGAAGGGTAAGCGGCGATCCCTGCCAGGTGCCCTCGATCAGGCACCCAGCGCAGCAGTGGGCCAGGCCGGACTCGAGCATCGCTCGCCGCAGGAACTCCGGCTTTGTCCTCTGACTGCCGAATGGCAGAACCTGCAGGATGTCCGCCGCGCTGCGCCGCAGGTGTCGTCCTGATCCCTTGTAGCGCACGAAGTGGTCGGTAGATATGCCGAACTGTCTGATCTTCCGGCTCACATGTGCGTGGGTCCCCCCAGCTTGCGGCATCCCTAGGAAGCGAAGGACACCCATGACCGAGTCAGAGGCGTCGACTGCCTCTTGAAGCAGCTCGGGCGTGTACTTGCGATGTTTCGTCCCCACGAATGCGACCGTAGACAAAGACACCGACAGGGCTCGTTGAGCGTTCGTAGTGCGGCTCGATTGCGGGGCTCGCACCAGTTGGTAGGCCGCCCTTCCTTCGGGCGTGCGGGTTCAAGTCCCGCCTTGCGCACCAGTCCGGACCGACCCCCGCCGTCGCGGTGTGACGTGCCTAGACTCCCACCATGCGGACCGGCCGGCTCGAGGCGTTCAGTGACGGCGTCCTCGCCATCCTCATCACCATCATGGTGCTCGAGCTCAAGGTTCCCGAGGAACCGACGTTCGAGGCCCTGAGGCCGTCCCTCGTCGGACTCCTGACCTACCTGCTGAGCTTCGTCTACATCGGCATCTACTGGAGCAACCACCACCACATGTTCCAGCTGGTCCGCCACGTGAGTGGCGCCATCCTCTGGGCGAACCTCGGCCTGCTCTTCCTGCTCTCGCTGGTGCCCTTCACGACGGCCTGGATGGACGACACCGAGTTCGCACGGCTGCCGGTGGTCGTCTACGGCATCAACCTGTTGGGCGCGGCCGTCGCCTACTACGTCCTCCAGCTGACGGTCTTCCGTCGTGAGGGACCGGAGGGGCTCCTGCGCCAGGCAGTCGGCCGCGACCTCAAGGGCAAGCTGAGCCCGTTCGTCTACCTCATCGGCATCCTCGGGTCGTTACTCAGTCCGTGGATCGGCGTGCTGGCCTACGTGGCTGTCGCCGTCACCTGGCTCGTCCCCGACCGTCGAGCCGAGCGGTTCGTCCACGAGCACGCCCTGGAGGACTGATCCCGTGACCGACACCGACGACGACCTCACCTACCCGCCCGTTCTCGACGTCGCCTCGTGGCGCCGCGAGGTGCATGCCCTGTATGCCGCGGTGCGCGCCGAGTCCGACCCTGACGACTGCCCACGCGTTGTGGGTCGATGCCCGGTCGAGGCTCTTCCTCGACCACCCGGCCTCTCCGCGCCGCCCGGGACAGGCGCTGCGGCACGCGCCGTACGACGCGGCATACCGGTTCGTCGTGGAGATCGAGGCGGTGGGCGCCGACCAGGAGCCGTGGGACTTCCGTTCCGCGACGGACGGGATGGTGCCGTTCACGGGTGCCGGGCGGGTGAGCCTCGAGGGACTCGGGACGCTCGACGTGTGGTGGCTCAGCTCCTACGGTGGCGGGCTGTTCCTGCCGGTGCGCGACGGGTCGGCGGGCACCGAGACCTACGGTGCCGGGCGCTACCTGCTCGACACCGTCAAGGGCTCGGACCTCGGTCGCGACGAGGAGGGGCGCTGGGTCGTCGACCTCAACTTCGCCTACAACCCGTCCTGCGTCTACGACTACCGCTGGGTGTGTCCGCTCGCGCCGGCGGCCAACAGGCTCGAGGCGAGCACACCCGTGGGTGAGCTGCTGCCCGAAGGGTACGAGTGAGGCAGCTGCCGAGCTACACCCTGCTGGGGCCCGACGGACGACCGTACGTCACGCCGACTCCCGGCACCCTCGGTGGACACCGGCGCACCCGGATCTACGGGCGACTCGACTGCCCGAGCGCACTGCGCGCCATCCAGGCCGGTGGCTATGTCCGGCACCGCGTCTTCTTCCTCGACGAGGCCACGGCCGTCGCTGCCGGTTATCGGCCATGTGCCCGTTGCCTGCCGGCCGACTACGCCGCCTGGAAGGCGAGCCGGCGCTGACTGCCCGCGGTCGCCGGCCGTGCAGGTCCTAGAGTCGGAACGTGAACCACCTGCTGCGTGAGGTGCTCCCGGCCCTCGGCCTCGACGAGGAGTATGCCGCCGCGCACCTCGACCTTCCGGCGGGGAGTGCCCTGCCTGCCGCCCTGCCGGTGAACACCCTCGCCTGCGGCTCGGTGGCGGCTGCCGGGCTGGCCGGTGCCGCACTGCGCGGGGGTGAACGGGTGAAGGTCGACCCGCGCCAGGTGGCGGTGTCGTTCCGGAACGACCAGCTGCAGACGATCGGCGGGCGGCGGGAACCCGGGTTCGCTCCACTGTCAGGCTTTTTCGAGGCCGACGACGGCTGGGTCCGCACGCACGCCAACTACCCGCACCACCGCACCCGGCTGCTGCGCGCCCTCGGGCTGCCCGACGCGGCGACGCGCGACGACGTGACGGCGGCCATCGCCGGAGGGAGCGCCCAGGAGGTGGAGGACGTCGTCACCACCGACCACGGCATCGCCGTGCGGGTGCGCACGGTGCGCGAGTGGATGGCCTCCGAGCCTGCCCGAGCGGTCGCCGGCCACGACCTCCTGTCGGTGACGTCCGTCGGCTCCGGCGGCGCGAGTCGCCCATCCGTGACCGACCGCGGGTGCTCGACCTGACCCGGGTGCTCGCGGGCCCGGTCGCGACCAGGGCACTGGCACAGCTCGGCTGCGACGTCCTGCGGGTCGACAGCCCGCACCTGCCTGAGCTCGAGGCCATCCACCTCGACACCGATGCGGGCAAGCGCTCCACCCTGGTCGACCTCCACGACGAGCACGCCCGGCAGCGCCTGCACGACCTGCTCGCCGAAGCCGACGTGCTGGTGACGGGCTACCGACCGGGTGCGCTCGCGGCCTACGGGCTGGACCCGGGGCACCTCGCGCAGGTGCACCCGCACCTCGTCTGCGCGACCCTGACGGCCTGGACACCGAACGGGCCCTGGGGGCAGACGTCGGGGGTTCGACAGCATCGTGCAGGCTGCCACCGGGATCGCGCTCATCGAGTCAGCTGGACGGGGTGACGCCGGGGGCACTGCCCGCGCAGGCTCTCGACCACGCGACCGGCTACCTGCTCGCGGCCGGTGTGCTGACGGCCCTGCGCCGCCGGGCAGCGCGAGGGCGGCACCTGGCGGGTCGAGGCCCATCTGGCCCGCACCGCCCACTGGCTGCTGCAGACCGACGCCCTCGACGGACCCGTCACCCCTATCGACGACCCCGGTCCTTGGCTGGTGGAGTCGGACACGACGTACGGTCGGGTCAGGCAGTCCCGTCCCGCACTCGACATCGGCGACCTGCCGAGGGAGTTCGCCTGGGTGGGGCGGCGTTGGGGCAGCGATGAAGCCGAGTGGGCCCCGACTGCCTGAGCTCGCCGCCTACGGCGCCGGGATCGTCCGGGGGTCGAAGCCGAACGGCAGCTCGAGCCGGTGGGCGGCCATCAGCGCGTCATCGGTGAGCACCTCGCGGGTGGGCCCGTCGGCGACGACCACCCCGTCGGAGAGCACGACGGATCGAGGGCACAGCTCGTAGGCGTAGGGCAGGTCGTGGGTGACCATCAGCACGGTGACGTCGAGCCCGCGGACGATGTCGGCGAGCTCGCGCCGTGAAGCCGGGTCGAGGTTGGACGACGGCTCGTCGAGGACGAGGATCTCGGGCTCCATCGCCAGCACGGTGGCCACGGCGACGCGGCGACGCTGCCCGAACGACAGGTGGTGCGGCGGGCGGTCGATGAAGTCGACCATCCCCACCCGGTCGAGCGCGGCGAGGACCCGCGCCTCGAGGGCGGCGCCCCGCAGGCCGAGGTTGGCCGGTCCGAACTCGACGTCGGCCCGTACCGACGGCATGAACAGCTGGTCGTCGGGGTCCTGGAAGACGACACCGACCCGGCGTCGGATCTCCATCAGGTTGTCCTTGTCCACCGGCAGGCCCGACACGGAGACGGTGCCGGCCCCTGCGGTGAGGATGCCGTTGAGGTGCAGCACCAAGGTGGTCTTGCCGGCGCCGTTGGGGCCGAGGAGAGCGACTCGCTCGCCTTGGTGCACATGGAGGTTGACGCCGAACAACGCCTGGTGGCCGTCCGGGTAGGCGTAGGCCAGCCCCTGCACGTCGAGGACCGGCGCGCTCACAGCATCACCGCCACGGCGAGGGTGGCCAGTGCCGTCACGGGGAGTATGCCGGCCAGTCGCCACTGCGCCCCGGTGGCCCTCATCGGGTGGGTCACCGGGAGCTGGCCGGTGTAGCCACGCGAGAGCATCGCGAGGTGGACCCGCTCGCCTCGCTCGTAGGAGCGGATGAACAGCGCGCCTGCCGTGGTGGCGAGGACCGGCCAGGAGCGGACGCTCCGGGCCTGGAACCCGCGGGAATCTCGGGCCACCTTCATCCGCGCCATCTCACCGGTGACGACCTCGAGGTAGCGCACCATGAAGCCCATGATCTGCACGAGCTGGTTGGGCAGCCGCAACCGTTCCAGCCCGGCAACCGCGTGCCGGGGTTCGGTGGTGGTGGCCAGCACCAGCGACGCCATCACCCCCAGCGTGCCCTTGGCCAGCAGCGCCCAGGCACCCAGCAGGCCGCTCTCGGACAACCGCAGCGGACCGACCGCGACACGGGGGCCGGTGGCCACGAACGGCATGAGCAGGGCGAACGCCACGAAGGGCACCTCGACGACCATCCGCATCAGGTAGTACCCGAACGGCACCCGCGAGACCCGCTGTGCCACGAGGAGCAGGACGAGGTAGACGGCATACGCGGCGAACGCGGTCCTCGGGGTGAGGACGACGGTGAGGACGAACGCGAGGAGCGCGACCAGCTTGGCGTGGGCGGGTAGCCGGTGCACGACCGAGTGCCCGTGGAAGTGGAGGTGGTGCCCGTGACCTGCGCCCACGTCAGGCGTCGCGCGCAGTGTCGGCGACGGTGTCGTCGCGGGTGGGGCCGGCTGAGGCGCTGGGCGTCGCTGGGGCCGCTCGAGTCGCTGGGGGCCGCGTCGCGGTCGCGGCGTCGCACGGCGAGGAAGAGGCCGCCCGCGAGGACGAACACGAGGGTCGCGCCCACGACGCCGGCGATCCCGCCGGACAGCCTGGAGTTGTCGACCCCACGCGTCGCGTAGCCGGCGAACGGGGAGTCGTCGCTGGCGTGGGTGCTGGCCGAGCCGAGGAAGCCCTTGTCGCCGGCCACCGACTCGAGGCCGTCGGGGTGGCTGGAGGCGTAGAACGACACGACGCCTGCGAGGAACAGCGAGACGAGGACACCGACCAAGACCAGCCGGCGGGTGGGAACCCTGGGCCGGTTGGCTCGGCCCTGGGAGGAGGGGGCGGTGGTGGGAGAGGTCGTCCTGCTCATACGGCCGCGCCCTCCCGGATGGTGAGGGTGCGTTGGCTGAAGCTGGGCCGTGCGCCGTAGACGAGGTCGGGCCGCACGGCGACGATGCTGAGCACTGCGAGGGCCGTGATGGCTGCCTCGCCGACCCCGATGACGCTGTGGATGCCGACCATCGCGGTGGCGACCGTCGAGAAGGGCACGTGGGTCGTGCCGCCGATGGCGAAGAGGAGGGAGAACCCGAATGCTGCGGTGGGCACCGAGACCAGGGCGCCGAGCGCGGCGGCCGGCACGACGAGGGCGGGACGCTTGGGCAGCAGGGCCCGCACCGCGACGAAGACGAGCCAGCCGACCCACACCCCGACGAGCCCCATCAGCGTGATGTTGGTGCCGAGTGCGGTGATCCCGCCGTCGGCCATCAGCGTCGCCTGGACGATGAGGACCACCGTGATGGCCAGGGTGGCGGTCCACGGCCCCACGAGCACGGCCGCGAGTGCGCCGCCGAGCAGGTGGCCGGAGGTGCCTGCCCCGATCGGGAAGTTGAGCATCTGCGTCGCGAAGACGAACAGGGCGACGAGGCCGGCCAGGGGAGCGGTGCGGTCGTCGAGCTCGCGTCGCGCACCGCGCAGTGCCAGCGCAACCCCGGTCGCAGCGACGACGGCAGTGCCGACCGAGGTCGGCGCGTCGAGGAATCCGTCGGGGACGTGCACGGGGATGCTCCTGCCTGCTGGGGTGCCGCGCCTGCCGCTGGGATAGGTTTGCGTCAGGATCGAACCCCCACCCTATTGCAAACAGTTTGCAATAGGCACCGTGCACCGGACACCGTGCACGTGGCACACCCCGAAAGGTGAGGACCCACGCCGTGAGCGAGCGACTGAGCCCGGGCGACACCGCCCCCGACTTCACACTGACCGACGACCAGGGCAGTCAGGTTCGCCTGTCCGACCTGCGTGGCCAGAAGGTCATCGTCTACTTCTACCCGGCTGCCATGACGCCTGGCTGCACCACCGAGGCCTGCGACTTCAGCGACAACATCAACAGCCTCCGCGGCGCGGGCTACGAGGTGCTAGGCATCTCGCCCGACAAGCCCGAGAAGCTGGCGAAGTTCCGCGAGAAGGACGGCCTGACGATCCGGCTGCTGTCCGACGCCGACAAGGCCGTGATGAACTCCTACGGCGCCTTCGGCGAGAAGAAGCTCTACGGCAAGACCGTCGAAGGCGTCCTGCGCAGCACCGTCGTCGTCGACGAGGACGGCAAGGTCTCGAACGCCTGGTACAACGTCAAGGCCACCGGGCACGTCGCCAAGCTGCGCCGCGACCTCGGTCTCGACTGAGCCCGTTCTCCCCGCCCGATCCCACCAAGGAGCGCCCGCATGAGCGAGAACCACTCGGACAGGGCTGCGAGCGAGCCCGCCAGGTCCGTCGACCAGATCGAGGCCGACATCGTGGCTGCCCGCAACCGCCTGGCCGGCACCGTCGACGAGCTGCACACCCGCACCGCACCGCAGGAGATCGCTCGTCGTCAGGTCGAGTCGGCGAAGACCAAGTTCACCGAGGCGACCCGCACCGAGTCCGGCGACCTGCGCACCGAGCGCATCGCCGCGCTCGCGGCGGCCGCCGTCGCGCTGATCGGGCTCGGCGCGCTCCGCCGTCGCCGCGGCTGAGGGTATGCCGCGGGGCTGTGCCACGCGGCATACCTCACCTCAGGAGGCGACGGGCAGACCCGCCTCGCGCCACGCGCGG
Source organism: uncultured Actinomycetota bacterium (assembly GCA_963759595.1). Lineage (GTDB taxonomy): Bacteria > Actinomycetota > Actinomycetes > Actinomycetales > Dermatophilaceae > Pedococcus. The sequence goes on from CAVWZX010000005.1 coordinate 599,124, forward strand.
AAGCCGCCGACGACGTCCGTCGCCCGGTGGATTCCCAGGCGCAGCAAGGCGTCTGCTGCCAGGGACGAGGTGAACCCCTCCTGGCACAGGACCAGCACCCGCGTGTCGAAGGCGGCCATGGGCAGGCGCGCCTCGTGCCGCGGGTCGAACCGCCACTCCAGGACGTTGCGCTCGACGACGAGAGGGCGGAGGTGTGCCGCCACGTCGCCCTCGAACGCCCGCTGCGCCGCGGGCCGGATGTCGACCAGGAGCGCCCTCCCGTGCAGCACCTCCTGGTAGGCAGCCCGGACGCTCACGCGGTCCAGCCGGCTGCGGGCGTCGCTCAGCTGGTCGTCGATCCCCGCATAGGTGGGGACGTCCCACCCACGAGCGGAGGTGGCGGTGGGGGTGGGGTCGCTGAACAGCCGGGTCTCCCAGTGGACCGTCGTGGTCACCACTGCTCACCTGCCCGCTCGGTGCCGGTCTCGCGCAGTCGGCCGTCGAGAAGTGCGTAGCGGGTCATGCCTCGCAGCGCTGGTGAGTAGACGTGAACGGACAGTGCGGGTCCCTCGCCGAGGTTGGTGACGTTGTGGATGTGGTGCGACCCGAACGAACGGCCCTCGCCCTCCCACAGGTACCGGTCGGCCACGGTGGCGCCCGTCCAGGACTGCTCGGCGAGCTCACCCTTGACGGTGAGGAACGCGCCTTCCGACTGGAGGTGGTCGTGCCAGCCGGTGCTGGAGCCCACCGGCCACCTGATCAGCCAGATCTCGAGGTGGTCGGTCGCGTCGAGTCGGCGCCAGCTGCGCTCGGTGGCATCGAGACCGACCTGGCGCTCGAGCTCGGGGTCGGTGGCAAACAGCTGAGCGGTGCGCAACAGCTGGTTACGGGTGAAGCGGTTGACGCCGGGGGTGCCGGCGGTCGTGATGGCGGTCATGGTTCTGCTCCTGGAGGGTGGTCTGTATGTCGAAATGTGAGGCGTGGCAACACATTCGGCGACAGACAGAGCCCTGCGTCAGGTGCAGGTCGAGGTGGATGCGGTGGTATGCCGCGTGGCTGGCGAGAGTGGCGCTCATGATGTCGTCTCCGGGTCGGGTGGCGCTCGCTCAGATGGAGCGCCGGTGCTGGTGCGGGGCTGGGGTCAGGCGCAGCAGCAACACCGCATGACGCCGCAGCACATGGAGCCCATGTGCAAGCGGATCACCGCGGTGGTCGAAGACATGACACCAGTGCAGCACGAGGCGCCAGGAGACGTCCACGCGGATCGGCCCGCGTCTCGCACACCGGACGAATCCGGCGGATGCCGGGCCGGTCAGTCCGCCTCGGGTGTCGGGAACCGGGCGGGCTGCCGGAGGGTGCCGAAGGACCGCTGCCCGATGAAGAGCTGGACCCCGACGTAGAGAAGTCCTGCCGTCACCCCCACGAGGGCCACCGTCAGAGCCGGTGCGTCGGCGGCATCGGTGACCAGCGCGCCGAGGGTCCCGGCCACCATGGCGTTGACGACGGTGAGGAAGATGGTCGTGCTGGCGGCGACATGGCTGAGGGTGGATCGGGGCCAGCCCAGGAGGTAGGTGTCCATCAGGCCCTGTTGGTCGTCGTGGGCGGACGCGACGAAGTAGGGGGTGAGGCTGGGGTCGAGCTCGAGGTAGGCCGCCCGGAGCCGGTTCATGCCCAGGATGGTGGAGGCGTCGTCGATGCTGGCGTTGACGACCCGCACCTGGGTCAGGGTGCCCATGACGAGTACGGCGGCGGCCAGTCCGATGGCCATCACCTGGAACGTGCTGCCGAAGCCCGATGCCTGCGCGAACAGCGCCAGCACCACGAGGGACGCCGAGGAGATCGTCAGGTGGATGGTGATCCGGCTCATCACCTCCGACCACGTCAGGCTGCGGGCCGCGAGCAGGCTCCAGTGCTCGGTCGCCAGGATCTGCGCCTTCACACCGAGCGGAACGGGTTCTCGCGGGGCCGTTTCCGCCCTCCCGCTCGTCTCACCCGTCGCGGACGCAGGATCTGCGTCGGACAGGGGCATGGTCATGGCGTGACTCCCTCCAGGACAGACGACAGCGCCGCACCGGCACGGGACAAGTGTGCCCCCGCGAGAGCCGTCAGGGGTCAGGCGGCTGTCGTAGCGCCGGGCGGCGCCGAACCGACCGGATGCACGCTCGTCCTCGATGGGCCTTTCCAGCAGGCTCGGCGACGGGACCGCTACGTCACGGTCGGCCCGAGTGCGCAGGAAGGAACGCCGGCACCTGGGGGGTGGCTCCGTCCTCACCCCAGGTGAGCACCGCGGCATAGATGACCCTGCGCTTGGCGGGGTCGGTCACCAGGCCGTCGTACTGGCATGGGGTGTTGTCCTCCGAACACACCCAGCCGTGCAGGAGCATCCGGTCCGGTCCCGAACCGTCGGCAACGACGTCTGCTCCCCCCGGGCCGCACAGCCCGGTGTTCGCGCGGTCGAGCAGGACGTGCTCCTCCTTGTCGGCGAATGACCACAGGTCGGTTGAACGGCGCCACACGGTGGAGTACTTGCACTGGTCGTACCAGTTGGCGGAGGCGAACAGGACGTAGCTGTCGCCGCGCTGGACCATGGTGGGGTTCTCGATGCTGTCGGCATGACGGACCAGCTCGTGGCTGATGTCCCCCACGCCGTGCAGCCCGTCGGCAGACACCGGGAACATCCGCAGGGTGCCCGGTGTCTTCTGCGTCTTGTAGAGCAGGTACCTGCGGCCGTCGGCTGCCTGGAAGGGCGACGGGTCGATGACGCCGGCGGTCGTGTCGGGACGATCCGCGACCGGGTCCTCCCCGCCGAGGCGAGGGCAGATGAGCGGCGTGTCCGAGGGTTCGTATGGTCCCGCCGCGTTCTCCGCGATCGCGGTGCCGATGCACCGCTGACCCGCGAAACCCCTGGCCTGCGCGGCGTAGTAGAGCACCCAGCCGGCCGAGGTGTGGACCGCGTCCGGCGCCCACACGGCTCCTGCCCCGGAGGCCCAGGCGCCCCAGCGGGACAGTGCATCGGGGAGAGGTGTCCAGGGGCCCTGCGGGTTCTTCGCCGTCGCCACCCGAGCCAAGCCGCCCGTCATGAAGGCGTAGTAGTGGTTGCCGTCTCGGACGAACCCGGGGTCAGCCGCTTCGCCCGTCGGCGTCGTGTAGACGGGCTCGGGCGTCCTCGGACCGGTAGCGCCCACGGGCGAGGTGACGGCGACGAGGGTGAACAGCGCTCCTCCAACAGCCATGGCGAGTGTGCGGGACCTCATGTCGGACGACCTCCAGGCAGTGGTTGAGAATGTTGTACAACGATGTACACGAGGTTTGTCGACCCCGTCAAGAGCGGTGAAACCATGCGAGACCGGCTCCGCACGACCTCTTTACATCGGTGTACACCGCGCTATCGTGGTGCGGCCGGGGTGCCCTCCCGGTCCGACGCCAGGAGGCTGAGTGCAACCACGACAGGTGACTCGACGTCTGTTCCTCGCAGTGGCCGGCGCGGCGGGCCTGGGGCTCCGTCGGGCACCCGCGACTCGGGCTGACCAGGCCTCGCTCTCCGAGCCCGCGCCCACGGAGACGTCGTTCGACACCGATCCCTTCACTCTCGGGGTGGCATCGGGTGATCCGCTCACCTCCAGCGTCGTGCTGTGGACCCGACTGGCGCCCGCCCCGATCGAGCCCGGCGCGGGGATGCAGGGCGTGGGACCGGTGCAGGTGGTCTGGGAGCTCTCGTCGAGCCCGGGCGATCTGGAGCGGGCCCCCACCAGCGGTGGGACAGCTGTCGCGGAGCCCGCTCAGGGCTGGAGCGTGCACGTCGACGCGACCGGCCTGCGACCGGGGACGACCTACTGGTACCGCTTCCGGGTCGGCGGATGGACCAGCCCCGTCGGCCGGACCCGGACCGCTCCGACCCCGGCGGCGGAAGGGACGGCGCGGTTCGCGGTGCTGAGCTGCCAGAACCTTGCTCGACCCGGCAGCGGAGTCTTCCACCTCAACGGGGTTCGCGACCTGGCCGCGCGGGACGATGTCGACTTCGTCGTCCACCTCGGTGACTACATCTACGAGTTCGGGCGGCGGGGCCACGTCCCGGACCGTGCTTGCGTCTCGCTCGAGGACTACCGCCGCCGTTACGGGCAGTACAAGTCGGGGGAGGACCTGCGCGCGCTGCACGCCCGGTTCCCGGTCCACGCGGTGCCCGATGACCACGAGTTCTACGACGGCGTGAGGGGAGGCGGTGAGATGACCCCCGCCGAGGCGGCCCGGTTCGACGCGGCGATCCAGGCCTACTGGGAGAACATGCCCCTGCGCGGTGGCCCGCCCCGCCGGGACGACGCCACCGGCCGGCTGACTCTCCTGCTCCACCGCAAGGTCCGGTGGGGACGATCCCTGGAGCTGCTGCTCGTCGACGACCGTCAGCACCGCACGGCCTCGAGCATCCTCGGCACCACCCAGCTGGTCTGGCTGCTCGACGCCGTACTGGCGTCGAGGGCACGGTGGACGGCGATCGGCTCGGGGGTGCCACTGTCATGGTTCCCCTCCTTCGCCGGTGCGCCCGACAAGTGGACCGGCTTCGAGTCGGACCGCAGCGCGCTCACCGACGCCCTGGCCAGGCGGCTTGCCCAGCGGGAGCACCGGCAGTTCAACCCCGTCGTCCTGAGCGGTGACACGCACCGTGGCGTCGTCACCCATGTGCGCAGGAGACAGGACGCAGTCTCCGAGCTGGTCGCGACCGAGTTCGTCGGACCTCCGGTGACGAGCAACAGCGCGGCCGACTTCGCCGCCGACGCGGACGAGGGGGCGTTCCGGATCCAGTACGCCTACGAGCAGGACGGCATCCAGTCCCTGCGCGGCTACCTGCACTGCACCGTCACCGACCGCGACTGGACCACTGCCTACGTCCTCGGAAACGAGGTGGACCGCCCGGACGGGGCGGTGCAGACCCTCGGTCGATGGCAGGTGACCGCCGACCAGCCGATCGGCGCGACGGAGCCGGTGTGAGGCGCGCCAGGTCTGCCGGTTTCGCTCTGGGACCTGATGCGGCTGGCTACGATTGCGACATGCTGGAGCCGGGTCGTCGCCACCACACAGCCAGCCCCTCGTGACCGTGATCCGGCAGGGACGTCCCCGTGCCGTCGACGTCGCCAGGCTGGCCGGGGTCTCGCCGAAGACGGTGTCGAACGTCGTGAACGGGTACGCCCACGTGTCGCCGGCCCTGCGGGAACGCGTCCAGGCAGCGATCAACCAGCTCAACTACGTCCCCAACACGATGGCCCGCACCCTGCGCACCGGACGGACCGGCATCATCGCGCTGGCGCTGCCCGATCTCGCGATCCCCTACTTCGCGGAGGTGGCCCGGGAGGTGACTGCTGCCGCGGAGGAGTCTGGTTTCACGATCCTCATCGACCAGACCGAGGGACGCGAGAGCCGTGAGCACCAGGTCGCCAGCGGGCTGCGGCCGCACGCCATCGACGGGCTCATCTTCAGCCCCCTGGCCATGACGCCCGGCGAGATCGCCGTGGCTGCCGGCCAGACGCCCATGGTGCTGCTCGGGGAGCGCGACCGGCCGGCCGGACTCGACCACGTCGCCATCGACAACGTCGAGGCGGCCCACCAGGCGACCCGTCACCTCGTGGAGATGGGACGACGGCGCATCGCCGTCATCGGTGCACCGATGGACGGCCGGAGAGGGTCAGGTGCCTTGCGCGTCGACGGCTATCGCAGGGCACTGGCCGAGGCGGGCCTGGCGGAGGAACCGCGCCTCGTGGTGCCCTCTACGCACCTGGCCCGCGACGAAGGGGTGCGCGCCATGCGCCTTCTCCTCGATGCGGACCGTCCGCCGGACGCGGTGTTCTGCTGCAACGACCTGATCGCCCTGGGCGCGATGTTCGAGGCCCGCCGACGGGGGGTCGCGATCCCCGACGACATCGCTGTGGTGGGCTTCGACGACATCGAGGACGGCCGCTACTCCAACCCGACCCTGACGACGATCTCTCCCGACAAGGTGGGGATCGCGCGTACGGCGGTCCGGCTGCTCGTGGACCGTCTACGCGGAGAGCCCTCGGACGTCTCCCAGGTGCAGGCCGACTTCGAGCTGATCGTGCGGGAGAGCAGCGGAGGCTGAGCCCGCTGAGCTCGCTGAGCCCGCTGAGCCCCTCGGCGGCCCGCTGAGGCCCGCTGAGGCCGCTGAGGCCTGCTGAGCCCGGCGGGGGGTCGGGCGCACGCCTCCGGTTACTCCGGTTGCTCGTCGACCAACCCCGACGCACTGCGACGGTTGGCGTCGATCTCCTCCGACGGGATGGCCCGCGAGGGCCGGGTCAGGACCGACCGGATGCGCTCGACCGGGATCTTGGGCTGGCGGTCCTCGGTGAGCAGGCCGTTGCGCTCCTGCTCGGTGTCCGTCAGCTGGGTGTAGCAGAACCCGCCCAGCTCGGCGTTGTCCAGGACGGCGCGGACCAAGCCGCTGAAGCGCTGCTCGTACTCTTCCGGGCTGCCCACCGTGGCATAGCCGAACCACTCCTCGCCGGCGGTCGGGGCGTAGCTGAGGCCGCCGAACTCGGTGAGCACGACCGGCTGTCCGCGGAAGGTGGGATCGCCGAGCAGGACGCGCCGGCGTCCGGGGCGACGGTCGTGCAGCACCCGGGAGATCGCGTCCGGTCCGTCATACCGCTCGGAGAGGGACTCGCCGAAGGCGGCATAGTCGTGAACTCCCCAGATGTCGCTCTCGGTGTGTTCCCAGCCGTCGTTGGAGATGACCGGGCGGGTGGGGTCGAGCGCCTTGGTGAGGTGGTAGAGCGCGGTCGCATAGTGCTGCTGCTGCTCGTCCACGGCGATGTGCGGCACGCCCCAGCTCTCGTTCAACGGCACCCAGGTGACGATGCTCGGGTGGCTGCGGTCACGGCGGACCACCTCGGACCACTCCTCGACCACGCGCTCGACGGTCTCCGGAGAGAACTCGTAGGCACTGGGCATCTCTCCCCAGACCAGGAGCCCGAGCCGATCACACCAGTAGAGGAACCTCGGGTCCTCCACCTTTTGGTGCACTCGTATCCCGTTGAACCCCAACGACTTCGTCACTTCCACCTCGTGGCGAAGGGCCTCCGGGCTGGGAGCGGCCAGGTGTGACTCCGGCCAGTAGCCCTGCTCCAGGACGAGGCGCAGGTAGTAGGGCAGCCCGTTGAGGAGGAAGCGTCCGTCAGCGATCCCTGCACTGCGCAGCCCGACGTAGGAGGTGACCTCGTCGATGACCGCACCCGTGTCGTCGAGCACCGTCACCTCGGCGTCGATCAGGTTGGGGTGCTCCGGTGACCACTGCAGCCGCCCCTGGTGCTGGCCGTGCCGCGCTGCCGGTAGGGAGAGCTGACTGCGCACGACCCCTGTGGGGTCCGCGTGCACGGTCTGGTCGGCGAGGAGCTCGTCGCCGAGGGAGAGCCGCGTCCGGACGGACTGCCCGGGTCCTGGGTGTGCCAGCTGGAGGTCGAGGCGCACCGTGCCGCCGACGACATCGGAGGTCCAGGCCAGCTCGCGGACATGGGTCTGCGGCACGGTCTCCATCCACACCGGCTGCCAGATCCCGGTCGTGCGGTGGTACCAGATGCCGTGCGGCTCGGGGAGCCAGTCCTGCTTCCCGCGCGGTTGTCGCGGGTCGTCGACCGGATCGGTCGCGCGGACCGTGACCACTTGCGGCCCGTCCTCGAGCAGGTGGTCGGTCACGTCGAACGAGAAGGGCGTGTGGCCGCCTCGGTGCCTCCCCACCAGGTGGGCGTTGACCCAGACCGTCGCCTCGTAGTCGACCGCACCGAAGTGCACGAGGGTGCGAAAGCCGGGGGGCGGTGGCGCCGTGTCGACCTCGCGGCGGTACCAGACGACGGGGCGGATGGTGCGGTCGTTGACGCCGGACAGCTTGCTCTCGGGGGGGTAGGGCACGGTGATCGAGCGGTCGAACGCGGTCGGGTCCTCCTGCCACCCCTCGGTCAGCCCAGCCCCGTCGTCGTCGAAGGCGAAGCCCCAGTCTCCGCAGAGGTCGAGCCACTGCGCTCGGACGAGCTGCGGTCTGGGGTACTGCAGGGTGGCGTGATCGTCCACGGAATGCCTTTCTGGGCGGTTCGGGGTCACCAGTCCGACAACCGTTCGCGGCTGCGGTCCTCGGTGGACACCAGGACGTCGATGAGCAGCTCCTGCAAGGACATCCGCACGCTCGCGTGGTCGGGGTCGTCCCACTGGTTCGTCAGCTCGGATGGATCCGCGTCGAGGTCGTAGAGCTCGCCGGTCCGCTGGCGAGGCGTGGTGGGGGACCCGTGGTGCACCACGAGCTTCCAGCGGTCGTGCCGGAGCATCGTCACGTGGACCGCCGGGTCGTAGGGGTGGCCGCTGTTGCGGTACTGCGACAGCGCCCAGTCGCGCCACTGCGTCTCGCTGCCGTCGAGCAGGCCGGCGAGACTGCGCCCCTGGAGATGCGGCCCTGCGGCGCACCCCGCGGCCTGGAGGAAGGTCGGCGCGAGGTCGACCCACTGGACCAGCTCGCTCACACGGGTTCCGGGGCGGCTGACGCCCGGCCACCGGATGATGAGCGGCACGCGAACCGCGCACTCGTACATGAACGGGCCCTTGAGCATGAGCTGGTGGTCGCCGAGCATCTCGCCGTGGTCGCTGGTGAAGACGACGATGGTTCGCTCTGCCTCGCCGGTCTCCTCGAGGGCGTCGAGGATGCGACCCACCTCGTCGTCGACCAGGGTGACCATGGCGTAGTAGGTGGCGCGGACGTCCTGGATCTCCTCGGGGGTGTACTCGAGGAAGCCGCGCGCGTGCCCGGCATACGACTTCTTGGAGGCCTCCGCCTGGATCGGCGGCTTGCCGTCGAGCTCACCCGCCACGGTCGTCGGGCGGCGCAGCTCGGTGGCCCGGTAGCGCTCGACGTACTCGCGCGGGGCGCCGAACCCGTGGTGCGGGTCGAAGAAGTTCGCGATGAAGAAGAACGGCCTGTCCTCCAGGCGCGAGCTGGTGAGGAAGTCGATGGTCTCGTTGCCGATCCACCGGCTGTAGTGCGCCTCGGTCGGCACAGTGTCCCAAGTCGTCTCCCCGCTGCCGTCCATGGCACGGGCGTAGACCTCCGGGTGGCTCGCGGAGAGCCAGCGGTGGTAGGCGTTCTCGGAGGACCCCGGGTAGGGGTCGTGGGCCCAGCGGAAGACGCGGAAGCCGTCGTCGAGCCGTGGCTCGAGCCGCCCGCCGTGGCAGGCCCCGAGGTGGAACTTGCCGACCAGGCCGCAGTCGTAGCCCGCGTCGGCGAGGTCGCGACTGAACAACCTGGATCCCGGAGCGATGTCCACCCCGTTGGCGTGCAGCCCGTGCGTCGGCACGTACTGCCCGGTCATGAGGCTCGCCCGCGAGGGCGCGCACACCGGGTTCTGGACGTAGCAGTTCTCGAACAGGGCACCCTGGGCCGCGAGGCGGTCGAGGTTCGGTGTGGCGATCTCGTCGTTGCCGGCAGCATGGAGGGCGTCCCACCGCTGCTGGTCGGTGCACATCAGCAGGATGTTCGGCGGCCGGTCGGTCGCCGCCGGGGTGGGGGGCCCGGGGGAAGCGGCCTCGGTGGGTTCGGTGTTCGGGCTGGTGTTCGGACTCATGACTTGATGGCTCCTGCGATCCCGTCGAAGAAGTAACGCTGGAGGAAGAGGAAGAGCAGCACGATCGGCACCATCGAGAGGGTGGCGGCAGCCGCCATGCCCGGCCAGTCCACCGAGTTCTCGCCGACGAAGGCCTGCATCCCCACGCTCAGGGTCCGCAGGTCCGGACGGCTGAAGGTGAAGACCAGCGGCAGGAAGAACGCGTTCCAGGTGTTGAGCAGGGTCAGGACGACGACGGTCGCGGTGACCGGTCCCGCCAGGGGCAGCATCACGCGGAAGAAGATCGTGAAGAACCCGGCGCCGTCGATGACGGCGGCCTCCTCCAGCTCGCGAGGTATGCCGCGGAAGTAGCCCATGTAGAGCAGGACGGCGGCGACCTGGCCTCCTCCCGACAGGGCCAGGATCATCCCGGTCAGGGAGTTGAGCAGGCCCAGGCGTGCGGTCACCTCGACCACTGGGATGATCGTGTAGCCGGCCGGCACGAACAGCGTCGCGACGAGCACCACCATGACGAGCCGGTGCCCCATGAACCGGTAGCGAGCCAGCACATACCCAGCCATGGCGCAACGCGCCACCACGACCACGACGGTCGCGGCGCTGACGATGATCGTGTTGACCATGTAGGTGCTGAACCCGCCGTCGGACCAGGCGCGCGCGTAGTTGCCCCACTGCGCCTTGGCTGGGACCAGGTCCAGTCCTGCGGTGAAGACCTCGAGCTGGTCCTTGAGGGAGGCGGACAGCATCCACAGGAAGGGGTAGACCCACACCAGCGCCGTGAGACCTACGACGAGGGTGAGGCCCCAGATCGGCAGTCGGCGACGCCACAGCCCGGGCGACCGGGTGCTTGTGCGCTCGGTCGGCGGCGTCGTGGTGGCCGGCGGCGCCGTGCGGACGCTCATGTCGCTGCCCCTGCCCGGCGCCGCGCCATCCGGACCCCCAGGAGCTGGATCCCGCCCACGACCAGCAGCACCATGCCCAGGAGCACCGCTGCTGCCGACGCGAACCCGAGCTGCGGGGTCGACGTGGTGAAGGCCCAGCGGTAGATGTAGATCTCGATGACCTCGGTGGAGTAGAACGGCCCCCCGCCGGTCATGGTGAGCATGAGGTCGAAGATCTGGAGGTTCTGCTCCACGGTCAGCAGGGTGATGATGACCAGGAACGGCACGAGCAGGGGAAGCGTGATGTGGCGGAACACCCGCAGCGTCGAGGCGCCGTCCACCATGGCGGCCTCCTGCAGCTCACGCGGCACCGTCTGCAGTGCGGCCAGCCAGTAGATCATCGTCACCCCGACCCACTTCCAGGTGTGGACCGCCATGACCGACCAGAGCGCCGTCTGGGAAGACCCGAGGAAGTCGATCCCGGTGTCGAGCACGCCCGACTTGGTGAGCGCGAGGTTCACCGGGCCGCTCGCCGGGTCGTAGACGAACTGCATGACGACCCCGACGATGGCCGTGGTGGTCACCACGGGGAGGAAGAAGGCCGTCCGGAACAGCCGGTGGAACGGCAGGCGTGGGTGGTTGAGCACCATGGCCAGCACCAGGCCGAGGATGACCCGGAAGGGCACCGTCACGACCATGAAGAGCATCGTGACCTTGAAGGAGTTCCAGAACAGCGAGTCGTGCAGGACGTCGACGTAGTTCTGGAGCCCGACGAAGGTCTTGGGTGCGCCGAACCCGCTCCACGCGGTCAGTGAGTACCACCAGCTCGCGGCGATGGGCCAGAGCGTGTAGAGGCCGTAGAGCACTGCGGTCGGCAGGAGGAAGAGGTAGACCCAGCGGTCCCGCCAGAGCCGCGCCAGCTTCCCCGTGGATGAGCGGGTCGTGCCACCGAGGACGCGGGAGCCGGTGGTCGTCGACGTCACTTGCCGTAGTCCTCCGACGTGTAGTCCTTGCCCCGCGTCCAGTTGTCGAACTTCCAGTCCGCGCCCTTGACCTCGCCGTTGCTCTTGGCGATGGCGGCGTCCCGCGCCGAGTTCGTCCCGTCACTGAGCTTGGCCAGGGCGCCCTTGACGTCCTTGACCTGGCCGCTGAACACACCCTGGATGATGGCGCCCAGCCCGGGCTCCACGGGCGACATCGCGCCGATCGCCTGGGACACCCTGCCATTGCGAGCCTCTGGCGAGGGGCCCAGGAAGACCTGCTTCTTGAACAGCTCCACAACCTGCTTGTAGGTCGCGTGAGCCTGCGAGCCTGCGACCGCGTCGAGGTCGAGCGGGGGCTGGTCCATGGCGTTGGCGAGGCCGGCCTGGTAGTCCTTGCTCGTCAGGGTCGTCAGCAGTGCTGAGGCCTTCTCGACCTTGTCCGACTGGGCGGAGACCCAGAAGGTGCCCATCGTGGGTGCGTGCGTGATCACCGGCTCGCTCCCGTCCGGAGTGGGTATGCCGGTGACCGCCAGCTGGGGGAGGAACGCCTTGAAGTCGCCGTTGATGACTCCGGCGTTGTAGGGGCCGTCGAAGATGAAACCTGAAGCCTGGGCTGCCCACCGCGCCCGGCCGGCGCGTGCGTCGAGAGAGGTGCTCGAGGGGAAGAGCGTGCCGTCCTTCTTGAAGGCCAGCAGGAACTCGATCGCCTGGACGTAGGTGTCGTCGTCGTAGGCGAACTCGCCCGTCTTGACGTTGAGCCCGTCGCCTCGCCCGATGCCCTGCACGCCGGGGAAGCCGGCGGCCTGTGCGAGCTGCTGGACGAAGGCCGACATCCGCTCGGGGAACTTCAGCGGAAGGATGATCCCGGCCGTCCCGGACTGCTTGACCTTGCGGGCTGCGGCTCGGACGTCGTCCCACGACCTCGGCTGGCTGTCGGGGTCGACGCCCGCCTTCTTCAGGACAGCCCTGTTGGACCACAGCAGGGCGTCGTACTGGCGAAAGCTGAAGATCGGGAAGGAGTAGAGGGCGCCGTCGAAGCGGTGGACCCCGTCGACGATCGATCCAGCAGGGAGTGCCTTGGCGATGGAGTCGCCGTCCTGGAGGGGGGCGAACCAGTTCTGTGACAGGAGCACGCTGGGCGGGACCTCGATGCCCGCCAGGGAGAAGACGTCGGGCATCTGCTTGCTGCTGAACGCGAGCTGGAGGGCCTTGCCCTGGTCGTTGGGGTTGTAGACGGTGTAGTCGACCTTCGGCCCGCCCTTGCCGGAGTACGCGGAGAAGGTGCTGCGCTGCAGCTTCTGGAGGGGGTTGAACTGGTCCCACCACACGAGGTTGCCCCCGCCGCCGGTGCTCCCAGTGGCGGGCGGCCCGGCGCTGCCGCCGTTGCCAGCGGTCTTGGGAGCCGTGTCACAGCCCGCGAGCGGCACAGCACCCGCGGCAACGGCCACAACCGAGAGGAACTGGCGTCGAGAAGGGCGGGGGGCGGGGTGTGTCACGGTGGGACCTTCCTCGTTGAGCGATCGTGCCCGGAACAGTGCCTTGGCCGGCAGCCTAGGACAGCGTTTCCCACGATGTAAACCCTTGGGCGACGGCGTTCACGCAGCGGGACAGGTGGTCGCAATCATCCTCGCGAGTTTCCACGAAAGACAATTCTCGGCACCGCCCACTGGCGGCGCGTGCTACCCAGCGCATTGACCCTCGCCGAGGTTTACGACGATGTAGAGGGGTCGCTTCCTGACCCTGCTGTCGCGACAGGAGCCATCGCGACCTGCTCGACCGCGGCCGACCGAGCCGGGTCGGCGTGCGGGGTGCCGAGCTGTGGGACGCGAGGCTGGGCGCCGCCGTTCGGTTCGGTGGTCGTCAGCCGGCCAAGCTGGCGAGCTGGACCTCGACCTGCTCCGCGGACAGCACGTGCTGGATCACCATCGTGGCTGCGCCGAGCACACCAGCGTGGTCACCGGTGCGCGCGGCGACGATCTGGAGCTCTCCGGTGGCCAGGGGGAGTGAGCGTCCGTAGACCACCTCGCGGACGCCGGCCAGGAGGCTCTCGGCGGACTGGGCGAGGATGCCGCCGACGACGATCACCGATGGGTTGAGCATGCTCACGCAGGTCGCGAGCACCTCACCGATGTCGCGGCCGGCCTGCCGGACGGCGTGGGCAGCCCTGACGTCGCCGGCTCGCACCAGGTCGACCAGGCCTCGGCTGTCGTGCGCCTCGATTCCCTCTTCCCGCAACGCTTTGACGATGGCCGGACCGCTGGCGATGGCCTCCAGGCAGCCGATGTTGCCGCACGTGCAGAGCGCATCACCTCCCTGTGGTGCGGCCACGTGCCCGAGGTCGCCGGCCGCGCCCATGGCGCCTCGGTGCAGCCGCCCACCGCTGATGATCCCGGCGCCGATGCCGGTGGCCACCTTGACGAAGACCAGGTGCTCGACCTCGGGGTAGACGGCAGCGTGCTCGCCGAGCGCCATGATGTTGACGTCGTTGTCGACCAGGACGGGGGCGCCCAGGCCCGCCGACACGTGCGCCGGCACGTCGTAGCCGTCCCAGCCCGGCATGATCGGTGGAGCAGCGGGCTTACCCGTCGAGTGTTCGACGGGGCCAGGGAGCCCGATCCCGACGCCGGCCAGGTCCTGACGAGTGCGTCCCGCCGACTTGAGCAGGGCCCTGCCGGTGCGCACGAGTGAGTCGAGGACGGGCTGCGGTCCGAGGGTGATGTCGAGCTGCTCGGCACGCTCGGCGATGACGTTGCCGCTGAGGTCGGTGAGCGCCACGAGCGAGTGGGTCGCCCCGATGTCGGCCCCGATGACTACGCGCGCCCGAGGGTTGAAGGCGAACCTGGCCGGCGGGCGGCCTCCCGTCGACGCGGCTTCACCGGAGGGAGCCAACAGCCCGGCTGCGAGCAACGCGTCGACCCGCGCGCCGACGGTCGAACGCGCGAGTCCGGTGAGCTCGATGAGCTCGGCCCTGGTGCGTGGTGTCCCGTCCCGCATGAGCTGCAGCAGCTCGCCGGCGCCGGCAGGTCCGGTGACGGTGGAGAGGAGGCCCGCGCTGTTCACGGTGGTAGTGAAGCACAGGGGACTTCTCACAGCACGTCAAGCAGATGATTGAACGGTTGCGCAAACTTTTGCTTGACGGTTATGCAAAAGTGGGTCTACCTTCCGACCATGACCCGAGGCACCGGCGCCTCGCCCTTGCTGGTGATGGCCGACATCGTCAAACGCTTCCCCGGCGTGGTCGCCCTTCGCGGCGTCGACCTCGAGGTGCTGCCCGGTGAGGTGCACTGCCTGCTCGGCCAGAACGGCGCCGGCAAGTCGACGCTCATCAAGGTCCTGGCGGGTGTGCACGCCCCAGATGAGGGCCGGATCTCCTGGAACGGCAACGACATCCAGCTTTCGCACCCGCAAGCGGCGATGGACCTCGGTATCGCGACCATCTACCAGGAGCTCGACCTCGTCGAGGGGTTGACGGTGGCCGAGAACATCTACCTCGGGCACGAGAAGACGCGTTTCGGCTTCTCCCGCCGGGGCGAGGCGTCTCGCGCCACGGCAGCGCTCCTCGCCCGGCTCGGCCACCCGGAGATCTCCCCGTCCGCCGAGGTCGGGAGCCTCTCGGCTGCCGGCCAGCAGATCGTGAGCATGGCCCGGGCGCTGTCCCGCGATGCTCGCCTCATCGTGATGGACGAGCCCTCCGCAGTGCTCGACAGCGGCGAGGTGCAGAGGCTCTTCAAGGTCATCCGCGACCTCACCGCAGACGGGGTCGCGGTCGTCTACATCTCCCACCGGCTCGAGGAGATCCGCACCATCGGAGACCGCGTGACGGTGCTCAAGGACGGTGCCACCGTCGCGACCGGCCTCGCGGCTCGCGAAACCCCCACCGCCGAGATCATCCGGCTGATGACCGGTCGATCCATCGAGTACGTCTTCCCGCCGCGACCTGGCGTGCCGGTCGCCGAACCGCTGCTGTCGGTGCAGGGCCTGACCCGCGCCGGCGAGTTCGAGGACATCAGCTTCGACGTCGGACCGGGGGAGGTCCTGGGTCTGGCCGGCTTGGTCGGCGCGGGGCGCTCCGAGATCGTGGAGACCGTCTTCGGTGCCCGCAAGGCCGACCGGGGCACCGTCTCGGTCGCCGGCCGACAGCTCCGGGCCGGGTCGGTCGACGCAGCCGTGCGGGCTGGCGTCGGGCTCTGCCCCGAGGAGCGCAAGAGCCAGGCCCTGCTCCTTGGTGACTCGGTCGCCAGAAACATCTCGCTCGCCAGCCTCGCCCGCTTCGGAACGGCGGGCTTCCTCGGCTCGGACGGAGAACGGCGAGCTGCCGAGGAGCAGGTCAAGGCCCTCGACGTGCGGCCTGGCAAGGTCGACGCCGAGATGCGGACGCTGTCCGGCGGCAACCAGCAGAAGGTCGTCCTGGCCCGCTGGCTGCTCAGGGGCTGCAAGGTCCTCCTGCTCGACGAGCCCACCCGCGGCGTCGACGTCGGCGCCCGCTCCGAGATCTACGCCCTGGTGCGTCGGCTCGCCGACAGCGGAGTGGCCGTCGTGGTGGTGTCGAGCGAGATCGAGGAGGTCCTCGGCCTCTCCGACCGCGTCCTGGTCATCGCCGAGGGAAGCGTGCTGCACCAAGGACCGAGCACCGAGATCGACGAGCACGGCGTGCTCGACATCATCATGAGAGGAGACGCCGCATGAGCGTCGACGCGACTGCCCCCCACGGTGCCCCCGGACGCAGCGGATCGCCCACACCCGACCCGGACCGCCAGCAGACGGTGGCTGCGGAGCCCAAACACCAGAGCCGGCTCAGCGCAATGCTCGCGAGCTCCGTCGGACGCAACCTCGGTCTGGTGGTCGCGCTGGTGCTCCTCTGTCTGGTGGGACTCGCCACGGCAGGTGACCGGTTCGGCACCTTCGACAACGCCATGACGATCCTGCGCCTGGCCTCGGTCATCGGGGTCGTCAGCATCGGCATGACCTTCGTGATCTGTGGTGGCGGCATCGACCTGTCCGTCGGGGCCATCGTCGCCCTCTCGTCCATCTGGGCGACGACGATCGCCACGCAGGCCATGGCGGAGGACTTCCACTGGATCGTCATGGTGTTCACGGCAGTCCTCGTCGGCGCCGCGTGCGGCCTCGTCAACGGGGTCCTCGTCGCCTATGGCCGGATCGCACCGTTCATCGTCACGCTGGCGATGCTGGCGGCCGCGCGCGGCCTCGCGGAGGTGATCGCCAAGCGTCGCACCCAGATCATCGGGGACCGCGACTTCATAGACTTCTTCAACGGCAGCCTGGTCGGCGTGCCCGTCCTGGTGATCATGTTCGCGATCGCGGCAGTGATCGGTTGGCTCCTGCTCAACCGCACGACGTTCGGGCGGCGCACCCTCGCAGTGGGCGGTAACCCGGAAGCAGCCCGCCTCGCCGGCATCAAGGTCCAGCGCCAGACCATGTACCTCTATGTCCTGCTGGGCGTCGCGTGCGGGATCGCTGCCGTCATGCTCATGGCGCGCACGGCCACGGGCTCTTCGACGCACGGAGGGCTCTACGAGCTCGAGTCCATCGCCGCAGTCGTGATCGGCGGCACCCTCCTCAGCGGAGGCCGCGGCACCATCGTCGGCACGGTCTTCGGCGTCCTCATCTTCACCACGCTGTCCAACGTCTTCACCCTCAACGACCTCGACACCTCGACCCAGGCGGTCGCCAAGGGCGCCATCATCATCGCCGCCGTGCTGCTCCAGCAGCGGTTGGCCGGCCGCGCCCACAAGACCTGACGCACCACTTCGCCCGTCCACGGACGACCCAGCCCCAGCCGCCCGGCATCTGCTTCTCCATCACCCAGCTCATCCAGCGCACCGCGACAGCTCAGAGAAAAGAGAGATCATGACCGCCCTTCGCTCCACCCGATCCCGCGGTATCCGCGTCGCGGCAGGCCTCGGCGTGCTCGTCGTCGTCGCCGCCGGCTGTACCGGCAACAGCGCCGACGACGAGAACAGCTCCGCGAGCAGCGCGCCCCGCGCCGCCAGCGACAACGACGCCCCCGGTGACAAGGTCGTCATCGGGTTCTCGGGCCCGGCGGCTGACCACGGCTGGCTCGGCGCGATCAACAGCGCCGCCAAGGCTGAGGCCGGGAAGTACTCGGACGTCGAGTTCCGCACCGCTGAGGGGACCAACGACGCCAGCCTGCAGATCAGCCAGATCGAGACCTTCATCAACGACAAGGTCGACGCCATCGTGCTGCTGCCGACCGACGGGGCCGCCCTCACCGAGGTCGCCACCAAGGCCATGAACGCCGGGATCCAGGTCGTCAACGTCGACCGCGAGTTCTCCAGCCCGTTCGCGGCCCGTACGACCGTCCTCGGCGACAACTACGGCATGGGTGTCAGCGCCGGTACCTACGCCTGCAAGCTGGTCAAGGACAAGAAGCTCAGCAACCCCGTCATCGCCGAGATCGCCGGCATCGACGCCCTCCCGCTGACCCAGGACCGCAGCAAGGGTTTCGCCGACGCCCTCAAGGTCTGCGGCCAGACCGTCGACAACCGGGTGGCGGCCCAGTTCACCGTCGAGTCCGGTGAGAAGGAGGCGTCGAACCTCCTGCAGGCCGCCAAGAAGATCGACATCATCTGGAACCACGACGACGACCAGGGCATCGGCGTCATGCAGGCCTTCGACAACGCCAACCGCCACGAGTTCGCCTTCATCGGCGGGGCCGGGTCGTCCAACGCCATGCAGTGGATCAAGGACGGCAAGATGGAGGCCACCGTCATCTACCCGCCGACCCAGGCCGCCGACGGTGTGCGTCTCGCCCGCCTGTTGGTGCAGCAGAAGGGACTGTCGGACCTGGTCCAGGTCGAGGTGCCCCGTCGCATCGTCCTCAACGCTCCCGTGGTGACCAAGGAGAACGTCGACAAGTACCTCCCGCTCGGCTTCAAGTCCTGACCCGTCCGGTGCCTGCGGGGGACCCCATCCCCCGTAGGCACCGGCACGGAGCAGACGGCACGGAGCAACGACCCGGACCGCGACCCGGTCCGACGACACAGCGGCGGAAGGGTGCCTCGATGTCCTCACACGACCGGCCGACCCTCGGGATCGGCATGATCGGCTACTCGTTCATGGGCCTGGCCCACTCCCAGGGATGGCGCAACGCCGGCAGCTTCTTCGACCCTGCACTCACACCTGATCTCGTGGCGGTCAGCGGCCGAGACGGAGCCGCAGCCGGCGACGTCGCACGCAGGTTCGGGTGGCAGCACGTCGAGACCGACTGGCGGTCTCTCATCGCGCGGGACGACGTGGACCTCGTCGACATCTGCACGCCCGGCGACACCCACGCCGAGATCGCCGTCGCCGCCCTGGCTGCCGGCAAGCACGTCCTGTGCGAGAAGCCGCTCGCCAACACGGTGCAGGAGGCGACCGCCATGGCGGAGGCCGCGCACCAGGCGCAGGCACGCGGCATACGGTCGATGGTCGGGTTCACCTACCGTCGCGTGCCGGCGATCGCCCACGCGCGTAACCTGGTGCGGGACGGGCGGATCGGCGAGGTCCGGCACGTGCGTGCGCAGTACCTGCAGGACTGGCTCACCGACCCGGAGTCCCCGCTCACCTGGCGGCTGCAGAAGGAGCGGGCCGGGTCGGGCGCCCTCGGAGACATCGGCGCCCACATCATCGACCTCACGCAGTTCGTCACGGGGGAGCAGCTGGCCGGGGTCAGCGCCATCACCGAGACGTTCGTCAAGGAGCGACCGCTTCCGGGTGCCGTCCACGGCCTGCGTGCCGAGGTGAGCGAAGGACGCGGACAGGTCACCGTGGACGACGCCGCGGTCTTTGTCGGGCGGTTCACGGGGGGTGCCCTCGCGACCTTCGAGGCGACCCGCTTCGCGACCGGCCGCAAGAACGCGATCCGGTTGGAGTTCAACGGATCCCGCGGGAGCATCGCCTTCGACTTCGAGGACATGAACGTGCTGCAGTTCTTCGACGGGACGACACCTGCGACCGAGGCCGGGTTCACCCGCATTCTCGTCACGGAGCCCGAGCACCCTTACGTGGGCGCCTGGTGGCCGGCCGGCCACGGGCTGGGCTACGAGCACGGTTTCACCCACCAGGCCGTCGACCTCCTCGGGGCCATCGCCGAGGGGCGCGACCCGGAGCCGTCCTTCGCGGAAGGCCTCGCCATCCAGCGCGCCCTCTCAGCCGTCGAGACCAGTGCAGCCAGTGGTGCTGCCTGGACGCCCATCGAGCTGCCCGCACCGACACACTGAACGTACAGACCGCACGCATTCCCCTGGAGGACACCGTGGCTCGACCGATCACCCTCTTCACCGGACAGTGGGCCGACCTCCCCTTCGAGGAGGTATGCCGCCTGGCCGCCTCCTGGGGGTACGACGGGCTCGAGATCGCTTGCTGGGGCGACCATTTCGAGGTGGACCGCGCGCTGGCCGAGGAGGACTACGTGGCAGGGCGGCGGGAGATCCTGGAGCGGCACGGTCTCGGGGTGTGGGCGATCTCCAACCACCTCGTCGGGCAGGCGGTGTGCGACGACCCGATCGACCAGCGCCACCAGGACATCCTGCCCCCGGACGTGTGGGGTGACGGCGATCCTGAGGGCGTCCGGCAGCGCGCTGCCCAGCGGATGGCCGACACCGCCCGAGCCGCCGCAAAGCTCGGTGTGGACGTCGTCATCGGGTTCACGGGCTCGGCGACCTGGAAGTACGTCGCGATGTTCCCACCCGTCTCGGCGGACACCATCGAGGCGGGCTACCGGGACTTTGCCGACCGCTGGAACCCGATCCTCGACGTCTACGACGAGGTGGGCGTGCGCTTCGCCCACGAGGTGCACCCCAGCGAGATCGCCTACGACTACTGGACGACCGTGCGGACGCTGGAGGCCATCGACCACCGCCCGGCGTTCGGGCTCAACTGGGACCCTTCCCACATGGTGTGGCAGGACCTCGACCCGGCCGCCTTCATCTGGGACTTCCAGGACCGGATCTACCACGTCGACTGCAAGGACGTGCGGATGCGGGTCGGCAACGGTCGCAACGGTCGGCTCTCCTCCCACCTGCCCTGGGCCGACCCGCGACGCGGCTGGGACTTCGTGTCCACCGGGCACGGCGACGTACCGTGGGAGGACTGCTTCCGCACCCTCGGAGCGATCGGGTACGCCGGCCCGATCTCGGTCGAGTGGGAGGACGCGGGGATGGACCGGCTGGTCGGGGCGGCCGAGGCGGCGGGCTTCGTCCGGCGCCTCGCGTTCGAGCCCCCGGAGGCCGCCTTCGATGCGGCCTTCAGTTCCAGCAAGGACCAGACCCAGACGAACGCCAGCGACGCACGGAGCGACTCATGAGCGACTTCACCCCCACCCGCGACGACAAGTTCTCCTTCGGGCTCTGGACCGTGGGCTGGCAGGGGGTCGACGTCTTCGGCGGCGCGGTCCGCCCACCGCTCGACCCGGCGGAGGCCGTGCACCGGCTGTCCGACCTCGGCGCGTGGGGGATCACCTTCCACGATGACGACGTCATCCCGTTCGGTGCCAGCACCCAGGACCGGCTCGACCACCTGACGCCGTTCCGCAAGGCCTTGGCCGACACGGGTCTGGTCGTCCCGATGGTGACCACGAACCTGTTCTCCCACCCGGTGTTCCGGGACGGCGGTTTCACGAACAACGACCGCGACGTGCGCCGTTTCGCGATCAGCAAGGTGGCCGACAACATCGACCTCGCCGTCGAGCTGGGCGCGACGACCTTCGTGGCGTGGGGCGGGCGCGAGGGCGCCGAGTCCGGTGCGGCCAAGGACGTCCGGGCCGCCCTCGACCGCTACAAGGAGGCCTTCGACGTCCTGGGCGACTACGTCCTCGCCCAGGGCTACGACCTGCAGTTCGCCCTCGAGCCCAAGCCCAACGAGCCGCGCGGGGACATCCTGCTGCCCACCATCGGGCACGCTCTCGCCTTCATCAACGAGCTCGAGCACCCCGAGCTCGTCGGCCTCAACCCCGAGGTCGGTCACGAGGAGATGGCCGGGCTCAACTACGCACACGGCATCGCCCAGGCGTTGTGGCACGGCAAGCTGTTCCACCTCGACCTCAACGGCCAGCACGGCCCACGGTTCGACCAGGACCTGCGGTTCGGCGCGGGCAACGCGCGCGGCGCGTTCTGGACCGTCGACACCGTGGAGCACGGTGGCTACCACGGCCCGCGCCACTTCGACTTCAAGCCGCCGCGCACCGAGGACATGGACGGCGTCTGGGCGTCGGCCGCCGGGTGCATGCGCAACTATCTGATCCTCAGGGAGAAGTCGCTGGCCTTTCGCGCGGACCCCGAGGTACAGGCGGCCCTGGCGGCAGCCCGGCTCGACCAGCTCGCGACCCCCACGGTCGCGGCGGGGGAGTCGCTGGCCGACCTGCGCGCAGAGACGTTCGACCCCGAGGAGGCTGCGGCGCGCGGGATGGCGTTCGAGCAGCTGGACCAGCTCGCGCTGGAGCACCTCTACGGCGTGCGTGGCTAGGTCCGCCCCATACGAGGAGAGTCAGGCTTGCGCGAGCTGCTCGCCATCGCAAAGCGGCTGGAGGAAAGGCGCGACCAAGGAGGTGTAGCGCTCGACCATCTGGCTCACGACATCCCGCGGTTCGCGGGCCCAGATGTCGGCGTTGAAGATCTCCACCTCGACGTCCCCGATGTAGCCGGCCGCTGCGACCGCAGAGGACCAGTGCGCGAAGTCGATGACGCCGTCACCCATCATGCCTCGTGAGAGCAGTGCATCTGTCGCGATGGGAAGGTTGAAGTCGCACACCTGGTAGGAGGAGATGCGGCCTTCCCGCCCGGCTCGGGCGATGGCCGCCTCGGCTCTGGGGTCCCAGTAGACGTGGAAGGTGTCGACGACGACGCCCACCGCCTCGAGCGGGTGGGGGGCGGCCATGTCCAGCGCCTGCTCGAGGGTCGAGAGGACGGCTCGGTCGGCGGCATACATGGGATGCAGGGGTTCGAGCGCGAGCCGAACGCCACGCGCCACGGCTTCGGGCGCGAGCTCAGCTATCCGCTCGGCGACTCGGAGCCGGGCTCCCACCAGATCGCGGTCGCCTTCGGGAAGGCCGCCGACCACCATGACCAGCTCGGGGGCACCCATCGCTGCGGCCTCGTCGAGGGCCGTGAGGTTGTCGTCCAAGGCATGGCGGATCCCTTCGGGGGAAGACGCCGTGAGAAACCCTCCTCGGCACATCGTGGACACACGCAGGCCGGCGTCGGAGACCAGGCGCGCTGCCTTGTCGACTCCCACGGCCTGGACGCGGTCACGCCACAGGCCGACGGCTTCCAGGCCCATCTCGGCTGCCACCTGGACCGCTTGCTCCAAGCTCAAGGAGTGCGTGGTCTCGATGTTGAGGGAGAGCCGGCTCCTGGCGTCAGTCATCCCGCTCCGCCCCCATGACCTGGCTCCAGGCATTGAACCTCTCCGCTGCCACCTCCGGGTCGATCAGCACGCCCGCCTGGTCGGCCAGCATCACGAGCCGGGTCAGGTGGCTCACGGACCTGTTGCTCGCAACACCGCCCACCATCTGGAAGCCAGGCTGCAAGCCGTTGAGCCACGCGAGGAACGCGATGCCGACCTTGTAGTTGTAGGTGGGGGCTTCGAAGATGTGGCGGCCCAGCTCGCGGGTCGACTCGAGGAGTCGGCGTGCCTCGTCGGTCTCACCCTCGTCCAGCGACCGCAGGGCTGCGGAGGCGGCAGGTGCGATCGCGGCGAAGACGCCGAGGAGGGCATCGGAGTGGTGTCCTCCCGCGTCCGGGCAGATGAGCTCGGGGTAGTTGAAGTCGTCGCCGGTGTAGAGCCGAACTCCCTCGGGCAGCCGTGACCTGAGATCGCGCTCGTGGTCGGCGTCGAGGAGCGAGACCTTCACTCCGTCGACACGGTCGGCGTGCTTGGTCACCAGCTCCAGGAAGGTCGCCGTCGCAGTGGGCACGTCGGCGGAGCCCCAGTAGCCCGCCAGCGCTGGGTCGAACATCTCACCGAGCCAGTGCAGGATGACCGGCTGCTGCACCTCCTCGAGCACCGCGCCGTAGACATCGAGATAGTCCTGCGGCCCCTGGGCGACCGCGGCGAGAGCGCGCGAGGCCATGACGATGACCTTCGCCCCCGCGCCCTCGACCACCGCGACCTGTTCCCGGTAGGCGTCGATGACCTTGTCGAGGCAGCCCGGGTCACCAGCGACCATCGTCGCCACGTCCAGCTGGTCGGTTCCGGCGCCGGCGGCGACCAGGCCGCCGACCTCGGCAGCCACGGCGGCGGAGCGGCGAATCAGCTCGCGAGCTGCGGGCCAGTCCAAACCCATGCCGCGCTGGGCCGTGTCCATGGCCTCGGCGACACCCAGGCCCCACGACCAGAGCTCACGACGGACGGCGAGCGTGGACTCCCAGTCCAGGTCGGCAGCGGCACCGGGGACGTTCTCCCCGAGGGTGCGCGGCACGACGTGCGCCGCGGCATACGCGATCCGTGACGTGAAGGGACGCGTCGGCTTGGCCCAGTCCCGGGCCGACGCCAGCTCGTGCGACCCACCGCCGGGAAGGTTGAGGACAGGGCTCACAGGCTGATCTCCGGCACGGCAAGGCGGCGACCCTCGTCCGAGGAGCGCAGCCCCAGCTCGGCAAGCTGCACCCCACGGGCTGCGCTGAGCAGGTCGAACCGGTGGGGACGCCCGTGGAGCACGTCGTGCAGGAACTCGACCCACTGCAGCTTGAACCCGTTCTCGAGGTCGTCGTTGTCAGGGACGGGGAGCCACTGGTCGCGGAAGGGTTCGGCGTTGGGGAGGTCGGGGTTCCACACCGGCTTGGGGCTCGCGCTCGCCGGCTGGATGACGCAGTTGCGCAACCCGGCCACGGCCGATCCGTCCGTGCCGTCCACCTGGAACTCGACGAGCTCGTCGCGGCGCACCCGCACGGTCCACGAGGAGTTGATCTGGGCGACGATGCCGCCTTCGATGTCGAAGATTCCGTATGCCGCGTCGTCCGCCGTCGCGTCGTAGGGCGCCCCGGTCTCATCCCAGCGTCGGGGAAGGTGGGTGGCCGTCCTCGCCGTGACGGACTCGACCCGACCGAGAATGCCCTCGAGCACGTAGTTCCAGTGGCAGAACATGTCGACCGTGATGCCGCCACCGTCCTCGGCGCGGTAGTTCCAGCTCGGGCGTTGAGCGGTCTGGTGCTCACCGTCGAAGACCCAGTAGCCGAACTCCCCACGGAGAGAAAGGATGCGGCCGAAGAAGCCCTCGTCGACGAGCCGGCGGAGCTTGACCAGACCGGGCAGGTAGAGCTTGTCGTGGACGACCCCGATCGTGAGACCGGACGACGCGCCGAGGCGGGCGAGGGCGACCGCCTCCTCCAGGGTCTCGGCCGTGGGCTTCTCCATGTAGACGTGCTTCCCTGCGGCAATGGCGGCGCGGACAGCCGGAGCCCGCCGTGAGGTCACCTGGGCGTCGAAGTAGACGTCGACCGTGTCGTCGGCGAGGACCGCGTCGATGTCCGTGCTCCAGTCGGGGATGTCGTGACGAGCGGCGAGCTGCGACAGCTTCTCCGCATTGCGTCCGAGGAGAACCGGCTCGATCTGCACCGTGCTCCCATCCGGCATTGTCAGTCCCTCCTCGCGCAAGGCGAGGATCGATCGGACGAGGTGCTGTCGGTAGCCCATGCGTCCGGTCACGCCATTCATGGCGATGCGCAGGGTCTTGGGGGTGTCGGGCATCGGGTTCCTCTTCGTCTGTGCCGAGGCGTGTGGTGCAGGTCGTTGCGTCGCCGATCGTCTCGGGACGGTGGTCAGTCGGCTTCGCCGGTGGTGCGAAGGAGCTTGCGCACGTGGGTCGTCAGCTCCTGGAAGACGGGGCTGGCCATGGTGTCGGCGTAGACCCGGTGACGTGGGAGGTCGACGTCGAGCACCTCCATCACGCGGCCCGGACGCGGGCTCATGACCACGACGCGGTCGGCGAGGTAGACGGCCTCTGGGACGGAGTGGGTCACGAGCATGACCGTCGTGCCGGTGCTCTCCCAGATGCGTCGGAGCTCGACGTTCATGCGCTCTCGCGTGAGCGCGTCGAGCGCGCCGAACGGCTCGTCCATGAGCAGGACCTCCGGCTCGTGCAGCAGCGCGCGGCACAGGGACACCCGCTGTTGCATGCCACCGGACAGCTCGTGAGGGAGAGCTCGCTCGAAGCCGGTGAGGCCGGTCATCTCGATGAGCTCCGCAGCGCGCTGGCGGGCCTGGGCACGGGGGAGTCCGCGCATCTCAGCCTGGATCAGGATGTTGCCCTCGACGTCCCTCCACTCCAGGAGGGCGGCACGCTGGAACACGTAGCCGATGTCCTGTCGCGGTCCGGTGACCGGCTTCGCGTTGAGCTCGACCGTCCCGCGTGAGGGCCGGGTGAGTCCGCTGATGACCTTGAGCAAGGTCGACTTGCCGCAGCCCGACGGCCCGGCGATGGTGACGAACTCGCCGGGAGCCACCGTGAGGTCGATGTCCTCGAGCGCGGTGACCTCACCTCGCGACGAGGCGAAGCGGACGTGGAGGTCCTCCACGTGGACGGTGGGGTGCGTGGTGGTCTCCACGGACGTTGGATGGTCTGTCACGGCGGTCACGTGTCCCTCCCTCACCCTTGCGGCTGAGTGGCGCTGGCGAAGTACGAGTCGGCGCTCTTGGCTTCCTTGATGAGACCGGCATCGGCGAGGACCTTGATGGTGGCGTCCCAGTCGGAGGCGGCGTTCACACCCGGTGCCTTGCCCTTGGTCGCATCCGTGTGCAGAAGGGTGCTGGTCTGCTTCCACTGCTCGAGCAGGACGTCGTCCTTCGGCATCTGCGGGTCCTTGCCGGACATCGCCTTGACGGCGGCGTCCGGGTCCTTCTCCGCGGCGGCGAACGCCTCGCTCGTCGCCGCGACTAGCTCCTTGACGAGGGCAGAGTTCTTCTCGATCGTGCCCTCGGGCGCGATCAGGCCCGTGCTGAAGTAGTTGAGGCCCACGTCCGAGTAGCGCAGGTAGGTCATCTCCTTGCCACTCTTCGACGCGATGGTCGGACCCTGGTCGTGGGCAAAGCCGATCAGTCCGTCGACCTTGTTCGTGAGGACGGCCGCGATCTTTCCTGCCGGGTCGAGGTTCTGGGTCTTGACATCGGCGGCGTTGACGCCAGCCATCTTCAGGTAGGTCGGGAACATGACTGTGGGGGCGTCACCGGCGGACACGGCGATGGTCTTGCCCTTGAGGTCGGCCGGCGCGGTGATGCCCGAGTCCTTGAACACCTGGACGGAGGAGGGCGTGGTCTGCAGGAAGACGCCGACGCTCTTGACCTTCACCCCCTTGTCGATGTTGGCGAGGACGGCGGGGGTGTCGGCCCAGCCGAAGTCGACCTGGTCGCCACCGACGGCCTGCACGGTCTTGGTGGACCCCTGCCCCGCCTTGATGGTCAGGTCGATCCCGTGCTTCTTGAAGATGCCCTGCTGCACCCCGTAGTAGAAGGGAGCGTGCTCACCGTAGGGATACCAGTTGAGCATCAGGCTGACGGCTTTGTCGCCACCGCCGTCTCCGTCCGACGAACCGGCGGCGTCGTTGCCGCCGCAGGCCGAGAGGGCAAGTGCCATGGTGGCCACCGAAGCGGTGAGTGCCAGTCGATTGCGGGAGGTCATGCGGGGGTCCTTCCGAGGGGTGGGGAGTTCAGAGCTGGACGGTGGCGCCGCCGGACGAGCGCCGCGAGGAGTGCCAGGGGATGACGAACCGTTCGGCCACCTGGAGCAGGGCGAAGAGGGCGACGCCGAGAAGAGACATGATGATGAGTGCGACGAAGAGCGACGCGGTGTCGACGTTGCCGTTGGCCTGGAGGATCACGTACCCGAGGCCGGAGTTCGACCCGACGAACTCACCGACGACGGCTCCGGTGACCGCGAGGGTGGCGGCGACCTTGAGACCGGAGAACAGCTGTGGGAGCGAGGCCGGGAAGCGCACCTTCGCGAACACCTTCAGTGGGTTGGCCCCCATGGTGGAGGTCAGCTCCAGGATCTCCGGGTCGACGGACTTGAGCCCTGCAAGCCCGGAGATCACGATCGGGAAGAAGGCCATGAGGACTGCCACGACGATCTTGGGCGTCATCCCGAACCCGAGCCAGACCACGAAGAGGGGGGCGATCGCGATCTTGGGGATGACCTGGGCGAACAGGACCAAGGGGTACAACGTGCGCTCGAACGACGTCGAGTAGATCATCGCCACCGCCACGAGCTCGCCCACCAGGACGGCGATGACGAAGCCGATCAGCGTCTCCACGAGCGTCACCCGGGTGTGGGTGCCGTAGTAGCCGAGGTGGTCGGTGAAGGCAGTCCAGGTGTCCCCGGGGGAGGGGACGAGGTACTCGGGAAGGCTCGAGGTCACCGAGGTCAGGAGCCACCACAGCACGAGGATCGCCACGACGAAGGCGGTAGGTCTCCCATAGGCATGGACAAGGGATTCCGAGCGTGCAGGGGCCTTCCTCTGCTCGGACCGCACGGGGCGCCCAACGGTGGAAGTCGTCGTCATTGGCGAAGCTCCTGGGTGTGACCTGGTGCTCACCGCATTCCGCGGAGAGCGCTTTCCGCTACGGTATGGTCTGCTTGGGGACGTGTCAACCACGCCATGGCCGGAAATCACGAGCTCGCGATGGTTGACCCAGCACACTGGGCTTGGCCACCGATGACGAGAAGGGACCAGGATGGCGACGACGTTGCAAGAGGTTGCCAGGAGCGCCGGTGTCTCACTCGCCACGGCGTCTCGAGTGCTCAACGGATCCGACCGGCACCCTCGGCCAGACATCGTCGTGAGAGTGCGGGCCGCCGCACTGTCGT
The DNA here is from genome assembly GCA_963759595.1 of uncultured Actinomycetota bacterium. Taxonomy (GTDB): domain Bacteria; phylum Actinomycetota; class Actinomycetes; order Actinomycetales; family Dermatophilaceae; genus Pedococcus. The sequence goes on from CAVWZX010000005.1 coordinate 627,385, forward strand.
TGGGCTACGTTCCGCATGCCCAGGCGCAGGCCCTGGCTCGGGCGTCGAGCGACCTCGTCGGACTCGTGGTCCATGACATCTCCGACCCGTACTTCTCGATGATTGCCGGTGGAGTGCAGTCCGTCGCCCAACCGCTCGGCAAGCAGACGCTTCTCGCGAGCACCGGCCGGGACCCCGAGCTCGAGACGGCCGCAGTGCGTTCCTTGGCCGCGCACCGGACCCAGGCCATCATCCTGGCCGGGTCCCGGCGACGCAGCGCCGACGGCCCACAACGTGACCTCGTGGCGGCCTGCCGGATGTACGAACGAAACGGTGGCAGGCTGGCCTTCATCGGCCAGCAGTTCGAGGGCTTCTCGGCTGTGGTCCCCGACAACCGCGGCGGCGCCCGACGGCTCGCCCGGGCACTGATGGAGGCAGGACACCAGCGCTTTGCGGTCATCGAGGGACCGCCGTGGCTGCGCACCTCGGTTGACCGCGCGGATGCCTTTCGTCGTGAGATCGGGCCGGAGCGCCTCGTGTGGTCGGCCAGGGGGGACTTCACGCGTTCCGGTGGCTACGAAGCGACCCTGTCACGGCTCGAGACGAGCGCAGACACGTCGCCGATCTGCGTGTTCGCCGTCTCTGACGTGATGGCCCTGGGTGCCCTGGCCGCCTGCCGGGACCTGGGTCGCTCGGTGCCCGAGGAAGTCGCGATCGCCGGCTTCGACGACATCCCGACCCTGCTAGACGTCACGCCCACACTCACCACCGTGGGCCTGGACCTGCGACAGATAGGTGTCCGCGCTGCGGAGCTGGCCCTGGGCAGCTCCACCGACACCCAGCGCGTGCTGATTCCGGCGGAGGTCCGGCTGCGTGACAGCACCGCAGTGCGCGACTGAGGGCGACGAGCCATGCGACGATCACGCAAGGAGCAGGCCATGGTCACCCGCCCGCAACCGCACCCGCGCCTGACAGGTGCTGGACCCCGCCCCTCGGTGCTCATCGCGTCGGACAAGTTCAAGGGGTCCCTGTCCTCCTCCCATGTTGGCGCGGCCGTCCGTCGCGGACTCCTGTCGGTCAACCCGCAGCTCGACGTCCGGGTGGTCCCCATCGCCGACGGTGGGGACGGCACACTGGCGGCAGCCTTCGCCGCAGGCTACGAGCGGATACCGCTTCGAGCCACCGGGCCGAACGGGGAGCAGGTGCACACCGCTTACGCCCGCAACGGCGAGCAAGCCGTCGTCGAGCTCGCACACACCTCAGGTCTTGCTCTGCTGCCGGGTCATGAGCTCGCGCCGTGGACGGCGACCACTCGGGGCACGGGAGAGGTCATCGGCGCTGCCCTGGAGGCCGGCTGTCGACGCATCGCCCTCGGTATCGGCGGCAGCGCGAGCACCGATGGTGGCGCCGGCCTGCTCGTCGGGCTTGGTGCCCGACTCCTGGACTCCGAGGGGAGCCAGATCAGCGACCCCGGCACCCACCTGGACCGGATCGCCCACGTCGACCTCGGCTCGATGCACCCGGCATTGGCTGACGCCGACCTGGTGCTGGCCTGTGACGTGGACAATCCGTTGCTCGGCCCGCATGGGGCGGCGGCGGTCTACGGACCACAGAAGGGGCTCGCCCCGGACGACGTTGCACGGGCCGAAGCCAACCTCCGGGGCTGGGCCGACCAGCTGGACGCCGCGACCGGGACAGACCGTCGCCTGACTCCCGGCGCAGGGGCGGCCGGAGGTGTCGGCTTCGCAGTGATGGCCGCTCTGGGGGCTGAGCTCAGGTCGGGCATCGACCTCGTCCTCGAGCTGGTCGAGTTTGCCGACCGCTTGGACTCCGCCGGCCTCGTCATCACGGGGGAGGGCTCACTCGACGAGCAGACCATGGCGGGCAAGGCACCGGCGGGCATCGCGGCCGCAGCGAGGGCAGCGGGCTGCGAGGTCATCGCGGTGTGCGGGAAACGCGATCTCGACGACACCCAGCTGCGCTCCATGGGAATTTCGACCGGGTATTCACTGGTCGACATCGAGAGCGATGTCCAGCGCTGCATGGCTGAGGCAGACCGACTCCTCGAGGAGCTGGGCCGTGTGATCGCGGTCAACCACTTCTGAGCCCTCTGGCCGGTTCCGGCGCCACCTCGACGCCCGAGTCCTAGGTGCCCGCCGCTGTCACGTGAGACATCTGTTGCGGGCACCGAAGCGTCGCCCTACTATGCGGAAAGCGCTTTACGGAAAGCGCTTGCCGAAACATGGCCCACAGTCGGCAGAACCTGATCGACAACGACGTTGAGAGGTATCCAGATGCGAGAGCGCAGACCCGGGGCGTACGAAACCCTTGTGCAGCAACGCAGAACACTCGGTCGGCGGCCCGGCAGGCTCATCGCCGCCATCGCTTCGACGGCGGTCCTCGCGACCACATTCCTCGTCGGCGGCCCGGCGGTAGCACAGACCGAGGCGGAGCAGGCTTTCACCGAGACACTTGGGTTCGAGCAGTACCAACGTAGCGCCCTCGACGGTCAGGACGGCTGGTCGGCTTCAACCGCCGCGCACGTCATCGCGGACCCGCTCAACGCGAACAACCAGGTGCTCGAGATGGTTGGTGGGGCACAGCACGCCTCTCGCGCGATCCCCGGGATCGCCGACGGTGACACCGGGACCCTCTTCTTCCGGATGCTGCGCACGGGCACCGTCGACACGTCCTATGGCATCACCGATGTCGACCAGCCGACCGACTACGCGCAGAGCCGCGCCTACGTGAACAACCAGAGCAACGACAGCCTGCTCGTGCGTGACGGTGGCAAGTTCACACCGGCCGGCACGTGGAGCGCGAACTCGTGGCAGTGCGTCTGGATCGTGGCCGACAACGCGACCGACAAGGTGTCGGTCTACAGCCAGGGCGGACCGTACAAGGAGCGCACGCGCCTACCGGAGGGCACGGAGCAGCAGTTCGGCTTCCGCCAGGGCGTCTCCACGGCACTTGACCGGTTCTTCTGGATCAACGGCGCCAAGAGCGATGGTCCGCTCATGCTCGACGACGTCGCCGTCGACACCGAGGGTGAGAACCTCGCCATCGCCACCGGAAACCCCGGCGACTGCGCGGGGGCCGACGACGCACAGGCCCCCTTGATCAACCCACTCCCGGACCCCAAGCTGTCGACCCTCGGAATCGACGTCCAGGAGCTCGCCCAGCTCCCTGAGTCGCACACCACTCCGGCGACGCAGGACCAGCGACTGGTGCGGTACAACCGGATCACCCACCTGGACGAGATCCCTGACGGCTCCGGCCGGCTCATGGTGCCGGACAACAACGGCATGCTCTACACCGTCGACAAGAAGACGGGCCAGTACGTGCCGTACCTCGACGTGCGTCAGCACTTCATCGACAACTTCCACAACAGCGCCGGTCTGGGCACGGGCCTGGGCGCGACAGAGTTCCACCCGGACTTCGCGAGGAACGGCCTGTTCTACACGGTGCACACCGAGGCGGGCACGGCGCTCACGGAGGACACCCCGGACTTCCCCGGCTTCGGCAGCACGGGGTTCCACAGCGTCGTCACCGAGTGGAAGGCCACGGACCCGTCGGCCAAGGTCTTCGCGGGCACCAGCCGCGAGATCATGCGCGTCCCGTTCAACGGTCGTGTCCACACCGTCCAGCAGATCTCCTTCAACCCGACGGTCAAGCCGGGTGACGCGGACTACGGCAACCTCTACATCCTCGCCGGTGACGGCGGAAACGGTGTGGGCAACGGCAATCCGCAGGACGTGAAGCAGCCGCAGGGCAAGATCATGCGCATCAACCCGCTCGGCACCAACAGTGCCAACGGGAAGTACGGGATCCCGGCTGACAACCCGTTCCTCACCACCCCCGGCGCGCTCCCTGAGCTGTATGCCGTGGGCATGCGTGACCCGCACCGCATCAGCTGGGACCCCGAGGGCGACCACACGATGTACCTCGGACACATCGGTGAGTGGCAGGTTGAGTCGATCTATGCCGTCGAGCCGGGTGACAACTTCGGCTGGTCGGTGCGCGAGGGACCGTTCCGGGCCGACAACCGCCAGATCTACCCGTTGCCTGCTGACGACGCCAAGTACGGCTTCACCTACCCCGTCGCGGCATACGACCACAACCGCGACCCCGGGCAGACCGGTGACGCCGGTGTGGCCAACAACGGCGGCTTCGTCTACCGGGGCAGCATCCCGACCCTCAAGGGGCGCTACCTCTTCACCGACCTGGTCCGTGGCTGGGTGCTGTCCACGAAGGCCGACCAGATGGTCCGCAACGACGGTGACATCGAGGACCTGGCACCGATCGAGCAGCTGCGCGTCTTCGTGAACGGCAAGCAGACGACGTTCCAGCAGCTGGTCGGGGACGAGCGGGTCGACCTACGTTTCGGCTCCGATGCCGACGGCGAGCTCTACCTGATCGCCAAGGCCAACGGCAAGATCTGGAAGGTCACCGGGGCCCACCGCGTCGCCGCGAGCTCGCCGGTCGCCCTGCCCGAGCTCGCGCCCAACCTGGTCGCGCACTACGACTTCGACCACCCGGTCGCCGGTGCGCCGACGTCCGAGGCCGATCAAGGCTGGTCCGGCACGAACATCCAGCTCGTCAATGGCGGAGTGGAGATGCGCGTCGCGGACCGGGCCTACCCCAAGGCCGGGGAGGCGCTGCAGACCCAGCAGATGAGCCCGCGGACCGCTTCCAACGACGACTGGAAGGCAGGGGTCTACGACCCGGACGGCGTCGAATCCCTCGACGCGTTCGCCGGGACCGACCAGGCGTCCGTGATGGGCTGGTTCAAGCGCACCGGCGAAGGAGTGGCCGCCCTCAACTCGGGGACGTCCGCCCCGGATGATCGGTACAACGCCATCGGCCTTGCCGGCGTCCTCACCGGCGACTCCGACGGCCACGCGGTGCGAGCGCTGCTCGAGGTCATCACCGTCGGGAACGAGCTCAAGCTGGTGGCGCTCGGTCGCCGCGTCGACGGTGCGGGGTCGTGGACCTTCGCCGCGGACCAGCCGTGGGACCAGATCCTGGCTCGGAACACGTGGGTGCACCTCACGGCGACCTTCGACTTCGCGTCGGGCCAGATGAAGCTGTATCGGAACGGGCAGGAGCTCGCCGGCCGGTACACGACGGCCAACCCCTGGGGCTCGGGGGTGACATCCGCCACCAACCCCCGGGGCCTGAAGATCGGAGGAAGCTTCCCGCAGGACACGCGTGAGGCCAACCCCTTCAACGGGCGGATGGACGACCTCATGTTCCTGGACTCCGCACCCACGCCGGAGCAGGTTGCGGCACAGTACGCACGGTTTGGCGCTGTGCCTTCGCAGCCACCCACGCCGCCGTCGTGCACACCGTCGGGCATCGCGATCTCCGACGTCATGGCGCCGGAGAACTGGGCCCCGAAGACGCCGTCGAAGTGGGAGTTCCCGGGAGACCAGATCGTCCTCACCGAACCCGGTACCGACCCAGGCGACGGCATCCGCCGCCCGTTCGAGTACGCGGTGCTCAAGGACGGTCCGGAGCTCGGCTCGTTCGACCTCAGCGCACAGGTGCGGCTCGACGAACCGGCCAGCGTGAACAACCGCGACGTGATCGTGGTGTTCGGCTGGAAGTCCGACACGGAGTACTACTACGCCCACCTCTCACAGGACAACACGATCTATGCGCACAACGGCATCTTCAAGGTCGACGGTGCCGACCGTGAGCGGATCGACGACCAGTGGGACGGCAAGGTCGGCGCTCCTCCGGCGGTGACGGACGAGGAGTGGCACGGCGTCCGGGTGGTGCGGTGCGTCGACAGCGGCGACATCGCCGTCTACGTCGACGGGCTCGACACCCCGCTGTTCACGGCGAAGGACACCACCTTCACCGGGGGACGGGTCGGCTTCGGCTCGTTCGACAACTTCGGGCGCATGCGGGACCTCACTGTGACGGCGTCACCGGCCGACCAGGTCGGGCCCACCGTGACGGTCAAGGACGGCCAGCAGTTCACGGTCGGTCGTGACGGCACCTACAGCATGGTGTCGTTCAAGCTGCACGATGTGGGCAAGGTGGATCGCCTCACCCTCAACGGCAAGACGAAGGACCTGACCGACGACGCGTGGTCGGACCTGAACTTCGTCAAGCCGGGGTCCTTCGGTGCGGTCGAGGGTGAGAACACCCTCGTGGTCTTCGACGTCGCCGGGAACGCCACCACGGTCCGGTTCGTGCTGGACGCCACGGGGCCGACCGTGACGGTCAAGGACGGTGGGCGGTTCACGGTTGGTCGCGACGGCCGGTACACCAAGGTGTCGTTCAAGCTGCACGATGCGGGCAAGGTGGATCGCCTGACCCTCAACGGCAAGGCGAAGGACCTGACGGACGACACCTGGTCGGACCTCAACTTCGTCAAGCCGGGTTCCTTCGGCGCAGTCAGGGGGCAGAACACCTTGGTCGTCTTCGACGTCGCCGGTAATCCCACGACGGTCCGGTTCTCGCTGCGCTAGCTAGCCCAGACAGGAGGCCTCCCGCAGTGGAGAGCGTCCAAGAGTGAAGGCCTCTGGCCGGCGATTCGGCCGGTCAGAGGCCTTCACTGCTGCGCCATCAGGGACTTGACCCCAACCGGCTGATCGTCCGCCTGCGGTGCTCGTTGTTCCCCGGGCCCTGCTCTCCAAAACCGGTGTGTGCCGGTCCCGAAGGTGCGCAAGTGTCGAGTCTCAGGGTCCGATCAGGGCTGTGCTCGCCGAGATGGTCGCCTCAGCCATGCCGGTCACCTTGAGGTTGCTACCGAGGTGTTCGCAGGGCTGCAGCGCGCAGGCTACGGAGCTCCGCCTCGTAGTATCCGAGTTCGGCGGTGGCGAGCATGGCGACGGTATCCGACTCCGGGCGCTCGACGCCTCGGAGCAGCTCAGCAGCCATGATCTCGGCTTGTGCCTCAGTCGCGATGGCGCGGAGGTCGATTCCGTCGTCTCCGGCGCTCACATCGTCACGTCTGGGCGCCGGGCCCAGCGGGCTTCCCGCAGCACGGGTGCTCATCAGGACTCCTTGGCCCACGCGTCGTAGGAGGTGGGAGCCAGCTCTGCGTCGGGACCGGGGACGAGGCTGTCGTCGGCCAGCTCGGTGCCGAAGTATGTGGCGTGTTCGTCGACGACGAGCGCCCTGGTGTCGTCAGACCCAGCCAGCACGGCGGGGATGAACTCGTCCATCCTCACCCTCTCGGGACCGCCGATCTCCTTGACGCTGTTGAGGGGTGAGCCAACGGCCACCCTGGCTACGGCGGACGCGACGTCGTCCGATGCGATGGGTTGGTAGTGCACCGGCGCGAGGTGCAAGATCCCCTCGATGGCCGAGGCGTCGGCGATGGCCTTGGTGAACTCGAAGAACTGGGTGGCACGGACGATCGAGTAGGGGATCCCGGACGTGCTGACGAGGTCTTCCTGGGCAGCCTTGGCGCGTAGGTATCCGCTGTCCGGCAACGAGCCTGTCCCGACGATCGACAGGGCAACGTGATGCCTGACTCCGGCTTCCTTCTCCGCCTGCAGGAGGGTCGATGTCGACGTGACGAAGAACGCCATCACGTCGTCATCTGCGAACGACGGCGAGTTGGACACGTCGACCAGGACGTCGGCGCCGGGCAGGACCTCGTTCAGCCCTTCCCCCGTGAGGCTGTCGACACCGGTCTGAGGTGACGCGGGGACCGCCTCGTGCCCGTCGGCCCTCAACATGTCAACGACCTTGGAGCCGATGAGCCCCGTTCCTCCGATTACGACGATCTTCATCAGGTGCTGCCCTTCCGTGGCTGCGGTATCGGGAGTTTCGGTACTCCCAACCTGATGACCGGGCAGCCCCACCAGATGTGACAGGGCGCCTACCGGAGTGCCCAGGACCTCGGGCCCTAGGTGGCGACCTGGGTCAGCTTGTCCGGGGCCATGACCCAGAGCAGCCGGTCGATACCCGACGCGGTGGCGTTGATGCTGAGGACGGCGAGCGCCGCGTCGCCACGCTTGACGAGGACAGAGGGCTGGCCGTTGGTCTCGATCCACGTCAGGCTGGCTCCGACCCACCAGTCCGCCCAGCCGGCCACGAACCGGATGACCTTGTCCTGACCGATGACTGGTCGCCGGGCAGCTCTCGGGGCCATGCCCGCACCGTCGGAGATGCTGACCACGTCAGCGGTCAGGACCTGTTCCAGGCGGTCGAGATCGCCCTCACGAGCAGCGGCGACGAAGGCCTCGAGCAGGGCCTTGTGCTGTCGCGCCTCCACCGGTTCGCTGCGGCTGGACTGGACGTGCTTCTTGGCTCGGCTCACCATCTGCCGGGCGTTGACGGTTGTGGTGTCGAGGATCTGCGCAATCTCCTCGTACGGGTAGCGGAAGGCCTCGCGCAGGACGTAGGCGGCCCGCGGCTCGGGGGTGAGCTTCTCCATGACCACCAGGACAGCGGCCTCCAGGGCCTCGGCGGTCTCGGCCCCGAGCATCGGGTCGCTACTGGTGTCGACCGGCTCGGGCAACCACGAGCCGACGTACTCCTCCCTCTTGGCGCGCGCCGAGTCGAGGGTGTTGAGAGCAAGGCGGGTGGTGACGGTGGTGAGGAACCCGGCAGGGTTGCGCACGAGCGAGCGGTCGGTCTGCTGCCAACGCAGCCACGCCTCCTGCACGACGTCCTCGGCCTCAGCGACACTGCCCAGGATGCGATAGGCGATTCCGAAGAGTCTGTCGCGGAACCCGTCGAAGAACGTGACCGCCGAGTCCAGGTCACGACCGAGCGCATCATCGACCGCACCCAAGGACATGTCCCCCCTCCGCGGTGGGGACCGTGCCCTCCACCTCGATGACGCCGGTTCTTTGCCACGAATACTGCCACGATCGCCGACGAAGCAGGCGTGGCACCCGATCGGCGTGCGCGCCCAGGAATCGCCGCGCCACCCCCGAGAGCGGCCTCGGCGGACCGAGCCGAGCGACGGGAGAGCGGCGACGCCCTGGCGTGAACGACGTCGCGAAGAGCCCCGGGAAGACGAAGGCGACCATCTGGGGCGGATCGTCGGCCAGCTGGGCGGATCGCGGGCCAGCTCGGCCACGCCTGAGACCTGCAGTTATGGTGCGCCATCAGGGACTCGAACCCCGAACCCGCTGATTAAGAGTCAGCTGCTCTGCCAATTGAGCTAATGGCGCGCGAGGAGAGACCTTAGCAGGACGATGTGGGCCGAGCGAAATCGGCTGACGGGGCGAGCAAATCGGCTGAGGCCACGGGTCATTCGCCGGCTCTCGGATGGGCGACCGGTCGGCTCACGATGCGGGCCGCGGGGGCGGCTGCCGGTCGGGTCACCCGCCGGATCGGCGGCGGGCCGAAGCCACGAGAGCGGTCCCGGCTGCGATGGCCAGTGCGGCCACCCCGACGGCCAGGCCGATCCGCAGGGCTCGGCCACCGTCGCTGTCGTCGGTCGTGCTCGCGGCGGCCTGCTGGCTGGGCTCTGAGGGCGTTGAGGACGCGCTCGCCGTCGGCGTGGGCGGCGTCGTGGTCTGCTCGCTGGACGACGACGTCGGGGTGGCTGGTGCCGCCAGCGTGAAGGTGGTCCGGTCCGAGACCGGGTGGCCGTCGTCGCTGACGACCCGGAACGACACCGTGTAACGACCGTTGGGCAGGCCGGTGGCGAGGGCCTGGGTGACGGTGGCCCCGTCGACCGCCGCCTTGCCCTCGGAGACCGGGCCGTCGGGTCCGGTCACCGTGACCGTGGCGAAGCTCGTGCTGACGGCCTCGCTGAAGCTCAGGACCACCCGCGTCGGGGCAGCCGACACGGTCGAACCGTCCTTCGGCGACACCGACTTGAGGGCGGCGTGGGCGTCGGCGCCGGTGGCGACGACGATCGAGCTGAGCACCCCCAGGAGGAGGCCGAGGATGGCGACCCACACGCTGATCCTGATGGCCTTGCGCTTGCCGTCGGAGTCCATGAACACCCGTCCATCCTGCCCGACGCCAGCAGGGCGGGACCCGGCGCCCCGACCGGCGTCCCAACCGGCGCCCCGGCGCCGCGTGGTCCGTCGGGCACGTGTCAGGCCGCTTCCCGTACCAGCCCCTCCACGTGCCACGCGAGCCCGCGCCGCTCGTGCACCGGGCTCAGACCCCTGCCGCGCAGCACGTCGAGCATCTTCTCGGGCGGGTGCGTGAACGCCCGGAACCGCCGCCCGGTGAGCTGCAGCACGGCGTTCTGCGACGAGACGAGCGCTCGGCTGACGAGGTTGCGTGGCGGGTGGCTGAAGACGAGCAGGTGCCGGGCGTGGTCGGCGGCCGCCCCCAGGAGCCGCTCGTAGTCCGGATAGCAGCAGACCACCCGGTGCAGCACCACGACGTCGGCCGAGTCGACCTGGTCCGGAGCCTCGACGATGTCGTGCAACCGCCGGTCGACCCGATCGCCCAGGCCGGCCTCCTCCGCCAGCGCGCGGGCGGGCGCGTCGTAGGCGACCACGAGCTCGAGGTTGGTGGCCCGCGCCGCCCCACGACGCAGCAGCTCGAGCTGGATCTCCCCGACACCGCCGCCGATCTCGAGGATCGAGGCGCCCTCGAGCCCACGCCGGGCGAGGAACTCGACCATGTCGCGCTCGGTCGACCCCAGGCCTCGCTTGCGGTAGCGACGAGCCTGTCGCCGGGCGAACCGCGTGCCCGAACACCTCGTCGTACCCTTGGGGGTCGCAGCAGCCGGGCATCGGCCCAGTCTCCAACGGTTGGACCGCCGACACCAGGGCGCGAGACGGCGAAGGCCCCTGACCGGGTCGGTCAGGGGCCTTCGCTGTTGGGGTGAGCGACGGGGCTTGAACCCGCGACCCCCGCGACCACAACGCGGTGCTCTACCAGCTGAGCTACGCCCACCATGCGTCGCGACCGGACGGTGCCGGTCGCGGAAGCGACGCCAATAGTACCTGCTCCGCACCGGTGCTCGTGACCACCCCGCGCCGGTGAGGAGACGCCGGTGGTGCGTCCGCGGCATACCCACGAGGCGGATGCGCGGGGAGGCGCGTGCGGCTCAGCCGTGGTCGATGACGTGACGGGCGGCGATGCCCTTCGCGGTGTCGCTGTCGGGGCCGGGCGGCGCCACGAACACCGCCTCGCGGTAGTAGCGCAGCTCGGCGATGGACTCGCGGATGTCGGCGAGCGCGCGGTGGCCGCCGGACTTCTTGGGTGAGCCGAAGTAGGCGCGGGGGTACCAGCGGCGCGACAGCTCCTTGATCGAGGACACGTCGATGATGCGGTAGTGCAGGTGGGCCTCGAGCTCGGGCATGTCGCGGGCCAGGAAGTTGCGGTCGGTGCCGACCGTGTTGCCCCCGAGCGGCGCCTTGCGCGGGTCGGGCACCCACTCGCGGATGTAGGCGAGCACCTGGGCCTGCGCGTCCTCCATGGTCGTGCCGCCCTGCCAGCTCCTCGAGCAGCCCGGACGTGGTGTGCATGGTGCGCACGAAGTCGTCCATCTGCTCCAGCGCCGCCTCGGGCGGGGTGATCACCACGTCGACGCCGTCGCCGAGCTGGTTGAGCTCGAAGTCGGTCACGAGGGCAGCGACCTCGATGAGGGCGTCGGCCTCCAGGGAGAGCCCGGTCATCTCGCAGTCGATCCAGACGATGCGGTCGTTGACGGAGCGTTCGGTGGGGGTGGCAGTCACCGGTCCACCATATTGCCCTGCGACGACACGGCGGACGCCCGGCGTCCTCGACTACCCTGCCCGTCATGACGTGGGGACCAGAGCAGGGGTATGCCGCGGCCGCGCCTCCCGAGGGCGGCCCCGCCTCCGCGTCGGCGGGCTCCGTGACGAGCCACGGCGCCGGCCGTGGACGGCTGCGTGGCTGGTTGCTGGCGGGTCTCATCGTCGTCGGGTTCGGACTGGCCGCGGTCGTGCTGTCGGTCTACTACGGCGCCACCCTCGGGGTGGTCACCACCCTTCTCGCGGTGGTGCTGGCCGCCATCCCGCTCGGCATCGTCATCCCCACCTTCCTGTGGCTCGACCGGTTCGAGGCGGAGCCCGCCCGCTACCTCGTCACCGCGTTCCTGTGGGGCGCGCTCGTCGCGGCGCTCGCCGCCGGGATCTTCAACACCGGCGCCAACATCGCCTTCCAGGCGGCCACCGGCAAGGACGACGACGCCCTGTACGCCACGGCAGTGTTCTCCGCGCCCGCTGGTGGAGGAGGCCTGCAAGGGACTGCTGGTGCTCCTCATGTGGTGGTTCCGGCGCCGCGAGTTCGACGGGATCATCGACGGGATGGTCTACGCGGGAGTCGTCGCGGCCGGCTTCGCCTTCACCGAGAACATCCAGTACCTCGGGATGGCCTACAGCGACGGTGGTGACGCGGCCCTCACCGGCACGTTCATCGCCCGCTGCCTGTTCACCCCGTTCGCCCACCCCATGTTCACCGTGCTCACCGGTATCGGGATCGGCATCGCCGCGACCACCCGCAACCGCGGCCTGAAGGTCCTCGCGCCGGTCGGCGGCTACCTCCTGGCCGCGCTCTCGCACGCGATCTGGAACCTTGCCGCCATCACCGGCGGCGCAGGGCTGCTGTCGGTGTACCTCGTCGTCGAGGTGCCGATCTTCGTCGCGTTCGTCGTCCTGGTGGTCTGGGCCCGGCGGCGGGAAGGGCGCCTCATCGGTCGCCACCTCAGCGCCTACGCCGACGCCGGGTGGCTGTCGCCGAGCGAGGTGCAGATGCTCTCCACGATGAGCGCGCGGCGATCGGCCCGCGTCTGGGCGCGGACCACCGGGGGTCGGGCGATGCTGCGGTCGATGAGGCGGTTCCAGGACTCGTCGAGCGAGCTGGCCCTGCTGCGCGCCCGGATGTACCACAGCGCCGCCGACGCCAAGGCCCTGGAGACCGAGCGCGACCTGCTGCAGACGATCACGGCCAGCCGCCAGCAGCTGCTCGGCGACGTACTAGCGTGCAGCGGCGTGCGCACCCTCGACATCGCCTCGACCATCGGCCCCGACCTCATCGCCCTCCGGCGCGAGCTGCACCAGGTCCCCGAGCTCGGGACTGTCGCTGCCGCTGACCCAGCAGGTGGTCGTGGACGCGCTGTCAGGCCTGGACCTCGAGGTCACCCTGGGGGAGTCGCTGTCCTCGGTCGTGGCGGTGCTGCGTGGCCGCGGCGGCAGCGCTGATGCTGGAGCAGGGCAGGTGGAGCGCCCGGTGGTGCTGCTGCGCGGCGACATGGACGCGCTGCCCGTCACCGAGGATCTCGCCGCTCGACTTCGTGTCGCGCCACGACGGGCTGATGCACGCCTGCGGCCACGACCTGCACGTCGCGGGCCTCGTCGGCGCCGCGCGGATCCTGCACGAGCTGCGCGACGAGCTCGAGGGCGACGTCGTCTTCATGTTCCAGCCGGGGGAGGAGGGCCCAGGCGGTGCGAAGCCGATGATCGACGAGGGCCTGCTCGAGGCCGCTGGGAGGCGCGTCGACGCGGCATACGCCCTGCACGTCTACTCCTCCGAGCACCCGCTGGGGATGTGGTTCGGACGCCCCGGCCCGCTCATGGCGGCGGCTGACGAGGTCAAGGTGCGGATCGTCGGAGAGGGCGGTCACGGGTCGCAGCCCTTCCGCGCCAAGGACCCCATCCCGGTCGCCTGCGAGATCGTCGTCGCGCTGCAGACCCTCGTGACGCGCCAGTTCGACGTCTTCGACCCGGTGGTCATCACGGTCGGCAAGTTCGTGGGTGGCACGAAGGACAACATCATCCCCGACGACGCGGTGTTCGAGGCGACGCTGCGGAGCCTGTCGGAGCAGGCGCGGGCGGAGGTCGCCCGCAGGATCGAGCTGCTGGCCACCCGGCTCGCCGAGGCGCACGGGCTGACGGCGGAGGTCGAGTACCTCCCGGGATATCCGGTGACGGTCAACGACGAGGCGCGAGTACGCGTTCGCCAAGGAGACGATCGTCGACCTGTTCGGGGCGGACCGTTACACCCACCAACGGGATCCCGAGATGGGTTCGGAGGACTTCTCCTTCGTCGGCCAGCTGGTGCCGAGCGCCTACGTCAACCTGAGCGCCTGCCCGGCGGCCGACTTCGACTCCGCTCCCGACAACCACTCGCCGCGGGCGGACTTCGACGACTCGGTCGTCCCGGACGGCGCTGCCCTGCTGGCCGAGCTGGCCCTGCGCCGCCTGGCGCAACTGAGTGAGGGCTCGCGCTCGTCCTAGACTCTGCGGCATTGCCCCCGTAGCTCAGCTGGATAGAGCAAGAGCCTTCTAATCTCTAGGTCGCAGGTTCGAGTCCTGCCGGGGGCGCCCAGCTTGGCCCCGCCGTGCGGCGACGGATGGTGGCCGGTTCTCGGGTCCGTGGCCGAAGATCCGGTGCCGTTTCCGGGAACCGAACACCCTGTGGCGTTCATCGGTATGCCGCGTCAGCCGGAGAGCTCGACCACGGCGATGGGTTCGTAGTGCGGTCGCCCCTTGCCCTCGCCACGGTGCGAGGCGAAGACGGTGACCTCGTCGGCGGTCCAGGTCGGACCGGCATACGCGTCGAGCACCCGCAGCCACCGAGTCGCCTCGAAGGGGTGGCGCGAGCGGGCCACCGTGAGGTGGGGCGTGAACGGCCCGCCCTCGGGGTTGGCGCCCACGTGGCTGCAGGCCCGTCGGACGGCGCGGGCCAGCCCGGCCAGCGCCGTCGAGCGACTCGGGCTCGCCGTCCACGCCCATCCAGGTCACCCTCGCCTCGTAGGGGTTGGGGAACGCGCCACCACCCTTGAGGCGCAACGGGATGGGCGTTCGGGAGGCGACGGCCTCGGCAACGCCGTCGACCATCGGGTCGACCAGGCGGGCGGGGACGTCTGCCATGAAGGCGGCAGTGACGTGCCACAGGCTCGGGTCGGTCCACCGCAGGTCGGGTCCCGCGTCGCGGCGGGGGTCGAGGAACTCGGCCAGGTCGTCCAGGGCCGGCTGGCTGGGGACGACGGCGGCGAAGATGCGCATCGGCCCATTCTGTCGGAGGTCCTGTGGCCACCCGAGCTCTGGATTACATTGGACGCCCGGAGGAAGGGGCCCACGATGGAGCTGACGTCGGTGCGACTCGAGCTGGACGTCTGCCGCGCACCTGGTTCGTGACCGGCGCGGCTGCTCGAGGTGGCCGCCGTCCTGGTGATCGTCGGCTCGGCGTTCCAGGGCTGGCTGATGTTCGAGACGACCCGCCAGTCCTTCGGACCGAACGGCGAGATCACCGCCCGGCGGACCCCCGTTCCTCGACCGGGTGGCGATGTTCGCCATGTACGGCTTCGGGTTCGGCCAGACCCCTGTCGGCGGCACTGGTGGCCTGCCTCCTGCTCCTCGGCATCGTGGCGGTGCTGCACTTCGCCCAGCCGGTCGAGCCACGCCTCCCTGCTGCGCTGGGAGGTCCTCTGCGTCTGGGTGGCGGCGGTCCTGCTCAACCGGTGTTCGTGCTGGCGTCCGTCGTGGGGCTGGTCAAGGGCGACCCGAACGCACCCGAAGACGGCGCGATCTCCTTCGACACCGGCCCGAGCGCCACCGAGCAGGTGCTGAGCGGACTCGCGACCCCGCTCGTCTGCCTGCTGCTGCTGGCGGTGTCGGCGGTCTGGTGGCTGCGGCTGCCCGCGGAGTTCGACGAGCCCGAGGACGAGCCCGAGCGGTGCAGCCCCGACGGTGGCGCCCGGTCCCCGCGCAGGACGCCAACATCGACGACCTCACCCTCGAGGGCGTCGAGCTGATCGAGCCCGTCGAGCGGCTGCACCCGCGCAGTGCCGGCGGCGACGGCTCGACGGCCAGCGGGTACGACGACTACTTCCGACGCTTCTAGCCCGCAGGACCGGATCTTTACCGAAACCCCTGCTCGGACCGGGTCTGTCGCGTGCGGTGGCGGTCGTCCGGTTGGTTAGGCTTGCGGTGTGATTTCCAGGGACGACGCCATGTCCATGTTGGGCGCCGTGACGACCCTCCGCGACCAGGTCGAGCAGGCGCGGTCTGCCGCTCGACATCCCCGACGTGGTCACCGGACGCACCACCCGTGAGGCCCTGCTCAAGCAGCTCGACGACTACGTCATCCCGCGACTGCGATCGCTCGACGCGCCCCTGCTGGCGGTCGTGGGCGGCTCGACGGGTGCCGGCAAGTCGACCCTCGTCAACTCGATCGTCGACGCCGAGGTCAGCCGCTCCGGGGTGCTGCGCCCGACGACGACAACGCCGGTGCTGGTCCACCACCCCGAGGACGAGCGCTGGTTCGCCGACGACCGGGTGCTGCCGGGGCTCAGCCGCGTGACCGGCGCGGCGACAGGTGACGACGGCGGCCGGTCGCCTGCGGCTGGTCGTGTCGCGCTCGCTCCCGCCCGGGCATGGCGCTGCTCGACGCCCCTGACATCGACTCGGTGGTCAGCGCCAACCGCGCGCTCGCCACCCAGCTCCTCTCGGCCGCCGACCTGTGGCTCTTCGTCACCACGGCAGCCCGCTACGCCGATGCCGTCCCGTGGGACCTGCTGCGCGAGGCCTCCGAGCGCGGCACGGCCGTCGCGATCGTCCTCGACCGCGTGCCTCCCGAGGCGATGGCAGACATCCGCAGCCACCTCGCGTCGATGTTGCGGGAGCAGGGGCTGTCCACGGCGCCCATCTTCGGCATCCCCGAGGCGACGCTGACGTCGGAGGGCCGGCTGCCCGAGCAGGACGTGGCCCGGCTGCGGTCCTGGCTCACGGCCCTCGCGAGCGACGCCCGGGCCCGGTCGGTGATCGTCGAGCAGACCCTCGACGGCGCCCTCGGCAGCCTCGACGAGCGCGCCGGGGTCCTCGTCACGGCCAGCCGGCACCAGGCCGCAGGCCGTGGCCGCTCTGCACGAGGCCTCCGACGCGGCATACCGCGACGCGCTGACGAACGTCGAGCACGGCATGACCGACGGCACGCTCCTGCGCGGCGAGGTGCTGGCCCGCTGGCAGGAGTACGTCGGCACCGGCGAGTTCTTCAAGCAGGTCGAGTCGACGATCTCCAAGGTCCGCGACCGGATCACTGCGGCGATCAAGGGTCAGGCACCACCCGCCGGCGACCTCGGCGAGGCCCTCCAGACCGGCGTCGCCGCCCTCATCACCGCGCAGGGGCAGGGAGCCGCCGCCACGGCGGCCCGCCAGTGGCGCCAGCTGCCCGGTGGCGACCGGCTCCTCGACGAGACGCCGGGCCTGGCGAAGGCGTCCCCCGACCTCGGGCCGTTCGTCGAGCGACTGGTGCGCGACTGGCAGGGCGAGGTCCTCGAGCTGGTCCGCAGCCGAAGGCAAGGACCGTCGCACCACGGCGCGCATCGCGGCATACGGACTCAACGGCATCGGTGTCATCCTCATGCTCGTCGTGTTCGCCCACACCGGTGGCCTGCTCGGCGGCGCCGAGGTCGGCATCGCCGGCGGCACCGCCGTGCTCGCCCAGAAGGTGCTCGAGGCGATCTTCGGCGACCAGGCGGTGCGCGACATGGCGACCAAGGCGCGCAAGCGCCTGCTCGAGCACGTCCAGGAGCTGTATGCCGCGGAGCGACTTCGATACGACGACGCCCTCGACGGCGTGGAGACCAGAGAAGGCCAGGCGGAGCGCCTGGCCGATGCGGCAGCAGCGGTGAAGGCGGTTCGATGAGCCCGTTGAAGATGGGCACCAGGCAGGTCAAGGCGGTCAGCTCCGAGGAGCTGACCGCGCGTTCGGGTGCCCTCGAACAGGCCGTGACCTCTGGAGGAGCCCAGCTCGACCCGGCCGCGGTCGCCGCGGCTCGCGCCGTCGTCGGCAAGATCGCGGAGCGGACGTCCAAGTCGGGCAACCACACCGTGGTGGCGCTCGCCGGTGCCACCGGCTCGGGCAAGTCCAGCTTGTTCAACGCGCTGGTCGGCTCGACCGTCGCCGTGGTCGGCGCCCGACGGCCCACCACCTCTCGACCGGTCGCCGCCGTCTGGGGCGACGAGGACGCCACCGAGCTGCTCGACTGGTTGTCCGTGGCCCAGCGCCACCACGTGGCGCCAGCTGCCGATCCGGCTACGGGCGCCGCGACGCCCTGGAACCTCGACGGGCTGGTCCTGCTCGACCTGCCGGACTTCGACTCGCGCGTCGACGCCCACCGCACCGAGTCCGAGCGCGTGCTCGAGCTCGTCGACGTCTTCGTCTGGGTCACCGACCCGCAGAAGTACGCCGACGCCCGGTTGCACGACGACTACCTCCGCACCCTGGCCACCCACGACGCCGTGACCGTGGTGGTCCTCAACCAGGCCGACCGCCTCGGTGCCGAGGCGATGGGTCAGATCCGTGGGGACCTTTCGCGCCTCGCGGCCGAGGACGGCATCCCCGGTGTCCAGGTGGTCGCGACCTCGGCCACGTCCGGCGCCGGTGTCGACGACCTGCGGGTGCGGCTGGCCACCGCGGTCGCGGCCCAGAACGCCGCCCAGCACCGACTCCTCGCCGACGTCTCCGCGAGGGCGGCGACGCTGCGCAGCGGTGTCGCCGCGACCGAGCCGGCCCTGCCCGAGACGGTGGACGCCGAGCTCGTCGACGCCCTGTCGCGTGCTGCAGGCATCCCGACCGTGGTCGCGGCGGTCGAACGCGACTACCGCAACCAGGCCTGGGGCCGCACGGGCTGGCCGTTCACCCGGTGGGTGCGGGCCCTGCGCCCCGACCCGATGAAGCGGCTGCGCCTCAACACCCGCGACGCGGTGGAGGAGAAGCTCGCAGTGACCGCCGGTGACGTGCGCACCGTGCTGGGGCGTTCGTCGCTCCCACCGCCCACTCCGTCGGCCCGGTCGGCGGTGGAGCTGGCCACCCGCCGGGTCGGCGACCAGGCGGCGGAGGGGCTGCCGAACCGCTGGGCCGAGGCCGTCGCCGATGCCGCGACCCCTCCCGGACCCGAGCTGGCGGACGCCCTCGACCAGGCCGTCGTCGGCACCTCGCTGAAGATGCGGGCTCCGCTGTGGTGGAAGGTCTTCGGGCTCGCCCAGCTGGCCCTGGCTCTCATCGCGGTGCTCGGTCTGCTGTGGCTGGCTGTGCTCGTCGTCATGGGGTGGCTGGCCCTGCCGGAGATCGACACCCCACGGCTGGGCCCGCTGCCCTACCCGCTGCTGATGTTTGCCGGAGGGTTGCTGCTCGGCCTCGCGCTCGCCGCCCTTGCCCGGGCGCTGGGGCGGACCGGCGCTCGACGGCGTGGCGAGCGGATCAGGCGCAGGTTGACCGAGCAGGTCGCGGAGGTCGCGCGCGAGCGCATCGTCGGGCCGGTGCGGGCCGTCCTCGGTCGGCACCGTGCGACGAGGGAGTCCCTGGACCGGGCCGAGCTCCGGCCGGGCAAGCGCGGCTGACCCGCAGCCAGGCTTGCGGGTGGCCGGTCACTCGACCGAGCCTGGGGACGGCGGGATCGACGCGCGGGATCGACGCGCGGGACCGAGTACGGCGCAGTGAGGGCTGTCGTCGTCCACACCCCGGCCGCCACGCTGGACCGCGTCCACAGGCGTTGACCCAGACTCTCGTCTGCTCCGCATCGGCCCGACACCCTTGCGTCAAACCCCAGGGAATGACACAGATGAGGTGAGCGAGATGAACGAGTCCTACATCACGGTGACCGGTCGAGTGGTCGCCGACCCGGAGTCACGGACGACGCGCAACGGAGTGCCCTTCGCGGCCTTCCGGCTGGCGTCGACGGTGCGCCGGCTGAACCCCAAGTCACGCGACTACGAGGACGCCGGCACCAGCTTCTACAACGTCACGGCCTTCCGGTCGCTCGGCGCCAACGTCGCCAACTCGCTCAAGAAGGGCGAGCCCGTGGTCGTCTACGGCCGGTTGCGGGTCAACCAGTGGATGCGTCAGGACAACACCCACGCCACGTCGGTCGAGATCGACGCCTACAACGTGGGTCACGACCTCAGCTGGGGGACCACGTCGCTGACCAGGGTGACCCGAGCCCAGCTCGACACCCACGACCGGATGGCCGACGACGGCGTCCAGGACGCGATGGCGGCACTGGAGGGGGAGGCGCCGGCCGAGGAGGAGGACTTCGCCTCCTTCGACCCCGGTGACCTCGCCGGCCGTCGCTCTCCGGACGCGGCGGCGAGGACCGACAACCCGGAGTCGGACGAGTACGTCGTGGAACAGGAGCCGACCGGGATCGTGCCCCGAGGCGACGGCGAGCGAGAGCTCTCCGCCGTCTGACGCGGATTCGGGCGTGGGGGCGCCGGCCGATAGCCTTGCCCCCATGCCCGAGTTCATCTACGTCATGTCGAAGGCCCGCAAGGCCCACGGCGACAAGGTCATCCTCGATGACGTCACCATCTCCTTCTACCCCGGCGCCAAGATCGGCGTGGTCGGTCCGAACGGAGCAGGCAAGTCCTCGGTCCTCAAGATCATGGCCGGCCTGGACCAGCCCTCCAACGGCGAGGCCCGGCTCACGCCCGGCTACACCGTCGGCATCCTCATGCAGGAGCCCGAGCTCAACGAGGAGAAGACCGTCCTCGGCAACGTCGAGGAGGGCGCGGGCGAGATCAAGGCCAAGCTCGACCGCTACAACGCGATCTCGGCGGAGATGGCCGAGCCGGACGCCGACTTCGACGCGCTGATGGAGGAGATGGGCAAGCTCCAGGAGGCGATCGACGCCGCCGACGCCTGGGACCTCGACTCCCAGCTCGAGCAGGCGATGGACGCCTTGCGCTGCCCGCCGCCGGACGCCGATGTCACCGTGCTCTCCGGTGGTGAGCGCCGCCGCGTGGCCCTGTGCAAGCTGCTGCTGCAGAAGCCCGACCTGTTGCTCCTCGACGAGCCCACCAACCACCTCGACGCCGAGTCGGTGCTCTGGCTGGAGCAGCACCTCGCCGCCTACCACGGCGCCGTCGTCGCGGTCACCCACGACCGCTACTTCATGGACAACGTCGCGCAGTGGATCCTCGAGCTCGACCGCGGTCGCGCCTACCCCTACGAGGGCAACTACTCGACCTACCTCGAGAAGAAGCAGGCCCGACTGCAGGTGCAGGGCAAGAAGGACGCCAAGCTCTCCAAGCGGCTCAAGGAGGAGCTGGAGTGGGTCCGGTCCAACGCCAAGGCTCGCCAGGTGAAGTCCAAGGCCCGTCTTGCCCGCTACGAGGAGATGGCCGCCGAGGCCGACCGCACCCGCAAGCTCGACTTCGACGAGATCGCCATCCCGCCGGGCCCGCGTCTGGGCTCGACGGTGATCGAGGTCAAGGACCTGAAGAAGGGCTTCGGCGAGCGGGTCCTCATCGACAACCTTTCGTTCACGTTGCCACGCAACGGGATCGTGGGGGTCATCGGCCCCAACGGTGTCGGCAAGACCACTCTCTTCAAGACCATCGTCGGCCTCGAGGAGGCCGACGGCGGCTCGGTCAAGGTGGGCGAGACGGTGAAGATCTCCTACGTCGACCAGAGCCGCGGCGGGCTCGACCCGGCCAAGAACCTGTGGGAGACGGTGTCCGGCGGCCACGACTACATCAACGTCGGCCAGGTGGAGATCCCGTCGCGGGCCTACGTGTCGCAGTTCGGGTTCAAGGGTCCCGACCAGCAGAAGAAGACCGGCGTCCTCTCCGGCGGCGAGCGCAACCGGCTCAACCTGGCGCTCACCCTCAAGGAGGGCGGCAACCTGCTCCTGCTCGACGAGCCGACCAACGACCTCGACGTCGAGACATTGGGTTCACTCGAGAACGCGCTGCTCGAGTTCCCGGGCTGCGCCGTGGTGATCAGCCACGACCGGTGGTTCCTCGACCGAGTGGCGACGCACATCCTCGCCTACGAGGGCGACGACGAGAACCCTGCCAAGTGGTACTGGTTCGAGGGCAACTTCGAGTCCTACGAGGCCAACAAGGTCGAGCGCCTCGGCGCCGATGCCGCCAGGCCGCACCGGGTCACCTACCGCAAGCTGACCCGCGACTGAGAGGCCGCACGCAGCGTCCGGACCGTCCGCCCAGCCGACCGTCCGCCCCGAGGACTGTCGGGTCAGGATCCGCTGACTGCGGCGACCACGACGACCAGCAGGACCACACCGAGCAGCAGGAAGATGCTGAACCGCTTCCACAGGCTCGGCCGGAGCTCCTCACCGCCCAGCAGCTGCAGTGCCTCGGCGTCGCTGACGGCGCGGGTTGCCCAGCCCTGGTCGGTGGCGGTTGCCACGGCGTACTTGTAGCCCCACGTGGTGGTGAACAGGAACATCAGGTGCAGGTAGCGATAGGTGAGCAGCACCGCCTGACCCGGCGAGACCTGACGGGTGATGTTCTTGCCACCCCAACCCCAGAACAACATCGAGAACCCCCTGGTCCGCAGCGGCAACCCCTGCGGCGCCGCGGTAACTATAGGGGGAGGACGCATCGATTCGTCCAGGATTCGTGCAGGACTCCCGGTTTCCTGCTCTGCCTCGCCAACCGCTCAGCGGGCGCGCACGAGGCGCAGGCCGAGATCGGCGTATGCCGCGCCGATGGCTTCGGGGGTGCGCTTGATCTCCGGGTCGTACCAGCGGGCGACGTCCACGGCCATCGACATCAGCGCCAGCGTGGTGTCGGGGACGTCGTCGACGGTGAACTCGCCGCTGGCGACCCCGTCCGTCACCACGTCGCGGACGACCGCGTCGATCTGCTTGCGCAGGGCGAGCACGGCGTCACGGTGCTCGGGCGTGAGGTTGGCGAACTCGTACTGCACGATCCGCGCGACCCTGAAGTGCTCGGCGTGCCACGTCGCGAACCGGCCCATGATCGCGCGCCAGCGCCTCGGTGGGGGTGGCAGCGTCAGCGGCTGCAGCGAGCAGCATGTCGCGTGCGACCTCGTGCCCCTCGCGGCTGAGCTGGTAGAGCAGCTCCTCCTTCGAGGCGAAGTGGACGTAGACGCCGGCGGGGGACAGCCCGGCGCGGGAGGCGATGTCGCGGGTGGTGGTCGCGTGGAAGCCCCTGTCGGCGAACGCCTCCGCAGCCGCCTCGAGCAGGCGGTGGGGGGTGTCGGTGACGGAGTCGACCGGGCGCGCGGCACTGGACATGGTTGACAGCATGCCGCAGTTCTCGCAGACTAAGCAAGCGCTTAGTCACCCATGGTGACCGCGCCACCACGGGTGGCTGCGTCATCTGCGTCACCGTCAAGGAGAGCCATGCCCCGCAACGTCTACGGTCCCGACCACGAGGCCTTCCGCAGGTCGGTCCGCGAGTTCGTCGAACGCACCCTCAAGCCGCGCGCCGAGCAGATGCTCGAGGTCAAGTCGGTCGACCGCGACATCTGGAAGGAAGCCGGCAAGCAGGGCCTGTTCGGTCTCGACATCCCCGAGGAGTTCGGGGGCGCGGGCGCAGACGACTACCGGTTCAACGCAGTCGCCGCCGAGGAGATCGCCGGCTTCAACTTCGCCGTGTCGTCCTGCTTCGGCATCCACTCCGACGTGTGCCCTCCCTACATCGTCGACCTCGGCACGCAGGAGCAGAAGGAGCGCTGGCTGCCCGGCATGGCCAACGGCGATCTCATCTGCGCCATCGCGATGACCGAGCCCTCCGGCGGTTCCGACCTGGCGGCCTTGAAGACCACTGCCGTCCGTGACGGTGACGGCTGGGTGCTCAACGGTTCCAAGACGTTCATCACCAACGGCTACCAGGCCGACCTGGTGATCGTGGCGGCGCGCACCGACCCGTCCAAGGGCGCCAAGGGCATCACCCTGTTCATGGTGGAGGCCGGCATGGAGGGGTTCAGCCGCGGCCGCAAGCTCGACAAGGTCGGTCAGGAGGAGGCGGACACGTCCGAGCTGTTCTTCGAGGACGTCCAGGTGCCCGACGCGAACCGGCTCGGCGAGGAGGGTCTGGGCTTCATCGCGATGATGCAGCGCCTGCCGCAGGAGCGTGTCGGCGCGAGCGTCGCCAACACCGCGCACGCCTTCCAGATCTTCCGTGAGACGGTCGAGTACACCAAGGAGCGCAAGGCGTTCGGCCAGCCGATCGGTGCCTTCCAGCACAACAAGTTCAAGATGGCCGAGCTGCAGACCAAGCTCGAGGTCACCCAGGCCTACGTCGACGACTGCATCGCGGCGCACGCCGAGCGGAAGCTCACGGCGATCGATGCAGCCAAGGCCAAGTGGTGGTCCGCCCAGGTCCAGAACGACGTCCTCGACGAGTGCGTCCAGCTCTACGGCGGCTACGGCTTCATGAACGAGTACCGCGTCGCCCGTGCCTGGCGTGACGCCCGGGTCTCCAAGATCTGGGCCGGGTCGAACGAGATCATGAAGGAGCTCATCGGCCGAGACCTCGGTCTCTGACGTGGGGGTCCACGAGGGCAAGGTTGCGATCGTCACCGGAGCCTCTCGGGGCATCGGCCTCGGCATCGCTGAGAAGCTGGTGGCCGAGGGCGGTCGCGTGGTCATCACCGCGCGCAAGCCCGACGCCCTCGCCGACGCGGTGGAGCACCTCGGTGGCGAGTCGAAAGCCGTTGGTGTGGCGGGAAATGCCGCCGACGAGGCGCACCAGGACGAGGTCATCCGCGTAGCGCACGAGCGGTTCGGAGGGCTGGACCACCTCGTCAACAACACCGGCATCAACCCGGTCTACGGGCCGATCCTGGACGCGCCCCTCGAGGTGGCCCGCAAGATTCTGGACGTCAACGTGCTGGCCGCGTTCTCCTGGACGCGGAAGGCCATCGGCGCCGGGCTGGGGGAGGGTGACCGGCCGGGATCCGTCGTCAACGTCGCGTCCATCGCGGGACTCGGTGCCACCGGCTCCATCGGCTGGTATGCCGTGAGCAAGGCTGCGCTCATCCACCTGACGGTGGAGCTGGCCTACCAGCTGGGGCCGAACATCCGGGTCAACGCCGTCGCCCCGGCGATCGTCAAGACGCAGTTCGCGCAGGCGCTCTACGAGGGGCGCGAGGAGAAAGTCGCTGCCGCGTACCCCATGAAGCGGCTCGGGGCTCCGGAGGACATCGCGGGCGCGGTGTCGTTCCTGCTCTCCAGCGATGCCGGCTGGGTGACGGGCCAGACCCTCGTCGTCGACGGCGGCGTGACCCTGGGCGGCAACCTCTAGTGATGGTGGGTCACCGGTGAGGGCCTGGCAGGTCACGGCGCTGGGGGAGCCTGTCGACGTGCTGCGCCTGGCCGACACCCAGGCCCCGGTCGTCGGCCCTGGGCAGCTGCGGGTGCGTGTCCTCGCGACAGCCCTCAACTTCCCCGACGTTCTCATGGCGCGTGGTCACTACCAGGTGCGCCCCGACCTCCCGTTCACACCAGGAGTCGAGGTCTGTGCCGAGGTGGTCGAGCTCGGCGACGGCGTGACGGGTGTCGAGGTGGGCGACCGGGTCGTAGGGACCACGGCGGTGCCGCACGGCGGCCTGGCCCAGGAAAGCCTGATGCCCGCTGCTGGCACGTTCGCCGCCCCCGCCTCCCTCCCTGATGCGGAGGCGAGCACCCTGACGATCGGCTACCAGACGGCATACGTGGGACTGGTCCGGCGGGCCGCCCTGCAGCCGGGCGAGACGCTGCTCGTGCACGCCGCCGCCGGAGGAGTGGGCACCGCCGCCGTCCAGGTGGGTAAGGCGCTCGGTGCGCGGGTCGTGGCGGTCGTCGGCAGCCACGCCAAGGCGCAGGTCGCCCGCGACGCAGGTGCCGATCTCGTCGTCGACCGGTCCACCGGAGACCTCGTGGGTGCGCTCAAGGAGGCCCTGGGGTCGGGCGGTGCGGACGTCGTGTTCGACCCGGTGGGTGGCGCCGCGTACGACGCCTCGACGAAGGTCATCGGTTTCGAGGGCCGGATCGTCGTGGTGGGTTTCACGAGCGGCACGATCCCCGCACCTGCGCTCAACCACGCCCTCGTCAAGAACTACTCGATCCTCGGCCTGCACTGGGGTCTCTACCTCGAGCGTGAGCGCGCTGTCGCGGTGGCGGCACACGACCGAATCGTCGCCTGGGCGGACAATGGGGCGATCAGACCCATTGTCTCGCAGAGGGTTTCGTTCGACGATGCACCCGGTGCACTCGCCCGGTTGGGAGCCGGTGAGAGCACCGGGCGCATCGTTGTCCTGGGGACGAAGGCGTGACCACCCGACGTGCTCCGGGTGACGACGGTCAGGCGGCGAGAGCCTGCGCGACCTTCTCGAGTGCGTCGTAGGAGTCGTTCATGCCGGTCTCCATACCGGACGCGAGCACCATCTCGACCGTCTCGGGCGAGTCGTAGGTGATGACAGCGCGCATGGTGGTGAGGCCGTCGTGCTCCGTGAAGGTGGACTCGATGACCGACTCCGGACTCTGGATGTTGTCGAAGATCTCGGTGTGCACCATGCGACCGGGCGGGTCGAGCTCGCGGTACTCGCCCGAGAAGGAGATCTCCTCGCCGGCGGAGTTGGTCTGCGCAAAGTGCCACCTGCCACCGACGCGCAGGTCGACCTCGCAGACGGTGATCTCGCCGTGCCCGGCGCCCCACCACTGGCGGATGTGCTCGGGCCTGGTCATTGCCTCGTAGACGAGAGCCGCGGGGGCGGCGAAGGTGCGGGTGATGACCAGCTCGCTGCCGTCGTGGGTGACCGTGGCGCGCTGGTTCGTGTCGGCTGCTGCGTTGCTCATGACTGCTTCTCCTGACGGGTGGCCGGGTCTGTCCCGGCGTGGGTGGTGGGGCGTGCGGTCCCCTGGATGCGGTTGAGGTAGGCGTCGAGGTTGTCGAGGTTGGCCTCCCAGTGCCGGCGGTACTCCTCGAGCCACGACGTCGCGCTCTTCAGCGGCGTGGCGGTGATGCGACAGTGGCGTCGCTGACCGTCACGGTCCTTGGCGACCAGCCCGGCGCGCTCCAGCACCGACAGGTGTTTGGAGATGGCCGGCAGGCTCATGGCGAACGGCTCCGCGAGCTCGCCGACCGTCGCGTCGCCGTCGGCGAGGCGCTCGAGGATCGCGCGTCGGGTCGGGTCGGCGAGTGCGGCGAATGTGGCACTGAGCTGGTCGGGATCCATAGTCCTTAACCGATCGGTTTATTAACTGCTATGGAAACTATTGACCCGAGTGCGCCACCGTGTCAAGGGGCATGCCGCGCAGCGGGCGTAGCGTGACGCGGACCTCGGCCGCGGACCCAGGCCCGCGGCATACCGGGTCCTGGACCTGGACGAGGCGGAGGCGACCTGTGCCGCCTATGAGCGGCGCAACCTGCTCAGTCGAGCGGGCCGCCGGCGACGTAGATGACCTGACCGGAGACGAACCCGGCCTCCTCGGAGCAGAGGAAGCCGATCGTGGCGGCGATGTCCTCGGGCTGGCCGACCCGCTGCACCGGGATCGCCGCCGCCGAGTGTGCGATGAAGTCGTCGAAGGAGACGCCCAGGCGCTCCGCCGTCATCCTGGTCATCTCGGTCTGGATGAACCCGGGCGCCACCGCGTTCGCGGTCACGCCGAACTTCCCCAGCTCGATCGCCAGGGTCTTGGTGAAGCCCTGGAGCCCGGCCTTGGCCGCCGAGTAGTTGACCTGGCCCCGGTTGCCCTGGGCAGAGCTGGAGGAGAGGTTGACGATGCGGCCGAACTTCTCCTTGGTCATGAAGCCCTGGACGGCGCGCGTCATCAGGAAGGAGCCGCGCAGGTGCACGTTGATGACGGCGTCCCAGTCGTCCTCGGTCATCTTGAACAGCAGGTTGTCGCGGGTGATGCCCGCGTTGTTGACCAGAATCGTCGGGGCGCCGAGCTCGTCGGCGACGCGTTGCACGGCTGCCTCGACCTGACCGGCATCCGCCACGTCCACGCCGACTGCCAGGGCGCGGCCGCCGGCGTCGGTGACGGAAGAAACCGTGTCGGCGCAGGAGGCCTCGTCGAGGTCGAGGACTGCGACGGCGTTGCCGCCCCGGGCGAGGCGCAGAGCGGTGGCTGCCCCGATCCCGCGGGCTGCTCCGGTGACGACTGCGACGCGCTGGGTGCTCATGGGGACTCCTGGCTGCTCGAGGCCGGCGCGGGGTGGTGCCGGGCCGGCGGTGTGTGGAACTCGGAGGAACGGGGTAAGGGGGGCGAGAACGCGGTCGGAACGCGCCACCCGGCGAGTGTACTAAGCGCTCGCTTAGCATCGAGGGCGGGCGCCTGACGTGCCACACCCTGCGTTCGGGCACAATGAGAGCCGCTCGAGGCCGCTGACGTCCTCACCGGGCCGCCCGCTCACGCGGCCCGGACCCTACGACGAAGGCAGTACATGGAAATCTGGCCCGGCAAGTCCTACCCCCTCGGCGCGACCTACGACGGTACCGGCGTGAACTTCGCCCTGTTCTCCGAAGTGGCGACCAAGGTCGAGCTCTGCCTCATCGACGACGAGGGTGCCGAGACCCGCGTCGAGCTTCCCGAGGTGGACGGGTTCGTGTGGCACGCCTACCTGCCCGGCATCCAGCCCGGACAGCGCTACGGATACCGCGTCCACGGGCCCTACGACCCGGCGAAGGGTCACCGCTGCAATCCCGCCAAGCTGCTGCTCGACCCGTACGCCAAGGCGATCGACGGCCAGCCCGACGGCGACCAGTCCCTCTTCTCCTACGACTTCGGCGCCCCCAGCGACGACCCTGCCGAGGCCAACGTCGAGGACAGCCTCGGCCACACCATGCTCTCGGTCGTCATCAACCCGTTCTTCGACTGGGGCCAGGACCGCCTGCCGCGGCACGAGTACCACAACAGCGTCATCTACGAGGCCCACGTCAAGGGCCTCACCGAGACCCACCCCGACATCCCGGAGGAGATCCGGGGCACCTACGCCGGCATCGCCCACCCGGTGATCATCGAGCACCTCAAGAACCTCGGCATCACGGCGATCGAGCTGATGCCGGTGCACCAGTTCGTCAACGACTTCACCCTGCGCGACAAGGGCCTGTCCAACTACTGGGGCTACAACACGATCGGGTTCCTCGCGCCGCACAACGGCTACGCGGCATACGGCACCCGCGGTGAGCAGGTGGCCGAGTTCAAGGGCATGGTCAAGGCGCTCCACGAGGCAGGCATCGAGGTCATCCTCGACGTCGTCTACAACCACACGGCCGAGGGCAACCAGCTCGGGCCCACCATCTGCTTCCGTGGCATCGACAACGCGGCCTACTACCGCCTCGTCGACGAGGACAAGGCCCACTACTACGACACCACCGGCACCGGCAACAGCCTGCTCATGCGGCACCCGCACGTCCTGCAGCTGATCATGGACTCGCTGCGCTACTGGGTGACCGAGATGCACGTGGACGGGTTCCGGTTCGACCTGGCGGCGACCCTGGCCCGGCAGTTCCACGAGGTCGACAAGCTGTCGGCGTTCTTCGACCTCGTCCAGCAGGACCCGGTGGTGAGCCAGGTGAAGCTCATCGCAGAACCGTGGGACGTCGGTGACGGCGGCTACCAGGTCGGCAACTTCCCACCCCTGTGGACCGAGTGGAACGGCAAGTACCGAGACACCGTGCGCGACTTCTGGCGTGGTGAGAGCGCGACCCTTGGCGAGTTCGCCTCACGCCTCACCGGCTCCAGCGACCTCTACGAGCACAGCGGTCGCAAGCCCATCGCGTCGATCAACTTCGTCACCGCCCATGACGGCTTCACGCTGCGAGACCTGGTGTCCTACAACGAGAAGCACAACGACGCCAACGGCGAGGACGGCAACGACGGCGAGAGCCACAACCGCTCCTGGAACTGCGGTGTCGAAGGCCCCACGAAGGACAAGAAGGTCAACGCGCTACGCCTGCGTCAGCAGCGGAACATGCTCGCGACCCTTTTGCTCTCCCAGGGTGTCCCGATGCTCCTGCACGGCGACGAGCTCGGGCGCTCCCAGGGTGGCAACAACAACGGCTACTGCCAGGACAACGAGATCTCGTGGATCGACTGGGACCTGGACCAGGACCAGCTCGACCTGATCGCCTTCACCCAGCGGCTCGTCGAGCTGCGCCGTGACCACCCGGTGTTCCGACGCCGTCGGTTCTTCGCCGGGTCCGCCGACCACGGCGGTGAGAGCGCGGTCGGCGACATCGCGTGGTTCGAGCCCGGTGGCAACCACATGGACGAGGAGTCCTGGGCCAACGGCTATGCGCGGTCGATGATGGTCTTCCTCAACGGGCGGACCATCCCCGAGCCCGACACCCGGGGTCAGCAGACCCTCGACGACCACTTTCTCGTCATCTTCAACGGCCACCACGAGGCCCTGCCGTTCGTCCTGCCCGGCAAGGAGTACGGCGAGCGCTGGGTCACCGAGCTCGACACGTCCGCGCAGGAGGTGGAGGCCAAGGAGTACAAGCCCGACGCCAAGGTGAAGGCGCAGGGCCGCAGTGTCGTCGTCCTGCGTTGCCCGCGTCCGCTCCCGTCAGGCTCGCCCGCCGGAGCGGCCGCAGCCCGCCGGTGACCCAGATGACCGACCAGAGCGACGGATCGAGGTGAAGACCGGTATGCCGCAGGGCCCAGGACCCCACCGGCCGGGACCCGGGCGGGTGGTGCCGTCCTCGACATACCGACTGCAGATCCAGCCGCAGTTCACCTTCGGTGATGCGGCGGAACAGGCGGAATACCTTGCGAAACTAGGGGTTTCGCACGCCTACCTGTCACCGATCCTCGCGCCGACGCCGGGGTCGACCCACGGTTACGACGTCATCAGCCATGAGTTCCTCAACGAGGAAGCCGGCGGCTCGACGGGCTTCGACCGGCTGTCCACGTCGCTGCGAGCTGCGGGGCTCGGCACGGTCGTGGACGTGGTCCCCAACCACATGACCACCCCGACCCCGGCGTCGCTCAACCACCCGTGGTGGTTCCTGCTGCGTGACGGTCGCGAGTCGGACCACGCCCACTGGTTCGACGTCGACTGGGAGGCCGAGGACGGCCGGGTCCTCCTGCCCGTCCTCGGCCAGCCCCTCGAGTCGGTGCTCGGCGACGGCGAGCTCTCGACGGAGGGAGGGGGAGGTCCGCACGGCGACGAGACCGTGCTGCGCTACTACGACCACGTGTTCCCCGTGCGGCCCGGGACCGAGGCGCACGACCTGCCGGAGCTCGTCGCGGCGCAGCACTATCGGCTCTGCGACTGGCGAGAAGGTGGCAGCCGACTCAACTACCGGCGCTTCTTCGACGTGACCACCCTGGCGGCGGTCCGGGTCGAGGACGACGACGTGTTCGACCACTCCCACCGCTTGCTGCTCGAGGAGTTCCGGGCGGGGACCATCGACGGGTTCCGGATCGACCATCCCGACGGGCTGGCTGACCCAGGCGGATACCTCTCCCGGCTCGCGGACGCGACGGGGGACGCATGGGTGGTGGCCGAGAAGATCCTCGAAGGCCAGGAGCAGCTCCCGGACGACTGGCGCTGCGCGGGCACCACGGGATACGACACCTTGCTGCGGGTGCACCAGGTCTTCGTCGACCCGGCGGGGGAGCAACCCTTGACCGAGCTGCTCACCGAGCTGGTGGGTGAGCCTCAGGAGCTCGACGCGGTGGTCCTGGCGGCCAAGGAACAGGTGGTCGGGCAGGAGCAGGTGGCTGAGGTCAACCGGCTCATGCGGCTCGTCGGCCGCGTCCTCGTCGGCGAGGACCAGGACGCGCTCAGGCGAGGACTCGAGGCGCTGCTCGTCTCGATGGACCGCTACCGGGCCTACCTGGTTCCGGGCGCTGAGGCCGCGCCGGAGCAGCTTGCCGTCCTGGCGCACGCCGAGGCCCGGGCCGCTGAGCTGCTCTCCGAAGAGGACCGGGATGCTCTGGCGCTGGTGGCGCAGCTGGCGGCCGGGGGACACCTGCCGGGCGCTCAGATCGACACCCGTGGGCCCCAGCGCGAGTTCGTCGTCCGGTTCCAGCAGACCTGTGGCCCAGTGATGGCCAAGGGTATCGAGGACACCGCGTTCTACCGCTACGCCAGGCTCACCGGGCTCAACGAAGTCGGCGGCGACCCCGGACGGATCGGGATCCGGCCCGAGGCGCTGCACGACTTCGCTGCCCAGCAGCTCGCCACCTGGCCGACGACGATGACGACGCTGTCGACCCACGACACGAAGCGCTCGGAGGACGTCCGCGCGCGGCTGTCGGTGATCTCCCAGCTGCCGGCGAAGTGGGCGGCCTGGGTGAGAGAGGTCCGGGATCTCGCTGCTCCCCATCGTGGCGGGCGGCTCGACGCGGCCACGGAGTACCTTCTGCTGCAGACTGCCGTCGGTGCCTGGCCGATCAGCACCGAACGGCTGCAGGCCTACGCCACCAAGGCAGTTCGCGAGGCGAAGCAGCACACGACCTGGACCGCTCCCGACGACGGCTACGAGGCGGACGTGGCTGCGTTCGTCACGGCACTGACCACCGAGCCCGCCCTCGTCGACCGGGTCGCCACGTGGGTCGACCGGACTGCAGCCGCGGCCCGCGCCGCCACCCTCGGGCAGAAGCTGCTCCAGCTCGTCCTGCCCGGTGTCCCCGACGTCTACCAGGGCACCGAGCTCGTCGACCTGACCCTGGTCGACCCCGACAACCGTCAGCCGGTCGACTTCTCCACTCGCCGGGACCGGCTGGCCCGCCTCGACTCAGGCGAGCCGCCGCGGGACCTCGACGACGAGAAGCTGCTCGTCACCTCCCGCACGTTGCGGCTGCGTCGCGACCACCCCGAGTGGTTCACCGGGCAGGACGCCACGTATGCCGCCGTGCCCACCTCGAGCGAGAACGCGGTCGCGGCGGGCCGTGGCAACGCCGACGGGATCCAGGTCGTCGCGATCGCGACCCGGCTGAGCGAGCGGCTGGCTGCCACGGGAGGGTGGGGCCCCGCGAGCCTCACCCTGCCGCATGGCGACTGGACGGACCTGCTCAGCGGAGCTGACGTCACTCCTTCCGTCGACGGCCGCCTGGAGCTGGCAGGACTTCTGCGCGCCCTTCCGGTTGCCTTGCTCGTGCGCCATGACAGCCTTGATCCGCGATGAACACGGCTGACACTGACTCGAGACGCCTTCCCGAGCTCACCGTCTGGGCGCCCGAGGCCCAGCGCGTTGAGGTCGAGTGGTCGCTGGACGACGACGCCGCGCAGCGCTCGGCGATGGAGGCCAAGGGTGACGGCTGGTGGCGCTGGCAGGCGCCGCCCGTGGACCTGCCGGGAGATTCGCCGGGAGGCTCGCGCGAGCCGGGCACGGCGGCATACCCGACGCTTGACTACGGGTTCAGGCTCGACGGCGGTGAGGTGACCCCGGACCCGAGGGCGGCCTGGCAGCCGCACGGCGTGCACGGCGAAAGCCGATGGTTCGACGCCGGGCTGCACACCTGGCGCGATGCCACCTGGGCCGGCCCGCAGCAGGGCGAAGGTGTCCTGGGCGGTGTGGTCTACGAGCTGCACGTCGGGACGTTCACCTCCGAGGGCACCCTCGACGCGGCGCTGCGGAAGCTGCCGCACCTGGTCGAGCTCGGCGTCGACGTCGTCGAGCTGATGCCCGTCGCGTCCTGGCCGGGGCGCTGGAACTGGGGCTACGACGGAGTCGGGCCATGGGCGGTGCACGACGGGTACGGCGGACCGGCGGCGCTCCAACGGTTCGTCGACGCCTGCCACGGTCTGGGGCTGGGGGTGTGCCTCGACGTCGTCTACAACCACCTCGGACCCGTGGGCAACTACCTGTCCCGGTTCGGACCGTACTTCTCCGACGCCCACCACACCCCGTGGGGGGCCGGCTTCAACCTTGACAGGCCGGGGAGCCTGCACGTGCGGCGCTGGATGGTCGACAACGCGCTGCGCTGGTTCACGGACTTCCACGTTGACGCGCTGCGGCTCGACGCGGTGCACGAGCTGCACGACGACTCGGAGCAGCACGTCCTCGCCCAGCTGTCCGACGAGGTGGCCGGACTGAGTGCCCTCCTCGGCCGCCCGCTCGACCTCATCGCCGAGAGCGATCTCAACGACGCCCGCACGGTCACCCCCACCAGCGAGGGTGGCTTGGGGATGGCTGCGCAGTGGGACGACGACATCCACCACGCGCTGCACGTCACGCTGACGGGCGAGACCCAGGGCTACTACGGCGACTTCGCCGGTCGCTCCCCGGCGATGCCCGACGGCGGGCCTCTGGCGGTCCTGGCCAAGACGCTGACGAGTGCCTTCCTGCACGACGGCAGCTGGTCGAGCTTCCGCGAGAGCGACTGGGGTGCGCCCGTCGACCGCGGCACGGTGGACGGCCGCCGGTTCCTCGCCTACCTCCAGACCCACGACCAGGTGGGCAACCGGGCGACGGGTGACCGGATCTCGGCGTCGATCACCCCCGGTCGTCAGGCGATCGGCGCAGCCCTCTACCTGGCCGGGCCGTTCACGCCGATGGTCTTCATGGGGGAGGAGTGGGCCGCGGCGACACCGTTCCAGTTCTTCACCGACTTCGACGACCCGGCCATGCAGCGGGCCGTGACCGAGGGACGACGTCGCGAGTTCGAGGCCCACGGCTGGGCCGCCGAGGACGTGCCGGACCCGCAGGACGAACAGACCTTCCGGCGGTCCCACCTCGACTGGACCGAGCTCGGGGACGACGACCACGCGCGGATGTTCAGGTGGTACCGCGACCTGATCTCGCTGCGTCGCAAGGAGTTCGACCTCAACAACGGTGCCTTGGACTCGGTCGTGGTGGACTTCGACGAGCGTGACGGGTGGCTGGTCGTGCGGCGTGGGGCGTTCCGGGTCGTCGCCAACCTCTCCCAGTCCCGGTGGACGGTGCCGCTCGACGCCGAGCCCACGAGCGTGGTGGTGGCCTGGGAGCCTGCGCAGACCCGCCTGCGCGCCAAGGGCCTCCACCTGCCCCCGGTCACCGCGGCGGTCATCCGCGTGGGCGAGTAGCTCCGTCCGACAGTGAGCCTGCAGGGTCGGCGAGCCTGCACGGTCGGCAGGCCCTCGGGGTCGTGAGCCCTGCACGCTGCAGGATCACTCGACCCCGAGGTGGTAGGTCACCAGGTCGGTCTCGACGGCGAGCCGGTCGTAGGCCTTACGGGCTCGCGCGTTGGATGCGCGGGTGATCCAGCGAACCTGGCTCCACCCGCGTTCGCGGGCACGCTGCTGCAGTCCGGCCAGCAGGGCGTCCACCGTGCCGGCGCCGCGGTGCTCCGGGGCGACGAAGAGATCGTCGAGGAAGCAGGCGGTCGTGCCCTGCAGTGGCCTGGGGAACGGCCGGAAATGAGCGATGCCCACGGGGTCCGCGTGCGGCAGGGGGCGGGCGACGAGGGCCTCCAGCTCGTGGACGGGATCCATCAGCCACCCCCAGACCACCGACGAGACCTCCTCTGGGCGGGTGGACTCGTAGAAGTCGAGGTAGCCACGGTGCAACCGAGCCCAGGCCGCGTGGTCAGTCGGACGAAGGCCGTCCACCACCCACTGTGACGGATCGGGCGACACTGCTCAGGACTCCTTGACGCGAACCATGCCCTCTTGGGCGACGGTTGCGACGAGGGTGCCGTCGGCGGCGAACATCCGGCCGATACCGAGTCCTCGGCCGCCGGACGCGGAGGGCGACTCCTGGCTGTAGAGGATCCACTGGTCCGCGTGCACGGGACGGTGGAACCACATCGCATGGTCGAGGCTGGCGGGGCGCAGCCGGCGGTCGGTCCAGGTCAGCCCGTGCCTGCGGATGACCGGCTCGAGCAGGGTGTAGTCGGAGGCATACGCAAGGACCGCGGCGTGGACCAGCGGGTCGTCCGGCAGTCTGCCGATGGCCTTCATCCAGACGCTCTGGTGCGCAGTCAGCTCCGGGGCGGCAGCGACGAACAGGTTGCTCTCGACGTGGCGGTGCTCGATCGGCCGTTTGAGCAGGTGCCTGGCCCCGGGGTGGTCGATACCGCCGAACTCGTCGGCCAGCGAGCGGAGCTCGTCGGGACCGGGCACCTCGGGCATGGGGTCCTGGTGGTCCAGGCCGTTGGACGTCTCCTGGAACGAGGTGATCATCGACAGGATGGGCAGGCCGTCCTGGATGGCGTGGACCCGCCGGGTCGAGAACGAGTTGCCGTCACGCATCCGCTCGACGGCGAACCGGATCGGCTTGGTGTCGTCGCCGGGGCGCATGAAGTACCCGTGCAGCGAGTGGATCCGCCGAGGCCCGTCACCGTCGTCGATGTCCTGCATCGTGCGGCCGGCGGCCATGACGCACTGTGCGAGGACCTGCCCGCCGAAGACCCGCCCGTGCGGCATCTTCTGGCTCCGTCCGAGGAAGACGGTGGCACCGGACTCGCCGAAGTCGGCTCGGTCCCCGACCCCCTCGACCGTGATCCGGGCAGTGCCCAGCTCCTCCAGGTCGAGCGTGTCGAGCAGATCGGCCAGCGGGTCGAAGCCGGAGGCCGCCCCGGCTGCACTCGCGGGGGGATTGTCGGGGGCGCTCTCGGTCACGCACCGACCCTAGCGGGACGCGCCACCCGGGCACGCAGCAGATCGACGGCCCGCCTGGCCGCCGGGTGGTGCTCGACCGACGCCTTGACCGCGACATAGACGTGACGCACCGGCGTCGGGGACACGAGGGGAACGGCGACGACGCCCGTGGGCAGCTGAGCAGCTCCCAGGCTGGGCAGGACGGTGACTCCGACGCCCGCGGCCACGAACGAGATCGCGGTCGGGTAGTCGTGGGTCTCGATCCGGAAGTCGGGCGAGAACCCGGCCTCGGCGCACGAGTCGAGGATCACCTGGCGGCAGAACCCGCGGTTGAAGTCGTTGTCGACCCAGTGCTCGGTGGCCAGCTCGCCCAGCGCCACGTGGGGTTCCCCGGCCAGGGCGTGGTCGGCCGGCACGACCACGACGTAGGGGTCGTCGAGCAGGTGGTGCACCTTCGTCCGGTCGGTGCCGGCGGACTCGCGCAGGTGCTCGGGAGCGCCGCTGACGAAGATCTCGATGTCGGGGTCGGGATGCTCGTCGCCGAGCAGCTCGATCAGACGCAGGTCCAGCCGCAGGTCCGGGAACTCGTGCATCAGCCCGGCGACGACAGGGGGGATCCAGGCGGCACCCGCCGAGGCGAAGTAGCTGATCGACAACCGGCCCACGCGACCTGCACGCAGGTCGCCGACCACGCCCTCGACTCCGCTGAGCGACTCGAGGACCCGGCCCGCCTCGTCAGCGAGGGTCCGTCCGGCGGCGGTCGGCTCGATGCCGCGGCCCTTGCGCTCGATCAGCAGCAGCCCCGTCTCACGCTGGAGGGTGGCGAGGTGCTGGCTCACGGCCGACGGGGTGTAGCCGAGGGTGGTGGCAGCGGCACCGACCGAACCCGTGGCGACGACGGTGCGCAGGACGCGGAGGCGGTGGACATCGAGCATGGCGTGAGAGTACAGCGCTGCTTAAGAGAAGTGAAGGAACGTTCGCTTGTGCTGACATGTCGTGACGCGTGACGATGAGAGGGTGACCAGCCTGACCACCCCCACTGTGGAGCCCTGCGACCCGCCCTCCACTGGCCCGCAGTTCAGCAACTCGCAGCTCACCAACCCTGAGGCACCGGCGCGATCAGAGGGAACCGCGACGAAGGCGGTGCTGGCAGCCACGGTCACCATCGTCCTGTGGGCCTCGGCCTTCGTCGTCATCCGCAGCAGCGGAGCCCACCTCTCGCCCGGCCCGATGGCGCTGGCCAGGGTCGCCGTGGCCACCCTCGTGCTGACACCGTTCGTGCTCCGCGGGTCGGTCCGCCGTGCTGGGCCGCTGCTGCCACGAGGCCGGGCGCTTGTGCCCGTCGTCGGCTACGGCGCCCTGTGGTTTGCCGGCTACAACGTCGCCCTCAACGCCGCGGAGCGCCACGTCGACGCGGGCACCGCGGCACTGCTGGTCAACGTCGCCCCGGTCCTCATCGCCGTCGGTGGCGGGCTCTTCCTCCGTGAAGGGTTCTCCCGTCCCCTCCTCATCGGCTGTCTCGTCGCCTTCGGTGGTGTCGCCCTGATGGCCACCGGTTCGAACGGCGAGCGTGACCTTCTCGGCATCGTCCTCGCGCTGGTCGCGGCCGTCCTCTACGCCTCGTCCGTGATCATGCAGAAGGTCACCCTCCGCAGCATCGACGCGCTGCGCGCGACCTGGCTCGGCTGTCTGGTCGGCACCATCGTCACCGTGCCGTTCGCCGGCGACCTCGTGCACGAGGCCCAGGCCGCGCCGCTCTCGGCCTTGCTCGGCGCGGCATACCTGGGTGCTTTTCCCACAGCCGTCGCGTTCACGACGTGGGCCTACGCACTGCGTCGTATGCCGGCCGGCCGCCTCGGTCCCTTGGGTTACCTCGTGACGGTGCTCTCGGTCCTGTTGTCCTGGGCGTTCCTGGCCGAGGTGCCGACGGTGCCCGCGCTGGTGGGGGGCGGGGTCTGCCTCGTCGGTGTGGTCGTCAGCCGGTGGCGACCGCGCTCACGCGACCAGGGGTGAGCGGCCGTGGCGCGAGGGACGGCCGGACTGGGCGTCGGCCCAGGCAAGCGCGAGGCGCTCGACCGCGTCGTCCACCACCTCGGGCGCATGCCCGGTGAAGGGCAGTCGCAGGAACCGCTCCATGCCACCCTCGACGGCGAACTGTGCGCCGGGGGCCAGCACCACCCCACGCTGGTCGGCCGCTGCGCAGAGGGGTGTCGACAGCGCCTCAGGCAGCTCCACCCACAGGCACAGCCCACCCTCGGGCACGCGGAACCGCCACTGCGGCAAGCGATCTCGCAGCGCACCGACCAGTGCGTCGCGAGTGGCGACGATGGCGGCACGGCGCTCGTCGACGATCTGCTCGCGGTGGTCGAGCAGATCGGTCAGCACGAGCTGTTCGAGCACCGGTGCTCCCAGGTCGAGGGTCAGCCGCGCGCTGACCAGGGCCGGCATCAGCTCGCGAGGTGCGCGGATCCAGCCGACGCGCAGACCGCCCCAGAAGGACTTGCTCGCCCCGCCCAGGGTGACCGTGCGCGGGTGGTGCGCCGCGAGGGGGCGCGGCATCACCAGGTCGGGGTCGTGGGCCAGGTCGACCAGGGTCTCGTCGACGATGCCGACCGTGTGGGTGCCGGCGAGCGCGTCGCCCAGGGCGGCTCGCTGCACGTCCGGCATGAGGGCGCCGGTGGGGTTGTGGAAGTCGGGGATGAGGTAGGCGGCGCGAGGTGCGGTCTGTCGCAGCGCGGCATCCGCGGCGTCGACATCCCAGCCGTCGCGGTCGAGGGGGAGTGCCACGGGGCGGGCGCCCGAGCGGCGCAGGGTGTCGATGGCGTTGGGGTACGTAGGGCTCTCGAGCAGGACGCGGTCGCCGGGGGAGAGCAGGGCGCGCGCGGTCACCGCGAGGCCGGCGAGCGCTCCACTGGTGACCATGATCTGGTCGGGAGTCGTCGCGAGGCCCCGCTCGGTGAAGCGGTCGGCGAGGGCCGCTCGCAGGCTGGTCAGGCCGAGCGGGTGGTAGCCGGTGCCGGCGAGGTAGCGGGGCAGCTCGAGCATGGCCCGCTCGTAGGCGGCAACGGTCCCGGCCGGGGCGGCCATGGAGGCACAGGTCAGGTCGATGACGTCACCGGCGAGCTGGTCCGTCGTGGGCTGCAGGGCGGCCCCCTGGCGGCGGCTCGGCTCGCCGCCGGGCAACGCCACGACGCTCCCGGAGCCCTGCCGGGAGGCGAGGTAGCCGCGGTCGCGCAGCTCGGCATATGCCCTGGTCACCGTGGTGCGGCTGACCCCGAGGGCACTGGTGAGGTCGCGCTCGCTCGGCAGCCGGGTGCCGGCCGGGACCCGGCCGTCGGCCACGAGCAGCCGGATCGCGTCGGCCAGTCCGCGGTAGGCGGGCGTCGTGTCGAGGGCTGCCCCCAGCAGGGGGACCAGCCGGGACGCCGAGATCGCGCGGATGCTGCGAGCTACCATGCAGACCACTTTGGCACGATTGGCTATGGAAGAACAGGCCAATGAAGGCCAATCTTGGTGGCGTGACCCGCACCAACCTCGCCTCGTTGACCCCGCGGCAGCAGCTGCGCGCCGGGCGGACCACCCGCCGTCTCGTGCAGCTGGCAGTCGGGCTGACCCTGTACGGCGTCTCGATGGGGATGATGGTCCGCTCCGGTCTCGGGCTCGACCCCTGGGACGTCTTCCACTACGGGATCGCGCAGCACCTGCCGGTCAGCTTCGGCACCGTGACGATTCTCGTCGGCGTGGCCGTGCTGCTGCTGTGGATCCCGCTGCGTCAGCTGCCGGGACTGGGCACCGTCGCCAACGTCATCGTGATCGGGGTGGCGACCGACGCCACGCTCGCCCTTCTCGACGCGCCGGACCTGATGGTGGTCCGGGTCGTGCTGCTGCTCGGCGGGATCGTGCTCAACGGCGTGGCCGGCGCGCTCTACATCGGCAGCCAGTTCGGGCCGGGACCCCGGGACGGCCTGATGACCGGTCTCGTGCGCCGGACCGGGCGCAGCTTCCGCCTGGTCCGCACCAGCATCGAGGTCACCGTGCTCGCCGTCGGCTGGCTGCTCGGCGGAGTCGTCGGCCTCGGCACCGTCCTGTATGCCGTGCTGATCGGGCCCGTCGTCCAGGTCTTCCTGCCGATCTTCACCGTGCCGCTGGACTCCTCGGGCGACTCCCCGAGCGACTTCACGGCGGCCACACCTGCGGTCGGCCCGACCCCGGAGGGCTCGACCCCGGAGGGCTCGACCCTGGAGGGCTCGACCCTGGAGGGCTCGCCCGAGTCGTGGGCAGGGTCAGCCGTCGATCGCGAGCACGAAGGGCAGCACGCCGGGGGCACCGGCCCTACGCAGAGCGGCAGCAGCGACGGTGAGCGTCCAGCGCGAGCTGGCGACGTCGTCGACGAGCAGGACGGGGCCGTCCAGCCCGCGCAGGACTGACGCCTGCTCGGGCCCGACCTCGAGCCTCCCCCAGACGCCGGCCAGCCGGAAGGCGCTGTTGCCGCCTGCCTCGCCGACCGGGCCGCCGTCGACCGGGTCGAGCGCCCCGAGCCACTGCATGCGTCCCATCTCGGCTATGCCCCTGGCCAGTGACTCGGTGAGCAGCGGCCTGGTCCGCGACGGAACCATCGCCACCGCGACCGGCCGCTGCGCCCAGCCCCAGTTCCGCAGGATGGGCACACAGGCACGCAGCAGCTCGGGCGGGACCTCGGCATCGGGTGCCCGCAGGAGGGTGCGCAGCTGCTGTCCCCAGCCGAGGTCGGTGAGCCGGGCAACCGCGCGGCCCGTCTCCATCGCCTCGTCGGGACCGATCTTGCCGCGGACGGGGACGCCGAGACGGTCCATCCCGGACGGCCACTGGGCCCGTGCCTCCAGCTCGACTCCGGCCCGCTCCAGACGGCCCCGCGCCGTCGTGACGGCGACATCGGGGATCTCGGTGGGGAACCACATCCCCGCGCACGAGTCGCAGCGCCCGCACGCGGCCGCCGAGTCGTCGTCCAGCGACTCCTGGAGGAAGGCCATCCGGCACTCGGTGGTCGTCTCGTAGGTCACCATCAGGTCCTGCTCCCGGACGCGAGCCGCGGTGACCCGGGCATAGCGCTCGGCGTCGTAGCTCCACGGCTGACCGGTCGAGGTCCACCCTCCCGGCACCCGCTGGACCGCACCGTCGACGTCGAGGACCTTGAGCAGGAGCTCCAGACGGGTGCGACGGATGTCGACGATCGACTCCAGGGCCACCGTCGACAGCGGCTTGGCCGACCCGGCGAGTGCGTTCAGCACCGCGTCGGCCTGATCCTGGCGGGGCATCGAGGCGGAGGCGAAGTAGGCCCAGATGTCCTTGTCCTCGGGTCCGGGCAGCAGCAGCACGTCGGCACGCTCGGTGGCGCGGCCGGCACGACCCACCTGCTGGTAGTAGGCCACCGGCGACGACGGCGCGCCGAGGTGCAGGACGAAGCCGAGGTCGGGCTTGTCGAAGCCCATCCCCAGCGCCGACGTCGCCACCAGGGCCTTGACCTGGTTGTCGCGCAGCATCCCCTCGAGGCGCTCGCGGTCGGCGGGGTCGGTGCGGCCGGTGTAGGCGCGCACCTCGTGGCCGGCCTCGCGCAGCGCCACGGCGATGTCCTCGGCGGCGGAGACGGTCAGGGTGTAGACGATGCCGCTGCCGGGCAAGGAGTCGAGGTGGGCGAGCAGCCACGCGAGTCGCTGCTCGGGTGAGGTCAGCGCCATCACGCCGAGCCGCAACGAGTCCCGGGCGAGTCCGCCACGCAGCGTCAGCACGTCGTGGCCACCGGCACCTAGCTGCTCGACGACGTCGGTGACGACGCGGGCGTTGGCGGTCGCGGTGGTCGCGAGTACAGGGGTGTCCGCCGGCAGGGTGGTCAGCAGGTCGCGGATCCGCCGGTAGTCGGGGCGGAAGTCGTGCCCCCAGTCCGAGACGCAGTGAGCCTCGTCGACGACCAGTAGCCCGCAGCGGCGCGCCAGGTCGGGCAGCTGCTCGTCGCGGAACCTGGGGTTGTTGAGCCGCTCGGGGCTGACCAGCAGCACGTCGACCTCGTCTGCGGCCAGGGCGGCCGACACCTGCCCCCACTCCTCGGCGTTGGCGGAGTTCATCGTGACGGCCCGGATCCCCGCACGGCTGGCCGCTGCGATCTGGTCACGCATCAGTGCCAGCAGGGGCGACACGATGACGGTCGGCCCGGCACCCTCCGCGCGACGCAGGGCCGTCGACACGAAGT
The DNA here is from genome assembly GCA_963759595.1 of uncultured Actinomycetota bacterium. Lineage (GTDB taxonomy): Bacteria > Actinomycetota > Actinomycetes > Actinomycetales > Dermatophilaceae > Pedococcus. The sequence continues at coordinate 669,733 of CAVWZX010000005.1, forward strand.
AGACGGCGGACTTGCCCCACCCGGTGCGTTGGACGACCAGGACCCGTCGCCGTTGACCCACCAGGGCCTCCACGGCCTCGAGCTGCCCGTCGCGGAACTCGGCGTCGTCGCGCCCCACGAGCCGTCGCAGCACGGTGGTGGCCTGGGTGGGCAGGTCGAGTGCCGCGGTCGTCTCCATGGCGACCACCGTATGCCGCCGTCCCGACACCGTTGGCCGCCCCGTCCACAGGGCCGCGTCCACAGGGCCGCGCCCGCACGGTGTGAGGCGTCAGGCGGAGGGACCGTCCGTGAGGGGCGCCTCGACGGTGGCCGGGCGGGGAGCGGTGTCGACGTGCAGGCGGAACACGTCGGGTCGGTTGTAGTGACCGACCGGGTCGAAGAGGCGGCGGGCCGCCGGCACCGAAGCCAGGTCGAGGTCCACGATGAGGGTTTCCTCCCGTTCGCGCACGGGCCCGGCGAGGACGAAGCCGTTGGGGCCCACGACGACCGTGTTGCCCTCGTCGAGCCACGGGCCCCGCTCCCGGACGATCGCTTCGGGGGCGAGCCGCTCCCGGTGCGGGAAGTCGGCAGGCACCTGGTCGACGTGGAGGACCGGGTTGACCCCGATGACGAACATCCGGTTCTCGCGGGCGAGGTGCCTCATGGTCGCCACCCAGGCGTCGCCGGTGGCGAGGGTCGGCGCCAGCCAGAGGTCGATCCCCTGGGCGTAGAGGTGGAACCGTGCCAAGGGCATGTAGTTCTCCCAGCAGATGAGCCCGCCGATCCGCCCGAAGGGCGTCGGCACGACGCGGAGCGTGGACCCGTCACCCTGACCCCAGACGGTTCGCTCGGACCCGGTCGGGACGAGCTTGCGGTGCCGTTCGACGAGCGTCCCGACCGAGGAGAAGTAGAGGATCGTGTTGTAGATCGTCCCGCCGTGCGCCTCTCGTTCACTGACCCCGACCACGAGCCACACCCCGTGCTCCCGGGCGATCGCGCCGAGCCGGTCCGTCGTCGCGCCGGGGACGACCACGGCGTTCTCCGCCAGCATCGTGAACCACTCGGCGTCCCCGTCCCAGATTGGCTGCGTGTCGATCCACAGCGGGGTCCCCGGGACGAACACCTCCGGGAACACGACGAGCTCCGCCCCCTGCGCGGCCGCCTCCGCGGTCAGGTCGGCAACCCGCTCCACGGTCGCGTCGCGGTCCATGAGGACGTACGACGCCTGGACCGCGGCTACGCGCACGCTTCGCATGGGGGTCACTGTCCGCACCGGGCGGTGGGGTGTCAAGGCCCGGCCACCGTCCTCTGGACCACCCTGCGAAGATGGGCGCATGGCCGACGAGCAGGTGGAGCGCAGCCCGGGGTCGACGACCACGGCCGCGCCGAGCGCCCCGCGCTACCGCGTCAACGTGCCGCTGCGCTGGAGCGACATGGACGCGTACGGGCACGTCAACAACGTCCAGTTCCTGCGCCTGCTCGAGGACGCCCGGGTGATCGGCTTCGAGGGCTGGTTCGGCCAGGACCGCTCGGTGCTCTCCGAGGGGATCCTCGTGACGCGCCACGAGATCGAGTACCTCGCGCCGCTGCTCTTCCGGGTGCCCCCGATCGTCGTCGAGATGTGGGCCACGAAGATCGGCGGCGCCGGGTTCGACCTGGCCTACGAGGTGCGCGACGGAAGGGCGGCGGCCGACGGCGGTGAGGGCGACGTGGTCTACGCGCGCGCCGAGACCGGTCTGGTCCTCTACGACTTCGCCACGTCCACGCCGCGTCGGATGGATCCCGCGCTCCGGGCCGTCCTCGAGGAGCACTCGGGCGCCCCGGTGCCGTTCCGCTGGCGACGTCGCTGATGGAGCTGACCTTCCCCGACGCCCAGGGACTCGATGACCTGCGCACCTACGTGGCGCGTGCCAAGGCCGCGGACGATGACGGTGCGATCCGCCTGCAGGCCCAGGGTCAGACGCTGGCCGCCTACGTCGGCGTGCTGCCGGGCGCCGGACTCATGGCCGAGGGTGTCGTGATGGGGCTGCGGGCGATGCCGCTGGCCGAGCCGGCACACGTCGACGTCACCGTCTCGCTGGCCGCCCTCACGGACCGGCTCGCCCGCGAGAGCGGGACGACGCTGCCGCTGCCACCCGTGACGGTCAACGTCCCGTGGGCGGCCATGGCACCGCCGCGCGGCGGGTGGGAGCGCGTCGGCGCGGTCACCGCCGACGAGGTGTATGCCGCGGCGCGCCAGGGGATCGAGGAGGTCGCCTCCGGTGCGCCGGCCGATGCGGGTGGTGCGGCGGTCGCCGCCCTCCGCAAGCAGGTGTGGGGGCGCCTCACCGCGACGACGCCGCCGGTGCCGGCAGGCGGTGCGTTCGCGGCATACGTGCTGGGTTTCGTCGTCACGGGCCAGGGTGCCGTCCCGGGCTCCGAGGTGACGGTGTGGGCGCACGGCCGGTGGACGCGGCTGTCGACGCCTGCGGGTCACGTCCTGATCCGCTGACCGGCGACGGCCACCAGTGCGGCGACGACGCTGAGTCCCAGCCACATCGTGACGAAGACCGGGATGTCCTGCCCGGCCGTGGTGTGCCTTGCCGCGAACACCGCGCCCGCGGCTGCGATGCCGAGCACCGAGCCCAGCACGTCGGCAAGCTGGAGCGACGAGGACGTCGAGCCGTGGTCGGCAGCCGGGGTGAGCGTCAACGAGAGGACCGAAAGGCTCGCGGTGCCGAGACCCATGCCCGTGCCGCAGGCCACGAGCGCCACCGCGATGAGCCATGGGTACCAGCCGAAGTGGGTCACCGTGACGATGGCGAGCAGGCCGAGGGTGAGGAGCAGGCCACCGGCGCTGACCAGACGGTCGCGGCGTCCCGCCCAGCGGTCCCGCCCCTGGATCCACGAGCCCGAGGACCAGCCGAGTGAACCGACCGCGAGGATGGTGCCCGACGCGGCGAGCGACAGTCCGCGCTCGTTGACCAGCATGAGGGGGATGTAGGTGATGGTGCCGAAGAACGAACAGGTCAGCAGGAAGCGTGCCAGCATCACCGACGGCAGTCCGCGGCGCATCAGCCACGTCCCGTGGGGGAGGAGCAGCGGCGCGGTGGCGGCGATGCCCAGGATGCCGACGACCGCGACCACGGTCTTGGCCGACCAGCTCATCTCCAGGTCGTGGGTGCCCCACTGCAGCGCACCGGCCGAGGCGGCGATGAGGACCCCGAACCAGGCTGCCCGCGCGTGCTGGCGCCGGTCACGGCTCGAGTCGTCGATGCCTTCGCTGGCGCCCGCGATCTGCCCCCGCCTGGCGAGGACCATGACGAACGCGACCACCACGGGCAGCACGACGAGCCAGAACACCCACCGCCACGACCAGGTCGTCGTGACCCAGGCGGAGATGGGCGGACCGAGCAGCGACGGCAGGACCCAGGCGGCGGAGATGACGCTGAACACCTTGGGGCGCAACGACTCCGGGTAGGCGCGACCGATGACGACATAGGCCGCGACGATGATCAGGCCGGCTCCGAGTCCAGCGACCCCGCGGCCCGCGAGGAAGGGGCCGAAGGCCTGCGACCCGCCGCACACGGCGCACCCGGCGGCGAAGAGCAGCTGCCCCGCGAACAGTGATGGCAGCGGACCGGAGCGGTCGCACCACACTCCGGCGAGGACGATGCCCAGCAGCTGGGTCGTCAGCATCACCGAGAACGCGAGGCCGTAGGACCGCACCGCATCGAGCTCGCGGGCAGCGTCCGGCATGGCTGTGGAGACGGCCATGCCCTCGAAGGCGATGACCGTGATGAGGGCGAGCAGCGAGACGGACAGCAGCAGGTAACGCGGGTGGAAGACGCCGACCTTCGTCTCAGCCGGATGGCCCGACCCCGCCGGTCGGGGACTGGATGAGGTCACTGGCTCAACGGTACGCCGCGGTCGGCCAGCACGTCGGCCAGGGTGTCGATGCGGTCGGAGACGATCCCGTCGACCCCCAGGTCGAACAGCCGGTGCATCTCGGCGGCGTCGTCGATGGTCCAGACGTGGAGGTGCTTGCCCATGGCGTGGACCCGGTCGACCAGGCCCGCCGTGACCAGGTCGAGCCGGCGACCGCCGACGAGGTGGCCGGTCGGGATCTGCAGCACCGCGGCGGGGGACCGCAGCCAGCCCGCGATCCGTTGCGGCGCAAGGCGCAGGGCGGCGACCTCCGCAGGTCCGGTCGAGGTCGCGAGGGAAGGACCGAGCAGTCGGCGCACCGCTCGTAGCCGGCGGTCGGAGAACGACCCGACACAGACCCGGTGGATCGCCTTGTGCGCCCGGACCACCTCCGCCAGCGGCTCGATCGCGCCGGGCGCCTTCACGTCGATGTTGATGCGGGCACCCGGGAACTCCTCGAGCAGGTCAGCGAGGCGAGGGATCGGTTCGGTGCCGTTGATGCGCGCGGACGAGACTGCGGCATAAGGCAGCTCGGCGATCAGCCCAGCTCCGTCCGTGACCCGGTCGAGCCGAAGGTCGTGGAAGGCCAGCAGCACACCGTCGGCGGTCGCGTGCACGTCGGTCTCGAGGTAGCGGTAGCCCATCCGCACCGCCTCGCGGAACGCCGCCATGGTGTTCTCGAGGTGCAGGTTGGCGGCGAGCTTGGCGCCGCCACGGTGGGCCAGCCCGATCGGCGTGGGCGCGTCGAAGTAGGGGTGGTCGGCTGCTCTCACGTGGCCAGTCTGCCGTGGGAGGGGCGGGCGGCCACCTCCGGTGACCCGACGCCTGGACACTGCTCGCAGCTGGCGAGCAGTGTCCAAGCGCGCTGGCGGTATGCCGGGTGGCGGCCGCCCGGCATACCTCGCCTGGCGCGGGTGCGCCTAGAGCGTTGCCCAGACCGTGGTGTCGGTCGGCACGGGAGCCGTCGGCGGTCAGCGGACCGGAGGCGACGATGACCGCGGCGCCGTCGGGCAGCGCCACCGGATCGGCACCGAAGTTGGTGACCACGAGGGTGTCCCCCGCGTCGTCGCCCTGCCCGGTGTTGACGAGCGCGATCACGTCGTCGCCGAAACCGTCGACGCTGAACCCCTCAACAAACTGGAGGCCACCGGTGCCGAGGTCGCGCTCCCGACGGGTGCGAAGCAGCTGGCGGTAGAGCTCGAGTGTGGAGCCGGCCACACCATCCTGCTGGTCGACGGCGTACTCCCCGTAGACCTTCGGTTGCGGCAGCCAGGTCCGGTCGGTGGGTCCGAAGCCGAACGACGGGGCGTCCTTCTCCCACGGCATGGGCACGCGGCACCCGTCGCGGCCGATCTCCTTGCCGCCGGAGCGGACGAAGGTCGGGTCCTGCCGGAAGGCTGCAGGCATGTCCGTGGACTCGGGCAGCCCGAGCTCCTCGCCCTGGTAGAGGTAGGCGCCACCGGGGAGCGCCAGCATGAGCTGCGTCGCCGCCCGTGCGCGCCTGAGGCCGAGCGCGCGGTCGGGCTGCGGGTCGTCGGCGCTGATGCCGTTGGGGCGGCGCTGGCCCACCGGCAGACCGAGCCGGGAGACGTGCCGCACGACGTCGTGGTTGGACAGCACCCAGGTGCTCGGCGCCCCGACGGAGTCGGCTGCCACGAGCGAGGACTCGATGACCTGGCGCAGGTCCGTGGCGCGCCACTGGCTCATCAGGAAGTCGAAGTTGAACGCCTGGTTCATCTCGTCGGGACGGACGTAGCGCACGGCGCGCTCCTGCGGTCGGACCCACGCCTCGGCGACGAGGATGCGGTCCGGCTTGCCGTACTCGGCCAGCACCTTGTGCCAGCGCCGGTAGACGTCGTGCACCGCGTCCTGGTCCCACATCGGGGGCTTCGGCGAGCCGTCCTTCACCTCGCCGTCGAGGATGTGCAGCTCGGCGTCGTAGTCGGGCAGCCCCTGCTCCTTGACCAGGCCGTGTGCGACGTCGACGCGGAAGCCGTCGATGCCGCGGTCGAGCCAGAAGCGCAGGATCGACTCGAACTCGTCGCCGACCTCGGGGTTCTCCCAGTTGAGGTCGGGCTGCTTGACGTCGAACAGGTGGAGGTACCACTGGCCCGGCCGCCCGTCGGCCTCGGTGACCCGGGTCCAGCCGTCACCGCCGAACACCGAGTGCCAGTCGTTCGGCGGGAGGGCGCCGTCCTCGCCCTTGCCGTCGCGGAAGATGTAGCGGTCGCGCTCAGCACTGCCCGGCCCGGCGGCCAGCGCCGCCTGGAACCACTCGTGCTCGTCGCTGGTGTGGTTGGGCACCAGATCGACGATCACCTTGAGGTCGAGCTCGTGGGCGCGCGCCACCATCGCATCGGCGTCGGCGAGGGTGCCGAACAGGCCGTCGATGTCGCGGTAGTCGGCGACGTCGTAGCCGGCGTCGGCCTGGGGCGACTTGTAGAACGGGCTGAACCAGACGGCGTCGACGCCCAGGGCCTTGAGGTAGTCCAGGCGCGCGGTCACACCGGGGAGGTCGCCGATGCCGTCGCCGTCGGCGTCAGCCCACGAACGCGGATAGATCTGGTAGATCACGGCATGGCGCCACCAGGCGGCGTCGGCCGAGGCGGCGGGGTGGATGAGGTGCGTGGAGAGGGTCGTCGTCACGGTTCCCAATGCTGACGCATCGAACGCGTTCGGGGAAACCGACCACCCACCGTCTTGCCCACCGGAACTCCGTGGCCGTTGGGTGGTATGCCGCGGCGCTGGGTCACGCGGCATACCACGCCGTGGGTGGCTGCTCAGTCCTCGAGCGAGTTGACCATCGAGTGCGCGGCGCGTTCGAGGTAGTCGCGCAACAGCAGGTCGTTGGCGGGCGGCAGGTCGAGGGTGTCGACGGCCGCCATGATGTGGTGCAGCCAGCGGTCCCGCTGCAGCGGCGTCACCTTGAACGGGTGGTGCCGCATCCGCAGCCGTGGGTGGCCGCGCTGCTCGGAGTAGGTCGTCGGGCCGCCCCAGTACTGCTCGAGGAACATCCGGAACCGCTCCTCGGCCGGTCCGAGGTCGTCCTCGGGGTAGAGCGCGCGCAGTGGCGGGTCGGAGGCCACGCCGCGGTAGAACTCGTGGACCAGCTTGCGGAACGTCTCGTGGCCACCCACCTGGTCGTAGAAGGTGCCGGTCTGGTCGCCCCCGGGCGTCTGCGGCAGCTCTGTGCTCATCGTGCTGCGCCCGCCGGACCGAACGGGGTCATGACAGGGGCCTTGATGCCATTGGCGTCGAACGCCGCCTTGACCCGTTCGCGGATCTCGCGCGAGACGCCGTACTGCTGCTCCGGAGCAGTCTTGGCGAGCACCCGGATCGTCACGACCGAGCCGGTCATCGACTCGACCCCCATCACCTTGGGCTCCTCGAGCAGCTTGTCCTGCCAGTCGGGGCTCTCGTCGAGGTCGTGCAGCACCGTGCGGATCAGGGGGATCACCGTGTCGAGGTTCTCCGAGTACGCGACCGGGATGTCCACCATTGCGGTGGCCCAGCCCTGGCTCTTGTTGCCGATCCGGATGATCTCGCCGTTGCGGATGTACCAGACCACCCCCTGGCCGTCGCGAAGCCGGGTGACGCGCAGTGAGACCTCCTCGACGGTGCCGATGGCCTCGCCGGTGTCGACGACGTCACCGACGCCGTACTGGTCCTCGAGGATCATGAAGATGCCGGACAGGAAGTCCTTGACCAGGCTCTGTGCGCCGAACCCGAGGGCGACGCCCCCGACACCCGCCGTGGCGAGCACGGGCGCGAGGTCGATGTGGACGGTGCTCAGGACCGTGAGGATCGTGACGAGTGCGACGACGAAGGTGACCATGCTGCGCAGCAAGGAACCCATCGTAAGCGTGCGCTGCCGGTGCCGCTCGTGAGCCGCCCCGGTGGCCTGGGCGAGGACCCGCCCTGCGCGGCTGCTCTCACCCGCTCGACGCGCGTCCGACCGTGCCAGCGTCACGGCGACCACCCGGCTGATCGACCTCAACAACAGCCAGCGGACGATGACGGCGGCGACCAGGACGATGACGATGCGCGCCGGGATGCCCGTGAACCACTCCCAGGCCGAGTGCGGCGTGACCCTGCTGAGCGCCTCCCGGCTGAACCCGTGAAAGACGTCCTCAGGCATCGGCATCGCGCTCCTGGACACGCAGCGCGCGCGCGATGGGGTCGCGGTTCTCGGCCACCAGGCGGCGCAGGGCCGTGGGGGCGTCAGGGTGCGCCGTCAACCACGACTGGGTCGAGTCGTGGAGGTGGGCATCCGCCAGTGCGGTCGGGTAGAAGCCGCGGACCAGGATCTCGACGATCGCGTGCGACCCCTTGGTCTCCACGGTGTCGAGCATGGCGTGGTACTTCTCGACGTACGGCTCGAGCAGGCTGGTGTCGTGGGCGGTGCCGAAGCCAGCCGCCACCGCCTCGAGCACCGAGTTGGTCAGCCCGTCCTCCTCGACGCCGTGGCGCCAGGCGGCGGCCTTCGCCTCGGCGGTGGGGAGTGCGGCGCGGGCCTGTTCGGCACGCTCGCGACCCGTGGCCGTGTTGTCGCGCTGCTGCTCGGCGTCGATGTCGTCCGTGGTCGCGGCGCCGCAGGCGGCGAGCGAGATGAGCAGCCGCCACCGCATGTCGGTGTCGATGGCGAGCCCGTCGAGGGCCTGCGTTCCGTCCAGCAGGCCGCGCAGGTATGCCGCGTCGTCGCCACCGCGCTGCTGCGCGGCATACGCGCCCAGCAGCTGGAACTGGGCGTCGCTGCCGGCCTCGGCCTCCTCCGTCAGGGCGCGCAGCGACCGCACCGAGTCGGCGACGGCCTGGTCGCGGTGCTCCGGCGCGACGTAGAGGCCGAGCGTCGTCGAGAGCTGGGCCAGCAGGGTGCGCAGCAGGGTCGAGTCGGTCTCGCCGGGGAGTGACGCGAGGACGAGCGCCACGAAGTCGCGGGCCGACATCTCCGCGTCGCGGGTCATGTCCCAGGCGGCACCGAGCACGAGGGCGCGGGGGAGGCTGTCCTGGAAACCGCGAGGGTGTGCCATGGCGGTCGCGAGGGAACGCTCGTCGAGACGGATCTTGGCGTAGGCCAGGTCGTCGTCGTTGACCAGCAGCAGGTCGGGGGCGGACCTGCCGACCAGCTGCGGCAGCTCGGTGGACTCACCGTCGACGTCGAGCTCGATCCGGTCGGTGCGGACGAGCGCGTCGCCGTCGACCGAGTAGAGGCCGACCGCCAGCCGGTGCGGGCGCAGGGTCTCGAAGCCCTCGGCGAAGGTCTGGTCGATCCGCGCCGAGGAGATCAGCCCCTGGTCGTCGGTCACGATCTCGGGCCGAAGCGTGTTGACTCCCGCGGTCTCGAGCCAGAGCTTCGACCACGTGCCGAGGTCGCGCCCCGACGTCCGCTCGAGCTCGTGGAGCAGGTCGGCCAGCGTGGTGTTGCCCCATGCGTGCTTGGCGAAGTACGCCCGCAGCCCGGCGGTGAACGGCTCACGACCGACGTAGGCGACGAGCTGCTTGAGCACCGACGCGCCCTTGGCGTAGGTGATGCCGTCGAAGTTCACCTCGACGTCCTGCAGGTCGCGGATCGGCGCGACGATCGGGTGGGTCGAGGAGAGCTGGTCCTGGCGGTAGGCCCAGGCCTTCTCCGACGTGCCGAACGTCGTCCAGGCGCTGGCCCACTCGGTGACCTCCGCCTGGCAGGTGGTCGACGCCCACTCGGCGAACGACTCGTTGAGCCACAGGTCGTTCCACCACTTCATGGTGACCAGGTTGCCGAACCACATGTGCGCGAGCTCGTGCAGCAGGGTGAGGGCGCGGCGCTCGACCAGGGCCTCGGTGACCTTGGCCCGGAAGACGTAGATCTCGCTGACGGTGACGGCTCCGGCGTTCTCCATCGCGCCCATGTTGTACTCGGGCGTGAAGAGCTGGTCGTACTTCTCGAACGGGTACTCGCAGTCGAACTCGTTCTCGAAGAAGGCGAACCCGAGCTTGGTGCAGTCGAAGATGTTGTCGGCGTCGAGGTGCTCGAGCAACGACTGGCGGCAGAAGATCCCCAGGGGCACGGTGCCCCGGCGGGTCTGCACCTCGTCGCGCACCACGGCGTAGGGGCCCGCGACCAGCGCCGTGATGTAGCAGGACATCCGCGGGGTCGTCCCGAACGCCCAGGTCGCGACGCCCTCGCGGACCGGGGTCGGCTCGGGAGTGGGGGAGTTGGAGACGACCTGCCAGTGGGCCGGTGCCGTGATCGTGAACCCGAAGGTCGCCTTGAGGTCGGGCTGCTCGAAGACCGCGAACATCCGGCGGCAGTCGGCCACCTCGAACTGCGAGTAGAGGTAGACCTCGCCGTCCACCGGGTCGGTGAAGCGGTGCAGCCCCTCGCCGGTGTTCATGTATGCCGCGGTCGCGTCGACGGTGAGCGTGTTCTGCTCCGCGGTCGACGGGATGGTGATCCGCACCCCGTCGAAGTGGGTGGCAGGGTCGAGCTGCTCGCCGTTGAGGGTGATCGCCTGGACCGACGGGGCGATGAGGTCGACGAACGTCTGCGTCCCAGGCTCGGAGCTCGTGAACGTCACCGTGGTGGTGCTGCGGAACGTCGTGTCCGACGTGGTCAGGTCGAGGGTGACGTCGTAGTGCTCGACGGCGATGACGGCGGCGCGGGCGGTGGCCTCGTCGCGGGTCAGGTTCTTGCCAGGCAACGGTGCTCCTGCTGCGGTTCCGGGGGATGTTCGAAGGACTCGGCAGCCATCCTCGCACGCGTGGCGCGGTGGAGGCCTACCGCTGGTGCCGGCGTCCGGGGCCAGTGGCAGGATTGGGCGTGTGACTGCCACTGACATCGCCCCCAAGACTGCCCAGACCCGTTCGTCCGCAGAGTTCTGGTTCGACCCGCTCTGTCCCTGGGCGTGGATGACCTCACGCTGGATGATGGAGGTCGAGCGGGTTCGCCCGGTCGACGTCACCTGGTCGGTCATGAGCCTGTCGGTCCTCAACGAGGGGCGAGACCTCCCCGACGACTACCGCGCGATGATGGACCGTGGGTGGGGCCCGGTGCGTGTCATCATCGCCGCGGCCAGGGAGTACGGCGACAAGGTGGTCAAGCCGCTCTACGACGAGATGGGCACCAGGATCCACCTCGGTGGCGAGAAGGACTACACCAAGGTGATCGGCCCCGCGCTCGAGGAGGTCGGGCTGCCGGCGGAGCTGGCGGACTTCGCGGACAGCGACGTCAACGACGCCGAGCTGCGTGCCAGCCACCAGCGGGCCATCGACCTGGTCGGCGACGACGTGGGCACCCCGGTGGTCGCGGTCAACGGTGAGGCGTTCTTCGGTCCCGTCGTGACGCCGGCCCCCAAGGGAGAGGCAGCCGGCCGGCTGTGGGACGGCTGCGTCCTGGTCGCCGGCACCCCCGGCTTCTACGAGCTCAAGCGCTCGCGCACCGTGGGCCCCGACTTCAGCTAGTCGACGCACGGACCCTTTCAGCCCGGACACGAGGAGCACCCAGATGCGTGTACACATCGGCGGCGACCACGCGGCATACGACCTGCTCGGTGAGCTGGTGACCTTCCTCGAGGCCGAGGGCCACGAGGTGACCAACCACGGGCCCCACGCCATGGACGCCGAGGACGACTACCCGGTCTTCGTGCTGCGAGCCGCCGAGGCGGTGGCAGCCGACCCCGAGTCGCTGGGGGTCGTGCTCGGCGGGTCGGGCAACGGCGAGCAGATGGCGGCCAACAAGGTGAAGGGCATCCGTGCCGCGCTCTGCTACAACGAGGAGCTGGCCACGCTCGCCCGGGAGCACAACGACGCGCAGGTCATCTCGATCGGCGCCCGGATGAGCTCGGCCGAGGAGGCGAAGGCGATGGTGGTCGCCTTCCTGGCCACGCCGTTCTCGCAGGCCCCCCGGCACCAGCGCCGGATCGACATGGTCACCACGTACGAGCAGGACGGCACGCTGCCTGTGCAGCCCTGATCCGGCGATGTCGCCCGCGCCGGGTGCGTGGCCCACTACGCTGGCGTCGGGCCGGATGGGGCCGGCCCACCCACAGACGCCAAAGGTGCCGAGCACCTGCCTTGCCGAAGGATCTTCACACGTGGACGTCGACAGGACGGTGCTCGCCCGGCGGTCCGTCATGTCCCGGTTCCAGAAGGGCCGGTCCCGGTTCGTGCGCTGGGGCCAGTGGGGCACGGCTGTCGGGATCATCGTCGTCAACACCGCGCTGTGCTGGTCGATGTCGCTGTGGAGGGACGTCCCGTTCTCCGCGTACATCCCCCTGGCGGTCCTTGCCGGGCTGTTCCTCACGCCCAAGGTGCTGGCGGTCGTCGACATCGCCGTGCTGGTAGCCGGCGCCTACACCATCTGGGAGAGGCAGGCGACGGCCCCCTATTTCGGCGCCTACGCCGTGCTGACCAGTGTCATGGTCATCATGTTCTGGGTGGCCGCGTCCCGGGCCAGGCTGGGGGTGCAGGGCAACCTCGGCGAGTCGATGCTGGTCGACCTGCGCGACCGCCTGCGCACCCAGGGCGAGCTCCCGGAGCTGCCCACCGGGTGGGGCGCCGAGCTGTCGGTGCTGTCGGCCTACGGCGACTCGTTCTCCGGCGACTTCCTCGTCACCAGCAAGTCCGACGACGTCCTCGAGGTGGTGCTGGTCGACGTCTCAGGCAAGGGAGTCGCCGCGGGCACGCGCTCGCTGCTGCTGTCCGGCGCCTTCGGCGGGTTGCTCGGCTCGATGCCCTACGACAGGTTCCTGCCGGCGGCCAACTCCTACCTGCTGCGACAGAACTGGGACGAAGGCTTCGCGACGGCGGCCCACGCCATGATCGACCTGACGACGGGGGAGTTCAGCCTCGGTTCGGCCGGTCACCCACCGGGCGTGCGGTTCTCGGCCGGTTCCGGTCGCTGGGAGGTCCTCGAAGGTGACGAGGGCCCGGTGCTCGGCGTCACCGAGGGACTGGCCTTCCCCCGCGTGCACGGGTACCTCGGGCGGGGTGACGCCCTGCTGCTCTACACCGACGGCGTGATCGAGGTCCGCAACCGCGACCTGCGCGACGGCATCGACCGCATGCTCGGCACGGCCGAGCAGATGATCGGCAAGGGGTTCGAGGGCATGGCGGAGAAGATGTGCGCGGCCGCCCGGGCGGGTGAGACCGATGACCGGGCAGCCGTCCTGGTCTGGCGGCGCTGAGCGAGCCCGCGCGGACGCTCAGCCGCGCAGCTGCCGCGGCCTGACGCTGCGCGGCGCGACGGGTGATGTCGGCGCACTCCACGCAGACCGACTCGGGGATCACACCCAGTCGCATCAGCCAGCCGAACACGATGCAGCCCACGCAGACGCCCGCCAGTGCCTCCAGCGCCGGGAAGACCACCATGACCACGCCGATCAGCACCACCGGCAGCGAGGCGCCGGCGAGCCAGAGACCAGTGGCGGCGAGGGTGAACACCGCGCCGATCGCCGCAGCGAACCGTTTGGGTGGACCGGCGGTGTAGCGGGGAGCCGCGCTGACCCTCGGACGGAGCCAGCGGCTCACGAGGATCGCGACGGGACTGGTCGAGGGACCCCAGCCCGCGCGCAGGACGAAGTCGGCTGCGAGCACGGCATACAGCCACCACTGGTGGGTGGCGAGCGCCACGAGGCCCACGACGAGGACCACGGCCGCGATGAGCCGGACGGTGACGTCGTCCACGATGTTGGGGAAGCGGGAGATGTGCATGGGTCCATTATGGATCACATAAGCGCGCGTTATCGACCGGGTTCTGCAGGGCAAGACGCCGCCACCGCGTGCCGGACGTGAACCGGCTCCGCTCGTCCGGCCTGCCTGGGGTCGGTCTGCCTAGGGTGGTGACGTGGACAACGACGGACGCGTGCGCTCCTACCACGCGCGCCGTGGCAGGCTCTCCGCCCTCACGGTCGAGCGCCTAGAGACGCTCGGGCCCCGGCACTCGATCGCGCCGGTCGGCCCCGTGGCGGCGAGCGTGGCGTTCGGTCGCAGCGCACCGCTCGTGCTCGAGATCGGCTGCGGCCACGGCGCGGCGGCGCTCGCCTACGCCGCGGCGCACCCCGGGCACGACGTGCTCGCGGTCGACGTCTTTCCGCCTGCGCTGGCGCGGATGCTCGCGGCCGCAGACAGCCGCGGCCTGACCAACCTCTGGATGCACCAGGGCGACGCGGTCGAGCTGCTGACCGACAGGCTGGGTGCGGCCTCGCTCACGGCGGTGCACGTGTTCTTCCCGGACCCGTGGCCCAAGGCCAAGCACGCCAAGCGCCGGTTCATCTCGTCCGGCAGCCTCGACCTCATCGCGTCGCGCCTGGTGCCGGGTGGCCAGCTGCTCGTGGCCACCGACCACGACGGGTATGCCGCGCACGTGCGGACTGCGTTCGCGGCCCACGGCGGGTTCGACGTGACGGAGGGCGAGCGACCTGCCTGGCGTCCGACCGACGGGTTCGAGGCGAAGGGGCTGGCCGCCGGACGGCGGGTCAGCGAGTTCCGCGCCAGGCTGCTCTGACTGCGAGGCGAGCGCAGGGATCGCAGGCAGCGGTCGGCGTCGCGAGCGCCGGGGTCAGCGGAGCTGGGGCACCGCCGCCAGCAACGTCTTGGTGTAGGCGTCCTGGGGGTCCAGCAGCACCTGTTCGACGCTGCCGCTCTCGACGATCGCCCCGCGGTACATGACCAGGACCCGGTCGGCGATGTTCCACGCCAGGCCCAGGTCGTGGGTGATGACCAGCGCGCCGAGCCCGAGCTGCCGCTTGAGCCGCAGCAGCAGGGCCAGGATCTCGCCCCGGACCGACGCGTCGAGGGAGGCGACCGGTTCGTCCGCCACGAGGAACTGCGGCTCCAGCGCGAGCGCACCGGCGATGACGACCCGCTGGCGCTGCCCACCGGAGAGCTCCTGCGGCAGCGAGGAGGTGAAGCTCGCGGCGGGCCGCAGCTCCGCGCGCTCGAGCGCCGCCTCCACCTGTGCGCGCTCGTCGCCCGGGAGCCGATGGATCCGCAGGCCCTCGGCCACCGCCTCGTAGACGCTGTGGCGTGGGTTCAGGGCGCTCGTGGGGTCCTGCAGGACGAGCTGGACGCTGCGCCTGAAAGGCGCGCAGCTCCCGGGGCGACGACGCCAGGGGCTCGCCCCGGAAGAGCACGCGCCCGGCGTCGGCGCGGTGCAGCCCGAGGAGCGTGCGGGCCAACGTCGTCTTCCCCGAGCCGGACTGGCCCACGAGCGCCACGACCTCGCCCCGGTGGCAGGAGAGCGACACGTCGTCCACCGCGGTGAGGGAACCTGCGCGGGTCCGGAACCGCACGGTGAGGTGCTCGGCACCGAGCACCGGGGGTTCGGTGCGGTCGACCTCCTGGATCGTCTCGGTGGCCGCGGCGGTCGGGACCGCGGGCGCGGCCTCCTCCACGACGCGGGTGGCCGGCCGCAGCCGGGACTCCGGGTCGCCGATCGTGGGAAAGGCCTTGGCGAGGATCGCCGTGTAGGGGTGAGCCGGGGCGGACACCAGCTGGTGGCTGGGACCCTCCTCGACGACGACGCCGTCGCGCATCACCGCGATGCGCTCGCAGGTGGAGGCCAGCACCGACAGGTCGTGGCTGATGAAGACGAGGGCGATGCCACGCCCCGCGACCTGCTCGCGCAGCACCGAGAGCACCTGGTCCTGCACGACGACGTCCAGCGCGGTCGTGGGTTCGTCGGCGATGACGAGGTCGGGGTCGCAGGCCAGTGCCATCGCGATCATCACCCGTTGGCGCTGGCCACCGGAGAGCTCGTGCGGGTAGGACGAGGCCTTCGACGGTTCGAGGTCGACCTGGGCCAGCAGGTCGAGCATCCGGGCCTGACGCGCCTCCTCCGTCGCGTAGCCGTCCTTCACGTGCAGCTCGAGGGCCTCGACCACCTGGGCTCCGACGCGGTGCACCGGGTTGAGCGAGTGCATCGCCCCCTGGAACACGATGGCGGCCTCGCTCCAGCGCACCGCGCGCAGCTGGCCGAAGGACAGGTCGAGCACGTCCCGCCCGTCGATCATGACCCGACCGGTCACCGTGGCGGTGCGGGGGAGCAGCCGCAGCACGGCCATCGCCAGGGTCGACTTGCCGGAACCGGACTCACCGGCGATGCCGAGCGAGCCGCCCGCGGGCACGGTGAGCGAGACGCCCTTGACGGCGTCGACGGTCCCGCGGTCACCACCGGAGCGGTAGGAGATGCTCACGTCGTCGAAGACCAGCTCTGCCATCACCGACCTCGCAGGGTGGGGTTGATGACCGACTCGAGCGCGCGCCCGACCAGCGTGAAGCAGAGCACGACCAGGACGATCGCCAGCCCCGGCGGCAGGACGAACCACCAGAAGCCACCGGTGGCTGCGCCGGAGTCGAGCGCCAGCTTGAGCATGGTGCCCCACGACGGCTTGCTCGTGTCTCCGAGGCCGAGGAACGACAGGGTGGACTCCGCGATGATCGCCGAGCCGACCGTCAGGGTGGTGTTGGCCAGCACGAGGGGCAGCACGGCGGGCAGGACGTGACGGGTGATCACGTGGCGGTGACCGGCCCCGAGCGCCCAGGAGCGCTCGATGTAGGGGCGCGCCTCGACGGTCAGCGTCTGCGAGCGCACCAGCCGTGCGGTGCCGGGCCACGACGTGACCCCGATGGCCAGGATGATGGTCCAGACGCCGCGGTGCAGGACGCTGGACAGCACGATCGCGAGCACCAGCGAGGGCAGCACGAGGAAGAAGTCGGTCACCCGCATGAGCAGCGCACCGGCCCACCCCGTGAAGTGGCCGGCAGCCATCCCCATGACCGTGCCGATGACCATGGACAGCAGGGTCGCGACGGTCCCCACGAGCAGGGAGACCCGCGCGCCCCAGAGCAGGCTGACCAGGACGGACCGCCCCGAGGGGTCGGTGCCGAGCGGGAGCGACCACGTCGGCGGGGAGTTGATCGGGTTGTCGATGAGCGTCACGTCGAGGAGCCGCGCCGGAGCTATGACGGGCGCCAGCACGGCGAGCAGGACGACGACCACCAGGACTGCCAGTCCGACGAGCCCGCTGCGGCTCGCCCGGAACTCACGCCACACCGAGCGGGCGGCTGCCCTGCGGCGGGCGGTGGCGGCGCTCTGCCTGCCCCGCGGCATACCCGAGGGCTGCGGGTGGCGTGGGGGTGGTCGTGATGGTCCCGGCAGGTTCGCTCATGCCGCCCTCACCCTCGGGTCGAGGAACCGGTAGAGCAGGTCGGCCACGAGGTTCATGAGGATGACGATGCTGGAGAACACGACGAAAGTCCCTTGCAGGAGAGGCAGATCCGGACCCGTCAGGGCTGCGTAGGTGAGGTAGCCGAGGCCGGGCCACGAGAACACGGCCTCGACCGTGACGGCACCGGCGATGAGCCCACCGAGGTGCAGGAAGACGAGGGTGACGGTCGGGAGCATGGCGTTGGGGACGGCGTGGTGTCGCCGGACCATGTCCTCGCGCAGGCCCTTGGCCCGGGCGGTCACGAGGTAGTCGGCATGCATCTCCTCGAGCAGGGAGGCCCGCATGACCAGGAGGTACTGGGCATAGGTGACGGACACCATCGTGACGACGGGCATGACCATGTGGCGGGCCACGTCCCACACCAGCGGCAGGCCGGTCGCCGTGGTGCCCGCCGTCTTGAACCCACCCGTGGGCAGCCACTGGAGCGTGCCACCGAAGACGAGCAGCAGGATGAGGCCGAGCCAGAACGTCGGGACCGACCAGAGCACCAGGGCGGTGCCGGTGTTGAGCCGGTCGAACCAGCTGCCGCGGCGCCAGGCCGAGCGCTGCCCGATCCACAGCCCCAGCCCGATGGCGATGGCGGCCGACACCCCCGTCAGCAGCAGGGTCGCACCGATGTGCTGGCCGATCAGCTCGGACACCGGCCGGCGGTAGGTGTAGGACTCGCCCAGCCGCCCGTGGGCCAGGTCGCGCAGGTAGATGCCGAACTGGGTCAGCAGCGGCTCGTCGAGCCCGAACTGCCGACGCATCGTCTCCAGCTGCTCGGCGGTGACGATGCGCCCGCGCGTCATCGACCGGGTCGGGTCTCCCGGCAGGATCCGGAACGCGGCGAAGCCCAGTACGACGACCATGGCGAGGCTGACGCACGCGCCGCCGACCTTGCGCGCGGCATACCTCCGCAGGCTGGTGCCCGCACGGACGTCGCGTTCGGTGTCGGCAGCGGCGACGTCCTGCTCGACGAGGGCGCCGGTCACTCGCGGTCGTCGGCGGTGGCGCCGCGGCGACGGGCGAGCAGCGCGCCGCCGCCGAGGACGATGACGGCCAGGGCCCCGAGGCCGATCCAGCCGCCGGTGCCGAGCCCGCCACCGTCGGTGTCACCGGACTCGGCGCTCACCGGTCGCGCGTCGAGCAGCGCCCAGTAGCCCGACTGGCCGGTGAGCACACCGCCGTCCTGCGGCATCTTGGTCAGCCCGGTGAACTTGTCGGAGCGGTACGCCTCGAGGGACTCGGGGTACCAGAAGTCGATCGACGGAGCGGCCTCGTAGTGGATCGCCTGCATCTGCTTGACGATCTCCTGGCGCTTGGCCTGGTCGAGCTCGGCGTGCTGTTCGGCGAAGAGCTTGTCGAACTCCGGGTCGCACCAGTAGTCCATCGAGGTCGCCCCCTCGCCGTTGGTCTTGGTCGGCAGCGACGCGCAGGTGTTGATGCCGAGCTGGTAGTCGGGGTCCGAGCCGAGGCTCCACGCGGTGAAGTACATGTCGTACTTGCCGGCAGTCGTGTCGGCGGAGATCGTGTCACCGTCGGTGGGCTGCACGGTCACCGCGATGCCGATCGCCTTGAGCCACGGGACGATGAAGTCCGCGCGGGACTGGTCGACCGAGTCGGCGTTGTCGACGAACAGCCGGAGGTTGATCGGCTTGCCGTTCTTGTCGTTGCGTATGCCGTTCGCGCCCTTGGCGTAGCCGGCCGCGTCCAGCGCGGCGTTGGCGGCCGCGGGGTCGTACTTGGCGAGCTTGGAGTCGTCCTTCCACTGCCACTGGGGGTAGACGGCGGGGATGAACGAGGTGGCGAGGGTGCCGTGGCCCTGGAAGGTCTTGTTGAGCAGCTCCGGGATGTTGATCGCCTGGCGGATGGCCTGGCGCACCACCTTGTCCTTGAGGACCGGGTTGCCGTCACCGACCTTCTGTCCGTCCTGGGTGCGGGCCCCGGAGTTCAGCCCCAGACCGATGAAGCGGCGGCCCTTGCCTGCGTTGGTCGTGATGCCCTTGGCGTTCTTGAGGGCGTCGAACTGGGGCACGGTCAGCCCACCCACCAGGTCGACCTCGCCCGAGCGAAGGGCCTGGACCGAGGCGTCCGAGTTCTTGTAGACCACGTAGGTCACACCGGCCAGCTTGGGCTTGCCCTTCCAGAAGTTGGGGTTGGCCTTGAGCACCACGGACTGGCTGGGCGTGAACTTCTGCAGGACGTAGGGCCCGGAGCCGACGACGTCGGTGTCGTTGGGGTACTTCACCTTGTCGTCGATCTTCTCCCAGACGTGCTTGGGCACGACAGGGATCTCGAGACCTGGGTTGGACGCCTGGGGCGCCTTCATCGTGATGACGAGCGTCTCGGGGTCCGGCGCGTCGACCTTGGCGAAGTTGGCGACGAGCGAGCCGTTCGCGGTCCCCATGTCGGGGTCGGTCATCATCTGCGTGTAGGTCCACTGCGGGTCGGCCGCGGTGATCGGCTGGCCGTCGGACCACTTCATGCCGGGGCGCAGGTGGAAGGTCCAGGTCTTGCCGTCGCTGCTGGTCTCCCACTTCGTGGCCAGCCCCTCGGTCGGGGAGCTGTCCTTGGCGCTGTACTGCACGAGGTTCTCGTAGACCATCCGGTTGATGCCGGTGGGGGTCAGGTAGATCGAGATGAAGGGGTTGAAGGTGTCGATCGTGGCGCTCGTGGCCACCTTGAAGACAGGGGGAGCGGTGGCGGCAGTCGCTGCCGACGGGCCGGGAGCGGCGACGAAGGCGGCAGCGAGGGCTGCTGTGGCCAGGGCGCTGAAGGCGGTGCGCAGACGGTGGCGCGCAGACGTCATGGGAGTGCTCCTCGGTGCTCGGCTGGCGCAGTGGGTCGCCATGGTTCCCGCCACACAACCACTGCGATTTGGCCCATGTCAATGGATTGCGGGTCACGACCCGGTTGCGTAGGAAAATAACGGCGCGGTCACGGGACCCCCACGACGACGAAGCCCCCGGATCCCGGTGATCCGGGAGCCGGGGGCCTTGGCGGAGCGGGCGACGAGAATCGAACTCGCGTAGCTAGTTTGGAAGACTAGGGCTCTACCATTGAGCTACGCCCGCGTGGACCAGCCGCCGTCAGGCCGTCCGGTCCGAGGCGTTAGCCTAATGCCCGCGATCGCATGGCCAAAAATCGGCCCGCCGTCGACGGGGTATGGCGCAGGTTGGTAGCGCGTCCGCTTTGGGAGCGGAAGGCCGCCGGTTCAAATCCGGCTACCCCGACCATCACCCAGAGGTATGCCGCCCGGAGGAGCTAGACACGCGGCATACCCCTGGTGTGTGTTCAGCTCTTGCCGCCACCTGCGCGGAACTGCAACCAGGCGTCGCTCATCCTTTCGGCCTGGCCCTTCGTGAACATGTACATGCAGGAGTCCTGCGTGTAGTCCATGAAGTTGTGGATCGGGTCCACCCCGGGGGCTGGGCACGTGTCCGCGCCGGTGGGGCAGTCGAACTGCGGCATCGCCTCGGGTGCGGTGTCGGCGACCCAGTCGCCGCTGGCCGCGCAGCCGTGGGCGAAGGTGTGCTCGAGCATCAGCCAGTGACCGACCTCGTGGGTGAGGGTGTCACCGAGCGAGTACTTGCCGGCCGTTCCGCCGGGCATCGACTCGTCGAGCATCACCACGCCGTCGATGTAGTCGCGGCCGTTGTTGTAGCCCTTCGGGAAGTAGGCCCAGCCGAGCAGTCCGGCGCCGATGTCGCCGGCGTAGACGTTGAGGGTGCGGGCGTCACCCTGGTAGAGCGCCTGCTTCATCTGCTTCTCGACACCCTGCTTGCTCGGGACGACGTGGTACCAGGACTCGTTGACGCTCCACGTGATGGTGGAGAGGCTGAACCGGAAGGGGGTGTTGGCAGCGTTCCCTGCGGTCCTGCCGGCGTAGGAGTCGTTCAGCACCGTCATCTGGTCGGTGATCAGCCGCTGCCAGCGGGCCTTCTCCGCCGGGGTGTTCTCGTGGTCGGAGACCATGTGGAAGACGGTCGGGATGGTCACGCTGCCCGCGGGCAAGGTGGCGCGATCCTTGAGGACGCCGTAGGCGTTGGCCTCGTTCTTCGGGTACAGCTCGGGCTCGGCGCCCTTGGAGCCTGCCTTGACGCGCGCTCCACTGGCGGCATCATCGGCGCCGGGGAGGCAGGCCGCGGCACCGGGTGAGGTGACGGCGGCGGCATTGACGGTGGCGGCTGAGCCGCCGCCCAGCAGCGCGATGGCTGCCACGGCGGCCAGCACGCCCAGGCGCAGGGGGGTGCGGATACGCATGGACTGTCCCTTCGGTGGGGTTCCCCCGGATGAGGGGGCCGAACCGGACGCTACCTGCGCAGATGTCCCCGTGGGAGGTACGGAGGACGCAGATCTTCCGGCGCCGGGCCGGTCAGAGGCCGTACTCCTCCAGGAGCCGGAGCCAGATCTCGCTCATGGTCGGATACGAGGGCACCGCGTGCCACAACGTCGTCAACGGCACCTTCCCGACGATGGCGACGGTGGCCGCGTGGACCAGGTCGGCGACGTCCTGCCCGACGAACGTCGCCCCGACGAGGACGCCGGCGTCCTCGTCGACGACGATCCGCGCCTGCCCCTCATAACCCTCGGCCTGCAGTCCGGCACCCGCCGCGGAGTCCATCGGAAGGTCGACCACCCTCACCCGTATGCCGCGGTCGCGCGCCTGTTGCTCGGTGAGGCCTGCGGCGGCCACCTCGGGGTCGGTGAAGACCACCTGGGGAGCCCCGAGGTCGTCGGCCCAGGGAGTCGTCGCCCTCACGTCGGGCTCGCGTCCGGTGGCGCGGGCTCCGATGAGGTCACCGCAGGCTCGCGCCTGGTACTTGCCCATGTGGGTCAGGAGGGCGATGCCGTTGACGTCGCCCACGGCGTACAGCCAGGGCGTGTCGCCTGCGACGCCCTTCACCTCCATGCGCTCGGTGACGCTGACGTACCCGGAGTCGTCGAGCTGCCCTCCGACCTCCTCGACCCCCAGGCCCTTCGTGGCGGGGGTGCGCCCCACTGCGACGAGCAGCTCGTCGCCCGTGACGCTCTGTCCGCCGGACAGCTCGACCGTCACCTCGCCCGTGGGGCCGAGGCGGGAGACGGACTCGGCCCTGGTGCCGAGCCGCACGTCGACGCCGTCGCGCTCCAGGGCCTGCGCCACGGCTTTGCCGGCGAAGGCCTCGTTGCGCCCGAGCAGCCCGTCGGCCATCTCCACGATCGTGACCTTCGATCCCAGCGCGGCGTAGACCTGGGCCAGCTCGCACGCCACGACCCCACCACCCAGGACGACGAGCCGGTCGGGGATCCGCTGGCTCGTCGTGGCTTCGCGGTTGGTCCAGGGCCTGGCCTCACGCAGGCCGGGGATCGGTGGCACGGCGGGGACCGATGCCCGTCGCGAGGACGACGGCCCGGCGGGCCCGGACGCTGCGTCCGCCGACCTCGACCAGCCGCTCCCCGACGAGGCTGGCCTCACCGCGCAGCAGGCTGATGCCGACGTGGTCCAGCCAGCCGACCTGTCCGCTGTCATCGAGGGTGTCGCTGGTCCCGACCCGGTTGATCCAGACGTCGCGGCGGGCCAGGACGCCCTGCGGGTCGATCCGGGCGTCCTCCGACCCCTGCACGCGCTGCGAGGCGCGGGTGGCGTGGATGGGGCGGAGCAGGGCCTTGCTCGGGGAGCACGCGTAGAAGCTGCACTCGCCGCCGACGAGGTGCTTCTCCACGATCGCGACGGTGAGGCCCGCCTTGCGCGCCCGGTCGGCGACGTTCTCCCCGACCGGGCCGGCACCGACGACGACGACGTCCCACTCCTGCGGCTGGGTCTCTTCAGGCATGACCACAACGTAGACGCCGCACCTGCCGGGCGCTCCGCGAGGAGGGGTCGCGCAGGTCAGGGTGCGCAGACGCCCTGCCCACCCGGCACACCTCCGGCTCGGCAGTGGTGACCTCAGTCGACCCGTCGGCGGACGGTGAGCGGTGACCTGCGGCGGGCCGCCCAGGTGAGCAGCAGGCCCGAGAGCAGCAGGCTCAGTGCGAGACCGGTCTGCGGCACCAGGTCGGCACCGGTGCGCGGCAGCGGGCTGTCCGGACAGGTGGGGCAGGGGTCGGTGACCACCGGCGGCTGGGGCGGCGTCGGGGTGCCGGGTGGGGGTGGTTCCTGAGCCGCGGCGACCGCCAGCACCGCCGAGTCCTGGTCGTTGGTCCCGACCGCATCGTCGGACGCGGTGGCCACGGTGGCGGTGTTGGTCAGCGACCGGCCCGCGGCACCAGTCAGCACGGTCGCGGTCACCCGGACCTCCGCCGTCGCGCCAGGGACCAGGTCTCCCACGGTGCAGGTCACCGTCCGTCCCGATACCGCACACTCACCGGCATCGGTCCGGGGTGAGCCGACGACGCGGAGCCCGGCTGGCAGCGGGTCGGTGACGACTACGTCACGGGCGGTGGACGGTCCGGCGTTGGCGGCTCGGAGCGTGAAGACGACGTCGTCGCCGGCGTCCGCCTCCGGCGTGGAGACCTCCTTGACGATGCTGACGTCGGTGTCGACCGTGACCTCGGTGGTGACCGTGTCGACGTTGTCGCTCTCGTCGGGGTCGAGGACCGGAGAGCTGACCCACGCGGTGTTGCTGAGGGCGCCCGTGGTCCCGGGGGCGATCGTCGCGGTCACCGTGACGGTGGCCGTCTGACCGCTCGCGAGGGAACCGAGCGCGCAGCTGACCTCTCCATCGGCCGGGACCGGCGCGCAGGTGCCCGCGGTCGTCGTCGCGACCGCGTCGCGCAAGGCGTCGGCGAGCGGGTCGCTCACGGCGACGCCGGTCGCGGTCGACGGACCGTCGTTGCGGACGGTCAGCGTGTAGGTCACCGGCCTGCCGGCGACCGGCGACCGCGGGCTGAGCGTCTTGACCAGCGAGAGGTCGGCGTTCGGGCCGGTCTGGCTCGTGACGGTGTCGCTGTTGTCGTCCGCGTCCGGGTCGGCGGTCCCGGACGCCACGGTCGCCGTGTTCGACAGCGGGCCGGTGTGGTCGGCCGCGAGGGTGGCGACGACGGTGATCGTCACAGGGGAGTCGGCGGGGTCCAGCGACCCGAGCGCACAGGTGATGGTGTTGTCCGCCCCGACCGGGTTGCAGGTCCCCCGGGAGGAGGTGACGGTGGCCGCGGTCAGGTCAGCGGAGAGCACGTCCGTCGCGGTCACCCCGGTCGCGGTCGACGGACCGTCGTTGTCGACCGTGAGGGTGTAGGTGACCTGTTGGCCGGGCACGGGGATCTGCGGCGAGACGGTCTTGACCACGGAGACGTCCGCCGACGGGGCGGCGTCACCCGTCACGGTCGCCGTGTTGTCCTCGATGCCGGGGTCCGGCGTCGCTGAGGCGACTGACGCGGTGTTGGACAGGGTGCCGGTGAACGACGTTGCCAGGGTGGCCGACACGGTGAGCGTGACCGGGCCGTCGGCGGGGTCGACCGCACCGATCGCGCAGGACAGCAGCTGCCCCGCCTCGACGGGGTCGCAGCTGCCCTGGCTCGTCGTCACGGTCGCGTCGGTCAGGGAAGGGTCGAGCTGGTCCTCGACCCTGACGTCGGAGGCGGTCGAAGGGCCCGCGTTGTCAACGGTGAGGGTGAAGGTGACCTGCTCGCCGGACACCGGGGCTGCCGGTGTCATCGACTTGGTGATCGAGACATCGGCCGAAGGAGCGACGATGCCGGCGACGGAGTCGGTGTTGTCGTCCGCCACGGGGTCGGCAGTGGGGGAATCGACGGTCGCGGTGTTGGCCAGCGTCCCCGTGAAGTCCGCTGCCAGGGTGGCGGTGACGGTGACGGTCACCACAGCGTCGCCCGGGTCGAGCCCGCCGAGGGTGCACTCGAGCAGGTTGTCGTCGTCCACGGTGCAGGAGCCACCTTTGTCCACGGTGGCCGTGACCTCGGTGAGGGCCGGGTCGAGCTGGTCGCTCACCGTGACAGCAGCGGCCCGCGACGGACCGGCGTTGTCGACGGCCAGGGTGAACGTCACCGCGCTGCCCGGGATGGGCGCCGCCGGACTCAGGGTCTTGGTCAGCGACAGGTCGGCCGATGGGGCTGCGGCCCCGGTCACGGTGTCGCTGTCGTTGTCCGGGTCCGGGTCGTCCGTGGTGGTGTCGACGGCCGCAGTGTTGGAGAGAGTGCCGGTGAAGTCGGGCGCGAGCGTCGCCGTGACGGTCACGGTCACGGCCTCGTCGCCCGGGTCGAGCGCTCCGAAGGTGCAGCCGAGCAGGCCGCTGCCGTCGATCGAACAGCTGCCCGTCGGGGTGCTCGCGACGGCTCCGGTGAGGGCGGTGTCGAGCTGGTCGGTCAGGGTCACTGCCGCTGCTGTGGAGGGCCCGGCGTTGTCCACGGTCAGGGTGTAGGTCACCGGCTGGCCGGGCACCGGGCTCGCGGGGGTCATGCCCTTGGTGACGGACACGTCGGCGGACGGAGCGGCGACACCCGAGATGGTGTCCGAGTTGTTGTCCTCGTCGGGATCGCCGGTGGGGGAGTCGACCGTGGCTGTGTTGGACAGGGTCCCAGTGAAGTCCGGTGCGAGGGTCGCCGAGATCGACACGGAGGCATCGGCCTCCGGCGCGAGGGCGGCGAGCGAGCAGGAGAGCGCGTTCGTGGTGCTCACCGTGCAGCTCCCGAGGGTGGACCGGGCGGTCACACCGACGAGCGCGGGGTCCAGCTGGTCCGCGACGGTCACGCTGGCGGCGCTCGACGGACCGTCGTTGTGGACTGCGAGGGTGTAGGTCACCGTCTCGCCGGGGACGGGGACGGCCGGGGTGGCGCGCTTGACGATCGACAGGTCTGCGGAGGGCGCGCTGTCTCCGGTGGCCGTCGCCCGGTTGTTGGTGGCGTCGGGGTCCGGGGTGCTCGAGCTGACCTCGGCGGTGTTGGAGAGCCGTCCGGTGAAGTCGGCCGCCAGGGTGGCCCGCACCGTCACGCTGACCGTGTCGCCGGGAGCGACGACTCCTGCGGCGCAGGTGAGCAGGTTCTGGTCGTCCACGTCGCAGCTGCCAGCTGTGGTCGTGGCCACGGCGCCGGACAGGGACGGGCTGAGCTGGTCGGTGACGACGGCGGCGCCCGCCGTCGACGGTCCCGCGTTCGTCAGGGTGAGGGTGTAGGTCACCGGCTGGCCGGGAACGGGCTGTGCCGGGAGCAGGGACTTGGCGAGCGAGAGGTCGGCCTCGGCAGCGGCTACCCCGGTGACGGTGGAGCTGTTGTTGCTGGTGTCCGGATCGGCAGTGGGTGAGTCGGCGGTGGCGGTGTTGGTGAGCTGGCCCGTGAAGTCTGCGGCCAGGGTG
The DNA here is from genome assembly GCA_963759595.1 of uncultured Actinomycetota bacterium. Taxonomy (GTDB): domain Bacteria; phylum Actinomycetota; class Actinomycetes; order Actinomycetales; family Dermatophilaceae; genus Pedococcus. Next base: position 696,095 of record CAVWZX010000005.1, read on the forward strand.
CCGGTCACCGTCACCGTCACGTCGTCGCCGGGTACGACGGCGCCGACCGGGCAGCTGACCGCATTGCCGCCGGCGAGCGTGCAGGTGGCGCCGTTGTCAGCAGTGGCTGTGACGGCCCCGATCGCCGGTATCAGGCGGTCACCGACGACGACCCCCGTGGCCGTGGACGGTCCGTCGTTGTGCACGGCGAGGCTGAACGTGATCGGTGCACCGGGGACCGGCGTCGTCGGGCTCATGGTCTTGACGACCGAGACGTCGGCCGAGGCGGTGCTGCCGGCCGTGGCCGTCGCCGAGTTGTTGACCGGGTTCGGGTCCGGCGTCTGCGAGGTCACTGTGCCGGTGTTGGCCAGCGTGCCCGTGTAGTCGGGCGCGAGATCTGCGGTCACCGTGACGACGGCAGTGCCCCCCGAGGCGAGGTCGCCGAGGTCGCAGGTGAGCTCGCCGCCGGCGTCGACCGCGCAGGTACCCGCGGTCGTGGTGGTCGTGGCACCGGACAGCGCCGGGTCCAGCTGGTCGTGGATCGCCACCGCGGACGCGGTGGAGGGCCCGGCGTTGCGCACGGAGAGCGTGAAGGTGACCGGGTCGCCGGCCACGGGCGTCGGCGGGTCCATGGTCTTGGTGATCGACACGTCGGCCGACGGGGCAGTGGTGCCGGTCGCAGTGCCTGAGTTGTTGCCGTTGTTGGGATCCGCGGTCGGCGACGCGACGGTGGCGGTGTTCGAGATGTCACCGGTCGCGTCGGCGTCCAGGGTCGCGGTCAACGTGATCGTGGCGGTGCCGCCCGAGGCGACGGTGCCCACGGCGCAGCTCACCAGGTTGGTCGGGCTGATCGAGCAGGTACCGCTCGTGCTCGTGGCGCTGGCGCCGGTGAAGGCCGGGTCGAGCTGGTCGCTCACCGTGGTCGCGACGGCCGCCGACGGTCCGGCGTTGCGGACGGTGAGCAGGTAGGTCACCTGCTGGCCCGGCACCGGCCGGCTCGGGGTGATCGCCTTGGTGATCGAGAGGTTGGCGGTGGGGGCTGCAGGTCCGCTCACCGTGGCGGTGTTGTTCGCCGGGCCCGGGTCGGGCGTGGGGGAGGAGGCGGTTGCGGTGTTGCTCAGGGTGCCGGTGAAGGCCTGGTCGAGGTTCGCCGTCACCGTGACTGTCGCGGTGCCGCCGGGAGTGAGGTCGCCGAAGGTGCAGCCGAGCGCGTTGCCCGCGTCCACGGCGCAGCTGCCCGTCGTGGTCCGCGCCGAGGCGCCGGAGAGGGCGGCCGCGAGCTGGTCGGAGAGGGAGACGGCGGTTGCGGTCGAGGGTCCGTCGTTGCGCACCGCGAGGGTGTAGGTCACCGGCTGGCCCGGGACGGGGTTCGCAGGGCTCATCGTCTTGACCACGGCGACGTCGGCGGACGGTGCGGCAGCACCGCTGACCGTCGAGGCGTTGTCCGACGGGTCGGAGTCGGTCGTGGGCGAGGCCACGCGACCGGTGTTGCTGAGCGTCCCGGTGAAGCCGGCGGCGAGGGTGCCGGTCACGCTGACGGTGACCACACCGCCAGGCCCGACGTTGCCCAGGGGGCAGCTGAGGAGATTCCCGGCCGAGAGCGTGCAGGTGGTCTGGTTGTCCGCGGTGGCACTGACCTGGGAGATCGCAGCGTTGAGCTGGTCGGTGAGTGCCACCGATGCGGCGGTCGACGGTCCGTCGTTCCGGACGGTGAGGGTGTAGCTGATCGCACTGCCGGGGATGGGTGCAGTCGGCGACATCGTCTTGGCGATGGAGACGTCGGCAGCCGGCGCAACGTTGCCTGTGGCCGTCGCCGAGTTGTTGGCGCTGTTCGGCTCGGTCGTGGCGGTGCTCGTGCTGGCGGTGTTGGCCAACGTCCCCGTGAACGACGCCGCGAGGGTCGCGGTGACGGTGATGGTGGCGGTCGTGCCTGGAGCGAGGGTGCCCACCGCGCAGCTGACCACGCTGTCGCCGTCCACGGCACAGGTGCCCGTGGTGGTGCTCGCCGTCGCGCCGGTCAGGGCGGCGACGAGCGGGTCGGTGACGATCACGCCCGTGGCGGTCGACGGACCGGCATTGCGCACGCCGATGGTGAAGGTGACAGTGAGTCCGGGCACGGGGTTGGCCGGGCTCATCGACTTCGTCAGGACGAGGTCGGCGACGGGGGCCGTCGTACCACTGACGTTGGCGGAGTTGTTGGCAGTGTTCGGGTCGGCCGTCGGTGAGGCGACGCTCGCGGTGTTGGACAGCGGCCCTGTGTATGCCGCGGCCAGCGTCGCCGTGACGGTCACCGTGACCACGGTCCCTGGTGCGACTGCACCGAGTGAGCAGGCGAGGGCGTTGCTGCCGTTGACGGAGCAGTTCCCCGCGGTCGTGGTTGCGGTGGCCCCCGAGAGTGCCGCGTTGAGCTGGTCCGCCACGGTCACGGCGGCGGCGGTCGACGGGCCGGCATTGGTCACCGTGAGGGTGAAGCCGACCTGTTGTCCGGGCACGGGAGTGGTGGGCGTCATCGACTTGGTGATCGCCACGTCCGCCGACGGTGCGCCGTCACCTGTCACGGTGGAGGTGTTGTTCCCCGTTGTCGGGTCGGGGGTGGTGGAGGACACCGTCGCCGTGTTGCTGAGGGTGCCGACGAAGCTGGGGGACAGGGTCGCGGTGACGGTCACCGTCACGGTGCCGTCCGGAGAGATCGAGCCGAGCGAGCAGGCGAGCGCGTTGCCGCCGTTGACGGAGCACGTGCCTGCTGTGGTCGTGGCGGCCGCACTGAGCAGGGCGGTGTTGAGCTGGTCGGCGACCGTCACCCCGTTGGCCGTCGACGGCCCGGTGTTGCGGATCGCCAGGGTGAACCGCACCTGCTGGCCCGGGACGGGGACAGCCGGAGTGAGGGACTTGACGATCGACACGTCGGCCGACGGAGCGGCGACACCGCTGACCGTGGCCGTGTTGTTGGCCGTGTTGGGGTCCGGGGTCGTCGCGGTGGCGTTCGCGGTGTTGCTGAGCGTGCCGGCGAAGGTCGGCGCGAGGGTGCCCGTCACCGAGACCGTCACCGCCCCGGCGGGGCCCACCGAGCCGATCGCACAGGTCAGGGCGTTGGAGTCGCTGAGACTGCAGGCCCCGCCGTTGTCCGCGGTGGCGGTCACCTGCGAGATGGCTCCGTTGAGCTGGTCGACGACCGTGACCCCGGTGGCCGTCGAGGGGCCCGCGTTGCGCACGACGATGGTGTAGCTGATGGCACTGCCGGGGATCGGCGCCGTCGGCGTCATCGACTTGCTGACCGACACGTCAGCGGATGGTGCCGTGCCACCGGAGACGGTGGAGCTGTTGTTGGCGGTCGAGGGGTCCGGTGTGGGGGAGCGACCGTGGCCGTGTTGGACAGTGGTCCGGAGAAGCCGGGGCCAGGGTCCCGGTGACGGTGATCGTCGCGGTACCGGTGGGCGCGAGCGGCCCGAGGGCGCAGGACAGCGCGTTGGTGGGGTTCACGGCGCAGCTGCCGGTCGTCGTGGTCGCGCTCGCACCGGTGATGCCCGTGGTGAGCTGGTCTGCGACGGCCACCCCGGTCGCCGTCGACGGCCCGTTGTTCCTCACGGCGAGGATGAAGCTCACCTGCTGACCGGGCACGGGGACCGACGGGCTCAGCGTCTTGACGATGGACACGTCCGCCGACGGCGCGGCGGTGCCGGCCACCGTGGCGGAGTTGTTCGTCGTGTCGGGGTCCGGTGTCGTGGCCGAGACGGTCGCGGTGTTGGACAGGCTCCCCGTGAAGTCCGGCCGCAGCGTGCCCGAGACGGTGACGACCGCCGTCGCTGCCGGCACGAGGCCCCGACGGGGCAGGTCAGGGCGTTGCCTGCGCCGACCGAGCAGCCGCCGGTGGTGGTGGCAGCCGTGACGCCGGTCAGGGCGGCAGGCACCGAGTCGTCGACCGTCACCCCCGTCGCGGTCGACGGACCGTCGTTGCGGACGGTGAGGGTGTAGGTCACCGACTGGCCCGGGACAGGCGCTGCGGGCGCCATCGTCTTGGTGATCGACACGTCCGCGGACTGCCGGACCAGGCCCGAGACGGTCGACTCGTTGTTGGACGCGACCGGGTCGATCGTGTCCGAGCTGGTGCGACCGGTGTTGGTGAGCTGGCCCGTGAAGCTGGGGGACACGGTGGCGGTGATCGTGCCCGCCACCGTGAAGCCGGACCGGAAGAGCGGGCCGCTGCACACGACCGTGGGGGCGTTCGGGTTGTCCGCAGTGCCGGGGTCGACGGGCGGGACGACGTCGCAACCGGTGGCGCCGGGCGGCGGGACGACGGACACGTTGGTCAGCCCGGCCGGCAGCTGGTCGATGAACTGCGGGTTGAGGGCAGCGGAGGGACCGTTGTTGGTCGCCGTCAAGCGTGAAGTGACCTGCTGTCCTGCAACAGGGTTCGCGGGACTCATCGTCTTGACGAGGGCGAGGTCCGCCTGGCCGACGACCGGCGAGGTCACGCTTGCGGTGTCGTCGCTCGGTGCCGGGTCGTCGGTGGATGACGTCACGGTGGTCGTGTTGGTCACCGAGGTGCCGGCGAACTGCGAACCCGAGGGTGCCGGTGATGGTCACGGACACCGCGCCCACGGAGACCGCCCGAGTGCGCACGAGACATCCTGGCCGGTCACGGTGCAGGGAGTGGCCGTCGGACCCCAGGTCGCGGTGGCGATCGTGATCCCTGCCGGGACGCTGTCGCTGACCACCACGTCCTGGGCGGTGGAGGGGCCGTTGTTCGTGGCGGCAATCGTGTAGGTCACGTCGGTCCCGGGGACCAGGGTCTCGGGCGTTGCGGTCTTGGACACGACAGGTCGGCGCTGGTCGTGACGTCGGCCGCACGAGCTCGAGTTGTTGCCGTCGCTCGGGGTCCGGCACCGTCGAGGCCGCGGCGGCCGTGTTGGTGATCGAGGCGTCCGTGAAGCCACGGGCCACGCGGGCGGTGATCGTGACGGTGACCGGGGTCCCCGGGCGCGACGTCACCCAAGGTGCAGGAGAACAGTGACCCGCTGGCCGAGCAGGTCCCGGCGGTCGTCGTCGAGTCGACGAAGGTCAGCCCCGCGGGCAGCGTGTCGGTGACGGCGGTCCGGCAGCGACCGACGGGCCGTTGTTGACCACCGTCAGCGTGTAGGTCAGTCCCGTGCCCGCCACCACGGACTTCTGGTCGACGCTCTTGATGATCTCGAGGTCCGCCGACCGAGCCACCGGTGTCGTGACCTGTGCGGTGTTGTTGCCGGGGGTCGGGGTCGTCGTGGTGGTCGTGACGGCCGCCGTGTTGACGACAGGCGCGGTCTGGTTCGTCGCCACCCTGACCCGGATCTGTGCCTCGGCGTCGGCGCCGGCCGCGAGGGACGTCCGCGTACAGGTCACCTGCTGTCCGGCCACGGTGCAGGAGCCGCCGGCGAACGTCGCCGACCGGACGTGAGGCAGGCAGGAGGGTGTCCGTGACCGTGAGGCCTGGGCCGTCGAGGGCCCCTTGTTGTGGGCGACGAGCGAGTACGTGGCATCGGCCCCGCCGTGAGTGGCGCGGGGCCACCGTCTTCGTGATGGACACGTCGGCAGCAGCCGCGACGGTCGTGGCGTGCGTGTCGAGTTGTTGCCCGGCGTGGGGTCGGTGGTTCCCGAGGACACGGTGGCGGTGTTGGTGAGGGTGGACCCGCTCGCGGTGTCGGCATCAACTCGTCCCACGAGGGTGATGACCCGGCTGCCCCCGCTGGCCAGCGGCCGACGGTGCAGTCCACCAGGGGGGCGGCGAGGGTTCTGCTGCTGCTGCAGGTCGCCCCAGTGCCGGTGCCGCTGACGAAGGAGACTCCGCCGGGCAGGGCGTCCTGGACCACCACGGCACTGGCCACCGACGGCCGGCGTTGGCCACCGAGACGGTCCAGGTGATGGTGTTACCGGCGGTGACGGTGGCGGGGCCGGTCTTGTCGACCGACACGTCGGCGCGGGTCTGCACCCGGCTGGTCGAGGTAGCCGTGTTGTCGGACTGGGTCGGGTCGCCCGGGGTGGTGGCGGTGGCCGAGGCCGAGTTGACGAGGTTGCCGTCGGGGGTGCCCGGCGCCACCGTGCCGGTCACCGTGGCCACGAGGCTCGCGCCGTTGGCGAGGGTGGGCGTCGCTACAGGTCACGGCGTTTCCCGTGACCGCGCAGGCGGCGCCCGGGGTCGTGGTGGAGGCGATCACACCCGTGACGGAGGCAGGGACGGAGTCGGTGATGGTGACGCCCTGCGCGTCGGACGGGCCGTCGTTGCGGGCCGTGAGGTTGAAGGTGACGGCCTGACCGGCTGTGACCGTCGCCGTGGCTGTCTTGCTCATCACGATGTTGGCGGAGGCGCCGGTCTGCAGCTGGTAGCTGGCCGAGTTGTTGGTGGTGACGGGGTCGGTGGTGCTCGAGGTCGCGGTGGCTGTGTTCGTCACGCCGTTGGCGCCACCAGCGGACGGGACGGCGGCCACCACCGTGATGGTGGCGGTGGCGTTGAGCGCGAGGTCACCCACGGCGCAGGTCACCGTGCCGGCGCCCTGCGTGCAGGTGCCCTGGGTCGACGAGGAGGAGACATAGGTCAGTGGTGCAGGGACGGGGTCGGACACCACGACGCTGCGGGACACCGACGGGCCAGTGTTGCGGACCGTGATCGTGTAGGTCGCGTTCTGCCCGTTGACCACGGGGTTGGGTGTGGCGGTCTTGGAGACGTCGAGGTCGGCGCGGGTGGTGACGGGGTCGGTCACCGACCCGTGTTGTTGCCGGGGCCGGGTCGGCTGTCGTCGCCGTGGCGGACGCGGTGTTGGTGACCGTGCCGGTCACGGTGCTGCGCAAGGTCGCGTTGACGGTCACCACGGCGTTGGACCCGCTCGGGAGGGTCCCGATGGGACACGTCACGGAGGTGCCCGTCACCGTGCAGGTGCCGAGCGTCGTGGTAGCCGTGACCAGGGCATAGGAGGCCGCTGGGAGGGGATCGCTGAGGACGACGCCCGGGCGACCGACGGGCCGGCGTTGGCCACCGTCACGCGGTACTGGACCGGCGCGCCCGCGACCACGGGGGTGGTCACGGTCTCCTTGCTCACGCGGATGTCGGCCTGGGCGGCGGCCGGGGTGACCACAGCAGTTGCGGCGTTGTTGGTGGTCACCGGGTCGGCGGTGTCGGACTGCACCTGTGCGCGGTTGCTCAGCGCTCCGCCGGTGTATGCCGCGTCCAGGGTCGCCGTGATCCGCACGGTGGCGGAGTCGCCCGGAGCCAAGGCACCCACGGGCAGGACACGCCGTTGCCGGTGACCGCGCAGCTGCCCGCCGTGGTCGTCGCGGTGAGCCCCGAGAAGGCCGTCGGCAGGAAGTCGGTCACGACCACGTTGGCCGCCGTCGAGGCGCCGTTGTTGGTCGCCACCAGGGTGTAGGTCACGGAGCTGCCCGGGATCGGCGTGGGGTTGCTGACCGTCTTGGTGATCGCGATGTCAGCCGACCGGGTCACCGTCGTCGTGACGGATGCCCGGTTGTTGGCAGGGTTGGGGTCCGACGTCGTGCTCGTCACCTCGGCGACGTTCGTCAGCGCGGTGGCGCTCGACCCCGCGGGGACCGCGACGACGACGGTCACGGTGGCGTCGGACCCGCTGGCGACAGTGCCGACTGCGCACGTGAGGGTCTGCCCGGCGGCGGTGCAGGCACCCTGAGAGGGCGTGCTCGACACCAGGGTCGTGCCGGTCGGGAGGGTGTCGGTGATGACCGCGTCCGTGGCGGCAGTGGGTCCTGCGTTCGCGGTGCGGAGGGTGTAGCTGACCGTGTTGCCGGCAGTGACCGTCGTGGGTGGCGGTCTTGGTGAGGGAGAGGTCGGCAAGGGCCGCCACGGGGGGGTGACGTCGGCCGTCTGGTAGGTGTAGCGGGTCCCGATGGTGGCTGCCGTGTAGACAGGTTGGCCGAGTTGGTGAGAGTCGTCCCCGACGCCGCCGTGTCGACGGTGACCTGGAAGCGGACCCGGGTGGTGGCGTTCTTGGCGAGCACCCCGCCGGTGGCCGCGGTCGCTCCGGTCCCGACGCGGTACCGCACCAGACTGCTCGCCGAGACGTACTCCGCCTGGTCGTCACCCGCCGCATCCGACTTCGTGCCGTGTTGGCGCCGGCGAGCACGGACAGCGACCCGGGGACGTAGGTGGTGTTGGGCGGGAGGCTGTCCTCGACCACGGCGTTGATCGCGTTGTCGTCACCGGAGTTCGTGAAGGACATCGTGTACTCGAGGGTGTCACCAGCCTTGGCAGGGGTGTTGCCGTTGAGGTTGCTCACCGACTTGGTGCCGGTGACGGCCGGCGCGTATAGGTCGATCTGGGTGGTCAGCACCGCGGGGTAGTAGAAGTCACCGCTGGTCGAGAAGGTCACGTTGGTCGACGTCGCGCCGTTGGGGACGACACCGGGCGCATCGACCACCTTGGCGTCGGCGCCGAGGTTGTTCGCGCTCGCGGGGGTGCGGTTCGTGAGGTTGGCGCCCGACGCAGTGACGCGACTGCCGAAGAAGTTCGCGGAGGGGCTCTCGGCATCGGCGAGCCGGGTCGAGCCGACGGTCATGTAGTCACCGGTCAGGCCGGCGTCACCCTCGTAGACCACCGTGCCGAACTTGGCGTTGACCGCACCCGACGGAGGTGCGAGGAAGCCGGAGATGTTGGTGGTGACGGTCTCGTTGGTGGTCAGCGTCGCGTAGCCGTTGAACACCGACAGGTCGCGCAGCGGCGCGGTGGGGTCGGCCAGCGCCACGACGAGGCTCCAGGCGCCGTAGCGGTCCTCACCCGTCGCGGCGGAGATGTCGGCGCCCCAGTAGGTGCCCGAGCCGCCCGCCTGCACCTGGGCCGTGACGTTCTTGTATGCCGAGTAGTCGTTGGTCAGCAGCCCGGAGCTGTCGATCGTGTCGGCGGTCAACGTCGTGTAGGTCGTGCTACCCGGCACGCGGAACTTCAGCTGGTTGGCGCTCCCGGTCGCAGGCAAGCCACCGGTGCCGACGGTGCGCGCCGCGCCCCAGAAGAGACCGGCATACAGGACCCGGCCGCCGGTCGGGATGGTCAGGGTGGCCGACGACGAGTTGGCGGTGCCGGCCAGCCCGTCGGCGTCCAGGAACGACATCAAGAAGTTGTTGTTGCTCGAGGCGGTCGTGCCCGCGAGGGCGTTGGTGCACGCGGCAGTGGTGCCGCACGTCATGAGCCGGTTGCCGGTGATGGCAACGGACCCGTTGGTCTGCTGTGAGAAGAGCTTGCCGAAGGACCGCACGACGGCTGCGTCAGCGCGCTGGGCGGGGGACACGGCCACGACGGTGGCCAGCGCGAGGAGGACGGCCAACAGGGCCCGGACGGGGCCGGAGATGGTGCGCGAGTCGAGCGCCCTGACAGACAACACAGCGAAATCCCCTTACGGACCGCCCGGTCCCGACCCTTCGTCCCGAACCGGAAGCGGCACCGTGCAGCCGCTTTCGGACATCGTAGGGGCGATCGGCCGTTCTGCACCCGGAGGAGACCTCGGTTTGTCCAAGGTTTGACCAACGCGATCCGCAACGCATGACGACGGGACCGGGGGCCGGTGCGGCCCTGGCCCCGTCGTCCTGATGGGCAGGTCAGAAGGCGGAGGTGCCGTTCGGGGTGCCCGAGACCCGTGGGCCCGTCCCAACCGGACTTGGCGGTGCACCACGAGGCGCAGGACCCGTTGGATCCTGCGGTCACGTCGAACAGGCCAGCCGGGTTGGCGTACGGGCAGGGTGTTGGCGTAGCCCGAGGTGTTCCCGCTGAGTGCGTAGACAGAGGCCACGATCGGGGCGGAGAGACTGGTGCCGCCGTACTGCGCCCACGACGACGAGGTCTTGGAGGTCGGGGCGTAGGTGGCCAGACCGGTCGCCGGGTCGGCGACGGCAGACACGTCGGCCATGGCCCGACCGCTGCAGCTGGTCATCGCCGAGGTCTGCCCGGCGGGCGCCGCGTTGAGGGTGGTGCAGCCGGAGCCGGCACCGTTCCAGGCCGTCTCGGCCCAGCCGCGGGCGGTGCTGTTCTTCACCAGCGAGGTGCCGCCGACGGCGGTCACGTAGTGCGAGGAAGCGGGGAAGCTGCCGCCTTGGTAGCCGTTGTCACCGGTGGACGCAGTGACGGCGATGCCCGGGTGGTTGTATGCCGCGCCGTAGGAGCATGTCGGCCAGGTCGCCTCCGCCGTAGCTGTTGGAGATGGCGGCGACGCCGGCCTGCTTGGCTGCGCGTGTTCACGGCCGCACCCAGGTCGGCGAAGGCTGGCGACTGTTGGCCTGGACCAGCGACGATCTTGCAGCTGGGGCAGGTCGCGGAGACGGCGTCGAGGTCGAGGGCCTGTTCGCCGGCCCAGCCGACGTTGAAGCGTGGGCAGGGACGTGCCGCCGCTCTGGTTGAGGATGCGCAGGCAGCCGTTGGCCGTGGTGCAGGAGGACAGGCCCGCACTGGGCGCGGTACACGCCGAGGTCGCGCTCGGCGTTGGGGTAGCCGTAGGCGTCGACGATCGCGACGGTGCGTCCGCCGGCGGAGAGGCCGGCTGACCTTGTAGGCACTCTGGATGTCGGTCGGGAGACTTGCCGGAGATCGCGTTGGGGGTGACCGGTCGGCCGGCGGGGCTGACTGCACGGCCCTGCGGCGTCGACGAGCTTGAGGGCGTGGCAGGCAGCCACGGTGGGCGAGCTGGGCGTGGCACAGACGCGGTTCGCGTGGGCGCCTGCGGCTGCGGAGCTGGGGGAGGGAGCCGCAGACGCGGCGGTGACCGCAGTGGTGACGAGCCCCAGGGATGCCGAGGCCGCCAACGCGACAGAGAGGATCTGCTTGCGCATTCGAAGTGTCTCCTGACGGGGGAAGGAGGGCGGCCGAGTGCCGCCCCACACCGTCGAAGACTCACCCCGAAGGCATTGACTGGCAATGGATTTCGGCAGCCGAACCTCGGCGGCTGGCCAAGAAATGGGATGCAGGCGGGGACACCCTTGACGCAAAGTCGTGACGGATGTCATTGGGCCTCATCGCGTCCGATGTGGAGTGGCCGGCGTGGCGGCATACTCCTGTGGCCGAGGAGCCGCCGGTTCGGAGCGTGCGCGCGCAGCGGCTACGATGAGGTTTTGGCCCGGCCGCCGCGCGTCACCGCCGGCGTAGCGGGCCTTCCCGTTGTCACAGCCCCTGGCCTGCACCACCGAAGTGCCATGGCCCGAGATTCTGGAGTATCCGCAGTGAAGAGTGCCGTCGAGACCCTGAACCCGACCCGGGTCAAGCTGACCGTCGAGGTGCCGTTCGAGGAGCTCAAGCCGAGCCTCGACGCCGCCTACGCCACCATCGGCTCGCAGATCCAGGTGCCCGGGTTCCGCAAGGGCAAGGTCCCCTCGCGCATCATCGACCAGCGGGTCGGCCGCGGCGCGGTGCTCCAGGAGGCCGTCAACGAGGCGCTTCCGCAGTTCTACGGCCAGGCGGTCGAGGAGAACAAGGTCCGTCCCATCGGCCAGCCCGAGGTGGACGTGACCGACGTGCCCGGCCGAGGACGGCCAGGACCTCAAGTTCACCGTCGAGGTCGACGTGCGTCCCGAGGTCGAGCTGCCCGAGGACTTCAGCGGCATCACCGTCGAGGTCGACGAGGCCAAGGCGTCCCACGAGGACGTCGAGGCCCGGCTCATCGCCCTGCAGGAGCGGTTCGGCACCCTCAAGGGCGTCGAGCGGGCCGTCGAGAACGGCGACTTCGTCTCGATCGACCTCAAGGCCAGCATCGGCGACGACGAGATCGACTCGGTGACCGGCGTCTCCTACGAGGTCGGCTCCGGCAACATGCTCGACGGGCTCGACGAGGCCCTCACCGGCATGGCCGCCGAGGAGACCAAGTCCTTCACGGCGCCGCTCGCCGGTGGCGACCGTGAGGGCGAGGACGCCGACGTGGTCGTGACCGTGCAGTCGGTCAAGGTGCGCGAGCTGCCCGCCGCTGGACGACGACTTCGCCCAGCTGGCCTCGCGAGTTCGACACCCTCAAGGAGCTGCGCGAGGACGTCACCAAGCAGGCCGAGCAGGCCGCGAAGTTCGAGCAGGGCGTCCAGGCCCGCGACAAGGTGCTCGAGCACCTGCTCGAGACCATCGAGATCCCGGTGCCCGACGGTGTCGTCGAGGCCGAGGTGACCCCCACCTCGAGGGCGAGGACCGCCTCGAGGACGACGAGCACCGCGCCGAGGTCGACGCCAGCACGCGCAAGGCCCTCAAGGCCCAGTTCCTGCTCGACGCCATCGCCGAGAAGAACGAGGTCAAGGTCGAGCAGCCCGAGCTGATCGAGTACCTCGTGATGTCCGCGCAGCAGTACGGCATGGACCCCAACCAGTTCGCCCAGGCGATCGACCAGCCAGGGCCAGGTGCCCGCGATGGTGGCCGAGGTCGCCCGTCGCAAGGCGCTGGCCTCGGTGCTCGAGCAGGCCAAGGTCGTCGACACGGCCGGCCAGCCGGTCGACCTCAACGAGGTCACCGCCACCGACGTCGCGTCGCAGCTGTTCGAGGGTGGCAGTGAGGGCGGCGGCGCGGGCGACACCGGGGCCTACCGGTGACCACGAGGGTCACGACCACGGCGACGCGGACGACCACGAGGGTCACCAGCACGCCTGACCGACAAACGGCTCGCCCCGAACGCAAACGTATGCCGCGAACCCTCGATGGGAGCGCGGCATACGTCATTTGGGTGACCCGGCGGACGCCGTCCGCGCCCGACCATGAGGTATGGACTCCACCTCCTTCCACAAGCTGCGGACCGCGGTGCAGGAGAACGCCAACCCGGCGGACGGCCGCCTGGCCACGCAGTTCCGCGACGCCGCTCCAGGCGGCGCTGGCCGGAAGCCGGCTGTTCGGCGACGTCGAGTTCGGGCACACCGACGACCCCGACCAGCTGGTCATCGGGGTCTGCCGGTGCGCCGACGGCGTGCTCCCCTGGGAGGCCGGGATGGGCATCGAGCGGCTCTGGCAGTCCGTCGCCACCGGAGGTGCCGTGGGAGGCGCACACCGTGGGGTGCACGTCGAGCCTGATGGAGTTCGAGGGTGCCGTGACCGTCGACGAGAGCGGCCACTACATCACCGTCCACGTCGTGGCCGAGCCCTCCGAGGCCACCAAGGCCGTCATCGCGGAGCAGGAGGCGGAGGCTGAGCGGGCTGCCGAGGCGGCCCTGGCCGCGGAGGCCGCACCGGGTGTCGACGCGGAGCTCCGGGCCCCGGCCGAGGTCGCTCAGAGCAGGGCCTGAACCGCCGCGTCCAGGCGCGGTCTGCGGGTGGCGCCGTCGTCGTGCCGACCCGCAGGTCGGTGGGCTGCACGGCGTCTGCGGGGCGCTCGCCCTCCAACAGCTGGCGGAGCATCTCGCCCATCGTCCGGCCCTTGGCCAGGCCGTGCTGGTCGATCGTCGTCAGGGTTCCGGCGAACCACGGCAGCTCGACCCCGTCGAAGCCGGTGACGCTCAGGTCCTCGGGCACACGCAGCCCGAGCTCCTCGGCTGCCCGGACCACGCCCATGGCCAGCAGGTCGGACTGGGCGACGACGGCGGTGGGGCGGCGGTGCGCCGGGACATCGAGGAGCAGCCGTGCCGCGAGCGCGCCCTGCTCGACGTCGGGGATCGCGGTCTGCGCCAGGCGCGGGTGCGGGGCGTCGGACGTGACGTGGGCAAGGCCTCGCGGAAGACGTCGAGGAACCCGAGCGCCCGGTCCCGCGTGTCGGCGAACTCGGCCGCCGCGAGGTCGTCGGTGGTCGCCGGCCCGGTGGCGGAGTCGTGGCGCAGCGGCATCATCAGGTGGGCGACGCGCTCGTGCCCGAGGTCGGCCAGGTGGCGGGCCAGCCGCGCGGTGGCTCCCCGGTTGTCCAGGGCGAGGTGGGCGATGCGCGGGTCCGCCGGTGAGCCGTCCCCGAGCATGGGTATGCCGCGTGCGGCCAGGTGGTCGACCGCCGGGTTCGAGTCGGGGCCGCACAGCGAGAAGACGACGGCGTCGAGGGCGGTCGCGGACAGCTGGGTGATCGCGCGCTCGGGTGCGCCGGCGGGCTGGGCGATGAGCAGCATGCCCGGCCGGGATCTCGTCGAGCACCTGCGAGAGCCCGTCGAGCACGCTCACCGCGAACGGGTCGCGGAACGCGTGCAGCAGGCGGCCCTCGACGACGACACCGACCACGCCCGAGCGGCCTGCCCGCAGGGAGGACGCCAGGGGGTCCGGACCGGCATACCCGAGCCGTTCGGCCGCGGCCCGCACGCGGGCGACGGTGTCGGGCGCGACCGGACCCTTGCCGCTGTAGGCGAGCGACGCGGTCGAGGTGGACACCCCGGCGGCCTGCGCGACGGCGCGCAGGGTGGGTCGAGGTTGACGCGGACGGGTCATGCGCGACACACTATCGAATCGATTCGACCGAATCGATTCGATCAGCCAGAACACGCATCCGGAACCGCGAAGAGAGCCGCAGTGAGCCAGTCCGCCGCCGCCACGACACCACCCTCGACACCGCCCGCGCGGTCCAGGCCCGCAACGCCGTCTTCGTCGTCTTCGCGCTGGCGGGCGTCGCGTTCGCGACCTTCGCGTCGCGGATCGCCGACAGCAAGGCGCAGCTCGGGCTCAGCGCGGGGGAGCTGGGGCTGACCCTGTTCGCCGCCTCGGCCGGCTCGCTCACGGCCCTGCCCTCCGCCGGCCGCATCGCCGGTCGGCTGGGCGCGAACCGGACCATCCAGCTGGGCATGGCGTTCGGCTTCGTGGGGCTCGTCGTCATCGCGGCGTCGGTCGACCTGTTCGAGTCGCGGTGGGGGATGGCCGTCGGCCTCTACCTGCTCGGCATGGGCGTCGGCGTCTGGGACGTCGCGATGAACCTCGAGGGAGCCGCTGTCGAGCGGCTGCTCGGCAAGAACGTCATGCCGCACTTCCATGCCGCCTTCTCGGGCGGCACGGTGCTCAGCGCCCTGGTCGGAGCCGGGATGTCGTGGGGCTCGGTGCCGCTGCTCGTGCACTTCGCCATCGCGATCGTCGCCTCGGCCGTCCTCGGGCGTGTGGGCGCTGCGCTCGTTCCTGCCCCGGGAGGTGGAGGTCTCCGGAGACCGAGGAGCAGGAGGCCGCCGCAGCGGCCGGGACCCGGCCACGGTCGGCCTGGCTCGAGCCGCGCACGCTGATGATCGGCCTCGTCGTCCTGGCGGCCGCCTTCACCGAGGGCACCGCCAACGACTGGATCTCGGTCGCGTTCGTCGAGGGCCACGGCGTGCCGGCCTGGGCCGGCGTGCTCGCCTTCGCCGCGTTCCTGTCCTTCATGACGCTCGGCCGGCTGGTCGGCACCCGCCTGCTCGACACCCATGGCCGCATCCCGGTGCTCCGGGTCACCTTCGCCATGGCAGCCGTCGGCTCGCTGATGGTGATCTTCGGTCCCGCCTGGCTGGCCTACGTCGGGACGGCCGTCTGGGGCGTCGGCGCGTCGCTGGGCTTCCCCGTCGGCATGAGCGCCTCGGCCGACGAGCCGGCCCGGGCCGCCGCCCGGATGTCGGTCGTCGCCACGATCGGCTACACCGCCTTCATCGCCGGCCCGCCGCTGCTGGGCTTCCTCGGCGACCACTTCACCGTGCTCCGCGCCCTGATGGCCGTCACCGGCATGGTGGCCCTCGCGATGCTGGTCATCCCGGCCACCCGCGAGCCGGCCGAGCGCCCGCGGCCTGAACCGCCGGGCCACTGGTCCTTGAGCCCTGTGCGCTCAGGGCGAACACGGCGGGAATCGGGGACTTCCGCCCCCCGCCACCGCGTTAGGGTCACTGACAGGCACGAACCTCAAGTGATGGAGACATGGTGAGCACCGAGATTGTCGCCGCAGACGAGCGGCCGCAGGGTGGTCTCGACGACCACATCTACAACCGTCTGCTCAAGGAGCGGATCATCTTCCTCGGCTCGGACGTGCGCGACGACAACGCGAACGCGATCTGCGCGCAGCTGCTGCTGCTCGCTGCCGAGGACCCCGGCAAGGACATCTGGCTCTACATCAACAGCCCCGGCGGCTCGATCTCCGCGGGCATGGCGATCTACGACACGATGAAGTGGATCCCCAACGACGTGGCCACCGTCGCGATGGGCATGGCGGCCTCGATGGGCCAGTTCCTGCTCTCCGCCGGCACCCAGGGCAAGCGCTACGCCACGCCGCACGCCCGCGTGATGATGCACCAGCCGTCCGGTGGCATCGGCGGCACGGCCTCGGACATCAAGATCCAGGCCGAGCAGATGCTCTACGTCAAGAAGCAGATGGCCGAGCTGATCGCCGAGCACACCGGTCAGACCAAGGAACAGATCGAGAAGGACTCCGACCGCGACCGCTGGTTCAGCGCCGAGGAGGCCAAGGAGTACGGCTTCGTCGACCACGTGTTCAGCAGCGCAGCCCAGGCCGGTGGCCGCGGCGCCAGCGACGACAACCCGGTCACCGGGGACAAGTGAGGGATCGACACATGAACGCCAACATCAACCCCTCCCTGCACGGCGGCCAGGGTCGCCCCGTGCCCGCAGGCCACGCCGGCCCGTCGAGCCGCTACATCCTGCCCCAGTTCGAGGAGCGCACCTCCTACGGCATGAAGCGGCTGGACCCCTACACCAAGCTGTTCGAGGACCGGATCATCTTCCTCGGCGTGCAGGTCGACGACGCGTCTGCCGACGACGTCATCGCCCAGCTCATCGTGCTGGAGTCCCAGGACCCCGACCGCGACATCCTGATGTACATCAACAGCCCCGGTGGCTCGTTCACCGCGATGGCCGCGATCTACGACACGATGCAGTACATCCGGCCCGACGTGCAGACGTTCGTCATCGGCCAGGCCGCCTCAGCGGCCGCCGTGCTGCTGTCGGCCGGTGCCAAGGGCAAGCGGTTCGCCCTGCCGAACGCCCGGATCCTCATCCACCAGCCGGCCCTCGAGGGCGGCATGGGCGGTCAGGCCTCGGACATCGAGATCCAGGCCAACGAGGTGCTGCGGATGCGCACCTGGCTCGAGGAGACCTGGGCCAAGCACTCCGGTCGCACCCCCGAGCAGGTCCGCAACGACATCGAGCGCGACAAGATCCTGTCCGCCGCAGGAGGCCGTCGAGTACGGCCTCATCGACGAGGTCCTCGCCTCGCGCAAGGGCACGCTCGAGGACTGACACCTCACCGGGGTCCGTCCCCGACCACGCTCCACCCGGTATGCCGCCCGCTCACCCGAGCGGGCGGCATACCTGCGTCGTGGACACCGGGTCGGCCGAGGGTGCGAGGGGGCCGCGGCGTGTTGTCCGCCCTCAGCGGACAAGGGCGACGAACAGCCGACGCGGCGGTTTCAATGGAGCGAAGCAAGCGCCCGGCGTTGTAGCGTCGGAGCGTTGTCGTCCGAGGTGGGGGCGGCGCACCGTCAGGCAGATTCGTCAGACCGACCGGAGGACTTCGCGTGGCACGCATGGGAGAGAGCGGCGACCTGCTGAAGTGCTCGTTCTGCGGCAAGAGCCAGAAGCAGGTCAAGAAGCTCATCGCCGGGCCCGGGGTCTACATCTGCGACGAGTGCATCGACCTGTGCAACGAGATCATCGAGGAGGAGCTCGCCGAGTCCTCCGAGCTGGGCCTGGACGAGCTGCCCAAGCCGCGCGAGATCTTCGAGTTCCTCGAGAACTACGTGATCGGCCAGGACGTCGCCAAGCGGGCGCTCGCGGTGGCCGTCTACAACCACTACAAGCGGATCCAGGCGGGTGAGGCCACCGCCAAGAAGGACGCCGAGTCGGTCGACATCGCGAAGTCCAACATCCTGCTGATCGGCCCCACGGGCTGCGGCAAGACCTACCTCGCCCAGACCCTGGCCAAGATGCTCAACGTGCCGTTCGCCATCGCCGACGCGACCGCCCTCACCGAGGCCGGCTATGTCGGGGAGGACGTGGAAAACATCCTCCTCAAGCTCATCCAGGCCGCGGACTACGACGTCAAGAAGGCCGAGACGGGCATCATCTACATCGACGAGGTCGACAAGATCGCCCGCAAGTCGGAGAACCCGTCGATCACCCGCGACGTCTCGGGTGAGGGCGTCCAGCAGGCGCTGCTCAAGATCCTCGAGGGCACGACCGCCTCGGTCCCGCCCCAGGGTGGCCGCAAGCACCCGCACCAGGAGTTCATCCAGATCGACACGACGAACGTGCTGTTCATCGTGGGTGGCGCGTTCGCCGGGCTCGAGAAGCTCATCGAGTCGCGCAACGGCAAGAAGGGCCTGGGTTTCGGCTCCGAGCTGCACACGCCCAAGGACCTGGCCGACTCGATCCACGAGGTCATGCCCGAGGACCTGATGAAGTTCGGGTTGATCCCCGAGTTCATCGGCCGCCTGCCGGTCATCACCACGGTCAGCCCGCTCGACCAGGAGTCGCTCGTCACGATCCTGTCCAAGCCGCGCAACGCGCTGGTCAAGCAGTACAAGAAGATGTTCGAGATCGACAACGTCGAGCTCGAGTTCACCGACGACGCCCTCGAGGCCATCGCCGACCAGGCGCTCAAGCGTGGCACCGGTGCCCGCGGCCTGCGCGCGATCATGGAGGAGGTGCTCATGCCGGTGATGTTCGACGTCCCCAGCGACGAGGGCATCTCCCGCGTCGTCGTCAGCCGCGAGGTCGTCCTCGACAACGTGCTGCCGACCATCGTGCGGCGCGACGAGGAGCCCAAGCGCACCCGCAAGCGCTCCGCCTGAGGCGGCAGGCCGCCGGTCTGCTCCCGACTTGTTGCTCGCAGGTGGTCACGGGACGGGCGATTCTGCGGACCGGTGACCGTCAGTCGGGCAACACGTCGGGGCACGAGCCGGTATGCCGCGAGCCCGGGTCAGGCGCGGGGGCGTGGCCGGTCGTCGCGACTGAGCAGCCACACGGCGAAGGTGAGCAGCGCGACCGCGGCCAGCGCGGCATACGTCAGGGCGACCTCGCCCCCGACCGCCTCCTGGCCGGACAGCAGCGCCACCGCCCAGACCGGCACGGTCACGGCCGCCACGACGGCGCCGCGACGGGCCCAGCGCCGCAGGGACAGGCCCGGGACCGGGACCGGGCCGGGCAGGCTGGCCGCCAGGCTCGCGCTGAGGTGCAGCACCAGGCCGGCCCAGGCGGCGGCCAGCAGAGCGACCCAGGCGCCAGTGGCCGCAGGGATGGGGACGGCGGACACCCAGTGCAGGGCGTGGCCCCCGAGGAGCACCGTGACCCACATCGAGTCGGGCTCGACGGCGGCATACACGGTGAGGGCCACGAGCACGAACGCCGCGACGACGACCGGGTGCGGCGAGCTGGCCAGGGTCAGCACGAGCAGGGTCGCGGAGGCCGCGCAGAGCACACCGCGCAGGACGAGCTGGGAGCGCGACATCAGCGGCTTACCACCCTGGGGGCCCGCGACCGGCGACCCAGGTCACGCAGCACCAGGTCGAGGGTGCCGGGCCCGGCCCACGGCACGATCGGGACCCCCGCCTCACGGGCCCGGGTCATCTCGCGGTTGCGCTCGAGCAGCCGCAGCCGCCAGGCCAACCGGGTCTCCGTGGGCTGGTCCTCGGCCGCCGAGGAGAGCTGGGCCAGCGTGGCCTGGGGGATGTCAGGCGTGGCGAGGTCGGAGGGCAGCGTGTCGACGGTGACCACCGAGATCCCGCGGCGGGACAGGGCCACGGCGTGCGCCAGGACCTCGGGGGAGATGGCGGGGGTGAGGATGACGGCAAGGGTGCCGGCCGAGACGTGGTGGCGCAGCTGGGAGCGCAACCGCTTCTCGTCGCTGACCGTGCTGTCGGCGACCCTGACCCGGGCCAGGACGTCGAGCAGGCGGCGCAGGTGGTTGCTGCCGCTGGCCGCCTTGACGTGGGGCAGGTCCCTGGCTCCGAGCACGAGCAGACCGACCCGGTCGCCGGTGCGCAGGTAGTGCTCGGCGATCGCCCCGGCTGCCCGGACGGCGTTGTCCAGGCTGCTGGTCGACCCCCCGACGCCTTCGCTGCGCCCGATGTCGTTCATGGCGTCCACGAGCAGCAGGATCTCGGTGTCCTGGTCCGCATGGGTCGCGGTCACGTGCAGCTCGCCGGTGCGGACCGAGACCGGCCAGTGCACCCTGCGCAGCCGGTCACCGAAGCGGAACGGCCGGATCTGGTCGAGCTCGCCGCCGTCGCCGGGGTGGTGCGACCGGTTCTGCCCGACCAGGCCGTCAGGGCGCGGCACGGGCACGCGCGCGGTGAAGCTGTCGGGCAGCGGCACGGTCGGGATCGCAGGGAGGGACACCGCCTCCGGCTCCCACCGGAAGGCGCCGAACGCCCCGCTCACGGCGACGGTCGCCGGTCCCAGCCGGCGGTGACCCCAGCGGGTGCTCTGGCAGACTACCTCGAGCGAGACCGGGCCGTCGTCGCCGGCTGCGAAGGCGGCTGCGGCTGCTCGGAATCCCGGGGTGAACGCCGTGTAGGGCGTGGGCAGCAGGACCAGCCCCGCCTCCTCGATCCCCGGGGTGGGCTCGATGGTGGCGACCCAACGGGTGGCCTGCCCCTCGCGCAGCACGGGGTGGGCGATGGCGGCGTGCGACCACCGGGGTCGCCGCCGGGCGGGACGGCGGTCGCCCACAGTCCGACGACGAGCAGCGGCGTGCCGAGCACCAGCGGCGTCCGGTCGGCGCAGCAGCACGCCGAGCCCGACGAGCAGCAGGCCGAGCAACAGGGCGCGGAAGTGCGCCGAGGTCACGCGCCAGCGCGCCTCCAGCCGTCGCCCCGGGCGCACGGTCACGGACGCTCGAAACCGGTCCGCGGCCCTGCACCGGTGGCGGTCGGCGTCGGCACGGAGCGTCAGCACGCTGTCGACCACGCTGGCGGCCGAGACGTCGTTCATCCACAGCTCGGGGCGCACGGTGACCCGGTGGTCGAGGCAGGCGTGGGCCACGGCCTTGACGTCCTCGGGGGTGACGTAGTCGCGGCCGCGCAGGACGGCATACGCCCGCGACGTGAGCAGGAGCGCGAGCGAGGCGCGCGGTGAGGCACCCATCAGCAGGTTCTGGTGGCTGCGGGTCGCCCCCACCAGCCGCACGCAGTACTGGCCGACACCCTCGTCGACGGTGACCGTCTCGATGGCCTGCTGCATCTCGATCAGTCCCGGGCCGTCGGTCACGCCGGCGACCTCCTGGGCCTCCTGCTGCCGCGCCATCCGTCGCTGCAGCACCTCCCACTCGTCGGCCGCGCTGGGGTAGCCGAAGCTCACCCGCAGCAGGAACCGGTCGAGCTGGGCCTCCGGGCAGGGGGTAGGTCCCTTCGTACTCGACGGGGTTCGCCGTGGCGAGCACGTGGAACGGCTTGGGCAGCGCGAACGTCTCGCCCTCCACCGTGACCTGCCCCTCCTGCATCGCCTCGAGCAGGGCGGACTGCGTCTTGGGAGGCGTGCGGTTGATCTCGTCGGCCAGGAGCAGCCCGGTGAACAGCGGCCCCTTGCGGAAGCTGAAGTCGTGGGTGCGCTGGTCGTAGAGGAACGACCCGGTCAGGTCGCTCGGCAGCAGGTCGGGCGTGAACTGGGCCCGCGCGAAGTCCAGCCCGAGGGCCTGCGCGAACGACCGGGCCGCCAGTGTCTTGCCCAGCCCGGGGAAGTCCTCCATGAGCACGTGACCGCCCGCCAGGATGCCGGACAGCACGATCTCCAGGCTCTGCCGCTTGCCGACGACTGCGCGTTCGACCTCGGTGAGGATGGCGGCCGCGCGGGTGGCGACCTCGTCGAGGGTCAGGGTCACTTAGAGCTCCTCCAGGATGGTGGTGAACGCCGCGAGCTGGGCGGCGGTGATGCGGGTGGTCGGGGGTCCGGCGAGGTATGCCGCGAAGTCGCGCTCCCAGCGCTGCGCCGGCGTCGTCGGTGGCGGTCAGGCCGCGGCGGTCCCGCAGCCGTTCGCTGGCCAGGTGGCCGAGGGTGGCATGCAGCCGGGTGGCTGGGGCCGCGGCGCCGCCGACCGCCTCCGTCACGTCGACCGCGAGCCGGCTGATGCGGCTGTCGGTGCCGCGTGGGGGGGCCGTCTCGGTGAAGGTGTTGTCCCAGTCGGTCGACTGCCGCGCCTGCCAGAGCCACTGCGCCAGCACACCGAGGGCGGCGATGGCTCCCACGGAGGCGAGCAGCATGCCCGCATCGCCCAGGAACGGACACGGACACGGCCAGTGCGCCGACGACGACGGCGAGGGTCAGGACCGAGGAGGAACAGCTGTGGCGGCCGTCAGGGCGGCGAGCCGGCGGGTCACCGGGTCGTCCGGGTCGCTGCCGACCGGGGCGAGGGGGCTGTCGACCCGGCGGCGGCCTGCCGGCCTGGCACGTGCTGCCTGGGCCACGGTCCGGCGCAGGTCGGCCTGCACCTGCACGAGGGCCTCACGGGCGCGGGTGCGCTGGTCCTCGCCGATCGGGTGTCGGGAGAACCTGGCCTCGCGGTAGAGCGCGGCGAGGGTGTCCAGCGGCGCTCGGTCGACGCGGTACGAGCGCAGCACCGTGGTGACCAGCTCGGCCGCGGTCCGGGAGTCGTCGTCGCGCACCCCCGCCCCGCGGACGGCGTCCTCCAGGGCGACCCAGGCCGCGATGACCGCGTTGCCGGGGGTGCCCCGGGCGAGCAGCTCCTCACCCTCGCGCGCGCCCTCGAGCAGGGCCTCGGGCACCAGGTCGACGGCGACCTCGTCGTCGGTGTCCTGCTCCCGGGTGACCCAGCGGTCGCGCAGGGCCCGGCCGACCGCGACGAGCACCACGACGACCACGGCCACGAGCACGAGCTTGAGGGCGAAGCCGACGATGCTGACGAGCACAGGGTCGCTGGCCCGGACGTCGGCCCGCTTCAGTCCGCGGTCGGTCGCCGAGGGGATGGCTCCCGGGCCGTAGTCCTCGCCCGGAGCGGTCTTCACCGGACCGTAGGTGGTCCGTCGGCCCAGGATGCCGACCGGGCCGGCCGCGGAGACCCACGCGGCGAGGAGCAGCGTGGCCGCCGTCCCCGCCCCCAGGGCCAACCCTCGTCGTGTCACGGTCATCGACCCTAGGGAGCAGCGCCGGTCAAGGCGAGCGGTCCGGAGGAATCGGGCACAGTTCGTTATCGACCGATGAGTTTCGGGCGGCTGCGCGGGTCTGTACTGGTGTGGCACGGGTGTGCCTAGGCTGGACCCGTTGGTCGGAACCTGTGGAGCAGGCGAGTGGAGGAGGACCTCGATGACCGAGGTGCGCGAGCGAGTGGCGTGTGGAGGACTTCCCGGAGGCCACGGACGGCTTCCGGCGGGAGCTCACCGCCCACTGCTACCGGATGACCGGGTCGATCCACGACGCCGAGGACCTCGTCCAGGAGACCTACCTGCGCGCCTGGCGGGCGTATGCCGCGTTCGAGGGCCGGTCGTCGGTCCGCACCTGGCTCTACCGGATCGCCACGAACGTCTGCCTCACTGCTCTCGAGGGCAAGGACCGGCGCCCGCTCCCGGCCGGGCTCGGCGCCCCGTCGAGCAACGCGGGGGACCAGCTGGTGGAGTCCAGCGGAGGTGTCCTGGCTGGAACCGGCGCCCGACCCGCTGGTGGCGGGCGAGACCTCGACCCGGCCACCCTCGTCGCCCAGCGCGAGAGCATCCGGCTCGCCTTCGTCGCAGCCCTCCAGCACCTGCCGGCCAGGCAGCGCGCCGTGCTCATCCTGCGGGACGTGCTGCGGTGGAAGGCGTCCGAGGTCGCCGAGGCGCTCGAGACCAGCGAGGCCGCGGTCAACAGCGCCCTGCAGCGGGCCCACGCCCAGATCGCCAAGGCGCACGTCAGCCAGGACGAGGTCGAGGCCGACCTCGACCCGCAGCAGAAGGAGATGCTGGAGCGCTACGTCAAGGCGTTCTGGGACAAGGACATCAACACCATCGTGGGCATGCTCACTCGCGACGCCGTGTGGGAGATGCCGCCGTTCACCGGCTGGTACACCGGCGCGGAGAACATCGGCCGCCTCATCGACTCGCCAGTGCCCCGGCGGCGTGCACGACATGCCGATGGTGGCGACCAGCGCCAACGGCCAGCCCGCCTTCGGCCTCTACATGCGTCAGGCCGACGGCACGTTCACGCCGTTCCACCTGCAGGTGCTCACCCTCGACGCCGCCGGCAAGGTCAGCCACGTCGCCGCGTTCTTCGACCTGGCCCTGTTCGAGAAGTTCGGCCTGCCCGCCTCGCTCCCGTCCGACTACACCGGTCCCGTCGTGAGCTCGACCGATGTCCTTCGTGACCGGTCAGGGCCGGCCACCGACCGCGGTCGAGCTGCTCGAGCGGGCCATCGCCTACACCCGGGCCAGCCTGCTGCTCGTCACCGAGGCCGACCTCGGACGCCCCACCCCCTGCGCGGGCTGGGTGCTGCGCGACCTGCTCGCCCACATGGACGACTCCCTCGAGGCGATGGCGGTTGCCGCCCAGGCGACGTCCCTGAGCCTGGTGCCCCCGGACGCCGCCGGCCGACGGCGCCGACCTGATCGACAGCATCTGTCACCGGGCGTGCGGCCTCCTGGGCCACTGGCACCCGTCGCCGCGGCGGTGGCGTCGAGCTCGGTGACCTGAGCCTGCCCCGGGAGCTGCTCGGCTGCGGTCGGCGCCCTCGAGATCACGCTGCACGGGTGGGACGTGGCCCAGGCCATCGACCAGCCGAGGCCGATCCCCGCCGACCTCGCCATGGACCTGTGGCCGGTGGCGCGCGACCACATCGCCGAGGCCGACCGCCCGTTCCGGTTCGGCCCCGCGACCGAGGTCCCGGAGTGGGCGCCACCGGCGACCCGGTTGCTCGCCCACGCGGGCCGTTCAGCGCGCTGGTGAGCCGACCCTCGTCCTGCCGGCGGTGCGGGCACCCGGACCGGCGCGCCGACCGGGACGCGGGGCGCTAGAAGTTTGCGGCCCCACCCGCGAGGATGGGGCCATGTCCTCGGGGTACCGGTTGCGCAGCGGTGACACCGGCCCGATCCAGCAGAGCCCGGTCACCTGCGGCTCCGCCTGTCTCACGGTCGCGCGGATGCTGGTCAACCCGGCCTTCGCCCGCTGGATCACCACCGGCGAGGGGCCTCGCGCCGACGCCCCGGCGGGGGCCACCGAGAAGGAGCGCTTCGCGGCATACGAACGGGTCGTCATGCGCCGCACCAACCGGTTGTATGCCGGCGGCGGACGTCTCAACGTGCCCTGGCCCCGGGCCCTGGGCACGCCACCGTGGGGCGCCCGCAAGGAGCTCGAGTTCGGCGCCTCCCGGCGCGGCACGGACTACGAGCTGCGGGCCGTGCGTCAGCTGACCCGCGGTGGCCTGCGGGAGGCGCACGCACGCCTCGTCGAGGTCGTCGCCGACGGTGAGCCGGCCCTGCTCTACATCGGCAACGGCGTGCTGCCGCGACACGTGACGCTCGTGCTGCCCGGGGACGGCGACCGGGTGCTCGACGTCTACGACCCGGCGACCGGCCAGGTGACCCTCCTGGACGAGGGCCGGTTCGCCGGCCGTGAGCTGCGCATCGCCGGGTGGGATGTGCCGTGGATCACGGTGCAGCCCAACGGGATTCGCAAGGCTCAGGCCTTCGGCTTCTCCACCGGGATCAGCTCGGCGTCGCGCACCTCGGGAGTCTCGGCCTCGGCATAGCCGATCGTGCCGGTGATCCGCCCGGCAGCGCGCAGGTCGGTCTCGGCGAGTCGCACCCGGTCGGCCCACGCCGCCGGACCCGGCCAACACGATCGCCGCGACCTCGGCACGCATGCCGACCTTGGCCTCGGACTTGGCCTTGCGCACGCCTGCCAGGGCCTCGCCCACCGCGGCGAGCAGCGCGACGTCCCCACCGTCGCCGGCTGCCGTGTCGGCAGCAGTCGGCCACGGCGCGCGGTGCACCGAGCCCTCGTGCCACCAGGACCAGACCTCCTCGGTGACGTAGGGCAGCATCGGGGCGAACAGGCGCAGCAGGACGTCGAGCGCGATGCGCAGGGCAGCCCGGGCCGAGGCGGCCTCGGCCTCGCCCTGACCGCCGTAGGCGCGGTCCTTGACCAGCTCGAGGTAGTCGTCGCAGAAGGTCCAGAAGAAGGTCTCGCTCACCTCGAGCGCGCGGGTGTGGTCCCAGGCCTCGAACCCCGCCGTCGCCTTCGACACGACGTCACCGAGCTGGGCGAGCATGGCGCGGTCCAGCGGGTTGGTGACGGCTGCATCCAGATCGCCGTCGACCTCGCCGCGGTCCTGGATGTCGACTTCGCCGCTGTCGTGGATGTCGACTTCGCCGCTGTTCTGGATGTCGACTTCGCCGCTGTTCTGGATGTCGACTTCGCCGAAGGACAGAGCGAACTTCGTCGCGTTGAGGATCTTGATCGCCAGCCGGCGGCCGACCTTCATCTGGCCGGTGTCGTAGGCCGCGTCGGCGCCGAGGCGCCCGCTGGCCGCCCAGTAGCGGACCGCATCGGCGCTGTGCTCCTTGACGACGTCCTCGGGCGTGACGACATTGCCCTTGGACTTGCTCATCTTCTTGCGGTCGGGGTCGAGGATCCAGCCGGACAGGGCGGCGTTGCGCCACGGAACCGAGCCGAACTCGAAGTGCGACCGCACGATCGTCGAGAACAGCCAGGTGCGGATGATGTCGTGTCCCTGGGGCCGGACGTCCATCGGGAACACCCCGGCGAACAGCTCCGGGTCGTCGCGCCAGCGCCCGGCGATCTGGGGGGTGAGGGACGACGTGGCCCAGGTGTCCATGATGTCCGGGTCACCGACGAAGCCGCCGGCCTGCCCGCGCTGCGACTCGTCGTAGCCCTCGGGGGCCTGCGCCGCAGGGTCGACGGGCAGCTGGTCCTCGGCGGGCACGAGCTGCTTGTCGAACACCGGGTCACCGTTGTCGTCGAGCGGGTACCAGACCGGGATCGGCACGCCGAAGAACCGCTGCCGTGAGATCAGCCAGTCGCCGTTGAGGCCGCTGACCCAGTTCGCGTAGCGCGCCTGCATGAACGCCGGGTGGAAGTCGACCTGCCTGCCGCGTTCGAGCATCTCGGCGTTGAGTTCGGCGTCGCGACCGCCGTTGCGGATGTACCACTGGCGCGAGGTGACGATCTCGAGCGGCTTCTCGCCGCGCTCGTAGAAGTTGGCCTTGCGCTGGGTGGCCTTCGGCTCTCCGTCGAGGTCGCCGGACTCCCGCAGCGCGGCCACGACGGCCTCGCGCGCGCTGAAGGTCGTCTTGGTGGCGAGCTCCTCGGCGAAGAGGGCCTCACCCGGGCCGCCGGCGATCCACTCCGGCACCTCGGCCTGGATCCGGCCGGAGCGGGTGATGACCGACCGGGTCGGCAGCTGGAGCTCACGCCACCACAGCACGTCGGTGAGGTCGCCGAAGGTGCAGCACATCGCGATGCCGGCGCCCTTGTCGGGCTCGGCGGCCGGGTGGGCGACCACGGGGATCTCGACCCCGAACAGCGGTGAGCGGACCGTGGAGCCGAACAGCGCCGGCATACCGCTCGTCGTCGGGGTGGGCGATGAGTGCCACCGCGGACGGGATGAGCTCGGGCCGCGTCGTCTCGATCTGGACCGGAGCCGTCAGCGCCGTGGAAGGCCACCCGGTGGTAGGCGCCGGGGTAGTCGCGCGCCTCCAGCTCGGCCTGGGCAACGGCGGTCTGGAAGGTGACGTCCCACAGCCCGGGCGCCTCGGACTGGTAGGCCTCGCCGCGGGCGAGGTTGCGCAGGAAGGCCTGCTGCGCAGTGGCGCGCGAGTGGTCGTCGATGGTGCGGTAGCTGATGTCCCAGTCGAGGCTGAAGCCCATCCGCCGGAACAGCGACTCGAAGGCCTTCTCGTCCTCGACGGTCAGCTCGTCACACAGCTCGATGAAGTTCTGTCGCGAGATGGGCAGCGTGTCGGCCGCCTTGAGGCTCTTGGCGTCACCGCGGTGGGGCGGCTGGAAGTCGCGGGTCGTAGGGCAGGGACGCGTCGCCGCGCACGCCGTAGTAGTTCTGGACCCGCTTCTCGGTCGGCAGGCCGTTGTCGTCCCAGCCGATCGGGTAGAACACCTCGCGCCCCTGCATCCGCTGGTAACGGGCCATGCAGTCGGTGTGCGTGTAGGAGAACACGTGTCCCATGTGGAGCGAGCCGGAGGCGGTCGGCGGGGGCGTGTCGATCGAGAACACGGACTCCCGGCCCTGCGCGAGGGCCTTGGTGCGGTCGAAGGTATAGGTGCCCTGCTCCCGCCATACCTGCGCCCACTTGTCCTCGAGCCCGTCGATCGAGGGCTTGTCGGGGATCGTGGCAGCGCTGGGCCTGGTGGGTGCGTCGGTCATGGCGGAAATCTTCCCATCCCATGCGGTCGGGTGACCAACGGGTATGCCGCGTGCGCGGCCGCTCGGCCACGCCCTCAGGCCGCGACGGGGGCGCCGTCCACCCCGGCGAGGTGGGCGTACCTGCCGCCGGCGGCGAGAAGCGACGCGTGGGTGCCGGTCTCCACGACGGCGCCGTGGTCGAGGACCGCGATCTGGTCGGCGGACTCGATGGTCGAGAGCCGGTGCGCGATCGTGATGGTGGTGCGGCCGGCGCTGAGGGCGTCGAGGGCGCGCTGCAGCTCGCGCTCGGTGTCGTTGTCCAGGGCGCTGGTCGCCTCGTCGAGGACCAGCACACGGGGGTCGCGCAGCAGCGTGCGGGCGATGGCCAGCCGCTGCTTCTCGCCACCGGAGAACCGGTGACCACGTGCGCCCACCATCGTGTCCAAGCCGTCGGGCAGGCCGGCCACGAGCTCGTCGATCTGGGCCGCGGCGAGGGACCGCCACAGCTGGGCCTCGCTGGCGCCCGGCCGGGCGAGCAGGAGGTTGTCGCGGATCGAGGCGTGCACGAGGTAGGACTCCTGGGAGACCACCCCGACCACTGCGGCCAGGTCCTCGGGGTGCAGGTCACGCAGGTCGTGGCCGTCGATGGTGACCCGGCCGGACCGCGGGTCGTGCAGGCGGGAGACGAGTGCGGCCAGCGTGCTCTTGCCAGAGCCGGTCCCCCCGACGAGGGCCAGGGTGGTGCCGGCGGGGACGGTCAGGTCGATGCCGTGCAAGGCCGCGGTGTCGCTGTCGGGGTAGGCGTAGTCGACGGACTCGAACCGGACCTCACCACGGATCGCGGTTGGGTCGATGCGTATGGGGTCGGTCGGAGGGGCGACGTCGACCGGCAGGTCGAGGTAGCCGAAGATCCGGCTGAACAGGGCCATCGAGGAGACCCACTGGGCGCCGAGGTTGAGCAGCCCCATGAGCGGCCGGAAGATGCCGGACTGCAGGGACGTGAAGGCGACCAGGGTCCCGATGGTCATGCCGCCCGAGGTGGCGGGGAAGCCGGCGGCGAGGTAGATCGCCGCGGGGATCGCGGCGAAGACGATGCTCATCGTGGCCATCCGCCAGCGCCCGGCGAGCTGGGAACGGATCTCGAGGTCGACGAGGCTGGTGGAGGTCTCCTCGAACCGGCGCGAGGCGGAGCCACCGGCACCGAGGGTCTTGGTGAGCAGCACGCCGCTCACCGACAGACCCTCGTCGACCTGGGTCTGGAGGTCGGCGAGCCGTCGCTGCTGCTGGCTCGTGATCTCGCGGCGCAGCAGGGCGACCCGCCGGGTCAGCCAGACCGCCGGGGGGATGACGAGCAGGGAGAGCAGGCTGAGCCGCCAGCTGAGCGCCACCATTGCCACCGAGGTGCCGACGGCGGTCGTGACGTTGGACGCCACCGAGGTGGCGGTGTTGGTGA
Organism: uncultured Actinomycetota bacterium; assembly: GCA_963759595.1. GTDB lineage: Bacteria > Actinomycetota > Actinomycetes > Actinomycetales > Dermatophilaceae > Pedococcus. The sequence goes on from CAVWZX010000005.1 coordinate 725,699, forward strand.
CGACCGACTGCATCGCGCCGATGTCGTTGGTCAGGCGTGACTGCACCTCGCCACCACGGGTGCGCCTGAAGAAGTCCATCGACTGGCGCTGGAGGTGGTCGAAGACCTGGGTGCGCAGGGTGTGCATGATCTGCTGGCCGAGACCGGTCGACAGCCACGTCTGCACCACGCCGAGCAGCGAGCTCGCGACTGTCACAGCAAGCATGCCGGCGACGGCGAACACGAGCAGCCGTACGTCCTGACGGGGGAGCGCCGCGTCGATGACCGAGCGGATGAGGAAGGGCTGGGCCAACGAGATGGTCGAAGAGGCCACGATGAGGGCCATCACCACGCCGATGGTCCAGCGGTGCGGGGCGAACAGCCTGGCGAGGCGGGAGAGGGGGACGGGCGACTCAGCCAGCTGCTGGCGGTCGGCCGGAGAGGGTCGCATGGCGCCGCGACCTTCGCGGCTGCCCCTGTCGCCGGCTGGGATCGTGTCGACGTTCTGGGTGCTGTCCAAGTGGCATCACCCCTTTCTGTTGCGCGTCATTGGAATTGTTGAGGTTACCTCACAATGAAGTAACAAGACAACAGGCGGGTACTATTCCCGGATGGCCACCACGGACGGGCAGGAACCGCTGTCCGAGCTCCTCATGCGCAGTGCCAGGGCGATGCGACGTCGCTGGTCCGACAGCCTCGCGCCGTGGGATCTCTCGCCCCACCAGGCCCGGGCGCTGCGGGTCGTGCACCGCCACGAGTCGGCCCGGATGGGTACGATCGCGGCCCACCTGCGGATCGCGCCGCGATCGGTCACCGAGGTGCTCGACGGCCTCGAGGTGCGCGGGCTGGTCCGCCGGGTGCCGGACCCGACCGACCGTCGCGCCGTGCTCGTCGAGCTGACCGAGCCGGGGCGGACGTTGCTCGCGGAAGTGGACGAGGCGCGCGACGGTGAGTCCGCGGCATACCTGTCGGCGCTCTCGGACCGAGACCGTGAGCACCTGGCGCGCCTGCTGCGCAAACTCGACCCCTAGGGTTGGCCCATGGAACCCGTCTACACCCCCGTCATCGGGTTCGCCCGCGCGCTGTTCGCCGCCCAGGGACTCAAGTTCTCCATGTCGGGCCTCGAGCACGTGCCCCGACACGGGGGAGCGGTGCTGGCCGTCAACCACACCGGCTACTTCGACTTCACGTATGCCGGGTTGGTGGGTGTCAAGGTCGGCCGCTACGTGCGGTTCATGGCCAAGAAGTCGATCTGGTCCAACCCGGTGGCCGGCCCGCTGATGAGGGGGATGCACCACATCCCGGTTGACCGCGAGGCCGGCCTCGGGTCCTTCGACGCGGCGCGCACCGCCCTGCGCGACGGCGAGATCATCGGCGTGTTCCCCGAGGCCACCATCTCGCGGTCCTTCGAGCTCAAGGCGTTCAAGTCCGGCACCGTGCGGCTCGCGCAGGAAGCCGGTGTGCCGGTGTTGCCCACCACGATCTGGGGCTCGCAGCGCGTCTGGACCAAGGGTCAGCCGCGCAGGATGGGCCGACACGGCATACCGCTGCTCATCACCGTCGGCGCTCCCATCGAGATCGGGGCGGACGAGAACGCAGCAGCGGCCACAGACCGGGTCCGGTCAGCCATGCAGGCCCAGCTGCACGCGGACCAGGACCGCTACCCGGCGTGGCCAGAGAGCCGAGCGACACCTGCTACCAGCCCGGCTCGGGGGGAGCGCGCCGACGCCCGAGGAGGCCGAGGCGATGGACGCCGCAGACCGCAGGCGTCGCCGCCGCGCCTGACCGGACCACAGCGCTGACGGTCGGAGCCGACGGGAGCGCACGAGCCTGACGAGGACGAAGCGGCGACTGCCTGGCGCTCAGGCCCTTACGTGGCCCTTGGCCTTGGCGTGCCCGCTGGAGGCTGGCGCCTTGCCGCAGACGTGGCCCTTGCCCTTGGCTGCCTTCGCCTTGGCGGCCTTGGCCTTGCACTTGGCCGCCTTGGCCTTGCACTTGGCGGCCTTGCACTTGGCGGCCTTGCACTTGGCGGCCTTGGCCTTGGCCGCTGCCTTGGCCTTGGCCGCTGCCTTGGCCTTGGCGGCTTTGCCCTTGGCGGTGTGGGCCTTGGCCTTGGCCGCTGCCTTCGCGTGGGCCTTGGCAGTCTTGGCCGCGGCCCTCGCTGCCGCCTTGGCCGCCCTTGCCTGGGCCTTCGCTGCCTTCGCTGCGGCCTTTCCGCTGCCCTTCGAGCTGCCGTGGCCCGCTGGCTTGCCGGGCGAGGTGGGGCCGCTGGGGGTCGGGACGAGGGTCACGGGCCCTTGGGGCACGCCCGGTCGAGCCGGGACGGTCGGGTTGACGGGGACGGTCGGGTTGACGGGGACGGTCGGCCCGGCGGGGTTGGTCGGCCCGGCGGGGTTGGTCGGCCCGGCGGGGTCGGTCGGCCCGGCGGGGTCCGAGGACTCCGAGCTGTCAGGGACGACGTAGGACGCCAGCACGACGTTGACGACCCTGGACCGTCCGGGCAGCGTCACGGGCTGGGTGCCGCCGCCGGTGCCGGGCGGCTGGGCGGGCGGGGTCGTGCCGGGCGGCTGGGCGGGCGGCGTCGTGCCGGGAGGCTGGGCGGGCGGCGTCGTGCCGGGGGGAGCCGTGTCCTGTGGCCCCGAGCCCGGGACCACGGGGGTCTGGGCGGCGGACGGCGTCCCGGGTCGGGACGGCCCCTGCGCGGTGACCAGCGGCGGACCGGCATGACCGAAGATGCCGTCGATCACCGGGGTGAGCAGGCCGCTCATGGCGGCTGCGGTGCCCACACCGCCGAACGCCAGGAGCCACGCCGCCGCCCCGGCGCCGACGCGGGCCGACCGTCCCGGTGTGCCCGTCGGCGAGCCCACGGCGGTCAGGTGGACGGCGTTGGACGTGCCGGGCGTGGGCGACCCCATGCCCGCCAGGTCGACGACTGCAGGCTCGCGAAGGGGGGCCTCAGGTGACGGGCCCTGCTCCGGCGGCGCGGCGAGGGGGGCCGCGACCAGCGGGGCTGCGGCGACCGGGGCTGCGGCGACTGAGGCTGCGGCGAGACCGCCCGGGGTGAGTCGTGGGACGGGGCCGGCGGCGGGTGCGGGGTCGGCGAGGGCAGCGAGGACGAGGGGCCTCACGAGGGCGAGGTCCGCGAGCTCGTCGGCGCGGGCCGGCGCTCGGAGGGCGGCGATCAGCTCCTCGAACGGCATGGCCAGTCGCTCCTGACCGCTGCGCACGAGGGCGAGCACCCGGCCTGGCTCATGGCCCGTGAGGCGGGCGGTGGCCTCGCGGCCGAGGTTGGCGATCAGCCCCAGGGCCAGCACATCGGCTTCCGCCGGCGGGCAGGCCCGCAACGCCTCGATGGCGCGGTCGACGTCATCGGAGGCTGCGGCACCGGGGTCGGGCCAGGAGCCGTCCAGGTCGTCCCTGAGGTGTTCGCTCGACGCCATCCGGCCGGCGCCGACGAGCAGCTCGAGCCACGCGTCGTCGTCGGCTGGGCAGACCTGGAACTGGTGCAGTGCGGTGGCCCAGGCGCCCAGCGCGAGGACGGTGGGGTCGGCATCGGCGGTGACCCGCAGGTAGCGGACGAGCACCGGGTTGCTCAGCGCGTAGAGGCGGGTGAAATCGTCCTCGGTGCCCCCTTGGGCTCCGAGGAGGTATGTGGCGATTTCCCCCGGCACGCCACCATTCTCCCGCGACGATCGTCTGACTGGCCTCATCCGTTCGGCCAGGAATTGGGTCAAATGAGTGGCGTAGTACTCACATCAATGGGACAAGTCGCTCAGATGGCGTGACCCAGGTGTGCCAGGGCCTGCCGGAGGAGGGCGCCGTGGCCCCCGTCCATCTCCTCCAGCAGGGACGGGGCAACCGCCTCCTCCGGGGTGAGCCAGGCCAGGTCGAGGGCGTCCTGCTGGGGCTGGCAGTCGCCCGCCACCGGCACGACGAACGCGAGCGAGACGGCGTGCTGGCGCGGGTCGTGGAACGGCGTCACCCCCGGCGTCGGGAAGTACTCGGCCACGGTGAACGGCTGTGGGCTCGCGGGGATCTGCGGCAGGGCCATGGGGCCGAGGTCCTTCTCGAGGTGGCGGATCAGGGCGTCCCGGACCCGCTCGTGGTAGAGCACGCGGCCGGACACGAGCTCGCGGTTGATCTCCCCGTCGGAGGCCCGCAGCAGCAGTCCGACGGCGCTCAGCGCCCCGCGTTCGTCCACCCGCACCGGGACGGCGTCGACGTAGAGGATCGGCAAGCCGTTCACGCGCCGCGTCGAGCTCCTCGCGGGTCAACCAGGACTCACTGCGGTCGAGTTCGAGGGGGCTCATGCCCTCGTTTCTACCAGCCGCCCCGACGCCACAGCTTTATCGGGTCTAGCAGGAAGGTTGACCTTCACACCGGTTGCGAAGTCGAGTGAAGGTCAACGTTGTCCCTAGACCCGATAAAGCTGTGACGCTTGTGACGTCTGGACCAGGCACTCGTCAGGACCAGTAGACCCGGCCGGGGTTGAGGATCCCCCGCGGGTCGAACAGGGCCTTGACCGCCCGTTGTCGCTCCAGCTCCCGCTTCCCGAGCTCCTGGGCGAGCCAGGGAGCCTTCAGCGTGCCGACGCCGTGCTCGCCGGTGATGGTGCCGCCCATCTGCAGGGCTGCCGTGACGATCTCGGTGAAGGCCAGGTGGGCCCGCTCCCGGCTGGCCGGGTCTGCGGCGTCGAAGAAGATGCTCGGGTGCAGGTTGCCGTCGCCCGCGTGCCCGGCCATCACCACCTCCAGGCCGTGGTGCGCGGCGATGGCCTGCCCGGTGCGGATCAGGTCGGTGAGCCGGCCGACCGGGACGCAGACGTCCTCGAGGTAGCGCGGGCCCTTGGCCTCGAGCGCCGGGCTCAGGGCCCGCCGGCCCGCGAGCAGCAGGTCGGCCTCGGTGGGGTCGTCGGCCACGGCGACGTCCACCGCGCCCGCGTCGGTGAGCAACGCGGCATACCTCTGGACGTCTTCGCCGGTGTGGTCCGGGACGGTCGGACTGGACCAGCAGCACCGCCTCGCAGTCCTGGGGGAAGCCGTAGTCCGCGAGCGCCTGGACGGCCGCGACGGCGGCCCGGTCGAGCAGCTCGACGAGCGACGGCACGTGGCGCTCGCGGCGCAGGGCGACGATGGCGACCCCGGCGGCGTCGAGCGAGTCGAAGGTGGCCAGGACGGTCAGGGCCGGGTCGGGCGCCGGGATGAGGCGGGTGGTGACCTCGGTGACGACGCCGAGGGTGCCTTCGGAGCCGACGAACAGCCCGGTGAGGTCGAGTCCGGCGACGCCCTTGGCAGTGCGGTGACCGGTGCGGATCACCTCGCCGCCGGGCAGCACCACCTGGAGGGCGCGCACGTAGTCGGCGGTGACGCCGTACTTGACGCAGCACAGCCCGCCCGCGTTGGTGGCGACGTTGCCGCCGATGGTGCAGAACGCCGAGCTCGCGGGATCGGGTGGGTAGAAGAGGCCCTGCGCGGCGACGGCGTCCTTGAGGTCCTTGTTGATGACGCCGGGGCCGAGGACCGCCAGGCCCTCCAGCGGGTCGATCGTGGCGATCGAGTCGAGCGCCTCGGTGTTGAGGACCACGCCGCCCTCGATCGCGACCGAGCTCCCGGTGAGGCTGCTGCGGGCGCCCTGCGGCACGACCGGGGTGCGCGTCTCGTGGGCCCAGCGCATCACCTCGACCACCTCGTCGAGGTCGCGGGCCCGCACCACCTCGAAGTGCCCGGGGCGGTCGCGCCCACCGACTCGTCGGTGGCGTAGGTGGCCTTGACGTCGGGGTCGGTGACGGTGCGGATGGGCAGCGAGGTGTGCGTGCTCATCCCTGCAGCGTATGCCGCGTGCTCGGCTCGTCGTCGCGGTGCTCGTCCTCGCCGTGCCCGCCGACGAACTGCACCTCGGCGTCGAAGGCGGCCCGGCGCGAGGCGCGCCGCAGGGTGCCCGAGGACGGCGCGGCCGGTGACGGCGATGAGGACGACGTTGGTCAGGGCGCGGCCCGAGGTCCCACCACAGCGACGTGGCGAGCGAGAAGACCCCGAACCGGCGCAGGTTCTCCCACGGGGCGGCGCCGGCCACGAACGACAGGTCGCTCTCGAGCCCGCTCGCGAACGGCCAGAACGAGAAGTTGAGCGCGACGCCGTAGAGCAGCCCGGCGATCGCGCCGTAGCCGGCGAGCAGCAGCAGCTCCCAGCGGGCGGGGACCCGCGGCAGCAGGCCGGCCCCCAGCCCGACCCAGGCGGCGCCCAGCATCTGGTAGGGCAGCCACGGCCCGACTCCTCCGGTGATCAGGGCCGAGGCGAACAGGGTCGTGGAGCCGAGGACGAACCCGAAGCCGGGGCCGAACACGCGGCCGCCGAGCACGAGCAGGAAGAAGACCGTCTCGAGCCCCGCGGTGCCGGCGCCCAGCGGACGCAGGGCGGCACCGACGGCGGAGAGCACCCCGAGCATCGCCACGGCCTTGACGTCGAGGCCGCCCTCGCTGATCTCGAAGAGCACCACGGCCATGAGCAGGGGCAGCAGCAGGGCGAAGACGAGGGGCGCGTCGGCGTTCTGGCCCAGCCGTGAGTCGGCGGTCGCGAACAGCGGCCACCCGAACGCGAGCAGCCCGGCGAGGGACGACCAGGACCAGAGCCGCGGTCGAGCGTGGACGCAGCGCGATGACGCTGATCGGGGAGGCCATCAGGGCGCGCCACCGTGCGGTCGCCGGCAAGGCTGCCTGCACCTGGTCGAGCCGCAGCAGCCTGGCCGGGGCGAGCACCTTGGCGACCTGGGGCGCGAACGCGGGCGAGTCGCACAGGACGTCCGTGGCAGGGCCGTCGGCGACGACCCGGCCCTCCGACAGCACGACGACCCGGTCGGCCACCGTGGCGGCGAACTCGACGTCGTGCGTTGCCACCGCGACCGCGCGGCCGCGTGAGCCGCGAGGTCCCGCAGGACCTTCGCGAGCGCCTCCTTGGCGGGGTAGTCCAGGCCGCGGGTGGGCTCGTCGAGCAGCAGCGCCGCCGGGCGAGGCGGCGAGCTGGATCGCCAGGACGAGGGCGAGCTGCTGCCCTTCCGACAGGTCGCGGGGGTGGTGCTCGTCCGGTATGCCGGGTGCGAGCCGGTCGAGCGTGGCGCGGGTGGTGCCGTGGTCCGCGCCGGCCTCGTCGTCGGCCTGGCGGCACTCGGCCTGCACGGAGTCGAGGTAGAGCAGGTCGGGCGCGCTCTGGGGCACCAGGCCGATGTGGCTGCGCCGCACCCTGGGCGACTCCGATGCCGGGTCGACCTGCTCTCGCCGAGCACGTCAGCACGGTGACGCACCCCGCTGCGCGCGCCGGACCCGTGCAGCGCCCAGAGCAGCGAGGACTTGCCGGATCCGTTGCGCCCCATGAGGACCAGCGACCTCGCCGTCGCGCAGGTGAGGTCGACCCCGCGCACGGCGGTCACGGCGCCGTGGCTGACGTCCAGGTCCGTCGCGACGACCCGCGCGACCCCCGGGTCCGATCGAGAGTGCGCGACACGCTGACCGGCTGCGGTCGGCGTCAGCGTGTCGTGCACTCTCGACCTGGCCGAGCCGGGCGACGTCGGGGACGAGGCGAGGTCGGCGCGGAGGCTGGTTGCGGCGCGTCGGGCGTCGCGGATGGTCAGCGGCAACGGCTCCCACCCGGCCCACCGGCCGAGGTGGACGACGGGGGGCGCCAGGGGAGCGGTGGCCATCACCTCGCGAGGGAGGCCGATGCTGACCGTGCCGTCGTCGGCGACGACGACGACCCGGTCCGCGGTGCCGACGATGCGCTCGAGCCGGTGCTCGGAGACCAGCACGGTGAGCCCGAGGTCGTGGACCAGCCGGGAGAGCGTGGCCAGGACCTCCTCGGCACCGGTCGGGTCGAGCGCCGACGTGGGTTCGTCGAGGACCAGGAGCCGGGGGCTGGCGGTGAGCACCGACCCGATCGCGACCCGCTGCTGCTGCCCGCCCGACAGGTCGCGCAGCGGCGCATCCCGCAGGTCGGCGATGCCGAGCAGGTCGAGCACCTCCTCGACGCGTCGGCGCATGGCGGGCGGGTCGAGGGCGAGCTGCTCGAGGGTGTAGGCCAGCTCCTCCTCGACCGTGTCGGTGACGAAGCCGGAAAGAGGGTCCTGGCGTACCACGCCCACGACCCCGGCGAGGTCGCGCGGTCGGTGGGTGCGGGTGTCCCGACCGCAGACGGTGACCCGACCCGAGAGCCGGCCGCCGGTGAAGTGCGGGACCGTGCCGTTGACGGCGCCGAGCAGGGTGGACTTGCCCGCACCGGTGCGGCCGGTGACCACGACGAGCTCGCCCTCCTCGAGCACGAACGATGCGGAGCGGAGCGCGGGACGCCGGGCTCCCGGCATACCGGATGGTGACGTTGTCGAAGGCGACTGGTGTGGTGGGGTCGGAGCCGACTGGTGTGGTGGGCTCGGGGGCGAACCGGGCGGGGCTCATCGCGAGGCCCCTCGACGGGCCACCGGGGGGTCGGGCGCGACGAACGCCGGCAGGGCCGCCACGAGGATCCCGAGAACGGCGAGCAGCGGCAGAGCAGGGGCGGAAAGCGGGTCGACGCGGCAGGACGAGGGCATCGGGGGCACGACCGGCCTGCACGACCATCAAGGCGGCGGCCACCAGCCCGGAGACGGCCACGAGCCACTCCGGGAGCGCCCACGGGTCCGGTCGGTAGACGGTGCGCTGCACGCTGCGCCCTCCGACGCGCATCCCGATCGCCGCGAGGACGAGCCCGAGGAGGAGCATCGGCAGCCCGATGAGCGCGGGGGCGGTGCCGTCGAGCAAGCCGTAGATGCCGATGCCGGCGCCCAGCAGCCCGGCCAGGGTCAGCGCGGCGGTGACGCGGCGGGTGCCCGGTGACTGTTCGGTGCGACGCCCGTAGCCGCGCGAGTCCATCGCCGAGGCGAGCGCGAGCGATCGGTCGAGGGTGTCCTGCAGGACGGGGAGGGCCACGCGGCCGACCGACCGGATCCCCGCGCCGCCCTCGCCGCGCAGCACCCTCGCGCGTCGCACGCGCTGCACGCTCTCGGCGAGCTGGGGAGCCACGGTGACGGAGATGACGACGGCGGTGCCGATCTCGTGCAGCGCACTGGGCATGGCGCGCAGCAGCCGCTTGGGGTTGGCCAGTGCGTTGGCCGCTCCGATGCAGGCGATCAGGCTGGCGAGCCGCAGTCCTTCGGCGGCTGCCGCGAGGACGCCCTTCGAGGTAGAGCGGGCCGAGCAGGGTGATGCCGGGCAGCTCGACGCTGGGCAGGCCGTAGAGCCGGATGGTGCCGAACTTGTAGCCCACGAGGACGTGCAGCACCACGCGCAGGACGACGATGAACACCCCGAGCACGAGGTAGAGCCGGAACGCCCGCGCCCACGGCGAGCTGCCGCGTTTGGCAGCGACGACGAGGCACGCCACGCTGACCGCGAGCAGGAGCAGCAGCGGGTTGCTCGTGCGCGAGCAGGCCACCGCCAGCCCGATCGCCCACACCCACCAGGCGACGGGGTGCAGGTGACGGGACAGCGGTGTGCCTGCTGCGCGCACGGCGCCGCTAGCGGGTGGGCCCGGCGACGCACCGCGAGGTATGCCGCGCCGGCACCGACCAGCCCCACGAGGCCGAGCCCGGCCAGCAGGGTCGTGGGAGAGCCGGAGTCCGTCGGCCGCGTCGGCGGCGGCCGCGACGGTCTCGCCGGAGCCGCCCGTCGAGTCCCCGTTCGGGTCGACCGCGACGCTGGCGCCGGTGGTCGTGCTCGTCGTCGGCGGCGGCGTGGTGGAGGAGGTCGTCGCGCCCTTCGTGGTGGTGGCGGCCGACCCAGCGGTCGCGCGGGGGACGGTCGTCGTGGAGCCGTTGGGCAGCACGGTCACGGACCCCCGAGGCGTGGAATGCGTCGCGGAGGGGGAGGTGGACGACGGCTTCGGCTTCGGCGCCGGTGGCCTGCTCGACGAGGTGGACGACGGGCTCGGCTTCGGCGCCGGCTTGGAGGCGGCCTTGGCCGGGGGGCGCGCTGCTGGGGGCGCCACCCGATCCGAAGGCGAACCCGATCGACGCTGCCGGGAGCCGGGTTGTAGTCGGCGACGCCGGAGCTGCTGTAGGTCCACGAGCCACCGCGCGGGGCGTGGTAGAACGCCCAGTAGGCGCTGCGCGGGCGGCATCCGGCTGGCAGGTCCTGGCTCGGGGACGCTGTTGATCTGGCAGACGACCGCCCGGGCGTAGCGTCGGGACTCGCCACGGTGGCGACCGCCTTGAGGACCGCCCATGGCGGACGACGGGTCATCGCCGGCGCAGAGGTGCTGCGTGCTGGACCCGTAGTCGATGACGACCGTGACCCCGGTGGTGCCGGAGCAGGCCGCCGCCTGGGCGGCCCCACCCGGGAGGGCGAGGCCACCGGCGACGACGAGACCGGCAACCGCGACGAGGCGCGCGAGGAGCCGCATCAGGCGTGCACGCCCTTGCGCCGCGCCAGCACGATGGCGCCGGCACCGGCCAGCGAGCAGCAGCGCGCGCGAGCAGGCGTCAGGGCTGCGACGTTGCTGCCGGTGAGGGCGAGCGCGCCGGGCGTGGCCGAGGCCGGGTCGACCGGGTCGCCGCAGCCGGCACCGGTGGTGGCGACGTGGTCGTGCCCGGAGTGTCGGCCGCGTGGTGGTCGTCGTCGAGGACGCGGGTGCAGGCCAGCGTCGGCGCCGTGGCGGCGGCGCCCTCGGCCGTGACGGTCAGGAGCGAGTCGCCGCGCCAGACCCAGGGTGGCCTGGGGCGTGGCGCGCAGCGCCCGGTCGATCGCGGTCGTGGTCGCCGGGCCGCCTTGAGCGGTGGCGTAGTCGGCCTGCGGTGAAGGCGATCCCGCCGCGGAGGCGCGGTCGCGAAGCGTGCAGTCGAACTGCAGGCCGGCGCAGGAACTCCTGCGCCGCGGCGAGCTGCGCCGGCGCGGCCACCTGCGGCGAAGGCCTGGGCGGCGACGCCGGCGGTGTTGGCGTTGTACTGGCCGTCCTGGTTGAGGAAGCCGCCGTTGGCGGCCTGGTGCGACGGCGAGGCAGTCGAGGCGCTTCGCGCGTCGCGGGTCGTCCGGGCCCGAGGCAGGCCGACGAGGGCCTGGGCGGCGAAGGCCGTGGCGTCGGGGTCGCTCGTGCACGCGGCACCCGCGGCGTCGAGGTTGCCGCGGAAGCCGCCGTCGGTGCACTGCTGGTCGAGGAGGTAGTCGCTGGCGGCGTCCGGGACCGAGCCCGTGGCCCGGCCGAGGGCGATGATGGCGAGGGCCTGGCCGATGCGTGTTGGAGTAGTCGCCGCACGTCGGCGGGTCGGTGTCGCCGAAGTCGACTTGTCGGAGAAGCCGGCCGTCGACGGTGCTCGAGGCGCCTCGAGCGCGGCGACGAGGTCCTGGCCACCGAAGTCGGTCGGGTCGCCGCCCTGGGCGACGACGGCGACGACGAGCTTGCCCGCGGGCCGGCATACGTCTCGGCGGTGGCCGAAGTCAGCTGGGCCGGTGTAGCCGCCGTACGTTGTCACGTGGGCGGCGAGGTAGTCGGTCGTGGCGTCGGCCTGGTCGAGGCCCGCGCCGCGCGCCGTCGAGCGCGAGGATCGCGTCGATGGTGTTGCCGCCGTCGAAGAACGTCGAGGCCGGGTAGTTGTAGTGGTCCTCGCGCGCCGCGAGGGTGCGGGCGACGAAGCCAGCTGCGTAGGCGGCCTGGTCCGAGGAGTCACCCGGCACGAGGGCCGCGCGCAGTGCGGCCGGCGGCCCGAACGGGACCGCTCGCTTCAGGTCGGCCGTGGCGAGCCTGGCCTTCGGGGCTGGCCGTGGTGGGCGGCTTCGTCGTGGCGGTGCTGTCGTCGACGGATCGCCGAGGTGGCCGAGCGTCGGTGGTCGTCGTGGCGGTCGCCGGGTGTCGTGGTGGTCGGCTCGCTCGACGTGGTCGGTCGAGGTCGGTGGCGGGCGGTCGTCGGCGAGCCGGTGGGCTCGCCCGTGCTGGTGGACGTCCCCGTGCTCGTTGTGCTCGTGGTGGTGACGGGGGTGGGCTCGGTCGTGCCGGCGAACGCCGCGCCGGGCAGGACCAGGGCGATTCCCAGGGTCAGGGCGAGGGCAGCAGCCGGACGGGCGCTGCGAAGGGTGCGGTGCATGGTGCCTCTCAATGCGAGCGGTGTCGCGACGGGTGCACCGGCACCAGAACGGAAAAGACCCCCGGCGTCGCAACAGCGACATCGGGGGGCGGCCGGACCTGGTGTCCGGGCTCCGCCCCGCGTACCTCGACGGAAATGGAGCCGCTCCGCGCACCCAGGCAATCCGGCTTCCGCCTCGGTGGGCGGCTCACGGCTGCGGGTCAGCGCCGGATTCTGACCGGCTTCCCCTGGGTGTGCGTCGTGGTGTCACCCGAAGGCGACGTCGGCCACACTACACCGCGCCGGGGGCGTCCTCCGCCGGGCGCACGTGCCCTTCGTCACGGGCCGCTAGACTGTGCACCACAGGCACCGAACCGGCCATCACCGGGGAGCCTCCGGAAGAACGGTCACCATGCGGCATACCGCCTCGGGGTGGCTCACTAGAACCGGACGGGTGGGTCCGTCACAACCTTGAGCAAGAGCGGTCGTATGCCGCGGGCCCACCTGGGCGCGCGGGTGCGGCAAGCGAGGTGGCACCGCGGTGCCGTCGGGAATCCCGGCGACGTCGTCCTCGTGGAAAGCACGCAGCCACGAGGAATGTGAGGACCGCCGACACCATGACCTACCCCAAGGTCTCCAGCGACACTGCTCCCAGCGACGTCGCGGGCGCCGCCACCGGCGTGCCTGCGTCGCCCCGCTTCCCCGAGATCGAGGAGCGGATCCTCAGGTACTGGGACGAGGACGGCACCTTCGTCGCCTCCGTCGAGAACCGGCCGGCCGGCGAGGACGGGGACAACGAGTTCGTCTTCTACGACGGACCACCGTTCGCCAACGGGCTGCCGCACTACGGCCACCTGCTGACCGGCTACGTCAAGGACCTCATCCCGCGCTACCAGACGATGCGCGGCCGGCGGGTCGAGCGCCGGTTCGGCTGGGACACCCACGGACTGCCCGCAGAGCTCGAGGCGATGGCCCAGCTCGGCATCAAGACCAAGGACGAGATCCTCGAGATCGGCATCGAGGAGTTCAACGCCAAGTGCCGCGAGTCGGTGCTGAAGTACACGGGGGAGTGGCGCGAGTACGTCACCCGCCAGGCCCGCTGGGTCGACTTCGACCACGACTACAAGACCCTCAACCCCGACTACATGGAGTCGGTGATGTGGTCGTTCAAGTCGTTGTACGACAAGGGTCTGGTCTACGAGGGCTTCCGCGTGCTGCCCTACTGCTGGAACGACCAGACGCCGCTGTCCAACCACGAGCTGCGGATGGACGACGACGTCTACCAGATGCGCCAGGACCCGGCCGTGACGGTCGGCCTGCGGCTGTCGACGGGCGAGCTGGCCCTCGTCTGGACGACGACCCCCTGGACCCTGCCGAGCAACCTCGCGGTCATGGTGCACCCCGACATCGACTACGTCGTCGTCGAGACCGACGTGCCGACGGGCACCAGCGAGCGCTACGTCATCGGCGCGGAGCGGCTGCCGTCCTACGCCCGTGACCTGTTCGGCGACCCGAAGGCCGATGTCGAGTCCTTCGTCGTCGAGCGGCTCAAGGGTCGCGACCTGCTGGGCCGCTCCTACACCCCGCCGTTCAGCTACTACGAGGGCCACGAGAACGCCCACCGCGTCGTCGAGGCCGACTTCGTCACGACGACGGACGGCACCGGGCTGGTGCACAGCGCCGGCGCGTTCGGTGAGGACGACAAGATCGTCACCGACCGCGAGGGCATCGAGCCGGTCATGCCGGTCGGCCCGGACGGCTGCTTCACGTTCCCCGTGGCCGAGTACGAAGGCATGCTCGTCTTCGACGCCAACCTGCCGATCATCGACGACCTCAAGGCCGCAACGCGCGGTGAGGCCGCGCACGGGTCGGTCACCGAGGGCACGGTCCTGCGTGCGCCGTGAGACCTACGACCACTCCTACCCGCACTGCTGGCGCTGCCGGCAGCCGCTGATCTACAAGGCGGTCTCGAGCTGGTTCGTCGAGGTGACGGCAGTTCAAGGACCGGATGCTCGAGCTCAACGAGCAGATCGCCTGGACGCCCGACCACATCAAGAACGGCCAGTTCGGCAAGTGGGTCGACAACGCCCGCGACTGGTCGATCACCCGCAACCGGTTCTGGGGGAGCCCGGTGCCGGTGTGGCGTTCGGACGACGCGCAGTACCCGCGGATCGACGTCTACGGCTCGTTCGAGGAGATCGAGCGCGACTTCGGGCGGCTGCCGCGCAACGCCGACGGCGAGGTCGACCTGCACCGTCCGTTCGTCGACGAGCTCACCCGGCCGAACCCCGACGACCCGACCGGGCAGTCGACCATGCGCCGGGTCGAGGACGTCCTCGACGTCTGGTTCGACTCGGGCTCGATGAGCTATGCCCAGGTGCACTACCCGTTCGAGAACGCCGAGTGGTTCGAGCACCACTTCCCGGCCGACTTCATCGTCGAGTACATCGGGCAGACCCGCGGCTGGTTCTACATGCTGCACATCCTCTCGACCGCGCTGTTCGACCGGCCGGCGTTCAGCTCGGTGATCTGCCACGGCATCGTGCTGGGCTCCGACGGCCAGAAGATGTCGAAGTCGCTGCGCAACTACCCCGACGTGCGCGAGGTCTTCGACCGCGACGGCGCCGACGCGATGCGCTGGTTCCTCATGGGCAGCCCGATCCTGCGCGGCGGCAACCTCATCGTCACCGAGCAGGGCATCCGTGACGGCGTGCGCCAGGTGCTGATCCCGTTGTGGAACACCTGGTACTTCTTCTCGTTGTACGCCAACGCTTTCGGTGGCGGCGGTGGCGGCGTCGGCGGCGACGCCGGCCACGGCTACGAGGCGAAGTGGTCGACGGCCTCGACCGACCCGCTCGACCGCTACCTGCTGGCCAAGCTCGGCGACTACGTGCGCACCATGCAGGAGCAGCTGGACGCCTACGAGGTCGCCAACGCCTGCGAGACCACCCGCGGCTTCCTCGACGTGCTCACCAACTGGTACGTGCGTCGCTCCCGCGAGCGGTTCTGGGACACCGGTGCCGACCCGTCCCGCGCCCCCGGTCAGGGCGGCGCGGAGCAGGCCTTCGACACCCTCTACACCGCGCTGGAGGTGGTATGCCGCGTGGCGGCCCCGCTGCTTCCCCTCACCACCGAGGAGATCTGGCGCGGCCTGACGGGCGGTCGCTCGGTGCACCTCACCGACTGGCCGGACTTCACCGACCTGCCCGAGGACCACGCCCTGGTCGTCGGGATGGACCGGGCCCGGGAGGTCTGCTCGGTGGCGTCCTCGTTGCGCAAGGCCGGTGGCCTGCGCGTGCGGCTGCCGCTGAACGACCTCACGGTCGTGACGGCAGGCGCCGTGTCGCTCAAGGACTTCGGCGCGATCATCGCCGACGAGGTCAACGTCCGCACCGTCACCCTGCGCGACATCAGCGAGGCCAGCCAGGCCGACTTCGGCATCACCCAGCGGCTGACCGTCAACGCCCGAGCGGCCGGTCCGCGGCTGGGTCGCGAGGTCCAGCAGGCCATCAAGGGCAGTAAGTCTGGGGACTGGCGGGTCGCGGAGGACGGCACCGTGACGGCCGGTGGCCTGGCCCTCGTCGAAGGCGAGTACACGCTCGAGACGGTCGTCGACGCAGGCGACCAGGACGGCGCCCGCGCGACGGCCATGCTGCCCGGTGGCGGTTTCGTCGTGCTCGACACGACGGTCACCCCCGAGCTGGCCCAGGAGGGACTGGCCCGCGACATCGTCCGCGCGGTGCAGCAGGCACGCCGTGACGCGGGGCTCGACGTCTCCGACCGGATCTCGTTGACCGTGACGGGATCCCCGGCGGTGTGGGAGGCCACGGTGGCGCACCAGTCGCTGATCGTGGAGGAGACCCTCGCCGGCCAGTTCGGGTCGGCACCCCAGCTCGACGCGCTGCCCGACCGTGCCGACGTCGCCCAGGCCACGGTCGGCGACGGTGAGCCGGTCCGCATCAAGGTGATGAAGCTCTGACAGCGACAACCACGACGACCCGACGAAGAGGGCGGCTCGGCTGACCGGACCGCCCCCTCCGCCTGCGGCCGCCGGGACGCTGTGAGGGGGAGCGACCCACCGGCACGTCCTTGGCGCACGGTGCACACGCGCGACTCCGTGAGGGCGCGGACCGGCTGCGTTGTCATGGACAGCAGCCGGTCCACGTGGGCTCACCCTGCTCTTCGTCCTTGACACCTGTCAAGGGTTCGTTTGACACTCGTCCAGACAGGCGCCCGGTGGTCCTCGCTGGGTGATCAGCAGGGTCGACAACCGTCGGGCCGCGTGCCGTGCCTGCAGGAGAGGAACCCCGTGACCCAGGCCGTGGAACCGGAGCTGGACCGGTTCGAGCGCAGCCGTGTCGACAAGTTCGAGTCGCGTCGCGGCGAGCTCGCCGACGCCGCCCTGCAGACCCTGGGCGAGCTCGGGTTCGCCCGGACCAGCCTGCGCGTCATCGCCCAGAAGACGGCCTTCTCCCACGGCGTGCTGCACTACTACTTCCGCGACAAGGTCGAGCTGATCACTTTCTGCGTGCGGCGCTACAAGGAGCACTGCGTCACGCGCTACGACGAGGTCGTGGCGCAGGCCACCGACGCCGACGTGCTTGCGTTGATGTTCGCCGACGCCCTCGTGGTCACCATGGAGGAGGACACCGCCATGCACCGGCTCTGGTACGACATGCGCGCCCAGGCCATGTTCGAGCCAGCCCTTCGCCCCACCGTGACCGACCTCGACCGACAGCTCGAGGACATGATCTGGCGAGTCGTGCAGGCCTATGCCGCACTGGGTGGGAGGTCGACGGCGGTCCCCTCGCTCACGGCATACGCGGTCTTCGACGGACTCTTCGAGAACTGTCTCAGCCGGCACCTCGCCGGCGACCCGGCTGCGGCGGACCGGCTGCGGGAGGGCGCAGGCTGGCTGATCACCACCGTCACCAGGGCCTGACACAGGGGATGTCCGGCCCTCGCGGGTCGCCCCGGGACGGCGACCGGCGCCGTGGCGCGCAGCATCGCCGGCGTGGGGGAAGATTGACCCATGCCCGCCCCCGATGCCGCCCAGCGCGAAGCCGCGAACAACCTCGAGGTCGTCAAAGCGATGCGGGAGGCCGAGGAGGCGATCCTCGCCCGGGCCCCCGAGCACGACCTGCAGCCCAGCCTCGACCGCATCGCCGCCGTGATGGAGCTGCTCGGAGACCCGCAGCGCACCTACCCCGTCATCCACCTCACCGGCACCAACGGCAAGACGTCGACCACGCGCATCATCGAGTCGCTGCTGCTGGAGATGGGTCTGAAGACGGGCCGGTTCACCTCTCCCCACCTGCACAGCGTCCGCGAACGGATCGCCCTGTCCGGTGCGCCGATCAGCGCCGAGAAGTTCCTCGCGGCCTACCACGAGGTGCTGCCCCTCATCGAGCTCGTCGACGCCCGGTCGGTCGCCGACGGCGGCCCGCGGATGACCTACTTCGAGGTGCTCGTCGCAGTCGGGTATGCCGCGTTCGCGGACGCCCCTGTCGATGTCGCCATCGTCGAGGTGGGCCTCGGTGGCAGCTGGGACGCCACCAACGTGGCCGACGGCTCGGTCGCGGTCATCACGCCGATCGCGCTGGACCACCAGCACTTCCTCGGCAACGACGTCGTCGACATCGCCACCGAGAAGTCCGGCATCATCAAAGCCGAGGCGGTCGTCGTGGTCGGCGTCCAGGAGACCGACGTCGCACAGGTGCTCGCGGACCGGGCTGCGGAGGTCGGCGCTCGAATCGCCTTCGAGGGCAACGACTTCGGTCTGCTGACCCGCGAGGTCGGTGTCGGTGGCCAGCAGATCGCGATCCGTGGCCTGGGTGGTGACTACGACGACCTGTTCCTGCCGCTGCACGGCGCCCACCAGGCCCACAACGCCACCCAGGCGCTGGTGGCCGTGGAGGCGTTCGTCGGAGGAGGCGAGCAGCGGCTCGACCCCGACATCGTCCGCGCCGGTCTGGGCCGGGTGGCCTCCCCGGGACGTCTGGAGATCGTGCGGCGTTCACCGACCGTCCTCGTCGACGCGGCGCACAACCCCGCCGGGGCGATGGCGCTGCGCGACGCCCTCGAGGACTCGTTCAACTTCGCGAAGATCGTCGGGGTCATCGCGATCCTGAAGGACAAGGACGCCACCGAGATGCTCGAGATCCTCGAGCCGGTGCTCGACCACGTCGTGGTCGTCGCGCACCACCTCCCCGCGCGCCATGCGGCCGGACGACCTGGGCGAGCTGGCGGCCGACATCTTCGGCGAGGACCGGGTCACCGTCGTCCAGGACCTGCCGGACGCCCTCGACGTCGCCGCAGGCCTGGCGGACGAGGGCGGCGTGGGCGGCGGCGTGCTCGCCACCGGTTCGGTGACGACGGCCGCCGAGGTGCGCATGCTGCTGGGCGCCACCGACGTCTGACGCGCCCTCACAGCCGTGCTGGCCGCAGCACCCCGTCGGGGCTCCGCAGAGCCGTGCTGGCCGGAGCACCCGTAGGCGCTCCGGCCCGCAGCAGTCTCGGCTACTTCTTGCCGATCTGCCCCACGTCGAGGTGGGTCTTGGCGTCGGCCTTGGCGTGCTTCTCGGCGCGCTTCTCCTTGATGGACTTGCCCGCCTTCTTGGCCAGGTGTTGTCGAGGTGACTTGTCGGCCATGGCTGTGCTCCCAGCGCTAGGAAGCCTGAATGACTCCGTGGCCCGACAGTACGCCCTCGGGGACTCGGGCGAGGCCCGCGTGGACCGGAGGGCTGCGATCCTCCCGGCGACCCGACGGCATACCCTCGGAGCATGTTCGGCAAAGTGATCGTCCTGCTCATCGTGGTCGCCGTGGCCTTCTGGCTGATCACCAGGTTCCGCGACTCGGGCCGGGGCGGTCGATGAAGGGGATCGTCTTCTACGGCTCGCTCGGCAAGTTCACCTGGCGGATGCTCGCGACCGTGCTCGGCAGCCAGGGGATCGTCGTGTTCCTCGGCGCGCTGGTGGCGCGGGGGCTGGCGACTGCCGAGGGTGACGACCGCGGCCACGCGTGGTTGTGGACCGGTGTCGGGCTGGCCGTGCTGTGCTTCCTGGCCGCCGGGCTGATGCGACGACCCTGGGGCGTGACCCTGGGGTGGCTCATCCAGGTGCTGACCTTCGCCAGCGCGGTGGTCGTCCCCGCCATGATCGGCGTGGGGGTCATCTTCCTCGTGCTGTGGGTGGGTTCACTGGTGCTGTGCCGCCGGGTCGAGGACCAGGTGGCCGCTCGAGCGCAGACCGAGGCCGCGAGGCAGTAGCCAGGAGCACGAGGGGCAGCCACAGCTTGGCCGGCCAGATGGCTGCGCGTTCGGCGAGCCCGGACCAGTGGTCGGCGCCGAGCCGTGTCACGAACGCGAGGACCCCGAGGAGCGCCAGCACGCCCAGGGCGAGTCCGGCTCGTCGCAGGGGCCCGGGTCCCGGCAGCCGGGCGTGGAGCAGCAGGGCAAGGGGCTGGACCGCGAACACGGGCGCCGCCACGAGCGCGTGCGCCATCGGGTGCCGGTCCACGGGCAGCAGCCCGACACCGACCGACGCGAGCCCCGCCACCACCCACAGCCAGCCCACGACCGGGGCTCGCCCCGGCCGCCGGAGCAGCGGCACCGCCCCCAGGGCCTGGAGCAGGCCGATGACGACGAACGTCACGTTCATGACCAGCGGAGCCGACGAGCAGCCGCCCTCCGCAGGGCTGCACGACGTGCCGAGCGCGCTGATCGTGTCGTCGCGCAGCGAGTAGCCCACGCCGGCTGCCAGAGCCAGCCACACCTCGACGACGAGGTATGCCGGCTGGGCCAGCCACGCGGCATACGGCACCGCTCCGCTCGTCCCCGCCACCCGTCGCACACCGCGACGCTAGTCCCCGTGGCTGCTCGGTAGGCTTGCCGGCGTGACGACGCAGACCGAACGCTCCCTTGTCCTGGTCAAGCCCGACGGGTTCGCCCGCGGCCTCTCCGGTGAGGTGCTCCGCCGGATCGAGGCGAAGGGCTACGCCCTGGCCGCGCTCGCGGTGACCACCCCCACGCGCGAACAGCTCGCCGAGCACTACGCCGAGCACGAGGGCAAGCCGTTCTACGAGCCGCTCGTGGAGTTCATGTCGAGCGGGCAGGTGACCGCCATCGTCATCGAGGGCAACCGCTGCATCGAGGGCTTCCGCGCCCTCGCCGGGGCCACCGACCCGACGGCCGCGCTGCCCGGCACGATCCGCGGCGACCTCGGCCGCGACTGGGGCAAGAAGGTGCAGGAGAACATCGTGCACGGGTCGGACTCCCCGGAGTCGGCTGCCCGCGAGATCGCGATCTGGTTCCCGAACCTGTGACCGCGGGGCCGCTGCGCTCTTGAGCCCTACGGCGTCTCGAGGTCGTCGAGGCTGCTGATCACCACTTCGAGGAGGGCGGCCAGCTGGCCGCGCTCCTTGCGGGTCAGGCCCGCGAGGACGTCCGACTCGACGACGTTCGCCTCGCGCACTGCTGCACCGAACAGCTCCCAACCCTGGTCGGTGAGCTCGACGAGCACGCGGGTGCGGTTCTCGGGGTCGGGGGAGCGGCGCACCAGCCCGCGCTCGGTCATCTTGTCGAGCCGGTGCGTCATCGACGACGCCGCCACGTTGCTCGCGTCGGCAAGGCGGCTGGGCGTCATCGGCATGCCGTCAGCGGTCGCGAGCTGGGCCACCACCGACCACTCGCCGTGCGACAGGTCGAGGTCGACGAGCTGACGGGTGTACCACTGCTCGAGCTTGCGGCTCATCGAGTTCACTGCGGTGATGACTCGCTGGACCGACTCGTCGCCGCCGGCGGCGACGTAGGTGGCGACGGCTTCCTGGTACTGCTCCTGGGCGCTCTGCGCTCGCTTTCCCCGGGGAGGCATGGCGACCATCTTCGCATGCTAAGATTTCGATATCGAAATATTCGACCTCGAAGAACTGTTGACCCTCCCATGCGCGCCCGCCTCCTGATCATCGCCTCCGCCGTTGCCATGCTCGGCTGGGGCACCGTCCTGCCCTACCAGTACGCCTACGCCGCCACCACGCGCGGCTGGGGTTCGCTCGTGGCTGCCGCGGCATCGAGCCTGTTCTCGGTCGGCGCGCTGCTGGCGGCCCCGGTGGGTGGCCGCCTGGCCGACCGGATGTCCCCGGTGACGGTGGCGGTCGCGGCCAAGGTCGTGGCAGCAGGCGGTGCGGCTTCGCTGATCTGGGCGGACGGTCCGGTGGCGTTCCTCGTGGGCATGTTCGTCTTCGGCCTCGGCATCACCGCCGCGGGCCCGGCCCAGTCGGTCCTCGTGCTGCGCTGGGTCGGCGGCTCGGACCGTCGCCGCGTCTTCGCCTGGCAGTTCACCGGCCAGGCGCTCGGCATGGCGGTCGGCGCGTTCGGCGCCGGCTACGTCGTCGACCTCGACCGCACGACCGGCATGTGGCCTGCGTTCGCCGCCGCCGCGGTCGGCTTCCTCGTGTCCGGTGTCCTCCTCGTGGTGGCCGGTGCCCGCCGCTGGGGTATGCCGGTCGGCTCGGCCGAGGATGCGAGCCTCACCTCCCTGGGGGTCCGGACGGCTGGCCCGCGAGAGGCGCTGCGTGCCATCTGGGCGATCCCGGCCCTGCGCTGGACCGCGCTGATCACGGTGACCCTGGCGCTGGGCTTCTACGCCCAGTTCGAGTCGGGGCTGCCCGCCTTCGCCCTCACCGTCCTGCACGTCGAGGAGACCACCATCGGGCTCGCGGCGGCGGTCAACTGCGTCGTCATCATCGCCCTGCAGATGCTCGTCGTCCGGCTCACCGCCAAGCGCAGCGGCGCCGACCCTGCTCATGGGCGTCGGGCGCGATCTGGACGCTCTCCTGGCTGGTGCTGGCCGCCGCGTCGCTCGCGCCCGGAGCTGTCCGCCGCGCTGTTCGTGACGACCTTCGGCATCTTCGCGGTCGGCGAGACGATGTACGCACCGGTGCTCAACCCGCTCACGGCCAGCCTGGCCCCGTCCGGCTTGGTCGGCACGACCCTGGGCATGTTCACCGCGCTGCAGACCGGGTTCTCGGCGGTCGGCCCCCTTGTCGCGGGAGTGATCCTCGGGGCCGGCTTCGGCAGCCTGTTCATCGGCCTGCACGTCGGGATCAGCCTGCTGGCGGTCTTCGCCGCCTGGCGGCTGCGCGCCGCCATGCAGACCGCCCGCTCGGCCGCCCAGCGCCGGGTCGAGGCGGAGCTGGCGGCCTGAGCGCGCCCCTCTCCCGGCAAAACGGGGGTTGCTCGACGAAACGGGGGCTAGGACCTCCCGTTTCCTCGAGCAACCCCCGTTTTGCGGGAGGGAGGGACGGTGAGGCGACGTGGAGATCCGGCGAGCCACGCGGCATACCGTCACATCCGTCACACCCGCCCCACCTTCGTGACCGCACGGGCGCGGCTCCCCGATCACGCCCGGTGACCGACCTAGCATCGCGGGCGTGAGAGGCGGTGCGCGCGGCTGGATGACGCTGGGTCGAGACCTGGCGATCGACCTCGGCACCGCCAACACCCTGGTCTACGAGCGGGGTCGGGGCGTGGTCCTCGACGAACCGTCCGTCGTCGCCGTCGAGGCGGCCACCGGCAGGCTCATCGCAGCGGGCACCCGGGCCAAGGAGATGCTCGGCCGCACGCCCGGTCACGTCCGCGCCGTCCGGCCCCTGGCCGACGGGGTGATCTCGGACGCCGACGTGACCGAGCAGATGCTGCGCTACTTCGTCGACCAGGTGCGCCCGTCCCGCCTGCTCCGCCCCGCATGGTGGTGTGCGTCCCCAGCGAGGTCACCGGGGTGGAGCGCCGGGCCCTCGAGGACGCTGCGGTGCGGTCGGGTGCTCGCCGGGTCTACGTCATCGAGGAGCCGATGGCCGCAGCGATCGGGGCGGACCTGCCGGTCAACGAGACCTCGGCCTCGATGGTGGTCGACATCGGGGGTGGCACGACCGACGTCGCCGTCATCAGCCTCGGCGGCATCGTCACCGCCCGGTCGGTGCGGGTCGGTGGCGACGAGATCGACGAGGCGGTCATCGCGCACGTCAAGAGCGAGTACTCCCTGCTGCTCGGGGAACGCAGTGCCGAGGACATCAAGGTGGCCGCCGGCTCGGCGTTCCCGCTGAGCGAGGAGCTGACCACCCGGGTGCGAGGTCGCGACCTCGTGAGCGGCCTGCCCAAGACCGTGACGATCTCCAGCCAGGAGGTGCGGCGGGCCATCGAGGGGCCGGTCCTGCAGATCGTCGAGCTGGTCCGGGCCACGCTCGACGTCTGCCCGCCCGAGCTGGCAGGCGACATCCTCGACAACGGCGTCACGCTGACCGGTGGGGGAGCGTTGCTGCGGGGACTGGACGAGCGGCTGCGTCACGAGCTCGGCGTCCCCGTGCGTGTCGCGGACGACCCGCTCCGGGCGGTGGTGCGCGGATCGGGTCGGTGCATCGAGGAGTTCTCCACACTCGAGCGGGTCCTCATCGACACCCGCCGTTATCTGACAGGCTCAGGTGACCGATGCGGACCACCTCCAGACGCCGGCTCCTCGTGGTGCTGCTGGCGCTCACCGTCGCAGCTCTCGTCGCCGACCTGTCCGGCGGACCTGGCGTGGGAGGAGCTGCGGGCGACGGGAGGCGCCGTGCTGGGGCCCCTCGAACGCGTGCTGTCGCCTGACGACGGGGGCGAAGGGCCGGTCGCCCGGTCGGCGCGCGAAGCCGTCAGGCTCGGCCAGGGTTCCCAGCAGTCCGTTGCAGGACAACAGCTTCAAGCTCTCCTCGACGCACCCGACCTGTCCGGCGCAGAGTTCGTCCCCGCTCGGGTGGTCGGCGTGGGCCGAGAAGGCGCCGCCGGGCCCGAGCGGGTCACGCTCGACGTCGGGTCACGAGACGGTGTGCGCGCAAACCTTTCCGTTGCCAACGCCGACGGACTGGTCGGGCGCGTGGTGGCGGTCTCACCCTGGACCTGCGACGTGCTGCTCGTGGGCAGTGCCGACCTCGTCGTCGGCGTCACGGTCGGCGCGAGCGGCACGCTGGGATCGGTCGGCAGTGGCGCGCGCGGTGCGCAACGTCGCCCGGCCGGCGAGCTCAACCTCACCGTCGTCCAACGCGGCGCGGTGGCTGCCGGCGACGTCGTGACCACCTTGGGCAGCGTCGGGGGTTCGCCCTTCCCCGCGGGGCTGCGCGTCGGCACCGTGGTCCGGGTCGACGAGGCGCCGGGCGACCTCACCCCGTACCGCCGCCGTCCGTCCGGCCGTCGACCTCACGACCCTCGGGGTGGTCGGGGTCCTGCGCACGGCGCCGCGCTCCACCCCGCGACCTGCCCTCACCGGCGGAGGCTGACGTGCCGCTCCCCGGCCTCGCCCTGACCGTCCGGGCTCTGCTTCTGCTGGTCGCCGCCGTGGCCGCGGTGGTCGCTGGCTGCCCGATCCCAGCTCGTGCTGCCCGACCTCGTGCTCCCCGTCATCGTCGCGGGTGCGCTGCGCACCGGAGCCTCCCGCGGCGCCCTGCTCGGGCTCGCGGGTGGCTGGCTGGTCGACCTGATGCCGCCCGGTTCCTCGGTCCTGGGCAGCGCAGCCCTCCTGTATGCCGCGGCCGGGCTGCTCGCCGGAGCCGGCCGGCGCGAGGGCGAGACGCCGTTCGGGTGGGTGGCAGTCGTGGGCGCAGCGAGCGCCGTGCTGGTCACGGCCGGGCGACTCGTCGTCGCCGCCCTGCCGGGTGCCGCCGTCGAGTGGCCGCTGACCGGCCTTCGGCTGGTCCTCACCGTGGTCCTCTGCGCGGTGCTGGTGCCCGCGCTCGTCAGCCTCGAGCAGCGGCTGGACAGGGGACGACGATGACGGGCCGGAGGCACCCCAGCGGGCGCTCGCGAATGGTGCGGGACCACTCGCCACGCGTCTGGGTGCTGGGGCTGGTGGTGCTGTGCTTCATGGGGACGCTGCTGGGTCGGCTGGGACAGGTCCAGATCGCCGGTCACGCGGACTACCAGCGTGCCGCAGCCTCCCTCGACACCCGCACGCTGACCGAGGCCGCCGTCAGGGGTCGCATCCTGGACCGCAACGGCGTGCCGCTGGTGGACAACACGACCGAGACGGTGGTCACGGTGGACCGGGCGGTGCTCGTCGGTTCGAAGGACGGCGGACGCGACCTGGTCCGGCGCGTGTCGGGAGTGCTGGGCGCTTCCTTCGACCAGCTCTGGGGGCGCACCCAGCTCTGCGGGGTGCAGGGCGCCCCGCCGGCCCCGGTCTGCTGGGCCGGGCTCCGCCTACGTGCCGATCCCGTTGATCAGCGGTGCCGACCCCAGCAAGGCGCTCAGCCTGCTCGAGCGCCCGGATCTCTTCCCAGGAGTGGGGGTCTCGGCGCAGCCGGTGCGGGACTACCCGGCTGAGCGGACCGTCAACGCCGCCCACGTCCTCGGCTACCTCGCCCGGCCGGGCCCCGAGGACGTCGCGGCGTCGAAGGGGGCGATCGGAGACCTCGACCTCGTGGGGCGCTCGGGCCTGGAGCAGCAGTACGACACCCAGCTGCGCGGCACGCCGGGCACGACGACGGTCGCGGTCGACCCCAGGGGCATCGTCACCAGCACGCTCGACGAGACCGCACCCGGTGCCCGGCCAGGACGTCGTCACGAACCTCGATGCCCGGGTGCAGTCGGCGGCGGAGCAGGCGCTGGCATCGGCGGTCACCACCGCGAGGTCCCACGGCGCCCTTGCCGACTCGGCCGCAGCCGTGGTCCTCGACGTCACGAACGGCGCGAGTCGTCGCGGCAGCCAGCTACCCGACCTACGACCCGGACGTCTGGACCGGTGGCGTGACGGCGGCGGAGTTCTCCCGGCTCACCGACGCGGCGTCGGGGACCCCGCTGGTGTCGCGGGTGACCTCAGGGGCCTTCCCGCCTGCCTCGACCTTCAAGGTCGTCAGCCTGCCGGCAGCCGTCGCGGCAGGGAACTCACTGCAGGGGACGTACGACTGCACGTCCAGCTACACCATCGGCAACCGCAAGTTCGCCAACTTCGAGTCCCGGGCCTACGGGCCGATCTCTCTGCGCAAGGCCGTCGAGGTCTCCTGCGACACGATCTTCTACGACTTCGCCTACCGGTCCTGGCTGGCGCAGGGAGGGCTCGGCGCGCAGTCCGACGCCAAGGACCCCTTCGTCTCCATGGCCGACGCGTTCGGCCTGGGTCGAACCACCGGCATCGACCTGCCCGGCGAGCAGGCGGGGCGGATCCCCGACCGTCGGTGGAAGCGGGAGCAGTGGGAGCAGACCCGGGTCGAGACCTGCCGACGCGCGAAGTCCGGCTACCCGGAGGTGGCGCTACGGACCCGCAGCCGCGCGGCATACCTCAAGGCGCTCGCGGTCGAGAACTGCCAGACCGGCTTCCGTTCCGCGCCGGTGACGCGGCGAACTTCGCCATCGGCCAGGGCGACATCACGGTGACGCCGCTGCAGATGGCCCGGGTCTACGCCGCGATCGCCAACGGCGGGACGCTCTGGAAGCCGGAGGTCGCCCGCGCGTTCGTGGCTCCCGGGGGCGTCGACCAGACGGTGGCCCGCGGTCGAGGACGGGGACCGTGCAGTTCCCCGCAGGCACCCTGGCGTTCCTGCGAGGCGCCCTCGTGGGCGTCGTGGCGGAGGGCTCGGCACGAGGTGCGTTCGTCGGCTTCCCGTTCGAAGGAGTGGCCGATCGCAGGGCAAGACGGGCACGGCCGAGGCGTTCGGCGCGCAGGACACCGCGTGGTTCGTCTCCTACGCGCCGGCCACCAAGCCGCGGTATGCCGTGGCAGTCGTGGTCTCGCAGGGCGGGCTCGGTGGCGCGACAGCGGCGCCCGGCGGCGCGCGCCATCCACGAGGTGTTGCGCACGCTGAAGTGAGCCCGACCGAGTGCGGTCGACCACCGGTGGGGTGGTGTCGGGTCAGTCAGTAGGCTGGCGTCATGGCTGACTTCGATGTCGTTGTTCTCGGTGCTGGTCCTGGCGGGTACGTCGCGGCGATCCGCGCCTCACAGCTCGGTCTCAAGGCCGCCGTGGTCGAGTCCAAGTACTGGGGCGGTGTCTGCCTCAACGTCGGGTGCATCCCGTCCAAGGCGCTCCTGCGCAACGCCGAGCTCTCCCACATCCTGACGCACGAGAAGGACAAGTTCGGGATCGAGGGCGACGCCACCATGTCGTTCGGCCCGACCCACGCCCGCTCGCGCGCGGTGTCGGCCGGCATCGTCAAGGGCGTCCACTTCCTGATGAAGAAGAACAAGATCACCGAGATCGACGGTTGGGGCACCCTGACGTCACCCACGTCGATGGACGTCGCGCTGAGCTCCGGTGAGAAGCAGACGGTCACCTTCGACAAGCTCATCATCGCCACCGGCGCCACGACCCGGCTGATCCCCGGCACGTCGCTGTCCGACCGCGTCGTGACCTACGAGGAGCAGATCCTCACCGACCAGCTGCCCGGCTCGATCGTCATCGCCGGCTCCGGCGCCATCGGCGTCGAGTTCGCCTACGTCATGAAGAACTTCGGTGTCGACGTGACCATCGTCGAGTTCCTCGACCGGATGGTGCCGACCGAGGACGCCGAGGTGTCCAAGGAGCTGCTCAAGCACTACAAGAAGCTCGGCATCACGGTCATGCTCTCGACCAAGGTCGAGTCGATCGACGACAGCGGCGAGAAGGTCAAGGTCACCGTGTCACCGGCTGCTGGGGGTGGCTCCCAGGTCATCGAGACCGACAAGGTCCTGCAGGCGATCGGCTTCGCGCCGCGCCTCGAGGGCTACGGCCTCGAGGCGCTCGGCATCGCCACCGAGCGGGGCGCCATCGTCATCGACGACCACTGCCGCACCAACGTCGACAACGTCTACGCGATCGGCGACGTGACCGGCAAGCTCATGCTGGCCCACACTGCCGAGGCCCAGGGCGTCGTCGCTGCCGAGACCATGGCCGGTGCCGAGACCATGCCGGTCGAGTACGACTTCATCCCGCGGGCGACCTACTGCCAGCCGCAGATCGCGTCGTTCGGCTACTCCGAGGCGCAGGCCAAGGAGAAGGGCTTCGACGTCAAGGTCGCCAAGTTCCCGTTCTCGGCCAACGGCAAGGCGATGGGTCTCGGCGACGCCGTGGGCTTCGTCAAGGTCGTGGCCGACGCCAAGCACAACGAGATCATCGGCGCCCACCTCATCGGCCCCGACGTCACCGAGCTG
This sequence comes from uncultured Actinomycetota bacterium, assembly GCA_963759595.1. Lineage (GTDB taxonomy): Bacteria > Actinomycetota > Actinomycetes > Actinomycetales > Dermatophilaceae > Pedococcus. The sequence continues at coordinate 753,901 of CAVWZX010000005.1, forward strand.
CTGCCCGCCCTGACTCTTGCCCAGAAGTGGGACCTCACGGCCGACGAGGTGGCCCGCAACGTGTTCGCCCACCCGACCCTCTCGGAGGCGGTCAAGGAGGCCGTCGAGGGCATCGCCGGCCACATGATCAACCTCTGACCCCACCGCACCGTCCGCCCGCGGACAGTTGGGAGCCTTCCGTATGCCGCGCGTCAGCCTGCCGATCACGACCGACCGGCTCGTGCTCCGCAGCTTCCGACCGGAGGACGTCGACGACGTGCTCTCCTACCGGTCGGTGCCGGAGGTCGTGCGCTACATCCCCGGTGAGCCCAAGACCCGTGAGCAGGTCGTCGACATGGTGGCCCACTCGACCACGGCCGGGATGCTCGACGACAAGCACCCTCACGTCACCCTGGCCGTCGACCTGGACGGTCGGGTCGTGGGCGACGTGCTGCTCCACCTCGACGGGCTCGACGGCGGCGACGGCAAGCAGGTCGAGCTGGGCTGGGTCCTCGCCCCCGAGGTGCACGGGCAGGGGTACGCGACGGAGGCGGCACGCGCCCTCGTGGGGGTCGCCTTCGAGCAGATCGGCGCGCACCGTGTCTGGGCCCAGCTCGAGCCGGCCAACTCCGCCTCGTCGCGGATCTGCGACCGGCTCGGCATGCGTCGGGAGGCGCTGTTCGAGAAGGGGTCGTGGTTCAAGGACCAGTGGACCGACCTGGCCATCTACGCCATCCGGGCAGACGAGTGGTCCTCCGGTCGGGTCCCGGGATCGGACGCCGCCCTCTGAGCACGCCCGTCGCGGACCGCCGCTCACCCCTGCCGGCCCTGACCGGGCTGCGGGTGCTGGCCGCCGCGTGGGTGGTGCTGTTCCACTACCGCGCCGACCTCGAGGCGCTCGCGCCCTGGACCGCTCTCGGGGACGACTTCATGCGCGCCGGCTACCTCGGCGTCGACCTGTTCTTCCCGCTGAGCGGCTTCATCCTCGCCTACAACTACGCCGACGCGATGCGCACGTTCTCGTGGGCGGGGGCGAGGTCCTTCATCCGCAACCGGTTCGCCCGGGTCTGGCCGGTCCACTTCGTCGCCCTCAACATCGACCTGGCCATGGCGGCCGCAGCCGGCACGCTCGGCATCGGCGAGAACGGGCACCGACGCACGCCCACGGCATACGGGCAGAACGTGCTCATGGTGCACAACTGGTTCAACGACCGTCCCAGCTTCAACGGCCCTGCGTGGTCGATCGCCTCGGAGTGGTTCGCCTACCTGCTCGCCCCCGTGCTGTTCCTCCTGGTCGCCAGGGTGGTGCGGGCGCGGTTCTCGCTGCTGCTGGCAGCCCTGTCGTATGCCGCGATGCTCACCGTCTTCGCGGCGTTCGCCCTGCCCAACGGGAACCTCGAGCACATGTTCTACGTGCGGATCCTCGGGGAGTTCCTCGCGGGCATGTTCCTCTGCCTGGCGTGGGTCCGGGGAGGAGTCGAGCTCGGCAGGCTCGCGCCGCTGCTGCCGGTGGTGGTGCTCGTGGTCGCGTTCGTGCCGGCGGTGTCGTCCGGCGACTACTGGATGGCGCCCGCGATGGGCCTGGTGGTCGCAGTCGTGGCGACGGCCGGTGGCTGGGTGGGGGCCTGGCTGTCGGCGCCGGTGATGGTGGCGGCGGGCGAGGCGTCGTACTGCCTCTACATGACCCACTACCTCATGCGACCGGTGGTGACCTGGCTGCGCGAGTGGGGAGATGGCGCGTGGTGGTCCGCGACGGTCGCCACAGCGGCACTCGTCGTCGCGCTGGGCCTGGCCGCGTGGCTGATGCACGTCCTCGTCGAGCGACCGGCTCGACGGATCCTCCATGCCCGCCCCCGCAGCACCCCCGCACCCGTCCCGGCCGGCGCCAGCCATCATTGAACCCACCACGATCGAGAGGACCCCCCATGAGCCAGTCCGAAACCGGTTCCCCGGAGCAGCAGGAGCCGCAGCAGGCCGCCGAGCTCAGCGGCGCGGCATACGCGTCGCTGGCGGCCGACACCGTCACCCGCGTCGCCGCAGCCCAGGCCGACGCGGTCGCGCAGGCCGCGCAGCTGCTCGCCGACTCGGTGGAGGCCGGGGGAGTCCTCCAGGCGTTCGGCACGGGTCACTCCGAGGCGTTCGCCATGGAGATCGCCGGTCGGGCCGGTGGGCTGATCCCGACGAACCGGCTCGCACTCCGTGACGCCGTGGCGGCAGCCGGGGCGGACGCAGGCCCCGAGGCGGCGGGAAAGCTCGAACGCGACCCCTCGCTGGCGCAGCACATCTACGACCTCGCCCTGGGCGCCCAGCCCCAGGACGTCTTCCTCATCGCCTCGAACTCGGGGGGCAACGGCAGCATCGTCGAGTTCGCGCGGCTCGTGCGCGAGCGTGGCCACAAGCTCATCGCCGTGACGTCGATGGACCACACGACCCGGATCACGTCGCGACACCCGAGCGGGCTGCGACTGTTCGAGGTTGCCGACGTGGTGCTCGACAACGGCGCGCCTTTCGGAGATGCGGTCCTCCCGCTGCCCGGTGGGGGAGCCGCGTGCGGCATCTCGTCGATCACTGCGGCGCTGCTCGCCCAGATGATGGTCGCCGACACCCTGGCCCTGCTCCTCGAGCGCGGGATCACGCCACCGGTGTACCTGTCGGCCAACATTCCCGGCGGCGACGAGCACAACGACGAGCTCGAGGCGCGCTACGCCGGCCGGCTGCGCCGCGCGCTGTGACGACGGCAGCCGCGCCGGCGGCAGGGGCCGGCCGGTGACTCTGGTCGTCGGCATGGACGTGGGCGGCACGAGCAGCCGGGCCGTGGTCGCCGACCTGGACGGCACCGTCCTCGGGACCGGCCTGGCCGGCGGAGGCAACCCGGTGTCGCGAGGGCTCGGGCCGGCGATGGCCGCGATCCGCACCGCGCTGGAGCAGGCGCTCGAGGGGGTCCCGCGGGGCGACGTGCAGGGATGCACGATCGGAGCCGCCGGATTCGGTGCGGGCTCGGCCCACGCCGCGCTCGAGGAGCTGTGGCGTGAGCTGGGCCTTCCCGGCGCCCCGGTGGTGGCAGGTGACATCGAGGTCGCGTTCGCGTCCGGCACCGATGCGCTCGACGGGTCGGTCCTGGTCAGTGGCACCGGCGCCATCGCGGGCGAGTTCGTCGACGGTGAGCAGCGCCGCGTGGCCGACGGCCTGGGCTGGCTGCTGGGCGACCACGGCTCGGGGTTCTGGGTCGGGCGCGAGGCCGTGCGCCACGCGTTGTCGACCCGCCTGGCCCCGCACGACGCGTTGGCCGCCGCCGTGGTCCGACAGCTGACCGGGAGGGACGAGGTCGACCGCCAGGCGCTGATCGAGGCGACCTACGGCGCGCCACCGGTGCACCTGTCCGAGCTGACCCGGCTGGTGGTGGAGGCCGCCGAGAGTGGATCCGCGGCTGCGACGGCGATCCTCCAACGCGCCGCGGACGAGCTGCTCGCCACCCTCCACGGGGTCCGCGACCCCGGTGACGAGTCGGTCGTCGTGCTCGGTGGTGGCCTGCTGGGGACGGCCGTCCTGCAGTCGGCGGTGAGGGAACGCATCGCCGGGACGTGGCCGGCGGCGCCGATCACGACCTGCGGTTCAGGTGTCGGGGGAGCGGTCTGGCTGGCGGCGCGCCGGCTGGGGGTCGAGCTGCCCGCCGGGCTGCACGCGGCCCTGACCACCACCCGCTGAGCACGCTCCGCCGACGCGCGCCACGCGGCCCACCGACGCAGGCGACCTGCTCCAGCGGCACGGTGCCATTCGTCCAGCTCGGTATGCCGGTTCGGCCTGCGCCTGTGGCACGGCGCCAACGGTGCAGGCCAGGATTCGCCGAGCCGCACACGTCGACGGGCCCAGCCCGCCCGCCGGCTGCCTGTGGATGACGGCCGAGCCGCGCCCCGCTCCTCGGCCACCATGGCCGGATGGCCGAGCTACCGATCGTCTTCACTCGCGCCGAGGCGCTGGCGCTCGGGGTGACCCGGGGTCGCCTGGCCGGTCCACGGTTCCGGCAGGTGTTCACCAACGTCTACACCCAGTCCTGCACCCCCAGCGATCTGCGCGTCCGAACGCGGGCCGCCCTGCACCTCGCCCCGCCGGGAGCCGTGGCGGCCCGTCACACCGCAGCCGCGCTCATCGGAGGGGTCGTGCCGCCCACCGACGACATCCAGCTCAGCCTGCCGTCCGGTCGGCTCCGCGTAGCCGGCATCGACGCTCGCCGAGGACGTGTCGAGGTGCGTGCCCTGGCTCGCGGCATACCCGTCACCAGCGCAGAGGAGACCTTCGTCGCGCTCGCCGACCATCTGGGTCTCCTGGACCTTGTCGTGCTGGGGGACTCCCTCGTCGCGGTGGGACGGACCACCTCGGCGGCACTGGTGAGGGCTGCGGAGCGAGGTCCGTCCCACCACTCGTTGCGGCTTCGCCGGGCGGCCGGGCTCGTCCGTGCCGGGGTCGACTCCCCGATGGAGTCGAGGCTGCGGCTGCTCCTGGTCCTCGCCGGACTGCCGGAACCAGTCGTCAACCACACCGAGTACGACGACCGTGGGTTGGTCCGCCGCCGGTTCGACCTGTCCTACCCGGCACTGCGGGTCGCGGTCGAGTACGACGGCCGCCAGCACGCGGAGTCGCGAAAGCAGTGGGAGCACGACATCGCCCGCAGGGAGGGGCTCGACCTCGACGGGTGGCGTCTCGTGGTCGTGCTCGCCAAGGGCATCTACCGCGAGCCGGGTCACACCCTGGACCGAGTCGTCCGGGCGATCCGTGACGGGGGTGGGGACGCGCTCGTCACGAGCGAGGAGTGGCGCCGGCACTTCGGGCCGTCGGCTGCCGGGGCGTGAGCGATGGCGACCTGCACCCGTGGCACGGTGCCCATCGCTCAGGTCGGTATGCCGGTTCGGCCTGCACCGGTGGCAGGGCGCCGTCCGTGCAGGCCAGGATCGCGTCCGCGGGCTCGAGCGCCACGCGTGCGCCGCACCGGCGGACCGGGTGGTCCGGCGATTAGGGCGGGGGAGCACGCCGCTGGTAACCTTGCCCTCGCCGTAGACCGGCCGCGGATCCAGAGAGCCCAGGTGAACCAGCCCTGGCGCACCGCGCAACGATTCTCACGAAGGAGCAGTGCCGACCCATGCCGTTGAGCGCAGACGTCAAGCAGAAGATCATGTCCGAGTACGCCACGCACGAGGGCGACACCGGCTCCCCCGAGGTCCAGGTGGCGATGCTCACGCAGCGCATCCTCGACCTCACCGAGCACTCGCGGCAGCACAAGCACGACCACCACAGCCGCCGCGGCCTGCTCCTCCTGGTCGGCCAGCGTCGCCGGCTCCTGCGCTACCTCGAGAGCGTCGACGTCGAGCGTTACCGCTCGCTGATCAAGCGCCTCGGTCTGCGCCGCTAAGCATCCGACAGGGACGGTCCTCCATGAGGGCCGTCCCTCTCGCATGGGGTCGGCAGTGATGCCGCCCGCACCACCAGTACGACAGCAGCAACAGCTGAACCAGTTGGACAGAATCCAGTGCACAACGACGATGCACAGGGTCATCTGAGAGACAGAACTCTCAACAGAAGAGAAGGAGGGCCCATGGAGGGTCCAGAGATCCAGTTCGCCGAAGCAACCATCGACAATGGTTCGTTCGGCACCCGCACGGTCCGGTTCGAGACCGGACGCCTGGCCAAGCAGGCCGGCGGCGCCGTCGCCGCCTACCTGGACGAGGACACGATGCTCCTCTCCACCACCACCGCCGGGAAGCACCCGCGCGAGGGTTTTGACTTCTTCCCCCTGACGGTCGACGTCGAGGAGCGGATGTATGCCGCGGGCAAGATCCCCGGCTCGTTCTTCCGCCGCGAGGGCCGCCCCTCCACCGACGCGATCCTCACCTGCCGCCTGATCGACCGCCCGCTGCGCCCGACCTTCACCAAGGGTCTGCGCAACGAGGTCCAGGTCGTCATCACGGTGCTCGCGCTCAACCCCGACCACCAGTACGACGTGCTCGCCATCAACGCGGCCAGCGCCTCCACGCAGATCTCGGGTCTGCCGTTCTCCGGTCCGATCGGCGGCGTCCGCGTCTCCCTGATCGACGGCCAGTGGGTCGCCTTCCCGAACTTCTCCGACATCGAGCGCTCGACCTTCGACATGGTCGTCGCCGGCCGGATCGCGGGCGATGACGTCGCGATCATGATGGTCGAGGCCGAGTCCACCGAGTCCACCTGGGACCTGGTCAAGAACGAGGGCAAGCAGGCCCCGACCGAAGAGGTCGTCGCCGAGGGCCTCGAGGCCGCCAAGAAGTTCATCAAGGTCCTCTGCGAGGCCCAGGCCGACCTGGCGAGCAAGTCCGCCAAGCCGGTCCAGGAGTTCCCGATCTTCCTCGACTACGAGGACGACGCGTATGCCGCCGTCGAGGCCGCGACCTCGGCCGACCTGGCGCAGGCGCTCACCATCGCCGGCAAGCAGGAGCGCGAGGAGCGCATCGACGAGCTGAAGGACTCCATGAAGGAGAAGCTCGCCGCGGACTTCGAGGGTCGCGAGAAGGAGCTGTCCGCGGCCTACAAGTCCGTGCAGAAGAAGCTGATCCGTCAGCGCATCCTGCGCGACAAGGTCCGCATCGACGGCCGTGGCCTCGCCGACATCCGCGCCCTGGGCGCGGAGGTCGAGGTGCTGCCGCGCGTGCACGGTTCGGCCATCTTCGAGCGCGGCGAGACCCAGATCATGGGTGTCACCACGCTGAACATGCTGCGCATGGAGCAGCAGCTCGACACGCTCTCGCCGGTGACGCGCAAGCGCTACATGCACAACTACAACTTCCCGCCCTACTCCACCGGTGAGACCGGTCGGGTGGGTTCTCCGAAGCGTCGCGAGATCGGTCACGGAGCGCTCGCCGAGCGTGCGCTCATGCCGGTGCTGCCGACCCGCGAGGAGTTCCCCTACGCGATCCGCCAGGTGTCCGAGGCTCTCGGCTCCAACGGCTCGACCTCGATGGGCTCGGTCTGCGCCTCCACCCTGTCGCTGCTCAACGCCGGTGTGCCGCTGCGCGCAGCGGTCGCGGGCATCGCGATGGGCCTCATCTCCGAGGAGGTCGACGGTGAGACGCAGTACGCCGCGCTCACCGACATCCTCGGCGCCGAGGACGCGTTCGGTGACATGGACTTCAAGGTCGCCGGCACCCGCGAGTTCGTCACGGCCATCCAGCTCGACACCAAGCTCGACGGCATCCCCGCCTCTGTGCTCGGTGGCGCGCTGACCCAGGCCCGCGACGCCCGCCTGCACATCCTCGACGTCATGAACGAGGCCATCGACGCACCCGACGAGATGAGCCCGTTCGCTCCTCGCGTCATCTCGGTGCAGGTCCCGATCGACAAGATCGGCGAGGTCATCGGGCCGAAGGGCAAGATGATCAACCAGATCCAGGACGAGACCGGCGCGCAGATCTCGATCGAGGACGACGGCACGATCTACATCGGTGCGACCGACGGCCCCTCGGCCGAGGCCGCCCGTGCGCAGATCAACGCCATCGCGAACCCGCAGATGCCGGAGATCGGCGAGCGCTTCCTGGGCACCGTGGTCAAGACCACGACGTTCGGCGCGTTCATCTCCCTCCTGCCGGGCAAGGACGGCCTGCTGCACATCTCCGAGGTGCGCAAGCTCGTCGGTGGCAAGCGCATCGAGGCCGTCGAGGACGTCCTGGCCGTCGGCCAGAAGGTCCAGGTCGAGCTCAAGGAGATCGACCCGCGCGGCAAGCTGTCGCTCGCCGCGGTGATCGCCGAGGGTGAGGGCGGCGACGCCCCCGCCGAGTCCGGTGCGCCGCAGGCCGAGTCGTCGGATGCCGGCGAGGGCGACGCCCCCGAGGCACGCAGCGACCGCGAGGACCGTGGCGAGCGCCGTGAGGGTGGTCGCAGCCGCAACCGCCGTCGTGGTGGACGTGGCGACGACCGTGGTGGCGACGCCCCTGAGAGCGCGGCTCCGGCCACGTCCGAGGACGCCGCCGGCTGAGCCGACGCACCGTACGAAGCCAGCGGGCCGGCACACCTCTCGGGGTGTGCCGGCCCGCTTGCTTTGTCAGGGGCGCTCGACCAATGCTTGCCCCATGACTGACGACCGGACGTTCGTGGTGATCGGTGGCGGGTTGGCAGGCGCCAAGACGGCGGAGGCGCTGCGGGAGCGCGGCTTCGAGGGCCGCGTCATCCTCTTCGCCGGCGAACCTCACCTTCCGTACGAGCGACCGCCCCTGTCCAAGGACTACCTCAAGACGGGGGAGAAGCTCGAGGACGTCTTCGTCCACGACGACGCCTGGTATGCCGCGCACGACATCGAGGTGCGCACCGGCACCACCGTGACCGGGATCGACCGCGACGCCGGACAGGTGGTCACCGACGACGGTGAGCGCACGGCATACGACCGGCTCGTCCTGGCCACAGGCAGCGCTCCGCGTCGGCTGAGCCTCCCCGGGGCGGAGCTGGGCGGGGTGCACACGTTGCGCACCATCGAGGACAGCCAGGCAATCCGGGCGGAGCTCGTCGCGGGTCGGCGGGTCGTCGTTCATCGGCGGCGGCTGGATCGGCCTCGAGGTGGCGTCCGCCGCCCGCGAGGCTGGCGCCGAGGTGACCGTGCTGGAGTCGCTGGACCTGCCGCTGGTGCGGGTGCTCGGCCCGCACGATCGCGCAGGTGTTCGCCGACCTGCACCGCGAGCACGGCGTCGACCTGCGCACCGGTGTCAGTCGTGGAGGCCATCGAGGGGTCGGACGGTGCGATCAGCGGGGTGCGGCTGGCCGGCGGGGAGGTGGTGCCGGCCGACACGGTCATCGTGGGCATCGGTGCCGCCCCCAACGTCGAGCTGGCCCAGGCAGCAGGTCTGGCCGTCGACAACGGCATCACAGCTGACGCGGTCGGTCGCATCGAGCGACGCCGACATCTTCGCGGTGGGTGACGTCGCGAACGTCGAGCACCCGTTCCTCGGGCAGCGCGTGCGGGTCGAGCACTGGGCCAACGCCCTCAACCAGCCCCAGCTCGTCGCCGCGGCGATGCTGGACCAGGACGGGCCGGAGGCCGAGCTGCCCTACTTCTTCACCGACCAGTACGACCTGGGGATGGAGTACCACGGTCTCGGGGCGCCCGACGACGAGGTGGTCGTCCGTGGCGACCTGGCCGAGCGCGAGTTCGTGGCCTTCTGGCTGCGCGACGGACGCGTCACGGCCGGGATGAACGTCAACGTGTGGGACGTCGGCGACGCGATCAAGGCGCTGATCCGATCCGCAAATGTGGTCGAACCGGACCAGCTGGCCGATTCGGATGTTCCGCTCGCGAAACCCTGACCTGACCTTTACCTTCCTGACCAGTTCCGGACATTCCGCATTCGCCACGAACGTGGTGTGATCGTCCATCGGCCCGGACCACCGTCCTGGGGCCGCCAATTCTCGGGTCTCTCGTGGAGGACTGCTGTGCGCATACATCGCAAGCAAGTGATCGGAGCGGTGGGCGTCATGGCCCTCGCCGCTGGAGTTGTGAGCATCAGCTCGATGAGCGCGCAGGCGGCACCCACGCCCGGCGCCGCAGTCGTCATCAACGAGGTCTACGGAGGAGGCGGCAACTCCGGCGCCTTCTGGAACCGTGACTTCGTCGAGCTGACCAACGTCAGCGCGGCGCCGGTGAACCTCACCGGCTGGTCGGTGCAGTACACCTCGGCCACCGGGGCCGGGACCTGGCAGAAGACCGACCTCACCGGCACCCTGCCGGCCGGGACCTCGTACGTCGTGGGTGAGGCCGTCGGCGCCGGCACGGGGACCACGGCCGTGCCGGTCGACGTCGACGGCTCCATCGCGATGAGCGGGACCGCCGGCAAGGTGGCCCTGGTCAACAACGGCGTCGCCCTGACCGGTTGCGCGACCACCTGTTCGCAGCAGCCCCAGGTCGTGGACTTCGTCGGCTTCGGCACGACGGCCAACGACTACGCAGGCACCGGCCCGACGCCGGCGCCGAGCAACACCGCCTCGGTGTCCCGCAACGCGTCGCACGCCAACACGGCCAACAACGCCGCTGACTTCGCCGCGACCACCCCGCCCACCCCGACGCCGTGCGCGGACGCCTGCGTCGCCGGGCCGACGCCTCCGCAGCGAGCGCACGATCGCCCAGATCCAGGGCACCGGCGCAGCCTCCCCGGAGAACGGCAACTCCGTGATCACCAAGGGTGTCGTCACCGCGGCCTACCCGACCGGTGGGTTCCGCGGCTTCTTCCTGCAGACCCAGGGCACCGGACCCGAGCCGAGCGCATCGGGCGCCTCCGACGGTGTCTTCGTCTTCCAGCCCAGCGGAGCGCTCGACGCGGACGCCGTGGTCGGCAACTACGTGCAGGTCACCGGTGAGGTCAGCGAGTTCGGCGGCCTCACCGAGATCACCGCCGCCCCCGCCGACATCGTCGACGCCGGCACCGACTTCAGCCCCGTGCAGGCGCTGACCGTGCCGTGGCCGACGACCGACGCGGGTCGCGAGTCGATCGAGGGCATGCTGTTCCGGCCCTCGGGCGACTACACCGTCACCAACACCTTCGGCACCAACCAGTTCGGTGAGGTGGGTCTGGCCGTGGGCGACCACCCGCTGCTGCAGAACACCGAGGTCGCCAAGCCGCGGCACCCCGGAGGCCGCCGCGGTCGTGGCGGACAACGCCCGGCGCCTGGTCACCCTGGACGACGGGGCATCGACCAACTTCACGGCCAACAGCTTCAGCGTCCCGACGTGCGCGCCACGCCCGACACCGTGCCTGCTCAACGGCAACCTGACCCCGGCCTACGTCTCCAACACCAAGCCGGTCCGGGTCGGCGAGGCCGCCACCTTCAACGCACCGGTCGTCGTGGACTACCGGTTCAACCTGTGGCGGTTCCAGCCGACCCAGCAGGTCGTCGGCCCGGACAACACGGCTTCCCCGGCGTCCTTCACCAACACCCGCACCGCTGCCCCTGACGCCTCGGACATCAACCAGCGCGGGCAGGCCGAGCTGCGGGTCGCGTCGTTCAACGTGCTCAACTTCTTCACCGACCTCGGCGACCAGGACCCGGCCTGTGAGGCGTTCTACGACCGCGACGGCAACGGCGACACGGTGTCCGGTGGCTGCGGCCAGCGCGGTGCGTGGGATGCCGCCGACCTGGCGCGCCAGCAGGAGAAGGAGCTGTCCGCGATCAACGCCCTCGACGCCGACGTCGTCGGCCTGATGGAGATCGAGAACTCCGCCAAGTTCGGGCACCCCCGGGACGAGACCCTCGCCCACCTGGTGGCCGCCCTCAACGCGGACCTCGACGCCAAGGCAGCTGCGCAGGGCAAGGGCCACGGCCCGAAGGACAAGGGTCGCTGGGCATTCGTGCCGTCCTCGACCGAGCTGCCGTCGATCGACTCCCAGGACTTCATCACCACCGCGATCATCTACAAGGACGACGCGGTCAAGCGGGTCGGCGCCTCGCGTGCCCTGGGCACCCAGAGCGGGGACACCCAGGCCTTCGGCAACGCACGCGAGCCGATCGGCCAGATCTTCAAGGCGAAGAACGGTGGCGGCGAGCAGTTCCTCTTCGTCGTCAACCACTTCAAGTCCAAGGGTTCGGCGGGACCGTTCCCGGGTGACGAGGACACCGGTGACGGCCAGGGGTCGTCGGTGACCAGCCGCATCCTGCAGGCCCAGGCCCTGCGGGACTGGGTGCCCACGGTCCTCGACAAGAAGACCAAGGCCGTGGTCATGGCCGGTGACTACAACTCCTACACCAAGGAGGACCCGCTCGACGTGCTCTACCAGGCGGGCTACACCGACGTGGGCAGCATGTTCGACCCCGACTCCTACTCGTACTCGTTCAGTGGGCTGTCCGGATCGCTCGACCACATCCTCGTGAACACCGACGCGCTGGCCCTGTCGACCGGTGCGGACCACTGGAACATCAACTCCGGTGAGTCGGTGGCGCTGGAGTACAGCCGCTACAACTACCACTCGACCGACTTCCACACGGCCGCTCCGTACCGGTCGTCAGACCACGACCCCGTGGTGCTGGGTCTGGTCCTCGACCCGAAGAAGTGCAAGCACTAGCACCCTGACCGAACGGGCCCGGCGCACTGCGTCGGGCCCGTTCGCGTGTCCGCACCGTGCGGCGACGGGTATGCCGCGGGGCCGGAAGGATGCGTCGATACGCTGTCCGGGTGAGCGACGTGACCAAGGTGGCAGTGATCGGTGCGGCAGGGCGGATGGGCGCCGAGGTGTGCCGGGCGGTCACCGCCGCGGCGGACCTCGAGCTGGTCGCGACGTTCGACCAGGGTGACGACCTCGGCGACCTCGGGGGTGCCGACGTCGTGGTCGAGTTCTCCGTGCCGTCCGCGTCCCCGGGCAACGTGGCGCACTGCGTCGAGCGCGGCGTGCACGTGGTCGTCGGCACGACCGGCTGGGACGACGAGCGGCTCGCGACGCTGCGTGACCAGCTGGCGGGGCAGCCGTCGGTCGGCGTCCTCATCGCCCCGAACTTCGCCATCGGCGCCATCCTCATGATGCGCTTCGCCCAGCAGGCGGCCAGGTTCTACGAGTCGGTCGAGGTCATCGAGCTGCACCACCCGAACAAGGTGGACGCCCCCTCGGGCACGGCCGCCCGCACGGCACAGCCTCATCGCGGCGGCCCGGGCCGCCGCCGGGCTCGGGGCCGTCCCGGACGCCACCACCCAGGACCCCGGCGGGGCGCGCGGCAGCCGGGTCGACGGCATACCGGTGCACTCGGTCCGGCTGCGCGGGCTCGTCGCCCACCAGGAGGTCCTGCTGGGCGGTGAGGGCGAGATGCTCACCCTGCGTCACGACTCGTTCGACCGGACGTCCTTCATGCCGGGCGTGCTGGAGGGGATCCGGGGTGTCGCCGCGCACCCCGGGCTGACCGTCGGGCTCGAGCACTACCTCGGCCTGGACGACTGAGTGCGCGAGAAGGTCACTGCGCTCGTCCTGCTCATGGTGCTGGGCTTCTACTCGGCGACCATCGGGTGGCGCGGCGTCGAGCTGATCCGCGACGGACGGCCGGTGTCCGTCCTGTTCGGTGCTCGCCGTCATCCTCGTCCCGCTCGTGGCGCTGCTCGCGATGGTCCCGCTGGTGCGGCTGGCGCGCGACGGCTCGCGGATGATGGCGCAGGCCCGTGAGACCGGAGCGCACGGGGACGTGGGGCCAGCGAGCTGGAGCAGGCCGAGACCTGTCGGGTCGCCAAGGACCGCAAGGGCGAGCAGGCGCACTACCGGGCTGCGGTCCGGGCCTGGCGCACGTCGCGCCCCTGACGCAGTGCTGGTGGCGTGGGGGCGCAGTCGGCCGCCGCGCGGCATACCGTGGGACCCATGCACCGTTCGCGCATCGGAGTCGTGCTCATCGACCACGCCGGCGACCACCACGACGCCAGCCTCGCCTTCTGGGCCGGTGTGCAGGGTGTCCGGCCGCGTCCTCGACGGCCCCTACGCCAGTGTCGGCGAGATCGGCTCGCTCAGCCTCGAGGTTCAGCGACTGGGGGAGGGGCCGTCGCGGGTCCACCTCGACATCGAGACCGACGACATCCCCGCGGAGGTGGCGCGGCTGCAGGCCCTGGGCGGCGACGGTCGTCGACGACCGCGGTGACTACGTCATCATGGCCGACCCGGGAGGGCTGGTCCTCTGCGTCGTCGGGATCCAGACGGGCGACCGGTTCGTGGAGGACGCGCTGGAGTGGCCCTGAGGTAGCTCGAGCGCTGGCCGGCGTTGGTCAGGGCAGACCGAGCAGCCGCAGCCCGGCGGCCACCGCTGCGCCCAGGATCACCACGACGAGAAACGGGGCCCGCAGCACCAGCGCCACGATGGCCACCCCGACGGCCGCAGCCCGAGAGTCGAGCGTGATCGAGCCCGGCGCCGGTCGTCAGCGTCTGGACGCCGACCAGGGCCGCCAGCAGCGCGATCGGCAGCGCCGACGTGATGCGGGTCGTGCGCTCCCCGTCCAGCCAGGACGCCGGCACGATGTAGCCGAGGTACTTGAGGACGAAGGCGAGCCCGCAGGCGATGAGCAGGGCTGTCCAGGTGCTCATGGTGCTGTGCGCCCTTCGTCGGCGTCCGGCCACTGGTGCGGTGGCGCGGGGTCGCGGTGGGCGCGGTTCGACCACCCGGCCAGCAGGGCGGTGGCAGCTGCGACGAGCACGGGCACGCCCGCAGGGGCGTGCGGTGCGACGAGGACGGCGATCACCGCCGCGAGCGCGGCAATGGCGAAGGCGTCCCTGGACTTCAGCCGCGGCCACAGCAGGGCGCAGAACGCTGCCGCTGCGGCGGCGTCGAGCCCATACCGACGGGGGTCGCCCATGGCGTCACCGACGACCGCCCCGACGAGCGTGGTCGCGTTCCACAGGACGAAGACCCCGACGCCGGTCGTCCAGAAACCCAGGCGGGCCGCGGCCGTCTCGGGCTGGGCCACCCCGACGGCGGTCGACTCGTCGATGGTCAGCTGGGCGGCGGCGACCTTGCGCAGGCCCCGGACGTCCAGCATCCGCGCGACCTGCAGGCCGTAGAGACCGTTCCGGACGCCGAGCAGGGTGGAGGTGGCGACGGCGGCAGGTGCCGCCGGAGGCGCCGGCCGCGATCACGCCGATGAAGGCGAACTGCGACCCGCCCGAGAACAGCAGCAGCGACAGGACCTGGGTCTGCAGCAGCGTCAGGCCGGCTGCGACCGACAGGGCACCGAAGCTGATGCCGTAGGCGCCGGTGGCCACCGCCACCGAGAGAGCCTGCCGGACGACCTGTGAGCGTCGCTCCGAGGTCAGCGTGCTCATGCGGCCAGCGGGGCTCGGGGGTGATGTCGGCCACCAGCCGCACCTCGCGCGCGGTCTCACCGTCGGGCGAGATCACCCGGTCGCGGAACGCGCCGTCGGGGTCCAGCCCAGCGGCGAGCAGGAACGCCCGGGTCGGCTCGTCGGTGGCCAGCACCCACGTGTGCAGGCGGTCGGCCCCGGCCCCGCGCAGGGTGTCGACGGCGGCGTTCAGCAGCCGGGAGCCGTGGCCCACCCGCCGAGCCTGCGGGTGGACGCCGAGAGCCGTGAGCTCACCGGTCCCGGGGGAGGCGTCCGGGTCCTGGCTCGGCCCGATCGCGGCGAAACCCACGACCTGGTCGCCCGCGCAGGCTGCCAGCAGGCGGTAGACCCCCTGGGGCGGGTTGGCCAGGGACTGCCGCCAGGCGGAGGCAAAGGCTTGCGGCTCAAAGCTTTCCAGCACGTCGGCGGCCAGCACGTCGGCATACGCCTCGCGCCAGACCGTGGCCTGGACCAGCCCGACGGCGGGCGTGTCGGTCTCTCGTGCCACCCGGACGCTGGCGTCGGCGAGCGGCCCGGGTGCATGCGCGTGGGCGGCGTGCTCGTGCGGCTGGCTCATGGCGGCCATCCTCGCACTCGGGTCCCGGGGGCCGGGACGGGCATGGGTCATGCGGTGGTGTGCCGAGACTTGGACACTGCTCGCAGGGTGCGAGCAGTGTCCAAGCCTCGGGATCCGTGGCGCTCTGTGGCCGACGTCGGCGACCTGGGAGGCCGGACTACCGCGGCTGGCTCAGCTGCGCTCGTAGGTGACCCAGGTGAACCCGTCGCGCGGTTCGCGCCCGACCTCGTCCCAGTGCGAACGGGTCGATCTCGGGGAAGCGCACGTCGCCGTCGGGCGACTGGTCGACCTCGGTGATGAGCAGCCGGTGGGCCCACGGCATCGCCTCGGCGTAGACCTGGCCACCGCCGCAGACGAACACCTCGTCGGCCGGGCCGGCCAGCGACAGCGCCTCGCTCAGCGAGTGCGCCGTCTCGACCTCGGCGTGGCTCCAGTCGGGCTGACGGGTCACCACGATCGTGCGCCGTCCCGGGAGCACCCGGCCGATCGAGTCGAAGGTCTTGCGCCCCATGACCATCGGGTGGCCCATGGTCGTCCGCTTGAAGAAGGCGAAGTCCTCGGGGAGGTGCCACGGCATGTCGTTGTCGGCGCCGATCACGCCGTTGCGGCCGACCGCGGCGATGAGCGTCACGCTGGTCATACGGCGATCGGGGCCTTGATCGACGGATGCGCCTCGTAGCCGACGAGCTCGAAGTCGCCGAGGTCGAACTGGTCGATGTCCTTGCCGGACGCGATCTTCATCTGCGGCAACGGCAGCGGCGAACGGGTCAGCTGGAGGCGGGCCTGCTCGACGTGGTTGGAGTAGAGGTGGGCGTCGCCGAGGGTGTGCACGAAGTCGCCGGGCTCGAGGTCGCAGACCTGCGCCACCATCATCGTCAGCAGGGCGTAGGAGGCGATGTTGAACGGGACGCCCAGGAAGATGTCGGCCGAGCGCTGGTAGAGCTGGCAGGACAGCTTCGCCCGGTGACCGTCGGCGGCGGGGGTGACGTAGAACTGGAACATCGTGTGGCACGGCGGCAACGCCATCGAGTCGACGTCGGCGACGTTCCAGGCCGAGACGATGTGGCGACGGCTGTCGGGGTTGGTGCGGATCGACTCGATCACCTTCGCGATCTGGTCGACGGACCGGCCGTCCGGGGTCGGCCAGGACCGCCACTGGTAGCCGTAGACCGGTCCGAGGTCGCCGTTCTCGTCGGCCCACTCGTCCCAGATCGTGATGCCGCGCTCCTGCAGCCAGCGCACGTTGGAGTCGCCGCGCAGGAACCACAACAGCTCGCCGATGATCGACTTGAGGTGCAGCTTCTTGGTCGTGAGCACCGGGAAGCCCTCGGCGAGGTCGAACCGCATCTGGTAGCCGAACACCGATCGGGTGCCGGTGCCGGTGCGGTCGGACTTGTCCGTGCCGGTCGTCATGACGTGGTCGAGGAGGTCGAGATACTGCTGCACGGACGCAGCGTAACCCGGCCGTGCGACATACCCGTTCCGACGCGGCGATGGCGCCGCCCGGCGTCGCCTTCCCGCCAAACTGCGTCCCGACGGTGTCCGCCGCACGGGTGGCACCTGAGGGAGCGATAGCCTGCGGGTATGAGCACCACGTCCCCGTTCGGCCACGTCCTGACGGCCATGGTCAGCCCGATGAAGGCCGACGGGAGCCTCGACGCCGATGGCACCCGCCGCCTGGTCGCCCACCTGCTCGACACCGGCCACGACGGGATCGTCGTCAACGGCACCACCGGCGAGTCCGCGACCCTGAGCGACGACGAGAGCATCGAGATGGTGCGACTCGTCGTGGAGGCGGTCGGCGGACGGGCGGCGGTCGTGGCGGGGGTCGGCTCCAACGCGACCGCCCACAGCGTGGAGATGGCCGGCCGCGCCGCCGCCGCCGGCGCCACCGGTCTGCTGCTCGTGTCGCCCTACTACAACAAGCCCACCCAGGCCGGCCTGGTCGCGCACTGCCACGCGGTGGCGGACAGCACCGACCTGCCGGTCATGCTCTACGACATCCCCGGGCGCACCGGCATCCCGTTCGACACCGCGACCCTGGTCGAGCTGGCCGCCCACGACCGGATCCTGGCGGTCAAGGACGCCAAGGGCGACCCGTGGGCCTCGACCAAGGTCATGGCCGAGACCGACCTGCTCTACTTCTCCGGCGACGACGCCGCCAACCTGCCCTGGCTCGCGCTCGGCGCCGACCGGCGTGGTCAGCGTCGTCGGCCACGTGGCCGGCAAGGAGTACGCCGCGATGGTGGCCGCCGTCGGCCGTGGCGACCTGGCCGAGGCACGTGAGATCCACCGACGGCTGGTCCCCGCCGTCGACGCCATCATGACGCCCTCCCAGGGTGCGATCATGGCCAAGGCCGCGCTCGTCGAGCTCGGCGTCATCGACCACGCGACGGTGCGGTTGCCGCTCGTCGAGTCACCACCGGAGCACCTGGACACCCTGCGCGCCGGTCTCAAGGAGTCTGGCCTGCTGTGAGTCATCCCCACCCCGAGCTGAACCTGCCCCGGCCGCTCGCCAAGAACGGTGTGCGCATCATCGCGCTCGGCGGCCTCGGCGAGGTCGGCCGCAACATGGCCGTCATCGAGCACGCCGGTCAGCTCCTCGTCATCGACTGCGGCGTGCTGTTCCCCGAGGACCACCACCCCGGCGTCGACCTGATCCTGCCGGACTTCGAGTACCTCGAGGACCGGCTCGACGACATCCAGGCGATCGTCCTGACCCACGGCCACGAGGACCACATCGGGGCGGTGCCCTACCTGCTCAAGCTGAAGAAGGACATCCCGATCGTCGGGTCGATGCTGACCCTGGCCCTCATCGAGGCCAAGCTCAAGGAGCACCGGATCACCCCCTACACCCTCGGGGTCAAGGAGGGGATGCGCGAGAGGCTCGGTGTCTTCGACTGCGAGTTCGTCGCCGTCAACCACTCGATCCCCGACGCGCTCGCCGTGTTCGTGCGCACGCCGGGCGGGACGATCCTGCACACCGGCGACTTCAAGATGGACCAGCTGCCTCTCGACAACCGCCTCACCGACCTGCGTGCGTTCGCGAGGCTGGGGGAGGAGGGCGTCGACCTGTTCATGACCGACTCGACCAACGCCGAGGTCCCGGGGTTCACGACCCCCGAGAAGGACATCGCGCCGGCCATCGACAAGGTGTTCCGTGACGCGGAGCGCCGGATCATCGTCGCCTGCTTCTCCTCCCACGTGCACCGCGTCCAGCAGGTCCTCAATGCCGCCGACAAGGCCGGTCGCAAGGTCGCGATGGTCGGTCGCTCGATGGTCCGCAACATGGGGATCGCCGCCGAGCTCGGCTACCTCCACGTCCCCGACGGGGTCCTGGTCGACGTCAAGAAGCTCGACAACTTCCCCGACGACCAGGTCGTCCTGGTGTGCACCGGTTCGCAGGGGGAGCCGATGGCGGCGCTGTCCCGGATGGCCAACCGCGACCACCGGATCGACGTCGGCGAGGGCGACACCGTCCTGATGGCCTCGTCGCTCATTCCCGGCAACGAGAACGCCGTCTACCGGATCATCAACGGCCTGATGCGGCTCGGGGTCAACGTCGTCCACAAGGGCAACGCCAAGGTCCACGTGTCCGGCCACGCCAGCGCCGGTGAGCTGCTCTACTGCTACAACATCGTCAAGCCCCGCAACGTCATGCCCGTGCACGGCGAGTGGCGCCACCTCGTGGCCAATGCCGAGCTGGCGGTCCAGACCGGTGTCCCGCGCGAGCAGGTCGTGCTGGCCGAGGACGGTGTCGTCGTCGACCTGGTCGACGGCGTCGCCCGGATCGTCGGTGCGGTGCCCTGCGGCTACGTCTACGTCGACGGCGCCTCGGTGGGCGAGTTCGACGAGGCGCTGCTCAAGGACCGCCGGATCCTGCGCGACGAGGGCTTCATCTCCGTCATCGTCGTGATCGACTCCGCCACCGGCAAGATCGCGGCCGGGCCGGAGATCCAGGCCAGGGGCTTCGCCGAGGACGACGAGATCTTCAGCCAGGTGCGGCCCAAGATCGAGCAGGCGCTCGCGGAGGCCACCGGCAACGGTGTCACCGACTCCCACCAGCTCGAGCAGGTCATGCGCCGGGCGATCGGTGGCTGGGTCGGCGGCAAGATCCGGCGCCGCCCGATGATCATCCCGGTCGTCATCCAGGCCTGAGGCGTCCCAAGCCCTTGGTATGCCGCGCGGCGGCTACCAGGGGCGGGCGATGTCCAGCGCGCGCGGGTCCCGCACCGGCAACCAGCCCTGCGCACCGTGCACGTACTCGGCGCGGGGTCCGCGCTCCGCGAGCTCGGCCACCGCCGTGAGCAGGCGCTCGACGTGCTCGGCTGTCGTGGCCAGACCGACACTGGCGCGCACCGCCGTGGCCGGTGCCGCGGCATACGGGTCGTCGAGCAGGGCGTCGACGCACAGGTGCGCGCAGAACTTGCCGTCGCGGACCCCGATCCCGTGCTCGGCCGACAGGGCCGCGGACACGAGTGAGGAGTCGAGGCCCTCGATCGTGAAGGTGGCCACGGCGACCCGCTCGTGGTCGGGGGTGAAGAGCGAGTAGGTCTCGACGCCCGTCGATGGCTGCGAGCCCCTCGAGCAGTCGGCGACCCAGGGTGCGCTCGTGCGCCTCGATGGCCTCGGCGTGCGCACGCAGGGCGCTGCAGGCGGCCGCGAGGGCGATCGCGCCGATGACGTTGGGACTGCCGGCCTCGTGCCGTGCGGCCCCCTCCTGCCAGACGACACCCCGGTTCGTGACCGCCTTGGTGGCACCGCCACCGGCGAGGTAGGGAGTCGCGGCGTCGAGCCAGTCGGCCCGCCCGGCCAGGACGCCCGTGCCGAAGGGTGCGTAGAGCTTGTGACCCGACAGCACCGCGTAGTCCACGCCGAGATCGTCGAGGTCGACGCGGCGGTGCGGGGCGTACTGCGCGGCGTCGAGCACGACCCGGGCACCGGCCTTGCGCGCGATGGCGGCCAGCTCCCGGATCGGCCAGATCTCACCGGTGACGTTGGAGGCTCCGGCGAGCACGACCAGCTTGTGCCGGCCGGGGTTCTCCCGCAGAGCCGAGCGGAGCAGGACCTTCGCGTCGGCGACGCCGGCCGGCACGGGCAGCCGGTGGGTGCGCCGGGCGGACCACGGAAGCAGCGCCGCGTGGTGCTCGGACTCGAAGACGAAGACGTGGGTCTCCCGAGGCAGGCAGCGGGCCAGCAGGTTGAACGAGTCGGTGCTGTTGCGGGTGAAGATGACCTCGTCGCCCTCGCGCGCCCCGACGAAGGAACGCACCTCGGCGCGGGCCTGCTCGTACCAGCTGGAGGTCACCCGTGAGGCCCAGCCGTTGCCGCGGTGGACGGAGGAGTAGGTCCGCAAGGCCGTGTCGACGGCCTTCTTGACGCTGACGAGGGCCGGGGTCGACGCGGCATGGTCGAAGTTGGCGTAGTCGACCGCGCCGTCCAGAGTCGGGACGAGCAGCGCCTCCGAGACGACCGCCGGGATGGCGCCGACCTCACCCAGGGGCCTGACGTCGGGAACCGGTCGCAGGTGGCTGTGCGTGCGGGCGTGCGCAAGGGGCGCGGTGCGGCGGAAGGCGACGGGCGGGGTGCTCGCGATCGACATCGGGAAAACTCCTGGTCCGGGTGGGACCCGAGAGAGCTTCCGAGTCCGCGCTTGCCGGCTGCGGGTGCAGACGGCCCGGTCGTCACCCGGAGCACCCCACCGCGGAAGGAGGGTTGCTGGTCAGCAAGCCGGGGCTTTGCGCTGACACTCATGACCTGGCGTCGAGAGTAGCGGCCATCCGCGGCGCCGATCCAGCACGCACTCGGGGGTTCCCGTCATCTGAGACGGGAAGGGCGGGGTGGGCGCTTCGCGATGGCGGCGGTGCCAAGGCGTCTGGCGGGTGGCCCGGCAGGGCCGTTCCCCGCGACCGATCCCCCTCGGATACGCGCCTGCGCCGACAACCACGTGGTGGTCGTCGGCGCAGGCCCCGCCAGACGCAGGCTCAGAGTGTCACCCGCACGCCTGCCCTGGTAGGGGTTGGCGGGTGGTGCTGCCCGATCGGGGAGTCCAACTCGTCCGTTCGGTCGAGGCCGGGCAGGGAGCGGATTGGCCCCGCTGAAACGCGTGTGACGCGTGTTTCCCGTGTGACCTTCGCGTAGCCTGCGGATCATGGCGACACGTCCGTCCACCTCGACACGCACGACCGCAGGGGCACGATCCTCGGCCGGCCGGGGCACCGCAACGCGCCCGGCTGGCCGCAAGAGCAGTGCACCTCGCAAGTCCCCTGCCCGAGGCAAGGCCAAGGGCGGCGGCCTGCCGCTGCCCCTGCGCGCCGTCAAGGGCACCTGGATGGGCATGGCCCACGTCGCGGGGGGCGCCGTGCGGCGGGTCGGCTCGAGCGCGCGCGAGCTCGAGCCGGAGCACCGTCGCGACGGTCTCGGCTTCGGGCTGATCGGGCTCGCCATCGTCGTGGCCGCCCGGGAGTGGTGGGCCTTCGACGGTGCGATCGGCGACGTCATCCACGCGATCGTGGCGGGCACCTTCGGCCGGGTCGCGTATGCCGTGCCGCTGGCCCTGCTGTTCCTCGGCATCCGCTTCCTGCGCGCGCCGCAGGAGGACTCGACCAACTCGCGGATCGGTGTCGGTCTCGGTGCGCTGGCCTTCGCGGCGTCGGGCCTGGCCCACGTCGCGGCCGGGATCCCGGCACCGCCAGAGGGCGCCGACGGGATGCGCGACGGCGGCGGCATCATCGGGTTCCTCGCCTCCAGCCCGCTCGAGGCGGCGGTGTCGGTCTACGGCACCGTGCCGATCCTGCTGATGCTGGGCTTCTTCGGGCTCCTCGTGATGACGGCGACCCCGGTGCACATGATCCCCACCCGGCTCGCCGAGCTGCGCGACCACCTCCTGCACCGTGGCGCCGTGGACCCCGACGCCGGGTCCGCCGTGGATGCCGTGGAGGACAAGCCCAGGCGACGCCGCCGGGTGATCGAGCCCGAGGGTCCGCTCGAGGGGGACGAGGCGTTCGAGCAGGCCGCCCTGGTCGCGGCCGACGGCCGACGGTTCCGCCCGGGCGAGAAACGCCCCACCTCACCCGGGGTGCTGGCCCCCTCGGCCAGCAGCGACCCGACCACCCCGGTCAGGAGCCCGGCCGTCGAGGTCAAGGCGGCCCTCGAGGCGCCACCGACCACCCCTCTGCCGCAACGCGTCGAGCAGCTCGCGCTGGCCGGCGACATCACCTACACGCTGCCAGACAACGCCATCCTCGAGCCAGGCTCGCCGCACAAGACCCGGAGCGCGGCCAACGACCGGGTCGTCGAGTCGCTGACCCAGGTGCTCGAGCAGTTCGACATCGACGCCCAGGTCACCGGTTTCAGCCGCGGCCCGACGGTCACCCGCTACGAGGTCGAGCTCGGGCGCGGCACCAAGGTCGAGCGGGTCACCGCCCTGTCCAAGAACATCGCGTATGCCGTTGCCTCGGCCGACGTCCGCATCCTGTCGCCGATCCCGGGCAAGTCCGCGATCGGCATCGAGATCCCGAACGCCGACCGGGAGAAGGTCAGCCTCGGCGACGTGCTGCGCAGCCAGGCAGCCCGCGGCAACGAGCACCCGATGGTGATGGGCGTCGGCAAGGACGTCGAGGGCGGCTACGTCATCGCCAACCTCGCCAAGATGCCGCACCTGCTCGTCGCCGGAGCCACCGGCGCGGGCAAGTCCAGCTTCGTGAACTCGATGATCACCTCGATCCTGATGCGCGCCACCCCCGACGAGGTCCGCATGGTCCTGGTGGACCCGAAGCGGGTGGAGCTCACGGCATACGAGGGGATCCCGCACCTCATCACCCCGATCATCACGAACCCCAAGAAGGCCGCCGAGGCGCTCGCCTGGGTGGTGCGCGAGATGGACACCCGCTACGACGACCTCGCGCAGTTCGGGTTCAAGCACATCGACGACTTCAACAAGGCGGTCAAGTCCGGCAAGGTCAAGCCGCTGCCGGGCTCGGAGCGGGTCATCCAGCCGTATCCCTACCTGCTCGTCATCGTCGACGAGCTCGCCGACCTGATGATGGTCGCCCCGCGCGACGTCGAGGAGTCGATCGTCCGGATCACCCAGCTCGCCCGCGCAGCCGGCATCCACCTCGTGCTGGCGACCCAGCGGCCGTCGGTCGACGTCGTCACGGGGTTGATCAAGGCCAACGTCCCGTCCCGGATGGCGTTCGCGACCTCGTCGCTGGCCGACAGCCGGGTGGTCCTCGACCAGCCCGGCGCCGAGAAGCTGATCGGCCAGGGCGACGCGCTGTTCCTGCCGATGGGCGCCTCCAAGACCATGCGCGTGCAAGGGGCCTGGGTCACCGAGTCGGAGATCCAGCAGGTGGTCAAGCACGTCACCGAGCAGCTCAAGCCCAGCTACCGCGACGACGTCACCGTGGTCGCGGCCAAGAAGCAGGTCGACGACGACATCGGCGACGACCTCGAGCTGCTGCTCCAGGCGACCGAGCTGGTCGTCACGACGCAGTTCGGCTCGACGTCGATGCTGCAGCGCAAGCTGCGGGTCGGGTTCGCCAAGGCCGGGCGGCTGATGGACCTGCTGGAGTCCCGCGGGGTCGTCGGCCCGTCTGAGGGGTCCAAGGCCCGCGACGTGCTGATCAAGCCCGATGACCTGCCGATGACGTTGGCGCTCATGCGTGGTGACGAGGTCCCGGACCCCGAGCCGGTGTTCGACGGTGAGGCTCCGGTGACCGACGAGTCCACCGACCGCACCGACGAGGTCGCGGGTGCCGGATACTCACCCGGCTACGCCCCCGACTCGCGCTACGACGACGACCCGGTCGCCCGCGGCCTCGCCGGCCGCGAGGAGGTCGAGGAGTCCGTCGACGCCTGGGAGCTGACCGGCCGGGACTGACCTCGCGGTGCAGGACAGCGAAAGACGAGGGGCACAGGACGGAATGGATCCCGTGCCGCTCGTCGTTGCGCAGAGGTGACCGCCGCCCCCGAGACCCTCACCGACGACGCCTCCGTGACTCCCGCTCCCGCCTCCGTGACCACTCCGACCCACGTCAGCCCTGCGCCTGCCAGACCTGCTGCCGCCACCCAGTCGCCCGTCGTGCCGCCCGCCGCGACGGCGCCACAGGAATCCCCGACCGGACGCGCCTACGTCCGGTTCGTCCTCGTGCTCGGCGCGCTGATCGCGATCGGCCCGCTGACCATCGACACCTACCTGCCTGCGCTGCCGTCGATCACCCGCGACCTCGCCGCGTCCGAGTCGGCCGTCCAGGGGACGCTGACCGGGATCCTGCTCGGCATGGGCCTCGGGCAGCTGCTCGTCGGTCCGCTCGCGGACGCCGTTGGTCGCCGTCGGCCGCTGATCGCCGGGCTCACGCTGCACATCGCGGCATCGGTCTTCTGTGCGTTCGCCCCGACCATCGAGCTCCTCACGGTCGGCCGTGCGGTCCAGGGCCTCGGCAACGCGGCTGTCGCGGTCGTCTCGATGGCGATGGTGCGCGACCTGTTCGCCGGGTCCGCCGCCGCCACGATGCTGTCGCGGCTCATGCTCGTCATGGGCCTGGCGCCGGTGCTCGCCCCGACCCTCGGTGGCTTCATCCTCCAGCTCACCTCGTGGCGCGGCGTGTTCGTCATCCTCTCGGTGGCTGGTGTGCTCATGGTGACGCTGGCCAGCCTCGCCCTGCGCGAGACGCTCCCGGCCGAGCGGCGTCGCCCGCTCGCCTTCCGCCCCGTGCTCGCCACCTACGCGATGCTGCTGCGCGACCGGACCTTCGTCGGGCTGGTCCTCATCAGCGGACTGATGTTCGCGACCCTGTTCTCCTACATCGGCGGATCGTCGTTCGTGCTGCAGGACATCTACGGGCTCAGCGTCACCCAGTTCGGGCTCGCCTTCGGCCTCAACTCACTGGGCTTCCTCACCGGCTCGCAGCTCAACCCGTTCCTGCTCAAGCGGTTCCAGCCGCGTCAGCTGGTCCGGGCCGGCGTCTCGATCGGCGCCACGGCGGCACTCCTGCTGCTCGCCTCGGCGGCCACGGGCTTCGGTGGCCTGACCCTGATCCTCGTGCCGCTGTGGTTCCTGCTCTTCGCCTGCGGCCTCACCCTGCCCAACACCCCCGCCCTCGCCCTGACCCGTCACGGTGAGGCGGCCGGCACCGCCGCTGCCCTGCTCGGCGCCTCGCAGTTCGTCATCGGCGGGGCTGCCGCGCCGCTGATCGGGGCGATGGGCTCGGACTCGGCGGTCCCGATGGCCCTGGTCATGGCGGTCACCGCGACCCTCGCCGCCGTCGTCGCGGCTCGCACCCTGCGCGTCACCGTCGTCACCGCCTGACCACAAGCCGAGTTATGCCGCGCGGCCGAGGTGGCCACGCGGCATACCTCGCGGGTCGCGTCGAGTGACGCGGGTGACGGCGGGCGCACCCTAGGGTGTTCGCCATGCGTCAATGGTTCGCCGCCGTCAAGGCTCACCCCAGTGGGGTCCTGCTCGTGGCCCAGCTGGTCGAGGTGATGGCCTACCCGTTCGCGGGGGACACCCCCCTCGGGCGCACGCTCATCGGGGTGTTCGGCGTGCTCGTGCTCTCGGTCGCCGTCTACGCAGTCCGTGCGACGCCGGCGCTGACCTGGGTGGCTGTCGTGATCGGAGTCCCCGTCGTGCTGCTCACCATCGCCGAGGGCTTGGTCCCCGACAACGACCAGGTCGTGTTCTGGTCGGCGATGCTGCACGCGGCGTTCTACGGCTACACGGGTTACGGGCTGATCCGCTACCTGTTCGACGACTCCTGGGTGACCCGGGACGAGATCTTCGCCGTGGGTGCCAACTTCACGGTCGTGTCCTGGATGTTCGCCCACCTGTTCATGGCCGTCCAGGTCGTCCACCCGGGTTCGTTCACGGCCTTCCAGGGTGAGGGGCACCGCACCTTCCTCGAGCTGCTCTACCTGTCCTTCGCGAACCTCACCAGCGTGGGGCTCTCGGACGTGTCAGCCGTCCTGCCGCTCGCGCGCTCGGTCGTCATCATCGAGCAGGTCGCCGGTGTCATGTACGTGGCGCTGATCATCGCCCGCGTCGTCGGGCTGACCATCACGCGCTGGCGCAACTAGGACCCGCTGCTGACGGCCGGTGGGCCGTCCAGGTCCGTGATGGTGGCCAGGCTCGGTCCGCGTTCGGCCTGCAGTGCCCTGGCTCCGGCCTCCGCATCGCGCAGGACCCGCAGGACGTTGCCGCTGGTCAGCTTGCCCAGGTCGTCGTCGGACCAGCCTTCGTCGGCCAGGGCCGCCAGCAGGCGGGGGTAGCCGGTGACGTCCTCGAGCCCCTCGGGCAGGGTCGTCACCCCGTCGTAGTCGCCGCCCAGTCCCACGTGGTCGATGCCGGCGACCTCGCGCACGTGCTCGACGTGACGGACGACGTCGGCCAGCGTCGCCCGTGGTGTCGGGTTCTCCCGCTGGTAGGCGTCGTAGAAGGCCATGTAGCCGGGATCGGCGGGGGTGATCCCCTCCTTTCCCGCGGCGGCGTTCGCCTCCAGCCGCCAGGCGGCGGCAGCGGGGCTGACGAAGGTCGGGACGAAGGTGACCATGCACACGCCGTTGTTGTCGCGGAGCAGCTCGAGGACGTCGTCGGGGGCGTTGCGCGGGCTGTCGCAGACGGCGCGGGCCGAGGAGTGGCTGAAGATGGCCGGCACCTCGGCGACGCGCAGGGCGTCTCGCATCGTGTCCGGCGACACGTGGGAGAGGTCGACGAGCATGCCGATCCGGTTCATCTCGCGGACCACCTCGACCCCGAACGCCGATAGCCCCTCATGCACAGGCACATCCGTCGCCGAGTCGGCCCAGTCGACGTTGCTGTTGTGGGTCAGCGTCATGTAGCGGACGCCCAGGACGTGCAGCATCCGCAGGGTCGCCAGCGAGTTGTTGATCGAGTGCCCACCCTCGGCGCCGAGCAGCGAGGCGATCCGTCCGGACTCCCAGGCCGCTGCCACGTCGTCGGCGGTGCGGGCGAAGGCCAGCTGACCGGCATACCTCGCCACCATCTGGTGGCCGGCGTCGACCTGCTCGAGCGTGGCGCTGACCGCGTCGTCGCCGGACAGGGAGGCCGGCACGAAGACCGACCAGAACTGACCGCCGACGCCGCCCTGCCGCAGCCGCGGGAGGTCGGTGTGGGTCGGGGTGCCCCCGGCCTCGATGTCGAGGCGGTCGAAGTCGTAGCCGAACCGCTCGCGTGCCTCCCACAACAGGTCGTTGTGCCCGTCGATGACGGGCTGACGCTCGAGCAGGGCGCTGATCCGGGCGGTGGTCGCATCGGGGGTCGCGGTCGGGCCTGTGGTGGTCATGGTGCCACGCTACCCACCCGTACAGTGGAGCCATGAGCTCGACCGCACAGAGCACTTCAACAGCACCGGGCACTTCAACAGCACAGCGCAGCGTCGCCCTGGTCACCCTGGGGTGCACCCGCAACGAGGTCGACTCCGAAGAGCTCGCCGGGCGCCTGGCCGCTGAGGGGTGGCTGCTCGTCGACGACGCCGACAAGGCTGACGTCGCGGTGGTCAACACCTGCGGGTTCGTCGAGCAGGCCAAGAAGGACTCCATCGACGTTCTCCTCGAGGCGTCCGCCCGCAAGGGACAGTCGAAGACCCAGAAGGTCGTCGCCGTGGGGTGCCTGGCCGAGCGCTACGGCCAGCAGCTCGCCGACGAGCTGCCCGAGGCCGATGCGGTGCTCGGGTTCGACTCCTACGCCGACATGTCCTCGCACCTGCGGGCCGTTCTCGACGGTCACGCCCCTGCGTCCCACGTGCCGTCCGACCGTCGGCAGCTGCTGCCCTTGTCGCCCACCCAGCGACAGGGTGGGTCTGCCGGCGTCGCCCTGCCCGGCCACGGCATACCGACCGATCCCACGTCTCCCGAGCAGCTGTCCACGGAGCCCGCGGACGTCACCATCGAGGGGCCGGTCCCGGCCTCGGGGCCGCGCGTGATCCGGGCGAGGCTCGACGGACGCCCCTGGGCGCCGCTCAAGATCGCCAGCGGCTGCGACCGCCGGTGCGCGTTCTGCGCGATCCCGATGTTCCGCGGGGCGTTCGTGTCGCGTCGACCGCACGACATCATCGCCGAGGCGCGCTGGCTGGGGGAGCGGGGCGTCAAGGAGCTGTTCCTCGTCAGCGAGAACTCCACGTCCTACGGCAAGGACCTCGGCGACATCGGGCTGCTCGAGAAGATCCTGCCCGACCTCGCGGCGGTCCCCGGGATCGAGCGCGTGCGGGTGAGCTACCTGCAGCCCGCCGAGATCCGTCCGGGCCTGCTCGACGCCATGGCCTCCGTGCCCGGCGTCGTCCCCTACTTCGACATCTCGTTCCAGCACGCGTCGGCCACCCTGCTGCGGTCGATGCGGAGGTTCGGTGGGCGCGAGGCGTTCCTCGGGCTCCTTGACGAGGTGCGCGCTCGGGTGCCGCAGGCCGGGATCCGCAGCAACGTCATCGTCGGCTTCCCGGGCGAGACCGAGGACGACCTCACCGAGCTCGAGGACTTCCTCGTGGCCGCCCGGCTCGACGTCGTCGGGGTGTTCGGCTACTCCGACGAGGACGGCACGGAAGCGGAGACCTACGGCGACAAGCTGCCCGAGGATGTGGTGGCAGAGCGGGTTTCGCGGTTCACCGCCCTCATCGAGGAGCTCAACCTCCAGCGTGCCGAGGAGCGGATCGGCGAGACCGTCGACGTGCTGGTCGAGTCGGTGCCGACCGGCGCCGACGACGACGAGGAGGCCACCGTCGTGGGGCGGGCCGCGCACCAGGGCCCGGACGTCGACGGCGTCACCATGCTCGACCCCGCCCAGCTCCCCGACGTCGCCGTGGGAGACATCGTCCGGGCCGTCGTCACCGGGACCGAGGGGATCGACCTGCTGGCCGAGCCATGCTGAGCGAGTCGGCACCAGCCCCGGACCCGGCAACGACACCGGTCGCGGTCCCCGCACCGAGCTCCTGGAACATCGCCAACGCCCTCACCGTCACCCGCATCCTGCTCGTGCCGGTCTACGGCTGGCTGCTCCTGCTCGACGCCGGCGAGCGGCCCGCCATGCGCTGGGCAGCGGCCGTGGTGTTCGTCTTCGCCACCCTCACCGACCGGGTGGACGGCGACATCGCGCGGCGGCGTGGGCTGATCACGAACTTCGGCAAGATCGCCGACCCGATCGCGGACAAGACCCTGATGGGCATGGCGTTCGTCGGGTTGTCGGTGCTCGGCGACCTGCCCTGGTGGGTCACGCTCGTCGTGCTGGTGCGCGAGTGGGGCGTGACCGTGCTGCGGTTCTTCGTGATCCGCCACGGGGTCATGCCTGCCGGCCGAGGGGGCAAGGTCAAGACGGCCCTGCAGTTCTTCGGGCTGCTCCTCTTCACCCTGCCCCTGTCGTCGTTCGCGGGAGCGGACACCTGGACCCTGGTCGCCGACGTGGTGCTCGGGCTCGCGGTCGTCGTCACCGTGGTCACCGGGCTGGACATCGCGGTCAAGGCACTGCGGCTGCGGCAGACCAGCGAGCGCTCGGCGATGAAGCGCGCGCGCCGAGCGGCCCGACAGGGATGAGCACCGCAGCACAGGTGGTGGCCGCCCTCGTCGCGGACGGCCGCACCGTCGCCACCGCCGAGTCGCTGACGGGAGGACTGGTCTGCGCGGCGCTCACGGACGTGCCCGGGGCGTCCGCCGTGGTGCGCGGGTCGGTGGTGGCCTACGCGACCGAGATCAAGGCACAGCTGCTCCTCGTCGACACCGACGTGCTTGCCACCGGCGGTGCGGTCCAGGCCGAGGTGGCGCGCCAGATGGCCACGAGAGTATGCCGCCTGCTCGGCTCCGACCTGGGCGTCGCCACCACCGGGGTGGCCGGGCCGGACCCGCAGGACGGGCAGCCCGTGGGGACGGTCTATGTCGCCGTGGCGCAGGGGACCGCGGTGGTCGTGCGCGAGCTCGCCCTGACCGGAGACCGTGCCTCGATCCGGCAGCAGACCGTCACCCAGGCTCTGGACCTCGTGATGCAGGTGCTGTCCGGCCGCCCCGGCGGGACCGCCGACGGGTGAGCCGATGCCGGGGCGTCGTTCGTGGCTGCTGTGGTGGGTGAGACGGAAGATTCTCCGTGCCTGGACCGTTGACCCAGTGGTACCGCGTGTTCTGCCAATCCTGCGCGCGCAGCGTGAGGCGCTCAGGGTAACGTTGGTCCCAAGGAACCCGGCTTTGAGCAAGTGAAGGAGGCGTCATGATTCTGCTTCGTCGTGAACTTGGTGACGTGCTCCGTGAGCAGCGTCAGTCGCAGGGCCGCACGCTCCGCGAGGTCTCGGCTGCCGCCTCCGTGTCGCTGGGCTACCTCAGTGAGGTCGAGCGCGGCGAGAAGGAAGCTTCCTCCGAGCTGCTCGCCTCGATCTGCGGCGCGCTGCGCCTCCCGTTGTCCGAGGTGCTCGGCCAGGTGTCTGAGCGCGTCGCCGAGACCGAGGCGCTGACCGCGCCGGTGTCGCTGCCCCTGCCTGCTGCCGCGATGGTCTCCGCGTCCGCCGCCTGAACCCGGTTTCCGGGCTCCTGCCTCAGCCCCGTCGGTAGCCGGGGCGCCTGCCACGCCCGGCCGCCTCGCCGTTCGAGGCGCCCATCGGACGTTGAGGACGCCCGTCGTCTGTGGGGGCGAGCCCGTGCTGGCACTGGGGGCAGTAGAACATCGTGCGTTCGCGGGTCGGCGGTCCGATCATCGCCACCCGCACCGTCGTGCCACACCGTCGGCACGGACGACCCGACCTCGCGTGGACGTAGGCCTCCTCGCCCTTGCGGCGGATGCCGGTGCTCGACTGCACCGCGTGGTGCCGTGCCTGGCTGAGCAGGGCGTGGGCGCGGGTGACGAGGCGCTCGAGGTCTGCGTCGTCGACCTCGGCGGCGGGAGTCCACGGACCGAGTCGGGACAGGAACAGCGACTCGCTGGCCCACAGGGTGCCGATCCCGGCCAGGTTGCGCTGGTCGAGCAGGGCTGCGCCGATGGTGGTCCTCGAAGCGCGGAGGTTCGCCAGCGCGGTCGGGAGGTCCCAGTCGGGTCCGAGCAGGTCCGGCCCCAGGTGGCCGACGAGGCCCCCCTCCTCGGAGGTGGGCACCAGGTCGAGCATGCCCAGGCGCAGCCCCAGACCCGTCCACGCCGCAGTGCCGACGGCCGCGCGCAGGTCCTCACGCCGCAACCATCGAGCGGAAGCGGCGGGGGTCTCGACCCGCCACTGCCCCTCCATCCGCAGGTGCGAGTGCAGGGTCAGGCCGTTGTCGAAACGCTGCAGCAGGTGCTTGCCGCGGCTGACCACCTCGATGGTGCTCGCGCCACGCAGGTCGGCGGTCGACACCGCCGGGAACCGCAGGTCGCAGAGCACGACCTCCGCACCCGCCAGGGCCTTGTCGAGTCGCTGCGCGGTGCGCCAGACGGTGTCGCCCTCAGGCACGCGCGCGAGCCTCGCCGTCGACCGCGAGCGGGAGCGGGGAGCACGCTCACCTCCGCAGCCGCAGGCCGCGGGGCGTGGCGTGGAACCCGGCGTTGGCAAGCGCTGCTGCCAGGGGGTGGTCCGACCCGAGCACGGCACCGCCGTCGGCCTTTTCGACGGTCAACCGGCCGAGCGCGCCCTCGCGGACGGCGAGCGCCAGGGCATCGGCGGCTCCCTGCAACGACTGTCCGTCATCGGTCCACGACAGGAGCGTCTTGCCTCCCCGCTCGACGTAGAGGACGAGCTCCCCGTCGACGAGGACGACGAGCGCCCCGGCCTTGCGCGCCGGCTGGTGGCCGCGCCTGGCTGCCCCGGACTTCTTCGCGCCCGCTGCGCCCGAGGAGCCCTGTGCGCCCGAGGAGCCCTGGGAGCCTACGGAGACCGGTGAGCCTACGGAGACCGGTGAGCCCGAGGAGGCCGGGGCAGCCGTACCAGCGGGGTCGTCGCTGCTCGTGCCATCAGCGGCGACGGCACGGTCCGGCCAGGGGAGCGCCGCGCCGTAGGGGTTGGCCGGGTCGGTGGCTGCCAGGACCATGGCCGGCACCGCGTGGTCGGCCTCGTCGCCCACCGGCCTGGCACCCGCCCGGAGCCGGTCGATCGCCCCGGTGGTGGAGAACTGCGAGGCGCCGAGGGACTCGACGAAGTAACCGCGGCGCACCCGCCCGGACTCCTCGGCAGCGGCGAGCACCCGGTAGACGCCCGCGAACCCACCGGGGACGTCCTCGGCGACCACGGAACCCCGGGTGACCACGCCGTAGCGGTCGAGCAGCACCTCGGCCGTCGCGTAGGCGCGCACCGTGGCGTCCTGCTCGACCTCGGGCAGCAACGACCACCGCCCGGCTCCGGCAGGTGGGCCGCTGCGGGTCGGCACGCTGGCGCGGCCCAGCCCCCGCTGGCCCGACAGCGTGCCCAGGGAGCCGCGGCGACCGGCATACCGGGTGGTGCGGGGTCCGGGGCGGCTGCGCTTGTGGCTGGTGCGTCCGCCCGCGAGCAGGGCACGCAAGGGAGTGAGGGTGTCGTTGCTGACCCAGCCGTCCCAGGCCAGGGCCCAGAGGTCGGTGAGGAGCTGCTCGTCATCGGTGCTTCCGGCCGCGTCCGCGAGGGTGCGGAAGAAGTAGGCGCCGCCGCCGGACAAGGCGTCGACCACCGCCTGCTCGCTGTCGGTCAGCGGCCGCTCGGTCACGGTGGGCAGGGTGAGGTGGGCCGTGTCGGCGAGGTGGAGCGACACCCAGCCGTCGTCGCCGGGAAGTGACCCGTGGCCGCGCCAGAGCACCTCGCCGCTGCTCGTGAGGTCGTCGAGCAGGGCTGGGGCGTAGTCGACGATGCGGGACGGGAGCACGAGGCTCTCGAGGGCACTGGCGGGCAGGACCGCTCCTGCGAGCTGCTCGACGGCGCGCACCAGGCCCTCGCGGCCGCGCAGGCCGCCGCCCACGGACTGCCACTGCGGCAGGAACCGGGCCAGCTCGACAGCAGGCACCGGCTCGACCTCGGCCCGGAGCGCCGCCAGCGAGCGACGCCGCAGCAGTCGGAGCACCTCGGCGTCGCAGTAGTCGAGACCGTGCAGGCCGCCGCCGTTCTCGGTCGGAAGCAGCTCGCCCTCGACGACGCGCCCGGAGGAGACGAGCCGGCGCAGCGCATCCAGCGCGACGGCGGGCCCGACACCCCACCAGGCGGCGACGGCGGAGGCCGGGAACGGGCCGTGGGTGCGGGCGTAGCGGCGGACCAGGTCGCCGAGCGGGTCGGGCACCGACTCGAGGAACGTCTGGGGGACACCGACCGGCAGGGAGGCGCCGAGGGCGTCGCGAAGCCGCCCGGCATCCTCGATCGCGGCCCATCGCTCCTGTCCGGCGACGCGCACCCGGATCAGCCGTCGCGCTCCCTCGAGCTCGACGAGCCAGCCGCCGATCTCCTGGTGGGACAGGGCATCCTGCGATCGAGCCTGGATCGCGTCGAGCGGCAACGGGCCTAGCACCCGCACCAGGTCGGCGACGTCCTCGGCGTCGCGACAGGCTCGTTCGGGCACCAGTCGCTGGAGCTCCTGCTCGGTGCGGGTGACCTCGGCAGGGTCGAGCAGGTCGCGCAGCGAGAGGCCCTCACCCCGGCCGAGCAGCTCGGCCAGCAGGGTCGGGTCGAGGGCGAGCGCGGCGGCGCGCTTCTCGGCCAGGGGGGAGTCGCCCTCGTAGAGGAACTGCGCGACGTAGCCGAACATCAGTGACCGGGCGAACGGGGACGGCTGGGACGACTCGACGTCGACGAGGGTCACCTCGCGGGACTCGATCGAACGCATCAGCGCGGTCAGCCCGGGCACGTCGAACACGTCCTGCACGCACTCTCGCACGGTCTCCAGCACGATGGGGAACGAGGCGTACTGGCTGGCCACCTCGAGCAGCTGCGCGGCCCGCTGGCGTTGCTGCCACAGGGGTTGGCGACGGTCGGGGCGGCGACGGGGAAGCAGCAGAGCCCGTGACGCGCACTCGCGGAACCGTGCAGCGAACAGCGCCGACCCGCCGATCTCCGAGGTGACGAGGTCGTGCACGTCGTCGGCCTCCAGCCGCACCAGCTCGAGCAGCTCGGCGCCGACCCCCCGCCCCGTGCCGCCGCCCTCGTCCTCGAACTCGAGGTCGGGCAGCCGGAACACGATGCCGTCGTCGCCGTGCATCGCCTGCACGTCGACGCCGTAACGCTCGCGCATCCGCGCGGAGACGCAGAGCGCCCACGGGGCGTGCACCTGACCGCCGAACGGGGAGTGCACCGCGACCCGCCAGTCACCGATCTCGTCGCGGAACCTCTCGACCACGATGGTGCGGTCGTCCGGCACGTGACGGGTGGCCTCCTGCTGCTCGGCGAGGTAGGACAACAGGTTGTCGGCGGCCCACTCGTCGAGCCCAGCGGCCGTCACCCTGGTGCGTGCCTTGGCGGTGGAGAGCCCGACCACCTCGCGGACGAACGCCCCCACCGCACGTCCGAGCTCGGCCGGCCGTCCCTGCTGGTCGCCCTTCCAGAACGGCAGCTTGCCGGGCAGACCGGGGGCCGGCGTGACGAGCACCCGGTCGTGGGTGATGTCCTCGATCCGCCAGGTGGAGGTGCCGAGCGTGAAGACGTCGCCGACCCGTGACTCGTAGACCATCTCCTCGTCGAGCTCGCCCACTCGCCGACCGGCACCCTCGCTGGAAGCCAGGAACACGGCATACAGGCCGCGGTCGGGGATGGTGCCCCCGGAGGTGACGGCGAGGCGCTGGGCACCGGGCCGACCGGACAGGACCCCGGTGACGCGGTCCCAGACGATGCGCGGGCGGAGCTCGGCGAACTCGTCGCTGGGATAGCGCCCGGACAGCATGTCGAGCACCGACTCGAGGATCGAGCGCGGCAGCGAGGCGAACGGGGTGGCCTTGCGGACCACCGACTCGAGGTCGTCGACGGACCACTCGTCGAGCGCGCACATCGCCACGATCTGCTGGGCGAGCACGTCGACGGGGTTGGCCGGCACGCGCAGCGACTCGATGGCGCCGGCGCGCATCCGCTCGACGACGACGGCGGTCTGCACCAGGTCTCCGCGGAACTTGGGGAACAGCACGCCCCTCGACACCGCCCCGACCTGGTGACCGGCACGGCCAACGCGTTGCAGCCCCGACGCCACCGAGGGCGGCGACTCGACCTGGATCACGAGGTCTACGGCGCCCATGTCGATGCCGAGCTCGAGGCTGCTCGTGGCGACCACCGCGGGCAGCCGGCCGGCCTTGAGGTCCTCCTCGATCAGCTGGCGGTGCTCCTTGCTCACCGAACCGTGGTGGGCGCGGGCCAGCACCGCGGGTGCGCCCGACGACGCCCCCGACTGCGCCATCACCTGGGCGGGGGTCCGGTTGCCGGTATGCCGTGGCGCCGGCTCCGCGGGCTCGTCGCCGCGCGCCTCGCGCATGGTCTCGAGGCGTTCCTCCCAGATCTCGTTGAGCCTGGCCGTGAGCCGCTCGGCCAGGCGCCGGGAGTTGGAGAAGACGAGGGTCGAGCGGTGGGAGGCGATGAGGTCGACGATGCGTTCCTCGACGTGGGGCCAGATCGACGCACGACGCTCGGAGCCGGAGGCGGGGCCGGACAGGTCGTCCTCGATGACCTCGCCGAGGGCGGACATGTCGGCGATCGGGACGACGACCTCGAGGTCCCACTCCTTGGTGGAGGGGGGTTGGACGATCTCGACCGGTCGACCGCCGGCGAGGTAGCGGGCCACCTCGGCCACGGGTTCGACGGTGGCGGACAGGCCGATCCGCTGTGCCGGTTTGTCGAGCAGCGCGTCGAGCCGCTCGAGGGTCAGAGCGAGGTGGGCACCGCGTTTGGTCCCGGCCACCGCGTGGACCTCGTCGAGGATGACCGTCTCGACACCGGCCAGCGCCTCACGTGCCTGCGAGGTGAGGATGAGGAACAGCGACTCAGGCGTCGTG
Source organism: uncultured Actinomycetota bacterium (assembly GCA_963759595.1). Lineage (GTDB taxonomy): Bacteria > Actinomycetota > Actinomycetes > Actinomycetales > Dermatophilaceae > Pedococcus. Next base: position 790,136 of record CAVWZX010000005.1, read on the forward strand.
ATGAGCACGTCGCTCGGCGTGCGCGCGAACTGGCGCCGCTCGTTGGCCGGCGTGTCACCGGACCGCACCGAGACGGTGATGTCGGGTGGGGTGAGGCCGAGCCGGGTGGCCGCGTGCCCGATGCCCACCAGGGGTGAGCGCAGGTTGCGCTCGACGTCCACGGCGAGGGCCTTCATCGGGGAGACGTAGAGGACGCGGCAGCGCTTCATCTTCTCGGCGGGTGGCGGTTCGGCCGCCAGCCGGTCGAGGGCCCAGAGGAACGCCGAGAGCGTCTTGCCCGACCCGGTCGGCGCGACGACGAGGGCATGGTGGCCCGAGCTGATCGCGTCCCAGGCGCCGGCCTGCGCGGCGGTGGGCTCGCTGAACGACCCCTTGAACCACTCGGCGGTGGCCGGGGAGAACCGGTCGAGGACGTCCGCTGCCATGAGGAGGACAGCCTCTCATCCCGCACCGACACGCACCCGTGCGCTGCCAGGCCGGGGTCGGCGCGTTCGCGAGAAGCGTGGGTCGCACTATCCTCGGGTGAATGAGCCGCATCTTCACCGTCAGCGTGGCGTCGGTGTACCCGCACTACGTGACGAAGGTGGAGCGAAAGGGACGGTCGAAGGCCGAGCTCGACCAGGTGATCGAGTGGCTGACGGGGTTCGACGAGTCGGCGCTGGGGGAGCACCTCGCCGCGCAGACGACGTTCGAGGACTTCTTCGCGCAGGCTCGCCTCAACCCGAACGCCGCCTCGATCACGGGGACGGTGTGTGGCATCCGCGTGGAGAACGTCGACGACCCCCTGATGCAGAAGATCCGCTACCTCGACAAGCTGGTGGACGAGCTGGCTAAGGGCAAGCCGATGGACAAGGTCCTGAGGAGCTAGCCGTCCCGGCTTGACCTTGACGCAGGGTCAGGGTTGCAGGCTGGGCGCATGACCACCGAACCAGCCATCCAGATCGTCGGCCTCACCAAGTCCTACGGCGACCACGCCGTCCTCAAGGGCGTCGACCTGGGCGTCCCCTCCGGCACCATCTTCGCCCTGCTCGGCTCCAACGGCGCAGGCAAGACCACGGCGGTGCGCATCCTGTCCACGCTGCTCAAGGCCGACGGGGGGACCGCCACCGTCAACGGGTACGACGTCGTCACCCAGTCGGCGAACGTCCGCGAGTCGATCAGCCTCACCGGACAGTTCGCCGCCGTCGACGATATCCTCACCGGGCGGGAGAACCTCGTCCTCGTCGCACAGCTGCGTCGGCTCCCGGACGCGGGACGGATCGCCGACGACCTGCTCGCGCGGTTCGACCTGACCGAGGCTGCAGGCCGCCGGGCCGCGACCTACTCCGGCGGTATGCGCCGTCGCCTCGACATCGCGATGAGCCTCATCGGCAACCCACCCGTGCTCTTCCTCGACGAGCCGACCACGGGTCTCGATCCCCAGTCACGGATCGAGGTCTGGGACACCGTCAGGGAGCTTGCCGGACAGGGCACCACGGTGCTGCTCACCACCCAGTACCTCGACGAGGCCGAGCAGCTGGCGGACCGGATCGCCGTCCTCCACGGGGGGCGGATCATCGCCGACGGCACCCTCGACCGAGCTCAAGGCTCTCCTGCCGCCGACCAAGGTCGAGTACGTCGAGAAACAACCCACCCTCGAGGAGATCTTCCTCGCGATCGTCGGCCACGACCCACGTGCCAACGCCGACGCCCACAGCACCGCCGACGCCCAGCCCACCGCCACCGCAGAGGACGCCCGATGACCACCTACTTCTTCCACGACACGACCGTCCTGCTCAAGCGGTCGCTGCGTCACATCCTGCGCAGCCCGGACACGATCATTACCACCGCCATCACACCGATCGCCATGCTGCTGCTGTTCGTCTACGTCCTGGGCGGTGCGATCGATGTCGGCAGCGACTCGTACGTCAACTACCTGTTGCCCGGGATCCTGCTGATCACGGTCGCCTCCGGCATCGCCTACACCGCGTTCCGGCTGTTCACCGACGTCTCGGGCGGCATCTTCGAGCGGTTCCAGTCGATGCCGATCGCGCGCTCGGCCATGCTCTGGGGCCACGTGCTGACCTCGGTCGTGGCCAACCTGATCTCGGTCGTGCTCGTCGTGCTCGTCGCCCTCGTCATGGGCTTCCGCTCCGGCGCCGGCGTGCTCGCCTGGCTGGCGGTCCTCGGCCTCATCGTGCTGTTCACGCTCGCCCTCACCTGGCTCGCCGTGATCCCCGGGCTGACCGCGAAGTCCGTCGACGGGGTGAGCGGCTTCTCCTACCCGCTGATCTTCCTGCCGTTCATCAGCTCGGCGTTCGTGCCGACCGCGGGTATGCCGGGTCCCGTGCGCTGGTTCGCCGAGCACCAGCCGGTCACCTCGATCGTCAACACCATTCGTGACCTGTATGCCGAGCAGCCGCTGGGCAACGAGGGCTGGGTCGCCCTCGCGTGGTGCGTCGGCCTGCTGCTCGTCGCCCAAGCGCTCGCGATCCGCACCTACCGCGGCAAGTTCGCCTGAGACGGCATACGGAGACAATGCACCCATGCTCACGATCAGCCAGCTCGCGGCGTATGCCGGTGTGACCGTCCGCGCGGTGCGCCACTACCACGCCAAGGGGCTGCTGCCCGAGCCCGAGCGAGACCACTCCGGCTACCGGCGCTACGACGCCAACGCCGTGGTCCAGCTGGTCAGGATCCGCACCCTCGCGGACGCCGGCGTCCCGCTGTCGCGGGTCAGCGAGCTGTTGGCGGCCGGCGACGAGGAGTTCGCCGCGGCGGTCGAGGAGATCGACCGCCGCCTGCGGGCCGAGATCCGGGAGCGCCAGGGTCACCGCGAGCGGATCGCCAAGCTCGCGGCCGGCGACAGCCTGGCGCTGCCACCCGAGGCGGTCGCCTACCTCGACCGGATGCGCGAGCTCGGTATACCGCAGCGGATCATCGACGGGGAGCGTGACGCCTGGATCCTCGTCGCGGCACAGCTTCCCGAGTGCATGGAGATGTTCATCCAGAGCAAGACGGAGCAGGCGCAGGACGCCTCGGTGGTCGAGTTCTACCGGGACATCGACGAGGTGGTCGACTGGCACACGGGTGACCCGAGGCTTCCGGCTCTCGCGGACCGGCTCGTCGCCCAGTTCGAGGCCGTGGACGAGGCCGAATGGGAGGCCCTCGCCGAGGGGGGCCTGTCCGAGGACGTCGCGGCCCTGCTCGACTCCATGTTCGTCGACCAGGTGCCGGTCGCCCGCGAGCTGATGGACCTGATCGAGGAGCGCGGCTGGGCGGGCTGGACGAGCGTCCGGCGGGTCGGGTCAGCAAGACGTGACGTCTAGGAGGCGGCCTTTCGAGTGAGGGTGAGGTGGGTGACGCCGCTGGGGGAGGAGACGGCCTCGACGGCATACCGGGTCTCGAGGGCTTCCAACCCCTCCCACACGCTCACGCCGCGGCCGAGCACCATCGGGACCTGCACGAAGTGGGCCTGGTCGACGAGTCCTGCGGCGAGGAACTCGCGGACGACGGTCGCGCCCCCGCCGATGCGGACGTCCTGACCGCCGGCCGCCTCGCGAGCGGCCTCGAGTGCCTCCGCCGGGCTGGCGTCGAGGAAGTGGAAGGTCGTGCCGCCCTCCATCTCGATCGAAGCGCGCGGGCGGTGGGTGAGCACGAAGGTCGGGGTCTGGAACGGCGGGTTTGGACCCCACCAACCCTCCCACTCCGGGTCGTCCTGCCAGCCCGGAGGGCCGAACTTGTTGGAGCCCATGATCTCGGCGCCGAAACCGACACCGTGTCGCTCCGCGAAGGCGTTGTCGACCCCGGTGCTCCCGCCTTCTTCCCAGAAGCGGGTGGCGAACATCCACTCGTGCAGGCGCTCGCCGGCGTGGCCGAACGGTGCTTCCTTCGACTGCGGCTCCCCGGTGGCGTAGCCGTCGAGGGAGATTGCCAGGTTGTGGATCCGGGTCAGTGACATCGCGTGCTCCTCGTTCGGTGGCTTCCTCGTGCAGACGACCGTCGTGCAGACGACTCTAGGGAGACTGACCGGGATGACGAGCGATTGTCATCGTCAGGAGCGATGCCTGGCGGTATTCCACTGCTTCCTGGCGCGTTGGCTGGGTCTGCGCCAAAGGTTGGTGGACGTGCCGCCGGTGACGTGCCAGCGTGGTTGCGTGACGCGTACCGTCGAAGCCGACTACCTCGTGGTGGGGGCCGGCGCCATGGGGATGGCCTTCACCGACGCGCTCATCGACCACGCAGATGTCCGGGTCGCCTTGGTCGACCGTCGCCACGGGGTCGGCGGGCACTGGCTCGAGGCGTACCCCTTTGTGCGGCTCCACCAGTCCTCGTGCTTCTACGGCGTCGCGTCAACACTGCTCGGCGGTGGCCGGCTGCAGGAGCGGGGCCCCGAGAAGGGCCTGCAGGAGCGGGCCACCCAGTCCCAGATCTGCTCCTACTACGCCGGGGTCCTGGACCGACTGGTGGACGGCGGCCGGGTCGAGTTCTTCCCCAACAGCGACTTCGTCGGCAATCGCACGGTCGTCTCGCGGATCTCGGGTGAGCGGTTGGAGGTGCGCCGCGATTGCCGGATCGTCGACGCCCACTACCTGGCCCCCAGCATCCCGGCAGAGAAGCCGGCGCCCTTCGGTGTGGGCGACGGCGCCAGGGTGGTGCCGGTCAACGGCCTCGCACGACTGGAGGAGGCCCCGAGCCAGTACGTCGTCGTAGGTTCCGGCAAGACTGCGACCGACGCCTGCATCTGGCTCCTCTCGCGGGGCGTCGACCCCGAGGCGATCTGCTGGGTGCGACCGCGCGAGCCGTGGATGCTCAACCGGGCGCTGGTCCAGCCGGACCCCGCGGTCTTCCTGGGGATGGTCGCCGACATGATGCAGGCGTCGCGGGACGCGCCCTCGCTCGACGAGCTGTTCCTCCGGCTCGAGGAGCTGGGCATCATGCTGCGCATCGACCGCGCGCTCACGCCGACGATGGCCAAGGCGCCCACCCTGGCCACGTGGGAGCTCGACTTGCTGCGCACCATCGAGAACGTCGTGCGACGCGGACACCTCCAGACCGTCGACCGGGGCAACCTCACGTTCGCGGACGGATCGGTCGAGGTCGCGCCGGATGCCGTGGTGGTGCACTGCGCGGCGGACGGCCTGAAGTACCCGCCGGTGGTGCCGGTCTGGCGGCCCGAGGCGATCACCCTGCAGACCATCCGGGCCGGCTTCCCGTCCTTCGGTGCGGCCCTCACCGGTTACGTCGAGGCGACCCGCGGCGACGACGACGAGAAGAACCGGGTCTGCGCGCCGTCACAGTTCGGCAACTCGCTGGGGGAGTGGGCGGCGATGAACGTCCTCGGCATGCGGAACTCCCAGTCCTTCTCGGCCGAACCCGACATCGTGGAGTGGTCGACGCACGTGGCGCTCAACCCGGCGCGGATCCCGCCCGGGTACCCGACGTCCGCGGCCCTGGACGATGCACGTGAACGGCTGGCCACACACACCGGTCCCGGCTTGGCGAGGCTCGCGGAGCTCAGGTAGCCGCCGAACCGCGGACCGCGGGTGATCCGTCGCTACCCGGCGGGGTGGGAGTGCGCCCAGGCCACGATGTCGTCGGGTCTGTTGATCGCCGTCCCGTCATCGAGCACCAGGACCGGCACGAAGTACGAGCCGGTCAGGGCATGCACCTCGCGGCGGACCTTGAACTGCAGGAACTTCGGCAGGTGTTCCTGCCCCCTGGCCTTGACCACGTCAGGATGGTGGCCGGCGTCGGTCAGGGCCTGGTGAGCCTTGTGGCAGTCGTGGTGGTCGCCTCCGTTGGTGCTCCAACAGATGTACAGCTTCATGTGCTTCTCCGCCCGCGGTTTCCAGCTACCCCGTCACCGACAGTAGACGCGGAGATCACCTGCTGGCCAGAGCTGCACGGGCACCTGCCGGCCGGAGCGACGTGGCCGTCTCGTCGTGGCTCCCTGGCTCACAGCCAGCGCCGGACTCGGGCGCGGTAGGCGTCATAGTCCGAGCCGAACTTGCCTGTCAGGTAGCGCTCTTCGGGTCGGATCGCACCCCACGTGAGCGCCATGACGCCGACAGGCACCAACACCAGTGCCCAGAAGGAGTGCGCGAGCAGTGCCACCCCCAAGTCGAGGGCGATGAGCCCGACATAGAGGGGGTTGCGGCTGAGTCGGAACGGCCCCGACTGCAGGACGGTCGTCGTCGCCCCGCCGGGCAGGACCGCGGTGCGGTGGGACGCCATGAAGGCCAGGGTCCATCCGTTCCACAGCACGAACGCGACGACCAGGACGCCACCGATCCACTGCGCCGCCGGGCTCGCGATCGACACCGGGTCGCCGGCCGACGCCGTGAGGACGAGCCCCAAGGTCAGTGGCACACCCAGGGCGATGGGCGGCCAGATCCGGAACGAGGGGGAGTCCACGGTCGCCATCGTCTTCCCACCGTCGACCCGGCACAAGATGCGCGTCCGGCGCAGCAGGGTGAGACCGCGAGGCGGCGGGTGCCGACTCGGCTCATGGCGTCGCGACGCGGGTGCGGTGGTCCGTGGCCAGGCCGTGGAGGGGGCACGGCTCGCGCGGCTCCCGCGGGCACAGCACCCACAGGTCGGTCGCGGTCGCGCGGTAGAGCCGGTACGGCGCCGCCCCGGTGACGTCGTCGGCCGTGAACGTCGTGACGCCCGCGCCGCCAGGTCGGGGATACACGGTCAGCGCACGGTCGATGTCGTCGCCCGACAGCTCGCGCGCCTCCCCAACGGCATACACCGCACGGCCGTGGTAAGGCGCCACCGTGGAGTCGAAGACGACGATGCCCACCTCGGGGCGCTCGGCCAGATGTCGCGAGTGCTGCGCGTCGATCGCGGAGAGCCAGTAGAAGTCGCGGTCGCCACCCGTAGCGAAGTAGACCGGGGTGGTCCACGGCCGGCCCGCGGCGTCGGCCGTGCCCAGGGTGAGGTACAGCGTCGCGTGGATGATGCCTCGCGCGTGGGTCACCAGGTCGTCAGTCATGGCCGGGCTCCTTCGTGTCGATGAGCGGAGGTATGCCGCGTGGTTGCCTGTGCTGCCTTGCGTGCCAACGAACCTAGTGGCGCACAGCGTGCTTAAGGCCAGGTATGCCGACTGACTGGTTCACGAGCCCAACCAGCCCGCGCCGGTGTGGTTGAGGACGCGGGTTGTCCGCATAGGGGTTTACGTTGAGGACATGGCAGCGACCAGGGTGCCGGTGGTGGGGGCGGGCACAGCGACGCCGACCGAGGCCGCGGTCACGTGGGCGCAGGCGCTGGCGTGGCGGATGGAGCGGCAGCTGCTCGACCCGGTGGGATCCGAGCCGGTGGCCGGTGTCGTGCGCCGGCTGGGCGCGGTGCTCTCGATGGACGAGTCGCTCGCCGAGCTCGCCGTCCGCACGCGTCGCACCACGTCGCGCCCGGGCGAGCTGGCGAAGGCGTTGGTGGACGGGAAGGTCATCAAGGCGTTCGCGTTCCGCGGGTCGATGCACTACCTCTCGCCCGAGGACGGCGGCATCTACCTGGCCCTGCGGTCGGCCGGGCGCCAGTGGGAGCTGCCGAGCTGGGTGGACCACTACCAGCTCGCCCCCGACGACTGGCCGGACTTCCGCGCAACCGTCCGGGAGTCGCTCCGCGAGGGACCGTTGACCGTGCCCGAGCTCGGCGCCGCTCTCACCCGGCGTCGCGCCTACCGGCACCTCGCACGAGTGTTCGACGAGGGCCCGTGGACGCTGCTCAAACCGCTCACCTGGCAGGGGGACATGAGCTTCGGTCCACCCCGAGACGGGCAGGCGACGTTCCAGCGCCTCGATGACAACCCGAGGTGGCGCGGCATACCGGATCTGGACGACGCGGGTCCGCGCGCCGTCACGGCATACCTGCGCACCTATGGACCGGCGACGGTCGACCACGTGCACTACTGGCTCGGAAGCGGCCTGAGCGCCGGCCGAAAACGGATCGACGGGTGGATCGCCGGTCTAGGCGACCGACTCGTCGCCGTCGACGTCGAGGGGACGGCCGCACACGTGATGCGTCAGGACGTCGACGCGCTGCAGGCGGCGCAGCCGTCGGAGGCGGTCCGGTTCCTGCCGGGGCACGACCAGTGGGTGATCGGGCCCGGCACCAAGGACGTCCACGTCACCCCGCCGTCGCGACGAGATCCCATGACCCGCAAGGCGAACCCGGTGATCGTCGGCGGGGTGGTGTGCGGGACCTGGGCGCGCAAGGGCGAAGGCCTCTCCGTCACCTGGCTCGACGGGCGGCGTCCCCCGAGGGCCGCTATCGAAGATGAGACGGCACGGCTGGGCGGGCTTCTCGGTCATGACCTGCACCTGACCGTGACCTCCTAGCCGGACGTCGCCGCCACCAGCCGCGTGACGCCAGCGCGGCGACCCCTGCGCCGGCGGTGTTGAGGAGGATGTCGTCCACGGACGACACGCGGTCCAGCTGCAGGAGGTACTGCGCGCTCTCGATCGTGGCCGAGCAGCAGGCCGCGAGCGCCACGATCCGGGGGAGTGACGCCAGCGCCGCCCACCGGATGGGGGCGAGGAAGCCGAGGGCCGCCAGGATGAGCAGGTTGCCGACGACCTGGCTCTGCGACATCGTCGCGAGGTCGCGCAACGGCACCAGGCTCACCGCGCCGCTGACGGCACCGGCCTGGCTCCCGGGCATCATCGTCATCCAGACGAACGGAACCGTGCCGTAGACGATCCCGACGTCGGCGATCGACGTGCGCCAGGCGCTGGACCCCGGGACACCGGCCGCCCCCCTCCGGGCGGCCAGTGTCCACACGGCCAGTACCGCCACCGGCAACAACGCCACGGTGAGCATCACGACGCCGGTGAAGCTCCCGGGCCACAGGTGGAACCCGCTGAGGACCAGTTCGGCGCGCTCGTGCGTCCGACCGATCCCGGGAGGGGCGTTCACTGCTGCATCCGGGGGTCCTGCGTGGGGTCGGCGTACATCGCCGGGCACCCCTGGCCGGCAGCGTCTCGGCGCAGCTCGTAGTGCCAGGGTTCGTTGCGGTAGATCTGGCAGAGCCCATACGCCGCACCGTGTTTGGACAGCCACTTCTCCGCCTTCGAAGGCCCCAGGTCGACCGCGTCGCCCGACACGTGGGCCGAAGTCTGGGGCGTCGCCACCCAGCGGGCGGCCTCCTCCTCGGAGCCGTACTCGGCGATGGCGTCCTGCAGGAGCTGCTCCTGGTATGCCGGGGAGCGCCAGCCGCTGTTGACGTGGAAGGTGACCCGGTCGTCGGCTGCATCGGTGGCAGCTCGGCGTACGGCGGCGAGCAGGGTGGGGTCGAGGTTGGTGACGGACGGGTCCTCGTCGTCGAACACCGTGCCGGCCCCGGAGGGAACGCCGGCCCTCGGGATGGACGAGGAGGCCTGGGTCGCGGCTGCACGACTTCTCGCCGGACCAGTGCCGGGTGCACGGGTGCCGGCTGGACCCGTGTGGGCTGAGGGGCTGGACTCGGCATTGGCGCCGGGGTCGCCATGGAGAAGGTGGAGCGGTGAGGAGGCGAGGCCGACGGCCGCCGCGGCGACGAGGCCGATGGCGGCGAGGACAGCCGACCGGGTGAGCGCCGCTCTTCGTGAAGGTTTGCTGTAGGTCATGCGCCCAGTGAAGACAGTGCGGTGTTGCCAGGACGTATGCCGTTTTGGATACGTCCGCGATATGTCCGGACGCATACCATCGAGGCTGTTATGCGTGTGCTGATCGTCGAGGACGAGCCCCTGATGGCCGAAGGCATCCGCGATGGGTTGCGCCTGGAGGCGATCGCCTCCGACATCGCCGGCGACGGACACGCGGCGCTGGAGCTGTTGAGCCTCAACGCCTATGACATCGCAGTCCTCGACCGGGACATCCCCGGCCCCTCCGGTGACGAGGTCGCCCAGAGCATCATCACGTCCGGCAGCGGCATGCCGATCCTCATGCTCACCGCAGCCGACCGCCTCGACGACAAGGAGTCCGGTTTCGAGCTGGGTGTCGACGACTACCTCACCAAGCCGTTCGAGCTTCGCGAGCTCGTGCTCCGGCTGCGAGCGCTCGACCGCAGGCGCGCGCACAACCGGCCACCGGTGCGGGAGCTCGCCGGACTGCGGCTGGACCCGTTCCGCCGTGAGGTCTACCGCGACGATCGCTACGTCGCGCTCACGCGCAAGCAGTTCGCCGTGCTCGAGGTCCTCGTCGCTGCCGAAGGCGGGGTCGTCAGCGCCGAGGACCTGTTGGAGCGGGCGTGGGACGAGAACGCCGACCCGTTCACCAACGCCGTGCGGATCACCGTCTCGGCCCTGCGAAAGCGGCTCGGCGAACCGTGGGTCATCACCACCGTGCCCGGCGTCGGCTACCGGATCGACACCGGACGCGACGGTGGGACGCGTGGATAGGAAGCGGGGACTGAGCGTCCGCCTCAAGCTCACCCTCAGCTATGCCGGCTTCCTCATGTTCGCGGGTTTCCTGATGCTCGCGGCTGCGTGGGTGGCCGGGCAGCCGGGACGGTCGTCCGACGCCCTGCTGCGGTACGTCCCCGACAGCCTCATCACGACGCTGGGCGGCCTGGTGCCAGGGAACAGCTCGTTCCTGTTGCGGGCCTTCGCCCCGGCGGCTGCCATCGTGCTGGCGTTCCTCCTGGCGTTCGGCCTGCTGGGCGGATGGATCCTCGCCGGCCGGATGCTCGCCCCGCTGATCAGGATCACCGCCGCCACCCGCAGGGCCGGGAGCGGGTCGCTGGCCCACCGGATCCAGCTGCCTGGTCGCAGGGACGAGTTCCGCGAGCTCGCCGACGCCTTCGACGGCATGCTCGCGCGGCTCGAGGCGCATGTCTCCGAGCAGCAACGGCTGGCGGCCAACGCCTCCCACGAGCTGCGGACCCCGCTGGCCATCACCCAGACGCTCCTCGAGGTGGCCCGCAAGGACCCGGGCAGCGACACCGCCGAGCTGCTCGACCGTCTGCAGCTGGTCAACACCCGGGCGATCGACCTCACCGAAGCGCTGCTCATGCTGAGCCGGGCAGACCAGCGGTCCTTCACGGCGGAGCGTGTCGACCTGTCCCTGGCGGTGGAGGAGGCCACCGAGACCCTGCAGCCGCTTGCCGACACGCGCGGCGTCACCATGCGAACCGTCGGTGAGCTGGCGCCCGCGCTGGGCTCGCGTGCGCTGTTGCTGCAGCTGACCACGAACCTCGTGCACAACGCGATCGTCCACAACCTGCCCGAGCACGGCGTCGTCTCGGTCACCACGAGTGTCCAGCCCCACTTCGCGGTCCTCACGGTCGAGAACACGGGGGAGCGGGTCCACCCTGATCTGGTCTCCACGCTCACCGAGCCCTTCCAGCGCGGCGCCGGCCGCACCCGCGGGGACCACGGAGGCGTCGGCCTCGGACTGGCCATCGTCAAGAGCATCACCGCGGCCCACGACGGCAATCTCACCATCGACCCCCGCCCCGAGGGCGGCATCCGCGTGACCGTGCACCTCCCCACCGCGGAGCGGCAGCTCGGGGGTCAGGGAGCCACGATGAGGGCCTGAGGGGCTGCGGACTTCATGCGTGTCTCGAGCCAGGTCAGCTGGCGCGCGGTGTCAGCCATGGAGTCCTGGGCAATTGTCAGCAGCTGCCGGTCGCGCAGGCCCTGCGCCCCCTGGCTGACGACCATCCAGGTCGACTTCACCAGGGTGGCCAGCAGGTGGATGTCCTGGAGGTCCCGCAGCAGCCCGATCTCGCCTTCGCGGATCTGGCCGATTCCGGTGGCGCGGAGCCGTTCGGGCTCGTCGACGTCCTGGTCCTCGCCATACCTGTCCACGACTGGTGCCAGCGCCTCCCGATGCTTCTCGCTCATGGTTGCGAGGGTCTGGCACATGTGGAAGACGTCGTGCACGTCGGGTCGCCCCTCGGCCAGGGCCCGGAGTGACTCGGCCAGGATCTGCTCGCTGTGGTCGGCCAGTGCGACGTAGGTGGACAGGTGGGGCATCACCCATCACCGCCAGTCGCTGGGGCGGCCTCGAACGGGTGTTGTGCGGGGTCGAGCGGATAGTCCGGGGTGTCGGCAAGCACCTGCGACCGGGTCGGTGCACCGCCGCGAGTGGGCGGGACGTCCGAGCCGACCGGTGCAGACGCCGCGGTGGTGGGGGCCGGCGACGGTCCGTCCCCACTGCGCACCTTGGTGACCCGACAGGCCGCGGTCTTGAAGTAGGGCTGTTTGGAGACCGGGTCCCACACCGTCATCGTCAGCTCGTTGGCCTGACGCGACTGTGCTTCGGGTGCCACGTCGTCCAGGTCCCACGACCCGTAGTGGAACGGCGCGAACACCGCACCGGGCATCACTGCACCGACCCGGGCCTTGACCTCGATGGCGCCACGCGGCGATTCGACCCGGACCACGTCACCCTCGAGGATGCCGAGCGACGCGGCGTCCTGGGTCGACAGCTCGACCCAGGCGTCGGGTGCCGCGTGGTGCAACGACTTCGAGCGCGCCGTCTTGGTCCGGGTGTGGAACTGGTACACCGTCCTGCCGGTGGTGTAGAGCAGTGGAAAGTCCGGTGACGGCAGCTCGTGTGCTGGGCTGTAGGCGGCGCCCTTGAGGAAGGCCCTGCCCGCCGGCGCCTTTGCCCGGTGTTCAGTCTCGCTGACGGTGCCCCCGGTCAGCAGGTCGTGGCCCCAGGTCTCGCAGTAGTCCGTGTCGGTGGGGAACACGCCGTCGACGTACAAGCGGTCAGTGCCGTCCGGTGCGTCGTCGTTGACGGGCCACGGGACGCCCGAGGGGCCGCGCAGCTTCTCGTAGGACAGGCCGGTGTAGTCCACGGGTCGCCCTCGGGTGGCCTCACGCCACGCGTCGAATGCCTCCTCGGCTGTCTCCCATGCCGGCAGGGGAGTGCCGTCCTTGTCCGTGAACCCCATGGCCCGTGCGTACCTGAGGAGGATGTCCAGGTCGCTCTTTGCGTCTCCTGGTGGCTCGACGGCCTTCTCGGACAAGTGAACGGTGCGGTTGACGTTGGTGAACGTCCCGGTCTTCTCACCCCAGCCCGCTGCGGGCAGTACGACGTCGGCGAGCTCTGCGGTCTCGGTCAGGAACAGGTCCTGCACCACGACGAAGCACTGGTCGCCCGACAGGATCTTGCGGATCCGGGCGGACTCCGGCATCGACACGGCGGGGTTCGTCGCCGAGATCCACAACAGGCCGATCGACCCGTGTTCGGCGTAGGCGAATATCTGCATCGCGTTGGTCGGCGGGGCCCAGTGCGGGATGGTCATCGGGTCGACGTTCCACAGCTCCGCGAGCTCTTTCACGTGGGTCGGGTTGCCCCAGTTGCGGAATCCGGGGAGGTCTCCGTCGGCACCGCACTCGCGGTTGTTCTGGGCCGTGGGCTGCCCGTTCATCTGCAGCACCCCCGCACCGGGACGGCCGATGAGTCCGCGCAGCAGGTGCAGGTTGTTGACCGCGACCGAGGCGGCGGTGGCCTGGTGCGACTGGTAGAAGCCCTGGAGCACCGTCGAGAGGACGGTCTCGCTCTCTCCGAAGATCCGAGCGGCACGGCGCAGTGCATCGGCGGGGACGCCACAGATCCGCTCGACCTCCTGCGGCGTGTACGGCTCCACCGTCCCGCGGAGCTCGTCGACGCCGATCGTGTGGGCGCTGACCCAGTCGTGGTCCACCCAGTCGTTGACGAAGAGCTCTCGCGTCAGCCCGTTCATGAGGGCGAGGTTCGTGCCTACGCGAGGGGAGAGGTGGACACCGCCGGTACGTTCGGCCTCGCTCGCCACGAGCGTCCTGCGGGGGTCGACGCAGACCACCTTCGGGGGGTCGTCTCCACGGGTGCGGTCCAGGATGCGCGTCCACAGCACGGTCTGGGTCTCCGGCATGTTGTGCCCGAACAGGAAGATCGCATCGGTGTGCTCGATGTCGGTGTACGAGCCCGGCTGGCCGTCGGCTCCGAAGGACTCCTTGAAGGACGCGGCAGCGGTGGCGGTGCAGAGCCGCGTGTTCCCGTCCATGTGGGGAGTGCCCAAGGCCGCCTTGCCGATGACCGCGAGGGTGTAGTACTCCTCGATGAACAGCTGTCCCGACGTGTAGAAGCCGTGCGACAGCGGACCCTTCTCGTCCAGGAGCCGTCGGGACTCTTCGACGACCCGTTCCATCGCGGTGTCCCAGTCCGTCTCGACGAGCCGCCCGTCCCGACGGATCAGGGGCTTGGTCAGTCGATCCGGCGACGAGGCCCATGCGGTGCTGCCGTACAACCCCTTGGGCCCGAGGCGGCCGTGGTTGACGACGTCACCGGGCCGGCCGCGCACGCCGACCATGCGACCGTCCTTCACGGCGATGTCGCAGCCGCACCCGTTGCTGCACAGCACGCACGCGGACTGGACCCACCGGTCCACATCGGCTTCGCCGAGGCCTTCAGCCAGGTGCAGGTCGACACGCGCGGGCCAGACCGTGCCCTTGGCGTGCGGCGTCTGCTCGCCCCAGATGTCCGCGATGCGATCCGTCATCCCAACCGCCCTCCGCCGAGGCCACGAACTATGTGCCTGTGTGCACATATCCTTCTCGGCAAGGAAACCACCAGCCCCCGAGGAGGACAAGTGCAGGCAGCGGACGACCTCGTGGATGCGTTCCTGACCGCCAGTCGGGTGCTGGTCGGCGTCGCGGTGAGATCCATCGACGCAGCCGCGCCCCCCGTGACAGCGCCCCAACACCGCCTCCTCGTGGTGTTGGCAGCCCGCGGGCCCCAGCTCATCGGGTCACTGGCAGAGGAGCTGAACGTGAACAGCTCCAGCGCCACCCGTCAATGCGACCGGCTCGAACGCAAGGGTCTGGTCTCCCGCGCCAGGTCGACCTCGGACGGACGCGCTGTGCAGGTGACCCTGACACCAGCCGGGAGGTCGCTGCTCGCCATGGTGACCGAGGTGCGGCGAACCGAGATCGCCGCGATCGTCGGACAGATGGAGAGCACGGACGCCGTCCACGCGATTGCGTCCCTCACCCGATTCAACGCTGCCGCCGGGGAGGTGCCCGACGCGGACTGGGTGAAGCCGGTCAGCGGCGGCGATGCGTCTCCCAGACACCAGAAGGTCCACTCCGAAAGGGGCGGGTGACGTGGACGGCGTCCACTTCCGCTTCGTCCATTTGGAGTAGCCCGAAGCACTGGTCAGACGGTTCGGAGTAGCCATAGGCAGCGGCAATCGGCACCGTCGAGACTGGACACATGCAGACGCTCAGGTTCACTCCGCACATGCCCGTGTGCAACCTGGTGAGCGCCTGCGCCGGCCTCGTCGAGATCGTCGAGGATCCGCACGAGCGTTGCCTTCGCCCGGATCACAGCCGGATCTACCGGGTCCGATCGCTCGTCACTGGCGCGACATGCTGGGCCTACATGACCGAGCTGACCGTCGAGCTGGCGGCCTAGTCACAGCCGCGCCGGATCACGTCAGTCGCTTGTGCTCTGAGCCGCCCCCTGACCCACGCTGGCAAGGCCGCGCGCCGCCGCCGCCGTCGCCGTCGCCGTCGCATGGGAGCCTGACGGGGTGGCCGAACCGGATCGCGAGAACTGCGTGAGGAACACTCCCGCCATGCCAACAGTGGCTTGAGATAGGAGAAACCCATGCCCGACTTCACGTGGCTGCCGGCCAACCAGGCAGCCAGCGAGGACGTCGAGGCGGTGTTCGCCTCCGGGGGCGCCAGCAAGTGCCGTTGCCAGGCGTTGAAGGTACCCGGCTGGATCTGGCGCGACACCACCCAGGAGCAACGCGACGCCGCCCTGCTGGAGCAGACCGCCTGCGGCACCACCGCACCGACGTCCGGGCTGGTCGGGTATGTCGACGGCGAGGCGGCCGGCTGGGTCGCTGTCGAGCCCCGCGAGAACTACCCGAGGCTGTGGAGTCGAAGGCAGCCGTGGATGCGGATGGACCCGGAGCTCGAGGGGGTCTGGTCAGTCACCTGTTTCGTGGTGCGCAGGGGCTGGCGTCAGTCGGGGCTGACCTACGAGCTCGCCACCGCCACCGTGGAGTACGGCGAGCAGGTCGGCGCCCGCGTTCTGGAGGGCTACCCGATCGAGCCGCCGCCGGGGAAGACCGTGATCTGGGACGAAGCGTCGGTCGGCCTGCTGCAGGTGTTCCTCGAGGCCGGGTACGAGGTGGTGGCATCACCCACCCTGCGTCGGCGGGTGGTGCGCCGAAGACTGGTTCAGCCCTCCTGAACTTGGCGGCTCCCGGCCCACCGTGAGCCAACCGCAGGGTCAGGGGCTGCGCGACGTCCAGACTTGGTGAGTCGTTTACACATATGACACCAAAAGTGGAACTAATTCACGGTAGACCGATGTGGTGACCTCGCTGCCCGGACCTCGCCGTGCCCTTCCGTATGCCGTGGCGCTCGCCGCCGCGACCGCCTTCGCCTCCGTCAGCACGGCGCCCCTCGCGCGCGCCGACGTCCCGCCGCCGCCGGCGACCGACGTGACGCTGGCCCCCGGCGGCATACCGGCCTCGGCACAGGAGTCCGGCGGTTATGACCTCACCGCCGGGGGCGAGGCGCTCGCCACCGCCGCCACGCAGGCGGTGGCCCCGGGGCTGCGCCTGACGAACTTCCAGCGCCTCGAGACCGGCGGCTGGAACGCCGGCAACATCCTCACGGCCGACCTCACCGAGCCGACGCTGAGCCTGGACGTGCGGAACACCGGCGCGGTGGCGCGCGCGGGCACCCTGACCAGCCAGCTCGCCGGGACTTCGGCGGTCGCGGGGATCAACGGCGACTTCTTCGACATGAACTACAGCAACGCGCCGATCGGCATCGCCAAGAGCAGATCCGGACTGGTGAACGCCCCGGTCGACACCCGCCCGGCATTCTCCCTCGCGGGAGGCCGGGCGATGGTCGGAGCCCTTCGGGCGGGCGGCACCCTGACCGCCGATGGCGCGACGCACCCGCTCTCCGGCTTCAACACCCCTGCCATCGCCAAGGACGGCATCGGTGTCTACACCCCGCAGTGGGGCAGCTACACCCTCGACCGTCCGATGGGCGGCCCGGATGCCTTGTCTCCCAAGGTCGCTCGGGCCACAGTCGTGGGCGGGGTCGTCACCGACGTCAGAGACGGAGCCGGTGAGCCCGCGATCCCGGCAGGCGGCCAGGTGCTGCTCGGGCGCGAGGCCGGCGCCGACGTGGTGCGGGACCTCGAGGTCGGCGAGCGGGTCGACGTGGCGGTCGGTCTGCCTCACGACGTCGAGGTCGCGGTCAGCGGCTCCGACCAGCTCGTCGTCGACGGCAAGGTCAACCCGGCGCTGCCCGACGACGGCGTCCACTCCCGCACGGCCATCGGGGTGACACGCGACGGCAGCCGCGTCATCGCGCTGGCCCTCGACGGGCAGACGGCGGCCAGCCACGGGCTGCGCCGCACCGAGCTGGCGGCGTTCATGAAGAGCCTCGGCGCCTACCAGGCGCTCAACCTCGACGGCGGTGGGTCGACGACCATGGCCGCCCGCGTCGCAGGCTCCGTCGAGCCGCGTGTCGTCGACACTCCCTCGGACGGGCACGAGCGCGAGGTCTCCAACACGCTGCTGTTCTTCTCCTCCGCAGCCCCGCAGGGCGTCGCCACCGCAGCGCAGGTGCGCCCGGTCACCAACCGGTCCGGCGCCTACACCGTCCTCGAGGGTCAGACCCGCACGCTGTTCGGGTCGGGTCTCGACGCGAGGTACGCCGCGGTCGAGCAGCCGGGCCGGTTCTCGGCCCCGGGCCCGACGGTGCGCCTCGGTGCGAAACGGGGCGACCGGGTGCCGGCCACCGGGCGTCGCACCGGCGATGCGCAGGTCAGGTTCGACCTCTCGTCCGGGCGCCGGGCGGCGATGCCGCTCACGGTGCTCGGGCCGCTCGCGCACCTCGAGGCCGACCGTGCCGTGCTGCCCTTCCCCGACCCCTCAGCCAGTGCCACCGTCATGCTCACCGGTTACGACTCCGACGGTCGCCCGTCACCCATCGAGCCATCCGAGGCCGTGGTGACCGCCGACCCGGGGATCGACGTCGTCCCCGACGGCGCCAACGGTTTCGTCATCCACCCGACCATGGCCAAGGGCTCTGGCGTCGTCCACTTCGCCGTCGGCGACCACCACTACGAGACGACGGTGCTCGTGGGTCTCGACCAGCGCGTCGTCGCCGACTTCGCGGACGGCTCCGCGTGGAAGGCGGAGACCGCGCGCGCCACCGGGACGCTCACCCCCGCCGAGGGCCACGACAACGATCCGGGACTGCGCGTCCAGCACGACTTCACGCAGAGCACCGCCACCCGCGGCATGTATGCCGTGCCACCCGAGGGCCTGCCCGTGCCCGGACAGCCGCTCAGCCTCACGCTGTGGGTCAAGGGCGACGGCAGTGGGGTGTGGCCGCGCATCCAGATCCTCAGCGGCGACGGCACCGTCAGCAACCTCGACGGGCCCAACGTGACGTGGCAGGGGTGGCAGCAGGTCACCTTCCCGGTGCCGACCGGCACCGCCATGCCCATCCGCGTCGACAAGATCCGGTTCATGGAGATCCGGCCCGACGCGCAGTACCGCGGGGACCTGACGATCTCCGGGCTCGTCGCCAACGTGCCGCCCCCGGCTGCGCCCGCCGACAACCCTGTGGTCCACGACCCGGTGATCGTCACGAACGGCACCGTCGAGGACCGCCCGCAGCGGATCGCGGTCATCTCCGACGGACAGTTCGTCGCGCGCAACCCCGACAGCGAGCTGCTCTCGAACGTCCGACGCACCTTGCGCGAGATCGTCGCGGCGCACCCCGACCACCTCGTCATCGACGGCGACCTGGTCGACGAAGCCAGCCCCGCCGACTTCGCCCTGGCCAAGCGGGTGCTCGACGAGGAGGTCGGTGACGCGGTCCCATGGACCTACGTCCCCGGCAACCACGAGGTCATGGGCGGCCCGCTCACCAACTTCACCTCGGTGTTCGGCGCTGCGCACACCTCGACCCGGCTGGGCCGGACCCAGCTGGTCACGCTCAACACCTCCTCGCTGACGCTGCACGGCAACGACGACGGGATCGCCCAGCTCGCCGACCTCGAGAAGCAGCTGCAGCTGGCCGCCACCGACCCGGCCGTGACCGGTGTCCTGATCGCGATGCACGTGCCCATCGACGACCCGCTCGCGGACAAGGCCAGCCAGCTGGGCGACCGCAAGGAGGCCCGCCAGCTCGAGGACCGCCTCGGCCGCTTCCGCACCGAGAGCGGCAAGTCCGTCGCCGTGGTCAACGGGCACGTCGGGGTCTTCCACGCTTCCTCGCGCCAAGGCATCTCCACGGTCATCAACGGCAACTCCGGCAAGACCCCGGCCGGCAACGTCGCCGACGGCGGTTTCCGTGGGTGGACCATGCTGGGGATCGATCCTGCGAAGGGCGTGGTCGGGCCGGCGCCGGAACCACCCACCGCGCGGCTCGACTGGCTGCGGGCCGAGACCCATCCAGGTGTCGACGCGGTCCAGCTGACCGCGCCCGCCACCCTGGCCGTAGGGTCCAGCGTCACGCTCTCGCCGACCTTCCGGCAGGGCGAGGCCATCGTCCCCGTGGCCTGGCCCGTCAGCGCCCAGTGGTCCGGCGCGGGAGTGCAGGTCGACGAGCAGCATGCGGGCGTGGTGCGGTTCGACCCGGACACCCACACCCTCACCGCCGTCCGGCCCGGCACCGCCACCCTCACCCTCGTGGTCGGCGGGGTGAAGTCCACTGCCACCATCGACGTGCCCGGCCGACGGTGATCCGGCGGCACGTGGGCAAGGAGGAATCTATGCGCAACGAGGCCATGGAACGGTTGACTGTCCTGGTCGGACGGTGGCGGACGACGATGCGAAACGCGTGGATCCTTGAGCCGGCGGATCTGGAGGTGCCCGGTTCCGCGACGGTCGAATGGCTCAGCGACGCGTTCGTGGTCTTCCGCTGGACGAGACCTCATCTTCGACCGTGCGTGATGCGCTGCAGCACCGCACACCGCGAAGCCGGTCGTCCTGTCGGTGGGCGATGACAGGATGCCCGTATGTCCGACGAGGAGAGGCCGGAGGAGCTGGCCGGCCAGCCGGTGATCTCGTTCGCCACCGTCCCCGACTGCGAGGCATGGTTCGCCGAGCAGCACGCCGACCACCGCGGTTTCTGGCTAAAGATCGGGAAGGTGGGCGCGGCGGAGACGGTCAACTACGCCGAGGCGCTCGAGGTCGCCTTGGGCCACGGCTGGATCGACGGGCAGAAGAGGGGGTATGACGACACCTACTGGCTGCAGCGCTTCACTCCGCGCGGGCCGCGGAGCAAGTGGTCACAGATCAACCGGGACAAGGCCGAGGCGCTGATCAGGGCTGGTCGCATGCACCCCGCCGGGCAGGCGCAGGTCGACGCGGCGAAGGCGGATGGCCGGTGGGCGGCGGCCTACGCCGGCCAGAAGAGCGCGACCGTTCCCGACGACCTGGCCGCCGCGTTGGCGGGAGACCAGCAGGCCAAGGCATTCTTCGACACCCTCAAGGGCGCCAACCGCTATGCGATCCTCTACCGCGTCCAGGACGCGAAGAAGCCAGAGACGCGGGCCGCGCGCATCGCGAAGTTCGTCGAGATGTGCCACCACCACGAGACCGTCCACTGACTGCTGGCCAGCTGCTCACCCTCCACGACCCCTTGCCCAAAGCGTCGGGAAGTGCGGCGGTCTGTGCTGGCGGTTGTCCGCAGTGAGCTAGGGCCCAGCGACGACTTGCCGCCGCCGGCGGGCCAGCACCGTGACGGTCAGCCCGGCAAGGACCAGTGCCAGACCTGACAGCACCGACATCCGGAGGTCGGTGACCAGTCCGGTGAAGGCCAGTCCGGTTCCGTCGGCAGGCGGCCGGTTGGCGGGCGCGCCGGTCCCACGGTCAGGCGGCGTCGGACCGACAGCAACACCGGGCTGAGCGGTGACCACCGTGCCGGCGCTGAGGTAGCGCGCCGTTCCGTCGGCTGCGAGACCGGCAGCCACGACGGTCTTGGCGCCCAGCTCGCCCGGTGCCGTCAGGCGGGCGCTGAAGCGGCCGTCCGCGTCGGCCGTGGCGTGGACCACCACGGTGCCCTTCGCGCGGCCGTTGCCGTTGCCGGCATACCACCCGATCTCGATGGGCGCCCCGGGCCGGAAGCCGTCGCCGGTCACCGTGAAGACCTGACCGGGTCGGACCCTCGGGGGCACCCCACCCAGCTTGCCGCTGGCCGCGGGCTTGGTCGGCGGCAGCACGACCGCTGCCACCTTGGTGACCACGAGCGAGAACGCCTGCGCCGCGTCGGGTGCCACGCCGTTGCTCGCGGTGATGACGAGCGGGAACGTGGAGCTGGCAGGCACCGACGGGGTGCCGGCGATGGTGGCGGTCCCGTCGCCGTTGTCGGTGAAGGTCATCCCGGCCGGCAGGATGCCGGTGGCGCTCAGCGTGCGAGCCACCGGGAAGCCGGGGGCGGTGGTCACCGTGAAGCGCTGGCCCGGCAGGTCCGACGTGAACGTCGTGGTGTCTGCACTGGTGATTGACGGCGGTGCGGCCACGGTCAGGGTGAAGCTCTGCGTCGCGTCGGTGCTCGCACCATTGCTGGCCTTGAGGGTGAGCGGGAAGACGCCTGCGCCGGACGGAGTTCCGGCGAGCGTGGCGGTCCCGTCACCGTTGTCGGTGAAGGTCACGCCGGCTCGGGAGGGCGCCCGCCTCGGTGATCGTCGTGGCGGACGGGAAGCCGGCCGTGGTGGTCACGGTGAAGGTGCCGCTGCTGTCCCTCGTGAAGGTGGCATGGTCGGCACTGGTGATGACCGGTGAGGAGTTGGCCGGCTGGACGGTCAGGCGTGAAGGACTGCTGGGTCGAGCCGGTGGAGTTGGTGGCGGTGATCGTGAGCGGGTAGCTGCCCGTCGTGTTCGCGGCGGGGGTGCCGGCCAGCTGTGGCTGTTCCGTCGCCGTTGTCGGTGAAGCTGCACTCCGGTCGGCAGGGCCCCTGCCTGGGTGATGGTGGTGGCGGCCGGGTAGCCGGGGGTGGTGGTCACGGTGAAGTCCCCGGGGGTGCCGATGGCGAATGTCGTGCCGTTGCCGCTCGTGATCGCTGGTGGCGCGGTCACCGTCAGCGTGAAGCTCTGGGTGGCGTCGGTGGTGGCGCCGTTGCTGGCCGTGATCGTGAGCGGGAAAGGCTCCGGTGGCTGTCGGGGTGCCGGCGAGCGTGGCGGTCCCGTCGCCGTTGTCGGTGAAGGTCACACCGGCCGGCAGCGCGCCGGTCTTGGTGATCGTGGTGGCCGCGGGGAAGCCCGCGGTGGTGGTGACCGTGAAGCTGCCTGCGCTGCCCCTGGCGAAGGTGGCGTGGTCGGCGCTGGTGATGACCGGCGAGGCGTTGGCCGGTTGCACGGTCAGGGTGAAGGACTGCTGCCGGCTGCCGGCGCCGTTGGTGGCCGTGATGGTCAGCGGGTAGCTGCCCTCGGTGCCGGCCGCCGGGGTGCCGGCGAGGGTGGCGGTGCCGTCGCCGTTGTCGGTGAAGGTGATCCCGGACGGCAGGGTCCCGGTCTCGGTGATGGTGGTACGCGGCCGGGTAGCCGGCGGTGGTGGTGACGGTGAAGGATCCGGCGGTTCCGACCACGAAGGTGGTGTGGTCGGCGCTGGTGAAGGCGGCCAGCTCGTTCACGGTCAGGGTGAAGGACTGGGTGGTGGAGCCGCTGCCGTTGGTGGCCTTGACCGTCAGAGCGTAGACGCCGCCGGTGGCCGCAGCCGGCGTGCCGGCCAGGGTGGCGGTGCCGTCGCCGTTGTCGGTGAAGCTCACCCCGGCCGGCAGGGTGCCGGTGACGGCTCACCGTGTCGGCGGCCGGACTGGTGGTGACGGTGAAGCTGCCCGCGGTGCCGACGGTGAAGGTGGTGTGGTCGGCGCTGGTGATGTCGGGCGCCTGGTTGACGGTCAGGCGTGAACGTCTGGGTGTCGTCGGGAGCGACGCCGTTGCTGGCGGTGATGGTGATCGGGAAGATGCCGGCGCCGGTGGGCGTGCCGGCGAGGGTGGCGGTGCCGTCACCGTTGTCGGTGAAGCTCACGCCGGCGGGCAGGGCACCGGTCTTGGTGATGGTGGTGGCCGCCGGGACGCCCGGACGTGGTGGTCACGGTGAAGGAGCCGGCGGCTCCGACGCACGAAGGTGGTCGTGGTCGGCGCTGGTGATGGCCGGCGGCTGGTTGACCGTCAGCGTGAAGGTCTGGGTGGCGTCGGGGGTGACCCCGTCGCTGGCGGTGAGGGTGAGCGGGTACGTGCCGCCAGTGCCGGCCGCCGGGGTGCCGGCCAGGGTGGCGGTGCCGTTGCCGTTGTCGGTGAAGGTGACACCCGAGGGCAGGGTGCCGGTCGCGCTGATCGCGACGCTGCCCGCGCCACCGGCGGTGGTGACCGTGAACGACCCGGCGGTGCCGACGACGAAGGTGGCGTGGTCGGCGCTGGTGATCGCCGGCGACTCGACGACGGTGAGCGTGAAGGACTGGGTCGCGCGGTGTGCTGGCGCCGTTGGTCGCGGTGATCGTGATCGGGTACTGCCCGGCGGTGCCGGCGGCCGGGGTGCCGGCCAGGGTGGCGGTGCCGTCGCCGTTGTCGGTGAAGCTGACGCCGGCGGGCAGGCTGCCGCTCTTGGTCAGAGTGGTCGCGACCGGGAACCCGGCCGAGGTGGTCACGGTGAAGCTGCCCGCCGTGCCGCCCAGGAAGGTGGCGTGGTCGGCACTGGTGATGGTCGGCGACTCGTTCACGCGTCAGGGTGAAGGCCTGGCTGTCCGACGGGCGCGGTGCCGTTGTCGGCGTCGATGGTGAAGCCGTACTGTCCGCCGCTGCCCGGACGGTGGGGTGCCGGCCAGGGTGGCGGTGCCGTCACCGTTGTCGGTGAAGGACAGCCAGGCTGGCAGGGCGCCGGTGGTGGTCAGCGTGGGGTTCGGGAAGCCGCTGGTGGTGACGGTGAAGCTGCCCGCCGCGCCCACCGTGAAGCTGGTGGTGTTGGCGCTGCTGATCGTCGGCGCGGTGCTGACGGTCAGGGTCGCCGACGGTGGAGGTGGCGGACGCCGCCGTGTTGGTGAACACGGCCCGGTAGGCGTTGCCGTTGTCACCGGTGGCCGCCGTGAACGTGTACGTCGGGCTGGTCGCGCCGGCGATGTTGCTGAAGCTCGCGCCGCCGTTGGTGGAGCGCTGCCACTGCACGGTGGGGGCCGGGAAGCCCGAGGCCGCGGCGATGAAGCTGACCGACGCGCCCGGGTTGACGGACTGGTTCGCCGGGTTGGTGGTGACCGCCGGCGCCTGGTTGACGTTGACGGTCGAGCGTCTGGGTGCCGTTCGGGTTGACCCCGTTGGCCGCGGTCAGGTTCAGCGAGTACACCCCACCGGTGCCTGCGGCGGGCGTGCCGGCCAGCGTCGCGGTGCCGTTGCCGTTGTCGGTGAAGGTCAGACCCGGTCGGGCAGCGGTGCCGGTCCTGGTGATGGTGCGGGCGTCGGGTACGCGGTCGGGGTGGTGGTGACCGTGAAGCTCGCCCGCCGTGCCGCCGGTGAACGTGGTGGTGGCGGCGCTGGTGAACGCCGGGGCCTGGCCCACGGTCACGCTCAGCGTTCTGGGTCGCGTTCGGGTTCACCCCGTTGTAGGCGGTCAGGCTCAGCGGGTACGCGCCGCCGGCGGTCGGGGTGCCGGCCAGGGTCGCGGTGCCGTTGCCGTTGTCGGTGAAGGTCATCCCCGCCGGGACCGTGCCGGTCTTGGTGATCGCGGGCGCCGGGTAGCCGGTGGTGGTCACGGTGAACGAGCCGGCGCGTGCCGACCGTGAACGCCGCGCTGTTGGCGCTGGTGATCGCCGGGGCCCGGTTGACGGTGACGGTCGCGGTCGCGGTGCCGTTGTCCAGGGTCGCCAGCACGTGGCCGGGCCCCCTGCTGTTCTGGGAGTTGTAGCCGTGCTGGCTGAGCCCGAGCTGAGGTTCGCCGATGCCGCGGCGAGGGTGGCGCCGCAGGGCAACGGGTCGGTGAAGCTCACCGGCAGGCCGGCGAACGCGTCGAGGTTGCGCGGCACCGATGGCCGAGCCGAGCGAGTTCTGGGTCAGCGCGGCGGTGATGGTCGAGGTCGCGTTCGGGCCCACGACCGTGGCCGGGCTGGCGGTCGCGGTCAGCACCAGCCGCGGCGACACCGTCGGGCTGCCCGCCGCGCTGTCACACCCCGCGGTGCCGGGACCGGTGTTGCAGCCCCACCAGTTGTCGGTGGCGTCCAAGGTGGCTCCGCTGGCGACTCCCAGCGATGCGCCTGAGCCGGTGGCGCCGGTGTTGCCGGTGATCCGGTTGTAGTGCACCTGCGCCGTGCCGCCGAGCACCGAGATCGCGCCTCCCTGTGGGTTGGCCCCACCCGGCCACCGAGTTGCCTGTGAGGGTCGACTCGGTCACGGTCAGCGCACCGCCCTCGGAGAAGATCGCGCCGCCCTGGGGTATGCCGGTGCCGCTGCCGACCACGGTGTTGCCGGTGAAAACGCTGTTGCTCACGCTCATCGGAACTGTTGCGGAGACACCAGACACGTGCAGCGCGCCGCCGACGTTGATGTTGGCCACCGAGGCGTTGGCGCTGTTACCGCTGAAGGTGGAACCAGAGACGGCGAGCTGCTCGCCGGACGCGGCGCCGAAGTGCTGGTACTCGAGGGCCGAGCCCGAGCTGCTCCCGCTCGTGTTGCCGCTGAACGTCGAGTTCGTCACGGTCAGCGAGCCGCCCTGGAACTCCACGCCACCGCCGTACTTGTTGGTGGTCGTCGAGGTGACGTGGTTGTTGGTGATCACGGAGTTGCTCAACGTCAGGACGTCCCTGGTCGCCGCGTTGCCCGAGCCGGCGATGATGCCCGCGCCGCCGAACGTGGTGACCGCGCCGTTGGTGATCGTCACGCCCGAGATGGCGGTGGTGACTCCGCCCACGATGATCGGGTCGAGGTCGAACACCCGGCTCGCGTTGTTGCCGCTGATGATCGTGCTGGCCGCCCCCGCGCCCGTTCAGGGTGATGTTGCTGCCGGACACCTTGCCCATCTGCAGCTCGCCGTTGGTCAGCGTGTACGTCCCAGCCGCCACCGTGATCGTCGACGACGTCGCCCCTGCGTTGTTCGCCGCGCACACCGCCTCGCGCAGGCTCCCACTCGACGTCGTCTGAGCG
This sequence comes from uncultured Actinomycetota bacterium, assembly GCA_963759595.1. Lineage (GTDB taxonomy): Bacteria > Actinomycetota > Actinomycetes > Actinomycetales > Dermatophilaceae > Pedococcus. The sequence goes on from CAVWZX010000005.1 coordinate 816,213, forward strand.
CGTGTTGCCACAGGCCCCGAAGTTGGTCGCCACGTCCGCCGTCGACGTGACGGTCAAGCTGGCTGCCATTGCCGCAGGGACCACCGCCACCAGGTTGACCGTTGCCAGGGCGAGCACCCCGGCAAGGCCGCCGAGCAGTCGGGGAACGCGAGACGAGTGCAGCTGCTGCATGGGGGTCCTCTGAGGCCGGCAGCGCGCGCGAGTTCGCTGTGACAGCTCTGATCGTGAAGGGGGCGGGTAGTCGCTCGTCACGGGCGGTGCAGCGACGACGACGGGCTATCGCAAGATAATCCATGCAGCGGGACGGCGAAGGCGTTTTGCGATGAAAGGTCGCGACAGCCCGGACCTAGGCAGTGGCGCGGACCAGGCTCGACGCCCGGTTATGACAGGTGTTCGGGCTCTGGGGTCTTCTTGTGGTCCCAGTCGGAACCCGTGGGGTCCTGGGAGGATTCGTCGGACGCCCCCGACGTGGTGCCGTTCCCCGCGCCGGGGTCGGCGGCACGGGTCAGGGACACCACCACGGATTTGGAGGTCGGGGTGTTGCTCCCGATGGCCGTCGAGTCCAGAGGCACCAGGGGGTTGGTCTCGGGGTAGTAGGCGGCGGCCGACCCACGTGGGGTGTCGTAGCTGACCACGCGGAACCCGTGGACGCGACGGACGATGTCGTCGTCGGTCCACCGCGTGGTGATGTCGACGAAGTCACCGTCCTCGAGCCCGAACGCCGTGATGTCGTCAGGGTGCACGAAGACCACCTTGCGCCCTCCCTCGATGCCGCGGTAGCGGTCGCTGAGGCCGTAGATCGTGGTGTTGTACTGGTCGTGGCTGCGCAGCGTCTGGAGCAGCAGATGGCCCTCGGGGACCTGAACGACCTCGATGGGAGAGGAGACGAACTCGGCCTTGCCGGACTTGGTGTCGAAGGTCCGCGTGTCGCGGGGCGGGTGCGGCATGATCATGCCGCCGGGCCTGCGGACGTTGACCTCGTAGTCCTCGCACCCAGGGACGACCTTTGCGATGTGGCGACGGATCACGCGGTAGTCGTCACGCATCGCCCTCCACTGCAGGCCGTACCGGTCGCCAAGCACGGCTTCGGCGATGCGGGTGACGATGTCGACCTCGGACTTGAGCTGGGGGCCGGCCGGCTCGAGCGGACCGCGCGAGGCGTGCACCGAGCAGGTGGAGTCCTCCACAGAGATCCACTGGGCACCGCTGGCCTGGATGTCCTTCTCGGTGCGGCCCTTCGTCGGCAGGATCAGGGCGGTCTCGCCGCAGACGAGGTGCGAGCGGTTGATCTTGGTGGACACCTGCACCGTCATGCGGAGCCTGCGCATCGCCGGGATCGCGATGTCGGTGTCCGACACGGCCTGCACGAAGTTGCCGCCGAGCCCCATGAAGAAGTGGATCTTGCCGTCCCGCATGGCGCGCAGGGAGTCGACGACGTCCAGGCCGTTCTTGCGGGGCGGGTCGAAGCCGAACTCCTTCTGGAGAGCATCGAGGAAGTGGTCCGGTGGTCGCTCCCAGATGCCCATCGTGCGGTCGCCCTGGACGTTGGAGTGGCCGCGGACCGGCAGCAGGCCCGCGCCCTCGCGGCCGATGTTGCCCTGTGCCAGGGCGAGGTTCACGAGCTCCTTGATGGTCGCGACCCCGTTGCGGTGCTGCGTCAGGCCCATCGCCCAGCAGTAGACGGTTCGCGTGGAGCCGCGCAGCATCGCGGCGGCCTGGGTGATGAGCTCGCGGGACAGCCCGGTCACCTCGACGACCTGGTCCCAGTCGACGGCGCGGACGTGCTCGCGCCACTGTCCGAAGCCCGTGGTGTGGGTGTCGATGAACTCGTGGTCGAGCGCGTCCCACTCGACGAGGAGCGAGCCGATCGCCTGGAAGAGCGCGAGGTCGGCGTTGATCTTCACGGGGAGGTGCAGGTCGGCCATGGCCGTGCCGTGACCGATGACGCCCTTGGCCTTCTGCGGGTTCTTGAACCTGACCAGCCCGGCCTCACGCAACGGGTTGATCGAGATGATCTTCGCGCCGTTCTGCTTGGCGATCTCGAGGGCCGAGAGCATGCGCGGGTGGTTGGTGCCGGGGTTCTGGCCGGCGATGACGATGACGGACGCGGTGTGGACGTCGTCGAGTGTGACGCTGGCCTTGCCGATGCCGATGGACTCCTGCAAGGCGATGCTCGTGGACTCGTGGCACATGTTGGAGCAGTCGGGCAGGTTGTTGGTGCCGAACGCGCGGACGAACAGCTGGTAGGCGAAGGCCGACTCGTTGGAGGCCCGTCCGGAGGTGTAGAAGGTCGCCTGGTCGGGACTGGCGAGCGAGCGCAGTTCGGCCCCGATGAGGTCGAAGGCCTCGTCCCACCCGATCGGCTCGTAGTGCGTGCCGCCGGGCCGCTTGACCATGGGGTGGGTGATGCGGCCCTGCTGGCCGAGCCAGTGCTCCGTGTGGGCGTCGAGCTCCTCGATGCTGTGCTCGGCGAAGAACTCGGGCGTGGCCCGGTCGCGGGTCGCCTCCTCTGCGACGGCCTTGGCGCCGTTCTCGCAGAACTCGGCCGTGTGACGGTGGCCGGGGTCGGGGTCGGGCCACGCACAGCTCATGCAGTCGAAGCCCTCGGCCTGGTTGAGCTTGAGGAGGGTCTGGGCGGTCCGCTTCACACCCATGTGGTCCAGGGACCGCTTCATGGACACGGCGACCGCCGTGGGGCCTGCTGCGTGGTCCTCCTGGCCCTTGACCACCAGGTCGGCCTCGGAGTAGTCGCCCTCGTCGTGCTTGGACATGCTGAGCCTCGTTCTGCCGGTGCGTGGGCAGCCGCACGGGACCTGCCCAGGTCACCTCGAACGTACCCACTCGCGCCCGGTCAAACCACTCCGAGGCAGATACGGCGGGTGCCGCCTGGAGCCGTCCTCGCCAAGAGTGACGAAGGCGGGCCACACGAGGCCGCCGTGTGCCCAGGCCGGTGGCAGATCAGGTCACGATTCGGGGTCTCATGGAATCGTGGCGCTGGATGTGGGCAACCGCTGGGTAGGGTCAGCGACAGTCAGTCGTGGGTCGACCACGTCCACTACCGCCAAGGAGTACCCCGGTGACTTCCGCACGCACTCGCCGCGTCAGCGTCCTCGCTGCCACCGCGCTTCTGTCCACTCTGGCCCTTGCCGCGTGCGGTTCCGGTGATGGCGACAAACCCGCCGCCACGAACTCCAGCGGCGTCACGCTGATCACAGCGGGCAAGCTCAAGGCCTGCACGCACCTTTCCTACAAGCCGTTCGAGTTCAAGGAAGGCTCCAAGGTCGTCGGCTTCGACGTCGACCTCATGGACCTCGTCGCCAAGAAGCTCGGCGTCGAGCAGGAGGTCGTCGACATCGAGTTCGCGACGATCACCTCGGGAGCCGCCTTCGCTGCCAAGAAGTGCGACGGTGGCTTCGGCGCCACGACCATCAACGACAAGCGCAAGAAGGCCATCAACTTCTCGGACCCGTACTTCGACTCGACCGCAGCCCTCATCACCAAGAAGGACTCGGGCATCACCGACCTCGCCAGCCTCAAGGGCAAGAAGCTCGGTGTCCAGACCGACACCACCGGTCAGGAGTTCGCCGAGAAGGAGAAGGCTGCCAACGGGTTCACCCCGGTGGTCTTCGATGACCTGCCGACGCAGCTCGCGGGCGTGCTCGCCGGTCGCGTCGACGCCGCGATCAACGACAACGGCCCTCTCCTCGACTACGTCAAGGACAACCCGACGACCGCGGTCGTCAAGGAGTTCGACACGGGCGAGCAGTACGGCCTGATGTTCAAGAAGGACGCGAACGGTCAGAAGCTGACGGACCTGACCAACGAGGTCCTGAAGACCGCGGTCGCCGACGGCACCTACAACACGATCTACAAGAAGTGGTTCGGAGTCGACGCCCCCAAGTGACCCTCCCGCAACCTCGGGGGCGGCGGTACGGTTTCGACCGGGCCGCCGCCCCTCGACGTTGTGGCCCATGACCCCGTAGGTCGGCAGGAGAACTGATGAGCACCACCACCAACTCGGAAGCGCCAACGAAGAAGAAGCTGTCCCCACGCAGGCGCGCCCAACGGGTCAGGTGGGCGCAGTACGCAGTCCTCGCCGTCGTGGCGCTGGCCATCGCACTCGTCGCGGACTGGGGCCAGATCCAGCAACAGTTCTTCCGCGGCGACCTGATCAAGACCACCCTGACCGAGGGCGTGGGGGGTGCGCTCAAGAACACCATCGTCTACACCGCCGGCGCCTTCGTCATCGGCCTCGTGCTCGGCACGGTGCTTGCCCTCATGCGCCTGTCGTCGGTGGCCCCCTACCGGTGGATCGCGACCGTCTGGATCGAGTTCTTCCGGGGCTTGCCGGCGATCATCGTCTTCATCGCGTTCGGCCTCATGTCGCTGGCCTTCGAGGGTTTCGTCATCCCGTACGACCCCTATGGCACGGTGTGGGTCGCCCTCGGCCTCGTCGCCTCCGCCTACATGGCCGAGACGATCCGGGCGGGAATCCAGGCTGTGCCGCCGGGGCAGATCGAGGCGGCTCGTTCGCTCGGCATGCCGTCCGGCGTCGCCACCCGAAAGATCGTCCTACCGCAGGCCTTCCGGGTCATCACTCCTCCGCTGACGAACGAGCTCATCCTCCTCGTCAAGGACTCCTCGCTCGTCTACGTCCTGGGGCTCTCTGCCTCGGGCTACGAGCTGACCAAGTACGGGCGACAGCTCTCCAGCGACAACGCCAGCCTGACACCCCTCGTCGTGGCCGGCTTCTGCTACCTGATCATCACCCTCCCGCTCTCCATCATCGTGCGCCGCATGGAAGCCCGACAGAAGAAGGAGCGCTGAGCCATGACCGCCCACTCCACGGCCGCCCCCATTGTGGAGGTCACCGACCTCCACAAGTCCTTCGGTGCCAACCACGTCCTGCGCGGGCTCGACGCGACCATCCGCCAGGGCGAGGTGGTCTGCGTCATCGGTCCATCGGGTTCCGGCAAGTCGACGTTCCTGCGCTGCATCAACCTTCTCGAGAACCCCACGAGCGGCTCGATCAAGGTGGGCGGTGACGAGGTCAACGACCCCGACTGCGACATCGACGCCATCCGCCGCAACATGGGCATGGTCTTCCAGCAGTTCAACCTCTTCCCGCACCTGTCGGTCCTCGAGAACTGCACCGTCGCCCAGACCACGGTGCTCAAGCGAAGCAGGGACGAGGCGGCGGCCAAGGCCCGGGAGAACCTCGAGAAGGTCGGCCTCTCCGAGAAGGAGGACGCCTACCCGGCCCAGCTCTCCGGTGGTCAGCAGCAGCGCGTCGCCATTGCCCGAGCGCTGTCGATGGACCCCAAGCTCATGCTGTTCGACGAGCCGACATCCGCGCTCGACCCAGAGCTGGTGGGGGACGTCCTCTCCGTCATGCGCCGGCTCGCCAGCGAGGGGATGACCATGTTCGTCGTCACCCACGAGATGGCCTTCGCCCGTGATGTCGCCGATCGCGTGATCTTCATGGACGGTGGGGTCATCGTCGAGGAGGGCTCGCCCGAGCAGGTCATCGGAGAGCCCACAGAAGAGCGGACGAAGGTCTTCCTCCAGCGCGTGCTCGACCCGACGCACGTCGAAGCGGGAGCCGAGGACGCGGCATACGCCAAACGTCACATCGGCCAAGTGGCAGTCGACGACGTCGACGGGCGCCGGCCGAGCACGCCCGGTCGCAGCGGCGGCTCCGGTCTCGGCTGACGGAGCACCCGGCGACGACAGTCGACTCAGTCGCTCGTGCTCGGGGCCACCTCGCGCACCATCACGCAGTTCCCCAGGCCCTTGGGCCGGTCGTAGGTGAAGCCCTCGCGCTCGTACATCGTGCGGGTGCCGTTGTAGAGGAACGACGAGTTCTTCTTCCGCACACCGCCGGTGTCATGGGGGTAACCCTCGACCAGGCCCCCGCCGGCCCGGGCGATCAGGTCGACGGCTCCGCGCAGGGCGACGGCCGCCAGGCCCTCGCCGCGGTGGGCGCGCTCGACCTGGATGCAGGTGACGCGGTAGTCGGGGAGTCGCTCGGCGGTGGCGAGATACTCCTTGCGGTGGTGGATGTTGGGCAGCTCCTCGGGGGTCCCGTACTCGGCCCAGGCGATGGCGAGGTCGCCCTCGTAGACCAGTGCGGCGTGTGCGATCCCCTCGTCCACGCGGCGCTTCTTGAACGTCCGGTTGTCCTCGGCGGTGCCGTCCGGCTCTCGGTCATCGGGGTGGAACCAGGTGCACCAGCAGTTGGCGAACATGCCCTTGTTTCGCTCGACGAGAGCGGCGAAGTCGCCGAAGGTCTCTGGCGTGAGTGCCCTGATCGTGTAGTCGGACATGGAGGCACGGTATCCCCGGTTGCGGACGTTCGGCGTCCCGTAGCCCACGCATGCAAGGCCGCGCGCGACACTGCCGCTGACGGCTCAGTCAGTCGAAGTGGTAGCGCGTCTCGCTGAAGGGCTCACCGTTGCCGAAGGCGAAGACGATGCTGGGCCTGACGAAGTAGGTGTTGGCCCGGCCAGAACGGATCTGGTCCGCCATCCCGTACCACGTGCCGTCGTCGCGGGTCAGGTGCCAACCGTAGGTCTGCTCGAATGCCGTGGCGGTGGTCTCCAGTTCGGCAGGATCGGAAACGAGCGAAGCGACGCCCTCGATGACGTAGTCGTCGCCCGTCAGCGTGTTGGTGCCTGCTGTGAGGATGCACCTGGGGTTGTGGCCGAGGTTCTTCGCCTTCTGCTCGTTCTCGCCGGTGGCGAAGGTCATGCCGTCCATCGTCCACACTGCCAGCAGGGGAGTGGCGTGGGGGCGCCCGTCCGCTCGAACGGTGCACAAGGTGAACTTCTGCAGTCGTCGGATGGCGTCGAGCGTGTGTGCCCACGGCCGAGCCTTGGCCTCGGGTCCGGAGAACGGGCCGAGGTCGGTCCTTGGCATCGGGGTCATGCTTCAGCATCTCCGCCCAGAGCGCGCGATGCAACGGGTGCAGCACCGGTGGCAGCGGTTCCCGTCCACTGTCACGTCCGGCGGTAGTGGAGCAACAGGCAGCAGGAGGCGCCGTTGTTGGGCTGGGACATCGAGGGCAATACTGGCGCGATGGGTCGTCGCAACTACTTGGTCGAGGGCGTCTCGGGCACAGGCAAGACGACCGTGTGTGACGAACTGGAGCGCCGTGGCTACCAGGCCATCCACGGCGACAGGGTGCTTGCTTACCAAGGAGATCCGGAGTCCGGCGAACCAGTCGACGGCGCTGCGCATGGACACCACATCTGGGACGTGGACCGTGTGCGAGCCCTGGTGGCAGACCACAAGGAGCCAATCACGTTCTTCTGCGGGGGTTCTCGCAACTTCTCCACGTTCATCGATGTCTTCGACGGGGTCTTCGTCCTGGACGTCGACCACGAGACCTTGCAGAGGCGGCTCGACCAACGCCCGTCAGGGGAGTGGGGCTCGACGTCGTCTGAACGCGATCTCATCTTGCGCTTGCACCGGACCAAGGAGGACGTGCCCCGCACAGGCGTCGTGATCGATGCAACGCCTCCCTTGGAGGAAGTCGTCGAAGAGATCCTCCGTCAGGTGGGTGAACCTTAGTGCGGGAGGGCTTGGACTTCGGTCTTGAGCTGGTCGAGCTGGGCACCAAGGGCCGCCATGTCCTCACGCACGGTGACGAGAAAGTCCATGATCTGCCCGAGATCCGACGTGATGACACCAAGTGCCTTGTCGTTGTTGCTTCGACCATCGTTGATGGCCAGCTGCAGCGAAGCCAAGGTCTGCTGGCTCTCGTTGGCTCGCGCCTCGATCCGGCCGAGCGTCTCGACGTTGACGGCGTTGAGAAGGGCGCTCGTCTCTCGCACAACAGTCAGAACTTGTGCAGAGGAGTGACGCGCCTCTGTGGCAGCGCGATACGTCCTGGGCGCCAAGCCCGGGAACGACCCCACCTGGCCCATCCCCTGAGTCAGGTCGTCGGGCCCCGTGCGGACGAGGGCGTCCAACATCATGCTGGTCACGCGATACACGTCGTCGATCGAGGCCATCTGCCGTCCTTCGGGTCACCGCCGGGCACCACGCGAACCACTCCTGGCAGGCTAGCACCGGCCCCTGTTAGGGACGTGGAGTTGGTGCATCTGCTCAGGGCGGCGGGACTCGTACAGGCATGAGGCGCCCTGATCAGTCAGGCTCCTCCCCGGGCGTCACGGTGAGGGGCGTCGGCGGGGTTGGGGGCCGACCTGGGGCTGAACCTGGCGGCTGCCAGCGCCGAGGCAACGGCGAAGCCTCCCGTGAGTGCCCAGGCTGTGCTGGTGCCGACGGCGGTCGCTACCAGGAGGACCAGGGCGGTGCCCAGGGCGGTGCCGAGCTGCGCGGCGGTGTTGAGGAGTCCCGCTGCGGTGGCCCTGAGTGCCTGGACGATGTTGGTGCCCATGTCGGTGGCGGCAACCGAGCCGATGCCGATCCCCAGACCTGAGGTGGCGGCCGCTACGGCTACTCCGGCTGCCCCTGGCCAGGCGACGAGCATCGCGTTGCCGACGCCGATGGTTCCCAACCCACCGGCCAGGGCACGCCCCCATCCAGCGGTCGATATGAGGTGAGGGGCAACAGCAGATCCGGCCACCACCATGAGACTGAAACCGATGAGCAGTCCAGCCGCAGGGAGGGGGCCGAGTCCCAGCTCGCCCTGAAGGTAGAGCATCGCCGCAGTGAACGACCCACTGGTGGTCGCGGTGTTCGCGAACGCCCCGAAAGCACCCCAGCGCAGCGCCCTTGAGCTCCACGCCTCCGCTGCAACCAGCGGTTTCGTGGCGCGGCGCTCGGCGACGACGAACACGGTCGCCGCAGCGACGCCGCCCGCCGTCATGATCTCGCCGTACGCCTTCGCGCTGGGTGTGCCCAGCAGGGTGGCGCCGGCCACGATCCCCATCGTGGAGCCGGTGAGCAGTATGCCGGGGAGCCAGGCGATGTCGACATGGTTCGACCTGGGGTCGTCGTCCCGGGGGACTGAGCGGCTGATACCCACCGTGAGCAGCCCCGCGAGCACGACGAACGCGACGAACACCGACCGCCAGGATGTGAGCTCGGTGAGGACGCCACCCACGACGAACCCCGACGCCCCTGCAGCGGCGCCGGCCGCGCTCCACCCCGCGACTGCTCGTCGGCGGGGGGCGCCGGCAGGTGTCAACGTCGTCAACAGACGCAGCGCCGCCGGTACTGATGCCGCCGCAGCCAGGCCCTGCAATGCTCGGGAGGCTGCCAGCAGCCACACCGAGGAAGCCATTGCGCCGATCGTGGCCGCCACACCAAACAGCGCCGAAGAAGCAAGCACGATGCGCCGGTGCCCAACGCGGTCGCCTACCTGGGACGCCACCATCAAGAGTCCGCCGAAGGTCATCGCGTAGGCGGTGACCACCACGGTGCCCTGGACGGCAGTCGCGTCGAGGTCAGCCAGCATCCGGGGCAATGCCGTGATCACGACCGTCACCCCGAGCACGTCCACGAACTGGACGCCGCACAGCACGGCCACCGCCCGCCGGGTTCGACCGTTAACGGTCTCGGCAGTCATCGACTGTCTCCGGTGTAGGTACGCACACCCGAGACAGTGTCGGAGATTTCCGGGTGTTGCGCCCGTTGCCCCTGGCTGTTCCGCCCGGGCAGACATCATCGCGGCGGCCTGAACTGCTGCAGACGCCCGAGACTGACGCTGGACCTGAATGCCGCAGACCCACCAACCCGCCATGAAGTCCTGGCCCGTTTCGCGGCGGAAGACGCACGTCGAGCGCGGCACAGAAATCTCGTGTTGACGGCGTGGGCGTCGTGGAGCAACTTTGTATTCCAAGGCGCCGACGATGCCGTCGAGGTGCAGGCCCGCAAGGAGAAGCGAATGAGCTCAGTTGACCGGCCTCCCGCGATCGTGCGCTGGACCCTGAGGCTCGAGGAGGCCTCCGGCCTCGACAGGCCGGTACGAGCGCTCGAGCCGTCGATCCGGTCGGCGTTCGGCACTGGGACACGGGGCTCGGTGCTGCGCGGCGAGTGGTTGGGTCACGCCGTGCACCCGCTGCTCACCGACGTCGTCCTCGGCACCTGGACCTCCGCCACGGTGCTCGACCTGGTCGGGGGACCCCAGTCGTCGGCAGCCGCCCAAAGACTCGTCGGCACCGGGCTCCTGGCGGCCGCACCTACAGCGTGGGCAGGTTGGGCCGAGTGGTCGGCAGCGGGGTCGCGGGAGAAGCGAGTCGGCCTCGTACACGCCGTCACCAACGCCGTCGCGATCAGTGCCTACGCGGCCTCCTGGCTAGCGCGCAGGAACGGCCGACACGGCGCCGGCGCGCGACTGGCCCTTGCCGGAGCGACCGTCTCTGCCGTCGGCGCCTACTTGGGCGGGCACCTGACAGAGGCGCGCAAGGTGGCCAGCCGCCACCCTGCCTATGAGGACGGTCCCTCGTAGCCTCCCCCATGAGCAGGATCCTCACCGAGCGTTCGTAGGCTACGCAGGGTGAAGGGGTCGCTGCTGGTCGCCGGGACGACTTCGGATGCGGGCAAAAGTGTTGTGACGACCGGGCTTTGCCGCCTGCTGGCCCGCCGCGGGGTGCGCGTGGCTCCGTTCAAGGCCCAGAACATGTCGAACAACTCGATGGTCGTTGCCGGCCCCGATGGTGGAGGCGCCGAGATCGGACGGGCCCAGTGGGTCCAGGCTGTTGCTGCCGGGGCCACACCCGAGGTGGCGATGAACCCTGTCCTGCTCAAGCCGGGCAGTGACCGGCGCAGCCATGTCGTCGTCAACGGGCTCCCGGCTGGCTCCATCTCCTCGGCCGAGTTCGCCGGGTCGCGAGGCTCGCTCGCGAACGCGGCTTTCGCGGCATACGACGACTTGGTGATGCCGTTTCGACGTGGTCATCTGCGAGGGGGCTGGAAGCCCCACCGAGATCAACCTGCGCGAGCACGACTTCATCAACATGGGGCTGGCGCGGCACGCCGACATGCCTGTGATCGTCGTCGGAGACATCGACCGAGGCGGGCTGTATGCCGCGTTGCACGGCACCGTGGCGCTGCTTGAGCCAGCCGACCAGCGACTCGTGGCCGGGTTCGTGGTGAACAAGTTCCGCGGGGACGAAGCCCTGCTCGAACCGGCCAACCGCGAGATCGAACGCCTTACCGGTCGCCCGGTGCTCGGGGTGATCCCCTGGAGCAAGGCGGTGTGGCTGGACTCGGAGGACGGGCTCGACCTCGCCGGACGAGCAGCCGAGGCTGAGCACCCGTTGGTGGTCGCGGTGGTGCGGTTCCCTCGCATCAGCAACTTCACCGACCTGGACGCCCTGGGACTGGAGCCGGACGTCGACGTGCGGTTCGCCTCCCGACCCCAGGACCTCGTCGACGCCGACCTCGTCGTGCTTCCCGGCACCCGATCGACCATCGCGGACCTTTCCTGGCTGCGCCATCGCGGCCTCGACCGTGCCGTCCTCACCCACGCCGCCGCGGGACGCCCCGTGCTCGGCATCTGTGGCGGGTTCCAGATGCTTGGACGCACGATCACCGACCCGGATGGGGTCGAGGGCCCGGCTGGGACCGTGGCCGAGGGCCTGGGGCTGCTCGACACCACGACCACGTTCGCGCGCGAGAAGGTCCTGCGCCTCTCGCACGGAACGGCATTGGGCGCACCGGTGTCCGGCTACGAGATCCACCACGGGGTGACCAAGACCTCCGCGGAGGAGGAGTTCTTCGGCGGAGCCCGCCGCCAGCACGTGCTCGGGACGATGGTGCACGGGAGCTTGGAGTCCGACGACTTCCGGCGCGCGCTCCTGGGCGAGGTGGCCGCGTCGGTGGGACGTTCCTACACCGCCAGCAGGGTCAGCTTCGAGGTGGCTCGACAGGGGCGGCTGGACCTGCTGGCTGACCTGGTTGCTGCCCGCGTCGACATGCGCGCGGTCGACGCACTCATCAACGACGGAGCACCGTCGGGCCTGCCGGTCCTGCCGCCCGGTGACTCGCGATGATCGTCCCGTGCTCGGCGCCACGGGCGCCTGGACGGGCACGGGGACGAGCACCAGCCCGGCCGAGCTGATCGAGAGTGCACGACACGCTGAAGCTGGGAGCGATCCGTCAGCGTGTCGTGCACTCTCGTCTGCGGGCGACGGCTCGCCGAAGTGTCAACTGTCATGCGTCCGCTTCCACTCCTCGGGATCGCTCCACTGCGCATCGCAACCGAGGCATCGCCAGCCGGGCTGAGTTGTGGATGGCTCGCCCTGAGCTGTGGGCTTGGGCAGCCGAATGGTCGTCAGTCGCGCGCTCTGACAATTCGGGCAAATCATTCTGCTGTCTGACCTTTCGATCATCCCCGAAATGGTTTGGCATCCGTGGAACCTTGACGACCTCTCCAGCGTGGGCGACTGGCAAGGTTTGGTGCTGCGGCCGTATCCGGCATCCCAACTCGGGGCTCCCAGGGCCGCAGCAAGTCCTTCGTACCCCACCCACGGACACGACAAACCTGGCGGAGCGCGCACAGGCCACTCTTGGTGACCACGTCGGTCACGGGCATCGGGCTGGACGGCGACGGCGGGAGGCCGTAAATCGCTCGCGACAAGGCCACCCTGAACCCGTGCGATTACCGTTGCCGTCGTGACGAGCTCTTCGGATACTGGCCAGGTGAACGCGTCACCCAGCCCGGCTCAGAAGCCGCGAGCGGACCTGGTGGAGGGGGCTCTGCCTTTCCTGCCTGTCGGCAGTGTGGTCCGTCAGGCGTTCATCGGCCAGGCTGCGCCGAGCTTTGGCTACTTCATCCTCACGTATCTGACCGGCTTCCTGTCTCGCAACAAGTACCGGTGCGTCGTGGTGAGCGATGACGCCATCACCGTGCTCGACAGCAGCAAGTGGTCAGGGGGTGCAAGGCCGCAGGAGCTGGTGGGGAGGATGCCGCGGCATACAAGGCTCGGCCCGGTCTCGGGGCGCTGGGCGCAGGTCGACCTGCTCGGTGAGCGGCACTGGGTTCACCAGCGCTTCCACGACCAGATCGCCGCGGCCGACCGCGAAGGTGGCTTCTAGGCGCCCGGAGACGGCGACCATCTCGGCTCGCGGGGCGATGTGCCGCGCGTTAGCCTCACGTTCATCTCCGGCCGGGGTCCGGCCGGACCACGAGTCCATAGGGGGACCTACACATGAAGACGTTCCGTATCGCCGCGACCGCCACCGTCCTGGCTGCGTCGCTGCTAGCTACCGCGCCCGTAGCGATGGCCAACACCTTCACCAAATCCGTCGGCGGCGGGGGAACCGTCTCGTACAACGATGGGACCGACACCCTGTGCGCGTCGCTCTCCGCCTCATCCGGCTACGACGTGCTGAGCATGACCGCATATCCCGTCACGGCCGGTCGCGGACCGGAGCTGTCGTTCACGGTCCACCGCGGTGGAAAGGTATGCCGTTCGCTCGCAACGGCCTACGAGGACTCCGCATACAAGTACAACGGGATCCTCGGCTACGAGCCCCCGTGCCGCTGTGGCTCACGCTTCGGCGGGGACTTCTACAGCTGACGCGTCGACGGAGCGGGAGCGGGTAGCCGCAGCGGGAGGAACTCGGCTCGTGGGTCGGGGACCCGGTGGGACGCCGGCTCGATCCGTGCTCTCTGGCGCCCTCGCACTGGTGAGAGCACAATCAGGCAGATCGCGCAGTCTCCGGTGGTGGAGGTCTCATGACGTTGACGCAGCCTTTCATCGTGCATCCAGAGCGAGCTGCCATCCCAGGCCCATGGCGCGTTCTCGCTGGAGGGGATCGTACGGCGGGTCAGGTCATATTCGGTGAGGCTCGACTGCCGGCGCGCTCCTCCGGACCGGGACTGCACGTCCACACCCGTGAAGACGAGGCCGCGTACGTGATCAGCGGTGTGATCACCTTCGTGGTCGGCGACCGGCGCTTCGAGGCTTCCGCTGGCGAACTCGTGTGGCTGCCTCGAAACGTCCCTCACACATTCGCCAATCTCGGTGACGAGCCCGTGTGGGCGCTCGGAGTGACCACCCCGGCGGGACTTGAGGGCATGTTCGAGGAACAGAGCGAGTACTTCGCGAGCCTCCAAGGGCCGCCCGACCCGGACCAGATCGGCGAGATCGGTGCTCGCTACGGTGTCAGCGCACTTGGGCCACCGCTGCAGCCCTCCTGACTCGGCCATCCAGCACGACGGCTGCCCGGCAACGCCCCCGCGGGCGGCGGTAGGAAGCGGGACCGAGGGGTCTAGTTGTCTTCCTTGTCCACTCGAGGATCAGCATGCTGAGCTGAATTTCCATCCACACACTCTGTCACCCGGAGGTGTGAACCATGGGCACGCTCAGGGTCGTCACACCTGGCAGCACGGGTCCAGGACGTGCGAAGGTGGATCGCGTGAGCACCCCCGCCGATCACCCTCCGGTCATCGCCCAGACCGTGCTCGACACGGACGACCCGCGCCGGCTGGCCGAGTTCTACCGGCACCTCTTCGGCCTGTCCTACCGGGAGGGCGACGACCCGCCCCAGGACGGTGAGCCGGACGAGCGCGGAACGGACTGGTTGGTGCTTCGCAATCCGGGAGGGATCCAGCTGGCGTTCCAGTACCGTGACGACTACGCGCCCCCGACCTGGGGCGAGCCCACCCGCCCCCAGATGCTGCATCTGGACACCGTCGTGGATTCCGTGGAGCAGCTCGAGCGACAACGCGAACGCGCCGAGGAGCTGGGCGGCCGCATGATGGTCGACCGCAGCGACGACCCAGAGGAGCCGCTCTACATCCTCGTCGACCCCTCCGGGCACCCCTTGTGCATCTTCGTCGGCCGCGCGCCGGGAAACAGCCCTCCGCTCCACGACTGAAGCGGGTGCGGGTGAGGATGACTGGGCATGCGCGTCGAGACGTGGGCCGGGTGTACTCGCACCGGCGTGGCCTACTGCTTCTTCCATGCGACGGCGGTGGTGCGAAGTCGGCGACGACAGGTACGGGACAGCCGACGCACGCCCTTCCCGGTCAACGCGCCGCCTGGTGCCGATTCTTGGGAGACTGGGCCTATGACGGGACCTGATCGTGACCGGGACGCCGAGGGCCGCGCACGTCAGGCGAGGCCTCGCGACGCTCTGGGTCGACCGCTGCCCTATGGGGCCGAGGGTGTCGAGCCGGTGTCGGAGGAACCTTTGCCTCCTCGAGAGACACTTGAGGCAGCTCGAGAACTCGTGAAAGCAGGTCGTCCGTTCTCAGCGCACGAGGTACTCGAGGCGCGGTGGAAGGCGGGACCGGTCGAGGAACGCGACCTGTGGCAGGGGCTGGCGCAGGTCTGTGTTGCCTTGACCCACGTGGCTCGCGGAAATCGGGTTGGAGCCGACCGACTCTTCGACCGCGCCGCCGAGCGGTTGACAGCATTTGCTGACACCGGACGCGGTGCCTACGGCCTTCACCTGAACGCGGTCGTCGAACAAGCGCGAATTCACGGAACGCTCTGAGCGCAGCCACTTACGGCGGAATGCCGAACTACCCAAGGTGGCTGGCCAGTAGGGCGCAGCGGCGGAGGTCGTCGCGCGGCGAATGAGTAGGCCGTAGCGTGCGGCTGTGATGTCCAGCCGCGAGCTTCGCGGGGCGGTGGCAAGCGGCGAGATCACCGTGTCGATCCGGCTCTGGGGGCGCAGTGACGGCGACTGTGCATGCCGCCGGACCGACTCTGGGCAACTGTCCGTTGACACTTCGGAGCGGGTCAGAATCTGCAGCAATGACCCGCGTCGCCATGTGCCCCCTGGTTGTCTTCCTAGGCACTCACCTGACTGGCTGTGCGGCAGGGACGCCGGCTCGGTTGAGGGTCTGGACGATCAGCACAGTCGTCTGCGACAGGGCTTGGCGGCCGTCGGCGGATCCGAGACCGAGGAGTTTCCGCAGGGGAAGGGCCCAGTAGTAGATGCCGTAGTCCGTGAAGTTCAGGTGTCCGGTGCCGTCCACGGTGGCTCGCTGGACCGTAGCGGTTGAAGCGGCGATGTAGGTCTCGGCTGCGAACGCGTCAGCTCGGTCGCTGGCCGTGGTCCGGCCGCACTGTCCCGTGATGCAGGACCCTTCATGGCCGACGAGGAGCGAGGGAACGTCGAGCCCTCTGGTGGCGACCGAGCCGTATATCGCACCGTCCAGATCGACACTGGCCCGACACCTCGGGTCGTCGTGGCAGGCCTGCAGCGCAGTCGTGCCGCCGAACGAGTGACCGATGTACGCAAGATGGGCATGGTCGACGTGGCTCTTCAGCAGCCCGGCGCCGGCCGGGCTCGTGGTCCAGTCCGCGGCGAATCGTGCGTCGCCCACCCACGTGCGCAGCAGACGCTCGCCGACGGCGCGGTCGTGGGCGGTTTGCTCACCAGCGAAATCGGACGGGTTGCCCTCCTCTGTGGAGGCAAGAGCCTGGCCATCGAGCACGGTGAGGTTCGCGCTCCCCGTGGGAGTCACGCCCACCACGACGTACCCGCGGCTGGCCAGTTCCTCGGCCAGGACGGCGTATTGCGGGGCGGCGAAGCCCAGACCTGGCAACAGGAGGACGAGAGGGAAACGTCCCGCCGCGGGGGTAGCCGAGTCGTGTGCGATGTCGCGGATCCGATCCAGCCTGGTCTCACCGAGCGGAAGCCCGATCGCTAGCCCGCTCCACGCCCCCGGGGCGTAGTGTGCGCTCCTGCCGGTCCCCGAAGTGGCGGGATACCACGCCCAGACCGACAGTTTGCGTTCGCCGCGGGCTGGGTCGGTGGCTGTGCTGACGACCCGACCCACCGCGAACGGGCCGGTCGGAATGGGCAGGTCGACGGCCGCCCGGCTGCGCAGTGCGACGTAGCCGACATACGCGCAGGTGACGACCAGCAGAACTGCAGAAGTGGCGGCCGCCCGTCTCATCACTCGCGCGGCGCGGCCTCTTGGCATGTGGGCCTCCCAATCACCATCGTCGGTCGATCTGGCGAGCTGGTCACCCCAGCCACCGATGTGTAGACGGCATCGAAGCCCGTCTAGCCAGTCCTCGGGTCGAGCCTAGGAAGCCTCGAGTGGAGAAGGTGCGGTCGAGCTGTGAAGGTTTGGTGCAGATAGTCGAGCGGACGCAACAGCCGGGGCGGTCTGGGGCAGGTGCCGCGGCTTACAGCGATGCAGTCATCGATTCGTTGGCGAGCGGGAGGGGTGTCAGACCGCGGAATGGCGGCGCGGCATACGTCGTTGGAAACGGCATCATGCCCACGCCCCCCGACTCCAACAGCTCGCCATCACCATCCGTGGTCATCGCCCGGCTTCGGGAGGAGCGCGCCTTGGTGGTCTCGCGGATCGCGGCGATGGATGAGGACATGGCAGCCATGTTCGAGGCGTCCCGCGACTCCAACGCCGACGACGAGCACGATCCCGAGGGCCAGACGATCGCGTACGAGCGGTCCCAGCTGTCCGCATTGACGGCTGCGGCGCGCGCCCAGCTGCAGGAGCTCGACGCAGCCGTCAAACGGGTGGCAGAGCGGACGTACGGGGTCTGCGAGGTTTGCGGAGGGCCCATCGGCGACGGACGCCTCGACGCGCGACCGACCGCCAGGACCTGTGTCGTCCACGCAGACTGATCCACGACCAGACAGGTAGCCGCCGAGCCGGCAGCCGACGAGGGTGCCAGACCTCGACCGAGCAAGCTCTCGACAACCACCGAACCCGACGGGCAGGCTGGCGGGCATGTCTGCTGAGCGGGGGAGCGGGAGCCCGGGCGCGCCACGACCGCCGATCTTCTGGCGGGTGATCGTCTCAGCGGCGATCGCCCAGGCTGCGGCGTTGACGCTCGGCTCGTTCGGCTACGGCTACCACCGCGACGAGCTCTACTACCGGATGCTGCCGCCGGCCTGGGGCTACGTCGACCAGCCGGCGCTCACGCCGTTCCTCGCCCGCCTGACCACCCACCTCGCCGACGAGACATGGGCACTGCGAATCCCCGCCACCCTCGCCACCGCCCTGTCCGTCGTCGTCATCGCAGCTGATCTGCCGGGAGCTCGGTGGCGGCCGCGGCGCCCAGCTGCTCGCGGCCTGGGGCTACGCGTTCGCCGCGATGCCGCTGATGCTCGGCCACATCCTGCTCACCTCGACGGTCGACCTGCTCCTGCTCGCTCTCGTGGTGCTCGCCGTGCTCAGGGCGACCGGCGGTGACCCGCGCTGGTGGCTGGCCGCCGGAGCGGTCGTCGGCGTCACGACCTACAACCGCCTCGTCGTCGCCGTCGTGGTCGTCGGGCTCGTCGTCGGCATCGCGCTGCTGGGTCCGCGCAGCGCCTTCCGTTCCCCACACCTCTGGGCGGGCGGCGCGCTCGCCGTCGTCGTCGGGCTCCCCAACCTCCTCTACCAGGCTACCCACGACTGGCCGCAGCTCTCGATGGGCGCCGCGCTCGCGAACAACAACGCAGCCGAGGTGCGCTCCCAGCTGCCGTACCTCCTCCTCGTCATGCTCGGGCCACCGCTGGTGGCCGTGTGGGGGACGGGCATCGTCTGGCTGCTGCGCCGGGAGCATCGCGCCGAGGTCGGCTACCTCGTCGCGGCGGCGGCAGTCCTGATCGGCTTCACCGCGGCCTCTGGCGCCCAGCCGCACTACCCGATCCACCTCCTCTCGGTGTTGTATGCCGCGGGCTGCGTCCCGGTCGCCCGCTGGCTGGCAGGGCGGCGCACCGCCAGAGCGATCGCCGTCGCGCTCGTGGCCGCCAACGCAGCCGTGGCCCTGGTGCTGGCCCTGCCGATCGTGCCGCTCGCGAAGGTGGGGGACACCCCGTTGCCCGACATCGGCCCGCTCGTCGCCGACCAGGTCGGCTGGCCGCGCTACGTGGAGCAGGTGGCCGCGGCATACCGGGGCTCGGCACTGCACCCCACCGAGGTGATCGCGTCGAACTACGGTGAGGCCGGCGCGATCGCGCGCCTCGGACCTGCGCTCGGGCTGCCCCGACCGGTGAGCGGGCAGAACTCACTCGCCGACGTGGCGCGCCCGGCCGACGGCAGCCAGGTCGTGCTGGTCGTGGGCTACCAGCTCGACGAGGTGGCGGGCAACTTCGCCTCCTGCGACGTGGTCGACCACCTCGACAACGGCCTGGGCGTCGACAACGAGGAGCAGGACGCGCCGGTCGCAGTCTGCCGGGGGCCGCGCGCCCCGTGGCGGGTGCTCTGGCCACGGTTCCACCACCTCGACTGAGGACCCGGCTGAACCGAGGGATTCGAGCACGGTGCCAAGGGTTGCCCGCGACCGTCACGCACGGCACGGTGGAGGAGACACATACCAGGGCAGCAGACGCGCGAAGGGCACCTTGATGGCTGAGCTGTTGGTCGACTTCATCACCTCCCTCGACGGCTGCGCGGCAGGCGAGGGCTGGCCGGGATTCTGGGGCCTGGAGGGTCCGGAGTACCTGGGCTGGCTCGATGAGTCGCCGGAGAAGGAGTACACCAAGCTGATGGGTGCGGCGACCTACCGGCTGATGTCCGGGTTCGCCGCACAGAGCCCCGAGGGGCTCGCCCAGCTGACCTCGATGCAGAAGGTGGTGTTCTCCTCGACCCTCGAGGAGCCACTGGAGTGGGCGAACAGCCGGCTGGTCAGCACCGACCCGGTCGAGGCGGTCCGGGCGCTGAAGGCCGAAGACACCACCGGACTCAGCACCCTCGGCAGCCTGACCCTCTGCCGGTCGCTGCTCGAGGCGGGGCTGGTCGACCGCTTCCGCGTCGTCATCTTCCCGGTGATCACGGGGAAGACCGGGCGCGAGCGGATCTACGACGGCTACCCCGACATCGGGCTCGAGATGGTGGACCACAGGACCTTCGACGGCAGGCTGCAGCTGGTCGAGTACGTGCCCACCGTCCTCGACGGCCCACCTGGCGCGGGGTGACCGACCGGGGTCGCCCGCGAACCCACCGTGTCCTCGCCGCCGCCTAGACTCGCCTCGTGCGGCTGAGCATCTTCTGGAACCTGATGAACGACGAGTTCGGCGAGACCTACGCCAGCTCGCTGGCACAGCACCATGTCCTCGGGGCGTTGGGCGACCGCACCGTGGCCCAGGCTCTCGAGGCGGGGGAGAGCCCGCGGCGGGTCTGGCTGGCCCTCTGCGACGCCATGGACGTGCCCGAGTCGCGTCGCCTCGGCATCGAACGGCGCCCCGCGAAGTGACCCGCGTCGACTGGTCCGCCCACCCTCTCGTGCTCGCACCGATGGCCGGGGGGCCGGCGACCGTCGTCCTGGCCGCAGCCGCCGCCGAGGGCGGCCTGTTCCCGTTCCTCGCGGGCGCCTACCTCACGCCCGACCGGCTCCGCGACGACATCGCCGCCCTCCGGGCCACGACGCCAACTCCCTTCGGGGTCAACATCTTCGCGCCCTCACCCGACAGCCCGTCGATGCTCCAGGAGACCCTCGCGTATGCCGCGTTGCTGGCTCCGTGGGCCGCCGCCGCGGGTGTCGAGCTGGGGACGCCGCGGTACGACGACGACGCGTTCTCGGCGAAGGTCGACGTCCTCGTGGCGGCAGCACCGACTCTGGTGAGCTTTGCCTTCGGCTGGCCGCCCGCAGACGTCGTCGCCCGGCTGCAGGCCGCCGGCGTCGAGGTGTGGGTGACCGTCAACGAGGCATCCGAGGTCGAGTGGGCCGAAGCCCTCGGCGTCGACGGCCTGGTCGTGCAGGGGTGGGAGGCCGGGGGCCATCGCGGCGGCCCGGTCGACACCGGCCACACGCAGTCGGAGCTGGTCCCGCTCGTCCGCGAGGTGACCGCCCGCACCGACCTGCCGGTCCTGGGAACGGGCGGGGTGATGACAGGCGGTGACGCTGCCGCCGTCCTGCGCGCCGGAGCCAGTGCCGTGGCCCTCGGCACCGCGTTCCTCGACTGCCCCGAGGCGGGGACAGCGCCCGTGCACCGGCACGCCCTGACCCACCGCACGGACACGACGGTGACCCGCGCGTTCACCGGGCGCAGTGCCCGGGCGCTGACCACGACGTGGACCGAGCTGTTCAGCGAGGCCGCGCCCGCGGCATACCCACACGTGCACCACCTGACCGCCCCGCTCAGGGTGCACGGCAGGGCCACCGGCGAGGCCGAGCTGGTCCACCTGTGGGCCGGCACGGGGCACGAGCGGGTGCGGTCGATGCCCGCGCAGGAGCTGGCCATAACCCTGCTCACGGAGCTGCGAGCCGCGCAGGGCGAGGCAGGGTCCGAAAACAGGTGATGGTCTGTCGGTGAATATAGGTAGCGTTGTCGACCGTGCCCGACGAGACCATGCCTGACGACGACGAGATCCTGCTGACCGCGACCGGACTGACCAAGACGTTCGGGGAGTTCACGGCGGTCGACGGGATCGACTTCGCGGTCCGCAAGGGGGAGTGCTTCGGGTTCCTCGGCCCCAACGGCGCCGGCAAGTCCTCGACCATGAGGATGGTGGGCTGCGTCTCGCCGGTGACGAGCGGGGAGCTGCGGCTGTTCGGGCTCGACCCGGCCGACAACGGTCCGGCGATCCGCGCCCGGCTCGGCAACTGCCCGCAGCGCGACACCCTCGACGAGGAGCTGACCGTCGAGGAGAACCTTTGGATCTACGGCCGCTACTTCGGCCTGTCCCGCAAGGAGGTCCGCTCGCGCGCGGAGGAGCTGCTCGACTTCGCCCAGCTCACCGACCGCGCCAGGGACAAGGTCGAGCCGCTGTCCGGTGGCATGAAGCGACGGTTGACGATCGCGCGGTCGCTCATCAACTCACCCGAGATCCTGCTCCTCGACGAGCCGACCACGGGACTCGACCCTCAGGCCCGACATGTGTTGTGGGACAGGCTGTTCCGGCTCAAGCGGTCCGGCGTGACGCTCGTCCTCACCACGCACTACATGGACGAGGCCGAGCAGCTCTGCGACCGCCTGGTCGTCATGGACCACGGCCGGATCGTCGCCGAAGGGTCGCCGCGCTCGCTCATCGACGAGTACTCCACCCGCGAGGTGCTCGAGCTGCGGTTCGACGCCGAGGACCACAAGGAGTTCGCCGAGCAGGTCGCCGGCGCCGGCGAGCGGGTCGAGGTGCTGCCCGACCGGCTTCTCGTCTACGCCGACGACGGTGACCAGGCCGCGGCGGTCGTGCACTCCCGCGGGATCGAGCCGTTGTCCTCGCTGGTCCGGCGGGCGACGCTCGAGGACGTGTTCCTGCACCTCACCGGTCGGACGCTGGTGGACTGATGGCCTTCACGCAGCCAGAGCCGGCTTCCCAGCCCGGCGCCGGTGTCGGGAGTGCGCCGGGCGGTGGGGGGCGCAGCCGGGCCGCGCACGGCACACGTCCGCCGTTGTCGTCCTCCGAACGGGTCCTGGGCGTCGTCTCCTACTTCTTCACCCTCTACCGCCGCACCTGGCGCGGCAGCATCATCGGCCGGTTCCTCTCGCCGCTGTTCTTCCTGCTGGCCATGGGCATCGGGCTCGGCTCGCTCGTCGACGACCGGGTCGGGGGAGTGGACGGCCTGCCCTACCTGCAGTTCGTCGTGCCGGCGATCGTCGCGACCCAGACGATGTGGGTGGCAATGGGGGAGTCGACCTACCAGGTGCTCGGCTACATCAAGTGGAACATGGGCTACCACGCCATGCTCGCGAGCCCGCTGTCGGTGCGCGACGTGCTGCGTGGGCACTTCCTGGCGGTGGCGGCCCACCTGACGACGGCCACCACGATCTTCATGGGAGTGGCAGCCCTGTTCGGTGGCTTCCGGTCGGTGACCGCGGTGTTCTGCCTTCCGATCGCGATCCTCACCGGCATGGCCTTCGTGACGCCGATGTTCGCGTTCACGGCCAAGCAGGAGGGCGACGACGGCTTCAACATCCTGTTCCGCTGGATCGTCACCCCGCTGATGCTCTTCTCCGGCACGTTCTTCCCGATCGAGCAGCTGCCCGGGTGGATGCAGCCGCTCGCCTGGGTCACGCCCGCTGTGGCACGGCGTCGAGGCCTGTCGAGACGTGGCCACGGGCACGGTGAGCTGGTTGCCGCTCGTCGCCCACCTGCTCGTGCTCGGGGTGTATGCCGCGGTGGGCTGGCTGCTCGCGGAGCGGGCCTTTGCGAGGAGGCTGGTCCCGTGAGCGCCACAACCCCCACCCGCGCTCGGGCAGCGAGCCGGCTGGCGCAGCTGGTGCCGATACCGGCCGGCGCGGGGCTGGCGCGGATGCTCGTCGAGCGCAACGTCACGTCGTTCCGCCACGGCTGGATCGCGCTCGTCACCGGTTTCGCCGAGCCGGTCTTCTACCTGTTCTCGCTCGGGATCGGCATCGGTGCGCTGGTGCAGACGGTCACGACCGACTCCGGGCGGGCGGTCTCCTACCCGCAGTTCGTCGCGCCGGCGCTGCTGGCCGCGTCGGCGATGAACGGCGCCGTCTTCGACTCGACCTTCAACGTCTTCTTCAAGCTGCGGTACGCCAAGCTCTACGACGCGGTGCTCGCGACACCGATGGGTCCGCGGGACATCGCGGTCGGCGAGATCTCCTGGTCGCTGATCCGTGGCGGCCTCTACTCCGCGGCCTTTCTCGTCGTGGCGCTGCTGGCCGGTGCCGTCGGGTCGTGGTGGGCGCTGCTGGCCCTGCCGGCTGCGGTGTTCATCGGGTTCGCGTTCGCCGCGCTGGGCATGTTCGCCACGACGTTCATGAAGTCGTGGGTGCACTTCGACTTCATCACGCTGGCCATCCAGCCGATGTTCCTGTTCTCGGCGACGTTCTTCCCCCTGTCGACCTACCCCGAGGCGCTGCAGTGGCTGGTCCGCGCCACCCCCCTCTACCACGGGGTCGCACTCGAACGTGCCCTGATGCTGGGCGACGTCGGCTGGGGGATCCTCGCCCACATCGGCTACCTCGTGCTGCTCGGCGCGATCGGCGTGGTCGGCACCGCCCGGCGGCTCGAGAAGCTCCTGCTCTCGTGAGCGCCCCCCAGCCCCAGGTGCGGGTGGCGGGGTTCGCGGACCTCGACGCGGCCACGGCCTACCGGCTCTGGGCGCTGCGGTCGGCGGTCTTCGTGGTGGAGCAGGACTGTCCCTACCTCGACCTCGACGGCCACGACCTCGAGCCGGCGACGCAGCACCTGTGGGTCGAGCAGGACGGTGCGCCGGTCGCCGTGCTGCGGCTGCTCGCCGAGGGTGACGCGGTCCGGATCGGACGGGTGGCCACGGCGCCGACCGCCCGTGGGAACGGGCTGGCGGCGCGGCTGGTCCGGGCGGCGATCGAGCTGGCGGGGGAGCGGGCGGTGGTCCTCGACGCGCAGTCGCACCTCGTGGACTGGTATGCCGCGTTCGGCTTCGCTCCCAGCGGACGTGGGTTCCTGGAGGACGGTATCCCGCACACGCCGATGCGTCGTCCGGGTCCGGGCGCCTGAGCCGGGCCGGAGCGGTTCGTCCGGGGCCGGGCGTCTGAGTCGGGCGCGACGGAGTCTCGGGAGAAGTCGCGGCGTGTCGCGCGTCGGATTCCAGATTTCGAACAGGTGTTCGGTATCTTCGTCCACAGGTGGAAGCTCGACAGACCCACCGTCCACAGGTCGCGAAGGCGTCCCGGACGACTGTCGGTACCGACACCTAGCGTCTGACCCCAACAAGCAGATCAGCTGACCGAGGGTCGAAGGCAGGCGCGCCCGACTCGAAGCGAAAGAAGGAACGGTGGCCAGAATGGCTGGAGCGAACTCACCAACGACGGACCAGAAGACCAAGTCCCTCGACAGCGTGATGGGGCAGATCGAGAAGTCGTTCGGCAAGGGCGCGGTCATGCGTCTTGGCGACGACGTGCGACCCCCCATCGACGTGATCCCCACGGGGTCGATCGCGCTCGACGTGGCGCTCGGCATCGGCGGGCTGCCCGCGCGGTCGAGTCGTGGAGATCTACGGTCCGGAGTCCTCGGGCAAGACCACGGTCGCCCTGCACGCGGTGGCCAGCGCCCAGAAGGCCGGCGGCATCGCCGCCTTCATCGACGCCGAGCACGCGCTCGACCCCGACTACGCCCGGAAGCTCGGGGTCGACACCGACGCCCTGCTCGTCAGCCAGCCCGACACGGGGGAGCAGGCGCTCGAGATCGCCGACATGCTGATCCGCTCCGGCGCCATCGACATCATCGTCATCGACTCGGTGGCCGCGCTCGTCCCCCGCGCCGAGATCGAGGGCGAGATGGGTGACAGCCACGTCGGCCTGCAGGCCCGGCTGATGTCCCAGGCGCTGCGCAAGCTCACCGGCGCCCTCAACAACACCGGCACCACGGCGATCTTCATCAACCAGCTGCGCGAGAAGATCGGCGTCATGTTCGGCTCGCCCGAGACGACCACGGGTGGCAAGGCGCTGAAGTTCTACGCCTCGGTCCGCCTGGACGTCCGGCGCATCGAGACGCTCAAGGACGGCAGCGACCCGGTCGGCAACCGCACCCGGGTCAAGGTCGTCAAGAACAAGGTGGCCCCGCCGTTCAAGCAGGCCGAGTTCGACATCCTCTACGGCCAGGGCATCTCCCGCGAGGGCGGCCTCATCGACATGGGTGTCGAGCAGGGCTTCGTCCGCAAGGCCGGCGCCTGGTACACCTACGAGGGCGACCAGCTCGGGCAGGGCAAGGAGAACGCCCGGCAGTTCCTCAAGGACAACCCCGACCTCGGCAACGAGATCGAGAAGAAGATCAAGGAGAAGCTGGGGATCGGGCCGCAGGTCGACAAGCCGGCCGACGCGATCGCCGCGGTCCCCGAGGTGCCGGTCGAGTTCTGAGCCACCGGCTCGAGCGACCCACCACTGATCCCAGCCATCCCGAATGACTGATTCCTGATCATGACTGACAGACACGACGCGGCCAGGGCGGCCTTCGAGGCTGCCCTGGCCGCGACGGCTGCCGGCGGGACGACGCACGCCGACGAGAGGGGCGGACAAGGCGTCCAGGGCGGCACGTCCACAGGCGTGGCAGCCCATCCCCGGTGACCCCGAGTCCGACCTCCAGACACCGTGACGGTGAGCCGGACGCCTATGACGTCGCTCGTCAGATCGTGCTGCGCCAGCTGGCGATGTCGCCCAAGAGCCGTCAGCAGCTGCGTGACAAGCTGCGCACCCGCAACTGCCCCGACGACGTCGCCGAGGCGGTGCTCGACCGGATGGCCTCAGTCGGGCTCATCGACGACGAAGCCTTCGCCGGCATGCTGGTCCGCTCCCAGCAGGCCGGTCGCGGTCTGGCACGGCGCGCCCTGGCGCGTGAGCTGCGCACCAAGGGCGTCGACGACGAGACGGCCCGCGCCACCCTCGACTCGATCGACCCCGAGGACGAGCGCGACCGGGCGACCCAGCTCGTCACCAAGAAGCTCAGGTCGATGCACGGTCTCGAGCCTCTCGTGCAGAAGCGCCGGCTGGCCGGGATGCTGGCCCGCAAGGGCTATCCCGCAGACCTGGCCATGGCGGTCATCCGCGAGGCGATCGCCGACGGCGCCGGAGCACCAGCGCGACTGAGCGCCTCGTGGGCTGCCTGGCCGACACCCGTGGGCGCCACGCGGCATACCTCGTCGGGCAGAGCACGTACCCTTGGCGTGCGATGAGTACCACCACAGCCCCCAGGACCTACGACGTCCGCACGCACGGTTGCCAGATGAACGTGCACGACTCCGAGCGGCTTGCCGGCCTGCTCGAGACGGCCGGCTACGTCGACGTCAACAGCTTGCCCGCGCAGGCGCGCCCGGAGGCCGCCGACGTCGTCGTGTTCAACACCTGCGCGGTGCGGGAGAATGCCGACAACAAGCTCTACGGCAACCTCGGCCAGCTGCGACCTGCGAAGACCAAGAACCCCGACATGCAGATCGCGGTCGGAGGCTGCATGGCCCAGAAGGACCGCGCCACCATCGTGAAGCGGGCGCCCTGGGTCGACGTCGTGTTCGGCACCAACAACATCGGCAGCCTCCCGGCACTGCTCGACCGGGCCCGGCACAACAGGCGCGCCGAGGTCGAGATCCTCGAGAGCCTCGAGGTGTTCCCCAGCACGCTGCCGACTCGCCGCGACTCGGCCTACGCCGGCTGGGTGTCGATCTCGGTGGGCTGCAACAACACCTGCACCTTCTGCATCGTCCCCAGCTTGCGTGGCAAGGAGGCCGACCGCCGTCCCGGCGACGTCCTGGCCGAGATCCAGGCCCTCGTCGACCAGGGCGTCGTCGAGGTCACCCTGCTGGGCCAGAACGTCAACACCTACGGCGTCGAGTTCGGCGACCGGCTCGCGTTCGGCAAGCTGCTGCGGGCCTGCGGCGACATCGACGGCCTGGAGCGGGTGCGCTTCACCAGTCCGCATCCGGCCGCCTTCACCGACGACGTCATCTCCGCCATGGCCGACACCCCCAACGTGATGCCGAGCCTGCACATGCCGTTGCAGTCCGGGTCCGACAAGGTGCTGCGCGACATGAAGCGGTCATACCGCAGCGCCAAGTTCCTCGGGATCATCGACCGGGTCCGCGCAGCAGATCCCCGACGCCGCGATCACGACCGACATCATCGTGGGGTTCCCAGGCGAGACCGAGGCGGACTTCCAGGAGACGCTGCGGGTGGTGCGCGAGTCGCGGTTCTCCAGTGCGTTCACCTTCCAGTACTCCATCCGTGCGGGCACCCCCGCCGCGACGATGCCAGACCAGGTGCCGAAGGCCGTCGTCCAGGAGCGCTACGACCGGCTGCTCGCTGTCCAGGAAGAGGTGTCGTGGGCCGAGAACCGCACGGTGGAGGGTCGCGAGGTCGAGGTGCTCGTCGCCACGGGCGAGGGGCGCAAGGACACCGAGACGCACCGGCTCTCCGGTCGCGCCCGCGACAACCGGCTCGTCCACTTCGCCGTGCCCGACGGCGCCGAGCGTCCCCGTCCCGGTGACCTGGTCACGGTCGGCGTCACCTACGGCGCGCCGCACCACCTGGTCGCCGACGCGGCCCTCGAGGGCGGCACCTACGCCGTGCGACGCACCCGCGGCGGCGACGCCTGGGCGGCGCTGCAGGACGCCCCGGTCCCGGGCAAGCCCGGCGTCTCCCTCGGTATGCCGGGTGTCGGACGCCCAGCGCCCGTCGCGGCCCCGTCGTGCGGCTGAGCTTCCCCGCCCCGTCGTGCGGCTGAGCTTCCCCGCCCCGTCGTGCGGCTGAGCTTCCCGCCCCGTGTTCGGGCAGGTCAGAGCGGGTCTGAAAGACTTGGCACCATGACCGTTCGCCCCATCGTCATCACCGGTGAGCCCGTGCTCCACCGCCGCGCCGAGCCGGTGGAACGCTTCGACGACGACCTGCGCATCCTCGTCGCGGACATGTTCGAGACCATGGATGCCGCTCACGGGGTGGGACTCGCGGCGCCGCAGATCGGGGTCGGGCTGCGCATCTTCACCTGGCAGATGGACAACGACGACGGCGTGCCCGCGCGCGGTGTCGTCGTCAACCCCTACGTCACCTCGACCAAGGCGTCGACGGACGAACCGGATCCGCACGACGAGGCGGAGGGGTGTCTGTCGGTGCCGGGGGAGAGCTTCCCCCTCAAGCGGGGCGAGCGCACGACTGTCACCGGCTTCGACGCCGACGGCCAGGAGCTGTCCTTCGAGGCCACCGGGTGGTTCGCGCGCTGCATGCAGCACGAGTACGACCACCTCAACGGCTTCCTCTACACCGACCGGCTCAACGACCGCTGGTCCAAGAAGGCTCGCAAGGCGGTCAAGAAGCAGGGCTGGGGCAAGGCGGGCTTCGTCTGGCACCCCGGTGTCGACCCCGACCCGTTCGGTCACGACGACGACCACGACCACGAGCACGACCTGTGACCCGATGACGGGGCCGACGCCCCTGGTCATCGGCGTCGTCGGGCCCACGGCCACCGGCAAGTCCGGCCTCGCCCTCGACCTCGCCGAAGCCGTCGGTGGCGAGGTCGTCAGCGCTGACGCCAGCCAGCTCTACCGCGGGATGGACATCGGGACGGCCAAGCTCCCGCTCGCCGAGCGACGCGGCATACCGCACCACCAGCTGGACGTGCTCGAGGTGACGCAGGAGGCCAGCGTCGCGGCCTACCAACGGGACGCGCGCGCCGATCTCGCCGCCATCCAGGCACGGGGCCACCACCCGGTGCTCGTCGGCGGGTCCGGCCTCTACGTCCGTGCCGCCCTCGACGTGCTGGAGATCCCGCCGACCGATCCCGAGGTCCGTGCCCGGCTTGACGCCGAGGCCGAGGAGGCCGGCACTCCCGCGGCCCACGCGCGGCTCGAGACGCTCGACCCGTCAGCGGCGCGCGCCATCGAACCCGGCAACACCCGTCGCATCGTCCGCGCGCTGGAGGTCATCGAGCTCACCGGAAGACCGTTCTCGGCGACCATGCCCACCCGGACCCACGTGCAGCCGACGGTGGTGGTCGGCCTGCGTATGCCGCGTGCCCGCTTGGACGAGCGGATCGCCGCTCGGGTGCGTGGCATGTGGGACGAGGGGCTGTTGGCCGAGGTGCGCCGGCTCGAGTCGGTCGGCCTGCGTGAGGGACGGACCGCCTCCCGGGCCCTGGGCTACGCGCAGGCCCTCGCCGAGCTCGACGGCACCCTCACCGCCGGGCAGGCGCAGGAGCAGACGACGGCACTCACGCGGCGGTTCGCCCGGCGGCAGGAGTCCTGGTTCAACCCCGACCCGCGGATCCACTGGCTCGACGCGCTCGCGCCCGACGTGTCCGAGCAGGCGGTGGCTCTGGTCCGGGGCGCCATCAGGGACAATGGCGGGCATGGCTGACCAGACCGCCTTCACCAAGGGCCACGGGACCGAGAACGACTTCGTGCTCGTGCCCGACCTCGAGGGCGTCCGCGACCTGACCGCGCAGCAGGCCGCCCGCCTCGCCGACCGCCGCGCCGGCATCGGTGGCGACGGCGTGATCCGGGTGGTCCCGACCGCGCTGGCCACCGAGGGCGGCATCCTCGCCCAGGCGCAGGGCGCCCGCTGGTTCATGGACTACCGCAACGCCGACGGCAGCGTCGCCGAGATGTGTGGCAACGGGACCCGGGTGTTCGCCGCCTACCTGCGCCGCGAGGGCCTTGAGACCGCGGACGAGTTCGCCATCGCGACCCGGGCCGGTACCAAGGTCGTCCGGTTCGAGTCACCCGACCTCATCGCGGTCAACCTCGGCCCGTGGCGGCTCGCCCAGCCGACGATCGCCGACGAGGAGGGCTTCGACGCGCTCGTCCATCTCGAGGGCCACGAACCCCTGTCGGCCCTCAGCCTCGACCTCGGCAACCCGCACACCGTGGTGGCGCTACCCGAGACCGTCGACCTGGACTCCCTTGACCTGCACCGTGTTCCGGTGGTCAACCCGGTGCCTCCCCACGGCAGCAACGTCGAGCTGGTCCGCCCGAGGGGCGCCGGCCAGCTCCGTATGCGCGTGCACGAACGCGGGGTGGGGGAGACCCGCTCGTGTGGCACCGGGGCAGCCGCGGCTGCGCTGGCCACGCGGTTCTGGGCCGGCGACGTGACTGACACCTGGACCGTCGACGTGCCCGGTGGCCGGTTGCGGGTGCGGGCCCTGCCCGGCCAGGAGGTCGAGCTGGCCGGTCCTGCGGTCCTCGTCGCCGACGGCACCACCGACCTCGTCTGACCGGGCGCCTGCCCAGCAGGCGGGCGCGTCGTCCTACCCGGTGCGCCGCACCTCGAGGATGCGGAAGCCCTTGTCCGACGTGAACCGCGAGACGGCGAACTCGGTCGGGTCCAGCTGCTCGGACAGCCAGCGGTGCAAGGAGTCCGACCCGAGGTTCTTCTGCACCACGAGGTAGGCGACCCCCCCGGGCGCGAGCCGAGGCAGCCAGGTCAGCATCAGGTCGTGCAGCACCGCCTTGCCGACCCGGATGGGCGGGTTGGACCAGATCGCGTCGAACTCGACGTGCTCGGGTATGCCGTCAGGCTGGCTCGCGTGGACCCGCGACAGTCCCAGCGAGGCCGCGGTGGTGCGCAGCAGGTCGAGCGCGCGTTCGTTGACGTCCACGGCATACACGGTCGCCTCGGGCGAGCGCAGCGCGAGGGTGAGCGCGATCGGGCCCCAGCCGCAGCCGAGGTCGAGCAGGGCGCCCGTGGCGGGCGGCGCGGGGGCGTGGCGCAGCAGCACCGCGGTGCCCTGGTCCACGCCACCGGGGCTGAAGATGCCGGCCGCCGAGCGCACCTCGACGGTCTGCCCGGCCAGCCGTACGGTGATGGTGCGTTGCTGGGCGGGGCTCGCCGGTGCGGCCGTGAAGTAGTGGTCTGGCGTGCTCATCGGGGCCAACGGTAGACGGCCGGACATAAACAGGTCGCTGCGGTCGTTGAAAGGGTGAGATTCTTGAGGGGACATGACACTGAAGCGATCAGACATCTTTGACCTGAGGGCCACCGCGCTGGCGACCGAGGACGACGTCCCCGGCCACGAACGGCTTGGTGACGAGGCCGGGGCCGGCTACGACGGCGACCAGTACGACCGGGAGGACCGGGCCGCGCTGCGCCGTGTCGCAGGGCTGTCCACCGAGCTCGAGGACATCACCGAGGTCGAGTACCGCCAGCTGCGGCTCGAGCGGGTCGTCCTTGCCGCCGTGTGGACCGAGGGCACGGCCGAGGACGCCGACAACTCGATGCGCGAGCTCGCCGCCCTGGCCGAGACTGCGGGCTCCACCGTGCTCGCGGGACTCGTCCAGCGTCGCGCCAAGCCCGACACCGGCACCTACCTCGGCTCCGGCAAGGCCATCGAGCTGCGCGACATCGTCATCGCCGAGGGCGCCGACACCGTCATCTGCGACACCGAGCTGACGCCCAGCCAGCGGCGTGCGCTCGAGGACGTCGTCAAGGTCAAGGTGATCGACCGGACCGCCCTGATCCTCGACATCTTCGCCCAGCACGCCAAGTCCAAGGAGGGCAAGGCTCAGGTCGAGCTGGCGCAGCTGCAGTACCTCCTGCCGCGCCTGCGTGGCTGGGGTGAGTCGATGTCCCGACAGGCCGGTGGCCAGGCCGCTGGTGGCCAGGGCATGGGCTCCCGGGGTCCGGGTGAGACCAAGATCGAGCTCGACCGTCGCCGGATCAACACCCGGATGGCCAAGCTGCGCCGCGAGATCAAGGACATGAAGGTCAGCCGCGACACCCGCCGCCTGAGCCGCAAGGCCCACGAGGTGCCGAGCGTCGCCATCGCCGGCTACACCAACGCCGGCAAGTCCTCCTTGCTCAACCGGCTCACCGGAGCGGGCGTGCTCGTGGAGAACCAGCTGTTCGCCACACTCGACCCGACGGTGCGGCGCGCCGAGACCGAGGACGGCCGCCTCTACACGCTGGCCGACACCGTGGGGTTCGTCCGCCAGCTGCCCACCCAGCTGGTGGAGGCGTTCCGGTCGACCCTGGAGGAGGTGGCCGACGCCGACCTGCTGCTGCACGTCGTCGACGGCTCCCACCCCGACCCCGAGGGACAGATCAGCGCGGTGCGCGCGGTCCTCGCCGACGTCGATGCCGCCAACGTGCGCGAGGTCATCGTGGTCAACAAGGCGGACGCCGCCGACCCTGAGGTCCTCGACCGGATCCAGCGCCACGAGAAGCACTCGATCGTCGTGTCCGCCCGCACCGGTGCCGGTCTCGACGAGCTGCGTGCCCTCATCGCCGAGGAGCTCCCACGCCCGACGATCGACGTCGAGGTGCTGCTGCCGTATGACCGCGGCGACCTGGTCAGCCGGTTGCACCAGGAGGCCGAGGTGCTGTCCAGCGAGCACACCGGCACGGGCACCCTCCTCAAGGCCAGGGTGCACCCCGAGCTGGCCAGCGAGCTCGCGACCTACGCCGCCTGAGTCGCGAAACCCTTTCTCCCCGTGGACATCCGGCTCGGCGGGCTCGACACACCGCAGGTCACGACACTGCTCGCCGAGCACGTCGCCGACATGCGCCGCTACTCGCCACCGGAGAGCGTGCACACCCTCGACCTCGACCGGCTGGGCACGCCCGACCTGACCTTCTGGAGCCTGTGGGACGGCGACGAGGTGATGGGGTGCGCGGCCCTGCGCGAGCTCGACCGCACCCACGGCGAGCTCAAGTCGATGCGCACCTCGACGGCATACCGCCGCCGCGGGGTGGCCGCAGCGCTGCTCGACCACGTCGTCGCCGAAGCGCGACGACGCGGCTACGAGCGGCTCAGCCTCGAGACCGGCTCACCGGCCGAGTTCGCTCCGGCACGGACGATGTATGCCGCGTACGGCTTCACCGAGTGCGGCCCGTTCGGCCCCTACGTCGCCGACGACTTCAGCGTCTTTCTGACCCTCGACCTGGCTGAGCGGTCCGAGTCCGGGTATTGACGAGGCGCAACGTAAGTCATAACTTACGGTAAGTGAGCACTAACGCAGCTGCCGCGCCCCCAGGGGATCCCTGGGTCGCCCTGGGGGATCCGACCCGTCGCTCGGTCATCCGTCTGCTCGCCGGAGGTCCGGCGTCCGTCACGGAGCTCGCCCAGCGACTACCCGTCAGCAGACCGGCCGTCTCCCAGCACCTCAAGGTGCTCAGGGAGGCCGGTCTGGTCGCCGCCCGTCCGCAGGGGACCCGTCGCATCTACCAGGTGGACCCGGCCGGGCTGGCGGCCATCAGGTCCGAGCTGGACGGCTTCTGGAGTGCCGCACTGACCAACTTCGCCCAGCTCACCGAACACCACCGCAAGGAGACCGAACGATGACCAGCACCGCAGCCGCCACCTCCCTCACCCTCGACATCACCGTGGAGGTCCCGGTCGAGACCGCGTTCCGGATCTTCACCGAGAACTTCGACGCGGTGAAGCCGCGCGAGCACAACATGCTCCCCGTCCCTATCGCGGAGACGGTCTTCGAGCCGCGGGTCGGCGGACACATCTACGACCGGGGGACCGACGGCACGGTCTGCCGGTGGGCGCGGGTCCTCGCGTTCGAGCCGCCCGACCGGGTCCTGTTCAGCTGGGACATCAGCCCCCGGTGGCAGCTCGAGGCCGACCCGGACCATGCCAGCGAGGTCGAGGTCCGGTTCGTCGCCGGCGGGGGAGGGCCGCACTCGGGTGGTGCTGGAGCACCGGCACCTCGACCGGCACGGCGCAGGGTGGGAGGGGATGGCACAGGGCCTCGCCGCCGAGGGTGCCTGGCCGACCTATCCTCGGCCGCTTCGCGGACGCGACGGAGAGCGCCTCAGAGTCGACGTAGGGCGGTCGTCAGGACGACGGGCTCGCCGGCCTCGTCGGAGGCGTCGAGGTCGACGACCGCCTCGATCACCCAGTCGTGGTCGCCCTCGGGGTCGTGCAGGGTCTGCCGCGCCTGCCACAGACCGGTGCTCGGCCGGGACGTCGTCCGGCTCGGCCGCGCCCGGGGGCGGTCCCATGCGAGGGCGTCGATGGTCAGCAGCTGCGGGCCGCGGGCCTCGGCGTCCGTGCCGATCTCGTCGTGCTCGGCGTAGTAGGCGCCGAGCGCCTCGTCCCAGGCCGCCTCGTCCATCAGGGGGTGCCGCGCAGGCTCGGGCAGCGCCGCGTTGGCGGCATCGAGGGCGGCCAGGTCGCGGAACCGGTCGCGGCTGGCGAGCTCGACCCGGCGGAACATCGCGTTGCGGACCATGACCCGGAAGGCCCGCTCGTTGGACGTGATCGGCCGGGTGGGGCGGGTGCCGCCGTGGGCAGCGAGCCCTTCGAGCTCCTCGAGGCGCTCGTTCGCATCGGGGTCGGTGAGCGCCTCCCACTCGTCGAGCAGGGAGGAGTCGGTCTGGCGGATCGTCTCCCCGAGCCACTCGAAGAGGTCGTCGAACTGCTCACTGTGGTGGCTGTCGGGGACGGTCTGCCGCAGCGTCCGGTAGGCGTCGGTGAGGTAGCGCAGCACCAGGCCCTCCGAACGGGCGAGCTGGTAGGTGGAGACGAACTCGGTGAACGTCATGGCCCGCTCGTACATGTCGCGCACGACCGACTTCGGTGAGAGCGCTGACTCGGACACCCACGGGTGGCTCTGCCGGAAGATCTCGAACGTGGCCTCGAGCAGGTCGGCGAGCGGGCGCGGCCAGGTGACGTCCTCGAGCAGCGCCATCCGCTCCTCGTACTCGATCCCGTCGGCCTTCATCTCACCCACTGCCTCGCCGCGAGCCTTGAACTGCTGGGCCATCAGCACCTGGCGGGGGTCGTCGAGGATCGCCTCGATGACCGAGACGACATCGAGGGCGTAGGTGGGGGACTCGGGGTCGAGGACGTCGAACGCGGCCAGCGCGAGCGGGGCCAGCGGCTGGTTGAGCGCGAAGTCGTCCTGCAGCTCACCGCGCACCTCGATGGTGCGTCCGTCCGGACCGGGTGGCGAGATGCGTTGCAGCACACCGGTGTCGAGCAGGCTGCGGCCCAGGGTGATGGCCCGACGGGCGAGCTTGGCCTGGCCGCGGGGAGTCTCGTGGTTGTCGCGCAACAGGTGGCTGAGCGCCGCCACCGGGTCACCAGGTCGCTGCACGACGTTGAGGATCATCGAGTGGTCCACCCGCATCCTGGAGACCAGGGGCTCGGGCTCGGCGGCCACGAGCTTGTCGTAGGTCTGCTCGGTCCAGGACACCTCACCGTCGGCAGGCTTCTTGCGCTGCACCTTGCGGAGCTTCTTGGGGTCGTCGCCCGCCTTGGCGACAGCCCGCGCGTTGTCGATGACGTGCTCCGGGGCCTGCACGACGACCGAACCACTGGTGTCGAAGCCGGCCCGCCCCGCCCGTCCCGCGATCTGGTGGAACTCGCGCGCCTTGAGCATCCGCTGGCGGGTCCCGTCGAACTTCACGAGCCCGGTGAACAGCACCGTCCTGATCGGCACGTTGATGCCGACGCCCGAGGGTGTCGGTGCCGCAGATGACCTTGAGCAGGCCGTCCTGGGCGAGCTGCTCGACCAGCCGGCGGTAGCGCGGGAGCATCCCGGCGTGGTGGACCCCGATGCCGGACCGGACCAGCTTGGACAGGGTGCGCCCGAAGCCGGCGGTGAACCGGAAGCCGCCGATCCGCTCGGCGATGGCCGCCTTGTCCGCCTTGACCGTGCCGCGCAGCGACAGCAGCGCCTGGGCCTGCTCGAGGGCCGCAGCCTGGGTGAAGTGGACGACGTAGACGGGGGACTGGTGGGTGGTCAGCAGCTCCTCGATGGTCTCGGCGAGCGGGGTCAGCGCCCAGGTGAAGCTCAGCGGCACGGGCCGCTCGGTGCCGGTGACCATGGTGGTGGGCCGGCCGTTGCGCCGGGTCAGGTCCTCGGCGAGCTCGGTCAGGTCGCCGAGGGTCGCCGACATCAGGACGAACTGGGCCTGCGGCAGCTCGAGCAGTGGCACCTGCCAGGCCCAGCCCCGGTCGCCCTCGGCGTAGAAGTGGAACTCGTCCATGATGACCAGGCCCACGTCGGCGTCGGCCCCCTCGCGCAGGGCGATGTTGGCGAGGATCTCGGCCGTGCAGCAGATGATCGGCGCGTCGGGGTTCACGGAGGCGTCGCCGGTGAGCATGCCGACCTCGGACGCGCCGAAGATCTCGCACAGGGCGAAGAACTTCTCGCTCACCAGTGCCTTGATGGGCGCGGTGTAGAAGCTGACCCGGTCGCTGGCCAACGCGGCCAGGTGGGCGCCGGTCGCCACGAGCGACTTGCCCGAGCCGGTCGGCGTGGACAGGACGACGTTCTCCCCGGCGAGCACCGAGACCAGCGCCTCGTCCTGGTGGGGGTACAACGGGGTGCCGCGCTCGCGGGCCCAGCCCTCGAACGCGGCATACACCTCGTCGGGCTCCGCCAGACGACCCGGGAGCAGGTCGGTGAGCGGGGCGGTCAGGTCGGCGGTCATCGCCGCCCATCCTGTCAGCCGGGGTCGTGGGGTCGTTGTCGGCCAGGGTCGGATATCGTCCGGCGTCGTGACTGCGACGCCCTTCGAGACGACCACCGCCCGGCTGCGGCTGCGCCGACCGACCCAGGACGACCGGGCCTTCCACGCGCGTGGTCCACAGCGACCCGCGCCTCTACCTCCACGCGCCGCACGTCGTCGGCACGCCCGAGACCAACGCCGCGTTCTTCGAGGCGATCCTCGCCCACTGGGCGGAGCACGACTTCGGCTACTGGGTCGCGCGAGGACGCCGCAGAGCGGGTATGCCGGTGGGCTGGGTCGGGGTGCAGCGGCGTGGCGAGCACCTCAACCTCTACTACCGTTTCGTCGGCCGAGGTGCACGGGCGAGGGCTGGCTCGGGAGGCCGCCCGCGCGGCCGTGGCCATGGCCGCCGAGTGGCATCCTGAGCGACCGGTGCGGGCCCTGGTGAAGGACCACAACACGGCGTCTGTCCGCACGGCCGAGTCGGCCGGGCTGGTGCGGACGGGCGAGCAGGTGGTGTTGTCCGGACGACCTCCCGGACGAGCCGCCCTCGATCGGTCTTCGAGGCGCCGCGGGTGGATCGGGTCGAGGTGATCGACGACGCGCTGCGCAGCGAGGTCCTCGACCTGTGGTGCCAGGTCACCGACGCCGGCGGCTCGGTGGGGTTCGTGCCGGGTGCGTCGCGTGAGCAGGTGGCCGCGGCCATGGCGGCGCACGAGTCGCAGATGGCCTCCGGCGATGCGGTGGCAGGTGCCCTGCGCGAGCCGGGCGGGGACCTGGTCGGCTGGGCGTGGTGGGTGCGGGTGCCCAACCCCCTCCTGCACCACGGCCGGTGGCTCTACCGCGTCATGGTCGACCCCGCCCGGCAGCGCCGTGGTCTCGGGCTGCTCCTCATGGCCGGGATGCACCGGCTGGCCAGGGAGGACGGCGTGGAGCTCCTGGAGCTGGGCGTCCGCAGCGGTTCGGGGGCCAGTGACTTCTACGCGCGGTGCGGCTACGTCGAGGTGGGCCGCATCCCCGGCGCCATCAGGGTCGGCCCGGGCGACGACCGTGACGACGTCACGATGGCCAGGCGCGTCGACGGCGAGCCGCTGCGTCCCCACGGCGGGTCCTGACGGCACGCCTGGGGACGGTCGACCAACCCTCCTCACGGCACGGCATACGCTGGCCCAATGGCCAGTCTCGACGAGCTCCTGCACGCCGCCGTCCAGGGAGTCGGGGGAGTCGAGCGGCCGGGTCAGGTCGAGATGGCCCACGCCGTCGAGGACGCCGTGGCGTCCGACGAGCACCTCCTGGTCCAGGCCGGCACCGGCACCGGGAAGTCGCTGGCCTACCTCATCCCGGCGGTCATGCACGCGCAGAAGACGGGCAAGCCCGCCGTCGTCGCGACCGCGACCCTGGCGCTGCAGGCCCAGATCGTCGACCGCGACATGCCGCGGCTGGCCGAGTCGATCGCCCCCCTGCTGGGCAAGCGACCCACCTACGGCCTGGTCAAGGGCCGTCGCAACTACCTGTGCGCCCACAAGCTCGAGGGCGGCTTCCCCGACGACGAGGAGGGGCTGTTCGAGGTGGCCGAGGTCGACCGGGCAGCGTCACGGCTCGGCCAGGAGGTGCTGCGGCTGCGCGAGTGGGCCGACACGACCGAGTCCGGCGACCGCGACGAGCTCGTCCCGGGCGTCAGCGAGCGGGCCTGGCGACAGGTGTCGGTCAGCGCGCACGAGTGCATGGGCAGCAAGTGCCCGGCCTTCGCCAACTGCTTCGTGGAGCGGTCGCGTGAGGCCGCCAAGGACTGCGACGTCATCGTCACCAACCACTCGTTCATGGCGATCGACTCGTTCGAGGGCCGCCAGATGCTGCCCGAGCACGACCTGCTCGTCGTCGACGAGGCGCACGAGCTGGTCGACCGCGTCACGTCCACGATCACCGACGAGATCACGCCGAGCATGGTCAGCGCCGCGGCCAAGCGGGCCGGCCGGCTCGCCGAGTCCACGGATGCGGTCGAGGACGCGTCCGTCTTCCTCCAGGGTGTCCTGGACGAGCTCCCCGAAGGCAAGCTCAACGGCATACCCGACTCGCTGTCGCTCGCGCTCGCCAGGGTGAGGGACACCACCAGGCAGGTGCAGTCCGAGCTCAAGCCCGAGAAGGGGGTCGAGCCCGACGGCGCCCGCAAGGTCGCGCAGGCCGCGGTCGACGAGCTGTTCGAGAACTCCTCACGCATCCTCGAGCAGCGCGACCTCGATGTCGTGTGGGTCAACCGTGACCAACGCCGGGGGTCGGTCCTGCGGGTCGCGCCGATGAGTGTCGCGATGTTGCTGCGCGACAAGGTCTTCGGCGACCGCACGGTTGTCATGACGTCGGCGACGCTGGAGCTGGGCGGCACGTTCGACGCGGTGGCGGGCACGATGGGGCTGCGGGGAGAGGGCGCGCCGGAGTGGCGGGGGC
Organism: uncultured Actinomycetota bacterium; assembly: GCA_963759595.1. Classification (GTDB taxonomy): domain Bacteria; phylum Actinomycetota; class Actinomycetes; order Actinomycetales; family Dermatophilaceae; genus Pedococcus. The sequence goes on from CAVWZX010000005.1 coordinate 855,318, forward strand.
TCGACGTCGGCAGTCCGTTCAACTACCCGCAGCAGGCGATCGCCTATGTGGCGCAACACCTTCCGGCACCGGGTCGCGACGGCCTCAGCGACCAGACCCTCGACGAGATCGAAGCCCTCGTCCGGGCGGCGGGTGGCCGCACGCTAGGCCTGTTCTCCTCGATGCGGGCGGCCAAGGAGGCCACCGAGGCGATGCGCGAGCGGTTCTCCGACGAGGCAGGCGAGATCGGCTTCCTCTGTCAGGGCGAGGACCAGATCACCACGCTGGTGCGCCAGTTCGCCCGCGACCCGCGGACCTGCCTGTTCGGCACGCTCACGCTGTGGCAGGGCGTCGACGTCCCGGGTTCGGCGTGCCAGCTCGTCATCATCGACCGGATCCCGTTCCCGCGCCCCGACGACCCGCTCTCGTCGGCGCGCTCGCAGGCCATCGCCCGGATGGGCGGCAACGGCTTCATGGCCGTCTCCGCCACCCACGCGGCGCTGCGGCTCTCGCAGGGCGCCGGGCGCCTCATCCGGCGTGCCGACGACCGCGGCGTCGTCGCCTTCCTCGACTCCCGCATGATGACGGCGCGGTATGCCGGGTTCCTCCAGCGCTCGCTGCCTCCCTTCTGGCCGACCACCGACCGCGAGCGCGTGCTCGCGGCGCTGCGGCGGCTGGACGAGACCGCGCCGCCGCCGCAGCAGGTGCACGAGCCCGCCCTGCGGGGGATCACGGGCGCGCTGGCCGGCACGTCGATGGGTCGCACGGGGGAGGACGCGGCCGAGCACCCCCGACCGGTGGCCGACGCGCCCCCGCCCGCGGAGTCCACCCGCACCGCCGTGACCGGTGGGCACGCCTGGACTGCGGAGTCCGACGAGGAGCTCCGTGACGGCGTCGAGCTCGGGTTGTCCATCGAGGAGCTGGCCGAGAGCCTCGAGCTCCCCGCGGACGTGGTCGCGGCCCGGCTCGTCGGCCTCGGGCTGGAGGCCGACGGCGCTGCGAAGATGTCCTTCGACTGAGCCCGACGTCGGTCCGGAAGCCGACCCGCCGGACCGCTCGGCCGGAGTTGTGGCCGGTCCGCGGAGGTGTGGTCGAAGAACCGGTGTCCATACCGAGTACCGAACACTGCGCCCGGACTGCGGGGGATACTGACGTCATGGCGGAACCCTGCAGGCTGCACATCGTCGGCGACGGCCCTGTGGCCGACGCGCTGGCGGCACTCACGACGAACCTCGGCTGGCCGGTCACCAGCTCGACCGACGACGCGAGGCTCCCGGAGGGTGTCGACGCCCTGGTGGTGACCAGCCACCACGACGGGGTCGACGGCCCGGCGATCCGTGCGGGGCTGGAGGCCGGCACGGCATACATCGGGGGGATGGGCTCGCGGCGCACCCAGGAGCGCCGGCGCACCTGGCTGCTGGACAACGGAGTGACCCCGGAGGCCCTCGCGACGGTGCACGCCCCGATCGGTCTCGACATCGGGGCGAACGCACCGGGCGAGATCGCCGTGTCGATCCTCGCGGAGATCATCGCGGTGCGCGCCGGCCGACCGGCTGTCGGGTCGGTCAGCGACCGCGAGGGGCCGATCCACCCCGAGCTGGCCGCCGGCGACGCCTACTGCCCGGGCGGCTAGGGCATGCCGGTCGGGGTGTCGCAAGGCCGTGACAGGCTGTGCCCGTGACCGCCACCGCGACGCGCACCGTCCCGCCCCTCGTCCTGATCACCGGGCCTGAAGGCGTCGTCGCCGAACGAGCTCTCGGCGCCACCCTCGACGAGCTGCGTGCGGTCGCCCCGGACGTCGAGGTGATCCGGCTGGCCGCCGAGACCTACGAGGCGGGGGCGCTGGGCATGCATGCCAGCCCGTCGCTGTTCGGGGGCGAGAAGTGCATCGTGGTCCAGGACCTCGACGAGGCGCCCGACGAGCTTCAGGAGGACCTGCTGGCCTTCCTCGCCGCACCCGATCCCGAGGTGACCCTCGTCGTCACCCACAAGTCTGGGCAGCGCGGCAAGAAGGTCCTCGACCTGCTGAGGAAGTCGCAGGCCAGGGTGCTCGAGGCGCCGGCGATCAAGACCGACCGCGACAAGACCGACTTCGCGATGCACGAGTTCCGCCGGGCCGGGCGGCGGGCGACCCCGGATGCCGTGCGGGCCCTCATCGAGGCCGTCGGCAAGGACGTGCGCGAGCTCGCCAGCCGCCTGTGGGCAGCTGGTGGCGGACACCACCGGCACCATCGACGAGGACCTCGTCGCGAGGTACCACGGCGGCAAGGTCGAGGCGACCGGCTTCAAGGTCGCCGACGCGGCGGTCGCCGGCAACGCGGGGGAGGCACTGCGCCTGCTGCGCCACGCGATCGCCACCGGCGTCGACCCGGTCCCGATCGTCGCGGTCCTGGCCCAGCAGCTGCGCCAGCTCGTCAAGGTGGGTGCCGCCGGCCGGGGGCGCTCGGCCGACGTCGCGCGTGACCTCGGGATGGCGCCGTGGCAGGTGGACAAGGCCCGCCGAGGCCTGTCCGGCTGGGGGCCGGAGGGACTCGCCGAGGCGATCCAGGGGGTCGCTCACGCCGACTTCGAGGTCAAGGGTGGCGGCCGCGACCCCGTCTACGCCGTCGAGCGTGCCGTGCTCACCATCACCCGTGCCCGCAGTGGTCGCTGAGAGGCGCAGCGCCGGCCGGACCGCGAGCGCGCGCAGGCGGCGCAGACACGTTTTGGGGGACAGGGCACCTCGCTGGTAGATTTGCCCCTCGCGTGCGCGCATGGTCGTGCGCGCATGCAGCACCATCCAGAGCCCCTCAACCACAGGCGCCCCACCAGCCTGGTCCCGAGAGGCTTCTGCCGCCCTCTAACGGCAACCACCGACCAACCAAGAAAGACACACCTGTGGCAAACATCAAGTCCCAGCTCAAGCGGATCAAGACGAACCGCACGGCGACCGAGCGCAACAAGGCCGTCAAGAGCGAGCTCAAGACCTGGATCCGCAAGTTCCAGGCCGCTGCCGACGCGGGCGACACCGCTGCGGCGAAGGACGCTCTGGCGACCGCGAGCAAGAAGCTCGACAAGGCCGCCAGCAAGGGCGTCATCCACGCCAACCAGGCCGCCAACAAGAAGTCGGCCATGGCGAAGAAGGCCTCCTCGCTCTGACGCGAGTCGCCTCTCGAGGCACAGACGAAGGGCCGGTCACCTGCGGGTGACCGGCCCTTCGTGTCCCCTCACGGGTGGTGCGGGGTATCCCGCGGGGCCTGGCCGGGCGCTGGCCCCGCCGCCTGCCTAGCCGAGGGCGAGGGCGCGCAACCGGGTCGTGTCGCCGTTGAAGTAGTCCTGGTCGACCGGTGAGTCGCTGTACTGCCAGAACGTGTAGTACGCCCACCCGGCGGGCAGGGTGCCGGCCGAGCTGCTGTAGCGGGCGATCCACAGGGGGTTGGTCTGGGAGAACTGGCTGGTGTTGCCGGTGCAGGAGGTCCACCAGTCGGTCGTCGAGTAGATGACGGCGTCGCGGCCGGTGCGGGCCTTGTAGCGCGAGGTGAAGGCGGCGATCCAGCTGCGCATCGACGCCTGGCTGAGGCCGTAGCAGGTCGCGCCGTAGGGGTTGTACTCGATGTCCAGGACCCCCGGCAGGGTCTTGCCGTCAGCCGACCAGCCGCCACCGTGGTTGACGAACCAGTCGGCCTGGGCAGTGCCGGTCGAGCTGTTCGGGAGCCCGAAGTGATAGGACCCGCGGATCATGCCGACGTTGTAGGAGCCGTTGTACTGCTGGGCGAAGTAGGGGTTCTGGTAGGTGGTGCCCTCGGTGGCCTTCACGTAGGCGAACTTCTTCCCCTGGCTCCACCACGAGGCCCAGTCGACGTTGCCCTGCCACTTGGAGACGTCGATCCCCGGGGTCTGGGCCGCCTCGGCGAGGGACGAGGCATCGGCCGCCTGCCGGGGGCTGGCCGGCGCCCGCCCGCTGCTGTCCTGCGACCAGCCCATGTAGGCGTCGCCGGCCGTGCGGATGCCGGCTTCGCGGGCCGAGCTGGTCGGAGTGGGCGCTGACGCCGACGGTTCCACGGGTGCAGCGTGGGCGGCGGTGGCGCCTGCGGTGACCACCCCTGCGGTGATCAGCGTCGCGCAGGTCAGAGCGGCGGTGGCGGCAAAGGTCGCCCGGCGGTGTCGGAGCGTGATCATCGGTGTCCCCTCGAGTCGGATTTCTCCCCGGTGTCATCGCCGGTCGGGACGACCGTAGGACTCTCTGCGACGTGGTGGGTCACACGGAGGTCAACACCAGGGCAAATCTGGGCAAAAAGTTCCAAACGGTCGTCATGTCCTGTGGCTTCCTGACATGCCCGGCGTAGAACGCCACATGCCCGGCGTCAGGACACGGCGCGGACGGCCGTCGCCACCTCGTCGAAACGCGCGCGGTCGAGGACTGCCCCCTCGCGTCGCACCGCGCGGGCTGCCACCCGCAGGATCCGGTCGACCCGGACCTCGCTCGGGCGGCCCTTGCTGTCCCAGGCGCCCGACCCGATGTCCTGCCAGTGCCGACCCCGGCGCGCCTCCTGCGCGTGGTCCCGGTCGTGGTCCTTGCTGGTGAGCATCAGGGCGAGCAGCCACTCGCCATCATGACCGACGATCAGCACGGGGCGGTCCTTGCCCTGGCTGTGGTCCTCCTCGAACGGCACCCAGGTCCAGACGATCTCTCCGGGGTCCGGTCGTCCGTCGGGCTTGGGCGCGTAGGCGAGGTCAGGGATGCCGGTGAAGTCGCCGGGATAGGCGCCGGGCGCGGGCGCCCCCTCGTGCTCAACCCGCGGGGGACTGGTGCGGCGGTCCGACGACGTCGTGCGTGCACCGTCGCGTCGTCGCCAGAGCCGCCCCAGGCGCGCCCGCAGGGATGTCGTGTCCGGTGCCATGCCCCGACGCTATCCCGATGCGGGCCCTGTTTCGGTGCGGCGCGGGTTCGGTCGCGATCAGGTGAGTCGGCGTACGGCGTCGGCTACCAAGGCAAACCGAGCCGCGTCCAGAGTTGCGCCCTCGCGTCGGATCCGACGAGCGTTGACCCGGATGATGCGGTCGACCCGGACTTCACTGGGCCGAGCCTGTCGGTCCCACGAGCCGGTGCCGATGGCGACCCGCCCATGTGAGGGCCGTCGACTGTCTCCACTGGGGCGGACCTTCGTGGTGAGCATGACCCCGAGCAACCACCGCCCGTCGCGACCGATCAGCAGGACCGGGCGGTCCTTTCCCTTGCGGTGGTCGTCCTCGAACGGCACCCAGGTCCAGACGATCTCGCCGGGGTCCGGTCGCGCGTCGGGCACGGGCGAGTACTCCATTGCAGGCACGCCGACGAAGTCGCCGGGGTAGGCGCCGGTGAGGCGACCAAGCAACCGGCGCAGCCATCCCCGGTCCGTGGTCGCCGTCCTCGTCGAAGCTCCCATGGGCGGCGAGGCTACCGCCAGCGCCTTCAGGCGGGAGTTGTCGGCGACCAGCCCCGGCGGGTCGCCAGCATCGCCACGAAGGTCCGGGCCATGTGGCGCTGGTGGGCCCGCACCGCGCTCCGCGAACCCGGGACAGTCGGCTGGACGCATCCGTCGACCATGTAACCCACGATGACCGCGAGGAACGAGTCGACGGCCTCCGCGTCCACCCCGACCAGCAGCGGCGACCGCCGGATCATCCGGTCGACATCCAGCCCGTGGTGGGCCATCAGGGGCAGCAACCCCACGAAGTCGCACCACCCGGGCCCTCGGGCGACCCAGTTCCAGTCGACGAGGCGCGCCCGCCCGTCCGAGGTGACGAGCATGTTGTCGGGCCGGAGGTCGCTGTGCACCAACCGGTCCCCGGCGAGCGCCGTCGCGGCCAGGCCGCCCAGCCGAGCCAGCTCAGCCGCCTGCGCGGCAGGCAACGGAGGTATGCCGTCCGGCCATGACCGCGCGCCGCTCGCCAGCTCCTCGAGGCAGGTCAGGGCAGCCTGGTCGGCGCCCACCTCCACCGCCAGTGACGCCTCGGTCACGCTGGCCACCTCGACGGGGTCGAGGGCGGCCAGCTCGACGCAGGCCGCGTGGGCGGCGTCGGCATCCGGCTGGGTCCACGGGACCCCCGGGACCACTCCGTCGATGGCCTCGAGGACGATGACCTGCCAGTCGCCCGCCGCTGCCGACCCGACCAGGGCGGGGGCGGTGACCCGACCTGCCAGCGCGCGGAGGATCACCGCCTCGCGCGGAATCGCCTGCAGGGCAAACGGAGCTGTCGGTCCGGCAGCCTTGGCAAACACCTGGCGACCGTCGCGCAGGGCCAGCAACCCGGCATACGCGCCGGTGAAGCCCGTGGTCACGGGCGGCTCGGCGGCTGCCACCGGCGCACCGGCCACCGAGGCGATCGCCGCCTGCGCCTGCGCGGGGAGTTCGGCGAACGCGGGCCGGGAAGTGGTGTGGCGGTAGTCGACCTCGTCGGTCACGCGCGCTCCTTCGGCCTCCACAGCAGCCGTCCCGGGCGACGGCGGTCACGCAGCGCGTGCGAGCGCCAGACCAGCACCGGGTGGGAGGCGAGTGCGTTGACCACCCAGACGAAGAAACCCTTCTCCGTGGTGGCGCGGTCCGCCAGGGCGTTCACGTCGACCGTCCGGTTGAGGTACTTGCCGGCGGCGAGCGTCGCCATCGCCCCCGCGCTGCCGTGCGGCACGAGGGAGAACCCGAAGTTGTCAGCGGTGTACTCCTGGGAACGGCTGAGGGTGGATCCCACGAACGGGATCCACTGCGCCCCACTGATGGCCAGGATCCGCCAGTAGCTCGTGTGGCCGGCCGCGATGTGGCCGACCTCGTGGCCGATGATGAACCTCAGCGCATCGGGGTTGCGGGCCTGGCCGCCGATCTCGAACAGGTCGCTGTAGACGAAGATGAAGCGGCGGAACCCGTGTCCGGACGCGGCAGCGTTGATCACCCCGTTGCCGAGGACGACGTACGCGTCGGGCACCTTGGGGAGCCCGTAGTGTGCGCACGCCTCGAGCAGCATCTGGTGCGCCTCGGGGTACTGCGTCGCCGAGATCTTCACCCCGGAGAGGCGCAGACCGGCGTAGAGCTGGCCACGCAGGAAGTAGACGACGAGCGGCGCCGCGAGGAAGAAGACGGCATAAGGGTCGGGCTGCCTGCGGTCGATGATCGCCGACGCCACCTCGTAGGTCGAGATGGCCCAGACGAGGAACGAGCCGAGGATCACCACCACGAGGCAGAGGTTCTCCAGGGGGTGCCTCAGGTGCGAGCGCACGTGCTTGCGGTAGCCGGGTGGCGTGCCGGGCTGCATGGGCTGCGTGGCGTACTGGATGGTTTCGTACATGGTCCCCTCGTGCTGTCGGCGGTCGCGTCCGAGCCTAAACGTCCCCCCGATCGGGAATGGGCCGGGCGCGCCCGCTCGTTGCACCCCGCGTGACCGACGCCATCGCTGACCCGTCCCGCGAGCTCGTCGTCGACGCCCCGGTCCGTCCGACGCACGTCAACCTCGCCCTGCTGGCCCTGGCCGTCGGGGGTTTCGCCATCGGCACGACCGAGTTCGTCACGATGGGCCTGCTCCCGGAGGTCGCGGCCGGGGTCGACATCGACATCCCGACGGCCGGTCACATCGTGTCTGCCTACGCCGCCGGAGTCGTCGTCGGCGCCCCCGTCCTCGCGACGCTGGGCTCGAAGATGCCGCGAAAGCGGCTGCTGCTCTGGCTGATGGGCGCCTTCGCCGGCGCGAACGTGCTCTCCGCCCTGGCCAACAGCTACGGGCTGCTCATGGGTGCACGGTTCCTCTCCGGGCTGCCGCACGGCGCCTACTTCGGGGTCGGGTCCCTGGTCGCCGCGTCCATGGTGCCAGCGCACCGCCGCACCTGGGCGGTGTCGATGATGATCACCGGCCTCACCGTCGCCAACATCGTGGGTGTGCCCGTCACGACCCGGATCGGCCAGTCCTACGGTTGGCAGTGGCCGTATGCCGCCGTGGGGGTGATCGCGCTCCTCACCGTCCTCGCGGTGTGGCGCTGGGTGCCGTTCTGCCCGCCCGACGGCGGGGTCAGCCTTCGGTCGGAGCTCTCCGCGCTGAAGCGGCCGCAGGTCTGGCTGGCCCTGGGGATCGGCACCGTGGGCTTCGGTGGGATGTTTGCGACGTTCTCCTACATCTCCCCGACGATGACCGATCTCGGTGGTTTCGGCCGCGCCACCATCCCGCTGATCCTCGCGCTCTACGGCGTCGGCATGACGGCCGGGGCGATCCTCTCCGGACCCGTGTCTCGCCTAGGGCTGATCCGGGCCATCACGGTCGTGCTCGTGGCTATCGCCGTGATGCTGTTCCTCTTCGGTCCGGCCGTCCAGGCGGCCAAGGCGTCGGCGCTGGTCGCCGTGTTCCTGCTTGGCCTGCTTCCTAGCGTGCTCGTGCCGATGCTGCAGACCCGGCTGATGGATGTCGCCCACGAGGGTCAGGCGCTCGCGGCCGCCCTCAACCACTCGACCCTCAACATCGCGAACGCGCTCGGCGCCTGGCTGGGCTCGGTCGTCCTGTCGGCCGGCCTCGGCTACGAGTGGCCATCACGGGTGGGCGGCATGCTGGCGGTGGCCGGCATCGGCATCGCCCTCTGGTCCGCGTTGCTGCAGCGTTCAGCGCGGCGCGTGGCCTGACTGGAAGACGCTGACCAGCACCCCGTGCCTGGCCTCGCGCGGGCCTGCCTCGGGGAGCTCGTCGACCAGTCGCTCGAGGTGGGCGACCAACGCCGCGGCCTGCTGCCGGGTCAACCGGATGCGGCGCAGGTTGAGCAGCGCTTCCACGGGCGACCCGTCGATCTCCTCGGCGACCGCCTGCAACAGTGCTGCCGTGTGGCCCGTCCGGCCGCCCACGGGAGTCTTCAGCCGTCGAGCTGCGCGGACGAAGTACTGCTCCGTGCCACCGCGCACCTGACGACGCGCACCACGCAGGACCAGACCGGCGCGCTCGAGGACGGCCAGGTGGTGGGCGACGTTGCCCTTGTTGGTGGACAACGACTTCGCCAGCTGGCTCACGGTCGCCCCGTGCGCGTCGAGGGCGAAGAGGATCCGGTTGCGCAGAGGATGCGTCAGCGCCTTGACCTGCTCGGGGTCGGTGGTCTCCAGCAGCTCCACGGGGGTGTCTCGCGCACTCGGCATACCCGAAAGCGTCAAGCGATTTTGACGCTTTGTCAACCCGTCTCCCACTCTGGTGGCATGAACCCAGATGAGATCCAGGCCGTCGTCACCAAGGCAGCCGAGTCCGTGGAGGACGGCTACGTCTTCCCCGACATGGGAGCGGACATCGCCGCCCTGCTCCGTGCCCGCCTCGACGAGGACCGGTATGCCGCGTGCGCCGGACCCGCCGCGCTGGCGAGCTCGGTGACCGCTGACCTCCGGCACGCCTCGGGCGACCTGCATCTGCGGCTGCTCTTCCACGAGGACGGGGCCGTGGGGGAGCAGGACGAGGCCGCCCTGGCGGCAGTGTGGGCCGACCAGGCACGACAGACCGCGGGAGGGATGCGTCGCGTCGAACGCCTGGCCGACAACATCGCGCTGGTCGAGGTCGGCCCCGTGCTCGGTCACCCGAGCGTGGCCGGGGATGCAGTGTCCGCCGCGATGTCGCTGGTTGCCGACGCGGACGCCCTCGTCATCGACGTGCGGGGCTGTCGTGGCGGGAGTCCCGACGGCGTCGTGCTGCTGCTCAGCCACCTCTTCGGGCCGGACCCGGTCCGGCTCAGCGACATCGAGTCCCGCGAGGAAGGGACCCGTCAGTTCTGGACGGCAGCGGTGGTGCCGGGCCGCAGGTTCGGGCCGGACAAGCCAGTGGCCGTCCTGGTCGGGCCCGAGACCTTTTCGGGTGGTGAGGCCTTGGCGTTCGACCTGCAGGAACAGGGTCGCGGCACCGTCGTGGGGGAGCGGAGCCGGGGCGGTGCGCACCCACGCATCGGCCTGGTCGTCCACGCCCAGCTGGAGCTGACCCTTCCCGTCGCCCGGTCGGTCAGCCTCTTCACCGGTGGGAACTGGGAGGGCGTCGGGGTCCAGCCGGACGTCGAGGTGCCCGCCGCCGACGCCCTCGAGACCGCCCTGACCCTCCTTCGCCAGAGTCTATGAAGGGTTTGCCACGCTCTGGGGGCGCAAACCCTTCAAAGACTCGCGGGTCGAGGGTCGCGGCCGCGGCATCTGGGTGACGCCCAGCGGTGCGTCACCGGCATACCTCCTCGCATGGGAGGATGGGCCGTTCCGTTCTCCCCGACGCCCCGTGAGGTTTGAAGCACCCGTGTCCCCGATGGCCCGCACCGCGCTGCAGCCGCACGCAACGCCGCCGGACCTGATCCGGAACTTCTGCATCATCGCCCACATCGACCACGGCAAGTCGACCCTGGCCGACCGGATGCTCCAGATCACCGGTGTCGTCGACGGTCGCGACATGCGCGCCCAGTACCTCGACAAGATGGACATCGAGCGCGAGCGCGGCATCACGATCAAGTCCCAGGCCGTCCGCATGCCGTGGGAGCTCGACGGCACGACCTACGCGCTCAACATGATCGACACCCCGGGGCACGTCGACTTCACCTACGAGGTGTCGCGCTCGCTGGCCGCCTGCGAGGGTGCCGTCCTGCTCGTCGACGCCGCGCAGGGGATCGAGGCCCAGACCCTCGCGAACCTCTACCTCGCGATGGAGAACGAGCTCGCGATCATCCCGGTGCTCAACAAGATCGACCTGCCGGCGGCGCAGCCCGAGAAGTTCGCCGAGGAGCTGGCCGGCCTGATCGGCTGCGAACCCGAGGACTGCCTGCGGGTCTCCGGCAAGACCGGCGCGGGTGTCGAGCCCTTGCTCAACGAGATCGTCACCCAGCTCCCTCCGCCGACGGGTGACGCCGACGCCCCTGCCCGCGCGATGATCTTCGACTCGGTCTACGACACCTACCGCGGTGTCGTCACCTACGTCCGCGTCATCGACGGCAACCTCAACCCGCGCGAGAAGATCGCGATGATGTCGACCCGGGCCACGCACGAGCTGCTCGAGATCGGGGTCAGCTCACCGGAACCGACTCCTGCGAAGGGGCTCGGCGTCGGCGAGGTGGGCTATCTCATCACCGGGGTGAAGGACGTGCGCCAGTCGCGAGTCGGTGACACGGTCACGAACGCGGCCAAGCCGGCCAAGGAGGCCCTCGGCGGCTACCGCGACCCCAAGCCGATGGTGTTCTCCGGTCTCTACCCGATCGACGGCTCGGACTACCCCGACCTGCGCGACGCCCTCGACAAGCTCAAGCTCAACGACGCCGCGCTCGTCTACGAGCCGGAGACGTCGGCGGCGCTGGGCTTCGGTTTCCGGATCGGGTTCCTCGGCATGCTGCACCTCGAGATCGTGCGCGAGCGGCTCGAGCGCGAGTTCGACCTCGACCTCATCTCCACGCTTCCCAACGTCGTCTACGACGTGACGATGGACGACGGCAAGGTGCTCACGGTCACGAACCCGAGCGAGTTCCCCTACGGCAAGATCAGCTCGGTCACCGAGCCCATCGTGCGGGCGACCATCCTGGCGCCGAGCGAGTTCATCGGCGCGATCATGGAGCTCTGCCAGCAGAAGCGGGGCACCCTGCGCGGCATGGACTACCTCTCCGAGGAGCGTGTCGAGATGCGCTACACGCTGCCGCTCGCCGAGATCGTCTTCGACTTCTTCGACCAGCTCAAGTCGCGCACCCGGGGCTACGCGTCGCTGGACTACGAGCCCGACGGCGACCAGGTGGCCGACCTCGTGAAGGTCGACATCATGCTCCAGGGCGAGACCGTCGACGCGTTCAGCTCGATCGTCCACAAGGACAAGGCCTACGCCTACGGCGTGATGATGGCCGGCAAGCTCAAGGACCTCATCCCGCGCCAGCAGTTCGAGGTGCCGATCCAGGCCGCCATCGGCTCACGGATCATCGCCCGCGAGAACATCCGGGCGATCCGCAAGGACGTGCTCGCCAAGTGCTACGGCGGTGACATCAGCCGCAAGCGCAAGCTGCTCGAGAAGCAGAAGGCCGGCAAGAAGCGGATGAAGAACATCGGCAGTGTCGAAGTGCCTCCCGAGGCCTTCATCGCCGCGCTGTCCAACGACGCCGTCACCAAGAAGTAGCACGCCCGACGCCACCGGAGTTACCGACGGGTAATGTCTGCCGCATGGCTGACACCTACGCGCTCTACCGCCGGCTCGCGACATACCCCCAGGGCAGGCGGCTCTTCTCGCTCGTCTTCGAGCAGGCGGCGCCGTACTTCCGGACTGCGCGGCCACGGTTCGTCGAGCTCGGCCCCCACCGCGCCGAGCTGACGATCCGGAAGCGGCGTCGCGTCCAGAACCACCTCGGCACCGTGCACGTCATCGCGATCTGCAACGGCCTCGAGGCAGCGATGGGCGCGCTGGCAGAGGCGACCATCCCGCCGTCCCGCCGCTGGATCCCCAAGGGCATGGAGGTCGACTACACGGCCAAGGCGACGAGCGACATCACCTGCGTCGCCGAGACCGACCCGGCCGACTGGGCGCGTGCGGGTGATGTCGAGATCCCGGTGCGGGTCAAGGCGACTCGTGACGACGGCACGTCCGTGGTGGAGGGCACCATCCGCCTCTGGGTCACCGACAAACCCGCTGGCTGAGCCAGTGCTCCGGTATGCCGCGTGCCCGGCTCAGGCGCGCAGGCTCGAGCGGAGACCGGCCACCTCGTCGTCGGTCCAGCCGTGGGCGCGCAGCCAGCCGGTGGCACCGTCGTACTGCTCGCGGACGACGGTGAGGATGCGCTGCATGGTCTCGGGCCTGGGGCGGTGGTGGTCCATCGACTGTCCGGCGAGCACCTCACCGTAGGCGGGCCTGGCCATCAGCCGCGCCACGATGCGCTCGATCCGCTCACCGGTGGCGACGTAGTCGGCCACGACGTCCTCGTCCGCGACGCCTGCCACCGAGAGCGCCAGCCCGACGACGGTGCCCGTGCGGTCCTTGCCTGCGGCGCAGTGCACGATCGTCGCGCCGCGGCTCTTCGACACGACCCGCAGGGCGGCACTCACCGAGTCGGGGCGGTGGGCGAGGTAACCGAGGTAGTGGCTGGCCCAGTAGTCGTCGTCGAGGCGAGGTTCGGCATCGGCCGCCTCCTGGTCCTTCTTCGACCAGGGAAGGACCAGCGCCTCCTCGGCGCGCACCTCCCGCAGGTCGTCGCGGAACAGCGAGTGGTGGTGGTGGGTCAGCTCGCGGGCCTGCAGCGGGCCGGGTCCCTCGAGCTTGAGCTCGACCTCGCTGCGCAGGTCGACGACATCGGTCACGCCGAGCCGCACGAGGGCGTCAGCATCAGACTCGGTGAGGTCCTGGAGGTTGTCCGACCGCAGCAGCCGTCCGGTCGCCACCTGTCCGCCGTCGGTGGTCGGCAGCCCTCCCACGTCACGCATGTTGACGACGCCGTCGAGCTCGATCCAGTGTGGTGTGGTCACCGTCGCGACCCTACGCGGGGACCGTGTCCAGCAGCTGACCGGCGTCCTGCGCCTCGGCTGCCTCGGCCACGGCGGCTGCCATGACGAGGTCGCTGAGGCCGTTGCCGAGGTTCTGGCAGACCACCCGGCCGTCAGGGCGCGGCCGACCCAGCAACGAGCCGGTGGCGCAGGCGGTCGCGGCGTAGCCGGCCAGCGTTCCCGACGCCCGGGCCGCCTCGTACTGGGCCACGTGGTCGGTGGCCACGGTGGCTCCCTCGGCCAGATCGGGTCCCACGGTGCTGGCGTAGTCCAGGGGCAGCAGCAAGGCGTCGGCTCGCACCTCCGCGGGATCGAGGGTTATGCCGGTCAGCCCGATCGCCAGGGCGGTGATGACCACACCGGCCGGGCCCACCGTGGCGGCGAGGTCGTTGCCGACGACGAGCTCGACGTCCGGGACTGCTGCCGCGGCCCAGTCCGCCAGCTCGTCGAGTGCCGCGGGACGGCGGGCCCAGACGGACACGCGCCGGTGGCCAAGGGCGGCCAGCACCCGCAGGTGCGAACGCGCCTGGACACCCGCGCCGACGATCGCCACCTCGGCTCCGGGGGTGGACAGGTCCGCGATGCAGGCACCACTCACGGCGGCGGTCCGCGCCGCCGTGAGCGTGGCAGCCTGCATGACGCATCGCGGCTCACCCGTCTCGGCGTCATTGACCACCATCAGCCCGGTCACGGACGGGAGGGCCCGCTGGGCATTGTCGGGGAAGATGCTGATCCACTTGCACCCCAACAGCTTTCGCGACGGGTATGCCGCGGGCATGGCGTTCGCGAAGGCGGCCCCGCCCGGGTGGACCGCCGGCTTGGCCGGCACCCCGGCTGAGCCGTCGGCCAGGGCGACGAGGGCGGTCCGCGCGAGCGCAACCCCCTCCAGGGTCGGCGGCAGGAGCGCGGCAACGGTGGAGTCGCTGAGGTAACGCATGACCCAGACCCTTCCACTGGGTGGGCAGATCGAGCAGCCCGGTCCACGGAACTGCGGGCCGGCCGAAGCGGACCTGCGAGCCACCCGGGGCCGTGTCGGCACCACCGGCGGCAATAGGTGAGGGCCTCGGAAAGTATGAGTTTCCGAGGCCCTCGCGACCAAGACCGAGGTCCTGATCGACGCTCTCGCCGAAGCGAGTGCGTAGGCATATTTCTAGTCCAGGGGTCCCTCGCCCACAAGAGGGTCGGCCGAGATTTGCCGAACTTTTCGGGGGAGTTTCTGCCCATTTCGGCGTGTCGCCGACGACACGCCGTGTCGGGCCGGCGACGGCCGGCTGAGAGGATGGAGGCATGCCCAGCGCCCTGCCCGACGGTGACCCCGCGCCGCCGGACGGGCTCCTGCCACAGGCGTCGCTCCAGACCCTGGAGCACCGCCCGTTCGGGATCTACCTGCACGTGCCGTTCTGCTCGGTCCGGTGTGGCTACTGCGACTTCAACACCTACACGCTCACCGAGCTCGGGGTCGACGGAGCCAGCGTGGCCACCTTCGCCGACGCCGCCCTCCGCGAGGTCGGCTTCGCGGCTGACGTGCTGGGTGACCCGCCACGGGTCGACACGGTGTTCGTCGGCGGTGGCACGCCCACGATGCTCGCGGCGAGGGACCTCGCACGGATGCTGCACGGCATACGGGACCGGTTCGGCCTCGCACAGGACGCCGAGGTGACCACCGAGGCCAACCCGGACTCCGTGACGCCCGAGGGACTCGCGGTGCTGGCCCAGGCCGGCTTCACCAGGGTGTCACTGGGCATGCAGTCCGCCGTCCCGCACGTCCTGCGCACCCTCGAGCGCACCCACGACCCGGCCAACGTCGACCGTGCGGTCCTGGCCGCGCGCGCCGCGGGGCTCCAGGTCAGCCTCGACCTGATCTACGGCACGCCGGGGGAGTCGCTCGACGACTGGCGCACGAGCTTGGAGCAGGCGAGCTCCCTCGAGCCCGACCACATCTCGGCCTACGCGCTGGTCGTCGAGGACGGCACCAAGCTCGCGGCCCAGGTGCGTCGTGGGCAGGTGCCGGCGCCCGAGGACGACGACGAGGCCGCCAAGTACGAGGTCGCCGACGAGCACCTCGCCGCGGCCGGCTACTCCTGGTACGAGGTCAGCAACTGGGCGCGCCGTGACGATGCGCGCTGCCGTCACAACGAGGGCTACTGGGCCGACGGCAACTGGTGGGGGATCGGGCCAGGGGCGCACAGTCACGTCGGTGGAGTCCGGTGGTGGAACGTCAAGCACCCCAACGCGTATGCCGCCCGCGTGGCCGAGGGTCTGAGCCCCGCTCACGGGCGCGAGACCTTGACCGACGAGCAGCGCTACGACGAGCGGGTCCTGCTCGCCGTCCGGCTCGTCGACGGGCTGCCGATCGAGGACCTGGGCGGCGACGGTCGGGTCGCCGTGGCCGGCCTGATCGCCGAGGGCCTCGTGGACGCGACAGCGGCCCTGCGCCGTCAGCGGGTGGTGCTGACGAGGCAGGGCCGGCTGCTCACGGACACCGTCGTGCGACGGCTCCTCGGACTGCGCTGAGCTGGGCTGGTTACTTCACCAGCTCGGGCGTCAGCGGGTAGCGGTACCACTCACCGTGGTTGGCCTTCACCGCTGCGACGATCGACAGGACCACCCAGGCGATCCCGGTGGCGATCAGGAACGGGATGCCGATCAGCACGATCGACAGCAGCCCGAAGACCCACATCGCGATCGTGATGATGATCTGGAAGTTCAGGGCCTGCGCCGAGTGGAACCGCACGAACGGGCCACGGTCCTTGAAGATGAGGAACACGATCAGGGGCCCGAGGAAGGGCAGGCCCACGGCGGCGGCCAGGAACGGCGCGATGTGGACCAGGGTGGCCCAGGTCTTCTCGTCGTGCTGCGACAGCGGCTGGGCGGCTGCGCCATAGCTCGGCTGCTGCGGTTGCTGTGGTGGCGGCGGGATGTTCGGCTGCGGTTGCTGGGGCTGGTCGGTCATGGCTCTCTCCGTTGTCTGCGTGGTCTGCCACCTAGTGAAACGTATGGAAGCCCCGGATGGTCCGGCTTTAGGGGTCTGGTCAGGGGAGCGTCAGGGCCGACCCTGACCTGATCTGACTCCGGCCAGTCGAATCACTGCCCAGGCTCCGTCACGAAGTCGATCAGCTCCTCGACGCTCGCCAGCAGGGTCGGCTCGAGGTCGGCATACGACCGCACCGTGCCGAGGATCTGCTTCCAGGCCCGGGCGATGTCTGCCTGGTCGTCGTGCGCCCAGCCCAGGTGCGCGCAGATGCCGTGCTTCCAGGACTGGCCGCGGGGGATGACGGGCCACTGCGCCAGCCCCAGCCGCTCGGGCCGCACGCCCTGCCACACGTCGACGTAGGGGTGGCCCAGCACACGGACGTGCGCGGCATACGGCCCTCGCGCAGCCGCTTGGACGACACGGTGCTCCTTCGTGCCGGGCAGCAGGTGGTCGACGAGCACGCCCATCCGTCGCCCCGGCCCGGGCTGGAAGTCGGCTATCGCCGCCACGAGGTCGTCCACGCCGTCGAGCAGCTCCACGACGACGCCCTCGATGCGCAGGTCGGCACCCCACACCTTCTCGACCAGCTCGGCGTCGTGGCGACCTTCGACGAAGATCCGCGAACCGCTCGCCACCCGTGCCCTGGCGCCCTCGACGGCCCTTGATCCGGAGGCGGTCCGCGAGGCGACGGCCCTGGCCTCGGCGATCTTGGCGCTCGCAGCAGCGGTGGGCGGCGTCAGGATGACCGGGGCACCGTCGAGCAGGAAGCCCGGGCCCATCGGGAAGCCCTTGGTGCGGCCACGCCGGTCCTCGAGGTGCACGACCCGCATCCCCCCGGCCTTCTCGACCCGGACGACGGCGCCGCACCAGCCGGTCGCGACCTCCTCGACGACGAGGCCCGTCTCGGCCTCCACCTCGCGGGAGCGTCCCCGCCGTGGGACCTTCCAGTCGCCGGACAGGACATCGGAGCCATAGCGGTCGGACACCGAGGCAGGGTACGCCGCGCACCGGCCCCGGTCGTGTGGGCGCGCCGCCCGTGCGGCCCTGGCTCGGGAACAACGTAGACTTGGCACTCGCTGAGCCTGAGTGCCAGCATCCGCGTGCCAGTGCCCGAAGACCGGGGCTGCGTACCGTGGACCCGGATCCGCCGAGGGAGGTGCCAGATGAGCGAGGAACGTCGGCTGGCGGTGCTGCGCGCGATCGTCCAGGACTACGTCCAGACGTCCGAGCCGGTGGGTTCGAAGTCCCTGCTCGACCGGCACCAGCTGGGGGTCTCGGCCGCCACGGTCCGCAACGACATGGCGGCTCTGGAGGAGGAAGGCCTCATCGCGGCTCCCCACACCAGCGCAGGACGCGTGCCCACCGACGCCGGCTACCGCCTGTTCGTCGACCGGCTGAGCTCGGTCAAGCCGATGACCACGGCCGAGCGGGCTGCGATCGCGCAGTTCCTCGAGGGGGCCGTCGACCTCGACGACGTGGTCGACCGGACCGTGCGGCTGCTGGCCTCGCTGACCCGTCAGGTCGCGGTGATGCAGTACCCGTCCCTGACCCGGTCGACCGTGCGACACGTCGAGTTCGTCCCGATGGGCCCGTCCCGGCTCATGGTCGTGCTCATCGTCAACACCGGCCGCGTCGAGCAGCGCGTCATCGAGACGACGCAGGACCTGTCCACCAAGGACGGCGAGGCGACCCTCGGTCTGGTGCGGGCCAAGATCAACGCCAGCGCCGTCGGCCAGCGACTGGTCGACGCAGCCGCTTCCCTGGCCAGCCTCCCCGACGCGTTCGAGCCGGGCGACCGCGACCTGGTGCGCGCTGTCGTGCAGTCGCTCGACGACGCCCTCGTCGAGGAGCGCGAGGAGCGGGTCGTGCTCGCCGGCACCGCCAACCTGGCCCGGGTCGGCACCGACTTCCCGCTCAGCATCGGCCCGGTCCTCGAGGCCCTCGAACAGCATGTCGTGCTGCTCAAGCTGCTCGGCACCGCGCGCGAGACCTCCGACACGGTCTCGGTGCGCATCGGCCACGAAAACCCCTTCGCCGGGCTCCAGTCCACCTCGGTCGTCTCGACCGAGTACGGCTCCGGGTCCGAGCTGGTGGCGGGTCTCGGCGTCCTCGGGCCGACCCGTATGGACTACCCCACCACGATGGCATCGGTGCGGGCCGTGGCCACCTATGTCTCCCGAATACTCGCGCAGTGACGCGCGTTTGCACGTGTACGACCGACCGTCAGCTCGCTGACGCCAAACCCAGTGACATCAAGGACATTCGTTGAACGACTACTACCAGGACCTGGGTGTCTCCCGGGACGCATCTCCCGAGGACATCAAGCGGGCCTACCGCAAGAAGGCGCGCACCCTGCACCCGGACGTCAACCCGAGCCCGGAGGCGGAGGAGCAGTTCAAGAAGGTCTCGCAGGCCTATGACGTCCTCTCGGACGCGGACAAGCGCCGTTCCTACGACATGGGTGCGGACCCGTATGCCGGGGGTGCCGCCGGCTTCGGCCAGGGCTTCTCGTTCAGCGACATCATGGACGCGTTCTTCGGAGCCGGCGCCGGCCAGGCGCAGCGGGGTCCACGCTCGCGCCAGCGTCGCGGCCAGGACGCCCTGATCCGGCTCGACATCGACCTCGGGGACGCGGTGTTCGGTGCCGAGAAGGAGCTCGCCATCGAGACGGCCGTGGTCTGCTCGACCTGCCACGGTGACGGCGCCCAGCCGGGCACCTCACGCCGCACCTGTGACGTCTGTGGCGGCCGGGGCGAGATCCAGCAGGTCCAGCGGTCCTTCCTCGGTCAGGTCATGACCACCCGCCCGTGTGCGACCTGCCAGGGCTACGGCGAGGTGCTCGTCAGCCCCTGCTTCGAGTGCTCCGGTGACGGCAGGGTCCGCACCCGCCGCACCCTGAAGATCAAGGTGCCGGCCGGCGTCGACACCGGCACCCGGATCCAGCTCGCCGGAGAGGGGGAGGTCGGCCAGGGTGGCGGCCCTGCCGGTGACCTCTATGTCGAGGTGGCAGTCCGCCCGCACCAGACCTTCCAGCGTCGCGGCGACGACCTGCACTGCACGGTGGAGCTGCCGATGACCGCTGCTGCGCTCGGCACGACGGTCAAGCTCGACACGTTCGACGGCAGCAACGAGCTGGAGATCAAGGCGGGCACCCAGGCCGCGGACGTGATGACCCTTCGCGGGCTCGGCGTCACGCACCTGCGCGGCACCGGTCGTGGCGACCTGATCATCCACGCCAACGTGCAGACCCCGACCCGCCTCGACGAACAGCAGGAAGAGCTGCTGCGCCAGCTGGCCACCTTGCGCGGCGAGGAGCGTCCCGAGGGCCGTCTGGCCCCGGCCCACCCGGGCCTGTTCGGGAAGCTTCGCGACGCCTTCAAGCCCAGGTAACGAGGTCAGGAAGCCATGACCCTGCCCCTGTTCCTCGTCGAGCCGGCCGTCGTGGCCGGCCGTCGCGGTGGGCAGCCGGGTGCTGCTCGACGGTGCCGAGGGGCGGCACGCCGCCACGGTGCGCCGGATCGCCGCGGGCGAGCAGGTCATGCTCGCCGACGGCGCGGGGCTGCGGATCACCTGCGTGGTCGCGACCGCGGGCCGGGCGGAGCTCGAGCTGGACGTCCTCGAGGTAGGCCGTGAGCCCGAGTCCCAGCCCCGGTTCGTCCTCGTGCAGGCGCTCGCCAAGGGCGACCGCGACGACCAGGCGATCGAGGCCGCCACCGAGCTCGGCGTCGACGAGGTGGTCCCGTGGCAGGCAGCGCGCAGCATCGTCCAGTGGCGGGGCGAAAGGGGCGAGAAGGCCCGGCGCAAGTGGGAGTCGACCGTCACCGCCGCGGCCAAGCAGTCGCGTAGGGCCCGTGTGCCGCTCGTCGCCGAGCTGGTCACCACCAGCGCCCTCGCGGCCCGCATCGGGGGCGCCGCCGCGGCATACGTGCTGCACGAGGAAGCCACGCAGGGCCTTGCGACGCAAGCCCTTCCGGACCACGGGGAAGTCCTCGTGGTTGTTGGTCCCGAGGGCGGGATCACGCCCGACGAGGTCTCGGCGTTCGAGGCGGCCGGCGCCCTCACCGTGCGGCTCGGTGACAGCGTGCTGCGGTCCTCCAGCGCTGGACCGGCCGCGCTCGCGGTGCTGAATGCTGCTGGTCGCTGGCGCTGACGGCTACTTGACCGAGAAGGAGACCGACTTCTCTGCGCTCACGGAGCCGTCCTGGGCGCTGAGCTCGCGCACGCTGATCGTGTAGGTGCCGGGGCTGAGCCGCCCGAGGTTGATCGAGTACTCACCCTGCATGGGTGCCCCGACCGAGGCCATGGCGTGCCCGGCCGAGACCTGGGTGGAACCGCGCTCGAGCTCCCAGTTGACGGTGGCCTCGAAGACGATCGCCAGGCCCTTGACGGTGACCGGCTTGGCTGCCGGAAGGACCTGGTCACGGCTCGGTGCGGTGACCCAGATCGGAGCCACGTCCTCGTAGAGCCGGTCCGACGGCGGACGGGTGAAGGTCTGGTCCGTCGAGATCGACCCGAACAGCTTCCTCGACGCGCCTGTGACCTCGAACCGCACGGGGAGGGTCTGCTGGATCGCAGCCTGCGCGGTCCAGACGAGCTCCTGCACGGCAAGGCGCTGGATCTCGGGGGTGGCCGCTGCGTCTGGGTTGCCTGCGTTGGCGAGGTCGACCGTGATCAGCCCGTCCTTGACGGTCACGTCGCCGATGGTCTGGTCGGACCAGGGCTGGAGGTAGCCGTCGGTGTTGCTGTAGGGCTGGGCGTTGATGGCGAGCACGAGCGCGGCCTTCACCTTCTCGTCGGGAGTGGGGTCGGCCGAGAGCTCGTCGCGGATGAAGTTCCGGAACAGCTTGTAGGTCGGCTTGTCGTCACCCACCGGCCCGACGAAGTACACCGGCAGCGACACCGTCCGGGTGGTGGCGCCCGGACCAGCGGTCGAGCTCGTCGCGGTCGCCGGCGAGGTCGGGGCTGTGGTGGGGAGATCGGTGGCCGTGACGCTCGGGCCGACGGAAGGCCCCGGGTTCACCGGCGGGGTGGCGCCGCCCCGGTCGTCCTGGCCGGACCACCAGACACCGCCGATGATCGCGGCGACGGCGGCCGCCGCGGCGAGGGGCAGGACCCAGCGCCTGGCACCGGAACCGCCCGTCGCGGTCACCGGCCCCGCCTCGTGGGCCTCGTGCAGGATCGTGTCCAGCCGGCTCGAGGGGTGCACCTGCTGGGCGTCGCGGGCCAGCGCCTGGCGCAGGTGCCGCTCGACCTGGTCGAACTCTCCCGGCTCGTAGTCGGGGTGCAGGAAGTCGGTGCGGTCGCTCATGACGCCGCCTCCATCCGGTCGCGCAGCGTGGCGAGGCCGCGGTGGGCATGGGCCTTGACCGAGCCTGCCGAGATCCCGAGGGCGTCGGCGATCTCGGCCTCGCTCAGGTCGAGGTAGTAGCGCATCGTCAGGACCTCTCTCTGGCGCTGGGGCAGCCGCCCCAGCGCGCTGATCATCGAACTGGTGGTCTCGGACTGCAATGCGTGCTCCTCGGCACTCGCCTCGCTGTGCCGCGTGTATGCCGTGGGCTCATCCTGTTCGCGCGCCACGTAGCGCTCCTCGACGCCGCGGTGGCGCAGACCGGAGCGGGCGCCGTTGACGACGGCCCGCCGCAGGTAGGCGGCCGCGGACTGGTGGTCGCGGATGGTGTCCCAGCGCCGGTGCACGGCGATGAACGCGTCCTGGACGACCTCCTCGGCAGCGAGGTCGTCGCGCAGCAGCAGCCATGCCAGCCTGACCAGCCCGGTCCAGTGGGCGGCATACAGGTCGGCGATGGCCTCGTCAGCGGCTGGCCGGACCTCACCGCCGCGGTCGCGCTCTGCCACGCTCAACAGTCTCACGCTCCCTTGACGCGCAGCTCCTTCCGCCGGTTGACGCGCCGATACGCTCGGGTGATGGAAGGTCCAGCCACGGGAAGCCCAGCCACCCGGCGCACCGATGCCGACTGCCTGTTCTGCAAGATCGTGGCGGGCGAGATCCCGGCCACGGTCGTGCGCGAGGACGACGCGACCTTCGCGTTCCGCGACCTCGAGCCGCAGGCACCGACCCACGTGCTGGTCATCCCGCGCCACCACACACCCGATGTCGCGGAGCCTCGCCCGCGAGCGCACCCGAGGACGCCGTGGCACTCCTCGACGCGGTGCGGGCCGTGGCGGAGCAGGAGGGCGTCGCCGCAGGCGGCTACCGCAGCGTCTTCAACACCGGCGCCGGCGCCCAGCAGTCCGTGTTCCACGCCCACATCCACGTCCTCGGTGGGCGGTCAATGACGTGGCCCCCGGGCTGAAGGGCACCGTAGACTGGACGGACCATGCCAGATCCTGATCATCCGTCCACGCCGGGGGGCGCGCCCGATGGCGCCCGTCCGGTGCCCACCCACACCGTCGAGATCCCGGCCGAGGTAGCGATGGTGACGCTCCTCGGGCCGCGCGACGAGCTGCTGCGCACCATGGAGCGGGCCTTCCCCCAGCTCCAGATCCACGTCCGCGGCAACGAGTTCCACCTCTCCGGCCCCAGCGCCGACGTCGCCTTGGCCGAGCGCACCATCGACGAGCTGCTCGCCGTCATCGCCGGTGGTCAGGCGCTCAACCGCGACGCGGTGGAGCGGTCCATCCAGATGCTGCGCGCGCAGACCTCCGAGCGGCCCGCCGACGTCCTGACCATGAACATCGTCAGCAACCGCGGTCGCACGATCCGGCCCAAGACGCTCAACCAGAAGCACTACGTCGACGCGATCGACGAGCACACCATCGTCTTCGGCATCGGCCCTGCCGGCACCGGCAAGACCTACCTCGCGATGGCCAAGGCGGTCGCCGCCCTGCAGGCCAAGCAGGTCAACCGGATCATCCTGACGAGGCCCGCGGTCGAGGCCGGCGAGCGGCTCGGGTTCCTGCCCGGCACGCTCAACGACAAGATCGACCCCTACCTGCGGCCGCTCTACGACGCCCTCCACGACATGGTCGACCCCGAGTCGATCCCGCGCCTCATGGCCGCCGGCACGATCGAGGTCGCGCCGCTGGCCTACATGCGCGGGCGCTCGCTGAACGACGCGTTCATCATCCTCGACGAGGCCCAGAACACCTCGCCCGAGCAGATGAAGATGTTCCTCACCCGGCTCGGCTTCGGCTCCAAGATGGTCGTCACCGGTGACGTGACGCAGATCGACCTGCCGGACGGCACGAAGTCCGGGCTGCGGGTGGTCCGCGACATCCTCGGTGACGTCGAGGACATCCACTTCTCCCTCCTCACCGCCCAGGACGTCGTCCGGCACCGCCTCGTGGGCGCGATCGTCGACGCCTACGAGCAGTGGGACGAGCAGGGTCAGCGCGTCCGGACGCCCGGCGCGGAGGCCCGCAGCGGGCAGGGCGAGCACGGTCAGGGAGGACGAGGACAGCGTGAGCGTCGACGTTCTCAATGAGACCGACTTCGAGCTCGACGAGCTCGAGCTGGTGGCCCTGAGCCGTTACGTCATGGGGGAGATGCGCGTCCATCCCGGTGCCGACCTGTGCCTGCGGCTCGTCGACGAGTCGGCCATGGAGGTGCTCCACGTGCAGTGGATGGACCTTCCGGGCCCCACCGACGTGATGAGCTTCCCGATGGACGAGCTGCGTCCGGCCCGAGAGGGCGACGAGCCGGAGGAGGGGGTGCTCGGCGACATCGTGCTGTGCCCCTCCGTAGCGGCCAAGCAGGCCACCGAGGCAGGGCACGCGACCGAGGAGGAGCTGCTCCTGCTCACCACGCACGGCATCCTGCACCTGCTCGGGTACGACCACGCGGAACCCGAGGAGGAGCGCGAGATGTTCGAGCTCCAGCGCCAGCTGCTGCTGACCTTCCTCGCGGGTCGCGGTCGACCCACCATCTGATGGTGCGCCGATGACAGCTCTCGTCCTGGCAGCTCTGCTCAGCATCGCCACCGCGTTCCTGCTCTCGGCCGCCGAGGCGGCGCTGTGGCGGATGTCCCGGGTCCGAGCCCAGGAGCTGCTGGAGGAGAGGCGCGCGGGCTCCCAGGCGCTGTCGCGCATCGTCGCCGACAGCGCGGCATACCTGTCGGTGACGGCGTTCCTGCGCATCGTGGCCGAGTCGACCACCGCGGTCCTCATCACGCTCGGTGCCATCGACCTCGTCGACGGCTTCTGGCGTCGTCTGCTCATCGCCATCGGTGTGATGGCGCTCGTCTCGTTCGTCGTGGTGGGTGTCTCGCCTCGCACCCTGGGTCGCCAGCACTCGGACTCCGTTGCGCTGCTTGCCTCCCCGCTCATCGTCGGGCTGCGCACCTTCCTCGGTCCGGTCGCGCGGGTGCTCATCGCCCTGGGCAACGCGGTGACGCCCGGGCGCGGTTACCGTGACGGACCGTTCCAGAGCGAGTCCGAGCTGCGCGACCTCGTCGACCTGGCCGGTGAGAGCGCGGTCATCGAAGCCGGCGAACGCGAGATGATCCACTCGGTCTTCGAGCTCGGCGACACGGTGGCCCGCGAGGTGATGGTGCCGCGCACCGACATGGTGACCATCGACGGCGAGAAGACGCTGCGCTCGGCGATGTCGTTGTTCCTGCGGTCCGGCTTCTCCCGCATCCCCGTGGTGGGTGACGGGTCCGACGACATCCTGGGCCTGCTCTACTTCAAGGACGTCGTCCGCCGGGTCAACGCCGACCAGGAGTCGGGGTCGCTACCGGTAACGGCCCAGATGCGTCCGATGCACTACGTGCCCGAGAGCAAGCCGGTCGACGACCTGCTCCGCGAGATGCAGCGCGACCAGAGCCACTTCGCCGTGGTGGTCGACGAGTACGGCGGCACCGCAGGCCTGGTGACCATCGAGGACATCATCGAGGAGATCGTCGGCGAGATCGCCGACGAGTACGACCGTGAGGCGCCCGGTGTCGAGGACCTCGGCGACGGCACCTTCCGCGTGCCCGCGACGATGGACATCGACGACCTCGCCGACCTGTTCGACGTCGACATCGAGGAGGACGAGGTGGACACCGTCGGCGGCCTCATCGGCAAGTCCATCGGTCGCGTGCCGATCGTCGGATCCCGTTGCGAGGTGGCTGGGCTCGCGCTCACCGCCGAACGAATGGCCGGCCGACGGCACCGCATCGCCAGCGTCATCGTGCAGCGCCTGGTCGACCCCGACGAGGAGTCCGCCACCGACCGTGGTCGGGACCGCACTACGGTGGAGCCCGAGCGCGAGGGAGTGTCATGACTGCGAGTGGTTCCGGGCCGTCCGAGGGGTATGCCGGGTCGTCGCCGACCGGCTACGTCGCCGGTTTCGCCTGCCTCGTCGGGCGACCGAACGCAGGCAAGTCGACCCTGACCAACGCCCTCGTCGGGCACAAGGTCGCGATCACCTCCTCCAAACCGCAGACCACCCGGCACACCATCCGGGGGATCGTCTCGACCCCTGCCTCCCAGCTGGTGCTCGTCGACACCCCCGGCCTGCACAAGCCGCGAACGCTGTTGGGGGAACGCCTCAACGACGTGGTCCGCGAGACGCTGCTCGAGGTCGACGTCATCGGGTTCTGCCTCCCGGCCGACCAGAAGATCGGTCCGGGCGACGGGTTCATCGCGCGCGAGCTCAAGGAGATCCAGCAGGACCGGCGTCGGCCGGTCGTCGCGATCGCGACCAAGATCGACACGGTCGACCGGGAGCGGCTGGCCGAACACCTCATCTCGATCGACCAGCTGGGTGACTGGGCCGCCATCGTGCCCTGCTCGGCCGTCGACGGTCGCCAGGTGAAGGACGTCGCCCAGGTCCTGTCGACCTACCTGCCGCCCTCGCCGGGCCCCCTCTACCCCGAGGGGCAGCTGACCGACGAGCCCGATGTCGTCATGATCGCCGAGCTGGTCCGGGAGGCAGCCCTGGAAGGCGTCCGCGACGAGCTGCCGCACTCGCTGGCCGTGGTCGTCGAGGAGATGCTGCAGCGTCCGGATCGCCCTGAGGACAAGCCGATGCTCGACATCCGGGTCAACGTCTTCGTCGAGCGGTCGTCGCAGAAGGCCATCATCATCGGTCGCGGCGGCTCACGGCTGCGCGAGGTCGGCACCAACGCCCGGGTCGGCATCGAGAAGCTGCTCGGGCAGCGGGTCTACCTCGACCTGCACGTCAAGATCGCCAAGGACTGGCAGCGCGACCCCAAGCAGCTCCAGCGCCTCGGCTTCTAGTACCCGCCCACCCCGTGTGGTGAGGCTCACGGCATACCTGAAACCTTTGCCGGACAAGGGATCTGGGGCGTGTCCGGCCCACAGCGCGTGGCTGTGACTTGAGTTCGTCGCGTGTTCTCGACAAGGTTGGCGGTCGGCCGAGAAGGTTTCGATACGCAACTGACGAGAATTCGAAGGAGCGGCGCCCGCATGCGCCAACACCCTGTGAGCACACTGACCAAGACGGGCCCCGTTGCCCCGGCTGAAGCGGCCGGCGAGCACGACGCCCTCGAGCACCTGCCCGACCTCCCGCATCCCGCCCTCGATCCAGTCATCGAGGACCTCCAGGCCGACGAACCGCGCAAGGTCGACCGGGTCGTCTTCGGAGTCACGGCGGCCATTGCCGTGGCGTTCGTGCTGTGGGGTTTCCTGAGCACCGACAGCCTCAGCTCCGCCTCCGGCGCAGGCCTCGGCTGGGTCGTGCACAACATGGGCTGGCTGTTCTCGCTGGTGGCGTCGGGGTTCGTCCTCTTCGTCATCTGGCTGGCGGCCAGCAAGTACGGGCGAATCCCGCTCGGCCGCGACGACGAGGAGCCGGAGTTCAGGACCGTCTCGTGGATCGCGATGATGTTCTCCGCGGGCATGGGGATCGGCCTGATGTTCTACGGCGTCTCCGAACCGCTCTCGCACTTCGTCACCCCGCCTCCCGGCACGGGCGCGGCCGGCAACCCGGAGGCCGTGCAGAACGCCATGGCCACCACGCTCTTCCACTGGACCCTGCACCCCTGGGCCATCTACGCGGTCGTCGGCCTCGCCGTCGCGTACGGCGTCTTCCGCAAGGGTCGCTCGCTGCTCATCAGCTCGGCGTTCGCACCGCTGCTGGGCGAGAAGCACGCCAACGGTCCGGCTGGTCGGGTCATCGACATGCTCGCGATCTTCGCCACGCTGTTCGGGTCGGCGGCCTCGCTCGGCCTGGGGGCACTCCAGATCGGCTCGGGCTTCCAGATCGTCGCCGGCATCGGCAAGGCGGGCAACGTGCTGCTCGTCGCCATCATCGTCGTGCTGACCCTGTGCTTCATCCTCTCGGCGGTCTCCGGGGTCGCCAAGGGCATCCAGTGGCTGTCCAACATCAACATGGTGCTGGCCCTGGCGCTCGCGGTCTTCGTGTTCGTCGTCGGCCCGACCGTCTTCATCCTCGACCTCGTGCCGACCGCCGTCGGCTCGTACTTCCAGGACCTCGCGATGATGTCCGCCCGGACCGACGCCGCCGGTGGCGACGCCATGCAGGAGTGGCTGTCCGGCTGGACGATCTTCTACTGGGCGTGGTGGGTCAGCTGGACGCCGTTCGTCGGGATGTTCATCGCGCGGATCTCGCGTGGTCGCACCATCCGCCAGTTCGTCACGGGTGTGCTGCTGGTGCCGAGCGTCGTCTCGCTGGTGTGGTTCGCGATCTTCGGTGGCGCCGGTATCGACATGCAGCGTGGCGGCACCGACCTGGCCGGCGCCGGGTCGACCGAGGGCAGCCTGTTCGAGATGCTCTCCCACCTGCCGCTGTCGACGGTCACCTCCGTGGTCGTGATGGCTCTCGTGGCGATCTTCTTCGTGTCGGGTGCCGACGCCGCCTCGATCGTCATGGGCACCCTGTCCGAGCGCGGCACCCTCTCGCCGAGCCGCAAGACGGTCGTCTTCTGGGGTGCCGCCACCGGTGCGGTCGCTGCCGTGATGCTCCTCGTGGGTGGGGAGGACGCCTTGTCAGGGCTGCAGAACATCACCATCATCGCCGCGCTGCCGTTCCTCGTCGTGATGGTCGGACTGGCCGTCGCGCTCGTGAAGGACCTCAGCAGCGACCCGCTCATCGTCCGGCGTGCGTATGCCGTGGCGGCCGTCGAACAGGCCGTCGTGGCGGGTGTCACCGAGCACGGCGACGACTTCCTCCTGACCTACGAGGAAGCAGCACCCGGCGAGGGCGTGGGCGACCTCGTGCCCACAGATCCTGCCTCCGAACGCGCAGGTTCTGCCACATCGTGAGCCGCTGGGCCGGCACACGGCCGAGCCGACCTATCCTTGGTCCCATGAGAATTGGTGTCTTCGGGGCCACCGGACAGGTCGGCTCGGTCATGCGTGCACTCCTTGCCGAGCGGGGCTTCCCGGTCGACGAGATCCGCTACTTCGCGTCGGCGCGGTCAGCGGGCACGACGTTGCCGTGGGCCGGCGACGAGGTCACCGTCGAGGACTCGGCCACCGCTGACTTCTCCGGGATCGACATCGCGCTGTTCTCCAACGGGGGAGCGGCCTCCAAGGAGCTGGCCCCCAAGGTCGCCGCCGCCGGTGCGATCGTCGTCGACAACTCCTCCGCCTGGCGCAAGGACCCCGATGTCCCGCTCGTCGTGAGCGAGGTCAACGCCGACGACCTCGACACCATCCCCAAGGGCATCGTCGCCAACCCCAACTGCACCACCATGGCCGCGATGCCGGTGCTGGCACCACTGCACCGCGAGGCCGGCCTCGTGCGCCTCACCGTCGCGTCCTACCAGGCCGTGTCGGGATCCGGCGGCAAGGGTGTCCAGGAGCTCGACGGCCAGCTGCGCGGTGGGTATGCCGCTGGCTCGCCTGCCGACCTGGCTCTCGACGGCCGTGCGGTGGAGGTGCCCGCGCCGAACGTCTACGCCGTGCCGGTGGGGTTCAACGTCATCCCGCTCGCGGGGTCGATCGTCGACGACGGGTCGCTGGAGACCGACGAGGAGCAGAAGCTCCGCAACGAGTCCCGCAAGATCCTGCACATCCCCGACCTGCTGGTGTCCGGGACCTGTGTGCGCGTGCCGGTCTTCACCGGTCACTCGCTG
The DNA here is from genome assembly GCA_963759595.1 of uncultured Actinomycetota bacterium. GTDB lineage: Bacteria > Actinomycetota > Actinomycetes > Actinomycetales > Dermatophilaceae > Pedococcus. The sequence goes on from CAVWZX010000005.1 coordinate 884,711, forward strand.
GCCATCCACGCCGAGTTCGCCGACGACATCACCCCCGAGCGTGCCCTGGAGCTGCTGGCCAAGGCTCCGGGTGTCGTGGTGGCCGACGTGCCCAACCCGCTCGACGCGGCCGGTCGCGACGAGGTCTACGTCGGACGGGTGCGTGTCGACCAGGCGGCGCCCGCTGGCAAGGGGCTGGTGCTGTTCGTCGTCGGCGACAACCTGCGCAAGGGTGCCGCGCTCAACGCCGTGCAGATCGCCGAAGAGCTGCTCAAGCGCCGCTGAACCCCAGGTCGAGAGTGCACGACACGCTGACGCGCGGAGTGCCTGCTCAGCGTGTCGTGCACTCTCGACAAGCTGCCTCCTGTTCCGCGGAGGACCGGATGCCGCCTGCTCAGCGGACGGCGCGCCAGACCGACTCGGACTCGCTGGCACCGGGAGACCACGGGGCGATCCACGGACCGGTGCCCTCACTCGGGTCTAGCACTCCGTCCTCGAGCCAGGTGTAGTCGCCGGCCAGCACTCCCTTCGCCAGCCGCATGTCGGCGTCGTCGGAGTTGGACCACAGCGCGGTGAACAGGGACTCGACCCGCAGCCGGCTCTGCCGGCAGAACACCTCGGCCAGCTGGTAGGCCGAGCGACCCCGGCCCTCGTCGTCGGACTCGCAGCATCTCGGCCCGGCTGCAGGCCGCCGAGATGGCGAACAGCTCGGCACCGATGTCGACGACCCGGCCGAGGAAGGCCTGCCGGTACTCCATCTTCGCCTGCCACCGGGACATCCCGTAGAAGGTCTGCCGGGCCAGCTTGCGACTTGACCGCTCGACGAACCGCAGGTGCGTCGCCAAGGTGCCGAACTCGGCATACGAGGTGGGGGTGGCACCCTTGCCGACGACGAGCTGCGGCAACCACTTGGCGTAGAACCCGCTGGCGCCCATGGCTGCCCGCGCCTTGTCCTCGAACGTCGCGTCCTTCTCGGCCAGGGCTCCGGCCGCGGACAGGTGGGCGTCGACGGCCTCGCGGGCAATGAGCAGGTGCATGATCTCGGTCGAGCCCTCGAAGATCCGGTTGATCCGCAGGTCGCGCATCATCTGCTCGGCCGGGACCGCGCGTTCGCCGCGGGCACGCAGCGAGTCCGCGGTCTCGTAACCCCGACCGCCGCGGATCTGCACCAGCTCGTCGGCGATCTGCCAGGCCATCTCCGAGGCCCACAGCTTGGCCAGCGCCGCCTCGATGCGGATGTCCTTGCTGCCGGCGTCGGCGAGCTGCGCAGAGAGCTCGAGCACCGACTCCAGTCCGTAGGTGGTCGCGGCGATGAACGCGATCTTCTCCGCGACGGCGCCGTGCTCGCCGACCGGCCGCCCCCACTGCACCCGCTCGGCCGACCACTCGCGCGAGATCTTCAGCGCCCACTTGCCCGCCGCCGCGCACATTGCGGGGATCGACAGCCGTCCGGCGTTGAGCGTGGTGAGGGCGATCTTGAGGCCGTCGCCCTCCTTGCCGAGCCGGTTCTCGATGGGCACGCGGACCCGGTGGAAGCGAGTGAGGCCGTTCTCGATCCCCTTGAGCCCCATGAAGGAGTTGCGCCGCTCGACGGTGATTCCGTCGGCGTTGCCCTCGACGACGAAGGCGCTGATGCCGCCCTTCTGGCCGTCGTGCGCGGGCACGCGTGCCATCACCACGAGCAGCTCGGCGACGACCCCGTTGGTGGTCCACAGCTTCACCCCGTCGAGCAGGTACGCCGTGCCGTCCTCGGTGGGGGTCGCGGTGCTGCCCATTCGCGCCGGGTCGGAGCCGACATCGGGTTCGGTCAGCAGGAACGCCGAGATCGCGCCGGCGGCGCACCTCGGAAGGAACTCCTGCTTCTGCTCGGCGGTGCCGACGAGCTTGACGGGTTCGGGCACCCCGATGGACTGGTGCGCCGAGAGGAGGGCCCCGAGGCTGGGGTGGGCCGAACCGACCAGCATCAGGGCCTTGCCGTAGGACGACATGGTCAGGCCGAGACCGCCGTACTCACGGGGGATCTTCATGCCGAAGGCGCCGATGTCGGCGAGCCGGGCGAGCACCTCGTCCGGGATCAGGGCGTCCCGCTCGATCGCGGCGCCGTCGATGTCCACGCAGACCTCGCGCAGTCTCGCCAGGAACTCCTCACCGCGGGCCTCGTCCTCGGCCGTGGCACGCGGATGCGGGTGCACCAGGTCGAGGTCGAAGTGCCCGAGGTAGAGGCCCTTGGCGAAGCTCGGCCGCTCCCAGCCGGACTCGCGTGCCTCCTCCGCGACGGCACGTGACTCGCGCTCGCTCGCCTGCACGGTCGGCTCCGGTGCACCCGTGGTGGGCCGGTCCTGCTCGACGTCACTGCTCATGGGTCGCCTCCTTGGGGACTACCCACGCTACCCGTGAGTAGGCCGCCGCACGAGTGCTCGGAGCCAGACCCACGTCCTGTCGGGTCGGCACGGCATGACCGACGCCGACGGTCTCACCGCTCGGGGAGTTGCGCCTCGACCAACCATCCGCCCTTGGGGGTGGGGCCGGCACTGAGCTGCCCTCCCAGTCGGTGGACCCGCTCACGCAGACCGATGAGGCCGCGCCCCGTGCCGGCCAGCGAGGTGCCGTGCAGTGTGGCGCCGTCGTTCTCGACCCGCACGGCGAGGCCCCGCTCGAGGTCGTCGATGGTGATGACGATGCGCACATCGGCACCCGGCGCGTACCTGAGCGCGTTGGTGAGGCTTTCCTGCACCACGCGAAAGGCGAGGTGGGCCACCCGGTGGGGTATGCGGGCCCGGTCGCCCTCGAAGCGGCAGGTGACGTTCAGGCCGCTGCGGCCCGCACGGCTGACCACCTCCTCGACCAGCGAGAGGTCGGGGCCGCCGCCGGGGTCGTCCGGCATACCGCTGAGGAGGTCGATGAGTCGTTCGAGGTCCTTGGTGCCCTGGCGCGCTGACTCCGAGATGGCTGCGAACGCCTGCTTGGCCCGCGCGGGGTCGGCGTCGACGAGCCGCTGCCCGGCGGCTGCCTGCACCACCATCACGCTGATCGCGTGACCCACGATGTCGTGCAGCTCACTGGCGATGCGGGCTCGTTCGTGCCGGAGGGCGATCTCGGCGAAGAGCTCGCGCTCGTCCTCGAGCTCCTGGGCCCGCAGGGCCAGCTGGGTGGCGGTCTCCTGACGGAGCCGCAGGACGGTCCCCGCGACATACGGCGGCACCGTGAACATCAGCGCTGCCACCCAGCTGCCGATGTCGGCGACGTAGTAGAAGGGCACGAGGTAGGCCAGCGCGCACAGGGCCACCAGCCAGGCTGCGCGTCCCGACCACCCCAGGGCGAGCGCGGCGAAGGTGACGGCGAAGAGCGCCATCCCGCTGTCGGGGAACCAGCCGTCGCCGAAGGTGAGCGCCGCCAGGTAGAGGCCGAGCGCGACGACGGGAGCAGCGCGCGGCTGGCTGCGCCACCACATCAGGGCGAGCCCGCTGCAGACGATCAGGAGCGTGAAGACGTTGCCGCGCACCGTGGTCGGCCAACCGTGCAGCACGGTCGGGAGCACCACCAGCAGGAGGACTGCCAGGGCGATGCCGAGCCGCTCGGTCAGGCGCATCGGTCCACTGCTATCCCGATACCGGCAGCTGTGCCACTGCGTTGGCGTAGCCCCGGCTCACCTTCACGTCCAGCGAACCCCCGAGGACCTTGGCCCGCTCCCGGGCGCGCGCCACCGCCGTCTTGAGGTCGGCCGACCGCTTGACGGGGCCGTTGACGCGGATCTCGAGCGCGTTCTCCTCGAAGCGCACACTGACCTCGATGCGCGAGTCCTGTTGGTCCGCAAGGACGTTCACCAGGTGCTCGACGATTCGGTATGCCGAGAGCTCGACCGCCGCTGTCAGCGACCGAGGGTCGCCGATCACCGTCAACCTCGAGTCGGCCCCGGCGTGCCGGACCAGCAACCCGTCGAGGTGGGCCACGGTCGGGGCGGGCGCCAGGGCGCCCTCCTCGCCGCGCAGGAGACCCACGATCTCGCGCATGCCGTCGAGAGTGGCGCGGCTCTCGTCCTCGATCGACACGAAGAGGGCCTTCGCGCCGGTGGCGTCGAGGTGCTGACCCGACTCCGCGGCCGTCGTCAGCTGGCCGAGCCGCTCCTGGAGCAGCCCGTCCAGCTGACCCGAGAGCCGGAGGCGGTCGTCTGCGAGCTCGAGGGCGACGCGCTCGTCGCGGAGCTGCCGCAGCTCGACCGTGTGGGCCTGCAGCTCCGTGCTCATGGCCGTCCGGTGGCGGACCGCGCGCCCGATGGCGAAGACGATCAGCAGGACCGGCACAGCGAGCACCATCGGCTCGAAGCCGGTGCTCGCGTCCTGGGCGAGGACCGCCGCGCTGAGGAGGGTGGTGAGGCCGAGGGCGAACCAGGCGGTCCTCCGCTCGAGGGCCACCGCCGCGAGGTAGGCCAGCACGAAGGCCAACGGCAAGCCGGCCCCGCACCTGGTGACCCACCCGAAGACCAGGTCGTGGAGCACCATGACGACGAGGCCGATGGTGATGACGGTGATGATGCCGCGGCGCCACCACAGCACCGCGATGGTCGCGACGGCGAAGAGCGGGACCATGGCCCACGAGTGCGACGTCAGCTCGTGGACCATGGTGCCTGCTGCGATGTCCCCTTGGGTGTCAGCGTCGTCCCACCGGACGTTCTCAACCATCAGCACTGTGCCCAGTGCGGTGAGGGCACCGGCGATCGCCCAGTCGACGGGACGGAGCCCCTGGAACATCCTGCGGTAGCGCTCACTCATGGCTCGACCCCTCAGGCGCTGACGTGCTCACGGCTCAGCGTAGGCGTGCCGACCGGGTCGGTGGCGCGCTTCTGCACGACGTAGCCGATTCCGTAGAAGAGTGCGGTTGCCGGCACGGAGAAGGCGAGGGCGCCCAGCCCGCCGGTCGACGAGTCCTTGACCAGCGTGGCGACCTGCAGGGCGAGGATGCCGACCAGGCCGATGACGTGGTTCTGCCGGCTGCCGGCGAAGCGCGCCACGGCATAGGCCATCGCGAACGCCAGGGGCAGCGCGAAGCCGCACCGGGTGACCCAGCCGAACGCCGGCAGGCTGGCGGCCACGACGACGAACGAGACACCGATGGCTCCGAGGATGGCGCGCCGCCGCCACAGGATGGGCAGTGCTGCGAGCACGAAGACCGGGATCATCAACGCGGAGTGCGAGTCGAGCGCATGGGCAATGTCGGCGTCGGGGCCTGCGTTGACGTTCTCCAGACCGATCACCGCGGCGAGGACGACCATGACGGCCGTCAGGGCGTAGTCGAGGGGCCGGATGCCCTTGAGGATGTCCATCTCTGTTTCCTTTCGATCCGGCGTCCGGTTGACCCCGTTGGCACCACGATGGAGGTCGGCCGGTGTGGCCCGCGTCGGCAGCAAGGACGATGTCGGCGGCGCTCCTCATCCCTGAGGAGGACCCGCGCGGGGCTCGGCCTCGACACAATGGGCGGGGTGATTCGCGTCCTCATCGCCGACGACCAAGAGCTCGTGCGCACCGGCTTCCGCGTCATCCTCGAGTCGGAGGGCGACATCGAGGTGGTGGGCGAGGCGGAGAACGGGCACGAGGCAGTCCGGCAGGCCGCGCTGCTGAAGCCCGCAGTGGTGTTGATGGACATCCGGATGCCGGAGCTCAACGGCTTGGCCGCCACCGAACAGATCCTGCGCCAGCCGGACCCGCCGACCATCGTGGTGCTCACGACCTTCGACCAGAACGAGTACATCTACCGGGCACTGCGCGCGGGCGCGGCGGGCTTCCTCCTCAAGGACGCGCCCTCGTCGCGTCTGGTCGCCGCGGTCCGCGCTGCCGCCACGGGCGACTCGCTCATCGAGCCCTCCATCACACGGCGGCTCGTCGAGAGCTTCGCCGAGCCGGCTGTCACGCCCGGCATCCCGGCCGAGCTCGGCGCAGCTCACGGAGCGCGAGCTCGACGTGCTGCGCCTGATCGGCCGCGGCCTGTCCAACGCCGAGATCGCGGCGGAGATGGTGGTGGCGGAGACCACCGTGAAGACCCACGTGGCGCGCGTCCTCAGCAAGCTGGGCGTCCGCGACCGCGTCCAGGCGGTCGTGGTCGCCTACGAGACGGGGTTCATCCGGCGCAACAGTGCCTGACTGCCTCCGGGGTATGCCGGGCTCTCAGAGGTCGGTCATCCAATGACGCCAGGTCTGGGTGACCTGCATGCCCACGTGCTCGTAGAGGCCCAGGGCACCGGTGCGTGAGTCGGTGGAGAGCTCGCTCACGGTGGCCCCGTGCTGTCGGGCACGCTCGAAGGCGTCGGCGAGCAGCGCCCGCGCCAGTCCCAGGCCTCGCCGGTCGCGACGGACCGCGATGGCGTCGACGTACCCCGTGTCGCCGGCGTGGATCGTGTAGCAGACGCCGACGTCGGTGCCCTCGGGGTCGACGGCGAAACGGATCTGCCAGTTCTCGAAGCCCGGCCGCAGCGGGCCGCGCGGCGCCCAGTCGTCGTAGCTCGAGGGGTCGCGGTCGGGCCACTCGTTGAACGCGTCCTCGATCAGCTGGAAGGCGACCGGCCCGTCCGCGGGGCCGGCGAACTCGCGCAGGATGTAGCCGTCAGGCAGGGGCTGTGGCTCGATGGTCGCACCCGCAGGAAGCTGAAGGACCCAGGAGGTCCACCCCAGCCGGTAGCCGCGGGCCTTGAAGAACGCCTCGGCGCTGCTGTCGCCGGGCACCGTCTGGCCGACAAGCTGCGAGCCTCGGGCGCGCGCACACTCCTCGAGCCAGTCGGCGAGCCAGGTGCCGATTCCGCGCCCCCGGTGGTCTGGGTGGACCGATCCGTCGGCGCGACGGCCCTTGAAGACCTCGCCGGAGGCGACCAGCCGTTCGCCGTCCCAGACGCCCATGCTCTCGGTCGCGAGGTCGAAGCTGCCCCGGGCCCAGTCGCCCTCGATGTCCTCGACCTCGATCGCCGCCTCGCCGATGTCATGCGTCTCGGCGGCCTCGACGAGCTCGAAGACGGCTCGGGCGTCGGTGGGGGACAGGGGTCGGGCCACCAGCCCGTCGGGCAGATCCATGCCGCACATGGTGACCCGGGTGGCCGGGACGGCGCACCCGATTTCCGGGACAGCCGGCCTCGCCGACGCGGATTGGCAGACCGCGAGAGATGTGAGAGTCTTCTCTCGAAAGTGTTCTCTCACAATTGTCTGGACCTCACGGAAGGAGATTCGGTGGCCAACGCCTACGGCGACGTCGAGCTCACGCCGCGGGGGATGCGGGCGCTTGGCCCACCCGGTCCGGCTCGCCATCCTCAGCCGTCTCCAGGGGTACGGACCGAGCACAGCCACGGCCCTCGCCCCGCTGGTCGGCGCCACACCGTCGGTGACGAGCTGGCACCTGCGTCACCTGGCCGAGCACGGGCTGGTGCGCGACGCCGAGGTCGAGTCCGACGGTCGGCAGCGCTGGTGGCAGGCGGCCGGTGGTGGCTTCCGGTTCACACCCACCGAGGACGCGGCGGGCCGAGACGCCGCGACGCTCCTGGAACGGGTCATGTTCGACCAGGCCCACGACCTCCCCGGCCGGTGGGCCCGGGACGTCGAGCCGCTGCTGGAGGACGACTGGCGGCGTTCGGCGGGTCTGTCCAACACCACCTTCCTCGCGACCGCCGACGAGCTCGCCGAGGTGGAGGCAGCCATCGAGGAGCTGCTCGCGCCCTTTGTGCGGCGCAGGAGCGACCGCGTCGAGGTGGAGGGTGCACGCAACGTGCGGATGCTGCGCTACGTCCTGCCTGAGGCGGAGGTGTCATGAGCGAGCCCACGGCATCCTCGCTGGCGACCGACGAAGGCTCCACTCTGGCGGGACCGCCGGTTCGCGACCTACTGGGTCGGGCAGGGGATCTCGCAGTTCGGTGACCGCATCACCGAGCTCGCGTTGCCGCTCATCGCCGTCACCACCTTGCAGGTCGGCGCGTCGACCGTCGGGCTCCTCACGGCCGCGGTCTGGGCTCCCAACCTGCTGTCGCTGTTCGTCGGCACCTGGGTGGACCACCACGTGCGCAAGCGGCGGCTGCTCATCGTGGCAGACCTGCTGCGCTGCGCCGTGCTGCTGACCCTGCCCGTGGCCCACTTCCTCGGCGCGATCAGCCTCGCCCAGCTCTTCCTCGTCGCGCTGGTCGCCGGCTTCGGCCAGGTGCTGTACCAGACGTCCTACCCCAGCTTCTTCGTCGGACTCGTCCGCCGGGACCAGTTCGTCGAGGCCAACAGCCTGCTGAGCGGCACGCGCTCGGCCTCGTTCGTCGCCGGGCCCGCAGTCGCCGGTGGGCTGATCCAGGCAGTGACCGCACCGGTGGCGATGCTGGTCGACGCGGTGACCTTCGCGGTGTCGGCGTTGCTCATCGGCCGGGTCAAGGTGCCCGACCTGCCCGTGGACACCACGAGCCAGGCCGGGCTGCTGCGTCGATCCCGCGACGGCATGGGCCTGGTCCTCAAGGACCCCTACCTGCGCGCCTCGCTGGCCTGCGCCACGACGATCAACCTGTTCAACCTGATGGCCGGCGCGATCCTCATCCTCTTCGCCAGCCGTGAGCTGGGCCTGTCGGCCGGGGTGATCGGCCTGGCGCTCGGCCTCGGCGCCACCGGGGGGCTGCTGGGAACCGTGCTGGCCGGCCCGCTGACCCGGTGGATCGGGCTCGGTCGCACGATCGCGCTCGGTGCCGTGGTCTTCTCCGCACCCTTCGCCCTGATGCCCCTGGCGACCGGGCCCGACCTGGACCAAGGCAGGCATCCTCGCCCTGGTGGAGTTCATCTCCGCCCTCGGGGTGATGTGCCTCGACATCCCGCTCAACGCGCTGATGACGGCGGTGACCCCTGACGGGGTGCGCAGCCGTGTGAGCGGGGCGTTCTCGACGGTGAACTACGGCATCCGTCCGCTGGGTGCGGTCCTCGGCGGGCTGGTCGGCGAGTGGATCGGGCTGGCGCCGACGATGGTCGTGGCCGCGGTCGGCGGCTCGCTGTCGGTGTTGTTCCTGCTCTGGTCGCCGGTCTTCTCGACCGGCTCCATCGAGGAGCTCGACGCGGTCCAGGGGGAGAGCGGCGCTTGACGCGGATGCCTGCCGACGTCTCCCATGAGACCTGGCAGACCCTCGCGCCGCTGCTCGACACCGGACCCGCCCGAACCAAGCCCAGGAGAACCCATGTCGATCCACGACTTCGAGCGCTACCCGCTCACCTTCGGCCCGAGCCCGGTGCACCGCCTGGCGCGTCTGACCGAGCACCTCGGTGGTGCGCAGGTCTGGGCCAAGCGCGAGGACTGCAACAGCGGACTGGCCTTTGGTGGCAACAAGACCCGCAAGCTCGAGTACATCGTCCCGGACGCGCTGGCGCAGGGCGCCGACACGCTCGTGTCGATCGGCGGGTACCAGTCCAACCACACCCGCCAGGTGGCTGCGGTCGCCGCACACCTCGGGCTCAAGTGCCGCCTGGTGCAGGAGAAGTGGGTGGACTGGGACGACCCGGTCAACGACAAGGTCGGCAACATCCTGCTGTCGCGGATCATGGGCGCCGACGCCCGGCTCGACCCGCACGGCTTCGACATCGGCATCCGCTCGTCGTGGGAGGACGCGCTGCGCGAGGTGGAGGAGGCGGGAGGCAAGCCGTACGGCATCCCCGCGGGAGCGTCCGAGCACCCGCTCGGCGGCCTGGGGTTCGCGAACTGGGCCTACGAGGTCGCCGCTCAAGAGGAGGCCCTGGGGGTCTTCTTCGACACCATCGTCGTCTGCACGGTCACCGGGTCGACGCACGCCGGCATGGTCGCCGGGTTCGCGGCGCTCGAGGACGCCGGAGGTCGCCCGCGGCGGGTCCTGGGCGTCGACGCGTCCGCCACCATCGACAAGACCCGCGACCAGGTGCGCCGCATCGCCCAGCACACGGCCGACCTCATCGGGCTCGACCGGTCACTGCGCGACGACGAGGTGACCGTCCTCGAGGGCTGGGCAGGCGACCTCTACGGCATCCCGGTCGACTCGACAGTCGAGGCGATCAGGCTGAGCGGTCGGCTGGAAGGGATGATCCTCGACCCCGTCTACGAGGGGAAGTCGATGGCGGGTCTCGTCGACCTGGTCAGCTCAGGCGAGATCGCCAAGGACTCGACCGTGCTCTACGCCCACCTCGGCGGGCAGCCTGCCCTCAACGCCTACTCGGGGATCTTCGACTGACCCGCGAACGTCCAGCCGCGCTCGGCCAGCGCCTCCCGCAGGAAGCGCATGGCGATCGGCCCCACACCGTGCAGGGCCGCCAGCCCTGACTCGGAACGGTCACGCACCTGCTCCAACGTCCAGATCCCCTCGGCCCGCAAGGCCCGCGTGGCCGGGGCGCCGATCCGGGGGAGCGGGGTGCCCTCCGGGGCGCTGGGCCGGTCGGTGCGTGGGGTGCCGGCCTCGGCATCGACCACGGAGGCGCCACGAGGCGACAGCCGGTAGCCGATGTCGAGCGACTCGGTGAGGCCGAGCTCCTTGAGCTTGCGGACGTCCCGCTTGAAGCTCGGGGTGTCGCGCCCGAGCTCGGCCGCCAGCTCGGGTGCCCGGACCGTCGGAGAGCGGTCGATGATCGCCAGCGTCGCGCGCGTCCAGGGACCGATCGACGAGGCGCGGTCGAGCCGGTCCAGCCGCTCGCGGATCCGGCTCACCTCGGTGGCGTCGGGGACGGTGGCGCGCAGCTCCTCCCTCGGGTCGGCTCCCGCGTGCCGCAGCCCGACCCGCCACACCGGCCGGTCCGCCTTGGCCTCCAGCATCCGCTTGAGCTCGGTGAGCGAGCCGGCGCCGGCCCGCCGCGCCTCCGCTGCCGTGATCCGCGAGGGGGCGACCTGGTCGACCGAGGTCACCTCCACCAGGCCCACCCGGGTGCGCAGCCTGGTCCCGACCACCACGCGGGGTCGGTCCCAGCGGCGGAAGGCGAGGTCGACATCGCCCGCCTTGATGGCGACGAGGGTGTCCGGTCGGATCATCATGGCGGCAACCTATCTGGCCACCCACCAGCGCACCTCGCCCGGCGCGCGTCCGGATCGTGGGCGACGCGGCTCGCACGATGGACGTATGCCGGCGCACGCGGCATACCCTCGACTCGTGCGTTCTCTGCGCCTCCTTCTTCGCCGCCGCGGCGGGGCCTGACCGATCAGCCGCCCCTCGTCGCGGAGTAGCGTTGCCCCGGCTGGCTTCAGCAGCAACGAATCGTTAGGCGAGAGAACATGATTCACCCACAGCAGCCGTCGGGTATGCCGGTCGCGAAGTATGTGCCCTTCCAGGACCAGATCCCGTTCGCGCTTCCCGACCGGACCTGGCCGACCCGGGTCATCGAGAAGGCGCCGCGCTGGTGCGCCGTCGACCTGCGCGACGGCAACCAGGCCCTCATCGACCCGATGAGCCCGGACCGCAAGAAGCGGATGTTCGAGCTGCTCGTGCGGATGGGCTACAAGGAGATCGAGGTCGGCTTCCCGTCGGCGAGCCAGACCGACTTCGACTTCGTGCGGATGCTCATCGAGGACGACATGATCCCCGACGACGTGACGATCCAGGTGCTGACCCAGTGCCGCGACCACCTCGTCGAGCGGACCTTCGACTCGATCCGCGGGGCCAAGCAGGCCATCGTGCACTTCTACAACTCGACCTCGGTGCTGCAGCGCCGAGTCGTGTTCGGGCTCGACCAGGACGGCATCGTCGACATCGCGCTCCAGGCGGCGCGGCTGTGCCGCAAGCTCGAGGAGACCATCCCGGACACGACCGTCTACTACGAGTACAGCCCGGAGTCCTACACCGGCACCGAGCTCGAGTTCGCGGTGCGGATCTGCAACGAGGTGGCCGACGTCATCGACCCGACGCCGGACCACAAGATGATCATCAACCTCCCGGCGACCGTCGAGATGGCCACTCCCAACGTCTACGCCGACTCGATCGAGTGGATGATCCGCCACCTCGAGCGCCGCGAGTCGATCGTCGTCAGCCTGCACCCGCACAACGACCGGGGCACCGGGGTGGCTGCGGCCGAGCTCGGCTACCTCGCCGGGGCCGACCGGATCGAGGGCTGCCTGTTCGGCAACGGTGAGCGCACCGGCAACGTCGACCTGGTCACCCTGGGCATGAACCTGTTCAGCCAGGGCATCGACCCGCAGATCAGCTTCTCGAACCTCGACGAGATCCGTCGGACCGTCGAGCACTGCAACCAGCTGCCCGTCGGCGAACGCCACCCCTGGGGCGGCGACCTCGTCTTCACGGCGTTCTCCGGGTCGCACCAGGACGCGATCAAGAAGGGCTTCGAGGACATGGACCGCCAGGTCAAGGCGTCCGGCAAGTCCATCAACGAGCTCGTCTGGGGCGTGCCCTACCTGCCGATCGACCCGCACGACGTGGGCCGGTCCTACGAGGCCGTCGTCCGGGTCAACAGCCAGTCGGGCAAGGGTGGGGTCGCCTACCTGCTCAAGGCCGAGCACCAGCTCGACCTGCCGCGCCGCCTCCAGATCGAGTTCAGCGGCGTCGTCCAGGCCAAGACCGACAGCGAGGGCGGCGAGGTCAGCGCGGCCGAGCTGTGGGGCATCTTCCAGGACGAGTACCTGCCCGCCGTCGACGGCGCGGTCAACACCTGGGGCCGGTTCACGCCGGTCAGCCACTCGCTGATCAGCGAGCAGGGCGGCGTCGACAAGATCAGCGCCACCATGCTCGACCGCGGCACCGAGGTCGTCGTCGAGGGCACCGGCAACGGTCCCATCGCCGCGTTCATCGACGCGCTCTCCACGCTGGGGGTCGACGTCCGGGTCCTCGACTACGCCGAGCACGCCCTGTCCGCCGGTGGTGACGCGAAGGCTGCGGCCTACGTCGAGTGCGCCGTGGGCGACCGCGTGCTGTGGGGCGTCGGGCTGCACAGCTCGATCGTCAAGGCGTCCCTCACCGCCGTGCTCTCCGCCGTCAACCGCGCCGAGCGGATGGCGCCCGTCGAGTGAGGACGAGGTATGCCGCGTGGCTGGGCTACGCGGCATACCTGCCCTCGTTGCGGCGGCGTCAGGGCGTGGCCGGCGGTCGTCGGCGCTGCAGTTGACGCACGCCGCTGCTGCACAACGCCAGCAGCGTGGCGACGGTGACCAGTGCCGCCGCGCCCGGTCAGTGTCCGCTCCGGGCCCCAGGCCTCGGCCAGCGGCCCGACCAGGATCTGTCCGAGCGGGATCGCCACGAACGAGCCGACCATGTCGTAGGAGTAGACCCGGGCGAGACGGTCCTGCGGGATGTGCTCCTGGAGGGAGACGTCCCAGGCGACCCCGAACTGCTCCATGGCGAGACCTGCGACAAACATCCCCGTCATGAGCACGAGCACGCGGGGAGCGTTGCCGAGCAGGAGCAGCGGGACCGCCTCGACGAGGGTGAGCAGCACCCCGACCCGCAGGGCGTGCCGGGGATGCCAGCGAAGCGCGAGGAACCCGCCCAGGACCAGGCCCGCTGTCTGGGCCGCGAGGACGAAGCCCCACGACCTCCGGCCGAACGTGTCGTCAGCGATGGCCGGACCCAGCACGTTGATCCCACCGGCGAGGCAGGCGTTGACCACCATGAACTGCAGCACGACGGCCCACACCCAGGAACGCGAGGCGAACTCCGTCCACCCTTCGCGGATGTCCTTGAGCGGGTTTCGGTGCTCCGAGGCAGCCGCCGTGCGCGTCAGCCCGATCCGGGAGAAGGCCAGCCCTGCCAGGACGTACATCGCGGCGTCGGCGGCGATCCCCCAGCCCGGTCCCACCACTGCCACGACCACACCACCGACGGCAGCGCCGCCGAAGAGCGCGCCGTTGACCAGGATGCGAAGCAGGGCGTTGGCCGGGCGGAGCTCGTCGGCCGGAACGGTCTGGGAGGTCAGGGCTGCCGACGCCGGGAGCGCGATCGCTGACACGGCGCCGTTGAGGATGCTGAGGCACACCAGCAACGGCACGCTGGCGAAGTGCAGGAGCACGCTGGCGGCGACCACCGCCTGGGTGATGGCGGCCGCGAACGAGGAACCCTGGAGCACGAGGTCACGCGGGAGGCGGTCGGCGATGACGCCGCCGAACAGCAGCAGGGACACGTTCGCCAAGGAGCGGGCGCCGACCACGATGCCCAGGGAGGCCGGCGAACCGGTCAGGTCGAGCACCGCGAAGGCCAGTGCGATCGGCGCGACCGCGTTGCCCAGATAGCTGACGAACCGGCCCCCGACCAGCCACCGGTAGGGGCGATGGCGCAACGGCGCGAGCATGCCCACTGACGTGGAAGTCGTTGCCGGAGTGGGGGTTTCTGTCATGGGTGAGCCCTGTCGAGGGTGCGTCGTGCGGCAATGGCGTGGGCACGGACCTGCATGTGCTGCCCCTCGGGATCGTCACGACTCACCTGGGCGATCGTGGTCTGCGCAGCGCCGGGTTTCAAGTCCTCGTGGTGGACGGGACGACAGTCAGCGGACTCCGCGGGGGCGGAACTGGATCGAGATGCGTGGGCCGACGGCCTTGCTGGTCTTGGGGATCGCGTGGTCCCAGGTGCGCTGGCACGACCCGCCCATGACCACCAGGTCGCCGTGACCGAGCGAGAAGCCGATCGACGATCCTCCGCCTCGCGGCCGGAGCATCAGCGACCGGGCGGAGCCGACCGACAGGATCGCGACCATGGTGTCGAGGTCCTTGGAGCGGCCGATCCGGTCACCGTGCCACGCGACCGAGTCGCGACCGTCGCGGTAGAGGCACATGCCGGCGGTGACGAAGGGCTCGCCCAGCTCCGCGGCATACCAGCCGACTCAGCTCCTCGCGCGCCTGCGTGAGGACCGGGTGGGGGAGCACCTCGTCCTCGTCGTAGAACTTGAGCAGCCGCGGGACGTCCACGATCCGCTCGTACATCTCGCGGCGCTCGGCGTGCCACGGCACGTCGTGGTGCAGCTCGTCGAACAGCCGGTCGGCGCCGCCCAGCCAGCCCGGCCGGTAGTCGACCCAGGCGCCGCGGGACAGCTCGGTGCGGTGCAGGCCGCTGCCCAGCTCGTGCAGGGCGATGTCGTCGCCGGTGTCGAGGAGCGAGGCCTGCCATGCCGCGGACATGCGCCCAGCATACCCCAGATTCGAACAGGTGTTCTAGTCCGCCAAGGCGTCGAGCTCAGCGACCAGCTCGCCCCGCAGCCCGTCGTGCGAGGGCCCGAGGACCGTCGTCGGGCTCGGGTCGCTCCAGTGGGTCGCGGGGTAGTGCCACACCGGACGGCGGACGGCGGGGTCGCCCTCCCACTCGTAGCGAGGCCACACGTGCGCGTGCAGGAACTCGTCGGCGTTCCCGAGGATCTCGAGGTTGACCCGGCGGAAGCCGGGATCACGCCGGGAGCACACCTGCTCCACCGCCTCGCCGAGCCGCTCCATGTCGTCGAGGAACGCCCGCCGTCGTGGTCGGGGCAGGTCGGTGAGCCGGTCCACACCGAGGGTGTCGGACAGCAGCACGCAGTAGCCGGGGAGGAACTGCACGTCCCCGATCACCGCGAACCCGGCCGACATCCGTCGGAGCACGGTCGGGTTCTCTCGGCGCAGCGCGCTGCCGATCCGGTCGTGCCTCCAGTCGCCCATGGCCCGTGAGGCTACCCATGTCGCCCGCGTCGGCACGGCATACCGGGTTCCGCGGCCGGACTTGCGACAATGGAGCCATGCCCCTCTACCGCGACGAAGGGATCGTCCTGCGCACCCAGAAGCTGGGTGAGGCCGACCGCATCGTCACCCTGCTCACGCGCACGCTGGGCAAGGTCCGCGTCGTGGGCAAGGGCGTCCGCCGCACCAAGAGCCGCTTCGGGGCGCGGCTCGAGCCGGCCATGATGGTCGACGTCCAGTGCTACGAGGGGCGCAACCTCGACACCGTCACCCAGGCCGAGTCCCTGGCCTCCTGGGGTGACGTCCTGGCTCGTGACTACACGACCTACACCGCCGCGGCCGCGATGCTCGAGACCGCCGACCGGCTCACCGAGGAGCGCGAACCCAACCTCCAGCAGTACCTCCTGCTCCAGGGGGCCTTGCGGTCGATGGCCGAGGGGCTTCACGACCCCGGCCTGGTCCTGGACGCCTACCTGCTGCGGGCGCTCGCGGTCGCAGGCTGGGCGCCGAGCTTCCACGACTGCGCCCGCTGTGGTGCCAAGGGGCCGCACCGCGCGTTCAACCTCGCCTCGGGTGGCACCGTCTGCCCGGTATGCCGTCCGGTCGGGTCCGCGGCGCCGGCGCCGGAGACGCTGTCGTTGCTGGCCGCCCTCCTGGCGGGCGACTGGGTCGTCGCCGACGCGTCGCAGGGGCGGCACCGACGGGAGGGCAGCACGCTGGCCAGTGCCTTCCTCCAGTGGCACCTCGAGCGGGGTGTGCGATCGTTGCGCCTCGTGGACCGACGTGACCCCGACGCCAAGATCCCGCTCGACTCCCGGGTGAGCTGGTCGGCCGCGCCGATCAGCGACCCCATGGTCGCGGTGGAGAAGGTGGAGGCGGCGCATGCCGCCGCCCGGGTGGCCAAGGCGTGAGCGCGGCATACCCCAAGCCGTTCGCCCACCCGAGCGGAGCCCAGCCGCCTTCGCTGCCAACGGAGCTCGTGCCTCGGCACGTCGCGATCGTGATGGACGGCAACGGTCGCTGGGCCAACCAGCGCGGGCTTCCGCGCACCAAGGGGCACGAGGCGGGCGAGGCCGCGCTGCTCGACGTGACCGCCGGTGCGATCGAGGCGGGCGTGACGCACCTGTCGGCCTACGCGTTCTCGACGGAGAACTGGAAGCGCAGCCCCGACGAGGTGCGCTTCCTCATGGGGTTCAACCGCGACGTGATCCGGCGCCGCCGCGACCAGCTCCACGAGTGGGGTGTCCGGATGCGCTGGGTCGGTCGGCGACCCCGGCTGTGGGGCTCGGTGATCAAGGAGCTCGAGGTCGCCCAGGAGCTCACGAAGGACAACACCGGACTGACGCTCTACTTCTGCGTCAACTACGGCGGGCGGGCCGAGATCGCCGACGCCGTGCAGCGGATCGCCGAGCAGGTGCAGCGTGGCAAGCTCAAGCCCGGGTCGATCGACGAGAAGACGATCGCGCGCCACATGCCCGAGCCGGACATGCCCGACGTCGACCTCTTCGTGCGGAGCTCGGGGGAGCAGCGCACCAGCAACTTCCTGCTGTGGCAGAGCGCCTACGCCGAGATGGTCTTCCAGGACACCCTGTGGCCCGACTACGACCGGCGGCACTTGTGGGCCGCGATCCAGACCTATGCCGAGCGCGACCGCCGCTACGGCGGTGCGGTGGACCAACCCACGGGCTGACCGGGCGTTCGGCCCCGGTAACGATGCGGGCACGGCAGCCGCTCGGGACAGCCGGCAGGAATACCGTGGCAGCACACCGTCATCGACGGTTGCCGGCCAGTCCTCGCGCCAAGCAGGACGGGATGGGAGCGGACATGTCCGTTGGACGGGTCAGCACGGCTGCCCTCCTGCTCGGCGCCACCCTGGTCGCGGCGTCCTGTGCGGGCGGGGACACACCAGCGGGGGAGTCCAGCAGCACGCGCGTCACCCCCCGACAGTCCGGCGCCGACGTGGTGACACTTCGGACCCTGGCCGCGCTCCCGCCCGAGACGCCGAGCCTGACGATCGGCGACCGGGTGGGAGCCGAACCCACCTACACCACGAGCGCCGCGGCATACCCCAGCGGCGGACTGGTCGATCTCGGCAGTCCTGCACGTCCCCAAGGGCACCGGGTCCTTCCCCGCGGTCGTGCTCGTCCACGGCGGGGTGTCGGCGAGCGACTACAAGACCGGGGGAGAGCTCAAGCGGGAGCAGGCCGCCCTGGCCCAGGCCGGCTACGTCGTGCTGGTCACCGACCTGCGGGGCTTCGCGGCCTCCGATCCCAACCCGACCGTCGGCGACGTGGACATGGGTGCGACGCAGGACATCGTCAATGCTGCCCGCGCCCTGGCCGTCACCCCGGAGCTGAAGGTTGACCCGAGGCGGATCGGGCTCGTCGGCCACTCCCTGGGTGGGCTGCAGGTGATCAACGCGATGGTCGCCGCCCCGACCGTGGCGCAGGCGGTCGTCGCCATCGCACCGGCGAGCACGACCGTGTGGCAGAACGTCGAGCGTTTCCTCAAGCCGGGTGAGCAGGGGTATGCCGCGGTGGTCGGCCCGCACGGCACGCAGCAGGAGAACCCGAAGTTCTGGGCCGACGTGTCACCGGCGACCATGGCCACCAGGGCTGCCGCACCGCTGCTGATCGTGCAGGGCACCGCCGACGACGTCGTCGACCCCGCGTGGACACCTGCGACCGAGAGCGCCTGGCGGTCGGCGGGCAAGCAGGTCTCGGTGGCGCGGATCGAGGGCGCCGACCACTTCCTGGACCCGGTGTGGCAGAAGGGTTTTGACGCGCTGCTGGCGTTCCTCGACAAGCAGCTGGCGCCACGCTGACTGCCGTTGGACCTGAGCGCCAGGAGGGCGGTCTGGCGAGACCCGGGACACCACCTGGGAAAGACGACGCCTAGCGCGAACAGGTCTCGCAGGTGCCGAAGATCTCCAGGGTGTGCCGCACGTCGGTGAACCCGTGCTCGGCGCTGACCCGGGTCGCCCACGCCTCCACGGTCGGGCCCTCCACCTCGACGGTCCGGCCGCACACGCGGCATACCAGGTGGTGGTGGTGCCCGGTCGAGCAGGCGCGGTAGACCGCCTCGCCCTCGTCGGTGCGCAACATGTCGATCTCGCCGTCGGCGGCCATCGCCTGGAGGTTGCGGTAGACCGTCGCGAGCCCGACCTTGTCGCCGCCTGCCCGCAGGAGGGCGTGCAGCTCCTGGGCCGAACGGAACTCGTCGGTGTCGGCGAGCGCGGCCGCGACCGCTGCACGCTGCCGCGTCGGACGCCTGGTGCCCTCGCTGGTGGGTCCTTCCTGGACTCCGGTCATTGCGGTGTCGTCTCCTTCTCCACACCGTGGGTGCCTCTGCCGTCACTACCCACGTCGTGGTGTCCGGCCTCGTGCCGGGCGGGGTCGTGCTCGTCGTAGTGGCCCTCGTGGGGTGCATGGCGGTGGCCGTCGTGGACGTAGTCGACATGGTCACCGTGGGCCACCGCCGGGTGACCACACAGGGGCCCGTGCTCGTGGTCGTGGCGCTCGGCCCGACGGTGCTGGTGCGCGCGTGCCCGGGTGATCGCTGCGGTGCCCGTCGCGGCGACCATGAAGAACCCGATGGCCAGCAGCACGATCGTTCCGCCGGAAGGGGTTTCGGCATAGAACGACACGATCACGCCGCCGACGCTGGAGACGACGCCCACGAGCACCGCCCAGCGGGTCGAGGCGCGGAAGCTGCGACCGAGCAGCTGGGCCGTGGCGTTGGGGATGATCATCAGGGCGCTGATGAGCAGCAGCCCGACGACGCGCATCGAGACGACGACGGTCACGGCGGTCAGCACGGCCAGGGCGATGTTGAGACCGGTGACCGGCAGCCCGCTGGCCCGGGCGTACTCCTCGTCGTTGGCCACGGCGAACAGCCACGGTCGCAGCAGCCAGGTTGCGAGGAGCACCACGAGCGCGAGCCCGGCGAACACCCACAGGTCGCGCTGGTCCGCAGTGGTGATCGCGCCGAACAGGTATGCCGTGAGGTTGGCGGGGCTGCTGCTCGGCGACTTCGCGATGATCACCACGCCGGCGGCGATGCCGCCGTAGAACATGACCGCGAGGGCGATGTCGCCGCTGGTGCGACCGCGGCCGCGGATGACCTCGATGGCGATGGCGGCCGCGACCGCCGCTACCAGTGCCGTGAGGACTGGCGCCTGGCCGGTGAGGACGCCGACCGCGACACCGGCCAGGGCCACGTGGCCCATCCCGTCGCCGATGAGCGAGAGCCGGCGTTGCACGAGGAAGACACCCACGAGGGGTGCCGCGATGCCGACGAGGACGGCGGCGATCAGCGCCTGCCTCATGAAGTCCAGGGACAGGAGCTCGCTCACGAGCGGACACCTCCTCGCGGGTCGAGGGGTCCGGCCGACGGTGCCCCGGGCAGTCTTGGTGGAGGTAGGCGGTTCTCGTCCTCGTGGTGGTGGTGGTCCGGCGACGAGGCGAACTCGCCTGTCCGCGAAGCGAACTCGTCCCGTGACCCGTCGAAGACAATGTGCCCGCCCTGGACGACGATGATCCGGGTGACGATGTCGGCGAGGGCAGCCAGCTCGTGGGTGACGATGACCATCGTGGTGCCGCGCTCGGCCAGCCTCGCCAGCACGTCGGAGAGCACCTGCTGGTTGGCGGCGTCCACCCCAGCCGTGGGTTCGTCCATCAGCAGCACGTCGGGGTTGGAGGCGAGCGCGCGGGCGATGAGGACGCGGCGCTGCTGCCCCCCGGAAAGGGTCGCGACGTCCGCGTGCGCTCGGTCGTTGAGCCCGACGACGTCGAGCGCGTGGTCGATGATCACGGCGTCCTGCGTCGACCTGAGGACCGGTCGCCACCAGCGGTGATGGGCGAGCCGGCCGACCGGCGACGATCTCGCGTGACCGTCGCGCGCACCGAGGCCGAGAGGGTGTGCCGTTGGGGGACGTAGCCGAGCCGGGCGAAGTCGGAGAACGACTCGCGTGGCTGGCCGAACAGCTGGACGTCGCCGCCGAGGTGGTCGTTGAGCCCGAGCAGTCCCCGGACGAGGGTGGACTTGCCCGAACCATTCGGCCCCAGGACGGCGACGACCTCGCCGGGGTGCACCGTGAGCGTCGCACCGGTGACGACCGGGAGGTCGGCATAGCCGAAGGACGCGTGTCGCAGCTCGATGATGGGTGTGACGTCCGTGGTCATCAGGAACACTCCTGTCCGGCACGCAGGATCGCGAGGTTGGACCGCATCACCGTGGGGTAGTCGCGGCCCGCCGACGCGCTGGTGATGCCCTCGATGGGGTCGAGGACCGCAAGTCTGGCACCGGTCTCGCGGGACAAGGTCTTGGCGACGTCCTCGCTCACGAGCGTCTCGGCATACACGGTCGTCGCGCCGGTCTCGCGGATGTGGTGGGTCAGGGCCGCGAGGCCGGCCGGGCTCGGCTCGGCATCGGGGGTCAGCCCGGTGATGGCTTCCTGGTGGAAGCCGTAGGTCTGCGCGAGGTAGCCGAACGCGGCGTGCGAGGTGACCAGCTCGTCGATCGCGCACGACTTCAGACCGGTCCGGTACTCGCCGTCGAGGGTCACCATCGAGGCGCGGAACGCCTTCGCGTTCGCCCGGTATGCCGCGGCGTCTGGCGGGGTCTCGCTCGGACAGCCGCACGGCGATGGCGTCACCGACGTCGGCGTAGCGCATCGGGTCGAGCCAGAAGTGCGGGTCGCGGGCGCCGTGGCCGGCGTGCTCCTCGTGGGTCTCGCTGCCGTGCTCGTCGCCCTCCTCCGGCGCGACGAGGTCCAGCCGTGCTGCCGTGGAGACGTCGAACGCGGTCTGCTTCGCCTGCTCGTCTACCGCGGCGTCGACCGCGGGCTGGAAGTGGGACTCGAAGACGACGACGTCGGCCTGGGCGACCGTGGCGACCTGTCGGGGGCTCAGCTCGAGGTCGTGGGGCTCGGCCCCCGGCTTGGTCAGCCCCTGCACGGTGACGTGCTCACCGCCGACCTGCTCCACTGCGTACTGCAGCGGGTAGAAGGCAGCCACGACGTCGAGCCGTCCGTCGTCGGCGTCCCGCCCCCCGGTCGCGCCGCAGGCGGAGACCATGGCGATGGACAGCAGGCCCGCGAGCAGACCGAGGGAGCGGAGCGTCATGACAATCATTCTCATCTCAAATGAGAACGATTGTCAAAGTCGTCAGGTGCGGGGACGCGCCTGGGTCACGGTGATCGCGATCGCGATGAGGAGTACGGCCACCCGTCCGGCCCGGGCCGCCGAGTCGAGCGCCGGCCACGCCAGGTAGAGGGTCCAGGCCAGGAAGGCCACCACGACCACGAGGAACAGCCAGCCCCAGCCGGGCACGAAGATGCCGGCCAGCATGAGCGCGAGCACCCCCAGGAACGGGACGGCTCGCGGCACACGGTTCAGGGCGTTGATCGCGGGCAGGCTGGCGGCGGCGACGCGTTCACGCAGGGAGGACACGGGCGAGCACCCTATGTCGTGGTCGGCGTGCGTGGCCCGGCAGCCCCCGGGTGCGGCTGTCCCGGCCTGCTCGGTCGTCAGGCGCCGTGGAGTCCGTCGATGACCGACGCGAAGCGCGGCAGGCTCGCCTCGATCGTGGCCATCGTCGCGGTGAGGCAGATCCGGAAGTAGCCCGGTGTCTCGAACAGCCGCCCCGGCATGACGAGCACCCCGGCGTCGGCAAGTAGCGCCACGAAGGCCTCGTCGTCGGGCAGTGGCGACTTCGGGAACAGGTAGAAGGTGCCCTCGGGAGTCGCGACGTGGTATCCCATCTCGCGCAGCGCCTCCGTCATCCGGTCGCGCTTGGCCTGCAGGTGGGCCACGTCGAGTGACAGTGCCTCCAGGCGGGGGACGGCGTACTGCATCACGGCATTGGGGAACAACCACCCGGCGGCCACCTGGAGGCTCTCCACGGCGTCGATCAGCTGCTCGGCATCCGGCATCTGGGGTGGCAGCGCGAGGTAGCCGAGCCGCTGCCCGGGGGCCAGCAAGGTCTTGCCGTAGCTGTAGCAGAGCAGGGTGTGGGGGTAGAACTCGGCGGGGCTGTGGAACCGTGCACCGTCGAACACGATCCGGTTGTAGGGCTCGTCCGAGATGAGGTAGATCCGGCGGCCGGTGCGCGCCGAGGCGGCTTCCAGGAGCTCGGCCAGGGCGCGCAGGGTGCTCTCGGGGTAGATCCGGCCGGTGGGGTTGTTGGGGGAGTTGACCACGACCAGCCGGGTGCGCGGCGTGATGGCGGCGGCGATCGCGTCGAGGTCGAGGTCGAAGGTCTCGGGGTCGATGCGGACCTTGACGGGCACCAACCCGGCCTCGAGCGCCAGGGCCTCGTAGAGGAACCAGGGCGGCAGGCTGTAGACCACCTCGTCACCGGGGTCGGCCACCGACTTCATGGCCAGGGTGATCGCCCCGAACCCGCC
Source organism: uncultured Actinomycetota bacterium (assembly GCA_963759595.1). Lineage (GTDB taxonomy): Bacteria > Actinomycetota > Actinomycetes > Actinomycetales > Dermatophilaceae > Pedococcus. The sequence continues at coordinate 907,686 of CAVWZX010000005.1, forward strand.
CGTGGTCATCCGGATCCGGTCGGCGGTCCACGGCAGGTCCACGACCTTGCGCAGCGAGGCGGCCGCAGCCTCCTGGGCCTCGACGAGGCTGAACTTGTAGGCGAACCACAGCTCGTCGCCGGGCACCGCGGCCGTGCGCAGGGCCTCGACGTACTCGGGGATCGGCATCTCGTGGGGGTCGCCGAAGGTGAAGTCGAGCACCCCGGGTTCGAGTCGGCGCTCCTGGTAGCCCGACTTCCGCGCGAACTCGAACAGCATCCGGAACGGCGCGGCGGCGCCGATGCGGACGCTGCGCTCGGAGACGGGACTGTCGCTCACGGTGCCCCCTCGGGTGGTGGGTGTCGCGTCGAGCGTAGGGCGCACGGCATACCCCGTCGAGGGGCGAGACGACGCACAGTAGCCTTCTGCGCATGGCTGCACCCTCCACCGTCGACACCGTTGTCTCCCTCTGCAAGCGCCGGGGGTTCGTCTTTCCCTGCGGGGAGATCTACGGCGGCACCAAGTCGGCGTGGGACTACGGCCCGCTCGGGGTCGAGCTCAAGGAGAACATCAAGCGGCAGTGGTGGAAGAGCATGGTCACCAGCCGTGACGACGTCGTCGGCCTCGACTCCTCGGTGATCCTGCCGCGGCAGACCTGGGAGGCGTCGGGCCACGTCGCGACGTTCTCCGACCCGCTCGTCGAGTGCCTGTCCTGCCACAAGCGGTTCCGCGCCGACCACCTGCAGGAGGCCGTGGCGGAGAAGAAGGGCATCGCCGACCCCGACGAGGTCAAGCTCGCCGACATCGCCTGCACCAACTGCGGCACGCGTGGGCAGTGGACCGAGCCGCGCCAGTTCTCCGGCTTGCTCAAGACCTACCTCGGTGTCGTCGAGGACGAGTCGGGGCTGCACTACCTGCGCCCCGAGACCGCGCAGGGCATCTTCCTCAACTTCCTCAACGTGATGAACACCGCGCGCAAGAAGCCGCCGTTCGGCATCGCCCAGACCGGCAAGAGCTTCCGCAACGAGATCACGCCGGGCAACTTCATCTTCCGCACGCGCGAGTTCGAGCAGATGGAGATGGAGTTCTTCGTCAAGCCCGGCGAGGACGAGACCTGGCACCAGTACTGGATCGACGAGCGCACCCGCTGGTACACCGACCTCGGCATCAACCCCGACAACCTGCGCCACTACGAGCACGCCCGGGAGAAGCTGAGCCACTACTCCAAGCGCACCGTCGACATCGAGTACCGCTTCGGCTTCACCGGCAGCGAGTGGGGCGAGCTCGAGGGCATCGCCAACCGCACCGACTTCGACCTCACGACGCACAGCGAGCACTCGGGCACCGACCTCGTCTACTTCGACCAGGCGAGCGGCGAGAAGTACACGCCCTACGTCATCGAGCCCGCGGCCGGGCTGTCGCGCAGCCTGATGACCTTCCTCGTCGACGCCTACACCGAGGACGAGGCGCCCAACACCAAGGGCGGGGTCGACAAGCGCGTCGTGCTGAAGCTCGACAAGCGACTGGCCCCGGTCAAGGCGGCCGTGCTTCCCCTGTCGCGCAACGCCGACCTGTCGCCCAAGGCTCGCGACCTCGCGGCCGCCCTGCGCCAGCACTGGAACATCGACTTCGACGACGCCGGCGCGATCGGGCGTCGCTACCGTCGCCAGGACGAGATCGGCACGCCGTTCTGCATCACCGTCGACTTCGACACCCTCGAGGACGACGCGGTCACGATCCGCGAGCGCGACACCATGACCCAGGAGCGGGTCTCGCTCGCCAAGGTGGAGGAGTACCTCGGCGGTCGCCTGCTCGGCTGCTGACCACTGAGCCTCGCGGCGACGATGAGGTATGCCGCGCGCCAACCATTTGCGTCATCCCGTGCGTTACTGGGGTGAGGGCACTCGGTGAGCGGGTAGGTCTGGAGGTGGCATGCGGCACGAGCGTGGACGAGGACTTCGCCCGCTACGTGCGGGCGCGCCAGCACCGGTTGCTGCGCGCGGCATACCTCGTCTGCGGTGACGCCCACCTGGCCGAGGACCTGCTGCAGGGTGCCTTCGCCAAGCTCGCCGGTCGCTGGGACAAGGTCAGGGGCGAGAACCCCGACGCGTACGTCCGCAGGATCCTCTACCGCGACGCGGTCTCGTCGTGGCGCAAGACCCGACGGGAGTCGCTGTCCTCGCTCCCGTTTCCCGAGCTGCCGGACCCGGCCGCCGCAGACCAGTCCACCCGGGCCGGCCAGCGGGTCGACCTCGAGCGCGCCCTCGCAGCGCTGACGCCCAAGCAGCGGGCGGTGATCGTGCTCCGCTTCTTCGAGGACCGCAGCGAGGTCGAGTCCGCGGAAGCCCTCGGGGTCTCCGTGGGCACCGTCAAGAGCCAGACCCATGCGGCGCTGGCCCGGTTGCGGGCGCTGCTGCCCGACTTCGCCCCCCACCTGTCCGGGAAGGACCAGCCATGACCGATCGTGACCTCGGCGCGCTGCTCGAGCGCGCCAGCGAGCACCTTCCCGAGGTGGACTTCGCGAACGGTGCCTGGTCGGCCGCCCTCGCGGAGCGGGCCCGTCGCCGGCGAATGGCGGTAGGCACGGTGGGCGCCCTCGCGGCGGCAGGTCTCGCCGTGACGGCGGTCCAGCTGGGCGGGACGACCAAGCCACGCCCCGCGCCAGCGGTCTCCGTCACGACGCCGGCCACCAGCGGGGTCCTCGCCGACGGCACGGCATACGCGCTCATGCCGTTGGAGGGCAAGGAGTCCCAGCTCCGGCGAGTACGACGTCGGCCTCCCGTCGACCATCGACCCCGAGGCGCAAGACGACGAAGCTGTCCACGCTGGCCAAGCCGCCGGAGTCGGCCGTGGCCGTCTACCTGCGGCAGAGCGGTGAGCACCTACCAGCCCGCGTGGTCGTCACCGGACGCGGGCGAGCAGATCCTGGCCGACACCGTCGACCCTCGTGCCGACCCACGACCGCGACGGCAACACGTCAGCGCCACTGGGTCCCAGGGCGGTCGCCGAGGGGCACATCGTCGTACTTCCCGCAGCCGGGCAAGGTCGTGCGGCTCGACACCACGACGGGGGACGTGCGGTCGTACGCGGTGCCCTCGCCCTACGTCGAGGACGTCGGGTGGTCGCCCGCGGACAGCGTCGTCGTGGTCCGCACGGCGGACCACGCCTGGACCCTGGACCCGTGGAAGCCCGGGGCGAAGGTCGTGCCGGCCGACAGCACGCGGGTGGCAGGGACGGCCACGCTCGGGGTGACGACGGACACGAGGTCGCTCGGGCATCACCTGGACCGACCCCATCGCCAAGCAGCGGCCGCAACAGCGATCCGTGCCGTCGCCGGTCATCGAGCTGGCGGGCGACACGCTGAGCTCGGCCACGTGGGCCGCGTCGGGCGCCTTCTTCGACCAGAACCTCACCAGCCCCGTCATCCGTCGCGGCAACGGCCCGATCTACCAGGGGCTGGTGGCCATCCCCTTCGAGACCGGACGGGCCACGCTGCTGCTGGCCCCGGAGAACCCCGACGGGCAGACCGGCCGGGTCAAGGGGTGCTGCACCGTCCTCGGCTGGGCGAACGGCGTCACCGTCCTGCTGCAGAGCACCGGCTCGCCACGGATCCTGGGTCCTGGCCTGGGACGTCACGACGGGCGAGGTCTATCGCGTGACCCGGCTCGACATCGACCCGGCCGCCCAGCCGATGGGGTCGCAGATGGGAGCCATCGCCCTCAACGTGGGCTGGCGCTACTAGAGCGGCGAGCCCGCCGCGGGCATTCCCTGACAGGCGTCTGGACGGCACCTGACAGACGTCATGGTGACCTCGTGACGCCCGTGTGAGACCCGGCGCAGGCTGGCTGCGGCACCGTGTCTGCCATGACACAGACGCAGACACTCCAGTCGGCGGGCACCACCGGCTGTGCCGGCCATCGAGCTCCGGGGGCTCACCAAGAGCTTCGGCAGTGTCCGTGCGGTGCGGGGGATCGACCTGACCGTGCGGCCCGGCGAGATCATCGCCTTCCTCGGTCCCAACGGGGCCGGCAAGACCACCACCATCGACATGATGCTCGGGCTGTCGCGGCCGGACGACGGGTCCGTGCAGGTCTACGGCATGGAGCCGTCCGCGGCTGTCCGCCACGGCCTCATCTCGGCCGTCATGCAGACCGGCGGCCTGCTCAAGGACCTCACCGTCGAGGAGACCCTCCAGCTCACGGCCAGCCTGTTCAGCGACACCCGCCCGGTGTCGGAGGTGCTGGCCCGGGCCGGGATCTCGGACATCGCCGGCCGTCGGGTGGTCAAGTGCTCAGGCGGGCAGCAGCAGCGGCTGCGGTTCGCCATGGCGCTGCTGCCCGACCCCGAGCTGCTCGTCCTCGACGAGCCGACCACGGGCATGGACGTGACCGGACGCCGCGACTTCTGGGCTGCGATCCGCGAGGACGCCGAACGCGGCAGGACGGTGCTGTTCGCGACCCACTACCTCGAGGAGGCGGACGCCTACGCCGACCGCATCGTCCTGGTGAGCCATGGCCAGGTCGTCGCCGACGGCACCGCGTCGCAGGTCAAGGCGCTCGTGTCGGGACGGACCGTGCGTGCGACGCTGCCCGACGCGGATGTCGACTCGCTGCAACGGCTTCCGGGAGTCGAGACGGTCGAGGTCAGAGGCGACTCGGTCCTCATCGCCTCCACCGACAGCGATGCCGTCGCCCGCCACCTGCTCGCGTCCACCGACGCCCGCGACCTCGAGATCACCTCGCGCGGACTCGAGGACGCCTTCATCTCGCTGACCACCGAAGGAGACCCGTCATGAGCGCCGCCACCGTGCCCCAGCGCACCGTCCCACCACTCGGTGGCTTCAACGCGACCCTGATCAAGCTCGAGGTGCGCCGCATGCTGCGCAACCGCCGAACCGTGATCTTCTCGATCGTGCTGCCGGTGGCGTTCTTCCTCCTGTTCGGCACCGGGAAGGACTACTCGCTCCAGAGCGCCGGCGCGCACGGCAACTGGGCGGCCGCGATCATGATCTCCATGGCGCTCTACGGCGCGATGCTCTCGACCACCGCCGGCGGCGCCATGGTCTCCACCGAACGCAGCCAGGGCTGGAGCCGCCAGCTGCGGCTCACCCCGCTGACACCCACGGCATACATCGCCGTGAAGGTGTTGGTGGCCATGCTCCTGGGCGCGATCTCGATCGTCGTGACGTATGCCGCGGGCGCGCTGACCCAGGCGGACATGGACGGGCCGCTGTGGGTCGAGACGGCCCTCATCGCCTGGGTGGGTTCGCTGGTCTTCGCCGCCTTCGGGGTGTTCATGGGCTACCTGCTGCCGAGCGACAACGTCATGCAGATCCTCGGTCCGGGCCTGGCCCTGCTGGCGTTCCTCGGCGGCCTGTTCACGCCGCTGGACCAGATGGGGGAGACCTTCCAGACGATCGCGAAGTTCACGCCCATGTACGGCCTCAGCCAGCTCACCCACGCGCCCCTCACGGGCGAGGGCCCCGGGTGGGCGGCCGGCGTCAACGTGGTCGTCTGGCTGGTCGTCTTCGCAGGAGGAGCGGCGTGGCGGTTCCGCCGCGACACCGCCCGCGTCTGAGGGACCTGCTGCCCTTTGCCTCCGCCCCGGCCACCGACTCTGAGAGGCTGGTGTCCGTGGGCGGTAGCGAAGGGACACCAGGCGACCGGATTGGCCCGGGTGGCACCGTCGACGCGGAGGGCCGGGCCGATGCGGCTGACCGGACCGATGCGGGCTCGGCGCGCGGGTGACGGCGACCCGGCCCCGCGACCGGGCGAGGGGCTGATGGGCGAACCCGATGAGAACGGCCTGCTCGGCCGGCTGGTCGGGCTGTTCTTCGCCGGCATCTGGCTCGTCTTCCTGTCCGACGCGTTCACCGTGGCGTGGAACCAGCGCCAGAACCTGCGCGGGGACACCGGACTCATCCTGCTCGCCCTGTTCGTGGGGCTCTACCTGCTGCACTTCACCCACCTGCGGGCTGCCGTGTGGGGGGTGCGGGGCTCGAGTCGCCGGATCCTGGTACGTCACCAGGGTCGGGCTGCTCTACTGGGCCGGCCTCGCGCTCCTGGCCGCGCTCAGCACCGCGACGATCGGGCAGGAGGGCGCCAGCACCTGGGTCTTCCTCGCGGTGTCGGGGCTGTGGACCTTCCGCGTGCGGATCGGGTGGGTGATCGGCGGCCTGCTCGTCGCGATCTACGAGTTCCTCACCTTCCACGTCAACGGCTGGGACCACGACGCGAACCTCAGCATGTCGATGGTGCTGGCACTGGCTGCCGTCACCGGGGGGATGATCGCGTCCCAGCGGCAGCGGGCCCTGGCTGAGGCACGCGAAGAGAATGCGAGGCTGGCCGTGCAGGACGAACGCAACCGGATGGCCCGCGACGTGCACGACATCCTCGGGCACAGCCTCACCGTCATCACGGTCAAGGCCGAGCTGGCCGCGCGGCTGATGGAGGTCAGCCCCGAGCGGGCCAAGGTGGAGGTCGAGGACCTCGAACGGCTCGCCCGGGACGCCCTCGCCGACGTGCGACAGGCGGTCGCGGGGTTCCGGCAGATGTCGCTGCCCGCCGAGCTGGCCAGGGCGCGCTCCTCTCTCGCCTCGGCGGGGATCGAGGCCGAGCTTCCGACCGCGGCCGACGCCGTGCCGACGAACCTGCGCGAGCTGTGCGCCTGGACCCTGCGCGAAGGGGTCACCAACGTCATCAGGCACAGCGCCGCGACCAGCTGTCGGGTGACGCTCGACGAGCGCGGCATCACCATCGCGGACAACGGCATCGGGCTGAGACCGGGTGTGCCCGGCACGGGGTTGGTCGGGTTGAAGGAGCGTGCGGAGGCGGTCGGTGCACGGCTCGAGACCAGGTCCCTCGCGCCCCACGGTTTCGAGCTGTCGGTGACGACTCCACCGGACCCGCGCCCTGCGGGCGCCGACCCGCACGAGAGGGTGGAGGCATGATCCGCCTGCTGCTGGCCGACGACCAGGCCCTGGTCCGGGGTGCGCTCGCCACCCTTCTGGGGCTCGAACCCGACATGGAGGTCGTGGCGGAGGTCGGCACGGGGGACGAAGTGGTCGCCGCCGCGCGAAGCAGCAACCCCGACGTCGCCCTCATCGATGTCGAGATGCCCGGACTCGACGGGATCGCCGCGACCGCCGCCCTTCACGACGCCCTTCCGGAGGTGCGGGTGCTGATCGTCACGACCTTCGGACGACCTGGGTTCCTGCGACGCGCGCTGCAGGCCGGTGCGAGCGGGTTCGTCGTCAAGGACACCCCCGCGCGGCAGCTGGCAGAGGCCGTCCGCCGCGTGCACTCAGGGCTCCGCGTCGTCGACCCGGGGCTCGCCGCGGACTCCCTGGCCGGTGGCGAGTCGCCGCTCACGGCACGCGAGACCGAGGTGCTGGTCGCCGCCCGGGAGGGTGGTTCGGTCGCCGACATCGCCCGGCACGTGAGCCTTTCCGAGGGGACGGTGCGCAACCACCTGTCCTCGGCCATCGGCAAGACGATGGCTCGCAACCGGGCCGATGCCGTCCGGATCGCCGACGAGTACGGCTGGCTCTGACCAACCAGCCCCCGGTTCTAGGGAACATCGACCGGGACTCCGGTCGCTATCACGTCGAACCACGGGAAGAGGGGCGCGGTCAGTCGCCGGTCGCGACCGGTCGCTCGGGGTCGGTGATCCACTCACTCCACGACCCGGCATACAAGGCCGCGTCGATGCCGGCCTCGTGGAGGGCCAGCACCTCGTGCGCGGCGGTCACGCCCGAACCACAGTAGGCCGCCACCGGCCGGTCCGCCCGGACTCCCTTGCGGGAGAACAGCTCCCGGAGCTGGTCGACGGGTAGGAACCGCCCATCGGGACCGGCGTTGTCGGTCGTCGGGGCGCTCACCGCACCGGGGATGTGGCCGGCCACCGGGTCGATGGGCTCGGTCTCGCCGCGGAACCGCTCCGCCGCCCGCGCATCGAGGAGTATGCCGTCGTGCGCCACCCGGGCCGCCCCCGCCGCGTCGAGGACGGGCATCCCGCCGGCGTGGGCCTCGAAGCTCCCTGCTCCGGGAGGGGGCAGCTCGGTCGTGACCGGCCCGACCTCTGCGACCCACGCGGCGAGACCACCGTCGAGGACCCGCACGTCGGTGGCGCCGAAGTGGCGCAGCACCCACCAGGCGCGCGCCGCACCGTTCGACGAGTCCTGGTCGTAGACGACGATGCGCGAGTCGTTCGCCGCTCCGCACCGGCGGGCCGCGGCCTCGACGGCGTGGGCCTGGGGGAGCGGGTGGCGACCACCGCGACCGGGCGGTCCGGACAGCTCCGCGTCCACGTCGACGTGGTGGGCGCCGGGAAGGTGGGCCGCGGCATACAGCTCACGACCGGGCGGGCCCGCCGCGGTGGTGAGGTTCCACTGGACGTCGACGAGGACCGAGATCCTGACGGCCGAGCTCGGGAAGCAGCTCCTGGGCGCTGACGAGGGCACGCATTCGGCCAGTCAAGCATCTGATGGGAGACTGGTGCAGCCATGACCGCCACCTCCACGCAGCCCAGCGCGCCCGCAGCCACGATCCCGTTGCCGCCGTTGCAGATCGGCCGGCACACGATCGAGTCGCCGGTCGTGCTCGCGCCGATGGCGGGGATCACCAACCGTGCCTTCCGCAAGCTGTGTCGTGAGTACGGCGACCAGGGGCTCGAGCAGGGCGGTGCGAGTGGGTCGACGTCGCTCTACGTCAGCGAGATGATCACGTCCCGGGCGCTGGTCGAGCGGACCCCGGAGTCGATGCGGCTCATCGAGCACGACCCCGACGAGAGCCCGCGCTCGATCCAGCTCTACGGCGTCGACCCGGCCACCGTCGCCGCAGCCGTCCGGATGCTCGTCACCGAGGACCGTGCCGACCACATCGACCTCAACTTCGGCTGCCCCGTCCCGAAGGTGACACGCAAGGGCGGCGGTGCCGCCCTGCCGTGGAAGCGAGACCTCTTCGAGGCGATCGTGCGTGGTGCCGTGCGCGAGGCCAGTCCCTATGACGTCCCCGTCACCGTGAAGATGCGCAAGGGCATCGACGACGGCCACCTGACCTACCTCGAGGCAGGCCTGACCGCCGAGCGCAGTGGCGTGGCAGCCGTGGCACTGCACGGCCGGACGGCGTCGCAGGCCTACTCCGGTGAGGCCGACTGGACCGCGATCGCGCGGCTCAAGGAGACGGTGCGAAGCATCCCGGTGCTCGGCAACGGCGACATCTGGTCGGCCGAGGACGCCGTGCGGATGGTGCAGGAGACCGGCTGCGACGGTGTCGTCGTCGGCCGCGGGTGCCTGGGCCGACCGTGGCTGTTCACCGACCTCGCGGCGGCCTTCGCAGGCACGCCCGCGCGCGTCGAGCCGACCCTGGGCGAGGTGACGGCAACCATGCGCCGGCACACGGAGTACCTCATCGACTTCTACGGCGACGAGTACAAGGCCTGCCGCGACATCCGCAAGCACATCGCCTGGTACCTCAAGGGCTTCCCCGCCGGTTCGACGGTGCGGCACCACCTCGCGCTGGTCGACTCGCTGGCCGCCCTGGACACCCTGATCGAGGGCATGCAGGGCGACGCCCCGTGGCCCGGCGAGGCGGCAGAGGGGCAGCGCGGACGCGCCGGTTCGCCCCGGCACGTCGCCCTCCCCGAGGGCTGGCTCGACAGCCGCGAGCTGAGTGAGGCCCACCGCCAGTCGGTCGCCGAGGCCGAGCTGTCCGTCTCCGGCGGCTGAGGCCAGTTCGTCTGGGCGGCCGACGTCAGGTGGTCTGGGCGGCCGAGCCGTGCGCCAGGGCTTCGAGCAGGGCACTGTTGAAGGCAGGCAGGTCGTCCGGCTTGCGGCTCGTGATGAGGTTGCCGTCGATGACGACCTCCTCGTCGACCCACTCGGCACCGGCGTTGCGCAGGTCGGTCTGCAGGCTCGGCCAGCTCGTCATCGTGCGACCACGCACGACGTCCGCCTCGACGAGGGTCCAGGGCGCGTGGCAGATCGCAGCCACCGGCTTGCCGCTGGCGACGAAGTCACGGACGAAGGCCACGGCGGCCTCGTCGGTGCGCAGCGCATCCGGGTTCGCGACACCACCGGGCAGGACCAGCAGGTCGTAGTCGTCGACGCTGGCGTCGGCGACCGTCCGGTCCACCGGCCGGGTCTCCGCCTTGTCGAGGTGGTCGAAGGTCTGGACCTCACCGGCGTCGGGGCTGACCAGATGGGCGGTGGCCCCTGCCTTCTCCACTGCGTCCCACGGGTCGGTGAGCTCCACGCGTTCGATGCCTTCCGCGGCGACGAGGAAGGCGATGGTCTTTCCTTGGAGATCGCTCATGTCAAGGAGCCTGCCCGTTCCGGGGGCCGCCCAAACCCCCGATTCGGGACTCCTTGAAGACGCCGGCGAGACGGGCGATGGCCTCAGGGACCTGGTCGACCGTGATCCGTCGAAAGCCCATGGCCAGGCCCGGGCGCGGTCGGGTGCTGTGGAACCGCACCGACACGGGCTCGACGCGCGACACCGGCGTCGGCAGCCGCCGCAGCCACGGCGACGTCGTCCACCCCCCGGTCGATGAAGTACGTGCAGACGTGCAGGCCGGCCGCGGACGGCAGCACCTCCAGAACGCCTCCGGGGAGCCTGTCGAGGCCGTCGAGCAGGGCCTGCCGGCGCTGCGCGTAGACCTTGGTCACCTTGCGGACGTGGGCGGACAGCAACCCCTCGGCCATGAACCGGGCGAGCGCACCCTGCGTCACCGCGTCGCCCTGCCAGTCGGTGAGCAGCTTGGCCTCCCTCAGCGTGCCCTGCAGCGACCTCGGGGCGATCAGGTAGCCCACCCGAAGCGAGGGCATCAGCGTCTTCGAGAACGACCCGATGTAGACCACCCGGCCGTCGTGGTCGAGGTTCTGCAGCGGCGCGAGCGGCCGGTCCTCGAAACGGAACTCACTGTCGTAGTCATCCTCGACGATCACGACGTTGCGCCGGGAGGCCCACTCCAGCAAGGCGATCCGGCGCCGTAGGGACATCACGGCTCCGGTGGGGAACTGGTGGGACGGCGTGACGTAGACCATCCGGGCGGTGCGAGGGAGCTCCTCGACGACCAGACCCTCCTCGTCCACCGGGACCCCGACCACCCGTGCCCCGTGCGACGTGAACAGCCGGGCGGCCGCTGTGTAGCCCGGGTCCTCCACGACCACCACGTCGCCGGGGTCGAGCACGGTGCGGGCCACGACGTCGAGCGCCTGCTGGGCGCCGTTGGTGAGCAGGACGTCATCGGGACTGGCGACGACGGACCTGGCCAGCCCGGCATACCGCGCGACCTCCCGCTGGAGGCCCGGGTGGCCGCCGCCCTCGTAGGCGGACGCGGCCAGCAGGGAGGGGCGCAGGGTCGCGGACACCAGGCGGCGCCACACCGCGAGCGGGAAGAGCGAGGTGTCCGGCCCGCCGACGGTCAGGTCGTACTCCACCGGGGGTGCGTCGAGGACCGGGGCCGGCAGGGTCCCCCACACCGCACGTGGTCGCAGGTCACCCGCAGGGGCTCGTCGCTGCCGATGGGGCACGACCTCCGGGCAGACGAACGTCCCCGCGCCCACCTTCGACACGAGGAACCCCTCGGCGACGAGCCGGTCGTATGCCGTGGTGACAGTCCCGCGGGCCACCCCGAGGGAGGTGGCGAGCTCGCGCGTGGGAGGGAGGCGCCCACCCGCGACGAGCCGCCCGTCGAGGATCGCGTCGAGGAGCTGCTGGTAGATGCTCGCGGTGCGATCGCCGGTGGCCTCGGGTGAGAGGTGGAGGTCCATGCCCGACAGCCTAGATTGGCCCAATCAACTTGGCCACAACTGGCACTTCGAGAGGATCCAATCCAGGAGCAGGCTGGAGCCATGACCACCACCGCTCCCCGCCCCTCGGGTCTGTCCATCCCGCAGGGCACCGCCCTGTCGATCGGCGCCGTGCTGGGCACGGGCGTCATCACCCTGCCCGCGATCGCGGCGGGCATCGCCGGTCCGGCCTCGCTCGTGGCCTGGGCGGCGCTGGTCCTGCTCAGCATCCCGCTCGCGTCGACGTTCGCGGCGATGGGTGCGCGCTTCCCGGACGGCGGAGGCGTGTCGACCTACGTGCGGCGGGCCTTCGGTCCCAAGGCGTCCGCGGCCGTCGGCTGGTGCTTCTTCTTCGCGGTCCCGGTGGGCGCACCGCCGGCGTCCCTGATGGCCGGTGGCTACGTCTCGGACGCGGTGGGTGGAGGCCGGACCGTCGCCGTCACCGTGGCCGCCTCCCTGATCATCGGCGTGGCTCTCCTCAACGCAGCCGGGCTCCGGCTCTCGGGCCGCGTGCAGCTCGGGCTGACGGCCGTCCTGGCCATGCTGATGGTCGTCACCATCGTCGCCGCGCTGCCGCACGCGCGGTGGGACAACCTGCAGCCGTTCGCCCCGCAGGGCTGGGCCGCAGTGGGGACGGCCGCTGCCCTCCTGGTGTGGGGGTTCGCCGGGTGGGAGGCCGTCGCCTCGTTGGCAGGTGACTACCGCCGCCCCACGCGCGACGTCCCCCGCGCCACGGGCATCGCCCTCGTCGTCGTCGGCACCCTCTACCTCGCCCTGGCGGCCACCAGCCTGGCGGTGCTCGGACCCGCCACCGGGTCGAGCGAGGCGCCACTGTCCGACCTGCTGGCCGCCGGTGTCGGCGGGCAGGTGCGGGTCGTCACGGCCGTGGTGGCCGTCCTGCTGACCATCGGGGCGATGAACGCCTACTTCGCGGGCGCCTCCCGGCTGGGAGCCGCGCTAGCTCGCGATGGCGCGCTCCCGGCATACCTCGCGGTGGGTGCCGAGAAGGGCGAGGTGCCGCGGCGCAGCCTGGCGCTGATCGCCGGGCTGTCGCTGCTCTCGCTGGTGGCGTCGCAGCTGCTCCACCTGGGCCTCACGCCGCTCATGTTGCTGGCGACGGGGTGCTTCACGCTGGTCTACGTCCTCGGGACCGCGGCCGCGGTGCGGCTCCTGCCGCGCGGCTCGCGGGTCTGGTGGACCGCGGTGGTCGCGCTGACCTCCGTGCTCGGACTGCTTCTCATGAACGGCTGGCACGTGGTGTGGGCGCTCGGGATCGCGGCTGCTGCGGTGGCCTACCAGATCTGGAGCGGACGTCGGACCCCCGTGGCAGGCTTCGCCCATGACGCCGAAGGACAGCCCGCGGCAGCAGAGGCAGCGACAGATCGGGACTCCGGGCGGGACCCCGGAGAGACCTGCGACGTTCTTCTCGGGGCCTGAGGAGTTCCACGCCTGGCTCGCGACAAACCACGACACCGCCACCGAGCTGTGGATGGGTCTCTACAAGAAGCACGTCCCGGAGCGCGGTCTCACGTGGGAGGAGGCCGTGGTCGAGGCGCTGTGCTGGGGATGGATCGACTCGGTCGCCCAGCGCATCGACGAGGACGCCGTGCGACAGCGGTGGACCCCGCGCAAACCCACCAGCAACTGGAGCGCGATCAACATCGCGTCGGTCGAGCGGCTCAAGGCCGAAGGCCGGATGCAGCCGTCCGGACTCGCCGCCTACGAGCGGCGCCGGGAGGACCGGTCGGGCATCTACTCCTACGAGCCGACGAGCGCGGTCGAGCTGACGCCGGAGTATGCCGCGCGGCTGGCCGCGCGATGCCGCCGCCAGCGCCTTCTGGGAGGTCGCCACCGCGTCCTACAGGAAGCTCGCCGTGCACTGGGTGATGACGGCGAAGCAGCAGGCCACCCGCGACAAGCGGATGGCCCAGCTGCTCGAGGACAGCGCCGCGGGTCGGCTCATCCCCAGCCAGCGCTACGGCACCCAGCCCAGATGGGTCGAGCGGGCCGCCGAGGCCGCCCGCGCTGCCGGTGGCCGCTGAGTACCGAGGCGGTGGTGCGGCCCGGGGCGGCACGGGCGCGGGGTGGCTCTAGAGTCGGCGGCGTGGGCTACACCGAGGTCGACCGGGAGCGCTGGGTGCGGGAGGACCCCGCCACCAAGCGGGCCGACCGCGACGACTTCGCCCGCGACCGCGCCCGGCTGGTCCACTCGGCGTCGTTGCGGCGGCTGTCCGCCAAGACGCAGGTCGTGCAGCCCGGCGACGACGACTTCGTCCGCAACCGGCTGACCCACAGCCTCGAGGTGGCCCAGATCGGGCGCGAGTTCGGCGAGGCGCTCGGGTGCGACGCCGACGTCGTCGACTCGGCGTGCCTCGCCCACGACCTCGGCCACCCGCCCTTCGGCCACAACGGCGAGCGTGCCCTCGACGACATCGCCCGGGACATCGGTGGCTTCGAGGGCAACGCCCAGACGCTGCGGCTGCTGACCCGCCTCGAGCCCAAGCGGGTGCATCCCGACGGCCGCCCGGCCGGGCTCAACCTCACCCGGGCCACTCTCGACGCCGCGACCAAGTACCCCTGGCCACGGTCCCACCCGGCGCCGGGCGAGGAGCTCGCCCCGAGCGGCAAGTTCGGCGTCTACGAGGACGACCGTCCGGTCTTCGACTGGTTCCGCGACGGCCGGGAGCCGGGCGTGCGCTGCATCGAGGCCGACGTCATGGACTGGTCGGACGACGTCGCCTACTCGGTGCACGACGTCGAGGACGCCATCGCGTCCGGCCGGCTCGACGTGCGCCGGCTGCGCGACGGCACGGACGTCGACTCGGTCCTCGCGGTGGCCACCGGGCTCTACGCCGCTGACCTGGGGGTCGACGCGCTCGGCGCCGCGCTGGAGCGGGTGCTGGCGAGCGGAGCGGTGCCCACGACCTACGACGGTTCCCGGGTCGACCGTGCCGCCCTCAAGGACATGACCTCGCGGCTGATCGGCCGGTTCGTCCACGCGGTCGAGGTGGCCACGCGCCAGCGCCACGGCGACGGACCGCTGACCCGGTATGCCGCCGACCTCGTGGTGCCGGACGACACCAGGGCGGAGTGCGCGGTGTTCAAGGCGGTCGCCGCCCACTTCGTCATGCACGCCCAGGAGCGGATAGACGTGCTCGTCCGACAGCGCGAGGTGGTGGCCGACCTCGTCGCCGGCTACCAGCAGGACCCGGTCGGCCGGCTGGACCCGGACCTGCTCGGCGACTGGAAGGCCGCCGACTCCGACGCCGCGGCCCTGCGCGTCGTCGTCGACCAGGTCGCCTCCCTCACCGACGTGCGCGCCCTCGCCCTGCACCGCGCCTGGAGCTGACCAGGCCCCGGCCGCCGGATGCGCTGCGGCGGCGCGGGTCTGGCGGCGGTCTGGCGCGGGCACGAGGTGGCGGTGGGCGGAGGTGACGACGCGGCATACCGCAGCTGTGGAGGTGGGCCGCACGGACCGGGACGCACCACCTAGACTCGCGTTGGCTAGTCGGGTGTACAGGAGGGCCAGTTGGCGGGTCGGATCAAGGCCGACGACGTCGCGCTCGTGAAGGAGCGTTCGTCGATCGAGGACGTCGTGCGCGAGCACGTGACCCTGCGCCCTGCCGGTCCGGGCTCGATGAAGGGGCTGTGTCCGTTCCACGACGAGAAGACCCCGTCGTTCAACATCCGGCCGGCAGTCGGCGCGTGGCACTGCTTCGGGTGCGGCGAGGGCGGCGACGTCATCTCGTTCGTGCAGAAGGTCGAGCACCTGACCTTCACCGAGGCGATCGAGCGGCTGGCCCAGAAGCTCGGCATGGAGCTGCACTACGAGGAGGGCGGCAAGCCGCGCGACGGCGAGAGCCTCGGCCGGCGCTCGCGGCTCGTCGAGGCGCACCGCGTGGCGCAGGAGTTCTACCACCACGCGCTGCTCAACGCCCCCGAGGCCAGGGCGGGTCGTGACTTCCTGCGCGAGCGCGGGTTCGACAGCGAGGCAGCCAAGCGGTTCGGGGTCGGGTTCGCACCGCGCGGGGGCGAGGACCTGTCCCGGCACCTGCGGTCCAAGGGGTTCGCCGACGAGGAGCTCGTCCTGGGCGGGCTGTCCGGGCGAGGGAGCCGAGGGCTCTACGACCGGTTCCGCGGGCGGCTGGTCTGGCCGATCCGCGACATCACCGGAGACACGGTCGGGTTCGGTGCGCGGCGGCTGTTCGACGACGACCGGATCGCGGCGAAGTACCTCAACACCTCCGAGACGGCGATCTACAAGAAGTCGACGGTGCTCTACGGGCTCGACCTCGCGAAGAAGTCCATTGCGGGAGAACGCAAGGCTGTCATCGTCGAGGGCTACACCGACGTGATGGCCTGCCAGCTCGCCGGCATCGAGGGGGCGGTGGCCACCTGTGGCACGGCCTTCGGCGTCGACCACATCAAGATGCTGCGCCGGATCATGCGCGACGAGGCAGACCTCGCTCCCGCCCGGGTCGTCTTCACGTTCGACGGTGACGTGGCGGGTCAGAAGGCGGCGATGAAGGCGTTCGGCGAGGACCAGCGCTGGGCGTCGCAGTCCTTCGTGGCGGTGGCGGACGGCGGGATGGACCCGTGCGAGCTGCGCATCGCCAAGGGTGACGACGCGGTGCGTCACCTCGTCGACGACGCCGTGCCGATGTTCGAGTTCGCGGTCCGCACCACCATCGCCCGTTTCGACATGTCCACCGCCGAGGGCCGAGTCCAGGCCATGCGCGCCGCAGCCCCGATCGTCAACTCCATCCGCGACAGCTCGATGCGACCCGAGTACATCCGCACGGTGGCCGGGTGGATCGGCGTCGAGGTCGAGCAGGTCCAGGCCGAGGTGTCCCGCGCCCAGCGGATGGCCGCGCGCGACGCCAAGGAGGCGAAGGACACCCCGACCGGGCGTCCCGATGCCGACACCGTGCCCGAGCCGTCGATCGAGGAGGCCCGCGCCGCCCTGCCGGCACCGGACCTGCGGGACCCCATCGTGTTCGCCGAACGACAGCTGCTCCAGACCCTCCTGCAGTACCCCGACAGCTTCACCCCTCCGACGTCGACAAGGTGTCGGCCGACGCGTTCACGGCGCCGGCCCACCGAGCGGTGTTCGACGGGGTCCGTGGCGCAGGGGGACCGCAGCGTGGGCTGTCCGTGCAGGCCTGGGCAGACCGGGTCACCCAGGCCGCGCCCCTCGCGGTCCACGGACTCGTGGCCGAGCTCTCGGTCGCGTCGCTGCCGACGAGGTTCGACAAGGCCACCGGCCTGCCCGAGCGCCGCTACATCGACGCCCTGCTGACCCGGGTCCAGGAGGTCTCGCTGACCCGCCGGATCGCGGACGCGATGTCGGCCATGCGCCGGATGGCCGCCGACTCGCACTCGGACCCCACCGCCGCACGCACCCTGAGCACCGAGCTGCAGGAGCTGCAGCGCGAGCTGGCCACGCTGCGGGACAGCGGGTCCTGATGGCGATCTCGCTTCGGCGCGCGGAGAAGCTGCCGGCCGACGTGCGCAGGGCCGCCGGCCTCGGCTCCGGTGAACGGGTCCTCACCTGGGCCCGTGAGGAGGCCAGCGGCACGACCGTCGTGGCGACCAACCAGAGCCTGTATGCCGTCTCCGCGGCTGGGGTGCGCACCCTCGCCCGTCCGTGGCACGAGGTTGACGGTGGCACCTGGTCGGCCGAGCTCACCCAGCTGACCGTGACGTGGGTGGACGGGGCCAGGCCGTCGCAGTGGGTCCTGGGCGCCACCAGCCTGCTCCCCGAGACCTTGCGCGAACGCGTCCAGGCAAGCGTCGTGCTGGCCCAGCGGATCGAGCTCGGTCCGCGGCGCTCGGCCAAGGTCGTGATCCGCCAGGACCTGGCGTCCGGAGAGCTGGTCGAGCAGGTGGTGCTGGGCCGAGGGGTGCGTGCCGACGACCCCGAGCTGACCGTGCGCACCGACGCCGCCCTGGCCTACCTGCGCGAGCAAGTCGGCCTTGCCTGAGCCCGGCTGAGCCGTTTTCAGAACTGCCCGCATCCTTTGCTATGGTTGCGCAGCGCCGAACGCGGGGGACCGCAGACGGACATTCCCCTGTAGCTCAATTGGCAGAGCAGCCGACTGTTAATCGGCAGGTTGTTGGTTCGAGTCCAACCGGGGGAGCGCACCACACCACGAGGCCCCAGACCATCAGGTCCGGGGCCTTCGTCGTGGGCGGTCATCGCGGGATCGAGAGTGCACGACACGCTGACGGTCGCCGACTCGTGTCAGCGTGTCGTGCACTCTCGACCACTCGTCAGCCAGTCAGGTGGCCGTGCCGGGGTTGACCGGGGTCGGCACCGCAGCCGCCTCACGGATCGTCGTGCGACCGCGACGGGAGAGCCGGCGCTGCACGCGACTCGCGAGGACGGTCAGGGCGAAGTTGATCAGGATGAACAAGACGGCCGCGACGATGTAGGCGGGCACGGTGTTGGCGAAGGCCGACCCGAGCGTCTTGGACCAGTCCAGCAGCTCGGAGTAGGTGATCGCGGTGCCGAGCGCCGAGTCCTTGAGGATCACGACGAACTGCCCGATGAGCGCGGGGAGCATGGCGGTGAGCGCCTGGGGCAGCTGGATCGAGCGCAAGGTCTGCGACTCGGTGAGGCCGATCGACAGACCGGCCTCCGACTGGCCCTTGGGCAGCGAGAAGACGCCCGAGCGCACCAGCTCGGCGATCACCGACCCGTTGTAGAGGGTCAGTCCGGTGACGACTCCGGCGAGGGGAGCCGTCTCGCTCGAGAAGAGTCCCGAACGCGAGTAGTAGCCGTAGCTGGCGATCATCATGATCAGCACCGGAACGGCGCGGAAGAACTCGACGACGACGCCGGAGACCCAGCGGATCGGGCGGTTGGCCGAGAGCCTTCCCAGCCCGAAGAGCAGGCCGAAGGCGATGGCCAGGGCGATCGAGATGACTGCTGCCTTGAGGGTGCCCCACAGGCCCGAGCAGGAGGTAGTCGCGCCACACCGAGCGGTCGGTCACGAACGGCTTCCACATGAAGCCCTGGAGCTGGTTCGCGTCCTGCATCTTGCGGACCGCGACATAGAGCAGGCCGAGAACCACGAGCACGCCGAGGGCGGCGAGGATGGCGTGCCGACGCCGAGCCCTGGGTCCCGGCGCGTCGAACAGGACGGAGGCGCTCATCGCTTCACCGCCAGTCGACGCGAGAGCGAGGTGAAGAACACGCCGAGGGGAAGGGTGAGGATGACGAACCCGATCGCGAAGATCAGGAAGACCGAGAGCGTGCCGGTCTCGTTCTCGATGATCGTCTTCATCAGGCCGCCCGCCTCCGCGGAGACGACGACGGCCGTGACGGTGGTGTTCTTGATCAGCGCGATGAAGTTCGAGCCGAGCGGGGCGACCGCGCCACGGAACGCCTGGGGCAGGATCACCTCACGCATGCTCTGGGCGAAGGTCAGCCCGATCGAGCGGGACGCCTCGGCCTGACCGACCGGGACCGTGTTGACCCCCGACCGCAGGGCTTCGCAGACGAAGGCCGCGTGGTAGACCGACAGCATCACGGCTGCCCAGCGCAGGGCGTTCTGGGTGACGTCCTGCTGGTCGAGGCTCAGGCCGAGGATGTAGGTGAGCCCCAGGATGCTGAACACCATGAGCAGGGTCAGCGGGGTGTTGCGGAAGATGTTGACGTACCAGGTGCCCGAGCAGCCGCAGGACCCGGACCGGGGACAGCCGCATGACGGCGACGATCGTGCCGAGGACCAGGGAGCCGACTCCTGCGACCAGCGCGAGCCTGATGGTGACCCAGAAGGCGCTGAGGATCTGCGAGCCGTAGGTGCTCAGGATGTCACCCATTCAGGGACCCTTCCGTGGCGAGTGGCGTTGCGGTGCAACGAGGTTCGTGCTTCGGTATGCCGCCCGCTCAGGCGAGCGGGCGGCATACCGAAGGCGGTGTGAACCGGTCAGGAGCAGGCGTCCTGCTTGGGCGGGTTGGTCGCGGAGTCGACCTTGAACCCGGCCGGGCCGAGGTTGGCGTCGATGGCCTTCTGCCAGTCGCCGGAGGAGATCATCTTGCCGATCGCGGTGTTGATCTTCTCGCAGGTGGCGGTGTCGCCCTTCTTGATGCCGATGCCGTAGCGCTCCTCGGAGAACGGCTTGCCGACGACCTTGAGCTTGCCCTTGTACTGGGCCTGCGAGGCGTAGCCGGCGAGGATCGTGTTGTCCGTGGTCAGGGCGTCGACGCCCTTGGAGACCAGGGCGGCCACGCACTCGGAGTAGGTGCCGAACTCCTGGAGCTGGACGCCCGGGACCTTCTCCTTCACCTTCTGGGCGGACGTGGAGCCGGTCACCGAGCACAGCTTCTTGCCGGTGAGCGCCTCCGAGCCCGGTGATCGACGTGTCGTCGGCGCGGACGAGCAGGTCCTGGCCGGCGATGAAG
The DNA here is from genome assembly GCA_963759595.1 of uncultured Actinomycetota bacterium. Classification (GTDB taxonomy): domain Bacteria; phylum Actinomycetota; class Actinomycetes; order Actinomycetales; family Dermatophilaceae; genus Pedococcus. The sequence goes on from CAVWZX010000005.1 coordinate 927,866, forward strand.
TACGGACCGGCGAAGGAGATCTTCTCCTTGCGGGCGTCGGTGATCGAGTAGGTCGCGACCACCATGTCGACCTGGCCCGTCGAGATCAGCGTCTCGCGCTGTGCCGACGGCGACTGGACCCACTGGATGTCGCCCGCGTCGTGGCCGAGCTCCTTGGCGACGTAGGTGGCGACGTCGACGTCGAGGCCGGTGTACTTCGAGCCCTCCTTGAGGCCGAGGCCGGGCTGGTCGAACTTGATGCCGACCTTGAACTTCGCGCCGCCGCCACCGCCCCCGCTCGCGCCGCCGTCCTTGGCGCTGTCGCCACAGGCGGTCAGGCCGAGCGCGAGCACCGATGCGGCGGTCACTGCGCCAATCTGACGAATCTTCATTCCGTTTTCCTCCTGATGTGTTGCCGCTGCGCTGGTGCGCCCCGGTGTGCAGTGCAGTGCGGTCTGGATGTCTGTGTCCCTCAGGTCCGTCGGGTCCGTCGGGTCCCTAGAGTCACTCGGCGGGTCTGTCAGCAGTCCGGCGTGACCTCAGTGGGTGAGGATCTTGCCGAGGAAGTCCTTGGCGCGGTCGGACTTGGGCGCCGTGAAGAAGCCCTCGGGGTCGTTCTCCTCGACGATCTGCCCGTCGGCCATGAAGACCACGCGGTTGGCCGCCTTGCGGGCGAATCCCATCTCGTGGGTCACGACGACCATCGTCATGCCCTCCTTGGCGAGCGCGACCATCACGTCGAGGACCTCGGTGATCATCTCGGGGTCGAGGGCCGAGGTCGGCTCGTCGAAGAGCATCACCTTGGGGTCCATCGCGAGCGAGCGGGCGATGGCCACCCGCTGCTGCTGGCCACCCGACAGCTGGGCGGGGAACTTCTCCGCCTGGTGGGCGACGCCGACCCGCTCGAGCAGCTCCATGGCGCGCTTCTCGGCCTCTGCCTTCGGGACCTTGCGGGCCTTGATCGGCCCGAGCGTGACGTTGTCGAGGATCGTCTTGTGCGCGAAGAGGTTGAACGACTGGAACACCATGCCGACGTCGGCGCGCAGCTTGCGCGAGCTCCTTGCCCTCTTCGGGCAGCGGCACCCCGTCGATCGTGATCGAGCCGGTCTCGAAGGTCTCGAGCCGGTTGATGGTGCGACAGAGAGTCGACTTGCCGGACCCGGAGGGTCCGATCACGACGACGACCTCGCCCTTGCCGATGGACAGGTTGATGTCCTGGAGGACGTGCAGCTCGCCGAAGTGCTTGTTGACGCCCTTGAGAACGACCAGTGGCTCCGTCATGTCCGGCAACCTACCCGGTGGGATGGGTCGACGGCTCCACCGAGTGCTCGTTTGTCACCCAACGGCAACCTCGCCTGACGGCCCGGCGCACCCGAGACGGTCAGGCGTTCCACTCGTCGACGAGCTCCTGGGCGACGGCGCGCAGCTTGATGTTCGCGTGGGAGGAGGCTCGGACGAGAAAGGCGAAGGCGCGGTCCTCGTTCATCCCGTGCCGCTCCATGAGGATGCCGATCGCCTCTCCGATGACCTTGCGGGTCTGCAGGGCTTCGTTGAGGTGCTGTCTGTCCGTCGCGTGCCCGAGCGCGATGGCCGCGTGGCTGGCGAACAGCCGCGCCAGCGCCTGGGCGTCATGGCTCACGTCATCCGAGATCGTCGAGTAGAAGTTGATGCCTCCCAGTGCGCTGTTGTCGAGGTACAGCTTCACCGCCAGCTGCGACCGGACGCCCACCGCCCTGGCCTGGGGCGTGTACCGAGGCCAGCGCTGCTCGGCTCGCAGGCTCGACATCGAGATCGGCTCGGCCCCGTACAGTGCCTCCGAGCAGGGGCCTTCGCGCAGGCAGTACTGCATCTCGTCCAAGCGGACGACCAGGTCACCGCTGAAGGCTCGCGTCGTCACGCCGCCCTCCTTCTGCAGCGTCGCGACGCCGACCTGGTCGAAACCCGGCACCGAGTTGCAGGCCACCTCGACGATGGTCTGCAAGGTCTCGTCGAGTGTTCGCGGCTGGTTCAAGGTCCGAGCCGCCTCGGCAACGGACCGAACAAAGGCGGAAGCAGTCTGCATGACGGCACTCTCGCGTGCGTTGTCGTGAGGCACACAGAGAGGCGCTCATCACGAGACGCTGCAGACCATCCTGAGGCTCGAAGGTGAACCACGGGATAGCTCGACGATACACCGCGGGTATCAGGCGGAGCGCCCTTTTGCGTTGCTTTGTGTGTGCCGTCGGGTCCGCTCGCTCAGGGTCGCAACCGCAGGTCAGACAAGCTACAGGCCGGGTAGCAAGTCGGTGGCTTGGTCGTGGCCTCTGCTCTTGGCGCGCGGGGGCCAGCCGGCGGTGGCCTCGGTGACGTCGAACCGGGTTTGGTCCGTAGCGTCCTGGTGGGGCAGCCCTATGTACGTTGCCAACGGTTGCTGGAGAAGGGACTGGCTCAGTCCGGTCACGTGACGCAGGTCGTTCGACTGCTTGACCAGGTGCGCGGCGAGGTCGCGGAGCTTGAGGTTGGACTTTTGGGACAGACGGACCAGGCGGTCGAATGCTTCCTGGTCGTCGAGGTCGAACCGTTCCATGGTCAGCCCGATCGCTTTGCCGATCGTCCTGCTCGACTGCAGCGCAGCTGCCAGGTGGAACTCGCGTCGGCTCTGGCTCAGCGCGATAGCTGCCTGCGCGGCGAATACTTTCGCGTGGGCCAGGCGGTCGGCGTCCAGGTGCGTGTGCGTGGTCGAGTACAGGCTCAACCCACCGACGGTTTGGTCCTCGACGTAGATCGGCACTGCCAGGTGCGACCGAAGGCCCATCTTGACGGCGCAGGGCATGAACCTCGGCCACCGATGCTCACTCTCGGCGTCGTCGACGATGACGGTATGTCCGTCCCTGAAGGCGGTGAGGGATGGCCCTTCGTCCATAGCGCATTGCATGTCGTCGAGGGCGAAAGCGAGCGGGTCGGTCCCTGCGAGGGTCGTCACGGTTCCCGTGCTGTCCGCGACGCAGATCCCGACGTGGGTGCCAGGCATCAGCTGCTTGGCCAGATCGATGATCGAGTCGAGAACCGGCATCGCACGCTCGCCACAGCCTGCGACTGCCGAACCGTCCAGGTGGACCACGTTCTCGGGAAGGTCAGAGTCCACGTCGCCACCAACTGTCCTTGCAGTGAAGTGACGAGCAAGCGTTGGCTCTGGCGGGGACGGCGCCCGAAAAGCACCAATACCTGCCCATCGGGGTCTGGGATGGGCCTGCATCCGCAAGCGTACGCGTGGTGTCGCGACGGGACCACTCCCAACCTCAGGCCATGGCGCGCGACCACGCGAGATTGCCTATTGACGCTGCGGTCGGTGCGTTGGGCGCGTTTCGGGGGACGCGTAGCCCGCTAGCGAACGACGACCTTGAACAGGCGCAGCTCGGGGTGGTGGGTCTCCACCTCGTACGTGCCCGACTGGGTCGTGCTCAGGTCGAGTGTGGTGGGCTTTCCGGCCTTGAGTTCGACCTCCTTGTCGAAGCCGTGCGCGTGTAGTTCGTCGTCGTGGTCGCTGGTCACGGTCACGCGCAGAGTCTCACCGGTCTTGAGCGTGAAGATGCCTGGCTGCGGGTCGATGTTCTTCCCCGTGAGCGTGATGCTCAGCGTCTTGGCGGCTTCGGACGTTGTGGTCGACGTGCTTGAAGGAGCCGGTGCCGTCGCGGAGGTCATGGAGGTCGTGGAGGTCGTGGTCTCCGGGCTGGTCGCGCCGGTGTTTGAGCAGCCGGACGCCAGTGTGGCGATGAATCCCATCGTCAGGAGCGAGCGCGGTAGGCGGTTGGCTTCGGTCATGTGTTCTTCCTTGTTCGAAGGCGAATGAGTAGTCCCCCAGCGAAAAGGGCCACCACGGCACCGGCCCCCCAGAGCGGCCAGCTCGTGTGAGCTCCGTGGTTGCCGGTGTCGACGGGCGACGCGGGCTGGGAAGCAATCAGTGGTGGTGGCGAGGTGGCTGGAGGGCCGGCCACGGTGAAGGTGAAGGTGTCGGAGACGGGATGGCCATCGGAAGAGGTGACGCGCCAGTCGACGCGGTAGCTGCCGCCGCCGGCACCGGGCAGCAACGTCTGGTGCACGGTGTGGTCGATGACTCGAGGGCTTCCGGCGGAGACCTGTCCGGAGGGGGCGGTCACGCGAACGATGGCGCCGACGCCGGAGATTGCCTCATTGAAGGTCAGGACGACCTCTGGCGGCTCTTGGGTGGCGGCGGCACCGTCCGCAGGCGACGTGGACAGCAGCACGGCGTGCGCGTCTGCGGTCGCCGCCCCGGCGATGCCGACGGCCACGAGGACGGTCAGCATCGCCGGGGCCAGCCACCAGCGGCTAGCGGACTTCACTCCAGTCACGCCCCCGCGCGGTTGCGGCGGCGGGAACCGAGGAGCTGGGTTCCGATGGCCAGCAGGCCCACGAGCAGCGCGGCACCGGCCAGCAGCCGCGCGACGAGGTCAGACCGCTCGGCGTCTGGGGCGGCCTCAGCGCCGCCAGTCGCGACTGTGGTGGCGGGTTTCCCCGTCTCCGCAGAGGCCGTGACCACGAACTGAGGTGCCGGGTGTTCCGGTTCCTCCTTGCCACTCTCTTGTGCCTGGTCCCAGTTCACGACCTTGCCATCGGAGTAGGTCTGGGCGACGGGAAGGAGTAGCTGGCCGGGGGTGGGCAGTGGACCGGCACTGATGGCGAACTCCTGGTACTGCCCCGGAGCGATGGCGGCCGCCGGGCTCGAGGCCGCCCAGGTGACCGTGCGCGGTGCCTTCGTCAGCGTCGCCTCCTTGCTGGTCACGGGTCTCGGGAGGTCGGCCTGGACCACGGTGGCGGTCCACCCGGGAACCGGACGGATGGAGACATTGGCCAAGGGCCGGTCCTGAGGGAGCGTCAGCACGATCTTGGTCGTGGACGCCGTGTCGGACTCGTTGGGAACGCGGAAGGTCAGTCCGGCGTACCCGCCGCTGGCCGTGGCGTCGGGTTTCACTCGAACGTGCGCGGACGCAGGCGCGAGGCCGGTACCGACCGCGAGGAGAGTTGCGGTCACGACAGCGCCCGAGCGGAGGGCAAGTCTGGGCAGGGATGGGTGCATGATTTGAGGTCCTTCGATGGGTGCCCGGCGACGTCGAAGCCGCACCAGTGGGCAGGGTGAATGACGGCGAGGTGGCCTTCACGAAACCCACACCTCGGAGCACACAGGCACCGGGGATCAGTCAGCCGAAGGCCAGACACCCAACTGGAGGTCCCCGCCGACCGACACCGCCCGGCACAACAGACCGGGGCGAAACCTCAACGTGATCGATGTCGACGCGCCCACGCGACACCGGGACCGCCACAGCCGGGGTGTCGGCAATCGGACGCCACACCAGCCGGGCGAGAAACCAGAGAGCGGCCTCGCCACGAGCCAGCACCAGACCCACCAGGACGGCTGCCACGGCGTGCGCGATCACCATGCCCACACCGGGCGTCCCGTGAGCTGAGGCCATGGCCGGCATCGGTGCCGAGCAGACGATCGTCGCCCCCTGCGTGAGGTGGCCCGCATGGGCATGAACCAGCTCCACGCACGGAGCAGGAGTTGCCAGGAGGTCCAACGTCTTGTGCAGCACCACCTGCGACACAAGCACGACCGAGCTCAACGAAACGCGACCCAGTCGCCGCCAGGTCAGCAGCGTGCAGGCCCAGAACACCCCGAGCGCCAGCACGGCAAGCACGCCACTGGAGGGAGCGTGGCCGCCTCCCGCGACATGCGCCGTCAGCGACAGGCCTAGCATCGCCACCGAGAAACACGCTGCACGCACGAGGCGCAGAGCTCCGCTACTCGGCGAGGTCATGCCCCAGAGGCTACCTGCCGCACCAGCTGCGCCCGTTCGTCTTCGGTCAGGGAGTGTTAAGCCTCAGCCGAAACAACTGTCAAGCCTCAGCCGGAACACTGTCAGGCATCACCCGAAAGCCAAACGTCAAGCATCAGGCGGAGTCATACAACCGTCCTGTGGGGCAGGTCGGGCTTGAACCGACGACCGACGGATTATGAGTCCGCTGCTCTGACCGACTGAGCTACTGCCCCGGCGCCAGCTCGGCTCGCGCCGGCTGGGCGCGGTGAGCCTATCGCCCGCATGGCGGTGGCCGGCAGTGATCCCTGAGTTGAGCCTGAGGTGCGTGGTGGTGCTGGTGCAGATGTGCTTCGTGGTGCACAATGGGCCACGCACAGCCAACTGAAGATGCGACACACAGCCAGGCCAGCAGGTGACGAGGTTCGTGGGGAAGACGTCCCTCGCACACCAAGGAGGCCCGGAATGTCTGTCGCGATGCCGCGTGTCACGACCCGCGGGGTGGTGTTCATTCACTCCACCCCGACTGCGTTGACCCCGCACATCACCTGGGCACTCGAGTCCGTGCTCGATGGCCGGGTGGCCATCGACTGGACCCCGCAACCGGCCGGTGCCGCACTCGTCCGCGCGGAGGTCGCGTGGGCAGGAGTGCAGGGCACCGGCGCCAAGCTCGCCTCGGCGCTGCGTGGGTGGGACAACCTGCGCTACGAGGTGACCGAGGAGCCCAGCGCCGGGGTCGACGGCTCGCGCTGGTCGCACACCCCTGCCCTGGGGATCCACCACACCTGGACATCCGCGTCCGGCGACGCGGTCATCAACGAGGACCGGCTCCGCGAGGTGCTCCGGCTCTCGCAGGGCTCGCCCGAGGCGATGGCCGAGATGGTGGAGGAGCTCCTGGGGACGGACTGGGACGCCGAGCTGGAGCCGTTCCGGTATGCCGGCGACGGGGCGCCCGTCCGCTGGCTCCACAAGGTGGGGTGAGCCGCCCGGGCGGACCGCGCTGACCTGCATGTTTCGGGGGTTCCGCGGCAGGTTGGGTAGCCTCTCCGGCTGACCGACCACTCTGGAGGAACGTGTGACCCGCCCCAACCTGTCAGTGGGGGCACTGGCCGCAGTCTGTGTGGGGACGCTGCTGTGGTGCGCCTGGCTCATCCTGGCCGCAGACCTGCCGCGCGGTGCGCACCTTGCATCCTGGTTTCTCTGGCTGCTCTCGACGGCGGCCGCCGTCACCCTGCTCGCCTACCTGCGCGAGTTCCTGACCCACCGCGAGGCCGTCGGGAGCGACGCCAGCTGGAAGCCGCTGCCCGGCCTGGTCCTGCTGTGGATCGGCGGCCTGACGGCCCTGGTGTCGTTCGCCTTCATCCTCCCTGACCGGTCGCCGTCCGGCAGCCCCGACCGGCAGCAGACGGTCGGCACGTCGCAGCCCAGCGCCACCGTGAACCGCACCGGGGGGACCGGACCAAGCACGACACCGAGCACGACGCCGGGTGCAGCACCGAGCTCGGCTTCCAGCGCATCGACCACCCGCGCCGCGTAGACGGCTGCGTCACCCGTCACGGCCACCAGGTCGACCAGACTCGGGCCGCGCATCCCGGCCTGGGCGAAACACGGCGACCGCCCGCACGCGCGGGGGCGGTCTCCGGTGGTTCTGGCCGGGTGGCCGAGATGGGCTCAGACCGAGGTGAAGACCACCGCGACGTTGTGGCCGCCGAAGCCGAACGAGTTGTTGAGGGCGGCGATGTCGCCGTCGGGCAGCTTGCGCGCCTCGCCGTGCACGACATCGAGCTTGATCGCCGGGTCGAAGTCGTCCAGGTTGATCGTCGCGGGCGCGATCCGGTGGTGCAGGGCCAGGACCGTCAGGACGCCCTCGAGGGCCCCGGCAGCGCCGAGCAGGTGACCGGTCATCGACTTCGTCGCGCTGACCGGCATACCGTCGGTGTCGTCGCCGAAGGCGCGCCGGATGGCGTTCGACTCGGCCACGTCACCGACCGGGGTCGACGTGGCGTGGGCGTTCACGTGCACGATGTCCTTGGCGGTCAGGCCTGCTCGCTCGACGGCCTCGAGCATGGCGCGGGACGCGCCGGCGCCCTCGGGCTCGGGCGCCGCGATGTGGTGGGAGTCCGAGGACATGCCCACGCCACTCAGCTCGGCGTAGATCCTGGCGCCACGGGCCTTGGCGGCTTCGTACTCCTCGAGCACGATCACCGCGGCGCCCTCACCGAGGACGAAACCGTCGCGGCCGGTGTCGTAGGGACGGGAGGCGCGCTCCGGGTCGTCGTTGCGCGTCGACAGCGCCTGCATGGCGGCGAAGCCCGCGATGGGCAGCGCGTGGACAGCGCCCTCGGTGCCACCGGCGACGGCGATGTCGGCGCGGCCCTCTGCGGATCATCTCGTAGGCGTAGCCCATCGCCTCGAGCCCGGATGCGCAGGCCGAGACCGGGGTGTGGGCACCAGCACGGGCGCCGATCTCCAGCGACACCGCGGCCGAGGAGGCGTTGGGCATCAGCATGGGGACGGCGAGCGGGAAGACCCGGCGCGGACCCTTCTCACGCAGGTTGTCCCACTGGTCGAGCAGGGTCCAGACGCCACCGATGCCGGTGCCGATGCAGGCGGCGAGCCGCTCGGGGTCGACCTCGGGGGAGCCTGCGTCGGCCCAGGCCTCGCGGGTGGCGATCAGGGCGTACTGGGCGCTCGGGTCGAGCCGGCGCACCTCCACCTTGGTCAGCACGTCGAGCGGCTGGGTGTGGATGGTGGCGGCGAACTTCACCGGGAGCTCGTACTTCTCCACCCAGTCGAAGTCCATGGTCTTGGCGCCCGAGCGTCCGGCCAGGATGGCGTCCCACGTCTCGGGGACGGTGCCGCCCACCGGCGTGGTGGCTCCGAGGCCTGTGACGACGACGCGTCGTTCGGCTGTCATGGCTGGGTGTGCTCCTTCGTGTGGGTACTGCGAGTGCTGGGCGCCGGCTGCGGGGAGGACGTCACCGCCGCGGGGTGGCGACCGGTGCGGCATCGGTATGCCGGGTGGTCGCCACCCGCGCGGGGGGTCAGCCGGGCTGAGCCCGGGTCAGGGCTGGGTCAGCCCTGGCTCTTGGCGATGAACGACACGGCGTCGCCGACGGTCTTGAGGTTCTTGACCTCGTCGTCGGGGATCCGCACGCCGAACTTCTCCTCGGCGTTGACGACGATCGTCATCATCGACAGCGAGTCGATGTCGAGGTCGTCGGTGAAGGACTTCTCGGACTGCACCGACTCGGTGTCCAGTCCGGTCTCCTCGTTGACGATCTCGGCCAGACCCTCGAGGATCTCCTGCTCGCTCTGCGCCATCCGGCTCAGCTCCTTCATCTGTTGGTGTTGCTGGTGTGGTGTGACTCTTGCATGTCACGGTGGGTCATTGCGGTGGCCCGGTTCACCCGCGGGCCGGCGGGAGTGTGGTCAGGGGAGGACGACGACCTGCGCGGCATACACGAGGCCGGCGCCGAAGCCGATCTGGAGCGCGAGACCGCCGTGGGCGACCTCACCCTCGCGCAGCATCCGCTCCGTGGCGAGCGGGATGGACGCCGCGGAGGTGTTGGCGGTCTCGGCGATGTCGCGGGCGACCGGGATGTCGGCGGGCAGCTTGAGCTGCTTGATCATCGCGTCGATGATCCGCATGTTGGCCTGGTGGGGGATGAAGGCGTCGAGGTCCTCGGCGCGGACCCCGGCGGCGTCGAGCGCCTTCTGGGCGACCGGAGCCATGCCCCACACGGCCCAGCGGAAGACCGACTGCCCCGCCATGCCGATCGCGGGGGAGCCGACGCCGCCGGACTCCTTGAGCTCGACCCAGGAGTCGCGCTGGGAGATGGTGCGCCACTGGGAGCCGTCGGACCCCCACACTGTCGGCCCGATGGCGGGGGTGTCGGAGGGGCCGACGATCGCGGCACCGGCGCCGTCGCCGAAGATGAACGCCGAGCCGCGGTCGGTCATGTCGGTGAAGTCGGAGAGCTTCTCGACGCCGACGACGAGGACGTGACGGGCCGAGCCGCCCCGGACCATGTCGCTGGCCAGGCTGATGCCGTGGCAGTAGCCGGCGCACGCGGCAGAGATGTCGAACGCCGCGCCGCGGATGCCGAGGCGATCGGCGAGGATCGGTGCGGCAGCAGGCGTCTGGTAGGGGTGGGTGACCGTGGCGACGACCACGGCGTCGACGTCGGATGCCTCGAGCCCGGCAGCGACGAGCGCCTCGCGGGTGGCGGCCTCGGACATGTCGACGACGGTCTCGTCCTTGGCGGCGAACCTGCGGCTCTTGATGCCGGACCGCTCCTGGATCCACTGGTCGGAGGAGTCGATCGCCTCGACGATCTCGGAGTTCATCACGACGCGCTCGGGACGGTAGCCACCGACGCCCATGATGCGCGCGTAGGTCGCCCCCTCCGCGGGGGTGATGGAGCCGGTGCCCTTCGGGGCGGGTGTGCTCATGTCAGGCCTCTTGCGCGTCGGTGGGGGTGGATCCTGCGACAGCGGGGTCTCCGCCGTGGTCGCGAACCAGCTGCTGCGCCGCCTCGAGGTCGTCGGGCGTCTTGACTGCCAGTGTGGCAACCCCGGGCATCGCGCGCTTGGCGAGGCCCACGAGGGTGCCGGCTGGGGGGAGCTCGATCATCGCCGTGACCCCGAGGTCGACGAGCGTCTGCATGCACAGGTCCCAGCGGACCGGGCTGCTGACCTGGCGGACCAGCCGGGCGAGGGCGTCGGCCCCGCTGGCGACCGCCTGGCCGTCGGCGTTGGACAACAGCGTCACGCCCGGGTCGGACACGTCGAAGTCGGCCGAGAGCCGCTCGAGCGCGTCGACAGCGGGGGACATGTGCGTCGTGTGGAAGGCTCCGGCCACCTGCAGGGCGATCACGCGCGCCTTGGCCGGAGGGTCCGCGGCGAGGGCGGCGAGCTGGTCGAGGGTGCCGGCGGCGACGGTCTGGCCGGCGCCGTTGGCGTTGGCGGCCGTGAGGCCGTGTCGTGCCAGCACCTCGGCGACCTCGGCCGGGTCGCCGCCGAGGACGGCGCTCATGCCTGTGGGGGTCAGGGCGCTGGCCGCGGCCATGCCCTCGCCGCGCTCGCGGACGAAGACCATCGCGTCGTGGTCGGACAGCACACCTGCGAAGGCCGAGGCGGTGATCTCGCCGACGGAGTGACCGGCGGTCACCCCCACCGGCACCCTGGCGGGCCGTCCGGGAAGAGCACCGCCGCCGCGGCCAGTCCAGCGCCGACGATGAGGGGCTGGGCGACGGCCGTGTCCTTGATCGTCTCGGCGTCGGAGGTGGTGCCGTGCGCGACCAGGTCGACCCCTGCCACGTCGGAGAGTGCCTCGAGCCTCGCGCGGAAGGCCGGCAGCTCGAGCCACGGGGCGAGGAAGCCGGGTGTCTGGGAGCCCTGTCCCGGGCAGACGATTGCTAGCACGGTCCCAGCCTTGCGCCCCGGCCGTGGCCCCCGCGTGACCGTTTGGCACGAACATCCGCGCCAACCTTTGGAGGATGTCTACAAAGTGAGCGCAGATCGTGAGATGCAGCGGCGGGCAGTGAGACACGTCTCATGAGCCCGGTCTCAGCGCTCGGCGGTGCGTCGGGTGCTCGCCGTGGCCGGTCTGCTGAGCCGACCGAGGGCGAGCGCGATCCGCACCGTGTGGGCGTCGTGGGGGTCGGTCAGCTGGTAGCCGGTGAGGTCGGCGATCTTGCCCAGGCGGTAGCGCACGGTGTTGGGGTGGACGAACAGCACCCGCGCGGTGCCCTCGAGCCCGCCGCCCGACTCGAGGTAGGCCGAGGCGGTCTCGAGCAGGGCCCCGCTGCTGGCCGACAACGGATGCCCAGATCCGGTCGAGCATGAGCGCGCGGGCGGGGGCGTCACCCACGAGGACCCGCTCTGCCAGCAGCTCGTCCGCGGTCACGGGACGCGGCGCCCCCGGCCACGCGTGCGCGCAGGACTGACCGGCCAGCGCCGCCCGCGCCGACCGGCCGGCGGCGAACAGGTGGGGCACCGTGGGTCCCACGACGAGCGGTCCGTCGCCGAAGTGGTCGGCGACCGCGCGGGCCGCAGCCATGGGGTCGTCGACGTTGCCGAAGATGCAGACGAGCCGACGTCCCTGGACCGCGGCCAGGGTGTCCACCCCGACCCGTTCGGCAGCACGCCGCAGGCCGTCGACGACGCCGGCGGAACCGCCCGAGCGGCGTGCTGCCGACGACCACGGCGACCCGCGTCGTCGAGCCCCAGCCGAGGGCGGCGGCACGCGACTGCATCGAGTCGTCGGCCTCGCCACGGAGCACGGCGTCGACCACGAGTCCCTCGAGCCGGGCGTCCCAGGCGCCGCGGGCCTCGGCGGCGTGGGCGTAGACCTCGGCCGCCGCGAACGCGATCTCGCGCGAGTAGCGCAGCACCGACTCCCGCAGCGCCTGCTCCTCCCCGGGTTCGGCCAGCGCCGTGGCGTCCTGCTCGACGACGTCGACGACCGAGCGCACCAGGTCGAGGGTCTGCCGCAGGGTGATCGACCGGGTCAGCTCGCGGGGCGCCGTGCCGAAACGTCGGCCGTGACCGGGGTCTGGTCGCCCCCCTCGCGAGCCAGGCGATGAAGGCCGCGATGCCGGCCTGGGCGACCAGGCCGACCCACGACCGGTCCTCGGCGGAGAGCACGCGGTACCAGTCGTGCGCCGCCTCCATCCGCCGCGTGGCCGCCGACGGACAGCTCGCCCGCCGACCCGTCTCGACCCGCGCAGGGTCGCGGCGGAGGTGGTCACCGGGTGGACGGCATACCCGAAGTCTATTTGTATGCCGCCCACAACCGGTGGGCCGCCGCACGCCGCCGCGCCTCAGGCGGCCGTCCGGCAGGCCTGTGGGACACTGCTCGCAGGATGCGAGCAGTGTCCAAGGGAGGGACACCGGAGCACAGGCCTCTGGCGAGGGCTCCCGCTCAGCTCTCGCCGCCGGAGTTGCCGGACGTGCCCGCGGTGACGTCGAGCAGCCGGTAGCGGGACGCGGCCTCGCGGGCCACGCCGCCGTCGAGCTCGCCGCGCTGGACGAGCATCTGCAGGGCGCGCACCGCGACCGACGGACCGTCGATGTGGAAGAACCGCCGCGCAGCCGGCCGGGTGTCGGAGAACCCGAACCCGTCGGCACCGAGCGAGGCGAAGTCGCCGGGCACCCACTGCTGGATCTGGTCCTGCACCTGGCGCATGTAGTCCGACACCGCGATGACCGGACCGCGGGTGTCCCGCAGCCGCTCGGTGACGTAGGGAGTGCGGGCCTCGCCGTCAGGGTGCAGGAACCGCTGCTCGTCGCAGGCCATGCCGTCGCGGCGCAGCTCGCTCCACGAGGTCACCGACCAGACGTCGGCCACGACGCCCCAGTCGTTGCGCAGCAGCTCCTGCGCCTCCAGCGCCCACGGCACGCCGACGCCGGACGCGAGCAGCTGCACCCGCGGCGCGTCGTCGGGCAGGCCGTCGGCGATGCCGGGCGCGAAGAGGTACATGCCCCTGCAGGATGCCCTCGCGGTCGACGTTCTCGGGCTCCTGCGGCTGGCTCATCGGCTCGTTGTAGACGGTGAGGTAGTAGATGACGTTCTCCGGGTCGTCGCCGTACATCCGGCGCAGCCCGTCCTGCATGATGTGCCCGATCTCGAAGGCGAACGCCGGGTCGTAGGCCACGACCGCGGGGTTGGTCGCCGCCAGCAGCGGGCTGTGGCCGTCGGCGTGCTGCAGCCCCTCACCGGTGAGGGTGGTGCGGCCGGCCGTGGCCCCGATGAGGAAGCCGCGGGTCATCTGGTCGGCGGCGGCCCAGATCGAGTCGCCGGTGCGCTGGAACCCGAACATCGAGTAGAAGACGTAGATCGGGATCATCGGCTCGCCGTGCGTGGCGTAGGACGTGCCGGCGGCGGTGAACGCAGCCATCGACCCGGCCTCGTTGATGCCGAGGTGCAGGATCTGGCCGTCCTTGGCCTCCTTGTAGGCGAGCATCAGCTCGGCGTCGACCGAGGTGTAGTTCTGCCCGTGCGGGTTGTAGATCTTGATCGTCGGGAAGAACGAGTCCATGCCGAAGGTGCGCGCCTCGTCGGGGATGATCGGCACGATCGCGCTTGCCGAACTCCTTGTCGCGCATCAGCTCCTTGAGCAGTCGCACGAACGCCATCGTCGTGGCGATCTGCTGCTTGCCGGTGCCCTTCTTGACCACGGCGTAGGCGGAGTCGTCGGGCAGCTTGAGCGGCTCGTGCTGGACCCGACGGACCGGGAGCGGGCCGCCGAGCTTCTCGCGGCGCTCGCGCAGGTACTTGATGCTCGGGTCGTCCGGTCCCGGGTGGAAGTAGGGCGGGCGAGTAGGGGTCGCTGCTCGAGCTAGCTCGTCGCTGATCGGGAGCTTCAGGCTGTCGCGCAGGCCCTTGAGGTCGTCGAGGGTGAGCTTCTTCATCTGGTGGGTCGCGTTGCGGCCGGCGAAGTGGGTGCCGAGGCCGTAGCCCTTGATCGTCTTGGCGAGGATGACCGTCGGCTGGCCGTTGTGGTTCATCGCCGCCTGGTAGGCGGCGAACACCTTGCGGTAGTCGTGGCCGCCGCGCTTGAGCTTCCACCAGATGTCCTCGTCGGACCAGTCCTTGACCATCTCGCGGGTGCGCGGGTCGCGGCCGAAGAAGAAGTCGCGGACGTACTTGCCGTCGTTGGCGCGGAAGGTCTGGTAGTCACCGTCGCTGGTGGTGTTCATGAGGTGCACGAGCGCGCCGTCGCGGTCCTGGGCCAGCAGCGGGTCCCAGCCGCGACCCCAGACGACCTTGATGACGTTCCAGCCCGCGCCGCGGAAGAACGACTCGAGCTCCTGGATGATCTTGCCGTTGCCGCGCACCGGTCCGTCGAGCCGCTGCAGGTTGCAGTTGATGACGAAGGTGAGGTTGTCGAGCTCCTCGCCGGCCGCGAGCTGGAGCAGGCCGCGCGACTCGGGCTCGTCCATCTCGCCGTCACCGAGGAACGCCCAGACGTGCTGCTGGCTGGTGTCCTTGACGCCGCGGTTGTGCAGGTACTTGTTGAACTGCGCCTGGTAGATCGCGTTCATCGGGCCGATGCCCATCGACACCGTGGGGAACTGCCAGAAGTCCGGCATCAGCCGCGGGTGCGGGTAGGACGGCAGTGCCAGCGGCTGCCCGGCCGACGATGTGGCTCTTCTCCTGGCGGAAGCCGTCGAGCTGGTCCTCGGAGAGCCGGCCCTCGAGGAAGGCGCGGGCGTACATGCCGGGGGAGGCGTGGCCCTGGAAGAAGACCTGGTCGCCGCCGCCGGGGTGGTCGGCGCCGCGCCAGAAGTGGTTGAAGCCGACTTCGTAGAGGGTCGCGGCGGAGGCGTAGGTGGAGATGTGGCCGCCGACGCCGATGCCGGGGGCGCTGGGCGCGGTGCACCATGACGCGCGGCGTTCCAGCGCAGGTAGGCGCGGTAGCGGCGCTCGACCTCCTCGTCACCGGGGAACCACGGCTCTGCCTCGGGCGAGATGGTGTTGATGTAGTCGGTGGCCGTCAGCGACGGCACCCCGACCTGCATCTCCCGGGCCCGCTCGAGCAGCTTGAGCATGACGTAGCGCGCGCGCTGGCGACCGCCCTCCTCGATGACTCCGTCGAGGGAGTCGAGCCACTCCTTGGTCTCCTCGGGGTCGATGTCCGGGAGCTGGCTGGGGATGCCGTTGAGAATGGGTCCGGCTTCCTCGCGTGCGGCCACGGTCGTGAGTCCTTTCTCGCGCCAGTGTTGACGAGATCGCGGGGTTGCCTGCGACCTGCCCGTCCATCTTCCACCCGCAGGAGTCGCGGGTCACAACCGGATCGTGCTACTGGCCAGTATCCGGAGCGTGCGCTGGATATATCTCTACAGCCCGAGCCGGTCCGCGCCGGTGTAGACCGTCAGCCGGGGAGGGCGGGCGAAGCCGACGAGGGTCAGCCCCGACCGCATCGCCAGGTCGGCGGCCAGCGACGAGGGGGCCGAGACGGCGACCAGGGCGGGCAGGCCGGCCATCACCGCCTTCTGCACGAGCTCGAAGCTGGCCCGTCCGCTGACGACGAGCACGTGACCGGTCAGGGGCAGCCGCCCCTCGCGCGCCGCCCAGCCGACGACCTTGTCGACGGCGTTGTGCCGTCCGACGTCCTCGCGCACCGACCAGCGGTTCGCCGTCCGCGGTGAAGATCCCCGCGGCGTGCAGCCCCCCGGTCCTGTCGAACACCTTCTGCCGGGTCCGCAGCGCGTCCGGCAGTCCCGGCCACCACGGCAGGGGAGAGGCGCACCGGGTCGTGCGCCACGGCATACGGGCTGGTGGCGGTGATGGCGTCGATGCTGGTCTTGCCGCACACCCCGCACGCGCTGCTCTGGTAGCCCGACCGGGCGCTGCGGTCCAGGTCGGCGACGACGCCGGGAGCCAGGGTCACGTCGACGACGTTGTAGGTGGGCGAGCCCGACTCGTCCTCGTCGAGGCAGTGCATCAGCTGCGCCACGTCCTCGCCCCGGCGCAGCACGCCCTCGGTGAGCAGGTTGCCCAGGGTGAGGTCGAAGTCGTCGCCGGGCGTCCGCATGGTGACCGTCACCGAGGTGCCGCGCGACGCGGATCTCGAGCGGCTCCTCGACGGCGAGGGTGTCGGGACGCCGCGTCGTGCGCGGCCCGTCCGGGGTCACCTCGACCCGGATCGCCGGCACCCGCTGCGTCACCCGTCCCACGCCTGCAATGTATGCCGTGTCGCCGCCACCCGTGGTCACCGGCCGGCATTCCCGCAGTTCAGGGGCTCGGGAGAGTACCGTCGGCCTGGGCCCTGTGCCCGCTTCGTCCCCGTACAAGGAGGTATGCGGATGTCGATCCTGGATCGCAGTCGCTCGGTCGCAGGCCCCGGCTACAGCAAGTGGCTCATCCCGCCCGCGGCGCTCGCGGTGCACCTGTCGATCGGGCAGGTCTACGCGTTCAGCGTCTTCAAGACCTCGCTCGTCGCGCACTTCGGCACGTCGCAGACCCCCATCGCCTGGATCTTCTCGATCGCGATCGTCATGCTCGGTCTCTCCGCCGCCGTCTTCGGGACCTGGGTCGAGCGCGAGGGCCCGCGGAAGGCGATGGTGGCCGCCGCCCTGTGCTGGAGCGTCGGCTTCCTCATCGGGTCTGCCGGGATCGCCACGAAGCAGCTGTGGCTGCTCTATCTCGGCTACGGCGTCATCGGCGGGATCGGCCTGGGCATCGGCTACATCTCGCCGGTCTCCACGCTGATCAAGTGGTTCCCCGACCGGCCCGGACTCGCCACGGGCATGGCCATCATGGGATTCGGCGGTGGCGCCCTGATCGCCTCGCCCCTGTCCAACTGGCTGCTGGGCCGGTTCGACGGCGGGTTCGACGGCTCGACGGGTTCGGTCGCCGACGGCCACGCCCTCACCCTGACCTTCCTCGTCCTCGGGATCGCCTACTTGTGCTTCATGCTGTTCGGCGCCTCGCTCGTGCGGGTGCCACCCGGCTGGAGGCGGCGCCGAGCGGCTGCCGCGGCCACGACGGCCAGTCACCAGGCCGGCCGCAACGGTGCCATGGTGCGAGCGGCCGAGGCGATCAGGACCCGCCAGTTCTGGCTGCTGTGGGTCGTCCTGTTCTGCAACGTCACCGCGGGCATCGGCATCCTCGAGCAGGCTGCTCCGATGATCCAGGACTTCTTCCGGGAGGGCGATGCCTCGACCGTCACGGCGGCCGCGGCCGGTGGCTTCGTCGGGGTGCTGTCCCTGGCGAACATGGCCGGACGCTTCGTCTGGTCGAGCACGTCCGACGCCATCGGACGCAAGCCGATCTACATGGTCTACCTCGGTGTCGGCATCGTCATGTACCTGCTGCTCGCGACGATCGGGCACACCTCGACGGCGATGTTCGTGATCGTTGCCGCCGTGATCATCTCGTTCTACGGCGGTGGGTTCGCGACCGTGCCCGCCTATCTCAAGGACCTGTTCGGGACCCTGGAGGTCGGGTGCCATCCACGGTCGGCTGCTCACCGCCTGGTCCGCAGCAGGAGTGGCAGGACCCTTGGTGGTCAACGGTTTCCTCGATGCCGCGGGCAAACCGGGCACCCTCACCAACGCCGAGTACCGACCTGCCCTGTTCACCATGGTCGGTGTGCTGGTCGTCGGGTTCCTGGCGAACCTGCTCATCACCGACGTCGGTCGGGAGCACTTCGACACCGCGGCCGACACCGACCGAACCACCGAGCCGGCCGACGAAGGAGCACTGTCATGAGCCACGAACGCCCGACCCGGGCCACCGCCTCCACCAGCCCGGCTGTCGTCACCCTCGCCTGGCTGGTCGTCGCCACCCCGCTGGCGTACGGCCTGTGGCAGACGGTCCTCAAGGCCGCGAAGCTCTTCGGCGGATAAGTTGTGGGGGTGAGCGACACCCCCACCGACCACCCCGCACCTCCCGTCCAGGTGCGCCTCTTCGGCGACGCCGGTATGCCGTGGCGTCCCGTGTCGCCCCGGCTCGCGACCGCACGGCTCCTCGTCCTGTCCGTCTTCCTGGTGCCGCTGCTGCTCGTGGCCGTGGTGCTCGCCGTGTTCGTGTGGGGCGGGTTCTGGCTGCTGGCAACGGTCGTTCGCCCTCGCCTTCGGATCCGGCGCGTGGGTGATCCACCGTCAGGTCCCGGCGATCACCTGGGCCGAGGGTGCCGAGGAGCTGGTGGTCCGGAGGGGCCGGATGTTCCGCACCCTCGTCAGCGTCCCCTACGGCCGGCTGCAGTTCGTCGACGTCCAGTCGGGACCGCTCGAGCGGCGCTTCGGCATGGCCACCGTCGAGCTCCACACCGCCTCACCGCAGAGCGGCGGCCAGATCCCGGGTCTGCCGACCGCCGAGGCCGAGGCGCTGCGCGAGCGGTTGGCCGCCCGTGGCGAGTCGCAGCGAGCCGGTCTGTGAGCGCTCCGGGACCCCCGCCCGACCCAGGGACAGTCCGGCGGGCGTGCCGTCGCCAGGAGCGCAGTGGCGACACCTGCACCCGCTCTCGCCGCTGCTCAAGGGCGGCATCGCCTTCGTGGCCGTCCTGGCCTACATCGTGTCGCAGCAAGCGGACTCGTTGTTCGGGGCGCAGCGCGACGACCCCACCCAGGGCCACCTCGGGCTGGCGGCGATCGCCGTCATCGTGGTCCTGGTGGCGCATCATCGCGGGGGCCTGGGTGTCCTGGCGGTTCTCCCGGTTCCGGGTGGCCGAGACCCTCATCGAGCTGCGCACCGGTGTGCTTTTCCGGCAGCACCGGCAGGTGCGCTTCGACCGGATCCAGGCCGTCGACCTCGGCCGGCCCGCTGCTCGCCCGGCTGACCGGCCTCTCGGAGGTCGTGGTGCAGTCGGCCGGCGGCAAGGACTCCCACCTCAAGCTGTCGTTCCTCACCGACGCGCAGGCCCAGCAGGTCCGCGAACAGCTGATGGCGCTCGCCGGCCGCAGCGACGAGGTGGCCGGGACGGCGGGAGCGACGGGAGCCTCACCGGGGCGGGACGACGGCCGCGTCAGGCGTGCACACGGGCTGGGGAGGCGCGCAGCTGTCGGAGGAGGACTACGCCGAGGTGCCGAGTCCCGCGCCTGCGGGGGAGCGCGTCCTGACCGTCCCGAACGCGCGCATCGTCCAGTCCGTCCTCTACAGCGGGCCCGGGCTCGTCATCCTGCTCGCCGTGCCGGCACTGGTCGTCTCGATCGTCCTGGGGGTGCCCGAGATGGTGGCCTGGCTGGGACCGATGACGCTCGCGGTCGGCAGCGCCCACCTCAAGCGACTCACCCAGGAGTGCAACTTCGAGCTGCTCCACCAGGGTGACCGGCTGCGGATCCGGCACGGCCTCACCGACCTGCGGACGACGACCGTCCCGCTGCACCGCATCCAGGCCGTGGAGGTCAGCCAGTCGCTGCCGTGGCGGCTGCCCGGGTGGTGGCGGATCCAGGTCAACGTGGCCGGTGCGGGCGCGGGCGACGACGCGACGCAGACCGTGCTTCTGCCGGTCGGCACCCGCGAGGAGGCCCTCGACGTGCTCACCCTGGTGCACCCCGGCATACCTCGTGCCGCGGCACTCGCCGCGCTGGAGGGTGCCGGACCGGCGGAGGGTTTCGTCACCGCCAGCCAGCGGGCCCGCCGGCTCGACCCGCTGAGCTGGCGGCGACGGGGGTATGCCGTGCTGCCCGACGGGCTGCTGACCCGCCGCGGCGCGTGGTACCGCGCCGCCCAGTTCGTGCCGCACGCCCGGATCCAGTCGCTCACCATCGAGCAGGGGCCGGTGCAACGGCGCCGTGGGGTCGCGACGGTGAAGGTCATCTCGACGGTGGGGCCGGTGTCGCCGGGCGTCGCTCACCTCGACGAGCCCGAGGCGGAGCGGCTGCTGGCCGAGCAGGTGGTCCGCTCGAGCCTGGCGCGCCAGCGGGTCTAGCCACGGGCGGGTCAGCCATACGCCCGACCCCAACCCCGTCCACGCGGTGGGACTCTGCCCTCCACACGGTGGGACTCTGCCCTCCACACGGTGGGACTCTGCCTTCCACACGGTGGGATAGGCTGCCGATTCCGGCGACTCGGTTGAAAATCCCGGCCCAACCCGATGGACTTGTCCGCAACCGATCGCTTCGAGGGATGGAGAAGGGTGTGACCACGCCAGCGCACTCCGCGCTGCCGACGTCAGTGGGCCGACTCGGCATCACTGCAGGCCAGGTGATCCAGGAGTTCGGCTACGACGTCGACGTCGACGACGACTTCCGGTTCGCCATCGAGGACCACACCGGCACCGAGCTCGAGGACGAGGACTACCAGGACGTCGCCGACGCGGCCCTCATCTGGTGGCGCCAGGACGACGGCGACCTCGTCGACGCCGTCGTCGACGCGCTGACCAACCTCGCCGACGGCGGCTCGGTCGTCGTGCTCACGCTCAAGTCGGGTCGCCCCGGCCACGTCGAGGCCAGCGACATCGAGGAAGCCGCGACGACCGCGGGACTGCACACCTCCGGCACCGTCAACGCCTGCGAGGACTGGACCGCCACCAAGCTGGTCGCCCCCAAGACCGGTCGGCGATGACGGCGCTGGCAGACTGCGCCCCATGACGTCACCGATCGCCGTGGGGGCCCCAGCCCCGGACTTCTCGCTCAAGGACCAGAACGGCCAGGACTTCACCCTGGGCGCAGTTCCGAGGCACGAAGAACGTCGTCCTCGTCTTCTACCCGTTCGCGTTCTCCGGGATCTGCACCGGTGAGCTCTGTGAGATCCGCGACGACCTCGGGGGGTTCGTCGGCGACGACGTGCAGGTCCTCGCGGTCTCGTGCGACCACATGTTCAGCCAGCGCGCCTGGGCCGACAAGGAGGGGTACTTCTTCCCCCTCCTGTCCGACTTCTGGCCGCACGGCGAGGTGGCCCGGGCCTACGGCGTCTTCCACGAGCAGGCGGGTGCAGCCCTGCGCGGCACCTTCCTCATCGACACCGAGGGCGTGGTCCGCTGGTCGCTCGTCAACGAGATCGGCACGGCCCGGGACTTCACCGGCTACCACACGACGCTGGCCGGGCTGCGCGGCTGAGGCGGCTGCCGCCCGACCTGACACCGCCTGACCTCACACCGCCTGACCTGACAGCGCCTCACCTGACAGAATGGCGCGCGCAGTCAGATCGCGGCGTCCGCGCCAGCCGTGACGACGCGGGGCCTGTAGCTCAGTTGGTAGAGCGCCACGTTTACACCGTGGATGTCGTCGGTTCGAGCCCGGCCGGGCCCACATGCACCCCACCCTCGCTGACGTCGTCCACGTGCTCGAGGACCTCTACCCACCCGCCACCGCCCAGTCCTGGGACCAGGTCGGGCTGGTCGCCGGCGACCTCGCCCAGCCCGTGCGGCGGATCCTCTTCGCGGTCGACCCCACGCTCGCCGTCATCGAGGAGGCGGTCGCCCTCGGCGCGGACCTCGTGGTGACCCACCACCCGCTGCTGCTGCGCGGCATACACAGCGTGGCCACGTCGGGTGCAAAGGGCGCGAGCGTCACCGCACTCGTGGTCAACGACATCGCGCTCTACGTCGCCCACACCAACGCGGACGTCGCGTCACCCGGCGTCAACGACGCCCTCGCCGAGGCCTGCGGCCTCACCGACCTCGAGCCGCTCGCCGTCGTCGACGGCCAGCCCCTGGGCCGGGTCGGCCGGCTTGCCTCGCCCACCACGCTGGGCGAGTTCACCACCGCGCTGTATGCCGCCCTCCCGCCCTCCGCGGGTGGCGTGCGGGTCGCGGGTCCGGCCGACGCGCGCGTCGAGCGGGTGGCCGTGATGGGCGGCGCCGGCGACGACCTGTTCGACCAGGTGCGGGCCAGCGGCGCCGACGTCTACGTGACGGCGGACCTGCGCCACCACCCGGCCCTGGAGGCGCGCGAGGAGGCCCGCGGCGGGCCGCCCTACCTCGTCGACGCCGGTCACTGGGCGACCGAGTCGCTGTGGCTCGCCGGTGCCGCCGAGCGGGTCGAGGCGGCGATTGCGGCCGGCCGGGACGAGGCCTCTAAGGTGGAGACCCACATCTCAACACTGCGCACCGACCCCTGGGACTTCGTGGTCGGCGCCGAACCGCCCGCTGGGCCTGGAGGTACGTCCTGAAAGCCGACCCGTCCCGTCAGTGGCGACTGCTCGACCTGCAGGCGATCGACACCCGTCTCGACCAGATCGCGCATGCCCGCAAGAGCCTGCCCGAGCACGCCCGGCTGGCCGAGCTCGAGGCCAAGGCCGCCGGGCTCGACTCCCTGCTGGTGCGGGCCCGCACCGAGCTCGGCGACATCCAGCGCGAGGTCGCCAAGGCGGAGTCGGACGTGCAGCTGGTCCGTGACCGTGCGGCCCGCGACCAGGCCCGGCTCGACTCCGGCACCGGCTCGGCGAAGGACCTGCAGGCGATCCAGCACGAGCTGGCCTCGCTGGGGCGGCGGCAGTCCGAGCTCGAGGACGTCGAGCTCGAGGTGATGGAGCGGGCCGAGGACGCCGAGTCGGCGGTGTCCCAGCTCGAGGCACAGCACAGCGTCATCGCGGCGGAGGTCACTGCCGCCACGGAAGCCCGGGACGCGGCGCTCGCAGACCTCGATGCCGAGGCCGTGAAGGTCGGTGCGCCGCGCGCCGACATCGTGGCGGGGGTGGGCGAGGACCTCGTCGCCCTCTACGAGAAGATCCGGCTGCAGAGCGGCGGGCTGGCTGCTGCAGCCTTGCGTCAGCGACGCTGTGGTGGGTGCCAGCTCGAGCTCAACAACGTGGACATGAACCGCATCAAGGCCGCTCCCGCGGACGAGCTGCTGCGCTGCGAGGAGTGCCGGCGCATCCTCGTGCGCACTGCCGAGTCCGGCATCTGACCCGTGCGGTCGACTGCCCGCCGGCTCGTCGTCGAGGCTGACGGCGGCTCCCGCGGCAACCCCGGCGTGGCCGGCTACGGCGCGCTCGTCCGTGACGCCGACACCGGCCGGCTGCTCTGGGAGGGTGCCGCTCCGCTGGGCAAGGAGTCCAACAACGTCGCCGAGTACTCCGGGCTCATCGCCGGGCTCGGCGCGGTCCTGCGCATCGACGCGGGTGCCGACGTCGAGGTGCGGATGGACTCCAAGCTGGTCGTCGAGCAGATGGCCGGACGCTGGAAGATCAAGCACCCGGACATGCGACAGCTGGCGCTCGGGGCCCGTGACCTCGCGGCCCAGATCAGCGCGGCGGGTGGTTCGGTGACGTTCACCTGGATCCCGCGCGAGCTGAACAAGGACGCCGACGCCCTGTCCAACGACGGCATGGACGGCCGGACCATCGACCGCATGCTGGGCGACGGGGGTGGTGACAGCTTCCCGGTCGGCGACGACAGCCGAGGGGTCAGCGCGGACGGTCGCGAGCGTCGGCGACAGCAGGGCGGAGTCCGTCGGTGAGGTGGTCGACGAGCTCATCGACCCCGAGCCCAGCCCCGACCGCGGGTCCGGCCGACGCCGGACCTGACCATGGCACGCCGACCCGCATCGTGCTGGTCCGGCACGGTGTCACCGACTTCACCGTCGCCGCGCGGCTCGACGGCCGCGGCGGCGCCGACCCCTCCCTCACCACGGCCGGGGAGGCCCAGGCCGCTGCAGCCGGACGGGCCGTGGCCCACCTGCTCGGGAGCTCCTCCGCGCGGGTCCTCACCTCCTCGCTGGCCAGGGCCATCCAGACGGGTGCGGCCGTGGCCGACGCCATCGGCGTCACGCCGTCGGTGGACGCGGACTGGGACGAGCAGGACTTCGGCGACTGGGACGGCGCCAGCGTGACCGACCTGGTGCGCGACCACCCGGACGAGCTGCGCGCGCTGCGCGAGGACGCGGCATACGCACGCCCGGGTGGCGAGTCCCACGAGCAGCTCGCCGCGCGGGTCGTGGCCGCCTTCGAGAGGGTCGTCGCCGAGGGTGGGACATCGGTGGTGGTCTGCCACCGCAAGCCGATCATGTGCGTGCTGGCCCACGTCCTGGGCATCCCGCACGACAAGGTGTGGCGCCTGGCAGCGGCCCCTGGTTCGCTGACCGCCCTCGAGGTGTGGCCGGACGGGAACGTCTCGGTCGCCTTCACCAACCGCACCTGACGCTCTCCTCGCGTTGCTGAGGCGTCCACGAGGTGGGCCGGGAGTCTCGCCATGTGGCGCGAGTTCTACGCTGGCGCCATGAGCGTTGAGTCCAGCCACGCGGAGTCCTGCAACTACAGCGGAGACGTTGCACCCCAGGACGCGTATGCCGCGCTGGCGGCCGAGGAGGACGCCGTCCTCGTCGACGTGCGGACCACCGCGGAGTGGAGCTACGTGGGGCTGCCAGACCTCAGTCAGCTCGGCAAGCGCGTGGTCTGCGTCGAGTGGCAGCGCTACCCGGATGGTGCCCTCAACGGCGACTTCGTCGAGCAGCTCCAGGACGCGGGCCTGCCGGACGGTGCGCCCATCTACTTCCTGTGCCGCTCGGGGGTTCGATCCGCTGCGGCAGCCGCGGCGGCCACCCGAGCCGGGCTGGGGCCCGCCTACAACGTCGTGGACGGCTTCGAGGGACCGCACGACGAGCACGGCCACCGGGCTGTCTCGGGGTGGAAGAACGCCGGCCTGCCGTGGCGGCAGGGATGAGCGACGTGACCGGGAATCCCTTTGAGGGCAACGACGTGGGTGCAGAGACCTGGCGCGCTGACACCATCGCGGTGCGCGGTGGTCTGGCTCGGAGCAACTTCGACGAGACCGCCGAGGCCCTCTACCTCACGTCGGGGTTCGTCTACGAGAGCGCCGAGCAGGCCGAGGCGGCCTTCAAGGACGAGGTCGACCACTTCATCTACTCGCGCTACGGCAACCCGACCGTGACGATGTTCGAGCAGCGGCTGCGCGAGCTGGAGGGCGCCGAGGCCTGCTTCGCGACGTCGTCCGGGATGTCGGCCGTGTTCGTGGCGCTGGCCGCCCTGCTCGGCAACGGTGACCGCGTCGTGTCGTCCCGCGGGCTGTTCGGCTCGTGCTTCGTCATCCTCGACGAGATCCTCCCGCGGTGGGGCGTGGAGACCGTCTTCGTCGACGGACCAGACCTCGACCAGTGGCGTGAGGCCCTGTCGGTGCCGACCCAGGCGGTGTTCTTCGAGACGCCGAGCAACCCGATGCAGGAGCTCGTCGACATGCGCGCCGTCTGCGACCTCGCGCACGCGGCCGGTGCCCAGGTCGTCGTGGACAACGTCTTCGGCACGCCGGTCTTCTCCAAGCCGCTCGAGCACGGCGCCG
The DNA here is from genome assembly GCA_963759595.1 of uncultured Actinomycetota bacterium. Lineage (GTDB taxonomy): Bacteria > Actinomycetota > Actinomycetes > Actinomycetales > Dermatophilaceae > Pedococcus. The sequence goes on from CAVWZX010000005.1 coordinate 953,346, forward strand.
ACGTCGTCGTCTACTCCGCGACCAAGCACATCGACGGGCAGGGTCGGACTCTCGGTGGTGCGGTGCTCGGGACCGCCGAGTTCGTCAACGGCCCGGTCAAGAACCTGATGCGGCACACCGGCCCGTCGATGTCGCCGTTCAACGCCTGGGTGCTCGTCAAGGGCCTCGAGACCCTGTCGCTGCGGGTCGAGAAGCAGGCTGCCAACGCGCTGGCCGTCGCCGAGGCGCTCGAGGCGCACCCCAAGGTCACGAAGGTCCTCTACCCGTGGCTGCCGTCGTTCCCCCAGCACGACCTCGCCCGGCGACAGATGCTCGGGGGTGGCACCGTCGTCACCTTCGAGCTCGACGGCGGCAAGGCCGAGGCCTTCGCCCTGCTCAACTCCCTTCAGATCGTCGACATCAGCAACAACCTCGGCGACGCGAAGTCGATGGTGACCCACCCGGCCACGACCACCCACCGGCGGCTGACCCCGGAGGCGCGGGCTGCCGTCGGCATCACCGACGGCACCGTCCGCATCTCGGTGGGGCTCGAGGACGTGCAGGACGTGATCGAGGACCTGCAGCGAGGGCTCGGCTCCTCCTAGGCTGAGCGCTCATGAGCGACCCCACCTCAGCGAACCAGTCCGCGAACCCGCCCGCGAGCGGACCCGGCGCGGACCCGTCAGGCGACAGCCCGAGTCCGCGGGACCTGGCGCACCGCCTCGTCCCGATGTCCGGTCGTGACCCCCACGAACCGGGGCGCGCCTCGACCCCCCTCGAGCTGTTCTTCGACCTCACCTTCGTCATCGCGATCAGCGTGGCCTCGTCCGAGCTCGCACACTCGTTGAGCGAAGGTCATGTCGGGAGCGGGCTCCTCGCCTTCGGCTTCTGCCTGTTCGCGATCATGTGGGCCTGGGTCAACTTCAGCTGGTTCGCCTCCGCCTACGACACCGACGACTGGCTGTTCCGGGTCACGACCATGCTCCAGATGGTCGGCGTGCTCATCGTGGCGCTGGGCATCCACGACGTGTTCACGTCCATCGATGCCGGTGGCGACCTCGACAACCGCGTCCTGGTCGGTGGCTACGTGGTGATGAGGGTGGCGATGATCTTGCAGTGGCTCCGGGCTGCGCGCCAGGATCCGGGACGGCGACGCTGTGCCCTCACCTACGCCGCCTTCATCGGGGTGGCGCAGGTCGGGTGGGTCGCGATGATCGTTCCCCGGCTCACGGTGTGGCCGACGCTGGCCCTGATGCTGCCGCTCTATGCCGTCGAGCTCGCCGGACCCTACGTCGCCGAGCGCCGCTCGTCCGGCACCCCGTGGCACGCGCACCACATCGCCGAGCGCTACGGCCTGATCGTGATCATCGCGCTGGGGGAGTGCCTCATCGGGACCGTCGCCGCCCTGCAGTCCGTGGTCGGCTCCCAGGGCTGGTCCTGGGAGGTGGCGGCGGTCGGTGTGGCCGGTGTGGGCATCGCGTTCACGATGTGGTGGATCTACTTCGGGGTGCCGATGGGCACGGGTCTGCACCACCGCCGCGGGACCGCGTTCACCTTCGGCTACGGCCACATCGTGGTGGTGGCGGCGGTTGCCGCCACGGGCGCTGGCCTGCATGTCGCGGCCAACTACCTGGAGCACGAGTCACACCTGTCGGCGATGGGAGTCCTGTCGACGGTCCTGCTGCCCATGGTCGTCTTCTGGCTGGCGATGGTGACCATCTACAGGGTGGTGGTGGGACGCGACCAGCTGCACTGGCGGGAGTCCCTGCTGGTCGCCGGTGTGCTCGCGGTGGCGGTTCTCCTGGCTCGGGTGCACGTGGAGCTGACGGTGTGCCTGCTCGTCGTGGCCCTCGCGTTCGTCCTTCCGATCGTCGTCGACGAGCGAGTGGGCGTGCGGCTGCGGGCGCGCGCCCTGTCCCGCCTCGACGACTGAAGGTCCGCGCGGCTGCTCAGGCCGTCAGGGCGAGGGCGGCCAGGGCGAGCCCGGCGGAGACCGCGGCGCACGCCAGTCCCTGCCACGCGAGGGACTTCGCCGAGATGCGTATGCCGCGTGCCCGGCACCGCGCCGCCCACAGCAGCGTGGCGAGTGATGCCCACGGGGTCACGAGGGGTGCGACGTTGACGCCGATCAGGAGTGCCATCAACCGGGCCGGGGCGTCGGAGGTGACCGACTCGAGGGCGATGTAGGCCGGCAGGTTGTTGACAGCGTTGGCCGCCAACGCGCCTGCTGCCGTGACCCGGGCGAGGTCACCCGGGGGCGGTGCCGCGCCCGGCCAGAGAGGCCAGGAGCGGCTCCAGGCCGAGCTGGAGGGCGGCATCGATCACGACGAACAGCGCCGCCACGGCGAGCGCCATCCGCCACGGGACCGTGAGGCGGCGGACCAGGTCGCGGTCGCTGGTCCAGGCCGCCACCAGCAGGACGACTGCTGCGGCCGAGGACACCCAGGCCGGCGACAGGCCCACGGCGAACAACGGCCCCACGGCCAGGCAGACCACAGCAGAGATCCTGAGCAGCACCGGGTCGTGCGGATCGGGCGGCGCGTCTGGCAGGTAGCGGCCGCGCAGCTCGCGGCGGTGCAGCAGGTAGAGCACTGCGACCGTGCCCACGACCGCGGCCACGGCGGGCAGCGCAGCGAGGCGGACGTATCCCGCGTGACCCAGCCCGAGCTGGTCGAAGTGGTGCAGGGACAGGAGGTTCGTCAGGTTGGAGACGGGCAGCAACAGACTCGCCGTGTTGGCGATCCAGAGCGTGGTCAGGGCGAACGGGACCGGCGAGATGTTGAGCTGTGCCGCGATGGCCAGACCCACAGGGGTGAGCAGCACCGCCGTCGTGTCGAGGCTGAGCACGATGGTGCAGGCCACTGCCACGAGCACGAACAGCAGCCAGAGCACCGGGGTGCGATGGCGGCCCGCCCTCGACGCCCAGTGCCCGGCGACATCGAAAACCCCTGCCGCGTCGGCGATCTCGGCGACGACGGTGATCGCCACGAAGAAGACGAGGACCGGCAGGACCCGGGTCAGCACATCACCCAGCTCGGCGACGTTCACCGCCGTCGGGCCGGGGTCACGGGCGTGCGGTGACGTCGAGGACCCAAGGTCGGCCTGGCCTGGGCGGCTGCTCGAGCGCCACGTCGAAGGCGTCGCCGAGTGCCTCCGCCAGCTGCGGCACGCGGCGCACGTCCCGTCCGAGTCGACACAGCTCGCGTGCGACCAGCCCGCGTGTGTGCTTCGCCATGTGGGTGGCGCCAGGCACCCGCACCTGAACCCACCGCTCGGCGAGGGCGCCCGTGGGTGCCCAGGCAGCGGCATACGTGCTGGAACGGCAGTCGACCACGACCCCGCGCCCGGCCAGGTCGGGGAGGATGCGGCTCAGCTCCGGCTTCCAGGCGCTGGCGAGCGGGCCGACGCCCGGGAGGTTGACGGCCATGGAGAGGCGGTAGGGGGCGATCGCGTCGGTGGGCCGCACCGCCCCGTAGAGAGCGGAGACGACGACGAGCCAGCGGTTCGCCCGCCGTCTGGCGGCGCTGTCCAGCGACCCGTAGCCGAGCGCCTCGTACAGCACCCCCGAGTACACCCGGGACGCGGGCAGGGCGGGCGCGGTGTGCAGCACCAGGTTGCGGGCGATGTCGGCGGTGAGGTTGGGGCTGACGCCCAGGGTGTGCGCCGCATCGGGGTGGGCACTGACCTCGGCGACGGCTTCGGCGACGAGCTGCCTGGTCGCGGTGAGCTCGGGGAAGGACAGCCTCTCGTGGACCACGGAGCGTCCGCGGGCGCGGCCCGACTTCGACTCCGACGGGGGCAGCAGGATGAGCACTGGCACAGCCTAGGTGGCTGCCCCGTCGGCCCCAGCGCCGCGTCGGCGTGGCCGGTGACGGCCGATCGCGCGAGCGTCTGGATAGGTTGGCTCCATGCCCATCCGCAGCATCCAGGTCCAGAAGCCGACGGCCGACAAGGCCGTCGAGCAGTCCGCCGAGCTGGTCGCGCGGTTCGACGCGATCCGCACCGAGCTCAAGGTGCCGGAGGCATTCCCGCCCGAGGTGGAGGCAGAGGCGGCCGCCGCCGCGGCGTCGCCGGGACTGCCCGAGCGGGACGAGACCGCGGTGCCGTTCCTGACGATCGACCCGCCGGGATCGATGGACCTCGACCAGGCCCTGCACGTCGAGCGTGACGGTGACGGCTACCGCGTGCGCTACGCGATCGCCGACGTGCCGGCCTTCGTGAAGGCGGGTGGCGCCGTCGACGCGGAGACGCGGCGGCGCGGGCAGACGGTCTATGCGCCGGACAAGCGAACTCCGTTGCACCCCACCGTGTTGAGCGAGGGAGCGGCGAGCCTGCTGGCGGGGGAGACCAGGCCGGCGTTCGTCTGGGACATGCACCTCAAGGCCGACGGTGAGGGGACCGACGTCGAGGTCTACCGCGCGATGGTCAGGAGCACCGACCGGCTCGACTACGAGGGTGTGCAGAAGTCGATCGACGACGGCTCGGCCGACGAGCGGCTGGTGCTGCTCAAGGAGGTCGGTCAGAAGCGGATCGAGTTCGAGCGCCGCCGCGGTGGCGCGAGCCTGCCCATGCCCGAGCAGGAGGTCAACGAGGACGACCAGGGGCACTACCGGCTCTACTTCCGGCCCCCGCTGGAGGTGGAGGACTGGAACGCCCAGATCTCCCTGATGACCGGGATGGCCGCCGCCGAGATGATGCTCAAGGCCAAGGTGGGGATCCTGCGGACCATGCCCGCGCCCGACCAGAACGCCGTGGCGCGGTTCCGCCACGCGAGCCGGGCCCTCGGCGTGGAGTGGCAGCAGGGGACGCCCTACGGCGAGTTCCTGCGCACCCTCGACCGCACCAACCCCAAGCACCTGGCCCTCATCCATGAGGCGACCTCGCTGTTCCGCGGGGCCGGCTACACGCCGTTGGACGGGCAGGTCCCCGAGCAGACCGAGCACGCCGCCGTCGCCTACCCGTACGCCCACGTCACCGCCCCGCTGCGCCGCCTAGTCGACCGGTTCGGGCTGGCCATCTGCGAGGCGCTCAGCTCCGGTTCGGAGGTGCCCGCGTGGGCGCGCGAGGCCCTGCCGTCCCTGCCCGAGATCATGGCCAGCTCGGACAAGGTCGCGAACGGTGTCGAGCGGGCCTGCGCCGACGCGGTCGAGGCCGCCGCGCTGGAGGACCGCGTCGGTGAGGTGTTCGACGCGATGGTGGTCGACAAGCGCGAGAAGGGCGGGGCCGTCGTCCAGATCCAGGACCCTGCCGTGCTCGCCAACGCCGAGGGCCAGAACCAGCTGGGCACCATGGTCAAGGTCAGGCTCACCGAGGCCACCGTCGCGACCGGCACCGTCCGGTTCGAGATCGTCCCCTAGCCCACCCACCCTCCCTGTTGGAAGCGTTGCTGCCGGATATCCGGCAGGAATGGCACCGAATCGGCGGGTTCTGTCCACCAGTGACGGCCGCCCGACGCACGTGTCCACCGTTCCGCGGATGCCTTCTGGGCGCCGACGGCCGGCCGGCGAACGCTGGTCAGATGGGTTCGTCGGAACGCAGACAGCTGCGCCTCATCGCGGCATCGGCCGCGGAGCCGCACGACTGGGTCCTGACACGGAGCGCCCTGCTCGCACTCGGCATCAGCCGTCAGGCGACCAGCCGCGAGATCGCGTCGGGGCGCTGGCGGGCGCATGGGCGCCACACCGTGGCATTGCACACCGGTGACCTGTCAGATGTGGCGCTGCGCTGGCGGGCGATCTGGGAGGTCGGAGCCGGTGCCGCCTTGGATGGGGTCTCAGCCCTCCACGCGGCTGGGCTCACCGGGTTCCAGACCGATGTCGTGCACGTGTCAGTGCCGGCCACGCACCGCCCCCCGCACGTGCCCGGAGTGCAGCTGCACGTGGTCTGTGCGCGCGACGAGGATGACGTGGTGGGCGCTGGCATCCCGCGGATCCGCCCCGAGATCGCGGCCATCCGGGGAGCGCACTGGGCTGTCTCCGACCGGCAGGCTGCGCTGATCGTGTGCATGGGCGCTCAGCAGCGGTTGTTCACCGACGCCGCCCTGCTGGTGGCAGCGGCTCGCCGACACGGCCGCTCGCGCCGAGCGTTCATCCAGATCCTGGTGCGGGACGTGGCCGCCGGGGCCCAGGCCCTGGGCGAGCTCGACTTCGCGCGGCTCTGCCGAGCGAGGTCGATCCCTGAGCCGACCCGACAGGTGGTCCGACACGGGCCGCGGGGGCGCATCTACCTCGACGTCGGCTGGGAGGAGCACGGGGTCGTCGCCGAGATCGACGGCGCGCAGCACCGACAGGGGCTGGCAGTCACCACCGACAACCTCAGGCGCAACGCGCTCCAGATCGGCGGCGAGATCACCCTGGCGATCGACCTGGTCGGACTGCGCCTCGAGACGGCCGCATTTCTGGGGCAGGTGGCGCAGGCTCTGGCCGTGGCATCTCGAGTGCGAGCGAGAACTTCCGGAGTTCCGGGCGTTTCGCTTCCAACAGAAGCAAGGGAGGGGCCCGGTATGCCGCGTGGCGGGGCACGCGGCACACCTGCCCTATCCTTGGCGACGGATGAGTCGGTCAGGCGGTCGCGTCGGTGAGCAATCACCGCCGAGGAACGTCCGGGCTCCGAAGGGCAAGGTGGTGGCTAACGGCCACCCGGGGTGACCCGCGGGACAGTGCCACAGAGAACAGACCGCCACGGCGAACCACCCGGCTCCGGCCGGACAGGCGCCGCGGCAAGGGTGAAACGGTGGTGTAAGAGACCACCAGCGGACCAGGTGACTGGTCCGGCTAGGTAAACCCCACCTGGAGCAAGCTCAGACAGTGCACGTTCGAGGGCGGCCCGCCCGAGTGCACGGGTAGGGCGCTGGAGGCAGTCGGCAACGGCTGTCGTAGATGGATGACCGTCACTGCGTCGCTGGTAACGGCGGCGCGGAACAGAACCCGGCGTATCGACCGACTCATCCACCCCGCTCCGCCGGCGTCAGCTCTGCGGCGCGGGTGGGCTCAGTCGTCGCCGCCGCGCGCCGGCCAGCCCCGGTTGCCCATGACGGTAACCGTCGCGACCATTGCGAAGGCGAGCATCGCTGGGCCGTGCAGCGCGTCCAGGGCAGGGAACCAGCGCGCCATGTGCAGGCCGAGGACCACGGTGAGGCTCCACCACGGCCAATGCCTGCGTGAGCCCGTGACGTCCCAGAGCAGTGCTCCCGCTGCCAGACCGGCCGTGTAGTAGCGGTTGGCGCCTGGATCGAGGGCCAGTCTGCTGGCCATGACGAGCAGGAGGACGCCCGTGACGCGGCCGCGCCAGAGGGCTCCGGCGCCTAGCACCAGTCCCACCACGGTCTGCAGGGGCCGGTCCCAGAAAGGAGTTCGCACCGCATTGGGGTCGAACACGTGCAGCCCCGACAAGGGCATGTTGGCGATCGTGTAGTGCATGGCCCGCACCGTCTGCGCGTCGGCGATGAAGAAGGGCAGCCACCCGGCAGCTACACCGACCATCGCCGCACTCGTTCCGAGGGCGCGAGCGCGCCCGGTCGGTAGTGCCAGCAGCACCACGATGAAGGGAAGGGCCCACGGCTTGGCGTCGACGGCGACCGCGACGGCCAAACCTGCCCACACCGGGTGTTCGGAGAGGACAGACACCAAGGCCACGGTGCAGAACGTCAACGCGAGGACATCGTCGAGATGCGCCGACCCGACCGCGGCAAACAGCCACACGGGTGTGAAACACAGGGTGGCCACGGTCGGTGTGCCCTCGGGAACGGACCGCACGGGAAGGCCGCGACCTAGCCGCATACGGTTGTCGATCCGGGTCACGAGCAACACGACCACCGAGCCCGATGCCAGACCGAGGATCTGGGCGGCGAGCAGCCCATGGCCGCCCGACAGCTGACCCAACGCCCAGGCGACGCCCAGGGCAATCGGCCCGATCTGCAGGAGCGGGTGCTCGGCGTAGACGTGCAGCCCCGCAACCGTGCCGTCATCGAGGTCAGCCAAGACCTGGCCGCCGGTCGCGAAGAAGTGCCAGGAACCTCCGCCGTGCGCAGTCAGGGCAAGGAACCAGGCCACCGCCCAGAGCGCAAGGACTGCCAGCCTGACCTTGGGCCGGGTCAGCCCCGATCGCCAACCAGATGGAGGACGTACCTTCTTCGAAGCCGCCATCAAGGTCACTCTGCGAGTGTGGGCGAACGAACCTGAGCGGCTGTTGAGTCCCTGTGGCTCCTTACAGACTCGTGGGCGCACCGTGCGGGAGCGATTCAGGGTCCGCTCAGGCTCGTCTTGTGATCGTCGTGACCATGACGACTTCCGTATCAAGCAGGCGCCACGCCATGCTCAACAAGGTTCCCGAGGTGACGGTGTACTTCTGGGTCATCAAGATCCTCTGCACCACCGTAGGAGAGAGTCTTGCGGACTACATCAACGAGACGCTCGGCCTTGGGCTGAGGAACACAACGTTGGTCTTCGCGCTCGCCCTCGTGGCAGTGCTGCTCACGCAGTTCAGGCTGAGCAGGTACGTGGCCTCGGTCTACTGGTTGGCAGTGGTTCTCATCAGCGTGGTGGGGACACTGCTCACCGACAACCTCACCGACGGCATCGGGGTCCCGCTGTGGGTGAGCACCGCGTCGTTCGCCGTGGCCCTCGCCGTGGTGTTCGTCGTCTGGTATGTCCGGGAGCGGACCCTGTCGATCCACTCGATCTTCACCACCCCGCGTGAAGGCTTCTACTGGCTCACGGTTCTCGTGACGTTCGCCCTGGGCACCGCCGTCGGCGACTGGACGCTCGAGGCGACCGGCTGGTCTGCCGGCGCCTCGGTCCTGCTGCCCCTGGGCCTGATCGTCGCGGTGCTCGCCGCGTGGAGGGCCGGTGCTGGACCGGTGCTGTGCTTCTGGTCGGCGTACATCCTGACTCGGCCGTTGGGAGCCAACATCGGTGACTTCCTGGCGTCGGCGCGGGACGAGGGCGGTGCCGGACTAGGTACGCTCGGGACCAGCGCCCTGTTCCTCGGCACGATTCTCGCAGTCGTCGTCTACCTCAGCGTGACCCACAAGGACCGCACGGAACGTGCCGCGACCCGAGCCGGTCGACCCGTTCGCGCGGTGCCCCTGACGGCCGCCTCTGGCGACCGTCAGGGCTGAGTGTCGCCAGCCCGGACGACGGACCTCGGCCCCACCGGGATACGGGGACGACCACCAGGTGGTGGATGCGGGCCAAGTCAGGCGATGAGCTGCGGTGTGGCCGACGATGACGGCACCTGGGGTGCGACCGTCGACAGGAGTGGGCACGACTCTCATGCTGCAGAGCTCCGCGCGGCCAGCTCGGGCGAATCGAGTCGAAGGGGACCGGGGAGCCGACCCTTCGGGGTGGGCGTCGCCACCGCGTCGGCGATGCGTGCACCGTGAGCCCCGACGGTCGCTCCGGCCCGTTGGTATGCCGCTGTGTTGAGCTCACGCACGTGGCTCCAGTCGTGAATCGGGCGGACCAGGTGGTTGTGGTGGACCATCCGCCGACGCAAGGCCGCGTTGCAGCACAGCTCGGCGAGGTCCTGTGACAGCTGCTGGTCGCTGTGGGCCAGCAGTCCGTCGACGCCGTCCTGGACGAACTCTGTGACTCCCGTACCTGCGCGGGCCACGACGGCCAGACCGGAAGCGCGGGCCTCGAGGGCTGCGAGGCCGAACGACTCGAGGGTCGCGGGTGCCACGAAGATGTCGGCCCCACGGTAAAGGGTGCGCAAGGCGTCATGGGACTGGTCGCCCGTCATGTGTACCCAGGAGGTCATGCCGAGCGCGCCGATGCGCCGACCCAGGGCCTGCCGCAGCGGGCCGTCTCCGACCAGGACCACGTCGACTCCGATGTGGCGCGGCACCATGGCACGGGTCCGCTGCAGCGCGTCGAGCAACTGCAGTGGCCGCTTGCGGCGCGTCATCCGCATCACCGAGACGATGGTGACTCGATCCGTGGGAGCTCGCACGGGACCAGGCGCCCACAAGGCCGTGTCGACGGCGTTGGGGACGATCATCACCTCGCGCTCGGGCATGGCACGTCGAACGGGACCAGCGGCCACCCCGCTGACCGCCGTCCACTGGATGGGCAGGTCCGACCACCCACGGACCGTGGCGGCCGCCCTGAACAGGGGCCAAGCACTGCCCCATACGGAGTGGACCGTTGCCACGACGGGGACATCGTGGCGAGCCGCTGCCTCGACAGCTCGCAGCGCGAGGGGAGAGTAGGCCGAGATGTGGCCGTGGACGACGTCGGCCCCGTCCACCAGCGATCGGAAGGCGTCGCTGTCCCGGCGGACGAGCACCTCGGATCCGGGAGAGGTCAGTGGACCGGGCGTCCGCGTCACTACGGTGACCTCGTGGCCGGCCTCGACCTGGCTCTGCGCGAGGGCCTGCACCATCACCTCGATCCCACCGACGGTGGGTCCGTAAGTGTCCGTGACGTGGAGCACCCTCATGGCGACACCGCCAGTGTGCGGGGACGCAGGGCGAGCCAGCAGCCCAACCACACTCCGCCGACGGGTATCTCCAGCAGGAAGGTGAACGCGCGGTAGAGAAGCACACCTGCGGAGACGCCGACCGGGTCAGCTCCGAAGGCTATGAGTGCGGCGGCCGTGCCAACCTCGGTGAAGCCGGCACCCCCGGGCGTCAAGGGGATGACGCTGAGCAGGCGGTCGGCCGCGAACGCCGCGACGACGGCATACACGGGCAGCGTGACCCCGACGGCATCCAGCGAGCACCAGAGGAGTGCTCCTTGGAGGGCGACGTAGGCCGCCATGCCGATGGTGAGCTGGGGCCAGCGTGCCGCGAGGATTCCGCGAACCCGGCGGCGGGCATCGAGGAGGTCGCGCTCGACCTCGCCGGAGTCCGTTGTTCCGCGGATTCGGCGCACGGTGCTGGCGACGAGGGTGGCCAACATGGTCGCCAAGCGGTCGCTGCGCAGGACGAGGGTGCTGGCCAGCATGAGTCCGAGCACTCCGACCACGCCGGCGATGGCCCAGGACCGCGGGAAGCTCCCGGGCAGCGCGCCCGCGGCGGTCATGAGGACCACGGCCACGAGAGGGAGGGCGAGCTTGGCGAGCACGTCCCAGGCGTTGGTGACCATGACGTAGGAGGCGTAGGCGCCCTTCTGGAACCGCCATGCGCGCACCATGGTCAGGTTGAGTGCGATCCCGAGTGCGCCGCCGAAAGGGACGACGTTTGACACGGCGCTGCCCGTCAGACTGAGGGTGAGCGCACGCCGACGGCTGAGTCCGGGTAGTGCGGCGGTCAGCACGAAGGAGTGCGCCAGCAGGCCGCAGGCCCAAAGGATGGCCAGGCCGACTGCCACGCTGCCGGAGATGTCGCCGATCGTCGCGGAGATCTGTCCCCAGCTTGCCCCGGCAACTCTCGGCAGGGCCCACCCCACGACGCCGAGCGCGAGGCCCAGAGCGGCGCAGGCCCGGAGCGGAACCAACGCCCGGTTCACGGTGTGGGTGTCCTCCTTGCGCCCCATGCCGCCCCTTCGGAAGATCTGCTGTCTTGTGAGGAGGACTGTGGACCCGCCTTCCTGAACGCATCCTGAGAACACCGGTCTCAGGATTGGTTCAGGAACCTTGAGGGACAGTCCTGACTCCGACTGATCAGTGAAGGAGCCCGTTGAACCGTCGATCAGCTTCAACATCACCGCCGGAATCCCATCAGGCAGGTGTGGCTGTGCGACCGCACGGGGCACTGCGACCGTCGGCCAAGGTGGCCGTCGGCGTTGCTGTCGTGGCACTGATCGCCTTCGGTGGCCTCGTCGACGGGGTCACCGAGGGTGCAGACCTGTCCTCCTACGACCCCGGCGTGACCTCGTGGGTGTCGACACTTCGACTTCCCGGCCTGACGTTCGCAGCCGAGGTAGTGACCACCATCGGGAGCGAGGTGTCCATCGGAGTGCTCACCGCGCTGACGCTGCTCTGGCTCGTCGTGGTGCGGCGCGACCTCCGTCGATCGCTGTTGCTTTCCATCGCCATGGGGTCGGCGGCCGCGCTGACCGTCGGCATCAAGCATCTGCTGGGGCGGCCCCGACCGACTGCTGCCTTCGTGGTCGGCCCCGTGGACAAGGGGTACTCCTTCCCCTCCGGACACACCCTGTTCTCGACGGTCTTTCTGGGGACGCTCGTCATGCTCGTCATATGGCCGGCCGTCCGTCGTCGTACTCGGATCGCGGCGGTGGTCGCCTGGTTTCTCGCAAGCGTCAGCATCGGGTCCAGCCGGGTCTACCTTGGGTACCACTGGGCAACGGATGTGATGGCCTCCTGGGCGTTGGCTGTCGTTGTTCTCGCGCTGGCGCTCGCCGCACTGACGACCACGAAGGCCTTCCGGCCCGACCCTGCGCCCCGAGAGCATGCCGTGACCCCGACCACCTACGACGCGATGGAGGGTGTGCCTCATGCGGGTCCTGCTGGTTGAGGACGAGAAAGCGCTGGCAGAGACGCTTCGCCGTGGCCTGACCAACGAGGGTTTCGTCGTCGACGTCGCCCACGACGGGATCACCGGCCAGTGGCTCGCGACCGAGAACCCCTACGATGTGATCGTCCTGGACATCATGCTGCCGGGGCGGCACGGCTACGACGTCCTGAAGAACCTGAGGGAGCTCAAGGTCTGGACGCCGGCGATGATGCTCACCGCCAAGGACGGCGACTACGACCAGACCGATGCCTTTGAGCTCGGGGCCGACGACTACCTGACCAAGCCGTTCAGCTTCGTCGTTCTCGTGGCGCGACTTCGGGCACTCGTCCGACGCGGAGCCCCGGCCAGGCCGGTGGCGCTGAAAGTCGGTGGACTCGTTCTCGATCCGAACAAGCGCACCGTCAGCCGCGACGGACGTCCGATCACCCTGACCGCAAAAGAGTTCGCGGTCCTGCAGTTCATGATGCGCCATCCTGAGGTCGTGCTGTCCAAGGGCGAGATTCTCGACAACGTGTGGGACCAGGCCTTCGACGGCAGTGACAACATCGTCGAGGTCTATGTCGGCTACCTGCGACGGAAGATCGACGTCGCCTTCGGAGTCACGTCCTTGCAGACGGTGCGCGGGATGGGCTATCGCCTCACGGCTGTCGACGCAGGAGACTCCCACTGACCGGTTCGGGGACGACGGGGATGCGCACTTCGAAGCGGCAACGACCGGAGGTGGTCTGGCTGGCGCGGACCGATCCGCCGTGAGCCTCGACGATGGTGCGAACGATGGCAAGCCCCAGGCCGCTGCCGCCATTGTCCCGATCGCGTGCCGCCTCCAAGCGCGCGAACCGACCGAACACGGCCTCACGCAGCTCGACAGGGATGGGAGGTCCGTCGTTGTCGACCGTCATCACCACCTCGTCACCATCAGGCTCTACGGCGAGGCGCACCATACCGGTGGTGTGCGACGTTGCGTTGTCGACCAGGTTGCGCAGCGCCTGGGCCAGCTTGAGGCGGTCGCCGACCACCCTGGAGGCGGCGATCGAAGCGGTGACCCGCCCCTTGCGGGTGGTTCGTAGGCGGCGGACCTCGCTCTCCACCAGGTCGTCGAGGTCGACGTCCTCGAGCTGAAGCGGGAGACCGTCGTCGGCTTTTGCCAGGGTGAGCAGGTCCTCGACAAGGCGCTGCATTCGCAGGACCTCGCCGTGGATCACCGAGTCCCGCTCCCGCTCCTGCTCTCCATCCGCGCCCGATCCCGGGGCAGCCACCTCGATGGCGGCACGGATCGTGGCAAGCGGGCTGCGCAGCTCGTGCGAGGCGTCGGAGATGAACTGACGTGTGGTCGCATCCGCCCGCTCGAGTCGACCCAACATCAGGTTCATCGTCTCGGCCAGGCGAGCGATCTCGTCGCCAGTGGGTGGGACGGTGATCTGACCGCGGCCACGAACTCGGGAGATTCGTGCGACCTCACTGCGGATGCGTTCGACCGGTGCCAGCGCCTGCTGCAGCGTGCCGTTGATCAGTGCCAGCAGGATGAGGAGGAGCGCGGACGCGCCCAGCGCCAGGAGCAGGGTGGCAGTGCGCACCGTGTCGGCCTCGACGTCCAGTGGTTTCGCCACCACCACCACGTAGGTCGCCCCGGAGGGCGCCGCAACACCCTGCGCCACGACTGCGTGCGGCTCGCCCACTTCATGCGGGATGGAGGCCTCCTGAGCCGCGGCGACGGTGCCAGGTCGAGGCCTCAGCGCGGTGATCGGCGCCCCAGCCAACGCAGGCTCCGAAGACGCCACGACGCGCTGGGCGCTGTCGAGCACCTGGAGCAAGGAGCCCCGGCTCGTCACGTCACGCAAGGCAAGGTCGGCGGGCCGCCGCCCGGCCGACACCGTGGTGCTGATCTCGGCCGCACGAGCCTTGGCGGCGTCTTGTGCAGAGCTGTAGAGGATCCGGTCCAGGGCTGTCGCGAAGGCAAGCACGCCGAGGACGATCACGACTGTGACGGCTACCGCAGACACCACCAGCACCCTGTGCCGCAATGACCAAGCGTTCCAACGTCTCACACGATGCCCCGTCAGTCTCGATCCGCGCACGCAGGCTAGCAGCGGCCCGTTGAAGGGGCGCTGAGGACCATGGGCCCGGGGTCGGTCTCACAAGCCTTCGCAGCGTCGGACCAAGGGCGGGCGCGGGTCAGTCGTCGACGCCGCGCGCCACGAGAGCCTCCCCGACGCCGTGCGCGTGGATGAGCGTGCGGACGACCACGGGGATGGCGAGGGTCGACGGCGTGAGCGCCGCACCGCGCGCGCGGTGCGCCTGCCGCACCTCCTCGACGATCCCGAGGACCACCGGCACCGACCGGATGGCCAGGGCGAGGGCGAGGGCCACCCTGGCCGGGTCCACCCCGACCCGGCGCAGCGGCGCGAGCCATGACTCGAGGGCGTCGAGCAGCTCGCTCGTCCGCGTCGCGAGGGTGACGAGGGTGGCCACCGCCACGCAGAGCAGGAGCTGCCCCGCCACGACGGCCGCGCGCTGGGGGCCGATGACGAACGCCTGGGCGGCGCAGACCACCACGGCCAGCACGGCCACGCCCCGCAAGGTCGTCCAGGCGACCCGCGGTCCGATGCCGGCGGACGCGTAGAGCCCCGTCGTCACCAGGGCCGCCGCCGCGATGCTGAGCGGGGTGCGAGCCGCGACCACGATGGCGGTCTCGAGCAGCACCAGTGCCAACAGCTTGGCCCGGGGTGACATCCGGTGCACCGGCGATGTGCCCGTGACGTAGAGACCGACGACGCTCACCGCATCAGCCCCTCGTAGTGGCGAACCGCGTCCGCAGGGTCTCCGTCGGCCACCACCCGGCCGCCGTCGAAGACGATCACCCTGTCCAGGTCCGCGACGAGCTCGAGGTGGTGGGTGACCAGGACCAGCTGTTGGGGGAGCTGCGTGAGTATGCCGTGCACCTCGCGCTGGCGCCGCAGGTCCAGCAGCGTGGTGGGTTCGTCACAGACGAGGACGACCGGCTCCATCACGAGGATGGCCGCGAGTGCGAGGAGCTGCTTCTGGCCACCGGAGAGCGTGTGCGCGGCGACGTCGCGCAGCTCAGCCAGCCCGAACCGTCGGAGCACGTCGTCGACCAGGGCGGCCACCTCCGGCTTGGACAGGCCGCTGCGCCGCAACGAGAAGGCGACGTCCTCGGCCACGGTCGGCATGACGATCTGGGCGTCGGGGTTGGTGAAGCAGAAGCCCACCAGCCGGCGCACCGCCTTGCCGTCGCGTGCCGTGTCGAGGCCGTTCACGCTCACCGTGCCCCGCGTGGGCAGGACCAGACCGTTGAGCATCCGGGCGAAGGTCGACTTGCCCGATCCGTTGGCGCCGATGACGCCGAGGCGCTGCTCGGTGATGGTGAGGTCGACGTCGTCCACCGCCGGGGCCGGGCGGCCCGGGAAGGCGTGGGTCACTCCGTCGAGCCGGATCATCCGACGCGCTCCACGAGGAGAGCCACACCCTGGCCGCCGCCGACCGCGATCGCTGCGACCCCCAGGCGCGGCCCGTCCACCCTCACCAGCTGGCTGAACAGCCGCACGGCCAGGATCGCCCCCGAAGCACCCCACGGGTGCCCCAGAGCGAGCGCGCCACCTTGCGGACACACCCGGCCATCGTCGATGCCGAGCTCGTCGCAGCAGGCCAGCACCTGCGCGGAGAAGGCCTCGTTGATCTCGATGACGTCGAGGTCCTCGACCTGCAGGCCGTTGCGGGACAGCAGGTTGCGGACTGCGGCCACCGGTCCGAGCCCAGGGAGTCGAGGGTCGCCGCCGCTCGTCTCCCAGTCGAGACAGGCCAGCCCGGGCAGGCCGGCCGCGTCGCGAGTCTGCTCGCTCACGACGGCGACCACCGCGGCCCCGTCGTTCACGCCGCAACTGTTGCCCGCCGTCACCGTCCCTCCCTCGACGAACACCGCCGGGAGGCGGCTCAGGGTCTGCTCGGACGGAGGACGCCGGATGCGCTGGTCGCGGGCGAGCTGCGGCAGCGCGACGAGCTCGGCGTCGAACGCCCCCGCCTGCTGGGCCGACCACGCGCGGTCGTGGCTGCGCGCGGCATACGCGTCCTGGCGGAGCCTGCTGACCCCCGCGTGACGGGCGAGGTCGTCGGCAGCAGCTCCCATGTCGGGGTCGCCCGCCTCTGCGGGAGCGAAAGGCGCCCGGGTGTAGCGGCGAGGGGGCGCGTCACCGATGGGTGGCCAGAACCGCCACGGTGCGGTGCTGGCGCTCTCGGCGCCCCCTGCGAGGACCACCGCGCCGGCTTGTCCCAGGCCGCCCGAGATCATGGCGCAGGCTGTCGTGATCGCGGCGAGTCCGCTGCCGCACTGGAGGTCGACCGTCATCGCGGGCACGGACTGGGGGAGTCCGGCCGAGAGTGTGGCGAGGCGGGCGACGTTTCCCCCCGGACCCATGCAGTTGCCGAGCAGGACATGTGCCGTGACGCCATCGTGCCCCACGTCGTCGGCCACGGCCCTCAGGACGGGAGCAGCGAGCGCCTCGACCGGCACATCGCGCAGGCCGTGCCCGGCCGTGCCCACCGGTGTCCGGCGGGCCGCGACGATGACGGGAGTGCGGGGTTCCACCGGCGTCAGCCGCCCACCGGCTCGGGCTGGACCTGCCCGCGCATGAGCGCACGCACCGCCTCGCGCGACACCTTGCCCGCAGGTGTCAGGGGCAGCTGCTGGACGACCCGCCACCGGCGAGGGAGATGGCTCGGGTCCAACCGCTCGGTGGCGAGCCGACGGGTCTGTGACAGGTCGAGATGCGCCCCGGCAGCCGCCACGAGCACCGCTGCGACGGACTCCCCGAGCTGGTCATGAGGGACTCCGACGACCACCGCCCGGGCGACGCCGGGGAGGGCGAGCAGGACCTGCTCGACGTCGCCCGGGATCACACTGGCCCCACCACACAGGATCAGGTCGTCGCCGCGGCCGGTGACGACCAGCCCGTCATCGATGTCCCAATGGCCCCGGTCGCCCACGGTCGCCCACCCGTCGTCGTCTCGCTGGAGCGGACCCGTCTGGCCGGCGGCGTACCCCTCGCTGACCCACGGACTGCGCACCCACACGACGCCCTCGCGCAGCCGCACCTCGGCGTCGGGGAACGGCCGCATCCGCCCGTCCGGGTGGCGGATGGCCACGAAGCTGAGCTCCGTCGCGCCGTAGTAGTCCACGACGCGCAGACCTGCTCGTTGCGCCCGCTTGCGCACCTCGCGAGGGAGTTCCGACCCGGCGCAGACCGCCGTCCGCAGACCGCCCGTGCCGGTCTCCAGGAGTGCCTCGAGCATGGTCGGCGTGAGATGGGCTGCCGTGCAGCGGGCAGCCGCGACCGACGCCTCGCGAGGACTCCAGCGCGACAGGCCGACGGTCTCGGCTCCCAGCCAGGCTGCGTGTGCCGTGGCGAACGCGAACATCGACGAGTGCGGCGGCGCGGGCACGAGGACCACGTCGTCAGCTGTCATTCCGGTCAGGCCGGTGAAGGCCGGAAAGCTGGCCAGCCAGGACTCGACGGTGCGCACCACGACGCGCGGCGCGGCCGAGCTGCCCGAGCTCTGGAGCTCCAACCGCGCGCCGGAGTCGTCCTCGCGCAGGGCGCCGAGCCCACGCAGGACGTCCAGGGCCGCCGCGGTGTCCACGGTCAGCGCGGCAGGTCGGGATAGGCCCGTCGCACACCCCGGGTCACCAGCGCGGACACGACGGCCTTGGCGAAGTCTCCCGGGAGGAAGACGACCGAGGACAGGAAGACGCTGACCAACGTGGACGTGGACAGCCGCCAGGCCTGGACGGGGATGCCCACGAGGTAGACCACGAGGATGCCGCCCACGACGTTGGCCACCAGCCCGCCCACGAGGGTGTAGCGCTGGCCGAGGAGCTCGTGGAGCCTGCCGATGACCCAGGCGCCGAGCGGGAAGCCGACGAGGTAGCCGGCACTGGGGCCGGCGAACACCCCGAGCCCACCCCGGCCCCCCGAGAGCAGCGGGAGACCCAGGGCCACGAGCGCCAGGAACAGCAGCACGGCCAGGGCGCCACGACGCGCACCGAGGATCGACCCGGCGAGCATCACGCCCATGGACTGCAGCGTGACCGGGACAGCCAGCCCGAACGCGTAGATCGGCGGCGCGGCCCCCAGTGCCGCGATCAGTCCGGCGAAGACGGCGACCAGGGCGAGGTCGGACGCGCTGCTGCGGTGCCGAGCATTCGGCGGGACGGAGGGATCCGACTGCCTGGCCTGCGAGAGCCTGGCGGACAGCTTGGGGGACATCGGGCACCTTTCGGGGAGGGGCAGCGGCCTTGCTGCGGACCGCGGTCCGTCGTGTCGCGTCGATGGTCCCATCCCGTGGCTCATGAGCGACGGCGGGTCCGCAGGTGTGAGACGCGGCACGCGTTGCGCAAACCGCGACGCGCCCGCCATCCCCCCGCCCTCCAGCAACTGTCGGTGCTCCGCGACGCCTCCTGCCGAGGTCGAGGTCCCGACGTACGGTGGGGCCATGCGGATCACCCATCTCGGCCACGCCAGTCTGCTCGTCGAAGTCGCGGACGCCCGGATTCTGCTCGATCCCGGCGTCTGGTCGCCCGGTGCCCACGGGCAGCGCGACCTCGATGCCGTGCTGGTGACCCACCAGCACCCCGACCACCTCGACCCCGACCTGTTCGCGGCCCTCGTCGAGGAAAACGCCGCGGCGCAGCTGCTGGCCGACCCCGACAGCGCCGCCGTGCTGCAGGGCAAGGGTTTCGACGTCGCCGCCTTCGCGGCCGGAGACACGATCCAGGTCGGCGACGTGACGGTCGACGGCGTGGGGGAGATGCACGCCCTCATCCACGACGAGATCCCGCCGATCCACAACACCGGCATGCGGATCCGCGCCCAGGGGGAACCCACCTTCTTCCACCCGGGCGACGCGCTGGACGCCGACCCGGGGGCTGTCGACGTGCTGGCCTTCCCCCTCAACGCGCCGTGGCAGCGCAGCCGGGAGATGACCGCCTTCCTGCGCCGTCACTCCGCCCCTCACGCGGTGCCGATCCACGACGCCCTGCTCAGCGCCGTCGGCCGGGGGCTCTACCTGGGCCAGGCCGGCAACCTCGGGTCGAAGGACACGAGGATCCACGACCTGGCCGACGGCGGGCCGCAGGACTTCACCCCCGGCACCTGACCCCCTCACCCGACCCGGCACCTGACCCCCCCGACACTGGCGCGCTGGCGGGGCGTGCCGGCGTGATCGCGCATCCGGTGCCCGCGGCATACCGAATCCGGCAGCGAGCCCGCGAGCGGCGCTGTCCGGTCAGCGAGCCGTAGCCGTCCGGTCCGCGAGCCGGATTTGTTGGTTAGGCAAGGCTCACCTACGCTCCTGAGGTGCCCAAGAAGCCCAAGGCAGCCAAGGGAGCCAAGCTCACCAAGGCGAAGAAGAAGTGCTGCAAGGACAAGCCGCGCTGCGCGCAGTGTCCTGTGGTGCTGATGCGGCTGCAGAAGATGGGCTACGCCGAGCAGGACGCCGACAAGCCACGCCGCTACGCCGTCGACGCGAACGTGCCGAAGAAGGCAATGCTCATCGCGCGTCAGCGCTGACGCTAGCGTCGTCTCCATGCCGGACCCGGAGACCGCACCAGAGCTCGACGCCCAGACCACGCCCGCGAACACACCCCGGGTCGCCCTGCGGTTGCGCGGGCTGACCAAGCGGTTCGGCGCGACGACGGCGGTTGATGACCTGGACCTCGACGTACCACGGGGGTCGTTCTACGGCCTGGTCGGGCCCAACGGAGCCGGGCAAGACCACCACCCTCTCGATGGCCACCGGCCTGCTGCGTCCGGATGCGGGGACCGCCCACGTCCTCGGCACCGACGTGTGGGACGACCCGGTAGGTGCCAAGTCCCAGATCGGCATCCTCCCGGACGGGCTGCGGCTGTTCGACCGGCTCACCGGCCGCCAGCTGGTGACGTATGCCGGCTTGCTCAGGGGGATGGACCGTGACCTCGTCGCCCAGCGCACCGGTGAGATGCTCGCAGCACTGGGCCTCACCGACGCCGCCGACAAGCTCGTCATCGACTACTCGGCGGGGATGACGAAGAAGATCACCCTGGCCTGCGCGCTCGTGCACGCCCCCCGGTTGCTCGTCCTCGACGAACCCTTCGAGGCGGTCGACCCGGTGTCGGCACGCACCATCCGCCGCATCCTCGAGGACTTCGCGGCGAACGGCGGCACGGTCGTCCTCTCCAGCCACGTGATGGACCTCGTCGAGCGGATCTGCACCGACGTGGCGATCATCGCGGAGGGCAGGGTGCGGGCGGCAGGGACCCTCGACGACGTCCGTGCCGGGGTCAGCCTGGAGGACCGCTTTCTCGACCTGGTCGGCGGGAGCACCGACGTGGAGGGGCTGGCGTGGTTGCGCACCTCCTCCGACTGAAGCTGGCGCTGCTGCGCAACGGACTGCGCCGCAGCACGGCCGCGATCGTCGGCATGGTGGTCGGGCTGCTCTACGGCGGCAGCTTCGTCGTGTTCGGGTTCGCGGGCCTCGTCGCGCTGCGCGTCCAGGACGACCCCGAGCTCAGTCGCTCGGCCGTCGTCCTCGCCGGGTCGGCCCTCGTGGCGGGCTGGGCACTGTTGCCGATCCTGCTCTTCGGCGTCGACCCCACGCTCGACCCGACCCGCTTCGCGACCTTCGCGGTCCGTGAGCGCACCCTGGCCTTCGGCCTGGTGCTGACCGCCCTCGTGGGGCTGCCCGGGCTCGCCACCACGCTCCTGGTCCTCGGCACCGTCGTGGCGGGGTCGCGTTCGGTGGCCTCCACCCTCGCCGCGCTTGTCGGAGGTGGACTCGGACTGCTCACCTGCGTGCTGCTCAGCCGCATCGTCACCGCGGCCGCCTCCGCCGTGCTCGCCACCCGACGCGGAAGGGATGTCGCGGGCGTTGCCGGCCTGCTCCTGCTGGTGGCCGTCGGTCCCGCCGTCGGCAGCCTCACCGACGGTGGCTTCGGCCCGGAGACGGTCAACCGGTTGGGCGAGGTGCTCGCGTGGACGCCACTGGGCTGGGCCTGGGCGCCGGGCGGCGACATCGCGCTGGGCGAGTGGGGCACCGGCCTCGCCCGGCTCGCCCTGGCCGCGGGCCTCACCATCATGCTGCTGGTGGTGTGGGAGCGGCTCCTGGTGTCGGTCATGCGCAACCCACGGTCGGTGTCCACCTCCGGCCGTGCGGTCTCCGGGGGGCTGGGGTTGTTCGCCCGCCTGCCCGGGACGCCGATGGGCGCCATCGCGGCGCGAGCTGGCACCTACTGGATCCGGGACCCGCGCTTCAACGTGCCGGCAGTGATGACCATCCTGCTGCCAGCAGGGCTGCTGATACCGGGTCTCGGCTCGGGGGTCGGGCTGGCCCTGGTCGCGATGCCGCTGGTGTCGGCCTACCTCATCGGCTGGGGACAGCACAACGACGTGGGCTACGACTCGACCGCGTTCTGGCTACACGTCGCCTCCGGGCTCGACGGGGTCAGCGACCGCCTCGGCCGGCTCTTCCCGTCCGCCGTGATGGCGCTGGTCTGCGTCCCCGGGTATGCCGTGCTGGGCCCTCTCGTCGGCGGCCCGTGGCGGCTGCTCCCGGCCACGTTCGGGGTCGGATGTGCGCTGGTGCTCAACGGTTTCGCGGTCTCCTCGGTGACCAGCGCCGTGAAGCAGTACGCCGTTCCGGCACCCGGTGAGAACCCGTTCACGGCCCGTCCGGGCTCGGCCGGCGTCACCTTGGGTGTGCAGACGGTCTGCGGTGCTGCCGTGTTCGCCCTGTCCATCCCCGCGCTGGCTCTCGGGGTGATGGCGTACATCGGCTGGCAGTGGGCGGCCTGGACGGTGCTGGTGGTGGGCCCGGCGCTCGGCGTGGTCGCCCTGGTGGTGGGGACGCGGCTGGGTGCCGACCTGTTCCGGCGCCGGCAGGCGATCCTGCTGCAGGACCTGGTGTCGATGCGCTGAGCCGGCCACCAGGGGACGGTGGCCGACGGCCTACTTGTGGGCAGCGAGGTGAGCGGCCCCGATGATTCCGGCCTTGTTCTCCAGCTTGGCGGCCACGATCGGGGTCTTGAGGTCGAGCAGCGGCAGGAACTGCTCGGAGTCCTTGGAGACCCCGCCGCCGACGACGAACAGGTCCGGCCAGAGCAGCGCCTCGAGGTGGCTGTAGTAGCGCTGAAGCCGCTTTGCCCACTCCGGGTAGGAGAGCCCCTCCTTGTCCTTGATCGACGAGGCGGCGCGGGTCTCCGCGTCGTGCCCGTCGAGCTCGAGGTGGCCCAGCTCGGAGTTCGGGATGAGGACGCCGTTGTAGATCAGCGCCGTCCCGATGCCGGTGCCGAGGGTCGTCATGACGACCAGGCCCTGCTGCCCCTTGGCCGCGCCGTAGTGCAGCTCGGCGACCCCGGCTGCGTCGGCGTCGTTGACCAGCACGATGTCGTGGCCGAGGACCTTCTCGAGCATCGGCTCGGCGTCGAAGTCGAGCCACGCCTTGTCGATGTTGGCGGCCGAGCGGACGACGCCGTGGGTGACCACTCCGGGGATGGTGACACCGATGGGGGAGTCGCCTCGGACGTCGTCGAAGTGGTCGACGATCTGGTCGATGATCTGGGCCACGGCTTCGGGGGTGGACGCCGCGGGGGTGTCGATCCTCATCCGCTTCGCAGCGAAGGCGCCCTCCGAGAGGTCGACGGGCGCCCCCTTGATGCCGCTGCCACCCACGTCGATGCCCAACGGGAGGCCGTGCTTGGCCTGCTTGGCTTCCTTCGCCATCGATCCGTCTCCTTGCGGTTGCCCTGCGCTGCCCTGCTCGCCCCGCGTCAGGGCAGCGTGAGGATCTCGTTGCCGGTCTCGGTGATGAGGATGGTGTGCTCGAACTGGGCCGACCGGCGTCGGTCGGCGGTGACGACGGTCCACTTGTCGTCCCACATCTCCCACTCGTGGGTGCCGAGGTTGAGCATGGGTTCGATCGTGAAGGTCATCCCTGGCTCGATGAGCGTGCTGTACGAGGGGGCCGCGTCGTAGTGGGGGACGACCAGCCCGCTGTGGAACGAGCGACCGATCCCGTGCCCCGTGAAGTCCCGGACGACGCCGTAGCCGAACCGGCGGGCGTAGCTCTGGATGACCCGGCCGATGACGTTGATCTCCCGACCGGGCATCGCTGCCCTGATGCCGCGCATCATCGCCTCGCGGGTGCGTTCGACGAGCAGCCGTGACTCCTCGTCGACGTCGCCGCACAGGTAGGTCGCGTCGGTGTCGCCGTGGACACCGCCGATGTAGGCCGTGATGTCGATGTTGACGATGTCGCCGTCCTCGAGGGGGCGGTCGTCAGGGATGCCGTGGCAGACCACCTCGTTGACCGAGGTGCACAGCGACTTCGGAAAACCCTTGTAGCCCAGCGTCGACGGGTAGGCGCCGTGGTCCATCAGGAACTCGTGACCGACGCGGTCCACCTCGTCGGTGGTGACGCCTGGCGCGATGACGGCGGCTGCCGCGGCCATCGCCTGGGCGGCGATCCGGCCGGCCACCCGCATCCGTTCGATCGTCTCGGGGTCCTTGACGTCCGGGGCGGTGTCCCGGGCCGGGCCCGGGCGGTCGACGTACTCGGGGCGCTCGATCGACGCCGGGACCGGCCGACGCGAAGACACCACGCCCGGGGCAACGCTTGCGTAGGTCAACGGCATACGGTGGAGTCTAGGGACGTAGACGGATCGGTCGAGTTGGAGGGCACCCCATGGCCTACTGGTACAACGTCAACAGCGGTCAGGTCGAGACGCGACGACAACAAGAGCCAGGGCGAGGACCTCATGGGTCCGTACGACTCCCAGGCCGAGGCGGCCAACGCGCTCCAGTCCGCTCGCGAACGGACCGAGAAGTGGGACGCCGAGGACAAGGCCTGGGACGAGGGCGAGGACTGAGCAGCGACCGGGTCCCACGCTCCGCGTGGGCGGACTGAGCAGCTGTCGGGTCCCACTCTCTGCGTGGGCCGACTGACCGCGCTCAGCCGCCCAGGCGGTGCACGGAGACGGCGTACCCCGAGTCCGGCAGCCAAGCCGTGCCGTCCCACGTCCCGTGGCGGCGGACGAGGGTGAGGCCGGCCACCTGGCAGGCACGGTCGTAGTCGTCCAGCGGCGTGACCGGACATCCTTGCGGGAGGTGGGCGGCGTCGAGCCCGAACCCGGCGACGAGCAGTGCACCCGGCCGCAGATGGGCGGCCACTCGCTGCACCGCCGCGAGCAGGGTGCCGGGGGCGAGGAGGGGAATGACGTTGCCCGCTAACACGGCGAGCTCGAAGGCCTGCGACCGCAGCTGCAGCCGGCTGAGGTCCTGGCGCACCCACGTCGTGGCCGGGTCGCGGGCCTCGGCGACCTCGATCATCGCGGCATCGGCGTCGACCCCCACGCAGTGGTAGCCGAGGGCCGTCAGCTGGGTGGCCACCCGACCAGTTCCGCAGCCGGCGTCGAGGACGCGCACCGGCGGAGCCACCAGAGAGGCGACGAACGCCGCCTCACCGTGGATGTCCATGCCCTGGGCGGCGAGGTCGTCGAACCGCCGCTGGTATGCCGTCGCGGCACCGGGACCTCCCGACACCTCGGACCAGCGCGTGCGGGGCTCCATCTCGGTCACGTCACTCACCTCGTCCGTGGGCTGCTGTCTCCAGCGTAGATTCGGTTGAGGCGCAAGGGAACCCGCGCAGCCAGCGAGTTCACTTCAGCGCCCGCAGACGCGGCACCACCCGGTCGGCGAACGTGCGCAGGAACCGCTCCTGGTCGTTGCCCGGGCCGTGGAACACGAGGTGGTTGAAGCCCCAGTCGACATACGGCTTGACCGCTGCCACGACCTCTTCTGGGTCGTCCGAGACGATCCACCGTGAAGCCACCTGCTCGTCGGGCAGGGCGTCGCCCAGGCGCTCCATCTCCAGCGGGTCGCTCGTGCCGTGCTTCTGCTCGGCGGTGAGGGACAGCGGCGCCCAGAACCGGCAGTTGGTCACGGCGAGCTCGCGGTCGGGGTCCCACGACAGCTTGATCTCGATCATCCGGTCGATGTCCGCGCGGCTGCGTCCGGACTTGCCGAGCCCCTCGTCGACCGCCGGGAGCAGCTTGTCCCGGTAGAGGTCCTCGCCCTTGCCCGAGGTGCAGATGAACCCGTCACCGGACCGACCGGCATACCGAGCCACCAGCGGGCCGCCCGCGGCGACGTAGACCGGGACCGGCTGCTCCGGCTTGTCGTAGACGGTGGCGTCGACGGTCCGGTAGTAGTCGCCGTCGAAGGTGACCCGTTCCTCGCTCCAGAGCCTGCGCATCAAGGCGACCGCCTCGCGCAGCCGGGCGAAGCGCTCCTTGAACTCAGGCCAGTCCTGCACCGACCCGACGACCACCTCGTTGAGCGCCTCGCCGGTCCCGATGCCGAGCATGACCCGACCGGGGTGGAGCGAGCCGAGCGTGCCGAATGCCTGGGCGACCACGGCCGGGTTGTAGCGGAACGTGGGCGTCATGACGGAGGTGCCGATCTGGACGCGTTCGGTCCGCTCGCCCAGAGCCGCGAGCCAGGCGAGCGAGAACGGCGCGTGCCCACCGTGGTGGCGCCACGGCTGGAAGTGGTCCGAGATCAGGACGCTGTCGAGGCCGAGCTCCTCGGCGAGCACGCCGAACTCCAACAGCTCCCGTGGGGCGAACTGCTCGGCGGAGGCCTTGTACCCGATGCGCAGCGTCATGGGCCCACCGTATGCCGCGTGGCAGGCTCGGTGCATGACCCCCTCGCTGCAGCAACACCAGTCCGACAGGCTCACCGACGACGAGCGCCAAGTCGTCGAGGCCCTCGATGCCGACGGCCTCGTGGCAGACCTCGCCGAGCTCGTCGCGTTCGCCGCGGTAGGCGGCAGCGGGGGAGAGGTGGCGGTCCAGCGCTGGTGCGCGAGCCGGCTGCGCGACCTGGGCCTGGAGGTGGCGGAGTGGGACGTCGACCTCGCGACCGAGGCTTCCCAGCCGGACTTCCCCGGCATGGAGGTGGAGCGTGGCGCGATGGTGGGCGTGGTCGGCACCTGGAGGCCGGACCGGGACGAAATCGTAGACGGGACAACGGCGCTCGTGCTCTGCGGGCACACCGACGTCGTGCCGGTCGAGGACCCCGCACGCTGGCGTTCTGACCCGTTCCGGCTGGCGGTCGAGGACGGCGCACTGCGCGGCCGTGGCACCTGCGACATGCTCGGTGGCGTGGCTGCGCTGCTGGCCGCGGTCACGCGCCCTGCAAGTCGTCGGGAGTCGCGTTGGGGCGACCTCTTGCCGTGCACCTCGTCAGCGGTGAGGAGGACGGTGGCGCCGGGGCCTTTGCCACCCTGCGTGCAGGCCACACCGGCGCAGCGCTGCGTCATCGCCGAGCCCACGGGAGGCGCGGTCATCCCGGCGAACGCGGGGTCGCTCACGTTCCGGCTGGAGGTCGAGGGGCGAGCCGCCCACGGTTCCACGAGAACCGCGGGTGAGAGCGCTCTCGACCACCTGGCGCCGGTGCAGTCGACCCTGCGCGAGCTGGAGGCCCGGCGCAACGCCGACGTGCCGGAGGCCTTCGCGCACCTCGACCTCGCGGCGCCGATCTCGATCGGCATCGTCCGCGCCGGCACGTGGGCGAGCACCGTCCCCGACCTGCTGGTGGCGGAGGGCAGGTACGGCGTGCTGCCGGGCGAGCCCCTCGATGTCGCCCGGTCGGTGTTCGAGGAGGCGGTGGCGCGGCCTGGGGGAGCTCGACCCGTGGCTGCGCGAGCACCCCGTCCGCGTCACCTGGCCGGGTGGCGCCTTCGCATCGGGAGCGATGCCGGACGGGCACCCGCTGCTCGCCGCAGATGGTCGCGGCGGCCGCCGCCACCGGCGGGCTGACGCCGCGTGTGGAGGGCGCGCCCTACGGGTCGGACCTGCGGCACTACGCCGCGCACGGCATACCCACCGTGCAGTTCGGGCCGGGCGAGCTGCGCCAGGCCCACGCGGTGGACGAGTCGGTGCCCCTCGCCGAGGTCCTCGCCTGCGCCCGGGCGTATGCCGTGCTGGCGCTGCGGCGGTGCGCCTCACCGCGTCACGACTGAGGCACGGCCCGCCTCACTCGAGGAAGGAGTTCTCCTGCGCGGGGAAGACGCCGGAGGCGACGTCCGCGGCATACGCGGCAGCGGCCCGGCTGAGCTCGCCGCGAAGGTCGGCGTACTTCTTGACGAACCGCGGTGCCTTGCCGCCCCGCAGGCCCGCCATGTCCTGCCAGACGAGGACCTGGGCGTCGCAGTCCGGTCCGGCGCCGATGCCGATGGTGGGGACGGAGAGCACCTCGGTGACTCGCGCGGCGAGAGGGGCCGGAACCATCTCCATCACGACGGCGAAGCAGCCGGCGTTCTCGAGCGCGACCGCGTCCTCGACCAGGCGGTCGCCGGAGTCGCCACGACCCTGCACCCGGTAGCCGCCGAGGACGTGCTCGCTCTGCGGCGTGAAGCCGATGTGACCCATCACCGGGATGCCCGCGCGGACGAGGAGCTCGACCTCGGGAACCATCGGCTTGCCGCCCTCGAGCTTCACCGCGTGGGCCAGGCCCTCCTTCATCATCCGCGTGGCCGTCGCGAGCGCCTGCTGGGGGCTGGCCTGGTAGGAGCCGAAGGGCAGGTCGGCGACGACCATGGCGTGCTTGGCCGCTGAGGTGACCGCGCGGACAAGGGGCACCAGGTGGTCGACGGTCACCGGCACGGTCGTCTCGAAGCCGTAGACGTTGTTGCCGGCCGAGTCACCCACGAGCAGCACCGGGATCCCGGCCTCGTCGAAGATCTCCGCCGAGTACATGTCGTAGGCGGTGAGCATGGCCCACTTCTCGCCCTTCTCCTTCATCGCCATGAGGTGCGGGATGCGGATCCGCCGCTGGGGAGCCGCCTGGGCGCCGGTGCCGTAGGGTGCGGCCACCTCGGTCCGGGGGCCGAGGTCGGGCCGAGGCGGCCGGGGCGGAACTCAGGGGCTGCTCGCTCATGGAAGGACCCTACCGACGCATCGGCGGGCGCGGCGACGGCCCCGACGTGACCCGCCACGGGGTGCCGGTTGGACCGAACTGCCGCGGTATGCGTGCGGTTGCCGTGCACGAGATCGGCCGTTCGTCCTTTTCTTTACCAATTCCTTAACCCCGAGTGGTTGGTCTGGTAGCGCAACCGTGTTTGGGTCGCCCTTGTGCGTCCGAAGGGACCACTGCAAATTTCAACTGGAGGATTTGTGAAGAGACGTCATCTGAGCGTTCTCTCTGGCGTGGCGGTAGCTGCCGTCGCCATGAGCATGGCCACCACCTCGGCGCAGGCAAAACCTGCTCCTGTGCTGGCCAAGGACCCGAGCCACAACAATCGGGTCCACGACCTGCCCAACCCGCTTGGCGACGCGCAGCGCGAGCTGCGCAAGGAAGCCATCAACAAGCTCATCAAGGGTGAGGCGACCACCGAGACCCGCGGTGGCGAGCGCGTCATCAAGATGAAGGGCAACAAGAGCGCCAAGAAGGGTTCTGCCGCCGCCAAGGACAAGTACGTGTCCTGGCCGGTGAACCGCGAGGAGGACATCTTCACGATCCTCGCCGACTTCGGCACCCAGACCAAGCCCGCCACCGGTGGGACGGCGGGGCCGGTGCACAACCAGATCCCCAAGCCGGACCGCAACTGGGACGGCAGCGCGACGGACGACAACTCGACCTACTGGACGAGCGACTTCAACACCGCGCACTACAAGGACATGATGTTCGGCGAGGGTGAGTCGTTCAAGGACTTCTACACCAAGCTGTCGAACGGTCGCTTCCTCGCCAAGGGTGACGTCTCCGACTGGGTGAAGGTGCCCTACAACGAAGCTGCCTACGGCAGCAACAAGCAGAGCGACGCCGCCGGTTACTGGCCCTTCGTCGCCGACACCGCTACCGCTTGGTACAACGCGCAGAAGGCCTCCGGCAAGACGGACGCACAGATCAAGACCTACCTGTCGCAGTTCGACAAGATCGACCGCTACGACTACGACGGTGACGGCAACTTCAACGAGCCCGACGGCTACATCGACCACTTCCAGGCCATCCACGCCGGCGAGGGCGAAGAGGCCGGTGGCGGTGCGCAGGGCGCGGACGCCATCTGGTCCCACCGCTGGTACGCCTACTCCAACAACCAGGGCAAGACCGGCCCGGAGCAGAACAAGCTCGGCGGTGTGCCGCTCGGCAACTCCGGCATCTGGATCGGTGACTACACCACCGAGCCCGAGAACGGCGGCCTCGGTGTGTTCGCGCACGAGTTCGGCCACGACCTCGGCCTGCCGGACCTGTACGACACCGCAGGTGGCGACAACGGCACCGGCTTCTGGACGCTGATGTCGGCCGGCTCGTGGCTCAACCACGGCACCGACTCCATCGGCACCACGCCCGGCAACATGGGTGCGTGGGAGAAGCTGCAGCTCGGCTGGCTGGACTACCAGCAGGTCAACTACGGCTTCGACCGCGACGTGAAGATCGGCCCAGCCGACCGTGACGCCAAGACGCTGCCGCAGGCCCTCCTGGTCAACCTGCCGAACAAGACCGTGACGACGAGCTACAACAAGCCGCACAGTGGGTCCTTCGAGTGGTGGGGCGGGTCCGATGACAACCTCAACTCCACGCTGACCCGCACGATCGACCTGACGGGCAAGACGTCCGGCTCGATCTCGGCCTGGCTGCAGTACAACATCGAGCAGGACTACGACGCTCTGACCGCAGAGGTCTCGCCCGACGGCGGCGCGACCTGGACCCAGGTCGGCGCCCTGATCGACGGACCGGCGGGCAACGCGGCGCTGACGTCCCTGGGCCCAGAAGACCTGGGACCTGACCCCGTACGCAGGGAAGTCGATCAAGTTCCGCTTCAAGTACATGACCGACGGTGGCCTGCACTTCGAGGGCCCGTTCCTCGATGACATCACCATCTCGGCCAACGGCGCGCCGATCCTCACCGACACGGTCGAGAACGGCGACAACGGCTGGACCGCCGCAGGTGGCTTCAAGCGCTTCGGCGGCTCCACGACGGAGGAAGTGCGAGCACTACTACCTGGCGGAGAACCGGGTCTACAACGGCTACGACAAGACGCTGCAGACCGGCCCGTACAACTTCGGCTGGGCCAACACCCGTCCGGACTGGGTGGAGCGCTTCCCGTACCAGAACGGTCTGCTGGTGACCTATGTCGACGGCCAGTACGGCGACAACAACACCTCGGCCCACCCGGGCCACGGTCAGGTCCTCCCGGTCGACGCGCGCTACCTGCCGATCAAGTTCCCGAACGGGACCCTGCTCGGCAACCGGCGCCAGCCGTTCGACGCGACGTTCGGGCAGGAGAAGACCGACGCGGTCACCTTCCACCTGAACGGCGTGGCCACGAAGGTCAAGTCCTCGAAGGCGATCCCGACCTTCTACGACCTGGACCCGAAGAAGTACTGGACCGCGGACAACCCGCAGAACTCCGTCCAGGTGGCAGGTTCCGGCACCAAGATCACGGTCGCCGAGACCACCAGCAACGGTCAGAACATGCTGCTGAAGGTCCGCTTCGACCGCTGAGTCGAATGACCTGATCGGCTGAACAGGCAACAGGCGGGGCCCCGGGATCACAGATTCCGGGGCCCCGCTCCTGTGTCGCGGTTGCTGGCGGCGAGCCTGGCGGCGTTCGTCCTCGCGGGACGCCCAGCCCACCCCGCGAGTTCGCAAAGACGTGCCGCCGTGCCACTCAGGTATGCCGGGCAGGCACCCTGCGCCTCGGCGGTCGGTCCGCGCGTCTTCCGGGTGGTGCGTTGGTCCCGGCCGAGACAGACTCAAGGGAGGACGCCGACCAGCGGCGGCCACGGTGATGGAGGACAGATGGCGGAGAACTTCGAGGTGGCGCAGGGCGGCCCGGAGGGGGAGCTGCCGGACGAGACCAGGCACGAGGTGGTCGCTGCCCAGCTGCGCGGCGAGGCCAAGGCGGCCGGCCAGGGACCCGAGGCGGTGATCGCGGCCGTCTCCGAGGAGCTGACCGAGATCGGGCTCGAGCCCGACCCCTCGGAGCTGCACCGACGCTACGAGGAGATCGACCCCGACCTACCCGTGCTGATGGACGAGGATGACCGGGACCGCAGCGGGGACACTGCTGGCGGACTCTGCTGGGGACACCGCTGCCGATGCCCCGGCCGACGCGCCGGTTGACCCGCCCCGCGCAAGCGGCGCCGATGGACCGGTGGCGGCGGGTACCGATGCCGGCCGGGACCACTCGCCGGTCGACGACGCGGACGGCACCACCACGCGGTAGGGAAACTCCGGCGCACGCGGCTGAGGCTCGCCGGACCCCGCCCCGGTCGGTGCGTAGGCTGTTCGACGTGGACTACGACGACATCGTCATCGGTGCCGGGCACAACGGCCTGACCGCCGCCGCGTACCTCGCCCGAGCAGGTCGTCGGGTGCTCGTGCTGGAGGCTGCCGACCACGTCGGCGGAGCCGCCGTCTCGGCACAGGCCTTCCCGGGGGTCGACGCACGGCTGTCGCGCTATTCCTACCTGGTGTCCTTGCTGCCCCGGCAGGTCGTCAGCGACCTGGACCTCGACCTGCGGCTGATCCGGCGACGCTACTCCTCCTTCACCCCTGTGCCGGGGGACCCGGCCCGCGGGCTGCTGGTCGACCACGGAGACCCGGAGGCGACGGCTGCCGGCTTCGCCACCCTCACCGGGGGAGGCGGCGAGTACGCCGCGTGGCAGGACTTCTACGCCCGGGTGCACCGCCTCGCGCAGCAGGTCTTCCCGACGGTCCTCGAGCCCTTGCGCACCGAGGCGCAGGTCGCCGCGCTGGTCGGCGACGACCCGCTCTGGGAGGCGCTGGTCCGCAGGCCCCTGGGGGATCTCCTCACGAGCACCTTCGGCGACGACACGGTTCGGGGAGTGGTCGCGACCGACGCCCTCATCGGCACCTTCGCCGAGATGGCGGGCGCCGACCTGCGCCAGAACGTCTGCTTCCTCTACCACCTCATCGGTGGCGGCACGGGTGACTGGGACGTGCCGGTCGGCGGGATGGGTGCCGTCACCGACGGCCTGGCGCGCGCCGCGGTCAAGGCCGGGGCCGAGATCCGCACCTCCACCCGGGTGCTCGCCGTCGACCCCGACGGCGAGGTCCAGGTCGAGGGTGGCTCGGCTCGCGCGGCCACCATCCATGCTGCGTGCGCCCCGGCGGTGCTCAACACGCTGCTGGCGGCGGCCGGGGCCGAGCCGGTGCCCACCGAGGCGACGCCCGAGGGCGCCCAGCTCAAGGTCAACATGCTGCTCTCCCGGCTGCCGCGACTGCGCGACGAGTCCGTCGACCCCACCGCAGCGTTCGCGGGCACCTTCCACGTCAACGAGAGCTACACGCAGCTGCAGGAGGCGTATGCCGCCGCTGCCGCCGGCCACGTGCCGCAGCTTCCACCGTGCGAGATCTACTGCCACAGCCTGTCCGACCGTTCGATCCTCGGCCCAGACCTGGTCGACAGCGAGGCCCAGACCCTCACCCTGTTCGGTCTGCACCTGCCCGCGCGACTGTTCCGCGGCACGGTCGAGGAGCACGACGCGGTCAAGGACCTGGCCCTGGCACACACCCTCGACTCGCTGAACTCCGTGCTGGCAGAGCCCATCCAGGACGTCCTGCTCCGCGACCCGGACGGTGCCTTCTGCCTCGAGGCGCGCACCCCGGTCGAGCTCGAGGCCGACCTCGGGCTGCCCGGCGGCAACATCTTCCACCGCTCCCTCCAGTGGCCGTGGGCCGAGCGTGCTGACGAGGTCGGCAGCTGGGGCGTCGAGACACCGCACGAGAAGGTGCGGATCGCCGGTGCCGGCGCACGACGCGGAGGCGGCGTCAGCGGCATACCCGGTCACAACGCAGCCATGTCGGTCCTCAAGGGTTGACCGCCCCGCGCGCCTACTGCCGAATCTGTCTGCGCACGCCGGCGACCCCGCCTTGGGCGGGGTGCGGGGCAGGGTCATGGTCGGTGTCGGTCAGAGTGGGATGAGACGACCGCGGCCTCCGTGGGCGGGCGCGGAACCAGCCCCACCTGCCGCAACGCTTCGAGTCGGTCGTCGTAGGAGCCGGGGACCAGCTCCCAGTGAACTGTGGGTCCGCAGGGACTGTCGACGACCATCCCGGCGTAGCGCTGGCGGTGGACGACGGTGTGGTGGGCGCGGCACAGGAGGGCGGCGTTGGACAGGTCGGTCGGGCCGCCGTCGGCCCAGTGGGTGAGGTGGTGCGCGTCGGTCCAGGCTGGCGGCTTGGAGCATCCGGTGAAGGTGCAGCCGCGGTCGCGCAGCCACAGGTGGCGGATCTGGCCGTTGGTAAAGAGGCGGACCGCGGTGCCCTGGTCGAGGACCTCGCCACGGGATCCCAGGACGACCGGCACGAGCTCGGCGTCGCAGGCCAGCCGCCGGACCGTGTCGGTGGTGAGGAGGTCGCCAGCGAGAGTGAGCCCGGTTCCGCTGCGGCGCCCACGGAGTGCGTCGAGGTCGATGGTGACCACAAGGCTGGTCTTGGCCTGTCGGGGCACGCCGTCGGGTGCGCCGACGGCGCGGGCGACGAGGTCGAGCAGGGCGTCGGCCCGGCGCGCGGCGGGTGTGCGCGGGTCAGGTTCAGCGGTGTCGGGGTCTGGGGACGGCTTGGCGAGCGCGTCGACGGCCGCGTCGACGATCGCGGCACCCTCGTCGTCCAGGAGCAGGCTGTAGCGGGACAGCCCGAGCGGACCGGGTCCCTTGACCAGGGAGCGGTGGGCCCGCCGGAGGTCGGCGTCGTGCTCGACGAGCCGGTCGGGGCGCAGCCCGTCGGCGGCGCGGCGTGCGGCCGTGGCTAGGTCACGCTCGGGCAGCCCATCGTGTCCGCGCGCGGACCGCACGAGGATCGCGGTCACCTCGGCGAGCTGGTCCGGATCGGCCAGCCCACGGACCGAGCGGTGGAACCGCACGATCTGGGCCGCCTTGGACACCGACAGACCCTCCGTGGCGGTCGGCAGGGCGGCTTCGCCCTCCGGACTCGGGGTGGCGCGGGCAGCGGTCGCGGCGGCCACGGCGTCCGTGACCTCGGCCAGACGGGGCTCGCCGCCCGCGCCCGCCACCACGTCGAGGTCTGTCAGGTCGCGGGTCGACAGCTGCGGCGCTACCGCTCGGGCCCAGTCGACGGGACCCCACCCGTCCCCGGTGCCCAGCCCGCGCTGCTTGGCCTGGGCCAGCACCGCCACCAGGTGCGCGTCGACGCTCGCCGACAGCCGACCCAACAGGCGCAGCGTCTGCGTGACCTCGTCGTCGCCCAGTGCCCACAACCGCTCGGGGCCCGACCCGGCCAGGCTGTCGAGCGCAGACGCCACCGCACCCAGCACTGGGCGGGAGGGGCGCTGTCCCTCCCAGCCTCTGTCCGGTGCGATCGCCATGGAACAACACTAGGGCCGACCACCGACAACCCAAGGCCACAACCAAAGTCGTGAATCCGCTTGCAGGACAGCATTTCTCGCATGCCGGCCCCTGTGGAAATCTTCTGCCGATACGGCACAGATACGGCACAGATTCGGCACGGAAGGGCAGAGAAGCGGCGCCGTCGCGATCCCGTGCCCACCCACGACTGGGGCGGGCGCGGGAGCCGGCCCGCCGGCATACCCGTCACCATCCCTGCCGGCATACCCATCACCGTCATGGTGGGCCCGCGCGGCACGTAACGCTGGGGAAACACATCTAGGGCAGGATCGACACATGGATCGTCAGCAGGAGTTCGTCCTTCGCACCATCGAGGAGCGCGACATCCGCTTCGTGCGGCTGTGGTTCACCGACGTGCTCGGGACCCTCAAGTCCGTCGCCGTGGCGCCCGCCGAGCTGGAGGGGGCGTTCGCCGAGGGCATCGGCTTCGACGGCTCGGCGATCGAGGGGTTCGCGCGGGTCTACGAGGCGGACATGCTGGCCAAGCCCGACCCGGCGACGTTCCAGGTGCTGCCGTGGCGCGGTGACAACCCGGGCACGGCCCGGATGTTCTGCGACATCACCCTGCCCGACGGTTCGCCGAGCCACGCCGACCCGCGTCACGTCCTGCAGCGCGCGCTGGCCAGGGCCGCCGACCTCGGCTTCACGTTCTACACGCACCCCGAGATCGAGTTCTACCTCCTCAAGGCCGGGTTCAGGCCGGGGGAGAGCCCCGAGCCCATCGACCAGGCGGGCTACTTCGACCACGTCCCGCACGGCACCGGCGCACGACTTCCGTCGGGCCGCGATCACCATGCTCGAGTCGATGGGGATCTCGGTCGAGTTCAGCCACCACGAGGGCGGGCCGGGCCAGAACGAGATCGACCTGCGCTATGCCGACGCACTGTCGACCGCCGACAACATCATGACCTTCCGCACCGTCATCAAGGAGGTCGCGCTCGAGCAGGGCATCTTCGCCTCGTTCATGCCCAAGCCGTTCGCCGAGCACCCGGGCTCCGGCATGCACACCCACATGTCGCTGTTCGACGGCGACAGCAACGCCTTCCACGAGCCGGGGGCGCCCTACCAGCTGAGCAAGGTCGGTCGGCAGTTCATCGCCGGGCTGCTGCGCCACGGCGCCGAGATCACCGCCGTCACCAACCAGTGGGTCAACTCCTACAAGCGGCTCTGGGGCGGGGGAGAGGCACCGGCCCACCTGACCTGGGGCCACAACAACCGGTCCGCCATGGTGCGCGTCCCGATGTACAAGCCGGCCAAGGGCCAGAGCAGCCGCGTCGAGGTCCGCACCCTCGACGCCGCCTGCAACCCCTACCTGGCGTTCGCGCTGATGCTGTCGGCCGGGCTCAAGGGCATCGAGGAGGACTACGAGCTGCCCGCCGAGACCGAGGACGACGTGTGGGGCCTCACCTCCGCCGAGCGGCAGGCGATGGGCATCGAGCCACTGCCCACCTCGCTCTACGAGGCGATCCGCGTCATGGAGAAGAGCGAGCTGGTCGCCGACACGCTCGGCGAGCACGTCTTCGACTTCTTCCTGCGCAACAAGCGCGCCGAGTGGGACGACTACCGCGGCGAGATCACCCGCTTCGAGCTCGAGCGCTACCTGCCCGGTCTGTGACGGACCGGTCCTCCCGGCGCCGACGCCCTCCCGCAGCCCGGGTATGCCGCCTGCTCGGCACCGCGAGCCGGCCCCGGACCGTCGTGCGTAGGCTGGCGCGGTGACGTCCGGCCGCGTTGTCTCGCAGACGGCGACCCTGGCCCGACTCGGTTTCGCCGACCCGCCCCGGGCGGCCCAGCTGCTGGCGGACCCAGCGCTCGCGGGGCTCGTCGACCCGCTGGACGACCTGTTCCGCGACGGCCTGCCCGACGCCCTCGGGGCCGTGGCCGACCCCGACCTGGCCCTGCTGAGCCTGGTGCGGCTGATGGAGTCGCTGCGCGCGTCGGAGCCCCGTCGCCGCGACGCCGAGTCCGGCCCCGGCGTGGAGGTCAGCGGACTGGTCGGCGCGTTGCGCCACCCCGGAGCGGCTCGCGACCGGCTGATGGCCGTCCTCGGGGCCTCGACCGCGCTCGGTGACCACCTCGTGGCCCACCCCGAGCACTGGCGCAGCGTCGCGGACGCCAGGCCACGCACACCCGACGAACGCATCCACGAGCTCGTGGCCGCGGTGACCTCGCCCGGGGAGCACACGGCATACGACGCGCTGCGGATCGGCTATCGACGGCAGCTGCTGGGGATCGCCGCCCTGGACCTCACGGCGGACTCGCCCGAGTCGACCCTGCCGGAGGCGGCTGCCGCGCTGGCCGACCTGGCCGAGGCAGCCCTCGAGGCCGCCCTGGTGATCGCGCGCGAGGAGCTGGGGGAGCAGGCCGAGCTCTGCGACTTCGCGGTGATCGGGATGGGCAAGACCGGCGGACGCGAGCTCAACTACGTCAGCGACGTGGACGTCATCTTCGTCGCCGAGCCCCGCGAGGGAGTCGAGGAGGCCAGAGCCATCGCCGCGGCCACGGGCCTGGCCACCCACCTCATGCGGGCCTGCTCGACCGCCACGGGACAGGGCACCCTGTGGCCGGTCGACGCCGCGCTGCGTCCGGAGGGCAAGAACGGCCCCCTCGTGCGCACCGTGGAGAGCCACCGCGCCTACTACGAGCGGTGGGCCAAGACCTGGGAGTTCCAGGCGCTGCTCAAGGCCCGGCCCGCTTGCTGGTGACCGCGCCCTCGGCGACGCCTACATCGCTGCCGTCAACCCGATGGTGTGGGGGGCGGCCTCGCGGGACAACTTCGTCGAGGACGTGCAGGCGATGCGGCGGCGGGTCGAGCAGCACGTGCCCGCAGGGGAGGCTGACCGACAGCTCAAGCTCGGGCCCGGTGGCCTGCGCGACGTCGAGTTCAGTGTCCAGCTGCTCCAGCTCGTCCACGGCCGCTCGGACGAGTCGCTGCGCTCGGGCACGACCCTCGAGGCGTTGGAGGCCCTGGCGCGGGGTGGCTACGTCGGGCGTGAGGACGCCGCGACCCTCGACGTCTCCTACCGCCTGCTGCGCACCCTCGAGCACCGCATCCAGCTGTTCCGGCTGCGCCGCACCCACCTCATGCCCACCGCCGACACGGACCTGCGCCGGCTCGGCCGGGCTCTCGGTCACCGGTCGGATGCCGCGAAAGCCGTTGTCGCACAGTGGCAGCAGCAGGCGCGCGAGGTCCGGCGGATCCACGAACGCCTCTTCTACCGACCGCTGCTGGCCGCGGTGGCCAGGCTCAGCTCGAGCGACGCCAGGCTCGGACCCGAGGCGGCTCGCGAACGGCTCGCGGCCCTCGGCTTCCGCGACCCCGCTGGAGCGATCCGGCACCTCGAGGCGCTCACGTCGGGTGTCAGCCGGCGCGCGGCGATCCAGCGCACCCTGCTGCCGGTCATGCTCGGCTGGTTCGCCGACGAGGCCGACCCCGATGGCGGGCTGCTCGCCTTCCGCAAGGTGAGCGAGGAGCTGGGTTCCACGCACTGGTACCTGCGCCTCCTGCGCGACGAGGGTTCCGCCGCCGAACAGCTCGCCCACACCCTGGCCCGCAGCCGGTATGCCGCGGATCTCCTGGTCGGCGCGCCGGAGTCGGTCGCGATGCTGGGGGACGCCGGCGGCCTGGCGCCGAAGTCCCGTGAGGAGCTGGCCCGCAAGATGGCTGCGGCAGCCGGGCGGCAGGACGACCCGGACAAGGCGGTCCGGGCGGCGCGCAGCCTGCGTCGTCAGGAGCTGTTCCGCGTCGCCGTCGCGGACCTGTCCGGCACTCTCGACCTGACCGGAGTCGGGCAGGCCCTCACCGACATCACCGGCGCCCTCGTCGAGACCGCCCTGCAGGTGGCGGTCCGCGTCGTGGAGGAGAAGCACGGGACGCTGTCGACGCGGCTGCTCGTCGTCGGGATGGGCCGGCTGGGCGGGGGAGAGGTCGGCTACGGGTCGGACGCCGACGTGCTGTTCGTGCACGACCCCCTCGCCCGGCGCCGACGATGCCCTGGCCCAGGAACAGGCCCTCGAGACCGTGCAGGAGCTGCGTCGCCTGCTGTCGTCTGCCGGCCCGGACCCGCAGCTCGGGCTGGACGCGGACCTGCGCCCCGAGGGCAAGAGCGGGCCGCTCGTGCGCAGCCTCGCCAGCTACCGGGCCTACTACCAGCGCTGGTCCCTGACCTGGGAGTCGCAGGCCCTGCTGCGCGCCGCACCGCTCGCCGGTGACGTCGACCTCGGTGCGCGTTTCGTCGAGCTGATCGACCCGCTGAGGTGGCCCGAGGCCGGCCTCACCGAGCGGCAGGTCCGCGAGATCCGCACGCTCAAGGCGAGGATGGAGGCAGAGCGCCTGCCACGAGGCGCCGACCCGAAGAGCCACTTCAAGCTCGGCCGCGGCGGCCTGTCGGACGTGGAGTGGACCGTCCAGCTCCTGCAGATGTGCCACGCCCACGCGGTGCCCGCCCTGCGGACGAGCAGCACGCTGCCTGCCCTTGCCGCTGCGGAGGACGCCGGCTTCATCAGCACCGGGCACGCGACCGCGCTGCGGGAGGCGTGGACCTTCGCCTCCCGGCTGCGCAACGCCTCGGTGCTCTACCGCGGCAAGCCGGTCGACAGCGTCCCGTCCGACCTGCGGGTGGCTGACGGGGTCAGCCGCATCCTCGGTGGGGAGCCGGGCAGCGGCGCGGACCTCGCCGAGGCATACCGGCGTGCCGCGCGCCGCGCCCGCACCGTCACCGAGTTCAACTTTTACGGTTCAGCCTAGGGAGGTACGGTCGGCGCATGGCCACCGGCAGGGACGACTCCGTCACGGTGCCCTCGTTCGCCGAGGTGCTCCGTGCCCCGGTCTTCCTTCCCGTCTTCGTCGTCGCGACCCTCTCCACGTGGGGCGACTACATCGCGCGCATCACCGTGGCCGCCATCGTGTTCGCGTGGACTGGCTCAGCACTGGCGACGGCTGCCACCTTCGCGGTCTCGCTGGTCCCCAGCATCCTCGGGCGTGCTCTGCTCTCACCGCTCTGCGACCGGATGTCTCCTCGCGTCTGCCTGGTGGGAAGTCACCTCATCCGCGCCGTGCTCGTCGGTGCCCTCATCCTGGTCGTCAGCGCGACCCGGTCGCTCGCCCTGGTCCTGGTCCTCGTGGCCGTCCTCGAGTTCGTGGGTGGACCGGCAGTGACGGCCAGCCAGATGCTGCTCACCGACATCTTCCCGGACAGGCGGCTCTACGCCAGGGCTTTCGG
The DNA here is from genome assembly GCA_963759595.1 of uncultured Actinomycetota bacterium. GTDB lineage: Bacteria > Actinomycetota > Actinomycetes > Actinomycetales > Dermatophilaceae > Pedococcus. The sequence goes on from CAVWZX010000005.1 coordinate 993,402, forward strand.
CGTGACGACCCTGGCGGCACAGATCAACCAGGCGATCGGCCTGGCCATCGGCGGTGCCGTGGTGGGGCTCATCGGCGACACCCGGACCCTGCTGATCGACCTCCTCACCTTCGTGGTCGGCGCTCTGATCCTCGCCATCATCACGCCGCCGAAGTCCCTCGTGAAAACCGAGGAGGCCCAGCTGTCGAGCCTGCTCGGCGACCTGGCTCTCGGGTGGCGGCAGATCCGCTCCAGCCGGGTGCTGACCTCCATGTTGATGCTCTCGCTCGCGAGCGCGCTGGCCATCGCCGCCCCGGAGGCGGTCGCCCTGCCCTACGCCGCCGACCACAGCACCTCCCCGAACTGGGGTGGCACGCTCATGGCGGCGCCGATCCTCGGGGCGGTCGTGGGCCTGCTGCTCATCGGACGGCTCCCCGCGGAACGCCAGTCCTCACTCGTCATCCGTCTGGCTCTGCTCACGCCGCTGCCCCTGCTGGTGACGGTCGTCGAGCCGCCCCTGCCCGTGGTCTGGGCCGCGTGGTTCGCCTGTGGCGCGCTGCAGAGCTACATGCTGCCGCTCCAGGCCGCGTTCACCCTCCTCGTGCCGACGGCGATGCGCGGCCGGGTGTTCGGGCTCGCGGGCGCCCTGTCGATCGGCGTGACCGGTGCCTGTTTCCTCGTGGCCGGCTGGATCTCCGAACACACCACCCCGGCAGCCTCTGTCGGCATCTGCGCGGTGGTGACCCTCGGGATCCTGGTGCTGCTGGCGGCGCGCTGGCCCAAGGAGGAGGTGGACGGCAGCGTGGAGGCCACCTTCACCGGCCACGAAGCCGCGGCGGAGCCGGCCACGGAGCAACCGCCGGCCAGCGAGCAACCGCCGGCGAGCGAGCAGCAGCCGGCCAGCGAGCGCCCGGCCGCGGGGGAGCCGCTGCCGCTGCCCGAGCAGGTGCCCATGCTGGACCAGGTCCCCGTGGTGCCCACCCCCCACGAGGTCGAGGACCCCGCCGCGGTGAAGGTCCCCGACGACGGGCCGGGATCCGGGGGCTGAGACCGCGCCGGGGCGCGAACAGCCCTGCTCCTAGACTTGTCCCATGGTGTCCACGATCGACCTGCGCGGTCAGGAGCTGGGCGTGCGCGCGTTGCGCAGCCTGCTGCCGCGTGCCGACTTCGACGTCGCCTCCGCCGTGGAGACGGTGCGGCCCATCTGCGAGGACGTCCGCCATCGTGGCGCCGCAGCGCTCTACGACCTCGGCGAGAGGTTCGACGGGGTCCGCCCGCCGAGCCTGCGGGTGCCCGAGCCGGTGCTCGCCGCCGCGCTGGAGTCCCTGGACGCCGAGGTCCGTGCCGCCCTCGAGGAGTCGATCCGTCGGGCCCGCCTGGTCCACGACCGACAGCGGCCTTCCGACGAGACCGTCGTGGTGGTGCCGGGCGGGGAGGTCGCGAACCGCTGGGTGCCGGTGGACCGCGTCGGCCTCTACGTCCCCGGGGGCCGCGCCGTCTATCCCTCCAGCGTGGTCATGAACGTCGTCCCCGCCCAGGCAGCCGGGGTCGGCTCGGTCGCGGTGGCCAGCCCGCCGCAACGCGACAACAGCGGTGTCTTCACCGGCTACCCGCACCCGACCGTCCTCGCCGCGTGCGCGTTGCTCGGGGTGCACGAGGTGTATGCCGTGGGCGGCGCGCAGGCGGTGGCCGCCTTCGCCTTCGGCTTCGACGACCCCGGCTCGGACGCCGGCTCGGGCGGCGAGGGAGCGAGCGCCGGTGGCCGGAACGTCGCTGGCCGGGAGGCCGTCGTCTGCGAGCCGGTCAGCCTGGTGACCGGGCCGGGCAACATCTACGTCGCCGCGGCCAAGCGCTACCTCAAGGGCATCATCGGCATCGACTCCGAGGCGGGTCCAACCGAGATCTGGTGCTCGCCGACGACACCGCCGACGCCGAGCACGTCGCCGCCGACCTGGTGTCGCAGGCCGAGCACGACCCGCAGGCCGCCTCTGTCCTCGTGACCGCCAGCGAGACCCTCGCGCGGGCCGTGCAGGACGCTGTCGAACGGCGGGCGGCTGCCACCAAGCACTCCGAGCGGGTGCAGCAGGCGTTGGCCGGACCCCAGTCGGCCGTCGTCCTGGTCGACGACCTCGACGCCGGGTTCGAGGTGGTCAATGCCTACGGCGCCGAGCACCTCGAGCTCCAGATCGCGGACGCCGCGGGGTCGAGCGGCCGGGTGCGCAACGCCGGTGCGGTCTTCGTGGGCGCCTACTCGCCGGTCAGCCTGGGCGACTACATCGCCGGCTCCAACCACGTGCTGCCGACCGGCGGCTGCGCGTGTCACAGCAGCGGGCTGTCCGTGACGTCGTTCCTCAAGTCGGTCCAGGTCATCCACTACGGCGCCGAGGCCCTGCGCGACGTGGCCGACCAGGTCGTGACGCTCGCCGACGCGGAGGACCTCCCCGCCCACGGCGAGGCGGTCACCGCCCGGTTCACCGCACGCTCCGAGGGGTCGTGAGCTCAGCGATGACCGAGCTCGACAACACCCCAGTCGAGGGCCTGTTGCGCGAGGACCTGCGCGGCGGGAAGCCCTACGGCGCACCGCAGCTCGACGTGCCCGTGCGCCTCAACACCAACGAGAACTCCTACCCCGTCCCGTCCACGGTGGTGGACGACATCGCCACCTCCGTGACCGAGGTGGCGGCCGGCCTGAACCGCTACCCCGACCGGGAGTTCACCGAGCTGCGCACTGCCCTCGCGGCATACCTGTCGTCGTCGGGGACCACCGTCGACGCAGCCCAGGTCTGGGCCGGCAACGGTTCCAACGAGGTGCTCCAGCACATCGTCCTGGCGTTCGGCGGTCCGGGGCGCACGGCACTCGGGTTCACCCCTGCCTACTCGATGCACCCCATCATCAGCGCGTCGGTCGGCACGACCTGGGTCGACGGGTTGCGCGGGCAGGGCGGGAAGGCCTTCGACCTCACGGTCGAGTCCGCGGTCGCGCAGGTGCGGGCCCACCAGCCGCACGTCGTCTTCCTCTGCTCGCCCAACAACCCGACCGGCACAGCTCTGGGGCTCGACGTCGTCGAGGCCGTGTATGCCGCGGCCGAGCGGGCCGTCGTCGTCGTGGACGAGGCCTACGCGGAGTTCGCCCGCCCCGGCACGCCGAGCGCGCTGACCCTGCTGGCGGGACGTCCGAGGCTGGTCGTGACCCGCACGATGAGCAAGGCGTTCGCGTTCGCAGGGGGACGGCTGGGCTACCTCGCCGCCGACCCCGCCCTCGTCGACGCCTTGCGCCTCGTGCGGCTGCCCTACCACCTGTCCGCCCCGACGCAGGCGATCGCGCTGGCCGCCCTGCGGCACGCACCAGAGCTGCTCGGCACCGTCGAGGCGATCAAGGAGCAGCGCGACCGGATCGTCTCCGGTCTCGCCGAGCTGGGCTTCGACCCGGTCGCCAGTGACGCAAACTTCGTCCTCTTCGGGGGGCTGGACGACGCCGCCCAGACCTGGCGCGACCTGCTCGACCGGGGAGTCCTGGTCCGCGACGTGGGCATACCCCACTATCTTCGTGTCACGGCCGGGACCCCGGACGAGACCGGTGCGTTCCTCGCCGCCATGGCGCAGGTCGCCCGACCTGAGCAGGACAGGAGCCCGCTGTGACGCAGGACAGCGTGACGCAGGAGACCGCGCCCGGTGACCGCACCGCCTCGCTGAGCCGGGCGACGTCCGAGTCCAGCGTCGAGCTCGAGCTCAACCTCGACGGCACCGGCCAGCTCCGACATCTCCACCGGCGTCCGGTTCTACGACCACATGCTGGCCTCGCTCGCCAAGCACTCGCTGATCGACCTGCGGGTCAAGGCGACCGGTGACGTCGACGTCGACGCCCACCACACCGTCGAGGACGTCGCCATCGTGCTCGGCGACGCGCTGCGTGAGGCGCTCGGCGACAAGAGCGGGATCTCCCGGTTCGGTGACGCCACCGTGCCGCTCGACGAGGCGCTGGTCCAGGCCGTCGTCGACGTCGCGGGCCGTCCCTACCTCGTCCACACCGGGGAGCCGGAGGGACAGCAGTACGTCCTCATCGGCGGTTCCTTCACGGGCTCGATGACCCGCCACGTCTGGGAGTCGTTCGCCGGGCGCGCCGGGATCGCCCTGCACGTGCGTGTGCTGTCCGGCCGCGACCCGCACCACATCGTCGAGGCCCAGTTCAAGGCGGTGGCCCGTGCCCTGCGCGCCGCGGTCGCCCGCGACACCCGGGTCAGCGGCATACCCAGCGCGAAGGGCAGCCTCTCCACGTGAGCGTGCCGTGGCAGCCCGCGCGGGAGGCGCGCGGACTGCTCCTGGTCAGCGGCGGTCCCGGCCCCGTCTCGGGGTGGGTGCGCCGTGGCCTGGTGGCCTGTCAGGTCGTGCCGCTCGGGAACTGGACCGCGGTGCTGCCCACCGAGCGCCACTCCCGAGCCGAGGCCCCCTACGACGACGCGGTGACACTGCTCGCGGCCCGTCCGGTGCCCCGGCGGTTGTGCGGTGCGGTCGGGTTCTTCACCCTCGACGAGAGGGCCGTGGTGACGGCCCAGCCGCGCTCCTGGCGTGGCCCGGTGCGGTGGCTCGTCTGGGAGCCGGGCGCGGGGGTGGTGCACGCGCCCGGTCTGGACCTCGCCCGGCCGAGCGACCTGCTGGCGGCGGCCGGACGCGACGGCGACGGCGACGAGCGCGCGGTGGCCCAGGTCGTCGCGACCCGCAACGGCAGCGCGGACCGCATCCTCACCGACCTGATGTCGGCCCTGGGGCTGCCGGGCGCCGACCTGGTGGGCCCCGCGATCGGGCTGCGTGGCCAGGTCGTGGCCCCGACCGCGCAGGCGGTGGCCAGGTTCGAGGCCCGGATGGCCGACCAGGCGGGCCATCACCGAGAGCTGGAGGAGAACTCATGAGCCGGGTCGTCGTCTTCGACTACGGCAGCGGGAACGTCCGGTCGGCCGTGCGCGCCCTCGAGCACGTGGGCGCCGACGTCGAGCTGACCGGGGACCGCGCCGCCGCCCTTGCTGCCGACGGGCTGTTCGTCCCGGGGGTGGGCAACTTCCACGCCTGCATGGCCGGCCTGCGCGCAGCTGACGGTCCCGTCGTCATCGACCTGCGCCTCGCGGGTGGCCGCCCGGTCCTCGGCGTCTGCGTCGGCATGCAGGTGCTTGTTCGACGGATCCGACGAGCCCAGCGGCACCCCCCAGGAGGGACTGGGGGAGTGGCCCGGTCAGGTGGCCCGGCTGCACGCCGACGTGGTGCCGCACATGGGATGGTCCGACGTCGACGTCCCGGCCGGCAGCCGGCTCTTCGCGGGCGTCGAGTCCGAGCGCTTCTACTTCGTCCACTCGTATGCCGTGCAGTCCTGGACGCTGGAGGAGCCCGCCGGCGCCTTCGCCGCGGTCGCGCCCAAGGTCACCTGGGCCGACCACGGTGGCCGGTTCGTCGCCGCGGTCGAGAACGGACCCCTGGCCGCGACGCAGTTCCACCCCGAGAAGTCCGGTGACGCCGGCCTGTCCCTCCTCGAGAACTGGGTGAGGTCGCTGTGAGCGCCACCAGGAGGACCGCCAGGCCTGCCAGGACCACGGCGCGCAGGACGGCCACCCGCAAGAGGACTGCGCGCAAGGCCAGCGCACGGGTCGCCGGACGACCGGACGCAGGACGACCGCGGCGCAGGACCACCCGGCGCAGCCAGCCCAGAATCGCCACGACCATCGGCGCCGGCCTGGCGACCCTGGCGGTGGCGGCCTTCGCGGGCGCGTCGTGGCCGGTGCGGATCGCGCTGGTTGTCGCGGCCGTGGTGCTCGTCGGCGGCTACCTCGTGGTGCAGGGCCGACGACAGGATGCCGAGGTGTCTCCCGAGGCGCCGCCGTCGGATCCTGCACCGGCGGCCACGCCGCCCGCAGACGAGGCGCAGCCCGCAGACATGGCGCCGCCCGCAGAGGTGCCGCCGCACACCCAACCTGCCACTTCCCCCGAACCCCGACCCGAGGACCCCGCATGACCGACACACCCCGACTCGAGCTGCTGCCCGCCGTCGACGTCCAGGACGGGCGCGCCGTCCAGCTGGTCCAGGGGGTGGCCGGCAGCGGAGGCGAGTTCGGCGACCCCTGGGAGGCCGCGCTGGCCTGGCAGGAGCAGGGCGCCGAGTGGCTGCACCTGGTGGACCTGGATGCGGCCTTCGGTCGTGGCTCGAACCGCGAGCTGCTGGCCGGCATCGTCGGGCGCCTCGACATCCGGGTCGAGCTGAGCGGTGGCATCCGCGACGCCGAGTCGCTCGAGGCCGCGCTGGCCACCGGGTGCCGTCGCGTCAACCTGGGCACCGCCGCGCTGGAGGACCCGGAGTGGACGGCGCGGGCCATCGCCGACCACGGGGACCGGGTCGCCGTCGGTCTCGACGTGCGCGGCACCACCCTCGCCGCCCGCGGCTGGACCAAGGACGGTGGCGACCTCTGGGAGACCCTGACCCGCCTCGACTCCGAGGGCTGCGCACGCTACGTCGTCACCGACGTCAACAAGGACGGCATGCTCAAGGGCCCGAACCTCGACCTGCTCGACGACGTGTGCGCGCGCACCGACCGTCCCGTCGTCGCGTCCGGCGGCGTGTCCACGCTCGCCGACATCGAGGCGATCCGCCGCCTCGTCCCGGCCGGGGTCGAGGGGGCGATCGTCGGATCGGCGCTCTACCGCGGCGCCTTCACGCTGCCCGACGCGCTCGACGTCGCGGGCCGGCCGTGAGCTCCCACGACCCCGACCCCGACCCTGACGCCGTCGGGGCCGCGCCCGCGGACTCCGCGGGAGTCCCGTTCGGCGGACGGCAGCTCGGCGGTACGGGCTTCGACGGTGACACCGGTGAGGCCGACCCCCGGCTGGCCACCGCGCTCGCCGACCCGCACGACGAGGTGGCGCTGATGGCCGCGATCGCCACGGCCCGACTGCTGGTGCCGATCGTCGCCGAGCCGGTCTCCGTCGACGACAGTCGGCGAGCACGCCGTGGAGAAGCAGACCGACATGGCGGCCGTGACTCTCGTGGCGCCCGACGGCACCCGCGCGCTGCCCGTCTTCTCCTCGATGGCGGCCATCGCCGCCTGGGACCCGACCGCCAGGCCGGTCCCCGTGACCGCCGCTCGTGCGGGACAGGCGGCAGTCAGCGAGCGGTGCGACGTCATCGTCGTCGACGTGGCCGGCCCCGCACACCGTGGCGCTGCGACCCAGCATGGTCTGGGCGCTGGCCCAGCAACGCGACTGGCTGCCGGCCCACGAGGACGAGAGCGTCGCTCGAGCCGTGGCCACCGCGGTGCGCGAGCAGCCCGACGTCGTGGCGCACGCCTTGTCCGGTGGGCCCCGGGCGAAGGTGTCCTGCGGGTGTCCCTGACGCTGCGACCGGGACTGGCCGCGGAGGCGGTGCAGTCGATCGCGACGGCCGTGGGCGAGCGGCTCGCGACCGACGGCGAGATCCGCGCCCGCATCGACGGCCTGGCCTTCTCGATCTCCTGACCCGTTGCGCGCGAGGGCGACCGGAGCCGGGCGGGTCGGCCGTTGCCACCGCGGACGGTCAGGCGTGCGGCGGCCGCCAGCTCGGTGACGCCCACGACGGCGTCGACCGGCAGGGCGGCATACAGGTGGGGGAAGGTCTCACCGGTCGCCGGGTTGCCGACCTCGTGGACGGGCGCCTCGGGGAGCCGGGCCTCGTCGATCTCGAGGAGCAGCAGAGGGCCCGGATGGTCGGCGTAGAAGGCTCTCCGGACGACCGGCCACTGCTGGTCCGACGAGCAGTGGATGAAGCCCTCCTGCTCCATCGTGCGGCCCAGCGTGGACTGCACGTAGATCCCGTCCTGGCGGGCCTGCTCCCAGTGCTTCGGTTCGGCGAGGTGGTAGATCGTCACGGCGCGAACCTAGCGTGGCGCCGACTGCCCGTGACGGGGGCACGGTGACATGAGCAAAACTGGTTTGGCCACTGTCTGTGCGGGCTGACACAGTAGGTGGGTGCTGCTCGCCAACGCCCGCTACCGCCGCGTCCTCGCCAGTGCCGCCCTGCGGCGGGCGCTGGTGCTGGGCTTCCTGGTGCGCATGCCCATCTTCGCCGGCGGCGTGGTGCTCACCCTCCACGTCGTCTCGCCACCTCGGCCGCCCCTATGGCGCGGCGGGCCTGGTGTCCGCGGCGGCGACCATCGCCATCGCGCTGAGCGGTCCGTGGCGCGGACGGCTGCTCGACCGGCGCGGTCTGCGGCGCGTGGTGCTGCCGTCCATCGTGGTGGCCGCGGTCTGCTGGTCGATCGCGCCGTTCGTGTCCTACTGGTGGCTCCTCGCGCTCGCGGCCCTCGCCGGGCTGTTCGTCGTCCCCTCGTTCTCGATCATCCGCCAGGCGGTCATCGCCGCCGTGGACGACGACGACCGGCGCACCGCGATCTCGCTCGACTCGGTCTCCGTCGAGCTGTCCTTCATGGTCGGCCCGGCAGCCGGCGTCTGGGCCGCCACCGTCTGGCCGACCCAGTGGGTGCTGTTCGTCATCGAGATGTGCGGCGTCCTGGCCGGGGTGCTGCTGTGGTTCGCCAACCCCGTCATGAAGGACGAGGCGCGAGCCGGTGGACGACGCGGGCATCAGCGGCCGAGGTCGTCGACGGTGACCCGGTCCGAGTGGTTCCGCGCACGCTTCATCGTCATCTGCCTCGCCGCCGCGGCGACCACCCTCGTCCTCGGCGGCACCGACATCGCCATCGTGGCGGCGCTTCGCGACTTCGACTCCCAGTCCTCGATCGGCTGGGTGCTGGCCGTCTGGGGGTTCGGGTCGCTGCTGGGCGGACTCGTCTACGGCGGCGTCCAGAAGTCGATCTCCGCCTTCTGGTTGCTCGGGGGGCTGGCCGTCGTCAGTGCCCCGATCGCCCTGGCCGCCGGCGTCCCGACGCTCGCCCTGCTGTCGTTCGTCGCCGGGCTGCTGTGTGCGCCGACCATCACGGCCACCGTCGACCAGGTCAGCCGGGTCGTCCCGACCTCGGCGCGCGGCGAGGCGATGGGCTGGCACGGCTCCTTCATGACCGGTGGGATGGCGCTCGGCGCGCCCCTGGCGGGCTTCGCGATCGACCACCGCGGGTGGCAGGCCGGCTTCCTCGTCGTCTCCGCCGTCGGGCTGCTCGTCGCGCTCGTGGGCGCCGCGGCGACGTCCGGCCGGGCCACCGAGCGCCGCGCCGCCCATCGGGTGCGCGCCCCTGCCGACGCCTGAGGCCGCCTCGACCGGCGGGGTCAGACGACCGAGCCGGTGAGCTTCTCCCCGGGCCCCTGCCCCGGAGCGTCGGGGACCACCGATGCCTCCCTGAACGCCAGCTGCAGTGACTTGAGCCCGTCACGCAGCGGGGCAGCGTGCTGGCTGCCCAGGTCGGGGGCTGCCGCGGTGACCAGACCGGCGAGTGCGCTGATCAGCCGGCGGGCCTCGTCGAGGTCGAGGTGGTCACCGGCGTCAGGTCCCTCGGCGAGCCCGCACTTGACCGCGGCCGCGCTCATCAGGTGGATGGCGGCGGTGGTGATCACCTCGATCGCCGGCACCTCGGCGATGTCGCGGGTGGCCTGCTCGTGACCTGCGGCGACGCCCTGGTCGGGGTGCGCGTGGGGCGCCTCGGCGGGATTGGGAGATTCGGTGCTCACGCTGGTAGCCTTGCAGATCGACCGGCCGTGTCCATCGTCGGGTGACCTGAGAGGGTGACCCGGCAGCGGGCCCGGTGTGCAAGTGAAGCAGCACCTGCTTCCACCCGCGTCAGCCTCACGGTTGCCGGGTCAACGGAGTCACCGAGGCGTATGCCGTGGGCGCGAGCCACGCGGCAGACCTGCTGTTGGTGACGTTCGTGATCGGACCAGGTGAGGCTTCCCGCGCAACGGCGACGGGGAGCCTTTCTCGTTGCAGCGGCCGGACAGTGGCACTCACAGACCCCGAGCAACCACGAACACTGAACTTCCAGCAGAGGAGCACCAACATCAGCGAACCTCGCATCAACGACCGCATTCGGGTTCCCGAAGTGCGGTTGGTTGGCCCCAACGGAGAACAGGTCGGCATCGTGCGCGTCGAAGACGCACTGCGTCTGGCCGCCGAGGCTGACCTCGACCTCGTCGAGGTGGCCCCGATGGCCAAGCCTCCCGTCGCCAAGCTCATGGACTTCGGCAAGTTCAAGTACGAAGCGGCACTGAAGGCTCGCGAAGCGCGCAAGAACCAGGTCAACACGGTCATCAAGGAGATCAAGCTCCGCCCGAAGATCGACCCGCACGACTACGGCACCAAGAAGGGCCACGTCGAGCGGTTCCTCAAGGGCGGTGACAAGGTCAAGGTGACGATCATGTTCCGTGGACGCGAGCAGTCGCGTCCCGAGCTGGGCTTCCGGCTCCTGCAGCGCCTCGCCGAGGACGTCATCGAGCTGGGCACGGTCGAGTCGGCCCCCAAGCAGGACGGCCGCAACATGATCATGGTGCTGGGCCCGACCAAGAAGAAGTCCGAGGCGATGGCCGAGCAGCGCCGCGCCCGGACCGCGACCCCGGCGCACGCCGACGAGACCGCCTCGCCTGCAGACGCCGACCAGGCGCAGGACGTGACGGCCGAGAGCGCACCGGAGAGCACGGCCCCGGAGCAGCACCGCCGAGGCGGCCCCCGAGGCCGTCGACGCCACGGCCGAGAAGGCCTGAGCACCACCCCGTTCCACCAGACAGACGACCACCTCACAGATGACCGCCCACAAGCGGACGCCTCGACAGCAAGGAGATCGGCAGCCATGCCGAAGATGAAGACGCACTCCGGTGCCAAGAAGCGGTTCCGGATCACGGGCAAGGGCAAGGTCATGCGCGAGCAGACCAACGGTCGCCACTACCTCGAGCACAAGTCCTCGAAGTACACCCGCTCCATCGCGAACGACGTCGAGGTGTCCAAGCCGGACGCCAAGAAGGTCAAGAAGCTCCTCGGCCGCTGAGCCGAGCCCACCCCACCAGCACAGCCGGGCTCAGCACAGCAGCGCCGGACGCTAGACCAACACAGCAAGGAGAACTCACGTGGCACGCGTGAAGCGGGCAGTCAACGCCCAGAAGAAGCGCCGGGTCGTCCTCGAGCGCGCCAGCGGTTACCGCGGACAGCGTTCGCGGCTCTACCGCAAGGCGAAGGAACAGGTCACCCACTCCCTCGGGTACGCCTACCGTGACCGTCGCGCCCGCAAGGGTGACTTCCGTCGCCTGTGGATCCAGCGGATCAACGCCGGCGCCCGCGCCAACGGCATGACCTACAACCGGTTCATCCAGGGCCTCAAGGCCGCGGAGATCGAGGTCGACCGTCGGATGCTGGCCGAGCTCGCCGTCAACGACGAGGCCGCCTTCGCCGCGCTCGTCGAGATCGCCCGCGCCAACGTGCCGGCGACCCCGGAGACCGCGGCCGCGTCGGCCTGATCGACCAAGCACCCTCCGAGCGCCGGGACATGCCGCCGCCGACCCACCGCGAGGCCCCTGTTTGGCAAGCCTGTGATGACCAATCCAGGGGCGGACCGGGTGAAGTCGGTGCGGGCACTGTCCCGGCGCTCCGTGCGTGACAAGACCGGCACGGTTCCTCGTCGAGGGCCCGCAGTCGGTCCGGGAGGTGGTCGTCCACCAGCCCGAGCGGGTCGTCGACCTCTACCTCACCGCGCAGGCGCGCACGCGGCACAGCGACATCGTCGCGGCCGCCGAGGCGGCCGACCTCTACGTGCACGAGGTGACCGACGACGTCCTGGCCGCCCTGTGTGACACGCCCACCCCGCAGGGGTTGGCAGCCGTATGCCGCGTGGTCACCACGTCGCTCGACGACGTCCTCGCGGCGCGGCCTCGGCTGCTGGTGCTGCTGACCAACGTGCGTGACCCCGGCAACGCGGGCACCGTCATCCGCGGTGCGGACGCCGCGGGAGCTGACGCGGTCCTCGTCAGCGAGGCCTCGGTCGACGTGCACGCCCCCAAGGTCGTCCGGTCCACGGCCGGCTCGCTGTTCCACCTGCCGCTGGTGACCGGGCTGCCCGTCGACCAGACCGTGGCCCGGCTGCGCGGCGCCGGCATCCGGGTCCTGGCCGCCGACGGAGCTGGCAGCACGATGCTGCCCGACGTGGACCTGACCGGCCCCCACGCGTGGGTGATGGGCAACGAGGCATGGGGCCTGGAGCCAGAGGTCCTCGAGCTGTGCGACGAGGTCGTGCGCGTCCCGATCTACGGCAAGGCCGAGTCGCTCAACCTCGCCATGGCCGCCACGGTCTGCCTCTACGCCTCCGCGGGAGCACACAACCGTTAAGGTCGGCGCCATGGACTTCACGCCCGGGCAGCTGATGGACAACGAGTCCGCCGGGCGCGCCGCGGAGCTGATCCCGGACGGCCTGGTCGCCGCTGACGGCGAAGGCCGGATCCTGTTCCTCAACCGTCGCGCCACGCGCATCCTCGGACGTCCGACGGACGAGCTGGTCGGTGCCGACATCCGCGAGGCGGTCGACCTGCAGGACAGCGACGGCACCTCCTGGTGGGCCGTCACGAACCCCTGGGGCGGGCTGCGGATCCGCACGGGCCACCGCGAGAAGCTGCTCATGCTGCGGCACAACGGCCGCGAGGTCCTGGTCACCGCCAAGTACCTCCGACCGGGACGCAACCAGCCGGTGAACCGGGTCAACATCCTGATGCGCGACGCGTTGTACCGCCGGCGCGCCGAGGCCGAGAACGCCGCCGTCATCTCGACGGTCGCCCACGAGCTGCGGTCTCCGCTGACCTCGGTGAAGGGCTTCTCCTCGACCCTGCTGCGCCGATGGGACCGGTTCAGCGACGACCAGAAGCGGCTCATGCTCGAGACGATCGAGGCGGACGCCGACCGGGTCACCCGGTTGATCACCGAGCTGCTCGACGTGTCCCGGATCGACTCCGGGCGGTTGCAGATCCGGCCGCTGCCCATCGACGTCGGCGCCGTCTACGCGCGACATGTCGAGCGTGCGGTCGCGAGCGGCCAGGAGCGCGACCGCTTCTCCGTCGAAGTCCCCGAGGACCTTCCCGAGGTGTGGGCCGACCCCGACCGTCTCGACCAGATCCTGTCCAACCTCATCGAGAACGCGTTCCGGCACGGCGAAGGGGTGGTCAGCCTCGCCGCACAGCGCTCGCGCGACGGCGCCCAGCGAGACCTGGCGTCCAAGGGCCACCTCGGTCGGCGTCGACCTGCTCATCGCCGACCAGGGCAACGGGATCGCGGCCGACCACCGCAACCTCGTCTTCAGCCGGTTCTGGCACGGGTCGGGACGGGGGAGCACCGGTCTCGGGCTCTATGTCGTCAAGGGACTGGTCGAGGCCCACGGCGGCCGGGTGCAGGTGGAGGACGCGGTCGGCGGGGGAGCCCAGTTCCGGATCAGCCTGCCCTCCGAGCCGCCCGACTACCTCGCCTGAGAGGTGCGCCCAGCCGCCGATACCGGGTTGCGGAGCACCACCGACCAGGGAGAGGCTGGTCGGGTGAGCGACCTCGTGCAGCGATTTACCGGGCCTTCGGGCGCGGTCGCACCGCTGCACTGAGGGCCACCGACGACGGCGCCGCCGTCGTCACGATGCCGGCCCACCGGCATACCTCATCCTGCGTTGCGCGTCGCCTCGAAGGCCGAACCCGGCCCCGGGGACGCACCCGTGCGGCCCCTAGACTTTGGCGCGCCGCCTCCGGTGCGCCGTGCCGACCAGCCGATGAGCAGAGTGGAAGACATGTCAGGACCCAACAAGCAGTACGACCCGGTCGAGGTCGCCGCGCTCGACCCCACCGTCGTCGAGCAGGCCGTGGCGGACGCCCGAACCGCGATCCACGAGGCGCGCACCCTCGAGGAGCTCAAGGCTGCGCGGCTGGCGCACCAGGGTGAGAAGAGTGCCCTCGCGCTGGCCAACCGCGAGATCGGGGCGCTGCCCCCGAGCGCCAAGGCGGAGGCCGGCAAGCGGGTCGGCCAGGCGCGCGGCCAGGTGTCGCAGGCGCTCGCCGCCCGGCAGGCCGAGCTCGAGGCGGAGCGTGACCAGCGGATCCTCGTCGAGGAGACGGTCGACGTCACGGTGCGGGTCCCGCACCGGCCGATGGGTGCCCGCCACCCGATCAGCCTCGTCTCCGAACGCGTCGAGGACATCTTCGTCGCGATGGGCTGGGAGATCGCGGAGGGTCCTGAGGTCGAGTCCGAGTGGCTGACCTTCGACGCCCTCAACATCCCGGCCGACCACCCCGCGCGTCAGGAGCAGGACACCTTCTACGTCGAGCCGCCCGGCTCCGGGCTGGTCCTGCGCACCCACACCTCGCCGGTCCAGGTCCGCACCATGCTCGACCGGAAGCCGCCCATCTACGTCCTCTGCCCCGGCAAGGTGTTCCGCACCGACGACCTCGACGCGACGCACACGCCCGTCTTCCACCAGTTCGAGGGGCTGGTCGTCGACGAGGGCATCACGATGGCCCACCTCAAGGGGACCCTCGACGCGTTCGTCCAGCGGTTGTTCGGCGACGGCATCGTGACCCGGCTGCGCCCCAACTACTTCCCGTTCACCGAGCCCAGCGCCGAGATCGACTGCCGCTGCTGGATCTGCGGCGGCTCGGGGTCGCTCGACGGCGAGCGGTGCCGCACCTGCGGTGGCACCGGCTGGATCGAGCTCGGTGGGTCGGGGATGGTCAACCAGCGGGTGCTGCGGGCCGCCGGGGTCGACACCGACCGCTACACCGGGTTCGCGTTCGGCCTCGGCATCGAGCGCTCCCTGATGCTGCGCCACAACGTCGCTGACATGCACGACATCGTCGAGGGAGACGTCCGTTTCTCCCAGCAGTTCGGAATGGAGATCTGATGCACGCGCCCGTGTCCTGGCTGCGCGAGCTCGCCGACGTCCCCGCGGACGCCACCGGTGAGGACATCGCTGCTGCGCTCGTGCGCGTCGGCCTCGAGGAGGAGGGGCTGCACGGCGGCGACATCTCGGGTCCGCTCGTCGTCGGCCGGGTCCTGACCGTCGAGCCCGAACCGCAGAAGAACGGCAAGACGATCAACTGGTGCACCGTCGACGTGGGCGAGCACGGTCAGCGCGTCAGCGAGGGCAAGCCCCAGGAGATCGTCTGCGGCGCGCACAACTTCACGGCCGGCGACCTCGTCGTCTGCGTCCTGCCCGGTGGTGTGCTGCCCGGTGGTTTCGAGATCTCCGCCCGCAAGACCTACGGGCACGTCTCCAACGGCATGATCTGCTCGGCCAAGGAGCTCGGCCTGGGTGAGGACCACGACGGCATCATCGTGCTGTCCGAGCTGCTCGGCGAGGAAGCAGCCGCCGCCCTGCGGCCCGGCGACGACGCCATCGCCCTGCTCGGCCTCGCCGACGAGGTCGTCGAGGTCAACGTCACGCCCGACCGCGGCTACTGCTTCTCGATGCGCGGCATCGCGCGCGAGTACGCCCTGTCCACCGGCGCCGCCTTCCACGACCCTGCCGTCGCCGCAGGCTCGGCCGCGCCGGAGCCCAACGCCACCGGGTATGCCGTGCACCTCACCGACGACGCGCCGCTGGACGGCGTCGCCGGGTGCGACCGCTACGTCGCCCGCGTCGTGCGTGACGTCGACGTGACGGCCTCCAGCCCCCGGTGGATGCAGAAGCGGCTCACCCAGGTCGGGATGCGCCCCATCTCGCTGGCGGTCGACGTCACCAACTACGTGATGATGCTGCTCGGCCAGCCGCTGCACGCGTTCGACCTCGACACGCTGTCCGGCTCCGTGGGCACGCGACGGGCGCGGGCGGGAGAGAAGCTGACCACCCTCGACGACGTCGCGCGGCCACTCGACCCCGAGGACCTGCTCATCGTCGACGGAGCCGACACCCCGCTGGCCATCGCCGGCGTCATGGGTGGCGCGACCTCCGAGGTCACCGACACCACGACCGCCGTGCTGATCGAGGCTGCCCACTTCGACCCGATCACGGTGGCCAGGTCGTCACGGCGCCACCGGCTGACCACCGAGGCGTCCAAGCGGTTCGAGCGTGGAGTCGACCCCGACCTGGCTGCCGCTGCTGCCCAGCTGGCCGTCGACCTGCTCGTCGAGCACGGCGGCGGCACGGCGGACGAGGGCGTCACCGACGCCGACCACCGCGCGCCGGCCGAGCCGTTCGACTTCGACACCACCCTGCCGACCCGCTACGTCGGGTTGGACTACCCCCGCGCCGAGGTGCTGGCCACCCTGCGCGCGATCGGCTGCTCCGTCAGCGAGGGCGAGGGTGACGTCGTCTCGGTGCTCGCCCCGTCGTGGCGCCCCGACCTCACCGACGGGCCGGAGCTCGTCGAGGAGGTCGCCCGCGTTCGCGGCTACGACCAGATCCCGTCGGTGCTGCCCCAGCCCAAGGCGGCCGGCCGCGGGCTGACCCACGGCCAGCGCATCCGTCGGGTGGTCGCCACGACGCTGGCCCACCAGGGCCTCGTCGAGGTGCTGAGCTACCCGTTCGTCGCGCCGTCCCTGTTCGACCGGCTCGGCCTGCGAGGCCGGCGACGAACGCCGGCACGCGGTCGAGCTCAGCAACCCCTTGTCCGACGAGGCGCCGTTGATGCGGACGTCGGTGCTGGACACCCTGCTCGACATCCTGCGCCGCAACGTCGCGCGTGGTTCGAAGGACGTCGCGATCTACGAGATCGGGCTCGTGACCCGTGCCCGCGCAGGACCCGACGAGTGCGCCGGTGCCCGGGATCGAGCACCGACCCGACGACGCGACCCTGGCTGCCATCTTCGGTGCCGTGCCCGCCCAGCCGCGCCACGCGGCATACGCGGCAGCAGGCGAGGTCGTGCAGGCCGGTCCGTGGGGACCCGGCCGCAAGGCCGACACCTCGGACGCCGTCGCCTGGGCCCTGGCCGTCGGTCGTTCGGTCGGTCTGGACCTCGTCGTCACCTCGGCGGTCCGGGCTCCGTGGCACCCCGGCCGGTGCGCCCAGCTCGCCCTGGCCGACGGCACGGTCGTCGGCTACGCCGGGGAGCTGCACCCCAAGGTGACGGCCGCCCTCGAGCTGCCCGCGCGCACCGTCGCGGGCGAGCTCGACGTCGACGTGCTCGTCGTCGCGACCGGCGGCCCCCGACAGGCGCGGACCCTGTCGACCTACCCGCCGGCCCACACCGACGTCGCCCTGGTCGTCGACGAGGGCGTGCCGGCGGCGGCCGTCGAGGCGGCCCTGCGCGAGGGCGCAGGGGAGCAGCCTCGAGTCCGTCGTGCTGTTCGACGTCTACCGCGGCGAGCAGGTGGGTGACGGGCAAGAAGTCGCTCGCCTACCGGCTGACCTTCCGCGCCGCAGACCGCACCCTGACGACCGACGAGGTGAGCGCCTTGCGCGACCAGGCGGTGGCCTCGGCCGCCGCGCTACCGGTGCGACCCAGCGATGACCACACCCGTTGCCGTGGTGACCGGCGCCTCCCGGGGCATCGGTCACCACCTCGCCGCAGCCCTCGAGGAGGCCGGGTATGCCGTGGAGCGCGGCTCGCGCGCGGTGGCGCCGGTCACCGACCGGGCCGCGGTCGAGCGCGTGGGTCGGCGACATCATGGCCCGGCAGGGGCGGATCGACGTGCTCGTCAACAACGCCGGGGTGATCGACACCGAGGTGTCGCTGCTCGAGAGCGACCCCGACGAGTGGTGGCAGACGATCGAGATCAACCTGCGCGGTCCCTACCTCATGACCCGGACCGTGCTGCCGCACATGGTGGCCGCGGGAGCCGGGCGGATCGTCAACATCAACTCCGGCGCTGCCTACCGCAACTACGACATCGCGACGGCCTACAACGTCGGCAAGGGTGCGCTCGCCCGGCTCACGGCCGCGACCGGGCTCAACGCCGTGCATGGCGTGCGCGCCTTCGACCTCGCGCCGGGCGTGGTCCGCACCGACATGACCGAGGCGATGGAGGCCCATCGCGACCGCACCGAGTGGACCGAGCCCGCCGTCGTGGCCGAGCTCCTGCTGGCGATGGCCCGAGGCGACCTCGACGACTGGAACGGCCGCATGGTCCGAGCCGGAGTCGACACCCCGGCGTCCCTGCGCGCCCGCGCGGCAGAGGGCCTCACCGAGTCCGACCGCACCCTCGGGCTGCTGCGCTGGGGCGACGACGACCCGCTGACCTGACGAGCCAGGGACCTGACTGCATAAAGTCACACTGTTGTGTATACTCATGCAGGTGATTTCAGCAGCAGTAGCGGGTGCGAGCGGCTACGCCGGAGGCGAGATCCTCCGGCTGCTGCTCGGGCACCCCGAGGTCGAGATCGGTGCGGTGACGGCAGGTTCGAGCGCCGGGACGCGCCTGGGTGACCTGCACCCGCACCTCACGCCGCTGGCCGACCGGGTAGTCGAGGACACCACGGTCGAGGTGCTGGCCGGTCATGACGTCGTCGTTCCTCGCCCTCCCGCACGGTCACTCCGCGGCGCTCGCGGCGCAGCTGCCGGAGTCGGTCGCGGTGATCGACTGCGGCGCCGACTTCCGGCTGACGCGACGAGCAGCGCCTGGACGGCGTTCTACGACACGCCCCATGCCGGCTCGTGGCCCTACGGCCTGCCCGAGCTGCCCCTGGGCGGCGGCGGACGACAACGCGACGCGCTCGCCGGGCACCAGCCACATCGCCGTCCCGGGTTGCTACCCGACCGCGGTCTCGCTCGCCCTGGCTCCGGGGTATGCCGCCGGGTTGCTCTCGGGGGACGACGTCGTCGTCGTGGCCGCCTCGGGCACCTCCGGCGCAGGCAAGTCGCTCAAGCCGCACCTGCTCGGCGCCGAGGTGATGGGTGCGATGTCCCCCTACGGCGTGGGGGGCGGGCACCGGCACACCCCCGAGATCGAGCAGAACCTCACTGCCGCGGGCGGACCCGGTGCACCCGTGGTCCGGGTCTCGTTCACGCCGACCCTGGCACCGATGCCGCGAGGCATCCTCGCGACCTGCACCGCTCGGCTCCTGGACGAGGCGGGCGGCCCCGACGCCCGCGGCATACGAGAGGCCTGGGCGAAGGCCTACGCGGACGAGCCGTTCGTGCACCTGCTGCCCGAAGGCCAGTGGCCGTCGACCGCGAGCGTCCTGGGGAGCAACTGTGTGCACGTCCAGGTCACCTACGACGAGCGGGCCGGGCGGGTCGTCGCCGTGGCGGCCGTGGACAACCTCACCAAGGGGACGGCAGGTGCCGCCGTGCAGTGCATGAACCTCGCGCTCGGACTGCCCGAGACGACCGGCCTCCCGATGGCGGGGGTGGCGCCATGAGCCTGCCGCTGCACCTGATGAGGCACGCCGAACCGGTCGCGTTCGTCCGGCTCGCGGGCGGCGAGGACCCGGACTGGGACTGGCGTACGGGACCGCTCTCCTCGATCACCTACACCGACAGCGAGACGTCGATCGTCTGCGCGTTCGACTCGGTGCCCAGGGACGCCCGGGCGCAGGGTCCGCTGGTCGCGTTCGAGATCGCCGGACCGCTGGACTTCTCCACCGTCGGTGTCCTGTCCGGCCTGCTCGAACCGTTGGCCAAGCAGGGCATCAGCATCCTGGCGCTGTCGACCTACGACACCGACTGGATCCTCATCGATGCCCAGCACGCCGACGAGGCGATGGCCATCTGGAAGCGCGACGGCAACACGGCAGCGCCCGCCAGGCTCGGCGGGGGCGCCTCATGAGCGTCACCGCGCCCCGTGGTTTCCGCGCCTCAGGGGTCGCCGCCGGCCTGAAGAGCACGGGTGCGCCCGATCTCGCCCTCGTCGTCAACGACGGCCCCGACCACCACGCCGCGGCCGTCTTCACGAGCAACCGCGTCGAGGCGGCCCCCGTCACCTGGTCCCGTCAGGTCGTCAGCGACGGCCGGGTCGACGCCGTCGTCCTCAACTCCGGCGGGGCCAACGCCTGCACCGGCGCCCAGGGCTTCGCCGACACCCACACCACGGCCGAGAAGGTCGCCGAGGTGCTCGGAGGTCTCGGCTGGCGACGTCGTCGTCTGCTCGACCGGCCTGATCGGCGAGCTGCTGCCCATGGACAAGGTGCTCGCAGGCGTCTACGCCGCCTCGGCCGGGCTGGCCCCCGATGGCGGCGAGGCGGCTGCCGTCGCGATCAAGACCACCGACACGGTCCACAAGGTGGCGGTCGTCGGGCGCGACGGCTGGACCGTCGGGGGCATGGCCAAGGGCGCCGGCATGCTCGCGCCCGCGCTCGCCACCATGCTCGTCGTGGTCACCACCGATGCCGTCGTCACGCCGGGCGAGCTGGACGGCGTGCTCCGGGCCGCGACGACGCTCACCTTCGACCGGATCGACTCCGACGGCTGCCAGTCCACCAACGACACGGTGGTCCTGCTGGCCTCGGGAGCCTCGGGGGTGCGACCGCCACTCGATGACCTGACCGCCACCGTCACCGAGGTGTGCGCCGACCTGGCCCGACAGCTCGTCGCGGACGCCGAGGGCGCCCACCACGACATCGCGATCGAGGTGGTCGGCGCCGCGACCGAGGCAGGACGCCCTGGAGGTCGCGCGGTCGATCGCCCGCAACAACCTGTTCAAGTGCGCCGTCTTCGGCAACGACCCCAACTGGGGCCGCGTGCTCGCCGCGGTGGGCACGACCGCTGCTGCCTTCGACCCCCAGCGGCTCGACGTCTCGATGAACGACGTGCAGGTGTGCCGCGCGGGTGGCGTGGGCGAGGACCGCACCCTCGTGGACCTCACGGCGCGCGAGGTCCACGTCGTCGTCGACCTGCACGCCGGAGACCGGACGGTCACCGTCTGGACCAACGACCTCACCCATGACTACGTCCACGAGAACTCGGCCTACTCCTCATGACCACACCCACCAGCGGCCCCACCGCCGTGCCCTCCGGGAGGCCCACCAACACCGTCCGCGGCCACATCGGCGCGGCCGCGCTGCGCGTCGCCCAGGGCAAGGCCCAGACGCTCGTCGAGGCGCTGCCGTGGCTCGAGCGGTTCCGCGGCGCGCTCGTCGTCGTGAAGTACGGCGGCAACGCCATGGTCGACGACGGCCTCAAGGCCGCCTTCGCCCAGGACGTCGCCTTCCTGCGGTATGCCGGGCTGCGCCCCGTCGTCGTCCACGGCGGCGGCCCGCAGATCGCCACGATGCTCGACCGGCTCGGGCTGCAGAGCGAGTTCAGGGGAGGGCTGCGCGTCACCACGCCCGAGGTCATGGACGTCGTGCGGATGGTCCTGACCGGACAGGTCGGTCGCGAGCTCGTCGGTCTGCTCAACCAGCACGGGCCGGTGGCGGTCGGGCTGTCGGGCGAGGACGCCGCGCTCTTCGGCGCCCGTCGTCGCGGCACCCACGTCGACGGCGAACCGGTCGACCTCGGCCTGGTCGGAGACGTGGAGACCGTCAACCCCGGAGCTGTGCAGGACATCCTCGACGCCGGCCGGATCCCGGTCGTGTCGACCGTGGCCCCCGACCTCGACGTCGACGGCCAGGTCCTCAACATCAACGCCGACACGGCGGCTGCAGCCCTGGCGGTCGCACTCCGGGCGCACAAGCTCGTGATGCTGACCGATGTCGAGGGCGTCTACGCCGACTGGCCGGACCGCGACTCGCTGCTGTCGTCACTGACCGTCGGGGGAGCGCAGGAGCTGCTCGCCCGGGTGGACGCGGGCATGATCCCCAAGCTCGAGGCCTGCATCCGAGCCGTAGAGGGGGGCGTGCCGCAGGCGCACGTCATCGACGGACGCCAGCCACATTCCCTGCTCCTGGAGGTCTTCACCTCCGAGGGCATCGGCACGATGATCGTCGCGGACGAGGAGTCCTGATGGGTGCGCGCAACGACGAGCTGCTGGCCCGCTACCAGCGCTCGGTCATGGGTGTCTTCGGACTGCCGCCGCTGGTGCTCTCGCACGGCAGTGGGTGCCACGTCTGGGACGTCGACGGCAACCGCTACCTCGACCTCGTGGGTGGGATCGCGGTCAACGCTCTCGGGCACGGCCACCCTGCCCTCGTCAGTGCGATCAGCAAGCAGGCCGGTGAGGCGATCCACGTCTCCAACCTGTTCACCTCCGAGGGCCAGATCACCCTGGCCGAGCGGCTGCTCGAGCTCGCCGGAGCTCCTGAGGGGTCTGCCGTCTTCTTCGCCAACTCCGGTGCCGAGGCGATCGAGGCCGCGCTCAAGCTCAGCCGCCGCACCGGTCGTACTCGGCATCGTCGCGGCGGAGGGTGCCTTCCACGGCCGCACGACGGGTGCCCTCGCGCTCACCCACAAGCCTGCGTTCCGGGAGCCGTTCGAGCCCCTCATCCCCGGTGTCAGCCACGTTCCGTACGGCGACGAGGACGCGCTGCGGGCTGCGGTCACCTCCGAGACGGCGGCCGTGGTCCTCGAACCCGTGCAGGGGGAGGCGGGTGTGCTGAGCCCCGGCGCGGCATACCTCCGGCTCGCGCGCGAGCTGACGCGGCAGCACGGCGCGCTGCTGGTCCTGGACGAGATCCAGACGGGCATCGGCCGCACCGGCACCTGGTTCGCGTTCCAGCAGGCGGGGATCGTGCCCGACGCGATCACCCTGGCCAAGGGACTCGGGGGAGGAGTGCCGATCGGGGCGCTGGTCGCCTTCGGTCCCGACGTCGCCGGCATGCTCACCGCCGGACAGCACGGCTCGACCTTCGGTGGCAACCCCCTGGCGGCAGCTGCCGGACTCGCGGTCCTCGAGGCGATCGAGGCCGAGGGGCTGCTCGCGCACGCCACGGTTGCCGGCCAGCACCTCGCCGACTCCGTTCTCGCGCTAGGACACCCCCTGGTCACCGAGGTGCGCGGCGCCGGCCTGCTGCGCGCGATCGTCCTCGCACAGCCGGTCGCCTCCCAGGTCGCTGCCGCGGCTCGGGAGGCTGGCTTCATCGTCAACCCCGTTGCGCCGCACGCAATACGACTCGCCCCGCCGCTTGGTGGTCACCATCGAGGAGCTGGACTCCTTCGTGCGCGCCCTGCCTGCCCTGCTCGATGCGGCCATCAACCCCGAAGACGTCGAGGAGCCCACATGAGCATCCGTCACTTCCTGCGCGACGACGACCTGACCGCCGACGAGCAGGCGCTCGTCCTCCGGCGCGCCCTGGAGCTCAAGGCCGCACCGTTCTCCCGTCGTCCGCTCGAGGGTCCACGCGTGGTCGCCGTCGTGTTCGACAAGCCGACCCTGCGCACCCAGGTGTCCTTCGCCGGCGCGATCAGCGGGCTCGGCGGCTACCCGCTCGTCGTCGACGGCAACCTCGCGCAGATCGGCACCCGCGAGTCGGTGGCCGACACGGCGCGCGTCCTCGGGCCGCAGTCCGCCGCGATCGTGTGGCGCACCTACGGCCAGGACCGGATCGAGGAGATGGCCGCCCATGCCGGCGTCCCCGTGGTCAACGCCCTCACGGACGACTTCCACCCCTGCCAGATCCTCGCCGACCTGCTCACCGTCCTCGAGCACAAGGGGGCCCTGCCAGGGCTCACGCTCGCCTACGTCGGGGACGGCGCCAACAACATGGCCCACTCCTACCTGCTCGGGTGCGCGCTCGCCGGCATGCACGTGCGCATCGGCACTCCTGCCAGCCACCAGCCCCAGCCGGCGATCCTCGCCCGCGCGCAGGAGCTCGCCGGGCTGCAGGGCGGCTCGGTGCTCGTGACCGACGACCCCACGGCGGCCGTGGACGGTGTCGACGTCGTGGTCACCGACACGTGGGTGTCGATGGGAATGGAGGCGCAGAAGGGCGAGCGCCAGGGAGCGGCCAGCCCCTTCACGCCGTATGCCGTGACCGGGGACCTCATGTCCCGTGCCGCCGACGGCGCGATCTTCCTGCACTGCCTGCCGGCCTACCGCGGCTTCGAGGTCGAGGCGACGGTGATCGACGGACCCGCCTCGGTCGTCTGGGACGAGGCGGAGAACCGGCTGCACGCGCAGAAGGCCCTGCTGTCCTTCCTCCTCGAGGGCGACCAGGGCACGGGCAACCACGGCACACAGGGGGCGTGAACCGATGAGCATCGCCGCCACCAGGACCGGCCGCCAGCAGCGGATCGTCGCGATCCTCGGTCGCACGGGTGTCCGTTCGCAGAACGAGCTGCTCGACCTCCTCGCCGACGACGGCATCGAGGTCACCCAGGCCACGCTGTCGCGCGACCTGCTCGAGCTCGGCGCCGTCAAGGTCCGCTCGGGACGCACCCTGGTGTATGCCGTGCCCGGAGAGGGCGGTGACCGCACCGCCCGCCCTGCCCCGGGCGGGCCCGAGCTCACCGCGCGGTTGCGCAGGGTGTGCGAGGAGCTGCTCGTGGCCGCCGAGCCGTCGCACAACCTGGTCGTGCTCCGCACCCCGCCGGGCGCGGCCAGCTACCTCGCCTCGGCCATCGACCACGCTGCCCTCACGGGGGTGCTGGGCACCATCGCCGGGGACGACACGATCATGGTCATCACCACGGGGACCGCGGCCAGCCGCACGATCGCCACCACCCTGCTCGGGCAGGCAGCCACACCACAGACGGAGGAGAACGCGTGAGCGAGGAGAAGGTCAGCCTGTGGGGAGGGCGTTTCGCCGGGGGACCGGCCGATGCACTGGCCGCCCTGAGCAAGTCGACCCACTTCGACTGGAGGCTGGCGCCGTACGACATCGCCGGGTCACGCGCCCACGCCCGCGTGCTGCACTCGGCGGGTCTGCTCGACGACGCCGCCCTCGAGGCGATGCTCGTCGGGGCTGGCCGAGCTGGCGGACGACGTGCGCTCCGGCGCCTTCCTCCCCGCCGATGACGACGAGGACGTGCACACGGCCCTCGAGCGCGGTCTGATCGACAGGTCCGGCGCCGACGTCGGCGGCCGGTTGCGGGCCGGCCGGTCCCGCAACGACCAGGTCGCGACGCTGTTCCGGATGTACCTGCGCGACCACGCTCGCTCTGTGGCGGCCCTCGTGCTCGACGTGGTCGACGCCCTGGTGGACCAGGCCACCCGCAACGCTGACGTGCCGATGCCCGGACGCACCCACCTCCAACACGCCCAGCCGGTGCTCCTCGCCCATCACCTCCTGGCTCACGCGTGGGCACTGCTGCGCGACGTCCAGCGACTGCAGGACTGGGACGTGCGAGCGGCGGTGTCGCCCTACGGCTCCGGCGCGCTCGCAGGGTCCTCGCTCGGGACTCGACCCCGAAGCCGTCGCCGCGGACCTCGGCTTCACGACGTCGGTCGAGAACTCGATCGACGGCACGGCGTCGCGGGACTTCGTGGCCGAGTTCGCCTTCGTCACGGCCATGACGGCAGTCGACATCTCGCGGCTGGCCGAGGAGGTCGTGCTCTGGGCGACCAAGGAGTTCTCCTTCGTCCGGCTCGACGACGCCTACTCGACCGGGTCGAGCATCATGCCGCAGAAGAAGAACCCCGATGTCGCAGAGCTCGCCCGGGGCAAGGCGGGGCGGCTCATCGGCGACCTCACCGGCCTGATGACCACGCTGAAGGCCCTCCCACTGGCCTACAACCGGGACCTGCAGGAGGACAAGGAGCCGGTGTTCGACGCGATCGACACGCTCGAGGTCCTTCTCCCGGCGTTCAGCGGCATGGTGGCGACGATGGCGTTCGACACCGAGCGGCTGGCGTCGCTGGCCCCGCAGGGGTTCTCCCTCGCCACCGACATCGCCGAGTGGCTGGTCCGTGAGGGCGTTCCCTTCCGGATCGCCCACGAGGTGGCCGGCGCCTGCGTCCGGGTCTGCGAGGACCGCGGGACCGAGCTCTGGGACCTCAGCGACGACGACCTCGCGCAGATCTCCGAGCACCTCACGCCCGGGGTCCGCACCGTGCTCAGCGTCGAGGGGTCACTGGCCTCCCGCAACGCCAAGGGCGGCACCGCACCGGCCCGGGTCGCAGAGCAGCGTGACCACGTCGTCTCGCTCGCCACCGCTGCCCGTCGCTGGGCGAGCGAACCCATCGTGGTGCGCTGACGGCATACCCGACGAGCCGCTTCCGAGAAATCTCGGGAGGCACGCGATAGGTTCGTGAGGCGGGTCATGGACGACCCGCATCCTCCTTGCGAAGGGACGGTGTCATGGGCGTCAGCGACGACCTCACGACGGCTGCGGGACACGTGGCCGGACTGCGACGGGCGGTGACCGCGCTCTCCAGGGAGCTCGGCAACACCATCGACATCCAGCGGCTGCGCGACGACGTGGTGCGGCTGGCAGACGACGTCGACCTCGTGGCGCGAGCTGCCGGAGTGGGGTCGCAGGACCGCGCCGGTGGCCCGGGAGAGATCGTGTTCATCACCGACGAGGAGTACGACCCCTCCCTGTGGACCGACGCCGAGGACGAGGGCGTCGGGCCCTCCAGGGGCCACTGACGTGGCCAACGTCCCCTTCAGCGGAGGCGTCCACGCCCCCGGCCGGGCCCGCATCGCGGCCCGCACCCTGCGCGAGGACCGCTGGTGGCTCCAGCCGTTCGTCACCTTCGTCTGCTTCACGGCCTGGCTGCTCTACGGCCTCATCCGCGCCAGCCTGCAGAAGGACTACTTCGTCGCGGACTACGGCTACCTCACGCCGTTCTACTCACCCTGCCTGTCGACGTCGTGCGTGCCGGGGTCGACGCACTTCGGCACCCCCTTCGGCGAGTGGCCGGCCCTCATCCCGTTCGCCGCGCTGACGCTGCCGTTCCTGCTGCTGTTCCGGCTGACCTGCTACTACTACCGCAAGGCCTACTACCGCGCGTTCTGGAACTCACCGCCCGCCTGTGCGGTGCCGGAGGCCCACCGGGAGTACTCCGGCGAGACCCGGTTCCCGCTCATCGTGCAGAACCTGCACCGCTACTTCTTCTACGCCGCGGTCGTCATCAGCCTCATCAACACCTACGACGTGCTGCACGCGTTCCGTGGCAAGGACGGTGGCTTCGGCCTCGGCCTGGGCACGCTCATCCTGCTGGCCAACGTCGTGCTGCTGTGGTGCTACACGCTCGGATGCCACTCCTGCCGCAACATCGTCGGCGGCCGGCTCAACCACTTCAGCAAGCATCCGTTGCGCTACAAGGCCTGGGGACTCGTGGGCAAGCTCAACGCCCGCCACATGCTGTTCGCCTGGGTGACTCTCGGCAGCCTCGTCGTCACCGACGCCTACATCGCGCTGGTCGCCGCCGGCACCATCGGCGACCTCCGCATTCTCAACTAGCCACCAGCTCTCGTGGGAGACCCACCCGACCGGGCCCCACGGCATACCACCAAGGAGTGCGCGTGACCGACCTCGAGAGGCACGACTACGACGTCATCGTCATCGGGGCGGGTGGTGCCGGGCTGCGTGCTGCGATCGAGGCTCGTGAGCAGGGACTGCGCACGGCGGTGATCTGCAAGAGCCTGTTCGGCAAGGCGCACACCGTGATGGCGGAGGGCGGGATCGCCGCGTCGATG
Source organism: uncultured Actinomycetota bacterium (assembly GCA_963759595.1). Classification (GTDB taxonomy): domain Bacteria; phylum Actinomycetota; class Actinomycetes; order Actinomycetales; family Dermatophilaceae; genus Pedococcus. The sequence continues at coordinate 1,020,685 of CAVWZX010000005.1, forward strand.
GGCAACGCCAACGCCAAGGACAGCTGGCAGACCCACTTCCGCGACACGATGCGGGGCGGCAAGTTCCTCAACAACCCGCGGATGGCCGAGCTGCACGCCAAGGAAGCACCCATGCGGGTGTGGGAGCTCGAGACCTATGGCGCCCTGTTCGACCGCACGCCCGACGGCAGGATCAGCCAGCGCAACTTCGGCGGCCACGAGTACCCCCGGCTCGCGCACGTCGGTGACCGCACCGGCCTGGAGCTGATCCGCACGCTCCAGCAGAAGATCGTCAGCCTCCAGCAGGACGACCACCGCGAGACCGGTGACTACGAGAGCCGGCTGAGGGTCTTCGCCGAGTGCACGGTGACCGACATCCTCAAGGGTGGGGACGGAGCGGTGTCCGGCGCGTTCGGCTACTGGCGCGAGACCGGCAGCTTCATCCTCTTCTCGGCACCCGCGGTGATCCTCGCGACCGGCGGCATCGGCAAGTCGTTCAAGGTGACCAGCAACTCCTGGGAGTACACCGGCGACGGGCACGCCCTGGCCCTGCGCGCGGGCGCCGCACTGGTCAACATGGAGTTCATCCAGTTCCACCCCACCGGCATGGTCTGGCCGCCCTCGGTCAAGGGCATCCTGGTCACCGAGTCGGTGCGTGGCGACGGGGGAGTGCTGCGCAACTCCGAGGGCAAGCGCTTCATGTTCGACTACGTGCCCGACGTCTTCCGCGGCCAGTACGCCGACACGGAGGAGGAGGCGGACCGCTGGTACAAGGACCCGGAGAACAACAAGCGCCCTCCCGAGCTGCTGCCGCGTGACGAGGTCGCCCGTGCCATCAACAACGAGGTCAAGGAAGGGCGGAGCTCGCCGCACGGTGGTGTCTTCCTCGACGTCTCGACCCGTCTGCCGGCCGAGGAGATCACCCGGCGCCTGCCGTCGATGCACCACCAGTTCAAGGAGCTCGCCGACGTCGACATCACGGCCGAGCCGATGGAGGTCGGACCGACCTGCCACTACGTCATGGGTGGCGTGGAGGTCGACGCCGACACCGCTGCCACCAGCGTGCCCGGACTGTATGCCGCGGGCGAGGTCGCCGGCGGGATGCACGGGTCCAACCGTCTCGGCGGCAACAGCCTCTCGGACCTGCTCGTGTTCGGGCGCCGAGCCGGTGTGGGCGCGGCCGAATACGTTGGTGCGCTTGGCGACTCGCGCCCCGCCATCAGCGAGGCCGACGTCGCGCAAGCGACCGAGACGGCGCTCGCACCCTTCCGCGACGCGTCGGAGAACCCCTACACGCTCCACGCCGAGCTCCAGCAGAAGATGAACGACCTCGTCGGCATCATCCGCCGTGAGGACGAGGTCCGCGAGGCACTCGAGATGCTCGACGGACTCGACGAACGCGCGAAATCCGTTGGAGTGCAAGGAAAGCGGCAGTTCAACCCCGGCTGGCACCTCGCGCTCGACCTGCGCAACATGCTGGCCGTGTGCCGCTGCGTCGCCTTGGCAGCGCTCGAGCGCACCGAGTCACGCGGCGGTCACACCCGCGAGGACTACCCGGGTATGGACCCGCAGTGGCGCGGGGTCAACCTCATCTGCACCCTCGACGACTCCGGCTCGGTCCAGCTCAGGAGACAGCCCGTCCCGGAGATCCGGCTCGACCTGCTGGAGCTGTTCGAGCGCTCCGAGCTGGCCAAGTACCTCACCGAAACCGAACTGGCCCGCCTCGACGCGGGCGACAGCTCCAGCCAGGCCGACAGCGCGCAGGGGAGTGAACAGTCATGAGCTACGACGCCAAGTTCAAGGTGTGGCGAGGAGACGCCGAGGGGGGTGCTCTCGAGGACTACACCGTGGAGGTCAACGAGGGCGAGGTGGTCCTCGACATCATCCACCGGCTCCAGGCCACCCAGACCCCTGACCTCGCCGTCCGGTGGAACTGCAAGGCCGGCAAGTGCGGGTCGTGCAGCGCGGAGATCAACGGCAAGCCGCGGCTGCTCTGCATGACCCGGATGAGCACCTTCACCGAGGACCAGACGATCACGGTGACGCCGCTGCGCACCTTCCCGGTCATGCGCGACCTGGTCACCGACGTGTCGTTCAACTACCAGAAGGCCCGCGAGGTGCAGGCCTTCTCGCCGCCGGCGGACCTCCAGCCGGGGGACTACCGCATGCAGCAGGTCGACGTGGAGCGCAGCCAGGAGTTCCGCAAGTGCATCGAGTGCTTCCTGTGCCAGGACGTCTGCCACGTGGTGCGTGACCACGAGGACAACAAGACCAGCTTCGCGGGTCCCCGGTTCCTCATGCGCGTCGCCGAGCTCGACATGCACCCCCTCGACACCGCTGACCGCCGCCCTGCGGCCAAGGAGGAGCACGGCCTCGGCTACTGCAACATCACCAAGTGCTGCACCGAGGTGTGCCCCGAGCACATCAAGATCACCGACAACGCCCTCATCCCCCTCAAGGAGCGCGTCGTCGACCGTCACTACGATCCCGTCGTGTGGCTCGGCAACAAGATCCGTCGACGTTCCAGCTAGGTCCGCGCCTGACGAGGTCGTTCTTCGCCGGTGACGTCCTCGACGTCGCACCGGCGCTGCTCGGCGCGACGATCACCCATGCCGGCGTCACGGTCCGGCTCACTGAGGTCGAGGCGTATGCCGGCACGAGCGATCCCGGGTCGCACGCCTTCCGGGGCCCGACCCCGCGCACCGAGGTGATGTTCGGCCCGGCGGGTCACCTCTACGTCTACTTCACCTACGGCATGCACTGGTGCGCCAACGTCGTCTGCGGTCCGGACGGGGCGGCCAGCGCGGTGCTGCTGCGCGCCGGTGAGGTGGTCGGCGGCGACGACCTGGCAGCGGCCCGGCGCGCCGGCGTGGCCCGCCGCGACTGGACCAGGGGACCGGCCCGCCTCGCGACCACGCTGGCGCTCCGTGGCGAGCAGTCCGGTCTCGACGCCTGTATGCCGCGTGGTCCCGTCAGCTTCGCGGCTCCATCGGCTTCCCCTGCCGCAGCCCTGGTCCGTACGGGCCCCCGGGTCGGGGTGTCAGGAGCAGGCGGTGACGCCGCGGCATACCCCTGGCGGTTCTGGCTTGATGGTGAGCCCACCGTCTCGCCGTACCGACCGGCACCGAATCGACCAACCACGTCCCGTGCACGCAGGAGCACGGCATAGGGCAGGCTGTGCTCGTGCCGCGACCGTGGCGCCGTACGCGACGTGAAGGAGCAAACCACCGTGAGCAACATCCTCGACGAGCTGCAGTGGCGAGGACTGGTGGCCCAGACCACCGACGAGTCCGCGCTGCGCGAGGCACTCGCCGACGGGCCGATCACGGCGTACTGCGGCTTCGACCCGACGGCGCCCTCGCTGCACTTCGGCAACCTCGTGCAGCTGGTCGTGCTGCGTCACCTGCAGCGCGCCGGGCACAGGGTCATCTGTCTCGTGGGAGGGTCCACCGGCCTGATCGGTGACCCACGCCCGACCTCGGAGCGCATCCTCAAGACCAAGGAGCAGACGGCCGAGTGGGTGGCCAACATCCGGCGCCAGGTGGAGCCGTTCCTGGAGGTCGGCGGGCGACAACCCCGCGGTGTTCGTCAACAACCTCGACTGGACGGAGCCGATGTCGGCGCTGGACTTCCTGCGCGACATCGGGAAGCACTTCCGGGTCAACCAGATGGTCAAGAAGGATGCCGTCGCGGCCAGGCTGAACGTCCGAGGAGGGGATCTCCTACACCGAGTTCAGCTACCAGCTGCTCCAGGGGCTGGACTACCTCCAGCTGTTCCGCGACTACGGGTGCACCCTGCAGACCGGTGGGCAGGACCAGTGGGGCAACCTCACGGCCGGGTCCGACCTGATCCACCGGGTCGAGGGGAAGTCGGTGCACCTGCTCACCACCCCCCTGCTGACCGACGCCGGCGGCACCAAGTTCGGCAAGAGCGAGGGCAACGCGATCTGGCTGTCGCCGGAGATGACCAGCCCCTACGCCTTCTACCAGTACTGGATCAACACCGAGGACGCCTCGGTCGTGAAGCTGCTCAAGGTCTTCACCGACCGCACGCCCGCGCAGATCGCCGAGCTCGAGCTGTCCCTGGCCGAGAAGCCGTTCCTCCGGGAGGCGCAGAAGGCGCTGGCAGCAGACGTCACGACCTTGGTGCACGGTGCGGCGGCCACGGCGGCGGTGCAGGCGGCATCCGAGGCGCTGTTCGGCAAGGGCGACGTCGCGAGCCTGGATGCGGCGACCCTGGCGGACGCCACCGCTGAGCTCCCGGGAGGGGAGGTGGCGGTGGGCAGGTCCGTGACCGACGCCCTCGTCGCGGTGGGGCTGGTCGAGTCGAGGAATGCCGCCCGCCGGGTGATCGGCGACGGCGGTGCATCGCTCAACAACGTCAAGCTGACCGACCCCGAGCAGCTGTTGGCCGAGTCGGACTTCCTGCACGGACGGGTCGCCCTGCTGCGTCGTGGGCGCAAGTCGCTGGCCGCAGGGCGCCGCGCGCGGCGTGATGCATGCAGGCCCCTGACCAGCGGATTTGTGTTTTGCGACGGGGCCCGTCTACTGTTCTCGACGTCAGCCCGACAGGGAGGAACGGACACCACCGCGGAGAACGAAAGTTCGCGCGAAGTAGGCCGGTCCCGGGGCAGACCCCACCGAACAGCACCTGGGTAGACCAGGACGTCCCGGAGCGCCCGCAAGGGTGGTCAGGAGCGGGCCGAGAGGCTGCTACAGTGGGCGCCCCACAGCACAGCAACCGGTTCGCCGGCTGCGATCTGGATGGCCCGCAAGGGCCCTCGGATGCTGGCCGGCGAGTTTCTGGAAACAGGAGCCCGCCTGCTACTGTGGGACACCTCGCGGAGAGCCAAGCGCGCTCGATCCACCGCTTCCAGCAGGAAGCGCAAGGATTTGACGCCCAAGAGCGAAGCGAGTAACTTTGAAGGGTTGCCCCGAACGCCGACCGGAAGGTCAGCGGATGGTGCGCGTCCGAACCTTGAGAACTCAACAGCGTGTCAAAAATCGATGCCAATTACCTCGTCTCGAGGTGGTAGCGAACCAGGCCAAAGGTCTGGCGATGCGGTCACGTCGAACGAAAATCCTTTGGTTGACAATGAATTTCTAGCAATAGCTAGTTGTTCTTGCTCAGTCAGTGAAACAACCCTTCTTGGGTAGCAGTTTCGTGGTCTTCGGATCACGAGCTAAACATCAATGGAGAGTTTGATCCTGGCTCAGGACGAACGCTGGCGGCGTGCTTAACACATGCAAGTCGAACGGTGAAGGTGGGAGCTTGCTCCTACCGGATCAGTGGCGAACGGGTGAGTAACACGTGAGTAACCTGCCCCAGACTCTGGAATAACCCCGGGAAACCGGAGCTAATACCGGATACGAGACGAAGCTGCATGGCTATCGTCTGGAAAGTTTTTCGGTCTGGGATGGACTCGCGGCCTATCAGCTTGTTGGTGAGGTAATGGCTCACCAAGGCGACGACGGGTAGCCGGCCTGAGAGGGCGACCGGCCACACTGGGACTGAGACACGGCCCAGACTCCTACGGGAGGCAGCAGTGGGGAATATTGCACAATGGGCGAAAGCCTGATGCAGCGACGCCGCGTGAGGGATGACGGCCTTCGGGTTGTAAACCTCTTTCAGCAGGGAAGAAGCGAAAGTGACGGTACCTGCAGAAGAAGCACCGGCTAACTACGTGCCAGCAGCCGCGGTAATACGTAGGGTGCGAGCGTTGTCCGGAATTATTGGGCGTAAAGAGCTTGTAGGCGGTTTGTCGCGTCTGCCGTGAAAATTCGAGGCTCAACCTCGAACTTGCGGTGGGTACGGGCAGACTAGAGTGTGGTAGGGGAGACTGGAATTCCTGGTGTAGCGGTGAAATGCGCAGATATCAGGAGGAACACCGATGGCGAAGGCAGGTCTCTGGGCCACTACTGACGCTGAGAAGCGAAAGCATGGGGAGCGAACAGGATTAGATACCCTGGTAGTCCATGCCGTAAACGTTGGGAACTAGGTGTGGGTCTCATTCCACGAGATCCGTGCCGCAGCTAACGCATTAAGTTCCCCGCCTGGGGAGTACGGCCGCAAGGCTAAAACTCAAAGGAATTGACGGGGGCCCGCACAAGCGGCGGAGCATGCGGATTAATTCGATGCAACGCGAAGAACCTTACCAAGGCTTGACATATGCGAGAACGCTGCAGAGATGCAGAACTCTTTGGACACTCGCATACAGGTGGTGCATGGTTGTCGTCAGCTCGTGTCGTGAGATGTTGGGTTAAGTCCCGCAACGAGCGCAACCCTCGTTCTATGTTGCCAGCACGTAATGGTGGGGACTCATAGGAGACTGCCGGGGTCAACTCGGAGGAAGGTGGGGATGACGTCAAATCATCATGCCCCTTATGTCTTGGGCTTCACGCATGCTACAATGGCCGGTACAAAGGGCTGCGAAACCGCGAGGTGGAGCGAATCCCAAAAAACCGGTCTCAGTTCGGATTGGGGTCTGCAACTCGACCCCATGAAGTCGGAGTCGCTAGTAATCGCAGATCAGCAACGCTGCGGTGAATACGTTCCCGGGCCTTGTACACACCGCCCGTCAAGTCACGAAAGTCGGTAACACCCGAAGCCGGTGGCCCAACTCTTTGAGGGGGAGCCGTCGAAGGTGGGACTGGCGATTGGGACTAAGTCGTAACAAGGTAGCCGTACCGGAAGGTGCGGCTGGATCACCTCCTTTCTAAGGAGCACTGGTCGCGAAAGCGATCCAGAGCCTGGTCTGTAGGCGTATGTCCTACACCAGGAGCTCAAGGGTGGAACATCGATTATTTGGCGCTGACATCACCTCGCAAGCAAGTACAGGTCCTCGGACTGGGAACGCGTAGCGAGAGGGTGCCGGCGCCTGACACGTTGTTGGGTCCTGAGGGCTTCGGGCGAAAGCTTGAACCTCAGGCCGGTAGATCGGCCAGGACCCTCCTCACGGATGAACCCCCGCACGGTGTCTGTTGCACAGACACTCGCGGTAGGCACCGAATCGTGGGAGGGGCCGCCCGTACCTTGAGAACTACACAGTGGACGCGAGCATCTTTGTAAACTCAAGTTTATAAGGGCAAACGGTGGATGCCTTGGCACCAGGAACCGAAGAAGGACGTAGGAATCTGCGATAAGCCTCGGGGAGTCGATAACCAGACTGTGATCCGAGGATTTCCGAATGGGGAAACCCGGCTGGAGGCAAGTCCAGTCACTCCCGCCTGAACACATAGGGCGGGTAGAGGGAACGTGGGGAAGTGAAACATCTCAGTACCCACAGGAAGAGAAAGCAACCGCGATTCCGTGAGTAGTGGCGAGCGAAAGCGGAAGAGGCTAAACCGATCATGTGTGATAGCTGTCAGGCGTTGCATGGTCGGGGTCGTGGGACTTTTCAGTCAGTACTGACATTCTGACATGGAGTCAAAAATGCGCGTTATAGTCGAAGGGCATTGAAAGGCCCGGCACAGAGGGTGCGACCCCCGTAGACGAAATGACGTGCACTCCAGAGAAGTATCCCAAGTAGCACGGGGCCCGAGAAATCCCGTGTGAATCTGGCGGGACCACCCGCTAAGCCTAAATATTCCCTGGTGACCGATAGCGGACAAGTACCGTGAGGGAAAGGTGAAAAGTACCCCGGGAGGGGAGTGAAATAGATCCTGAAACCGTTTGCCTACAATCCGTTGGAGCCTCCTTGTGGGGTGACAGCGTGCCTTTTGAAGAATGAGCCTGCGAGTTAGTGCTCAGTGGCGAGGTTAACCCGTGTGGGGAAGCCGTAGCGAAAGCGAGTCCGAATAGGGCGATTTAGTCGCTGGGTCTAGACCCGAAGCGGAGTGATCTACCCATGGCCAGGTTGAAGCGACGGTAAGACGTCGTGGAGGACCGAACCCACTTAGGTTGAAAACTGAGGGGATGAGCTGTGGGTAGGGGTGAAAGGCCAATCAAACTCCGTGATAGCTGGTTCTCCCCGAAATGCATTTAGGTGCAGCGTCACGTGTTTCTTACCGGAGGTAGAGCTACTGGATAGCTAATGGGCCTCACCAGGTTACTGACGTTAGCCAAACTCCGAATGCCGGTAAGTGAGAGCGTGGCAGTGAGACTGCGGGGGATAAGCTCCGTAGTCGAGAGGGAAACAGCCCAGACCACCATCTAAGGTCCCTAAGCGTGTGCTAAGTGGGAAAGGATGTGGAGTTGCATTGACAACCAGGAGGTTGGCTTAGAAGCAGCCACCCTTTAAAGAGTGCGTAATAGCTCACTGGTCAAGTGATTCCGCGCCGACAATGTAGCGGGGCTCAAGCACACCACCGAAGCTGTGGCATTGACACATTGCCCGGCCGTGACATCTGAGGATCCACGGTCCAAGCGTGTTGATGGGTAGGGGAGCGTCGTGTGGCCAGGGAAGCGGCGGAGTGATCCAGCCGTGGAGGCCACACGAGTGAGAATGCAGGCATGAGTAGCGAATGACGGGCGAGAAACCCGTCCGCCGAATAACCAAGGGTTCCAGGGTCAAGCTAATCTGCCCTGGGTAAGTCGGGACCTAAGGCGAGGCCGACAGGCGTAGTCGATGGACATCCGGTTGATATTCCGGAACCGGCGAAGAACCGCCCATGACGAACCTAGTGATGCTAAGCGCCTGAAGCTCGATGACGTCTTCGGACAGATTCGAGTGGAGCGCGCGACCCGATCTAGTACTAGTCAAGCAATGGAGAGACGCAGGAAGGTAGCCTCCGCGTGGCGATGGTAGTCCACGTCCAAGGGTGTAGGGAGTGAGATAGGCAAATCCGTCTCACACATATCCTGAGACCTGATAGTGACCGCGTATGCGGGAAGAGGGTGATCCTATGCTGCCTAGAAAATCTTCTAGCGAGGTTCGAGCCGCCCGTACCCCAAACCGACTCAGGTGGTTAGGTAGAGAATACCAAGGCGATCGAGTGAATCATGGTTAAGGAATTCGGCAAAATACCCCCGTAACTTCGGGAGAAGGGGGGCCCTGATCGTGACGGCACTTGCTGCCCGAGCGTGATCGGCCGCAGAGACCAGGGAGAAGCGACTGTTTACTAAAAACACAGGTCCGTGCGAAGTCGCAAGACGATGTATACGGACTGACGCCTGCCCGGTGCTGGAAGGTTAAGAGGACCGGTTAGTTCTTCGGAGCGAAGCTGAGAATTTAAGCCCCAGTAAACGGCGGTGGTAACTATAACCATCCTAAGGTAGCGAAATTCCTTGTCGGGTAAGTTCCGACCTGCACGAATGGCGTAACGACTTCTCCACTGTCTCAACCATGAACTCGGCGAAATTGCACTACGAGTAAAGATGCTCGTTACGCGCAGCAGGACGGAAAGACCCCGGGACCTTTACTACAGCTTGGTATTGGTGTTTGGTACGGCTTGTGTAGGATAGGTGGGAGACTTTGAAGCCGGCACGCCAGTGTCGGTGGAGTCAACGTTGAAATACCACTCTGGTCGTTCTGGATATCTAACCTCGGTCCGTGATCCGGATCAGGGACAGTGCCTGGTGGGTAGTTTAACTGGGGCGGTTGCCTCCTAAAAGGTAACGGAGGCGCCCAAAGGTTCCCTCAGCCTGGTTGGCAATCAGGTTTTGAGTGTAAGTGCACAAGGGAGCTTGACTGTGAGAGAGGCATCTCGAGCAGGGACGAAAGTCGGGACTAGTGATCCGGCGGTGGCTTGTGGAAGCGCCGTCGCTCAACGGATAAAAGGTACCCCGGGGATAACAGGCTGATCTTGCCCAAGAGTCCATATCGACGGCATGGTTTGGCACCTCGATGTCGGCTCGTCGCATCCTGGGGCTGGAGTAGGTCCCAAGGGTTGGGCTGTTCGCCCATTAAAGCGGTACGCGAGCTGGGTTTAGAACGTCGTGAGACAGTTCGGTCCCTATCCGCTGTGCGCGTAGGAAACTTGAGAAGGGCTATCCCTAGTACGAGAGGACCGGGATGGACGAACCTCTGGTGTGTCAGTTGTTCTGCCAAGAGCACGGCTGATTAGCTACGTTCGGAAACGATAACCGCTGAAAGCATCTAAGCGGGAAGCGTGCTTCAAGATGAGGTTTCCATGGACTTCGGTCCGAGAGGCTCCCAGCTAGACTACTGGGTTGATAGGCCAGACGTGGAAGTGCAGTAATGCATGTAGCTGACTGGTACTAATAAGCCGATAACTTGACTACAAAGATGTTACGCGTCCACTGTGTGGTTCCCGAGATACGGTCGGGAATCGATTGAAATCTCCATAGAGTTTCGGCTGTCATAGCGAAGGGGAAACGCCCGGCTCCATTCCGAACCCGGAAGCTAAGCCCTTCAGCGCCGATGGTACTGCACTGGTGACGGTGTGGGAGAGTAGGACGCAGCCGGACATACTTTCAAAAGGGCCATCCCACTCGGGATGGCCCTTTTGGCATTTCCCGGACCCTCTAGTCCTTTCCTGGATGCCCTGGGCCCCCGGTGGGCGGTGGTGTCCCGGCCAGACCGCAGTCCGTAGACTGCGACCGAATACCTGCACAGCGAGGAGCAAAACGTGCCCGAGAACCAGTCAGGCCGAGGTGGCCAGGATCGTCCTTCGTCGGGCGGCGGTCGGCCCCCGGGCGGAGGACGCGGTGGCGGACGTGGCGGCAGCTCCCGCGACGGTGCGCCCGGCTCCCAGGCGGGACGGTCAGAGCGCGGCGCGGTGGGCACGCCGCTCGAGGCGGGCACGGTGCACGCGGTGGCCAGGGTCCTCGGGGCGGTTCCGCCCCTCGCGGGGATCGCCGCGACACCGGCGCCTCCGACACCGGGGAGCGTGGCGGACCGCGGCTGGCGCCGCAGGAAGCCCAAGCTGCCTGAGCCTCGGATCGCCGAGGGCGTGACCGGCAAGGAGCTGGACAGGGCGGTGCACCAGCAGCTGCGGACTCTGAGCAAGGAGAACGCCGAGGGCGTCGCCCAGCACCTCGTCATGGCGGCGGCCCTGCTCGAGGTGGACGACATCGAGAGCGCCGAGGCGCACGCCGAGACGGCGGTGCGCCGGGCCGGTCGAGTCCCCGCCGCTCGTGAGGCCCTGGGCCTGGTCGCCTATCGCAAGGGTGAGTGGGCGCGGGCGCTGAGCGAGTTCCGCACAGCCCGCCGGCTCAGCGGTTCGTCGCACATGCTCGCCCTCATGGTCGACTGCGAACGTGGTCTGGGCCGACCCGAGCGGGCGCTGGAGCTGGCGATGTCACCCGAGGCCAAGACCCTCGCCGTCGAGGACAGGGTCGAGCTGGCGATCGTCATCTCCGGCATCCGCCGCGACCTCGGGCAGCTCGAGGCATCACAGCAGGCGCTGGAGATCCCCCAGCTCAGAGGTTCGGCGCGCAAGCCCTGGACCGCTCGCCTGTCGTACGCCTACGCGGAGACGCTGCTGGCACTCGGTCGCGGTGACGACGCTCGGAACTGGTTTGCGCGAGCGGCGGACGCTGACGACGAGCTGGAGACCGATGCGGCTGAGCGGCTCGCCGAACTTGACGGGATCGTCCTGACCGATCTCCTCGACGGCGAGGAAGACGAGACGCGACGAGGACCCGGGCGGTCCGGGCAGGGGCGCCGGCGAACGGGCGCGCTGAGCGTGCCGGGACTGATCGAGCGGTACTCCGCCGTGGTCTGTGACCTCGACGGTGTCGTCTACCGGGGTCCGGACGCCGTGGACCACGCGGTGGCGGCCCTGACGGACCTCAGCGTGCCGGTCGTCTATGCCACCAACAACGCCTCGCGCCCCCCGGAAGAGGTCGCGGCACACCTCACCGACCTTGGCCTGCACGTGACCGGCCGCGACGTCGTCACGAGCTCGCAGGCCGGTGCCGCGGTCCTGGCCGACCTCGTGCCCGCCGGTTCGCGAGTGCTCGCCATCGGCGGCGCCGGCGTCCGAGAAGCCCTGCAGCACCTGGGCTTCGAGGCGGTGTCGCCAGAACGTATCCGCCACGACCCCCACCTCAGGGTCGCCGGCGTCCTCCAGGGATACGGACCGGGCGTCACCGCCTCGGATCTCGCGGAGGCGGCGTATGCAGTCTCGGCAGGCGCGGTCTGGGTGGCCACCAACACCGACATGACGCTGCCCACGGATCGGGGAACGGCGCCGGGCAACGGCACCCTCATCGCGGCGGTGCAACAGGCGACCGGCAGGGACCCGCTCGTGGTCGGCAAGCCGCACGCACCGCTCTACGCGCTGTGCGCGAACCGGCTCGGCCGCGAGCCGGCGCAGGTGCTCGCCGTGGGAGACCGGTTGGACACCGACGTGGCGGGCGCCGTTGCCACGGGGATGAGCTCGGCGCTGGTGCTGACCGGGGTCGACTCCGTCACCACCCTCGGGCTCGCCCCGCCCGGGCAGCGCCCGACGTACCTGGTGGAAGACCTGAGATCGCTCACGGAGCCGTACGCCGCCGGTCGAGACCGACCACTCCTGGTGGTCCTGCGGCGCTGACCGGCGCCGCATCGTCGACGGCGCTTGGGAGGTGGCGAGCCGCGGCACGCCGATCGAGTCCGCACGTGCGGGAACGGCCTGCCTGCACGAGAGCGCTCGACGAGGGAGAGATCGACCTGGCCGCGGTGCGCCGTCTCGTTCCGGAGATCGATGCATGGCAGTAGCGTGAGGGTCGCGAGCGACACTCCGCCGCTCCACCGAGGAGGACCACCGTGGCTTTCGAATCCGTGCGCAGTTACGTGCAGCTCGCCAGTGGACTGGGGGAGATGACCAAGGCCAAGGCGATGGATGCGGCCCAGGGCCTGCTGGCCCTTCCCGGTGCCGATGAGGTCACTCGTCGAGCGGTGCAGGCGTCGACCCTCGCCGACCAGCTGCTCGAGGCCGCTCGCGCCAACCGGGCCAGCCTGCTCACCCTGGTCCAGGGGGAGGTCGAGGCGGCCCTGAAGAAGGCCGACGTGGCCCGCGTCGCTGATGTCGATGCCGCCCGGGCAGCACTCACCACGGTCACGAAGGAGATCGCCGACCTGCGGGCGCTGCTCGTGGCCACCGGGGCCTCCGCCGTCGCCGGCGCGTCGCGCAGCGCGCGTGGCCGCTCGGTGGGAACCTCGGGAGCGGTGACGACGGCGCACCGTGCGCCCGCGTCGGTTGCGGCGCCAGCTGCGGCGCCCTCGACGCCAAGGACCGCCGCCACGAAGAGCGCTCCGGCCGCCGGGAAGTCGGCCGCGAAGAAGTCGACCGCGAAGAAGTCGCCCGCGAAGAAGTCGCCACCGCGACGGCGACCACGAAGAAGGCGACTCCCTCGGCGAAGAAGACCACCGCCAAGAGGGCGACCACTGCGAGGGCGACCACCGCAAGGAAGAGCGCTGCGACGAAGACGACCGCGGCGAAGGCGGCTCCCGCCGCGAAGAAGACGACCGCTAAGCGGGCGACCACCGCACGGGCGGCGACCGCGAAAACGACCGCTGCGAAGAAGTCGACCGCGAAGAAGTCGACCGCGAAGAAGTCGACCGCGAAGAGGACCACCGGCACGAGGGCGACCACAGCCAAGAAGTCCACCGCGAAGAAGTCCACTGCGAAGAAGTCCACTGCGAAGGCCTCCGAGTGAACGAGCACAACACCGACCACACCGCCCAGCCGTCCGAGCCACAGCCGTCCGAGCCACAGCCGTCCGAGCCACAGCCGTCCGAGCCCCAGTCGCCGGAGCACGCGCCAGAGCACGCGTACGAGGGCTCCACGGTCGGGGGGCCGCAGGCGTCGACGGTCACCCCGGCACCCGCCGCCACGCCGGACGTGGCCGGTGCCGGAGTCCGCGGCGCCGCCGTCTCGCACGCGTCCGGCCACGAGAACCCCACCGACAGCGCCGAGTCGCTGGGCACCGGTCTCGGCGACCACGCGACCGGGGACATCGTCATCGACGCGGCACTGCAGGACCTCCAGAGCGCCTCCCCGGACGACCTCGACGCCCAGATCGACGCGGGTCAGCGCGTCCAGCAGACCCTGCAGGCCCGCCTGTCGGACCTCGGCGGCGAGTGAGCGACGCCACGCGGCTCGACCTCGAGCTCGTCCGCCGCGGACTGGCCCGGTCCAGGGGCCACGCCCGTGCCCTCGTCGACGCCGGCGACGTCACCATCGATGACAACCGGGCTACCAAGCCGGCCACCCCTGTCACCGCCGCCGACCGCCTGGAGGTGCGCGAGCAGGGGCCGCAGTGGGTCAGCCGCGCGGCATACAAGCTGGTCGGTGCGCTGGAGGTGTTCGGGCCGGACGGGCTCACGGTGGCTGGGAAGAACTGTCTCGATGTCGGAGCCTCCACGGGCGGGTTCACCCAGGTGCTGCTGCACAGCGGCGCGGCGCACGTCACCGCCCTCGACGTGGGGCACGGTCAGCTGGTGCCCGCGCTGGCCGACGACCCGCGGGTGACCGAGCGGTCGCGCACGACTGTCCGTGACCTGGTCGCGGAGGACATCGGGGGAGCCGTGGACCTCCTGGTCGCCGATCTGAGCTTCATCTCGCTGACCCTCGTGATGGGCACGTTCCGCGGGCTGGTGCATGACGACGGCGACGCGGTGGTCCTGGTCAAGCCCCAGTTCGAGGTGGGCCGCACCCGGCTGGGCAAGGACGGCATCGTCCGTGCGCAGGGTGACCGTGCCTGGGCGGTCACCGAGGTCGCCCGGGCGGCGGTCGCTGCCGGGCTGCACCCGCGGGCCGTCGTCCCGAGCCCGATCGAGGGTGGCGAGGGCAACGCCGAGTACCTGCTGTGGCTGACCCCCCGCGACGCGCAGTCGATGGGATGGGAGGCTCTGGTGAGGGCGGCCGACGAGGTCACCATGTCGTGACCACCCCGTGCCGCCCGCGCGGGGTGACCGCACCGCGCGAGCTGACACCGTCAGGCCGTGACACCGAGACCGCGAAGGGATCCAGACGCATGGGAAGCACGCCGTGAGCCCGCAGACCGACGCACCGGCCCGCAGGGTCCTGCTCGTGGCCCACCCGCGCCGGCAGGAAGCCCAGGACGTCGCGGTGGCCGTGGTGGAACGCCTGCAGGCGGCCGGCATCGAGGTGGTCGTGCAGGGGGACGAGGCCACCGCCGTCAACCTCGCCCAGCACCCGGGGGTCACCCTCGTCGACGGCGCCGACGCGGCCCAGGGCTGCGAGCTGGTCTGCGTGCTCGGTGGCGACGGCACGATCCTGCGCGGCGCCGAGGTGTCGCGCGGGACGCGGGGCCCCACTGCTGGGGGTCAACCTGGGCCACGTCGGCTTCCTGGCCGAGGCCGAGCGCGAGGACATCGACGAGACGGTCGAACACATCGTGGCCAAGACCTACTCGGTCGAGGAGCGGATGACGCTCGAGGTGACTGCCCACGTCGACGGCCACCCGGTCTACTCGAGCTGGGCGCTCAACGAGGTCACCGTCGAGAAGGCCAACCGCGAACGCATGCTCGAGGTGGTGGCCGAGATCGACGGGCGCCCGCTGACCACCTGGGGGTGTGACGGGGTCGTCGTCGCGACGCCCACCGGGTCGACCGCCTACGCCTTCTCGGCCGGCGGGCCGGTGGTGTGGCCGGATGTCGAAGCCCTGCTGCTGGTGCCCATCAGTGCGCACGCCCTCTTCGCCCGGCCGCTGGTCCTCGGGCCGAGCTCGCACCTGGCGTTCGAGGTCGTGCCCGACACGCTCGGCACCGGCGCGCTGTGGTGCGACGGGCGGCGGGCCGTCGACCTGCCACCGGGGGCCCGCATCCAGGTGGTGCGCTCTCAGACGCCCGTGCGACTGGCCCGGCTGAGCACCTCCCCGTTCACCGACCGGCTGGTGGCGAAGTTCGACCTGTCGATCCACGGCTGGCGCGGTGAGGCCCGCCTCGAGGACGCGGCGCGGGCAGCCCAGGTGCCGCCCGTCTGACCGCGTCGCGGCGGGCTGGGGAGCTGGCCGCGCGGATCGCCCGCGCACCTGACCGTGCGGCGTCGGCGCTGCGTGAGAGGCTGTGGCCCGTGCTGTCCGAACTGAGGATCCAGGGACTCGGCGTCATCGACGACGCCGTCCTCGAGCTGCACCCGGGGCTCAACGTCGTCACCGGTGAGACCGGCGCCGGCAAGACGATGGTGGTGACCGGTCTGGGGCTGCTGCTCGGCGCCCGCGCCGATGCCGGGCTGGTGCGGGCCGGGGCCGGGAGCGCCGTGGTCGAAGGGGTGCGTCGACGTCGCCAGCGACCACCCCGCCGCGCTGCGAGCCGCCGAGGCCGGGGCCGACGTCAGCGACGGCCTCGTGCTGGTGCGGTCGGTCTCCGCCGAAGGGCGCTCCAGGGCCCACGTCGGTGGCCGGAGCGCCCCGGTGGGGGTGCTCAGCGAGATCGGCGAGCACCTCGTCGCCGTCCACGGGCAGGCCGACCAGTGGCGGCTGCGGCAGAGCGACCAGCACCGCGCAGTCCTCGACCAGTTCGGGGGAGCACCGCTGCAGAAGGCCCTGCAGCGCTACGCGCGACGTCTACGCCGCGCACCAGGCGGCGGCCGCCGAGCTGGCGACCCTGCGTGAGCAGGCCCGCGACCGGGCCCGCGAGATCGAGGTGCTCCAGCACGGGCTCGAGCAGCTCGAACAGATCGACCCGCAGGCCGGCGAGGACGCCGACCTTCGCGTCGAGGACGAGCGGCTCGGCCACGCCGAGGGGCTGCGCGGCGCCGCGTCCCTCGCCCACGACCACCTGGCCGGCACGGAGGAGTATGCCGTGGAGCCGGCGCCCAGCGCGCTCGAGCGGATCGCCGCGGCGCGCCAGGCGCTCGCCGGCGAGGTCGACCACGACCCGGCGCTGCGCGAGCTCGACCGCCGGCTGGCGGATCTCGGCTACCTCGCCTCCGACCTCGCTGCCGACCTGAGCGGTTACCTCACCGATGTGGAGGTCGACCCCGCACGGATGGCCTGGGTGCAGCAGCGCCGGGCCGACCTCACGGCCTTGACCCGCAAGTACGGCGAGACGATCGACGACGTCCTGGAGTGGGGCCGTGCGTCCGCCCAGCGGCTCGACGGCCTGATCGGTTCGGACAGCCGGATCGAGGCACTCGAGCCCGAGGTCGCCCGGCTGACCAAGGAGCGCGCCGAGGCGGCCCGCACGCTGACCAAGGCGCGGGGCGCGGCGGCGAAGCGTCTGGCCACCGCGGTGACCGGGGAGCTGGCCCACCTCGCGATGGGGCAGGCGAGCGTCGAGGTCACGGTGACACCCCGCGCGCGCCGGACTCGCAGGTCACGGCGGCGACGACGTCGAGATCCTGCTGGCCGCCAACCCCGGCAGCCCGGCCCGCACCGTGGCCAAGGCTGCCTCCGGCGGTGAGCTGTCGCGGGTCATGCTCGCTCTCGAGGTGGTGACCGGAGCCGCCGGTGGCACCGACATCCCCACCTTCGTCTTCGACGAGGTCGACGCCGGGGTCGGTGGGGCAGCCGCGCTCGACGTCGGCGCCCGGCTGGCGGCGCTGGCGCGGCACGCCCAGGTCGTCGTGGTCACCCACCTGCCACAGGTGGCCGCCTACGCCGACCGGCACCTCGTCGTCCGCAAGGCCAGCGACGGCCACATCACCTCCAGCGGCGTGCACGCCCTCGACGGTGAGGAACGGCTGCGCGAGCTGGCCCGGATGATGGCCGGCGTCGACAGCGGCACAGCCCTCGACCACGCCCGCGAGCTGGTCGAGGAGACCACCTCCCGTCGGGCCGCCGGCGCCCGCCTCTGAACCGACGCTCCGGTGACCCACGCCGCGCCCGCGCGCCCGCGTGGGGCGCACGGCATACCTCTGCCCCCATGGGAGGATGCACACGATGCCCTTGAAGTTCCCCCGCCAGCGTGCCCGCGACCCCGAGATCCCCGGGGTCCGCGGGCTGGTCCGCGTGGACGCCCGCACCAAGAACCTCACGAAGCGGCTGCGGCCCGGCGAGATCGCCGTCATCGACCACCAGGACATCGACAAGGTCAGCGCCGAGGCGCTGCTCGCCTGCAGGCCGGCCGCAGTGGTCAACGCGGCCCCGTCGATCTCCGGGCGCTATCCCAACCTGGGCCCGGAGATCCTGGTCGACGCGGGGGTCCCGCTGATCGACAACGTCGGCAAGGACGTCATGCACGACCTCCGCGAGGGCCAGCTGGTCCGGATCGACGGTGACGAGATCTGGGTCGGTGACGAGGTCGTCGCCAAGGGCCAGGCCTTCGACCAGGCGCTGGTCGAGTCGTCGATGACCGAGGCCCGGGCGGGCCTGGCCGTCCAGCTCGAGGCGTTCGCGGCCAACACGATGGAGTACCTGCGGCGGGAGCGGGACCTGCTGCTCGACGGCGTCGGCGTCCCCGACATCACCACGGCGATCGACGGTCGGCACGCCCTGATCGTGGTCCGGGGCTACCACTACAAGGAGGACCTGCGCACGCTGCGCAGCTACATCCGCGAGTACCGGCCGGTGCTGATCGGGGTCGACGGCGGCGCGGACGCGCTGCTCGAGGTCGGCCTCAAGCCCGACCTCATCGTCGGCGACATGGACTCGGTCTCCGACTCGACCCTGCGGTGCGGCGCCGAGATCGTCGTGCACGCCTACCGGGACGGCAACGCCCCGGGGCTGGAGCGGGTGCGCCGACTCGGCGTCGAACCCGTCGTCTTCCCGGCCACCGGGACCAGCGAGGACGTCGCGATGCTGCTCGCCGACGACAAGGGCGCCGAGCTCATCGTCGCCGTCGGCACCCACGCCACCCTCGTCGAGTTCCTCGACAAGGGCCGCAGCGGCATGGCCAGCACCTTCCTCACCCGACTGCGCGTCGGCGGCAAGCTCGTCGACGCCAAGGGTGTGAGCCGGCTCTACCGCTCGCGAATCTCCAACATGTCCCTCACCCTCATGCTGCTCGTGGGCCTCAGCGCCCTGTTCGCTGCGCTGTGGTCGACCACGGGTGGGCGCGCGTTCCTCCAGGTGCTCGGCGCCCGGTGGGACGACCTCTGGTCCTTCGTCGTAGGAACTGTCACGTGATCGACTTCCGATACCACCTCGTCTCCATCGTCTCGATCTTCATGGCGCTCGCCGTGGGGATCGTGCTCGGTGCCGGTCCGCTCAAGGAGGACATCGGCAACACGCTCACCTCCGAGGTGAAGAACCTGAGAGCCGACAAGGCCGCCCTGCGCAGCGAGCTCGACACTGCCGAGAAGGGCACCGAGGCGCGCGACGACTTCACCACCGCCAGCAACCGCAGCCTGCTGGCCGACCGGCTCAAGGACACCACCGTCGCCGTCGTGGTGCTGCCCGGTGCCGACCCCAACCTGGTCAAGTCCACCCAGACCACGCTTGACGTCCGCCGGTGCCGTCGTGGGGTCGACGATCACGGTGCAGGACAACTGGGTCGACCCCGACAAGGCGGCCTTCCGGGCCACCCTGGGGCAGCAGCTGGCCAGTCAGGTCGGCGTCCCGCTCGACCAGTCCGGCCCCGACGTCGTCGACGCCGTGCTGGCGAGGTCGGTGCTGGCCAAGGCCGGGTCGACCGGCTGCCGGGGCGTCAGCCGCGCTCGAGGGTCTGCGCACCGGTGACCTCATCAAGCTACGCGACCGACCAGGTCAAGATGGCCACCGTCGCCGTCGTCGTGGCCGGTCCCGTCACCGGCTCGGAGGCGAGTGACCGTGAGGCACGCGCCAGCAGCCTGAGCAAGCTCGCCGGGGCGCTCGACGACGCGGGTGCGGGGGCGGTGCTCGTCGGCCCGAGCCCCAGGGCCGATGCCTCCAACGTCACCTCCGTCATCAGCACCGCCCGCGAGGACGGCGACCAGGCCAAGGAGCTCTCCACGGTCGACAACGGTGAGCTGCCGATGGGCCAGGCGAGCGTCGTGTTCGGGCTGCTCGAGCAGGAGGCAGGCAAGTCCGGGCAGTACGGCCTGGCCAGCCGACGCAGCGGCCGCCTTCCCGCAGCTGGCGACCAAGTAGCCACCGTGCGCGCACTGGTGTCCGGCGCAGTGGCCGGGGCGCTCGCCGCCTCGGCGCTGCGAGTGCTCCGCCGGTACCCGCCAGGTGGGTCGGTCAGGTGGGACCGCACCAACCACGCCGGCCGCACGGTCACCCTCCTCGAGGGCCCCGCGTATGCCGTGGCCGCAGCGGGAGCGTCCGGCCTCCTGGGTGCCGGGCCGGGACCGGTGGTGGCTGCGGTGGCCTCGGCGGGACTGGGCGCCCTGGACGACCTGGCAGGGGACTCCAGCAGCAAGGGTCTCAAGGGCCACCTCGGCGCGCTGGCCCGCGGCGAGGTCACCACGGGCGTGGTCAAGATCGTCGGCCTGGGCATCACCGGGCTGGTCTCGGCGGCGCTCGTCGACGGCGCTGCCCGTCGTACTACCGACGAGGTCGGGAGCCGGCCGCGCGGCATACCAAGCGTCCTGGACACGCTCGTGGGAGGCGCGGTCGTCGCCGGCTCCGCGAACCTGCTCAACCTCCTGGACCTGCGGCCGGGCCGCGCCCTCAAGGCCACCGCCCTGCTCGGGGCGCTCGCGGCGACCTCGCCACGATCCGCGGTGGCCGCAGGTGCTGCGGCCGGAGCGGCCGTCGGTCTGCTGGGGCCCGACCTGGCGGGCGAGGCGATGCTCGGCGACACCGGTGCGAACAGCGCGGGAGCCCTGCTGGGAACGGCCCTCGTGCAGCGCACGGGGCGACGCAGGGAGGTGGGCCGCCCTCGCCGTGCTCGGCGCCCTGACGCTCGCCTCGGAGAAGGTGTCCTTCACGCAGGTCATCGAGTCCACGCCCGGGCTGCGCGAGCTGGACGCGTGGGGTCGATGACGCAGGGACGTCGATGACTCGCGGCTCCGTGGGTTCGTCGATCGCCAAGGCCGCCGCGACTGATCGCGGTCGCGACCCTGCTGGCGCGGATCGCCGGCTTCGCGTCGCACCCTCGTCTTCAGCCACAGTGTCGGGACGGCGGGTGTCGGCGACGTCTACCAGACCTTCAACCTGGTCCCCAACGTCGTGTACGAGGTCGCGGCCGGCGGGGTGCTCGCAGCGGTCGCGGTGCCGCTCATTGCGGGCCAGCTGGGGATGGGCCGCGACCGGGAGGCGGACCGGACGGCCTCAGCGCTGCTTGTCGTGGGCGGTGGTGGTGCTGCTGCCGCTGGCCCTGCTCCTCGCTGTGGCCGCCCCTTGGCTGAGCCGTGCCCTGCTCGCCGGGGAGGGCGGCACCGCGGAGGTCGCCCTCGGGACGCACATGCTCAGGTTGTTCGCTCCCCAGGTCCTGCTCTACGGCGTCGGCATCGTGCTGTCCGGTGTGCTGCAGGCTCGTCGCCGGTTCCTTGCCGCCGCGATCGCACCACTGCTGTCCAGCGTCGTGGTGATGGCGGCCTACGTCTGGTACGGCGTGCTGGTCGGGCCCGGGGCGACGCCCCGGTCCGTCTCCGACTCCGCCGTCTGGGTCCTTGCCGGCGGCACCACCGCGGGAGTCGTCGTGCTGAGCCTGCCGCTGCTCGTACCAGCGGTGAAGTCGGGTGTGCGTCTGCGGCCGACGCTGCACTTCCCGGCGGGGGTGGCGCGCCGAGCCGGTTCCCTGGCCGCCGCAGGGGTGCTGGCCCTCGTGGCACAACAGGCCGTGGTGCTGGCGGTCCTGTGGATCAGCCACCACCGCACCGAGGCGGTGGGCGTCGTGATCGTCTACACCTACGTCCAGGCCGTCTACCTCCTCCCGTATGCCGTGTTGGCCGTTCCCGTGGCGACCTCGGCCTTCCCGGCGCTGGCCCACACGGCAGGTGCCGAGGCCGTGGCCGAGCCGGACGCCCCGCGCGGGACCGCGGCACGCGACACCCTGGCGAACAGCCTTCGCGGCATCCTGATCCTCACCGCCGGCGCGACCGCGGTGCTGATGGCGGTGTCCAAGCCGGTCGGGGTCTTCTTCGACGCCCTGGACAAGGGCAGCCGGGCGGGTGCTGAGGCACTGGCGGCTCTCCCCGGGGCGCTGTCCGCCTACGCGCCGGGGCTCGTCGGGTTCTCGGTGGCAGCCCTGCTCACCCGGGCCCTCTACGTCCGTGGCCGTCCGATGCACGCTGCCCTGGCCGTGGCCGCGGGGTGGGCAGTTGCGGCCATCGCACCATTCGCCCTGCTGCCCGAGGGCTCGCTCGGCCGGTGCCACTCTCGGGGTGCTCGGCGTCTGCTCGAGCCTGGGCATGACGCTGAGCGCGGTCGTGCTGGCGGTGCTGGTCGCGCGCTCCTGGGGGGCCGAGGCGCTCCAGGGGTCCGGACGCACCTTGGGGGCAGCCGTCGTCTCGGTGGCGGTGGCACTCGCAGTGGGCGACACAGTGGCGCGGGGTCTGTCGCCCCGCTCCCTGTGGTCGGCCCTCGGAGGCGGGCTCCTCGTCGGCCTCGTGACCCTGGTGGCCTATCTCGGCGTCATGATGGTCGCCGACCGCAAGCACATGACGGCGCTGCGGAAGCGCGGGCGCGACCGGCGCAAGGGGATCCGGTCGATGAGGGTCGTGGTCCTCCTGGGCCGCAGCACCGGCGGCATCGGCACCCACGTGGCCGACCTCACCACCGACCTGCGCGACCTGGGCGACGACGTCACGGTGGTGACCGACCCGACCACCGCCGAACGGTTCGACCTGCCCGGCGCGCGGCTGTGGTGGCCGGGCCGCGGGTCCGGGTTCGTCGGGTCGGTGCGCGGTCTTCGACGCCTTCGCCGGCTGGTCCGCGACGCCGACGTCGTGCACGCCCACGGTCACCAGGCCGGCCTCGTGGCGGTCCTCGCCGCGGCTGGCACCGGCACGCCGGTGGTCGTCAGCCAGCACAACGCCGTCCTGGTCGGTGGTCCACGACGTCGGGTGCTCGATCTCGTCCAGCGGGTCGTCGCGCGACGGGCCGCACTCGTCACCGGCGCCAGCAGCGACCTCGTCGACGAGGCGCGACGGCACGGCTCTCGCGATGCCCGCCTCGCTGCGGTGCCGTCGCCACGGGTGCCGGACCTCCTGGCCCAGGACCCGCTGGACGGGAAGGCGACGACGCGCACTGGCCGCAGACCTGTTGCGGGAGAACGGGATCGAGGCGGCTCCACCCGGCGTCCGGCTCGTGCTCACCATCGCCCGGATCGCCCCGCAGAAGGACCTCGAAACGCTCATCGCCGGCGCAGACGCGTCTGAGACAGCCGTCGCGCCGGCGTCAGCAGCTGCACAGCTGCCTGACGTGGTGACAGCGCCGGCGGGACTGCCCGTGGTGTGGGTGGTCGTCGGGGACGGCGACCCAGGTCTGCTGGAGCAGCTGCGAGGTCAGGTGGCGGCACAGGCTGCTTCCGTGCACTTCGTCGGGCCGCAGGACGACCCGGCACGGTGGCTCGCCGCCGCCGACGTGTTCGTCCTGCCCAGCCTCTGGGAGGCGCGCGCCCTGGTCGTCCAGGAGGCGATGGCCGCGGGGGTGCCCGTGGTGGCGACCGACACCGGGGGGCTGCCCGACCTCGTCCGCGGGCGTCGGGACCCTGGTGCCGGTCCACGACCCGGCCCGGCTCGCCGATGCGGTCGAGGACTTCCTGCGGGACCGGGCCGCACGGCATACCGCATCCGTTGCCGGGCGGGAGCGCGCCACATCCTGGGACGACGGCAAGGCCACGGCGCGTCGTTGGCACGAGTGGTACTCAGCCCTGCCCGGAATGACGTAGGCTTGAACCCCGTGGTGGATCAGACGAAACACATCTTCGTAACCGGCGGCGTTGCCTCTTCTCTCGGCAAGGGTTTGACCGCGTCCAGCCTCGGACATCTGCTCCGTGCGCGGGGTCTGCGCGTCACGATGCAGAAGCTCGATCCCTATCTGAACGTGGACCCGGGCACGATGAACCCGTTCCAGCACGGGGAGGTCTTCGTGACCGAGGACGGCGCCGAGACCGACCTCGACATCGGGCACTACGAGCGCTTCCTCGACAGCAACCTCGTGGGCCGGGCCAACGTCACCACCGGGCAGATCTACAACCAGGTGATCGCCAAGGAGCGGCGCGGGGAGTACCTCGGCGACACCGTCCAGGTGATCCCGCACATCACCAACGAGATCAAGGAGCGGATGCGGGCCCAGGCGGCCGGCAGCCCCGGTGTCTCGCGGGCCGACGCCCCGGACATCATCATCACCGAGATCGGCGGCACCGTCGGTGACATCGAGTCGCTGCCGTTCCTCGAGGCCGCCCGCCAGGTGCGCCACGACGTGGGCCGGGACAACGTCTTCTTCCTGCACGTGTCGCTGGTGCCCTACCTCGCCCCGAGCGGGGAGCTCAAGACGAAGCCGACGCAGCACTCGGTGGCCGCCCTTCGACAGGTCGGCATCCAGCCCGACGGACTGGTGCTGCGCGCCGACCGCGAGATCCCGGACAGCATCAAGCGCAAGATCTCGCTGATGTGCGACGTCGACACCGAGGCCTGCGCCGCCGCTGTCGACGCCCCGAGCATCTACGACATCCCGAAGGTCCTCCACAAGGAGGGCCTCGACGCGTTCGTCATCCGCCGCCTGGGGCTCAACTTCCGCGACGTCGACTGGCACGACTGGGACGAGCTGCTGCGCCGCGTGCACAGTCCCGAGCACACCGTCGAGATCGCGTTGGTGGGCAAGTACATCGACCTTCCCGACGCCTACCTCTCGGTGACCGAGGCCATGCGGGCCGGCGGGTTCCACCACGACGCGAAGGTCTCGATCCGCTGGGTCGCCAGCGACGAGTGCCAGACCGAGGTCGGCGCGCAGAAGGCGCTCGGGGGAGTGGACGCCGTGCTGGTGCCCGGCGGCTTCGGCGTGCGTGGCATCGAGGGCAAGCTCGGCGCGCTCAGGTGGGCCCGCGAGCGGCAGGTCCCCACCCTCGGTATCTGCCTCGGCCTGCAGTGCATGGTCATCGAGTACGCCCGCAACGTCGCGGGGATCGCCGGCGCCAGCTCGACCGAGTTCGACCCGCTGACCGCCGACCCGGTCATCGCGACCATGGAGGAGCAGAAGGCGTTCGTCGAGGGTGCCGGTGACCTCGGTGGCACGATGCGGCTCGGCTCCTACCCGGCCAAGCTGACCGAGGGCTCGGTGACGGCCGAGGCCTACGGCGCCGTCGCTGTCGACGAGCGCCACCGGCACCGCTACGAGGTCAACAACGGCTATCGCCAGCAGCTCGAGCAGGCCGGCCTGGTCTTCTCCGGCCTGTCACCGGACAAGGAGCTCGTGGAGTTCGTCGAGCTCCCCCGCGAGGTGCACCCCTACTACGTCTCCACGCAGGCCCACCCCGAGTTCAAGTCGCGACCGCACCGGGCCCACCCGCTGTTCGCCGGTCTCGTGGAGGCCGCCATCGACGCCCAGCGCGCGGCCCGGCTGGTCGAGGTGGAGCGCCCGCGCAGCACGGCCGACGCCAGCGCGTGAGCGAGGAGCTCGCCGACCGGCGTGACGGCCTGCCGGTCGCACACTCCGAGGTCGCCATGCACGGCATGGTGTGGGACGTCGTGCGGGACCGCGTCGACCTGGGTGAGGCGGGGGAGGTCACCCGCGAGTACGTCCGTCACCCCGGTGCCGTGGCCGTGGCCGCCCTCGACGAGCAGGGCCGGCTCTGCCTGGTCCAGCAGTACCGCCACCCGGTGCGGACCTTCGAGTGGGAGATCCCGGCCGGGTTGCTCGACGTCGCCGGTGAGCCGCCGCACCTGGGGGCGGCCCGCGAGCTGCACGAGGAAGCCGACCTGGTCGCGTCCACGTGGCACGTGCTCGCCGACTACGTCAGCTCACCCGGAGGCCTCGACGAGGCCCTGCGGATCTACCTCGCCCGAGACCTCGCGCCCGTCCCCGAGTCCGAGCGCCACGTCCGGGACGGCGAGGAGCTGGGTATGCCGGTGCGCTGGGTCGCGCTCGAAGAGGTTCGCGACGCCCTCCTCGCCGGCCGGATCCACAACGCGACGCTCCAGATCGCCGCGCTGGCGGCGCTGGCGGCGCGAGACCTGGACTGGGCCCCCCTGCGTGCGGTGGACGCCCCCTGGCCCAGCCATCCGGCATACCGGAGCTAGCCCGCGGGCCGGATCCGACCAGTGGGGGCGGTCACGGTGACCGCAGGACGGTCGGCCCGCAGTCCTGGACCCCGGCGGGGACCGGTGGCGATGGCACCACCACGACACCACCTGTCGGACAATTCATGACATCGGTGTCACGAAACGAGAACGGGCGGCCCCAGCACTCTTGACAGATCCGCTGCGAAGCTCCAGCTCGGCGAGATCGTGCACGCGGCCCGGCGGACCTTGGCAGACGCCGGCGCAGCCGACGAGTCTCGTCAAGACGGTCTCGAGGGTGGTCAACGACGAGGACCGTGTCCGGCCCGAGACCGCCCGGAAGGTGCGCCGGGTGATCGAGCGTCTCGGCTTCCAGCGCAACGACAGCGCGAGCCAGCTCCGCCGGGGCTCCTCGGCCAGCATCGGCCTGGTCGTCGAGGACCTCGGCAACCCGTTCTACTCCCAGCTCGCCGCTGCCGTGGAGCGCGAGGCCCGAAGGGAGGGACACCTGCCATCAGTGCCTCCGCGGAGGGCGACCCGGAGCGGGAGGCGACCTGGTCGCGGCGCTGGTGGCCCGACAGGTCGACGGGCTGGTGGTGGTCCCGGCAGGGCTCGGCAACGCCGGTCACCGGACGTGGGGGTGCCCCGGTCGTCTACGTCGACCGGCCCGGTGTCGACCTGTCGACGGACACGGTCCTGAGCGACAACGCGGGCGGAGTCCGCAGCGCCGTCGAGCACCTCGCGGCGCGCGGGCACCGCCGGATCGGTTTCCTCGGTGATGACGTCGCCGTACTGGACCGCCCAGGAGCGCGAGCGTGCCTTCCGCGCCACCCACGCCGACCTCCGACTCGATGGCCTGCCGCCCGTCGCGATGGGCCCGCACACGCCGAGCTCGCTCGCCGACGTGCTCGCGACGTGGACCGCAGCGCCCGACCCGGTGACCGCCCTGGTGACGGGCAACAACCGGGTGACCGTCGCCATGTTGCGCGCCCTGCGTGCCCTGCACAGCGCCTGGCCCGACGGGAGACGTCTTCAGCGCCGACCTGCGCAGCCGACGGTAGAGGTCGTGCACAGGACCCCGGTGCGATGGGTCGGGCGGCGGCGCTGCAGCTCTTCGCCAGGATCAAGGGGGAGGACGGACCGCCGCGGTCGGTCACCGTCCCCACCCACCTCATCGTGCGCGAGTCGAGCAGCCTGATGTCCCACGGAGAGCGCATGAGCCCAGACAGAGGTGGGGATCGTGCTGCGGCTGGCCCCCAACACGCCTCGGCGGTTCTACCGTGGCGGCGAGCGGATCCTTGGGTTCCGGGGGCTCAGCGTGCCCGACGACTTCGACGGCCGACGTCCCGAGGACTGGCTGGCGTCCACCACACAGCTCTTCGCCGAGGGCGGGGACGGGCTCACCGTGCTGCCTGACGGGCGACTGTTGGTCGATGCCCTGGGGGAGGACCCGACCGGCTGGCTGGGACGAGGCGCACCTCACCCGACACGGCGCCGCCCCCGGACTTCTCGTCAAGCTGCTCGACGCAGGGGAGCGGCTGCCGGTGCACAGCCACCCCGACCGGGCGTTCGCCATCCGTCATCTCGACTGCGCGCACGGCAAGACCGAGGCCTGGCTCGTCGTGGCAGCCGAGCCCGGGGCGCGGGTGTGGGTGGGCTTCCATGACGACGTCGACGCCCGCAGCTCGCGGAGCTGGTGCAGGCCCAGGACGAACGGCTGCTCGCCCTCCTCAACGGGTTCGAGGTCGAGCGAGGCGATGCGATCCTCGTCCCAGCGGGGCAGCCGCACGCGATCGGTGAGGGTGTCCTCGTCGTGGAGCTGCAGGAACCCACCGACTTCTCGGTCATGCTCGAGCACGACCGGTTCGGGCTCGATGCCGACCACGCCTGGCTGGGGCTGACCCCACAAGTCGCCCTCGAGAGTGTCGCCATGGCGGCGCTCGGGCCCGAGGACCTCGCAGGGCTGCGCACGCGGTGGCTGTGCAGTGGCGGGGTCCGGTCCGCGTTGCCTGCCGAAGCGGCAGAGTTCTTCACCGCCGAGGTGGTCGACACCCGGGACGGACCCGCCGAGCTGGAAGCCGGCTTCTCGGTCCTCGTCGTCGTCGACGGCGCAGGCGCCCTGCGCACGGCTGACCAGCGCCCCGCTGCCCCTCGTGGTGGGCCAGACACTCCTGACCCCGTATGCCGCGGGCGACCTGCTCGTCGACGGTGCGGTCACGGCACTGCGGTGCTCGCCGTCGCGGGACGCACCCGGTCCGGCGGCACCGAAGGAGACCACCGTGACACCTGACCGGGGCCGACCACCCGCCACCGACCTCACTTATCCACCGCTCAGCTCTACCTCCCCACCATGCGCACCCACCAACGCCGAGGAGGCATCTCATGCGCAAGACCACCTGCTGACGACCGTGGCCTTCACCACGGCCGCCCTCACTCTCGCCGCCTGCAGCACTGGCGACGCGGCAACGGCTCGTCGTCGTCGTCCTCGAGCTGTCCTCGGGCACCACCAAGGCCGGCGGTGCCGGCGGCGAGGTCGGCGTCTTCACCTGGTGGGCCGCCGGCTCGGAGAAGAAGGGCCTCGACGCCCTCGAGGGTCTCTTCAAGACCGACTACCCCAACGACACCTTCGTCAACCTGGCGGTCGCCGGCGGCGCAGGCAGCAACGCCAAGGCCAAGCTCGCGTCCGACCTGGCCAACAACCAGCCGCCCAGCTCGTTCCAGGGCCACGCCGGCGCGGAGCTGACCGACTACATCGCGAAGGGCCAGATCGAGCCCGTCAACGACGTCATCGAGAGCCTCGGTGGGTCGAAGGTCTTCCCCAAGGACCTGCTCGACCGGTTGACGGTGAAGGGCAACATCTACTCGGTGCCGTCCAACATCCACCGCGCCAACGTGGTCTGGGCCAACCCGGTCGTGCTCGAGAAGGCCGGCATCACCGAGAAGTCCCGAAGGACATGGCCGAGCTGGATCTCCGACCTGGGCAAGCTCAAGTCCAGCGGTGTCAACACGCCGCTGACCATCGGCGGCACCTGGACCCAGGTCCAGCTGCTCGAGACGGTCCTGCTGTCCGACCTCGGACCCGAGAAGATACGCCGGCCTGTTCGACGGCAACGACCACCTGGGACTCGCCCGAGGTCAAGACCGCGGTCGAGGCCACTTCAAGACCCTGCTCACGTTCACGAACACGGCGGCCGACGGTGACGACTGGCCGGCGGCGACCGACATGGTCATCGACGGCAAGGCCGCCTACAACGTGATGGGCGACTGGGCCGTGGCCGAGCTTCACCGACAAGGGCAAGAAGGACGGGACGGACTACACCTACTTCCCGGTGCCTGGACCGACGGCGTCTTCGACTTCCTGGCCGACTCCTTCACCCTGCCCGAAGGGCACGAAGAACCCTGAGGGCACCAAGGACTGGCTGCGCCTCATCGGGTCACCCGAGGGCCAGAAGGCGTTCAACCTCGCCAAGGGCTCCATCCCGGCACGCACCGACGTGCCTGCGTCGGACTTCCCGCCCTACCAGCAGAGCGCGATGAGCGACTTCAAGTCCGACACCATCGTGTCGTCGATCGCGCACGGCGCGGCCGTCAACCTCGCCTGGTCGACGGACATCTCCACCGCCGTCTCGAAGTTCCACTCCAGCCGTGACGACGCCACGCTGGTGAAGGACCTCGCAGCGGCCGCGAAGAAGAACCTGGGCTGACCCGCACGGCCGGTGGTGGTGGGCCGACCGCGCCACCCCGGCCACGCGGCATACCCCTCCCTCCTCCGAGAGGCTCAGTGACGCATGCGCAAGGCCAAGAACTGGCTGCCCGCGGGCTCCTCCTCGGCGCTGCCGTCGATCGTCCTGGTGGGCGTCTTCGTCTACGACCTGATCGGCAAGAACGTGCATCACCTCACTGCAGAGGTCGATACAACTTCGTCACGGACAAGGTGGTCAACCCGTGGGGCTACCAGAACTACACCCAGCTGCTCGGTAGCGGTGACTACCGGCACGCGCTGATGAACCTGCTCGTCCTCACCGTGGTCTTCATGGTCGGCACGATGGCAATGGGGCTGCTCTGGGCTGTGCTGCTCGAGAAGGGCGTCTCGGCGGAGGGCTTCTTCCGGTCGGTCTACCTATTCCCGATGGCGGTGTCGTTCATCGCCGCCGGTGTCGTCTGGCGCTGGCTGCTCAGCCCGCGCAAGGGCGACCAGGCGATCGGGCTGAACCAGCTGTTCAGATGAGCTGCACCTCGACGGCCTGCAGAGCTTCGTGGTGCTCCGACGACCGCTCGGGCATCGATGCGCCATGGTGATCCCCGCGGTGTGGCAGCTGTCCGGCTACGTGATGGCGCTGTTCCTCGCCGGCTTCCGCGGCATCTCCGACGACGAGCGTGAGGCGGCCGCGGATCGACGGGGCGAGCGAGTGGAAGATCTACCGGCACGTGCTGTTCCCGCAGCTGTCACCCATCGCGCTCTCGGCCCTGATCATCCTCGGGCACATGTCGATGAAGATGTTCGACCTCATCGTACGTGATCACCGTGCCCGACTGCTACGACGCCGCTGTGCCCGTCGATGTCTGTACCACAGTTCTATCGCGCAGCGCTACGCGCAGGCTGCCGCGGTCCGCACGATCCTGCTGATCATCGTGAGCATCGTGATCGTGCCGTACCTGGTCAACAACGCCCGCACGAGAAGCAGGAGACCGCTGATGTCCAAAAAGCACCGATCCTCGATCGAGGAGGCCATCCCGACCAGCACGGTCGAAGCAGGACCCCCGGCACCCGTCCGAGACCCGCGTCCGGTATGCCGATGCTGCTCGTCTTCGTGCTCCTCGTCCTCCTGCCGATGTACGTCATCGTCGTCACGAGCTTCAAGCCGCCGCCGACGTCCGCCTCGACCGCCTGGAGCCTGCCGACGCGACCTGTCGGTGGAGGGCTGGACCTCCGCGTGCGAGCCTCGCAGACCGATCGCTGTTCCGGTCCGCTCGATGCTCGCCGACCCGTCGCGGTCATCTCGGCGGTGCACGGCTCGATGAACGGGTTCGTCTTCGCCCGCTGGTCCTTCCCCGGCGCAGACGAATCTTCACGCTGTTCCTGTTCGGCATGTTCATCCCGTACCAGGCGGTGATGATCCCCTTGCAGGCATAGTTCTCCAGCTGCAGGCCTGCCAACGGGATCGTCAAGCTGATCCTCGCCCACGCATCTACGGCATCCCGATCTGCACACTCATCTTCCGCAACTACTACGCGACGGCTGTCCCCAACGAGATCCTCGAGGACTGCCAAGAGTCGACGGCGACGGGCATGCTGCGGTGCTGCGGTCGATCGTGCTGCCGATCTCGGCCCCGGCCTTCGTCGTCGCGAATGATCTGGCAGTTCACCTGCGCTGATGCGGGCCTAGCGGATCGGGGCCACGGGAGAAGGCTGAACCGGCGGCATGGCCCAGGCGAGCAGCCGTCGGTGGACCCGTGGGAGGAACGCCACGACGAGGGCGAGGACCATCAGGGCGCCCAGGAACAGCGGGAGGACGTAGGGGTCCACGGCCTCGATGCGGCTCTCCCGGACGTTGGCTGCAGGGTTCATCGCCACCGTGACGATCGCCGGCACCCACCGGTCCGGGACCATGGGCATCATGACGTCAACGGCCAGGAAGATGAGCCACGAGCCGACCCATCCAGCGGTGAGCGTTGCGACGACTCCGGACCTGCCGCGTCGGAGCCACCCGGCTGCACCCATCGCCAGCAGGACGAGCGACGTCGCGGCGACGGCGTTGCCGGGCACGGGTGGCGCCAGTGCCACCGTTGCACCCCAGATCCCCGCTGCCGCGACGCCGGCTCCCGCGCCCACCGCCACCGACCGCACCCGCCGTGATCCGCCCATGGCACGACGGTAGGTCCGTCTCCGGCCGCGTGCCTCAGCCCGTTGAAGTAGTGGCTCGGTCCCATCGCCCCGGCCGTGCCGACCGCGACGTAGGCTCGGCGCATGTTCCTGGAGAACCTCGTCTTCGACGCCGCGGACCCGCGACGGCTCGGCCGGTTCTGGGAGCAGGCGCTGGGCACGCAGACCCTGACCGATGGGACCGAGGGTTTCGAGACCCGCCTGACCCTGGACGGCGGGCCGACCCTGGACCTGTGCTTCCAACCGGTTCCCGGTCCGGCTGCGGCGTCGCCCCGTCTCCACCTCGACCTGCACGGGCTCGGCGACCAGGCCGCCACGGTCGAACGGCTGCTCGGTCTGGGCGCGTCGCACCTCGACATCGGCCAGGGAGACGTGCCGTGGGTCGTGCTGGCCGACCCCGAGGGCCACGCCTTCTGCGTCATGGAGGAGCGCGGGGCCTACCGCGACACCGGACCGCTGGCGGCCATCCCGATCCTGGGCAACGACCCCGACTCGGAGGCAGCCTTCTGGGCCGAGCTGGCCGGCTGGCGCGAGTACGCCGGTGCCGCGCCGGTCTCGCTGCGGCACCCGTCCGGACGGGGCCCGGTCCTCGAGTTCCTCCGGGCGAAGCAGGACATCCAACACCTCCCTTCCTCGGAACCCAAGCGGGCCAAGAACCAGCTGCACCTCGACCTGCGGCTCGAGCCAGGCGATGACGCGGCCGCGATGTTCGACCGGGTGGCGGAGCTGGGCGCCGAGCCGCTGGTGAACGACTGGGGCGACCTGCCGTGGCACTCGTTCACCGACCCGGCCGGCAACGAGTTCTGCGTCCTCCCGGCGCGGGCGTCGTGACGGCCTTCGGGGTCGGAGCCGGCACCGGAGCCGGGATGGGGCCTGGCACGCCGGACGGCTGTCCGTGCGGTAGCGGCTCGGGGTATGCCGCGTGCTGCGGACCCCTGCACGCGGACACCCAGCCCGCGCGCACCGCGGTCCAGCTCATGCGCAGCCGCTACGCCGCCTTCGTCGTCGGTGACACGGCATACCTCGCGCGCACCTGGCACCCACGCACGCGGCCGGCGGACCTCGACGTCTCCGGAGGGCCGGCCTGGCAGGGACTCACCGTGCTCGCGACCGCTGACGGCCGCGAGGACGACTCCGTCGGTGAGGTCGAGTTCGAGGCGGTCCACGACGGGGGAGTGCTGCACGAGCGCAGCCGGTTCGTCCGCCGGGCCGGTCGCTGGGTCTACGTCGACGGCGACGTGCACCGCCCCGCGGACCGAGCCGACTGAGGCGCGGCTGGGGGCGCGAAACCGATTCGTATGCCGCGTGGCCCGGTCCGTAGGATGGCCGGGTTCACCCACCGCCTGAATCGAAGGATCTCTCGTGCTCCGCACCCATGAGGCCGGCACCCTGCGCGCCGACCACGCTGGTCAGACCGTCACGCTCACGGGCTGGGTTGCCCGTCGGCGCGATCACGGTGGAGTGGCGTTCCTCGATCTGCGCGACGCCAGCGGCGTCGCCCAGGTGGTCGTCCGCGACGAGGTGCTCGAGCAGGGTGGCGCCCACGACCTGCGCAACGAGTACTGCATCAGGGTCGTCGGCGAGGTCGAGCGCGCGCCCCGAGGGCAACGCCAACCCCGACCTGCCCACCGGCGACATCGAGGTGCTCGCCAGCGAGATCGAGGTGCTCAACGCCTCGGCGCCGCTGCCGTTCCAGATCGACGAACGGGTCACCGTCGGCGAGGAGGCCCGGCTCAAGCACCGCTACCTCGACCTGCGCCGCCCGGGTGCGTCGTCGGCCGGTGCGGCGATCCGGCTGCGGTCGCGGGTCAACGCCGCGGCCCGCTCGGTGCTCGGCGCTCGCGACTTCGTCGAGATCGAGACCCCCACCCTGACCCGGTCCACCCCCGAGGGTGCCCGCGACTTCCTCGTGCCCGCGCGGCTGGCGCCCGGCTCCTGGTACGCCCTGCCGCAGAGCCCGCAGCTGTTCAAGCAGCTGCTCATGGTCGCCGGGATGGAGCGCTACTACCAGATCGCGCGCTGCTACCGCGACGAGGACTTCCGCGCCGACCGCCAGCCCGAGTTCACCCAGCTCGACATCGAGATGTCCTTCGTCGAGCAGGCCGACGTGCTCGAGCTCGGCGAGGAGATCGTCGCGCGAGGTCTGGAAGCTCATCGGGGTCGAGCTGCAGACGCCGTTCCTGCAGATGACCTATGCCGACGCGATGCGCCGGTTCGGGTCGGACAAGCCCGACCTGCGGTTCGGCAACGAGCTGGTCGAGTGCACCGAGTACTTCACGGACACCCCGTTCCGCGTGTTCCAGTCCGAGTACGTCGGGGCCGTCGTCATGCCCGGCGGCGCCTCGCAGCCGCGCAAGCAGCTCGACGCCTGGCAGGACTGGGCCAGGAGCCGTGGCGCCAAGGGCCTGGCCTACGTCCTCGTGCAGGAGGACGGCGAGCTCGGCGGACCGGTCGCCAAGAACCTCTCCGACACCGAGCGCGCCGGCCTGGCCGCCCACGTCGGCGCCCAGCCCGGCGACTGCGTGTTCTTCGCCGCCGGTGCGACCAAGTCGTCGCGTGCCCTGCTCGGGGCTGCCCGGCTCGAGATCGGTCGCCGCTGCGAGCTCATCGACGAGGCCGCCTGGTCGTTCCTCTGGGTGCGTCGACGCCCCGCTGTTCGAGCCGGCGTCCGAGGCGGTCGCCGCGGGTGACGTGGCTGTCGGCGCCGGCGCCTGGACCGCCGTGCACCACGCGTTCACCTCGCCCAAGGCCGAGTTCCTCGACACCTTCGACACCGACCCCGGCCCCGCGCTGGCCTACGCCTACGACATGGTCTGCAACGGCAACGAGATCGGTGGCGGGTCGATCCGTATCCACCGTCGGGACGTGCAGGAGCGGGTCTTCGCGGTGATGGGGTTGTCCGAGGAGGAGGCGCAGGAGAAGTTCGGCTTCCTGCTCGACGCCTTCGCGTTCGGCGCCCCGCCGCACGGTGGCATCGCGTTCGGCTGGGACCGGATCGTCTCGCTGCTCGCCGGCACCGAGTCGATCCGCGACGTCATCGCCTTCCCGAAGTCCGGTGGCGGCTACGACCCGCTCACCGCGGCGCCCGCCCCGATCACGGCCGAGCAGCGCAAGGAGGCCGGGGTCGACGCCAAGCCCGAGGCGACGCAGCCCGAGTCGCAGCCCGAGCGCAGTCCGCGTCCCGGTCCGCGTAGGGCCCGCCGGTGACGGCCGACCTCACGGTGCAGGGCCCGCCGCTGGACCCGGCGAGTCCTGTCCAGGTCCTGCTGTGGGACGCCGACGGCGTGCTGCAGCACCCCCGACTCGAATGGGCTTCCCGGCTGGACGCCTGGGGTGGTCCGGGCTTTGCGACGGCTCTGTTCGCCGCGGAGGTCCCTGCCCTGCGTGGTGAGGTCGCGTTCCGCGACGCGCTCGGGGACCTCCTGACTCAGTGGCCTGCGGCCACCGCCGGGGTCGACGACCTCCTGGGGCTGTGGGAGCAGGTCGACGGTGACCCCGAGGCAATCGCACTCGTTCGTGACGTGGCAGCCTCTGGCGTCCGGTGCGTGCTGGCGACGAACCAGCAGGACCACCGCAAGTCCTACCTGCGTCGCGTCTTCGGCTACGACGACGTCTTCGAGCGGTCGTTCTACTCGTGCGACCTCGGCGCGATGAAGCCTGAGACCGCCTACTTCCAGAAGGTGCTCGACGCACTGGGGCTCGAGCCCGACCAGATCGGGTTCGTCGACGACAGCAGTCGCAACGTCCACGCGGCACTGGCGCTCGGGATCCGCGCGGTCCACCACATCCCTGCCACAGGGGTCCTGGGCCTCCGCGG
Organism: uncultured Actinomycetota bacterium; assembly: GCA_963759595.1. Lineage (GTDB taxonomy): Bacteria > Actinomycetota > Actinomycetes > Actinomycetales > Dermatophilaceae > Pedococcus. Next base: position 1,056,248 of record CAVWZX010000005.1, read on the forward strand.
GGCCCTCGGGTGGCACGAGGACGGCCCGCCCATCGGCGGCGCTGTCAGCCGTTGACGCTTCCGCGGCGAACCGAAACCAACCCGCAGGCGCTCCTCGCGGGCCTGTCTCCCGGGCTCGAGGGCGAACCTCTCCGTGAGCTGGGCGAGGGCTGGGACAACGTCGCGTATGCCGTGGGCTCGACCCACGTGCTGAGAGTCGCCAAGGACACGTCAGCCGAAGAGCGTCGTCGCAAGGCGGAGAAGGACGTCCTGCTGCTGGAGTTCGCCGAACGGCACTCGAGCCTGCCGACCCCTCGGGTGCTCGCGGCGGACCTCGACGAGGGAGCCCTGCTCTGCACCCTCGTGCCCGGGCGGCCCGCCGACCTGCTGCCGCCGGGCGACCTCGACGAGGCCGCCGACACCGTCGCCGCCTTCGTCAGCCGGCTCCACGTGGTGCCGATCGAGGAGGCCTCGCGGGTCGTCGAGCCTGATACCCCGCTGCTGGGCTGGTTCCAGGAGACCGTGCGGGACTTCGACGCCGCCGCGCCCCTGATCGATCCGGCCGACCGCGCCCAGATCGAGGCCTTCCTCGCCGAGCCGCTGCCGACCTCGCCCGCCCGACTGACGTTCTGCCACAACGACCTTCGCGATGAGCACGTCCTGGTTGACGGGGACAGCCAGCGGATCTCGGGGGTCATCGACTGGAGCGACGCCGTGCTCGGCGACCCGGCCCGCGACCTCGCACTGCCGAGCTTGGACTTCGGTCCCCAGTTCGCCCGTCGCGTCCTCTCGGGCTACACCGGGCCGGATGACTCGGGGCTGGCCGAACGCGTCCGGTGGTTCACCCGCCACGCCGGTGTCGAGGGTGTCGCCTACCGCGCCACGCATCGACGGCCGAGCCTCGGCGCTGCGCTGGCGGCGCTGCGTGCCGCCTTCCGCGACGACGGCTGAAGGGAGCCGACCGCCTGCCCTCAGGTGCCGGCTGCGCGTGCGACCAGGTCGGCGCGGCTGGCTGCCCCGGTACGGGAGAAGACCGACTTGAGGTGGTCCTGGACGGTGAGCTCGCCGATTCCCAGTCGGCGTGCAGTCGCGCGCGTGTCGAGCCCGGTGGCCACGGCCGCCACGACCTCTCGCTCGCGAGGGGACAACGCGTGCGCTCGGGCGAACAGCTCGGTCCGGTCGGCCGGAGAGGTGACCTCGTAGGCCACGGCGATGGTGGCCCCGGCGACTGGGGTGTCGAGTCGGTCCGCGCGAACCGTCAGCCACACCCCGGGGGCGACTGCGACGCGCCCCATGGGTGGATGGCCGTCGACACCCTCCTCGACGGCCAGCAGCTGGGCTGCGGCGTTGAGCGCGCTCGCGGGGACTGCGCCCACCCCAGCGGCGGGGGGCAGGAGAGCGGCGAGCCAGTCGCGCAGCTGCGGTGTCCCCGCCATCGGGGTGAGGTCGTCCGCGAGCAGCAGGACTCCCGCCCCGCGTCCCCGTGCAGCGGCTGGCCCCGGCACGAAGCACCGCGCGGCCGCACCGCGAAGGAGCGTCGTCACCGGCGGTAGCGCGGCGCTGACCTCGGCGACCTCGGCGTCGGCGAACGTGCCGCCCACGCGCCACAGGTCGAGGAACCCCCACATGCCGTGGCGATCGAGGAACCGGCAGAGCAGCACGTCGGTCACGCCGTGCTGACGTAGGGCTTCGCGCCACTGCCGGCTCTCGGCCAGCGCGCCACCGGTGGCGGCCACCAAGGTGGTGCAGCCCGGATCGGGAAGGGTCGTCCACCGGCCCGGCGCGGTGCCGTACTTGAGCCGGATCACGCGGGGCAGGTCTGCGAGATCGGGCACCTCGGCCAGTGGAGAGGTCCCCACCGCCGTCAGCGGGTCGGTCAGAACGAACGCGTAGAAGTCGGACGGCACCTCTGCACGGATGCGGTCGAGCACCTCCCGGCGCAGCGTGCGGTCGTCACCGGTCGTCGACACCGCGCCGGAGGACGGCCCTTCGAGGGCACGCAGCTGCCGGACGATCCGGTCGGCACGAGGCGGCGGTCCCACGAGCCGACCCTACGGGCCGCAACGCCCGCGTCACAGACCCCGAAATCTGGGATGGGCTGCGGCGGAGCCATACTCCTAGCCTGACGGCACGACCAACGGACGGAGCCGGCCATGGCCACCCTGCACATCGAGCACGCGATCACCGATCTCGCCACCTGGCAGGCGGCGTTCGACCGCTTCGGCGACCGGCGCAGGGCCGCCGGGGTCCTGGCCACCCGAGTCCACCAGCCCGTCGAGGACGACCGCTACGTCGTGGTCCAGCTGGACTTCCCCTCGACCGACCGGGCGACAGCGTTCCGTGGCTTCCTGGAGGCACAGGTCTGGTCCACCCCGGCCAACTCACCGGGCCTGGCCGGGAGTCCACGGGCGGTGGTCCTGGAGCTGGTGGACCAGAATGAGGCGGGTGGACGACAAGGAGCTGCGGGCACCGGGTGACGTGCTGGTGCACCTGCGCCGGGCCCGCGACCATGCCGACCGCTGCTACGCCGAGGCGCTCGACGTCGAGTCGCTAGCCGCCGTGGCGGGGTTGAGCAAGTTCCACTTCCTGCGGCTGTTCAGGGCCACCTACGGCCTGACGCCGGGGGAGTACGTCTCACAGCGCCGGATCGAGCGCGCCCAGGACCTGTTGCGCGCCACCGGCCTGTCGGTGACCGAGGTGTGCTTCGCCGTCGGGTTCGCGTCCCTCGGCTCGTTCTCCAGCCGGTTCAAGACGATGGTCGGGGAGACGCCGTCGCAGTTCCAGGCCCGGTATGCCGTGGCCGGTGCGCCGCACATCCCGGGCTGCTACGTCTTCATGTGGGGCCTTGCAGAAAGATCGACCGTGGCTTCGCGGGGGGAGTCCGCAATCGAGGAGAAGCACACCTGAGCCGAGGGCTCCTAGTCTCCAAGCATGATCAACAACATCGCCATCATCAGTGTCTTCGTCAAGGACCAGGACGACGCCAAGAAGTTCTACACCGACATTCTCGGGTTCGAGGAGAAGGACGACATCACCCTCGGCGACGGCTATCGCTGGTGCACGGTCATTCACCCGTCCCAGCCCGAGCTGCTCGTCAACCTCGCCATCCCCGGCCCGCCGATGGACGCCGACCTCGTCTCGGCCATGAAGCGGGCTCAGGACGCCGGTGGCCTCAACGGCCTGGGCCTCAACGTCGACGACTGCCGCAAGACCCACGAGGAGCTGGTCGCCAAGGGGGTCGAGTTCGTCCAGCCGCCGACCGACCGCCCCTACGGCGTGGAAGCCGTCTGCCGCGACAACTCCGGCAACTGGATGGTGCTCGTCGAGCAGAAGATGTACGACCCTGCCGACGTCACCTGACCCGCCCCGACCGGCCGGGACTACCTGTCCAGGAAGGCCACCACGGCCTCGTTGAACTCCTGCGCGTGGCTGGTGTTGATGCCGTGCGGTCCGTCCTTGAAGACGACGAGCTCGCTACCTGCCAGGGCCTCGTGGGTGACGCCGGCCGGAGACTTCGAAGGGGACGATAGCGTCGGAGTCGCCGTGGATGACCAGGGTGGGCACCGAGATCTGGGCGAGGTCGTCGCGGAAGTCCGTCAGCCACGAGGTGATGCACGAGGCAGCCGCATGCAGCTCCGCCTGGGCTGCCAGGGCGAGAGCCTCCTGCCGCTGGGCCTCGCTGACCTTCAGCTCACCGTCGGCGGAGAAGAAGTTCGTGAGGAACGCGTCCAGGAAGGCGTCCCGGTCCGCTCGCAGGTCGCGCTGCATACCCTCCGCGCTGTCCTGGTCGAGGCCACCTTCCGGGTGCTCGTCGCTCTTGAGCAGGAAGGGCGGGATGGCCGCGGCGAAGACCACGCTGCGCACCCGGTCGACGCCGAAGGTGCCGACGTAGCGCGCCACCTCGCCACCGCCCATGGAGAAGCCCACGAGGGTGACGTCGCTGAGGTCGAGGTTGCGCAGCACTGCGTCGAGGTCGCTGGTGAGCGTGTCGTAGTCGTAGCCGGAGTCCTCGCCGGGCTTGTCCGACTCGCCGAATCCGCGACGGTCGTAGGTCACCACGCGGTAGCCGGCGCCGGTGAGTGCCGGCAGCTGGTCTGCCCAGGACTTCCCGCTGAGGGGCCAGCCGTGGACGAGCACGACGGGGCGACCGTCGCCACCACTGTCCTCGACATGGATCTGCACCGAACCGTTGGTCACGCTGGGCATGTCTGTACCTCTCGTCGCGGGTGGGGACACCAAGGTCGAATGTAGGCACATCCGCGCTGTTCGTGCAGGCCGGGGCCGTCAGGGCGCCGCAGACGTCCGGAGGTCGTCGGTCAGCGGGCTATGCGTCGGCTCGACCATTCGTGGACGTCGCCGTAGCCCAGCCCGAGATAGACCCGGCGCGCGACGTCGTTGTGGGAGTACATCCCGAGCGTGCAGAGGCCGTCGTCCTCGACTGCCCGGCGGGTGAGGGACGCCGTGACCGCCAGGCCCAGGCCCTGTCCACGCTCGTCGGGGTGGACCGTGATGCCGAACAGGATGGGGCGCCCAGCGAGGCTGTGCTCGCGGACCCCGCACGCGACCAGCCGCCGGGCACCGTCCCGGACCCCGACCCAGTCCTGACCCGGACGCTCGAACGGGCGGGCGTCACTACCGGGGTTGGCTGAGGCGAGCAGGGCCACGATCTCCGGCCGGTCGTCGAGCGTGAGCGCCTGCAGTCGCGACTCGCCCGCGACCTCCGGCGGCGGTGTGGTGGTGCACATCCACTCCCACTCGCTGCCCTCCGCCAACGGCACGTGCCGCGCGACCGCGTCGACGGAGCCGCGTTGCACGGTGAAGGACCGCACCTCGGGGTCGAGCAGGTCTGCGGCGAGGACAGCGGCGAGCAGGTCGTCCACGTCGGGTGGCGGCCCGAGGACCAGCAGACCGAGACGCCGGGTGTGGGTGCGACGGGGGAGCGCCAGCGCCCTGGCGACGGCGTACCCCTGGCCCTCGAGTGGCGACGGCAGGTCGTAGCGGACGAAGGCGCTGCCACCGCTGGCATCGAGCGCCTCCTCATGCGTGCGGAGCAGGCGGAGCGACTCGGTCATTCAGTGATACCGAACCGTGCGTGCCAGCGCCGCAACCGCTGTGGCGCCCACCAGTTCCAGTCGCCGAGCAGCGTCATGGTGGCTGGCACGAGGAGCATGCGGACGAGCGTGGCATCGAGCGCGACCGCGGTGGCCAGGCCGACGCCGGTCTGCTTGATGATGAGCAGCTGGCCGGCCACGAAGCCGGAGAAGACGATCACGACGAGCAAGGCGGCTGACGTGATGATCCGGCCCGAGCGTTGCAGGCCGACCACCACGGCCTCGTCGTTGGAGTAGCCGCGCTCGTGCAGCTCGACGATGCGGGACAGCAGGAAGACCTCGTAGTCCATCGACAGCCCGAACCCGAATGCCAGCACCAGCAACGGGATCGTCGACTCGACCGCACCCACCGAGTCGAACCCCAGCAGCCCCTGCAGGTGGCCCCTCTGGAAGACGAGGACCACGATCCCCAAGGAGGCTCCGAGTGACACGACGTTGAGCAGCAGGGCCTTCACGGGGATGACGACCGACCCGGTCATGAGGAACAGCAGCACGAGCGTGGCGAGGGCGACCAGCGCGAAGGCGTAGGGCGCGCGTTCCCACATCGAGTCCGTGAAGTCCTTCAGCCCCGACGCCTGTCCGACGACGTAGGTGTCGAAGGCCGGTCGGTGGTTCCGAAGCTGGTCGACGAGGTCACGGGACGGCTGGTCCAGCGGACCACCGGGCACCTCGATGCGGACCATGCTCTCGGGGCCCTGCAGCCGGGTCACGTCGAGCACCCTGGCGCCGGCCGGGAGTGGCAGCTCCGCGGCATACCGCTGGGCCCGCTCGAGAGGCGCCCTGGCGACCACGGTGACGTCGGCGCCGCCAAGCACCGGGTAGTCGCGGGCGAGCCCGTCCGAGAACACGCGCTCGGGTGCCGACACCGGCAGGAGCTGGGCGCCGGAGGAGGTGAGCCGCAGGTCCAGGGCGGGCACGGCCAGCGCCAGGAGGGCAGTCGCGACGACGACGATGATCGGGATCGGGAAGCGGTGCACCCACTGCGCCAGCCGGGAGAAGACGCCGTGCTCGGGTGCCTGCTCGGTGCCCCGGCGCAGCAGCCGTCTCGCACCGAGCACGCACAGGGCCGGCACCAGCGTCAGCGCGACCAGCACGGCGATGACCACGACCGAGACGCCGGCTGCGCCGATGCCCTTCATCAGCGGCGACTGGAAGACGAGCAGCCCGGCGAGCGAGATGCCGACGGTCAGCCCGGAGAAGACCACGGTCCGCCCGGCGGAGTCGACGGTCCGGGCGAGGGCGTCCACGACCATGGTCCGGGGGATCTCGGCGACCGGCCTGCCGCCCGCCCGGGCCCGGAGCTCCTCCCGGAACCGGCTCACGACGAGGAGGCCGTAGTCGATGCACAGGCCCAGCCCGAGGACGGTGACCACGTTCACCGCGGTGGTGTCGAGGTCGATCAGGTAGGAGAAGCCCAGCAGGGATGCGAGGGCGCCGGCGATGGAGGCGATGGCTCCGGCGATCGGCATGCCCGCCGCGACGAAGCCACCGAACACGACGACCATCACGAGGAAGCTGATGGGCAGGGCGATGCCCTCGCCGGTGCGCAGGTCGACCTCGAGCTGCCCGGTGATGGCATCCACCAGGTCACGGAGGCCACCGGACGTCACGGCGGCGCCCGAGCCCGCGGTCGCCTCCCGCACGGCGTCCGTCACGCGGTCCTTCAGCGCGTGGAAGGCAGCCTTGTCGGGGAGGTCGGCGACCGTGACCACGGTGACGTAGCCGTCCGAGCCGGCCGACCCGTCCTTGAGCATGCTGCTGGCCGCCGGCGAGCGCGAGTCCGCCGGGTACGGCATAAGGACTCGCCACGGCCGTGACCCCGGGGAGCGCCCTGACCTGCTCGGCCGCGCGCACGGCAGCCTGACCCACGACAGGGTCGGCGACATCGACGCCGTCGACCCGCACCGTGATCCTGAGGAAGCCAGAGCTGCCGGAGTCCGCGATCAGGTCGCGCCCGGTCTCGTTCTCGCCGGGCACGCTGGGTTCACCGGTGGTGAGCCGGTCGAAGAGCCGCTCGTTGCCCAGCGCTCCGGTCGCGGTCGCGAAGCCGAGGAGCACGAGCAGCACCCAGGTGGCGACGACGGCACCGGGGTGACGACCGAGTCCACCACCGAGCCTGGAGAGGGCGGACCGGGACCGATCGGGGTGGCTGGGGACCTGGCCGACGGCGCTGGCGTGGTCGGGCGCGTCGGTCACGGGGGATAGCCTGCCATCCGTGGGAACTGGTGGCGGCGACGACCTGTTCGGTGCGGCGGCGTCCGCGCGGGACGGTGACGGAGGTATGCCGTCGGGAGCCTCCCTGCCCCCGCTCGCCGTCCGCATGCGACCGGCCTCCCTGGACGAGGTGCGCGGCCAGACCGACGTGCTGCGCCCGGGCAGCCCGCTGCGTCGGCTGATCGAGGGGTCCGGGGGATCGGCCGGCCCCCTGAGCGCGATCATCTGGGGGCCGCCGGGCACGGGCAAGACCACCCTGGCGCACCTGGTGGCGACAGCTGCCGAGCGCCGGTTCGTCGAGCTGTCGGCCGTGACCGCCGGGGTCAAGGACGTCCGGGCGGTGATGGACCAGGCGGCGCGTGACCGCGACATGTACGACCGGCAGACGGTGCTGTTCCTCGACGAGATCCACCGCTTCACCAAGGCCCAGCAGGACGCCCTGCTGCCCGGGGTCGAGACCCGTCAGGTCATCCTCGTCGCGGCCACGACGGAGAACCCCTCCTTCTCGATCATCGCGCCGCTGCTGTCGCGGTCGATGCTCATCACCCTCGCACCGCTGTCCGACGACGAGATCCGCGAGGTGCTGGCATCCGCAGTCACCGACGGACGCGGCCTGGCGGGGGAGTACGCCCTCGCCGAGGACGCCGTCGACCACCTCGTCCGGGTCGCCGGGGGCGACGCACGCCGAGCCCTGACCTCCTTGGAGGCCGCCGCGGGCGTGGCGCAGGACGGCATACCCGTGGGCTCCGAGCTGGACGGGCCCGTGCAGATCACGCTCGCCCACACCGAGCAGGCGGTCGCATTCGCGAGCGTGCGCTACGACAAGACGGGCGACCAGCACTACGACGTCGCGTCGGCGCTGATCAAGTCGATGCGGGGGTCCGACGTCGATGCCGCGCTGCACTACCTCGCTCGGATGCTCGAGGCTGGGGAGGACCCGCGGTTCATCGCCCGGCGCATCGTCATCGCGGCGTCGGAGGACGTCGGGATGGCCGATCCCACGGCTCTGCAGACCGCCGTCGCCGCGATGCACGCGGTGGCGCAGATCGGGATGCCCGAGGCGCGGATCATCCTGGCCCAGGCGGTGGTCCACAACGCGCTCGCACCCAAGAGCAACGCGGCATACACCGGCATCAACGAGGCCATCGCCGACGTGCGGGCCGGCAGGGGCGGCCTCGTGCCGCCAGCCTTGCGCGGCAGCGGGTACGCCGGTGCGACGCGGCTGGGTCACGGCGACGGCTACGTCTACGCCCACTCCGAGCCCGACGGTGTGGCGCAGCAGGACTACCTGCCGGAGGACCTGCAGGGCGCGACCGACTACTACCGACCGACCGACCGTGGTTTCGAGGAGCGCCTCGGCCCGCGGTGGGAGTGGCTCAAGTCCCGCATCCGCCGCTCCTGACGGCCTGACCAGCGACTTGTTGCCGCCAGAGGGTCATGGGAAGGCTCCCGAACGCCTCCGTGGCGATCTGAGGGCAACAAGTGCCGGCGGGCCTGACGCACGTCGGAACTCCGTGGGGCGGGCGTCCGGCTGCGAGGTAGGGTGCCGGACATGGATTCAGTGAGTTTGGGCGACATCGCGGGCATGATCGCGGCGCTGGCCTTCGCGTTCCTCGTCTTCCGACTGGGCAGCGTCATCGGCAAGGCCGGCAAGATCCTCGACGAGACGAGGGTCAGCCTGCGCAGCACCACCGAGAACGTCCAGCCAACGCTGCTCAAGCTCACCGAGACGGTCAGCCTCACCAACGAGCAGCTGGCCCGCGTCGACGGCATCACCACCAACGTGTCGGCCATGACCACCAACGCCAGCGCGCTCACCTCACTGTTCGCTGCGACGCTCGGCAGCCCGGTCGTCAAGGTGGCTGCCTTCACCTACGGTGTCCGCTCCGCCCTGGGTGCCGGCGGCTCCCGCAACGCTGGCGGCCGTCGCCGCCGCCGGGGCTGATTCCCATGGCACGTCTGTTCTGGGTGGCGCTGGGCGCCGCAGCCGGTGTGTATGCCGTGCGCAAGGTCAGCAAGGCCGCCGAGGCCTACACGCCGACCGGGGTCGCGAACGGCCTGGCCGACTTCGGCGACGGGCTGCGCGAGCTCGCGGCCGCGGTCCGTGAGGGCATGGCCGAGCGCGAGGGCGAGCTGCGTCTGGCCCTCGGCATCGATGCCGGCACGGCCGAGGACCCCGAGGCGAGTGCGGCCCGGCTCGACGCGGCGTCTGCCCGTGCCCTGCTCGACGACCCCACGGGCCCGCGAGGCGGACGAGCTTTCTAGGGGCGCCGGCGCACCCGCGCCGCCGCCCCGGCACCCCCCTCGTGTTTGCCCGTACGATTCGTCATGCCGGCCCGTCGGTGGCCCCGCATGCGCCTAAGGACTGAGTACTTCATGGAAACCGCCGAGATCAGGCGCCGCTTCCTCTCGTTCTACGAGAGCAAGGGCCACACGATCGTCCCCTCGTCACCACTGGTCTACGACGACCCCAACCTGCTGTTCGTCAACGCCGGGATGGTGCCGTTCAAGCCCTACTTCCTCGGGCAGCAGGCCCCCCTGTGGGACCGCGCCACCTCGGTGCAGAAGTGCGTCCGCACCGGTGACATCGAGGAGGTCGGCAAGACCTCCCGGCACGGCACGTTCTTCCAGATGAACGGCAACTTCGCGTTCGGCGACTACTTCAAGGAAGGTGCCATCCAGTTCGCCTGGGAGCTCATCACGACGCCCCAGGGGCAGGGTGGCTTCGGCCTCGACGCCGACAAGATCTGGCCCACCGTCTACGAGGACGACGACGAGGCCTACGACCTCTGGCACAGGATGATCGGCATCCCGGCCGAGCGGATCACCCGTCGCGGCAAGCTCGACAACTACTGGCACATGGGCGTGCCCGGTCCCGGTGGGCCGTGCAGCGAGCTCTACCTCGACCGCGGCCCGGAGTACGGACGCGAGGGTGGACCGGCCGTCGACGAGGACCGCTACCTCGAGTTCTGGAACCTCGTCTTCATGCAGTACGAGCTGTCGGCCGTCCGTGCCAAGGACGACTTCGACATCGCGGGCGAGCTGCCGAAGAAGAACATCGACACCGGCATGGGTCTCGAGCGGATGGCGACCCTGCTCCAGGGCGTCGACAACCTCTACGAGATCGACGAGGTGTACCCCGTCCTCGACCGGGCCGCCGAGCTGACCGGCAAGAAGTACGGCGCGCACTCCGGCCACGCAGCCAGCGAGTCGCACCCCGACGACGTCCGGCTGCGCGTGGTGGCCGACCACGTCCGGTCCAGCCTGATGCTGATCGGGGACGGCGTCACCCCGGGCAACGAGGGCCGCGGCTACGTCCTGCGCCGCATGCTGCGGCGCGCGGTGCGCTCGATGCGCCTGCTCGGGTACGACGAGCCGAGCCTGCCGCTGCTGCTGCCGGTCTCCGTGGAGCGGATGAAGAACTCCTACCCCGAGCTCGAGGCCGGTTTCGACCGGATCTCCCAGATCGCGTATGCCGAGGAGGAGGCGTTCCGTCGCACCCTCGCCTCGGGCACGACCATCCTCGACACCGCGGTGACCCGCACCAAGGAGTCCGGCGGGACCACCCTCGCCGGCGACCAGGCGTTCCAGCTGCACGACACCTACGGCTTCCCGATCGACCTCACCCTCGAGATGGCGAACGAGCAGGGGCTCGAGGTCGACCGTGAGGGCTTCACCCGGCTCATGGAGGAGCAGCGCAACCGCGCCAAGGCGGACGCCAAGTCCAAGAAGGGCGGCCACGCCAACACCGAGGTCTGGAAGGACCTGCGCGCGCTCGGCGCGACCGACTGGCGTGCCTACCAGGAGCTGACCAGCGACGCGAAGGTGCTCGGGATCATCCTCGACGGCGAGCGCGTCGAGGAGCTCGAGCCCGGTCAGCGCGGCCAGGTCGTCCTCGACCGCACCCCGTTCTACGCCGAGTCCGGCGGCCAGGTCGCCGACGAGGGGGTCATCACCGCCGATGGCGCGCACCTCAAGGTCGTCGACGTCCAGCGGCCGGTCAAGGGTCTGGTCGCGCACACCGTCGAGGTGCTGACCGGGCCGCTGCGCTCCGGCCAGGAGGTCTCCGCCGAGGTCGACCCCGACTGGCGCATCTCGGCGTGCCAGGCGCACTCGGGCACCCACGTCGTGCACGCGGCGCTGCGTCAGGTGCTCGGCCCGACCGCGCTCCAGTCGGGCTCCTACAACAAGCCGGGCTACCTGCGCCTCGACTTCGCCTGGGGCCAGGGCCTCTCGCGCGAGACCCGCAGCGAGATCGAGGAGGTCGCGAACCTCGCCGTCCGCCAGGACCTGCCCGTGTCCGCGCAGTACATGACGCTGCCCGAGGCACGCGACTTCGGTGCGCTCGCCCTGTTCGGCGAGACCTATGACGAACAGGTCCGTGTCATCGAGATCGGCGGCCCCTGGTCGCGCGAGCTCTGCGGTGGCACCCACGTCGGCCACTCCTCGCAGATCGGCGCGCTGACCGTCACGGGCGAGTCGTCCGTCGGTTCGGGCGTTCGCCGTCTCGAGGCGTTCGTGGGCATGGAGGCGCTGCGCTACCTCGCGAAGGAGCGCGCGCTGGTCGCCGAGCTGACCGACATCGTCAAGGTGCAGCCGGGCGAGCTGAACGAGCGGGTCGCGGCCCTGGTGGCTCGCGTCCGTGACGCGGAGCGGGAGCTCGAGAAGCTGCGTCGTGAGCAGGTCCAGGCATCCACGGGCAAGCTCGTCGAGTACGCCCACGACGTCGACGGGGTGCGGGTGCTGACCCACGACGCCGGTGACGGCACCACCGCCGACGACCTGCGCACCATGGTGCTCGACCTGCGCGGCCGGCTCGGTGACGCGGCACCCTCGGTCGTCGCGCTGACCGGTGTCAACGCGGGTCGCCCGGCGATCGTCGTCGCCACCAACCCCGGCGCTCGCGAACGCGGCATCAAGGCCGGTGCCCTGGTGCGGCTCGCGGCCCAGACCCTCGGTGGGGGTGGCGGCGGCAAGGACGACCTCGCGCAGGGCGGCGGCACCGACCCCGCCCGCACCGGCGAGGCACTCGGCCAGGTCGACCGGGCAGTGCAGGCAGCCACCCAGGGCGCTGGGTGACCCTCCCTGACCCCGCGATGCCCACCCGCCCCGGACGGCGGGTGGGCATCGATGTCGGCAGCGTGCGGGTGGGCGTCGCGGCCAGTGACCCGTCGGCCCTCCTGGCGACTCCCGTGCGGACGGTGGCCAGGGACCAGGACCAGCAGGCGACCGTGCCGGCCGACCTCGAGGAGGTCGCCGCCATCGTGGCCGAGCTGGCCGCGGTCGAGGTCGTGGTCGGCCTGCCCCGGACACTCGCCGGGGCCGAAGGTGCCGCTGCCGAGGCCGCGCGCACGTATGCTGGGCGGCTGTCGGTGCGCATCGCCCCCGTGCCCGTCCGTCTGGTCGACGAGCGACTCACGACGGTCGACGCCCACCGCAACCTCCGTGAGAGCGGGGTCGACGGTCGGCGGCAGCGCTCGGTCATCGACCAGGCAGCTGCAGTCCTCATCCTGCAGGCCGCCCTCGACGCGGAGCGCAACTCCGGGCGCCCGCCCGGGGAGCTGGTCAGGACAGGTGGGCGAAAGCCCAGGACGAAGGACAGGCGGCGATGACCGAGCCCCATCTGGAGCACTCGATCTTCGGGGGGCACGAAGACGCGCACGACGACACGCGCAGCCTGTCCGCAGCCGGGCCGACCGGCACCGCGCCAGCACGGAAGCCGCGTCGCAGGGGCCGTCGGTCCGGCTGCCTGTTCATCGCCCTGGCCATCGTCGCCGCGGCGGCCTTCGCGGCATACACCGCGCTGCGGCCGGTCGTCGACGGCTTCCTGGAGAGCAACGACTACCCAGGACCGGGGACCGGTGAGGTGCAGGTCGTCGTCAACGACGGCGACACCGGCCGCGCCATCGGCGCCACGCTGGAGAAGGCCGACGTCGTCAAGACCGCCGACGCCTACCTCGACGGCAGCGAGCCGCGGACACGCGGGCTGCCGCGATCCAGCCGGGCAGCTACACGATGAAGAAGCAGATGACCGCCAAGGCGGCCCTGGCCATCCTCGTGGACTCCAAGAACCGCAGCGTCCCCCGGGTCACGGTGCGGGAGGGGCTCTGGAAGAGCGAGGTGTTCGCGGCGCTCTCCAAGGGCACCGGTGTCCCGGTCGCGCAGTACACCGAGGCCGCCAAGGACGCCGAGGCGCTCGGTCTCCCGGCAGCCGCCAAGGGCAACGTCGAGGGCTACCTCTTCCCCTCGACCTACGAGTTCCCGGTCAAGGCGACCGCCGCCCAGCAGCTCAAGATCATGGTGGCCAAGGCCCTCGACGAGCTGCAGAAGGCAGGAGTGGACGAGGCCGCCTACCAGAAGACGCTCATCGTGGCCTCGATCGTCGAGGGCGAGGCGCGGGGTCGCCGACCGCGGCAAGGTCGCCCGCGTGGTCGAGAACCGGCTCGACAACCCGACCGGGCCCACCGTCGGACTCCTGCAGATGGACTCGACGGTCAACTTCGCGCTCCAGAAGCGGGGCAACCTCACCAAGGCCGAGTACAACTCGGCGAAGTCGAACCCCTACGACACCTACGCCCACAAGGGTCTGCCCCCGGGCCCGATCAGCAGCCCGGGCGCCAAGGCGATCGAGGCCGCGGCCAAGCCCACCGAGGGTCCGTGGTTCTACTTCGTGACGGTCAACTACGACACGGGCGAGACGCTCTTCGCCACCACCCAGGCCGAGCACGACCGCAACAACGCTCAGCGCCAGGCCTGGTGCGACGACAACAAGCCGAAGTGCGAGGGCGGTGGCTGAGCCGCGGCGCGCGGCGGTCCTCGGCTCACCCGTGGCGCACTCCCTGTCGCCGACGCTGCACACCGCCGGCTACCGCGCGCTGGGGCTCACGACCTGGACGTATGCCGCGCACGAGCTCGACGAGGCGGCAGCTCGCGGAGTGGGTGCGGCCGCTCGACGGCACCTGGCGGGGGCTGAGCCTGACCATGCCGCTCAAGGAGGCCGCCTTCACTGTCGCCACGACCGTCACCGAGACGGCCCGGGTCACCGGCGCCGTGAACACCCTGGTCCGTCGTCGTGACGGCGGCTGGGACGCCCACAACACCGACGTCCGCGGGCATCGAGGCCGCTCTGGCGGATGTCGAGCACGACGGCACCGCCACGGTGCTCGGGGGTGGCGCCACCGCGCGGTCGACGATCCTCGCGCTCGGCAGTCCTCGGCGTCGAGCGCGTCCGGCTCGCCGTGCGTGCCGAGGCGCGACCCGAGACCCTGCGGCTGGCGGTGCACGCAGGCATCACGGTCGAGGTCGTCCCGTTGTCGTCGTGGGGGGCTTCGCACCGCGGCGGACTGGTCGTGAGCACGCTGCCGCCGGCCGCGGCAGAGGCTGCGGCCGCAGCGCTGGGGCCGGCCCGGAGGGCGGGCACCCTGATGGACGTGGTCTACGCCGACTGGCCGACGCCGCTGGCGACCGCAGCCGCAGCAGTCGGGCATGGAGGTCATGTCCGGGCTGGACATGCTCGTCCACCAGGCGGCCGAGCAGTTCCGGCTCTTCACCGGTGAGGCCGCCCCCGTCCAGGCGATGTATGCCGCCGGGCGACAGGCCCTCGGGCGGTGACCGGCATCGCCGACGGGGCCGGCGCCGCACCCTGGGTCGCTGGTCCTGCTCGCCCTCGCGGGTGGCGTGCTCGGCGCCGTCACCGGGCGCGCGCTGGCCGCAGGTGGCTACCGGATCGAGTCCGACGAGGCGAACGGGCCCCCACGCTCGTCACTGGTGGTGGCCGGCCGTTGCCCTGGGCCTGCTGTGGGCCCTGGTGGGCTGGCGGCTCGGTGACCTCGCCGGGTGGGCCGCGCTCCCGGCATACCTGCTGTTCGCCTGGCTGGCGGTGGGGCTGGTCTGGATCGACGCCGACGTGCACCGGTTGCCCGACGGCCTGGTGCTGCCCGCCTACCCGGCCCTGCTCGTCCTGGTCGTCGTCGCGACCGCGGGGCTGGGGCAGTGGTCGGCCCTGTGGCGCGCGCTGGCCTGCCTGGCCGCGCTGTGGCTCCTCTACTTCGTCATGCACCTCATCTCGCCGGGCTCCCTGGGCTTCGGCGACGTCAAGCTGTCCGGGCTGATCGGCCTGCTGATGGGCTGGCTGGGGGTCGGCCACGCAGCGGTCGCCGTGATGGCGGGCTTCCTCGTCGGCGGGGCTGATCGCCCTCGTCATGCTGGTCGGCCAGCGAGTGGGGCTGACGCTCGCACATCGCGTTCGGGCCCGTCGATGCTCGTCGGGGCCTTCGTCGCCCTGGTGGTCGAGTACCACGTGGTGGCCTAGCGGAACCGGCCTCCGCGGGTGCATGGGAGGATCTGGACATGCTTCGCTGGTTGACCGCAGGTGAGTCCCACGGCCCGGCCCTCCTCGCGACGATCGAGGGTCTGCCGGCCGGCGTCGAGGTGACGACCAAGGACGTCGCGGCGGCGCTCGCACGCCGTCGGCTCGGGTTCGGCCGCGGCGCCCGGATGAAGTTCGAGCAGGACGAGGTCGAGTTCCTCGGCGGGGTCCGTCATGGCGTGACCATGGGTTCGCCGGTCGCCATCCGGATCGGCAACACCGAGTGGCCCAAGTGGGAGACCGTGATGTCGCCCGACCCCGTCTCCGACGAGGCGTATGCCGCGTCCGACGACGTCAACGCGGAGAAGGAGGTGGCCCGCAACCGGCCGCTGACCCGCCCGCGTCCGGGCCACGCAGACCTCGTGGGCATGCAGAAGTACGGCTTCGAGGACGCCCGTCCGGTGCTCGAGCGCGCGTCGGCCCGGGAGACCGCCGCCCGCGTGGCGCTGGGCGAGGTGGCCTCGCGGTTCCTCGAGCAGGCCTACGGCATCCGGCTCGTCTCGCACACCGTCGCCATCGGGACCGCCGGTGTCGTCCGAGGACGCCCCGCTGCCCACCCCCGACCAGGTCGAGCAGATCGACGCCGACCCGGTGCGCACCCTCGACGCGGCAGGCTCGGCAGCGATGGTCGCGGAGGTGGAGGCGGCCAAGAAGGACGGCGACACCCTGGGCGGCGTCGTCGAGGTCGTGGCCTACGGGCTGCCGCCCGGACTGGGCTCGCACGTCCACTGGGACCGGCGGCTGGACGCCCAGCTCGCCGCCGCCCTCATGGGCATCCAGGCCATCAAGGGCGTCGAGGTCGGCGACGGCTTCCGCACCGCTGCTCGGCGCGGGTCCGCCGCCCACGACGAGATGGAGCGCGACGCCGACGGCGTCATCCATCGCCGCACCGGGCCGCGCAGGTGGCACCGAGGGCGGCATGTCCACCGGTGACGTGCTGCGCGTCCGGGCCGCCATGAAGCCCATCTCCACGGTGCCCGCGCGCGCTCGACACCGTCGACACCACCGGCGCCGAGGCGGCCAAGGCGATCCACCAGCGCTCCGACGTGTGTGCGGTGCCGGCCGCCGGCGTGGTCGCCGAGGCGATGGTCGCCCTCGTCCTGGCCCAGGCCTGCGTCGAGAAGTTCGGCGGCGACTCGGTGACCGAGACGGCCCGCAACCACGCGGCATACCTCGCCTCGATCCCCGAGGCGATGCGCACGTGGTGACCGGCACCACCGGTCCCCGTGCTGGTCCTGGTCGGCCCGCCCGGGGTCGGCAAGAGCACGATCGGCCGCCGGCTCGGCCGGGCTCTCGACGCCCGATGGCACGACACCGACCGGGCCATCGAGGTCCGCTGCAGGACAGTCCATCGCCGACCTGTTCGTCGACCACGGCGAGGCGCACTTCCGCGACCTGGAGCGTGCCGAGGTCCTGCGCGCGCTGGCCGAGGAGGCCGGGGGTCGTGTCGCTCGGCGGCGGCGCCCCGATGGACCCCGAGGTGCAGGAGGCCCTGGCCGGGCACACCGTCGTCTTCCTCGACGTCGGGATCGCCGACGCCGCGCGACGGATCGGCTTCGACGCCAGCCGGCCACTGCTCATGGTCAACCCGCGAGCCAGCTGGACCAGGATGATGAACGAGCGGCGACCGACCTACGAGCGCCTCGCCACCCTGCGTGTCGACACGGCGGGCCGCAAGCCGGCCGCCGTGGTCGAGGAGATCCTGGCCTTCCTCGGGGTGCCCACGGGGGCAGAGCCCGCCGCAGGAGGACAGGCATGAGCACCACCCGCATCAGCGTCGGAGGCGACTACGACGTCGTCGTCGGCACCGGGCTGCTCGACGAGCTGCCCGACCCTCCTGGGCGACGGCGTGCAGCGCGTGCTCGTCGTGCACCCCAGGGCCCTGGCGGCCACAGGGGAGGGCGTGCGCGAGGCGTTGGTGGCCAAGGGTTTCGAGGCGTATGCCGCGGAGGTGCCCGACGCCGAGGAGGCCAAGACCGCGCAGGTCGCGGCGTTCCTCTGGGGGGTCCTGGGTCAGGCCGGCTTCACCCGCTCCGATGCGGTCGTGAGCGTCGGGGGAGGGGCGACCACCGACCTCGCAGGGTTCGTGGCCGCGACCTGGCTGCGCGGCGTCAAGGTCGTCCACGTGCCGACGACCCTGCTCGCGATGGTCGACGCGGCCGTCGGTGGCAAGACCGGGATCAACACTCCCGAGGGCAAGAACCTCGTCGGGGCGTTCCACCCGCCGGCCGGGGTGCTGTGCGACCTCGCGACGCTGGAGACGTTGCCGCCCCACGACTTCGTGGCCGGGATGGCCGAGGTGGTCAAGGCGGGCTTCATCGCCGACCCGGTCATCCTCGACCTCGTCGAGGCGGATCCCGAGGGAGCCAAGCGGGCCGACGGTCCCCACGTGCGCGAGCTGCATCGAGCGGGCCATCCGGGTCAAGGCCGAGGTGGTCGCGCAGGACCTCAAGGAGTCCGACCTGCGCGAGATCCTCAACTACGGCCACACCTTCGGGCACGCCGTCGAGCAGGTGGAGCGCTACGCGTTCCGGCACGGCGCGGCCGTGTCGATCGGCATGGTCTACGTCGCCGAGCTGGCCCGGCTCGCGGGCAAGATGGATGACGCGCTCGTCGAACGGCACCGTTCGGTCCTGGGGTCACTGGGCCTGCCGGTGTCCTACCGCGGCGACAGGTGGCCGCAGCTGCTCGACGCGATGAAGCGCGACAAGAAGTCGCGTGGCTCGCTGCTGCGGTTCGTCGTGCTGACCGGGCTCGCCAGGCCGGTCCGGCTCGAAGGCCCTGACCCCGCGCTGCTGCAGGCGGCCTACGCCGAGGTCAGCCCGAGGTCAGGCCGGGCCGCGTGTCGCTCGGCGAGAGCGACGGTCAGCAGCGTCCGGGCCCCACGCGGCAGCGAGGCGGATCGAGGTCGGCGTCCGCAGCTCGACCCGCTGCCCGCGTTGACCAGGACGGCTCCCGCATTGCCCCAGTAGTGGTTCAGCCGGGTGCTGGTGCCCTTGCCGGAACGCAGGGTGAGGGTCTCTCCGGCACGGACGACGGTGCCTCGAGGGAACTCGTAGGTGAAGCCGTTGGTCGACACCACGGTCCACGACAGGTCGACGCTGGACAGCCCGGACGGCGCGAAACGGACGTACTCGCCGTTGACGTTGGTGGACCGGCACCGGGGCGTCGGCGTTGACCCAGAGGCGACGTGTCCCGTCCGCGCGTCGGCGCTCGACGCGAGACAGGGGCACAGCGACCAGGAACGCAGGTCTCCGTCACGGCGAAGAGGTAGGCACCGCAGCTGTAGATGTTGCGGGACAGGACGACGTTGGAGAACTTGGGGCCGGCGACGCCCCAGAGACCTCGCGGGGTGAAGGTGCTTTCCGAGCAGGGTGAAGACGCCTTGGCGGAACCACGGCGTTCGACGGAAGCGTGTAGGTGTCCTGGGCGGCGGTGCGGATCCACCAGCCGCCGACAGCCAGGGCGGTGGAGGAGCCGTTGAGGACGCGCACGTACTCGGTGTTGGCGTTGTAGGCCTCGTTGCCGTTGCCGTCGTAGTTGATCCAGAGACGCAAGGGCGTCGACTGCGCCGGGCCCGACTTGCAGTAGTCCGTGTCGAAGAGGTTCGCGCGCCGGACGGCGGCCTGCTGACCGGCCGTGGCGTAGGCCTTCCAACGGGAGATGTCGCCCATGCCCGCGAGGGGAAGGGCCTGCCCGCGCTGGAGCTGCGTGAGCTGGACGTCGGTCCACGTCGACCGGACTGGGCGTCGATGTAGCGCACCGGACGGCCTTGGCTCGACGTGGTGACGTCAGCGGTGGTCAACCGGAGCCGCTTGCCGCGGGTCAGCTCGTCCATCGAGGCGGTGGCTGCGGCGGCGTGGCACTGACCGGTCTCCATCGCCTGGATCCCCGCGTTGCGGACGTGCAGTGGTGCGACCGCGCTGCCGTCACCGTCTGCCCTGAGGGCCACGGTGTCACCGTCCAGGGCGTGGTCGGTGGTGCCGTAGGCGAGCTTGGAGGTCCAGACCACCGACTGGGGGGGCTGCGGCGAGGGGCGCCGCCACCAGCGCTCCGAGGCGTCATGGCCGTCGCGACGACCGCCAGTCCTCGACGGCCCGTCGTGAAGCGACGGCCTTGGTGACCTGAGGTGGTGGGAAGGGGCTCGGTCGGGTGCGGCATACCTGGTCCTGATGGGGGCGGGGCAACTCCTGGTCCCCCAGATGGTGACACGTCGCCCACCCAATGGCGGCTGTGCGACCCAAACGTGACCAAACGGTGGATGTCGTCCCCACAGGAACGGCACAGGAGGCTCACAGTCCATCCGTGGCCGGGGCGAGCATGGTGGTTCCCATGACAACCCACGACGCCACCCGGGGCCACGCCGCCGCGAGAGCCGAGGACCACGGCACCGACCACTTCGGGGCACCGCACGACGACCGGCACGACCGCGGGCTGGAGTTCGACATCGCGGACGCTGCTGCGACCGGCGGCGCGTGCTCGGGCTCTTCGGCGGCCTCGGCGCCACGGCGGCCCTCGCCGCGTGCGGAGCGTCCGGCGACCCGACGCCCGACCAGCTCGAGCTCGCCACCTCGAGCAGCCCGCCACCAGCCTCGTCAGCTCGTCCGGCTCCTCAGCGCACGTCCGCCGGCAGCACCCCGGAGGCCGAGGTGCCCGACGAGACGGGCGGCCCCTACCCGGGCGACGGCTCCAACGGCCCCAACGTGCTCGACGACTCCGGCATCGTCCGGTCCGACATCACCAGCAGCTTCGGGTCCTCGACGACCAAGGCGCAGGGCGTCCCGCTGACCATCAACCTCACCGTCACCGACGCCGGAAACGGCTACTCCGGCGCTGGCGGGCGCGGCGGTCTACCTGTGGCACTGCGACCGGGACGGCCAGTACTCGCTGTACTCCCAGGGCGTCTCCGAGGAGAACTACCTGCGCGGGGTGCAGGCGACCAACGCGCGGGCACGGCGACGTTCACGAGCATCTACCCGGCGGCCTACTCCGGTCGCTGGCCGCACATCCACTTCGAGGTCTACCAGTCGCTCGCCCAGGCGACGAGCAGCGGCCAGATCGTCAAGACCTCACAGATCGCCCTCCCCGAGGCGGCCTGCAGGGAGGTCTACGCACCAGCGGCTACGAGCAGAGCGTCAGCAACCTGGCCCAGACCTCGCTCACCTCGGACAACGTCTTCGGCAACGACGGCGGGATCTACCAGCTGGCCACCGTGACCGGGGACGCCACCGACGGCTACGTCGCGAACCTGACGATCGGGGTCTGAGCCCTGGTCTAGCCGCTGAGCTAGTCAGCTGAGCGTCGACGGCTGAGCTCGTCGAGCTAGATCGCGTCGAGCTCGCGAGGTCCTCGGGGGTCGGTTCCCACCGCGGCGGCGCGCGCGTTGCGCGCGACCTGCTCCGCCGAGGTGGCGCCGGCGATCACCGACGCGACCGCAGGCTGGGCGGCGAGCCCACCGATCGCCACGTCGAGCAGCTCGACGCCGCGCTGGTCGGCGAACGCCTGGAGCGCCTCGACCCGGTCCCAGTCGGCCTCCTCGAGCCAGCCGGCGCGGTCGGCCTCGAGCGCGGCGCGCGAGCCCTGCGGGGCGGCGGCGCCGCGCTGGTACTTGCCGGTGAGCAGTCCGCGGGCCAGCGGGAAGAACGGGAGTATGCCGAGCCCGAACCGCTCGCAGGCGGGTGTCACCTCGTCCTCGACCGAGCGGTCGAGCAGGGAGTACTCGTTCTGCACCGAGACGAACGACGCGAGCCCGGCGGTCGACGACGTCCAGGAAGCGTCGGCAACCTGCCAGCCGTCGAAGTTGGAGCACCCGACGTAGAGCACCTTGCCCTCGCGCACCAGGTCGGTCGAGCGCGTCGAGCGTCTCCTCGACCGGTGTCAGCGGATCGGGCCGGTGCAGCTGGTAGAGGTCGATGTGGTCGGTCTGCAGCCGGCGCAGGCTCGCCTCGACGGCACGGCGGACGTACCGCCGCGAGCCGAGGGCGCCGAAGTCGTCGCCGTTGGTGCCTTGCATGTCCATGCCGAACTTCGTGGCCACGACGAACTCGTCGCGCTGGCCCTGCAGCGCCTCGCCGAGCATCGCCTCGCTCTGCCCGGGCTCGCCGCCGTAGATGTCGGCCGTGTCCAGCAGGGTGACCCCGTTGTCGCGGGCCGCGGCCAGGATCGAGCCGACGCCGTCCTGGTCGACCCGTCGGCCGAAGGCGTTGCACCCCACGCCCGACGGCACTGACCATCAGCCCGCTCGATCCGAGCGGTCGGAAGTCCATCCGGTCAGGGCATGCGGGCGAGGTCATGCACCCACCCTAGGTGGGGCAGCGATTCGGGCGGGCAGGGTGCCCACGGCTAGACTGTGCGGCGATTCCCACCCCGAACTTTCCGGGAGTGCCGCGTAAACCGAACCACGCGGCATCCGGCACTGTCCGCGCTCGAGCCCTGCGGCAGTACCGAGTCCCTGAAGCAGAGAGTGACCCACACGTGGCATCGACCAACGACCTGAAGAACGGCCTGGTCCTCAACCTCGAGGGCCAGCTGTGGTCCGTCGTGGAGTTCCAGCACGTCAAGCCCGGCAAGGGCCCGGCGTTCGTGCGGACCAAGCTGAAGAACGTGCTGTCCGGCAAGGTCGTCGACAAGACGTTCAACGCGGGCGTCAAGGTCGAGACCGCGAACGTCGACCGTCGCGACATGCAGTACCTCTACAAGGACGGGTCCGACTACGTCTTCATGGACGGGTCGACCTACGACCAGATCCACATCCCCGAGACCACCGTCGGCGACGTCGCGAACTACCTGCTGGAGAACCAGACCGCCCAGGTCGCGACCCACGACGGCACGGTCCTCTACGTCGAGCTGCCGACCTCGGTCGTCCTCGAGATCACCTACACCGAGCCGGGCCTGCAGGGCGACCGCTCGACCGGCGGCACCAAGCCGGCCACCCTGGAGACCGGTGCGACGATCAACGTCCCGCTGTTCCTCGAGCAGGGCACCAAGGTCAAGGTCGACACCCGCGACGGCTCCTACCTCGGCCGAGTGAACTGAGTGGGCGCTCGTACCAAGGCGCGCAAGCGGGCGATCGACCTCCTCTTCGAGGCCGAGAACCGCGGCATGAACGCGCGCGACCTGCTGGCCGAGCGGCTGGCCAAGCCGGTCACCGAGGCGCCGCTCAACCAGTACACCTCCGACCTCGTCGAGGGCGTCGTCGAGCACTGGACCGACATCAACGAGCTGCTCTCGACCTACTCCCAGGGCTGGACGCTCGAGCGGATGCCCAGCGTCGACCGGGCGATCCTGCGGCTCGGGGCGTTCGAGGTGCTCTACGCGACCGAGGTCCCCGAGAACGTCGCGATCGCCGAGGCCGTCGAGCTGGCCAAGAGCCTGTCCACCGACGACTCCCCAAGTTCGTCAACGGCCTGCTCGGCCGCCTCGCCGAGGTCAAGCCCACCCTGGCGTGAGCGACCGACGGCGGGCAGGTCAGGGTCGCGACGACCGACGACCTGCCGCTGCTCGAGGCGATCGAGGACGCCGGCGGACGAGCTGTTCCCGACCGTGTTCCCGGACGTGGGTGCTCGGGGCCTCCCCGACCGGGGCCGAGCGCGGCCGCCGAGCCGGGGCTGTCGTGCTCGGCGACCGGCGACCCGGTCGGTCGGGTTCGCCCAGGCCGATCCGGCTGGACGGGCGCGGCGCTCCTGGAGCAGGTCTCCGTGCTACCCGGCGCACGGTCGACGAGGCCTCGGGTGGTGCCCTCGTGGACGAGGTGTGCCGGTCGTGGCCGCCGACGGGCACGACCGCGCTGTGGCTCGCGCACCTACGCGGACGTCCCGTGGAACGCGCCGTTCTACGGCCGGCACGGCTTCGTCCGGGTGCCGCTGGCCGACGAGCCGTCGTGGATGACGCCGCTGCGCGAGAACGAGGAGCGCTTCGGCCTGAACCGCCACGGTCAGCGGGTCGCGATGGTGCGCCAGCTTCACTGACCGAGACGGGCGAGGGCGTCGGCCTGCTCGTTGGTGAACCGGTTGACCACGCCGCGCCGCACCGCCGCCGACGAGCTCGGGAAGTAGGCCGTGCCGTCGCCCCGACCGCGCTCGGCGTAGACGGCCCGCACCAGGTCGGAGTCGCGACAGCGTCGACACGTCGCGCCGGCCACCGCACGCGTGAAGATGTCGTCGGTCGCGCCGCCGTGCTGCACGGCGGTCGACCAGAGCACGTCCCGCACGACGGGGTCGCGACCCTCGAGGTTGATCCCCGGCAGCGCCCGCTCGACCGCCACGCGCTGCGGCTCGTAGTGCGACGTACTGGATGTAGTCGTGCTGGATCTGGCCGAACTCGGTCGGGTTCGCCGCCGCCGTCTCGCGCCAGGCCTGGCTGAACGCGGCGGTGCCGGGACGCGCGGCACCGAGCCGGTCGGCATACTCGGGGTGCTCGGCGCCGCAGCCACGTCACGAACTCGGACGGCGCTGCCGGTGCGGCTCGACAGCTGGTAGGTGCCGTAGGAGACGCCACCGTGGTCGCCGCGCCCGGTCGAGACGGTGCCGGGGTTGCCGTTCGACTCGTACCGCCGGCTGAGGCTGCCGAGGTCGTCGTCGCCGGTCCCGGTCGTCGCCCCGCGCCGCCGCCCACCGTGGCCGCAGCGCTCACCGGCGCCGGCCCCGCGCTCGCCGCTCCGGCTGCCCGCGACCCGCCGCCGCCCGCGCCTCCGCTGACCGCGGTCCTGGTCGGCCGCCTGCTCCTCGAGGACGCGCCCGCCTCGGTCACCGCCTCGGCGGTGCGCTGCAGCGACGGCTGGTACTGCGCCGCTCCACGCGTCGAGGAAGGTCTGCTGGTCGCGCCCGCTGCCAGGCCAGCGACTGCAGGTGCTCGGTGACGGTCGCCCCGACCGACTGGAGCTGGCTGCTGAAGGCGTCCATCTGCTGGCGGAGGCGACGCAGCTCGTCGGTGTCCGCGCCAAGGAGGGGGCTGGCCTGGTTCATGTGGACACCGTCGCGCGGCCGGCGCGTGCCCGACAAGGCCTGCGGGCCCCGGAAGGTTCCGGTTCGTCCGTCTCACCACGGCGGGCCGGTATGCCGGGTGCTCACCGGCACCCGGTAAGGTGACCATCGACCGACATCCTTTAACGACCTGTCCTGTGAGGCAGGGAAGGAGGTCCTGACGCTGATGCGTCCTGACTTTGCTGCACCCTCGGCGGTTGAACCCGTGGCTCCCGCCCCCACCTCTGGCGACGCGTCGCCCATCGCGCCCCGACGACTCCCGCACCGTGATGACCGAGGCGGACGTCGCCCGGGTGCTGCGTCGGATCGCCCACGAGATCCTCGAGCACAACAAGGGTGCGTCCGACCTCGTGGTCCTCGGCATCCCGACGCGCGGGGTCGCCCTGGCCCACCGGCTGGCCGCCCTGATCGAGGAGGTCGAGGGCGTGCCGGTCGCCGTCGGCGCGCTCGACGTCACGATGCACCGTGACGACCTGCGTCGCCAGCCGACCCGCAGCCCGATGCACACCGACATCCCGCCGACCGGGATCGACGACAAGGTCGTCGTGCTCGTCGACGACGTGCTCTACTCCGGGCGAACCGTGCGGGCAGCCCTCGACGCGCTGTCCGACCTCGGCCGACCCCGCATCGTCCGCCTCGCCGTGCTCGTCGACCGGGGACACCGCGAGCTGCCGATCAGGGCGGACCACGTGGGCAAGAACCTCCCGACCTCCAGCAGCGAGAAGGTGCGCGTGCGCCTGAGCGAGCCGGACCACGTCGAGGACCAGGTCACCATCGCCGGAGGGGAGACTCGGTGAACACCACCACGAGCGCCACCACCACGATGACCACCGGGACCTCGAGCTCGACGGGCTCGGGCGAGCCGAAGGCGGGCACACGGCACAGCAAGCGGCACCTGCTGTCCTCCGCAGACCTGGGGCGCGAGCAGGTGCGCGCCATCCTCGACACCGCCGCGGAGATGCACGGCGTGCAGCAGCGCGCGGTCAAGAAGCTGCCCACGCTGCGCGGTCGCACGGTCGTCAACCTCTTCTTCGAGGACTCGACCCGCACGCGCAGCTCGTTCGAGATCGCCGGCAAGTGGCTCTCGGCCGACGTCATCAACATCAGCGGCAAGGGCTCGTCGACCTCCAAGGGCGAGTCGCTGCGCGACACCGTGCTGACGGTGGCGGCCATGGGTGTCGACGCCCTGGTGATCCGGCACCACGCGAGCGGCGCGGCCCACCAGGTCAGCCAGTGGGTCGACGCCCACGTCATCAACGCCGGCGACGGGATGCACGAGCACCCCACCCAGGCGCTGCTCGACGCCTACACGATGCAGCGGCGGCTCGGTGACCTCGCGGGCCGGCACGTCGTGATCGTCGGCGACCTGACCCACTCGCGGGTGGTGCGCTCCAACCTGATCACCCTCAAGACCCTCGGTGCTCGGGTCACCCTCGTGGCGCCGCCGACCCTGATGCCCAGCGGGATCACCGCGTGGGCGCAGGCCGAGGGCTTCACGCTGTCCAACGACTTCGACGCGGTCCTCCCGACCGCGGACGCGGTGATGATGCTGCGGGTCCAGCGCGAGCGGATGAGTGGTGGGTTCTTCCCGACGGCGCGCGAGTACACCGTCGGCTACGGCCTCACCCGGGCCCGGCTCGACGCGCTCACGCTCGGCCAACCCCGATGCCGTCATCTGCCACCCCGGCCCGATGAACCGCGGTCTCGAGATCGCCGCCGACGCCGCAGACGGCGCCCAGTCGCTGATCCTCGACCAGGTCAGCGCGGGGGTCGCGGTCCGGATGAGCGTGCTCTACCACCTGCTTGCGGGCAACGAAGAAGGAGACAGCTGATGGCCACGCTGCTCGTCACCGGAGCCGACCTGCTGGGTATGGGAGCCCAGGACCTGCTCGTCGAGGACGGTGTCATCACCGAGGTCGGGTCGATCCGCTCGGCGAAGGGCGCCGACGTCCTCGACGCCGACGGACTGGTCGCGCTGCCCGGGCTGGTCGACCTGCACACCCACCTGCGCGAGCCCGGTCGCGAGGACGCCGAGACCATCGCGTCGGGAGCCGCTGCCGCTGCGGTCGGTGGCTTCACCGCGGTCCTCGCCATGGCCAACACCGACCCGGTGACCGACACCGCCGAGGCTGCCGAGCGGATCCTCGACCTCGGACGGGCCACCGGCCTGGTCGACGTCGTGCCGGTGGGAGCCGTGACCAAGGGGCTCGCGGGCGAGGAGCTGGCCGAGCTCGGCCTGATGCGCCGGTCCAGGGCCGGGGTCACGGTGTTCTCCGACGACGGGCACTGCGTCCACGACTCGCGGGTGATGCGTCGTGCCCTGGAGTACGTCCGGGCCTTCGGCGGCGTCGTCTCCCAGCACGCGCAGGACCCGCACCTCGCGGGCCCGAACGCCTGCGCCCACGAAGGAGAGCTCTCCGGGCGGCTCGGGACTGCCCGGTTGGCCCGGCATCGCCGAGGAGTCGATCGTGGCCCGTGACGTCATGCTCGCGCGCCACACCGGCTCCCGCGTGCACGTCGCCCACGTCTCCACCGCCGGCACCGTCGAGGTGGTCCGCTGGGCCAAGGCGCAGGGCATCGCCGTCACGGCCGAGGTGACGCCGCACCACCTCGTGCTCACCACGGACCTGCTCGCCGGCTACGACCCCACCTACAAGGTCAACCCGCCGCTGCGGCCCCAGGAGGACGTCGACGCCCTGCGCGCTGCGCTGGCCGACGGCACCATCGACGCCGTCGCCACCGACCACGCTCCGCATGCCCGGCACGACAAGGAGCATGCCTTCACCGAGGCCGCCTTCGGGATGCTCGGCCTCGAGACCGCCCTGTCGGTGGTCAGCGACGTCATGGTCGGCAGCGGGCTGCTCGACTGGGCAGGGGTCGCCCGGGTCATGTCGGTGGCACCGTCGCGGATCGCGGGGCTGACCTCGCACGGACGAGCCCTCGCGGTGGGCTCTCCGGCGCACCTCACCCTCGTCGACCCGGACGCCAGCGTCACCGTCGACCGCAGCGCCTCCCTCTCGCTGTCGCGCAACAACCCCTGGCACGGCCGCACCCTTCGTGGTGCTGTGCACGCCACGGTCTTCGGTGGTCGCGTGACCGCCCAGAAGGGAGCGCTCGCGTGACCCGACTGCAGGCCGTGGGTGTGATGCTCGTGGCGCTCGGCCTCATCTACGCGCTGCTGTATGCCGCGTGGCTGCGCAAGCGCCGTCGGCACGAGTCGGCGGCGATCGCCGCCGAGCGCAGCCGCACGACCCGGGACCACGCCCTGGAGGCACCGGCCTTCAAGGAGAAGCCGGCCCAGGTCATCGCCGAGGGGACGTACGTCAGCACCACCGTGGCCGAGAACCCGCTGGAACGGGTGACCGTCGAGGGCCTGGGCAACCGGGCCAAGGCGACGCTCATCATCAGCCGGGGCGACGTCGACCAGCTGGTGCGGATCGACCGGCAGGGTGAGGCGAGTGTCATCATCCCCGCCGCCCGGCTGGTCTCCGCTCGCCGAGAGCGCGGGATGGTCGGCAAGTTCGTCGGTGCCAACCGGCTCGTCGTGCTTCAGTGGCGGGCCGAGAACGGCGACACCTACGAGACCGGCTTCCTGCCGCGCTACAAGGCGGACGTCGACCGGGTCGAGTCGGCACTGTGGTGGCACACCGGTGAGACCTCGGGGGACGCCAGCAGAGAGACGACCACCCCCGGGCCGCCCGCCGCGACCACTGACGACCACCGACACCGACGAGCCCGCTGACACCACCGAGACCGAAGGAAAGCCGACTCCATGACCGTCGTCGACACCGCGTTCGACCCGTTCGACCTCGACCGGCCCCCCGCCCTCCTCGTGCTGGAGGACGGGCGCACCTTCCGTGGCGACGCCTACGGCGCCACCGGCGAGACCGTCGGGGAGGCGGTCTTCTCGACCGGCATGACGGGCTACCAGGAGACCCTGACCGACCCCAGCTACCACCGCCAGGTCGTCGTGATGACCGCTCCGCACATCGGCAACACCGGGGTCAACGACGAGGACGACGAGTCGACCCGGTTCTGGGTGGCGGGCTACGTCGTCCGCGACCCGGCCCTGCGCCCCTCCAACTGGCGTTCGCAGCGCTCGCTCGAGGCCGAGCTCGTCGCCCAGGGCATCGTCGGCATCAGCGGCATCGACACCCGCGCCCTGACCCGCCACCTGCGCGAGCGGGGGGCCATGCGGGTGGGCATCTTCTCCGGCGACCGGTCGGAGCGGTCCGTCGCCGACCTCGTCGACGCCGTCCAGCAGGCGCCCCTGATGAAGGGTGCCGCGCTCGCCGCCGAGGTCAGCACGGACGAGCCCTACGTGGTGCCGGCAGTCGGGGAGCGGCGGTTCACCGTGGCCGCGCTCGACCTCGGCATCAAGGCGATGACGCCCACTCTGTTGGCCCGGCAGGGCATCGAGGTACACGTGCTGCCGGCCACCTCGACCATCGACGAGATCCGCGCAGTGGGGGAGGAAGGCCCCGACGGGGTGTTCTTCTCCAACGGCCCGGGGGACCCGGCCACGGCCGACGCCGAGGTCGAGGTCCTGCGCCAGGTCCTCGACGCACGGATCCCGTTCTTCGGCATCTGCTTCGGCAACCAGCTGCTCGGACGCGCGCTGGGCTTCGGCACCTACAAGCTGAAGTACGGCCACCGTGGCATCAACCAGCCCGTGATGGACCGCACCACCGGCAAGGTCGAGGTGACGGCCCACAACCACGGGTTCGCGGTCGACGCACCCACCGACCGCGAGGTCGCGGCGCCGCTGGACGCGGAACGCCGAAGCCGACCACGCGGCATACGGACGGGTGCGGGTGTCGCACGTGTGCCTCAACGACGACGTCGTGGAGGGGCTGGAATGCCTTGACCTGCCCGCGTACTCGGTCCAGTACCACCCCGAGGCGGCCGCGGGTCCGCACGACGCGAGCTACCTCTTCGACCGGTTCGTCGAACTGATGAGCAACAACGAGAAGGGAAACCGCTCCTAACATGCCGAAGCGGGAAGACATCAAGAGCGTCCTCGTCATCGGCTCGGGGCCGATCGTCATCGGCCAGGCCTGCGAGTTCGACTACTCCGGCACCCAGGCCTGTCGGGTGCTGCGCGAGGAGGGCATCCGGGTCATCCTGGTCAACTCCAACCCGGCCACGATCATGACCGACCCTGAGTTCGCCGACGCGACCTACGTCGAGCCGATCACCCCGGAGGTGGTCGAGGCGATCATCGCGCGCGAACGTCCCGACGCGGTGCTGGCGACCCTCGGCGGGCAGACAGCCCTCAACTGCGCGATCTCGCTGCACGAGTCGGGCGTGCTGGAGAAGTACGACTGCCCGCTCATCGGTGCCAACGTCGAAGCCATCCAGCTCGGTGAGGACCGCGAGAAGTTCAAGGGGGTCGTCGAGCGCTGCGGTGCCGAGTCGGCGAAGTCCACCATCTGCCACACGATGGACGAATGCCTCAGTGCTGCAACCGAACTCGGCTATCCCGTCGTCGTGCGCCCGTCGTTCACGATGGGAGGACTGGGATCAGGCTTCGCCTACGACGAGACCGACCTGCGCCGCATCGCCGGCGCCGGTCTCCAGTACAGCCCCACCACCGAGGTGCTCCTCGAGGAGTCGATCACCGGGTGGAAGGAGTACGAGCTCGAGGTGATGCGCGACCACGCCGACAACGTCGTGGTGGTCTGCTCCATCGAGAACCTCGACCCGATGGGGGTGCACACCGGTGACTCGATCACCGTGGCACCGGCGCTGACCCTGACCGACCGCGAGTACCAGCGGCTGCGCGACATCGGCATCGCGATCATCCGCGAGGTCGGCGTGGACACCGGCGGCTGCAACATCCAGTTCGCGGTGAACCCGGTCGACGGACGCATCATCGTCATCGAGATGAACCCGCGGGTCTCGCGCTCGTCCGCCCTGGCATCCAAGGCGACCGGGTTCCCGATCGCCAAGATCGCCGCCAAGATGGCGATCGGCTACACCCTCGACGAGGTGCCCAACGACATCACCCGCGAGACCCCGGCCAGCTTCGAGCCGAGCCTGGACTACGTCGTCGTCAAGGTGCCGCGGTTCGCCTTCGAGAAGTTCCCGGCAGCCGACCCGACGCTGACGACCACCATGAAGTCGGTGGGCGAGGCGATGTCGATCGGCCGCAACTTCACCGAGGCGCTGCAGAAGGCCCTGCGCTCGATGGAGCGCAAGGACAGCACCTTCCACTGGGACGGCCCGACGCCGAGCGAGGAGCAGGCCCGCACCTTCCTGCACACCGCGAAGACGCCCACCGACGGGCGGATCGTCACCGTCCAGCAGGCGATGCGCGGCGGGCTGTCCGTCGAGGAGGTCCACGAGGCCACCGGGATCGACCCCTGGTTCCTCGACCAGATGGCCCTCATCAACGCGATCGCCGACCGCGTGGCCGCTGCGCCCGAGCTCACGCCGGCCCTGCTGCGGCTGGCCAAGCGCCACGGCTTCAGCGACGTCCAGCTCGCCTCGCTGCGGGGTATGCCGGAGGCGGTCGTCCGCGGCGTGCGGCACGCCCTCGGGGTGCGCCCCGTCTACAAGACGGTCGACACCTGCGCGGCCGAGTTCGCCGCGACGACGCCGTACCACTACAGCAGCTACGACGAGGAGAGCGAGGTGGCGCCGCGCGAGAAGCCGGCCGTCCTCATCCTCGGCAGCGGGCCCAACCGGATCGGGCAGGGCGTCGAGTTCGACTACTCCTGCGTGCACGCCAGCTTCGCCCTGCGCGACGCCGGCTACGACACCGTGATGGTCAACTGCAACCCCGAGACGGTCTCCACCGACTACGACACGAGCAGCCGGCTCTACTTCGAGCCGCTCACCCTCGAGGACGTCCTCGAGGTCGTGCACGCGGAGCAGCAGGCTGGGCCTGTCGCGGGGGTCATCGTCCAGCTCGGTGGCCAGACGCCGCTGGGCCTGGCCAAGGCGCTCAAGGCGGCTGGCGTCCCCATCGTCGGCACCAGTCCCGAGGCCATCGACCTGGCCGAGGACCGGGGGGCCTTCGGCCGGGTCCTCGCCGAGGCGAACCTCCCTGCCCCGAAGCACGGCACGGCATACAGCGCTGCCGAGGCGGTCGAGGTGGCACGTGAGATCGGCTACCCCGTGCTGGTGCGCCCGTCCTACGTCCTCGGCGGACGCGGCATGGAGATCGTCTACGACGACGAGACCCTGGCCACCTACGTCACTCGCGCCACCGTCGCGAGCCCCGAGCACCCGGTGCTCGTCGACCGGTTCCTCGACGACGCGATCGAGATCGACGTCGACGCGCTCTACGACGGCACCGACATGTACCTCGGCGGGATCATGGAGCACATCGAGGAGGCCGGCATCCACTCCGGCGACTCGGCGTGCACCCTGCCCCCGGTCACCCTCGGCGTCGCCGAGCTCGAGCGGGTCCGCGAGGCCACCCTTCGGCTTGCGGAGGGCATCGGCGTCCGTGGCCTGATGAACGTCCAGTTCGCCCTGGCCCAGGACATCCTCTACGTCCTCGAGGCCAACCCGCGGGCATCTCGCACCGTCCCGTTCGTCGCCAAGGCCACGGGGGTCCCGGTCGCCAAGGCGGCCGCCCGGGTGATGCTCGGCGCCACCATCAAGGAGCTCCGGGAGGAGGGCCTGCTCCCGCCCCAGGGCGACGGCGGGACGATGCCCAGCCACGCGCCGGTCGCGGTCAAGGAGGCGGTGCTGCCGTTCAAGCGGTTCCGCACCAAGGACGGCCAGGTCGTCGACAGCCTGCTCGGGCCGGAGATGCGCTCCACCGGCGAGGTCATGGGCATCGACCGGGACTTCGGGACGGCGTTCGCCAAGGGGATGCTCGCCGCCGGCTCCGGCTTGCCGCGCGAAGGCAGGATCTTCGTCTCGGTCGCGAACCGGGACAAGCGCGCGATGATCTTCCCGGTGAAGCGCCTGGCCGACCTCGGCTTCACCATCGTCGCCACCAGGGGCACGGCGGACGTGTTGCGCCGCAACGGGATCCCTTCTCAGGTGGTCCACAAGCACAGCGAGCGCGAGGAGGGTGACGAGAGCATCGTCGACCTCATCCTGGCGGGCGAGATCGCCATGGTGGTCAACACGCCGAGCGGCCCCAACGCCCGTGCCGACGGCTACGCCATC
This sequence comes from uncultured Actinomycetota bacterium, assembly GCA_963759595.1. GTDB lineage: Bacteria > Actinomycetota > Actinomycetes > Actinomycetales > Dermatophilaceae > Pedococcus. Next base: position 1,089,031 of record CAVWZX010000005.1, read on the forward strand.
CGCGCCGCGACGACCTCGATGGACAAGCCCATCGTCACCACCGTGCAGGAGCTGGCTGCGGCGGTGCAGGGGATCGAGGCCCAGATGCAGGGAGAGTTCACCGTCAAGCCGCTGCAGGAGCACGCACGCGACCTCGACCTCTACGGCGTCGGGACAGGCACTGGCACCGGCACCGGCGTCGGCACCGGCACAGGCGTCGGGACCGGCGTCGGCTCGGCACCGACCACCATGACAGGGGGCCCCGCGTGAGCGAGGCGACCACGCGGCATACCCCGGCGGGAGAGGCCGGCGTCGTGCAGGTGACAGGCGAGCTGATCGCGACCCGTCGGGTCGGCGCCTACCACCACCTCACCTTCGTGGCGTCGGGCCTGGCCGAGCACGCGAGGCCCGGTCAGTTCGTGGCCCTGGCCGTCGGCGGCGCCACGAGCGCGAACCTGCTGCGTCGCTGCTTCTCGATCCACAAGGTCAGCCCGTCGGGCACCTACGGCGGCACCGTGGACATCGTGATCTCGGCGGTCGGCCCCGGCACCGAGTGGCTCAGCACCCTGCGCGCGCACGACGAGGTCGACATCGTGGGCCCGCTCGGTCGCCCCTTCCCGCTGCCCAAGGAGCCGGTGGCCTGTGTGCTGGTCGGCGGCGGCTACGGCAGCGCGCCGCTGTTCTGGCTGGCGGAGGGGCTGCGCGAGCGGGGCTGCCACGTCGAGATGGTGCTCGGTGCCGCCACCGAGTCCAAGCTGTTCGGCGTCGTCGAGGCCCGCCGCTGTGCCGACGGTGTCTCGGTGACGACCGACGACGGGTCCTCGGGCACGAAGGGCTGGGTCTCGGACGTGCTGCCGGAGGTCATCCGGCGCACCGGTGCGGCCGTGGTCTACGGCTGCGGTCCGATGGGGATGCTCAAGTCGATCACCGACGTGGCTGCCGCCGAGGGCGCGGTCGCCCAGGTGGCCGTCGAGGAGTCGATGGCCTGCGGCGTCGGGGTCTGCATGACCTGCGTGATGCCCGTGACCGGCAACGACGGGGCGACCCGCATGGTGCGGTCGTGCGTCGAGGGTCCCGTGTTCCGTGGTGACCGGGTGCGGTGGGACGCCTTCGCCGACGGGGTGTGCCGCGTGCCTGCCGACGCGGTCGGCGCACCCCGGGCGGGTGGTCACTGATGGCGGTCGACATGTCGGTGCGGCTCGGCGCGGTGACCCTTCCGAGCCCGATGATGACTGCCTCCGGCTGCGCCGCCAACGGCCGTGAGCTCGCGCGGTTCTTCGACATCCGCGAGCTCGGGGCGTTCGTGACCAAGTCCGTGATGGCCGACCCGCGATCCGGGCGGGGCACCCCTCGCATGGCCGAGACCCCAGCCGGGATGCTCAACTCGATCGGTCTGCAGGGTCCGGGGATCTCGGCGTTCGTCGACAAGGACCTCGCGTGGCTCAAGCAGGCCGGGGCCCGCACCCTCGTCTCCATCGCAGGCAACACCAGCGGCGAGTTCGCTGACGTGGCGGCCACGCTGCGCGCCAGCGACGCCTTCGACGCCGTCGTCGGCGTCGAGGTCAACATCTCCTGCCCCAACGTCGCCAACCGCGGCCTGGTCTTCGCGTGCGACCCGATGGCCTCGGCCAAGGTCGTCGCCCTGGTGCGCGAGCAGCTGCCGCGCGACGTGCCGATCTTCGCCAAGCTCACCCCGGACGTGACCGACATCGTCAGCGTGGCGCAGGCCTGTGTGAAGGCCGGGGCCGACGGGCTGACCATGATCAACACGCTGCTCGGCATGGTCATCGACACCGACCGCCTGCGGCCGCAGGTGGCCGGCGTGACCGGCGGCCTGTCGGGTCCGGCGATCCGGCCGGTCGCCGTCAGGGCGGTCTGGCAGACGCGCGCGGCGATGCTCGAAGGGCGCCTGCCCACCGTGCCGATCATCGGTGTCGGGGGAGTGCGCACCGGTCGCGACGCCCTCGAGCTCGTGGCTGCCGGGGCCAGCGCCATCCAGGTGGGGACCGCGACCTTCAACGACCCCGGCGCCCCGGCGCGTGTCGGACGCGAACTGGCAGGACTGTTGCATGACAAGGGATTCGATCGGCTCACCGATGCTGTCGGTGTGGCCCACGGAAGGTTGGCATGACCATGACTGACACCACCTTCGGCCAGCGACTGCGCGCGGCCACCGACAGGCACGGTCCGCTCTGCGCGGGCATCGACCCGCACCGGGCACTCGTCGAGTCCTGGGGTCTGGCCTACGACGTCGACGGCCTGGCGCGGTTCACCGACGCCTGTGTCGAGGCGTTTGCCGGCCACGTGGGTGTCGTCAAGCCGCAGTCGGCGTTCTTCGAGGTGTTCGGGTCGCGCGGGGTGGCCATCCTCGAGAACGCCATCCGGGCCCTTCGTGACGCCGGCACGCTGGTGATCCTCGACGCGAAGCGCGGCGACATCGGGTCGACGATGTCGGCGTACGCCGAGGCCTACCTCGGCAAGGACGCCGTGGCACCCGGGGATGCCGTCACCGTCAGCCCCTACCTCGGGTTCGAGTCCCTGCGCCCGGCTCTGGACCTCGCGGCGCAGACCGGCCGGGGCGTGTTCGTGCTGGCCCTGACCTCCAACCCCGAAGGCAGGACGGTCCAGCACGCCCGTCTCCGGGAGACGAGCGTGGCCGAGAGCATGGTCACCTCGGCCGCCGCGGAGAACGCCTCCGCCGCGGCCCGCGGTGAGCTCGGCAGCGTCGGACTCGTCGTGGGTGCCACGGTCGGTGCCGCGGTGCAGGAGCTGCAGCTCGACCTCGCGGCCGTCAACGGGCCGTTGCTCGCGCCCGGGGTCGGCGCCCAGGGCGGGACCAGCGACGACCTGCGGCGCGTGTTCGGGGACGCCATGCCCAACGTGCTGCCCGCCAGCAGCAGGGAGGTGCTCAGCGCCGGTCCCGATGTCGGCGCGTTGCGCGATCGTGCGGTGCAGACCAGCTCCACCCTGGCCGCCCTGCTGGGCTGAGCCGGCCACGCGGACTGCCGGGTCCACAGGGCCCTGCGGGGCGCGGAGCTGGTGGCCGGACGGCCGACCTCGACGGGAAACCCGGCGGCTCGGTTGCTAGAGTCGGTGGGCACCACCAAGACATCGCTGCCGGAGACGCACCCGTGCCGACCCGCCCGTCCAAGGAGTACCACCGTGGCCCTTCCCCCGTTGACCCCGGAGCAGCGTGCCGCGGCCCTCGAGAAGGCTGCCGTCGCCCGTCGTGAGCGCGCCGCGGTGAAGAACCGGCTGAAGTACGCCCAGGGTTCGCTCAAGGAGGTCATTGCCGACGGCAAGGCCAACGAGGTCGTCGGCAAGATGAAGGTCTCCGCCCTGCTCGAGTCCATGCCCGGCGTCGGTCGGGTCCGGGCCCGCCAGATCATGGAAGAGGTCGGCATCTCCGAGAGCCGCCGCGTGCGTGGCCTGGGGAACAACCAGATCTCGGCTCTGCTCACCCGCTTCGACGAGGCGTGAGCCAGCCCGCTCCCGTCGGCGAGGACCGCCCCCGGCGGCTCGTCGTCCTCGCCGGACCCACCGCGGTCGGCAAGGGCACCCTGTCCGCCTACGTGCGCGACCACTTCCCCGAGGTCTGGCTCTCGGTGAGCGCCACCACCCGCAGACCCGCGACCCGGTGAGGTCGAGGGCATCCACTACCACTTCGTCGACGAGCCCGAGTTCTCGCGGATGGAGCAGGCCGGTGAGCTGCTCGAGTCGGCCGTCGTGCACGGCCGCAACCACTACGGCACCCCTCGGGAGCCGGTCGAGCAGGCCCTGCGCGACCACAGGATGGCCCTGCTGGAGATCGACCTCCAGGGCGCCCGCCAGGTGCGGGCCACCATGCCGGAGGCGCTGTTCGTCTTCCTCGCACCCCCCAGCTGGGACGAGCTGGTGCGCCGCCTGGTCGGCCGCGGCACCGAGGACGAGGACGAGCGGACCCGCCGGCTGGAGACCGCGAAGGTGGAAATGGCGGCCGAGGACGAGTTCGACGTGACCATCGTCAACGACGACGTTCGTCGTGCGGCCGAAGAACTCGTATCATTGATGCGATCCCACTGAACAGCCCTGTCTCGAAGAGAAGTGAGTACCCCCGTGTCTGGAACCGTCGCGAACCCGATCGGCATCACCAACCCGCCGATCGACGACCTGCTCACCAAGGCCGACTCCAAGTACGCCCTGGTCATCTACTCGGCCAAGCGCGCCCGCCAGATCAACGCCTACTACTCCCAGCTGCAGGAGGGCCTGCTCGAGCACGTCGGCCCCCTCGTCGACAGCCAGGTGCACGAGAAGCCGATGTCGATCGCCCTGCGTGAGATCAACGAGGGACTGGTCACCTCCGAGCCGATCGAGGGCTGAGCCGGAGCCGGCCAGCACCCCAGCAGCGACGAGAGCACGGGACAGGAGCGCGATGGCGCGCATCGTCCTCGGTGTCAGCGGTGGCATCGCGGCCTACAAGGCCTGCTCGCTGCTGCGCCTGTTCACCGAGGCGGGCCACGACGTCACGGTCGTGCCGACCGCGTCCGCCCTGCAGTTCGTGGGCGCCGCCACCTGGGAGGCGCTGTCGGGCAAGCCGGTGCACACCGACGTCTGGGAGTCCGTGCACGAGGTGCCGCACGTCCGGCTCGGCCAGACCGCCGACCTGGTCGTCGTGGCGCCCGCGACCGCTGACCTGCTCGCCAAGGCCGCCCACGGGCTCGCCGGTGACCTGCTCACCAACGTCCTGCTGACGGCCCGCTGCCCGGTCGTGATGGCCCCGGCCATGCACACCGAGATGTGGGACCACCCCGCCACCCAGGCCAACGTCTCCACCCTCGCCGAGCGCGGCATACACCTCATCCCGCCGGCGTCGGGGCGGCTCACCGGCGCCGACACCGGACCGGGTCGGCTCCCCGAGCCGGAGGCCCTGTATGCCGTGTGCGAGCGGATCCTGGCCCACGCGTCCCCACGCTGTCGCCGACGACCGCGGCGCAGCGCACCCACGCAGGAGCTGGCCGGCCGCACGGTCGTCATCTCCGCCGGGGGCACGCGCGAGCCCATCGACCCCGTGCGGTTCCTCGGCAACCGCAGCTCGGGCAAGCAGGGCTACGCCCTCGCGAGCGGTGGCGGCGAGCCGGGGCGCGACCGTGACCCTGCTGGCCGCCAACACGGCCCTGCCGCCGCCCACCGGCGTGACCGTGGTCTCCGGTCTCCACCGCGCTCGAGCTGCAGGCGGCCGTCGAGATCGCCGCCAAGGACGCCGACGTCGTCGTGATGGCCGCAGCGGTGGCCGACTTCCGGCCGGCGCACTACACCGACGCCAAGATCAAGAAGACGCACGACCCGCGCGACCCCGATGCCGCACCCACCATCGAGCTGGTCCGCAACCCCGACATCCTCGCCGGCCTGGTCGAGGCCCGCGGCGAGGGCGCGAGCCCGGTGATCGTCGGGTTCGCCGCCGAGACCGGCGACGAGGACGGCGGGGTCCTCGAGCACGGCCGCGACAAGCTGGCACGCAAGGGCTGCGACCTGCTCGTGGTCAACGAGGTCGGGGCCGACAAGACCTTCGGCCAGGACGACAACACCGTCCACATCCTGCGGCAGGGCTCTGGCCACGTCATCGACGCCGGCCCTGCCTCCAAGGAGGTCGTCGCAGCCGCGGTGTGGGACGCCGTACAGGAGATCCTCTGACCTAGGTAGACTCCCCGGGATCCGCGGCCGATGCACGTCCCGACGACGACGACGTCACCACTGGCCAGCACCGTCAGCATTCGCTGCTCCGAAGGAGATTTGAGTGTCCGCACGCCTGTTCACGTCCGAGTCCGTCACCGAGGGCCACCCGGACAAGATCTGTGACCAGATCTCCGACTCGATCCTCGACGCCATGCTGGCCCAGGACCCGGGCAGCCGGGTCGCCGTCGAGACGATGGTGACGACCGGACTGGTCCACGTCGCCGGTGAGGTCACGACGGAGGCCTACGTCGAGATCCCCAAGATCGTGCGTGACACCGTGCTCGGCATCGGGTACGACTCCTCCACCAAGGGCTTCGACGGGGCCTCCTGTGGTGTCGAGGTCTCGATCGGCCAGCAGAGCCCCGACATCGCCCAGGGCGTCGACACCGCCTACGAGAACCGCACCGGCGGCGTCGACCCGCTCGACAAGCAGGGTGCCGGTGACCAGGGCCTGATGTTCGGCTACGCCTGCGAGGACACCGCCGAGCTGATGCCGCTGCCGATCCACCTCGCCCACCGGCTGGCCGAGCGCCTCACGGCCGTGCGCAAGAGCGGCGACGTGGCCTACCTGCGCCCCGACGGCAAGACCCAGGTCACCATCGGCTACGACGGTGACAAGGCGGTCCGGCTCGACACCGTGGTGCTGTCCACCCAGCACGCCGAGGACATCTCGCTCGACGGCCTGCTCGCCCCCGACATCACCGAGCACGTCATCAAGCCGGTCCTGGCCGAGCTCGCCGACGAGGGCACCGAGCTCGACCTCTCGGACTACCGCACGCTGATCAACCCGACCGGCAACTTCGTCATCGGTGGCCCGATGGGCGACGCCGGCCTCACCGGTCGCAAGATCATCGTCGACACCTACGGCGGCATGGCCCGCCACGGCGGTGGTGCGTTCTCCGGCAAGGACCCGTCGAAGGTCGACCGCTCGGCGGCCTACGCCATGCGCTGGGTCGCCAAGAACGTCGTGGCCGCGGGTCTGGCCCGCCGCTGCGAGGTCCAGGTCGCCTATGCCATCGGCAAGGCCCAGCCCGTCGGCCTCTACGTCGAGACGTTCGGCACCGAGACCGAGCCGGTCGACAAGATCCAGGCCGCGATCAGCACGGTGTTCGACCTGCGTCCCGGCAGCGATCGTGCAGGACCTCGACCTGCTCCGCCCGATCTACAAGCCGACCGCCGCGTACGGCCACTTCGGCCGCACCGAGGCCGGCACCGTCGTGAACCCCTTCACCTGGGAGCGCACCGACCGCGTCGAGGCCCTGCAGAAGGCCGTCAAGGGCTGAGTCGGACCCGTTCGCTAGGTTCGCCCTCGTGAGTGAACCGGGCGGACGGGACGGACAGGCGGGCGAGCAGCTGGCGCTGATCCGTGCCGCGCTGCCCAAGCCCGGTCGCCCGTCCCGCTCGGCCGGCAGCACCACCGACGAGGCCACCGCGTCGACCGACCCGGTGGCCTCGGTCGTCGTCGACACCGGGCTGGCCCACCTCGCGCGCCCGTTCGAGTACCTCGTGCCCGAGGCGTTCGCCGAGACGGCAGTGCCGGGCGTCCGGGTCAAGGTGCGCTTCGCCGGGCAGGACCTCGACGGCTTCGTGGTCGACCGCCAGCCGCAGGCTGAGCACGAGGGCCGGCTCGCCCCGATCCGTCGGGTGGTGTCTCCCGAGCCCGTGCTCACCCCGACCCAGCTGCAGGTGGCGACCGAGGTCGCTGCGGCCTGTGCGGGCACCCTCGGCGACGTGCTTCGCCTTGCCGTCCCACCCCGCCACGCTGCGGCCGAGAAGGCCCTCGCGCTGGAGGCGCCGACCCCCGACCCACTGCCGGAGCAGACCGGCCCGGGACCCGCTTGGAGCAGGTATGCGGCGGGGCCGGCCTACCTCGCGCGGCTCGCGGCGGGCGACTTCCCGTCCGCCTCGTGGCTGGCCCTGCCGACCGCGTCGCCCGAGCAGGACTGGCCGGCGGCGCTGGCGGCGGCTGCGGCGGCCACGCTCGCCGGGGGGCGCGGCAGCGTCCTCGTGGTGCCCGACCACCGCGACGTAGCCCGCGTGGACGCGGCCCTCACCGAGGCACTCGGTCCGGGTCGCCACGTGCGCCTCACCGCTGACCAGGGTCCCCAGGCGCGTTACACCGCCTGGCTCAAGGTCCTGCGCGGTCACGTGTCCGTCGTGGTCGGCACACGTGCGGCGGCCTTCGCCCCCGTGCGCGACCTGGGTCTCGTCGCGTGGTGGGACGACGGCGACGACCTGCTCGACGAGCCCCGCGCCCCCTACCCGCACGTCCGCGACGTGCTCCTCACCCGCGCCCGTGCGGAGCAGGCCGCTGTGCTGTCGGGCGGCTTCACCCGCACCGCTGCCGTGCAGCGACTGGTCGAGTCGGGCGAGCTGCGGACCATTGCCGGCGCCTCGGTGCGGGGAGTGGTCCCCCGGGTGCAGGTCGCGGGTGAGGGTGTCGAGGTCGAGCGCGACGCGGCGGCGGCCTCGGCCCACCTCCCCTCGATCGCCTGGCGCACGGCCAAGGCCGCCCTCGGGTCCGGGCCCGTGCTCGTCCAGGTGCCCCGGCGCGGCTACCTGCCGTCCCTGTCCTGCCAGACCTGCCGCACCGCCGTGCGCTGCAGCCACTGCGGTGGCCCAGTGGCCCTGGGGTCGCGCCAGGCCGAGCCGGCCTGCCGGTGGTGCGGCCGGGGGGTGGGCCGGTTCGAGTGCCGCCACTGCGGTGGCCGCGAGCTGCGCTCGTCGGTGGTCGGCGCGCGGCGCACTGCGGAGGAGCTGGGCCGGGCATTCCCCGGGGTGCCGGTGCACACCTCTGGCGCCGGCGCCGTGCTCGATCGGGTGGCCGCGACACCGGCCCTCGTCATCGCGACACCGGGTGCCGAGCCCGTCGCCGAGGGTGGGTATGCCGCGTGCCTCCTCCTCGACGCCTGGGCCAGTCTCGACCGGCCCACCCTCGATGCCGGCGAGGAGGCCCTACGGCGCTGGACTGCTGCCGGCGCGCTCACCCGTGGTGCCTCGAACGGTGGCCAGCTGGTCCTCTGTGGCGCACCGACCCACACGACCCTGCCGGTCGTCGAAGCGCTGGTCCGCTGGGACCCGGCGTGGTTCGCGGATCGGGAGCTCGCCGACCGGCTGGCGCTGTCGCTGCCACCCACCGTGGCCCTCGCGGCGGTGACGGGCGAGCGCCGGGCCGTCGATGCGGCGCTGCGGCTCGCCCAGCTGCCCGAGGGGGTCGAGCGGCTCGGGCCGCTCCACGTCGCCGACGACGCTGTCCGGATCCTGCTCCGCTGTTCGCTCGACGAGCGTGCGGCGCTGGCCGAGTCCCTGGCCGCGATGAAGTCGGTCCGTAGCGCGCGCAAGGAGAAGGCCTCGATCCAGGTGCGGATGGACCCGCGCGACCCGGCCAGCTGACCCCGCCGCTCGACCTCTCTGACCCGGACGTCCCTTTGGTGCTTCTTTCGGAGGAATCGCTCCGGTCTGCGCAGTCGCCCCCCTATCGTGGCCGACGGCCGATGAGGGACTCGACCCAGGGAGGAGGTCCGGGCATGTCCGTGCAGGTGCGCTGCGGCGACGTGGGTGTCGCGACCTACTGGGTGGAGAGTGGTCGCCCCACCTTGTCGGCCTCGCTGGTCTTTCGTCAGGGCATCGTCGACGAGACACTGGCCACCAGCGGGCGGACGCACCTCCTCGAGCACCTGGCCCTTCACGGACGCGCCAAGGGTGCCTTGCAGGTCAACGGCTCGGTGTCACTGCTCCACACCCGCTTCGACGTCCACGGCGCGCCCGACGCCGTCGCGGCCACCCTGTCCGGCCTGGTCGCGTGGCTGTCCGAGCCCGATGTCGCGGAGCTCGCGCGCGAACGTTCCGTGCTGCGTGCCGAGTCGGTGGTCCGTGGCTCGGGAGAGGTGGGTCATGCCTTGTTGTGGCGGTACGGCGCGCAGGGGCCCGGACTGTCTGGGTTCCGAGAGCCGGGGCTGGCGCGGGCGACGCCCGAGGCCATCGTCGAGCTCGCGGCAGCTGCGTTCACGCGGGACAACTGCGTACTGGTCCTGGATGGGCCGCCGCCACGGGGACTGCGACTCGAGCTGCCCGGCGCTGAGCTGCGTCCGCCACCCACCGCCGTGCCCTCTCAGGGCGACCTTCCCGGTGCCTACCTCATCCCATCGGGCGTCCTCATGTCCGGGGTGGCGCCGCGGTCCGTCGCGGCCACCGTGCTGGCGCACGTCCTGCGCGAGCAGTTCGTGGCCGAGTTCAGGGAGCGCGACGGGAGCGCCTACGCGCCGTGGTCGCACTACGAGCCCGTGGACGATGACAGCGCTGCGGTCCTGTGGGCCTCGGACGCGGACCACGTGCTGCGCCAGACGCTCGCCGCCAAGGCGCTCGTGCAGCTCGACAGGGTGGCTGGAGGGAGCTTCCGGACCGCACTGGTGATGGACGCCGTCGACCAGATCGTCCAGACCATGTCCGACCCGTACAACGTCGCAGGGCTCGCGCACCGAGCGGCCCTCGACCACCTCCGCCAGGCAGAGTTCCTCGGTCTCGACGCGTGCGTCGAGGAGGTGCGCTCGGTGCGCTTCGCCGATGTGTCCGGTGCCGCCGAGGCGGTCCGCTCCACGCTCCTTCTGGGCATTGGCGGAGACGCCCTGTGGAGGCGCGAGCTGCCCATGCTCTCGATGAAGACCGGGCCACGCGAGGGTGGCGGGAGGTCGCACCTGTCGAAGAACTTCCCGGCACTGCGCGAGCGGCTCGTCGTCGGTCCCGACCTGCTGCAGGTGGGAAGCCGGCACAGCTTCCGCGCCATCCATCGCGACGCCGTCGTCGGCCTGCTGACCCACGCAGATGGTCGACGCGAGGTCGTCGACCGTGACGGCTGGAGCATCGTCGTGGAGCCGACTCTGTGGCGGAAGGGCGACGCGGCCCGGTCCGCCATCGACGCGATGGTGCCCGACGAGCTCCACCTGCCCCTCCCAGACCGTGGTCCCGAGCTGGTTCCCCGACCTGTCTCCGCCCTGCGCCGCCTCTCGTTCGTGGCCCGGGAGGGGTGGGCGGTGTTGCGGGCCAGGTCTGCGCTCATCCTCCTGGTGGTGGGCGTGCCGGTGGTGGGTGTGGCCGTCGTCACCGCCGGTATGGGGCTGGGAGGGGTGCTCGGAGCCTTCGCGCTCGGTGCTTGGCTCTGGCGACGTGAGGTGGAGCGCGGGCTGCCACCCGAGCAGCGCGCACAAATGCGTCGCTGACCGCCACCTAGACTGGCGCGGTGCCGATCCAGAACATCCGCCTCTTCGGCGATCCCGTCCTGCGCACTCCTGCGGAACGCGTGACCGACTTCGACAAGGAGCTGCGTCAGCTCGTCAAGGACCTCACCGAGACGATGATGGACGCGCCCGGCGCCGGCCTCGCCGCACCGCAGATCGGGGTCGGGCTCCGGGTCTTCACCTACTGGGTCGACGGGGAGCTCGGCCACCTGGTCAACCCCGACCTCGACCTGTCCGCGGAGCTGCAGGAGGGTGAGGAGGGCTGTCTGTCCTTCCCTGGTCTGCGGTTCGAGACACCGCGGGCACTGCGCACGGTGGCCAGGGGCTTCAACCAGTTCGGTGAGCCCGTGGTCATCGAGGGGTCCGAGCTGCTGGCCCGGTGCCTGCAGCACGAGACCGACCACCTCGACGGAATCCTGTTCATCGACCGGATGGACCGTGAGCAGCGCAAGGCGGCCATGAGGGCGATTCGCGAGGCGGAGTGGGCCGGGGGAGACACCCCGGTCATCAAGGTCAGCCCGCACGCCACGTTCGGCCGGGGCATGTGATGCGGCTCGTCTTCGCCGGCACGCCGGAGCCGGCGCTGCCGGCGCTCGACGCGCTCGTCGCCTCGCCGCACGAGGTTGTCGCCGTCGTCACCCGTCCCGATGCCCGAGCCGGACGCGGCCGCGCGGTTGCCCAGTCGCCCGTCCGCCAGCGCGCGGAGGAGCTCGGCATCGAGGTGCTGACGCCGGACCGCCCCCGCGACCCGGACTTCCTCGACCGGCTGCGTGCGCTCGCGCCGGACGTCTGTCCGGTGGTGGCCTACGGCGCCCTGATCCCGCAGGTGGCGCTCGACATCCCACGCGTCGGGTGGGTCAACCTGCACTTCTCCCTGCTGCCGGCCTGGCGGGGCGCCGCGCCCGTGCAGCACGCGGTCATGGCCGGCGACGAGGTCACCGGCGCGTCCACCTTCCTCATCGAGGCCGGGCTCGACACCGGCCCGGTCTTCGGCCAGATGACCGAGCAGATCCGTCCCCGCGACACCGCCGGCGACCTGCTGGGCCGGCTGGCCGAGGGCGGGGCTGGCTTGCTCGTGGCCACGATGGACGGGCTCGCCGACGGTTCTCTGACACCGGTGCCGCAGGCCGCCGACGGCGTCTCACTGGCCCCCAAGATCGAGGTCCAGGACGCGCGGGTGCGCTGGGACCGCCCGGCACTGGCCGTCGATCGTCAGGTGCGCGGGTGCACGCCCGCTCCTGGGGCGTGGTCGACGTTCCGGAACTCGCGGGTCGGCTTCCTTCCAGTGTTTCTCGACGCAGGCGATGCCGGACCGGCCCTGGCGCCCGGAGAGGTCGCGGCCGGGAAGCGGGAGGTGCTCGTGGGCACCGCGAGCGGCCCGGTGCGGTTGACTGACGTCCGTCCCCATGGCAAGAAGCAGATGGCGGCAGCCGACTGGGCGCGTGGCCTTCGCATCGAGGAAGGCGAGCGGTTCAGCCATGAGTGAGACGGGGTCATCAGGACCGCGCCGCGACGACAGTGGTCGAGGTCGCGCCGGCGGCGACGCCGGCGGTCGCCGCGATGACGCGGGCGGTCGCCGCAGTGCGAGGGGCCGGCAGCGTCCGGACCGGGCGCACGGAGACCGGGAGCGCTCCGCCCAGCGCCCGAGCGAGCGCAACCGCAGCAGCGACCCGCAACGTCTGGCCGCCTACACCGTGCTGCGCGCTGTCGCCGACGGTGCCTATGCCAACCTCGAGCTGCCGAAGGTGCTGCGGGACAGGGGAATCCAAGGCAGAGACGCCGCCTTCACCACCGAGCTCGTCTACGGCGCCGTGCGGATGCACGGGCTCTACGACCCGGTCATCGGCATTGCTGCCGGTCGCCCCGTGGCGAAGATCGACCCGAACGTCCTCGACACCCTTCGGCTCGGGGCGCACCAGCTCCTCGGGATGCGGGTGCCCACCCATGCCGCCGTGGACGAGACGGTCGGGCTGGCGCGGAAGGTCAATGGCGCCGGGGCGGCCGGTTTCGTCAATGCGGTCATGCGACGGGTCAGCGAGCGCCCCCTCGACGCGTGGCTGGCCGAGGTCGTGCCCGAGGGCGAGCTCACTGGCCGGCTGGCTGTCGAACAGTCCCACCCCGAGTGGATCGTCAAGGCGCTGCGTGCTGCCCTCCTGGGGCACGGGGCAGCGACTCCCGAGACCGTCGATGACGAGCTGACCGCCCTCGTCACGTCGGACAACGCGCCCGCCAAGGTGACCCTCGTGGCCCGCCCGGGCCTGGCCACGGTGGGCGAGCTGATGGACGCCGGCGCCTTCCCGTCCCCGCTCTCGCCGTGGGGTGCGGTGCTCCACGGCGGCGACCCGGGCGGCATACCCGCGGTGCGCGACGGGCGCGCAGCGGTGCAGGACGAGGGATCGCAGCTGGTGGCCCTGGCCCTCGCCGCGGTGCCGGTCGAGAACGGCGGTGCGGACCGGGCCGAACGCTGGCTCGACCTCTGCGCGGGTCCGGGCGGCAAGGCCGGGCTGCTCGCGGGGCTGGCCCTCGAGGCCGGCGCGGACCTCGTTGCCAACGAGGTGAGCGAGCACCGGAGCGCCCTGGTCCGGCGGACCCTGCGTCCCGCGATCGCGCGGGCGACCTCGCTCGGGCGCAGCGTCGTGGTGCGCACGGGGGACGGCAGACTGGTGGGCGAGGACGAGCCGAGCCGGTACGACCGGGTGCTCGTGGACGCACCCTGCACGGGCTTGGGCGCCTTGCGTCGTCGTCCCGAGGCGCGCTGGAGGCGTACTCCGGCCGATCTGGCGGACCTGGGCAAGCTCCAGCGCGAGCTGCTCGCCGCCGCCATCGATGCGACAGCTCCCGGGGGAGTCGTCGCCTACGCCACGTGCAGCCCCCACCTGGCCGAGACCGCGTTCGTCGTGGGAGACGTGACCAAGCGCCGCAGCGATGTCGAGCTGCTGGACGCCCGCGAGTTCGTGCGCGACAGCTCCGGTGCTCCCGTCCCGGTCCCGGGCACGGGTGCGACCGTCCAGCTGTGGCCGCACGTCCACGGCACCGACGGGATGTTCCTGGCGCTGCTGCGCAAGAAGGCCGGGCCGGAATAGGGGTCACCCACCCCGGGTTGCCCCACAGGTGAGCACACCAGCGCTGTCCGTCCTCGACCTCGTCCCTGTCCGTCGCGACCAGTCGACGGGTGACGCGTTGGCTGCCACCCGTTCGCTCGCCCAGGTGGCTGACCGCCACGGTTACCGGCGCTACTGGCTGGCCGAGCACCACAACATGCCCGCGGTGGCGGCGACTAACCCCCCGGTCCTCATCGCCATGGTCGCTGCAGCGACGGCACGGATACGGGTCGGCTCCGGCGGCGTCATGCTTCCGAACCACGCGCCACTCGTGGTCGCCGAGCAGTTCGCCCTGCTCGAGGCAGCTCATCCCGGGCGGATCGACCTCGGCATCGGACGTGCCCCGGGCACCGACCCGGTCACGAGCTACGCACTCCGTCACGGCGCCGGCGGCGTGGAACAGGACGCGGTCCAGCGCTTCCCGCAGTACGTCGACGACGTCATCGCCCTGATGTCGCCAGAGGGCGTCGGCATCAGGGTCGGCGGCGACGTCCGCCCGCTCAACGCCACTCCTCACGCCGTCTCCGTGCCCGACGTCTGGCTGCTGGGCTCGTCCGACTACTCCGCCCGGCTGGCCGCCGAGCGTGGCCTCCCGTACGTCTTCGCCCACCACTTCTCCGGCCGAGGCACGGCCGAGGCGCTCGACCTCTACCGCTCCGGCTACACGCCGTCAGCGGTGCATCCGACTCCGCGGACCTTCCTCACGGTGAACGTCGTCGTCGCACCGACCCGGGCCGAGGCGGAGCGGCTGGTGTTGCCCAACCTGGCCTCGATGGTGGCTCTGCGCACCGGTGGACCCCTGACACCACAACGTCTGGTCGAGGACGTGGAGGACCAGGGCATCAGTGACGCCCACCGCGCCCTCGCCGACGAGATGCTCGGACGCTGGGTGGTGGGCACGCCGGACAGCGTGGCCGAGCAGGTCACCGCCCTCGCCGCCGAGTTCGACGTGGACGAGGTCATGGTGCACCCGGTCGCCGGGGCGGTCATCGGCACACCCGCGGACCGCGCGCCGGCCCGCGAAGCGACGTTGACGATGCTCGCCGAAGCCATGGGTCCGCGGGCCGGCTGAGACCGGCGCCACGGAGACGGTGGGGCGACCTCGAGGGAGACCACCGTCGGTTCCACCGCCGACCTGCCGGCACGGCTCCGGTGTGGCAGCCTGCAGTCGTGGGAACTGTGGCCGCCGACCATCTGGCGGCCTTCCTCGACCGGATGGCCGCCGACCTCGACGCGGACGGGCGGCCGCCGGACCTGGGGAAGACCCGCGCGGAGCAGCTGGCCGCCGACGCGAACCTGTCCCGGTTCCACTTCGAGCGCGTCATCATGGCGATGTCCGGTGAGACGCCCATCCGCTTCCGGGCACGAATCCTGATGGAGCGGGCGGCATACCTCATGATCGTCACCGACCACACCCTGCTGGACCTCGCCGTCGGGGCAGGCTTCTCCAGCCACGAGGCGTTCACCAGGGCCTTCCGGCGCGAGTACGACGCGTCGCCGTCGACCTGGCGGCGGCGACCGACCGGGTTCCGGATCTCGGCCCCCTCCGACGTGCACTTCCACCCGCCGGGCGGCCTGCGACTGCCCGCTCGACAGAGGATGGACTCGATGGACCTGATCGTGGAGATGGTCGAGCACCACGTGTGGCTGGCAGGGGAGCTGCTCACCCGTGCGGAGCAGTTGACCGACGAGCAGCTCGACGCGGCGCTGCCGAACCGGGTGGAGGGGATCGACGGTGAGTCCCTGCGCCGGGTGCTGTCGCGCATCATCGGTCAGATGGGTATGTGGGACGCTGCCGTGGCCGACCGTGAGTACGACTTCGCCGTCGAACAGGACGAGTCGGTGACGTCGATGCGGCGTCGGCTCGCGACGACCGGGCCGGAGTTCGTCTCCAACGTGCGCCGGTATGCCGCGGACGGCCGCCTCGACGAGACGTTCGTCGACGCGTTCTCACCCGTGCCGCAGGTCCTCACCTACGGCGCGATGGTCGCCCACGTGCTCGCGTTCGGGACGCACCACCGGATCGTCGCGGTCACCGCCCTGCGCGGCCATGGGATCGGCGACCTCGGGTACGGCGATCCGAAGGACTGGTTCGCGGTCCCACGAGGTTGACTCGGTTCGCCGATCGCGACAATGACGAGCTCGATCAAGTGGGACCGGCCGATCCGGCGCACGGTGGAGCCATGTTGATTCCCTACGCCGAACCGCTGACCGTCGTCGAACCCGGACCCCGGGTGGTCCCCGAACCGCCACGCACCGGCGACCCCGGCGGTCCCGACTGTCGGCTGTGTGCAGGTCGCACCACACCGGTCGTGTGGTCGGACGAGCACTTCACCGTGCACCCGCCGAGGACCTGCAGCCTGCCCGGCACCGTCTGGCTGGCCAGCACCCAGCACGTCGACTCGTTCAGTGATCTCTCCCCGCAGGCGCAGGGGTCGTTCGGGGTGCTGGTCGCCCGCCTCGAGCGAGCCATCCTCGCGCGCGGCGACGTCGGCCGGGTCCACCTGTACCGATGGGGCGACGGTGGGGCCCACTTCCACGCGTGGCTGATGCCCCGGCCGCTCGGGATGCTCGAGGCCAGCGGCATGATGCTGCCGCTCTGGGAGGAGGTCCTGCCCAACGTGACCGACGACGAGTGCCTGGCCGCCGCCGAGGAGATCGCTGCGCGGCTGGGCGGCTGAGCGATGACCCCGACCAGACCGCTCGCGCGCAGCCTCGGGACGGGCGACGCCGTCGTGGTCGGCCTCAGCGCGATGCTCGGGGCGGGTGTCTTCGTGGTGTTCGGGCCTGCTGCGGCGGTGGCAGGCGCCGGACTCGTGGTTGCCCTGGGCGTCGCCGCGGTGATCGCGTTCTGCAACGCCACTGCCTCCGCCCAGCTCGCGGCCGTCCACCCGGCCTCGGGTGGGACCTACGTGTTCGGCCGTGCGGTGCTCGGCCCGTGGTGGGGGTTCCTCGCGGGCTGGGGCTTCGTCGTCGGCAAGACGGCTTCGTGCGCCGCGATGGCCATGACGTTCGCGGCATACGCCGTCCCTGCGGGTGGGTGGTGGCAGCGTGGTGCCGCGGCGACCGTGGTGGCGTTCTTCACGGTGGCGACGTTGCGCGGGATCACACGCACGGCACAGATGGCGCGCCTGCTGCTGGCGCTGACCGGGACGGTACTGCTCGTGTTCATCGTGGTGACCGCCACCGGCGCGCCGAGCCGTGCCGCGCCACCCCTCGAGCACGCCGGTGTCACCGGGATCCTGCAGGGAGCGGGCCTGCTGTTCTTCGCCTTCGCCGGCTACGCCCGCATCGCCACCCTGGCGGAGGAGGTGCGCCGTCCCCAGCAGATCGGACGAGCCATCCTCGTTGCCCTGGGCACGACCATCGGCCTCTATCTCGTGGTCGCCCTGCTCCTGGTCCGGGTCCTCGGTGCCGACCTCGCCTCAGCGGCCACGCCCTTGACTGCTGCCGTGGACCGAGTCGGGGCCTCCGGCGTCGGGCCAGTGCTGCGGGTGGGGGCGGCTGCGGCCTCCCTCGGTGCGCTGCTCGCCCTGTTGACCGGTGTCAGCCGCACCACACTGGCGATGGCGAGGGGCCGCGACCTGCCGGGCTGGTTGTCAGCGGTCGAAGCCCGCCGGAAGGTGCCGCACCACGCGCAGCTCGCCGTCGGCCTGGCAGTCGTCGTCCTCGTGCTCGTCGTCGACGTCCGGGGCGCTATCGGGTTCTCGGCCTTCGGCGTCCTGCTCTACTACTTCGTCGCCAACGCCGCAGCCTGGCGTCAACCGCCGTCCGAGCGCCGGTGGCCACGGGTGCTCCAGCTGCTCGGCATGGCGGGGTGCCTCGTCCTGGTGGCGAGCCTGCCATCGGCGTCGCTGCTGGTGGGCCTGGTGGTGCTCGCGGTGGGGCTGCTCGGGAGGCTGCTGTCGCGCCGTTAGGGTTGGGCCCGTGCAGATCTCGCCGAGCATCCTGGCCGCCGACTTCGCGAACCTCCAGGCGGAGCTGGACCGGATCGCCAACGCGGACTGGGCCCACGTCGACGTCATGGACGGGCACTTCGTGCCGAACCTCACCCTCGGCCTGCCCGTGGTCGAGGCGCTCGCGCGGGTGAGCCCGATCCCGCTGGACTGCCACCTCATGATCGACGACCCGGACCGCTGGGCGCCGAGGTATGCCGAGGCGGGCGGCGCGTCCGTGACGTTCCACGTCGAGGCCGCCCGCGACCCGCGGGCCCTGGCCAGGAACTTGCGAGGGCTCGGCGCCCGTGCCGGGATGGCGATCAAGCCCGGCACGGACTTCGGGCCCTACGAGGACCTCGTGCCGGACCTCGACATGGTCCTCGTGATGACCGTCGAGCCCGGCTTCGGTGGTCAGTCGTTCATGGCCGACCAGATGGCCAAGGTCAGCCAGGTGCGCGAGGCGGTGGCTCGCCACGGTGGCGAGATCTGGGTGCAGGTGGACGGGGGAGTGTCCGCGGACACCATCGAGGAGTGCGCCGAGGCGGGCGCCGACGTGTTCGTCGCAGGATCTGCCGTCTACGGGGCCGACGACGCCGCAGCCGCTGTCGACGAGCTGCGTGCGCTGGCCGAGCGTCACCAGCACTGAGCGGGCGCGGAGGCGTCGATGTCGCCGCCCGTCCGGCCGGCGCACCTGCATCGAACCTGTTCGCCGGTCGGTGACCCGCTGTTGTCCTAGAGTCTGCTCATGGCGGAGCCGGGCGGTCCAGGCCGGCTGGCTGACGCTGCCGCAGCGTTCACCAGCAACGCTCGCAACCCTCAGCTCCGCCGGGCCCAGCTGAGCTTCCTCGGTGCGTGGACGGCAGAGTGGGCCTTCACGGTCGGGCTGGGTATCGTCGCCTACCGCGACGGCGGTGCCACCGCCCTCGGGCTGGTTGGGCTGCTGCGGATGGCCCCGGCAGCGCTGTGCGCCCCCTTGCTCTCGCCTCTGGCCGACCGGGGACGTCGCGAACGGGTCCTCATCGTGGTGTCGACGCTGCGCGGTCTGGTCACGGCAGCGGCGGCGGCGGTCGCAGCGGTTGCCGGGCCTCCGGCCGTGGTGTACGCGCTCGCCGTGCTCTCGACGATCGCTGCCACCCTTTTCCGCCCGGCGCATTCCGCGTTGCTCCCATCGCTGTGCCGCACGGGCGGCGAGCTGGCCAGTGCCAACGTGGTCCGGGGGCTGCTCGACTCCGCAGCCACCCTGGTGGGGCCGCTGCTGGCGGCGGTCCTCCTACAGGTCGCCGATGTGGCGGCGGTCTTCTCGGTCGCTGCCGCAGCTTCGCTGTGGGGGGCGGCCCTGTTGCTGCGGCTGCGCTACGAAGCCCCGCCCCGCCCTTCCGCCGGCTTGCGACGACACCTGGTCCGAGAGGCGGCCGAGGGGCTGCGAGCGGTGGCAGGCAACCGCGACCTGGCCCTGATCCTCGGCCTGGCCGCCGTCCAGTCATTCACCCGGGGCGCGCTGACCGTGCTGTCCGTCGTCGTCGCGATCCAGCTGCTCGGCACCGGTGAGCCGGGCGCCGGCGCGATCATGACGGCGGCGGGCGTCGGTGCGGTGATCGGCTCGATGGCCGTGTCGCTGCTGGTGGGCACTCGGCGGCTGGCGGCCTGGTTCGCCATCGGGGTCGTCCTGTGGGGCCTGCCGATCACGCTCGTCGGCGTGGTCCCCCGGGAGGGGGTAGCCCTCACTCTCATCGCCTTCGTCGGCGTGGGGAATGCTCTGATCGACGTCGCTGGGTTCACCCTGCTGGCTCGGATCGCCCCCGACGAGGTGCTGGCCCGGGTCTTTGGCGTGCTGGAGAGCATGGTCGCCCTCTCGATCGGGATCGGCGCGGCGGCCGCGTCCTGGGCGGTCGAGGAGGTCGGAGCGCGGGCGGCGCTGATCGGCATCGGCCTGCTGTGCCCGCTCATGGCAGCGGCGTCGTGGCGCCGGCTACGACACCTGGACGGCGCGGTCGGGCTGCACGACGCCGACGTCGAGCTGCTCCAGATGGTGCCGATGCTGCGCACGCTGCCGCTGCCCTCCATCGAGCATCTCGCCCGGGGCCTGGAACCGCTGTCGGTGCCGCGCGGACAGGTCGTGGTCAGCCAGGGCGACATCGCCGACCGCTACTACGTCATCGAGTCCGGTCAGGCCGACGTCATCGGCGACGGGGCCGTGATCGCGACCCTCGGCCCCGGTGAGGGGTTCGGTGAGATCGCCCTGCTGCGACAGACTCGCAGGACGGCCACCGTCGTGGCCCGCAACGACCTGAGGCTGCAGGCCCTGCTATCGACCCGCTTCCTCACCGTGGTCCTCGGGTTCACGCCGGCTGCTCGCGAGGCAGCCGCCGGTGTCGACGTCCTGCTCGACCGGTTCGTCCCGAAGGATCCGGGTTCGGTCCCTGAGGATCCGGACACGGGGGTCCCCATGACCCCTTGAGTGGCGCCGGTTCATCTGCGACGGTGGGGCATGTCGTCGGACCGGGCCCTGCTGCTGATCGCCGACATCGGCGGCTACACCGACTACATGAGCAGCCACCGCATGAGCCTTGCGCACGCCGAGGTCAACACCGGCCGACTGCTCGAGCGGGTGATCGACGCGGCCCCGGGCTTCGAGCTGGTCGAGGTGGAGGGCGACGCGGCCTTCCTCTATCGTCCAGCCGGTGGTTCGGCGCCGGGCGCGCTGGTCGACGCCGTCCTGCGCGCGGCCGCGGCCATGCACCTGGCGTTTCACTCCGAGCGCGAGTACGTGGCCAGGAACCTGTGCCCCTGCCGCGGCTGCAAGGAGGCAACCAACCTCCGACTCAAGTTTGTCGCCCACGTCGGTGACGTGGCGACCCAGACCATCCGAGACCGCCTCAAGCTCGTCGGGATCGACGTCATCCTCGCCCACCGGCTGCTGAAGAACCCGGTCGCCGTCCCTGAGTACGTCCTGCTGTCCGAAGACCTCTATCGCACCAGCTCGAGCCTGGTCGGCCCGGTGCACGACGTCCCGCTGGTCTTGGAGGGCATCGGTCCGGCGCGCGGCTTCTACGTCGACGTCACCGACCTGGACGGCCTGACGCCAGCACCCGCCGAAGTGACGTGGCGGGGCCGCCTGGCGCGGACCGCCTTCGCGGCCGGCGCGGGTCTGCCCTACATGTTGGGGCTGCGCAACAGGCGCCCCCGACCGACTCCGGCCTGACGCCGCGCGGCACCACGCAGGCTTCGTCCGTGAGGACCGTCACGCGGACCACCCGGCGCGCGCCCGGCGCCGCTGCGGCATACTGGAGGCTGACGTGCTCCGGGGTCGGTGCAATTCCGAACCGGCGGTGACAGTCCGCGACCCGACCGCAGCCAGCGGCCGGTTGACTGGGTGGAACTCCCAGACCGACGGTGAGAGTCCGGATGGTAGGCAGCACGCGACAGCGGGACCGGTGGGTCTCGCAGGGCGGCACCTGCCGTCCCTGCGCCCACTCCTCGCCAGCAGGTCCGCCTGCACGTCCCCCGGAGCTCAACCGACAGGTTTCGAGCACGAGGGCAGGACGATGGCAGAGCACTCCACCAGTGACACGGCGATGATGCGCCGTGCCCTGGCGCTGGCTGCCCACGGACCGCGGGCCGATGCCAACCCGCGGGTCGGGTGCGTCATCGTCGACGCTGCCGGGGAGGTCGTGGCCGCAGGCTGGCACCGCGGCGCGGGCAGTCCGCACGCGGAGGCCGACGCGCTCGCGGCGGCGGGGGAACGCGCGGCCGGGTGCACCGCCTACGTCACCCTCGAACCGTGCAACCACACCGGGCGCACGCCCTCATGTGCCCAGGCGCTTGTATGCCGCCGGCGTGGCCCGCGTGGTCTACGCCCAGAGCGACCCCAACCCTGCGGCGGCCGGCGGCGCCGGCTGGCTCCGCGGCCAGGGTGTCGCGGTCGTGGGAGGCGTTCTGGGCGTACGAGGCGGAGGCGCTCAACGACACCTGGACGCACCGGATCACGACGGGACGACCTTGGGTGACCTGGAAGCTCGCGACCACCCTCGACGGGCGAAGTGCCGCCGCTGACGGCAGCAGCCAGTGGATCACCGGGGAGGCCGCCCGCGCAGACGTCCACGAGCAGCGGTCGCGCTGCGGCGCGGTCCTCGTGGGCACCGGCACGGCACTGCTCGACGACCCCCAGCTGACGGCGCGCCGGCCCGACGGCTCGCTCTACCCGCGGCAGCCGATCCGGGTCGTCATGGGGGAGCGGGACCTCCCGCCCGACGCGAGGGTCCTCGACGACGCCGCGCCGACCTGGCACCTGCGCACCCGCGACCCCAAGGACGTCCTGTCGGCGCTCGCCGATGCCGAGGTCCACCACGTGTGGCTCGAAGGAGGGCCCACCGTCGCGGCGGCCTTCATGGCGGCGGACCTCGTCGACGAGCTCATCGCCTACGTCGCCCCCGTCCTGCTGGGGCGCGGGCGCCCGTCGGTCAGCGACCTCGGCATCACCTCCATCGAGCACGCACTCCGCCTGAAGCCGACCGACATCACCCTGATCGGCGACGACGTGCGGATCACGGCTGCACTGAAAGGACTTCGCTGATGTTCACCGGAATCGTCGAGGAGCTCGGCGAGGTCCTCGAGCTCGAGCTCGGCACCGACTCGGCCCGGCTCACCGTGGCGGGTCCGCTCGTGACCTCTGACGCCGTCCATGGTGCCTCCATCGCCGTCAACGGGGTCTGCCTGACCGTCATCGAGCACGATGCGACCCGGTTCACCGTCGACGTCATGGCCGAGACGCTCGACCGGAGCAGCCTGGGCGGCCTGCGCGCCGGCGACCGGGTGAACCTCGAGCGCGCGATGGCAGCCTCCAGCCGGTTCGGCGGGCACATCGTCCAGGGTCACGTCGACGGCACCGCCACGATCCTGGCCAGGACACCGGGGGAGCGGTGGGAGGTCGTCGAGCTCAGCCTGCCAACCGCCCTCGTCCGGTACGTCGTCGAGAAGGGGTCGATCACGGTCGACGGCGTCAGCCTGACCGTCGCCTCCGTCGACACCGGTCTGTCAGATGACGCTGCCGCCTTCACGGTCTCGCTCATCCCCACCACGCTCGCCCTGACCACGCTGGGACACAAGGGAGTCGGCGACACCGTCAACCTCGAGGTCGATGTCCTGGCCAAGTACGTCGAACGCCTGCTCACGTCCAAGGAGACCCCCGCATGAACCTCTTCAGCCGCCTCTACGAGGCACACCTGACGATCGGCGGCCACCCGATCACCTGGCGCGAGATCGTCGGCAACGCCTTCGGTTTCGCCTCCGCCGTCGGTGGCCTGCGTCGTCGGGTGTGGGCCTGGCCGATCGGGATCGTCGGGAACGTCCTGCTGTTCACGGTCTTCATCGGCGCCACGTTCGACGCGCAGGCGCAGCAGCCGCTGTTCGGCCAGGCCGGCCGGCAGGTGTTCTTCATTCTCACCAGCGTCTACGGCTGGTGGCGCTGGAACGAACACCGCAAGGCGCGTGGCGACGCGTCCGCACCGGCGATCACGCCGCGGTGGGCCTCGGTCCGTGAGCGGGCGGCATACCTCGTGGCTGCGGCGGCAGGTGTGCTGCTCTTCCAGTGGGTGTTCTCGGTGATCGGGGCGGGGTGGCCGGCGCCGCGCTGGTACTTCTGGTGCGACGCCTGGATCTTCGTCGGGTCGATGGTGGCCACCTACGCGATGGCGCGCGGCTGGAACGACTTCTGGCTGGCCTGGATCGCTGTCGACCTCGTCGGGGTGCCGCTGCTCTGGCACTCGAAGTACTACCCGACGGCGATTCTGTTCGTCGTCTACGGAGCCTTGGTCATCTACGGGTTCTTCGTCTGGCTCAAGGCGTCCCGTGAGGAGCGCGACCCCGCACCCGAGCTCGCGGAGGTGTCGGCATGATCGGCCTGGCCACCGTCGAGGAAGCTCTCGCCGCCCTCCGCGACGGCCGGCCAGTCCTCGCGACCGACAGTGCGGACCGCGAGAACGAGGGCGACGTGATCCTGGCCGCCCAGACCCTCACCGACGACTGGCTGGCCTGGACGATCCGTCACACCAGCGGCTACCTCTGCGCTCCGGTCACGGCAGGCATCGCCGACCAGCTGGGGCTCCCACTCATGGTGGCTGACAACCGTGACCCCCTCCGGACTGCCTACACCGTGAGCGTCGACGCGGCCAAGGGCGTGACGACCGGAATCAGCGCCGCGGACCGGGCACGGACCATCCGCCTGCTTGCCGACCCACTCTCGACGCCGGACTCGTTCGTGCGCCCGGGTCACGTGATCCCGTTGCGCGCCAAGGCGGGTGGAGTGCTCGAGCGCCCCGGCCACACCGAGGCCGCGGTCGACCTCTGCCGGCTGGCCGGCCTGGCACCGGTCGGCGCCATAGGCGAGCTGGTCAACGACGACGGCACGATGATGCGACTGCCCGAGGTGCTCGCCACCGGCGCGGTCCACGACCTGCCGGTCGTCACCATCGAGGCCCTCATCGCCTGGCGACAGCTCCACGACCGGGTGGAGACCTTGGCCGAGACGACTCTGCCCACGCGGCACGGCGAGTTCTCGGCGATCGGCTTCCGCGACAAGCTCAGCGGCGACGAGCACGTCGCCCTGGTCAGTCCGCGCGGGGCCGATCGGGCCCGAACCCCTTGGTGCGCCTGCACTCCGAGTGCCTGACCGGTGACGCCTTCGGGTCGTTGCGCTGCGACTGCGGACCCCAGCTCGACCGCTCCCTGGAGCGGGTCGCGGCCGAGGGCGGCGCGGTGGTCTACCTGCGTGGTCACGAGGGCCGCGGTGTCGGGCTGGTCTCCAAGCTCCAGGCCTACGCGTTGCAGGACAACGGGTTCGACACCGTCGATGCCCAGCTCGAGCTCGGCCTGCCGGTCGACGGCCGCGAGTATGCCGCGGGAGCGGCGATCCTCACGGCGCTCGGTCTGGGGCCGGTCCGGCTGCTGACCAACAACCCGGCCAAGGTCGAGGCGCTGCGGCGCTACGGCATCGAGGTCGCCGCCGTGGAGGGCCTGTCGATCGCGCCCACCACGGCCAACCGCGCCTACCTGCGCACCAAGCGCGACCGGATGGGCCACGACCTCGTGGTCGACGCCAGCGACCGGGGGGCCAGCGCGTGAGCGGGCACGGGGCGCCGGCGGTCACGGCTGACGGTTCGGGGCCTGCGCGTGGCCGTCGTCGCTGCCTCGTGGCACACGCAGGTCATGGATGGACTGGTCGCGGGCGCCCGGCGCGCCCTGGCCGAGGCGGGTGTCCAGGACGTCCCAGCTGGTCCGGGTGCCGGGCACGGTCGAGCTGACCGTCGCGTGCGCGCGTCTCGCACCGGCATACGACGCGCTGGTCGCGCTGGGTGTCGTGATCCGTGGTGGCACACCGCACTTCGACTACGTCTGCTCGGGAGTCACCAACGGGCTCGCCCAGGTGAGCGTGCGCGACGGGCTGTCCCATCGGCTTCGGTGTGCTCACGTGCGACGACGACGCGCAGGCGCTCGACCGGGCCGGGCTCCCGGGGTCGAGCGAGGACAAGGGGCACGAGGCGGCGATGGCTGCGGTGGCGACCGCGGTCACCCTCGGCGCCCTCGCTCCCCGTACCCTTGCCGCGTGAAGACATTCGACGACCTCTACGCCGAACTGGCCGAGAAGGCGGTGAGCCGGCCCGAGGGATCGGGCACCGTGCGCGCGCTGGACGCCGGTGTCCATGCGATCGGCAAGAAGATCGTGGAGGAGGCGGCCGAGGTCTGGATGGCCGCGGAGCACGAGGGCAAGGACCGCGCCGCCGAGGAGATCAGCCAGCTGCTCTACCACCTCCAGGTGCTCATGGTCGCCTCCGACATCTCCCTCGACGACGTCTACACCCACCTCTAGGAAGCCGCGCACATGCTGCGAATTGCCGTGCCCAACAAGGGTTCCCTGTCCGAACCCGCGGTCGAGATGCTCCGCGAGGCGGGCTACCGCACCCGCCGCGACAGCAAGGAGCTCGTGCTCACCGACACCGACAACGAGGTGGAGTTCTTCTACCTGCGGCCGCGCGACATCGCGGTCTACGTCGGGTCGGGCACCGTCGACTGCGGTGTCACCGGACGTGACCTCCTGCTCGATGCCGGCAGTGCCGCCATCGAGGTCATGACGCTCGGCTTCGGAGGGTCCACCTTCCGGTATGCCGCGAAGCCCGGCACCTGCGCCACCGTCGACGAGATCTCGGGTCATCGCGTCGCGACGAGCTATCCGGGCCTGGTCGCCAAGCACCTCGCCGAGCAGGGTGTGAACGCCGAGGTGGTCCGTCTGGACGGCGCGGTCGAGACCGCCATCACCCTGGGGGTGGCCGACGTCATCGCCGACGTGGTCGAGACGGGGACGACGTTGCGGCAGCAGGGGCTCGAGGTGTTCGGCGAGGAGATCCTGCGCAGCGAGGCAGTGCTCATCCGGCGCGAGGGATCGCACGAGACGGCCGCCGTGGAGGTGCTGCGCCGACGACTCACCGGTGTCGTCACCGCCCGGCACTACGTCATGCTCGACTACGACGTGCCGGTCGACGCTCGTCGAGGCAGCCTGCGCAGTCACGCCCGGGCCTGGAGTCGCCCACCGTCTCGGCCCTGCAGAACAAGGACTGGGCCGCGGTGCGCGCGATGGTGCCGAGGGTGCGGACCAACGCAGATCATGGACGAGCTCTACGATCTCGGCGCGCGGGCGATCCTGGTGACCGACATCGCCGCCTGCCGGTTGTGACCGCCGTGACCCCTTCGGGTCGGGTCCCGGCCGGCGCTGACGAGCAGGCCGCCTTCGCCGTCTTCCGACCCAGGCGCGGGCGGTCGGTCGCCTACGTCTTCGCCGCCGCTCACCCTGGTGGTCTTCGGGGTGATCGCGGTGCTGCTGCCGGGGCCGGAGCAGGGCGGCAACTGGCGCGTGGGCGACAAGGTGTTCTTCGCCGCCGTCGGTGTCGCGATCGCGCTGCTGCTGTGGAGGTTCGCCTCCATCCGAGCCCTGCCGACGCGCGAGTCCCTGACGGTGCGCAACCTCTTCACCACCCGCACGGTGTCCTGGCGGGACGTGCTCGACGTGCGCTTCACCGGCGGTGACCCTTGGGTGACGATCGCCCTCTCCGACACCGACACGCTCGCGGTGATGGCGATCCAGAAGGCCGACGGGGACTTCGCCCGGGCGGAGGCGGGGCGGCTGGCGGCCCTCGTCCAGGCCCTCGGCCCGAGTGCCGACAGCCCCGACGTCACCCTCGACTGAGACGCGCTAGTCGACCTTGCGCAGGCCCGGCCGCAGCAGCGCGGCCAGGCCGATCTGCGCGAGCATCAGGACCGTCAGCGTGCCCCAGATCGCGGTGAAACCGTCGGTCAGGTCACGCAGGGCCCCCATCGTCGCGGGGCCGAACGACGCCAGCGTGTAGCTGAAGAGGAAGGCCATCCCGGCCAGACGCGAGCTGGCTGCCGGGGTGTGGGAGTAGTCGACCATCAGCACCAGACCGAGGGCGAACGAGGCCCCCTGGCCGAGACCCGCGACGATCGCCCAGAGCCACGGCGCGCCAGCCGGCGCGAGCCAGAGGCCAGCCTGGCCGAGCAGCCCCAGCACCGAGAAGACCAGCAGGAGCACGCGTCGATCGGCCACGTGGTCCGTGAGGGCGGGCCCGAGCAGCCCGGACACCAGCTGCGCCAGCGGTGAAGACCGACAGCAGGTAGCCGGCGTGGGTCGGGTCCCAGCCCCGGTCGACGTAGGACGGCGCGAGCCACGCCAGCGTCGAGTAGAACTCGATCGACTGCACCGCAAGGTATGCCGCGACGAGCCAGGCCGTCGCGTGCCGCCACGGGAGCCGCGTGGCCGTCACGACGGTGGGGTTGGCGGCGCGGTGCGCGGCGTGCCCACGCAGGACCGGCACCCAGGCAAGGGCCCCGACGACCGCGAGCAGTGACCACGAGCCCAGGGACGCCTGCCACGACCCCAGCCAGCCCTCGAGCGGGACCGACAGGGCCGACGACGCGGCGGCGCCGCCCATCATCGCGAGCATGTAGAGCCCGGTGACCAGCCCTGCCCGTTCGGGAGGGAAGAGCTCCTTGACCAGGCCGGGGAGGAGGGTGCCGCCGATGGCGATGCCGACCCCGGCGAGGAACGTCCCGGCATACAGGGGCCACGTCTCACCGCCGGCGAAGCGGATGGCGAGCCCCGCCGCCACGCACCCGATCGACAGCTCGACCGCGGCGGACGGCGCCGAGCCGGGCGGACGACGCGCTGCGCGAACGGGGCGAACAGGCCCATGCACAGCACCGGCAGGGTGGTGAGCGCACCGAGGGCCGTGTTGGACAGCGCGAGGTGGTCCGCGATCGAGTCGGTGAGCGGCGGGACGCTGGCCATGGCGGTGCGCAGGTTGGCGGCCACGGCGACGAGCGCCAGGGCCATCAGCCAGACGGGCGGGAGGTGGGGGCTGCGGCGGGATGACATCGCCGCCAGTCTCGCAGCCGCGCTCAGTCGTCCTGCGGCCCGGTCGTCATCGAGTCGGGCACCATCTCGCTGGCCTGCTCGTGCGACATACCGGTGAGCATGAGCAGGTCGACGACCATCGAGCGGATCTGCGCGCGCATCACCTCGCCGGACAGCCCCGCAGACGTGTCGATCACCGCGCTCGCCTCACCGATCCGCTGCAGCCCGACGCGCGCGTTCGTGGGCAGGCGGCGCTCCCCGAGCTCGCGGGCGATGTCCTCGCTCGTCTCGGAGAGTGCGTCCAGCAGCCGCAGGTAGGCAGTCGGGACGGCTTCCTCGCGCCAGGTCGCGATCGCGGCGCGCCGGACCAGGACGCGCAGGTTGCGGATCGCGCGGTCGAGGGGTTCGAGGAGGTCGGCGATGGCCTGCACTCCGGGGAGGTGGCGACGTCGGAACGGTGAGAGGCGCACCACGGCGATGCCCTCGGCCGACAGCGACCGGGCCTCGTCGAGCATGGACTCGGACTCGCGGGCCCGGGCCAGGGTGGCCGAGGCGAGGTCAGCGTCGTGGTCCCGCAGCGAGCGTGCCGCGTCGGCGAGGATCTCGCCGATCTCGTGGACGACGAGGGCGGCCTGCTGCCTGGGTTTGCGCAGGGGACTGGCGGGCGCCACCAGGGTGAAGACGAGCGCCACGACGCCACCGACGACGGCGTCGAGCCATCGGGTGAAGGCCTGGCCGGAGCCTGCGACCAGGGTGGTGACGATGACGGACTGGACGCCCGCCTGGGAGATGAGCAGGATCCCACCCCCGAGCAGCGCGGCGACGCTCATGGCCAGCACGACGACGACCACGATCTGCCAGTAGCCCGACCCGAAGAAGTGGACGAAGACGTCGCCGACGAACACACCGACCGCCACCCCGATCATCACCTCGGTGACCCGCCGGAGCCGCTGGCCGAACGACATCCCGAGCGAGATCATCGCCGTCACCGGCGCGAAGAAGGGCCGGGTGTGGTGCAGGACCTCACTCGCGACCCAGAAGGCGGTGGCGGCTCCGAGGGCGCACTGGACGATGAAGAACATCCGGCTGACGAGCCGGTCGGTGCGCGCGCGTGCCTCGAACCGGGAGCGGGCTGCCGCACGCGTGAGGTCGACGCCCGAGGGGGTCAGCCCCGCGCCACGGGCACGCCAACGCTGGGTGGGGGGCATCTCAGCCGTTCTGGCGGTAGGCGGCCTCGAGCAACGGCTCCAGCGAACGCAGGTCGTCCTCGTCCGCGTCGGCGGCGAGGTGCAGCCAGTGAGTCGCCTGGCCGAACCCCTTGGCAGCAGAGAGGCGCTCGTCCTCCGGTGGCGTGTCGCGGAACCGGAAACCGACACGGACGGTGTTCCGCGGGCCGGGGGCGACGGCCACGAACTGGGTCCGGCGCACGACCGGGATGTAGGTGCCGCGACCCTCGCGCCGCGCGTCGTCGCCCAGGCCCTCGGCCAGGGTCACGACGGCGTCGTGGATCGGGCGCAAGTGAGCCTTGGTGCCGCCGTAGAGGGCGTCCGTGTAGCCGTCGACGTCCGGGCGCTGCCATCCAGCAGCCGTCGCGGCGGCGTCGGCGATGGCCCACTGGGAGTTCTGGGGGACGCCGTGCACGTCTCGCAGCCAGGCCCGGACGGACTGCTGGTCCAGCGGGGCCGGACCGGACTCGTGCACGACAGCCACCCAGTCCTCGAGCGAGCGACCGGTGCGATCCGCCATCGACGTGGTGACGGCCGCCATCATGTCTGCCGGTTCCATGCCCCGATTATGTATGCCGCGAGCCCGCCGACGCTGTCCCACACCCGGTCTCAACTTTATCGGGTCTACAGGAAGGTTGACCTTCACTCGACTTTGTAACCGGGGTGAAGGTCAACCTTGTCCCTGGCCGCGATAGAGCTGTGGCGACGGAGACGGGATAGAGGTGTGGCGGCGGGGTTCAGCGGCGCCGGTCCCTCGTCGTGTCGAGGAACAGGTCGGCACGCTCCCACGTGCGGTCCGCGTCGTAGAGGCGTCGCTCCTGCACCGCCCAGCGCTCCCAGAAGGGGCCGTAGCCCGCATCCCGGGCCAGCCCGCGTGCCTTGCGCACGGACTCCTCGGCCTCCACCCACACCAGCACCGAGGCGGCCTTGCCGGCAGGCAGCGCGCCCGAGCCGCAGCCCTCGAGGACCACGACCTCCGACGACGGCAGCTGCACCCACTCGGCATACCGGTCGGCGGCCCAGTCCCAGCGGCGGTAGCGGGCAGGAAGGCCCTCGGTCAGCGGCCCGACGATCCACTCCTGGGCGCGGTGGGTGCCGGCCCGGAGGCCGTCCCAGCCGGGGTAGAGGTCGTCCATGTGGACGGTGGGGGCAGCCAACCTGTCCGCCACGTCGCGCGCGAGGGTGGTCTTGCCTGCCCCGCTCGGGCCGTCGACACAGACCAGGTGCGTCGACCCACAGAGGGGCTGGCTGGCATCGACCAGATCGACGATGGCGGCGAGCACCTTGTCCCTGCGCTCGGCGGACTGGGCCGCTCTGTGGTCGCCGGACATGCACTCCAGACTAGATCGCTACGCTCGCCGCGTGAGTGTTGCGACCCGGGTGATCCCGTGCCTCGACGTGGACGCCGGCCGTGTGGTCAAGGGCGTCAACTTCGCCAACCTGCGCGACGCGGGAGACCCGGTCGAGCTCGCCAAGTCCTATGGCGAGCAGGGCGCCGACGAGCTCACCTTCCTCGACGTGACTGCCAGCAGCGGCAACCGTGAGACGACCTACGACATCGTCCGGCGCACCGCCGAGCAGGTGTTCATCCCCCTCACCGTCGGCGGGGGAGTACGCACGGTGGGCGACGTGGACCGGCTGCTGCGAGCCGGTGCCGACAAGGTGGGCGTCAACACCGCGGCCATCGCCCGGCCAGAGCTCATCGCCGAGGTGGCCGACCGGTTCGGGTCGCAGGTGCTGGTGCTGTCCGCCGACGTGCGTCGTCGAAGGGACGCGTCCGGGTCGGCCACGGGCGGGTTCGAGGTGACCACCCACGGTGGACGGCAGGGCGCGGGCCTCGACGCGGTCGAGTGGTGCGTGCGGTCCGCCGACCTGGGAGCGGGCGAGATCCTGCTCAACTCGATGGACGCCGACGGCACCAAGGACGGCTTCGACCTCGAGCTCATCGAGCTGGTCCGTCGCGAGGTCCGCATCCCTCTGATCGCCAGCGGCGGTGCCGGTGCGGCCAAGCACTTCGCCCCTGCGGTCCGCGCCGGTGCCGACGCGGTGCTCGCCGCCAGCGTCTTCCACTTCGGCGACCTCACCATCGGTGACGTCAAGGACGCCCTGCGGCAGGACGGCATACCTGTGCGTTGAGGTTGCCTTCGCGGGGTGGTCAGGTCAGGCCGAGAGGGGCGGCCCACAGGGCCTCGACGGCCGAATCGCCGCCCGTCACCTCGAGGTCGGCGACCCGACGTCGGCCGTATGCCGCGAGCATCAGCTCGGCGGGGGTGCCCTCCAATACCACGGTGCCGAGCTCGGTTGCACTGCGAGCTTCCAGCGACTGACCCTCCGGAGTGCGCAGGACGACGCCGACCGGGCTCCGCCGGAAGAACACCTTGGCCATGCGGGACAACATCTTCCAGAGCGCGCGCGACTCGCGCGCGGACAGCTCGCGGCGCGGTCCCACCGTCTCGTCGCCACGCAGGACGTCCTCGTGGTGGATGAAGTACTCGATGAGGTTGAAGGCGTCGTCGACGCCGGCGAACTGGGCGGGCGACCACTTGGGAGGTCCGGAGCGCACCAGCTCGACGAGCTCGGGCCACGGCTTGGCGGCATACTCCTCCATCCCACTCTCGAGCCGGCTGGCCAGCGGCGGCAGCCAGATACCGGGTGCGAGGTCGGGCCGCCGTTCCCGCACGACGAGATGGGCGGCGAGGTCGGCCGTTGTCCAGGGGGAGCAGAGGGTGGGTGCGCCCGGACCCACCTCGACGAGGGTGTCGCAGAGGGCGTCGCGTTCGAGCTGGGCGAGGTGGGTCATGGCTCGACCCTACGAGGCGAGGGCGCGAGTCTGTGTGCCGAGGCTGGATCGCGCGCCTGGATGGTCGGGGCGTCGGTCCCGCGTGAGAGGGTTGGTTTCCGCAACCACTCGAGCCCACCCTTGTCCGACCCGGAGGTCCGCTGTGTCCGTCGACGCCGCGCCGTCGCTGCGCCGCAGCCTCGGCATCGTGGGTGTCGGGATCCGCCGCGAGCCGCGCTGGTTCGCTTTGGCGGTCGCGGGCAGCGCGCTCTATGGCGTGATGACCGTGCTCACCGCCTGGGCGATCGGCAAGGTCACGCGCGAGCAGGTGCAGCCTGCGGTGGCCGCCGGGCACGCGACGTCGACCCAGCTCTGGACCGTCTTCGGGTGGATCGCAGGGGTCGTCGTGGTCAACGTCGTCGGGGTGGTGATCCGGCGGATCGCCGCGGGCTTCACCATGTACAACGTGGCGGCCGGTTTCCGCCGCGAGGTGACGAGGCAGTACCTCCGGCTCCCGCTGGCCTGGCACCACCGACACCCCTCGGGGCAGCTGCTGTCCAACGCCAACGCCGACGTCGAGGCGACCTGGAACGTCTTCGCGCCGCTGCCGATGGCCATCGGCGTGGTCATCATGCTCGTGGCCGGCATCGTCCAGATGGTCCTGGTCGACCCAGTCATGGCGATCATCGGACTCACGGTCTTCCCAGCCCTCTTCCTCGCCAACATGGTGTTCCAGCGCGCCATGTCGCCCAGGGTCTCGCGTGCCCAGCAGCTGCGGGCCGAGGTGAGCGAGGTCGCGCACGAGAGCTTCGAGGCTGCGCTCATCGTCAAGTCGATGGGGCGCGAACAGCAGGAGGCCGACCGGTTCGAGGAGGTGACCCGACGGCTCCAACGAGCCAACGTCGAGGTGGGCCGGACGCGGGGGACCTTCGACCCCGTCATCGAGTCGATCCCCACGCTGGGAACGCTCGCCGTGCTCGCCGTCGGCGCCCGCCAGGTCGCCTCGGGGGCGCTCGAGCCCGCAGCCGTCGTCCAGGTGGCCTACCTCATCTCGGTGCTGGCCTTCCCGGTCCGGGCCCTCGGCTGGGTGCTGGGGGAGCTTCCCCGCACCGTCGTCGGGTGGGACCGGGTCGACGCCGTCCTCAAGGCACGCGGCGAGCTGGCCTTCGGCACCGAGCAGCCCTCCCGGCGGGGGGCCTCGCACGCCGCCCTCACGGAGGTCGACTACTCCTACGACATCCTTGACGAGGCGGGCGAGGAGTCGTCCTTCCAGGCCATCCACGGTGTCACCCTCGACGTCCCGGCCGGTTCGACCGTGGCACTCGTCGGACCTACCGGCTCCGGCAAGACGACCCTGACCAACCTCACGCTGCGCCTGGTGGACCCGCACCACGGCACGGTCACCCTGGACGGACTGGACCTGCGGGAGGTCGCCCGCGGCGGGCTCTCGGCCGTGGCGGCCCTGGTGCCGCAGCAGACCTTCATGTTCGACGACACGGTCAGCGGCAACGTCACCCTCGGCGGCGACTACGACGACGACCAGGTCTGGGCAGCGCTGGAGGTCGCCCAGGCGACCGGCTTCGTCAAGGAGCTGCCGCTCGGCATCGAGACCCGCGTGGGGGAGCGCGGCACCTCCCTGTCGGGTGGTCAGCGTCAGCGAATCGCGTTGGCCCGAGCCGTGATCCGTGCTCCCCAGCTGCTGGTCCTCGACGACGCGACGAGTGCGGTGGACCCGGCGGTGGAGCAGGCGATCCTGGCGGGGCTGCGCGAGTCCAGCGCCGGCACGTCGGTGCTGGTCGTCGCCTACCGGATGTCCACCATCACCCTGGCCGACCAGATCGTCTACATCGAAGGTGGCCGGGTGCTCGACCACGGCACCCACAGCCAGCTCCAGCAGCGTTGTGTCGGCTACCAGCGGCTCGTCACGGCCTATGCCCGCGAGGCGGCCGAGCGCGCCGCGGTGGCCGCCGACGAGACTGCCGTGGCTGCCGTGGCTGCCGTCGCCGGCGACGAGACTGCCGTGGCTGACGAGGGAGCCACGGCGTGAGCACCTCCATCGAGGCCACCTCCTCGCTCGGGACGATGGCCACCTTGCGTCGGGGGCTCGACCTGTCTCCCGAGCTGCGTCGTGGCCTGTGGGTCACGCTGGGGCTGGCCGCGATCACGACCGTCGGCCGGATCGTCGTCCCGTTCGTCGTCCAGCAGACGACCGACCACGGCCTGCTCGGCAAGGACGGCCCCGACCCGGGTCTGGTCACCCGCTACGTCCTGCTCGCCCTCATCGCCGTCGCCTCCACCGCCCTCAGCGCGTATGCCGTGAACGTGCGCCTCTTCCGCGCCTCGGAGGCGGGGCTCGCGTCGTTGCGGCTCAAGGCGTTCCGGCACATCCACGACCTGTCGATGCTGACCCAGAACACCGAGCGCCGAGGCTCGATGGTCAGCCGGGTCACCTCCGACGTCGACACCATCAGCCAGTTCGTCCAGTTCGGCGGCATCATCCTCGTGTTGAGCCTCGGCCAGATCGCCGTCGCGACCGGGCTGATGCTCTTCTACAGCCCGCTGCTGACCGGCGTGGTGTGGCTGTGCTTCGTGCCCCTGCTGTTCGTCATCCGCCGGTTCCAGAAGATCGTCGGGCGGGCCTACACCGTCGTGCGCGAGCGCGTCGGCGACCTGCTCGCGGCCGTGTCGGAGTCGGTGGTCGGGGCGGCCACCATCCGGGCCTACGGCGTCGAGGAGCGGACCGCCCACCGCATCGACGCCTCGATCGAGGCGCACCGGAGCGCGGCCATCGGGGCCCAGGTGCGCTCGGTCGTCGCGTTCTCCTCCGGGCAGCTCGTCGCCGGGCTGACCCTGGCCGTCGTGCTCGTCGTGGGCACCGTCCAGGCGGCCGGCGGGCACCTGTCGCTGGGCAAGCTGCTCGCGTTCCTGTTCCTCGTCAACCTGTTCACGCAGCCCGTCCAGCAGGCCACCGAGATCCTCAACGAGCTCCAGAACGCCGTGGCCGGCTGGCGTCGGGTGATCGGGGTCATCGACACCCCGGCCGACGTGGCAGACCCGGGCGACGACGGCCAGATCCTGCCGCGCGGGCCGATCACCGTGGACTTCGACGCGGTCTCGTTCGCCTACCCGGGCGGTGACATCGTCCTGCACGACACCAACCTGTCGATCGCCCCGCGCTCCCGGGTCGCGATCGTGGGGGAGACCGGCTCGGGCAAGTCGACGCTCGCCAAGCTGCTGACCCGGCTGATGGACCCCACCGAGGGCACTGTGCGCATCGACGGCGTCGACCTGCGCGACGTCCGGTTCTCCTCCCTGCGGGAGAGGGTCGTGCTGGTGCCGCAGGAGGGATTCCTCTTCGACGCCACGCTGCGCGAGAACGTCCGGTTCGGACGCCCTGACGCCAGCGACGAGGACGTCACCCTGGCCCTCACCGAGCTCGGCCTCGACGCCTGGCTGGCTGGTCTGCCGCAGGGCCTGGCCACCGAGGTGGGCCAACGCGGCGAGAGCCTGTCCGCCGGCGAACGCCAGCTCGTCGCGTTGGCTCGCGCCTACCTCGCCGACCCCGACCTGCTCGTCCTCGACGAGGCCACCTCCGCGGTGGACCCGTCCACCGAGGTGCGGCTCCAGCGCGCCCTCGAGGGCCTCACCCGCGGCCGCACCTCGATCGCCATCGCCCACCGGCTCTCCACGGCGGAGGCTGCCGACGAGGTGGTCGTCGTCGACCGTGGCCGCATCGTCGAGCGCGGCCCGCACCGCGACCTCGTCCGGCAGGGCGGCGTGTATGCCGCGTTGCACGCCTCGTGGTCCGCCCAGCAGCGCGGCTGACCCCAGCGGCGACGACCGGCGCGGGTGGCGTCCGAGGCGGCCGAACAACGTGGCGCTGCCGTCGCGGAGACCCGCCTCCCGGCCACAGGTCGGACTCGAGGGACAGGGCTCCACAGGTGACAGGGTGGCCGTGCAGCAGGTTAAATCGCCTCAACACGCCCAAGTCAACAGCCGCCCCGGCAGGGCTCGAGAGGAACCTTGATGCCCCGCGAGCTGGACGACACCTGGCAGCTGCTGGACGACTTCGCCGAGGCAGCCTGCCTCCTCCAGCTCAAGGGCGACAGCAGCGAGGACCTGCTTCCAGCGATCTGCGAGCTGTCCCGCAAGGTGGTCGGTGGCGACCACGCGGCCCTGTCGACGGTCCGCGCCGGACGGTTCACGACTCTCACCGCCACCAGCGACCTCCCCAGCCGTGCGGACCAGATCCAGCAGGAGACCAGGCAAGGCCCCTGTCTGGACGCGATCGGGACCGCCGACGCCATCAGGGTCGACGACCTCGCCACTGACGGTCGATGGCCCGCATTCGGGCAACGCACTTCGACCATCCTCGGGATGCACAGCATGCTCGTGCACGTCCTGCCGGTGGCCGACAACGCCGTGGGGGCGATCAGTGTCTACGCGGCCCGCCCTCGAGCGTTCTCGCCGGAGCACGAGACGCTCCTGGGTGTCTTCGGCGCTACCGCCACTGCCACCCTGCGGGCGGCAAGGTATGACGACAGGGCCAAACAGCTGGAACGGGCCCTGCACACGAGTCGGCGCATCGGGGTCGCGCTGGGAATCGTCATGACGAGTCGTCAGGTCACCCTCGACGAGGCTTGGACCGTGCTGTCCAAGGCAAGCCAGGACAGCAACACACGGCTGTCCACGCTCGCCGACCACGTCCTCGAGACCGGCACCCTGGACGGCGACCCCCGCTGAGCGACTCCCCTCGGCCGGAGGCTGCTTGCCTCGCCGTCGAGGGTACAAAGGGGCGGTCGAGCCACACGGCGGACTCACACGGTGTCGTCAGTCGTCCTTCTTCAGGCTCGGATACTTCTTCTCGACCGCCGCTCGGACCTTCTTCTTCTCAGTCTCCGACCCATGTTGGGCCACCCGGGCCAGAGCGTTCCGGGCGTGCTCGATATCGGGGATGGGGTACTTCTCCTGCTCCGGCAGCGCGAACGACGACTTCTTCAGCTTCTTGCGGTTCTCGCTGTCGCTCAGATCCTTCGACACGGTGTTCTCCTTCCTCGAGGGTCTGCCCGGGTGTTACCCAGGTGGCCGTCGACTAATCCCACGGTGGTGGACCGGATCCGCACGCAGAGGGACCGCATCGTCCCGAAGGTCAACCAGCTCGTCGTCGGTGCAGAGGCCGTATCGCATCCGGTGCTATTAAGGGGCCTGGCATCACATCTACCGTGAAGAAGGAGTCCAGACGTGAGCAGACCGTTTCGGTTCGGGGTCGTTGCCCCGGTCTTGACCGACATGCCGACCTGGCGGGACCGGGTGCGCCGGATCGCCGACCTCGGCTATTCGACGTTGCTGATGCCTGACGTTCCCCTGTGGCAGCCCGCACCCGCGCCTGCCCTCGCTGTGGCAGCCGTCGAGACAGACCTGCGCGTCGGCACCTGGGTCTACGCCAGCCCACTGCGGCCCGCCTGGAGCACGGCATGGGAGTCGCACTCGCTGACGGTGCTCACCGAGGGGCGCTTCGAGATGGGCATCGGCACCGGCCGGCCGGGGATCGAGGACGAGCTCCGCGACCGCGGCATGCCCGTCGCGACTCCGAGTGAGAGGCTGGCGCAGGTGCGTGAAACCGTCGGGATGCTCCGTGAGCTGGACGGCGCCGATCTCCACACGCCCGTGGCGATGGCCGTGCGCGGGCCGAAAGCGCGAGCGCTGGCCCTCGAGGTCGCCGACACGGTCACCATCGCGACCACGTCGAAGGACACTCGTGCCGAAGTCTCCGAGCTGGCCCGCGATCTCCTCGCCGCGCGGGACATCGAGCTCGCCCTCCACGTCCCGGTCATCGGTGATGGCGTCGCGCCGTTCATGGCGTCGGCGAGGGACACCGATCCTGCCGCGCTGCGGGAAGCGGACTCGCTGGCCGTACTTCCCGACGACCCGCGGGCCGCCGCCGAGGAGGTCCAGCGACGGCGCGAAGAGATCGGCTACTCCTACTTCGTCTTCGGCGCCGACTTCGCAGAGGTCATGGCTCCTGCCGTGGCCGGCCTGGCCGGCCAGTAGCCCGCATCGCCTCCGGCCAGCGCCGTGTGGAGACCGGGCTGGAACGGGCCGGAACGGGCTGGAACAGGCGCCTAGGCGGGGTCCAGGGCAGTCTCACTGTCGGCGGTCGAGGTCACTGTCGGCGTGCTCGAGGTCACTGTCGGCGTGCTCGAGGCTGAGCAGGACGTCCAGGAGGCACCGGACGGGATCCTCCCGCGCGAAGGCCGGGTCGGCCAGCCCGGCGCGGATGTGCTCCGCCACCCGAACCAGCTTGATGTTGTGCTGGTTTGAGTAGGTGCGCAGCATCTCGAAGGCGGCGTCCTCCCCGATGCCGAAGCTGAGCATGAGCGCGCCCTTCGCCTGCTCGATGGCCGCCCGATGCTGGGTGGAGGCCAGCACCGCCTCCGCGGCTCCGTCGCGAAGCGTCTGCGTGATGTCGACGATGAATCCCGAGAGCCGTTTGACCTCACCACCCGCGTCTTCGCTCTGGCCCACGAGCACGAGGCGTCGAGTTCGTCCGTCAGGAGCGACCAGCCGGTACTCGAGGGAGAACCCGCTGGCCTGACGCAGGACCTCCTCGAACCGCTGGCTGACCACGGGTCGGTCGTCCTCGACGACACGTTCCAGCATCAGTGCCGTGGTCGGTTCCTGCTCCGGCGCGATGCCATAGAGCCGCCGAAGGTCGGCCGAGCAGGTCCACCGGTCGGCCGTGGCGTCGTACTCGAAGAACAACTCAGGTTGGTCCGTCAAGGACGCGAGAAATGACATCAGACCCTCCATCGCCAGAGACCGCCAGGGGACAGCAACCATGAGTTCAGAGAGGCCACTTCTTGACCTTCGACAAAGATGATACAAACGGCAGGGCGCGAGTCAAAACACGGCGTGAGATCTGGACCGGACCGCGCGTCATACCGGTCAGGCAGGACCCGCCCGAGGGGGGACCTGTGGCCCGACGGGTGTGGCGAGCAGGCGGCGAGCAGGCGGCATACCCGACGCATGGTGGGCGACCCCACCGCCGCAGGACGGACACGGCAGAATGGCGGGGTGACCTCCCCAGCCGTGCTCGACCCCGCCATCGCCGCGCGACTCAAGCGCGACGCCCAGGGGCTCGTGGCCGCCATCGTCCAGCAGCACGACACCGGGGAGGTGCTGATGCTCGGCTGGATGGACGACGAGGCGCTGCGCCGGACCCTCGGGGAGGGACGGGTGACGTTCTGGTCGCGCAGCAGGGGCGAGTACTGGCGCAAGGGCGACACGAGCGGTCACGTGCAGCACGTCCGGTCGGTGGCGCTCGACTGCGACGGCGATGCCGTGCTCGTGCAGGTCGACCAGGTCGGCGCCGCCTGTCACACCGGTGACCGCACCTGCTTCGACGCCGGTGACCTGCGGGCGCAGGTGGGGGAGCCGTGACCGACGTCAGTCCTGACCTGTCGTTCGGCACGACCTGGCCCGACCTGGAGACCTTCCAGATCCTCGCCAAGGACCGCCGGGTGATCCCGGTGGTACGGCGCCTGATGGCTGACGCCGAGACGCCGGTGGGGGTCTACCGCAAGCTCGCCAAGGACGCCCCGGGCACGTTCCTGCTCGAGTCGGCCGAGCATGGCGGCGTCTGGTCGCGCTACTCCATCGTGGGTGCTGCCAGCCGGGCGACCTTGACGGAGAAGGACGGTCGCGCGCACTGGGTGGGGGAGCCCCCGGTCGGCGTGCCCACCGACGGCAGCCCGCTCGACGCGCTGCGCGAGACCGTGGCGGCCCTGGCGACCGAACCCATCGAGGGGCTGCCGCCGCTGACCGGTGGCATGGTGGGCGCGATCACCTACGACGCGGTGCGGCGCTGGGAGCGAGTGCCCGACACCCTGCCCGACGAGCTCGGGCTGTCCGAGATCACGATGATGCTGGCCACCGACCTGGCCGTCCTCGACCATGCCGACGGGTCGATCCTGCTGGTGGCCAACGCCATCAACTACGACGCGACCGACGAGCGGGTCGAGGACGCCTGGGCCGACGCGGTCGCCCGGCTCGACGTGATGACCAGCGACCTGGGCGCTCCGGCGCCGAGCACCGTCGCCACCGTCGACCGTCAGGAGTTCTCGCGGGCACGGGGTGAGGTGACCAGCAACATCCGACAGGCCGACTTCGAGGCGATGGTCGAGCAGGCGAAGGAGGACATCCGGGCCGGGGAGGTCTTCCAGGTCGTCCTCTCGCAACGCTTCTCGACGCCCTGCCGGGCCGACGCCCTCGACGTCTACCGCGCGCTGAGGTCGTCGAACCCGAGCCCCTACATGTACCTGTTGCGGCTTCCCTCAGGTGACGGCACGGCATACGACGTCGTGGGCTCGTCGCCGGAGGCGCTCGTGAAGGTGACGGGTCGGCGGGCGATCACCCACCCGATCGCGGGCTCCCGGCCGCGGGGCAAGACACCAGAGGACGACACGCGGCTGGCCGAGGACCTGCTCGCCGACCCCAAGGAGCGGTCCGAGCACGTCATGCTCGTCGACCTCGGGCGCAACGACCTGCAACGGGTCTGCGAGGCAGGCACCGTCGACGTCGTGGAGTTCATGAACGTCCGCCGCTACTCCCACGTCACCCACCTCGAGTCGACCGTCGTGGGGGACATCCGCGCGGACCAGTCGGCCTACGACGTGCTCGTCGCGACGTTCCCGGCGGGGACGCTGTCAGGTGCGCCGAAGCCGCGCGCGCTCAGCCTCATCGAGCACTACGAACCGAGCCGTCGTGGGGTCTACGGCGGTGTGGTCGGCTACCTCGACTTCCACGGTGACCTCGACATGGCCATCGCGATCCGCACGGCCGTGATCAAGGACGGCACGGCCCACGTGCAGGCCGGGGCGGGCATCGTGGCGGACTCCGTGCCGACCGCCGAGTTCGAGGAGACCGTCAACAAGGCGGCCGCAGCACTGCGGGCGGTGGCCACCGCGGCCGCCCTTCGGACCGTGCAGTGAGCAGCTCGCGGTTGACCTCCAAGCTCGCCGTGGTGCTGCTGGCCCTGGTGGGCGCCGGCGTGCTGCTCGCCAGCGGTGGCCGCGTGTGGGTCAGCGGCACGGTTGACGACGCAGTGCTCGGGGCAAGTCGCATCTCGGGCACCGGCAGCGAGGTCGCCTCCGGTGTCGTGGCGCTCGCCCTCGTCGGTGCGGCGGCCGCCCTCGCCAGTGCCACGAGTGGCGCGGTGGTCCGGAGGGTCACCCTGGTCGTGCTCGCCCTCGCCGGCATCGCGGAGGCCGTCGTGGCTGCCCGGGTCGCGCTGGCTCCGGATGACTCGCTCGGCAGCATCGCCGCCCGCGCGGCGGGGCGCACCGGGTCCATCGAGACCCACGCCAGCGCCTCTGCCTGGCCGTGGGTTTGCGTCGTGGCCGCCCTCCTCCTGGTGCTCGCCGCCGTCTGCGGCTGGTCCGGGGCCCGCCGGTGGCGGGGTCTGGGTGCTCGGTACGAGGCCCCCTCCACCTCGGCCGGTGCCCGAGGGCAGCGCGTGGCGACCGACTGGGACCGGCTCGACGCCGGCGACGACCCCACGCTGCGCGATGGATCCCGGGACGACACGCCGCGCGACGGACCCGCGCGCACCTGACAGAATGGCACCAGACCTGTCGGGCCGCGCAAGCCCCGGCTCACCGCACCACCACCGACGACCAGCAGGAGCCAGCGCGATGGCAGAGCAAGAGATCCACGAAGACCACGGGCACAGCACCGCCGCCTGGACGGCTGTCGGCATCATCCTGGTCGGCTCGGCGGTTGCCGCCTGGGCCGTCGTCGTCACGAGCGTCATGCTGTTCGTCGTCGGCGTCGTGATCTGCGTCATCGGTGCGGTGGCGGGCAAGGTCCTGTCGATGGCTGGCTACGGCGCCAAGACGGTCGACGGCCCCGACACCCCCGACAGCAAGAAGCCCGAGGTCGGCATCAGCTGACCGACCTGGCCACGGGGTGGGTGGACTGCCGTCCACTCGCTGACCCGGGCGGCGCTGCCCCCATGTCCGCTGGTTAGCCTGTGGACATGTCCACCGTGCTCGACGACATCGTTGCCGGCGTCCGCGAAGACCTCGCGGAGGCGCAGGTCGTCGTGCCGCGTGCCAGGGTCGAGGAGCTGGCTGCCGCTGCGCCCGCAGCCATCGACGGCGAATCGGCGCTGCGCCGCCCCGGCCTGGCGCTGATCGCGGAGGTGAAGCGCGCTAGCCCGAGCAAGGGCGCGCTGGCAGCCATCGCCGATCCGGCAGCCCTGGCTGCCGACTACGAGGCCGGGGGAGCGACCGCGGTGAGCGTGCTCACGGAGCGACGCCGGTT
The DNA here is from genome assembly GCA_963759595.1 of uncultured Actinomycetota bacterium. Classification (GTDB taxonomy): domain Bacteria; phylum Actinomycetota; class Actinomycetes; order Actinomycetales; family Dermatophilaceae; genus Pedococcus. The sequence continues at coordinate 1,131,743 of CAVWZX010000005.1, forward strand.
CCACGGCTCTCTCGACGACCTCGACGCCGTCCGTAAGGCGGTGCGGATCCCCGTGCTGCGCAAGGACTTCATGGTCGAGGACTACCAGCTGTTCGAGGCGCGAGCCCACGGCGCCGACCTCATCCTCCTGATCGTGGCGGCGCTCAGCCAGGACGAGCTCGTCCGCATGCACGGCATCGCCCACGAGCTCGGGATGACGGCACTGGTCGAGGTGCACGACGAGGACGAGACCCGCCGGGCGGTCGACGCGGGAGCGTCGGTCATCGGGGTCAACGCGCGCAACCTCAAGACCCTCGCCGTCGACCCGAACACCTTCTCCCGGCTCGCCCCCCTCATCCCGGACGGCTGCGTCAAGGTTGCGGAGTCGGGGGTCGCCGGGCCGGCAGACGCCGCCCGGTTCGCCACGGAGGGAGCAGACGCGGTCCTCGTCGGCGAGGCACTCGTGCGGGGCAGTGACCCGCGCCGCGCGGCATACGATCTCATCGCGGCGGGAGCCACCACATGACCGACCTCACCCCCGAACCCCTGGCCCGTCCGGGACGGTTCGGTGACTTCGGTGGCCGCTACGTGCCCGAGGCCCTGATCCCGGCGCTCGAGGAGCTCGACGAGGCACGTCGCAAGGCGATGGTCGACCCCGAGTTCATGGGTGAGCTCGAGCGGCTGCACCGCACCTACACCGGGCGACCCAGCATCATCACGGAGGTGCCGCGCTTCGCCGCGCACGCCGGCAACGCCCGGATCATCCTCAAGCGCGAGGACCTCAACCACACCGGCTCGCACAAGATCAACAACGTCCTCGCCCAGGCGCTGCTCACCAAGCGGATGGGCAAGACCCGCGTCATCGCCGAGACCGGCGCAGGCCAGCACGGTGTCGCCACCGCCACGGCCGCGGCCCTCATGGGCCTCGAGTGCGTCATCTACATGGGCAAGGTCGACACCGAGCGGCAGGCCCTCAACGTCGCCCGGATGCGGATGCTCGGTGCCGAGGTCGTCGCGGTCCCCACCGGCAGCGCCACCCTCAAGGACGCCATCAACGACGCCCTGCGCGACTGGGTCACCAACGTCGGCAACACCCACTACATCCTCGGCACCGTGACGGGTCCGCACCCGTTCCCGGAGATGGTCCGCGACTTCCACCGGGTCATCGGGGTCGAGGCGCGCGGCCAGGTGCTCGACCTGACCGGACGGCTCCCGGATGCCGTGATCGCCTGTGTCGGTGGGGGATCCAACGCCATGGGCATCTTCCACCGGTTCATCGACGACGTCGACGTGCGACTCATCGGGATCGAGGCCGGGGGAGAGGGCGTCGAGACCGGACGGCACGCGGCCCGGTTCGCGGCCAGCTCGCCGGGAGTGTTGCACGGCACCTTCAGCTACCTCATGCAGGACGACGACGGCCAGACCCTCGAGTCGCACTCGATCTCCGCGGGGCTGGACTACCCGAGCGTCGGGCCCGAGCACGCCCACCTGCGCGACACCGGCCGGGCCGAGTACCGCTACGCGACCGACGAGCAGACCATGAAGGCGTTCGAGCTGCTCTGCCGCACCGAGGGCATCATCCCCGCGCTGGAGTCCGCCCACGCGCTGGCCGGGGCGATGGAGGTCGGGCGAGAGCTCGGCCCCGACGCCCTCCTGCTGGTCAACCTGTCGGGCCGCGGTGACAAGGACATGCACACGGCCGCCGAGTGGTTCGGCCTCATCGACGGTGACGCGATCCGGGAGGGCACGGCCGACGAGCCGCGCGCCGAGGGCGACGGGAGGACCCAGCTGTGAGCGCCACGACCACCGGCATCGGCGTCGGCGAGGTCATGGCCCGGTGTCGCGAGGAGAACCGCGCAGCCCTGGTCGGCTACCTCCCCGTGGGCTTCCCGTCGGTCGAGGGATCTGTCGAGGCCATGGTCGCCATGGTCGAGTCGGGCGTCGACATCGTCGAGGTCGGCATCCCCTACAGCGACCCCCTCATGGACGGCCCGGTCATCGCCTACGCCGCCGACCAGGCGCTCAAGCGCGGTGTCAGGGTGCGCGACGCGTTCGCTGCCACCCGGGCCGTGCGCGACGCCGGCGCGCCACCCCTCGTGATGACCTACTGGAACCTCATCCTGCGGCATGGCCCGAGCGCGTTCGCCCGCGAGCTCGCGGCAGCCGGTGGCGCCGGCCTCATCACGCCCGACCTCATCCCGGACGAGGGCAGCCGAGTGGATCGCGGCCAGCGACGAGACCGGTCTCGACCGGGTCTTCCTCGTCGCCCCGAGCTCCACGGAGCAGCGGATCGCCGCCGTCACGGCGCAGTGCCGCGGATTCGTGTATGCCGTGTCGCACATGGGCGTGACCGGCGCCAGGACGTCGATGGGCGACGCCGCAGCGGTCATCGTCAACCGGACGAAGGCGGTCACGGACAAGCCCGTCTGCGTGGGCCTCGGGGTGTCCGGGGGCGCCCAGGCAGCGGAGGTCGCCGCCTACGCCGACGGGGTCATCGTCGGCTCGGCGCTGGTGCGCTGCCTGACCGACGCGGACGACCTCGCGTCCGGCATCGCCACGCTCCGCTCCCTGGTCGGCGAGCTCGCCGAGGGTGTCCGGAGCGGGCGCTGACGGTGACCTTCCTGTCGAGCCCGCGGGTGCGTGACCTCATCGGACTGCTGGCCCGGCTGGTCCTGGGCGCGGTCGTCCTCACCGCGGGTCTGCTCAAGGTCGGCCACCTCGAGGCCTCGGCCCGGTCGGTCCGGGCCTACCAGCTGCTGCCGTACGACCTGGCCGGCTACCTCGGCTACGGCCTGCCGATCCTCGAGGTCGCGATCGGCGTGCTGCTGGTCCTGGGGCTGTTCACCCGGTTCAGCGCCGTCGTCGGCGGTTTCCTCATGGTGGTCTTCGTCATCGGGATCGCGTCCGCGTGGGCCCGCGGGCTGTCGATCGACTGCGGGTGTTTCGGCAAGGGGGGAACCATTGCGTCCTCCCAGACGCAGTATCCCCAGGAGATCGCTCGTGACGTCGGGCTGCTCCTGTGTGCTGTCTGGCTGGTCGTTCGGCCGCACACGGCATACAGCCTCGAGCGGTACCTGTTCCCCGAGACACCAGACTTTCCCGGCGAGACGCAAGCCCAGACCGATGAGCATGACGAAAGGCCCGTCGCATGACCAGCAGCAGCGCCAGCCGCAAGGCCAAGATCCAGGCAGCCGGGCCCAAGGGCGGGATCCGCAACAGCAGGAGCGGCGGCGGGGCGAACCGCGTCGTGGTCGCCACGGTCGTCGTGGTCCTCGTCCTCGCGGCCGTCGTCACGGCGGTCATCCTGGGCAGCAGCGACAAGAAGGAGGCGACGACTGCGGGTGGGTCCTCCCTGCCGAAGAACGTCGCCGCCATGGGTGCGGGGATCGTGGTCAACCCGGGCGCGCCGGCGACGGTCCCGACCCTGGACATGTACGAGGACTTCCAGTGCCCCGTCTGCGCCAAGTTCGAGGAGATCTTCGGCCTGCAGATCGTCGACATGGTCAAGGCCAACCAGATCAAGCTCGTGGCGCACCCCTTGTCGTTCCTCGACGACAACCTGCGCAACGACTCCTCGAACCGTGCGGCCAACGCCGCCGCCTGTGCCGCCGACGCCGACAAGTTCCTGCAGTACCACACGGCCACCTTCCAGGGGCAGCCCACGCAGGAGGGTGCTGGCTACACCGATGCCCAGCTGAAGACAGTTCGCGCAGACCGCCGGCATCACCGGCGCCGCGCTGACGACCTGGGACCAGTGCTACACCGCCAAGTCGCACAACCAGTGGGTCGAGTCGGTGCAGACCCAGTCGGAGAAGGACGGGGTGAACGGCACCCCGACGGTCAAGCTCAACGGCAAGGCCCTGGACCTCAACGGGCTCACCCAGGCGAGCCTGGCCGACCAGGTCAAGGCCGCGACGCGGTGATCGCTCCCAGCCTGGACGCCAGCCTGACCCTCCGAGCCGTGACCACCCCGAGCCTGGTCGCGGACATCCCCAGCCCGACCTCGGGGGTCTGGCACCTCGGCCCGTTCCCGCTGCGGGCCTACGCCATGTGCATCCTCGCCGGGATCGTCGTGGCCGTGTGGATCACCGGCCGCCGCCTCGTCGACCGTGGCCACGCCAAGGAGAAGGCCATCGACATCTCCGCCTGGGCGGTGCCGTTCGGCATCGTCGGCGGCCGCATCTACCACGTCATCACCACCCCGGAGCCCTACTTCGGCAGCGGTGGTCACCCGGTCAAGGCCCTCTACATCTGGGAGGGCGGCCTCGGGATCTGGGGCGCCATCGCGCTGGGTGCGCTCGGTGCCTGGATCGGCGCCCGCCGCCACGGGGTGTCCTTCCTCGACTACATCGACGCCGCCGCCCCCGGGGTGGCCATCGCGCAGGCCATGGGGCGCTGGGGCAACTGGTTCAACAACGAGCTCTACGGCCGGGCCACCGACCTCCCCTGGGGCCTGACGATCCACGAGTGGGACCAGTCCGCGGGCAAGGCGGTGCGGGACGCGTCGGGCAACGCCGTCGTCAAGGGCACCTTCCAGCCGACCTTCCTCTACGAGTCGCTGTGGTGCCTGCTGCTCGCCCTGGTGCTCGTGCTCGCCGACCGCCGCTGGGCCCTGCGCAAGGGCCAGCTGTTCGGCCTCTACGTCATGGGCTACCCGCTGGGACGGATCGTCTTCGAGCTGATGCGCAGTGACTTCGCCAACACGATCTTCGGCGTGCGCGTCAACGTCTGGACGAGCATTCTCGTCTTCCTGCTCGGGGTGGCCATCGTGTGGTTCGGGAGGCGGCGCGAGGTGGCGGTCCCGCGAGCGTCCGTGTCTCAGAATGCGGAATAGCTCGGCTCACATGGCGGGACAAACCGCCTAACGGCTATTCTGCCTGCAGCCGTGGCCAAGGCCGTCCACGCGCGTGACCTGGTGTGCCCAACTTGGGTTCCACGACGCACTTGACTCCCCCAAGGACGGTGACCCGAACGTGACTCCTGCGCGCTTCTCCGCCCAGCCTGCCGACACGGGCCTCTACCGCCGCGAGCTCGAGCACGACGCCTGCGGGGTCGCCCTGGTGGCCACGCTGCGAGGCAGCGCGGGTCACGACATCGTCGACCACGCCCTCACCGCGCTGCGCAACCTCGACCACCGCGGCGCCACCGGCGCCGACCCGCTGGTGGGCGACGGAGCAGGCATCCTCACCCAGGTCCCGGACGCCTTCCTGCGCGCCGTCGTCGACTTCGACCTCCCCGTCAACGGTGCGTATGCCGTGGGCACCGCCTTCCTGCCTGCCGACGAGACCGAGCGGGCCGAGGTGGTCGCTCGCGTCGAGGCGATCGCCGCGGAGGAGGGCCTCACGGTGCTCGGCTGGCGGGACGTCCCCGTCGCCGCAGAGCTCGTGGGCCAGGCGGCCCGCGACTGCATGCCGTTCTTCCGCCAGCTGTTCGTCTCCGCGTCCGTGGGCCGGATGGTCGGCCTCGGGCTGGACCGGCTGGCCTTCTGCCTGCGCAAGCGGGCCGAGCGCGAGACCGCCGTCTACTTCCCCTCGCTGTCGTGTCGCACCCTCGTCTACAAGGGCATGCTCACCACCGGGCAGCTCGAGCCGTTCTTCCCCGACCTTTCCGACCGCCGGTTCGAGACCCAGCTGGCGCTGGTCCACTCCCGGTTCTCGACCAACACCTTCCCGAGCTGGCCGCTGGCCCACCCCTACCGGCTGATCGCCCACAACGGCGAGATCAACACCGTCAAGGGCAACCGCAACTGGATGCGCGCCCGGGAGAGCCAGCTCGTCTCCGACGTCATCCCCGGCGACCTCGAACGGCTCTTCCCGATCTGCACCCCGGAGGCCTCCGACTCGGCGTCCTTCGACGAGGCGCTCGAGCTGCTCCACCTGGCCGGTCGCCCGCTGCCCCACGCCGTGCTCATGATGATCCCGGAGGCCTGGGAGAACAACGACGAGATGGACCCGGCCCGCCGGGCCTTCTACGAGTTCCACTCCACCTTCATGGAGCCCTGGGACGGACCGGCCTGCGTGACCTTCACCGACGGCTCGCTCATCGGTGCGGTCCTGGACCGCAACGGGCTGCGCCCGGGTCGCTACTCGGTGACCGACGACGGACTCGTGGTGCTGGCATCGGAGTCCGGGGTCCTCGACCTCGACCCCACCCGCGTCGTCCGCAAGGGCCGGCTCCAGCCGGGCCGGATGTTCCTCGTCGACACCGAGCACGGGCGGATCGTGTCCGACGACGAGGTGAAGTCGTCGCTCGCTGCCCAGCACCCCTACGACGAGTGGCTGCACGCAGGACTGATCAACCTCGACGACCTGCCCGAGCGTGAGCACATCGTGCACACGGCAGCCTCCGTCGCCCGGCGGCAGCAGACCTTCGGCTACACGCAGGAGGAGCTCAAGATCCTGCTCACCCCGATGGCCAGGACCGGGGGAGAGGCGCTCGGCTCGATGGGCACGGACACCCCCATCGCGGTGCTGTCCGACCGGCCACGCCTGGTCTTCGACTACTTCACCCAGCTCTTCGCCCAGGTGACCAACCCGCCGCTGGACGCGATCCGCGAGGAGCTGGTCACCTCGCTCGGCACGGTGATCGGCCCGGAGGGCAACGCCCTGTCGGCCAGCCCGGCCCACGCCCGCCAGGTGGTCCTGCCGTTCCCGGTCATCGACAACGACGAGCTCGCCAAGATCGTCCACGTCAACGCCGACGGTGACCTGCCCGGCTACGCCACCCACGTCGTGCGCGGCCTCTACGACGTCACCGGTGGCGCCGCCGCCATGACCTCGCGCCTCGAGGAGATCTTCACGGAGGTCTCCGCGGCCATCGCCGACGGCGCCCGGTTCGTCGTGCTCTCGGACCGCGACTCCGGCCGCGACTACGCCCCCATCCCGTCCCTGCTGCTCACCTCGGCGGTGCACCACCACCTGATCCGCGAGAAGACCCGCACGATGGTGGGTCTGGTCGTCGAGGCCGGTGACGTCCGCGAGGTGCACCACGTCGCGCTGCTCGTCGGCTACGGCGCCGCTGCGGTCAACCCCTACCTCGCCATGGAGTCGGTCGAGGACCTCGTCCGCTCCGGCGCGATCGACGGTGTCACGCCCGAGCAGGCGGTCAAGAACCTCATCAAGGCGCTCGGCAAGGGCGTCCTCAAGGTGATGTCCAAGATGGGCATCTCGACCGTCGCCTCGTACCGCGGCGCCCAGGTGTTCGAGGCGCTCGGCCTGTCGCAGGAGCTCGTCGACCGCTACTTCACGGGCACGGTGAGCCAGCTCGGTGGTGTCGGCCTCGACGTCCTCGCCGCGGAGACCGCGGCCCGGCACGCCGCGGCATACCCTCCGGACGGGGTGCGGCTCCCGCACCGCAAGCTCGGCGTGGGCGGCGAGTACCAGTGGCGGCGTGAAGGTGAGCCGCACCTGTTCGACCCCGACACCGTGTTCCGCCTCCAGCACTCGACGCGCCAGCGCCGCTACGACATCTTCAAGCAGTACACCCAGCGCGTCGACGACCAGTCCGAGCGGCTGATGACGCTGCGCGGGCTGTTCAGCCTCGGGGGCGCGGACCCGCGTCCGGCCATCTCGATCGACGAGGTCGAGCCGGTCAGCGAGATCGTCAAGCGGTTCAACACCGGCGCGATGTCCTACGGCTCGATCAGCCAGGAGGCGCACGAGACGCTGGCCGTCGCCATGAACCGCATCGGAGGCCGGTCCAACACCGGTGAGGGCGGCGAGGACGTCGAGCGGCTGATGGACCCCGAGCGACGCTCGACGATCAAGCAGGTCGCCTCCGGACGGTTCGGCGTCACGTCGCTCTACCTCACCAAGTCCGGCGACATCCAGATCAAGATGGCCCAGGGTGCCAAGCCCGGCGAGGGTGGTCAGCTGCCGGGCCACAAGGTCTACCCGTGGGTCGCCAAGACGAGGCACAGCACCCCGGGTGTCGGCCTGATCAGCCCGCCGCCGCACCACGACATCTACTCCATCGAGGACCTCGCCCAGCTGATCCACGACCTCAAGAACGCCAACCCGGAGGCCCGGATCCACGTCAAGCTCGTCTCCGAGATCGGGGTCGGCACGGTGGCCGCCGGCGTGTCCAAGGCGCACTCCGACGTCGTCCTCATCTCCGGTCACGACGGCGGCACCGGGGCGTCGCCGCTGACCTCGCTCAAGCACGCCGGCGGACCCTGGGAGATCGGCCTCGCCGAGACCCAGCAGACCCTGGTGCTCAACGGTCTTCGCGACCGGATCGTCGTGCAGTGCGACGGCCAGCTCAAGACCGGGCGTGACGTCGTCATCGCCGCTCTCCTCGGTGCCGAGGAGTTCGGGTTCGCCACGGCACCACTGGTCGTCAGCGGCTGCGTCATGATGCGCGTCTGCCACCTCGACACCTGCCCGGTCGGCATCGCGACCCAGAACCCCGAGCTGCGGTCGCGGTTCTCGGGCAAGCCCGAGTTCGTCGAGACCTTCTTCGAGTACGTCGCCGAGGAGGTCCGCGAGCACCTGGCGTCGCTCGGCTTCCGGAGCATCGAGGAGGCCATCGGACAGGTGTCGGCGATCGACGCTAGCCGGGCCGTGAACCACTGGAAGGCCGCGGGCCTCGACCTGTCGCCGATCTTCACGGACGTGGAGAGCCCTGACGGCTCGGCCCGACGCAACACCACGACACAGGACCACGGCCTCGAGAAGGCGCTGGACCACCATCTCATCACCATCGCGCGCGAGGCGATCAGCGACGGCACGCCGGTCACCGGTGAGGTGGCGGTCCGCAACGTCAACCGCACCATCGGCACCCTGCTCGGCCACGAGGTCACCAAGGCACACCCGCACGGGCTGCCCGACAACACGATCGACCTGACCCTGCGCGGGTCGGCCGGTCAGTCGCTCGGTGCCTTCGTGCCACGCGGGGTCACCCTGCGACTGGTCGGCGACGCCAACGACTACGTGGGCAAGGGGCTCTCGGGTGGCCGCATCGTGGTGCGCCCCGACCGGGCTGCCCCGCTCCAGGCCGAGACCAACGTCATCGCGGGCAACGTGATCGGCTACGGCGCGACCACCGGCGAGCTCTTCCTGCGCGGACTGGTCGGCGAGCGGTTCTGCGTCCGCAACTCCGGCGCCACGGCCGTCGTCGAGGGTGTCGGTGACCACGGCTGCGAGTACATGACCGGCGGCACGGTCCTCGTGCTCGGACCCACCGGGCGCAACTTCGCGGCCGGCATGTCCGGGGGAGTGGCCTTCGTCCTCGACCTCGACCACCACCGCGTCAACGTCGAGCTGGTCGACCTGTCACCCCTGCGCCCCGACGACGAGACGGTGGTGCGCGACCTGCTGACCAAGCACGTCGAGTGGACCGAGTCGCCAGTGGCGGCACGGCTTCTCGAGGAGTGGGAGACGGCCAGGTCGCGGTTCACCCTGGTCCTCCCGCGCGACTACCAGCGCGTCCTGGACGTGCGCACCGCCGCCGAGGCGGAGGGACTCGACATCAATGGCTCCGAGGTGTGGGAGCGGATCATGGAGGCCTCCCGTGGCTGACCCCCAAGGATTCCTGAAGACCCGTGAGCGCGAGCTGCCTGCTCGCCGCCCGGTTCCGGTGCGCATCCGGGACTGGAAAGAGGTCTACGAGGAGCAGGAGCTCGGACAGCTGCAGCGCCAGGCCGGTCGCTGCATGGACTGCGGCATCCCGTTCTGCCACAGCGGATGCCCACTCGGCAACCTCATCCCTGAGTGGAACGACCTGGCCTGGAAGGGTGACTGGCGCGAGGCGATCGAGCGCCTGCATGCCACCAACAACTTTCCCGAGTTCACAGGGCGGCTCTGTCCCGCGCCCTGCGAGACGGCCTGCGTCCTGGGGATCAACCAGCCCGCGGTGACGATCAAGCAGATCGAGGTCACGACGATCGACCGGGCGTTCGACGCCGGCTACGTCCTGCCGCAGGCACCCGAGCGGCTGTCCGGCAAGACCGTCGCCGTGGTGGGGTCCGGGCCCGCCGGTCTCGCGGCCGCCCAGCAGCTGACCCGCGCCGGCCACACCGTCGCGGTCTACGAGCGCGCCGACAAGCCCGGTGGCCTGCTGCGCTACGGCATTCCCGAGTTCAAGATGGAGAAGTCCGTCCTCGACCGCCGGATCGCCCAGATGGAGGCGGAGGGCACCCGGTTCCGCAGCGGCGTCGACGTCGGTGGCGACGTCACCGGCAAGCAGCTCCGCGACCGCTACGACGCGGTGGTCCTGGCCATCGGCGCGACCGTCCCTCGTGACCTGCCGGTCCCCGGCCGTGAGCTCGACGGCGTCATGCAGGCGATGGACTTCCTGCCGCCGGCCAACCGCGTGGCGCTCGGCGAGGAGGTGCCGGACCAGGTGACGGCCGAGGGCAAGGACGTCATCGTCATCGGCGGTGGCGACACCGGAGCCGACTGCATCGGCACCTCGCACCGCCAGGGCGCGCGCTCGGTCACGAGCCTCGAGATCATGCCCCAGCCGGGCGAGGACCGGGTCGCCGGTCAGCCGTGGCCCACCTACCCGATGCTGTTTCGCGTCGCCTCCGCGCACGAGGAGGGCGGCGACCGGGTGTATGCCGCCTCGACCAAGGAGATTCTCGGCGAGGACGGCAAGGTGTCCGGCATCCGCGTCGTCGACGTGCGCATGGGCGACAAGGGGTTCGAGGAGGTCGAAGGCACCGAGCGGGTGCTCCCGGCCCAGCTGATCCTGCTGGCCATGGGCTTCCTCGGCCCGCAGGGTCCCGGCGTCGTCGAGCAGCTCGAGGTCGAGCTCGACGAGCGCTCGAACGTCAAGCGCGACAAGGACTACATGTCCTCCGTGCCGGGTGTCTTCGTCGCCGGCGACGCCGGCCGTGGGCAGTCGCTCATCGTGTGGGCCATCGCCGAAGGGCGTTCGGCCGCAGCCGGTGTCGACCGGTTCCTCACCGGCGACACCGCCCTGCCGCGCCCGATCAACCCGAACGACCGCCCCCTCGTCGTCTGACCCCGGAAGGGGTCACGCGGCATACCTCGAGCGGGGTGTCCGCAGGGTGACCGCGGTCACGTTGGCGCGGGCGCGACCGATAGGGTCGAGCACATGCGTCGCGCCAAAATCGTCTGCACCCTCGGCCCCGCAGTCTCGTCCCCGGAGCGCATCCGCGAGCTCGTCGACGCGGGCATGGATGTGGCCCGGCTCAACCTCTCGCACGGTGAGTACGCCGACCACGAGAAGATCTACCAGGAGATCCGCAGGGCCAGCGACGAGACCGGTCACGCGGTCGGGATCCTCGTCGACCTGCAGGGTCCCAAGATCCGCACCACCCGGTTCTCCGGCGGCCCGGTCGAGCTGGTCAACGGCGCCGAGTTCACCATCACCACTCGCGAGGTCGACGGCTCGGTGTCCGAGGTCGGCACGACCTACAAGGGACTGCCGGGTGACGTGAACCCCGGTGACGCGCTGCTCATCGACGACGGCAAGGTCGCACTGCAGGCGGTCGAGGTCACCGACACCGACGTGCGCTGCGTCGTGACCGTCGGCGGCACGGTCTCCAACAACAAGGGCATCAACCTGCCCGGCGTCGCGGTCTCCGTGCCGGCCCTGTCCGAGAAGGACAAGGACGACCTGCGCTGGGCGCTGGGGCTGCGCGCCGACATGATCGCGCTGTCCTTCGTGCGCTCGTGCCGCAGACCTCGACGACGTGCACGCCGTGATGGACGAGGTCGGCGTGCGGCTCCCCGTCATCGCCAAGATCGAGAAGCCGCAGGCCGTCGACAACCTCGTCAGGAGATCATCGAGGCGTTCGACGGCGTCATGGTGGCGCGCGGTGACCTCGGCGTCGAGCTGCCGCTCGAGGAGGTGCCGATCGTCCAGAAGGAAGCCATCGAGATCGCCCGCCGCAACGCCAAGCCGGTCATCGTCGCCACCCAGGTGCTCGAGTCGATGATCGAGAACCCGCGCCCCACCCGCGCCGAGGCCTCCGACGCCGCCAACGCCGTCCTCGACGGTGCCGACGCCCTGATGCTGTCCGGGGAGACCAGTGTCGGTGCCTATCCGATCGTCGCCGTGCAGACCATGGCCCGGATCATCGAGAGCACCGAGGAGCACGGACTCGAGCGGATCCGGCCGCTGGGCACCAAGCCGCACACCATGGGTGGTGCGGTGTCCGCCGCCGCGGTCGAGATCGGCGAGCTGCTCGGCGCCAAGTTCCTCATCACCTTCAGCCAGTCCGGCGACACCGCCAAGCGGATGTCGCGGATCCGTCCGCGCATCCCCATGCTCGCGTTCACGCCCGAGCAGCACACCCGATCGCGGCTGGCGCTCGCGTGGGGCATCGAGACGTTCCTCGTCCCGATGGCGCGGCACACCGACCAGATGGCCCGCCAGGTCGACCTGTCGCTGCTCGCCGTCGGGTCGGGCCCAGGAGGGTGACCTCGTCGTCATCGTCGCCGGCTCGCCCCCCGGCATCCCCGGGTCCACCAACGCGTTGCGCGTCCACAAGATGGGTGACGCCGTCAACAAGGTGGCGCCGGCCTACGAGGACCTCGACGACGACTGACCTCCGTGCGGGAGGCCTGCTTACCGCGCCTGCCGCCGAACGATCGCCAACCCCCCGCTCCGGTATGCCGTGTGCTCACCACCGCGTCGCAGCCGCCGACCTGATCGTTCGGCGGTAGGGGCCCCGGCTTTGTGGTCCAGTCGCGTCGCACCGCTATCCTTTCCGAGGCCGCGGACGCGGCAAGCCGCTGAGCCGAGGTTCGGCAAGCCGAAGTGGTGGAATGGCAGACACGGAGCACTCAAAATGCTCTGCTCGAAAGGGCGTGCGGGTTCAAGTCCCGCCTTCGGCACCCACTGACCATCCGGCATGCTGCCGTCGCCCCGGAGGTGCCCGTGCCCGACCAGCGCGAGAGTCGTCGGCCGGTCTTCGTCCTGCACGAGCACCACAAGCCGCAGCACCACTTCGACCTGCGCCTCGAGGAGGACGGCGTCCTGCGGTCGTGGGCGGTCCCACGCGGCCTGCCCACCAGCCCATCCCAGGACCGGCTCGCGGTCCCTGTCGCAGACCACGACCTCGAGCACGCGACCTACCAGGACGACACCAAGTCGATCGCCGACACCGGCTGGTGGGAGCTCGAGGACCGCAACGAGCGACGCACCGTCTTCGTCCTCCACGGGCGCGATGCAGCGCACCGCTACGCCCTCGTCACCACAGACCAAGGCGCCCTGCTCCACCTCGTGAAGGACCAGCCCGGCGCCTGAGCGCCGTGACGCCCGTCCATGGCGCCGCTGCCCCGGCCGCGCGAGCAGAGTCCGGCAACGTGGCGTTAACGCGGGTCCCCTAGGCTCTCGTCCGTGAGCGAGACCGAAGCACCCACGCCCCCGCCCTCCACCGCGACGCGGATCCTGGTGGCCGAGGACGAAGCCCTCATCCGGCTCGACCTGGCCGAGATGCTCGGGGAGGCCGGCTACGAGGTGGTGGGGCAGGCCAGCAACGGCGAACAGGCCGTCGAGATGGCCACCGAGCTCGCTCCCGGACCTGGTGATCATGGACGTCAAGATGCCCGTCATGGACGGCATCACCGCCGCCGAGCAGATCGGTGCGGCCCGCATCTGCCCCGTCGTCATGCTGACGGCGTTCAGCCAGACCGAGCTCGTCGAGCGTGCCCGCGACGCAGGCGTGATGGCCTACATCGTCAAGCCGTTCACCGCCTCCGACCTCGCACCCGCCATCGACATCGCCCGGCACCGCTGGACCGAGGTCAAGGCCCTGGAGCAGGAGATCTCCGACCTGGGCGAGCGGCTCGAGACCCGCAAGTCCGTGGACCGGGCCAAGGGCGTGCTCATGAAGAAGCTCAAGATCACCGAGGCGGAGGCGTTCCGCTGGATCCAGAAGACCGCGATGGACCGCAGGCTCGGCATGCGTGAGGTCGCCGAGGCAGTGGTGGCCGGGATGGACAAGGCCTGAGCATGGCTGTGCAGGTGCGCCGAGCAGTCCCGGCGGACGCAGGGGTGCTCGCCGAGGTCGCGGCGGCGACGTTCGCCCTGGCCTGTCCGCCGCACGTCACCCAGCAGGCGATCGACACCTTCATCGCCGACGTGCTGTCCCCGGAGTGCTTCGACGGCTACCTCGCCGACCCGCAGCGTGACCTGTTCGTCTCCGTGGACGAGGGCGATGACGACCGGCTACGCGATGGTGGTCCACGGTGAGCCGCCCGACCCCGACGTGCAGGGCGCACTGACCCTCCGGCCGACGGCGGAGCTCAGCAAGATCTACGTCCTGCCCCAGCACCACGGCGCGGGCACCAGCCGGCTGCTGATGGAGGCGTCCATCGAGGCGGCGCGGGAGCGTGGTGCGGCGGGCGTGTGGCTGGGCGTCAACCAGGAGAACGAGCGCGCGCAGAAGTTCTACGGCAAGAGCGGCTTCGCCAGGGTCGGCACCAAGCGGTTCCTCGTCGGGGACCGCTACGAGCACGACTTCGTCTTCGAGCGCTCGGTGTGACCGTGCCGACCGCGCGTCAACGCCCTGAAATGCCGTCAACGCAGCGATTCGGCCCGGATCCGTGCCGTAACGCCCGCGGAACACCTGGAACGACAAGAGTTGCCGAACGAAACTTGTTGAACCCTTCACGAAGCGGCGCCGATGGGCCTAGAGTCCTGAGTCGGTCGCCTTTCGAGGCGGCACGGCCGTCGGGGGAGCCGTCTGCAGTGGGAAGCAGCAGTGTTGGACCGACGATGGAGGAGTTCCGGTGAGCCGTCCCGCGATCAGCGTCAGGCATGTGTCCGCCGACGAGGAGCGGTCCTTCACCGAGCTGTGGATGTCCTCCCGGGTCGAGGCCGGCGCCAGCCCCGAGGTCGCTGCCCGCGCCGCGTCGGAGGGACGGATCAGCGCCGCCCTGCACCGTGACGACGTCCGCGCCTACGTGGCCACCGCGGACGGTCAGGCGGTCGGGTTCGCCGTCGCCGCCACCAGCCCGTTCTCGTCGCTGACCGACACCCCCTGCGTCACCATCGACCAGCTCTACGTCGTCCCGGAGTCCCGCAAGCACGGAGTGGCGCGCCTGCTCATGAGCGCCGTCACCCTCTACGCCGACTCACGCGGGTGCGACCAGATCGGCTGCAACGTGCCGTCGCAGCATCGCGAGGCCAACCGCTTCTTCGCCCGGCTCGGCTTCTCCTCACAGGTGGTGCGCCGGGTGACCAGCGTCTCCGCGCTGCGCCGTCGCCTCGGCCAGGACGAGCCCAGGCACCACTCGATCGACGCGCTCCTGCACCGTCGCCGCACGCTGCGGGCCCGCGCCACGGCCAGCGCCGACAGCCGCCTCGCGGGCTGACCTCCCAGCCCACCTGGGCGACGACGACGGGGTATGCCGCATGAGCGGCATACCCCTTCGTCGTCGGACGTGGTGCGTGGCACGGTCCCGACACCCCACAAAACGGCAGTTGCTCGGTATAACGGCAGGTCCTGGCTGCCGTTATACCGAGCAACCGCCGTTTTGCTGAGGTTGGGTCAGCGCGTGTCCCGGGTCAGGCGCCGGGGGCGGCGTCGCGCAGCAGGCAGGTGATCCGGCAGGTGCAGACCCGCTTGTCCTGGTCGTCGGTGATGACCACCTCGTAGCAGGCCAGGGTGCCGCCGAGGGACAGCGCGGTCGCGGTCCCGTGACGAAGCCGGAGCGGGCCGCCCGGTGGTGCGTCGCGTTGATGTCGAGACCGACCGCGATCCGGTCCGGGCCCGCGTGCAGCGCCGACCCGATCGACCCGAGGGTCTCGGCGAGCACCACCGACGCGCCGCCGTGGAGCAGCCCGTAGGGCTGGGTGTTGCCCTCGACGGGCATCCGCCCCACCACCCGGTCCGGCGTGGCTTCGAGCACCTCGATCTGCATGCGCTGCAGCAGCGAGTTCGGGTTCATCGTCATCATGGCCTCGAGGGCGGCGGAGCTGGTGGAATCGGAGCTGGCGGGGCCGGCGGTCGCGGGGGTGTCACTCATAACCAATAGGCTGCCATGCGTGAGTCGCCTCCTGCTCCTCGACGGTCATTCCCTTGCCTACCGCGCGTTCTTCGCGCTGCCGGCCGAGAACTTCTCGACCAGCACCGGTCAGCACACCAACGCCGTCTACGGCTTCACGTCGATGCTCATCAACGTCATGCGCGACGAGCAGCCGACCCACCTCGCGGTGGCGTTCGACATCTCGCGCCAGACCTTCCGCACCGAGCAGTACGCCGACTACAAGGCCGGCCGGTCGGCGACGCCGAGCGAGTTCAAGGGCCAGGTGTCGCTGCTGCACGAGGTGCTCGACGCGCTCAAGATCCGCTACGTCGAGGTCGACGGCTACGAAGCCGACGACGTCCTCGCCACCCTCACCACCCAGGCGCTGGCCGAGGGCATGGAGGTGCTGATCTGCTCGGGTGACCGCGACTCGTTCCAGCTGGTCACCGACACCAGCACCGTGCTCTACCCGGTCAAGGGTGTCTCCGAGCTCGCCCGGATGACTCCCGGTGCCGTGGAGACCAAGTACGGCGTGCTGCCTGAGCGCTACTCCGACCTGGCAGCGCTCGTCGGTGAGTCCTCCGACAACCTGCCGGGGGTGCCGGGGGTCGGACCCAAGACCGCCGCCAAGTGGATCGGCCAGTACGGCGACCTCACCGGCCTGGTCGCCCATGTCGACGAGATCAAGGGCAAGGCGGGTGAGTCGCTGCGCGAGCACCTCGACGGCGTGCTGCGCAACCGCCGCCTCAACCAGCTGGTCCGCGACCTCGAGCTGCCCGTCACGATCGCCGACCTCGAGCGGCAGAACTGGGACCGCGAGCAGGTCCACGCCGTCTTCGACAGCCTCGAGTTCCGCGTACTGCGAGACCGGCTGTTCGAGTACCTCGACGCACCGCAGGAGGAGGCGGACCACGGCTTCGACCTCGAGGGTGAGCTGCTCGCTCCCGACGAGGTGGCCGGCTGGCTGGAGGAGCATGCCGCCCCCGGCACCACCGTGGGCGTGCACCTCGTCGGCCAGTGGGGCCGGGGGACCGGTGACGCCACCGCCTTGGCGCTGGCCACCGACGGTGACGCGGCGGCATACCTCGACCTGACCACCCTCGAGCCGGCGGGGGAGGCCGCCGTCGGCGCGTGGCTGGCCGACCCCAGGCGGCTCAAGGTGCTGCACGACGCGAAGGGCCCGTTGCTGGCCCTGGCCGCGCGCGGCTGGTCCGTCGACGGGATCGCGACCGACACCGCGCTCGCGGCCTACCTGGTGCGACCCGACCAGCGTTCCTACGACCTCGCCGACCTCGTGCTGCGCCACCTCGGTCGTGAGCTGCGGGCCGAGACGGAGGACTCGGGGCAGGGCCTGCTCGACTTCGGGGACGAGCAGCTGGGTGGCGCCCGCGACGCGATGGTGCGAGGACGTGCGGTGCTCGAGCTGGCCGGACTCGCTGGCAGAGCAGCTCGAGGCCACCGGCGGCACCTCCCTCCAGCAGGACGTCGAGCTGCCGCTCGAGCACGTCCTGGCCGGCATGGAGCGCACCGGGATTGCCGCCGACGTCGAGGTGATGACCGGGCTGGAGGCCGACTTCGCCGCCAAGGTGCGCGAGGCCCAGCAGGATGCCTACGACGCGATCGGCGGCGACCAGATCAACCTCGGGTCGCCCAAGCAGCTGCAGGTGGTGCTCTTCGACACGCTCGGGCTGCCCAAGACCCGGCGCACGAAGACCGGCTACACCACCGACGCCGACGCGCTGACGGACCTGTTCACCAAGACCGAGCACCCCTTCCTCGAGGCGCTGCTGCGCCACCGCGACGCGTCGCGCCTGCGGGTCACGGTCGAGGGACTGCTCAAGTCGGTGGCCGAGGACGGACGGATCCACACGACCTACCAGCAGACCATCGCCGCGACCGGTCGGCTCTCGTCCACGGATCCCAACCTGCAGAACATCCCGATCCGGACCGACGAGGGCCGACGGATCCGCGAGGTCTTCATCGTGGGCGAGGGCTACGAGTCGCTGATGTCGGCGGACTACAGCCAGATCGAGATGCGGATCATGGCCCACCTGTCCGGTGACGAGGGCCTGATCGAGGCGTTCCGGTCGGGGGAGGACCTGCACCGGTTCGTCGGGTCGCGGGTCTTCCACGTCGAGCCCGAGGACGTCACCGCGGCCATGCGGTCCAAGGTCAAGGCGATGTCCTACGGCCTGGCCTACGGTCTGTCGGCGTTCGGGCTGTCCAAGCAGCTCACCATCTCCACGGGTGAGGCGCAGGGACTGATGGACGAGTACTTCGCGAGGTTCGGCGGGGTCAAGGACTACCTCGACTCGGTCGTCGCGGAGGCCCGCGGGACCGGTTACACCTCGACGATGCTCGGCCGGCGCCGCTACCTGCCCGACCTCACCTCCGACAACCGGCAACGGCGGGAGATGGCCGAGCGGATGGCGCTCAACGCGCCGATCCAGGGCTCGGCCGCCGACATCATCAAGCTCGCCATGCTCCGGGTCGAGGCCGCGCTGCGGTCCTCGGGTGCCAAGTCGCGCCAGCTGCTCCAGGTCCACGACGAGCTCGTCCTCGAGATCGCGCCCGGCGAGGAGAAGGACGTCGAGGCCCTGGTTCGCGCCGAGATGGGCGGGGCCATGCGAGATGGACGTCCCGCTGGACGTCAGCGTCGGGGTCGGCCGCTCCTGGTTCGACGCCGCCCACTGAGACGTGGTCACGTCCCCCACACGTACAGCGGTGTGTCGGGCGACACGGCAGCGAGTTTGCGCCGAAACATGGCCCTTGCCGCTGATTTACCTTCATACTCCTCGGTAACCACGCACCCGCCAATGGACGCCGGGTGCTTTTACTGTGAGGTGCATATGCGCAGAAGCCTGGTCGCAGGGCTTGTGTTGGCCGTCTTCGCGGCCCTGATCATCGGTCTGGGGCAGCTACTCGGCCTCGATCTCCAGCACGTGGCTCTGATGGGCGCAGCCCTCGGTGGCGTGCTCGGTCTGGTGCCCCACCAGCTGCCGCTCGGCAAGCTCGGCGGCTTCCTCATCGGCTTCGTCCTCGCCTGGATCGGCTTCGCACTACGTGCAGCGGTCTTCCCGGACTCCGCGAGCGGTCGGGCCGTCG
This sequence comes from uncultured Actinomycetota bacterium, assembly GCA_963759595.1. Classification (GTDB taxonomy): domain Bacteria; phylum Actinomycetota; class Actinomycetes; order Actinomycetales; family Dermatophilaceae; genus Pedococcus. Next base: position 1,150,771 of record CAVWZX010000005.1, read on the forward strand.
CCGCGTTCCTCGTCGTCGCCGCCATCGGTGCAGCATGCGCCGTCAGCGCTGGACGGCTCCCCCTGTGGAGTGGCCTCCTTGGCGCGGCGGCGATCGTGGGCGCCTACGAGGAGATGTACACGAACGCACCATCACAGTTCCTGAAGGAGTCGCCCACTGCCGGGACCACGGTCCTCTTCGCAGTGGCGCTGGGATTCCTCGGGACCTCCATCCTCGGAGACGGGGTCCGATCCGGGGCCCATGCCTCCTCTGACGGTTGGAACTGGTTCAACCGCGACTCAGCGAAGCCAAATGACAACAACACGGTCGGGATCGACGACCTCGTGGCAGGAGACAGCAAGTGAGAACGAGGACGACGACCGTGGTCGGGGCCGCCATCTTGGGTGTCCCGGCAGCCTTGATGCTTGCGTGCGGGCCAGCCTTCGCTGCCTCCTCGGGTGACGTGATCGTGAGCAACACCGAGACCATCCAGGCCTATCTGAACGCCTCGGGCAAGCTGGACGTGGCACGCGTGTACGAGCAGATCGCCATGCAGGGCAAGGGCACGGTCGACCTCGTCAACCCGGTCGAGTCCAAGGGTCTGAGGAACCTCGACGGTTTCGGCGGCTTCGACGTCAAGAACGGACAGATGGTCGGCAGCTACACCGTCGACGGCGAGAAGCGACTTCGCACCGTCAGTGACTACACCAAGAAGCTGCCCCTCGAGGTCGAGGTCAAGTACTTCCTGGACGGCAAGTCGGTCAAGCCCGGCGATGTGGTCGGGGAGAGTGGCAACCTCAAGGTCCAGTACACGGTGCGCAACGTCACCGGCCAGTCGCAGGACGTCACCTTCAACGACGGAACGGGCAAGGACGCCACCGCCACCGAGGACGTCGTCATCCCCATGGTCGGGTCGCTCTCGACGGTCCTTCCGTCCAACTTCACGGACGTGCGTTCCGACGAGGCCAACATGGCCGGCGACGGACACGGTGGGACGAAGATGTCCTTCACCATGACCTTGTTCGGGCCGATCGGGAAGCCGCAGGCGACCTTCGGCTACGAAGCGAAGATCAGCGACGGTGTCATCCCCAAGGCCTCGATCTCAGCACTTCCGGTGAGCCCCCTCGACAGTCCTTCCTTCAAGGGGGGTGCCGAGAGCTACAAGGGTGGCGCGGAGACCGGTGCGACCCTCACGGCGGGCGCGACGGAGATCGACTCCAACCTGCTCAAGCTGCGTGACGGCGCCGGCGACCTGCTGGCCGGCCTCATCAAGCTCAAGGACGGCGCCAACCAGCTGCACGACGGCCTTGCCGGCGAGGCTGCACCGGGCGCGGTCAAGCTCGCCGACGGCGCCGGTCAGGCGGCCGCTGGCGCCGGCGAGCTGAGCGATGGCGTGGGTCAGCTGGACGACGGTGCAGCCAAGCTCGCCGACGGCGGCAAGTACTCTCGTTGGAGGTACTGGTCAGCTCAAGAGCGGCGCCTGGAAGCTCGCCGCGGGAGCGCCGACGCCAGCGATGGTGCTGATGCCCTGGCGGACGGTTCGGCCACAAGGTGGCGGATCGGCCTGGTCGAGACCGGATGGAGGAGGCCCCGGAGCTCAAGGTGCGCTTGAGCCTCGGCGCAGGTTGGCGGATGCCAAGCCTGCGGCAGTGCTGATGCGGGATCTCGAGAGGTGAGGACACCGTTGGCGGTCGACGTCGCGAAGCTCGTGCCGGGCTGACGGCAATGTCCGCGGGAACCGGCAGCACGACGCGATGGGGTCAAGCAGCTGCTCGGTGGTGTGGATCAGCTTCGACAAGCAGATCGCCGCCGACGGGGCCGGGACCAACAGAAGATGGAGACATCGTTTACGGCCCCAAGGGGGAGACCGCGTACGAGCAGCTGGGGAGTGCGATCCAGGTGCTCACCAACCTAGGCGCCCGGGCAACCCCGGCGCTGATCGCTGTCGGGACGACTGAGCTGTGTCCGACCGCCATTGGCCGACGGCCAACCCGATCCACGTCGCCGTGCTAGCCAAGGTGCACTGATCCCAACTTGGGTCGGGCAGGTAGCTCGCGGACCCGGCCGACACTGATCCTGACATTGACCGGCCGCTTCCGGATGACGCGACCCTTCACAGGGTCTGGCTTACGTCAGGTCGCCGGCTGACCGAGCGCCCTCTCGGGGCGTCAGGATCGAGTGCGGCAGGAGCTTTGCGACTTGCCCGGACATGCGATCCGATCAAGCCGGGTCTGTTCGAGGCCTCAACGGATGCTCGGCGGCCAGCCCAGGATCATCGATGGGTTTGAGCCTCGACGAACGGCGTTCTGGCGGGCATCGGCGACGACAACGACCTGAAGGAGCAGAAGACGCTGCGCGGCGGTGTCCATTCTCTTCAGGATGGGGTCGATCAGCACCAGCTGGTGGCCAGGCGTTGCTCGCGGGCCTCGGCCAGTTGACCGATGGGGCTGGCCTTGTCGCCGAAGGGAACGCCGCACTCGCGGATGGCGTCGGGCAGCTGTCCGGTGGGGCCGACCAGCTCTCAACCGGGGCAGGGCAGCTCGACGCGGGAGCGAAGCAGCTCGCCGACGGTGCCGGCCAGCTGGCAGACGGCACCGGCCAGGCCAGCGACGGTGCCACCAAGCTCGCAGACGGCAACCGTCAGCTCGCGGATGGTGCCAACCAGCTGTCCAGTGGTCTGGGCGACGCCGCTACGGGCTCCGGCCAGCTGGCAGATGGTCTCGGCCAGGCTGCCGAGGGTGCGCCGAAGCTCCAGGACGGTGCGCAGCAGCTCTCCGACCAGGGCACCAAGAAGCTCATCGAGGCGGGCAAGTCCACCGCCGCCGACTACGGCCAGAAGTACGCCCTCATCGAGGCTGGGGCCAAGCGTGCCCAGACCGAGGGCATGGCCTACGGCGCGCCCAAGGATGCCGCGGGCCAGACCGCCTACTCGTACGAGTTGGCCGGTGCCGACGGTGAGGGCGGTCGCAACCTGGGCCGTGGCCTCGGTGCGGCAGCTGTCTTCGCCCTCGCGGGCGGAGCGGCAGTGCTGCGTCGACGCTTCGTCTGAGGATCTGACTGACGATGGGCGGCCCCAGCAGGGGCCGCCCATCGTCATGTCGTGGCCAGCTGGGCGCGAGCGGCGCGTCAGGCGCGGGTGCAGACGAAGATGGCGGTGCCGGGGAAGTAGCCGCCGCGAAGAGGCGACCAGCCGCCCCAAGCCTGCTCGTTGCGCTCGGGCCACTCCGGCTCCACCAGGTCGACCAGGACCAGCCCGGCGGCGACCAGCTCACGCACCCGGTCACCGATCGTCCGGTGGTGCTCGACGTAGGTCGCCTCGCCGTCCGAGTCGGCCTCCACGTAGGGGGTCCGGTCGAAGTAGGACTGCGTCATGGTGAGCCCGCGCGCTCCCGGGTCGTCGGGGAACGCCCACCGGAACGGGTGGGTCGTCGAGAAGACGAACCGGCCACCGGGGCGCAGCACCCTGGCCACCTCACGCATCAACAGGGCCGTGTCGGCGACGAAGGGGACTGCGCCGTAGGCCGTGAACACCGTGTCGAAGCTGGCATCGCCGAACGGCAGCGCCACGGCGTCGCACTGCGCGAACGGCACAGGCTGGGCCGGGGGAGTCGCCGTCTGGTTGAGGTCGAGCCCCTGCCGGACCATGCCCGCGGACAGGTCGGTGGCGACCACCTGGGCTCCGGCAGCGGCGACCCACCGGGAGCACTGCCCGGCGCCGGCCCCGATCTCGAGCACTCGCCGCCCCGCGACGTCACCGAGCAGCTGCAGCTCGTCCTCGCGCCAGCCCTCCGGACCCCAGACGAAGTCGGCATCGCCCAGGAACTGCCCGTGCTCGGCGTAGTACTCACCCGCCTCGGCGTCCCACCACGACCGGTTGGCCGAGGCGGTCTCCTCGGCGCCCGCCTCGCGACGGCTGACCTGCGCATACTCGTTCAACGGCATACCCCTCGCGTTTTGACCCTGCAGGGACGGCATCGGTAAGGTAGGGAGGCACTTCCGTGTGCGCGCTTCGTCGTGCCGCCTTCTGGCTGCCCGCACCGCGTGAGCACAACATCACCTTCTATTTCCTGCCCACCATCGGAGTTCCTACTACATGACTGCCAGCACGGTCGAAAAGACCGCCCCTCAGGTTGCCATCAACGACATCGGCACCGAGGAAGAACTGCTCGCCGCAATCGACGCGACGATCAAGGATTTCAACGACGGAGACATCGTCGAGGGTGTCATCGTCAAGGTCGACCGGGACGAGGTCCTGCTCGACATCGGCTACAAGACCGAGGGTGTCATCCCCTCCCGCGAGCTCTCGATCAAGCACGACGTCGACCCCTCTGAGGTCGTCAAGGTCGGCGACGAGGTCGAGGCCCTGGTCCTCCAGAAGGAGGACAAGGAAGGTCGGCTGATCCTGTCCAAGAAGCGTGCGCAGTACGAGCGCGCCTGGGGCACGATCGAGAAGATCAAGGAAGAGGACGGCGTCGTCACCGGCACCGTCATCGAGGTCGTCAAGGGTGGACTCATCCTCGACATCGGCCTGCGTGGCTTCCTCCCCGCCTCGCTCGTGGAGATGCGTCGCGTCCGCGACCTCCAGCCCTACGTGGGCAAGGAGATCGAGGCCAAGATCATCGAGCTCGACAAGAACCGCAACAACGTGGTCCTGTCCCGCCGTGCCTGGCTCGAGCAGACGCAGTCCGAGGTGCGCACCACGTTCCTCAAGGAGCTCCAGAAGGGGCAGGTCCGCTCGGGCGTCGTGTCCTCCATCGTCAACTTCGGTGCGTTCGTGGACCTCGGCGGCGTCGACGGTCTCGTCCACGTGTCCGAGCTGTCCTGGAAGCACATCGACCACCCGTCCGAGGTCGTCGAGGTCGGCCAGGAGGTCACCGTCGAGGTCCTCGACGTCGACATGGAGCGCGAGCGCGTCTCCCTGTCGCTCAAGGCGACCCAGGAAGACCCGTGGCAGCACTTCGCCCGCACCCACGCGATCGGTCAGGTCGTGCCGGGCAAGGTCACCAAGCTGGTTCCGTTCGGTGCGTTCGTCCGCGTGGACGACGGCATCGAGGGCCTGGTCCACATCTCCGAGCTGGCCGAGCGCCACGTGGAGCTGCCGGAGCAGGTCGTCACGGTCGGTTCCGACATCTTCGTCAAGGTCATCGACATCGACCTCGAGCGTCGCCGGATCTCGTTGAGCCTCAAGCAGGCCAACGACGAGAGCGCGCCCGTCGCCGAGTTCGACCCGACCCTCTACGGCATGGCCGCGGAGTACGACGAGGCCGGCAACTACAAGTACCCCGAGGGCTTCGACCCCGAGACCCAGGAATGGCTCGAGGGCTTCGACACCCAGCGTGAGAAGTGGGAGAAGCAGTACGCCGAGGCCCACACCCGCTGGGAGGCCCACAAGGCGCAGGTGGAGGAGGCGACCAAGGCCGACGCCGAGGCTGCCGCCAACCCCACCCCGTCGACGTCCTACTCCTCCGACTCCGGCTCGTCCGCCGCGGAGGACGACACCGACACGGGCAGCGCCAGCAGCCGCCCGGCCGCACCGGCGTCCGAGGGCACCCTGGCCTCCGACGAGGCCCTCGCCGCACTGCGCGAGAAGCTCACCGGCAACTGAGTCCGCTGACGCGGCATACCCCGGTATGCCGTCCAGCGGGACGCGAGAGGCCCGGTTCCCCTGTGGGGGAGCCGGGCCTCTCGGCATGACCGGCCGCGGGCCCGGCAGGAGAGGTCCGTCGACTACGCGGCACACAGCCCGCCCGGTTAGGGTCCCGGGGTGCCGTTCACCCCCGCCCACGTGGCTGCCGTGCTGCCACTCCTGGGAGCGCGGCGACCGCGCTGGGTCGTCCCGTCGGCCCTCGTGGTGGGCTCGATGGTCCCCGACGTCCTCTACTTCGTGCCGATCAGCAGTGACCGCAGCTTCTCGCACTCCTTCGAGGGAGTGGTGACGATCGACCTCGTCCTGGGGCTGGTCTTCCTGGGCCTGTGGTGGCTGGTGGCATCCCCGGCGCTGCGGGACCTGGTGCCGGACCGGGTCCGAGTGCGCGTGCCGGTGACCACGCCGCCAGCCGGGCGGACGTGGCTGTTGTCGGTGCCCGGGGTCGTCGTCGGGGCGCTCACGCACGTCGCCTGGGACGCGTTCACCCACGCCAACGGCTGGGCCGTGACACGTCTTCCGGCACTCACGGCGGACACCGTCGCAGGGCTGCCGGCCTACAAGCTCGCCCAGTACGCCAGTGGCGTCGTCGGGACGACCCTGGTGCTCGCCTACGGGCTGCGCGTCCTTGCCGGCCGTGCAGCGGCGCACCCGGCCACCCGGCTGGCGACTACCCCGGAGCGCGCCTCGGCGTGGCTGTTGCTGGGGGCAGCACCCGTCGCGACCGCACTGGCTTCTGCGGTGCCGGTTGCGGTGGTGGGAACGCAGACCGAGATGGTCCTCTACGTCGCCGTCGTCCGTGGCGTGAGCGGGCTGGGCCTGGCGGCGGCCGGTGTCGCAGCGTGGTGGCACCTGTGGGTCGCCGGACGCCGGCGCGGCTAGGGTCGGGGGATGGCACGCACCATCGCGACGAACACCACGGTCGACCTCGACGGCCTCCTCGAGTTCGTCCGACCGAGACACCACATGCTGGTGGTCACCAGCCGCAGCGACGGACGCCCGCAGGCCTCACCGGTGACGGGCGGCGTGGACGACAGCGGGAGGATCGTGATCTCCAGCTACCGCGACCGCGCCAAGACCGCGAACGCCCGCAAGCGGCCCGAGGTCAGCGTCGTCGTGCTGTCCGACGACTTCGGCGGGGCCTGGGTGCAGGTAGATGGCGACTGCGAGGTGCTGGACGCCCCCGACTCGGTGGAGCCGCTCGTGGAGTACTTCAGGAACATCTCGGGGGAGCACCCGGACTGGGACGAGTACCGTCGGGCGATGGTGGAGCAGGACAAGTCGATCCTGCGGATCACGCCGACCCGGTGGGGTCCTGTGGCCACTGGAGGCTTCCCGGCCCGGCTCGCGGACTAGCGGTCACTGCCTCGATAGGGTGTGGGACATGTTGCGCGTGGGCCTCACGGGAGGTATCGGATCGGGGAAATCCACTGTTGCGCAACGATTTTCGATGTTGGGCGCCGTCGTGATCGACGCTGACGTCCTGGCCCGGGAAGTCGTGGCCCCTGGCAGCCCCGGGCTGTCGGCCATCGTCGAACGGTTCGGGGACGGCGTGCTCGACGACGAAGGCGCCCTCAACCGAGCCGCGCTGGGTGCCGTCGTCTTCGCCGACGAGCAGTCCCGCCGCGACCTCGAGGGCATCACGCACCCGCTGATCGCCCGACGCACGGCCGAGCTCGTGGCGGCCGCACCCGATGACGCCGTCGTGGTGCACGACGTGCCCCTGCTCGTGGAGAAGGACTACGGACCGGGCTACCACCTCGTCGTCGTGGTCGGTGCAGACGCGGACACCCGGGTCAAGCGCCTGATGCTCTCCCGCGGGATGACCGAGGCCGACGCGCGCAGCCGGATCGCGGCGCAGGCCACCGACGAACAGCGTCACGCGGCGGCGGACGTCTGGCTCGACAACGACGGCGACGAGGGCGACCTGCACGCAGCAGTCGACGAGCTCTGGCACGAGCGGCTGGTGCCCTTCGAGGAGAACGTGCGTCGCGGCATACGCGCAGCCCGACCCGACCGGCTGGACCTCAGGCCGAGTGACCCCGGCTGGGCCGCAGAGGCGCACCGGCTGCTCGCCAGGCTGCGACGCGCCTTCGGCGACACGCTGGTCACCGCCGACCACGTCGGCAGCACCGCCGTCCCCGGCCTCCTGGCGAAGGACGTCATCGACCTGCAGGTCGGTGTGCGCACCCTCGGCGACGCGGACGACCCGGCCCTGGTCGAACGGCTCACGGCAGCCGGCTTCCCCCGCGCTGCGCGCGAGGCACACGACAACGCCAAGGACGGCGCGATCTGGCCCAAACGCTTCCACGGCACCGCGGACCCCGGTCGGCGTGCCCATGTCCACGTCCGCGAGGTCGGGAGCCCGGGGTGGAGATGGGCGCTGATGTTCCGCGACTGGATGCGGGCCGATGCGGACGCTGCCCGCGACTACGAGGCGGAGAAGCGCCGGATCGCTGCAACCGGCGCGACCGTCGACGAGTACGCCGAAGCCAAGGAACCCTGGTTCGACGCGGTCCACGAACGTGCCGAGGACTGGGCGCGCCGCACCGGGTGGGACCCATCGGATGACTGAGGACCGCAAGCCGGACAGCGTCTACGGCGTGGGCGACGAGCCGGACCCGCGCTTCTCCCTCGCCAACGAGCGCACCGCTCTCGCCTGGATGCGCACCGCCCTCGCCCTCGTGGGCGGTGGTGTCGCGATCGTTTCGCTCTCGAGCCTGTCGACGCTGCCGGCGTGGGCGGCCCTCGTGGGTGCGGCAGCCTGCATCGGAGGCGCCGCCCTGGCCGTCCGTGCCGTCGGTGCCTGGGCCCGGGTCGAGCGGGCCCTGCGCCTGCGGCAGCCCCTGCCGAGCCCGCACGCCCTCATGGTGCTCGCCGGCGGGGTCGTGGTGCTGGGCGCGTTCACCCTCGTGCTGGCGCTCGTGGAGGTCGCGCGGAAGTGAGCCCCATCCCGCAGCGCAACGCCCTCCAGCCCGAGCGCACCGCCCTCGCGTGGCAACGGACCGCGGTCACCTCACTGGTCGTCCTCATCCCCCTGGTCCTGGTGTCGCTGCGCATCGAGGTGCCCGAGCTGGCCGCACTCGCGGCGGTTGCCACGGCTGTCAGCGGTGTGCTGGTGCTGTCGGTGCGGCGCCGGTTCGTCCAGCTAGGGGACGACGAGCGTGGCTACTCCCCGTACCCACCGATGGTCCGGGTGGCCTTGGTGACGATCATCGGTGCAGCCGGGGGAGTGGTACTGGGCCTTGTCCTGTTCCTTCGGTAGTGCCGGGCTCGGGGCGGGAGGTCCAGCCTGCCCAGCGCAGAGCGCGGCGTCACTTGCCCCGGACCTCGCGCTCACTGGCCACCGGCACCAGGGGTAGGGCCGCGAGGGCGAACACGGAGGCGGAGGCGAACGTCACGGCATACCCGGTCAGCGTGACCAGCCCGCCGGCCAACGGCGGCACCGCCGCAGCGGTGAGGAACTGGCCCGTGTTCTGCAGTCCGAGTGCACGCCCCGACCAGAACGGGCCGGCCCGCTCGGCGACGGCCGTGAACGCGAGTCCGTTGTCCGCGACGGTGACGGTCGACGCCACCACCAGCAACACCACGGCGGCACCCCAGTCGAGTCGCGCCGCGAGGCCCAGCAGGAGCATCGACGCCACCACGGCCACGGCGACCCAGCGCAGCGGACGCATCCGGCTCCCGACGCTGTCGGACAGCTGCCCGGCGGCGATGCGGCCGAGCGCTCCGCAGACCTGGGTCAGGGCAACGAGCGTTCCCGCGGCAGCGGCGGACCACCCGCGGTCGGTGACGAGCCAGGCGAGCGCGTAGGTCCAGACGAGGAACTGCGGCACCACCAGCAGCATCGAGACGCCGTGGATCCGGCTGAGGGTGCGATCGGCGCGGTAGGGGTTGCGGGCCGACTCCGCCGACCGGTGCGGACGTGGCGGGTCCTTGACCACGAGGGCGACGGCCACGCACGCGACAGCGGCCGCGAGGGCCGGCACGGCCAGCGCCATCCGTATGCCGTGTCGATCCGCCAGGACCGCCATCGTCACCGCCGCGAGTCCCACCCCCAGCGGCTGGGCCATCTGCCGGATGCCCATCGCCAGTCCGCGCCGCCCGACGGGGAACCAGCCGACGACCACTCGGCCACTGGCCGCGTTGGCACTGGCGGCTGCCGCGCCGGCGAGGAACAGGCAGGACGCCCAGCCCACGGGGCCGCCCGCCAGGGTGCTCACCCCTGCGGCACCCGCGGTGGCCGCGAGCCCGGTGACCAGGACGAGCCGCTCGCCACGACGGTCGACGACCACGCCCCACGCGACGAGGGTGAGCATCACGCCCACCATGGGAGCGGCGCTGACCAGTCCTGCCTCGGCCAGCGACAGGCCCTCCCGTGTGTGCAGGACCGGGATGAGGAACGCCGGACCGTGCATCGCGACCGCCGAGGCCATCTGGGCCAGGGTGCTGACCGCGAGCATGCCCCAGCGGCGTGGCATGCCCACCTCGTCGCCGGTGGTGTCGACAGCGCCGTTCCCGGTGCCGCTGGGCCCGTTGACATGCGCATCCGTGCTGGTGGAGCGGGGTCCGGTGGACCTCGGTGGGGTGGTCACTCCACAGTCCTACGCCTCGGGTGTCGGGGAGGGAGCGCTGTCTCACCGCATGCTGAGACAGGGCTGTCAGCCACGCCGCCTACGCTGGACGCATGCGTCCCACGACAGACCTGCAGCGCACGGTCGCCCCGTTCGAGGTCGTCTCCCCGTTCTCGCCCGCGGGAGACCAGCCCGCCGCCATCGCCGACCTCACCACCCGCATCAAGGCGGGTGAGACCAACACCGTCCTGCTGGGAGCCACCGGCACCGGCAAGTCGGCGACCACGGCGTGGCTCGTCGAGCAGGTGCAGCGGCCGACGTTGGTGATGGCGCCCAACAAGACCCTGGCCGCCCAGCTCGCCAACGAGTTCCGCGAGCTGCTGCCCAACAACGCGGTCGAGTACTTCGTCTCCTACTACGACTACTACCAGCCCGAGGCCTACATCCCGCAGACGGACACCTACATCGAGAAGGACTCGTCGATCAACGACGAGGTCGAGCGGCTGCGGCACAGCGCCACCAACTCGCTGCTGACCCGTCGTGACGTGATCGTGGTGGCCTCGGTGTCGTGCATCTACGGCCTGGGCACCCCGCAGGAGTACGTCGACCGGATGGCTCGGCTGCGGGTCGGCCAGGAGGTCAACCGCGACGACCTGCTGCGGCGGTTCGTCCAGATGCAGTACACCCGCAACGACCTGGCCTTCACCCGCGGCACCTTCCGGGTGCGCGGCGACACCGTCGAGATCATCCCGGTCTACGAAGAGCTCGCCGTGCGGATCGAGTTCTTCGGCGACGAGATCGAGCGGATCTACACCCTGCACCCGCTGAGCGGCGAGATCATGCGCGAGGAGCAGGAGATGTACGTCTTCCCGGCGACGCACTACGTCGCCGGTCCGGAGCGGATGGAGCGGGCGATCCGCGGGATCGAGCTCGAGCTCGCCGACCAGCTCGCCGCGTTCGAGAAGCAGGGCAAGCTGCTCGAGGCCCAGCGACTGCGGATGCGCACCACCTACGACGTCGAGATGATGCGACAGGTCGGGTCCTGCTCGGGCATCGAGAACTACTCGATGCACATCGACGGCAGAGGCCGGGGGACCGCACCCAACACGCTGCTCGACTACTTCCCCGAGGACTTCCTGCTCGTCATCGACGAGTCGCACGTGACGGTGCCGCAGATCGGCGCGATGTACGAGGGCGACATGTCCCGCAAGCGACAGCTCGTCGACCACGGGTTCCGGCTGCCGTCGGCGATGGACAACCGGCCCCTGCGGTGGGAGGAGTTCCTCGACCGGATCGGCCAGACCGTCTACCTGTCCGCCACCCCCGGCCCCTACGAGCTGGCCCAGAGCGACGGGGTGGTCCAGCAGATCATCCGGCCCACCGGGCTGGTCGACCCCGAGGTCATCCTCAAGCCCACGAAGGGACAGATCGACGACCTCCTCCACGAGATCGGCGAGCGCACCAAGGTCAACGAGCGCGTGCTGGTCACGACCCTCACCAAGAAGATGGCCGAGGACCTCACCGACTACCTCCTCGACAAGGGCGTGCGGGTGCGCTACCTGCACAGCGAGGTCGACACCCTGCGACGGGTCGAGCTGCTGCGGGAGCTGCGGATGGGGGAGTACGACGTGCTCGTCGGCATCAACCTCCTGCGCGAGGGGCTCGACCTGCCCGAGGTCTCGCTGGTCAGCATCCTCGACGCCGACAAGGAGGGGTTCCTCCGCTCGGCACGCTCTCTCATCCAGACGATCGGACGCGCCGCCCGCAACGTGTCCGGCCAGGTGCACATGTATGCCGACAAGATCACGCCCTCGATGCAGGAGGCCATCGACGAGACCCAACGCCGGCGCGAGATCCAGATCGCCTACAACCTCGCGGCCGGGGTCGACCCTCAGCCGCTGCGCAAGAAGATCGCCGACATCACCGACCTGCTCAACCGTGAGGACGCCGACACCGAGGCGCTGATCGGCTCGGGTCGCAGCCAGTCCCGCGGTAAGTCGTCCACGCGGGGCGGCCGCGGGAGCGTCCAGGCCGACGCGGGGGTGGCCACCGACCGGTTGCGCAACCTGCCCGCGAACGACCTGGCCAACCTCATCCAGGAGCTCTCGACCCAGATGCACCAGGCGGCGGCAGACCTGCACTTCGAGCTGGCGGCTCGGTTGCGCGACGAGATCGGCGACCTGAAGAAGGAGCTGCGGCAGATGTCGGCGGCCACCCAATGACGCCGGAGCAGCTGCGCGAGCACTGCCTTGCCAAGCCCGGCGCCTGGGCCGACCAGCCGTGGGATGGTGACCACGTCGCCAAGGTGGGCGACAAGATCTTCGCCTTCCTGGGCTGCTGGGTCGGTCGGGCTCAAGTGCGGCGCGAACCGAGCCGAGGCCGACGAATGGGTCCTGCAGTACCCGGACGACGCCTCGGTGATGCCCTACATCGGGCGCTCCGGCTGGAACACGCTGCGGCTGGGCGGCGCCATCCCCGACGACGAGATCCGCGAGGCGGTCGACGCGTCCTACGAGACGGTCGTCGCCAAGCTCCCCAAGTCCCGAAGGCCCGCCCAGGACTGACCAGTCGGTGTGCCGAGTTGGGGAGCGGCCCAAGTCTGGGAGACTGGGTTCATCGGAGGGCCGGGTCCCCCCGATGTAGTTTGGTTTTGTTCATCGGAGGGCCGGGTCCCCCCGATGTAGTTTGGTTTTGTTCATCGGAGGGGAGTATCCCCACGCGGTGTCCTCGTCATCACGGTCGCTCGTCGCACGGCTCACCAGCCCGCGGCATACCGACCCGGGGAGCCGGTCCGCACCGTTTCTGGGGCGGGAGAGACCTCCGGCCACCTCGTCGTGACCGGAAGGTTTCCCGTTGACCGCGTTCGTCGCCACCACCGCCACCCAGATGCAGGTCCCCACCTGGGTCTGGTACCTCACCGTCGGCCTGATGGCCGCGGCCCTCCTGTTCGACGTCTTCATCATCGCGCGGCGCCCCCACGTGCCGTCGACGAAGGAGGTCAGCATCTCGCTGGCCTTCTACATCGGGGCGGCCGTGCTGTTCGGCCTGGGCGTCTGGTACTTCACCCACGACCAGGCCGGCGCAAAGTTCATGACCGAGTACTACGCGGGGTGGCTGACCGAGTACTCCCTGTCGGTCGACAACCTGTTCATCTTCCTGCTGATCATGGCCAGGTTCGGCGTGCCGGAGAAGCTCCAGCAGTCGGCGCTGCTCATCGGGATCATCATCGCCATCGCCCTGCGCGGCATCTTCATCGCGGTCGGCGCTGCCGCGATCAACCAGTTCTCGTGGGTCTTCTACATCTTCGGCGCCTTCCTCATCTACACGGCGGTCAAGCTCGGCAAGGAGGGCGAGACCGACGACGACGAGTACGAGGAGAACCGCTTCATGAAGTGGGTCGAGAAGCGCTTCCCGGCCACCGACCAGTACGACGGGGCGAAGCTCTTCACCCGCATCGACGGCAAGAAGCTCGCGACCCCGATGTTCATCGTGATCATGGCGCTGGGCACCACCGACCTGCTCTTCGCGCTCGACTCGATCCCGGCGATCTACGGACTGACCAAGGAGCCCTACCTGGTGCTCACGGCCAACCTGTTCGCCCTGATGGGTCTGCGCCAGCTCTACTTCCTCATCGGCGGCCTGCTGAAGAAGCTGGTCTACCTCAGCCTGGGCCTCGCGGTCCTGCTCGCCTTCATCGGCGTCAAGCTGGTGCTGCACGCCCTGCACGAGAACGAGCTGCCCTTCATCAACGGTGGGGAGCACGTCGACTCGGCCCCCGACATCCCGATCTCGGTGTCCCTGGGCGCCATCGTCGTGATCCTCGGAGTGACGACCGTGGCGAGCCTGTGGAAGTCCCGCAAGGACGAGCGCGACCGGCTCTCAGCCTCCTGAGGCCGCTGGCTCCTTGCGGCTGGCCGGCGCTCATCACCAGGGCGCTGGCCAGCACGACCAGGGCCATGCCGGCCAGCTGCACGCGCGCCCAGCCGCTGGTCGAGGACGACGAGCCCGGCGAGAGCGGCCGCCGCCGGTTCGAGGCTGAGCAGGATGCCGAACACCCGCGCGCTGAGGTGTCGCAGTGCGGCCAGCTCGAGCGAGTAGGGCAGCACCGAGGACAGCACCGCGATCCCCAGCCCCTTGACCAGCGAGGTGCCGGACCAGGACGGGATGCTCGCGAGCCCGAACGGGAGGGTCAGGACGAGCGCGACCGCCATGGCCAGCGCGAGCCCCTCGAGCTGGGGGAACTCCTGCCCGGTCCGACGGCTGGCGAGGATGTATGCCGCCCAGCAGGCGCCCGCGAGCGCGGCCAGTCCCAGCCCGGTCCACTGCATGTCCGCCACCGGGGTCGTCGAGGGCCTCCGAGATGAGGACCACTCCGACGCCGGCTGCTGCGACGGCCGCGAAGTCACGCCGCCGCCGGGAGAGGGTGGTTGCCAGAGCCAGCGGTCCGAGGAACTCGATGGTCACAGCGACCCCGATGGGCAGGTGCGCCAGCGAGCCGTAGAAGGCTCAGGTTCATCAGCCCGAGGGCCGCACCCAACCACAGCACGGTCAGCCAGGCGGCCCGGCTGTGACCGCGCAACCGGGGTCGCGCGACGACCCACAGGATCGCGGTGGCGAACAGCAGGCGGAGGGTGACCGAGCCACCGGCGCCGATCTGGGGGACCAGGGTGGCGGCCAGTGCGCCTCCGAACTGGACCGAGACGATGGCGCCGAGGACGAGCAGCAGCGGCCGGGCCGGGCGCGGCGTCGTCAGCATGGTGGGGACGACTCTAGTGAGGTGGGCTCGTCGCCCGGGCACGGTGGGCACTGTCGTCTTCATTATCAGACTTCTGCTTCAAAGTATGCGTTGTTGGCCCCGTTTCGAGATACAAGTCTTCCAAATGGCGAGAACGTTCGGCCAGGACGTTTTCACTTAGACCGTTCACATTCGCAGCGCCGTCGCAGGGCACGTGACGCACTCCGTGGTGAGAGCAGGCAACCGCCATGTATTGGTGAGGTCGCCTAGTTCCTAATGACTATTGCTGCCCGTCTTTTTGACCTCATACCTTTGACCCGTCGCGGTACCACAGGGAGACCTCACAGGGGGTGCTGTCTCCGGTCCGCGGGGTTGTGAGGGACATACATGGCTGCAATTTTGGAAGATCACCAGCGCCCAGTCGCTGGCGGGGAGATTGACACTGTTCGGGCACTGCTGCACGACCTGCGGCAGCCCTTGGCGGCGATCCTTCTCCTGGCGGGTACCGAAGGCGGTGACGTCGGTCGCAAGATGGACGGTATCGCCGGACAGGCGCGATGGCTCGCTGAGCTCGTCGAGGCGAGCCTCAGCGAGGCGGCCGCCGACGAGGTGACGACCACCGACCTCGTCGCGGTGGCGGAGCGCGCGGCGATGCGAGCGAGGGCCACCGCGGAGTGCGAGATCTCGCTCGGTCCGGTCGGTGAGCTGGAGGCCTGGGCGCGGCCCGTGGCCCTGAGCCGGGCACTGGCCTGCGTGCTGGACAACGCGGTGCGTGCCGCGGGACGCGGTGGGCACGTGCGCATCGACACCCACACCGACCGCGAGGGCGTTCACCTGAGGGTCACCGACGACGGACCCGGGCTGGGCAAGGTCTCGGCGCGGACGTCGCTCGGGCTGACCACCACCCGTGCGATGGTCGCAGCCTGCCACGGTTCGTTCAGGCTGCACCCGGCCGAGGGTGGCGGCACCGTTGCCGACATCTGCCTCGCCCGCGTCGAGCTGCGGCGGGTGGCCTCATGAGGATCGTCGTCTGCGACGACCACCTGCTGCTCCTGGAGGCGCTGGGGCTTGCCCTCGGAGCTCGAGGTCACGAGGTCGTAGCCCTGGCCGGCACACCCGAGGAGGCGGTCAGCGCCGTTGCCATGCACCACCCCGACGTCTGCCTGCTGGACGTCAACTTCCCGGGTGGCACGTCGGTTTCCGCGATCCACGAGATCCGCGAGACCTCGCCCGAGACGAAGGTCGTGATGTTGTCCGCCGAGGCAGACCACTCGATCGTCGGCAGGGCGATCGCTGAGGGCGCCTCCGGTTACGTCGGCAAGGAGAAGCCGATCGTCGAGATCGTCGAGATGCTGGACCGCGCCGTCCGCGGCCAGCTCGCCGTGGAGCCCTCGCTGCTGCAGCGGGCTCTGCGGCCGCAGAAGACGACCGACGACCCGCTCTGGGCGCTGCAGTTCCTCACTGACCGTGAGTGGCAGGTGATGCGCTGCATCATGGAGGGCCAGACCACCGAGGAGATGGCGACCACCTTGGGCGTACAGCGCAGCACCGCCCGGACCCACGTCCAGAACCTGCTGACCAAGCTCGGGGTGCACTCCAGGCTCCAGGCCGCCGCGCTCATGTCTGCGCACGGCTCCCACGAGTCCTGGCCGGTCCACCTGCGTTGAGCGGTGACGGCTCGGGAGAATGGACTAGTCCCGTCACCCTTTTGATGTAGTAGCCCCTCCGGCACGGACCGGTTCTGTCGAGTCTGCCGGTGGTCCACGCTGTGGGCATGCCAGCCCCTGTGCGCGTCCTACTCGTGGACGACCACGAGGTGTTCGTGGACGCTCTGGCCCTGTGCCTCGGCGACTATCCCGACATCGAGGTCATGGGCGCCGCCACGGGGGTCGAGCAGGCCCTGCGGCGCCTCCAGGAGGTCGAGTGCGACGTCCTGGTCCTCGACCTCGCCCTGGCGGGCGAGGACGGCCTCGTCGTGGCACGTGAGGCGCTGGCCGCCGATCCGAGCCTCGGCATCGTCGTCGCGACGGGAGCCGAGCCCGGTGGCGCGATCGTCGAGGCGGTGCAGCTAGGCGTGCGCGGCTGGGTCGCGAAGACCGAGACGGCCGACTCCCTCGTCGACGCCATCCGCGGGGTGGCTCGCGGCGAGACGCGGATCCCGGCCGACCTGCTGGCCGAGGTCCTGGTGTCGCTGTCCCGCGTCCAGCACAGCTCGGTGGAGCAGGTCCAGGGCATCCGCGACCTGACGTCGCGCGAGCTCGAGGTGCTCAGCTGCCTCGTCGAGGGGCTGAGCCGCACCGAGATCGGCGTCCTGCTGCACGTCTCACCCAACACGGTCCGCACCCACGTCCAGAGCATCCTGCACAAGCTCAAGGTGCACTCGGCCCTCGCAGCGGTGGCGATCGCCCGTCGGGCCGGCGTGACCGGTGCCTCGGTGCCTGCTGGTTGAAGGGGTTCGGCGCGCGCGTCTCCTGAGGGAGCGCCCCGGCCTGAGCAGTCCGGCCGCTAGGCACCGCGGGGAAGCTCGGGCAGACCCTCGTCCGCGGTGACGCCTGCGGGGTCCCGCCTGGCCAGCCAGAGCAGCAGTGCGGCCCGTGTGCCGCGCACCGTGCCGCCTCGGTCGCCGACCTGCCAGGTGTCGCCCTCGGTGGTCGACAGCCGCACGCCGGGCGGGTGGCTGCCCATCCGCAGCCGCGACACCGCGTCGTCGAGGAACCGGTGCAGCAGCTCGGGCTCGACGTCCGCGAAGGTGAACCCGTCGGCGAGGTCGACATGGTGGTAGACCACCTCGCGCAGCCGCAGCAACGGGAGGACGCGTGGCGGGACCATGAGCCCACCCCTCATCTCGACCTCGGCGACGGCCAGCTCGCCGGCAAGGGCGGCCAGGACGGGGTCTAGCGCGGCTGCGGTCTCGGCCAGGTCGTCGGCGAACGCGCCAGCCGGTCGCGGGTCGGTGGTCGACGCCGGGCCAGCCCTCGTGGCGCCCTCCTCGATCTCGGTGTCGCGTCCGCTCGTGCCGCCCGGGTACATCGGTCGCGGCTCACCGTCGACGGCCCACTGGGCGAGCCGCCCGATCGCCTCGGCGTTGCGGGCCACATGGGTGAGCACGTGCGCCCGGCTCCACCCGTCGCACAGCGACGGGGCTCGGACGTCGTCCAGGTGGGTGGCGTGGTCGACGAGCAGGTCGGTGTGCCGCCGCACCGCCGCCAGGTCGTCGTCGAGGTTCACGGCAGCTGACCTCCCGGTTCGGCGGCGCCCTTGCGCCTCGGCCTGCGCGAGGGCGTGCGCGGCCCCGATGAAGGTGAGGTGGGAGAAGGCCTGGGGGAAGTTGCCCACCATCCGCTTCCCGTGCGGGTCGTACTCCTCGGAGATGAGGCCCACGTCGTTGAACAACGCCACCAGGCGGTCCATCAGGTCACGCGCCTTCTCGAGCTGGCCGCACACGGCATACGCACTCACGAGCCACCACGAGCAGGCGAGGAACGGGTGCTCGTCCCCGGACAGCCCGTCCACGCCGCTCTCGGTGCGGTAGCGGAGCAGGAACCCCTCACGCATGAGGTCCTCCTCGATCGCCGCCAGCGTGCCCAGCACCCGGGGGTCGTCGGGCGGGAGGAAACCCACGATGGGGATGAGCAGCAGCGACGCGTCCACCTCGGTGGTGTCGTAGTGCTGGGTGAAGGTGTTGCGTTCGGGCGTCGAAACCCTTGGCCAGGATCTCCTCACGCACCCGGTCGCGCAGCTCGCGCCACTGCTCGACCGGCCCGTCCAGGCCCCACTTCTCCACGCCGCGGACGGCTCGGTCGAAGGCAGCCCACACCATCACCCGCGAGTGGGTGAAGTGGCGCAGCGGACCTCGGATCTCCCACAGCCCGTTGTCCGGCTCGTCCCAGTGGTTGGCGAGGTTCTGGACGAGCGCGCGCTGCATCGCCCACGACTGCGTCGACACCTCGAGACCACGGGCCCGTGCCTCGTCGAGCGCGATCATCACCTCACCGAGGACGTCGGACTGGCGCTGGTCGACGGCGCCGTTGCCGATCCGCACAGGGGTCGACCCGGCATACCCGGGCAGGTGGTCGAGGGTCCGCTCGGGGAGGCGTCGCGACCCGTTGATGGCGTACATGATCTGCAGGTCCTCGGGGTCACCGGCCACGGCGCGCAGCAGCCAGTTGCGCCAGAGGCGGGCCTCGTCGACGTAGCCCGACGCGAGCAGCGCCTCCAGGGTGAGCGAGGCGTCGCGCAGCCAGCAGTAGCGGTAGTCCCAGTTGCGCTCGCCCCCGAAGTCCTCGGGCAGGCTCGTCGTCGGGGCGGCCACGATCCCGCCGTAGCGCGAGTGCGTCATGCCGCGGAGGGTGAGCAGCGACCGGACCACGAGGTCGCGGTAGGGCCCCTGGTAGTCGCAGCGCTCGGCCCACTCGTTCGAGACCCGGATCGTGTCCAGGATCCGGGAGTCGATGTCCAGGGGTGGTGGGACCTCCTCGTAGGACGGGAACCACGTCGTCGAGAAGGTGTGCGTCTCCCCGGCCGAGATCTCGAACTCGTCCTCGTGGCGGCCGTCGTGGGCCTGCGGGAGACGGCTGCCGCGCAGCACGAGCATGTCGGGTCCGGCGACCGCCGTGATGACGTCGCTGTCCAGGCGGTGCCCGACGCTGTGCGAGACCCAGGGGCGGACCTTGCCGTAGTCGAACCGGACGATCCACTCGTGCCGCATGGTCACCGTCCCGTGCAGGCCCTGCACGCTGCGGACGATGTCGGCCCGCCCGTCGCCGATCGGCATGAGGTCGGTGACCCGCACCGCGCCGGTGTCGGTCTCGTGCACCGTCTCCAGCACGAAGGAGTTCTCGACGTAGCGGCGGGTGCTCCGCGCCTCGCCCTTCGGCCCCAGCAGCCAGCGCCCGTGCTCCGGGGTGCCCAGCAGGGCGGCGAAGCAGGCAGGGGAGTCGAACCGGGGCAGGCACAGCCAGTCGATCGACCCTGCCCGGCTGACCAGGGCGGCCGTCTCGGTGTCGCCGAGGACGGCATACTCCTCGATGGGCGTGGACTCGTGCGGAGCATCCGAGGGCATGAGCCGACTGTATGCCGCGGCTCGGCTCCGCGGGCAGCAACCGGACGGGCTGCCGGAGGTACCGCGGGGACCGCGACCGCCCGGCTGAGGTTGTCGGTGGCGCCACCTACGATGGGGCGCGTGACTTCAGCCGTGCCCGTCCGCCGCCACCAGCACGACCAGCTCATCGTCCGAGGTGCCCGCGAGCACAACCTCAGGGACGTCTCGGTCGAGCTGCCTCGCGACTCGATGATCGTGTTCACCGGGCTGTCCGGCTCGGGCAAGTCCTCGCTGGCGTTCGACACCATCTTCGCCGAGGGGCAGCGCCGCTACGTCGAGTCGCTGTCCGCCTACGCGCGGCAGTTCCTCGGCCAGATGGACAAGCCCGACGTCGACTTCATCGAGGGGCTGTCGCCGGCCGTCTCGATCGACCAGAAGTCCACCAACCGCAACCCGCGCTCGACCGTCGGCACCATCACCGAGGTCTACGACTACCTCCGGCTGCTGTTCGCGCGCGCGGGCCGGCCGCACTGCCCGGTCTGTGGCGAGCCGATCACCCGGCAGAGCCCGCAGCAGATCGTCGACCGGCTGCTCGAGCTCCCCGAGAAGACCAGGTTCCAGGTGCTCGCCCCGGTCGTGCGGGCCCGCAAGGGTGAGTACGTCGACCTGTTCAGCGAGCTCCAGAGCAAGGGATTCTCGCGGGCCCGGGTCGACGGCGAGGTCGTGTCGCTGACCGAGCCGCCCACGCTCGAGAAGCAGAAGAAGCACACCATCGACGTCGTGGTCGACCGGCTGGTGGCCAAGGGCGGCGACACCGGTGCGAAGCGACGACTCACCGACTCGGTCGAGACCGCGCTCGGGCTCGCCGGGGGAGTCCTCGTCGTCGAGTTCGTCGACAAGGACCCCAAGGACCCGGAGCGGGAGCGGCGGTTCTCCGAGCGGATGGCCTGCCCCAACGACCACCCGTTGTCGATGGACGACGTCGAGCCGCGCTCGTTCTCGTTCAACAGCCCGTTCGGTGCCTGCCCCAAGTGCACCGGGCTCGGCACCGAGCTCGAGGTCGACCCGGAGCTGCTGGTCCCCGACGAGGACCTCACCCTCAGCGAGGGGGCGATCGCGCCGTGGGCGTCCACCAGCGGCTCGGCCGAGTACTTCCAGCGCGTCATGACGGCGCTCGGCGAGGACCTCAAGTTCGGGATGGACACACCCTGGAAGGCGCTCCCCGAGCGGGCCCGTGAGGCGCTGCTGCACGGGCAGAACTACAAGGTGCACGTCCGCTACCGGAACCGCTACGGCCGTGAGCGCTCCTACACGACCGGCTTCGAGGGCGTCGTCCCGTTCGTCAAGCGGCGTCACTCCGAGACCGACTCCGACTGGAGCAGGGAGCGCTACGAAGGCTTCATGCGCGAGGTGCCGTGCCCGGAGTGCGGTGGCGCCCGCCTCAAGCCCGAGTCGCTGGCCGTCCACATCGGCGGCCGGAGCATCTCCGCCATCTGTGGTCTCGCCATCGCCGACTGCGCGAAGTTCCTCAAGGAGGTCGACTTCACCGCCCGCGAGCGGCAGATCGCCGAGCGGGTGATCAAGGAGATCGACGCCCGGCTGGGGTTCCTGCTCGACGTCGGGCTCGACTACCTCTCGCTCGACCGCCCCGCCGGCACCCTGTCCGGTGGCGAGGCGCAGCGGATCCGGCTGGCGACCCAGATCGGCTCTGGGCTGGTCGGGGTCCTCTACGTCCTCGACGAGCCCAGCATCGGGCTCCACCAGCGCGACAACCACCGCCTGATCGAGACCCTGACCCGGCTGCGCGACCTCGGCAACACCCTCATCGTGGTCGAGCACGACGAGGACACCATCGCCACCGCCGACTGGGTGGTCGACATCGGCCCCGGCGCGGGCGAGCACGGCGGTGTCGTCGTCCACTCCGGACCCGTCCAGGGCCTGCTCGACCACCCCGACTCGATCACCGGCAAGTACCTCTCGGGACGTCTCGAGATCCCCACACCGTCCGTGCGACGCCCCCAGGAGCGGGACCGCGAGGTGACCGTCATCGGCGCCCGCGAGCACAACCTGCACGGTGTCGACGTGTCCTTCCCGCTGGGCAACCTGGTGGCCGTGACCGGGGTCTCCGGATCGGGGAAGTCCACCCTGGTCAACGACATCCTCTACAACGTGCTCGCCAACAAGCTCAACGGCGCCCGCCACGTGCCGGGTCGGCACAAGACCGTCAAGGGCCTGGAGCACCTCGACAAGGTCGTGCACGTCGACCAGAGCCCGATCGGTCGCACCCCGCGCTCCAACCCCGCGACCTACACGGGCGTCTTCGACGCGATCCGCAAGCTGTTCGCCACGACGACCGAGGCCAAGATCCGCGGCTACCAGCCCGGACGGTTCTCGTTCAACGTCAAGGGCGGCCGCTGCGACGCGTGCTCGGGCGACGGCACCATCAAGATCGAGATGAACTTCCTGCCGGACGTCTACGTGCCGTGCGAGGTCTGCCACGGCGCGCGCTACAACCGCGAGACGCTCGAGGTGCACTTCAAGGGCAAGACCATCGCCGACGTCCTCGACATGCCGATCGAGGAGGCTGCCGACTTCTTCGCCGCAGTGCCCGGGATCGCCCGCCACATGAAGACCCTCAACGAGGTCGGTCTCGGCTACGTCCGGCTCGGGCAGCCCGCCCCCACGTTGTCCGGTGGTGAGGCGCAGCGCGTCAAGCTGGCCGCCGAGCTGCAGAAGCGGTCGACGGGCCGCACCATCTACGTCCTCGACGAGCCCACCACCGGGCTGCACTTCGAGGACATCCGCAAGCTGCTCCTGGTGCTGCAGGGCCTGGTCGACAAGGGCAACACGGTCATCGTCATCGAGCACAACCTCGACGTCATCAAGAACGCCGACTGGGTCGTCGACATGGGACCAGAGGGCGGCAACGGCGGGGGCAGGGTCATCGCCGAGGGCACACCGGAGCAGGTCGCCGCGGTGGAGGACAGCTACACCGGCCAGTTCCTCGCGCCGATCCTCGCCAGGAGCGCCCGCACCCCGGCGCGCGCGACCGGCTCGAAGCGGACTGCCGCCGCCGCCAGCAAGCCGACGGCCACCCGGTCGGCCACCACGAAGACCGCAGTCCGACGAGGACCGCGACCACGAAGGCGTCAGCAGCGGAAGTCGCCGGCGAAGAAGGCAGACCGCGCAAGCGGGCCTGACCGTCGCGACCTCCGGCCAGAGGGCCGCCACGTCCCCGGCGTGTCGCTGCCTCGGATCGACGACCCGGTGGCCGGACGTGGGCGTGCGCGGGTGACCGGCACCACGCGAACGGCCCCTCGGTGTCACCGAGGGGCCGTTCGCGGTATGCCGGCCGGCCGGCATACCGAGGTGTGGTTCGCCTAGACGTCCCCGCCGAGGTAGGACGCCTTGACCGCCGGGTCGTTGGACAGCTCCTGGCCGGTCCCCTCGCGCACGATCTCGCCGGTCTCGAGGATGTAGGCACGGTCGGCGCGCTTGAGCGCCTGGGCCGCGTTCTGCTCGACGAGCAGCACGGTCGTGCCCTGCCGGTTGATCTCCGTGATGATGTCGAAGATCTGCTGGATCAGCTTCGGCGCCAACCCCATCGACGGCTCGTCGAGCAGGAGCAGCTTCGGGTCGGCCATCAGCGCCCGTCCGATCGCGAGCATCTGCTGCTCGCCACCGGACATGGTGCCGGCGACCTGGCTCCTGCGCTCCGCGAGCCGGGGGAAGAGCCCGAACACGCGGTCGCGATCCTCCTTGATCTTGGGCGTCTTGCGGTCCTTGCGGGCGTAGGCACCCATGTCGAGGTTCTCCAGGACCGTCATGCCGACGAAGCAGCCACGACCCTCGGGCGACTGGGCGATGCCGAGCACCGGCCGCTCGTGCGGCAGGCATCTGCGTGATGTCCTGACCCGCGAACCTGATGGCGCCGGCCCGAACCGGGCGCAGCCCGGAGACGGTCTTCATGGTCGTCGTCTTGCCGGCGCCGTTGGCGCCGATCAGCGTGACGACCTCGCCCTCGTCGACGGTGAACGAGATGTTGCGGATGGCCTCGATGCGCCCGTAGTTGACGCAGAGGTCCTCGACCTCAAGAAGCATCTTCATCAACTCCCAGGTAGGCGGCGATGACCGCAGGGTTGTCCTGGATCTCGGTGGGCCGACCCTCGGCGATCTTCTTGCCGAACTCCAGCACCACGATCCGGTCGGTGACGCCCATGACGAGCTTCATGTCGTGCTCGATGAGCAGCACCGTGTAGCCCTGGTCGCGGATCGACTGGATGAGCTCCATCAGCCGGGCCTTCTCCGCCGGGTTGAAGCCGGCGGCCGGCTCGTCGAGGCAGAGCAGCTTGGGGTTGGTGGCGAGGGCGCGAGCGATCTCCAGCCTGCGCTGGTCGCCGTAGGGCAGGTTGCGGGCGAGCTCGTCCGCGCGCTTGTCCAGCCCCATGAACTTGAGCAGCTCGTAGGCCCGGTCCATGCCCTCGGACTCCTCGGCGTGGTGCTTGGGCAGCCGGAGCAGCGCCGAGCCCATGCCGGTGGAGTGGTGCGCGTCGGCACCGACCAGGACGTTCTCCAGGGCGGTCATGTTGTGGAACAACCGGATGTTCTGGAAGGTCCGGGCGATGCCCAGCTTGGTGATCTGGAACTTCTTGCGCTTGCCCAGCGGCTGCCCATGAAGTTCACGCCACCCGAGGTGGGCTGGTAGACCCCGGTCATCACGTTGAAGCAGGTGGTCTTGCCCGCACCGTTCGGTCCGATGAGCCCGAGGATCTCGCCGGTGTTGATGTGGAACGACACCCCGTCGAGGGCCGTGACGCCGCCGAAGCGGAGCGTGACGTCGTCGACCTCGAGCATCTTGCCCTGCGGCAGGTCGGCGACCTCCTCCACGCTGATGTCGACTGAGGTGTCCGGCACCGCTTCGGTGTCGGGGGCGAGGACGACCTCCTCGTCCACGCGGGGGCCACGAGCGATGGTCTCGTCGGCAGTGTCGGTCGGGATGTCCCGATGGGTGTCTGGTCAGGCACGAGCGACTCCTTCCTCGATGGTACCTCGGTGCTTCCTCGTCCGCCCGTTTGGCCCGGACCGACCGTCTGGGTGGGAGCAGACCCTGCGGCCGGAAGATCGCCAGCGCCATCAGGGCCAGGCCGAAGAGCAGGAAGCGGGCGTCGGACAGGAACCGGAACTTCTCCGGAGCCCAGGTGAGCAGGGCGGCGGCGAGGATGACGCCCCACCGGTTGCCCTGGCCGCCCACGACGACCATGGCGACGAACAGCACGGAGTAGAGGATGGTGAAGTTGTCGGGGTTGATGAACTGCTGCTTGGTGGCGAACAGGGCACCGGACAGGCCACCGATCGCGGCACCGGTGGCGAACGCCAGCAGCTTGAACCGGAAGGTCGGCACACCCATCAGCTCGGCGGCGTCCTCGTCCTCACGGGTGGCCTCCCAAGCCCGGCCGACGCGCGAGTTCTGCATCCTCCAGTCGAGGAAGAGCACGATCCCCACGAGGGTGAGGGCCAGCCAGTAGTACGGCACCGAGTCGGTGACCCCGAACTTGAGGAAGGTCGTCGTGTTGTCGAGGTCGACGTACGCGGTGAGGCCCTCCCAGCGGATCTTGGGGATCTCGAACAGGGTGAACCCGGGAGGAGTGGGGATGTTGGAGATGCCCCGGTTGCCGTTGGTCAGGCCGCCGGCATTGATGAGGATCAGTCGGACGATCTCACCGAAGCCGAGCGTCACGATGGCCAGGTAGTCGCCCCGAACGCGCAACGTCGGTGCACCCAGGATGACGCCCGAGATGAGGGTCATCGCCATCGCCGCCGGGATGCACAGCAGCAGCGGCAGCTTGGCGTGCTGCGAGCCGAGCACACCGACCGTGTAGGCGCCGATGGCGAAGAAGCCGATGTAGCCGAGGTCGAGCAGGCCGGCATACCCGATCACGATGTTGAGCCCGATCGCGACCAGGGCGTACATCGCGCAGGTGAAGAGCACCGCACCGAAGTCGGAGTCGGTGGTCGTGATGAGCGGCGGGTTGAGGATCGGCAGGAAGTAGACGAACACCACCGCGGCGATCATCAGCACGATCCTGGCCCAGCGGGGGAGCGCCCGGAAGCGGTCGCCGACGCCGTGGAAGAAGCTCGAGACGGCGTTCATGCGCGTGCCTTTCCGAGGGACTCGCCGAGCAGGCCGGTGGGCCGGAACAGCAGGATGACGACGAGGAGGGTGAACGCGACGACGTCCTTCCACTGGCCTCCGAAGATGGCCTGGCCGTAGTTCTCCGCCACACCGAGGATGAACCCGCCGATCAGGGCGCCGCGCAGGTTGCCGATGCCGCCGAGGACGGCGGCGGTGAAGGCCTTGACGCCGAGGAGGAAGCCCGAGTTGTAGCGGATCTGTTCCACCTTGAGCAGGTACATGACCGCCGCGGCCCCTGCCATGGCACCGCCGATGACGAAGGTCAGCCGGATCACGCGGTCGCGGTTCACACCCATCATGGCTGCCGACTCGGGGTCCTGGGCCACCGCACGGATGCCGCGGCCGAGGCGGGAACGCTGCATGAACTGGTCGAGCACGATCATCATGACGATGGCCGACCCGAGGACGATGAGGTCCTTGTTGGAGACGTGGTAGTCGAAGACGTAGAAGAGCCGCTTGGTCTCGATGTTGAGCCCGAACGGTGAGGCCTCACGCGGGCGACCCGACGTAGTCCACCAGCTTGTCGTCGATGCCCATCGCCTTGAACGGCTTGTCGCGCAGGCCCATCGCCTCGGACAGCGTGAACGACGCGCCGATCGCCGAGATCAGGGCGATCAGGGGTGGGGAGTTGCGCTTGCGCAGCGGGCGGTAGGCCACGAACTCCAGGCCCAGCGCCACGAGCGCGGAGGCGGCCATCGCCGTCGCGAAGGCGACGACCAGCAGGCCCACGACACCGAGCCCGGTGGCCTTGCTGGCGCCCAGGGCGAGGAGCGCCCAGACGGCCGCGAAGCCGCCCCACATGAATACCTCGGAGTGGGCGAAGTTGATCAGGCGCAGCACTCCGTAGACGAGGGTGTAGCCGAGCGCGATCAACGCGTAGATGGCCCCGAAGGCCAACCCGGTGATCGTGAACTCCCAGAAGTGGTTGAACAGAAGGCTAAAGTCCATCAGACCTCCGTGGTGGGGGACCTCCGCATCAGACCGACGGGGTCCGGATCCGGACGGGAACACGGTAGCGGCCAGGACCCCCGATGCCGAGAGCCCTGGCCGCCGCGCGTTGTGTTACTTGATTTCCTGGTCCGGGACGATCTTGCCGCCGGTGACCTTGTAGGCCCACACGGTGACCTCGGCCGGCTCACCCTTCGCGTCGAACTTGACGTTCTTGGTGACGCCCTTGGCGCTGTAGGAGCTGATGAACGACATCATGTCCGCAGAGGTCGTCTTGCCGGCCTTGATCGCTGCGAGGAACACGTTCGCAGCGTCGTAGGCCTCGGCCGAGTAGGTGGCCGGGTCCGAGTTGTAGGCCTTCTTGTAGGCCGTGGCGAACTCGGGAGCCTGGTCCGGGGGGAGGCACGGGCAGGTGACGATGGCGCCGTCGGCCGCCGCACCGGCGCCCTTGATGAAGCCGTCGTCCTTGACGCCGTCAGCAGCGACGAAGGTGCCGGTGAAGCCACCGTCCTTCAGCTGCTTGGCCAGCTTGCTGGCGTTCGAGTAGTAGCCGCCGTAGAAGAACACGGTGGCACCCGAGGCCTTGGCCTTGGTCACGGTCGCCGAGAAGTCGTCCTGCTTGCCGTCGGCAGCCGTCTGGTCGGTGCCGGACACGGCGCCGCCGAGGTCCTTCTTGACGATGTCGGCCAGGCCCTTGCCGTACTCGGAGGTGTCGTCGGACACGAACACCTTCGTGGCCTTGAGGACGTCCTTGATGTACTTCGCCGCGGCAGGACCCTGGGTGGCGTCGTTGCCGAGGATGCGGTGGAAGGTCTTCCAGCCGTTCTCGGACAGCGCCGGGTTGGTCGCCGAGGCGGTGATGGTGTTGAGGCCGGCCTGCGCGAAGATCGGGCCGGCAGCCTTGGACTCACCGGAGAACGCCGGGCCGACGATGCCGACCAGCTTCTTGTCGGTGACGGCCTTCTGGGCCAGTCCGGGGGCGATCGAGGGGTCGCCCTGGCTGTCGAACGAGGTGAGGGCGACCTTGCAGTCCTTGTTCTTCTCGTTGTACTGCGTGACGGCGAGCTCGGCGCCGTTCTTGATGTTGATGCCGAGGTTGGCGGCATCGCCGGTGAGTGCACCGAAGAAGCCGATCTTGAGGTCACACGCCTTGTCGCCAGAGCCGGAGCCGCCGTCGCCGGTGGTCCCGCCGCAGGCAGCCAGCGCGAGGGCAGCGGCCACGAGTGGCGCGCCAATCTTGAACACGGAACGCAAGACTCCTCCTGAAGTCATTGGTGCCGCGGGCTGACTGCGCCCACGGGTCACCCGGTTGGGGTGTGTGCAGACTATGCCGCCGTTTCCCGTCTCCGTGGGCACATCCACCCCATGCGTGACCGTGTCGTTACCGACCCCGGGTGGCGATGGGGATGCCATTACCGGACAGACTGGACATGAACGTCAGGGCGGCGTCACACGTCATACCCAGACAAGTCCCCACTTCGGCCCGCAGCATGGGGCCGTCCGGTCAGCCCCTTCCCCCGTATGCGGTCAGGGGCACCCTCCACCGAAAGGCGTGCGCGATGACCACTCCCGAAGACCGACCCGCCGCTGGACCCTCCCGCCGCACCGTGCTGGCCACCGCTCGGCCTCGCAGGTGTGGGCGTCACGGCGCTCGCCGGCTGTGGCGCGGCCGAGGACGCGACCAACGAGGCCGTCGGATCAGCCTCCGACGCGGCCACGGGGGCGGTGAAGGAGGCGATCTCCAAGGCCACCATCCCGGTGGGCGGAGGCAAGATCTTCGCCGACCAGAAGCTCGTGGTCACCCAGCCGACCTCGGGCGACTTCAAGGCGTTCAGCGCCGTCTGCACCCACGCAGGCCTGCGTGGTCAGCGACATCGCCGACGGCACCATCAACTGCGCCTGCCACGGCAGCCAGTACGACATCGCCACGGGCGCGGTGAAGAAGGGGCCGGCCACCAAGGCGCTGCCCGAGAAGTCGGTCACCGTGAGTGGTGACGGGATCAAGGTGACCTGACGGTCCCCGCCGGGACCCCCGAGGTATGCCGCGTGGGCGACCACGCGGCATACCCCCGCTCGCTCGCCCGGGCTCGCTCCAGCCCGCACGACGCGGCGTCGGTGCGGCTCCATAGAGTGGAGTCGTGGCTGACCCGTCGACCTACCGTCCGGCGCCGGGGGAGATCCCCGTCGACCCGGGCGTCTACCGGTTCCGGGACGCGGCCAGGCGGGTCATCTACGTCGGCAAGGCCAAGTCGCTGCGACCGCGGCTGTCCTCCTACTTCCAGGACATCGCCGCTCTGCACCCCCGCACCGCCACGATGGTCACCTCCGCGGCGAGCGTCGAGTGGACCACCGTGTCGACCGAGGTCGAGGCGCTCCAGCTCGAGTACTCGTGGATCAAGGAGTTCGACCCGCGGTTCAACGTCAAGTACCGCGACGACAAGTCCTATCCCTACCTCGCCGTCACGCTCGGCGAGGAGTTCCCCCGGGCCCAGGTGATGCGCGGGGCCAAGCGCAAGGGCACCCGCTACTTCGGCCCCTACGCCCACGCGTGGGCGATCCGCGAGACGCTCGACCTGCTGCTGCGCGTGTTCCCGCTGCGCACCTGCTCCTCCGGGGTGTTCAAGCGCGCCGGCCAGGTGGGGAGGCCGTGCCTGCTCGGCTACATCGACAAGTGCTCCGCGCCGTGTGTCGGCCGGGTCAGCCCCGAGGAGCACCGGGAGATCGCCGAGGACTTCTGCGACTTCATGGCGGGCAACACGACGCGCTTCGTGAAGCGGCTCGAGCGTGACATGGCGGCCGCCTCCAGGTCGCTCGAGTTCGAGCAGGCCGCCCGGCTGCGCGACGACCTGGTGGCGCTCGGCAAGGCGCTGGAGAAGTCCGCCGTCGTGCTGGGGGACGGCACGGACGCGGACGTCTTCGCCCTCGAGGAGGACGGGCTCGAGGTCGCCGTCCAGGTGTTCCACGTCCGCGGCGGCAGGGTCCGCGGTCAGCGCGGCTGGGTGGCCGAGATGGACGCCGAGACCGTTCCCGAGATCGTCGGCCACCTGCTCCAGCAGGTCTACGGCGGGGAGTCCGGTGACAGCGTCCCGCGCGAGGTGCTGGTCCCGGTGCTGCCGGACGATCCGGGCGCGGTCTCGATCTGGCTGGGCTCGCTGCGCGGGTCGGGCGTGGACCTGCGGGTGCCGCAGCGGGGCGACAAGCGCACGCTGCTGGAGACCGTCCACCGCAACGCCAAGCAGTCCCTCGCGCGCCACAAGCTGGCCCGAGCCGGGGACCTCACTGCCCGCAGCCAGGCCCTGCAGGAGCTGCAGACCAGCCTCGACCTGGCCGATGCCCCCCTGCGGATCGAGTGCTACGACATCAGCCACATCCAGGGTTCGCAGGTCGTCGGGTCGATGGTCGTCTTCGAGGACGGCCTGGCCCGCAAGTCGGAGTACCGGCGGTTCGTCATCCGCGGCGAGCAGGTCGACGACACCGCGGCCATGGACGAGGTCCTGACCCGCCGGTTCCAGCGCTACCTCGAGGAGCGCGACCAGGCCTCCGACGTGGAGCTCGGGCCTGATCCCGAGGCGGGTCCCGACCGAATAGACCCCGACACGGGCAAGCCCAAGAAGTTCGCCTACCCGCCCAACCTCGTCGTCGTCGACGGAGGGTTGCCGCAGGTCAACGCCGCCCACGCCGCGCTGACAGCCCTCGGCATCGACGACGTCGCCGTGGTCGGACTGGCCAAGCGGCTCGAGGAGGTCTGGGTGCCCGGGCAGGACTACCCGGTGATCCTGCCCCGCACCAGCGAGGGCCTCTACCTGCTGCAGCGAGTTCGCGACGAGGCCCACCGGTTCGCCATCACCTTCCACCGGCAGCGGCGGTCCAAGGCGATGACCTCGAGCGTCCTCGACGGCATACCGGGGCTGGGGGAGACCCGGCGCAAGGCCCTGCTGCGCCACTTCGGCTCGGTGAAGAAGGTCCGGGCGGCCACTGCGGAGGAGCTCCAGGAGGTTTCCGGCATCGGACCTGCGCTGGCCGCCACCATTGCGGCAGAGTTGGCCACGGCGGACACCGCCGCGCCGGCCGTCAACCTGATGACCGGGGAGATCCTCGATGGGAACTGAGCACGATGACGAGGAGACGGAGCAGGGATGACTGACGACGACGGCCCCACACGGGGCTCGGCCGCAGCCGACCCGACGGTTCCCGGTGACGGTCACGACCCCGCCGAGGTGGTGATCGTGACGGGGATGAGCGGCGCCGGTCGCTCGACCACCGCGAAGGTCCTCGAGGACTCGGGCTGGTACGTCATCGACAACCTGCCGCCGCAGCTGCTCGTGTCGCTCGCCGACCTCGCCAACGAGGCACCGCGACGAGCCAGCCTGCCGCGGCTCGCCGCCGTCGTCGACGTCCGGGCACGCGGCTTCTTCGACCACCTGCAGACGGCCCTGGACGAGCTCCGCGAGCGTGGCTGGCGACCCAACCTGGTCTTCCTCGACGCCACCGACGAGGCGATCGTGCGCCGCTTCGAGTCGGTGCGTCGCCCGCACCCGCTGCAGGGCGACGGCCGACTGCTCGACGGGATCACCAGCGAGCGAGCCATGCTCGCCGACCTGCGCGCCGGCGCGGACGTCGTGATCGACACGTCAGGGCTCAACGTCCACCAGCTCGCCAAGAAGCTCCACCCGGTGTTCTCCGGCGACTCGGGCCACAAGGTCCGCATCGCCGTGATGTCGTTCGGCTTCAAGTACGGCGTGCCGCTGGACGCCGACTTCGTCTTCGACATGCGGTTCCTGCCCAACCCCTTCTGGATCCCTGAGCTGCGCAACTTCACCGGGCAGGACGCCCCCGTGGCCGAGTTCGTGATGCGCCAGGAGGGGGCCCCGGAGTTCGTGGACCGGGTCGTCGCGCTCATGGAGCCGGTGACCGCCGGCTACGTCCGCGAGGGTCGGCGCTATGTCACCGTGGCCGTGGGGTGCACCGGCGGCAAGCACCGTTCGGTGGCGGTCGCCGAGGAGCTGCGCCGCAGGCTCGGCAGCGACGAGGTCGCGACCTTCGTGGTGCACCGCGACCTGGGGCAGGAGTGAGCGCTCCTGCGGTCGTCGCCCTCGGCGGTGGCCACGGCCTGGCTGCGTCGCTGGAGGCCCTCAAGCTGGTCTGCGACGACATCACCGCCGTCGTCACGGTGGCCGACAACGGCGGCTCGTCAGGACGCCTGCGCGACGAGTTCAACGTGCTTCCCCCCGGCGACCTGCGGATGGCCCTGACCGCCCTGTGCGACGACACCGAGTGGGGCCACACCTGGCGTGACGTGCTGCAGCACCGGTTCCGCGGCGACGGCCAGCTGGCCGGTCACGCGCTCGGCAACCTGCTCATCACCGCCCTCTGGGACGTGCACCGCGACCCGGTCATCGGGCTCGACCTCGTCGGTCGGCTGCTCAACGCCCGGGGCCGGGTGCTGCCCATGGCCGCCGTGCCGCTCGAGATCACCGCGCGGGTCCAGGGGCTGGACCCGCGCGCACCGGACAGCGTGTCCACCCTGCGTGGGCAGGTGGCCGTCGCCTCGACGAAGGGGACGGTGCTGAGCATCGCCCTCGAACCCGCCGACCCGCCCTCGGCTCCGGAGACGGTGGCCGCCGTGCACGAGGCCGACTGGGTCATCCTCGGACCGGGGTCGTGGTTCACCTCCGTGATGCCCCACCTCATGGTCCCGGCACTGCGCGACGCCCTGCACGACACCAGCGCCAAGCGCATGCTGACCCTCAACCTGGAGCACTCCGGGGAGACGGCAGGTTTCACCGCGGCCCGTCAGGTCGAGGCGCTCGTGGACCACGCGCCGAGGATGCGTCTCGACGCCGTGCTTGCCGACCCCAGCGCGGTCGACGATGAGGCAGGATTGCGAGCGGCCGCCGGGCGACTCGGCGCCGAACTCGTCCTTGCGCAGGTGGCGCAACGCGGTGCCCCGGGGCAGCATGACTCGCTTCGGCTGGCCGCGGCCTACCGTGACCTGTTCGGCTGACGCCGGACGTGGTTGGGTC
Organism: uncultured Actinomycetota bacterium; assembly: GCA_963759595.1. Taxonomy (GTDB): domain Bacteria; phylum Actinomycetota; class Actinomycetes; order Actinomycetales; family Dermatophilaceae; genus Pedococcus. The sequence goes on from CAVWZX010000005.1 coordinate 1,183,908, forward strand.
GGACGTGGTTGAGTCGGACAGGAGGATTCGTCGCGGCCTGCGGGCGGCACGGACCGGGGGAGGCAGCAAAGCATGGGACGACAGCCCACCAGTGCAGGACAGCGAGATGGCAGGATGAACCAATGGCGATGACGGCGCGGGTCAAGGACGAGCTCAGCAGACTCGACGTCACGAAGCCCTGCTGCCGCAAGTCCGAGGTGGCCGCGACGCTGCGCTTCGCAGGAGGACTGCACATCGTCGGGGGCCGGATCGTCGTGGAGGCCGAGCTCGACACCGCGAACGCCGCGCGTCGGCTCCGCAAGAACATCGGCGACCTCTACGGACACCCGTCCGAGGTGCTGGTCCTCGCTGCGGGCGGTCTGCGCAAGGGCAGCCGCTACGTCGTCCGGGTGGTGCAGGACGGCGAGGCACTGGCTCGTCAGACCGGGCTGATCGACGCTCGCGGCCGTCCGGTGCGGGGACTGCCGCCCAAGGTCGTCAGCGCGTCGGCGTGCGACGCGGAGGCCGCCTGGCGTGGTGCCTTCATCGCGCACGGCTCCCTCACGGAGCCGGGCCGCAGCTCAGCGCTCGAGGTGACCTGCCCGGGACCCGAGGCGGCCCTCGCCCTCGTCGGCGCCGCCCGCCGCCTGGGGATCCAGGCCAAGGCCCGCGAGGTCCGCGGAGTCGACCGTGTCGTCATCCGTGACGGTGACGCCATCGGCGCGATGCTCACCCGACTGGGCGCCCACGACGCCGTGATGGCCTGGGAGGAGCGGCGGATGCGTCGCGAGGTGCGCGCCACCGCCAACCGGCTGGCCAACTTCGACGACGCCAACCTGCGGCGCTCGGCCCGCGCCGCGGTGGCTGCGGGCGCCAGGGTGCACAGGGCCATGGAGATCCTCGGCGAGGACATCCCCGACCACCTCAAGGAGGCCGGCGCGCTGCGCCTGGAGCACAAGCAGGCCTCGCTGGAGGAGCTCGGGCAGCTGGCCCAGCCCCCGATGACCAAGGACGCGGTCGCCGGTCGCATCCGTCGGCTCCTGGCGATGGCGGACAAGCGCGCCCAGGACCTCGGGATCCCGGGCACAGAGGCCAACCTCACCCCGGACATGCTCGACGCATGACCGGGATGACACTGCTGCGCCGCGTGGTGCCGAGCAGGGGGCGACGATGACCCGCATCGCGGTCGTCGGCACCGGCTACGTCGGGTTGTCGATGGCGGTCCTGCTGGCGCAGCACCACGAGGTCGTCGCCTTCGACATCGACGCCGACCGCGTCGAGCTGCTGAGGTCCGGGCGCAGCCCCATCTCCGACCCCGAGATCGAGCAGTTCCTGGCGCACCGCGAGCTGCGGCTCACCTTCACGACCGATCCCTCCGTCGCCTACCTCGACGCCGAGTTCGTCATCATCGCGACACCCACCGACTACGACCCGGTCACCAACTACTTCGACACCTCCACGGTGGAGAAGGTCGCGGCGGACGTCATGGCGGCCAACCCGAGCGCGGTGATGGTGGTCAAGTCGACCGTGCCCGTGGGCTTCACGCGGTCGCTCGCCGCGCGGCTCGGCACCGACAGCCTGTTCTTCAGCCCGGAGTTCCTGCGCGAGGGCAAGGCCCTGTGGGACAGCCTGCACCCGTCGCGCATCGTCGTCGGCGACCGCAGCGAGCGCGGTAAAGCCTTTGCCGAGCTGCTCAGGGAGGGTTCCGAGCGGACGGACGTGCCGGTGCTGCTGACCGACAGCACCGAGGCGGAGGCGGTCAAGCTGTTCGCCAACACCTACCTCGCCATGCGCGTGGCGTTCTTCAACGAGCTCGACACCTTCGCGGTGACCCACGGGCTGGACACCCGCCAGATCATCGACGGGGTGGGGCTCGACCCACGGATCGGACCGGGCTACAACAACCCGTCCTTCGGCTACGGCGGCTACTGCCTGCCCAAGGACACCAAGCAGCTCCTCGCCAACTACCAGGACGTGCCCCAGTCACTCATCGAGGCGATCGTGACGGCCAACACGACCCGCAAGGACTTCGTGGCCACCGACATCCTGCGGCGTGGACCCGGTGTCGTCGGGATCCACCGGCTCATCATGAAGTCCGGCTCCGACAACTTCCGGTCCAGCAGCGTGCAGGGGATCATGAAGCGGATCAAGGCCAAGGGTGTCGACATCGTCGTCTACGAACCCGCGCTGGCCGAGGACAACTTCTTCGGCTCGCGCGTGATCCGCGACCTGGCCGAGTTCAAGGCCGAGTCGGACGTCATCGTCGCCAACCGGATGGTCGCTGAGCTGCAGGACGTGGCCGACAAGGTCTACACGCGCGACCTCTTCGGCGGGGACTTCTGAGCCGTCGCCGGTTACCGGCCCGTACGCCGGACCTCGCTGACGACGGATCGACCCATCCCATAGGCTCGGTCCCGAGCATTTCCGTGCCGCGCCACGCGGCATACCGTCCCCATCTGAGAAGGACTTGGCATCGTGACTGTTCGCGTAGGTATCAACGGCTTCGGCCGCATCGGCCGCAACTTCTTCCGCGCCATCGAGGCGTCGGGAGCCGACATCGAGGTCGTGGCCACCAACGACCTGATGGACAACAAGACGCTGGCCCACCTGCTCAAGTACGACTCGATCCTCGGCCGTTTCCCCGGTGAGGTGACCTACGACGACACCTCCATCACCGCCGGTGGCAAGACCTTCAAGGTCTTCGAGGAGCGCGACCCGGCGAAGATCGACTGGGCCTCCGTCGGCGCCGACATCGTCGTCGAGTCGACCGGCTTCTTCACCGACGCGACCAAGGCGACGGCGCACATCGACGGTGGCGCCAAGAAGGTCATCATCTCCGCGCCGGCCTCCAACGAGGACATCACCATCGTGATGGGTGTCAACGACGACCAGTACGACGGGGCCAAGCACACGATCATCTCCAACGCGTCGTGCACGACGAACTGCCTCGGCCCGATGGCCAAGGTCCTCAACGACGAGTTCGGCATCGTCAAGGGCCTGATGACGACCATCCACGCCTACACCCAGGACCAGAACCTCCAGGACGCGCCCCACAAGGACCTGCGTCGCGCCCGCGCTGCAGCCCTCAACATCGTGCCGACCTCGACCGGTGCCGCCAAGGCCATCGGCCTGGTGCTGCCCGAGCTCAAGGGCAAGCTCGACGGGTTCGCCCTGCGCGTCCCGATCGCGACCGGGTCCGCCACCGACCTGACGTTCGAGGCGGGTCGTGACACCACTGCCGAGGAGGTCAACGCCGCAGTCAAGGCCGCGGCCGAGGGCCCGCTGAAGGGCATCCTCGTCTACACCGAGGACCCGATCGTCTCCAAGGACATCGAGAGCGACCCCGCCTCCTGCATCTTCGACGCCGGGCTCACCAAGGTGATCGGCAACCAGGTCAAGGTCATCGGCTGGTACGACAACGAGTGGGGCTACTCCAACCGCCTCGTCGACCTCGTGGCCCTCGTCGGCTCGTCGCTCTGAGCGACGCCCGCCGATGAAGTCCATCGCCGAGCTGGGCGACCTGCGTGGCAAGCGCGTGCTCGTCCGTTCCGACCTCAACGTGCCCCTCGACGGCCACACGATCACCGACGACGGCCGCATCCGCGCGTCCGCGCCGACGATCAAGGCGCTGTGCGAGGCTGGCGCGCGCGTCATCGTGTGCGCCCATCTCGGGCGGCCCAAGGGCACGCCGGACGACAAGTACTCGCTCGCGCCCGTCGCCGCCCGTCTCGGCGAGGTGTTGGGCAGGGAGGTCACCTTCGCCACCGACACGGTGGGCGACAGCGCCCGGTCCGCCGTGGACGCGGCACAGGACGGTGACATCGTCCTGCTGGAGAACCTGCGCTTCAACGCCGGGGAGACGGCCAAGACCGACGAGGAGCGGGCCGAGTTCGCCGGGCAGCTCGCCGGGCTGGCGGACGTCTTCGTCTCCGACGGCTTCGGGGTGGTCCACCGCAAGCAGGCCAGCGTCTACGACGTCGCGCGGCTGTTGCCGTCGGCGGTGGGTGGGCTCGTCGAGACCGAGGTCGGCGTGCTCAAGCGCCTCACCCAGGACCCTGAGCGGCCGTATGCCGTGGTGCTCGGCGGCGCGAAGGTCTCGGACAAGCTCGGCGTGATCGACAACCTGCTCCAGACCGCCGACCGCCTGCTCATCGGTGGCGGCATGGTCTTCACGTTCCTCGCGGCCCAGGACTACGAGGTGGGCAGGTCGCTCCTCGAGGCCGACCAGCTCGACGTGGTCCGTGGCTACCTCGAGCAGGCCAAGGAGCGCGGGGTCGAGATCGTGCTGCCCGTCGACATCGTCGCGGCCACCGAGTTCTCCGCGGATGCCGACCACGAGGTCGTGCCGGCGGGTGCCATTCCCGCCGACCGGATGGGCCTGGACATCGGGCCCGAGTCCGGTGTGCTGTTCGCCGAGAAGCTCAAGGACTGCAAGACCGTGTTCTGGAACGGCCCGATGGGCGCGTTCGAGATGGAGCCGTATGCCGCGGGCACGGCTGCTGTCGCTGCGGCCCTCGTCGACGTGACCGAGAAGGGCGCGCTCACCGTGGTCGGTGGTGGCGACTCCGCCGCAGCCGTCCGCCAGCTCGGTTTCGAGGACGACCAGTTCGGCCACATCTCCACCGGTGGCGGCGCGAGCCTGGAGTACCTCGAGGGCAAGGAGCTGCCGGGCCTGACGGTGCTCGACGAGAGCCCGTGACCCGCACCGGCCAGCACCTCTGACCAACTACTCTTCGGTGGGCCGGGCGCGACCCGGCCCACCGGCATACCCCCGATCACACTCCTAAGGACGACACCTGATGGCCCCCAAGACCTCCGGCCGCACGCCGCTCATGGCGGGCAACTGGAAGATGAACCTCGACCACCTCCAGGCCACCCACCTGGTCCAGAAGCTCGACTGGACCCTGCGGGACGGCCGGCACGACTTCGGGGCGGTCGAGGTAGCGGTGCTGCCGCCGTTCACCGACCTGCGGTCCGTGCAGACGCTGATCGACGGCGACCGGCTCGAGCTGCGGTTCGGGGCGCAGGACCTCTCGACGCACGACAGCGGCGCCTACACGGGCGAGATCTCCGGGGCCTTCCTCGCCAAGCTCGGCTGCACCTATGTCGTCGTCGGGCACAGCGAGCGGCGCGAGTACCACGGGGAGCGCGACGCCGAGGTCAACGCCAAGCTCCAGGCCGCGCTCAGGCACGACCTGGTCCCCATCCTGTGCGTGGGGGAGCCGCTGCACGTCCGGGAGCCGCGCGAGCACGTCGACTACGTCCTCGCCCAGGTCGAGGCCTGCCTCGAGGGTGTGCCGGCCGAGCGGGCCAGGACGATGGTCGTTGCCTACGAGCCGGTCTGGGCGATCGGCACCGGGGAGGTCGCCACCCCCGAGGACGCGCAGGAGGTCTGTGGGGCGATCCGCACCAAGCTCGCCGAGCTCTACTCCGGTGACCTGGCCGACGGTGTGCGCGTGCTCTACGGCGGATCGGTGAAGGCGAACAACATCGCGGCGATCATGGCCCAGGAAGACGTCGACGGCGCGCTGGTGGGTGGCGCCTCGACCGACCCGGCCGAGTTCGCCTCGATCTGCCGCTACCGGGACCACCTGGCGACCGCCTGAGCGGCGAACAGGTATCCTGACCCCTGCTGCACTTTCGCGGCAACAACTGACGTCGACTCGAGATGGGTGCTCTGTGGAAGCCGTACGCATTGGCCTGCAGGTTCTGCTGGTCATCGGTGGTCTGTTCCTGACCCTGCTGGTCCTGCTTCACAAGGGCAAGGGCGGCGGCCTGTCCGACATGTTCGGCGGCGGCATGTCCACCTCCCTGGGGTCGTCCTCGGTGGCCGAGCGCAACCTCGACCGGTTCACCGTGGCCGTGGGCATCATCTGGTTCGCGTGCATCGTGGGGATCGGTCTGATCGACCGGTTCTCCGCCTGAGCTGCTCGCGACCTCGTCCCGAACACACTCCCTGACCAGACTCTCCCTGACCAGACAAGGATCCTCCGCACATGGCAGGTGGCAACGCAATCCGAGGCAGCCGAGTCGGCGCCGGCCCGATGGGCGAGGCCGAACGCGGTGAGGCCGCACCCCGGGTCTTCGTGACGTACTGGTGCGCCAACGGCCACCAGACCCGGCCCAGCTTCGCCGAGGAGCCCGGCCTGGCCGTCCCCGAGACCTGGGACTGCCCGCGCTGCGGGTTCCCTGCGGGCCAGGACGAGGCCAACCCGCCCGCGCCGCCGAAGGTCGAGCCCTACAAGACGCACCTGGCCTACGTGAAGGAGCGTCGCTCCGACGCCGACGGCAAGGCCATCCTCGACGAGGCGCTGGCCACCCTGCGGGAGCGCAAGCTCATCCAGTAGCGGTCGTCGCCCGGCTCAGGGCAGCTCGGAGGCAGCGTCCGCGTCGACGAGCCACACCGTCTCCCGTATGCCGTGCACCTGGGCAGCGGAGGACCGTTCCGGTGCTGCTCCGTCGACGCCGTCGCGCACCGCCTGCGCCTTGTCCGCACCGGCGACGAGGAACCAGACGCGGTCGGAGCGGCTCAGGCACTCGAAGGTCATCGACACCCGGTCCGGTGGTGGTTTCGGGGAGTCGTGCACCGCAACCGCGATCGCGTCCGTCGTGAGCTGGGCGGGGTGCCCCGGGAACAGTGACGCGACGTGACCGTCCGGCCCCACGCCGAGGATCATCACGTCGAACTCTCCGCCACCGCTGCCACGCAGGTCCGCGGCATACGCGTGAGCACTGTCCTCGGCGGAAGTACTGGTGTCGGGTCCGGCGACCCGGTGCACGAGTGCTGGGTCGAGGCCGAGCCGACCGAGGCCGGCTGCGTCGTTCTGGGTGTCGTTGCGGTCGGGGTCGCCCGCCGGCAGGTAGCGCTCGTCGCCCCACCAGATGGACACCCGTGTCCAGTCGACTGCCGTGTGGGCCGGCACCTCGAGCAGGGAGGCGATGATCGCCGAACCGAGTGAGCCACCGGTGAGTGACACGTGCGGTGCGCGTCCCTGCGCCTGCGCGTCGAGCAGGGCGGTGACGAGGCGAGCGGCACCGGCATCGGCCACCGACTGCTTGTCGGGATGGATCACGACGGTCGGGCTGTTGGTCACTTCGCGCCCTCCTTCGGGGTACCTTCGGCCTTCGCCAGCTTGCGTGCGGTCGCCTTCTTGACCGCGGCCGAGGTGGGGGCGGTGGGCGGCTCGGGAGCCTGCACCATCTCGGAGCTGGCGGCCTTGGACGACGCCCGGGCGAGCCTGCGCGAGGCGCGCTCGGCCTCCACCACGGAGGGCGCCTCGCCGACCCTGACCGCGTCGCTGGCGGTCACGTTCTTGGTGCCGACGCGCGCGAGGCCCTTGCGGATCGTCTCCTCGTAGATCTCGTCGGGGTCCAGCCGGCGGAGCTCGTCGGAGAGGCACTCGGCGGTGGCCCGGCGAGCCAGCGAGATGCGTCGCACCGGCTGGCCGGGCTGGCTGAGGGTCGCGATCGAGCCGTCCGGCCGGACCAGGTCGATCGCTCCGCTGCGACGCTCGAGCCGGACGCTGACCATGCCGGTGCCGGCGCGGGACTTGGCGCGCCTGACGGGGCAGCGCAGCGTCTGGGCGAGCCAGCCGGCGAGCAGGTCGGTCGAGGGGGAGTCCGATGCACCGGTGACGGTGGCCTCGGTGACCGGCTCGAACGGGGGCTGGTCGAGCGCAGCCGCGAGCAGGCCGCGCCAGAGCGTGACCCGGGTCCAGGCCAGGTCGGTGTCTCCCTTGGTGTAGGTCTTCGCCCTGCCCTTGAGAGTCGCCCTGGGATTCTTGGTCTCCGCCGCGTCGGTGATCCGGCGCTGGGCCATCGACCCGATCGGGTCATCGGCGACGTTCGACGGTGCGTCCTTGGGCCACCAGGCCACGACAGGGGAGTCGGGGAGCAGCAGCGGGATGACGACGCTGCGGCCGTGGTCGGTCAGGGCGCCGTAGAGCCGCAGCACGACGACCTCGCTCGCCCCGGCGTCGCCGCCGACGCGGATCTGCGCGTCGATGCGTGACTGCCCGCGCTTGTTGCCGAGGACGACCGCGATGATGCGGCAGGGGTGCTGGCGACTCGCGTCGTTGGCGGCCTCGATGGCCTCCTCGGCGTCCAGCTCGTCGACGACGATGAGCAGGGTGAGGACCCGGCCCAGGGCCATCGCCCCGGTGTCCTGGCGCAGGGCGACGAGCTTCTTGCTGATCGCCACGGTGCTGGTGCTCGGCAGGTCGACGATCACTGTTCCCTCCAGCTGTTCGGAATGCTCATGGCATCCTCCAGACGCGGCCGTCGCGCCGCATCATCTCGTCGGCGCTGGCCGGTCCCCAGCCACCGGAGGTGTAGGACTCGACCTTCGTCCGCTGCTTGGCCCAGTAGTTCTCCACCGGGTCGAGGATCTCCCAGGAGAGCTCGACCTCCTCGTGGCGCGGGAACAGCGGCGGGTCACCGAGCAGGACGTCGAGGATGAGCCGCTCGTAGGCCTCGGGGCTGGACTCGGTGAAGGCCCGGCCGTAGCCGAAGTCCATCGTCACGTCGCGCACCTCCATCTGCGCACCCGGCACCTTGGCGCCGAACCGCATCGTGATGCCCTCGTCGGGCTGCACCCGGATGACGATGGCGTTCTGGCCGAGCTCCTCGGTCGCGGTGTCGTTGAAGGGCAGGTGGGGCGCCTTCTTGAAGACCACCGCGATCTCGGTGACCCGCTTGCCGAGCCGCTTGCCGGTGCGCAGGTAGAACGGGACGCCCGCCCAGCGGCGCGAGTCGATCTCGAGCTTCATCGCGGCATACGTCTCGGTGCGCGACGTGGTCGGCACGCCCTCCTCGTCGAGGTAGCCGATCACGTGCTCGCCACCCTGCCAGCCGGCGGCGTACTGGCCGCGAGCCGTCGACCTGCCGAGGTCCTTGGGGTGCCGGACCGCAGACAGCACCTTCTCCTTCTCGGCGCGAAGGTGCTCTGCCGCAAAGGAGACCGGCTCCTCCATGGCGGTGAGTGCGAGCAGCTGGAGCAGGTGGTTCTGGATGACGTCACGAGCCGCGCCGATGCCGTCGTAGTAGCCGGCCCGGCCACCGATGCCGATGTCCTCGGCCATGGTGATCTGCACGTGGTCGACGTAGTTGGCGTTCCAGACCGGCTCGAACATCTGGTTGGCGAACCGCAGCGCCAAGAGGTTCTGGACGGTCTCCTTGCCCAGGTAGTGGTCGATCCGGAAGACGGCGTCCGGGGGGAAGACGCCCTCGACGATGTCGTTGAGCTCACGGGCGCTCTTGAGGTCGTGGCCGAACGGCTTCTCGATCACCACCCGGCGCCAGGCGTCGCCCTGCGGCTTGCTCAGCCCGGAGCGCTCGAGCTGCTCGCAGACCACCGAGAAGGACGAGGGCGGGATCGAGAGGTAGAAGCCGATGTTGCCACCGGTGCCGCGTTCGTCCTCGAGCGTCTTGACGGTCTGCGCGAGCAGGTCGAACGACGCAGGGTCGTCGAACGTGCCTGGCACGAAACGGAATCCCTCCGCCAGGTTGCGCCACACGCTCTCCCGGAACGGCGTCCGCGCGTGTGCCTTGACCGCGTCGTAGACGATCTTCCCGAAGTCCTGGTCGGCCCAGTCGCGCCTGGCGAACCCGACCAGCGAGAACCCGGGCGGGAGCAGCCCGCGGTTGGCCAGGTCGTAGATCGCCGGCATGAGCTTCTTGCGGGCCAGGTCGCCGGTGACGCCGAACAGGACGAGGCCGCAGGGGCCGGCGATGCGGGGGAGGCGTTTGTCACGAGGATCGCGCAGGGGGTTGTTGTCCTGCGTCACCCGCGTCGGACTCATGCGGGACCTTCCGTGGGGGACAGTTCCGACAGTGCCGCCCTGACCTGGGCCAGCCCGGCGTCGTGGTCGGTGAGGTGCAGCTGAAGGACGGGACGCCCGTGCTCGGCGAGCACCTGCGCGTCACCGGCTGCCTGCGCGGCGATGAAGTCGCCGAAGGTGAACTCCCGGCCCGGGATCGCCAGGTCCTCGTGGGGTGCGGTGGTGATCTGCAGGTAGACACCGGTGGCGGGGCCACCCTTGTGGAACTGACCGGTGGAGTGCAGGAACCGCGGCCCCCACCCGAACGTCGTGGGCCGTTCGGTATGCCGCGCGAGCCCCGGGCGCACCTCGGCGAGGCCCGCGTCCGCGATCCGGTCGAGGTAGGCCATCACGGCGACGTAGCCGCGCTCGGCGTCGACCTGGTCGAACAGGGCGGTCAGGGCGTCCGTCACCGTCGCGGCGTCGCCCAGCCACTCACCCCCGAGCGACCGGATCTCGACTGCACCGTCCGTGGCAGCAGGGGCGTCGGAGGTGCCGATGCCCTTGTCCAGCAACGCACGCGCGGCCTTCTTGGCACTCTCCACGTCTGGCTGGTCGAACGGGTTGATGCCCAGCAGGCGGCCTGCCGCGGCAGTCGCGACCTCCCACAGGAGCAGCTGCGCGCCAAGGGGACCGCTGACCGCCACCTCGGAGCGGCTGGCGTCGATCTCGGCGTCGGGGTCGAGGTCGTCGTCGGAGTCACTCACCAACCGGGCGACGGTGACGTCCGCAGCTGGCCACGCGGCCTCGGGGTCTGAGTCGCCACCCACGACCACGGGGAGCACCCCCGTGCCCTGCTTGCCGGTGCTCTCGGCGATGAGCTGCTCTGCCCAGTCGGCGAACCCGACGATCCCCGACCCGTCGTCGACGATGACGAGCTTGTCCCGCAGCGGCGAGGTGCCCGCCATCGCGGCTCCGAGGCGCAGGCCGGGGTTGGCGTCGTCGTCTGCGCTGAGGACGTCGGCGACGGCTTCGGCGTCGTCGAGCAGTGCCTCGATGTCGGCGCCCGCGAGGCCGGAGGGGACCAGCCCGAACGCGGTCAGGGCGGAGTAACGACCACCGACGTTGGGGTCGGCGTTGACGACACGGTAGCCAGCGGCGCGTGCCTCCTCGTCGAGGGGGCTGCCGGGATCGGTGACGATGACGATGCGGGAGGTGGGGTCGATGCCCTGCTCGGCGAAGGCGGCCTGGAAGGCACGACGCTGCGAGTCGGTCTCGACGGTGGAACCGGACTTGCTGGACACGACGACAACCGTGCGCTCGAGGTCGGTGATGGCGGTCCGGACCATGTCAGGCTGCGAGGAGTCGAGGACGACGAGGTCGACCCCCGCCGTCGCGCAGATCACCTCGGGAGCCAGCGAGGACCCGCCCATGCCGCACAGGACGACCCGGTCGACGCCCTCTCCGCGCAGCTGGTCACGCAGGGCCGCGACCTCGCCCAGCAGGGGCCGTGAGGAGCGAGGCAGGTTGACCCAGGAGAGCCGGATGGCCGACTCCTCCTCCGACTCGGCCCCCCAGAGCGTCGCGTCCTGGGCAAACAGCTTGCTGGCGAACCGTGCCTCGACGAGCCCGGTGACCTGCGAGGCGATGGCATCGGCCGCCGCGCCTGAGGCCACCACGCCGAGTGAGCTCACTTGGCCGCCTTGTCCAGCTCGGACTGCAGGCCGGTGAGCAGCTCGCCCCACGCCTTCTCGAACTTCTCCACGCCCTCCTTCTCCAGCAGTGCGGTCACCTCGGAGTAGGAGATGCCGAGCCCCTCCAGGGCGTCCAGCACCTCTTGGGACTCCTCGTAGCGGCCGGTCACCGTGTCGCCGGTGATCTCACCGTGGTCGGCCACCGCCTGGAGCGTCTTCTCCGGCATCGTGTTGACCGTGTTCTGGGCAACCAGCTCGGTGACGTACATCGTGTCCGGGTAGGCCGGGTCCTTCACGCCGGTGGAGGCCCACAGCGGCCGCTGCTTGTGCGCGCCGTCGTCCTCGAGGTTCTGCCACCGCGGCGTCGAGAACACCTCCTCGTACGCCTGGTAGGCCAGCCGTGCGTTGGCGATCCCCGCCTTGCCCCGCAGCTCCGCGGCCTCGGCCTTCTTGTCCTCACCCATCGCGTCGAGCCGCTTGTCGATCTCGGTGTCCACGCGCGACACGAAGAAGGACGCGACGGAGTGGATCCGGGACAGGTCCTGACCCTTCTCACGGGCCTGCTCGAGGCCGGTGAGGAAGGCGTTCATGACGCCGCGGTAGCGGTCCAGCGAGAAGATCAGCGTGACGTTGACACTGATGCCCTCGGCGAGGGTCTGGGAGATGGCGGGCAGGCCCTCCACGGTGGCGGGGATCTTGATGAACAGGTTCTCCCGGTCGACCGCCTCCCACAGCTGACGCGCCTGCTCGACCGTCTTGCCCGTGTCGCCGGCCAACCGCGGGTCCACCTCGATGGAGACGCGGCCGTCGATGCCGTCGGTGCTGTCGTAGACCGGCCGGAGCACGTCACAGGCGTCGCGGACGTCCTGCGTGGTGATCTGGAACACCGCCTCCTCGACGTCCTTCCCCGCCTCGGCAAGCTCGGCCACCTGGTCGTTGTAGGCGTCACCGTCGGTCAGCGCGGTCTGGAAGATCGAGGGGTTCGTCGTCACCCCGACCACTCCGGTGCGTTCGAGGGCCTCCTTGAGCGAGCCGCTGCTGATGCGGTTGCGGGACAGGTCGTCCAGCCAGATTGAGACACCCTGCTTTGCGAGGTCCTGCAGCGGTCCCGCGTCAGTGGTGTTGCCGGAGCCGAACGTCTGGGTGGCTTTCTCGGTCATGTCGTCACTTCCCTTTGGTTGCGGAGCTCGCGCTCGCGGCGCTCTTGGTGGCCGCGCTGTTCTTGGTGGTGGTGTCGGTCGCCTTGGTGGGAGAGACCTCCGCGCGGGGCCGGGTCTGCGTCACGCTGGGCGCCGCGCTGTTGCGCTCGGTCGCCTTCGCGTCCTTGAGCGAGTCCTTGGCCGCCTTGACCACGGCATCGGGCGTGATGCCGAACTCGCGGTAGAGCGTCTTGTAGTCAGCCGAGGCGCCGAAGTGCTCCAGGCTGATGCTGCGGCCGGCGTCGCCCACCAGGTCGTGCCAGCCGAACGACACCGCGGCCTCGATGCTGACCCTGGCCCGGACGTCGGGGGGCAGCACCCGGTTCTGGTAGGCCTTCCCGGCCTCCTCGAACCACTCGCGGCACGGCATGGACACCACCCGGGTGCTCACGCCCGCGCGCTCCAGCTTCTCGCGGGCCTCGAGCGCGATCGAGACCTCGGAGCCGGTGGCGATGAGGATGACGTCGGGCCTGCCCTTGCCGTCCTTGCCGCCGTCGACCAGGACGTAGGCACCCTTGGCCACGCCCGACGTCTTGGCGTACTGGCTGCGGTCGAGCACCGGCAGGTTCTGGCGGGTGAGGGCCAGGGCCGCGGTGCGCTTGTTGCGGAGAACCTGGCCCCAGGCGGCCGCTGTCTCGTTGGCGTCGGCGGGGCGCACGACGTCGAGGCCCGGGATCGCCCGCAGCGCGGCGAGGTGCTCGACCGGCTGGTGGGTGGGGCCGTCCTCGCCCAGGCCGATGGAGTCGTGGGTCCACACGTAGGTGACGGGCGCCTGCTGGATCGCGGCGAGGCGCACGGCGGGGCGCATGTAGTCGGAGAACACGAGGAACGTGCCGCCGTACGGCCGGGTCAGGCCCTCGAGGGCGATGCCGTTGAGGATCATGCCCATGGCGTTCTCGCGGATGCCGAAGTGCAGGGTGCGGCCGTAGGGACCGCCCTTCCACTCCCGGGTCTGCTTGCCGCGCGGGATGAAGGACGGTTCGCCCTCCATCGTCGTGTTGTTGGACTCGGCGAGGTCGGCCGACCCGCCCCACAGCTCGGGCATGACGTCGGCGAGGGCAGAGAGCACCTTGCCGGAGGCCGCGCGCGTCGCCATGCCCTTCTCGGCATCCGGGGCGAACTCGGGAAGTGCTGCGTCCAGTCCGTCCGGCAGGTCGCCCGCGACGAGGCGGTCGAGCAGGGCGGCGCCTTCGGCGTTCGCCTTGCGCCACGCGGCGAAGGTCTTGTCCCAGGCCTTGTGGGCCGCCTTGCCGCGCTTGACGACCTGACGGGCGTGGGCCAGCACCGCCCGGTCGACGGCGAAGGACTTCTTCGGGTCGAAACCGAGCAGCTCCTTCGTGGCGGCGACCTCGTCGTCGCCGAGCGCCGAGCCGTGCGACTTGCCGGTGTCCTGCTTGGTCGGAGCGGGCCAGGCGATGATCGTGTGCAGCACGACGATGGTCGGGCGCGAGGACTTCTTGGACTTCTCCAGGGCGGCGTAGAGGGCGTCGACGTTCTCGACGTAGGCCGCGCCGTCGCCGTCCCCGCGCCAGTCGACGTCGACGACGTCCCAGCCGTAGGCGCGGTAGCGCGCGCCCACGTCCTCGGAGAAGGAGATGTCGGTGTCGTCCTCGATGGAGATCTGGTTGGCGTCGTAGATCACCGTGAGGTTGCCGAGCTCCTGGTGCCCGGCCAGCGAGGAGGCCTCGGACGACACGCCTTCCATCAGGTCGCCGTCCGACGCGATGACCCACACGTGGTGGTCGAACGGGCTCTGCCCTGCCTTCGCTTCGGGGTCGAGCAGCCCTCGCTGGCGACGCTGCGCCATCGCCATGCCCACGGCGGACGCGAGTCCGGAGCCGAGCGGCCCGGTCGTGATCTCCACACCCGTCGTGTGGTGCACCTCCGGGTGGCCGGGAGTCAGCGAGCCCCACGTGCGCAGCGCCTTGAGGTCGTCGAGCTCGAGCCCGTAGCCCGAGAGGTAGAGCTGGATGTACTGGGTGAGGCTCGAGTGGCCCGCGGACAACACGAACCGGTCGCGGCCCAGCCACGCGGGGTCGCTGGGGTCGTGCCGCATGACGTTCTGGAAGAGCAGGTAGGCCGCCGGCGCCAGACTCATCGCGGTGCCCGGGTGGCCGTTGCCGACCTTCTGGACCGCGTCCGCGGCGAGCAGTCGTACGGTGTCGACGGCGCGCACGTCGAGGTCGGTCCAGCCGGTCTTGCGGGCCACTGGCCGGCGCAGCGCGGTGCTGCGCTTCCTGACCGCGGCGGCCTTGGTGGAACGAGTGGTTGTGGGCACGAAATGTTCTCCTCACACTGAGCTGCACAGAGGGCAACGACGACTGATCCGAGACTAGTCCCGCCCGTGACCTGCGTCGCATCCAGTCCCGTCCTCGGTCACCGGGGTGCCGGGGATAGACTGGCCGCGCTCGACCACCTGCCCGACGACCCCTGCACCACCGCGAAGGACGCCGTGACCGCACTCGATCCGACTGCCCGGATCTCCGCGTCCCCGGCGCCGGGGCGCCGACGCAAGGCGGCGGCATACCTCGCACTCACCAAGCCACGCATCATCGAGCTGCTGCTCGTGACGACGGTGCCGGTGATGTTCTTGGCGCAGAAGGGAATTCCGTCGCTGTGGCTCATCGCGGCCACGCTCGTCGGTGGGGCCCTGAGCGCGGGTGCCGCCAACACGTTCAACTGCGTCTACGACCGCGACATCGACGCCGAGATGCACCGCACGAGCAACCGTCCCATGGTCACCGGCGAGATCACGCCGCGCGCCGGTCTGGTCTTCGGCGTGGTCCTCACGGTGGTCTCGACGGTGTGGTTCGCACTCGTGGTCAACTGGCTGTCCGCGGCCCTCTCGCTCGGGGCGATCGTCATGTATGCCGTGGGCTACACCATGATCCTCAAGCGCCGCACCGCGCAGAACATCGTCTGGGGTGGCGCGGCCGGCTGCATGCCCGTCCTCATCGGCTGGTCGGCCGTCGCGAGCTCGGTGTCGTGGTCGGCCGTCATGCTGTTCCTCGTCATCTTCTTCTGGACGCCACCGCACTACTGGCCACTGTCGATGAAGTTCAAGGACGACTACGCGGCGGCCCACGTGCCGATGCTGCCGGTCGTCGAGGAGTTCGTCGTCGTCGCGCGGCAGATCGTGGCCTACTCCTGGGCCATGGTGGCCGTGTCACTGGCGCTGGTGTGGGTCAACCCGATGGGGTGGGTCTACCTCGGCACGGCGATCGTGACGGGGGCTCTCTTCCTCGCCGAGGCGCACCGGCTGCTGCGGGCCGCCAGGACCGGTGCCGGACCCCAGGTGCTCAAGCCGATGCGGCTGTTCCACTTCTCCATCACCTACGTCGGCATCCTGTTCCTGGGTGTGGCGATCGACCCGCTGGTCTACCTACCCGTCATCTCGCGCTGACCGTCGGGTCGGTGTCCTCGTCTCCTCGGTCCGGCATCTCCCGCAGCCCGCGCAGCGGGCTCCAGAACAGTGAGACGCAGGCCAGGACGTGGATGGCTGCCATCACCGCGATGGTGCTGCGCAGGCCGAGCTGGCTGCCCAGGATGCCCGCCGCGACCCCGGCCAGCGGCATCGTCCCGAAGTTGACGACCTGGGCGGTCGTGACCTGTCGGGCGACCATGTGCTCGGGCACGTAGCGGTTGCGCCACGCACCTCGGACGATGTTGCCTGCGACCACGCCGACACCGACGAGAAGCATCCCGGCGACCATGGCGACCAGGCCGGCGCCCGGCCCGCCCAGCGGTACCAGCAGCGCGGGTGGTCCGGCGACGAGCTGGAGGGCGAGCAGGGCGCGGGCCGAGCCCAGCCGCCGCGACACCCAGGTCGCGATCGCAGCGCCGATCACGCCGCCGACGGCTCCCACCGACATGACCAGCCCGACCGCGCCCGAGGACAGGTGGGCCTCGCGGACGAGGAACAGGACCAGGAGCGCGCCGTAGCCCGTCAGCCCGAAGTTGCTGACCCCGCCCATGATGGTGAAGAAGCGGAGCAGCCGGTCGTGGCGGATGTAGTCGATCCCCTCACGGATCCGTCGGCTGAGGGGGGCCACCGTGCCGTCGTCGGCTCTCGCCTCGTCCCGGATGGGCAGCTTCAGCCTCCACAGGCAGACGGCTGAGACGAGGAAGCTGAGGGCATCAACCAGCAGACCACCGGCGGCAGACACGAGCTGGGCCGTCAGGCCCCCCACCCCGGGGCCGGCAACCTGCATCGCGGACTCGGTGCCGAACAATCGGGCGAATGCGGACTCCTGCTGGTCGCGGGGGGCGACCTGTCGCACGAGCGCCGGGTAGGCGGCACGGAAGAAGACCGTGCACACGCCGTTGCAGAACGCAGCCATCGCCAGGTGCGGCAGGGTGAGGATGTCGAGTGCCCACGCGAGCGGCACGCTGGCGAGCGTCACGGAGGCGACGAGGTCACTTCCGATCATCACCCGGCGGGCGGGGAGGCGGTCGACCCAGGCGCCGGCCGGCAGCCCGATGAGCAGCCACGGCACCCAGGCGGCGGCCGTGAGGGCGCCCATCCAGCCCGGGCCGGCGTCGAAGCCGACGACGGCGAGCAGTGGGAGCAGGATCGAGGTGGTGGCGTTGCCGAGGACGCTGACGCCCTCGCCGAACCAGAGCAGGCTGAAGTTCCGGTTGCGGGCCAGTGGGGCAGGCGGCGCAACCGGTGCGGTCGGGGTCGTCATGGCTGGGCCGGGAACCCTCGAGCGAAGACGAACACCGGTTCGCGCGCCGCTGCGTCGTCAGGCACTTCGCGGCGCGACCACCTCATGAGCACGTCGGTGACCTCGTCGCCGAGCTGCCGCATCTCGTCGGGCGTCAGCCGCATCCAGTGCTGGGTGGCGAACGCGGCCGCGTCCCAGAGCGGGTCGCTGGCAGCGTTGGCGTTCCACTCCCGCGTGCGCTCGAACTGGCGCTGGAGCGTCAGCGCTTCTGCGGCATAGGCCGCGGTCACCGCTGCGGTGTCGTCGGCGAAGTCTGCCCGCGACCACTGAGTGCCGGGGGAGGTGAGCCGCCACCAGCGTTCGCGGCGGTCCTTGGCGAGCTCCGGCGCCTCTTCGACGAGGCCGGCTTCGGCCAGGACCTTGAGGTGGTGGCTGGAGCTGCCGACCGCTTGACCCGTGCGGGCGGCGAGCCCGGAGGCGGTGGATGGTCCGTCGACCTTGAGGGCATCCATCATCCGCGAGCGGAACGGGTTCGCGAGGGCGCTGAGGGCCTTGGCCTCCGTGACGGTCCGGACGCCGGGGCGCGGGGTGCTGGGCATGCGCACAAGGGTAGTTGCACAACGACCATTGCACAAGAGTGTTTGTGCAATGGTCGTTGTGCAACTACCGGGTCAGTGCGCCCGGAGCGCGACCATGGCCCGGGTGAGGGCCACCACGAGGAGCGTCGCCAGGAACATGTGCACGAGCACCACGACCCAGGGGAGTCCGGTGAAGTACTGGGTGTAGCCCACCAGCCCCTGGGCCATCGTCACGGCGAAGACCGCCGCCCAGGCCCGTCCCGCGACCGGGGAGCTGCCGGTGAGCCGGCTCGCGATCCAGACCGCGACCACCAGTCCCACGAACAGCATCACGGCGTCGGCGTGCAGCCACGAGATGGTCCTCGGGTCGAAACCGAACCGCGCCGGCTCGTCGGCATCGCCGGAGTGCGGGCCGGATCCCGTCACCACGGTGCCGAGGAGCAGGACCACGCCGGCCACCGCACAGGTGAGCCACCCGAGCCGCTCGACGAGTGGGTGCACGGTCAGGGCGCGCGGTCCTGCTCCCTCCCGCGCCCTGAAGACGAGGTATGCCGCGGCGGCAACCAGGCCCATCGACACCAGGAAGTGGGCCGAAACGGTGTAGGGGTTGAGGCCGGTGCGGACCGTGATCCCACCGAGGACTGCCTGGACGCCCACACCGGCGAGCACCACGAATGCCGGCACGAGCAGGTCGCGACGTGCTGCGGCCCACCGCCACACGGCATACACGGTCGCGATGGCGGCGATGCTGACCACGCTGGTGAGGGTGCGGTTGCCGAACTCGATGTAGCGGTGCCAGCCCTCGGCCTGGTGGGGAACCGGCGTGTAGGACCCTGGCACGCACTGCGGCCAGGTCGGGCACCCCAGTCCGCTGCCGGTCAGCCGGACGAGGCCCCCGGTGACCACGATGATGACCTCGACCACGAGGTTGGCCAGCAGGACCCTGGGCAGCCAGACCAGTCCGGCGGAGTCCACCGGGGCGGCCGTCGGTGAGGTCGAGGCGGGTGCTGCGGTCACGCCATCGAGGGTACGGCTCAGGGTGGACCCTGACTGCGGTGGGGGAGAGTTGGGGGAGTCCCCTCATGGTGCGGGCCGCGGCAGGGTGACTGACTGGACACCATGAAGACCAACGCGTGGCGAGCTGGGGTGGCAGCGGGGTATGCGGCGCTGCTGGTGGTGGCTGTGGTGACCGGGCGGCCCTGGTGGCTGGCTGCGGCGCTCGCAGTCGCGACGGTGGTGTGCTGGACCAGGGCCGGTGCCAACGTCGGTGCGAAGGGTCAGTCGCCCCAGCGGAAGAACCGCCGCGTCAGCGCGGTCGCGGTGACCGCCCAGACGGCGAGCACGAGCCACCCGCCGGGGAGCGCCCGACCCTCCACGAGCGCCGCGCGCAGGCTGTCGCCGAGAGCGGCGGAGGGCAGCAGGGAGACGACCGCGGCATAGCGTTCCGGGAGCTCGGTGCCGGCGACGACCACGCCGCCCAGTCCCAGCAGCGCGACCCAGAGCAGGTTCGCGACGGCCAGCACCCCCTCGGCTCGCAGGGTGCCGCCCAGCAACAGTGCCAGCGCGGCGAAGGCCCAGGTGCCGAGGACGAGCGAGACCAGGGCAGCAGGTATGCCGCGCCAGCGTCGGCTCCCAGCCCAGGAACCCCCCGAGGGCCCCGATCACGACCACCTGCACGGCGATGACCGAGAGCACCGCCACCGCCTTGGCCAGGACCAGGCCGGTGCGCCCCAGCGGGGTGGCGCCCAGCAGCCGCAGCACGCCGTAGCGGCGGTCGAACGCGGTCGAGATGGCCTGGCCGGTGAAGGCCGAGGAGATCACGCAGAGGGCAAGCACGCCGGGCACCGCGAGGTCGACCCTGCGGCCGGCGCCGAGCGAGATCGCCTCGGCGTGGACCAGCGCCACGAGGACAGCCGCGGGGAGGAGGACGGCGACCAGCAGCTGCTCGCCGTTGCGCAGCAGCGTGACCGCCTCGAACCTCGCTTGGGCGAGCACCCGCGCGGCGGGCGAGGCAGGCCCCGAGCCGGCACGGTGGTCGGCGGCCGTGGAGTCGGCGGGCGTGGAGTCGGCGGTCATGCGACCGGCTTGCGGGTGAGTGCGAAGTAGCGGTCCTCGAGCCGGACCCCACCGGTGACCTCCGCGAGGGTGCCCGCGGCGACCACGGCGCCCGCGGCGACGACGACGATGTGGTCGGCCAGCCGCTCGGCCTCCTCGAAGGAGTGGGTGGTGAGCACGACGGCCGCTCCGTCGTCGGCCAGCGAACGCACCAGCTCCCAGACGTCGAGGCGAGCGTGCGGGTCGAGGCCGGCGCTCGGTTCGTCGAGGAAGGCGACCTCAGGGCGGCCCACGAGGGCGGCCGCCAGGGCGACCCGCTGCCGCTGGCCACCGGAGAGCCGACGCACGGAGGTGCCGGCGAACTCGTCGATACCCAGCCGCTGGACGAGCGGGTCGAGGGGTGCCGGCGCGGCATACAGGGCCGACAGGTGGCGCAACAGGCGTAGTGGACGGGCGGAGGCCGGCAGCCCACCGTCCTGGAGCATGACGCCGACCCGAGCCCGGTGAGCCGGGCCGGCGCGCCACGGGTCGGTGCCTAGGACGCGCACCTGGCCGCCGTCGGGACGCCGTAGCCCCTCGCAGCACTCGACCATCGTCGTCTTGCCGGCTCCGTTGGGGCCAAGGACGGCGGTCACCTCGCCGGCTGCAGCGGTCCACGTCGCGCCATCGAGGGCGCGGACCCGGCCGTAGCTCTTGGCGACGGCGGTCACGGACACGGCGGGAGACACGACGCGAAGTCTAGGTCCGTGGCGATGAGGTACCTCAGGTGGCCCGTGGCCGGGCCGGGCGGCTGCAGGACTGGGCGGATGCCTCATGTGGCAGGGGGCCTCAGACGCGGACTGTGGACCTGTCGCCAACGCCGGCGGCGCCACCAAGGAGAAGCCATGAACCTGCACGCACACCCGTACACCGTGGCCGCGGAGCTTGCCTGGAAGCAGGAGAGCCTGGCCCACGCCAACCTCACCGACGACGTGGCGGCCGCCCGACGGGCCAACCGTTCCGGCGGAGGACGTCCGGGGCTGCGGCATCTGCCGTGGGTGCGTCGCGGAGCGGCTCGCCCCGCCGCGACGCACAGCCGCATCCGCCCCGCCTAAGGCCCCCGGCGGGACGTCCGCCTCGGGATAAGGCATCCGCCCCATGTGTGGGCCTGCCTTAGCCGCGCACTGTTCAGGTATCCGCTCCGCTGGGAGGTCCGGCGGACACCACGAAGGAGAGCACCATGAGCATCACCTCAGACCCACTGTTCGTCCAGGCCGAGGTGGCCTACCGCCGCGAGAGCCTTGCGGCCGGTCTGCCCCGTGTCGGTACCTCGCCCCGTCACCACGCCAGCCGGGTGCGGCGGGTCCTCACCGCCCCGAGCCGGTTCAGTCACCGGCACGGTCGGCACGCGCCGCGCCCCGCCTGACCGCCCCATGGCGGCCAGCGGCGCGGTCAGCGTCCCCGAAGGCCTCACGGTCGTGACGGCCGACGACGACCCCCAGCAGACCCACGCACCCGTGTCGGATCCCTCCGACATACTTGGGTGCGTGGGTCTCGACGGTTCGGCAGCAGGAGTGTTCGTCGGCCGCGACCCCGACGCGGCCCGGCTCGGTGAGCTCATCGGCCTGGGCAGCGACACCGACTCCGGCATGGTCCTGCTGTCCGGCGACGCCGGGATCGGCAAGACCCGGCTGCTCTCCGAGGTCGCCCGGCAGGCCCGTGGCGAGGGGTGGACCGTCCTGGTCGGTCACTGCCTCGGTGAGGCCGGGCAGGCGATGCCCTACCTGCCGTTCAGCGAGATGCTCACGCGGCTCGAGGCCGACGACCCCAGCTCCGTGGAACGCACCATGAGCGCCCACTCGGCGCTGGCAGCGCTGTTCCCGTCCCGCCGCCGAGCCAGCTCCTCCGAGCGCGAGGCACCGGAGACCCTCGACCCACGAGACCTCGTCGAGGCGGCGCACGCCGCCTTCGAGGGCATCTCCTGGAGTGCACCCGTCCTGCTCGTGGTCGAGGACGTCCACTGGGCCGACCAGTCCTCCCGCGACCTGCTCACCCTGTTCTTCACCCGCGGCTTCGGCGGCCGGGTCAGCATCGTCGCGTCCTACCGCAGCGACGACCTGCACCGCCGCCACCCCCTGCGTGCCACTCTCGCGCACTGGTCCCGACTGGCCGACGTGCGGCGTGTCGACCTCGAACCGCTGAGCGACCGGGCCGTGCGCGAGCTGGTCCGCGGAGTCCAGCCCCGGCCCCTCACCGAGCACGAGGTCCGAGCGGTGGTCGACCGAGCGGAGGGCAACGCCTTCTTCGCGGAGGAGCTGGTCGCGGCCAGCGTGCTCGGCCAGAACGCCATCGCCGAAGACCTCTCCCGGCTGCTGCTCGTCCGGTTCGACCAGCTCGCGCCCGCCGGGCAGCATGTCGTGCGGATGGCCTCCGCAGCGGGCCGCCACGTCAGCCATTCCCTTCTCGCCGCGGTCGCGGGGGTCAGCGACGCTGAGCTCGACCAGGGGCTGCGCGACGCCGTCGAGCACCACATCCTCGTGCCCACCGATCGCGGCGGCTACGCGTTCCGCCACGCGCTGCTCGCCGAGACCGTCTACGACGACCTGCTGCCGGGGGAGCGGGTGCGAGCCCACGAGCGGTATGCCGCGGCCCTCAGCTCGGACCCGTCGCTGGGGAACTGGGCGGACGTGGCACGGCACGCCCACGCGGCCGGCGACCGCGCGGCGGCCCTCGGCGCGAGCATCCAGGCCGGGGACTCCGCGATGTCCGTGGGTGGTCCGGAGGAGGCGTGGCGGCACTACCAGCGGGCCCTGTCCCTCATCCCCGACCGTCACCCCGATGCCGACCGGCTGACCCTGCGTGCCTCGGCGGCACTGACGGCCAAGGGCCAGGCGATCAAGGGCCTGGCCCTGCTCGAGGAGCGCCTGTCGCGACGTGACCCCCTCGCCGATCCCGTCGGCCGGGCCGAGCTGCTGGCCGCCCTGGCCACCACGGCCCGGCTCACCGAGAGCCCCGTCGACACCCTCGCCGCCACCAAGGAGGGTCTCGGGCTCCTCGACGCGCTCGACCCGTCGCAGCAGCTCGCCCAGGTCCGCGCGCGGCTGCTCGGGGCGCGGGTTCAGGCCCTGGTCGACCGCGGCCGCGACGAGGAAGCGGTCCGGGCGGCCCAGGAAGCGGTGGACGCAGCGCTCGCCGCCGGGCTGCCCGACGTCGCCGACGAGGTCCGTGTCGTCGAGGCCCGGGTGCTCGAGCGTGGCGGCGACCCCAAGACCAGCCAGGACACCCTGGAGCAGATCATCGCCACGAACGGCTCCTCGGGTGACCCGGCGCAGGTCAGGGCGCTGCACCACCTCGGGTCCCTGCACCACCGGCTGGGACGCCTCGACAAGGCGGTCGAGGTCTACCGGCGTGGCGCCGAAGCCGGCCGGGCGGCGGGCCGGTCGTGGGCGCCCTACGCGTTCGACTCGCGCCTGCTGGCCGGCGTCGCCGCCTACGAGGTCGGCTCATGGGACGAGTCGCTGGAGATCCTCGACATCACCGGCCAGGACCCGCCGCAGCCGGCCGAGGCGCTGTTGCGCAGTGCCCGGCTCCTCGTCGTCGCCGGCCGCGGGGGCGCCGACTTCGCCCGCGAGCTGGAGGCAGTCCGCCCCTGGTGGGAGGACGAGGGCCTCGTGGCCGTGCTCGCCGTGGGAGCCGCCGTCGACCTGTACGGGCACGCCGGTGACCTGCCGGGTGCGCTCGCGGCCCACGACGAGGCCGTCGGGGTGCTCAGCGAGATCTGGCACCGTCACTTCCAGGCCCAGACCCGGTTGAGCGCACTGCTCCTGGGTCAGCTGGCCTCCTTCGTGCAACGGGTCCCCACCGCCGAACGGGCCCACCTCCTGGCTCGAGGCGAGGACGCCGCGGACGACGCGGAGCAGGTGTGGTCTCGGGTCTCGGAGGTCCCGGGGCAGCACGGTCCCGAAGCACAGGCGTGGATCGCCCGAGCTCGCGCTGAGGCGTTGCGGTTGCGCTGGCTGGGAGGTGAGGAGGTCGACCCGAGCGAGCTGGCGCACCAGTGGCGCACCGCCGTCGCCGCCTTCGATGCCTACGGCCACCGCTACGAAGCTGCCCGTTCGAGGGTCCGGCTCGGCGCCACCCTCCAGGCGGCTGGCGACCCGGCGGCGTCGGACCCCCTCCAGCAGGGGCTGGCTGTGGCCCGCGAGCTGAAGGCCGAGCCGCTGCTCGCCGAGCTCCGCGCCGCGGGTGGACGCAGCGCCGGCAGGGCCGCCGACCGCCAGGGCGAGGCCCTGACAGCGCGCGAGCAGGAGATCCTCGCTCTGGTGGCGCTCGGACGCAGCAACCGCCAGATCGGCACCCAGCTGTTCATCAGCGCCAAGACGGCCAGCGTGCACGTGTCCAACATCATCGCCAAGCTGGGTGTGACCGGCCGCGGAGAGGCGGTCGCCGTCGCCCGTGACCGGGGGCTGCTCGACTGACGCCGGTTGGGTCGGGCGCAGGTTAGGTTGACCTTCCTATCCAGAGCCGCGGGCATTTACGTAACATTGGTGTTGTGAATATCCCGGCACCCATCGCGACGCCCAGCCAGGCGTCCGGTGTGGCGACACCGGACGTGCCGCTCGTGCTCGAGTCGCGCACGCGCGACCGGGTCCTGCAGGCGATCAGCGAGCGCGGCCCGATCACTGCCGCGACCCTCGCCGACGACCTCGGGCTCACTGCGCCCGCGGTGCGCCGTCACCTCGAGAACCTCGAGGAGGCAGGGCTCATCGCCGAACGCGAAGCCGCTCCCGGCGTCAGGGGACGCGGCCGTCCGGCGCGGTCGTTCGTGCTGAGCGATGCCGGCCACCAGGCGCTGGAGTCCGACTACGACCACCTTGCCACCGAGGCGCTGCGCTTCCTCGCACAGGAAGCCGGCGAGGAGGCCGTCCGCCGGTTCGCCGAGTCGCGGGTCGCGGAGCTCGAGGGCAGGTATGCCGCGCAGCTGGCCACCGCGGGCACCGACACCGCCGCGCGGGTCGACGTCCTGGTCGCGGCGCTGACCAAGGACGGCTTCGCCGCCTCGGCCCGGCCGGTCGGCGAGCCTGGCTCCAAGAGCCCGTTCACCGGCATACAGCTGTGTCAGGGGCACTGCCCCGTCCAGCACGCGGCCCGGGAATTTCCTGCGTTCTGTGACGCTGAGACAGATGCGTTCTCGCGGCTGCTCGGGGTGCACGTGCAACGCCTGGCGACCCTCGCCCACGGCGACCACGTGTGCACCACCTTTGTTCCGACAAGCGCTGCGAGCCCCACCAGCGTGGTCGGAAACGCGCCCAGCGGGCGCACCACGCCGACACCACCACGCCCGACACCACCACGACTCCCACACCAACGCCTGTGACATCAACAGAAGGGTCCACGCGATGAGCACCAACATCGAGGAGCGCAACCCCGGTCTGAAGGACCTGGGCCGCTACGAGTACGGCTGGTCCGACAGCGACTCCGCTGGAGCGACCGCCAAGCGAGGACTCAACGAGGACGTCGTGCGCGACATCTCGGGCCGCAAGAGCGAGCCCCAGTGGATGCTCGACCTGCGGCTGAAGTCGCTGCGCCTGTTCGGCAAGAAGCCGATGCCCAACTGGGGTTCCGACCTCACCGGTATCGACTTCCAGAACATCAAGTACTTCGTGAAGTCCACCGAGAAGCAGGCGACCTCCTGGGACGAGCTGCCCGAGGACATCAAGAACACCTACGACCGGCTCGGCATCCCCGAGGCCGAGAAGCAGCGCCTCGTCTCCGGCGTCGCGGCCCAGTACGAGTCGGAGGTCGTCTACCACCAGATCCGTGAGGACCTGGAGGAGAAGGGTGTCATCTTCGTCGACACCGACACCGGTCTGCGCGAGCACGAGGACCTGTTCCGCGAGTACTTCGCGTCGGTCATCCCGGCCGGTGACAACAAGTTCGCCGCGCTCAACACCGCGGTCTGGTCGGGTGGCTCGTTCATCTACGTCCCGCCGGGCGTCCACGTCGACATCCCGCTGCAGGCCTACTTCCGGATCAACACCGAGAACATGGGCCAGTTCGAGCGCACCCTGATCATCGCCGACGAGGGCTCCTACGTGCACTACGTCGAGGGCTGCACGGCGCCGATCTACAAGTCGGACTCGCTGCACTCCGCGGTCGTCGAGATCATCGTGAAGAAGAACGCCCGCGTCCGCTACACGACCATCCAGAACTGGTCCAACAACGTCTACAACCTCGTCACCAAGCGGGCGACTGCTGCCGAGGGCGCGACGATGGAGTGGATCGACGGCAACATCGGCTCCAAGGTCACCATGAAGTACCCGGCCGTCTTCCTCCTCGGCGAGCACGCCAAGGGCGAGACGCTGTCCATCGCCTTCGCCGGTGAGGGCCAGCACCAGGACGCCGGCGCCAAGATGGTGCACGCCGCGCCCAACACCTCCTCGACCATCGTCTCCAAGTCGGTGGCCCGCGGCGGTGGGCGCACGTCCTACCGCGGTCTCGTGCAGATCCTCGAGGGGGCCCACGGGTCCCGCTCGAGCGTGGTCTGCGACGCGCTGCTCGTCGACACGATCAGCCGCTCCGACACCTACCCCTACGTCGACATCCGCGAGGACGACGTGACGATGGGCCACGAGGCGACCGTCTCCAAGGTGTCCGAGGACCAGATGTTCTACCTCATGTCCCGCGGGATGACCGAGGAAGAGGCCATGGCCATGATCGTGCGCGGGTTCGTCGAGCCCATCGCGCGCGAGCTGCCGATGGAGTACGCCCTCGAGCTGAACCGCCTGATCGAGCTCCAGATGGAAGGAGCAGTGGGTTGAGCCTGCTGGCCCAGAAGAACCCCGAAGCGACGACTGGGTCCCACGAGGACTCCGCCGCCGCCTTCGTCCCCGACCAGTCGCGCGCCGAGCGCAGGACCTCGTATGCCGTGGACGACTTCGCCGTCCCCGGTGGCCGCGAGGAGGAGTGGCGGTTCACCCCCGTCGACCGGCTCGCAGCGCTGTTCAAGGTCGCGCCGACCGACTCCGACAAGCTCACCGTCGAGGTCGACGCCCCTGCCGGGGTGACCACCTCGCAGGTGGACCCGCAGTCGGCCGGGGTCCTCGTGCCCGCCGACCGCGCCTCCGTGGTCGCGTGGGCCGGTGAGGCCCAGGCGACGCTGGTGAGCATCCCGGCCGAGGCCGAGCTCGCCGAGCCGGTGCGGATCACCGTCACGGCGACCGACCTCGCCCGCGTCAACGGCCACCTGGTCGTCGACGCCGGGCACCACAGCAAGGCGACCGTCGTGCTCACGCACCGCGGGTCCGCCGAGTGCGGCGCCAACGTCGAGATCAAGGTCGCTGACGGCGCGGACCTGACCTTCGTGACGGTGCAGGAGTGGGACGACGACGCGTTGCACGTCACCCAGAACGACGCCCTCATCGGTCGCGACGCCCACCTGCGTCACATCGCGGTGACACTCGGCGGCCAGGTCGTCCGAGTCTCGACGAACGCCCGCTACTCCGGCCCTGGCGGCTCGTTCGAGGGCCTCGGCGTCTACTT
Organism: uncultured Actinomycetota bacterium; assembly: GCA_963759595.1. Lineage (GTDB taxonomy): Bacteria > Actinomycetota > Actinomycetes > Actinomycetales > Dermatophilaceae > Pedococcus. The sequence goes on from CAVWZX010000005.1 coordinate 1,211,359, forward strand.
CGCCGACGCCGGCCAGCACCAGGAGCACCGCCTCTTCGTCGACCACGAGGCCCCGCACTGCCACTCCAACGTCGAGTACAAGGGCGCCCTGCAGGGCGAGACCGCCCACACCGTCTGGGTGGGTGACGTGCTCATCCGCGCCAGCGCCGAGGGCACCGACACCTACGAGCTCAACCGCAACCTCGTCCTGACCGACGGCGGTCGGGCCGACTCGATCCCGAACCTCGAGATCGAGACGGGCGAGATCGTGGGGGCCGGCCACGCGTCGGCCACCGGACGGTTCGACGACGAGCAGCTGTTCTACCTGCAGGCTCGTGGCATCCCCGAGGACGTCGCCCGCCGGCTGGTCGTGCGAGGCTTCTTCGCCAGCATCGTCGCCCGGATCGGCGTGCCCGAGGTCTCCGACCACCTGATGGAGGTCATCGACGCCGAGCTCGGCGCTGTTCCGGGCATCGCCACCGAGGCCGTCGCGTGAGCGCCGCCCCCGAGACCGTCACCGGCGACGTCGACTACGTGCGGGTCTGCCGGGTCGACGAGCTGCCTGCCGTGGGCGCGGCAGCGGCCGACATCTACGGCCACGTCGTGGCCATCGTGCGCACCCGGGAGGGCGACCTCTACGCGGTCGACGACACCTGCAGCCACGCCAACGTCTCGCTCTCCGAGGGTGAGCTCGAGGGGACCACGCTCGAGTGCTGGCTGCACGGCTCGCGGTTCGACGTGCGCACCGGCGAGCCGTCCGGACCACCGGCCACGGCACCCATCGACGTCTACCCGGTCAAGGTCGAGGACGGCGACGTCTACGTCGGCACCACCCCACTGAACACCTGACGTCCCGAGCCTGTGGACGTCGCACCACCGAGCATTCCGAACAGCTGAACTTCCGAGAAGACATTGAGGAACGAGTAACCATGGCAACACTTGAGATTCGCGGCCTGACGGTCACCGTCGACGTCGAGGACGGCACCAAGGAGATCCTGCGCGGAGTCGACCTGACCGTGAAGTCAGGCGAGACCCACGCCATCATGGGCCCCAACGGCTCCGGCAAGTCCACGTTGGCCTACTCCATCGCCGGCCACCCCAAGTACACCGTCACGGGCGGCACCGTCACCCTCGACGGCGAGGACGTGCTGGCGATGAAGGTCGACGAGCGCGCCCGCGCCGGCCTCTTCCTCGCGATGCAGTACCCCGTCGAGGTCCCCGGCGTCACCGTCAGCAACTTCCTGCGCACGGCCAAGACCGCCATCGACGGCCAGGCACCCAAGCTGCGCACCTGGGTCAAGGACATGAAGGGCGCCATGGAGGCCCTGCGGATGGACCCGACCTTCGCCGAGCGCAACGTCAACGAGGGCTTCTCCGGTGGTGAGAAGAAGCGCCACGAGATCCTCCAGATGGAGCTGCTCAAGCCGAGCATCGCGATCCTCGACGAGACCGACTCCGGTCTCGACGTCGACGCCCTGCGCGTGGTGTCCGAGGGCGTCAACCGGGCCAAGGAGGGCAGCGACGTCGGCGTCCTGCTCATCACCCACTACACGCGCATCCTGCGCTACATCAAGCCCGACTTCGTGCACGTCTTCGTCGACGGCAAGATCGTCGAGGAGGGTGGCCCGGAGCTGGCCGACCGCCTCGAGGCAGAGGGCTACGACCGCTACCTCGCCACCCAGGCCTGATCGGCCCACCCGGCCACGCGGCATACGCCATGAGTGCAACGCCCTTCAGCGACGGGGAGCTGGCCCGGATCCGGGCCGGTTTCCCGATCCTGCTGCGCACCGTCCGCGACGGGAAGCCGCTGGTCTACCTCGACTCCGGCGCCACCTCGCAGCGGTATGCCGGTGCGCTGGACGTCGAGCGCGCCTTCAGCGAGCAGGTCAACAGCGCCGTGCACCGCGGTGCGCACCAGCTGAGCGAGGAGGCCACCGACGCCTACGAGGGCGCCCGGGCCAAGGCCGCGCGGTTCGTCGGGGGAGCGGACGAGGAGGTGGTGTTCACCAAGAACGCCACCGAGTCGCTCAACCTGGTGGCCTATGCCTTCTCGAACTCCGTTGCCGGACAGGCGAAGGACCCCCGGCTCGACCTCGGTGAGGGCGACGAGATCCTCGTCACCGAGATGGAGCACCACGCCAACCTCGTGCCGTGGCAGGAGCTCGCCCGACGGACCGGGGCGACGTTGCGCTGGATCGGCGTGACGGACGAGGGACGGCTCGACCTCGACGGCGTGCACGGTCCCGCCCTGGGCGAGCTGCTGACCGAGCGCACCAAGGTCTTCGCCTTCACCCACGTCTCCAACGTCCTCGGCACGATCAACCCGGTTCGCGAGCTGGCCCGAGCCGCGCGCGCCGTCGGTGCCCTGACCGTCCTGGACGCCTGCCAGTCGGCGCCGCACCTCGCGCTCGACGTGGCCGACCTGGGCGTCGACTTCGCGGCCTTCTCCGGTCACAAGATGTTCGGGCCGACCGGTGTCGGTGTCCTGTGGGGCCGCAGCGAGCTGCTGCACGCCATGCCGCCGTTCATCACCGGTGGCTCGATGATCGAGACGGTCCGCATGGAGGCGACGACCTACGCGCCGCCGCCGCAGCGGTTCGAGGCAGGTTCGCCGAACTCGGCGCAGGCCGTCGGGCTCGGTGCCGCCATCGACTACCTCGACGAGCTCGGCCTGGAACGCATCGCCGCCCACGAGCACGCGCTCACCGAGCGGCTGCTCGCCGGTCTGGCGGAGCGGCCCTGGGTGCGCGTCGTCGGTCCCGCCGACGCGGTCGACCGCGTCGGCGCGGTCGCCTTCGACGTGCAGGGCGTGCACGCCCACGACGTCGGGCAGGTGCTCGACGACCAGGGTGTCGCCGTCCGGGTGGGGCACCACTGTGCGTGGCCGCTGCACCGCCGGATGGGGGTCACCGCGACGACGCGGGCCACCGTCGCGGCCTACAACACCCCGGCCGAGGTCGACACCATGCTCCAGGCCCTCGACCGGGTGCCTGAGATCTTCGGGATGGCCGGCTGATGGACCTCTACCAGGAGCTGATCCTCGAGCACTCCAAGCGTCCTCAGCACGCCGGACTGCGCGAGCCGTTCGGCGCCGAGGTGCACCACGTCAACCCCACCTGCGGCGACGAGGTCACCCTGCGCGTGCAGGTCGAGGGCAGCGGCGCCGACGCCGTGGTCCGCGACGTCTCCTACGACGCGCTCGGCTGTTCCATCTCGACCGCGTCCACGAGCGTGCTGGCCGAGGAGGTCATCGGGCACACGGTCGCCGAGGCGATGACCACCCACGAGGCGATGCGGTCGATGCTCACCTCCAAGGGAGCCGACCCGGGCGACGAGGACGTCATCGGTGACGGGGTCGCCTTCGCAGGCGTCAGCAAGTACCCAGCGCGGGTGAAGTGTGCTCTGCTGGGATGGATGGCGTTCACCGATGCGTTGCACCAGGCAGGCCACGACACGACGAGCACCAGCACGAGCACCAGCACTAGCAGTGACACCGCAACAGCAAGGACGAGTCATGAGTGAGACGACCACAGCCAGCCCCAACGTCGCGGACGTCGAAGAGGCCATGCGCGACGTCGTCGACCCCGAGCTCGGGATCAACGTCGTCGACCTGGGCCTGGTCTACGGCATCACCGTCGACGCCCAGAAGCACGCCGTCCTCGACATGACCCTGACTTCGGCGGCCTGCCCGCTCACCGACGTCATCGAGGACCAGACGCAGCAGGCCCTGGAAGGCCTCGTCGCGTCCTACCGCGTCAACTGGGTGTGGATGCCGCCGTGGGGCCCCGACAAGATCACCGACGACGGCCGCGAGCAGCTGCGCGCCCTCGGGTTCAACCTCTGAGCCTGCGCCACCACCGAGCCTGCTGACCTCCGATGACCACACGTGTCGTCGAGGTCCAGCCGGAACGCCTCGACGGCTGGCTCGAGCGTTTCGCCGCCAACAACGCGGAGCTCCAGACGCCCCAACGGATCGCGGCGCGTGACACGTTCGAGCACGACCCCCTGGGGATCGTCCTGATCCGCCGCGGCGGGTATGCCGTCGGCCTGGCTCGCGGGAAGTCCTTCGCCGAGTCCAAGGTCGGCAAGCGTCATGTCCAGTCGCGCACTGCCGCCGGCGGCTGGTCGCAGCAACGGTTCGCCCGCAGACGCGGCAACCAGGCCGACGAGCTGGTGCACGCCGTGGCCGAGCACACGGTGCGGATCCTGCCGCGCGGCATACCCGCTGGTCTGGTGGTGGGCGGTGACAAGGCGCTGGTGCGTGCGGTCCTGGACGACCCTCGCCTCGCCCACCTCGATGCCCTGCCGCGACGCGAGCTCTACGACCTGCCCGACCCGCGTCGTGGTGTCCTGGAGGAGGCGCTCAGGCGCGGCCGGTCGGTTCGGGTGACCATCGAGGAGTGACCTGGCGCAGAATGGCTGCATGGCGAAGTACAAGGTCAACCGGGCAGCCGTGCGGCACTGTCGCGACCTGATCAAGGCCGGCAAGGTCGTGCTGGACAGCGAGTGGGGCGCCGTGCAGCCTGACGCGGACACCGAGAACGCGTTCCTCGAGGAGCACGGGTGGGATGACTACCCGAAGTGGTTCCTCGGGCTCACCGAGGGGGCGAACGACGGGACCAAGGCACGGCATGCCTTCGCCTACGGCGACTTCACCGCAGTGCACCGCAGCGGTCTCATCGCCTGCGTCTACCGCGCGGCCGAGTGGCGGCACAAGGACGTCGAGCTGGCCGCGCACCGGCTGCTGCAGGAGCTGGACAAGGCCCATCCCGGCCCGACCGACGACTGAGCCGGCCTGCGTCGGCCCCGGCCAGGTACGTCGGACCGGCCTACTCGACGGTCGAGGGGGAGAGCGTGTCGCACTGGTTGAGGTCGCCCGACTTGTAGCCGGTCGTGAACCACTTCTGGCGAGCCTGCGACGAGCCGTGGGTCCAGGACTCGGGGCTGACGCGTCCCTGGGTCTTCTCCTGGATCCGGTCGTCACCGACCGACGACGCCGCGGACAGGGCGTCGCTGATGTCCTTGTCCGTCAACGGCTTGAGGAACGCGACCTCGCCGCCGCTGGTGCTCTCGCCCTTGGTCTCGGTGGCGTGGTTGGCCCACACCCCGGCGAGGCAGTCGGCCATCAGCTCGATGCGCACGCTGCCGCTCTGCTCGCCCTGGGGGTTGCGCTGGGCCTCGTCGAGCAGTCCGAGGATGTCCTGGATGTGGTGGCCGTACTCGTGGGCCACGACGTACTCCTGCGCGAGCGGCCCGCCGCTGGACCCGAACTGGCTGGTCAGGATCTCGAAGAAGCTCGCGTCGATGTAGACCTGCTTGTCGAGCGGGCAGTAGAACGGCCCGACCTGGTTGGACGCGGTCCCGCAGGCCGACTGGGTGGAGCCGTTGTAGAGGATCGTCTTGGCCGGCGTGTACTCGCGCTTGTACCTCGGCAGCTCCTGCTCCCAGAACGCGTTGACCGAGTTGACCGTGGCGATGACCCGACAGGTGTCGTTCTTGTTGGCGTCGGCGCCCGTCTTGCACTCGGCGAAGGCGGAGCCGTCCTCGGTGCCGGCCGGCTGGACCTGGCCCTGGTCGGACGAGCCCCCGCCGGGGTTGGTGGGCAGGTCGCTCGGGTTGATGCCGAAGATGAGCCCGATGATCAGCAGGATGATGCCGCCGATCCCGCCACCGACGACCATGCCGCCGGGTGCGCCACCGCTGCCGCCGGACCCGACCTGCGAGGTGTCGATCTTGACGTCGTCGTTGAAGCTCATCTGGCCTCCGCGGTCGTGGGGCGTGGCAGCCCGGTGCAGCTGTGCCGGGCAGACAGCTGTGCGAGTTAGACTAGTGATCTCAGCCGCTGAGCGGCGCATCCGCAAGTCGTCGGAGCGCCCCGCCTCTTCCCCGTGATGTCTGGAGTTCCGTCGTGATTGCCGCCAGTGGGATCGAGCTGCGCGCTGGGTCCAGGCTCCTGCTCGACGGCGCGACGTTCCGGATCGCCGCCGGGGACCGGGTCGGCCTGGTCGGCCGCAACGGTGCCGGCAAGACGACCCTGACCAAGGTGCTCGCCGGCCAGGGGCAGCCCGCCGCGGGGTCCGTGACGTCCACCGGTGAGGTGGGCTACCTCCCGCAGGACCCCCGCACCGGCGACCTGCACGTGCTCGCCCGCGACCGGATCCTCTCCGCCCGTGGGCTGGACCGGATCATCACCCAGATGCGCGAGGCCGAGGGCGCGATGGCCAGCGCCGACGACGAGACGCGCGACAAGGCGATGCGTCGCTACTCCCGGCTCGAGGGTGAGTTCACCGCCCAGGGCGGGTATGCCGCGGAGTCCGAGGCCGCGACCATCGCCAGTGCGTTGTCGCTCGAGGAGCGGGTGCTGGGACAGCCGCTGTCCACCCTGTCCGGTGGGCAGCGCCGACGGGTCGAGCTGTCCCGGATCCTGTTCTCCGGTGCGGCCACCCTGCTGCTCGACGAGCCCACCAACCACCTCGACGCCGACTCGATCGGCTGGCTGCGCGACTACCTGAAGGGCTACCAGGGCGGTCTGGTGGTGATCAGCCACGACGTCGGCCTGCTCAACGACGTCGTCAACCGGGTCTTCCACCTCGACCCCAACCGCTGCGAGCTCGACCTCTACAACGTCGGCTGGAAGCCCTACCTCCAGCAGCGCGAGACCGACGAGCGGGCCCGCAAGCGGGAGTACGCCAACGCCACGAAGAAGGCCGCCGCCCTCATGGAGCAGGCCGAGAAGATGCGGGCCAAGGCGACCAAGGCCGTCGCCGCCCAGAACATGATCAAGCGCGCCGAGCGGCTGATGGCCGGTGTCGAGGGGGAGCGGACCTCCGACAAGGTGGCCAAGCTGCGCTTCCCGGACCCCGCCCCGTGCGGCCGGACGCCGCTGCGAGCCTCAGGGCTGTCCCGGTCCTACGGCAGCCAGGAGGTCTTCACGGACGTCGACCTGGCCATCGACCGCGGCTCCCGCGTCGTGGTGCTGGGCCTCAACGGTGCCGGCAAGACCACCCTGCTGCGGATGCTGGCCGGGGTCGACACTCCCGACACCGGCCAGGTCGAGCCGGGGCACGGACTCAAGCTCGGCTACTACGCCCAGGAGCACGAGAACCTCGACGTCACCCGGACCGTGCTGTCCAACATGAAGTCGGCTGCGCCCGACTCGTTCGGCGAGACCGAGGTCCGCAAGGTCCTCGGCTCGTTCCTGTTCAGCGGAGACGACGTCGACAAGCCCGCGAGCGTGCTGTCCGGCGGCGAGAAGACCCGGCTGTCGTTGGCGATGCTCGTGGTGTCCAGCGCCAACGTGCTGCTGCTCGACGAACCGACCAACAACCTCGACCCGGCCTCGCGCGAGGAGATCCTCGGGGCGCTGCGCACCTACAAGGGTGCGGTCGTCCTGGTCACCCACGACGAGGGGGCCGTCGAGGCGCTCGAGCCCGAGCGCATCCTGCTGCTGCCCGACGGGGTCGAGGACCACTGGGGCCAGGACTACCTCGACCTCATCTCGCTGGCCTGAGCACGCCGCCGGCCCGTCGGGCGCCGCAGGCTGTCGCGGTCCTGCACCCACGGCATACCCACTGGTTTGGTGGGTGTTGCGGTCAGATAATGGACGGTTATGCAATCCATAAGAGGCTTGGCACAATGGTGGGGTGACGCAGACCCCCACCCGACCCCAGCGCCAGGCGGGCAAGGCCACCGGCGCCTGGGCCGACGGCGACCGCACCCCGCTGAACGCCAACGAGGAGTTCAAGCAGGCCGACGACGGCCTCAACGTGCGGGCGCGGATCGAGGAGGTCTACTCCAAGGAGGGCTTCGCCTCGATCTCGGGGGAGGACCTGCGCGGGCGGATGCGCTGGTGGGGCCTCTACACCCAGCGCAAGCCGGGCATCGACGGCGGCAAGACCGCCACCCTGGACCCCAGCGAGCTCGACGCGGAGTTCTTCATGCTGCGGGTCCGCAGCGACGGCGGAGCACTCGACGGCGACCAGCTGCGCACGATCGCCCGGATCAGCACCGAGTTCGCCCGCGACACCGCCGACATCACCGACCGGCAGAACATCCAGCTGCACTGGATCCGCGTCGAGGACGTCCCCGAGATCTGGTCGCGCCTCGAAGCGGTCGGGCTGACCACCGCTGAGGCCTGTGGTGACACCCCGCGCGTCATCCTCGGGTCGCCGGTGGCGGGCATCGCGGCCGACGAGGTGCTGGACGGCACTCCGGCGGTCCGCGAGATCCTCGAGCGCTACATCGGCAGCCCCGAGTTCTCCAACCTCCCGCGCAAGTTCAAGACGGCCATCTCCGGCAGCCCGAGCCTCGACGTCGCCCACGAGGTCAACGACATCTCGTTCGTCGGTGTCGAGCACCCGGAGCACGGTCCCGGGTTCGACGTCTGGGTGGGCGGCGGACTGTCCACCAACCCGATGTTCGCCCAGCGCCTCGGCGCCTGGGTCTCGCTCGACGAGGTCCCCGAGGTCTGGAAGGGCGTCGTCTCGATCTTCCGGGACCACGGCTACCGGCGGCTGCGCAACCGCGCCCGGCTGAAGTTCCTCATGGCCGACTGGGGGCCCGAGAAGTTCCGCCAGGTCCTCGAGAAGGACTACCTCGAGCGCTCCCTCACCGACGGCCCCGCGCCTTCTGCTCCGTCGGCTCACCGTCGTGACCACGTCGGCGTGCACGCCCAGAAGGACGGGAAGTTCTGGGTCGGCGTCGCGCCCATCGCCGGCCGTGTGAGCGGCAGCACCCTGTATGCCGTCGCGGAGCTGGCCTCGCGCCACGGGTCCGGTCGGGTGCGGCTCACCGCCCACCAGAAGCTGCTCGTGCTCGATGTGCCCCACGAGGAGGTCGCAGCGCTGACCGAGGGGCTGACCGCCGCGGGCCTGCCGTCCGCCCCGAGCGAGTGGCGGCGCGGGCTGATGGCGTGCACCGGCATCGAGTTCTGCAAGCTCGCCCTGGTCGAGACCAAGGCCCGCGCTCACACCGTCATCGCCGAGATGGAGCGGCGGCTGCCTGACTTCGACGTGCCGTTCTCGATCCACATCAACGGCTGCCCCAACTCCTGCGCCCGCACGCAGGTCGCCGACATCGGTCTCAAGGGCATGGTGCAGACCGACGACGACGGCAACCTGCAGGAGATCTTCCAGGTCCACCTGGGCGGCGGGTTGGGCGCCGAGACCCAGCTTGCTCGCAAGACGCGGGCCCTCAAGGTGCGCGCCGAGGACCTGCCGGAGTACGTCGAGCGACTGGCCGGCCGCTTCCTCGAGCAGCGCGACGGCGCCGAGTCGTTCGCCCACTGGGCGCAGCGCGCAGACGAGGACGACCTCCGATGAGCGAGAGCCCCCGCGCCAGCGTCATCTACTACTGCCCGTTCTGCGCCGAGGAGGACCTGCGACCCGTGGAGGAACCTCGCGGTGGGTGGCGCTGCAACGCCTGCGCCCGGGTGTTCACGGTGCAGCTGGCCGCCCTCGACACGACCAGGATCCCCGGCCGTCTCCGGGAGCAGGCCGAGCTGCAGGGAGGCACGCCATGACGACCGCTACCGACACCCGGACGCCGGAGGCTCTTCGGCGGCTGGCCGAGGAGGCCGCCGCTCGCTTCGGTGAGGTTGAGGCCGACGCCGGCGCTGAGACCGCCGGCGACGCGGCATACCTCGCTCGTGTCGAGCTGGCGCGTGAGGCCCTGCGCTGGGCCCACGAGACGTTCGGGAAGCAGCTCACGGTGGCCTCGTCGATGGGTGACGAGGTGCTGGTGCACCTCGTCGGGACGACCATCAGGGACGCTGACGTGTTCTTCCTCGACACCGGCTACCACTTCGTCGAGACGCTCGGGACTCGTGACGCGTACGAGGCCATGCTGCCGCTGAAGATCCGCACCATCCTGCCGCTGCTGACCGTGCCGCAACAGGACGAGAAGTACGGCGAGAAGCTGCACGACCGCGACCCGAACTCCTGCTGTGCGATGCGCAAGGTGGAACCGCTCAACCGGGCCCTGTCCGACCACGCGGCCTGGGTGACGGGCATGCGCCGGGTCGACGCGCCCACGCGCACCGACATCGGGATCGTCGGCTGGGACGAGCGGCGCCAGATGGTCAAGCTCAACCCCGTCGCGGGGTGGACCGACGATGACGTGGACCGCTACGTCGCAGAGCACGCGGTGTTCCTCAACCCGTTGCGGCAGGAGGGCTACGCCTCGATCGGCTGCGCGCCCTGCACCCGTCCCGTCGCCGAGGGAGAAGACGCCAGGGCCGGCCGCTGGGCCGGCCAGGACAAGACCGAATGCGGGCTGCACACATGACGACCACTGCCGCGCGGGCGCTGCCCGACCAGTACACCCTCGACCACCTCGACCACCTCGAGTCGGAGGCGATCCACATCTTCCGCGAGGTCGCGGGGGAGTTCGAGCGACCGGTGATCCTCTTCTCCGGCGGCAAGGACTCGGTGGTCATGGTGCACCTGGCCCTCAAGGCCTTCGCCCCGGCGGCCCTGCCGTTCACGCTGCTGCACGTCGACACCGGCCACAACTTCCCCGAGGTGCTCGACTACCGCGACGAGACGGTTGCTCGGCTCGGCGTTCGGCTCGTCGTGGCCCACGTGCAGGACTACATCGACGACGGCCGACTGCGCGAGCGCCCCGACGGCACCCGCAACCCGCTCCAGACCCTCCCGCTGCTCGACGCGATCGAAGCCGGCAAGTTCGACGCCGTGTTCGGTGGCGGCCGCCGCGACGAGGAGAAGGCCCGCGCCAAGGAGCGGGTCTTCAGCCTGCGCGACTCGTTCGGCGCGTGGGACCCCCGGCGGCAGCGGCCGGAGCTGTGGGACCTCTACAACGGCAAGCACGCTCCGGGCGAGCACGTGCGGGTCTTCCCGCTGTCGAACTGGACCGAGCTCGACGTGTGGCGCTACATCGAGCGGGAGGGCATCGCGCTTCCCGACCTCTACTACGCCCACGAGCGCGAGGTCTTCGCCCGCGACGGCATGTGGCTGGCACCCGGCGACTGGGGCGGCGCCAGGGAGACCGAGCAGGTCGAGACGCGCACCGTCCGCTACCGCACGGTCGGTGACATGAGCTGCACCGGCGCGGTCGACTCCGACGCCACCGACGTGGCCGGCGTGATCCTCGAGCTGGCTGCCTCGCGGCTCACCGAGCGTGGCGCCACCCGGGCCGACGACCGGATGTCCGAGGCCGCCATGGAGGACCGCAAGAAGCAGGGGTACTTCTGAAATCCCCACGAAGTCCTGCGCTCGTTCCGCCCACGCAGAGCGTGGGACCCGGCTCCGATACTTCGCGGGGGCCCCACAAGAGGAAGGACATTCCGTCATGACCATCACCAGCGCACTGCCCCGCCACGACCTGCTGCGGCTGGCGACGGCCGGTTCGGTCGACGACGGAAAGTCCACCCTGGTCGGACGTCTCCTCTACGACACCAAGTCGGTGCTCGCCGACCAGCTCGACGCCGTGGAGCGGGTCAGCCGTGAGCGCGGCCTCGACGCCGCCGACCTCGCGCTCCTGACCGACGGACTGCGGGCGGAGCGTGAGCAGGGCATCACCATCGACGTCGCCTACCGCTACTTCTCGACGGCGACCCGCTCCTACGTCCTCGCGGACACCCCCGGCCACGTCCAGTACACCCGCAACATGGTCACCGGTGCCTCGACCGCCGAGCTCGCGCTCATCCTGATCGACGCCAGGCACGGCGTCGTCGAGCAGACCCGCCGACACCTCGCGGTGACGGGTCTGCTCGGGGTGCGACACGTCGCTGTCGCGGTCAACAAGATGGACCTGGTCGACTGGGACCAGCAGCGGTTCGACGACATCGTGGCCGAGTTCGCGCGCCACGCAACGCGTTTCGGTATCGAGGACGTCGCCGCCGTGCCCGTGTCGGCGCTCTTCGGCGACAACGTCGTGGACCGGTCCGACCGGGCGGCCTGGTACACCGGTCCGACCCTGCTCGAACACCTCGAGTCCGTGCCCGTCGGCACCGACCCCTCCGCCCAGCCGCTGCGCATGCCGGTCCAGTACGTCATCCGACCGCAGCGCGACGGTCACCGTGACTACCGCGGGTATGCCGGTCGGCTGGCTTCCGGTGTGGTCCGCCCGGGCGACGAGGTGATCGTCCTCCCGAGTGGCGGCCGCAGCACCGTGGCAGGCATCGACAGGGCGAGGGCCGACGGGTCCGTGGAGTCGCTCGACGTGGCCTTCGCCCCGCAGTCGGTGGTCCTGCGCCTGACCGACGACCTCGACGTGTCGCGCGGTGACCTGCTCGCCACCGCCGAAGAGCCCAGCCGGACCACCCGCACCCTGTCGGGCACCGTGGCGGTCCTGTCTGAGCGGCCACTGCGTCAGCGTGACCGCGTCCTGGTCCGCGTCGGCACGCGCACCGTGCGGGCTCTCGTGGACGACATCGTGGACCAGCTCGACATCACGACGATGGAGCAGCAGACCGCCCCGGACGGTTTGGGGCTCAACGCCATCGGACGGGTCCGCATCCGGCTCGCCGACGAGGTAGCGGTCGACGACTACCGCGCCCTGCGCCGCACCGGTGCGTTCCTGCTGATCGACGAGGCCGACGGCTCCACGCTCGCGGCGGGGATGGCCGACGCGCCCGACCGCAACGTCGGAGAGGGCATCTGATGACCTCGCCGTCCTACCCGCTGACGCTGGACCTGGCCGGCCGCAGGGTCGTGGTCGTGGGGGGCGGACCCGTGGCGGCGCGTCGGACCACGGCTCTCCTCGACGCCGGGGCGAGGGTGGACCTCGTCGCGCCGTTCGTCTGCGAGGACCTCGCCGACGCCGCGGCCGCCGGCAGGATCACCTGGGTGCGCCGCGACTACCTCCCCGGCGACCTGACCCTGAAGGATCGTGGGGACCCTGACGCTGACGATCCTGCAGAGTCGCGGGCTGACGCCGTGCTGGCACCTGCCTGGCTGGTCCACACGGCCACGGGCGACCCGCTCGTCGACGCGCAGGTCGCCCGGGAAGCCGACGACGCCCGCATCTGGTGCGTGCGCGCCGACGCCGCGGAAGCCTCCGCGGCCTGGACACCTGCCGTCGCGCGGGGGGCCGTCGGCACGGCCAGCGAAGGCCTCACGGTCGCGGTCTCCGCCGGCGGTGACCCGCGCCGTGCCACCGCCGTGCGGGATGCCGTCCTGGCGGCCCTGGACAGCGGCACGCTGCCCGTGCGCCGCGTGCGCCCCACCCAGGTGGACGACGGCACCCCGTCGGTGGGTCGCGTCGCCCTCGTCGGCGGTGGACCCGGCGCCGACGACCTCATCACGGTGCGCGGCCGGGCGCTGCTCGCCGCCGCCGACGTCGTGGTCACCGACCGGCTCGGCCCCCGTGGACTGCTCGGCACGCTCGGCTCGGACGTCGAGGTCGTCGACGTCGGCAAGACGCCCGGCAACCACCCGGTCAGCCAGGAGCGGATCAACCAGCTGCTCGTCCACCACGCCCAGCTGGGCAGGCGGGTGGTCCGGCTCAAGGGCGGTGACCCGTTCGTGCTCGGCCGCGGTGGCGAGGAGGCTCTGCACTGCCTGCAGCACGGCATACCGGTCGAGGTGGTCCCCGGCGTGACGTCTGCCGTCTCCGTGCCCGCGGCCGCCGGTATCCCGGTGACCCACCGGGGAGTCGCCGCGTCCTTCGTCGTGGCCTCGGCCCACGAGGGGGCCGACCACGTCCTCGCGGCGGCTGCCGACGCGGCCCCTGACGCCACCCTCGTCCTGCTGATGGGAGTCACCCGGCTCGGCGACACCGCAACCGCGCTGATCGCCGCCGGCCGCCCGGCCGACACGCCGGTGGCACTCGTGGAGCGCGGCTGGACCCCTCAGCAGCGCACCACCACGACGACGCTGGTCAACGCCGCGCGCGACGCCGAGGCAGCAGGCGTGCGGGCGCCGGCCGTCGTCGTGGTGGGACAGGTCGTGAGCCTGCGGGCACGCCTGGGCGACCTGTCGGGGGAGTAGCGTCGAGCGGGTGACCACCGACACCGACATCGTCCTGCTCGCGCACGGGTCGCCGGATCCCCGGCACGCCCAGGGCGTCGAGGCCCTGGCCACCCACGTCCGCCAGCTGGTCCCGCACCGTCCCGTCCACACGGCATACCTCGACCACCACCCGCCCAGCCCCGCCGACGCGGGCGCGGGACTCGGCGCGCGCGCCGTCGTCGTGCCGGTGCTCGTCACCCCGGCCTACCACGCGAAGGTCGACGTGCCCAACGCCCTCGACGAGCTCGTCCAGGCCTCGGGTTCGCAGGTGGAGCTCGCGTCCCCGCTCGGGCCGCACGAGCTCCTGCTCGACGCGGCCGAGGAGCTCCTGGCCGCGCACGGCATCTCACCCGACCCCACCACCGCCGTGCTCCTGTATGCCGCGGGGTCCAGTGACAGCGAGGCGGTCGCCACCGTGGGGCACACTCTCGCCGAGCATCCGCGTGAGGGCTGGGGGCCGTGGGGCGTGGCAGCGCTCGACGGCGGGTCGACCATCGACGAGGTGCTCCGGAGGCTGCCCGACGAGGTGGAGCGCACCGTCGTCGTGTCGTTCATGGTGTCCGAGGGGATCCTGCGCGACCGGATGGCACAGCAGTGCGGTCAGGCAGGGGTGTCCATGGTGCCGGGGGCGCTGGCCCAGACCTCGGCTGTCGCGCAGCTGGTCCTCGAGCGGGCGGATAGCCTGCCCGCGTGAGCGTCGAAGACTCGCCCCACCCGCACCTGACCGTCACTCGGGACGGCGCCGTCCTCACCGTCAGCCTCGACAACCCCGCCCGGCGCAACTCCCAGACGCCCAGCCTCTGGGCCGCGCTGGCACAGGTGGCCACCGAGCTCGACCCGGCCGTGCGGGTGGTGGTGCTGCGCGGTGAGGGACCGTCGTTCTCGGCGGGCCTCGACCGAGGCATGCTCGCGCCCGGCGGCATCCCCGGTGAGGTCGACATGGTCGCGATGGCGGCCGACAGCGCCGAGGCAGCCGCCGAGGTCATCGAGGACTTCCAGCTCGGGTTCTCCGCCTGGACACGGATCCCCGCGGTCGTCGTGGCCGCGGTGCAGGGCCATGCGATCGGGGCAGGGTTCCAGCTCGCCCTCGCGGCAGACCTGCGGGTCGTCGCGGAGGACGTGCAGTTCGCCATGCGTGAGACCTCCCTCGGGCTCGTGCCCGACCTCGCAGGCACGACACCGTTGGTCTCGCTCGTGGGCGTGGCTCGGGCGCTGGAGATCTGTGCGACCGGGCGGTTCGTCGGCGCAGCCGAAGCGGTGGCGATCGGCCTGGCCAACGTCGCCGTGCCTGCTGACGCCCTCGTGGCGACGACGGCCGACCTCGTGGCCGCCCTGCTGGCTGCGCCGGAGGCAGCGCTGCGCGAGCTCAAGCCACTGCTGCACAGCGCCGCGTCCGCCGACCGCGAGACGCAGCTGCGGCTGGAGCGCGAGGCGCAAGGGCGTCTCCTGCACGGGCTGGCCGGGCACCCCGCCCGGTGAGAAGTCGCGGACCCGTGGTTGCGCGGTCGGCGCAATGTCGGTGGCCGCCGCCATGATGGGGAATGCGCCGTCCGCCTGGCGGCGTTCCACGCCCGTGAGCAGAGGAGGCGTCCAGTGAGCCATGCCGGTTGGGTGGCGATGCGGTCGCTGACCCGCGACGACTCCGTCAAGGACCGCAAGCTCGCGCCCGGCACCGCGCGACGGGTGGCGTCCTACGCCGGGCCGTTCCGCCGCGAGATCGGGCTGTTCCTCGTCCTGGTCATCATCGACTCGGCCCTCGTCGTGGCGACTCCGCTCCTGCTCAAGGAGCTGATCGACAAGGGGATCACCCCGCGCGACCGCGGCGTCGTCATCGAGCTCGCCCTCGTGGTCGCCGCCCTCGCGGTCGTCAGCGGCCTGCTGACGCTCGTCGAGCGCTGGTTCTCGAGCCGCATCGGTGAGGGACTCATCTACTCGCTGCGCGTCGAGGTGTTCTCCCACGTCCTGCGCCAGCCGATCGCCTTCTTCACCCGTGCCCAGACCGGCGCGCTGGTCAGCCGGCTCAACAGTGACGTGATCGGAGCGCAGCAGGCGTTCACCTCGGTGCTCTCCAGCGTCGTCAGCAACGTCGTCTCCCTCGTGCTGATCATCGCGACCATGTTCAGCCTGTCCTGGCAGCTCACCCTCGCCTCCCTGGCCCTCGTGCCGTTCTTCCTGCTCCCCGCGCGGTTCATGGGTCGCCGCCTCGCCGGGCTGACCCATGCCCAGATGGGCCTCAACGCCGACCTCGGGTCACGGATGACCGAGCGGTTCAACGTCGCCGGGGCACTGCTCGTCAAGCTCTTCGGCGAGCCCCGCCGTGAGGACCGGGAGTATGCCGCGCAGGCCGCCGGCGTGCGCGACATGGGCGTGCGGATCGCGCTCAACCGCAGCATCTTCTTCGTCGCACTGACCCTGGTCGCCTCCCTCGCGACCGCCATGGTCTACGGCTTCGGTGGCCTGATGGCGGTCAGCGGCTCGCTCACCATCGGCACCCTGCTGGCCCTCACCGCCCTGTTGGCCCGGCTCTACGGACCGTTGACGTCCCTGTCCAACGTGCGGGTGGACGTCATGACCGCGCTGGTGTCGTTCGAGCGTGTCTTCGAGGTGCTCGACCTCCAGCCGCTGGTGACCGAACGGCCCGACGCCCGACCGCTGCCGGCGGGCCCGGTCCGGGTCGAGGTCGACGAGGTGGCCTTCCGCTACCCCTCGGCCGACGAGGTGTCGCTGGCCTCCCTGGAGAGCATCGCGGCTGGGGACCGCAAGGGCGGGGGAGTCGTGCTGCGCGACGTCAGCTTCGAGGTGGAGCCCGGTCAGCTCGTCGCCCTCGTCGGCCCGAGCGGAGCAGGCAAGTCGACCCTCACCTCGCTCATCGCGCGCCTCTATGACCCCTCGACGGGGGCGGTGCGGATCAACGGCGTCGACCTTCGGGAGGCAACCCTGGAGTCGGTCGCCGAGACGGTGGGCATGGTCACTCAGGAGGCCCACCTGTTCCACGACACCATCCGCGCCAACCTCAGATATGCCGCGCCGGACTCCACCGACGAGGAGCTCGTCGCCGCGCTCAGGGCGGCCCAGGTGTGGTCGCTCGTCGGGTCGCTGCCCGAGGGCCTCGACACCGTCGTGGGGGACCGGGGGCACCGGCTGTCCGGTGGTGAGAAACAACGACTCGCCCTGGCGCGGCTGCTGCTCAAGGGGCCGGGGCTGATCGTGCTCGACGAGGCGACCGCCCACCTCGACTCCGAGTCCGAGGCAGCCGTGCAGCGGGCCCTCGACACCGCCCTCGAGGGTCGCACCGCCATCGTCATCGCCCACCGGCTGTCCACGGTCCGGGGGGCCGACCAGATCCTCGTGGTCGACGGCGGCCGGATCGTGGAGCGTGGCACCCACCGCGAGCTCATCGACCGCGGCGGCCTCTACAACGACCTCTACACCACGCAGTTCGCCGACCAGGAGACCCGCAGCACCGACGTCCCTGCCTGACCCGCCAAGGGGTCCCGGCCGCTGTGGCGGCGACCCAGGCGGCACGGCCTGCCGGACCCGGCGCACGCGCACGGCATGGGTAAAGCGGTTGTCCCGGCCTGCCGGGCACTGCTATCCAGTGCCCGTGACTTCCGCAGACCTGACCTGCCCGCGCCGCACCGACCGGTTGACGCTGCGCCACGCCCACCGGACCGACCTCGACCGGCTCGTGGAGCTCCGCACCCTCCCCGAGGTGGGTCACTGGTTGATCCGGGCGACGGTCGACCCCGAGTCCTACCGTCAGGCCTGGCTGGCCTCGGTCGAGGACCCGTACGACCACTCCGTCGTGGTCGAGCTCGACGGTCGGGTGATCGGCACCGTCTCGCTCGAGGTGGTCGACGGGATGGGCCAGGACGACGGTGCACCCAGCCGGAGGTCCGAGGGCCTGCTCGGGTACATCTTCGACCCGGCCCACGCCGGACAGGGTTATGCCACCGAGGCCGCTGGGGAGATGCTGGCGGTGGCCTTCGAGGAGCTCGGCCTGCGACGCGTCACGGCCGGGTGCTTCGCCGACAACATCGCGTCCTGGTCGATCCTGGAAAAGCTCGGCATGCGCCGGGAGCAGCACGGGATCCGCGACTCCTGGCATGCCGAGCTCGGCTGGCTGGACGGCTTCACGTACGCGCTGCTCGCGCACGAGTGGCAGCCGCGCCGCCCCTGAGCGACCACCGGGTGCTCAGCCGTCCTCCTCGTCCCAGATGCGGACCTTCCTCGGGGTGGCGGGTACGGAGGACGGGTCTGCGTCGGCGCCCTCGAGGTACTCGCGACGGGCCCCGAACCACACCAGCACGAATCCCGCCACCATCGCGAACCACCACTGGAAGGCGTACGCCTGGTGGGGGCCGAGGTCGGTGTCAGGAGGTTCGAGTGCGGTCGGACGGTCCGGCGCCGTGCCGTCCGGCAGTCGCTCGACTCCCAGGACGACGTATGCGCCGAGAAGGGGCGTCCCGACCTGGCGGCTGACCTCGGCGAGGTTGATGCTCGCCACCTGTCCCGCGGGGAGGCTCTTGCCCAAGGACGGCTCCGACCGGCGCAACCAGCCCGTCACGGTGAGCTCATCGGTTGGCGTCGGCACGACGTCGGGGGAGCGTCTCTGCGTTCTTGGCATTCATCACCCACCCCCGGTCGACCAGCGCTGTCTTGCCGGACACGTCGACGAAGGGGACCAGCACCTCGTACCCGTAGGTGCCGTCGTACGGACGGTTGCGGACGAGCACGGTGTCGTTCGCGGCATACCTGCCCCGCAGGCTCACCCTCGTCCACTCCTCGGACAGGGGCATGGGTTCGTCGCCGAGCACGTCCGCGATGGGGCGCGGCTTCGCGTCGTAGTGGGAGTGGATCCGGTCGGCGCGAGCGGCCTTGGCCTCGTAGCGGTGCCACTGCCACTGACCCAGGAAGTACGCGGCCACCGCGAAGGCCAGGGCGACCCCGAAGGCACCCAGCCACCGACGCGATGTGAGCACCCTGACCACTGCTTCACGGTACCCGGCTTAGGCTAGGGACCATGACCGGCCTTCCCTTCCCCAGTGTGCGCGCGGCGACGCGTGCCCCGGAGGGGACCGTCGGCCTGCCGGACCAGCTCGGTCGGGTGGCTCGCGACCTGCGCGTGTCGGTGACCGACCGGTGCAACCTGCGGTGTCGCTACTGCATGCCGGCCGAGGGACTGCCGTGGCTGGCCAAGCCGGAGATGCTCACCGACGACGAGCTGGTGCGCGTCATCGGCATCTTCGTCGGGCTGGGTGTGCAGCAGATCCGGCTCACGGGTGGTGAGCCGCTGCTGCGACGGTCGCTCGTCGACGTCGTTCGCCGGGTGGCCGCCCTCGAGCCGCGACCCAGGATCGCGATGACGACCAACGGGATCGGGCTCGACCGGCTCGCGCAGCCGCTCGCCGACGCCGGCCTGGACCGGGTCAACATCAGCCTCGACACCATCGACCCCCAGGAGTTCGCGGACCTGACCCGGCGTGACCGGCTGCACGACGTCGAGCTCGGGCTCAAGTCAGCCGCGGCCGCCGGGCTGGTGCCGGTGAAGGTCAACGCCGTGGCGATGCGAGGCATCAACGACCACTCGGTGGCCGACCTGCTGCAGTGGTGCCTCGATCGGGGCTACGAGCTGCGCTTCATCGAGCAGATGCCGCTGGACGCCCAGCACGGCTGGGACGCCTCCACGATGATCAGCTCGGAGGAGATCCGGAGCAGGCTGGAGGAGCGGTTCGAGCTCACCGCCCAGCCGGCCGCCGAGCGCGGGAGCGCCCCGGCCGAGCTGTTCCTCGTCAACGGTGGACCAGCGACGGTCGGAATCATCGCCAGCGTGAGCGCGCCGTTCTGCGCCGCCTGCGACCGCACCCGCCTGACCGCCGACGGACAGGTGCGCAACTGCCTGTTCTCGCAGAAGGAGACCAACCTGCTCGGACCGCTTCGCGACGGCGCCAGTGACGAGCAGCTGGCGGCCCTGATCCAGGGCGAGATGTGGCGCAAGGCGCCGGGACACGGCATCGGCACGGCCGACTTCGTCCAGCCGGACCGGCCGATGTCAGCCATCGGTGGCTAGCGGCACCACATGATCGAGATCCTCAACCCCGCCGAGCTGGACCGCGCCCGGCAGACGGGCGCGCTGGTCGCCGACATCCTGCAGACCCTGAAGGCCCGCACCACGGTCGGCACGAACCTGCTGGACATCGACCGGTGGGCCCGGGAGCTGATCCTCCGGGCTGGTGCCCTGTCCTGCTACGTGGACTACGAACCCTCGTTCGGTCGCGGCCCCTTCGGTCACTACATCTGCACGTCCGTCAACGACGCGGTCCTCCACGGACTGCCCCACGACTACAGCCTCGCCGATGGCGACCTGCTCTCCCTCGACCTGGCCGTCACCAAGGCCGGCGTCGCTGCGGACTCGGCCATCAGCTTCGTGGTGGGCGAGGCTCGGGCGCCCGAGGGTCTCGCGCTGGTCGCCACGACCCAACGCGCCCTCGCCGCGGGCATCGCCGCAGCCGGTCCTGGAGCCCGCATCGGCGACATCTCGCACGCCATCGGCACGGTCCTGGGCGAGGCCGGGTACCTGGTCAACACCCAGTTCGGTGGTCACGGCATCGGGTCGACGATGCACCAGGACCCGCACGTGTCGAACACGGGACGGCCCGGCCGCGGCTACCAGCTGCGCCCCGGGCTCCTGCTGGCTCTGGAACCGTGGGTCATGGCGGACACCGACGAGCTCGTGACCGATGCCGACGGGTGGACGCTGCGCAGCGCGACGGGCTGCCTGACGGCACACAGTGAGCACACCATCGCGATCACCGATGACGGCGTCGAGATCCTGACCCTGGCGGGGTGAGTGGGCGGTCAGCCAGCGGTCTCCGGGATCGCGTCCGCGGCGACGGTCTCGATCAGAAAGCCACGCAGCGACAGGAACTCCCCGAGCGAGGTCCGGTGCTCGTCGCAGGCCAGCCACACCTTGCGGCGGTCGGGGGTGTGCACCTTGGGGTTGTTCCACAGGTGCGCCCAGGTCGCGGTGTTGCGGCAGGCCTTCGCGCTGCAGACCAGGGAGTCCATCACCGGCCGATCTGGTCGGGGCCGTCGCCCCGGGGGGTGACCGGTGCGGACGAACCGGGCGGGCGCGGTCGGACGGCGTTGGCCAGCACCACGGCGACGTAGGGCAGCAGGATCGCGGCGACCGCGAGGCTGCCCCACAGCCACCACGGGGCGCCGTTGGTCGCCGTGACGACGGCCAGGATGAAGCACCCCGTGCGGATCCCCATGGTGATGAGGTAGCGACGGATACGGCCGGCCTGCTCCTGCGCCAGGGACTCCGGCACGGACGTCACCGACTGCACGACGGGCTCGTCGTGGTGGTGGCGGTGGGCGTGCGGCACATGTCCACGATAGGCGCCGCCGGATGCGGTGTACCCATCGGTAGTGGATAAGGTCGCGACCGGAGGCGAAGCACCGGTGCGTGCTCGCCCGGACGCACCGCAACCACACGGAGGACATCGATGGCAGGCCGCAACGTGCTGGTCACCGGGGGCAACCGCGGGATCGGGCTGAGCATCGCCACAGCCTTGGTCGAGGCGGGCGACAACGTGGTCATCACCCACCGGTCGGGCGAACCTCCTGAGGGTCTGCGGGGGGTCCGCTGCGAGGTGACCGACTCGGCCTCGGTGGACCAGGCCTTCGCCGACGCCGAGGAGATCCTGGGCGGCCCGGTGGAGGTGCTCGTGGCCAACGCCGGAGTCACCAGGGACGGCCTGCTCATGCGGATGACCGACGAGGACTTCGACGCCGTCATCGACACCAACCTCGCGGGCGCCTTCCGGTGCGCTCGACGCGCGGTCAAGGGGATGATCCGGGCGCGCAAGGGTCGGATCATCTTCATCTCCAGCGTCGTCGGCCTCTACGGCTCGCCCGGCCAGACCAACTACTCGGCGAGCAAGGCAGGCCTGGTGGGCCTCGCCAGGTCGATCTCGCGCGAGCTGGGCGGTCGCGGGATCACCGCCAACGTCGTGGCCCCCGGGTTCATCGAGACCGACATGACGGCCGAGCTGCCCGCTGACACGAAGAAGGCCTACCAGGCGACCATCCCGGCCGGCCGGTTCGCCCAGCCGGAGGAGGTCGCCGCCGCAGTGCGCTTCCTCGCCGGTGACGACGCGGCATACATCACC
Source organism: uncultured Actinomycetota bacterium (assembly GCA_963759595.1). Classification (GTDB taxonomy): domain Bacteria; phylum Actinomycetota; class Actinomycetes; order Actinomycetales; family Dermatophilaceae; genus Pedococcus. The sequence continues at coordinate 1,233,482 of CAVWZX010000005.1, forward strand.
GGCGCGGTGATCCCGGTCGACGGCGGCCTCGGCATGGGCCACTGAGCGATCCCCTCCCGCGGCACCGGCACCTGGCGAACGACACCCGACCACCCCTGACCACCCCCGCCCATCTGAGAACCACTCCGAACCAGTCCCCAGCGAAAGGCACCCGACATGCTGCTCGAGGGCAAGAAGCTCCTCATCACCGGCGTCCTGATGGACTCCTCGATCGCCTTCCACGTCGCGAAGATCGCGCAGGAGCAGGGTGCCGAGGTGGTGCTGACCTCGTTCGGGCGAACCTTCAAGATCACCCAGACGATCGCGAAGCGACTGCCGACGACCCCGCCGGTCATCGAGCTGGACGTGACCAACCCCGAGGACCTCGACAGCCTCGCCGAGCGGCTGGGCGAGCACGTCGACCACCTCGACGGCGTCCTGCACTCGATCGGGTTCGCCCCGCAGGGGGCCTTCAACTTCCTGGAGGGCACCTTCGAGGACGTCTCCGTCGCGATGCACGCCTCCGCGTACTCGCTGAAAAGCCTTGCGGTTGCTGCCCTTCCGCTCATGTCGGGCGGCGGCAGCGTCGTGGGCCTGACCTTCGACGCCAAGTTCGCCTGGCCGGTCTACGACTGGATGGGCGTCGCCAAGGCCGCCTTCGAGTCGACCAACCGCTACCTCGCCCGCGACCTCGGACCGAAGGACATCCGCTGCAACCTGGTGGCGGCCGGTCCGATCCGCACCACGGCGGCCAAGTCGATCCCGGGCTTCCAGACCTTCGAGGAGACCTGGAACAGCCGGGCGCCCCTGGGGTGGGACGTCAACAACGCCCTGCCGGCCGCGCAGGCCTGCGCCGTGCTGCTCTCCGACTGGTTCCCGGCGACCACGGGCGAGATCGTCCACGTCGACGGCGGCGTCCACGCGATGGGGCAGTGACCGCCGGTTCGGCCGGCTGCGAGAGCCGCTACTAGGCTCGCCGCATGACGTCCGAGCCCGCCGCCGAGCCCGCCGGCGCGGCTGCCTCTGCGCCCTCCTCTGCACCTTCCAGTTCGGCACCCGTCGAGGTGACGGAGGTGCGGGTGCTCGAGGGTCCCAACCTCTACTTCGCCAAGCCGGCCATCAAGGTCAGCCTCGAGCTGCCCGGCTACCTCGCGGCCGACGAGCAGACCCTCACCGTCGCTGGCCGCACGCATCCAGATGCGCAGCGCCCGACCGGGAGCCCCGGGCACCGAGCAGCGGCAGCGGTTCGTCATGCGCGTCGTGGAGCGGGCGGTGCGCCGGCTCGGCGACCGCCAGTGGCACGACCCGGCTGGGGGTGCGGGTCCGTCCCGGCAGTGCCCCCGAGAGCGTCGTGATGGCCTTCGTATGGCGCCGCCGCAACCAGGGCGCAGCGCGCTCGGCCAGGGCGTCGGGCCGGTCCTGCACGCGTGGCTCGACGGTGGCGACGTCACCGACCGCGAGGCGGCTGCTGGTCGGCCAGACCGAGCCGGGCGAGCGTCCCTCCGTGCTCAAGCCGCAGATCCCCGTCGCCTCCGTCACGGGCACCAACGGCAAGACCACGACGACGCGGCTGCTCGGGCACATCGGCATGACGGCGGGCCTGCGCACGGCCTGGTCCTCGACCGACGGCATCGTCGTGCAGGGCGAGGTCGTCGAGGCCGGTGACTACTCCGGTCCGGCAGGTGCCCGCGGGGTCCTCACCGCCCCTGGCGTCCAGCTCGGCATCCTCGAGACTGCTCGCGGCGGCATGCTGCTCAAGGGGATGGGCGTCAGCGCCAACGACGTCAGCGTCGTCACCAACGTCTCCGCCGACCACCTCGGGCTCCAGGGGATCGACACGGTCGACCAGCTCGCCGAGGTCAAGGCGATCGTCACCAAGGCCACCAAGCCCAGCGGCTGGGTGGTGCTCAACGGTGAGGACCCCCGGGTGTGGGCGATGCGCAACGGCACCAAGGGCAGGCCGTGGGTCTTCACGCTGCGCTCCGACGCCCCGGCCATCCGCGAGGCCCTTGACCGCGGTGGGCGCGCGATCACCGTCCTCGACGGCTCGATCACCGTGCTGGAGAACGGCCAGGACCCCGACCGGCTGGTCAGCATCCTCGACGTGCCTGCCACCCTGTCCGGCCTGTCCGAGCACAACATCGCCAACGCCCTCGCCGGTGCGGCGGCAGCCCTCGGTCTCGGGCTGCCGCGTGAGGCCGTCGTCGCCGGGCTGCGCAGCTTCGCCCCCGACGACAAGCTCAACCCCGGTCGGATGAACACCTACACCCTGCGGCGCGAGGACGGCTCGGCCATCACGGTCATCGTCGACCTGGCCCACAACGAGGCCGGTCTCGAGGCGCTGATGGACGTCGCCCACGGGCTGAAGGTGCCGGGAGGGCAGGTGCACCTCGGTCTCGGTCTGGCCGGTGACCGCACCGACGACCTGCTCGAGTCGATCGGCGAGGTGGCCGGGCTGCGGGCCGACCGGGTCGTCGCCGTGCACAAGGAGCACTACCTGCGCGGTCGCACCATGGAGGACCTCGAGTCGCACCTGCGCACCGGTCTGGCCAGGGCAGGCGTCTCCGACATCGAGTCCTACCAGACCGAGCTCAGCGGGATCCAGGCCCTCGTGCCGGGCGCCGCGGACGGTGACGTCGTGGCCCTGATGTGCCACGCCGAGCGGACCCAGGTGGCTGGCCTGGCTCGCCGACCAGGGGGCCACACCCGACACGGCCGCACGACATCCGCCGCAAGGTGGTGGCCGCGCGCGGTGAGCACGAGTTCGAGAGCGAGATCGCGGCCCTCTGGGAGCTGGCCGACGACCAGGCGCGCATCGACGCCGTGGCGCTGCCTGCGCAGCCAGCGACCGTCGGACCCGCGACTGGTCTTCGAGCACGCCAGCGCTCTGGATGCGGCAGGCAAGGAGCAGGACGCGATCCCGCTCTACCGCGAGTCACTGGCCGCCGGTCTGCGCGAACCGCAGCGGCACCGGGCCCGCATCCAGCTCGCGTCGAGCCTGCGGGTCACCGGCCAGCCCGAGCTTGCCTACTCCCTCCTCACCGAGCTCAGCGCGGAACGACCCGGCAGCGTTGCCGTGGAGGCGTTCCGGGCGCTGGCCGGCGTCGACAGCGGGCACGCCGAGTCCTCGGTCGCCGACCTGATCGAGGTGCTGCTGCACCACGCCGGTGACGAGGACGCCCTCGCCTACCAGCGGGCCCTCTCCGGGTATGCCGCGGAGCTGCGCGACCGCTGAGCGCAGGCTCAGCGGTCGCCCGGCTCAGCTGGTCGCGGGCTCGACCTCGCACAGACTCCGAGGCGGCGGCCTCGTCGCCGGACAGCTGCGCCTCGGACTGCATCTCGACCGGGTCGAGGTCGGGGTCGCCGATCCCCTCCCCGTTGTGCGCGCCTGCCTGGGCGTGCTTGGTCAGCTGCTCCAGCTCGCCGAGCACCTCGGCGTGCTGGTCGACACAGAGCACGACGACGTCGCCGGGGTTGGCGCGCGCCATGCAGTGGCGCACGGCGTCGACCTCGTTGAGGACGATCTCCACCTGGCGGCAGCGCACGCCCTCCTTGCCGATCTCGCCCTTGGCTCCCTCGGCGATGAGGTCGGCGGTCTCTCCGGCGGGACGACCACGCTTGCGCTCGTCCTCGCGGACCACGACGACGTCGAAGTGGCGCGCGGCGATCGCACCGAGCTCGCGCATGTCGTCGTCTCGGCGGTCACCCGCGGTGGACACCATGCCGATGCGCGAGACCTTGCCGAGGTCGGACTGCCCGGCCCGCTGCGTCGGCATACCCGTCGACGAACTCGCCGAGCACCCGCATGGCCGGCGCGTTGTGGCAGTAGTCGACGAACACGTCCACGTTGTGCACGTTGACGAGGTTCATCCGACCGGGGGAGAGGTAGTAGCTCGTCGTGAAGGTGCGCAGGCCCTGCCGGATCTCGTGCAGCCCGGCGCCCGCGGCGAAGGCCGCACCGGCCGCGGCCATGGCGTTGGCGACGTTGAACTTCGCGGTGCCGCCGAAGGTCGGCGGGCAGCAGGTGGGTCCACGCCAGCTGCATCGACCGTCGCCCGTGCTTGATGACGATCATGTCGCCGCGGTCGGTGTGGTCGAGGACGACAGCCCGCCCGCCGCGGCGGCAGTGGTCCTCGATGAAGTCGCGCACCGTGCTCGCCGGCGGCTGCAACGAGAACCAGACGATCCCGCCCGAGCAGCGCCGCCGCATCTTGCGGACCAGGTCGTCGTCGGCGTTGAGGACGGCGAAACCGTTGCGGGGCACCGCTTCCACGACGACGGCCTTGACGTCGGCGAGCTGGGCGAGGGTGTCGATGCCCTTCATGCCGAGGTGGTCGGGGGCGACGTTGGTGACCACCGCCACGTCGTTGCGGTCGTAGCCAAGACCTTCGCGGAGGATGCCGCCACGGGCGACCTCCATGACGGCGAAGTCGACGCGCGGGTTCTGCAGGACCATCCGCGCCGACCGTGGGCCGGAGGCGTCCGCCTTGTAGACGAGGCGCTCGTCGATGACGATGCCGTCCGTCGAGGTCATGCCCACCTTGTGGCCGATGCCCTTGAAGATGTGGGCGATCATCCGCGACGTCGTCGTCTTGCCGTTCGTGCCGGTCACCGCGACGATCGGCACCCGCGAAGGCGAGCCGGGCGGGAAGAGCAGGTCGACGACCGGCTTGGCGATGAACTGCGGCTCGCCGACGGTGGGGTGGGTGTGCATCCGGAACCCGGGAGCTGCGTTGACCTCGCAGATCGCGCCACCGGTCTCACGGACGGGGGAGGCGATGTCGGGACAGATGAAGTCGATGCCGGCGACGTCGAGCCCGATCATCCGGGCCGCCTCCTCGGCGATCTCGACGTTGTCGGGGTGCGCGTCGAACGTGCGGTCGACCGAGATGCCACCGGTCGACATGTTGCCGGTGAGGGCGAGCTTGACCATCTGGTCCTTGGGAGGCACGTCGTCGAGCTCGAAGCCCTGGTCGCGCACGAGTGCGGTCGCCGCGTCGTCGACCTTGATCCGGGTGAGCACCTTCTCGTGGCCGACTCCGCGCCGCGGGTCGGCGTTGGTGATCTCGACGAGCTCGACGACGGTGTGGGTGCCGTCGCCGATGACGTGGGCTGGGACGCGCTCGGCGATGGCCTGCATCTTGCCGCCGACGATGAGGCAGCGGTAGTCGCGGCCGGTGACGATGGGACTCGACGATGACGTAGCCGCGCCGCGACTCGCCCTCCGCGATGACGAAGCTCGCGCGGACGTCCTCCTCGCTCGTCAGGTCGAGGCACACGCCGCGACCGTGGTTGCCGTCCAGAGGCTTCACGACGACGGGGTAGCCGATCCGCTTGGCGGCGGCGGCAGCGCCGTCGGCCGTGCGCACGGTCTCCTGCTTGGGCACCGGAAGTCCGGCTGACCCGAGCAGCCGGGTCGTCATGTCCTTGTCACCGGCGATGTCGACCGCCAGGGCGCCGGTCTTGGAGGTCATCGTGGCGCGGATCCGCTGCGCGTGGACTCCCTGGCCGAGCTGGACGAAGGACGCCGCGTTGAGCCGGATGTAGGGGATGTCGCGGGACACGGCCTCCTCGATGATCGCCCCTGTCGAGGGGCCGAAGGCGGTGCGCTGCGCACGGCGCAGGAAGACGTCGAGCTCCTCGGCGAAGTCGAAGCCCTCTTCGGCCTGCACGAGGTGGTTGACCAGCCGCACCGCCAGGGTGCCGGCAGCCAGGCCGACGGTCTCGTCGGTGTAGTCGTAGATGACGTTGTAGCGCCCGGTCTGGCCCTTGACCGCCCGGGTCTTCCCACGACGCAGGTCGTGCCCGGCCTCCTGCTGCAGCTGCAGGGCGACGTGCTCGGCGACGTGGCCGAGCCAGGTGCCCTCACGCAGACGCTCGATGAAGCCGCCCTTCACCCCGCGGGAGCAGGTGTGGTTCTCGAGGTTCGGCAGCAGCGCCACGAGCTCGGTCGGTGAACCCGTCGAGCGTGTCGGTCGGGTAGGCCTCGAGCACCCCCAGGTCCACGACGAGGTGGATCGCCGGGCTGTAGGACCAGATGTTTCCGCCCCGGTAGACCCGTGACTCCACGATCGAGAGCTCGGGTGCGGCTGGACCGGTGGGGGTGGGCCGATCGGCCATGGGATCTCCTTGCGGGTCGGGCAGTGCGAGGCGGTGCGAGCGGTGTGCTCAGGCCTTGGCCGTCGCGAGGGCCACCGCGACATCGGGGTGCTTCTCGACGAAGTCGACGAGGCGGACCTCGGAGAGGTCGAAGGTAGCGCCTGCGGGGAGGGAATGCACCACAGCGCCGGACACCATGAGCGGCGCACCCCGTCGGGCGTCCGGGGCGTCGGAGTCGGCGCTGCGGCAGTCGAGGACGAACGCCACGCCGCTGCCGTGGACCGTGAAGAACCGGCGGTCTCGCACCTCGATCGCGGTGTCCTCGTCGATCCCGATGCCGATCAGGTTGGGGGAGGCCGCGACCATCGACATCAACCGTCCGTAGCGGGCTCGCTGCGCGAAGTGCTGGTCGATGATGACGCCCTCGATCAGGCCGAGACCGGCCGTCAGCTGGCCGTACCGCTGGCGCGGAGTCACGCCCTCCTCACCCATCGAGATCATGAACTGGCTCATGATCGAGGCGCCCGCGGACGTCCCGCCGATGACGGTGCCGCGGTCGTGGGCACGCGCGAGGGCGTCGCCGAGGGGCGTGCCGGGGAAGCGCTGGCTGAGCTTCAGCTGGCTGCCGCCACTCATGAAGATGCCGGTCGCCTGGTCGAGCAGGGCGACGAGGTCCTCGTCGTGGGCGGACGCGCGGTTGGGCGGGCTCACGACCGCGACCTCAGGGGCTCCCAGTCGGGCGAACACGTCGCGGTAGGACGCCACCACGTCGTCCTCGAACGAGGACGCGGTGGGGATCAGCACGATGCGGGACCGCTTGCCCCCGGCGAGGCGCACGAACCGGCGCAGCACGGTGGCCCTGCCGACCCGGTCCTCGGCCCCGCCGATGATGAACAGGGTCGGGTGCTTGCGGAGCTGCGTGCTGGCCATTGCGTCAGCCTAGGAGTCAGGCGTTGGGGATCGGCGGAGCGGGGGTCGGCGTGCCGTCCGCCTCGTCCGCCTCCTCGATCTCCTCACGCGTGATCCCCAGCAGGTAGAGCACCGCGTCGAGGTAGGGCACGTTGACCGCGGTGTCGGCCTGCTCGCGCACCACGGGCTTGGCGTTGAAGGCGACGCCGAGCCCGGCGGCCTCGAGCATGTCGAGGTCGTTGGCACCGTCCCCGATCGCCACGGTCCGGGACAGGGGGAGGCCCGCCTCGGCGGCGAAGCGCCGCAACGCGGTCGCCTTCCCGGCGCGGTCGACGATGTCCCCGACGAGCCGACCGGTGAGCATGCCGTCGCGCACCTCGAGCCGGTTGGCGTGGGCGTGGTCGATGCCCAGCTCACGGGCGAGTTCCTCGACCACCTCGATGAACCCGCCCGAGACGATCGCGACGGTGAAGCCCAGCCGCTTCAGGGTGCGTACGAGGGTGCGGGCGCCGGGCGTGAACTGCACCGCCGCCCGCACCTCGTCCAGCACGCTGACCGGCAGACCCGCGAGGGCAGCGACCCGCTCGCGCAAGCTGTCGGCGAAGTCGAGCTCGCCGCGCATCGCGGCAGCGGTGACTGCCGCCACCTCCGCCTCGCGACCGGCGTGGCTGGCCAGCAGCTCGATGACCTCGTCCTGGATGAGGGTGGAGTCGACGTCCATGACGACCAGGCGGCGTCCTCGGCGAGCCAGCCCGCCGGCTGCCACCGCGATGTCCAGGCCGTGCACGCTGGACTCCAGGGCCAGCTCGCGGCGCAGCCGGTCGACGTCCGCGCCCGAGACCTCGAACTCCACGGTCGTCACGGGATAGCGCGACAGCCGCCGGATCCGGTCGATGTTGGCACCGTGCGACGCGATCCGCGCCGTGATGGCGGCGACTCCGCTGGCGCGCAACGGCGCCCCGAGCACGACCACTGCGGCACGCCCCCCGCGTGGGCGTGCGCTGTCGCCGGTGCCTCGTTTGATCTTCACCTTGAGGTCGAGATCGGCGCCCACCGCGTTCAGGACCGAGCGCAACCGCTCGTGCGCGTCGCCTGCAGCCAGCAGCATCGCGAGCGTGAGGTGTCCGCGGACCAGGACCTGCTCGAGGTCGAGCACCTCGGCACCGACGTCGGCGATGGCGTCGAAGAAGGTGCTCGTCACGCCCGGCCGGTCCTCGCCGGAGATGGTCACCAGCAGGGTCTGCGCGGTCAGGTCGGACACCGCGCCAGACTATCGACGGGGCTCAGCTGCCCCTGTGCGAGTCTCGCCATGCGACCAGGTCGCGTAGCGGGCCGAGGTCGTACCTCGGGCCGCTGACGCCGACCGTGAACAGGCGCGTGCCCACGGCATACAACGCCTCGGCGCCGGCGACGTAGTCGGCGACGTCCTCAGGGAGGCGACCCGGCTTCGGTGAGACGCCCGACGAGCGTTCGATCTCCGCCGGGTCGCGCCCGATCGTGGCGCACCACTCGTCGAGGACCGCGTGCTTGTGGGCGATCGTCTCGGCGCCGCCGAAGCCGTGCCAGATGGCGGCGTGCTCGGCCACGATCCGCAGCGTCTTGCGTTCGCCGCCACCGCCGATGAGGACCGGGATGTCGCGGGTGGGCGGTGGGTTGAGCTTGCCCCACCGCTCCTTGATCAGCGGCAGGTCGCGCGCGAGGTTGTCCAGTCGTCCTCCGGCCGTGCCGAAGTCGTAGCCGTACTCGTCGTAGTCCTTCTCGAACCAGCCCGACCCGATGCCGAGGATCAACCGGCCCCCGCTGATGTGGTCGACGGTGCGCGCCATGTCGGCGAGCAGCTGCGGGTTGCGGTAGCTGTTGCACGTGACGAGCGCGCCGATCTCGACCCGCTCGGTGGCCTCGGCCCAGGCGCCCAGCATCGTCCAGCACTCGAAGTGCGCACCGTCGGCGTTGCCGTACAACGGCGAGAAGTGGTCCCAGTTGAAGACGATGTCGACGCCGATCTCCTCGGCCTCCGCGGCGGCACGGCGGATCGTCGGCATAGGCCGCGTGCTGGGGCTGGAGCTGGACCCCGATGCGGATGGGACGCACCGCCGCCTCGCCAGCCGTCACGCGGTGACCTGCTGGAACTTTGCGATGACCGTGAGCCCGGACTCGGTGACCATGAAGCCGCGCTCACGGTCGTGGTCGTGGTCGACGCCGATGCTGGTGTTCTCCGGAACCACGACGCCCTTGTCGATGATGGCCCGCTTGATGACGCAGCCACGACCGACCTCCACGCCGTCGAGCAGCACGCTGTCGTCGATCGTCGTGCCGCTGTGGATGTGGCACCGCGGCGACAGCACCGAGTTGGTCACGGTGGCCCCGGAGATGACGACGCCGGGGGAGACCGCCGAGTTGTGGGCCTCTCCGAACTTGCCGGCCGCCCCGTGGACGAGCTTGGCCGGCGGGAACGGGCCGTAGTCGGTGTAGATGGGCCACTCGTAGTTGTAGAGGTTGAAGACCGGGTGGATCGACACGAGGTCGAGGTGGGCCTCCCAGTAGGAGTCCATCGTCCCGACATCGCGCCAGTAGGCCTGGTCACGTTCGGTGGCGCCAGGGATGACGTTGTCCTTGAAGTCGTAGACGTAGCCCGCGCCCTGGTCGACGAAGTCCGGCACGATGTCGCCGCCCATGTCGTGCTTGCTGCCCTCGCGCACGTCGTCCCGGGTCACGGCGTCGACCAGCACGTCCGCGTCGAAGACGTAGTTGCCCATCGAGGCGAGCACCTCGTCGGGGGAGTCGGGCAGGCCCTTGGCATCCTTGGGCTTCTCGAGGAAGGCCCCGATCCTGCGGTGGTCCGCGTCGTCCACCTCGATGACACCGAACTGGTCTGCCAGCGAGATCGGCTGGCGGATGGCGGCCACCGTCACGCCTGCCCCGGTCTCGATGTGCTGGGCCACCATCTGCGAGAAGTCCATCCGGTAGACGTGGTCGGCCCCGACGACGACGACGATGTCCGGCTTCTCGTCGTGGACCAGGTTGAGGCTCTGGAAGATCGCGTTCGCGGAGCCGAGGTACCAGTTCTTGTCGATGCGTTGCTGGGCGGGCACCGGCGTGACGTAGTTGCCGAGCATCGTGGACATCCGCCACGTCTTCGTGACGTGGCGGTCCAGGCTGTGCGACTTGTACTGCGTGAGCACGACGATCTGCCGGTAGCCGGAGTTGACGATGTTGCTCAACGCGAAGTCGATGAGCCGGTAGATGCCCCCGAACGGGCACGGCGGGTTTGGCACGGTCGGCAGTGAGGGGCATCAGCCGCTTGCCCTCCCCACCTGCGAGGACGATGGCCAGCACCTTGGGTCCACCCGACTTGTACGCCATGTGCCGACACTAGGGACTGCAGCGCCATGCGGCGACCCCTGTCCGCCCTGAGGTCTCTCACAGATGGCCCCACGCCGCTACGCTCGCCAAGGTGAGAGTCGACATCCTGACCAAGGAGTACCCGCCCAACATCTACGGCGGCGCGGGGGTCCACGTGGCCGAGCTGGTCCGCGCGCTGCGCGACCGCGGCGACATCGACGCCAGGGTGCGTGCCTTCGGGGAGCCCGTGGCCGAGGAGGGCACGACGGGGTATGCCGACCTGCCGGACCTGGGTGCCGCCAACGCGGCCGTCCGGACGATGGGCGTCGACCTCGCCATGGCCGGTGACTGCGTCGGCGCCGACCTGGTCCACTCGCACACCTGGTACGCCAACTTCGGCGGACACGTCGCCTCCCTGCTCGGCGGGATGCCGCATGTCGTCAGCGCGCACAGTCTCGAGCCGATGCGACCGTGGAAGGCCGAGCAGCTCGGTGGCGGCTACCGCGTGTCGTCATTCATGGAGCGCACCGCCTACGAAGCGCGCCGACGCCGTCATCGCCGTCAGCGAAGGCATGCGCCAGGACGTGCTGCGCAGCTATCCGGCGATCGACCCCGACCGGGTCAAGGTGGTCCACAACGGCATCGACTCCCAGCTGTGGCAGCGCCACCGCGACCATGACACGGTGCGGCGGCACGGCGTCGACCCCGACGGGAGGTCGGTCATCTTCGTCGGTCGGATCACCCGGCAGAAGGGGCTGCCCTACCTTCTCCGGGCGGCAGCGCAGCTGCCCCCGGATGTCCAGCTGGTCCTCTGCGCAGGTGCACCGGACACGCCGGAGATCATGGCCGAGGTGACGGCCCTCATGGACGACCTCAAGGCGACTCGCGAGGGCGTGGTGTGGATCCCGGAGATGCTCCCGCGTGGCGAGGTGATCGCCCTGCTCTCTGCCGCAACGGTTTTCGCGTGCCCCTCCATCTACGAGCCGCTCGGCATCGTCAACCTCGAAGCCATGGCCTGCGAGCTCCCGGTCGTCGCGACAGCCACCGGCGGGATCCCCGAGGTCGTCGTCGACGGCGAGACCGGCTGGTTGGTGCCGATCGACCAGAAGCAGGACGGCAGCGGCATACCCCTCGATGCGGACCGGTTCGTCGCGGACCTGGCGGCCGCGCTCACCGAGGCAGTCAGCGACCCGGCTCGCGCCGACGAGATGGGACTGGCGGGGCGCAAGCGGGCGGTGGACTCGTTCTCCTGGGCGACCATCGGCGAGCGCACCAACCAGGTCTACCTGGAGGTGCTGCGGGAGCGGCTGCGCACCGGCTGAGCAGTGCTCAGACCTCGAACACCGACCAGCAGATGTCGTTGCGCAGCCGTTGGTCGTCGAGGACCAGCTCGCGGATGGCATCGGGCAGCTGTTCGCGCTGCCATAGGCACTCGAGCCGGCCTGCCGCGGCGGCGGCGTCACTCGGGGCGGCCGCGCGGACGGCCTTGATCGCGTACGCGGCGGCGCCGAGCTCGTGCGCGGCGACGTGCGCCACGGCCGCTGCCTGGCCGGCGGCGTAGGCCGCGAACCGAGGTGCTCCGTGCAAGTCCCTGGCCGCGCCCATCGCATGACCACCGGCTGCCCGCGCCTGCATCATCGGCAGCTCGCCTCCTACCCAGGCACGCGCGGCCCCGACTGCCTGTCGCGGCCGGGGGTCGTCCGGCCGGACGGACTCGAAGAGTTCGAGGACGTGCTCCGCGCACGTCGCGGCCCACAGGGCCAGCAGGTGGTGGTCGGCGTCCGTGAGCGTCCCGCCGCGACGGATCGTGATGAAGCGCGGATCGCGGACCTGGGGCAGGATCATCGAGCCTGCGGTCCTCTGGTCGTCCGCACGGCAGTCACGTGGCTACTCCGGCCGCCAGCCGGCCAGGACCGCACAGGCGGCGTTGGTCGCGTCGGCCAGGGCGCGCTCGGACGCGCGCTGGAGCCGCAGGAGCAGGGTGTGTCGAGCGCCGGCCTCGGCGACGGTGAGGGCGCCGTCCCCGGCGTCGAGCGCGACGGCGACGACGGTGTCGATCGTGCCGGCGAGGGCGATCACCCGGGCGGCCCTGCCCGGAAGGCCGGGGGGCAGGCCCCAGCGACCGCCGAGGGCGGAGTCCGCGAGCTCACGCGCGGCAGTGGCACCGAACGGCTGGCCGCCGACGGCGTCGATCGCCTCGGTGGCGCTGCGGATCTCCTCGCGCAGGTGCCGTTCGAGCTGCGATGGCTCCAGCGCCTCGACCCGGTGGCGCGGGAACGGATCTGCGTCGTAGGCCGTCCAGTCCACCCGCGTGCCCACGTCCAGCCCCCCGTCGGTGCCCGAGCCGTAGGTGGAGACGGTCGGCACGAGCATGCCGCCGAGAGCGGGCACGAAGACGCACTCGCCGCACGTGGCAGCGACTCCCTGAGCCTGGGTGGAGGCACCGGGCACACCCACGAGGTCTCCCGGCGCCGGGAGCGCGACGAGCAGCGCCTGCTCGCCGAGCTCGTGCCACAGCGTCAGGCGGTCGAGGTCGCCCGCCACGTGGTCGATGTCCGGGAGAGCCTGCGAGATGGCCCACTCCAACGGCATACCCGTCGCCCACGCATGGGTGGTCCACAGCGAAAGCCGCACGGACGCAGGCAGTTCGGGCATTCATTCATGCTAGAGCCCACCCGACGCGGAGCCGAGCAGGCGGGCGCGGCGGCTCCCGGGCTCGTGCGTGTGGCCGATAGGGTCGGTGTCATGAGTGACGTCCTTGCGTTCGCTGGAGTGAGCGTCGTCCGGGGTCAGGCGACCCTGCTCGACGACGTCTCCTGGGAGGTCGAGGAGGGGCAGCGCTGGGTGATCCTCGGGCCCAACGGTGCAGGCAAGACGACCCTGCTGCAGCTGGCCGCGGGTCGGATGCACCCCACCCGAGGCGTGGCGGGTGTGCTGGGGGAGGTGCTCGGCGCCGTCGACGTGTTCGAGCTGCGACCTCGGATCGGCCTCGCCTCGGCAGCCCTGGCCGAGCGCATTCCCCTCGACGAGATCGTGCACAACGTCGTCGTGACCGCGTCCTACGGTGTCGTGGGCCGGTGGCGCGAGAGCTACGAGACGTTCGACCACGCGCGCGCGTCAGACCTGCTCAAGGCGCTGGGCGCCGAGCACCTCGCCGACCGCACCTACGGCACGTTGTCCGAGGGCGAGCGCAAGCGGGTCCAGATCGCCCGCGCGCTGATGACCGACCCAGAGCTGATGCTGCTCGACGAACCTGCCGCGGGACTCGACCTCGGAGGTCGCGAGGACCTGGTCCGCCGGCTGGGGGTGCTGGCGGGCGACGTCGAGGCTCCGGCGCTCATCCTGGTCACCCACCACGTCGAGGAGATCCCGCCCCACTTCACCGACGTGCTGCTCCTGCGCGAGGGCCGCATCGTCGCCCAGGGGCCCGTCGAGATCACCCTCACCGAGGCCAACCTCTCCGCCACCTTCGGCATGCCCCTGGAGCTCGAACGACGCGGCGACCGCTGGACGGCGCGGCTACGGACCGGATCGGACGACACGGGAGATTCGTCCGGGGGAACACCGCAAGCGCGCCCTTCGTCCTAGAGTTACCTGACCATCGAGAGGGAGGGGCGTCATGGACTGGTTCGCCGATAACCCGTGGCTCGCGTGGCTGGGGCTGGCTCTGATCCTGGCGGCGATCGAGGCTGCCACCGTGGACTTCGTGTTCCTCATGCTGGCTGGTGGCGCCGCCGCCGGCGCTGCCGCCTCAGCGGTCGGGGTGGGGTTCCCCGGCCAGGTGGTCGTCGCCGTCGTGGTGGCGGGGCTGCTCCTGCTGCTCGTCCGCCCGGTCATCACCCGCAGGTTCATGGTCGCCGAGGCGAGCCACGGCATCGGGGCCACCGGGCTCGTCGGTCGCAGCGGCCGGGTGCTGCAGGCAGTCACCGCGACCGACGGTCGCGTCAAGGTGGGCGGGGAGACCTGGTCCGCACGCACGCCGCAGGGCGGCGCCACATGCCAACCCGGCCAAGAGGTCCGGGTTGTATCCATCGAGGGGGCCACCGTGATCGTCACCGGCGTCACGGCGGGTCAGAAAACGGAGTAGACGTGGACGGCTTTGGAGCAGGCTTCATCGTCCTGCTGATCCTGGTTGCCTTTGCGCTGATCGTGCTGTTCCGCACGGTGCGCATCGTGCCCCAGCAGACAGCACTGATCATCGAACGGCTCGGTCGCTACGCACGCACGCTCGAAGGTGGCATCCACTTCCTGGTGCCGTTCGTCGACAAGGTGCGGGCCAACGTCGACCTCCGCGAGCAGGTCGTGTCCTTCCCACCGCAGCCGGTGATCACCTCCGACAACCTGGTCGTCAACATCGACACGGTCATCTACTACTCGGTCATCGACGCGAAGTCGGCCGTCTACGAGATCGCCAACTTCATCCAGGGCATCGAGCAGCTCACCGTCACCACGCTGCGCAACGTCATCGGATCGCTCGACCTCGAGCAGACGCTGACCAGCCGCGACCAGATCAACGCCCAGCTGCGTGGGGTGCTCGACGAGGCCACCGGCAAGTGGGGCATCCGCGTCAACCGCGTCGAGCTCAAGGCCATCGACCCGCCCATGTCGGTGCAGGAGTCGATGGAGAAGCAGATGAAGGCCGAGCGGGAGCGGCGTGCGCAGATCCTGTATGCCGAGGGCACCAAGCAGTCCGCCATCCTCACGGCCGAGGGTGAGAAGCAGAGCCAGATCCTGCGCGCCGAAGGGTCGGCCCAAGCCCGGATCCTCGAGGCACAGGGTCAGGCCCGCGCCATCCAGCAGGTGTTCGACGCCATCCACCGTGGCAAGCCCACCCAGAAGCTGCTGGCCTACCAGTACCTCCAGGTCCTCCCGCAGATCGCCCGGGGTGACTCCAACAAGATGTGGATCATCCCGAGCGAGCTCACCGACGCCCTGCGCGGCATCGGTGGCGCCCTGGGCGCCACCTCCAAGGGCAACGGCCCGGATGGCGACGACGACGACGCGTGGGTCGACCCCGGACAGCTCCAGGACGCCTTCGACGAGACCGTGCTCGAGGACCCGATGCAGGCCCTCGCCGAGGCGCGCGGCCTGGCCGGCAAGGCCAGCCAGGAGGCCACCGAGCACGCTGCACCGGTGCAGCGGGTCCAGCCGCCCATGGAGCCACCGGCCGACGCCGTGCCCGAGTTCGAGCCGCCGATGGCGCCACCTGCCGCGCCGGCGCCGACCCCGCCCGCGGAGACCGACGAGGAGCCCAAGCCTCCGACCGCCTGACGTGCACCACACGGGTATGCCGCCCACACGGCCGAGTGGGCGGCATACCTCTGTCCGAGTGAGGTGGTCTCGTGGCTAGGGTGACGTCGTGTCCGTTCTCGAAGCCCTCGGCATCTTCCTCGCTGGGCTGGCGGCCGGCACGATCAACACCGTGGTCGGGTCGGGCACCCTGATCACCTTCCCGGCACTGCTGTTCTTCGGCTACCCGCCCCTCACCGCCAACATGTCCAACAACATCGGGCTCGTCGGCGGAGGGGTGACCGGATCGTGGGGTTACCGCCACGAGCTCATCGGGGCCGGCCCAGCCATCCGGCGGCTGGTGCCGATGTCCCTGGCCGGTGGCATCACGGGCGCGCTGTTGCTCCGGGTGCTGCCCGAGTCGGCATTCACCGCCATCGTCCCGGTGCTCATCGGCCTCGGGGTCCTGCTCGTCCTCTTCGGCCCGACCCTGCAGCGCCGCGCTGCTGCACGGCACGGAGCGGACGACGTGCACCCGGTGCACCGGGGCGGTCGGACCACCGTCCTGCTCCTGGCTGCCGTGTTCGTCGCCGGGGTCTACGGCGGCTACTTCGGCGCTGCCCAGGGGGTCATCCTCATGGGCGTGCTCAGCGTCCTGAGCGCTGAACCGCTGCAACGGCTCAACGGGTACAAGAACGTCCTGGCGCTGGTCGTCAACACGGTGGCGGCGGTCGTCTTCGTGGTGGTCGGCCACCAGCTGATCGACTGGGCGGTCGTCGGGCTCATCGCCGTCGGGTCCCTCCTCGGCGGGGTGGTGGGATCGACGGTCGGCCGCCGTCTGCCACCCATGGCCCTGCGCGGGCTGATCGTGGTCATCGGTGTCGTGGGGATCGTGAAGATCATCTGGTTCAGCTGATGGAGTGGAGCGCGGTCCTGCTCCTGGGTGTCGCCCTGTTCGCCGGCGCGTTCGTCCAGTCCTCGATCGGCTTCGGCATGGCGGTCGTGGCGGCGCCCTTCCTCGTGCTGTTCGCGCCGGAGCTCATGCCGGGGGCGTTGCTGGTGACCAGCTTCTCGCTGCCGGTCGTCCAGCTCGTCCACGGACCGCGCGACATCGCCTGGCGGTCGCTCTCGTGGGCACTCGCCGCGCGCCTGCTGGTCACGCCCCTGGGGGTCGCCGCCGTCGCGGTGCTGTCGGTTCGGGCGATCTCCGTCGTCACCGGACTGCTGATCCTGCTCACCGTCGTGGCATCGGTCTCAGCGCTCGAGGTGCGTGCGACGCCCGTGAACTCGGTCGTGGCGGGTGCCATCGCCGGCTTCTCGGGCACTGCCGCCTCGATCGGTGGACCCTTCCTCGCCCTCGTCCTCCAGCACGAACGCCCCACCCGGGTGCGGGCCACCCTGTCGGCGTTCTTCCTCGTGGGCGCGGTGATGGCGGTGACCGGGCTGACGGTGGCCGGCGAGTTCACCCGGGAGCAGCTGGTGGCCGGGATCGCGTGGATCCCGTTCATGGCCCTGGGGTATGCCGCATCCGCACCGGCGCGGGCCCGGCTGGACCGCGAGCGGCTCCGGCAGGTCGTGCTCGCCTTCTGCGTCGTGGCCAGCCTCAGCGTGATCGTGCGGGCCCTGGTGCTCTAGCCTGCCTGCCGTGCCCATCACCATCACCAGCGCGGCCGACGACCGGCTCGGCGACTACGTCTCGCTGACCGACGTCGCGCTGCGCCGGCGCACCGAGCCGGAGCGCGGGCTCTACATCGCCGAGTCGGAGAAGGTGATCCGCAGGGCCTTGCGGGCCGGTCACCGGCCGCGCAGCTACCTGATGGCGCAGCGGTGGCTGACCGACCTCGCCGACCTCGTGGCTGAGGCAGAGGAGTCCGGTGTGCCGGTGTACGTCGGCGAGCACGACGTCATCGAGCAGCTCACCGGCTTCCACCTGCATCGCGGTGCGCTGGCCTCGATGCAGCGCCCTGAGCTGCCGACGGTGGCCGACCTGGTGGCCGACGCGAGACGGGTGCTGGTCCTCGAGGACATCGTCGACCACACCAACGTGGGGGCCGTCTTCCGCTCCGCGGCGGCACTCGGAGTCGATGCCGTGCTGGTCACCCCACGGTGCGCGGATCCGTTGTACCGCAGGTCGATCCGTGTCTCGATGGGCACGGTGTTCCAGGTGCCGTGGACCCGCATCGACCCGTGGCCGGGCGGAGTCGCCGACCTGCAGGCGGCCGGGTTCACCGTGGCGACCCTGGCCCTGGCCGACGACGCCGTCAGCCTCGACGAGCTGGCTGCGGGACCCACCGGAGCGCCTGGCCCTGGTGCTCGGCACGGAGGGCGACGGACTGTCGCACCACACCCTGGCGGCTGCTGACCTCACCGTGACGCATCCCCATGGCCGGTGGCGTGGACTCCCTCAACGTGGCTGCGGCGGGCGCAGTGGCCGCCTGGGCCCTGCGCCCGCCGCAGCGGTGAGCAGCAGTCCTACTTGGTCGAGTCGTTGTAGGTCTTGATCTGCGACTCGACGGACTTGGCCGCCTTGGTCATGGCCGTCTGCGGGTCGGCACCGTTGAGGGCGGACTCGAGACCATCCTCGGAGGCCTTGCGCGACTGGGGCATGACCCCGAGCAGGCAACCCTGGGTCGCCTTGCTCAGCTTGGTCGACTCGAGCTGCTTGACCGCGACGTCGAACAGCGGGTTGGCCTGGCGGTAGGCCACGTCAGCCGGCTGGTCCAGGGCGCCCTTGCTGATCGGGAAGTAGCCCGTCTCCGTGTGCCACTGGGCTTGGCTCTTGGGGTCGGAGAGGAACTTGACGAACTGCCAAGCCGCTTCCTTGTTGACGTCCTTGTGGTTGACACCGTTGATCCACAGCGAGGCTCCACCGATGATCGGGTCCACCGGCGGTGCCGGTCGTGATGTGCGGGTATGCCGCGGCACCCAGCTCCCAGCCGCCCTCCTTGGCGGCCTTGGAGTAGCCGCCGAGCTGACCGGTGGACTCGAGGTTGATGGCCAGCTGGCCGGACTTGAAGGCGGCCTGCGCGGCCTTGGTGTCCCGGCCGGTGTTGGCGGCTAGCCCGTCCTTGACCAGCTTCTGCCACCACGTCACGACCTGGACGCTCTCGGGCGAGTCGAACTCGACCTTGGTCGCCTTGGCGTCGCGGCCGTTGCCCTGGTCGCAGTACTCCTTGCCGTCGGTGGCGATGAACTGCTCGAGCAGCCAGCCGTAGATCGCGGCGCCGAAGCCGTAGTCGGCCGGTCCGCCGTTCTTCTTGGACAGCTTCTCTGCGGCAGCGCGGATCCCGGCGAGGTCCTGCGGCGGCTTGTTCGGGTCCAGGCCGGCCTTGGTGAACATCGTCTTGTTGTAGAACAGCACGGGCATCGAGGTGTTGAACGGCATCGAGTTGAGCTTGTTGTCGATGGAGTAGTAGCCGGTGATGTTGGGCTGCAGGTCCGACACGTCGAGCTTGTCGCGGTCGATGAAGGACTGCATCGGGATGGTCTGCTTCGCGTCGATCATGAAGCGCGAGCCGATGTCGTAGACCTGGATGACGTCGGGGGTCGACTTGCTCTGGATCGCGGCCTTGTACTTGGTGATCGCGTCGTCGTACTTGCCGGCGTAGGTGGACTTGACCTCGATCTTGCCCTTGTGGGCGGTGTTGAACTGCGCGACCAGCTTGTTGAGCGCCTCGGCGTTCGTGCCGTCCATGGCGTGCCAGAACGACACCGTGGTCACGCCACTGGCCTTGTCGAGGACGTCCTTGGCCGGTGCCCCCGAGCTGCTGGAGTCGTCGTCGCCCCCGCCGCAGGCGGCCAGGACGAGGGAGGCCGCCACGATGCCCGCTGGCACGGCATACCTCATCCTGCTGCGGCGGGTGGTGCTGGTAGGTCTCATCACGTCGTGCACTCCTTTGCGCATCACTTGACTGCACCCGCGGTGAGCCCGCGGACGATGAACCGCTGCCCGAAGATGACGAGCAGCATGGTGGGGAAGAGGGCGAGCATGACCCCGGCCAGGACCATGCCCGGGGAGTCGCTGTCGGAGGACTGGAGCTGGCTGATCCCGATCTGGATGGTCTGGTGCTTGGGATCCTCGGTGGCCAGCAGGGGCCAGAAGTACATGTTCCAGGCCGACAGCGCGGACCAGATGCCCAGCGCGGCGAGACTGGGCCGGCTCAGCGGCGTCAGGATCGAGAAGAGGAACCGGAAGTGACCCGCACCGTCGACCCGGGCGGCGTCACGGAGCTCGGTCGGGAACGACAGGAAGGACTGTCGCAGCAGGAAGGTCCCGAACCCGGTCGCCAGGAACGGCAGGGTCAGGCCGGCGATGGTGTCCTTGAGCCCCAGGCTGGAGATGAGCAGGTAGTTGGGGATGATGATCGACTCGAACGGGATCATCATCGTGGAGAGGAACACCCCGAACCAGAACCCCCGCCAGCGCAGCGGCAGGAAGACGAAGGCGTAGGCGGCGAGGATGCTCGTGACGAGCTGGCCGACCATGATCACGAGGGTCTGCAGGACGCTGGTGAGGTACTGGTTGCCCAGCGGGATGATGTCGAGCGCCTTGGAGTAGTTGTCCGGGTGGAGCCCGTGGACGGGCCAGAGGGCAGGCGGGAAGCTGTTGGTGTCACGCTCACCCATCAGCGAGCCGACCAGCCCGTAGTAGACGGGGAAGAGCACGACGAGGAACAGGACGCCGAGGACGAGGTAGCTGCCGACGTTGCGAGGCGCCCGACCACGCCGGGCGGTCGTGGGGGCCGGGTTGTCCGCCGCGGTCTCTGCGGAGGAGGCCTGGTCGAGCTGGGCGCTCACCGGTAGAAGACCTTTCGCTCGAGGACCCCGAACTGCAGGGCCGTGATGATGAGCACGATGACCAGCAGCACCATCGCCTGCGCCGAGGCGTAGCCGTAGTTGGAGTTGTTGTTGGCGAACGCCTGCTGGTAGATGGAGTAGACGAGGGTGGTGGTCCGGTCCTCTGGGCCACCCACGGTGAGGATCTTGATCTGGCCGAAGCTCTGCAGCGAGTGGATCGTGCCGACGACGACGAGGAAGAACAGCTGTGGCGTGATGAGCGGCATGATGATCGACCGCTGCAGCCGGAAGCCGGACGCGCCGTCCAGCCGCGCCGCCTCGAGCACGTCCTCGGGGAGGGCTCCGAGCCCGGCCGAGATGACCAGCAGGTTGTAGCCGATCTGCATCCACACCGTCGCGCCCGAGACCGACCAGAGGGCCAGGTCGGGGTTCGTGAGCCACTGCACCTTGTCGATGCCGACGTGCGAGAGGAGACCGTTGAGCACCCCCGACGCCGGGTTGAAGAGCACCCCGAAGATGACCGATGCCGTGGCGACGGAGAACGCGAAGGGCAGGGCGAACGCGGTGCGGAAGAACCGCACCCCGCGGATCCGGCCGTGCAGGATGAGCGCGATGAACAGTGCGATGGCGATGCTCGGCAGCACGGTCAGAAGGGTGAAGGCGAAGGTCACCCACAGCACCGTGAGGAACTCCGGGTCGCTGAACAGCTTGCCGTAGTGCACGAACCCGACGTAGCCACTCGGGTTGCCGAGGATGTCGGTGCCCTGGACCGAGAGGAGGACCGACTTGACCAGTGGCCAGAAGATGAAGACACCGAACACGGCCAGGGCGGGGACGAGGTAGGCCAGTGCTGCCCAGGCCCCCTTGCGCCTGGCCGTCCCAGCAACTGCGGTGGGGACGGTCATTCCGCGACCCTATAACCCGTTTCGCCTGTTCAGGGTCCTATGTCGGACGTGTCGGAGCTTGTCCGCTCTGCGGGGGTCAGTCCACGAGGCGCTGCAGGAGGGTGCGCAGCTCTCCCGAAGGGTCGGTGGTGAGGCCACCGTGGACCGGGCCCGGCTGGACGACCGTGCTCCGCGGCGCACTGAGCCAGCCGAACCGTCGCCCGAGCCCTCCGAGGGTGGGGAGCCCGCCTCCGGTGACGCCTTGGCAGACCTGGCAGATCGTCTCCAGCGCACCGCGGACGTCGTCCGAGCTCACCATCGGTGCGAACGCGCGCAACCGTGCCTCGTCGACGCGGTAGGCCGCCTCGAGGAAGTCGGCACCCTGGCTGTAGAGCACGAGACCGACGTTGAGGAACTCCTCGCGCTCGACACGGGGGACGCACCGCAGGACGACGTACTGGTAGCCCATCAGGGTCATGGTCGCTCCCCGGGCAGCCAGGCCGAGGGGTTGGCGACCCGCGCCAGCAGGTGTTCAACGTATGCCGCGCGGGCTGCTGTGGGTGTGTCCAGCCCTGGTGCCCGCTCCAGCCACTCGTCGGGGACCGCCGCGACGACCGCTGCGAGCAGCATCGGGGTGAGGGCGGGGGAGAGGCGCTCGTGGGCGGCTGCGGGGCTCGAGGCCACGTCGCGCAGGACGTGGGTGCTGGCGTCGAAGGCCTGGTCAGCGAACCGCTGGGCGTCCGGCCCGCGTCCCGGCCACGAGTGGTGGAAGTAGAGCGCGGCTCCATGGTCGATCAGCCACGGGTTGCGGTGCCAGACAAGGAGGTTGGGGTTGCTCCAGGTGCGGTCGACGTTGGCGGTGAGGGCGTCCAGCCACAGGATGTCGGCCGCCGTGTCCGGCGCGGGAGGTCGCGAGCCGTCGTAGCCGAAGGAGCCGGGGAGGAAGTCGATGCCGAGGTTGACCCCGAGGCTGGCGGTGAGGAGGTCCTGGACCTCCTCGTCGGCCTCGTACTTGGCGATCGGCGCCTGGAGGTCGACGAGTGTCATCCGAGGGACGTTCAGGTCGAGCGCACGGGCGAGCTCGCCGACGACCACCTCGGCGACCAGGACCTTGAGTCCCTGGCCGGCGCCGCGGAACTTGAGGACGTAGGTGCCGAGGTCGTCCGCCTCGACGATGCCGGGCAGCGACCCGCCCTCCTTGAGGGGCGTGACGTAGCGCGTCGCGGTGATGAGGTCGAGCACGGCGCCCAGCCTAGGGTGCTGTGCGCCGTGCCCGAGTCAGGTGGAGGTCAGGCGTCGCCGACCGTCATTGCCGCCGCTTCGAGCGGGCGCTCCTGCGCAGGGGTGTCGTGGGTGTGCTCGGCGTCCACGGCCCGGATCTCGTGCCGCGCCGTGAGCAGCACGAGGACCCCGAGGACGACTGCGCCCGACCCGACCCAGAACGGCACGTGGATGGACCGTTCGCCGAGCTTGCCGGCCAGCCAGGGGGCAACTGCGCCGCCGCCGAACCGCACGAAGCTGTAGGCCGCCGAGGCGACGCCGCGCTCGACGGGGGAGACCTTCATGACGGTCTCGGTGATGAGCGTGTTGTTGATGCCGAGGAAGGCGCCGGCAAGGATCACACCCACGACCAGGACCGGCTTGTGCTCGGTGCCGATCGCCATCGCGGCCAGGATCACGGCGAAGCCGAGCAGTGCGCCGACCACGCCCGGCAGCGTGCCGAACCGGCGCTGCAGCCGCGGCGCCACGACGACCGAGGTGAAAGCCAGCAGCAGACCCCAGCCGAAGAAGATCAGCCCGACCTCGTGGGCGCCCATGCCTAGCGGGAACGGGGTGAAGGCGAGGAGGGTGAAGAACCCGAAGTTGTAGAGCAGCGCGGTGATCCCGACGGTGAGCAGCCCGCGGTGGGACAGCGCCTTGAACGGTGCGGCGATGCTGGTGTGGTGCCCGGTGGGCGGCGTCGCGGGGAGCGTGGTCAGGATGGCGACCAGGGCGATGGCCATGAGGGCGGAGACGCCCCAGAAGGGCCAGCGCCACGAGTGCCCCCCGAGCCAGCCGCCGAGCAGCGGGCCGGCCGCGATGCCGACCCCGAGGGCCGCCTCGTAGAGGATGATTGCCTGGCCGACCGAACCGCGTGCGGCGCTGACGATGGTGGCGAGTGCGGTCGCGATGAACAGCGCGTTGCCGAGTCCCCAAACCGCCCGGAAGGCGACGATGCCGCCGACCGAGTCCTGGGCGCCGGCCAGTCCCGCCCCGACGATGATGACGAGCAGCCCGAGCAGCAGCGTGCGCTTCGCGCCGGCCCGACTCGACACCCATCCGGTCACGAGCATCGCGACCCCCATCACCGCCATGTAGCTGGTGAACAGCAGCGACACCTGGGACGCGCTGGCGCCGAGGTCATCGGCAATGGGTTTGAGGATCGGGTCGACCAGGCCGATGCCCATGAACGCGATGACGCAGGCAAAGGCGACGGACCAGACGGTCTTGGGTTGGCGCCACATGGTGGGTTTCAGGCTTCCTTTGGTTGAGGGAACGGGGCGGTTCAGGAGTGTCGAGGGGTATGCGGTGTGGTCGGCAAAATTTCGCCTGGCGGGGTGTCGCCGGCCGCGCGCGCGAGGAGGTCGTCGAGTGCCTCCACCGCGACCTGCAGGCGCGCCAGGGCGGGGGCGTCGAGCTGGTCGACGGCGGGGGAGAGGGCCTTGCGACGGGCCTGCCTGGCACGGTCCAGGGCTTGGCGACCCTCCGAGGTGAGGGAGATGAGGCTGGCTCGGGCGTCCACGGGGTCGGGGATGCGCTCGGTCCAGCCCTCGGCCTCCACGCGCTGGAGCTGCGAGCTCATCGTGGGCTGGCTGCAGTGGTCGGCGGCGGCAAGGGCGCTGATCCGCGCGGGTGCGAGCTCCTCGACGAGGGCGAGGAGTCGGGTCTGGGCCATCGGGACGTCGAACGACGCGTTGCGTGACGCCCATCGGGTCAGCCGTGCGGCGGAGCGCAGGACGCTGTTGCCCAGCTCGTCGCGGTCGGTCATGCCTCCATATTACATAGCCAGGCTATGTAATGGCAATTGACCGGTCCGGTCAGGCGGCCAGGTAGGTCGCGTGGTTGAGCGCCGCGATCACGCGCTTGCCGCCAGGTCAGCGGTGTCCGGCTGGTGCGGCACGACGCGCCGCCGCAGTCGCACTGCCAGCGCCAGGCCTGCGCATCCACCCGCTGCACGTGCGGGTGGTGGTGGGCGGTGTCGCCCCGTCCGGTGTGTCGTGTCGCCATCGTGCTGCCCCCTCGGTCGCGCCGCCCCCGTGGCACGTCCTGACTCCAAGAGGAGCGACCACGCCCCGGTGATACGTCTCCAGGGGGACGGGTCAGCGATGCGTCCGATCGGTGCTTCTCAGCGCAGTGCTCGCACCGTCTCGACGGTGTCCGCCTCCTCGGCGGTCTTGTCGTCGCGGTAGCGCAGCACGCGCGCGAATCGCAGGGCCATCCCGCCGGGGTAGCGGGACGATGTCTGGATGCCGTCGAACGCGATCTCCACCACCTGTTCCGGGCGGACCGGCACGACGTAGCCGTCGGTGCCGTCGACGGCCAGCTCGGTGAACCGCTCGGTCTGCCAGGCGAGCATCTCGTCGGTCATGCCCTTGAAGGTCTTGCCGAGCATCACGAACCCGCCGCTCTCCGGGTCGCGGGCTCCCAGGTGGATGTTGGACAGCCAGCCCTTGCGTCGTCCGCTGCCCCACTCGACGGCCAGCACGACGAGGTCGAGGGTGTGCCGAGGCTTGACCTTGACCCACCCCGCTCCGCGACGCCCCGCGGCATACGGGGCCCTGGGGGACTTGACCACCACGCCCTCGTGGCCGTCGCGCACCAGCCGCGTCGAAGAAGTCGCCGGCCTCCGCTGCGGTCGTCGCGGTGATCCGGGGCACCAGCCACGGCGTGGGGACCAGGGAGGCGAGCCGCGCGAAGCGCTCGGAGGCCGGCTCGTCGAGCAGGTCCTGCCCGTCGAGGTGGAGCAGGTCGAAGAAGTAGGGTGTGACCGGCACCTGGGCCCGCAGCTGCTCGACCCCGGTGCTGCTCATGGTCCGTGACGCCGTCTGCTGGAAGGGCAGCGGCCGCCCCGCCGCGTCGAGCGCGATGGCCTCGCCGTCGATCGACCAGCTGGTCCGACGGGAGGGCGAGGACGGCCTCGACCACCTCGGGGAGCCGGTCGGTGATGTCGTCGAGCGAACGGGTGAACAGCCGCACCTCGTCACCGTCGCGGTGGGCCTGGAGCCGGATGCCGTCGAGCTTGCCGTCGACGACCACACCGCCGGTCGTGTCGCCGACCTGCTCCCACGCCGCCTCCAGGTCAGCGGCCGACGCGGCGAGCATCGGTCGCAGCGGCCGGCCGACCTCGAGGTGGATGGCGGCGAGCGCGTCGCACCCCGCCGGTCAGGGCGGCGACCGCGACCGGCCCGGCGATAGCCGGCCAGCATCGCGGCCCGCCGGACCTCGGCCTCGGGCACGCTCGGCCGCCTGCGGCGATGGCGGCGAGCATCACGCCGTCGAGGGCGCCCTGCCGGACCTGGCCGGTCACCAGCGCCCGCAGGTAGTCCTGCTCCGGCGGCGGTGAGCCTGGCGAACAGGGCCTCCACGGCGGCGGCCCGCGCTGGCGCCGGAGCCGGAGCCCGCGATCCGCTCCGATCGCGGTGAGTGCCGCGTCGACCTCGGCCACCGTGGCGGTGGCCTCCGTCAGCGGGGGCCGGGAGTGTGGCGAGCCCGCGCCAGCTCACGCCGATGCGTCGCTGCGGCAGCACCCCCGACAGGTATGCCGCGACCGTCGCCGCGTCCTGCGGGTCCGGCAGCGACGCAGCGCATCGGCCACCGCCGCCGTCTTGGCGAGCCGTGACCGCGGGGTCGCGCGACGTCGGCGAGCCGTCGGAGCGCGCCGACGACGTCGGCGAGGACGAATCGCTCAGGCCTTCCCGAGGATGGTCTGGAGGTCGACGGACTCGAAGCCGTGCGCCTCCGCCACCGGTGCGTAGGTCACCGCCCCGTCGTGGGTGTTCAGGCCCAGCGCGAGCGGTCCGTTGGCCGCCGAGGGCGTCGCGCCATCCGCGGTTGGCGAGCTGCACGGCATACGGGAGGGTGACGTTGGTGAGGGCGTAGGTGCTGGTGTGCGGCACCGCGCCGGGCATGTTCGCGACGCAGTAGAAGACCGAGTTGTGCACCTCGTAGGTCGGGTCGGCGTGGGTGGTGGGGCGGGAGTCCTCGAAGCAGCCGCCCTGGTCGATCGAGATGTCGACGAGCACCGAGCCGGGCTTCATCCGGGAGACCTGCTCGTTCGTCACGAGCTTGGGCGCCTTGGCGCCGGGGACCAGCACGGCGCCGATGACCAGGTCGGCGTCGATGATCGCCCGCTCGACCTCGTAGGCGTTGGAGGCGACGGTCTGGCAGTGCCCCTGGTAGATCGCGTCGGCGTGGCGCAGCTTGGCGATGTCGCGGTCGAGCAGCAGCACCTCGGCCTGCATGCCGAGGGCGATGGCGGCGGCGTTCATGCCGGAGACGCCGGCGCCGATGACGACCACCTTCGCGGCATACACCCCGCTGACGCCGCCCATCAGGACGCCGCGGCCGCCCTGGGCGCGCATCAGGGTGTGGGCGCCGACCTGGGGCGCGAGCCGTCCGGCCACCTCGGACATCGGTGCGAGCAACGGCAGGGAGCGGTCGGGAAGCTCGACCGTCTCGTAGGCGATGCCGGTCACCTTGCGCTTCACGAGCTCCTCGGTGAGCGGCCTGTCGGCGGCGAGGTGGAGGTAGGTGAAGAGGGTCTGGCCCTCACGCATCCGGTGGTACTCCTGCTCGACCGGCTCCTTGACCTTGAGGATGAGGTCGCCGGTGCCCCAGACGTCGTCGGCAGTGTCGAGGATCGTCGCTCCCGCCGCGACGTAGTCCTCGTCGAGGATGGAGGAGCCGACCCCCGCGTCCTTCTCGACGTAGACCTCGTGGCCGTGGACGACGAGCTCGTGCACGCCGGACGGGGTGATGGCGACGCGGTACTCGTTGTTCTTGACCTCGCGCGGGATGCCGACCTTCATCAAATCCTCCTGGGCTGCCGTGGCTCTCGAACACTGGCAGGGGGTGCCCGCCGCCGTCCACCCTCGCAGATGGTCCTGACTGCTGCTTCGGTTTCCCGGACGTGCGCCGCCCGCAGGCGTACCCTTTGCGTGAGCCCGGGACAGTGCGCCCCGGTCTGCCCCGCTCGGAGCTGCCATGAGCACCAAGGCTTCTGTCCACGTTCAGGACCGAGCGCGCGCCCACGACGGCTATCTCCACGACGTTCTCCTGTGGTCGGGTGTGGATGCCTTCGTTCGGTCAACGGTCGAGTTCGTCCGCGGTGGTTTGCGTGCGGAAGAGGTGGTCCTGGTCGCCTTGCCTGCGCCGCGGCTTCGTGCCGTGCGTGCCGCACTGGGCGTCGATGCCGAACGGGTCTCCTTCGTCGACATGGAGGGACTGGGTTCCAACCCGGCCCGCATCATCTCGGCCTGGGTCGAGTTCGTGGCCGGCGCCGGCGGTCAGCCGATGCGGGGTGTCGGCGAACCCCTGTGGGCCGGACGGACGGCGGTCGAGGTGAGCGAGTGCCAGCTGCACGAGGCCCTGCTCAACGACGTCATCCCCGCCACCGCTCCGCTCTGGCTCCGCTGTCCCTACGAGCGGGGCGCACTGCCCGACCACGTCCTCGACGAGGCGATCCGCACCCACCCGTGGGTGGCGCAGGTCGATGGGGGAGCGCTGAGCAACGAGGCCTACGGCGGGGACCAGCTCGGGCTGGAGGGGTTCTCCACACCGCTGCCCGATGCTCCTGAGGCCAGGATCGTCCGGACGATCACGGCTGACTCGTTGCGGTCGGTCCGCGACCTGGCGCTGCACGTGGCCCGGGTCTGCGGCGTCAGCGAGGGTCGGGCCGCCGACCTCGGGCTGGCACTGCACGAGCTGGGCGTCAACTCGGTGCTCCACGGCAACGGCTGCGGGACTCTGCGGCTCTGGCGCACCCCCGAGGCCCTGGTGTGCGAGGTCAGCGACACGGGTGTCGTCAGCGACCCCCTGACCGGGCGGCTGGCCCCGGACACCGACGAGCCCGACGGCCGGGGCCTCTGGATGGTCAACCAGCTGTGCGACCTCGTCCAGCTGCGGTCCTCCAGCACCGGCACCGCGGTGCGCGTGCACACCTGGCTGTAGCCCTCAGCGGCACTGGCTGTAGCGCACCCGCACCGGGCCGGGTTCGTCAGGGCGTGACGGTGGAGGAGTGGAGCAGTGCACCGATCAGGGCCGAACGCCACGGGAGGGGCGCCTGCGCGGGAGTCCGGCAGGACGCGCTGCCACACGCGCACACCCAGATCCAGCCCCGCGCCCCTCGCAGGACGCGCGGGTGGTGGCTGGTGGTGCGGTGGATGGAGTGCGTGCTCACATCGTCGAAGGTAGGAGCAGGCGGGGTATGCCGTGCGCGGACGCGCCGGGGATCGGCTGAGTTCGCCCCCCAGAGGGGCCGAACGGGTGAGGTGGACCCTCGGGCGGACGAGCCACTCACCTGCGGGCTGACGTGGGAACGACCCCGACGGTAGGACTGTCGGGGTCGTTCTCGGTGGTGTCCGGAGGGGGACTTGAACCCCCACGCCCGATAAAGGGCACTAGCACCTCAAGCTAGCGCGTCTGCCATTCCGCCACCCGGACAAGGTGCAAAGCAGGCCACTTGGGAGTGCCTGCTGCGACCCGGAACGATAGCACGCAGCCCACCCCATCTCCCAAACGGCCCAGCCCTCAACGGAACCCGCCAGAACCGGCAGGGCGCGGCATACCGAACGGTCCTAGTCTGGAGTCATGAGCGAGGTCACCGAGTCCGGCACGAGCAGCCCTGTCGACGAGGTCGTCCGCCTGTGCCGCGACCTGATCCGCATCGACAGCACCAACTACGGCGACGGCAGCGGGCCGGGGGAGCGGGAGGCCGCCGACTACGTCGTGGCCCAGCTGCGCGAGGTCGGGCTCGAGCCCACCGTCGTCGAGAGCGACCCCGGACGCACCAGCGTGGTCGTCCGGATCGAGGGCCAGGACCGCGACCGGCCGGCGCTGTGCATCCACGGGCACTTGGACGTCGTCCCGGCCAACGCGGCCGACTGGCAGGTCGACCCGCTGGCTGCCGAGCTCAAGGACGGCTGCATCTGGGGTCGCGGCGCCGTGGACATGAAGGACATGGACGCCATGATCCTGGCCAACATCCGCGACCTCGCGCGCCGCGGTGCCAAGCCACCGCGCGACATCGTGTTCGCCTTCTTCGCCGACGAGGAGGCGGGCGGGGTCAAGGGCAGCCACTACGTCGTCGACCACCACCCCGAGCTCTTCGACGGAGTCAGCGAGGCAGTCTCGGAGGTCGGCGGCTACAGCGTCACCGTGCCCACCGCCGACGGCGACACCCGGGCCTACCTCGTCCAGACCGCCGAGAAGGGCATCCTCTGGCTGCGCCTCACCGCCCACGGCAGGGCGGGGCACGGCTCGGTGCCGAACGACGAGAACGCCCTGGTGCGCCTGGCGGAGGCGATCACCCGGATCAACGAGCACAAGTGGCCGCGCGAGTACCTCGCGTCGGTGCGCGAGCTCCTCGACGGTCTCTCGGCGCTCACCGGCACGTCCTACTCCGACGAGGACCTCGACGAGCTGCTCGACCACCTCGGTGGTGCCCAGGGGTTCGTGCGAGGGACGCTGCAGGACACCGCCAACTTCACGATGGCCGAGGCGGGCTACAAGCACAACGTCATCCCGCAGAGTGCCTGTGCCTCGCTCGACTGCCGGTTCCTACCGGGTCACGACGACGAGCTCCTGGACACCATCCGTGAGCTCGCCGGCGAGCACGTCGAGGTCGAGATCGTGCACCGGGACATCGCGCTGGATGCGCCGTTCGAAGGGCCACTCGTCGAGGCGATGAAGGCTGCGCTGCTTGCCGAGGACCCCGGTGCCGAGGTGTTGCCGTACTGCCTCTCGGGCGGCACCGACAACAAGGCCCTGAGCACCCTGGGCATCATCGGCTACGGCTTCGCGCCGTTGCAGCTCCCCGCCGACCTCGACTTCGCACCGATGTTCCACGGCATCGACGAGCGGGTGCCGGTGTCGGCCCTGGAGTTCGGGACCAGGGTGCTGCAGCGGTTCATCGCCACCTGCTGAGCAAGGAAGCCTGCCCGGTCGCCCCGCGGTGGGGTCGGCGAGGCGACGCGCCGGGTATGCCGCGTGGCCGGCCACTCGGCATGCCGAACTTTCCGCGTCGGTGGGCGTAGCCCGGGGCGGCCTTGCTCGTTGACCGGGTGAGGGTCCGATCACCACGGAGGAGCACCGATGAACCGTTCCCAGGCGCGTCTTGCAGCACGACTGGCGCTGGCGGGGGCCGCCGCCGGCTTCCTCTGCCTGGCGCCCGCGGGGATCGCGACGGCCGCGGCCGTCCCGGACCCGCTCGGTTCCCTGGTGACCGCGCCTTCGACTGGCTCCAACCCGTTGGACGGAGCCGGGACCGGGCTGGCCGACGCTGCGACGGGCACCGTGGGCCAGCTGCTCCGGACGGGGGGCGGGACACCGCCGCAGCTGCCCGGTGGCCTGCCCGCTGCACTGCCCAAGGAGCTCCCGTCGGGTCTCTCCGGGGGACTGCCCGCGGCGCCTGCCGTCCCGGCGCTGCCGGGTCAAGCGCCAGGCGGGACGCGCAGCGGATCCGCGAAGAGCGGTGGCGGCGCGTCGCCAGCCGGGGATGACACGGTCGTGTCGGCGGATGCCGCCGTGCGTGACCTCCTGGGAGCCTGCGTGCGCCTCACGAGTTCGGGTGTGCCGGTCCGGACGACGGTGGTCGTGCTCGACCGGAACCTCATGGACCAGCTCAGCGCTGTGGGGCTTCCCCTTGACCAGCTGCTCGTGCCCTGCCCGAAGGACGGGGCTGCAGTGACAACACCCCAGCCCTCCACACCCGGAGTGGGGCTCGCGGGGTCGCGGCCCACCGCCCAAGGCACGGCGTCGGTGCTGCCGTCGTCGCTGGCGTTCACCGGCACGAACGTGGCGCCGACCGTGCTGCTGGCTGCCGGCCTGCTGGCCCTCGGTCTGGTCTTCCTGCGGAAGGCCCGGCTGCTCGCCGACGACGCGCTGGTGACGCCCCTCCAGGGCTGACCGAACGGCGTCCAACGTGAGACCTCAGTACGGTCGCGGAGCCCGGATGATCTTGCGGCGCAACCAGGTCCGCTGGTGACCGCCGAGGTAGACCCGGGTGCGATGGAGCTCCCAGTGGCCGTACTCGGCATGGTCGGTCAACGTCCGGCGGATGTCGGATCGGGAATCTGTGCGCGTGAAGCTGACCACGCGGTACTCGTACTCAACCATCGTGCTCCATTTTGCCCCAGAACCCGCTACCGTCGGCACATGACCGCAGACCCGCGTGGCGCGCTGGCCACCCTCATGACCGCCTTCGAGCGGCATCTCGAGGCATCGGCCTCCAAGCGGGGTGAGGAAGACCCGACGGTCATCGCGGCCTACGACGACCTGGCCGACGCCTTCGCGTCCTACGACGACGCACTGCTCCAGGCCTACGGCGAGATGACGCCACTCGACATCTACGACGGTGACGAGGACGACGAGGACGACGACGAGACGACGACGACGAGGACGACGACGCGTCCGATGACGACGAGGTGCTCGACGGCCATCCGGACCAGGACGGCGACGGCGGCGTCTACTCAGGTCTGGACGACGCGGACTACGACGAGTCCTGACCGCTCAGGCGAAGGCCCACACGAGCGGCGTCTCCTTCAGGCGGAGACCTCGTCGAGGGCAGCCACCAGCTCCTCAGGGAGCTCGAGCGCCTCGCTGGCCAGGGACGTGCGCAGCTGGCCGGTGGTGCGGGCACCCACGACGGGGCTGACGACACCCGGCCGGTCGCGCACCCAGGCGAGGGCCACCTCCGTCGGGCTGACGTCGAGGCCCTTGGCGGCGATGGCCAGGGCCTCGACGATGCCGGTGCTGTGGTCGTCCAGGTAGCGCGCCGTGAACCGGGGGAAGTCCCGGGAGGCAGCCCGCGAGTCCGCCGGGATCCCGTTGCGGTACTTGCCGGTGAGCACACCCCGCCCCAACGGCGACCACGGGAGCAGGCCGAAACCGAGTGACAGGGCGGCAGCAAGCAGGTCCGGCTCCGCGCTGCGGTTGACGAGAGAGTACTCGATCTCGTTGGCCACCAACGGAACCCGAGCCTGCTCCAGCAGCGACATCGCCCGAGCGGTCTGCCATCCGCTGAAGTTGGACACCCCAACGTAACGCGCGCGACCGGTGTTGACGGCCCACTCGAGAGCGGAAAGCGTCTCCGTCAGGGGCGCCTCGTCGGACCAGGTGTGCACCAGCCACAGGTCCACATGGTCGGTCCCCAGCCGCTCGAGCGAGGTGTCGAGCTGGGCGAGCAGGCTGTGGCGCGAGGTGTCGACCACCCGCTGGCCGGAGCGGCGGGAGATGCCGGACTTGGTGCAGATCACCAGGTCCTCGCGCTGCACGTCGTCGTCGATGAGGCGGCCGATGATCTCCTCGGACGCCCCGTCGGAGTAGCCGTGCGCCGTGTCGACGAGGTTGCCGCCCGCCTCCAGGAAGGTGTGCAGCTGCTCGCGGGCACCCTCCTCGTCGGTGGTGCGTCCCCACGTCATGGTGCCGAGGGCGAGACGGGACACCGAGAGGCCCGAGGTACCCATTCGTCGCTGGCGCATGGTTCCGTACGGTAGTCGGCCGCCGGGCGGATGACGCGGCGCACCCGCCGCTAGCCTCACTCCCATGGAACTCGGAGTGAACCTCGGCTACTTCGGCATGGGTGTCGACCAGGACAACGTGGCGGTGGCGCAGGAAGCCGATCGCCTCGGGTATGCCGTGGCGTGGGCGGCCGAGGCCTACGGCTCGGACGTGCCGACGGTGCTCTCGTGGGTCGGCGCCCTCACCGAGCGCATCGACATCGGCGCCGCCGTGATGCAGATCCCCGCCCGGACGCCGGCCACCACGGCGATGACGGCTGCCACCCTGGACACTCTCTCCCACGGACGGTTTCGGCTGGGTCTGGGCGTCAGCGGCCCGCAGGTCAGCGAGGGCTGGCACGGTGTGCCCTTCGCGGCTCCGCTCGGCCGCACCCGCGAGTACGTCGACATCGTCCGGATGGCGCTGCGGCGTGAGGCGGTCGCCTACGAGGGGAGGCACTTCTCACTGCCCGTGCCGGGCGGTCCGGGCAAGGCGCTGAAGCTCACGATCCACCCGCCTCGCCCCGACCTCCCGATCTACCTCGCCGCCGTGGGTCCGAAGAACCTCGAGCTCACCGGTGAGATCGCCGACGGGTGGCACGCGATCTTCTTCAGCCCGGAGCACTCGGGAGAGCTGGTCGAGTCCGTGGTGGCCGGTCGCAGACGTGCCGAGCGAGGGAGTGCCGCGGACCCGCTGGCCGGCTTCGACATCGCGCCCTCGGTGCCCGTCGTCATCTCCGACGACGTCGAGGCCGCTGCTGACGCGATCCGTCCCTACGCGGCGCTGTACATCGGAGGCATGGGCTCGCGTGAGCAGAACTTCTACAACCAGCTCGCGGTCCGGATGGGGTTCGAGGAGGCAGCGGCTCGGGTGCAGGACCTGTTCCTCGCCAAGCAGCACCGCGACGCGGCAGCGGCCGTCCCGTTCGAGTTCATCGACGCCACCGCCCTGATCGGACCCCGTGACCGGATCCGTGACCGGCTGGCCCGCTACTCGGGGGTGGGTGTGGGCACCCTGTCGGTGGCGCCTTTCGTGGGTCGTCTCGAGGACCGGCTGCATGTCGTGCGAACCATGGCCGAGCTCATGGGGGAGACTGGCGCCTGACCTCGCAGCGGCCACTACCCTGCGAGACCACCAGGACTCCACCACGACACCGGAAGCAGACCGTTGACCCTGAGCTATCTCGACGCCCTCATCCTCGGCATCGTGGAGGGCCTGACCGAGTTCCTCCCGGTCTCCTCCACCGGACACCTGACGATCACCGAGAAGCTGCTCGGCCTCACGGTCGACGACCCGGGGGTGACCGCCTACACCGCGGTCATCCAGCTCGGGGCGATCGTCGCCACCCTGCTGTACTTCGGCAAGGACATCGTCCGGCTGCTCATGGCTTGGGTCTCCGGCCTGGCCAGTGCGCAGGCCCGAACGCACCACGACTACCAGCTGGCCTGGGCCGTCATCGTGGGCTCCATCCCTGTCGGCGTCGTCGGGTTCGCCGCGCGCGACCTGATCAGCGGCGGGCTGCGCAGCCTCTGGGTCGTCGCGGCCGCCCTCATCCTCTGGAGTGCCGTGATGTGGCTGGCCGAGAGCCGCCACGCGATGCTCGAGCACCGCGGTGAGGAGCGCGGCGAGGGTCAGGTGACGCTCAAGGACGGGCTCGTCATCGGTCTGGTCCAGTGCGCCTCGCTCGTGCCCGGCGTCTCCCGGTCCGGGGCCACGATCTCCGCGGGGCTGTTCCGCGGGCTCGACCGGCTCACCGCGACGCGGCTCTCGTTCTTCATGGCGATCCCGGCCCTGACCGCCGCCGGGGTCTTCGAGCTGCTCAGCGAGACCGACCACCTCAAGCTGCTGGGCGTCGGACCGATCATCGTCGGCATCGTCGTGTCGTTCGTCGTCGCCTACGCCTCCATCGCGTGGCTGCTGCGGTTCGTGAGCAGCAACAAGATCACGGCGTTCGTCTGGTACCGCGTCGCCCTCGGCCTGGTGCTGCTCGTCGTCCTCTCGGCCGGGTGGATGACCGCCACCTGACCGTCACCTGCACGGTCTTCGTGCCTACAGCCAGCCCGACTTCCGGAAGGCGCGGTAGAGGCCGAGGCAGGCGACCGCCATGAGCCCCACGACGATGTAGTAGCCGTAGTGCCAGCGCAGCTCGGGCATGTTGTCGAAGTTCATCCCGTAGATGCCCGCGATCATCGTCGGCACCGCGGCGATCGCCACCCACGCGGAGATCTTGCGCATGTCGCCGTTCTGCTGCACGGAGATCTGGGCGAGGTGAGCGTTGAGGATGTCAGTGAGCAAGCGGTCGTAGGACTCGACGTGGTCGATCACCCGCAGCAGGTGGTCGGCGACGTCACGGAAGAGAAGCCGCACCTCCTTCTGCGGCAACGGCGATCGTGACCCGTCGTGCAGCATCCGCAACGGAGCCGAGAGCGGCACCGCTGCACGCCGGAACTCCAGCACCTCGCGCTTCAGGCGGTAGATGGCCGAGGAGCTGGCAGAAGCCGAGCCGGAGAACACGGCGGCTTCGATCTGCTCCAGGTCCTTCTGCAGCTCGGCGTCGATGGAGACGTAGTTGTCGACGATGCTGTCCATGACGGCGTGGACGACGGCGATCGCACCATGGTGCAAGGCCTCGGCGTTGCCCTCCAGCGACTGACGCACCCCTGCGAGCGGGTTCGCCTCCCCACGTCGGACCGTGACGACGAACCGGTCCCCGACGAAGAGCATGACCTCACCGGTCTCGACGTCAGAGGTCTCCTCGATGTAGCGCAGGGTCTTCATCACCACGAAGATCGTGTTGTCGTAGAGCTCCACCTTGGGACGCTGGTTGCCCTTGACGGCGTCTTCGACTGCCAGTGGGTGCAGCTTCAGCTCGTCGTTCACGAGGTCGAACTCGGAGTCGGTGGGGTTCTTCAGCCCGATCCAGAGGAAGGCATGTGGGTCGTCACCGCCGCGGAGCTCCTCGAGGGCGTCGCTGAGGTCCCCGCACGGAAGCCGCTGCCCCTGGCGGTAGATGGCTTGGTCGACGATCACGGCCCTACTTCACCACGTCCGCGACGGTCCCGCGAGCAACCCGCCGTCAAGTTCGACGCAGAGCCGTAGAGTGCCCACGTGCCCACCGTCCTGCTGGTCCGCCACGGCCACTCCAGCGCCAACGGCGAGGGCATCCTCGCCGGCCGGCTGCCCGGCATACACCTCACCGACAAGGGACGCGAGCAGGTCGGCCCGCCTCGGTGAACGCTTCTCCGACCTGCCGATCGTGCGCGTGGTGAGCAGCCCGTTGGAACGCTGCCTCGAGACTGCGGCGCCGATCGCCGCCGCGGCCGGGGTCGAGGTCACCGTGGAGGACGACCTGCAGGAGTGCGCGTACGGCTCGTGGACGGGTCGACCGCTGGCAGAGCTGGCCAAGGAGGCGCTGTGGGCGACCGTCCAGGACGACCCCGAGGCGGCCGAGTTCCCCGACGACGACAGGTATGCCGCGGAGAGCCTGCGCGCGATGAGCGACCGCGTCGTGGCGGCGGTCCGGCGCCACGACGCGGAGGTGGCCGAGGCAGTGGGCGACGCGGGGCTGTGGGTGGCGGTCAGCCACGGCGACCTGCTGAAGTCGGTGCTGGCCGACGCGACCGGCGCCGGCCTGCGCGGGTTCCAGAGGTTCACGGCCGACCCCGCGTCGGTGTCCGTGGTCCGCTACGGCGACCGGCACACCTTCCTGCTCGCAGCCAACGACGTGGCACCGGACCTGGCCCGCTACCAGCCGACGGCGCACTCGCCCGAGGTGGGGGACGCGCCCGTTGGCGGGGGAGCCGGTTAGAGTTTTCCCATGGGGCTCTTCGAGTTTGATCCACCGGACCGGTTCGTGGCCGGCACCGTCGGTCCTCCGGGGCAGCGCACCTTCTTCCTGCAGGCCAGCGAGGGGCGCAGGCTGACGAGCGTCTCGCTCGAGAAACAGCAGGTGTCGGTCCTGGCGGACCGCATCAACGACCTGCTCGACAGCTATGCGGGGGGCGAAGGGGCTGACCACGCCGCCGCCGAGGTGGTCGACAACGCCCCGCTCGACACACCCATCGAGGACGAGTTCCGGGTCACCGCTCTCAGCCTGGCCTGGGACGAGGGACGTCAGGTCGTCGTCATCGAGGCCCTCGACCGTGACCCCGACGACCCGGAGGCCGCGGTGGATCCCGACGTCCTGGCCGAGGAGCCGAGGCAGGTGCGGGTGGTGCTGCCGCCGTCGCGGGCGCGGGCGTTCGCCCGACGGGCCCAGTCGGTCGTCAGTGCCGGCCGGCCGCCCTGCCCGTTCTGCGGAGGTCCGCTCGAGACCGAGGGGCACATCTGCCCCCGCGCGAACGGGTACAAGCGCTGACCCAGCCAGCAGGCGACACGTCGGTCTCCCTCGACCTGCTGACGCGCGCAGACCTGGTCGTCCTCGGGGCGCTGGCCGATGCCTCCAACCTCGCGCTGCTGGTCCGACTCGGCGACGACGAAGGCCCCCTGGCGATCTACAAGCCGATCCGTGGGGAACGCCCGTTGTGGGACTTCCCTGACGGGTCGTTGGCGGCCCGGGAGGTCGCGGCCCACCTGGTCAGCACGGTAGGCGGCTGGGACGTCGTTCCTCAGACGGTGCTGCGCGACGGGCCCCGAGGTCCGGGGTCGGTGCAGCGGTGGGTGGGGGACCCGCAGTCCCCGCCGGAGTACGTCGTCGACCTCGTCGCACCGGATGCGGTCCCTGACGGCTGGCTGGCCGTGCTCCGGGGTGAGGACGAGCTTGGCCACCCCGTGGTGGTGGTGCACGAGGACAGCGCCGAGGTGCGGGGAGTGGCGGCGTTCGACGCGGTGATCAACAACTCCGACCGCAAGGGCTCCCACCTGGTCCGGGAGGGGCGGCGGATCCGAGGGTTCGACCACGGGGTGAGCCTGCACGAGGACGACAAGCTGCGTACCGTCCTGTGGGGCTTCGCGGGACAACCGCTGGCCGCCGCCGAC
The DNA here is from genome assembly GCA_963759595.1 of uncultured Actinomycetota bacterium. GTDB lineage: Bacteria > Actinomycetota > Actinomycetes > Actinomycetales > Dermatophilaceae > Pedococcus. The sequence goes on from CAVWZX010000005.1 coordinate 1,271,455, forward strand.
CTCACCAGGATCGCCGCGGTGCTCGAGGCCCTGGGCGACGACGCATCGGGCCTGCACCGCGACCTCGTGCTGCTGCTGACGCCCGCGGAGGTCGCCGCGCTGGGCGCCCGGTGCGCCGCCCTGCTCGAGCAGGCGGCATACCCGACGCCATCGGGGCAGTGGCCCGCCATCCCGTGGCCGCCCCTGTGAGCGGCACCCGTAGGCTTTCGCCGTGATCTCCTGGCCGACGCCCTTCCTCCCCGCCGTGCCCGGCACCGGCCACCCCGTGCAGGTCTTCGACTCGGCCACGGGGGCGGTGCGTGCGATCACGCCCGGTCCGACGGCACGGATGTACGTCTGCGGCATCACGCCCTACGACGCCACCCACATGGGACACGCCGCGACCTACGTCACCTTTGACGTCCTCGGGCGGGCTCTGCGCGACGCGGGCCATGCTGTCGACTATGTCCAGAACATCACGGACGTCGACGACCCACTCCTGCAGCGGGCCGCGCGTGACGGTCTGGACTGGGAAGACCTTGCGGCGCAGGAGATCTCACTGTTCCGAGAGGACATGACCGCGCTGGCTGTCATCCCCCCGGACCACTACATCGGGGTGGTCGAGAGCATCCAGCCGGTGGGCGCGTCCGTGCGCGCGCTGCTCGAGCGCGGGGCCGCCTACGAGGTCGAGACGCCTGAGTCAGGTGGCAACGACCTCTACCTCGACATCTCGACGGACGAGGGTTTCGGCGCGGTGTCGAACTGGAGCCGCGAGCAGATGCTGGCCGTCTTCGCCGACCGCGGGGGCGACCCGGACCGTGCCAGGCAAGCGCGACCGGCTCGACCCGCTGCTGTGGCGGGCCGCACGTGAGGGTGAGCCGTCGTGGTCCGTCGACGGACTGCCCGACGGCCGGCCGGGCTGGCACATCGAGTGCACCGCCATCGCGCTGGACCACCTCGGGATGGCGTTCGACGTCCAGGGCGGCGGGACCGACCTGATCTTCCCGCACCACGAGATGAGTGCGACCCAGGCCGTGGTGCTCACCGACCGACGGCCGTTCGCCCGCACCTACGCCCACCAGGCCATGGTCGGGCTGGACGGCGAGAAGATGAGCAAGTCCAAGGGCAACCTCGTCCTGGTCTCGAAGCTGCGCGCCGACGGGGTGGACCCGATGGCCATCCGGCTCGCCCTGCTCGCCCAGCACTACCGCACCGAGTGGTCCTGGACCGAGGACCTGCTGAAGCAGGCCCAGGTGCGGCTGGAGACCTGGCGCTCGGCCCTGTCGGTCAACTCCGCGCCCGACTCTGCTGACGTCGTCGAGGCGATCCGCGCCCGGGTGGCCGACGACCTGGACACCCCGGCCGCCCTGGCCGCTGTGGACACGTGGGCACAACAGACCCTCACGCGCGGTGGCGGCGACGACGCGGCGCCCGGGGTGCTCGCCCGGGCGCTGGACGCGATCCTCGGCGTACGCGTCTGAGCGGGACAACCATGACCGGCAGTCAGTCGGTCGCGGCTGCCGCGAGCAGGGCCGCGAGCTCCTTCGGCCTGGTGAACATGGGCCAGTGACCCGAGTCGATGTCGACGAGCTCGAGGTGCCTGGCCCTGGCAAGCTCGGGCAGGTCACCGTCATCGAGCATCCGCTGGGCCTGGGCCACGCTGAACTCGGGGCACACCAGCACGACCGGCACGTCGAACCGCCGCTCGTCGCTCCACTCGACCACGCCCTTGCTCACCCCTTCGGGCACCGGGATCGCGGCGGCCTCGAAGGCGCGTCTGGTCTCCTCGTCGAGGTCGGCCGAGTCCTCACCCTCGAACGGCCCCCAGCCGGGGAACGCCATGACGCCGTCCTCGGCCGGGAAGAAGTCGGCATACGCCTCTCCGGCAGCACTCGGCCATCCGCCGATGAGGAGGACCTTGGCCACCTTCTCGGGCCGGGTGTCCGCGGCCAGCCATGCAAGGGTGCTGGCAGCCGAGTGGCCCACCACCAGGGGCGGATGACTGGCGGCGTCGACGGCACCCTGCACCGCCGCCACCTGGTCTGCCAGCGTGGCTGACGGTGCGCCGTCACCCTGACCCGGGAGCGTGATCGGCACGGGGTGGTGGCCGAGGGCCTCGAGCTCCGGCACCACGGCGTCCCACGCGGAGCCGTCGAGCCACAGTCCGGGGATGAGCAGGATGTCCATGAACAGGCCTTTCTCGAGGGGCGGGCTCTGCATGCCTGCCCTCTGGTCAGCAGGCTAGGGCTGGTTCAGGACGAGGCGCTTCCGGATCGTGACGCCACGGGCTCAGCCGGGGCCCTCCTGGCCACGCCGACGCAGGTAGCGCTCGAACTCCCGCGCGATGGCGTCACCGCTGGCCTCGGGCAGGTCGGCGGTGTCCTGCGCCTCCTCGAGCGACTGGACGTACTCGGCGACCTCCTCGTCGGTGTCGGCGAGCTCGTTGATGCCGCGTTCCCATGCCTTGGCACCGTCGGTCAGGTCGCCGTGGGGGACGGTCGCGTCGAGCAGCTCCTCCAGCCGTGAGACCAGGGCCAGGGTGGCCTTGGGAGAGGGGGAGTGGCCCGCGTAGTGAGGGACGGCTGCCCAGCAGGAGAGTGACTCCATCCCCGACTGGGTCGCTGCGTCGGCAAGCACGCCCACGATGCCGGTCGGTCCCTCGTAGCGGCTCGGCTCGAGGTCGAAGCGGTGGATCACGTCGTCGTCGTCCGAGGTCGCGGTGACCGGGATCGGTCTGGTGTGCGCCACGTCAGCCATCAGCGCGCCGAGGGTGACCACCGTGCTCGCCCCGACCTCCTGGGCGAACTCCATCAGCTCGATGGTGAAGGCCCGCCACCGGAAGGAGGGCTCGATGCCCTGGATGAGGACGACGTCCCGATCCAGGTTCGCCGACCGGGCGACGAGGATGCGAGTGGTGCGCCAGTGGATCCGCCGACGGCCGTCCTCCAGCACGACGCGCGGGCGGTTGACCTGGAAGTCGTAGTACTCCTCCGGGTCGAGCGCGGCGACGGGCTGGGCGTCCCACACGTCGACGAGGTGGTCGATGGCCGCGGTCGCGGCTTCTCCTGCGTCGTTCCAGCCCTCGAAGGCAGCGATCACGACGGGGTTGTTCAGCTCGGGGACGTCATCGAGATCGATCACCACCGCTCCTTCCTCGAGCAAACACATCTGCTGCCGGTACCGCTGTCGAGCCCAGCCTACGGTCCGCGGGCGAACGCCCCCGGACGGCTGCGTATAGTCGGGCGAGCCGTCCCGCCCGCACCTGATCCGGCGCCCGCTCCGTCCCAGTCCCAGTCCCGGTCCCAGTCCCCGTTCACGCACCACGAAGGCCGTCTGCAATGCCGTCACACCCGCCCCTCCCGCGCGAGACCTCCGGCCCCGGCGCCGACCTGCTGCCGGCAGCGGTCTTCTGGGACATGGACGGAACCCTCGTCGACACCGAGCCCTACTGGATTTCCGCCGAGCACGCCATCGTCGAGGAGGCCGGCGGGGTCTGGAACGACGAGTACGCCCACCAGCTGGTGGGCAACGACCTGATCGTGTCGGCCGAGTTCATCCGCGACAACAGTCCGGTCACGCTGTCACCGGTCGAGATCATCGAGGAGCTGCTCACACGCGTCATCGCGCAGGTCGCCGTGCATGTGCCGTGGCGCCCCGGCGCGGTGGAGCTGTTGACCGCGCTGCGCGAGGCCGGGGTGCCCAACGCCCTGGTGACGATGTCCTGGCGGTCGCTGGCCGACAGCGTCATCACCGCCCTGCCGACCGGCACCTTCGCCGCGGTGATCACCGGCGACGAGGTGGAGCACGGCAAGCCGCACCCGGAGCCCTATCTCGCCGCGGCCCGGGCTCTGGGTGTCGAGGTGGCCGACTGCGTGGCCATCGAGGACTCGCCCACCGGGGTGCGTTCGGCGGTCGCGGCTGGCGTGCCCACTCTCGCCGTGCCCCACATCGTCCCTGTCCCGTCGCTCGTCGGGGCGGTGCAGGCCCCAAGCCTGCGAGGGCTGACTCCTCGCGACCTGCGGACCCTGTTCAACGGGGCCCGCCAGTAGCGAGGGCGGGTGTGCTCACTCGTCGGCGGGCGCGACCTGTCCGGAGACGGCTGGGTTGAGGGCGATCAGCGCGGCGTCCTCCGGCAGAGGCGGGGGAGTGCCGCCCCAGGCCGGGCAGAACTCGCGGTAGTCGCACCAGTCGCACAACCGTGAGGTCTTGGGCCGCCAGTCGCCGGTGGTCGCGGCGCGCTCGATCGCGGTCCACACTGCCTTGAGGTTGCGCTCGAGACCGAGCAGGTCGTGCTCGTCGGGGGTGTAGCGGACCACCTCGCCGTTGCCGAGGTAGACGAGCTGGAGCAGCCGCGGGATCTCGCCGCGCAACCGCCACAGCACCAGTGCGTAGAACTTCATCTGGAACAGCGCCTTGCCCTCGAACAGCTCGCTCGGCGACCGCCCCGTCTTGTAGTCGACGACTCGCATGGCGCCGTCGGGCGCCACGTCCAGCCGGTCGACGTAGCCACGCAGCACCAGCCCGTCGACGTCCGTCTCGACGTAGAGCTCGCGCTCCGCCGGCTCGAGCCGGGTGGGGTCCTCCAGGGTGAACCAGGTCTCGATCAGGGCCTGCGCATCGCCGAACCACCCCGCCTCGGTGAGCTTGTCGTCGCGGGCGATCATCTCGGCGAGCTCGGGCTCCTGCTCCACGAGCGCCTCCCACTGCGGGCCCAGCAGCGCCTGCGCGGCCGCGGGGGTGCGCTCGTCGGCGGGGAGGTCGAACAACCGCTCCAGCACTGCGTGCACGAGCGTGCCCCGCGCGGCCGCCGGGCTGGGCGGCGACGGCAGCTTGTCGATCGTGCGGAACCGGTAGAGCAACGGACACTGCTTGAAGTCCGAAGCTCGGCTCGGCGAGAGGGCGGGAACCATGGACCACACGGTATGCCGGGCCGCCGACAGCGGTGCCGCGGCGCACCGGCGGTGCGCCACGGCATACTGGCTGCCTGCTCAGTCCTCGGGGAGGTAGCCCAGGTTGGGGGAGAGCCAGCGCTCAGCCTCGGCCAGCGTCCAGCCCTTGCGCTTGGCGTAGTCCTCGACCTGGTCGCGTCCGAGCCGTCCCACCACGAAGTACTGCGACTGGGGGTGCGAGAAGTACCAGCCCGACACCGAGGCACCGGGCCACATGGCCATCGACTCGGTGAGCTCCATGCCGGTGTTCTCCTCGACCTGGAGCAGGTCCCAGAGCAGGCCCTTCTCGGTGTGGTCGGGGCAGGCGGGGTAGCCCGGGGCCGGGCGGATACCGACGTACTTCTCCGCGATGAGGTCGGGGTTCTTCAGGTGCTCGTCGGGCGCGTAGCCCCAGAAGTCGTGGCGCACCCGCTCGTGCATCCGCTCGGCGAAGGCCTCGGCGAGCCGGTCGGCCAGCGCCTCGAGGAGGATCGCGTTGTAGTCGTCCATGGCGGCCTTGAACTCGTTGACCTTGTCGTGCGAGCCCGAGTCCGGCAGTGACGGCGAAGGCTCCGACGTGGTCGGACCTGCCGGTGTCGCGCGGCGCCACGAAGTCGGACATCGCCCGGTTGGGGATGCCCTCGCGGTGCTGGCCCTGCTGCCGCAGCGTGTGCAGGGTCATGGCGACGGTCTCGCGGGACTCGTCGGTGTAGACCTCGATGTCGTCACCGACCGAGTTGGCCGGGAACAGCCCGATGACGCCGTTGGCCTTCAGCCACTTGTGCTCGATGATGTCGTCGAGCATCGTCTGCGCGTCCTGGTAGAGCTTGGTCGCGGCCTCACCGGTGGTGGGGTTGTTGAGGATGTCGGGGAAGCGACCCTTCATCTCCCAGGCGAGGAAGAACGGGCTGCCAGTCGATGTAGTCGCGCAGCTCGGCGATCGGGTAGTCCTTGAAGGTGCGGACGAACTGCGTGACCGTGCGGTGGAGGCTGCTGCCGGACTGACGACGCAGCAGCTCCTTCTCCTGGGCGGCCACGAGGTGCGGCACCGGCGGGCGGTAGCTGCTCCAGTCGATCGGCGTGGCGTTCTCGCGCGCCTTCTCGATCGAGACCAGCGGGCGCTCGGTGGTCTTGGCCGCGTGCCGGGCGCGCAGCGAGTCGAAGTCCGCCTTGACCTCGGCCATCAGCTTGGGTCGCAGCTCGTCGGACAGCAGCTGGGCAACCACGGGCACCGAGCGGGAGGCGTCCTTCACCCAGACGACCGGCCCGTGGTACTTCTGGTCGACCTTGACGGCGGTGTGCGCCCGCGACGTCGTCGCACCGCCGATGAGCAGCGGCAGGTCGAAGCCCTGCCGCTCCATCTCGGTGGCGAAGTTGACCATCTCGTCGAGGCTCGGCGTGATCAGGCCGGAGAGCCCGATGACGTCGGCCTTCTCGGCCTTCGCCGCGTCGAGGATCTTCTGAGCCGGCACCATGACCCCGAGGTCGACGACGTCGTAGTTGTTGCACTGCAGCACGACCCCGACGATGTTCTTGCCGATGTCGTGGACGTCGCCCTTGACGGTGGCCATGACGACCTTGCCCTTGGCCTTGTTCTCGGCCACCTCGGCCTCGGTCTTCTCGGCCTCGATGAACGGGATGAGGTAGGCGACCGCCTTCTTCATCACGCGCGCCGACTTCACGACCTGCGGCAGGAACATCTTGCCGGCGCCGAACAGGTCGCCGACGACGTTCATGCCGTCCATCAGCGGGTCCCTCGATGACCTCGATCGGGCGACCACCGCGCGCCGAGATCTCCTGGCGCAGCTCCTCGGTGTCGGTCTCGGCGTGCTCGTCCAGCCCCTTGACCAGGGCGTAGGTGATGCGTTCGCCGAGCGGCAGGGAGCGCCACTCCTCCGCGATCGCCTCCTGCTTGGTGTCGCCGGTGTTGAACGTGTCGGCGATCTCCAGCAGCCGCTCGGTGGAGTCGGGTCGCCGGTTGAGGACGACGTCCTCGATCCGCTCGCGCAGCTCGGCGTCGACCTGGTCGTAGACGACGAGGGCGCCGGCGTTGACGATTCCCATGTCCATGCCCGCCTGGATGGCGTGGTAGAGGAAGACGGCGTGGATCGCCTCGCGCACCGCGTTGTTGCCCCGGAACGAGAAGGACACGTTGGAGACGCCGCCGGAGACGAGGGCGCCGGGGAGGTTCTCCTTGATCCAGCGGGTCGCGTCGATGAAGTCGGTGCCGTAGGCCGCGTGCTCCTCGATGCCGGTCGCCACGGCGAAGATGTTGGGGTCGAAGATGATGTCCTCGGCGGGGAACCCGACCTCCTGGGTGAGGATGTCGTAGGCCCGCTGGCAGATCTCCTTGCGGCGCTGCAGCGAGTCTGCCTGCCCGTCCTCGTCGAAGGCCATCACGACGACCGCCGCGCCGTACTTGCGGCAGAGCCGGGCGTGGTGGACGAACGGCTCCACGCCCTCCTTCATCGAGATCGAGTTGACGATCGACTTGCCCTGGACGCACTTGAGGCCGGCCTCGATGACGTCCCACTTGGAGGAGTCGATCATCAGCGGCACGCGTGAGATGTCGGGCTCGGTCGCGACCAGCTTGACGAAGCGGTCCATCGCGGCGACGCCGTCGATCATCCCCTCGTCCATGTTGATGTCGATGACCTGGGCGCCGGACTCGACCTGCTGACGCGCGACGTTGAGTGCGGTGCCGTAGTCCTCGGCCTGGATCAGCTTGCGGAACCGCGCCGACCCGGTGATGTTGGTCCGCTCGCCGACGTTGACGAACAGCGACTCCTCGGTGACGGTCAGCGGCTCGAGACCCGGACAGGCGCAGGGCAGGGGCGACCTCGCTCGGCACGCGCGGCTTCTGGTCCGCGGCAGCCTTGGCGATCGCCGCGATGTGGTCGGGAGTGGTGCCGCAGCAGCCACCGAGCAGGTTGACCAGCCCGGCCTCGGCGAACTCACCGACGACGGCGGCCATGTCCTCGGCCGTCTCGTCGTACTCGCCGAACGCGTTGGGCAGCCCGGCGTTGGGGTAGCAGGAGACGAAGGTGTCGGCCACGCGAGCCAGCTCCGCGGCATACGGACGCATCTCGGCGGCGCCGAGGGCGCAGTTGAGCCCCACGGCGAGAGGGCGGGCGTGGCGCACGGAGTTCCAGAACGCCTCGGTCACCTGGCCGGACAGGGTGCGGCCGGAGGCGTCGGTGATGGTGCCGGAGATGATGACCGGCCAGCGGCGCTCGTGCTCCTCGAACAGCGTCTCCAGGGCGAAGATCGCGGCCTTGGCGTTGAGCGTGTCGAAGATGGTCTCGACGATCAGCAGGTCGGCCCCGCCGTCGACGAGGCCGCGCGCCTGCTCGAGGTAGGCCTCGACCAGCTCGTCGAAGGTGACGTTGCGCTTGCCCGGGTCGTTGACGTCGGGGGAGATGGAAGCGGTGCGGTTGGTGGGGCCGAGGGCGCCGAGCACCCACCGCGGCTGGTCCGGCGTCCTGGCGGTCATCTCGTCGCAGGCCTGGCGGGCCAGCCGTGCCGACTCGAGGTTGTACTCGTAGGCGAGGTCCTGCATGCCGTAGTCGGCCAGCGAGATCCGCTGCGCGTTGAAGGTGTTGGTCTCGATGAGGTCGGCGCCGGCTTCGAGGTATGCCGTGTGGATGCCGCGGATGATCTCCGGCTGGGTCAGGCTCAGCAGGTCGTTGTTGCCCTTGAGGTCGCTGTCCCAGTCGGCGAACCGCTCGCCGCGGTAGTCGTCCTCGCCCAGTCCTTCGCGCTGGATCATCGTGCCCATCGCGCCGTCCATGACGAGGATGCGCTCATTGAGCGCGGCCTTCAGCTGGTCGGTGGCGTCAGGGCGCAGGGCGGAGGACTCGGACACCCGTCCAGTATGCCGCGACGGCGCGCGGCTCGTGGCGGCGGTTCACGTAGTGTTCCCGCATGACGACGCAGGCTCCCGTGACGCAGCCCGAGGAGTCCGGGCACGGCGTGCGGATCGCCCGCGTCGGCGGTGTGCCGGTCTACCTCGCGCCGAGCTGGTTCCTCATCGCCGCGGTGATCGTCGCGATCGTGGCGTGGCCGGTGCTCGACACCAGGCCGCTGTTCGGGCTGGCCGTCGGCCTGGCCCAGGCCCTGCTCCTGCTGGTCTCGGTGCTCGTCCACGAGGCCGCCCACGCGCTGGCCGCCCGCGCCTACCGCATGCGCGTGCTGCGCATCGTGGCCAACGTCTGGGGCGGTCACACGTCGTTCGAGGCGCCCAGCACCTCGCCGGGTCCGATGGCGGTCGTCGCCGCAGCGGGGCCGCTGGCCAACGCAGCCGTGGCCCTGGTGTCGTTCGTGGCCCTCCAGGTGACCACAGGCGACGTGTCCGGCCGGCTGTGCACCGGGTTGCTCATCATCAACGGCTCCCTCGCCGTCCTCAACATCCTCCCCGGCATGCCACTGGACGGGGGCCAGGTCCTGGAGTCCCTGGTCTGGAAGGCCACCGGCGACCGCAACAGGGGTTCGGTCGTCGCCGGCTGGAGCGGCCGCGGCTTGGCGCTGCTCGTCGTACTGTGGTTCGTGGGGCGGCCGCTGGTCGACGGTGGTGGGCTCTCGCCGGACAGCATCTGGGCGCTCGTGATCGCCTCCATCCTGTGGACGGGTGCGACCGAGTCGATCCGTCGGGGTAGGGCGCTGTCCCAGATCGAGTCGATGCGCGTCTCCCAGGTGATGGAAGCCGCGGTCTACCTGGCGCCGGAGACGCCGGTGGGAGTCGCCCTGGCCCACCCGGACGCCGTCGTCACCACCGACCAGCGCGGCATACCGTGTCTCGTCTTCGGTTCGGCCCAAGGCGTCCTCCCGGAGGGCATGGACCCGAACGCCCCGCTCATCTCCGCCGTGACGCGGTTCCCGGACGAGAACGTCGTGGAGGTGGCACCGGACGCCGACCGCCCTCCCGGTGGTGACGGCGATGCAGTCGACCGGGTTCCAGGACGTGGTGCTGACCTGGCACGGACGGGTCTACGGCATCGCCCACGCCCGGCTGGTCAACGAGGCGGCCGCCTCCAGCCGATGACCCGGCAACTAGACTCGCGGCCCATGAGCACCGCGCCAGACCCGACCTCTCCCGCGTCCTCGGCGCCCGTCGGTGCCGACCTGCGTCGCGGACCGTTCGTGGTCGGTGACCGGGTCCAGCTGACCGACCCGAAGGGCCGGCTGCACACCATCACCCTCGAGGTCGGTCGCGAGTTCCACACCCACCGGGGCCGGCTGGCCCACGACGACCTCATCGGGACACCGGACGGTTCGGTCGTCCGCAACACCGCCGGCGTCGAGTACCTCGCCCTGCGGCCGCTGCTGTCCGACTACGTCATGTCGATGCCGCGCGGCGCTGCGGTCGTCTACCCCAAGGACGCCGGCCAGATCGTCACGATGGCCGACGTCTTCCCGGGAGCCCGGGTCGTCGAGGCGGGAGTGGGGTCCGGGGCGCTGTCGATGTCTCTGCTGCGCGCCGTGGGAGAGCAGGGGCTACGTCCACTCGTTCGAGCGACGCGAGGACTTCGCCGACATCGCCAAGGGCAACGCCCGGGCCTTCTTCGGGGTGGACCACCCCGCCTGGCAGGTCACGGTGGGCGACCTCGTCGAGTCGCTCCCCACGGCCGAGGAGCCCGGGTCGGTGGACCGCGTCGTCCTCGACATGCTCGCCCCCTGGGAGTGCCTCGACGTCGTCGCCGACGCCCTCGTTCCCGGTGGCGTCATCATCTGCTACGTCGCCACCGCCACCCAGCTGTCCCGGGTGGCCGAGGCGCTGCGTGACCACGGCGGCTACACCGAGCCCGAGGCGTGGGAGTCCCTGGTCCGCGGGTGGCACCTCGAAGGGCTCGCGGTGCGGCCGCAGCACCGGATGCACGGCCACACCGGCTTCCTCATCACCAGTCGCAGGCTGGCCCCCGGCGTGACCCCACCGCTGCGCAAGCGTCGCCCGGCGAAGGGCACGTCGGACGAGGAGGGCGCCCTCGAGAGCGGGCTGGCGTTCGGGGCCGAGAGCGACTTCACGGCCGAGGACGTCGGTGAGCGCGTCCCATCAGACAAGAAGATCCGGCGGCTTCGCCGTTCTGTGACTCAAACCTCCCCGACAGGGGAGTAGTTCGGGGTTAGGTTTGAGCCATCGGCCGGGCAGTCGACGGTCGGTAGCAGTCGTTCGCCACCGCAGTTGTTCGCCACTGTCGAGGTCTTGAGGGAGCCGACATGACCGATCACGCCACCCCCGGTGACCACTCGGAGGAGCGCCGCCAGGCCGAGCTCCTCTCCGAGGAGGTCGCTGCCCTGCGCCAGCGCCTCGCCGACGCCCCCGTGCGATCCCGCGAGCTCGAGACCAAGGTGCTGCAGCTGCAGTCCAACCTCGCCACGGTCTCCTCGCAGAACGAGCGGCTGGTCCGCACGCTCAAGGAGGCGCGCGAGCAGATCGTCACCCTGAAGTCGGAGGTCGACCGGCTCGCCCAGCCGCCCGCGGCCTACGGCGTGATCCTCGAGTCCTACGACGACGCGACGGTGGACATCCTCACCGGCGGCCGCAAGATGCACGTCGCCGTGAGCCCGGCCGTCGACCCGGCCGAGCTCTCCAGCGGACGCGAGGTGCGGCTCAACGAGGCGATGAACGTCGTGGCCACCTGTGGCTACGAGCAGATCGGCGAGGTGGTGATGATCAAGGAGCTGCTCGGCGAGGGCCGGGTGCTCGTCGTCGCGCACGCCGACGAGGAGCGGGTCGTCCGGATGGCCGACTCCCTCGAGGGCGAGCCGATCCGGGTCGGCGACGCCCTGATGCTCGAGTCCAGGTCCGGGTTCGTCTACGAGCGGATCCCGAAGGCCGAGGTCTCCGAGCTCGTCCTCGAAGAGGTCCCCGACATCGACTACGAGGACATCGGCGGGCTCGCGGGCCAGATCGAGGCCATCCGCGACGCGGTCGAGCTGCCCTACCTGCACCCCGACCTGTTCACCGAGCACCAGCTCAAGCCTCCAAAGGGCGTCCTGCTCTACGGACCGCCCGGGTGTGGCAAGACCCTCATCGCCAAGGCCGTCGCGTCGTCGCTGGCACGGAAGGTCGCGGAGAAGGAGGGCAAGCCGGTCGGCAAGTCGTTCTTCCTCAACATCAAGGGCCCCGAGCTGCTCAACAAGTACGTCGGTGAGACCGAGCGGCACATCCGGCTGATCTTCCAGCGCGCCCGGGAGAAGGCGTCCGGTGGCACGCCGGTCGTGGTGTTCTTCGACGAGATGGACAGCCTGTTCCGCACCCGCGGGTCGGGTGTCTCCAGCGACGTCGAGACCACGATCGTCCCCCAGCTGCTGTCCGAGATCGACGGTGTCGAGCGGCTCGAGAACGTCATCGTCATCGGGGCCTCCAACCGCGAGGACATGATCGACCCGGCCATCCTGCGTCCCGGACGGCTCGACGTGAAGATCAAGATCGAGCGGCCCGACGCCGAGAGCGCCCGCGACATCTTCACCAAGTACCTCGTGGCAGACCTGCCGCTGCACGAGCACGACCTGGCCGAGCACGGAGGGTCGCCGCAGGCCACCGTCGACGCCATGATCACCGCGACGGTGGAGCGGATGTACTCCGAGATCGAGGAGAACCGCTTCCTCGAGGTCACCTACGCCAACGGTGACAAGGAGGTCCTCTACTTCAAGGACTTCAACAGCGGCGCGATGATCCAGAACATCGTCGACCGGGCCAAGAAGATGGCGATCAAGGACTTCCTCACCGCCGGACAGCGCGGCATACGGGTGGACCACCTGCTGGCCAGCTGCGTCGACGAGTTCAAGGAGAACGAGGACCTACCCAACACCACGAACCCGGACGACTGGGCCCGCATCTCCGGCAAGAAGGGGGAGCGGATCGTCTACATCCGCACGCTCGTCACCGGCAAGAGCGGCACCGAGCCCGGCCGCTCCATCGACAACGTCGCGAACACCGGGCAGTACCTGTGACCCAGCCCTCGTGGCGCCGCTAACTTACCGCGAGTAACCTCTGGTCCCATGGACCACCTGCTGCGCGACCCGGCACTGCTCGCCGTGCCCTTCTTCGTGCTGTTCATCGTCCTGGAGCTCGTCGCCCTGCGGGTGCTCGAGACCGACGAGGACGCGCCCCGGGCCGGACACTCGCGCGAGGACTCCACGGCGAGCCTCACGATGGGCGTGGGCTCGGTGGTGGTCAACCTCGGGGCGCGGGCGGTCGCCCTGTTCGGGTACACCGCCCTGTATGCCGCGACGCCCCTTCGCCTCGACCCGCACGACTGGTGGACGTGGGTCGTCGTGCTGCTGCTGGTGGATCTGCTCTGGTACTCCTACCACCGCAGCAGCCACCGGATCCGGGTGCTCTGGGCGATGCACCAGGCGCACCACAGCAGCGAGAAGTTCAACTACACCACCGCCCTCCGGCAGAAGTGGAACCCGTGGGGCGAGCTGTTGTTCTGGGTGCCGCTGCCGCTGCTCGGCGTGCCGCCATGGATGATCTTCTTCGTCTTCTCGATCAACCTGACCTACCAGTTCTGGGTGCACACCGAGACCATCCCCAAGCTGTGGCGTCCGATCGAGCTGGTCTTCAACACCCCCTCGCACCATCGGGTGCACCACGCCAGTGACGCCGAGTACCTCGACCGCAACTACGGCGGGATCCTCATCGTCTGGGACCGGCTGCTGGGGACCTTCCGGGAGGAGCGGCAGCGTCCGACCTACGGTCTCACCCACCCCGTCACCACGTTCAACCCGTTCCGGCTGCAGTACGCCGAGTTCGCCCTCATGGTCCGCCAGGTGCGGTCGGCCCGGCGCTGGCGCGACCGGCTCGGCTACCTGTTCGCCCCGCCCGGGTGGTCGCCGGAGGCCTGAGAGGGATCAGCGTCGCGCGGCTGCCTTGTCGGCCCAGCGGCCCAGCCCGTCGACCGCGAACCGGAAGACCTCCGCGGCGCACCTCCACCCGACGAGGAACAGCCCCAGCGCCAGGAGCGTGACGAGGCCGAAGCTCCAGGCGAAGCCACCACCCGTCGCCACCCGCAGGACCAGGCCGAGGACCACGGTGACGAGCCAGGCGGTGCTCGAGCCGGGCATCCGCACCGGCCAGTCCGCGATGCGTCGCCACGCCACGGCCCAGCCCGCGAGCAGGGCCACGACGAACGGCCAGGCCACGCCCAGGACGCCGGCGAGGGTGACACCCTCGGTGTGGCTGATCCGGCCGACCGTGGCGAAGAGCAGCACGAAGGCAAGATCGACGGTCAGGGCGACCACGGCGGAAGGGGAGAACCTCACGCCCCTCAAGCGTCGACCTTGTCGAACAGCGTCGCCTGGGGCGGGGCGTGGGCGGGGTCGACACCGTCGAACAGGCTGCTCACCGACTCGCCGGCGTGGATGCGCTTGATCGCCTCGGCGAACAACAGTGACACCGACCGGATCTGCAGCTCGGGCCAGTGACCTGGGGCGGGGACCGTGTCGGTGGTGACGACCTCGTCGATCATGGGGTGCTCGCGCAGTCGGTCGACTGCCTTGCCCGCGAACAGCCCGTGGGTGCAGGCGACGTCGGCGCGCGGGCACCCGAGGTCGGCCAGCCGGTCGAGGAGCTCGAGAATCGAGCCACCCGTGGCGATCTCGTCGTCGAGGATGATGGCGCGCTTGCCGGCGACGTCACCCACGATCGAGTCGATGATGACGCGGTCGTCGCCGAGCCGCTGCTTCGAACCCGCCGCGACCGGCAGGCCCAGGAGCCGGGCGAACTGCGTGGCCGTCTTGGCGTTGCCGAGGTCGGGGGAGACCACGACGGAGTTCGCCAGGTCGCCGCCACGGAAGTGGTCGGCGAGGACCCCGATGGCGGTGAGGTGGTCGACCGGCACCGAGAAGAAGCCGTGCACCTGTGGCGCGTGCAACGTCATGGTCAGCACGCGGTCGACGCCCGCGGTGACGAGCATGTCGGCGACCAGCCTGCCGCCGAGCGAGATGCGGGACGCATCCTTCTTGTCGGACCGCGCATAGGCGTAGTGGGGGATGACCGCGGTGATCTGGGCCGCCGAGGCACCCCGCGCGGCATCGACCATCAGCAGCAGCTCCATGAGGTGCTCCTGGGTCGGGGGGACGAGCGGCTGGACGATGTAGACGTCACGCTGGCGGCAGTTGGCCAGCAGCTGTGCCTGCAGGCAGTCGTTGCTGAACCGCTTGATCTCGGCGGGGGACAGGTCCACCCCGAGTGCCTGGCAGATGCGATGGGCCAGGGCGCGGTGCGCGCTCCCGCTGAAGACCACGATGTCCCGCAATGGCACTCCTGGTGGATGGGTGTCCGGACTGGTTCTGATCGTCGGCGTTGAGGGTCTGGAGCTCGAATCGTCGGAGGTCTGGGGCCGAGCCTAACCCGCTCCCGGGCGCTCTGGCGCGCCGGCGGCATACAGGTGCCTGCGGATCGCGTCCACGAGCTCGGCGCGCTGCTGGGCACCCGAGGCGACCATGCCGGGGAACGACGCGAACCCGTGG
This sequence comes from uncultured Actinomycetota bacterium, assembly GCA_963759595.1. Classification (GTDB taxonomy): domain Bacteria; phylum Actinomycetota; class Actinomycetes; order Actinomycetales; family Dermatophilaceae; genus Pedococcus. The sequence continues at coordinate 1,286,838 of CAVWZX010000005.1, forward strand.
GGCACGCGGACGTAGTTGGTCAGCCGGACCGGCACCCCTGAAGCCTCCAGCGCGGCGGCATACCGCGTCCCGTCGTCACGGAGCGCGTCCAGGTCCGCGGTCTGGATCAGCGCCGGCGGCAGCCCTCCGAGGTCGCCGAAGAGCGGTGACACCAGGGGGTCGCGCCAGTCCGCGCCGGTCGGCGCGTAGTGCTCGCGGAAGGCGACGATGCTCCTGCGGGTCAGCATCGGCGCATCCGCGTTGGCGTCGATGGACGGCGAGGCGAGCGTCATGTCGGTCGCCGGGTAGAGCAGTGCCTGGTGGCGGACCGGGGAGTCACCCCGGTCTCGCAGCAGCTGTGCGGTGACCGCGGCCAGGGTGCCGCCGGCGCTGTCGCCGCACACGGCGACCCGCGTGGTGTCGGCCCGGAGGACGGCGCCCTGGCCGGTGACCCAGGTCGTGGCGTCCGCGCAGTCGTGGGCGCCGGTCGGGGCCCGGTGTTCGGGCGCGAGTCGGTAGTCGACCGACACCACGACGGCGCGGACCTTCGCCGCCAGGTGGGTGCAGAGGGGGTCGTACATCACGACGTTCCCCTGCACGAACCCGCCGCCATGGAGGTAGACGACCACGGGCACGTCGGTCTCGGTGTCACGCACGGACCGCGGCCGGTAGATCCGCAACGGGATCTCGTAGCCGTCCCTGGCCTGCGCGGTGCCGAAGGTGATCCCCACGGAACGGTCCACCGCGCCGGTCACCCAGGAGAAGGGGGGTCGGTCGGGGTAGGTCGTGCCCCGTTCGGCCCGGATCTGATCCACGGTGCGGCTCTCGACCGTGGGCCGCAGTCCGCCGTCGAGCAGCGCCGTCAGGAGTGCCGTCCTCGGGTACATCGCCAAAGGGGAGTGCCGCATGCTGCGCAACTCTCTCATCCGGGTCACCGCCTAGGGTGAGTCCATGAGCGGGAGCCACGCATGACGGTCCGACGGGTCATGGGCGTCGAGACCGAGTACGGCATCTCCGTGCCGGGCGACCCCGCAGCCAACCCGATGATCCTGTCGGGCCAGGTGGTCAACGCCTACGCCTCGGCGCAGGGGATCCGGGCCGCCCACGCGTCCTGGGACTACGCCGACGAGGCCCCGCTGCGGGATGCCCGTGGCTTCGAGATGGGTCGCGGCGTCGCGGACCCGAGCCAGCTCACCGACGAGGAGGACCCGACCCTCGCCAACGTCGTCCTGACCAACGGCGCCCGGCTCTACGTCGACCACGCCCACCCCGAGTACTCCTCACCCGAGGTGACCTCGCCCCGCGCGGCCATCACCTTCGACCGGGCCGGCGAGGCGATCATGGCCGAGTCGGTGCGCCGGCTCTCGCACGTCCCTCCGGGGGTGAACCTCTACAAGAACAACACCGACGGCAAGGGCCAGTCCTACGGCACGCACGAGAACTACCTGATGCGGCGCGAGACGCCCTTCACCGACATCGTGCGCCACCTCGTGCCGTTCTTCGTCGCGCGACAGGTCATGACCGGGTCCGGCCGGGTGGGCATCGGCATGGACTCGCGGACCGCGGGCTACCAGCTCAGCCAGCGCAGCGACTTCTTCGAGGTCGAGGTGGGCCTCGAGACCACCCTCAAGCGGCCCATCATCAACACCCGCGACGAGCCGCACGCCGTGGCCGACCTCTACCGCCGGCTGCACGTCATCATCGGCGACGCCAACCACTGCGACGTCGCCAGCCTGCTCAAGTTCGGCACCGCGTCGCTGGTCCTGGCGATGATCGAGGACCGGGCCATCGACGTCGACCTCACCATCGCCCGACCCGTGGCGACGCTCCAGGCGGTCAGCCACGACCCCACCTGCACCACCCTGATGGAGCTGCGCGACGGCACCAAGCTCACCGCGGTGCAGCTGCTCTGGCGCTACCACGAGCTCGCGGAGCGCTACCTCCGGACCCGGTATGCCGGTGAGCTCGACGACGACACAGAGGAGGTCATGCGGTGGTGGGCGGTCATCCTGGACCGCCTCGAGCGCGACCCTCGGGAGGCGGCGCGGGAGCTGGACTGGGTGGCCAAGCAGCAGGTGCTCCAGGGCTACATCGACCGCGACGGCCTGGACTGGAGCGACCCCCGGCTGCGCGCGATCGACATCCAGTGGTCCGACGTGCGCCCCGACAAGGGCATCTTCCACAAGCTGCGCGCCGCCGGCCGGTTCGAGGAGCTGGTCACCGAGGAGGCCGTCCTCGAGGCGGTCCACGAGCCTCCTGCGGACACCCGCGCCTACTTCCGCGGCAAGTGCCTCGAGCGCTACCCCGACCAGATCGCCGCCGCGTCGTGGGACTCGGTGATCTTCGACATCCCCGGCCAGACGTCGCTGCAGCGGGTCCCGATGCTCGAACCGCTGCGTGGCACCAAGGCCGCCGTCGGTCCGCTGCTCGACCGCAGTCCGGACGCGGCGACCCTGCTGCGTGAGTTGGCGTCCGCATCGGGATAGGTTGATCGCAAGCCCCGCGAGGAAGAGGTCCCACCAATGCCCAGCCAAGAGCAGAGCCGACCACAACGCCGCGACGATGCCCCCGACGAGGCGCCCGAGCCCACTCCTGCCGCTCCGGAAGCCGCGGCCCGCAAGGAGAACCTCGACTCGGACATCGACAGCGTCCTCGACGAGATCGACGGCGTGCTGGAGTCCAACGCGGAGGAGTTCGTCCGCGGCTTCGTCCAGAAGGGTGGCCAGTGACCACTGGCGCCGAAGCGGGCAAGCTCCCCGCGGCATACCTCTCGGCGGGGTCGTCCTCGTTCACCGAGTTCGTCGGTGTGCACGCCCCCCAGCTGCTGCCCTCGCGCCGGGTCCTGCCCCCGGGCAACATGATGGAGGCGCCACACGGCACCACCATCGTGACGGCGACGTTCGACGGTGGCGTGGTGATGGCGGGTGACCGCCGCGCGACGATGGGCAACATCATCGCCAACCGCGACATGGAGAAGGTCTTCGCCGGCGACGAGTACTCCGCGGTCGGCATCGCCGGCACGGCCGGCATCGCGATCGAGCTCGTGAAGCTCTTCCAGGTCGAGCTGGAGCACTACGAGAAGATCGAGGGCACGCTGCTCTCGTTGGAGGGCAAGGCAAACCGGCTCGCGTCGATGATCCGGTCCAACCTCGGCATGGCGATGCAGGGCCTGTCGGTCGTGCCGCTGTTCGCCGGCTACGACCTCGACCGGCAGCTCGGCCGGATCTTCTCCTACGACGTGACCGGCGGGTGCTACGAGGAGCACGACCACCACAGCGTCGGCTCGGGCTCCCTCTTCGCCCGCGGTGCCCTGAAGAAGGTCTGGCGTCCCGACCTCACCGCCGACGAGGTGGTCAGTGTGGTCATCGAGGCGCTCTACGACGCCGCCGACGACGACTCGGCCACCGGCGGGCCCGACGTCGGCCGGCGGATCTGGCCGACCGTGGCGGTCGTGGGGGCCGAGGGCGTGCGGTTCGTCGGCGACGAGGAGCTGCGCGACGTGGTCGAGGCGGTCATCGCCGCCCGCCAGGGCAACCCGGGAGGTGCGCGATGACCAGCATGCCGTTCTACGTCTCGCCCGAGCAGCTCATGAAGGACCGGGCGGACTACGCCCGCAAGGGGATCGCGCGCGGCCGCTCCGTCGTGGTCCTGGGCTACGACAAGGGGATCGCATTCGTCGCGGAGAACCCGTCGCGGGCGCTGCACAAGGTGTCCGAGATCTACGACCGGATCGCCTTCGCGGCGGTCGGCAAGTACAACGAGTTCGAGAACCTCCGGGTCGCCGGTGTCCGGTATGCCGACCTGCGCGGCTACTCCTACGACCGCACCGACGTGACGGCTCGCGGCCTGGCCAACGCCTACGCGCAGACCCTGGGGACGGTCTTCACCCAGGAGTCCAAGCCCTACGAGGTCGAGATCGTCGTGGCCGAGGTGGGGGACACCTCCGAGGAGGACCAGATCTACCGGCTGACCTACGACGGGTCGGTGGCCGACGAGCTGGGCTTCGTGGCGATGGGCGGCGCCGCCGAGACCATCGAGACCGCGCTGAAGGACCGCTGGAGCCCCGGGCTGTCGCTGGGCGACGCCCTCAGCCTCGCGGTCGAGCTGCTCGGCCACGACCCGGCCGACCCCGCGGGTGGCGCAGCCAGGACCCTGACCGCCGCCCAGCTCGAGGTGGCGGTGCTCGACCGCGAGCGCCCGCGCCGGACCTTCCGCCGCATCGGCGGAGGGCTGCTCGATGCGCTCCTGAGCATCGACGACCCGACGAGCGACGCCCCGTCCGAGGACGACCCGACACCGGGCCGCCATGACACCCTCACCGGTGAGGGTTCGGTCCGCGACGACTCCACCAACCCGCAGACCCAGCGCCCCCGAGAGCAGGGTCCAGAGGAGCAGGGTCCGGACGAGCGGGGCCCAGAGGAGCACGGCCCAGACCAACAGGGTCCGGATCGGACTGGGCCGTCCGCCTGAGGCTGGTCGCAGGGACTCGCACCGAAAGTTTCGGCAGCGATGTCGAAGGAGCAGGAAGCGGTTCGTCGTACGGGTGAGTCGGCCACCGATGAGCGGTGAGCCTTCGAGACTGAGGAGCGGGCAATGCCAAGGTTCATGGGGTTCGTGCGGATGCAAGAGGGCATCGGGGCGCCGCCGCAGGCGCTGATGGAGGCGATGGACAAGTACATCGGCGAGCAGGCCGGGGCCGGGCACTTCCTCGACGGGGGAGGCCTCTTCGGCACCGAGGACGCCGTCAACTTCGTGGTCCGCAAGGGGGACGTCACCAGGGTCGACGGGCCCTATGCCGAGGCCAAGGAGGTCGCGGGCGGCTGGGCGATCATGCAGTACGACACCCTCGAGGAGGCGGTCGCGGGCCAGCAGGAGTTCGCCGAGCTGCACGCCAACTACTGGCCCGAGGTCGAGATGGTCGCCACCCTCCGGCAGATCGCCGACGAGGCGCCGGAACCGTCCGCCTGAGAGTTCGAGGCTGAGGAGCCCGTCCGGGTTCTGGGCCATGCGGCCAGCCCTAGGCTGGCCGCATGGCCCAGACCACCGCGGAGACCATCACCGCCACGTGGCGGGAGGAGTCGGCACGCCTGGTGGGCGCACTGTCCCGGATGACCCGCGACCTCGACCTTGCCGAGGACCTGGCGCAGGACGCGCTGGTGAGCGCGCTCGAGCGCTGGCCGACGCACGGCATACCCGACAATCCCGCTGCCTGGTTGATGACGGCGGCCAAGCGCCGTGCCATAGACCACGTCCGCCGCGCCGAAAACCTGCGGCGCAAGACCGAGCTGCTCGGGAACGCCCTCAGCGAGGAGGACGCGATGGTGGACCTCAGCTCGCAGGTGGACTTCATCGAGGACGACGTCCTCCGGCTGATCTTCCTGTGCTGCCACCCCCAGCTGACTCCCGAGTCACGGGCGGCTCTGACGCTGCGTCTGGTCGGCGGACTGTCGACCACCGAGATCGCCCGTGCGTTCCTCGCCGCCGAGAGCGCGATGGGGCAGCGGATCTCCCGGGCGAAGAAGACCCTCACCGAGGCCAGGGCCGACTTCGAGCTGCCGATCGGCGACGAACGCACCGCGCGGCTGGACGACGTGATGGCCGTCGTCTACCTGGTCTTCAACGAGGGGTACACCGCAACGGCCGGGGAGGACTGGATGCGCCCGGAGCTCACGGGCGAGGCGATCCGCCTGGCTCGGACGCTTGCCGAGCTGGTGCCTGACGAGCCAGAGGTGCACGGGCTGCAGGCGCTCCTGGAGCTGCAGGCGTCCCGCGATCTCGCCCGTCGGGGCGCGGCGGGGCAGCCGGTGCTGCTCGACGACCAGGACCGGAGCTTGTGGGACGAGCTGCTGATCCGTCGTGGGCTGGCTGCCCTGGAGCGCGCCGAGCAGCTTGCAGCTCGCGGAAAGCCGGTGGGTCGCTACGTCCTGCAGGCAGCGATAGCAGCGCGGCACGCGCGTGCCGCCACGGCCGCGGACACCGACTGGCGCCGTATCGCCGCACTGTACGACGTCCTTGCCGAGGCAGCTCCCGGCCCGGTGGTGGAGGTCAACCGGGCCGTCGCTCACGGCCGGGCGTCGGGACCGGAGGCCGGTCTCGCCATCCTCGACCAGCTCCCTGACGGTGCCCTCGCGGACTCGCACCTGCTGCCCAGTGTGCGCGGCGACCTCCTGGCCAGGGCCGGTCGACACGAGGAGGCCGCCGCGTCGTTCCGGGAGGCAGCGGCAAGGACCCGCAACCAGAGTGAGTGGAGGCTGCTCCAGGGCCGCGCTGACGCGGCTGCCGGCGCGGCAGCCGGGACTGCCTAGGTCCGGTCCGGGTCAGCGGGGCAGCTTCTCATCGAGCCACGCGGTGGTGGCTGCCCACGCCTCCTGCGAGGCGCGCTGATGGTGGAAGACCGGCGACGGGTTGTCGAAGGCGTGCCCGGCGCCGGCATAGGTGAGGAACGTGACGTCGTCGTTGTTCGCCGTGACGGCGGCTTCGATCTCGCGGACGGCGTCCGTCGGGATGTAGTCGTCGGACAGGCCGAAGTGGTGCAGGCTCGGCACCGTCACCTGCGAGGCGATCCCCAGCAGGGTGGGCAGGGCCGACCCGTAGTAGCTCACCAGCGCGTCCGGACCCTCACCGGCGGTGCCGGTCACGGCCGCGACGTTGAAGGCGAGGCCGCCGCCGAGGCAGAAGCCAAGGACACCGACGGGGCCGTCGACAGCCGGGTGGTCCTGCAGCGCGTCCAGGCTGGCCGCACCGTCGCCGACGGCTGCCTCCCAGTCGAGCTTGCCGACCAGCTCCATCGCGCGGGGCAGCCCGTCGGCCGCCTCGCTGACCACCTCGTCCCCGAGCCGCCAGTAGAGGTGCGGGACAAGCACGACGTAGCCGGCGTCGGCGAGGTCCTGGGCCCGGCTGCGGATGTAGTCGGTGACGCCGAAGATCTCCTGGAACAGCACGATCCCCGGTCCGGTCCCGGCCTCAGGGAGATGGAGGTCGGCGGGCACCTCGCCACCGGCGACGGGGACGGGGTGGCTGGAGTACCTGCCGGCGTTGGTCATGCCCCCAACGTATGCCGTGGCGAGCTCAGGCGGTGGGCGCCTCGGCGTAGCGCAGGTATGGCTTCACGACCTCGACGCCCTTGAACCGGCTCTGGGCGTCCTCGGTGGTGACGGTGGGGGCGACGATGATGCGCTCACCGGCCTTCCAGTCCGCCGGGGTCGAGAACGGGCCGGAGTCGTTGACCTGCAACGCGTCCAGAGCGCGCAGGATCTCGTCGAAGTTGCGACCGGCGCTCTTGGGGTACGTCAGCGACAGGCGCACCTTGCCGACCGGGTCGATGAGGAACACCGAACGGACGGGAGAGGTGTCGCCCGCGCCGGGGTGGATCATGTCGTAGAGCTCGGCGACCTGGCGGTCCTTGTCGGCGACGATCGGGTAGTCGACGGCCGCACCGGAGACCTCCTCGATGTCGGACTTCCACGCCGTGTGGTCCTCGAGTGCGTCGACGGAGACGGCGAGCACCTTGGTGTTGCGGGCTGCCCACTCGTCCTTGAGCTGGGCGACCCGGCCGAGCTCGGTCGTGCACACCGGCGTGAAGTCGGCGGGGTGGCTGAACAGCACGGCCCAGCCGTCGCCCTTCCAGTCGTGGAAGGTGAGCTCGCCCTCGGTGGTCTCGGCTGTGAAGTCAGGGGCGTCGTCGCCCAGTCGCAGGGTGGCCATGACGGTCCTCTCGAAAGTAACGCGCTGTTTGTCAACACCAAACATGCCGTTACTTGACCGCGGAGTGGATGCTCCGTCCGGATGTTGGTACGCCGGCGAGCTCTCCGACCGCTGCGGCGACGGCGGCCAGTGGCGCAGGATCGAGCAGGACGCCGTAGTGGTCGGCGTCGAGCCTCATGACGCCGATGTCGCCGGGAAGCCGCGACTCGTCGATGCGTTCGGGGGAGTAGAGGCCGGCGGCCTGCCCGAGCGGGCCTCGGGCGGCCCAGAACAACCGGGCGGGGCACTGCAGGGTGTGCACGGCACTGAGGGTGGCCGGGTCACTCATCAGGTCGGTCCAGTCCGCGCGCACGCACTCCAGAGAGCTGGTGGACCGCATCCGACCGGGCGTCCCGGCCAGGTCGTGCAGCAGGTATGCCGTGAGGTCGCCGCCTCCGGGCGACTCGAGCAGCGGGCCCATCGCCGGGTGCGCGACCCAGTGCCGCAGGTAGGCCGCCTCGTCCTCGAAGGTCATCGACAACCGGTCCATGGCCGGACCGATGATGCTGTGCAGCACCTCGTCGACGTCGAAGGAACCAGGGGAGGGGAAGGCGAGCCCGCCATCGACGAGGACGACCCCGGACACCCGGTCCGGGTGGGTCGCGGCAGTGAGGGCCGCGACGAAGGCCCCCATGGAGTGGCCGGCCAGGACGGGGCGTGCGAGCCCGAAGTGGTCGAGGACGCACACGACGTCGGCGACGTGGTCGGCCAACCCGGTCGACCTCAGCCGGGAGCTCTCGGCACGACCCCGCAGGTCCGGTGCGAGCAGGGTTACCTCCGGCGAAAGGGCCCGGCCGAGCGGCACCCAGGCCAGGCCGTTCGAGGAGATGCCGTGCAGGGCGAGGACGGTGGTCGCGCCGGGTCCGCCCGGGCCGAGGACGTGCACCGTGAGGTCGCCACCGTCGACCGCGACCTGTTCGGTCCTCTCACGCAGCACGACGGCCCCCTGCCAAGGAATGTGTCCGATCTCGTCAGGGCGACGCTACGCACGGCCGCGGCGCCGTGACATGGCGGCCCTACCCACATCGTGGCGGCGCCGGTGTGGCATCGGGCTACTGTCGCGCTTCGGACAGGAGGCTGATCTCGTCCGCGGGGGACAGGCCTGCCTTGCGCACGCGGCCGGGACCGGACGCCAGCTCCCAGGCAAGGGTGTCCGCGAGGGTCTCGGCAAGCGGGCGGCACGTGAGCCCCAGTGCCTCAGCAGCCGCGGTGCTGCGCGCCATGAACCCGGCATACTCCGGCAGCGGAAGCCAGAGCGGCAGGCTTCGTGCACCGGACCACGGCTCCACCTCGTGTTCGGCGAGCCACTCCTGGTCCACCGGGACGGTCTCGCCGTCGTGTCCGGCGACCTGACGGGCAGCTGCAAGGTGCTCGGTGAGGGGCAGCACGGGACCGCTCGCGTTGACCACCCCCGTGCGCCCGCCCAGACCCGCCAGTACCAGCCAGCTCGCGAGGTCGCGGACATCGAGGACCTGCGTGGCCAGCGGGCTGTCAGGCACCAGGACCGCGCCGTTCGCGCTGGCCGGATGGGCGAACCGCAGGGGCCAGTAGCCGGTGCGGTCGGTGTGGTCGCCGGGCCCCGCGATCAGCCCCGACCGTGCGATCAGTGCACGGTCACCCACGCGGTCGAGGATCATCTGCTCAGCCGCCACCTTGCGCGCACCGTAGGTCTCCCACCCCTCGTCGTCGGACGCGTGGGCCGGGAGCAGCTCGGCCGACTCGTCGGCGCCGGGCTCGTCACCGGCGGCGTAGACCGACGCGGAGGACACGAACACCCACGAGGCTGCCCGTCGCCCCAGCGCCTCGACGGCGCCTGCCACGTGGCTGGGCTGCCGGGCGACGTCCACGACGACGTCCCAGTCGCGGTCCCGCACGGTGTCGTATGCCGTGGGGTCACCCCGGTCGGCGCGGACGGCCTCGACGCCGGGCGGCGTCTCGCCCGACTTCCCCCTCGCGAGGACCGTGACGTCCTGACCCGACGCGATGCCCGCCCGGGCGACCTCACGGCCCAGCCAGGCGGTTCCTCCGAGGACGAGCAGCGACATGGACTCACGCAAGCAGGGTGACCCAGGGGTTGTCGAGCGTGTTCGCGGACGGCGCACCGTGCGGGGACGACCCTGCATGGGTCCTGAACGGGTCCTGGTCGGCTCAGCGGCGCAGCGGTGCGAGGACGGCGGCGGTGAGCCGGCGGCGCGAGACGGAGACGACCGCCGCCGCGAGAACGGCCGTCCCGGTGGCGACGAGCAGCGCCCCACGGTCGCCGAGCCCGGCGGTGGAGAGTCCTCCGAGTGCGTAGGGGGCGGCGAAGCCGACGTAGGTGAGGACGTAGTAGATGGCGATGGTCGCGCCGCGCTCGTCGGGCGGGGCCAGCCGTTCGGTGTCGCGCAGGCCGGAGACGAGGCAGAGACCGTAGGCGGACCCGAAGGCGAGACCGGTGACGAGCAGGACCAGGTGGCTGTCGAGGGTGAGGGCCAGGATGCCGAGCAGCGTGCCGCCCGTCGCTGCACCCAGTCCGACGAGCCCCGCGAGACCGGTGCGCCGTTCGTCGAGCGTTCGGGCGACGGGCTGCACGAGGACGCCGGTCCCCAGCGTGATCCCGCTGAGCACGGCAGCGAAGGCCACGGCATACCCGTTGCCTCCTGCGATCTCCCCCGGGAGGAAGGCGATGGAGACCGACGCAGCCCCGAAGACCCACGGTGCGGCCGGCGCCACGGTGAGCAGGAACCGCGCCGAGCGAGCGACGTCGGGGATCCGCACGATGGCCCGTGGTGTCCCGACGCCGCGTGGGCGCGTCTCGGGTGCGCCGAGGACGAGGACCGCGGCAGCGGTGCCCAGCACGAGGTGGGGAAGATACGGCACCCACAACGGGTGCGGCGCGAACTGGGCGACCAGCCCGGAGACCAGCGGACCGGCACCGAAGCCCGCCGACAGGGCCACCGCCGCGCGACGGGCACCGTCGCCGGCCGTCGAACCCGACGACAGCTCGGCCACCCAGGCACTGGTCGCGCTGAACACCACGCCCGAGCAGATCCCGGCGAGGAACCGCCCGGCTGCCAGACCCCAGACCTCCTCGCGTCCCAGCACGAGGATGAGTGTGGCGACCGGGGAGAGCACGACGAACGGTACCGACACGGCACGCCGGCCCCAGCGGTCCGAGGCGCCACCACCGGCAACCAGCCCGGGCACCAAGCCGATCGCGTAGACGCCGAACAGTGCTGCTCGGGTCTGGGTGGGGAGGCCGAGCTCGTCGCGGTAGGCGACCAGGAGGGAGGAGAACTGGTTGGCGCCCCAGCCGACTGCGAACATCGCGAGGGCGACTCGCTTCCAGGAAGTCATGACGACACCGTAGGGGTGCGAAGGTTCAACGGGCGTTTGAGCGTTCCCGGCGTACCGTCGTCCCATGACGAACGAGCCAGACCTCGCGACGATCGGGATGCTCCTGGGTGACCGGGTGCGGGCGGCCATGCTCGAGGCCCTGCTGGACGGCGAGGAGAGCCCGGCCTCGTCGCTGGCCTCTGCCTCGGGGGCGTCCGCGTCCCTCGCGAGTGCGCACCTTCGCCGACTGCTCGACGGCGGGCTGGTGCGGGTCCGCACCGAGGGGCGCAGGCGGCTGTACCGGCTGGCCTCGCCGCAGGTGGCCGAGTTCCTGGAGGCCGCACTGCTCCTCACCCCACCACTCACAGGGGCGACCTCGCTGCGGCAGGCGAACCGGAGGGACCGGCTGCGCCGCGCCCGGCTCTGCTACGACCACCTCGCGGGAGTGCTGGGGGTGGCCGTGACCGAGCGGCTGGTCGAGGTGGGGGCACTGTCAACCGCTCAGGACGGTCTGGTCCTCACCGCACCAGTGGGGGACGACACGCTGGGTCGACTCGGCATCGAGGTGGATGTGCTCCGGGCGGCGCACCGGCCGCTCAGCCGGCCCTGCACCGACTGGACCGAGCGTCGGCCCCACCTCGCAGGTGGGGCGGGCGCCGCGGTCGCGTCCGCACTGCTCGAACGGCGCTGGGTGCTGCGTCGCGCCGGCAACCGCGGGCTGGACCTGACGTCCGACGGAGCTGTCGGGCTGCACGACTGGATAGGTCTGCGCGTCGACGCCCTCGAGGGCTGGCGGGCAGCCTAGGTATGCCGCTCGGCCAGTCCACGTGCGGCCGGCCGCAGCGGGAGGCTGGCGCCCCCGTGGTTCAGGCCCGGCTCGGGGCGCGCTCCTGCTCGCTCTCCTCGGACTGTGCGTCGTCGGTCTCGTCGGCCTCGACCGCGTCGACGTCCTCGGCCTGGTCATCGTCGGCAGTGTCGGCGCTGTCGGTGCCGTCGTCCACCTCGTCCACCTCGTCCAACGGGAGGGCGTCCTCGTCGCGGGCCTCGGGAGCCGGGTCGGGGGCCTCGGGAGCCGGGTCGGGGGGACTCGTCAGCGAGTCCACCATGGCGGCACCGCCGAGGGTGGCAAGCATCTGGCGGACGTTGCTCAGCTGAGCGGTGATGCTGTCGCGCCGCTGGGTGGCCGCCGAGAGCTCACGCTCGGAGTCACGACGGATCCGCTCGGCCTGCTCGCGGGCAGCAGTGACCAGCTGTTCCGCCTCCGCCTTCGCCGCCTCGATGGTGCGCTGGCTCTCGGCGAGGGCGTCGGCGTGGGCGCGCTCGCTCTGGGACGACAGGGTCGAGGCGCGTTCCTGGGCCTGGGTGAGGGCGTTCTCGTGGGACGCCATCTGGGCCGAGAACTCGGCGGCCGCCTTGTCGCGTCGCTGACCGAGGGTGGCCTCGAAGTCGGCGGCAGCGGAGGCTGCACGGGCACGCTGGTGCTCGTAGAAGGCCTCGGCCTCCTCGCGTCGTGCGGAGGCCTCGCGGTCCGCGTCGTCGAGGATGGCGTCGGCCTGCTGCTTGGCCTTCTCGACGACCTGGGTGGCCTCGGCGTCGGCCTTGGTGCGGACGTCCTCGGCGTAGCGGTCGGCCTCGGCGCGCACCCGGTCCGCTTCCAGGGAGGTCGTGCCCTTCAGCGTGTCGGCGTCGGCTTGGGCGTTGCTGCGGATCTCAGCGGCCTCCTCGTCGGCGAGCCCGAGGATGGTGCCGATCCGCTCACCGAGGTTGGCGTAGGTGGGAGCGGCGGCCTTGCTCTGCTCTTCCTTGAGGCTGGCCAGCGACTGGGCCGCGCCCGCCCGTTCCTCCTCGGCGCGGGCGAGAGCAGCCCGGAGCTCGCTCACCTCGACGGTGCGCTCGGCGGCCTCCTGGCGGGCCTGTTCCAGTGCCCCGGCGTGCTCGGCGCGCCACTGGTCGACCTGTGCCGGGTCGTAGCCGCGCAGGACGCTGCGGAAGGAGGTGCTGTCACTCATGGTCGTTCCGTTCTTGGTGGGGGACAGGGACTTCGGGGTCTGATGCGTTCTCAGGTGGGGAACCGTCGGTGCCAGAGTCCAGGGCGGAGTCTCGGGGCGGACAGGTCGGGAGCGGCTGCCCGGTCCGGCACGGCCAGCGCGTCGATGACACCGGACAGGTGACCCAGCTGGGTGGTGATGTCCTGCCGCCGTGACGCGAGGGCCGCGACCTCGGAACGGGCCCGCTCGAGCATCGACCGAGCCTCTTCCCGGACCCGGTCGGCGTCGGCCCGAGCCTGCGCCGTCGTGGTCACGAGCTCCTCGCGGGCGAGCCGGTGCGACTCGTGGGTCTCGCGCTGCAGCCGCTCGATCTCCTGAGCCGTGCGTTCGCGGACCAGTCGAGCGGCCTTGTCCGCCTCCTCGAGACGACGGGCGGACCGCTCGTCGGCGGCGCGCTCGGTCTCGTGCGCGGAGGCTCGGACGCGTTCGGCTTCCTCGGCCGCAGCGGCCAGGGTGCGTTCGGCCTGCGCCTGGGCGGCCGCCATGACGGCCTCGGCCTGGGCTCGGAGGCTGCCGGACTCCAGTCGTGCGGACTCGCGGTCGGACCGGGCCCGGTGGGCGGTCTGCGCCAACGCCGTCTGGATCAGCTGGCGACGTGACCTCATCCTGGCGGCCAGCTCGCGATGGGTCTCCCTGCGCATCCGGCGCACCTCGGCGTCGGCTTCGTCGAGGATCCGGCGCACCGTCTCCTGACCCCACTTGAGGTGGTCCTCGGCCTGGGTCATGATCTCGCCCGCCTCCGCGTGGGCGCGGTCCACGCGCTCCTGGGCATCGGTGCGCGACTGCTCCAGCAGCGCGGCCGCCTGGCTCGCGGTCTCGTCGTGGTGGAGCGCGGCGGCACCCATGATGCGCTCCGCCTCGACCTGGGCGTCCTCGCGCAGCTTGGCGGCAGCTGCGGTGGCCTCCTCGAGCAGCGCGGCATGGGCCGCCTTCTCCTGCTGGTCACGCTCGGCGAAGTGGGCGTCCATCTTCTCGACACCGGCGGCGAACGCGGCGTCGCGCTCGGTCTCGTGGGCGGCATACCGCTGCATGGCGGCGTCGTAGTCGGCCTGCGCGCTGGCCCGCAGGGCCTCGGCAGTCGTCCGGGCCGCATCGAGGACAGCCTCGGCCTCGGCGCGGGCGGACGTCACCGCCTCCTCGCTGGTCCGCGTGGCCGACTGGGTGAGCATCGAGGCCTGCTCGGTCGCATCGGCGACCAGGGACTCCGCCTCGCGGGTGGCATCGGCCAGGGCGCGCCCGGCCTGGTCACGGTCCCGGACCGCATCGGCATGCTTGCGCTGCGCGTCCTGGAGCAGGTCCTGGACCTCGTCGCGGATGCGGGCGGCGTCGGCACGTGCCGACGCCAGGACCTGGTCGGTCTCGGCGCGCATGGCATCGGCGTAGGCCTGGGCGCGTTCCAGGATGGACTGGGTGTGCCGCGTGAGGTCGCCCACCTGGGAGGAGGTGGACGCACCCGAGACGCGGGTGACCGAGTCCGCTGCGTGGGCGTCGGGCATGGCCCCATGCTCCCACGGTGGGCGTGGCCCGTGGATCAAGGCCTCGTAAAGCCTAGAGTGGGCTCATGGACCGGCGGATCTTCGGGATCGAGAACGAGTACGGCATCACGTGCACGTTCGAAGGACAGCGCCGCCTGACGCCCGACGAGGTGGCCCGCTACCTCTTCCGCAAGGTCGTCTCGTGGGGCCGCTCGTCCAACGTCTTCCTCTCGAACGGCAGCCGGCTCTACCTCGATGTCGGCAGCCACCCCGAGTACGCCACGCCGGAGTGCGACCACGTCCGCCAGCTCGTCGTCCACGACAAGGCGGGGGAGCGGATCATCGAAGGCCTCGTCGCCGACGCCCAGGAGCGGCTGGCCGAAGAGGGCATCGAGGGCGAGATCTACGTCTTCAAGAACAACACCGACTCCGCCGGCAACTCCTACGGCTGCCACGAGAACTTCCTCGTCGGACGCGCGGGGGAGTTCCAGCAGCTGTCCGACGTGCTCATCCCGTTCCTGGTCAGCCGCCAGATCACCTGTGGCGCGGGCAAGGTCGTGACCACCTCCAAGGGGGCGACCTACTGCGTCAGCCAGCGGGCCGACCACATCTGGGAGGGCGTCTCCTCGGCGACCACGCGCAGCCGGCCCATCATCAACACCCGCGACGAGCCGCACGCCGATGCCGAGCGCTACCGGCGCCTGCACGTCATCGTCGGCGACTCCAACATGAGCGAGACCACCACCATGCTCAAGGTGGGCTCGGCCGACCTCGTGCTCCGGATGATCGAGGCCGGGATGGTGGTGCGCGACCTGACCCTCGAGAACCCGATCCGCGCGATCCGCGAGATGAGCCACGACATGACGGGCCGCAAGACCGTCCGGCTCTCCAACGGCCGCGAGCTCTCCGCGCTGCAGATCCAGACCGAGTACCTCGAGCGGGCCCAGGCGTTCGCCGACCGCGAGGGCCTCGAGGACCCGATCCACAAGCAGGTCCTCGACCTGTGGGAGCGGACCATCCGGGCCGTCGACACCGGTGACCTGTCACTGGTCGACACCGAGATCGACTGGGTGATCAAGCACAAGCTCATCGCCGGCTACATGGCCAAGCACGACCTGCCGATGGAGCACCCGCGGATCGCCCAGCTCGACCTCGCCTACCACGACGTCAACCGCGAGCGCGGCGTCTTCTACGTCCTGCAGAAGCACGGCCGGGCGGCCCGCATCACGACCGACCCCGAGGTGTTCGAGGCGAAGACCGTCCCGCCGCAGACCACCCGGGCCAAGCTGCGCGGCGACTTCATCAAGGCCGCCCAGGAGCACCGTCGCGACTTCACCGTCGACTGGGTGCACCTCAAGCTCAACGACCAGGCCCAGCGCACCGTCCTGTGCAAGGACCCGTTCGCCGCCGTGGACGCCCGCGTCGACCGCCTCATCGAGGGCATGCGCGGGTGAGCTTCGCGGTATGCCGCGTGGACGGCATACCTCCGGGTGAAACCGGGCAAAGCGGGCTTTGCCAGCCGTGAAGGTTATGGTGGGCGCTGCTTCCCACCCCCAGCGAAAGTCCTTTCCCGTGCATCTGCGACGTTTTCCTGCCCTGACGGCGGCCGCCCTGGCCGCGGCCCTGGTCCTCACCGGCTGCGGTGGCTCCAAGGAGGCCAAGGGCTCAGCCCTCGACAAGATCACGGTGACGGGTGGCAGCGACACGACCGCCCCGACGGTGACGGTCAACCCCAAGCCGCTCTCGGTGACGGAGACGACCACCAAGGTGGTCAAGGAGGGCTCCGGCGCCCAGGTCAAGGGCGACCAGATCGTGAGCCTCAAGTACGTCCTGCTCAACGGCAAGGACTCCTCCGTCCTCGACACCAACTTCGGCAAGCAGAACCTCGGGCTCAGCCTCGGCGCGACCGACCTGCTGCCCGGTCTGAAGAAGGGTCTGCAGAACCAGAAGATCGGTTCGCGCGTTCTCGTGGCCATGCCGCCCAAGGACGCCTTCGGCACCCAGGGCAACGCCGACATCAAGGTCGCGGCCACCGACACCGTCGTCTTCCTCATGGACGTGCTGTCGGCGCAGACCCCGCTCAAGTCCGCGGAGGGCGACCCCGTCAAGCCGGCTGCCGGCCTCCCGACTGCCGCCGTCAACCCGGACAAGGCGGCGACGATCACCATCCCGAAGGGCGCCAAGCCCCCGGCGAAGACGATCATCCAGCCCCTCATCAACGGCCACGGCGCCGAGGTCAAGGCCGGCCAGACCGTCCGGGCGACCTACACCGGTGTGCTGTGGCGCAACGGCAAGGTGTTCGACAACGCCTGGGCCCACGACCCGGCCTACTTCGAGTTCCCGGCCGCGGGCCAGGGTGCGATCAAGGCCTGGAGCGAGGGAGTGGTCGGCAAGAAGATCGGCTCGCGACTGCTCATGGTCGTCGCTCCCGCCGACGGCTACGGCGCGGCCGGCCAGGGCGACATCAAGGGCACCGACACCATGGTGTTCGTCATGGACATCCTCGCGGCCTACTGATCCTCGACCACCCTCGATTCCCCCTGCGAAGGAGCACACCCCATGGGTTACGACCCCAGCACGACCAAGCCCGAGATCGACTTCCCCGGCGACGCCCCGCCGGCCGAGCTCGTCATCGAGGACCTCAAGGAGGGCGACGGCCAGGAGGCCGGCGCCGGTGACACCATCTCTGCGCACTACGTCGGGGTAGCGCACTCGACCGGCGAGGAGTTCGACGCCTCCTGGAACCGCGGCGCACCGCTGGACTTCCGGCTCGGTGTCGGTCAGGTCATCCGCGGCTGGGACGAGGGCATCGTCGGCATGAAGGTCGGCGGCCGCCGCAAGCTGGTCATCCCGGCCCACCTGGGCTACGGCGACCGCGGCGCCGGTGGCGCGATCAAGCCCGGCGAGACGCTGATCTTCGTCGTCGACCTCGTGGACGTCCGATAGGCAGCAGGGCAGGTCAGCTTTCCAGCAGCCGGGCGGCAAACCGCCCGGCTGCTGCGCTGTAGAGGAAGGCTGCGTGGTCCTCGTCGAGGCCGCGTCCCATCGTCGAGAGGCGTACGGGCGCCGCCCGCAGAGCGGCGTCCAGACCGTCCGGATCGACGTCGCGGACGGTGAGAGCCCCTTGGGCGGTGCGCGCGAGTGCGTGGGCCTGCTCCGCCACCAGGGCGCCGAAGCCGTCGTCGGTTGTGGGCACCGGCAGGTCAGCAGCGACCAGGCAGACGCGTCCGTATGCCGTGGTGCTGTGGTGCGAGATCCCGCGGTGCCGTTCGCGGGGGTCGGCTCGCGAGACGCGCAGCGCAGCCACGCCGCGTCCGCCCAGGGTGCCGACAGCGTTGAGGGCCTCCCCGGCAGCCACCCCCGTGTAGCCCCACGGTGTGCCGGTGCCGACGTTGCCCGGTCCCTGGATGACGACAGCGATGTCAGCGCCCAGCACGTGCTTGGCGGCGAGCAGACCGGAGTGCAGCGTCACGGCCTCGTGCTCGCCGCCGTAGGCCTGCCCGACTGTGACGGTGCCCGCCAGCCAGCCGTGCTCGGTGAGGGTCGCGACGTTGCGGGAGAACGCGATCGGCAGGGCGCCCCCGTCGGTCATGAGGTAGACGACCCGGGCCTTCGGCCGGTCGAGCCGGATGCCGGCGAGGACTGCGGGCAGTGCCGAGTGCAGGTCGGCGACGACCACGGGCATGCCCAGCAGGTCGCCGGCTGCGGCGAGGGCGCCCGTCATCACGGCGTGGTGCGGGCTGTCCTGCTCGTCGACGGCCATGAACATCTGCTGCTGCGGCGTGTAGCGCGCCTTGACGATGTGGCCCGCAGACGCCTCCGGGTCGGCGGGCAGCCGGTCGGGTGCGGCTACGACGAACGCGAGGCCCCCCGTGCCCAGCCCGCGCAGCAGGGCCGAGGCGTTGAGCAGGACCCGGTCGCCGACCTCCGGCTCGCCGACGAGCGCGGTGTAGGCCAGCGCGCGCACGAGCTCGTCGGCACCGTCGGAGGCGTCGCCGCCGGCCAGCCGGACGGCATACTCCACCGCGCCCGGCCACCGGCCACGCACCTGCTCGACCGTTCCCTCGCGCCACTGCATCACGACACGCAGACTAACGACGAGCAGCCCCACGCACTCGGGTAGCGTCGGGCGGGTGAGTTCTCCCACCGGGCCGGCGGCCAAGACCGAGCGCCTGCTCAACCTCGTGCTGTGCCTGCTGTACACCCGACGACCGCTGCCCAAGTCGCGGATCCGGGCGGTCGTCCCGCAGTACGGCGACGCGGCCAGCGACGAAGCCTTCGACCGCATGTTCGAGCGTGACAAGGACGAGCTGCGCGAGCTCGGCATCCCGCTCGTCACCGAGGACATCGGCGGGGCCTGGGACGACGAGGTGGGGTACCGGATCGACCAGCGCGAGTACGCCCTGCCGGACATCTCCTTCGAGCCCGACGAGCTCGCGGTGCTCGGCCTGGCCAGCCGCACCTGGGCGCACGCCTCGCTGGCCGGTCCGGCGGCGCAGGCGCTGCGCAAGCTCAAGGCGGCCGGGATCGAGCGCGACGGCGACTCCCTCATCGGGATCGAGCCGCGGCTCGGCACCAGCGAGCCGGCCTTCGAACCGGTCAAGAACGCCGTCGTCGGGCAGCGCACCATCGCGTTCGGCTACCGCACGGGTGGCGAGGGCCGGGTCAGGACCCGGACCGTCCAGCCGTGGGGGCTCGCCTCGTGGCACGGCCGCTGGTACCTCACCGGGTTCGACCTGGACCGCGAGGCGCCGCGGGTGTTCCGCCTCTCGCGCATCGACGGCGCCGTGACCGAGGTCAAGCAGGCCGCCGCGTATGCCGTGCCAGCCGACCACCGCGCGCAGGAGATGATCCGCAGCACCGTGGGCGACCAGCCGTCGCGGACGGCGACCGTGCGGGTGCGTGCCGGCAGGGGCAACTCACTGCGCCGGCGCGCCACCAGCACCGTCGAGGCGGGGGAGTGGACCGAGCTCGAGGTGCCGTTCACCGACGACGACGCGTTCGCCGACGAGGTGACCGGGTACGGCGGCGACGTCGTCGTCACCTCGCCTCCCGAGGTGGCGGTCCTGGTTGTCGAACGGCTGCGCGGCGCGCTGGCCGCCCACGCAGGCGGTGCGGCGTGACTCCGCGGGGCGGGGCTCGGGGCCAGGCGGGTGCGCAGAAGCCGCGCACCGTGCCGGAGACGGCGACCGACCGGCTGGCCAGGCTGCTGACCATGGTGCCGTGGCTCGTCGCCCGGCAGGGGATCGACCTCGACCAGGCAGCCGCCGAGCTGGGCATCACCGTGGACCAGCTCGAGACGGACCTGCGACTGCTCTACCTGTGCGGCTACGGGCAGATGCCGGACGAGCTCATCGACGCCCAGTGGGAGAACGGCAGGGTGTTCGTCACGAACGCCGACACCATCGCGCGGCCGTTGCGGCTCGGACGGGACGAGGCCCTGACCCTGATGGTCGGCCTGCGGGCCCTGGCCTCGGTCCCCGGGCTGGGGGAGCGGGACGCGATCGAGCGGGCGATGGCCAAGCTCGAGCAGGCCACCGGCGCCAGCGCCGAGGCAGCCGCGCGGGTGGAGGTGGCGATCAGCGAAGGTGTCGAGGCAGACCTGCTGGCCGATGCGCGGCGCGCCGTCGAGGGACACCGGCGGGTGCACCTGCGCTACCTCGTGCCCAGCCGCGACGAGGCCACCGAGCGCGACGTCGACCCCATGCGCGTCGTCAACCTCGACTCCCGCTGGTACCTCGAGGGCTGGTGCCACCTCGCGCAGGACACCCGCACGTTCCGGATGGACCGCATCGCAGAGCTTCACGTGCTGGCCGAGGACGGCACGCCGCCTGCGGACGCCCAGCTCCGCGACCTCGACGCGGGTGCGTTCACGCCACGGCCCGAGGACACCCTGGTCACGCTCAGGCTGCTGCCCGGTGCGACGTGGGTCAGCGACTACTACCCCGTCGAGTCGGTCGACACCGATGATGACGGGTCGCAGACGGTGACCCTGCGCACCGCCGACACGTTGTGGCTGTGCCGGTTGCTGTGGCGGCTCGGCGGGCGTGGCACGGTCGTGTCACCCGCCGAGGTCGCGCTGGCCGTCAGCCAGGGCGCCGAGGCGGCGCTGGCGGCATACGCAGCGCAAGCCGGACCGGCTGCGGCTGCCGCAGACCCGGCGCCCCCGGGCCCGGCGGACCCCGCGGCCAGCGGCGGGTAGGGTCGACGCCGTGTGGTGGTGGGTCCTGATCTGGGTGCTGCTCGTGCTGATCGCGGTGGCCTATCTGGCGACCCGCGGCTGGGCGCTCTGGGGCCAGTTCAAGGAGCTGACCTCTGAAGTGCGCCGCTCGTCGGAGACCGTCGCCGCGCTCCAGACCCAGGCGGACCGTCTCGGGAAGCGCGCCCCGGCCCCCACCGCTGATGTGTTCGGCGACCCGCGCCAGCTGCGCCGGGAACGCGACGCCACCCGCGCCTCGTTGAAGCAGCAGCGGCGCGCCAGACAGGCTGCGCGGCGCCCCAGCTGGGCCAAGCACCTAGACTCATAGCGAAGGCCCGGCAACACGCGGCAGCACGTCACATAGGTCACGACGTGGCCGAGCAGAATAGTTGCATGCGTGGACTTTCGAGGGCTGGCACCTCATCATCTTGCTCGTGCTGCTGGTGGTCCTCTTCTGGGCTTCAAGCGACTCCCAGACGCGGCGCGCGCCTCGGTCGCTCGATGCGCATCTTCAAGTCCGAGGTCGAGGAGATGAAGACCGACGGCAAGTCGGCGGCCAGCAGTGACACGGTGAAGGGGGAGGAATCAGACCCGTCCGCGACCAGGACGCAACCCACGGCGAGGCACCCGGCGCCGCGCAGGGCACCAGCCCGATCCGTGAGGACAACAGCCCGCGCACGGACAACAGCTCCGGCGCCTCCTAGCCCAGACGCCTGCTCCACCACCCCGACGACCATGGCGTTCCGGCGTGCCCGCAACCCCGACGGACGGATGTCGCTCGGCGACCACCTGCGCGAGCTGCGCCGACGCTTGCTCATCTGCGCTTCGGCACCATCCTGGCCGGGTCGGCGTGCCGGCTGGATCCTCTATCGACACGGTCTACGACAAGCTGACCCAGCCCCTGTTCGACATCGCTACGAAGCGCGGTGACCGACCAGCGTCGATCAGCCTGAACTTCGGCAACGGTCGACCGCTGCCTTCTCCCAGCAGGTCAGCCTCTCGATCTTCGTCGGGATCATCGTCTCCAGCCCCGTCTGGCTCTACCAGCTGTGGGCCTTCATCGTTCCCGGGCTGACCAAGAAGGAGCGGCGGATCTCGCTGGCGTTCATCGCCGCGACGGTCCCGCTGTTCCTCGCCGGCTGCTGGTTGGCCTACGACGATGCTGCCGAAGACGTTGGAGGATCCTACGGCTTCACGCCGCAGGGGGCGGTCCAACATCCAGAGGCAGTCGCTGTACTTCTCGTTCGTCACCCGTTTCATCCTGGTCTTCGGCTGTGCCTTCCTCATCCCGGTCTTCCTGGTCGCACTGAACGTGATCGGCGTCCTGCCGGCCAGGGTGATGCGTCAAGGCCTGGCGGCCGGCGGTGTTCGATCATCTTCGTGCTCTCGCGCGATCGCGACCCCGACCCCCGACGCCGTTCACGATGTTCCTGCTCGCGATCCCGCTGTGCCTGCTCTACGGCGCCGCCATCTGGGGTGAGCAACGCTCATCGAGCGCGAGCCGTGCCAAGGAGCACGCCGGAGCTGGGCGCGAGGTGCCCCGACGACGAGGCCTCGGCCCTGTAGCCTCCGCGCGTGAGCCCTCACGCGGCATCCCCGCCCAAGCGCATCGGCCTGGTCGTCAACCCGACGTCGGGCAGGAACCGCGGGATGGCCCTCGGCATCGAGGTGGCCCAGCGGATGCGTGCCGCCGGCCACGAGGTGCTCGACCTCTCCGACGAGTCGTATGCCGCGGCGCGCGACCGCGCCCTCGGCGCCATCGCGCAGGGGCTGGACGTGCTGGCAGTGGTGGGCGGTGACGGCATGGTCCACCTCGGCGTCGAGCTCGCCGCCGAGACCAAGACGACGCTCGCCATCATCGCCGCCGGCACCGGCAACGACGTCGCCCGCGGGCTGAGGCTGCCGGTGCACGACCCGGTGCGCGCCGCGGACCTGGTCACCACCGGCACGCCCCGCACGATCGATGCCGTCCGCCACGTCGACGCGCATGGCGACCGGCACTGGTTCGTGGGAGTGCTGGGTGCCGGGTTCGACTCTCTCGTCAACGAGCGTGCCAACACCTGGCCGTGGCCCAAGGGCCACCTGCGCTACAACCTCGCGATCCTGCGCGAGCTCCCGCTGTTCAAGGCGATCCCGTACGTCGTGACCATCGACGGGGTGCGTCACGAGACCAAGGCCATGCTGGTCGCGGTCGGCAACGGCCCGAGCTACGGCGGTGGGATGCAGGTGCTGCCCGGCGCCGAGTTCGACGACGGGCTCCTCGACGTCCTGATGCTCCACGAGATCAGCACCCTGGAGTTCCTCAAGGTCTTCCCCAAGGTCTTCAATGGAGCCCACGTCACCCATTCGGCCGTCGAGATCCTCCGTGGTCGTTCGGTGACGCTCGAGGCGGCCGGGATCGTGGCGTATGCGGACGGCGAGCGGTTCGCACCCCTGCCCCTGACCGTCGAGGTGGTCCCCGGCGCGGTGACGGTGCTGGCGCCCCCTGCCACGTAGGCTCGGGAGCATGTCGACGCCCGCTGAGCGATACGCCGCCCACGCCAGCCGCGCGGCATACGAGAAGTCGCAGCTGGCCGCCTTCGCGGCGACCGTCGAGTTCCCGCTCGACGACTTCCAGGTGCAGGCCTGCGAGGCGGTCGAAGCCGGCCGCGGGGTGCTGGTCGCGGCACCGACCGGCGCGGGCAAGACCATCGTCGGGGAGTTCGCCGTGTTCCTCGCCCTCGCCGCCGGGCGCAAGGCGTTCTACACGACCCCGATCAAGGCCCTCTCCAACCAGAAGTACAACGACCTCGTGAAGCGGCACGGCGCCAAGAACGTCGGTCTGCTCACCGGCGACTCCTCGATCAACGGCGAGGCACCTGTCGTCGTCATGACGACCGAGGTGCTGCGCAACATGATGTATGCCGCGTCCTCGACCCTGCGCGGGCTCGGCTTCGTGGTCATGGACGAGGTGCACTACCTCGCCGACCGGTTCCGCGGTGCAGTGTGGGAGGAGGTGATCATCCACCTGCCCCAGGACGTCCAGGTGGTGTCGCTGTCCGCCACCGTGAGCAACGCCGAGGAGTTCGGGGCGTGGCTGTCCGAGGTGCGCAGCGGAGTGGACGTCATCGTGTCCGAGGTCCGGCCGGTGCCGCTGTGGCAGCACATGATGGTGAGCCAGTCGATGTACGACCTGTTCGTGGACGAGGCCTCCGCGCCGGTGACGGGGATCGACGCCACACGAGTGAATCCCGAGCTGTTGCAGGCGATCCGGGCGTTCGAGCAACGCGGGCGCTGGGACGAGGGTGCTCGCCACGGTTCGGCCTCGGACCGACACAGCCGGGGTGGGCGTGGCCGCGGTCCACGCGGGCCCGGTGGCGGTCACGGAGGACGGGGGATGGCGCGCACCTCCGGCGGCGGTCGTCCCGGTGGGGGAGCGACGCGCTCCGAGGTCGTCCAGCGGCTCGAGCGGGAAGGCCTGCTGCCGGCGATCACCTTCATCTTCAGCCGGGTCGGGTGCGAGGCCGCCGTCGGCCAGCTGCTCCGCGACGGCGTCCGGTTGATCCCCGATGCCGAGGGGGACCGGATCCGCCGCACCGTCGAGGAACGCGTCTCGTCGCTGGCCGACGAGGACCTCGGCGTCCTGGGCTACTGGGACTTCGTGGACGGGCTCACCCGTGGGTTCGCGGCGCACCACGCGGGGATGCTGCCGACCTTCCGGGAGATCGTCGAGGAGCTGTTCACCGCGGGTCGCATCCGTGCCGTCTTCGCGACCGAGACCCTGGCCCTGGGCATCAACATGCCGGCTCGCACGGTCGTCATCGAGAAGCTCGTCAAGTTCAACGGAGAGACGCACGCCGACATCACGCCGGCCGAGTACACCCAGCTGACCGGTCGGGCCGGGCGTCGGGGGATCGACGTCGAGGGGCATGCCCTGGTCCAGTGGAACCGCGGAATGGACCCGCTGGCCGTCGCCGGGCTGGCGTCGACCCGCACGTACCCGCTGAAGTCGTCGTTCCGGCCGACCTACAACATGGCGGTCAACCTCGTGGCCCAGGTCGGCCGAGAGACCTCGCGCGAGATCCTCGAGACGTCGTTCGCCCAGTTCCAGGCCGACCGCGCCGTCGTGGGCATGGCGCGGGCCGTGCGCAAGAACGAGGAAGGTCTCGAGGGTTACGCCGAGGGGATGGCGTGCCACCTCGGTGACTTCTCGGAGTATGCCGCGCTGCGGCACGAGATCGCGCGGCTGGAGAAGGACGGGGCGAGGGAGCGGTCGGCCAGCAGGCGGGCCGAGGCGGCCGTCTCACTCGAAGCGCTGAAGATCGGCGACGTCATCAAGATCCCGGCCGGCCGCCGGGCCGGGTATGCCGTCGTCGTGCAGCCGGCGAAGTCCTACCGGGGGGAGATGGCGACGCCGACGGTGGTCACCGAGGACAAGCAGCTGCTCAAGCTCACCCTCGTCGACGTCCCGACCCCCGTCGAGTCGATCGCGCGGGTCAAGGTGCCGCCGCACTTCAACGCCAAGAGCCCCAAGGCCCGGCGAGACCTGGCCACGTCGCTGCGGATCGCGGTGCCCTACGACCCACCGCCGGGCCGCTCGCGTGGCAACACGGCATACGCGGGCAGCGCCGAGGACGGACGCATCGGCGAGCTGCGCCGCCAGCTCAAGGCGCACCCGTGCCACCAGTGTCCCGATCGCGAGGACCACGCGCGCTGGGCGGAGCGCTGGTGGCGGCTCAAGCGTGAGACCGTCGGCCTGCAGCGCAAGGTGGAGGGGCGCACCAACTCGGTGGCGCGGACCTTCGACCGGATCTGCACGTTGCTCGGGGAGATGGGCTACCTGTCGGACAGCGGTGACGTGGTGACGCCGCAGGGGGAGAACCTGCGCCGGCTCTACACCGAGAAGGACCTGCTCGCCGCCGAGTGCCTGCGCCTGGGGGTCTGGAAGCGGCTCGACCCGGCCGGACTGGCGTCGGTCGTCTCGGCCCTGATCCACGAGCCGCGCCGTGACGAGACCGACCCGTCACCGCGGATGCCGAACGAGGACGTCGCCGAGGCGGTCCGCGAGATGACCAGGCTGTGGTCGGTGCTGGAGGACCGTGAGCGCGAGCTGGGGCTGCCGCTCACGGGGGACCCCGATGCCGGCATGGCCTGGATGATGCACCGGTGGGCGAGCGGTCGTCAGCTGGAGGAGGTGCTGCGGGGCTCCGACATGGCTGCCGGAGACTTCGTGCGCCGCTGCAAGCAGGTGGTCGACCTCTTGGGCCAGATCGGTGACGCGGCGCCCGAGCCCACGTTGCGGGCGACCTCGCGCAAGGCGATCGACGCCGTCATGCGCGGCGTGGTCGCGGCAGACCGCCTCGACTGAGCGCGCTGACCCTGAGATCCGGCCAACTGGCCGCTTCTCCGGCCGCTTCGGCCGCGGTGCGACCGGAAAGTCGGCCAATGGCCGGCTTTTCGGTCCCAGGTTCCGCGCCTCACTCGATGCGCAGGGCCGCCAGCACCCGGTTGATCGAGCTGGTCACGCCGAACTCACTCGCCACCTTGCTCATCAGGGTCGCGTCCGCCACCTCGGTGGGCAGCGCCAGGTCGACCTCGTCGACGGGGGCGTCACGGACCACCCGCACCACCGTGGGCGCGACGTCGAGGTAGGCCGTGGCGGCTTCGAGGTTGGCCCGCCGGGCTCCCTTGATGGCCGGGGCGCCCGCGTCGACGGCCGCCCGCAGTCCGGCGAGCGAGCCGTACTCGGTGATGAGCTGCGCCGCGGTCTTGTCGCCGATCCCTTTGACGCCCGGGAGCCCGTCGCTGGTGTCCCCGCGCAGGATGGACATGTCCAGGTAGGCGTCGCCGGTCTCCACGGCATACTTCTCGCGCAGGTAGTCCTGGGTCGACCACGTCGGGGTCCCGCACGCCGCCCTTGCCGGTGTAGAGGACGCGCACGCCGCGGGCGTCGTCGACCAGCTGCAACAGGTCGCGGTCGCCGGTGACGATGTCGACCGCCATCGCGCCGCCCCACCGCGTCGCGAGGGTGCCGATGACGTCGTCGGCCTCGAAGCCGTCGACGCCCAACCGGGCGATGCCCAGCGCCGCCAGCGCGTCGACGATGACCGGCACCTGGGGAGCCAGGTCGTCCGGCACCTCCTCGGGGACGGTGTCGTCCGAGGCGGGATGCGCCTGGTCCGGCACGTTGCTCGGCGGACGGGCACGGGCGACTCCGTCACCCGGTGGGCCTTGTAGCTGGGCAGCAGGTCGACCCGCCACTGGGGGCGCCAGTCGTTGTCCCAGCAGGCCGACGAGGTGGGTCGGCTGGTGGGTCGTGACGAGCGAGGCGATCATGTCCAGGAACCCGCGAACCGCGTTCGTCGGCGGCTGCGAGGGGTCGGTGCGCTGGTCCGGCACCCCGAAGAACGCGCGGAAGTACAGCGAGGCGCTGTCGAGCAGCATGAGGCGGCCGGAGGGGCCGGGCGAGGTCATGGCGGACATGCTGCCACTCCCGCGTCCGGTCCTCAGTAGGGTGTGGCCGTGGAAGACCTCGATCGACGCATCGTCGACCTCCTGCGCGCCGACGGCCGGATGAGCTACACCGACCTCGGCAAGGCCATGGGTCTGTCCACCTCGGCGGTCCACCAGCGGGTCCGCCGGCTCGAGGAGCGCGGCGTGATCAAGGGGTATGCCGCGCTCGTGGACTCCACGTCGCTGGACCTGCCGCTGACCGCCTTCATCTCGATCTCGCCGCTGGACCCGGCCGCGCCGGACGACATCGCGGACCGGTTGCGCGACATCACCGAGATCGAGGCCTGCCACTCGGTGGCGGGGGAGGAGAACTACATCCTCAAGGCCCGGGTGCGCACGCCCGCGCGACCTCGAGGTGCTGCTCGCCCGGGTGCGGGCCGCGGCCAACGTCGCCACCCGCACCACCGTGGTGCTCTCCACGCCCTGGGAGTAGACGACGTCTGGGTCGGGGCCTCAGCGGCGCGATCGGCGCGACCGTCGCAGCGGTGGCCGTGACCAGGTCGGCCGGCGCCAGCGAGATGTCCAGACCGCGCCGCCCGCCCGAGACGTAGACCCGGTCGAGGGCCAGCGCCGTCTCGTCGACGACCGTGGGCAGGGCCCGCTTCTGCCCGATGGGCGAGATGCCACCCACGACGTAGCCGCTGGAGCGCTCCGCGTCGGCGGGCTGCGCCATGGTCGACCTTCTTCAGGCCGAGCGCAGCTGCCACGGCCTTGAGGTCGAGCTGGCGGTCCACCGGGACGACACCGACGGCCAGCCCGCGGTCACCGTCGACGAGCAGCGTCTTGAACACCTGCCGGGCGGCACGGACAACGCCGCTGCCGCCTCCAGCCCGTAGGAGGCCGCGGCCGGGTCGTGGTCGTAGGGGTGGACCTCGAACGCCAGCCCCAGCCGGGCCAGTGCCGTGGTGGCCGGGGTGCCTGCACCGGCGTCACGACGCTTGCTCATGGACAGCGAGTATGCCGTCACGAGCGACCGAGCGAGCTGCCTCGCGGCTGGCCTTGCCGCGCTCGACGGCGACCGCGTGGGTGGCCTCGGCGTCGCCCTGCTCGCGCCACCACTCCTGGCGGCCTCGGGCAGGGTGTAGATCGGGTCGTAGTAGACGTAGTCGCGCGACAGGGCGTCGTCGTCGGCGCTCTCGATCGAGGTGCGGTAGTTCTTGCGTCCAGTACGAGATCCGCGCTCGGTGTCGTAGGTGTGCGACCTGGTGCACCCAGCGCTTGCCGACGAACGGCACGTCGCAGACGATGCGCGGCGTCGCGAACCCGGGCAGGTAGCCCATCATCGAGTGCTGCAGGTGCTGGGCCTCGGCGAGCGAGAGCCGCCAGTGCTCGGCGAACGGGATCATGTCGCACATGTAGAAGTAGTACGGCGTGATCGCCGGCCTCGTCCTGGAGCGCGAAGCACAGGTCGAGCAGCTGCTCGGTCGGTGTCGTTGACGCCGCGCATCAGGACGCCCTGGTTGCGCACGTCGCGCACGCCGGCGTCGAGCATGGCCCGCGTCGCCTTGGCCACCGGCGGGGGTCAGCGACTCGGCGTTGTTCACGTGGGTGTGGATCGCGACGTTGACGCCGCGCGCGCGGGCGAGGTCGCGGAGACCCGGCCGACGCCCTCGACGACGTCGTCGCTGCAGCCAGTGCTGCGGCAGGCCCATCAGGGCCTTGGTGGCCAGCCGGATGTCGCGGATGGTGTCGATCTCGAGCAGCCGCATCGAGGAAGGCCTCGAGGTTCTTCCACGGCATGTTCGCGACGTCGCCGCCGGAGACCACGACGTCGCGCACGCCGGGGTTGTCGCTGCAGGTAGGCGAGCATCCGGTCCAGCCGGTCGACCGGCTTGAGGTCGAACTTGAGCTTCGGGATGACCGGCGGTGGAGTTGCCGACGAGGTCCATCCGGGTGCAGTGCCCGCAGTACTGCGGGCAGGTCGGCAGCAGCTCGGCCAGCACCTTGGTGGGGTAGCGGTGGGTGAGGCCCTCGACCACCCACATGTCGTGCTCGTGCAGGGAGTCGCGGCTGGCGAACGGGTGGCTCGGCCAGTCGGTGCGCCGGTCGGAGAAGACCGGGAGCATGTACCGCCGCACCGGGTCGGCGTAGAACGCGCCGGTGAACTCGGCGCCGGCGGCCGGCATCGGGCCGTCGTCCCAGGCCGTCGCTGGCACCATCGTGTTGAGCATCTGCGGCGGCAGCAGCATCGACATCGTGGCCCGCTCGGCCTGGTCGCGCTCGAGGTCGGCGTAGAAGCGGTCGTCGAGCAGGTCGCCCATGAGGTCGCGCAGCTGCTTGACGTTCTTGACGCAGTGGGCGCGCTGCCACTGGGCGCTGGCCCAGTCCTCGGCGGTGACGTCGCGCCAGCCCGGCGAAGCGGGTCCAGTCGGGCTCGACCAGCTCGCGGCGGCGGTAGACATAGGGCTGCTCGATCTTCGGGCTCATGCATGGCAGGATAGAGGAAGGCCTGTCCGGTGATATCGAGTTCCTCGCCGCAAGATTTGCGCTCCGTGTCGCCGAGTCTGAAGGGAGATTCTGTGACGTCGATCGGCCGACCCGCCGTCCTCGCCGATGGGCCTGCACCGCGTCCTGGAGCCGGCCGGGCGTGCTGCCCCAGGCGGCCCAGCGGCTGGACGCGTCCCCGGAGCTCTGGCCGGACGAGGTGCGCATCGCGGTCGAGATGCTCAACCTGGACGCCGCGTCCTACCGCCAGCTCTCCGAGGAGCACGCCGGTGACGGCGGACGCCGTCCGGGCCGAGGTGCTCGACATCGTCGGCGACCCGGGGCAAGAT
The DNA here is from genome assembly GCA_963759595.1 of uncultured Actinomycetota bacterium. Classification (GTDB taxonomy): domain Bacteria; phylum Actinomycetota; class Actinomycetes; order Actinomycetales; family Dermatophilaceae; genus Pedococcus. The sequence continues at coordinate 1,316,863 of CAVWZX010000005.1, forward strand.
GCAGAACCCGGTGACCGGCTCCGGCGGGATGCTGGTCGGCACGGTCGCCGAGGTCGGGCCGGAGTCGCCGCTGGGTCTGGCCGTCGGGGACCGCGTGGCCACCCTGGTCTCGCTGTCGCTGACGCCGCTGCGCATCACCGACGGCCTGGCCGGCTGGGACGGTCGCTGCGAGCAGGTCCCGGCCCAGGGGCACGCCATCCTGTTCGGCCGCTCGATCGCCGCCCGGCTCCCCGACGACCTCGACCCCCGACCTCGCGCTGATGGTCATGGACGTCTGCGGCGCGCCGGCGCTGGTCGCCCGGGTCGTGGGCGGTATGCCGCGCGCGGACGTGAGCCCCACCGTCTGCGTGATCGGCGGGGCCGGCAAGTCGGGCTCGCTGGCGCTCGCGGCCGCCGCGGATGCGGGAGCCGGGCGCCGGATCGCCGTCGTGCCGTTCGAGCGCGAGGCCGACCTGCTGGCCGGGACCGGGCTGGCCGACGAGGTGGTCATCGCCGACGCCCGCGACCCGGTCGGCGCTGTCCGAGGCCGTGGCCGGCCGCTGGGGGACCCGGCCGACATCACCGTCGTCTGCGTCGACGTCCCGGGCTGCGAGCACGGCCGATCCTGTCGACCGCCCAGGGCGGCACCGTCATCTTCTTCTCGATGGCGACGTCCTTCACCGCCGCCGCCCTGGGCGCCGAGGGCGTCGCTGCCGACGTCCGCATGCTGGTCGGCAACGGCTACGTGCCGGGCCACGCGGCATACGCGCTCGACCTGATCCGGGGGAACGCGGCGGTGCGGGGCCTGTTCGAGTCCCGTCTGCGGGACTGACTCACTTGCGCAGCACGCGGACCACCCAGGTCCCGGTGGTCCGGGCGACGTCGTCCAGCGCCCCCTCTGCCGGGCCGCTGCCGCGGCTCAGGGCGTGCACCAGGTCCTCGGTAGCGCCCGGCTCACCGGCGAGCGGCAGCCGCCGGGCGGCAAGGTCGGCCGCCCGGCTGCGCTGCCACCAGTCCCGCAGGTCCTGCGCCAGCTGCTTGCACCCCTTGGCCGCATCCATCGCCTCCTGCAGGGTCAGCCGGCCGTCATCGTTGAGCCGCTTGCCCGTTTCCAGCACGCAGGCGACCGTGCTGGCGCCCTTCACCTTGACCTTGGCCAGCTTGGCGTAGGGCAGCTGGTCGGCCAAGTCGGAGACGGCCCGACTCCGGCTGACCGCCTTGGCATGGCGGACGTCGACCGCCAGCGGGATCTGCCCGAGCTGACCCTGGTCAGTGACCGTGGCGCTGAACCGCGCGGGAAGGTAGAGCCGCCCGTCGCTTGTCACCCCGCCGTAGAGGGCCATGCCGTTCGAGGTGATGTCCGCCGGGCATACCTCGCCAGCTCGGTCTCGCCGCCCGGGTAGAACGTCCGCCACGCGTAGCCGCCGATGGTCAGTACCAGCGTCGTCTGGCTGCGGTTGACCACCCTGAGGTACCCCGAGCCGGCGGGCCGACAGATCCGCAGCAGGGCGGCCACCTCCGCGGGTTGCGGCACGTCCGGCTCGTCGAGCGGACAGAGGCTGGCGTCCGGCTGCCAGTGCTCGCTGAGCTGCGCGGTGAAGCCAGACGGCTCCGGCGAGGAGATCGAGGAAGAGCTCGAGGAAGACGGGAGAGCTCGAGGAGACGAGGAACTCGAAGAACTGTCGTCGGTGTCACCGTCAGGGTCGTCCGGACCGCAGCCGGCCATCGCGCACCCGAGCACCAGGGCCGCCATCACGGCTACAGTCCGCGCACTCGACCGCACCCTCACGCTGGCGATGGTCCCGCCAGCCGCGCCCAGCCACGACCGGCAAATGGCGTACCGCACCCCTGGGTCCCGGACCGGATCGTAGGGTGGCTGGCGTGAGCACCCTCTACCGCGGCGGCTTCGTCTACACACCCATCGACCCGTTCGCCAACGCGATGGTGGTCGACGACCAGACCGGCACCATCGCCTGGATCGGCGGAGACGACGCAGCGTCAGTCCACGTCGACGCGGTCGACGAGGTGGTCGAGCTCGACGGCGCGCTGGTGACCCCGGCGTTCGTCGACGCGCACGCACACACGTCCCAGACCGGTGCGGGTCTGCGCGGTGTCGACCTGGGTGCCACCCGGTCGGTGGTGCAGGCGCTGAGCCGCATCGAGGACGCAGCGCGCAGGAACCAGGGCCGGCCCGTCTATGCCCCCAACTGGGACCAGGGCTCGTGGGCCGAGCGACGACCGCACACCGGCGCCGAGCTGGACCGCGCGACCTACGGAGGCGTCGTCTACTCGCCCCGCGTCGACGGACACTCGGCCGTGATCTCGTCGGCCCTCGCCGCGGCCAGCGGAGCCCGCGACCTCCCCGGCTGGGAGGGCGACGGCCTGGTCACCAGGGACGCCCACCACGTCGCCCGCGAGGCGTTCAACGGCGCTGTGACGCCGGCGCAGCGACAGGCGGACATCGCCCTTGCCCTGGAGGCTGCTGCCGCGGCCGGGATCGGGCTGGTCCAGGAGAACGGCGGGCGCACGCTGTCAGGCACCGACGACTTCGCGGAGGTGCTGGCGGCGGGGGAGCGCGGTGACGGCCCGCAGACGATCGGTTACTGGGCCCAGCTCGTGGCCGACGAGGCGGAGGCCCGCGACGTGGCCGCCCTGCGCGGTGCGCGCGGCCTGGCCGGCGACCTCAACATCGACGGGTCGATCGGCTCACGCACCGCCCACCTGCGCGCCGACTACGCGGACGCACCCGGGCACACCGGCAACGCCTACCTCACCGTCGAGCAGGTGCGCGACCACGTGGCTGCCTGCTCGCTCGCGGGGATCCAGGCCGGGTTCCACGTCATCGGTGATGCCGGTGTCGACACCGCGATCGCCGGGTTCGAGGCAGCTGCCGAGCTCGTCGGTGCACCCGTCGTGACGCGCAGCCGACACCGGCTCGAACACCTCGAGATGATCTCGCCCGCAGGCATCGAACGGCTGGTCCGGCTCGGTGTCGGCGCCAGTGTCCAGCCGGCCTTCGACGCCTTCTGGGGCGGGGAGCAGGGCATGTATGCCGCGCGGCTGGGAGCCGACCGCGTCCACGGCCGGGCGGGTGGTGACGGCGGCCGAGGGGACGACAGCGGGCCGATGAACCCGTTCGCGTCGATGATGGCTGCCGGCATGACGGTCGCCTTCGGCTCGGACTCACCCGTGACGCCGTTCGCCCCGTGGGAGGCCGTGCGCGCCGCCGCCTTCCACCACGACGACGGCCAGCGGGTCTCGGCCAGGTCGGCGTTCCTCGCCCACACCAGGGGCGGCTGGCGCGCAGCGGGGTTCGACGACCGCGGCTACCTCGACTTCGGCCTGCCCGCGACCTTTGCCGTCTGGGAGGTGGGTGACCTCGTGGTGCAGGCCCCCGACGACCGGATCCAGACCTGGTCGACCGACCCGCGCTCGGGCACCCCCGGCCTCCCTGACCTGTCGCCCGGGACACCCACCCCCATCTGTCAGCGCACCGTCGTGCGCGGCCGCACCGTCTTCGACGCGGGTGCCCTTGCCTCCTGACCCGGTCAGCGGGCGGGCACGTCCCCTGCGTGTGGGAGTCGTGGGGGCGGGTGGCATCGCCGCGCCCCACGTCACGGCCTGGCAGGCCCTCGGCGCCGAGGTCACGGTGCACTCGCGCAGGCCCCCGACCGAGTTCGCGGCGCGGCACGGGATCCCCCTCGCCGACTCGCTGGAGTCGCTCGTCGCCGCGAGCGACGTCGTCGACATCTGCACCCCGACACCCACCCACGATGCGATCGTCCGTGCGGCCGTGGCGGCCCGACGGCAGGTCGTCTGCGAGAAGCCCCTGGCCCGGACCGCCGACCAGGCGCAGGCCCTCGTGGACCTGGCCGCCGACGCCGGCGTGCTGCTCTTTCCCGCCCACGTGGTGCGCTACTTCCCGGCCTACCGCGACCTGCACGAACGCCTGGCCGTGGGGGCGCTGGGCCAGGTCAGGTCTGCCAGCTTCAGCCGCAGGGTGGCTGCGCCGCCGGACGAGAGCTGGTTCCACGACCTCGAGCTGTCGGGCGGAGTCGTGCTCGACCTGATGCTCCACGACCTCGACCAGGCGCTGTGGCAGTTCGGCTCGGTGCTCACGGTTGCCGCCGAGGCGCTGAGGGCGGACGGCCGGGCGGTGCGGGCAACGCTGACCCACGAGACGGGCGTCGAGACCGTCGTGGAGGGGGAGTGGGGACCGCCCGGCACGACCTTCGCCACGAGCTATGCCGTGCACGGGTCCGTGGCAGCTTCGGAGCACCGGTCCACGGACGACGCCCCGGGTGCCGGGGACCCCTACCTCGCACAGCTTCGCGACGTCGTCGATCACCTCGAGACCGGCCGACCGCCACGGGTCAGCCCAGCAGACGGAGTCGCGGCAGTGGCGCTGGCCGAGCGGGTCCTCGAAGTCCTGCAGTAGGCTGAGTACGGGAGGATTTCCTGTGCTGATACGTCTGCGCCGGAAATCCTCTCTCCCACTGCTAGATTTGCCGCGTGTCTTCGCGCGTGAAACCCCTCCTCGACCTCGACCCGGCTGACGTCCGCCGGGCCCGCACCCTGGCCCGCAAGGCCGGCCGACCCGTCGTCAAGCTGGCCCGGAGCCACACGACCGTCAGCGTCGAACGCGCCACCCTGCGCCTCGCCGGCCTGAGTGGCGCCGACCACGAGCGGGTCCCGTGGGTCAACCACCTCGTCGACGCCGTCCGCGACGTGGTGGGGTTGGAGCACGGCATCACCAGCCCCGTCTTCGACGCGCTGCGCAGGGGAGAGGCGCCCGACCTGCTGACCCTGGCCCAGAAGGCTGCCAGCGGCTCGGTCCAGTTCCGGCTCCCCGAGGGCAGGGCCGCCACCGCCGCAGCCAAGGACGCGCGCCGGGAGGTGAGCCGCGGCATACGGACCATCGACAAGCAGCGCGCCAACCGCGACCGGCTCATCAAGCGTCACGGCGACCCCGAGCAGCGCCCGTGGATCTACCTCATCGTCGCCACCGGCGACATCTACGAGGACATCCCGCAGGCCCAGAACGCCGCCCGCGAGGGCGCCGACATCATCGCCGTGATCCGCTCCACGGGGCAGTCGCTGCTCGACTACGTGCCCGAGGGCGCCACCCGCGAGGGGTATGCCGGCACGTACGCCACCCAGGAGAACTTCCGGCTCATGCGCGCGGCCCTGGACGAGACCTCCAAGGAGCTCGGCCGCTACATCCGCCTGACCAACTACGCCTCCGGACTCTGCATGCCCGAGATCGCCACGCTGGCCGGGCTCGAGCGGCTCGACATGATGCTCAACGACTCGATGTACGGGATCCTCTTCCGCGACATCAACCCGATCCGCACCTTCGTCGACCAGCGGTTCAGCCGACAGATCCACGCCCGCGCCGGGATCATCATCAACACCGGTGAGGACAACTACCTCACCACCGCCGACGCGGTCGATGCCGCGCACACGGTCACCGTCAGCCAGCTCCTCAACGAGTACTTCGCCAAGGAGGCCGGTCTCGAGGACTGGCAGCTCGGCCTGGGGCACGCGTTCGAGATCGTCCCGGAGATCCCGGACTCCTTCCGGATGGAGCTGGCCCACGCCCTGCTCGCGCGCCAGCTGTTCCCGGACGCTCCGCTGAAGTGGATGCCGCCGACCAAGCACATGACCGGCGACGTGTTCCGCGGCTACCTGCTCGACGGCTTCTTCAACCTCGTCGGCGCCATGACGGGGCAGGGCATCCTGCTCGTCGGAATGATGACCGAGGCCGTGGTCACGCCGTTCCTGTCCGACCGCGACCTGGCCCTGCAGAACGTCCGCTATGTGCTCAACGCGGCCGGCGGGCTCACCGAGGACTTCCACCCGCCCCGCGACGGCTTCATCCAGACGCGGGCCCGCCAGGTCCTCGGCGAGGCGATCGACCTGCTCACGACCATCACCGAGGAGCCCGGCAAGGCCCCGCTGCTCGAGGCCATCGGCGACGGCACCTTCGGCCTGATGAAGCGCCCGGCCGACGCGGGCAAGGGCCTGGACGGTGTGGTGGTGCGCGCGGACGGCTACGACAACCCCGCCACGACCCTCCTCGAGACGGGAGAGACCCGATGACCCAGTCCCGCGCAGGGCAGGACCCCCGCACGACCGACCAGGCCATGCCGCTCGACCCGATGCCGGCCAAGCGGCCCACGAAGCCCACCGCCACGGGCACCCCGACGTCGAAGAAGACCCCCGACGTCGTCCGTCCCTACGGCGACACCACCGGAGACGGCATGGTGCAGGTCTCCTTCACGCTGCCCGTCCCTCATGACAAGCGGGCCGAGGGCGCCGCCCTGCAGCTCGCTGCCAAGATGGGGCTCGAGCCGGCCCTGCTGGTCCACGCCAAGGCGATGGGCCCCGACTTCACCTTCTTCGTCGTCTACGGCAGTGCCACCCACCTCGTCGACCTGCGCGACGTGGTGGTCGTCGAGCGTGAGTTCCCGCTGCTCAGCCCCGCCGAGGTCAACAAGGCCATCAAGGGTCGGCTGCGGCGCAAGCTGGTCGTCGTGGGCGCGTGCATCGGCACCGACGCCCACACGGTCGGCATCGACGCGATCCTCAACATCAAGGGCTTCGCGGGGGAGAAGGGCCTGGAGTACTACCGCGAGATCAAGGTCGTGAACCTCGGCGCCCAGGTCCTGGTCCCCGAGCTGGTCGCCCGTGCCCGAGCAGAGAAGGCCGACGCCGTCATGGTCAGCCAGGTCGTCACCCAGCGTGACGCCCACATCCACAACACGACGACGATGAGCGCGGCGTTCCGGGAGGCCTACCCTGCCGGGCAGGTGCCGCTGCTCGTCGTCGGTGGTCCCCGGTTCGAGGAGGGTTCGGCTCCCAAGCTGGGGGTCGACCGGATCTTCGGCCGAGGCACCACTCCGGGCGAGGTCGCCAGCTACCTCGTGCACGCCCTCGCCCCTGCGGCCGCCCCCACGAAGGAGAAGTCATGACCCCCAGCCAAGGAGCGACGGTCGGGCTGACCGTCACGCACCGCCGCTACGTCCCCTACAGCCACGCCCACTACGCGGGGAACCTGGTGGACGGCGCGTACTCCCTGGCGGCGTTCGGCGACGTCGCCACCGAGCTGTGCATCCGCACCGACGGCGACGAGGGGCTGTTCGCGTCCTACTCGGACGTGCAGTTCAAGGCACCGGTCCGAGCCGGTGACGTGATCGAGGTCGAGGCCCGCCTGGTCAGGGCCGGCACCCGCAGCCGCGAGATGGAGTTCGAGGTGCGCGTGGTCGGCCGCGGTGCCCCTGAGCGGGGCGAGTCGGCCGCCGACCTCCTCGAGCCACCGATCGTGGCCACGACAGCCCGCGGGGTTGTCGTGGTTCCGCCACCGAACGCGGCGGGCTGAGAAGCACCGTCGGCGTGTCGCGCGCGACACGCCGACCGTTCGGCGATTGCCTGCAGATTGCTTGCAGCACAACGGATTTGGTTCACGCACGAGACCAGCGGATTTGGCACCTCGAAGGGCTGAACACCGGGTTGACAGGGGCCGTCGCGGCGGTAAGTTGACCATCGGTGTCTCACCGAAGGACCGTCGACCAGGGGGAAGCCAGACCGGAGAAGTGCGAACTGCACGGTGGCTAGCGCGCGCAGCCACCGCCCGCCAGCAGTGACGTATGACCCGAACTGGTGCCCCGCTCAAGGCGGTGGTGGACGGCGGGTCGGCCCGCGCGCTCAGTAGACAACAGCAGGATGTCGGCATCCAGTCGCCCCCCTGCTGGTCCCAACGGCAGCGCGGGCCGTTCCGTGTCCTACCGTGGTCCCGTGCCGAAGCCCACTCTCACCCTGCGCGCAGGGGTGCGCCTCGTCGCAGCCATCGGCTCCGGTCTCCTCGTCGCCCAGGCTTTCCCGGAGCACGACGTCTGGTGGCTCGCCCCGGTCGGGGTCGGCCTGCTCTCTGCGGCGGTGTTCGGCGTGCGCTGGAGGCTGGCCCTGCTGCTGGGCCTGGCCCACGGCCTCGGCTTCTTCCTCCCCACCCTGTCGTGGTCAGGTGTCTACGTCGGCAACCTGCCGTGGGTCGCCCTGGCCACCCTGGAGGCGCTCTACCTCGCGGCTGATGTGTGCCCTCACCGCTGCGGTCCAGCGTCCTCTGCTCGCCACCGGGCTGCGTCCCCTCGCGTATGCCGCCGTCCCCCTGGCCTGGGTGCTGCAGGAGTGGGCCCGGGGCACCACCCCGTTCGGGGGGTTCCCCTGGGCACGGCTGGCGTTCAGCCAGGCCGACAGCCCGCTGGCGCCGTTCGCCCGCTACGCCGGAGCGCCCGGCCTCACCTTCGCGGTCGCCGCCCTCGGCGTCCTTCTCCACCTCGCCGCCCGCGAGCTGACCCACCGGGTCGGGCGACCGCGTCCAACCCTAGGGGCGGCACACCGCCCCCTCGGGGCCTCGTTCGTGGTCCTGGCGCTCGCCCCACTCGGGGTGGCGCTGGCGACGACGCCACCCACCGACGGGCGCAAGGTGTCGGTGCTCTTCGTCCAGGGCAACGTCCCGAAGCCCGGCCTGGACTTCAACGCCGAGCGCCGCAAGGTGCTCGACAACCACGTCCAGGGCACGGTCGGGGCGGTGGCGACCGGCCACCCGGCCCCGTCCCTGGTGGTCTGGCCGGAGAACTCCTCAGACATCGACCCGCTGCAAGAACCCCGACGCAGCCGCCGACATCCGGCTCGCCGTGGAGACCGTCAAGGCGCCGATCCTGGTCGGGGCGGTGCTCAACGGACCGGCCCCCTTCATCTCCAACGCCAGCTTGTTCTACCTGCCCGGCGACCCCGCCCCACAGCGCTACGTCAAGCAGCACCCGGTGCCGTTCGCGGAGTACATCCCCTACCGCAGCTTCTTCCGCAACTTCAGCGACAAGGTCGACCTGGTGACGCGCGACTTCACCAGGGGAGACCGGCCGGGCGGGTTCGAGGTGCCGGTGGCGGGGGAGCAGCCCTACTGGATCATCCCGACGATCTGCTTCGAGGTGGCCTACGACGGCCTGATGCGCGACTCCACGCTCCAACCGGGGCGCGAGGCCAGCATCCTGGCCGTGCAGACGAACAACGCGACCTTCGGCTACACGGCGGAGTCGGAACAGCAGTTCGCGATCAGCCGGATCCGCGCCATCGAGCACGGCCGCTCGATCGTGCACGTCTCCACGGTCGGCGTCAGCGGCTTCGTCAACCCGGACGGAACCTACGTCGACAAGACGGCGTTGTTCACCCCAGCGGCCCGGTACGGGTCACCGGTGGTCCGCACCGAGGTCACCGTGTCCGACCGGCTGGGACCGCTGCCGGAGTATGCCGCCGGGCTGGCCTTCGTGGTGCTGGCCGCACTGGCCCTGTGGCTGCGGCGCCGGACCGCTAGGGTCGAGCGCGCCGCCGACGGGCCGTCCACACCGGCTCACGAACGAAGGGACCGCGTCGTTGTCTGACCGGATCAACACGTCTGACCAGATCGACCGGGTGCTCGTCTGCATCCCCACCTACAACGAGCGCGAGAACCTGCCCCGCATCGTCGCCCGCGTCCGGGCGGCCGTGCCCACGGCGGACGTCCTCGTGCTCGATGACAACTCCCCGGACGGCACCGGACAGGTCGCGGACGAGCTGGTCGCCGCCGACCCCCAGGTCCACGTCCTGCACCGCCCTGGGAAGCAGGGGCTCGGCAACGCCTACCTCGCGGGCTTCGCCTGGGGGCTGGAGCAGGGCTATGGCGCGATCGTGGAGATGGACGCCGACGGATCGCACCAGCCCGAGCAGCTGCCGGCACTGCTGGCCGCCCTGCCGGACGCCGACCTCGTCATCGGCGCGCGGTGGGTGCGCGGCGGCAGCGTGGTCAACTGGCCGCTGCACCGCAAGGCCCTCAGCGTGGGTGCCAACATCTACACCAGGGCCCTGCTCGGTATGCCGGTGCACGACGCCACCGCGGGCTACCGCGTCTACCGCGCCAGCGCCCTGCGGACCATCGGGCTGGACCACGTGGCCTCGCAGGGCTACTGCTTCCAGGTCGACCTGACCCAGCGGGCGGTCCGGCTCGGGCTGCGGGTCGTCGAGGTGCCCATCACGTTCGTCGAGCGCGAGATCGGCGACTCCAAGATGAGCGGCGACATCATGCGCGAGTCGCTGCACCGCATCACGTCCTGGGGGCTGAGCCACCGGGCCGACCAGGTGCGACGGCTCGGCCGCAGGGAGCCGACATGGCACCGGCTGTAGGCAGCACGCCGTATGCCCGGGGACGCCGTCGCCGGCCCCGCTGGCTGCTGGTCGTCTTCGTCCTGCTGCTGGTCGTCCCGGTCCTGGAGATCGCCGCCATCATCGCGGTCGGCAAGGTCATCGGGGGGTGGCAGACCCTGGTCCTGCTGCTCGTGGAGTCGGCCCTCGGGGCATGGCTGGTGCGCCGTGAGGGCGCTCGGGCCTGGAAGGCCCTGACCACGGCGCTCAACACCGGTCAGATGCCCAGCCGGCAGCTCGCGGACGCAGCCCTCGTCCTGGTGGGCGGGACCCTCCTGCTGGCGCCGGGGTTCCTCACCGACATCGTCGGCTTCTTCTTCATCCTGCCGTTCACCCGGCCCATCGCCCGGACCCTGCTCGAGGCAGTGGTGGCCAAGCGACTGCTCGGAGGCGTGTTCGGTGGCCGTGGCCCCGGTTCGTCCAGCGGCAGCGGGGGCGCACCCCCCAGCGGGCCCGACGTCATCGAGGGCGAAGTCCTCTGACCGCTCGGCGGCTGCTCGGCCTCGCGGCATACCGAGGTTTGCACAGATGGTCACGCACACGACAAAGGCCGCGTCCCCATGGGGGACGCGGCCTTGGTCGTCGTGCGGCTCAGGCGGTGCGCTTGCGCCGCGGCTTCTCGCCACGGGACTCGCGCAGGAGGACCAGGCGCTCCTCGAGCAGCTCCTCGAGCTCGGGGATGGAGCGGCGCTCGAGCAGCATGTCCCAGTGGGTGCGGACGTGCTTGACCTGCTTGGCCTCGGGCTCGGGGCCGTCCACGAGACGGGCCTCCTCGCCGCAACGGCACTCCCAGGTCGACGGGATCTCTGCTTCGATCGAGAAGGGCAGCTCGGTACGGTGCCCCAGGGGACACACATAGGACGTGATCTGCCGCTCGCTCGGGATGACGTGGTCGTCTGTCTCGAGGCTGTGCGAAACCATTCGGCTGCCCCGGAGGGTGCGTTCTGCCATGACGGGGTTCTCCCAACGTTCTTGGTACCCTGCCCGCTCGGGTGGGGGCGAAAGGGATTCGTTACTGCCAACGCCGCGGATGGGTTCAATGTTCCGAATCCGCGAGGTCTGTACCCCTGAAGACGAGGCAGCACGCCTTCCCGTTGGCAGTTGTGATGCAAGTCACAGCTCAGACGACAGCCGGGACCTCGTTGCCCGCGTCGACGATGCCCTGCCGCACGTCCACCCTGCGGAGCAGCACGAAGCCCAGCAGGAAGAAGATGATCAGCGCCACGATCGCCGGACGGTAGGAGTCGGTCAGCTGGTGGACCAGGCCGAAGAGGAGCGTGCCGAACCAGGATGTGCCGCGCTCCATCGCCTGGTAGAAGGCGAAGAACTCGGCCTCGCGGCTCTTGGGGACCAGCTGGCTGAACAGCGAGCGGCTCAGGGCCTGGCTGCCACCCAGGACGATGCCGATCAGCACGCCGAGCGCGATGAAGGGGATGAAGGCCTTCTCGGGCACGAAGAAGGCAGCGATGACGATGGCCGACCAGGCCACCAGCGAGCCGAGGATCGTGCGCCAGGCGCCGTAGCGCCGGGCGAACCGGCCGAACAGCAGGGCCCCGCCGAAGGCGACGAACTGGACGAGCAGGATCAGCGCGATCAGCTGTTCCTGGGCGAACTTGAGCTCCTCGGCGCCGTAGAGGCTGCTGGAGGAGATCACCGTCTGGATCCCGTCGTTGAAGAACAGGTAGGCCAGCAGGAACATCAGGGTGTGTGGGTAGGACCGCAGGTCACGGAAGGTGTGACCGAGCTGGGCGTAGCTGCCCCTGACGATGCCGGCCGAGGGCTGGTCGACACGGGCGATCTCACCGCCACGCAGGTTCCACAGCCCGCGAACGGGGATGAGCGTGAACAGACCCCACCAGAGCCCCGCCGACAACATGCTGATGCGCACGGCCATGCCCTTGTCGACACCGATCAGCTCGGGCTTGGAGACGATGACGAGGTTGATCGCCAGCAGCAGGCCCCCGCCGAGGTAGCCCAGCGCCCAGCCACGGGACGACACGTCGTCGCGCGAGTCGGGGGAGGCGATCCGACAGAGGATGGCGTCGTAGACGACCAGCGAGGAGCCGAGCGCGATGGTCGCCAGGATCATCATCAGCGAGCCGAACCGCCAGTTGTCGCCGTGCAGGAAGTACAGCAGGGCGGCGGCCACGGCCCCGGCCCAGGCGAACCCCCCGAGCAGCCGCGCCGGACGGGGGGTGCGGTCGGCGATGGCACCGACGAAGACGAGCAGGACCGCGGAGATGATCGTCGACAGCGTGACGGTGTAGGACGCCACGGACCCGGGGTCGAGCGGTGCCGTGAGGACCAGCACCAGGGCGCCGACCGCGGCCACGGCCAACGGCACCGCGGTGGCCACGCGCGGGGGCCTGTTGCGGACCATCTGGACGACCGTGGACACCAGGGCGGCGAGTCCGAGCAGGGTGAGGACCAGGGCGACCTGCCAGATCCCGCTCGGGAGGTCGGCTGCCGCGGGCACCACGTGCAGGTCGACGTGGCAGCTCGCGTCCTCGTCGAGACCCGGGCAGGCGGCTTCCTTGGCGACCGTCGTGAGGTAGGGCGCGAACAGCACCGTGCCGACGGTGGTGACGAACGCGGAGTTGGCCCAGTCGTACCAGTACCAAGGCCGTTTGTAGTGCTCGTTCTCGGCCCACGTCGAGGGTGACGCGGCGGCCTCTGTTGTCATGCGTGAAGGGTGGCACAACAGCTGCTCGGGCAGATGGGTATTGCTACCCAGAGCCGATGGCGAGTCGGAGCGGCTCGGTGACTAGCCGGCATACTCCCAGTGCCACGGCTCGGGCAGGGAGCCGGTGGGCTCGGCCCAGTCGGGGTGGAACCACCCGTAGAGCGGCGCGTTCTGCTTCATCCACAGGTGGGCGGGGGTGCCGAAGCTGTTGACCCCGCCGCACAGGTCGAGCGCGCGGCCCATGCCGTGCTCGCTGCGTCCGGGCGTGGCCGCCCACTTGCCCTTCTCCGCCTTGACCGAGACCTGCTCGGCGTAGGAGCGGTAGGAGTCGGTGACACAGATGGGGGAGCCGGTGTCCTTCTGGTAGGCGATGCTCATGGCGTTGAACGCCGCTGCCGCACCGGGACGCAGGCTCTGACCGGCCGCGCCGAAGAGGGGACAGAGTCCTGCTACCGGGATCCTGCCGTTGGGGTACTCGCCCTCGTTGGTGCTGCAGGCCTTCACCGAGCCGTCGGCGAGGACGCCGGGCACGATCAGCGCGGCACGCAGGCGCTTGGACGCCTCGACCGCGGCGGGGTCACCGCTGCCGAGAAGCAGGCCGGCGACCGGGCCGGCCTTGGCGACCTGCTCGGCGTGCAGCTGACGGGTCGCGTCGAGCTGGGCCTTCTGCTCCTTGACCACGACGTCGAGCTTCTTCTTGGCGTCGGCTGCCTGGGCGGCCGCTTCGGTGGCGCGGGTGCTGGCCTCGACCGCCTTGACGGCGACGGACCGCTGCAGCTGCGCCTGGTTCTGGACGCGTTCGAACTGTCCAGTGCGCTGGTCGGAGAGGTAGGAGAGCTGGGCGGCGGTGTCGTCCGCCTGGCTGGCCGACTTCGCGAGGGTGTCCAGCAGGTTGCCCATGTCGGAGATCGCGCCGCCGGTGCCGGCATAGGCGAGGTAGGCCCACTGCCCGAGAGCCCGCCGGTCCTGGCCGAGCCGCGTGCTCAGCTGCTGGTAGAGCAGGACGTTGCGGTTGGCCTCTTCGCGGGCGGTCCGTTCGGCGTCGCGGGCCGTGGCATACGCCTGGAGGAGGGTGTTGGCCTCCAGGGCGAGCCGGTCGAGCTTGGTCGCCGCCGCCGCGATACCGGCGTTGGAGGTGGTCAGGTCGCGGGTGAGTGCGTCGGCCTGGGCGATCTGGGCCGCCAGCTCGGCCGGGCTGAGGGTCGCCTCTCCGCCGGCGCCGGGAGTCGCGGTGGCTCCCGCCGTGACGGTGCCGCTGCCGCTGGTCACGCCCGTGGTCGTCCCGGTGCCCGTGGTCGCCCCGGTGCCTGTGGTGGACGTGACTGACGTGGTCGGTGTGGTGGATGGGGTTGCGTCGGCGGCGTATGCCGGTGACCACCCTGCCAGCACCGCGAACGCCACTGCGCCCGCAGTAATGCCGGCCCTCATCTTGAGCCCAACCACGACTAGCCCATTCCCTCGTCCGCCACCCCCGTCGGGCGGCTCTTGCTTCCTCAACGCACCTTAACCGCCGCGAGGTCACGTTTCCACTCGTGCTTTCGTCCGAGATCGCCTTGGCCATCAGGCTGACCCCGTGCCCCGTTTGACCGAGCCGGGCCACCTCGGCATAGCCGCGCTGACGGTGGAACTCCAGGGAGGGCTCGTTGGGCGGGTCGATGTTGACCTCGAGCACCAACCGTCCGCGGTTCGCCGCCGCAGCCTCGACGACGTCGTAGACGGCCGAGGCGAGCCCGCGCCGGCGGAACCGGTCGTCGATGACGATCCGGTCGAGGTAGTGGAACCGGTCGCCGAACCGGTCCGCGAACCAGCGGTAGTTGACCGAGTCGTAGTCCGTCCCCGGACCGAAGACCAGGACGAAGCCCGCCGTCTGGCCGTCGCACAGGATGACGTCGGCTCGTGACGCCCAGGACCGGAGCGCGTCGAGCCGGTCGGCGTCCAGCGGCGACAGCAGCTCCACGTGGTCGGCATTGAGCTGCAGCACCTGCCCGACGTCGCGCTCGGTCATCGGACGCAGCACCTGAGAGGGCTCCATGTGGCGAGTCTGCCACCCATGACATTTGTCACTTCCGCCGAGGTCAGAGGGGTGCTTAACCTCCGGCGGTCACGTCTGGATCGAAACCCGAGGAGAGTGCGCGCATGATCCGTCCCGCCCACAGCAGCTGGATCATCCACAGCAGGGGTGACCGCCACGGCACCCAGATCCGGAAGACGGCGGTGACGGCGGGCGCAGCGGCTCTCGCGTTGGCGGCCGCCACTTTGGCCGGCGCCGGCTCGGCCAGCGCGCACGACGGACACCACTCGGATCGCCATCTCGCCCCGCGCACCCACTTCACGATGAAGCCGGACGGGTCGAGCGGGCTCACCGAGGGCGGTGAGGGGATCCCCAACATCGACTCCGTGAAGAAGACGATCTACGCCTACTACGGCGACCCGACCGGCACCGGTCAGGGTGACGGCGTCAACTCCCCGTACGCCCGGGAGATGAACGGCATCCTCGACTCCCAGCACAAGCAGCTCGCCAAGGCGTACAAGGACGCGGTCAAGCGGCACAAGAAGCCCGCGCTGGTGTTCGACGCCGACGACACCACCCTGTGGACCTACCAGATGGAGGTCGGGGACATGAAGTTCGTCTTCACCCCGGCGGCCCAGGCTCCCTGGGTGGACGGGGAGCGCTTCCCGGCAGTCCCGGGCATGGTCGACTTCGTCAAGGACGCCCAGAACATGGGTTTCACGATCTTCGGGCTCACCGGTCGCAGCGACAGCCAGAAGGCGCACACCGTCAGCAACCTCGCAGAAGGTCGGCTTCGGCAGCGCTTTCACGCCCGACCGCTTCTTCACCAAGTACAACAGCGGAACCACGCCGCCGGCATACCTCACCTGTGCAGCTGCCCCCACGTGCACGACGGTGGAGTACAAGGCCGGGACGCGCAAGCACATCGAGAAGGACCTCGGCTACGACATCGTCCTCAACGTCGGCGACCAGTGGTCCGACCTCCAGGGCGGGTATGCCGACCGCGCGCTGAAGCTGCCCAACCCGACCTACTACCTGCCCTCACCGAACCTGCCCGGGGTCAAGGAGCCCCGGCTCACGCCGCGCACCCACTTCACGATGAAGCCGGACGGGTCGAGCGGCCTCACCGAAGGCGGTGAGGGGATCCCCAACATCGACTCCGTGAAGAAGACGATCTACACCTACTACGGGGACCCCACCGGTTCCGGAGTCGCGAACACCACCTCGTCGCCGTACATCTCCGAGATGACCGCGATCGTCAAGCGGCAGCGCTCCCGGCTCCTGCAGACCTGCGCCACCGAGGCGCGTCGGGGCAAGAACCCGGCAATCGTCCTCGACGCGGACGACACGACCCTGTGGGGCTACGAGATGGAGGTCGGCGCGATGAAGTTCGTGTTCGACCCGGTCGTCCAGGACACCCAGTGGGTGCAGCCGCAGAAGTTCCTCGCCACGCCCGGAATGGTGTCGCTGGTCAACGCCGCTGCGGCGCACGGCTGCACACTGGTCGGGCTCACCGGTCGCAACGACAACCAGAAGGCTGCCACGCTCGGCAACCTCGCCAAGGTCGGCTACACCGGCTTCACGTCGGCCAACTACTTCACCAAGTGGGTGAGCGGGTCGACCCCGCCGTCCTACGTCACCGCCGCGTGACTGCGTGAAGTTCCCGTCCTGCTCGACGATCGAGTACAAGTCGACCGTCCGCAAGCACGTGGAGAAGGACCTCGGCTATGACGTGGTCGCCAACTTCGGCGACCAGTACAGCGACCTCATCGGCGGCCACGCCGACCGGGTCGTCAAGCTGCCGAACCCGATGTACTACCTGCCCTGACGGCTGGTCCGAGGCGGCGCGGAGGCGACCTCCGCGCCGCCTCGGCGTGCCGCCGGCACACCTCGACGCAAGGATGTAGTCCATGACCCCTGCCCCTGGTCCCAGCACGACGACGGCCGCAAGCCCGACGTTCATCCGGTCCGACTACGTCGTCCTAGGGGGCGGTGGGCTGGCTGTCGCCCTCGCCGCCGTGACGCACTTCGTCGGCGGGGGACCGGTGTTGCCGTTCCTCTGCTCGGCCGTCGCGGTCACCCTGCTCGCGTCCCTCGTGGGGCGGTCCGTGGAGCAGCTGGGGGACCGGTTCGGGCCGGGCGCGACGGGCGTGCTGCAGTCGGCCCTGGGCAACCTGCCCGAGCTGTTCATCGCGCTGTTCGCGCTCAAGGCCGGACTGGTCGCGGTGGTGCAGGCGGCCCTGATCGGCTCGATCCTGGCGAACCTGCTGCTGGTGCTGGGACTCGCCTTCCTCGTCGGCGGCCTCAAGCACGGCACCCAGCAGCTCAACTCCGAGCGGGCCCGCAGCATCATCGTGCTGATGGTGCTCTCGGTGGCAGCCATGGTCGTGCCGTCGATCGCCCACTACGTGCACACCCCGGCGGCGGCGCACGAGAAGACCCTCTCGCTGATCGTGTCGGCAGTCCTGCTCCTGCTGTTCGCCCTGACCCTGCCCGCCTCGCTGCGCAAGGGCACCTCCGGGCCCAAAGAGGGCCCGTCGGACGAAGCGACACACCAGGAGGCGCCGCGGTGGCCGATCTGGCTGGCCGTCGGCCTCCTGGCCGTGGCGGCGGTCCTGGCGGCGTTCGTGTCGGACTGGTTCGTCACCGCCCTCGAGCCGGCGATGGACGCGCTGAGCATCTCGGACGCCTTCGCTGGCCTGGTCATCGTGGCGATCGCGGGCAACGCCATCGAGAACGTCGTCGGCGTGCAGCTGGCGGCCCAGAACCGCTCCGAGTACGCGTTCTCGGTCGTCATCAACTCACCCATGCAGATCGCCCTGGTGCTCGCTCCGTTGCTGGTGATCCTCTCGGCGGTGTTCGGGTTCGCGGCACTGACCCTCGTCTTCTCGCCGATGCTGGTGGTGTCGGTCGTGATCGCGGTGATCCTCACCGCGTTCATCACCTTCGACGGCGAGTCCACCTGGATCGAGGGGGCCGCCCTGATCGCCGTGTATGCCGTGATCGCCACCTCGTTCTGGTGGGGCTGAGCGGGCCCTCGATACCGCGCCGCTACGGGAGCCCGCATCCACAGGCAGGACCGGGCGCACACTCTGTCCCCAGGCGGCGTCGCAGGCCGTGGACCTTCGTGGTCCGTGGCGCGAACGTTCTCTCATGGATGAGTCAGCAGAATGGGTCAACGAGGTACGCCTGGTCGGTCGCGTGAGCGCTACGGCCGAGGAGCGCAGCTGCCCAGCGGTGACCAGGTCGCCCAGCTGCGGGTGGTGGTGCCGAGGTCACTGACGGCCGGTGGTGCCGCCCGCGTGGACACCATCGACGTCGCCTGTTGGACCGGCAGGACCCGCCGCAGCGCGCGCAGCCTGCATGCCGATGACCTCGTCGAGGTGGTCGGGGCGTTGCGACGCAGGTTCTTCCGGGCAGGGACGGCCACGGTGAGCCGCTACGAGGTCGAGGCAGGCGCCATCAGGCGGATCCGCGTCAGGGCCAGCGCCTGACCTGGGCGGTGGACAGGAGCAAGTGCGGGGGAGGGGTTCGTCGGGGAGGGCGGAGAGGCAAGGGGCCAGAGGGGCAGGGGCGGAAGGGGAGGGGCGGAAGGGGAGCGGTTCGGAGACAAGCCCCGGGGACGTGGGAAGATCACCTCTGTGAGCGACAGTCCGGTGCAGTCCCAGCGCCTGCGCGACCTCGCGCGGCTGAGGAAGGTCCGCGACCGGATCGACCGCGAGTACGCGCAACCGTTGGACGTCGAGGCGCTGGCCCGGGGTGCGCACATGTCGGCGGGTCACCTGAGCCGTGAGTTCCGGGCAGCCTACGGCGAGTCGCCCTACGCCTACGTGATGACTCGGCGGATCGAGCGAGCCATGGCCCTGCTGCGGCGCGGCGACCTCAGCGTCACCGAGGTGTGCTTCGCGGTCGGCTGTCAGTCGCTGGGTACCTTCAGCAACCGCTTCACCGAGCTGGTCGGTATGCCGCCGAGCGTGTACCGCCGTGAGGCAGCCGACGCGACGCTCGGGATGCCTTCCTGCGTCGCGAAACAGGTCACCAGACCGGTCAGGAATCGATAAGCCCCGATGCGCTGGCGGCGGCTAGCGTTGCAGTCATGGACATCACGATTTCGGCGAGCTTCCTCCCACACACCGACCCGGACGCGTCCCTGGCGTTCTACCGCGACATTCTCGAGTTCGAGGTCCGCCAGGACGTCGGCTCCGGCCAGATGCGATGGATCACGGTCGGACCGGCCGGGCAGGACGGCACCTCGATCGTCCTGGCCCCGCCCGGCGCCGACCCGGGGATCACCGAGGACGAGCGGCGCACCATCGCCGAGATGATGGCCAAGGGCACCTACGCCACGGTCGTCCTGTCCACGCCGGACGTCGACGGCACGTTCGACCGCATCCAGGCCAAGGGCGCCGAGGTCGTCCAGGAGCCCACCGACCAGCCGTACGGCATCCGCGACTGCGCCTTCCGCGACCCGGCCGGCAACCACCTGCGCTTCAACGGGGTGAACTGACATGGCAGGCATCGAGGCAGTCACCCTCGGCGTGTCCGACGTCGAGCAGGCCGAGCGCTTCTACAGCGCTGCGTTCGACCTCGGCGATCGCCTTCGGCTGCGCGCGTCGGACGAGCCGACAACGGGCTTCCGCGGCTTCACGCTGTCGGTCATCGTGTCCCAGCCGGGCACGGTCAGCGCCCTGGTCGACGCGGCCGTCGAAGCCGGAGCCACGAGGGTCAAGCCGGTGAAGAAGAGCCTCTGGGGGTTCGGCGGCGTCGTCCAGGCGCCGGACGGCACGCTCTGGAAGGTCGCGACCTCGGCCAAGAAGGACACCGGCCCGGTCACGCGGAACGTCGACGACGTCGTGCTCCTGCTGGGCGTCGAGGACGTCAAGGCCACCAAGACGTTCTACACCTCGCGCGGATTTCCCGTCGGGAAGAGCTTCGGGAGCAAGTACGTCGAGTTCGACGCGGCAGGCGCAGCCGTGAAGCTGGCCCTCTACACCCGGCGGGCCGCAGCCAAGGACGCCGGTGTGGCACCCGAGGGGTCCGGCTCGCACCGGATCGCCATCGTCGGTGATGCCGGTCCGTGCACCGACCCCGACGGGTTCGCCTGGGAGGCGAGGGTCTCCGCGACGACGACCTGACAGACCGCCCGCCCTGACCCATCGTGGCGCAGGCCGGGGCCCGATCCGGTAGACATGGGTTCGCCGCCCACCGACGGCGCCGAACGCACAGATGGAGACGGACGAGCATGGCCACGAAGGGGAAGTCGTCGCCGACGACGCACGTTGCCGACAGCCACGACCTGATCCGCGTCCATGGCGCGCGGGAGAACAACCTCAAGGACGTGGACGTCGAGATCCCGAAGCGCCGCCTCACGGTGTTCACCGGGGTCTCCGGCTCGGGCAAGAGCTCGCTGGTCTTCAGCACCATCGCGGCGGACTCGCAGCGGATGATCAACGAGACCTACAGCGCGTTCCTGCAGGGGTTCATGCCGAGCCTGGCCAGGCCGGACGTCGACCGGCTCGAGGGGCTGACGACGGCGATCATCGTCGACCAGGAGCGGATGGGCGCGAACCCCCGCTCCACCGTCGGCACTGCCACCGATGCCAACGCCATGCTGCGAATCCTGTTCAGCCGCTTGGGCAAGCCGCACGTCGGTCCCCCCACGGCATACTCCTTCAACGTCCCCACCCGGAAGGCCAGTGGCGTCATGTCCACGGACAAGGGCGGCCGGGTGGAGAAGAACGTCGTGCGGGAGGCCGTCTACCTGGGCGGCATGTGCCCGCGCTGCGAGGGCATGGGCACCGTCAACGACATCGACCTGACGGCGCTCTACGACGACTCCAAGACGCTCAGGGAGGGCGCCCTCACCGTGCCGGGGTACAGCATGGACGGTTGGTACGGTCGGCTGTTCGAGGGGGTCGGCCTACCAATGGACACCCGATCGCCAAGTTCACCACGAAGCAGCTCGACACGATGTTGTATGCCGAGCCCACCAAGATCAAGGTCGAGGGCGTCAACCTCACCTTCGAGGGCATCATCCCCAGGATCCAGAAGTCCATGCTCTCCAAGGACCCCGAGGCGATGCAGCCGCACGTCCGCCGGTTCGTCGAGCAGGCGGTCACCTTCCAGACCTGTCCGGAGTGCAATGGCACCAGGCTGACCGCGGAGGTGCTGGCGTCCAAGGTCGGTGGGAAGAACATCGCAGAACTCTGCTCGATGCAGATCACCGACCTCGCCGACTGGGTCCGCAAGCTCAAGGAACCGTCGGTCGCGCCGCTGCTCGGCGGCCTGCAGCATCTGCTCGACTCCTTCGCGGACATCGGTCTCGGGTACTTGTCGTTGGACCGCTCGGCGGGCACCTTGTCCGGGGGAGAGGCCCAGCGCACCAAGATGATCCGTCACCTCGGGTCGTCGCTCACCGACGTCACGTACGTGTTCGACGAGCCGACGATCGGGCTGCACCCGCACGACATCGAGCGGATGAACAACCTGTTGCTGCAGCTGCGCGACAAGGGCAACACGGTCCTGGTGGTGGAGCACAAGCCCGAAACCATCGCCATCGCGGACCACGTCATCGACCTCGGCCCCGGCGCAGGGACAGCTGGCGGCGCGATCTGCTTCGAAGGCAGCGTCGACGGGCTGCGGGGGAGCGACACCACCACCGGCAGGCACCTCGACGACCGGGCGGCGCTCAAGGAGTCGGTCCGGTCCTCCTCGGGCGCCCTCGAGGTTCGCAAGGCTTCGACGCACAACCTGCGAAAGGTCGACGTCGACATCCCACTGGGTGTGCTGTGCGTGGTCACGGGGGTCGCGGGCTCCGGAAAGAGCTCACTGATCCACGGCTCGGTCGCGGGACGCGAGGGCGTCGTCGTCGTCGACCAGGGCGCCATCCGCGGGTCGCGCCGTAGCAACCCGGCGACCTACACCGGTCTGCTCGAGCCGATCCGCAAGGCCTTCGCGAAGGCGAACGGTGTCAAGCCTGCGCTGTTCAGCTCGAACTCCGAGGGCGCCTGCCCCAGCTGCAACGGTGCCGGCGTCATCTTCACCGAGCTCGGCGTCATGGCCACCGTGGAGTCGGTCTGCGAGGAGTGTGGTGGCAAGCGGTTCCAGGCCGAGGTGCTGCAGTACACGTTGGGTGGCAGGAACATCAGCGAGGTGCTGGCGATGTCCGTCACGGAGGCCGAGGAGTTCTTCGCCGACGGTGAGGCGAACACGCCTGGCGGCCCACAGGATCCTCGATCGGCTGGCCGACGTCGGTCTCGGTTATGTCAGCCTGGGGCAGCCGCTGACGACCCTGTCAGGTGGGGAGCGGCAGCGCCTCAAGCTCGCGGCGCAGATGGCGGAGAAGGGCGATGTCTACGTCCTCGACGAGCCGACGACGGGTCTGCACCTCGCCGACGTCGAGAATCTGCTCGGACTGCTGGACCGGCTTGTCGACTCCGGCAAGTCGGTGATCGTCATCGAGCACCACCAGGCCGTCATGGCTCACGCCGACTGGATCATCGACCTCGGACCCGGTGCCGGTCACGACGGGGGTCGCGTGGTGTTCGAGGGAACGCCCGGCGACCTCGTCGCCGACAGGTCGACCCTCACCGGTGAGCACCTGGCGGCCTACATCCAGTCCTGACGCCCGCGCCGCTTGGCGCCGATGCTCGGATCGCCTTCCACGCCCTGGACCGATCGTTGCGCCTGGACCGAGCGCGCGTGAAACCGAGCGTCCTCGACCGCCTTCGCTAGGGCGCGCATCTGCTCAGGGTGCGCCAGCAGCTCGTCGCGCCCCCGCTGCCTGCCCCGCCGCTGACCTATCGCATACCCGGTGACCAGCGCGACGACGTAGAAGCCACGACCATGAGGGCAACGATGGTGGCTGTGTCACTCATGCGGTGGCAGTATGCCGCTAAAGACGAAGGTTAATGGGCTAGGATATTACGCCGATAATCGACATTATGTCAATCTCGTGCAGAACCCAGCCTCCCCTGCGCTGCGAGTCAGCTCTCTCCCGCAGCGGAAACGTCGACGCAGAGGACTCCCTTGTTGCCGTCCTGGTCGGCGACCACGAAGCGGGCATGCAGCCCCTGGGCCAGCTTCCGCCAGTCGGTCCGGTCGGCCTTGGCGATCTGCTCGCCCCTCAGCATGTGCATGGGCGGGGAGGTTATCGCTGCCGAAGCCGCAGCGCTTCTCAGTCAGTCGCCGTCACTTCTTCACCTCGTAGCGAAGCAGGACGACGCCGTTGTCGAACGCTGTGGCTTCCAGCACGGCAAGGTCCTGCCGACCCTCGAAGACCCGCGTCCCGTTGCCGCGTGACGCCGGGCAGACCAGCAGCCGGACCTCGTCCACGACGCCCGCCACCAGCAGCGAGTTCATCAGGGTCAGGCTCCCCCACAACCAGATGTCCTTGCCGCTCTGCCCCTGGAGCTCCCGGATGGTGGCGACCGGGTCGCGTGTCACGGTGGCAGCTGGATAGTCACCCCACGGAGCGTCACTCAGCTTCGACGAGGCGACGACCTTCGAGAGGTTGTTGAGCTTCTCGCCGTACTCGCCTTGGTCGTCAGCATTGGGCCAGTAGTCCTTGGTCTGGGCATAGGTGTTCGCGCCGAGAATCATCGTGTCGACCGAGTCGATGAAACCCATCAGGCTGGCCTTGAAGGGACTGGTGTCGGTCTCCGAGAACGGCTCCCCCGACACGAAGCTCAGTCCGCCGTCCTCCTCCGCCGCGACGTTGTCGACCGTGACCCACTGCTGGACGATCAGTCTTCTCATTCTCCGGTCCTTCCTGCTCTCGTCCTTGCTCATCGCTGCTGGGCCTCAGCGGCCAGCCGCTCCAGGAACGCCGGCATCCGGCCGGTCCCGAAGTCGAAGAACCTCGCCCACGCAGGGACGATCGTGATACGCACCATCTGCTCGTACATCTGTTCGCAGGCCTGCTGGAAGGTGGGTATCTGCTCTGCCGGCATCACCTTGCGCGCTCCTGACATGTACTCCTCGGGCACGCCGTCCACGGTCTCGAGCACCGCGGTGCCACGGATGAGGAGCGCCTTGGAGTCCATCGGGGTCGCACCCTCGTCGATCGAGAGCGCCACCTGCGGCCGCTCAGCGAGGGCCTGCGACTTCGGCGCGGTGGTGGCGGTGCAGATGACGACCGCTTCTCCGTTCCAGAAGAACCCGATCGGGACCGCACGGGGCGTCCCGTCCTTGCCGTTGTAGGCGAGGCTGAGCAGCGGGGCGTCCCTGAGCAGTCGCTGGGCTTCGGGATGGCTCAGCGCCTCAGTGGTCGTCGTCATTGTGCTTCTCCTTCTCTGGTGGAATCAGGCTTGGTGGAATCAGGCTTGGTCGAAACAGGCTGGTCGAAACACGCCTGGTGTGATCAAGCTGGGGAATCAGGCGTCCAGCGCGACGCGGGCGCCGAAGAACACGAACACGGCGCCGGTCAGCCCGTCGATCGTCCGGCGCACGCGTGGGCGAGCCAGCACGGTCTTCGCCACCGCGGCGGCACTGCCGAGGGCCAGGAACCAGACCCAGGCTTCCGCCGCCTGGATGGCTCCGAACAACAGGGTCACCAGCAGGTTGGGGGTCCCGGGCGGCACGAACTGCGGCAGGAACACGACGAAGAACACGCCGAGCTTGGGGTTGAGCACCGCGGTCACGAGGGCCCGACGGAATCCCCAGGGCAGGTGGAACCGTCGCACACGGCCCGCGGTCGCGACCTCGGCGCTATCGAGACTGCGCCGCGTCGCAGCGCGAATGGCCCGGACGGCCAGCCACATCAGGTAGGCCGCGCACCCGAACCGAAAGGCGGAGTACAGGTCTGCCGATGCGCGCAGGACGGCGGCGACGCCGAGGCTGGCAGCACCGGCCCAGAACAACAGGCCGACAGCCACCCCCGAGGCAGCCCGCGCCGCTGCCTTCCGTCCGCCGTTCAGAGCGCTCGCGAGTACGACCGCCGTATCGGGGCCGGGCAGCATCGTGAGCAGAGCGGCTGCCAGGGCGTAGGTCCCGGCCGCTCCGAGGATGAGAGATCCGGGGTCCGCGGTGGTCATGCAGTCAGGATGCCCACGTCAACGTATGCCGTCCAATGCCAGTCTTTTGGGTCACTCATAGATATCGTTGATGGATGCTCGATGTCACCCGGCTCCGCGTCCTCGCCGCGGTCGCCCGACTTGGCTCCGTGACGGCCGCCGCCCGTGAGCTCAACTACTCGCAGCCCTCGGTGAGCCACCACCTCGCTCGGCTCGAGCAGGAGACGGGCGCCCAGCTGCTGCAGCGGGTGGGCCGTGGCATCCGGCTCACCGAAGCGGGTCAGATCCTGGCTGACCGGGCGGTGGAGATCCTCGGTCGCCTCGACTCGGCGCGCGCCGAGCTGGACACCTACGTCGGCCTCGACGCGGGACGGCTGCGCATCGCGGCCTACTCGACCGCGATCGTCGCCCTGCTCCCCCGCGTCGCCGCAGTGTTCGACCGCGACCACCCACGGCTTCGCCTCGAGGTCGTGGACACCCATCCGCCCGAGGCTCTCGAGCTGCTTCGCGCTGGGGCCGTCGACGCCGCGATCGTCTTCCGGTACGACGAGAGCGCCGACGACCCGCACGGCATCCGCCTGCACTTCCTCCGCGACGACCCCACCTACCTGCTCACTCGCACCGCAGGCGACACGCTGCGGGCCATGCGGGACGAGACCTGGGTCGGCGGCTGCGAACGCTGCACCGAACATCTCGTCCAGCTCTGCCGGCGTGAGGGCTTTGAACCGCGCATCCAGTACGCCACGGATGACATGGTCGCCATCCAGGCGCTCGTCGCCGCCGGCATGGGGGCGGCCACCATCCCGGGTCTGGCCCTCGAGGCCCACCGACACCCAGGCATCGTGGCCGCGGAGATCTCAGGCGCCGAGCGGCACCTCTACCTGGCGACCTACGGCGACCCACCTGACCCGCCGCCGGTCGCGGCCCTGCGTGCGGCACTGGATGCGATGTAGACCGCTCGCGTCAGGAACAGGGGTGGTCGCGCTCTCGGTGCCGGCGCAGGTGGCGGCGCGACTCCCCCGAACCGTGGCTACGGTGGGCGCATGAGCACTGACACCACGGCAGCCAACAACGCCGCTGACCCCACGGCATACGAGCTCAATGACGGCACCGCGCTGCCGGCCATCGGCTTCGGCACCTACCCGCTGAAGGGCGAGGACGGCATCGCAGCCATGGTCAGCGCGCTGGAGGCGGGCTACCGACTGCTCGACTCCGCAGTCAACTACGACAACGAGGAGGAGGTCGGAGAAGCCCTCCGCCGCTCCGGGGTCCCCCGCGACCAGGTGGCGATCGCCACCAAGATCCCTGGCCGGTTCCACGCGAAAGGCCTTGCGCTGCAGTCGCTTCGGGACTCAGCGCAACGGTTTGGTGTCGAGCAGCTCGACGTCGCCCTGATCCACTGGCCGAACCCGAGCCAGGAACTCTATCCGCAGGCCTGGGAGGCCCTCGTCGACGCCCAGCGCGATGGCCTCGTCCGCACGATCGGGGTCAGCAACTTCACCCAGGCGCACCTGCGTCGGATCATCGACGACAGCGGCGTGACACCGGCGGTCAACCAGATCGAGCTGCATCCCTACTTCCCCCAGGCGCAGATGCGGGCCGTCAACGAGGAACTGGGGATTCGCACCCAGGCGTGGAGCCCGATGGGCAAGCGACAGGCGCCGTTCGACGAGCCTCCGGTCGCCGAGGCGGCGGCTGCCCACGGCGTCACGCCCGGGCAGGTGATCCTGCGCTGGCACGTGCAGCTGGGGACACTCCCCCTGCCCAAGTCGGCCACGCCGGAGCGGCAGCGACAGAACCTCGACGTCTTCGGGTTCGAGCTCACGACGCGCGCAGATGGACGCCATCACCGCACTCGGTCGCGAGGACGGACGCCTCTTCGGTGGCGACCCCGACACGCACGAGGAGATGTAGCGGAGGACTGGCCGCTACTCGAACGGCGCGGGGTCGCCCGCACCGACGCGAGTGACCTCCGGGGTGCCGTCCGAGTAGTCGATGACCGTCGTGGGCTCGGTGCCGCACTCACCGGCGTCGATGACGGCGTCGACCTGGTGGTCGAGCTCCTCGTTGACCAGCCAGCCCTCGGTCATCGGGGCCTCCTCCCCCGGCAGGATCAGGGTGCTGGACAGGATCGGCTCCCCCAGCTCGGCGAGCAGCGCCTGGACGACACGGTTCTCGGGGATCCGCACGCCGACCGTCTTCTTCTTGGGGTGCAGCAGCCGGCGTGGCACCTCCTTGGTGGCAGGGAGGATGAACGTGTACGGACCCGGGGTGGCGGCCTTGATCGCCCGGAACACCCGGTTGTCGATGTGCACGAGCTGCCCCAGCTGGGCGAAGTCGCGGCAGACCAGGGTGAAGTGGTGCCGGTCGTCGAGCTGACGGATCCGCAGGATCCGGTCCTTCCCGTCCTGGTTGCCGAGGGCGCACCCCAGGGCGTAGCCCGAGTCCGTCGGGTAGGCCACGAGGCCACCGTCCCGGATGAGCTGGACGGCCTGGCCGATCGCCCGTGGCTGGGGGTCGACCGGGTGCACGTCGAGGAAGCGGGCCATGAGGCGACTGTATGCCGCGCGGCCGGGGCCGGACGGCATACCTCCCCTCTCCCCCGGCCCACTATGTTGTTCGGCGTGCGCGCACTCGTGAAGACCCACGCCGGCCCCGGACTCGAGCTGAAGGACGTGCCGGAACCGCAGACCCGGTCCCACCGATGTGAAGATCCGCGTCCTGCGGGCCGGTCTGTGCGGCACCGACCTGCACCTCGAGCAGTGGGACGACTGGGCCGCCTCCACGGTCAAGGCTCCGATGACGATCGGGCACGAGTTCTACGGCGAGGTCGTCGAGGTGGGCGAGGACGTCGACTCGGTCAGGGTCGGGCAGCGCGCTTCGGGCGAGGGTCACATCGTCTGCGGGACGTGTCGCAACTGTCGCGCCGGTCGA
This sequence comes from uncultured Actinomycetota bacterium, assembly GCA_963759595.1. Taxonomy (GTDB): domain Bacteria; phylum Actinomycetota; class Actinomycetes; order Actinomycetales; family Dermatophilaceae; genus Pedococcus. The sequence continues at coordinate 1,344,719 of CAVWZX010000005.1, forward strand.
CGTCACATGTGCATCCACACCAAGGGAATCGGCGTCAACCGGGACGGCGCCTTCGCCGACTACGTCGTGATCCCGGCCTCGAACGTCTGGGTGCAGCCCGACGACCTCGACCCCGACCTCGGTGCCGTGTTCGACCCGCTCGGCAACGCCACGCACACCGCGCTGTCCTTCCCGATGGCGGGCGAGGACGTCGTCATCACCGGCGCCGGCCCGATCGGTGTGATGGCCGCTGCGCTCGCCCGCCACGTCGGCGCCCGGCACGTCGTCGTGACCGACCTCAGCGACTACCGCCTGGAGCTTGCCAAGAACGCGGGCGCCGACCTCGTGGTCAACGCCGGGACCTCCGACCTCGGTGAGGCGATGCAGTCCCTCGGCATGAAGGAGGGCTTCGACATCGGGTTGGAGATGTCCGGCGTGCCGAGCGCGGTGGAGGACATGCTGGCCCACATGAACCACGGCGGCCGAGTCGCGATGCTGGGCCTGCCGAAGGACCCCTTCCCCATCGACTGGGGCCGGGTCATCACCCACATGATCACCATCAAGGGCATCTACGGCCGCGAGATGTACGACACCTGGTACGCGATGAGCTCGATGCTCGGCAACTCCCAGGTGCTGCGCGACCGGATCGCCTCGGTCATCACCCACCGCCTGCCTGCCGAGCAGTGGCAGGACGCCTTCGCCGCGGCCCGCTCGGGTCAGTGCGGCAAGGTCATCATGGATTGGAGCTGAGCGGCATGTACGGCACCGTCAAGGACGAGCTGGCCACCACCCTGCGGGAGATCGAGGAGGCCGGGCTCTACAAGCGCGAGCGTGAGCTGTCCTCACCCCAGTCCGCCCACATCACGACCGCGCGGGCCGACGGTGCGCGGGCCGCCGCGCTCAACTTCTGCGCGAACAACTACCTCGGGCCTGGCCGACCACCCGGACGTCGAGGCTGCGGCCGCGAAGGCGTTGCAGGACTGGGGTTTCGGCATGGCGAGCGTGCGCTTCATCTGCGGCACGCAGGAGCTGCACAAGCAGCTGGAGGGCGCCCTCTCGGACTTCCTGGGCACCGAGGACACGATCCTCTACTCGTCCTGCTTCGACGCCAACGGCGGCGTCTTCGAGGTGCTCTTCGGCGCCGACGACGCGATCATCTCCGACGAGCTCAACCACGCCTCGATCATCGACGGCATCCGGCTCTCCAAGGCCAAGCGCTTCCGCTACAAGAACGCCGACATGGCCGACCTGCGGGCGCAGCTGGAGGCAGCCAGGGCCGCCGACGCGCGACGCACGGTGATCGTGACCGACGGCGTGTTCTCGATGGACGGCTTCCTGGCCCCGCTCGACCAGATCTGCGACCTCGCCGACGAGTTCGGCGCGATGGTGCTCGTCGACGACAGCCACGCGGTCGGCTTCGTCGGCGAGGGCGGTCGCGGCACGCCGGAGCGGTTCGGCGTCATGGACCGGGTCGACATCCTCACCGGCACGCTGGGCAAGGCCCTCGGAGGCGCGTCCGGCGGCTACGTCGCCGCCCACCAGGAGATCGTCGACCTGCTGCGCCAGCGATCGCGTCCCTACCTGTTCTCCAACGCGGTGGCCCCGAGTGTCGCGGCCGGTTCGCTCAGAGCCCTCGAGATCGCGGCGGGTTCACACGAGGGGCGGGCCCGGCTGCAGGCCAACACCGCGCTGTTCCGCGAGCTGATGACCGAGGCCGGCTTCACGCTCCTACCCGGGGAGCACGCGATCACGCCCGTGATGTTCCCCGGTGAGGACGGTGCCCGGCTGGCTGCCCAGGTGGCCGACGCGATGCTCGAGCAGGGCGTCTACGTCATCGCCTTCTCCTACCCCGTGGTGCCGCAGGGCAAGGCCCGGATACGGGTCCAGCTCTCCGCCGGCCACTCCGAGGACGACGTCCGCACCTGTGTGGCCGCGTTCACCGCAGCCCGCGACAGCCTGGCCTGAGGCGACACCGTGGCCAGGCTGCTCTTCACCGCCATCGCCTCGCTGGACGGCTACGTCGTCGACGCGGCAGGGTCCTTCGCCTGGGCTGCCCCGAGCGAGGAGGTGCATGCCTTCGTCAACGACAGGGAGCGCACCGTCGGGACCCACGTCTACGGGCGTCGTATGTACGAGGTGATGCGCTACTGGGCAGCCGACGACGGCGGCGAGGACCGCTCCGCGGTGTCCGCCGACTACCGGCAGATCTGGCAGGCGGCGGACAAGCTGGTGGTCTCGACGTCACTGACGGCGGTCGACACCCCCCGCACCGAGCTCGTCCAGACCTTCGACCAGGCCGATCTCGGACGTCGCAAGGCGACCGCCACGGCCGACCTGGGTATCGGAGGACCCACCCTGGCGGCCGCAGCCCTCCGCGCAGGGCTGGTCGACGAGGTCTCGTTGTACCTGCACCCGGTGTCGGTGGGTGGGGGGACCCCCGCCCTCCCCCGCGACACCTCTCGTGACCCTCCGGCTCGCGGAGCAGCACACGTTCGGCGACGGCGTCGTCTTTCTGCGCTATCTGGTCGAGAGGTCCTAGTCGTCCGCCAGGGCGCTGTCGATCGGGGTGCCGATGACCACGGTGCGGCTCACCGTGCACAGCCGGTCGTGCGACATCGCGATCGCCTTGGGCAGCATCTCGCGTGCCTTGTCACCGGCCTCGCCCTCGGGGAACGTCACCGCGAACCGGACCTTGAGGTCACCCAGGTGGTTGCCGTCGTCGTCGCGGAGCTTCTCCCCCTCCGCCGTGACGGTGAACGCCTCGGGCTCGGACCGCTTCACCGTGATGAAGTCGACGTCGACCGCACTGCACCCGGCGATGGCGGTCAGCAGCAGCTCCACCGGGGTGAAGTCGGCGTTGTCCCCTCCCCCGATCCGCATCGTCCCGCCACGCACGTTGGTCACCTCGAAGACACCCTTGGAGACGCGCTCCATGCTGATCGAGCGGTGTCCCAGCCCGGTGCCACCGGTCTCTTCTGCCATCAGGCTCCCCACTTCTGCGCCAGCGCGCGGACGACGGTCAGGTTCCGGGCGGTGCCCGGGATCCCGAGGATCTTCTCGATGCGCGCGCCGTTGAGCTTGACCTCGTTGAACGGCACCGCGAACTCCATGAGGACATCCTTGCCGATCACCGTGGCCCGCTCTCCGCGGGCATCCCAGGACTCGCAGCTCGCGGGCCGCAGCGGCTGTCGGTGCAGATCGCGCAGAAGCTGACATAACGACTGGTCTCCCCCGGCAGGTGCTCCGGTATGCCGTCCACCGCCTCGACCAGTGCCGGCAGCTCTGCGGCCTTCCGCCCGATCGCGACGATGTCGAACCCAGCGTGCTCTCCGAGCACCTTCCCCACCTGCGACTCGACCTTCGCGACGCTGCGCAGTGGCGTCGTGACGAAGACGTTGCCGGTCTGGATGTGCGGTCTCCACGTCGTCGAACCCGTTGTCAGACAGCACTTTCCGCGCATCGGCCATCTTGAGCTGACGCTTGCCGACGTTGACCGCGCGCAGGAACACGATGTAGCCCGGCATCAGAGCTCCACCTCGCCGCCGCCGACGGGACGGACCAGCCCGCCCACGGTCACCGTGCCGTCGGCACCGACCTCCAGCTCGAGCAGCGACGGTCGCCCGACCTGGGCGCCCTGGCTGACCGTCCACCGCCCCGACCGACCCTGCGCGGCGAACCACGCCCCGAGGTTGGAGCAGGCCGAGCCGGTCGCAGGGTCCTCGGCCACGGAGCTGCCATCGCTGATCAGTGCCCTTGCCTCGATCCTGCCCTCACCCGAGGGGCACCACACGTAGACCAGCACCTCGCTGCCGGTGGCGCCCATCGCGGCATACCCGCTCAGCCGGCCGGGATCGACCCGGGCCCGCCGCACGGCCTCGACCGAGGCGGCCTGCGCGACCACCTGCGACGTGCCCACGCTGACCTGCTGGACCGGCCCCACCAGGTCGTCGGATGCCAGGCCCGAGGGCGGCGGCCAGGTCGGCCGTGTCGAGGTCGGCCTCGACCTTCCCCCGGTTGGCCGTCAGGGTCCACCGGTCCCCGTCCGCCACCACCGGGATCACCCCCGCGGGCATGGAGAGGCCGAGCCGGTCGCCGAGGCCCCGGAGGTCGCGCGCGACGTGGGCCGTGCCGAGCGTCGGGTGGCCGGCGAACGGCATCTCGAACGTCGTCGTGAAGATCCGCACGCCCGCGTCAGCCCCGTCGAGCGGCGGGACGAGGAAGGTCGTCTCGGACAGGTTGAACTGCCGCGCGAGCCCCTGCATCTGCTCGTCCGAGAGCTCCGAGCCGTCCTCGAACACGCACAGCGGGTTGCCCGAGAACGGGTCGTCCTCGAGTGCGAAGACGTTGAGCAGCCGGTACCTCAAGCGCATGCGTCCACTCTGTCATGCTGAGCGCGTGACCTCACCGCCTGCGACACCGGAGGGCCGTCTCGTCCTCCTGCGACACGGCGAGACCGAGTGGTCGAAGTCCGGCCGGCACACCGGTCGGACCGACATCCCGCTCACCCCGCACGGCGAGGAGCTGGCCCGCCAGGCAGGGCGGCTGGTGGCGGACTACGACTTCGTCCTGACGCTCTGCTCCTCGCTCCAGCGGGCCCGCGTCACCGCGGAGCTGGCGGGGCTGACCCCCGAGGTCGACGACGACCTGCTCGAGTGGGACTACGGCGGCTACGAAGGCCTGACCACCGCGCAGATCCGCGAGCAGCTCGGCTACGACTGGACGGTCTTCCGTGACGGTGTGCCAGCCGGCGACACCCCCGGGGAGACGGTCGAGGAGGTCGCCGCGCGCGCTTCCCGGGTGGTCAAGCGCGCCGTGACCGCCATGGCGGACGGCGACGTCGCCCTCGTGGGCCACGGCCACTGCCTGCGCGTGCTCACGAGCGTGTTCCTGCAGCAGGAGCCTCGCCTCGGCGCGCAGCTGCTGCTCGACGCGGGATCGGTGAGCGTCCTGCAGTTCGAGCGCGAGCAGCCCGCGATCCGGGTCTGGAACCACGGGCCGGCCGTCACCGGTCACTGACGTCCGCGTCCGGTCAGTCGCGCGGCACTCGGGTCCGCGGGGGCCTCACGACGGTGAGGTCGGCGCGACGCGGCGTTGGCAGGCCGGCAGGTGCTCCCGGGACCTGTTGTGCCGGAACGGGATCGGCGTCGACTGGCCAGTCCTGCACTCCCTCGCCCTCGAAGAGGGCCACGGCGCTGGAGTCTCCCGGGGTGAACCGTGGGCCGTACCTCACTCCCCCACACCCAGCGGCGTCGAACGCCCGCGCCCACGCCTGGGGCACGGCATACGGGACCATCGACTCGAGCTCACGGGTGACGCCGTAGGAGGCCGCCCCACGCACCTGGACGTCGGCGACCTCGCGGTCCTGCACCAGCCGCAGCCGCGAGACCACCGCGGCCTCCAGCAGGCTCACCGGAACGGCCTGGGACCCGCCCAGCACCGGGCCGAGGCGTTCGCGCAGCGCGCTCAGCGGGTCGAGTGCGAGATAGCAGGTGCCGCGCGGCGCGCGGAGGTCGAACCGGCCACCTCCGTCGTTGCCGAACCACCACGGCCCGCGGTCGACGCCGTGCGCGCGGAACAGGTCGACCTCCGTGCCGACGAGGTACGCCGGGAAGCCGTCCAGCTGGGCCGGCGGCGGACCCTGCGCGGTGCGTTCGCGGTCGCTCATGCGGCCCACACCGCGGCGTCGGCTCGAGCCGCCTCCGCCACGCGGGCCACCGCCGCCGCCGACGAACGGTGCACCACGAGGTAGTCGACGGCGCTCTGGCCGTCGAACAGGGCCGACGGTGTGGTGAGCCAGGCCCCGATCGACCAGCCGTCCGCTCCCCTGCGGGTGAAGGCGCCCACGGCGTCCTGGACACCGGGACGGACGGCGCCGTTGCGCCCGAACTGCAGCGAGGGGTAGACGAGGTGGCCGTCGGCGGTGCGGCAGGCCAGCACCGTGCCGCGGCGGACCCGGTCGAACAACGCCTGCCGGGAGATCCCGAGCCAGGCCAGCAGCCCCGTCGTGTCGTAGAACGGCCCGAGTGGCTGGTCGAGCGGGTGGACGTTGGGCAGGGCCGCGAGCATCCGCTCGGCGAGCTCGTCGACGTCACCGAGCTCGAGCCGTCGCCCCTGGGCGGCCAGCTCGGCCGCGCGCACCTCGATCCGACCGCGCACGGCGTCGGTGAGCGCGTCGACGGCTGAGGTGGTCCGGGTCCGAGGTGTCATCCGAGGTCCTTCCTGTGAGCCCTGCCGGCTCCGTCGATGTGCCTGTGGTGCAGAGTGCGTCGAGTCCACCGGGCGTCAAGTGCGTCAAGTGCTGCAGTCAGCGTAGCAACCCCGGCGGACACCGCTAGCATTGGCGCCCGTGGGGACGGAATCGCCGGAGATGTCCGGCTGGTGGGGCAGGGCACGAGTCTGGTTGGCGACCCTGACGGTGCGGCAGTGGCTGCTCGGCGCCTTCCTGATGGTGCTCGCGCTGTCCTTCCCGATCGGAGGGCTGCGTGCCGAGCGTGCGGACGCCACGGGCTCGCTGTCCCTGGGCACCGAGCAGGCGATCGCGCCGGTGCGGGTGACGGTGACCAAGGTGCGCTACGGCGACGACCTGGGCGTCCCGCTGGCCGGGAAGATCGACGGGCGTTACCTCGTCGTGTTCGCGAAGGTGCGTGGCACCGACGACGAGCGCTCGGTGCCGATGTACGACGCACTGCGCGACCTGCTCCGGATCGAGGGCGTCCCGGGGGTCACGAAGCCGTTCACCACCACGCCGGCGGCCTCCAGCGACGACGTGCGGCCCGACACGATCCTCGTCGCCGACGACGCCGAGCCGATGGGTGACCTCGCCCCGGGGCTCACGTACACCCTGGCCTTCGTCTGGCGCCAGGTGCCTGGGCAGCCGGTGCCCACGTCGCTGCGGGTCGCGGCATACAGCCACACCTTCCGCCAGGCCAGCATCGACGACACCTTCGACTGGCGCGACCCGACCCGGGTCGCCGTCGGCACGTTCCCGGCCAGCGCCTACGAGAAGAAGGCTGCGTCATGAGGCCGCCCCGCCCCAACCGGGCCCAGCTCGGTGCCGGCGCGCTCGTCATCGCAGCCCTCTCGGTCGGCCGCGTGGTCACCGAGTGGCTTCCCGACGGCCCGTCCCCCGTCCGCGAGTTCGAGCGCACCGCGGCGGTCGACGAGCAGGTCCACCTGCGTTACGGCGACCTGCGCGTCACCGACGTCGACGGCGGCAAGCAGCTGGCCACGACCAGCTCGGCGATGCTGTCGCCGGGGCTATGGGTGACCGCCCACGTCGACTTCACTCCCACCGTCGACAAGGCTGCAGTGGCGTATGCCGAGCTGCGCGACGGAGAGGGACGTGTCCTCACGCTGGGCACCCGAAACGTGCTCGAGTGCGACAGCGTCAACCCCGGCATCCCCGGTCACTGCATCGTGGCCTTCGAGGTGGACCCCGCAGCCCTCCCCGGGTCGCACCTGGCCCTCACCCGCAACGTCAACGACCAGCGTGGCGACGACATGGCAGTCGTCGACCTGCGGATCACCTCCGACCAGGTCGCCACGTGGAAGGCACGCACCAGCCCCGTGGAGCTGGTCATGCCGAAGGCGGAGGGGTGACAAGCATGAAGAGCCTCTTGCTGCTGAGCAGCTGGAACAGGCGGACAGTGCTCACCGTGGCGGCGATCCCGGTCGCGCTCGCACTGGCCCTGGGAGCGTCCAGCCAACGGCTCGTCGACCGCTGGTGGCCGACCTTCCCGAACGAACGGCTCTCAGCCGCTCCTGACGGCTCGGTCCGGCTCAGCGACACCCTCGACGACGCCAAGGGCAGGCATCCTCGCGTCGTGACGATGAGGTACGTGTCGCTGGAGCGCGTGACGGAGTACCAGGAGGCGGAGGGCGCCAAGACGGTCCCCGCCAAGGTCCCGGCGGACCAGGCCCTCTGGCGGCTGACCATGCACTTCGCCGCCGACCCGGAGACCATCCTGGGCGGCTGCGTCGTGCAGGTGCGTGACGCACGCGGACGCGAGTACACCCCGGGTGTCGGCGACACCGTCGAGGGCGTGTCCGACTTTCCCAGCTGTACTCCCCCTGGCGCGGCCGGCCCGATGGCGTCCCTGTCGGCCGACGAGCTTCCGCAGAAGTTCGACCCGCGGCCCCCCGAGTACGACCGGCGCTACCACCTGCTTCTGCCGGCCGACGTGCAGCCCGACAACGTGCGGGTCTGGTTCGATACCCCGCGCTACGCGGAGTTCGACGTCACCGGCTCCTGAGCCGACTCCGGCTGCCCCTCGTCGAGATGGCCGAGGACCCGGTCGATCGCCGCACCGAGCAGCACCACCAGCACGATCGTGTAGGCGCCTCGGCTGATGACAGACACGTAGGGCGACAGGGTCAGGGCGTCCCGGAAGTCACGCGGCCCGATGATCTGCCGTATCAGCTCGGCGACCCCCACCTCGACCTGACGGCTCAGCAGGAAGACCAGGCAGAACAGCAGCATCGGGGCGAGACCGGCGACCGCGAGCAGCCGGATCCCGTTGCCCAGCGCGGAGAACCGTCCGCGGAAGTTCGCGGTCGCCTCCTTGCCGGCCCGCCGTAGAGGAGTCGGGACCCGCTGCACGCCACGTCGCCACCGGGTCGCCGGGCGATCCGCTGGCGCCGGTGAAGCCCTGCGGTTGCGGGCCTCCAGCTTGCGTCCGTAGACGACGGCGCCGACGGTGAGCCAGGCGATCGGGACCACGATGATGGCGTCGGCTTGGCCGAGGGCGCCCCAGAGCCATCCGCCCACGGCCTCGACCGGCTTGCCGACCGGGCCCAGGGCGCCGATGAGGCCATCCCAGCGGTCGAGCAGCCAGTGCGACAGCTGACGGGTCCGCACCCAGTTCTCCACCTCGCCGGTGAAGTTGGCCAGCCGCTTGGCGAGGATCCAGACCCACAGCACCTCGACGTAGGCGGCGAACAGCCCCCAGCCGACGGCCTTCTCCGGCAGGTCGAACCGGTCGAGCAGCCAGCGCACGCAGCAGGGCGCCGGCCACGATCCCGGCGAGGGCGGCACCGCTGGCGATGTTGGTGCGGTCGACGTTGAAGGTGCCGGGCCCGAACCCGCCGCTGCGCTCGAGGAGCTCGTCCGCCGTGGCCGCGTTGAGGAACTCGCGGGTGTCCTCCTTGAGGTACTGCTGCGAGACGTAGACGGTGAGGAACGGGATGAGCGTGCTGGCCAGCAGGGTCAGCCGGGTCATCGCGGGCGGCCGGATGTGCCGCAGGCTCGGCGTCAGCTCCCGCAGCGCGAGGACCAGCGCGGTCAGGGTGGCCATCGGCACCAGGGGCAGCACGAACGCCGCTGTGGTCGAGTGCTTCTCGCTCAGCCACACGCAGAACCACAGCAGCCCGTTGTGTGCGGCGGCGCCCAGGAGGTAGATCAGGGTCAGCATCGGCCAGTGGCGCCACAGCAGCTGGGCTGCGCGCACGAGCACCGCGCCGGCATCGCCGACGGCTCCGCCCAGGCTTCCCCTCCCGAGTGTCCCCCTCACGGGGCGCAAGCATAGGGGCAGGTATGCCGCGGGGTCGCCCCGCGGCATACCTCAGCTCACGTCGCGGGCGCGGCAGACCTCAGGACTGCGGCCAGGTGTGCACGGGTTCGTTGCTGTGCATGAGCTCGGCGTAGAGCCGCAGCATCTCGGCCAGCGCCTTCTGCCGGTCCAGTCCCGCCTCGTTCCAGCCGTTCGACGGTGTGCGGTCTGCCAGGTGGCGCCGTTGGTGCTGGTCTTGCAGCGCCCCTCGATGACCGAGAGGTAGCGGTCGCGCACGGCCTGGGAGACGCCCCAGTCGGCCAGCCCCTCGTGGGCCATCGGCAGCAGGTGGCGCAGCACCAGCTCCTCGGCCCGCACCTCGCCGAATCCCGGCCAGTAGAGCCGCGACTCGATCCCGTCACGGGCGGCGTTGTGGAAGTTCTGCTCGGCCGCGGCGAAGCTCATCTTGGTCCAGAGCGGACGGTCGTCCGAGGCGAGCTTGCGGATCACGCCGTAGTAGAACGCGGCGTTGGCCAGGACGTCGACCAGGGTCGGACCCGGCGGGCAGGACGCGGTTCTCGACCCGCAGGTGGGGCGTGCCGTCGACGACGTCGTAGATCGGGCGGTTCCAGCGGTAGACCGTGCCGTTGTGCAGCCGCAGCTCGGCGAGGTTGGGGGCCTCGCCCGCCGCCAGCTTGGCCACCGGGTCCTCGTCGCTGACCTCGGCGAGCAGGGCCGGGAAGTAGCGGACGTTCTCCTCGAACAGGTCGAAGATCGAGGTGATCCAGCGCTCGCCGAAGAAGACCCGCGGACGGACCGCCTGGTTCTTGAGCTCGATGCTGCGGGTGTCGGTGGCCTGGCTGAACAGCTCGATCCGGGTCTCGGCGTGCAGCCGCTTGCCGAAGAAGTAGGGCGAGTTGGCGGCCAGCGCGATCTGGGGGGCGACCAGCGCCTGCGCGGCGTTCCAGTGGGCGGCGAAGTCCTGCGGCGCGACCTGCAGGTGCAGCTGGACGCTGGTGCAGGCCGACTCGGGGGCGATCGAGTCGCAGTAGGTGGCGACCCGCTCCCCCGTCGGGCCCTCGATGTCGAGGTAGATGTCCTCGCCGCGGGCGTAGAAGATCGAGTCGTTGAGCGCGGTGTAGCGGTTGTTGGCGCTGATCCAGTCGCCCTCGAAGTGCTCCGGCATGATCGTCGGCAGGATGCCCACGGCGACGATGTGGGCCCCGCGCTTCTCGGCGGCCGTGCTCGCGGCGTTGAGGGACGCCCGCATCTCGTCCTCGAGCTCGATGGCCGAGTCGCCGGGCAGTGGACGCGGCGGGACGTTGAGCTCGATGTTGTAGCGCGCGAGCTCGGTCTGGTAGCCCGGGTCGGCGATCTCCTCGAGCACCTCGGCGTTGGCGAACTTCGGCTGGTAGGCGTCGTCGACGAGGTTGAGCTCGATCTCCATGCCGGTCATCGGGCGGTCGAACTCGAACTGGCTCTGGGCGAGCATCCGCTCGAAGACGTCGAGGTTCTGGCGCACCTTCTCGCGGTAGCGCTGGCGCTGCTCGCGCGTGTAGCTCTGCGCGGTGACCTCTTCGCCCACGGAACCTCCTCGGTGTGACGGCGCGGATGGTGCGTATGCCGCTGTGGTGCGTGTCGCTGTGGTGCCTGTTCCTGTGATCCCTGACGCTGTGATGACCTAACCATGCGCAGGGCGCGCCTGCCAACGGCTGTCGGTCCGCTCTCCTAGCCTGCAGGAGTGCGGTTCCTCCACACCTCCGACTGGCACCTGGGGCGTTCGTTCCACCAGGTGGGGCTGCTCGGTGCCCAGGCGCGATTCGTCGACCACCTCGTGGAGACGGTCCGCGCCGAGGCGGTCGACGCCGTGCTGGTGTCCGGAGACGTCTACGACCGCGCCCTGCCCTCGCCCGACACCGTCGACCTGCTGTCCCAGGCCGTCACCCGGCTGATCGACGCCGGCGCCGCCGTCGTGCTCTCCAGCGGCAACCACGACTCCGCGATCCGGCTCGGGTTCGCGAGCGAGCTGCTGTCGCGTGCCGGTCTGCACATCCGCACCTCGCCGCACTCGATCGGACAGCCGGTCGTGGTCGACGGGGTGGCGGTCTACCCGCTCCCCTACCTCGAGCCCTCCGTGGCGGCCGACCCCCTCGGCGCCTCCGAGCGCACGCACGCCGGCGTGCTGCGGGCGGCAATGGCCCGCGTCGACCTCGACCGCGCCGACCGGGGTGGACCTTCGGTCGTGATGGCCCACGCCTTCGTCACGGGTGGCGCCACCAGCGACTCGGAGCGCGACATCTCCGTCGGTGGGGTGTCCGCGGTGCATCCCAGGCTCTTCGGCGGCTCCGACTACGTGGCACTGGGCCACCTGCACGGGCGCCAGCAGGTCACCGACACGCGTCCGCTACAGCGGGTCACCGCTCGCCCTGTCGTTCAGCGAGGCCGGGCACACCAAGGGGTCCTGGCTTGTCGACCTCGGCGACTCGGGCGTGCAGGTCGAGCCCCGTCGACGCACCCGTGGAGCGGCCGCTGGCCGTCCTGAGGGGAGACCTCGAGACCCTGCTCATCGATCCCGCCCACGCACCCGCCGAGCGAGCCTGGTGCCAGGTCACCCTCACCGACCCGGTCCGCCCGCTCGGGGCGATGGAGCAGGTCCGGCGACGCTTCCCACACACCCTCGTCCTGCAGTTCGACCCTCAGGGCGCACCGGTCGACGTGCGCAGCTACGTCCAGCGCACCACCGCTGAGTCCGACCTCGACGTGTGCTGCTCCTTCCTGTCCCACGTCAGGGGTGGCCACGGCGCCACCACCGACGAGAGCAGGACGTCCTCGCGTCCGCTGTCGAGGCGGTCCGCGTCGAGCGCGCGGGTCACGACGACGAGGGACAGCTGCCCCTCGGCCTGCCCACGGCGCGGGAGGGCGCGGCGTGAGGCTGCACCGGCTGCAGGTCACCGCCTTCGGACCGTTCGCCGGCACGGTCGAGGTCGACCTCGACTCGGTGTCCGCCGGCGGCGTGTTCCTCATCCGAGGCGCCACCGGGGCCGGCAAGACGAGCCTGCTCGACGCCGTGGCCTTCGCGCTCTACGCCGACGTCCCCGGCGCCCGGTCCAAGAAGCAGCTGCACAGCGACCACGCCGAGCGCGGCAGCGTGCCCACGGTGACCCTGGAGCTCACCGCGAACGGGCGACGCCTCAAGATCGAGCGGTCGCCGGAGTTCAGCCGTCCGAAGACCCGAGGCACCGGCGAGACCACGGTGCCGGCCAGGGCCGTCCTCTGGGAGCACCGAGGCGGTCAGTGGCTCGCGCTGAGCACTCGACACGACGAGATCGCCGACGTCATCAAGGACGTCCTCGCGCATGGGACTCGAGCAGTTCAGCAAGGTCGTGCTCCTGCCCCAGGGCGACTTCGCAGCCTTCCTGCGGGCGACTCCGGAGGAACGCCGCGCGCTGCTCGAACGGCTCTTCGACGTGTCCGCCTTCGCCGGCATCGAGGAATGGTTCGCCGCCCGGCGCAAGGAGTCGGCCACCGCCGTCGCGGAGCAACGAGCCGCCCTCGGCGCCGACCTCGCGGTGCTCGCCGACGTGCTCGCGGACGCCCCGACCGTGGACGGCGGATCGGTCGACTGGGCCGACCTCCCCCTCGCCGACCTTCCCGCGGCACTCGAGACCGCCCGGCAGCAGCTCGAGGCCGGCTCGATGGCCAGGATGACCACGCTCGACGCCACCCGGCTCGCGGATGCGGCCGCCACGACCGCGCACGCCGCTGCGGCCGAGACCGCCGCACGCCGGCAGCGCGGGCTCGCGGCCCGGGCCGCGCTCCTCGCCCTGGAGGCCGAAGCGCCGGGAATCACGGACACCGAAGCCCGCATCGAGCTGGCCGAGCGCGCCGCGTCCGTCGCGGGCGACCTCAAGGCGCTGGATCGGGTGACGGCCGCGCTCGCGGCTGCGAAGCGGACGGTGGCCGGCACCGAGCCGGACGTTGCCCGGTGGGGCCTCACCGGGCGCACCACCGCCGGGGTCGAGGCTCTCGTCGACCGTCTCGAGGCCGGTGCGGCGACTCTGGCCTCTGCGCAGCGGCTGCAGAGCTCTGTGGCCGTCCGCCGACAGGCGCGCCTGCGCGTCACCCAGGGTCTCGCGGACCTCGAGCGCAGACGTCGCCAAGGCCGCGCAAGTCTCTCGCGGAGCACCGCGACGAGGTCGACCGGGCGGCAGTGCAGCTGGCCGAGATGGAGCAGGCCGCGGCGCAGCTCCCGGCCGCCCGCGGTGCCGTCGAACGCCTCTCGGGCCTGCTGAGAGCACGTCGGGCACTGGATGCGGCACTCCTGCAGCAGGGTCAGGTCACGCCGGGCCTCGCCGCGCAGCGGACCCTCGCCCAGGACCTGCGCGACGTCTACCAGGACCGCAGGCAGGCCCGGCTCGACGCCATGGCCGGCGAGCTCGCGAGCTCGCCTCGAGCCAGACCAGCCGTGCCCGGTGTGCGGTGCCCGCGACCACCCCTCCCCAGCGCCCACCGGCGACCTCGTCAGCGCCGACGACGTTGCTGCGGCGGAGGTGGCGTGGCAGGAGGCCGCCGAGCAGGTCTCGGCCACCGAAAGCGCCCTGGCCGGCCTCACCGCCACGGTCGGGCAGCTGCGTGACCAGCTCGGCGACGACGCCCGCGACGCGCAGACCCTCGAGGAGGCGGCTGTCACGGCAGCATCCGACGTGGCCAGCGCGTCCGAGGCGGCTGCAGGACTCGGAGCAGCCCGCGAGCAGCTGGCCGCCGCCCGGACGGCCGTGGATAGCGGGACCGCGCAGGTCGCCGCCCTCCGTGACGCCCTCACCACCGCGGCGTCCCGTATCGAGGCCGTCGACGCGGAGCTCGCCACCGAACAGGCGGCCCTCGCCACCGAGGTCGAGGAGCACGCCGGATCGTGCCCGTGCGCCGAGGACCGGTCGTGGGGGTGCAGAGCCGCGCGGAGGCGCTGCGCGACCCCGACCTGTTGGACGCGACCATCGCCCTGCACGCGGCGGCCACCTCGGCGGTCCGAGACCACCTCGGTGGCGTGCGCGAGCTCGACCGCGCGACGCGCGAGCACGCCGAGGTCGTGGCCGCCACCGACAGCTCCTTCACCGACGCGGGGTTCGCCGACCCGGCGCAAGCCAGGGCAGGGCTGCTCCCGGTCACCGAGCTGGCGCGACTGCGCGCCGCCGTCGTGGCCCACGACGAGGCGGTCCTGGTGGCGCGCACGACGCTGGCCGAGCCGGGTGTCCACGCCGCCCTGGAGGGTCCGGAGCCCGATGTGAGTGCGCTGGAGGCAGCCCGCGACGCGGCGCACACGGCATACACGGCGGCGGTCGCGGCCGACACGGTGGTGCGCCGCACCATCGCGGGTCTGGACCGCGTCCGCGGCAACATCACGCGGCACTGCGCGCTCGTCGCGGAGGCCGAGGCACGCCACGCCGTGCTGCGCGAGCTCGCCGACACCGTGGCCGGCACCAGCACCACCAACACGCTCCGGATGCGGTTGTCTGCCTTCGTGCTGGCCGCCCGGCTCGAGAAGGTCGCGGCCCTCGCCAACGAGCGGCTCGCCGGCATGGGTGAGGGCCGCTACCAGCTGCGCCACACCGACCACCTCGCCGCCCGGGGCGCCCGCAGCGGACTCGGCCTCGAAGTGCTCGACCTGTGGACCGGCCAGGCGCGCGACACCTCGTCACTCTCCGGTGGCGAGTCGTTCATGGCCTCTCTCGCGCTGGCCCTGGGCCTGGCCGACGCGGTCCGCGAGGAGGCGGGCGGCTTCGACCTGCAGACGCTGTTCGTCGACGAAGGCTTCGGCACCCTCGACGACGACAGCCTCGAGCAGGTGATGGCCGTGCTCGACGACCTGCGGGAAGGCGGACGCGCGGTCGGCGTCGTCAGTCACGTCGCCGAGCTGCGCACCCGCATCCCCAACCAGGTCGTCGTCCGCAAGACCGAGCGCGGCTCGACGGTGCAGGTCACCACGACCGACGAGGCCGCGCCTGCGGCCTGATGTCCCGGCTCAGCTCTCGAACGCCTCCGGCGGCGGGCAGCTGCAGACCAGGTTGCGGTCCCCGTAGGCGCCGTCGATCCGGGCGACCGGCGGCCAGTACTTGTCGGCCGCCTCGACCCCGACCGGGAAGGCCGCGGCGGAGCGCTCGTAGGGGTACTCCCACTTGCCGGCGAGGGCCTTGGCGGTGTGCGGCGCGTTGCGCAGCATGCTGTCGGCAAGAGCCACGTCGCCGGACTCGACCTCGGCGATCTCCTGCCGGATCGCGATCATCGCGTCGCAGAACCGGTCGATCTCGTAGCGGTCCTCGCTCTCCGTCGGTTCGACCATCAGCGTTCCGGCGACGGGGAAGGACATCGTGGGTGCGTGGAAGCCGTAGTCGATGAGCCGCTTGGCCACGTCGTCGACGCTGACCCCACTGCGCTTGGTGAGGTCGCGCAGGTCGAGGATGCACTCGTGGGCCACTACGCCGTCGTGACCGGAGTAGAGCACCGGGTAGTGCTCGCGCAGCCGGGCCGCGATGTAGTTGGCGTTGAGCACCGCGATCTGGGTCGCGCGGGTGAGGCCCGCACCGCCCATGAGGCGCACGTAGGCCCACGAGATCGGCAGGATGCTCGCCGAGCCGTAGGGCGCCGCCGAGATCGGGCCGACACCGGTCTCCGGGCCGGCCTCCGCGGCGAGGGGGTGGTTGGGCAGGTGCGGCGCCAGGTGCGACCGGACCGCCACCGGGCCCACCCCCGGACCGCCGCCACCGTGCGGGATGCAGAAGGTCTTGTGCAGGTTGAGGTGTGAGACGTCCGCGCCGAACTTGCCTGGCCGGGCCAGTCCCACCAGGGCGTTGAGGTTGGCGCCGTCGACGTAGACCTGGCCACCGGCGTCGTGCACGAGGGCGCACAGGTCGGTGATGGTGTCCTCGAAGACCCCGTGGGTGGACGGGTAGGTCACCATGATGGCGGCCAGCACGTCGCGGTGCTGGTCGATCTTGGCGCGCAGGTCGTCCATGTCGACATCGCCGCCGGCAGCTGTCTTGACGACGACGACCTTCATTCCGGCCATCACCGCGCTCGCAGCGTTGGTGCCGTGGGCGCTGGCCGGGATGAGGCAGATGTCGCGCTGCGACTGGCCGTTCGCCGCGTGGTAGGCGTGGATGGCCAGCAGCCCCGCGAACTCGCCCTGCGACCCGGCGTTCGGCTGGAGGGAGACCGCGTCGTAGCCGGTGATCTCGCACAGCCAGTCGGACAGCTCACCGATGAGGTCGCGGATGCCCTCGGTCTGGTGGGCCGGAGCGAACGGGTGCAGGTCGGCGAACTCCGGCCAGGTGACAGCCACCATCTCGGTCGTCGCGTTGAGCTTCATGGTGCACGAGCCCAGCGGGATCATGCCGCGGTCCAGCGCGAAGTCGCGGTCGGAGAGCCTACGGAGGTAGCGCAGCATCGAGGTCTCGCTGTGGTGGCTGCTGAAACACCGGGTGGGTGAGGTAGTCGCTGGTCCGGACGATCGCCTGCGACCAGGTCAGCTCACCGATGGTGACCTCGGTCGGTCCGGCGACGCCGAAGGCAGCCCAGACTGCCTCCAGGTCGCGCAGGTCGGTGGTCTCGTCGACGCTGATCGACACGCGGTCGGCGTCCACCCGCCACACGTTGACGCCTCGCTGCGCCGCCTCGCCCAGGATCTCGTCGGCGCGCCCGGGCACCGACACGGTGATCGTGTCGAAGAAGTCGGTGGTCACCACCTCGACCCCGGCCGCGGAGAGCGCACCCGACCAGCGTCGTGGCGTGTCCATGCACGCGCCGCGCGATCGCGGCCAGGCCCGCCGGGCCGTGGTAGACGGCATACATCGACGCCATCACCGCGAGGAGCACCTGGGCCGTGCAGATGTTGGACGTCGCCTTCTCGCGACGGATGTGCTGCTCGCGCGTCTGGAGGGCGAGCCGGTATGCCGGGGCCCCCTCGGTGTCGACGCTCACGCCCACGAGGCGGCCGGGAAGGGAACGCTCGAGACCCTGCCGCACGCTCATGTAGCCGGCGTGCGGGCCACCGAAGCCCATCGGCACCCCGAACCGCTGGCTGGTGCCGACGGCGACATCCGCGCCCCACTCCCCCGGCGCCGTGGCCAGGGTGAGGGCGAGGAGGTCGGCGGCGGCCGTGACGAGGGCGCCGGCGTCGTGCGCGGCCGATGCCAGCGCCCGCCAGTCGCGCAGCTCGCCGTCTGCCCCGGGGTACTGCACCAGCACACCGAAGACGGCGCGGTCACCGGCGGCCGCACGCAGGGCCTCGGCCGTGTCGACGCCGTCGAGGTCGGCCACGACGACCTCGAGGCCGAGCGGCTTGGCTCGGGTCTGCATGACGGCCAGGGTCTGCGGGAAGACGTGTGGGTCGACGACCAGGACGGCATCGCCGGCCGTCTTGCTGGAGCGACGCATCAGGGTCATCGCCTCAGCTGCCGCGGTGCCCTCGTCGAGCAGGGACGCCCCGGAGGTCGTCAGTCCGGTGAGGTCGCTGACGACGGTCTGGAAGTTGAGCAGCGCCTCGAGCCGCCCCTGCGAGATCTCCGGCTGGTAGGGGGTGTAGGCGGTGTACCAGGCGGGGTTCTCCAGGACGTTGCGCTGGATGACGGCGGGGGTGATGGTGTCGTAGTAGCCGAGACCGATCATCGAGGTCATCACCTGGTTGCGGCGCGCCAGGGCGCGCAGCTCCTCCACCACGGCACCCTCGGACGCCGCGGGGTCGACCCGCAGTGGGCCGTCGGTGCGGATCGCACCAGGCAGGGCGTGGTCGGTGAGGGCGTCGAGCGAGTCGTGCCGCACGGTGGCGAGCATCGCCTGCACGTCGGACTCGGACGGACCGATGTGCCGCCCGACGAACTCGGGCAGGTCGGGGGTGGGCTGGGCGGACATGAGGCTCCTGAAGCTCGGGGTGCTCGGATCGCCTCCCCATCTGTCACGCCGCGACGGCCGCTCCAGAGGTGCCTGTCCCACGCAGTCCTGGCGCCTGAGAGGTTCCGGGGAGTTTGCCCCTTCGGCGCCCCGCCGTGCGACCCGTCCGGGTGCACGCGGGGACTCTCCCGCGCGGGATGTTCAGCGGGACCAATCTACAACATCGCCCGCCGTCCCCGGGGGGACGACGGGCGATGTGGACGCTGTGGTGGCGCGCGACCTCAGGCCAGCCTGGCAGCCCGACGCTCGCGGAGCTCGTCGCCGGGGTGGTCGGCGGGGACCTCGTCGTCGGTGCGCTCGCTCGGCAGGGCCGCGAGCTCGCCCTCGACCTCGCGCCAGACCCGGCCGACGGCGATGCCGAAGACACCCTGACCGCCCTGGACCAGGTCGATGACCTCGTCGGCGGAGGTGCACTCGTAGACGGAGGCGCCATCACTCATCAGGGTGATCTGGGCCAGGTCCTCGACGCCGCGCTCGCGCAGGTGGGTGATCGCCACGCGGATCTGCTGGAGCGAGACCCCGGTGTCGAGCAGTCGCTTGACGACCTTGAGGACGAGGATGTCGCGGAAGCCGTAGAGACGCTGGGTGCCCGACCCGGTGGCGCCGCGCACGGACGGCTCGACCAGTCCAGTGCGGGCCCAGTAGTCGAGCTGGCGGTAGGTGATGCCGGCCGCCTTGCACGCGGTCGGACCGCGGTAGCCGATGTCGTCGCTCAGCTCCGGCAGGTCGTCCGTGAACAACAGCCCCTGTGCCGCGACGGGCACGCTCGTGTGGCCGTGCGGAGCCTCGTTGCTCGTGTTCA
Organism: uncultured Actinomycetota bacterium; assembly: GCA_963759595.1. Classification (GTDB taxonomy): domain Bacteria; phylum Actinomycetota; class Actinomycetes; order Actinomycetales; family Dermatophilaceae; genus Pedococcus. Next base: position 1,363,931 of record CAVWZX010000005.1, read on the forward strand.
CAGCGCTCACCTCCTGGAAAACTTCTGCTGGACCCACGGCTCTTCTGATCTCGCTGCGGGCAAGGCCGACCGGTGTAGTTACACAGGTCGCATTACTGGTCTGTGCCGAAGGTACGGCGGTCGCAGAACCAAAGGTCAACAACCACTCGACCTTTCGCCCACCGGCGTGTCGCGGTGCCGCGGCATACCCTCAATGTCCAGTTGAGGGTCACGGTTGCGAGCACGAATGCTCAGCCGGCTGCCCCGGTTTCACCGGGTTTGGGCTCGCCCGGATCGGTCTCGAAGTCCTCGGCCGAGACGTGGTCGAGGAACTCGCGGAACCGCTCCACCTCGTCGTCCTTGTCCTCCTCGCCGGACATCGCGACACCGGCCTCCTCGAGGAGCGACTCCCCCGCGACGATGGTCGTGCCGGTGCGCAGGGCGAGCGCGATGGCGTCGGAGGACCGCGACGAGATCTCGGTCGTCCCGTCGATGATGAGTGCGGCGTGGAAGACGCCGTCGCGCAGCTCGACGATCCGCACCTCGGTCAGCTGGTGTCCCAGGCCGTCGAGGACGTTCTTCATCAGGTCGTGGGTCAGTGGTCGCGGCGGTTCGATGCCCTGCTGGGCGTAGGCGATCGCGGTGGCCTCCGCCGCGCCGATCCAGATGGGCAGGTAGCGGTCGCCGTCGCGCTCGCGCAGCAGGACGATGGGGTGGTTGGTGGGCATCTCCACACGGACGCCGAGGACCTCGAGGACCTTCACCGTTCCACCTTAACCCGGTTCAGCCGCGCTGCAGCCCGTCCCTCACGAGCGCCGTGTGCAGGGCGATGCACAGCCGAAGGACCTCCCCTGTCGGATCGGTCGCAGGCGTGCCGCGCGAACCCTTTCCGGACGCGGTCCGGTGGGGGGTGACCACCTGTTGGACCAGTCCGATCTCGCGGTCCGCCGCGGTGCGGAACGGCCGCAGATGACGCGGTTCGAGCCCGTATGCCGCGAGCTGGGCAGCCGTGTGCGCGACCGAGAGCGCCGCATCCCCGAAGTGGCCGGTAGCATCGGCACGGAGCAGGCCGAAGGTGACCAGGGCGTCGACCGTGTCGGCATCGAGCCCCGAGGAGGCGGCCAGCTCCTCCCGGGTGAGCCGCAACGTGCCCGCCGAGCTGAGCGCCGCGGCGGTGGGCACCTCGGGGTCGGCCACGGGCGTCGGGACGCTGGGTCGCGGCATACCGGAGTCGGTCCGTTCGGGGGTCAGTCCGCGGTCCATGGCGTCCAGCGCCTTGGCGATCACCTTCAACGGCCAGAAGTGGTCGCGTTGGGCGGTCAGGACGTAGCGCAGCCGGTCGAGGTCCTGGACCGAGTAGGTGCGGTAGCCGGAGGCGGTGCGGGCCGGCGTCACCAGGCCCTCCGCCTCGAGGAAGCGGATCTTGGAGATCGTGACGTCCGGGAAGTCCGGCTGCAGGGCAGCCAGCACGGTGCCGATCGTCATGGCCTGTCGCGACGTGCGAGCGCTCACCAGTGGCCTGCGTCCGGGTTCGTGTGTCGTCGCGTCGTCGAGCTTCGTCAGGCCTTGCCGGCGTAGAAGACGAGGCGGAACTTGCCGATCTGCACCTCGTCGCCGGTCTGCAGGGTGGCCTCGTCGATCCGCTCGCGGTTGACGTAGGTGCCGTTGAGCGAGCCCACGTCGCGGACGACGAAGGTGTCACCCTCACGTCGGAACGTCGCGTGCTTGCGCGACACCGTGACGTCGTCGAGGAAGATGTCGCTCTCCGGGTGGCGGCCCGAGTTGACCTCGTCGTCGTCGAGCAGGAACCGAGCACCCGTGTTGGGCCCGCGCAGGACGACGAGCAGGGCGGTGCCGGGACGAAGCGCGTCCACGGTGGCCTGGTCGGCCTTGCTGAGGGCGATCTCGATCTCGGCGCTGGTGTCCACCTGCTCGAGGTCGTTGATCCCAGGAAGCCGCATGGTCGTCGGCTCGTGAGGGCGCGACGTCTGGTCGTCGTTCTCGTTACCGTTCATAGCTTCGCACTCCTCGTGGTGGTTCTGTCCGCCCCCTCTAGCAAAGCACAAACCATCAGGGGGCCGCCGTCGTCCGCAGCGAAATGTCTGGACGAGACCAGCAGGTCAGCCCAGCTGCGCCTGGTATGCCGCCTGGTCCAGGAGCGCGTCGACCGTGGACTCGTCGGACGGGCGGAGCTCGTACATCCAGCCGTCACCATAGGGGTCGGTGTTGACCAGCTCCGGGGTGGCTTCGAGGGAGTCGTTGACGCCCGTCACCTCACCGGCGAGCGGGGCGTAGAGGTCACTGACCGACTTGGTCGACTCCACCTCACCGCAGGCGTCGCCGGCCGCGACCGTGTCACCCACCGTCGGCAGGCTGACGTAGACGACGTCGCCCAAGGAGTCCTGGGCGAAGGAGGTGATCCCGATCCGCACCGTGCCGTCCTCCCCCACGCGCACCCACTCGTGCTCCGCGGTGTAACGCAGGTCCTGGGGGTACTCCAGCTCGCTCATCGTGCTCCTCGGTGGGTGGTGGTTGCCTGGGACCCTGTGGTCAGGGTGACGGTGCCGGGACGGGCCGAGCGTAACGAGGCTCGCTCAGGCTGTGCAACGCGGTGACGGCGACGTCGTCCGACTGGCGCACCGTGGCCCTTGCGCCGTCACCGCGGACGGACTCGCTGACGCCGCCGGGGATCTCCATGGCGGACGCCATCGTCGCGCTGTCGCCGATCGCCGTGATGACGTAGGGCTGCACGACGCGCTCTCCATCGATCTCGACCGCACCGTCGACATCGCTGAACCACGTGTCGGCCACCACCCGGACGTCACCGATCTGCACGGCCTCGGCACCGGCGTCCCTCAGCTCCTGCAGGGCGTCGAGCAGCCGGGCGGACGTGACCTTGTGCTCGGGGTCGCTGATGGTGATGACGATCCCCGGGCCGGTCGCGGGCGACGTGCCCGTGAGGATGCCCAGGGTGTCGAGGCGCTCCTGTGCGGACTTCAGTGCCTCCGAGCTGGAGTCGACCCCGGAGACGAGCTTGTCGCGGCTCGTCTCGAGCTCGCGGGAGTCGGCGGCCAGCCGGTCCTGTTCCTGGCTCACGTCGTCGAGGATGCGCACGAGCTCGTCCTCCCGGAGCTGTTCGAGCCCGCTCTGGTTGGTCTGCTGCACCTGGGTCGCGATCGCGAAGCCCGAGCACGATCGCGAGCAGCGCCGCGAAAGCGTTCGCCCGCGTCGCGCGCGGACGGGCCATCCGCAGCAGTGCACCCCACGACGAGCCCGTCGGGTCCGTCGGGTCCGGCCGGTCGGTGCTCATGCCTTGAACAGGTGCCTGCGGATGGAGGCGACGTTGGAGAAGATCCGCACGCCGAGGACGACGACCACGCCGGTGCTCAGCTGCGACCCGACGCCGAGCTGGTCGCCGAGGAACACGATGAAGGCGGCCACGACGACGTTGGCGAGGAACGAGACGACGAAGACCTTGTCGTTGAAGATGCCGTCCAGGACGGCGCGCACCGCTCCGAAGACAGCGTCGAGTGCGGCGATGACGGCGATGGGCAGGTAGGGCTGCAGCGCGACGGGCACGTCGGGACCCCAGAGGAGTCCGACCAGTACGCCACCGATCAGGCCGAGCAGGGGTATCACGGTGAGCTCTCCGACGTGGACGAGGTGGACGAGGTGGTGCTGGGCGCGGCCGGGGCGCCGGTCTTGGGCTTGGGGACGGTCGCGTCGCGCACGGTGAGCGACGTGGCGGCCGGCAGGGTGAGTCGGTCGGCCGGGTCTATCGAAACACGGATGCCGTAGTTGTCCTTGAGGGCGCGCGCGTAGGCACCGCCGTCGTTGTCCGCGAACTCCGCCTGCAGGTCGTCGGGGTCGCCGATGACACTGATCCTGTAGGGCCGGGCCAGTGGGCGGTAGTTGACCAGGATCGCCTCCCCTGCGAACCGGATCGCAGAGCGCGAGGTCAGCCGCTGGCCGTTGACCGCGATGGCCTCGGCCCCGGCTTCCCAGAGCCCGTTGACGACCACCTGCATGTCCCGCGAGAAGACGATGCCCTCGTCCTTGCCCGCGTCGGTGCGTGGGTCGCCGTCTGCGCTGGTGTCGTCGCTGCCGGGCGCGTTGTCGAGCAGCACGGTGATCCCCTTGCCGGTGACCGCTTGCGCGCCCGAGGCCAGGGTGAGCGCGGCCAGCCGACTCTGCAGCGAGGACTCGTCCTGCCCGAGCGCCTGAGCCTGGAGCTTGTCCACCTGGGCCTGCACGGCGCGGAGCTGGACCCCCTGCTTCTCCACGGCTGCACGGCGGAACTCGATCTGGCTCACGAGGTTGGCCTTGGCCTGCACCGCAGACGGGGACGGCTTGCGCAGGGCCATGGCACCCAGCGTCAGCAGGAGTCCCACCACCACGGCGGCCACGACCATCGTCGGAGTCCGCGTGCCGGTGCTCGGCGGCAGCCCGGCGGCTTCGCGCTCGGCCGCGGCGGCGGCATACCCCGGGTCGAGGGGACGCTCCATCATCGAGGTGAGCAGCGTCATCGACTCGTCCGGCCGACGACCCGTGGGTGTGGGCGGCGGGCTCGCGTGACGGTGGGAGGTCGGTCCCCCGGTCATGTCGCCCTGCGCATCCGTGTGCCCTGGTGTGCGGCGACCACCTGGCGGGCCTGCACGATGTACATGAGCCCGGCCACCCAGTAGAGGGCGGTCCCCCACCAGGCGAAGGCCCAGCCGATGGGGAGGGCCCAGGCCGCGAAGCTGCTGGTGCCGTCGCCGAGCAGCAGCAGCGGGAAGGCGTAGAGCAGGTTGAACGTGGCGGCCTTGCCGACGAAGTGCACGGGCAGCCCCGTCTGGCCGTAGCGCCGGATCCACGCCAGGACGCCGGCGAGCAGCACCTCCCGGCCGACGAGCACGGCCACCAGCCACCACGGGATGATGTCGCGCCAGGCGAGCCCGAAGAGGGTGGTGGCGATGTAGAGCCGGTCGGCAAAGGGGTCGAGCAGCTGGCCGAGCCGCGACTCCATCCCGAACCGGCGGGCGATCTTGCCGTCGAGGTAGTCGCTGAGGCCGGAGAGCATCAGGGTGACGAGGGCGATGACGTCGTGCTCGGCAAGGATCGCCCAGAGGAAGATCGGGACGCCCACGAGCCGGAGGACGGACAGCACGTTGGGCAGGGTGAGCACGCGGTCCGAGACCACTGGCTCGGTGTCGAGCCTCCCCCGATCTCCCTGTGCTGGCACGCCCGCAGCCTATCCGGCGGGGCGTCGTAGAGTTCGCAGGCATGGGCGACGTGCAGGTGGCAAACCCCCTCATCGGTCCGGGGCTGGCGCAGCTGCGCGCGCGTCGTAGCGTCAAGTGGCGGCTCTACGATCCCGACATCCTCCCGCTCTGGGTGGCCGAGATGGACGTGGTGCCGGCCGAACCGATCCAGCGGGCGGTGGCCGACGCCATGCAGCGCGGGGACACCGGCTACCCGTGGGCGGAGGACTACGCCGAGGCGCTGTCCTCGTTCGCGACCGAGCGGTGGGGGTGGACGCCCGACCCGGCCTCGATGCAGATCGTGCCCGACGTGATGCTCGGGGTCGTCGAGGTGCTCAAGCTCGTCTCCGGACCGGGTGACGCCGGTCGTCGTCAACTCCCCCGTCTACCCGCCGTTCTTCGACTTCGTCACCCATCTCGACCGCCGCATCGTCGAGGCGCCCCTGGACGATGCTGGCCGGATCGACCCGGTGTCCCTGGAGCAGGCGCTCGGGGAGGCCACGCGCGGCGGTGGCCGCGCGGCATACCTGCTGTGCAACCCGCAGAACCCCACGGGCACGGTGCACACACCGGAGGAGCTCACGAGGGCGCTCGAGCTGGCGGAGTCGTTCGGGGTGCGTGTCGTCGCCGACGAGATCCACGCTCCCGTGGTGCCGGTAGGTGCCGTCGTTCACGTCTGTTGCCTCGCTCCCGGCTGGGTCACGGGCGGTGTCGCTGATGTCGGCGTCGAAGGCGTTCAACCTCGCCGGGCTCAAGGCGGCCATGGCGGTGCCCGGGCCGGAGGCGGTCGCCGACCTCGCCCGCATGCCCGAGGAGGTGTCCCACGGTGCGAGCCACCTCGGCGTGATCGCCCACCGGGCCGCCTACCTCGAGTCCGGCGCCTGGCTGGACGCCTTGCTGGCCGGGCTCGACGACAACCGCCGCCTGCTGGCAGACCTGCTCGCCGAACAGCTCCCCGGCGTGGGCTACCGGGTGCCCGAGGGGACGTTCCTGGCCTGGCTCGACTTCACGGCCCTGGGCCTGGGGGACGACCCGGCGGCGGTGCTGCGTCAGCGCGCCAAGGTCGCCTTGCACCCCGGACCGGGCTTCGGGCAGGGCGGCGCCGGTCGTGCGCGGCTGAACTTCGGGACGTCGCCAGACATCCTCCGCGAGGCCGTGCAACGGATCGCGGCAGCGGTCTAGCGACCTGCGGGGCCGGCCTCCGGCTGCCCCGCCCGGGACTGACTACGTCTGGCTTGCCTGGGCGGTCAGCTGCTCGACGGCCTTGTCGATCCGCCGCCGCCTGGTCTCCGGCGCCTTGGCCGCGTTGATGGCGTCCACATGGGCTCGCTGGTGGCTGTAGGACATTCGCGCGAAGGCCGCCTTGGCGTCAGGGACGACCTCCAGGGCCGCGGCGAAGTCCTCGGGCACCTCCACCTCGCGCGGCGCCGTGTCCAGCTCGATGGTCACGTCCACGACGTCGCCGCCCGAAACGCCTGTGAGTGCACGGTTCTCGGCGCTGACCCCGACCAGGTAGCGGCCACCCATCACGGCGATGCTGCTGCGGTAGGTCTTGCCGTTGATCGTGACGCTCACCTTGGGGCGCTTGCCACCGCCCAGCGCGTCGACGACGTCGTCCGGCACGACCAGCCCCGTGGTCGTCTTCCCCGTCTGCAGCACCTCGGTCGTGAACTCCATGCGCCCGAGTATGCCGCGTGCCGCAGCTGTCGGAAGCCCCCTCACAAACGGTGACACGAGGCATACAGTCAGCACCGGGTAGAGCAGGTCGTCGTGATCCATGAAGAACACGTAGTCCCCGACGAGCTGCGTCGAGCCCGGTGTTGCGCGGACGGCTCGAGCCACCCAGATTCGAAGATTTCCAGGGCCGTTATCCACGTCTGGCTCCCAGCTCGACCTGACCCTTTCTGGCGTGCGGCCATCTGTCGAACCATCGTCGACAAGGATCAGTTCGATGGCGTCAGGCCTACCGTTTGGCGTCGGCACCGACTCGACCGTGGCTGTTCAGCGCCGGGCCGCTGTCGACCACGTGGCGATGCGTCGTGAGACACGCCAGACATGAGTCCAGCCTCCCACCTCGGGTTGTCCGACTGGATGCCAACCTCCCGGGGAGGTGCACTGCGAGTAGCAGTCGGGGCATGAGCTTCGAGGTGCCGGCGCGGGCCTACGGCCGGTTCATGGGGCGGTTCTCCGAGCCCCTGGCGGACCGGTTCGTCGAGGTGGCCCACGTGGCCGAAGGCCAACGCGCGCTGGATGTCGGCTGCGGCCCGGGAGCACTCACGGCCCGACTGGTTGCCGTGCTGGGTGCGAGTGGGGTGAGCGCAGTCGACCCGTCCGAGCCGTTCGTCGCTGCGGCACGCGAGCGGTTCCCGGGGGTCGACATCGAGGTGGGAACGGCGGAGCGGCTCTCGTTCCCGGACAACACGTTCGACGCCGCCCTCGCCCAGCTGGTCGTGCACTTCATGCGCGACCCGGTGGCCGGGCTTCGCGAGATGGGACGGGTGACCCGTCCCGGTGGCACCGTCTCGGCCTGCGTCTGGGACCACGCGACCGGCGGTGGTCCGCTCTCCCTCTTCTGGGACGCCGTGCACGAGCTCGACCCGCTGGCTGGTGGCGAACGCGGACTGGCCGGGGCTCGCGAGGGTCACCTGGCGGAGCTCTTCGCGGAGGCCGGGCTGACCGAAGTCAGCTCGGGTCGGCTGTCCGTGGAGGTCGACTTCACCGGCGTGGACGACTGGTGGGAGCCGTTCACCTACGGCGTCGGCCCTGCCGGTGAGTACGTCGCTGGCCTCGACGACGTCGGGCGGGCCGCTCTGAAGGCCGAGTGCGCCCGTCGGCTCCCCGAGGGGGCGTTCACGCTGACCGCCTCCGCCTGGCTGGCGACCGCCCGCGCCCGCTGACCTGACCGGCCCGCAAACTCTCACTACCGGGCCCGGACGGCGATCCCTGGGTAGTCGAGCGCGAGACCGGACCTGTCGTAGCGGAGCGTGCATTCGAAGTCGAACGTCGAGGACTCGTAGTGGAACTCAGGGCCGTCGTCGGTCATGCCCAGGAGGGTGTAGCGCTGTTCGAGTCGTTCGACGCGAAGGTCCAGTGCCCGGACGAAGGCGGCGGGAACCTCGGTCGGCTCGCCGGGGACGAACGAGAGCCGCTGCAAGGGCAACGTGTTGGTCACACTCGAGGACTCGAAGTCCACATCCACGCAGCCATCGAGGTCGGGGCGAGGAACTGCGTCGACGGTCCACTGCTCGTTCGTGCATGCCAGCGCGACAGCCCGCTCACCCTCGACCGTGGAGTTCGAAGCAGTGACTCGTCGCGTGCGCCAGTCGAGATCGAGGTCGACTCGGTAGTTGACGGACCATGAGAGCTCACCTTCGTACGCCGTGGTCTGGGCGCGGAGACGATGTCCGGGCTCCAGCTCGTCGACGAACAACACCTCGAACCCCGTGCGGACACCCAGGTGCGTCCACGCGGCGGAGCGAGGCAAGGCTTCGAGCTTCACAGCACGAGGCTAGTTGGCGGGGGCGCGCGGAGTGGAAGCGAAGCCCCGGCGAGAAGTTGCTCTCACCGGGGCTCTCCGTCGGGCTGACAGGATTTGAACCTGCGACCCCTTGACCCCCAGTCAAGTGCGCTACCAAGCTGCGCCACAGCCCGTGGCTTGCCCACGCCGAACCCAGCCGGAGCGGGACCGCGGGAGCGAACGAAACCCTAGCGCACGGCATACCCCCGCTTGAAATCGGTATGCCGTGCTGCCGGCTAGCGGCGCTTGCGCTTCTCGCGGACCCGGACGGACACCTCGATCGGGGTGCCTTCGAAGCCGAACTCCTCGCGCAGGCGGCGCTCGAGGAAGCGGCGGTAGCCGGCCTCGATGAAGCCGGAGGCGAAGATCACGAACCGCGGCGGGCGGGTCGAGGCCTGGGTCGCGAAGAGGATGCGGGGCTGCTTGCCGCCGCGCACGGGGTGCGGGTGAGAGGCCACGATCTCGCCGAAGAAGGCGTTGAGGCGACCGGTCGGCACGCGGAAGTCCCACGACTCCAGAGACCGCTCCAGCGCCGGCACGAGCTTCTCGACCGCGCGACCGGTCTTGGCGGAGATGTTGACGCGCGGCGCCCACGGCACCTGGACCAGCTCGCGCTCGATCTCGCGCTCGAGGTAGTGGCGACGCTCCTCGTCGAGCAGGTCCCACTTGTTGTAGGCGATGACCAGGGCGCGCCCCGCGTCGATCACGTGCTGCACGACTCGGACGTCCTGCTCGGCGATGGACTGCTCGGCGTCGATGAGCACGACGGCGACCTCGGCCTTCTCGAGCGCGGTCTGGGTGCGCAGTGAGGCGTAGAAGTCGGCCCCCCGGGCCTGGTGCACGCGGCGTCGGATGCCGGCGGTGTCGACGAAGCGCCAGGTCTTGCCGCCCAGCTCGATGAACTCGTCGACCGGGTCACGGGTGGTGCCGGCGACGTTGTCGACGACGACCCGGTCCTCACCAGCAAGCTTGTTGAGCAGCGAGGACTTGCCGACGTTGGGGCGACCCACCAGGGCCACCCGACGCGGGCCACCGCGCTGGTAGGCGTCGGCGTTGGCGGAGATCGACGGCAGCACGTCGAGGACGGCGTCGAGCACGTCACCGCTCCCTCGGCCGTGCAGGGCGGAGACGGGCCAGGGCTGGCCGAGCCCGAGGTTCCACAGGGCCGCGGCGTCGGCCTCGGTGCGCTGGTCGTCGACCTTGTTGGCCACGAGGATGACCGGCTTGCCGGAGCGGCGCAGCAGCTTGACGACCGCCTCGTCGTCGTCGGTGGCCCCGACCGTCGCGTCGACGACGAACATCACGACGTCGGCGAGGTCGACCGCCACCTCGGCCTGCTCGGCGACGCGAAGGTGGATGCCGGTGGCGTCGATCTCCCAGCCGCCGGTGTCGACGAGCGTGAACCGGCGACCGGTCCACTCGCCGTCATAGGCCACCCGGTCACGGGTCACCCCGGGCACGTCCTCGACGACGGCCTCGCGGCGGCCGAGGATGCGGTTGACGAGAGTGGACTTGCCGACGTTCGGGCGGCCCACCACGGCGACGACGGGCAGCGGTCCGTCGACGACGGCATAGCCGTCCTCGTCGAACTCCCCCTCGATGAGGGAGCGGTCGTCCTCACTGAGGTCGAACTCCTCCAGCCCGACGCGCAGAGCGCGCTCGACTGTCGAGTCGTCGGTCAGGTTCTCGCTCACTTCAGGGTGTCCTTGCGTTGTTCGTGGGGGTGGTCGCAGCCGGGTATGCCGCGTGGCCGCCCACCATTGTCGCGCACTTTCGGGGGTCGGAAGGACAGCCGGACTAGGCCTCGGGGTCTCGGCCCCGCCGGCCGTCGTCCTCGGGGAGGAACACCCGGTGGCGCTCCTGGGATTCCCTGACGTGCGTGGCCAGCGTCTCGCGCACCACGTCGGTGGCGGCAGCCAGCCGCTGCCGTCCCGGTGCAGCGCGGGGTCTGGCGCGAGCTCCATGCGGCTCCCCGAACTCGACCACCATCCGGCTCCACAGGCGCGGCAGCGAGCCCTTCGAGGCGCCGGTCGTCCGGGTGCCGAGGAACGCCACCGGCACGACGCGCGCCTGCCCCTGCTGGGCCAGCCAGGCCGCGCCCTGCTGCACTGCCGCGACGTCGCCGCGACCCCGGGCGCCCTCGGGGAAGATGCCCACCGCTCCCCCGGCCTGCAGGATGGCCACGGCCCTCGTCAGCGCGGTGCGGTCCCCGGAGTTCCGGGTGACAGGGATGTGCCCGATCCAGGTGAGGAACCAGCCCAGCAGCCCCTGTGAACATCTCGCGCTTCACCAGCACCGAGGTCGGGCGCGGGGCGAGGGCCGGCAGCATCGGGCCGTCGAGGAAGCCGGCGTGGTTGGCGACGAAGACGACCGGCCCGGACCGCGGCACGCGGCTACGACCGATGACTGCCACGCGGTAGAGCGTGCCGAACAGGACCCGTCCGACCACCATGTTGATGCGGACCCGCCACATCGGTGTCAGGCCGCTTGACGCGTCTGTCACGCAGGGACCTTGTCCGGCGCCTCCCGGCGCACGACGTCCAGGAGGGCCTCGATGCTCTGCCGAAGTCGAGGTCGGAGGTGTCGAGCAGAGTGACCCCGTCGGCAGCGTCCATGAAGTCGGAGACGGTCGAGTCGTCGCGGTCGCGCCGCACGATCTGGTCACGGGTGGCCTCCACGGCGGAGTCCGCGTCGTGGCCGTGCAGCTCCTTGGAACGACGCCGCAGCCGTGCCTCCACGCTGGCCGTGAGCAGGACCCGCACGTCGGCATCCGGGGCGACGACGGTGGTGATGTCGCGCCCCTCGGCCACGACTCCCCCGGTCTCGGTCGCGATCCGGTCGATGCAGGTCGCGCTGGAGCTGCTGGAGCAGCGGACGGACGAGGGTGTTGGTGGCCACCATGGAGACCACCTCGCTCACCCGGGTGGTGCGGATGTCGTCCTCGATCTCGCGTCCGCTCACCCGCACGCTCGGATGGCCGGGGTCGGTGCCCATCTCGAGCGGGATGTCGCGGGTCGCCTGGGCCACGGCCTCCTGGTCGGCCAGGTCGACGCCCTCCTCGAGGCACCACCAGGTGACCGCGCGGTACATCGCCCCCGTGTCGAGGTAGCCGACGCCCAGCTCGCTCGCCGCCGCCCGGGACACGCTGGACTTGCCCGAACCGGAGGGTCCGTCGACGGCGACGACGAGGTGCTTGCTCTCCATGGCCGCAGAGCCTATTGGCTGGCCAGCCTCAGCCGTGCAGCCGCCAACCACGGGTGGACAGCTCCTCGCCGAGCCGTTCGGCGACCGCGGGGAGCACCGAGATCTCGGCCAGACCGAACGGCTGGCCCATCCCGTGCTCGAGGTGCAGGTCCTCGAGGTTGACGCCGGCGTCGCCGACGTCGTGCAGCAGCCGGGCGAGCTCGCCCGGCTGGTCGGGCACGAGCACCACCACGACGCTGTATGCCGTCGGGGCGGCACCGTGCTTGCCCGGGATCCGTGCGTGGCCGGCGTTGCCCTGCGAGACGATCCGGGCCAGCACCTCGCGGGCGCCCACCCCGTCGCCGTCGGCCAGCACGTCGAGGGCGCCGATCACCTCGGTGAGCTCGGTCTGCAGGTGGGCGAGCACCTCACGCACGGCAATGCGCGTTGCCCGCCAGGATCTGCGTCCACAGCTGCGGGTCACTGGCGGCCACCCTCGTGACGTCGCGGATCCCCTGCCCCGACAGCGCCACCGCCGACTCGGACAGCTCGCGGAGCCTGCCCGGCGACCAGCGAGGACGCCAGCTGCGGCACGTGCGAGACGACCGCGACGGCGGCGTCGTGCTCGGCCGGGGCCATGGTGGAGACGGTCCCTCCCGCTGCCACTGCCAGCTCCTTGACGGCCGCGACGGCAGCGTCGGACGAGAGCTCGTTCGGGACGACCACCCAGGCCCGACCGTCGAACAGGTCCCCGCGCGCGGCGACCGCACCGGAACGTTCGCGGCCCGCCATCGGGTGCGACCCGGCATACCGGCTGAGGTCTCCCCCACGACGGCGCACGTCCTCGAGCACCGCGACCTTGACCGAGGCGACGTCGGTGACGACGGCGTCCGGCCAGGTCGGCGAGCTCGTCGGCGACGACGGCGCCGGCGACATCGGGTGGGGCGGCCACGACGACCACCTCGGGCGCCGCATCGTCTTTGGCTGCAACGTAACCCGCGCCGAGGTCGCGAGCCAGTGCAACCGCCGTCGGCGACGGGTCGACGAGCACCACGGCATACCCGGCACGGGTCAGGGCGATGCCCAGGCTGGTGCCGATGAGGCCGGTGCCGACGATGCGGACGCTGGTGGTCACGTCGGGAAGGCTACCGACGCCCGCGTCTGCGGTGCGCTCACATTCCAGCGGCGGTGTAGAGCTGGCCGACCTCGGCCTTGTTGAGCTTGCGCATCTTGCCCGGCTTGGTGTCGCCGAGGTAGATCGGGCCGACCTGCACCCGCACGAGGCTGATCACCGGGTGGCCGACGGCGTCGAGCAGGCGGCGCACGATGTGCTTGCGGCCCTCGTGGAGGATCACCTCGACGAGGGCCTTGCCGGGCTGGGAGTCGACGATCTTGAACGAGTCGACGGACGCCGGGCCGTCCTCGAGCTGCACGCCGTCGCGCAGCTGCTTGCCGATGTCGCGAGGCACCGGGCCGCGGATCTGGGCGAGGTAGGTCTTGAGCACGCCGTACTGCGGGTGCTGGAGCCGGTGGGCGAGCTCGCCGTCGTTGGTGAGGATCAGCAGGCCCTCGGTGTCGGCGTCGAGCCGGCCGACGTGGAACAGCCGCTCGTTGCGGTCGCCGACGTAGTCGCCGATGCTGATCCGGCCGAGCTCGTCGTTCATCGTCGTGACGACGCCGAGCGGCTTGTTGAAGGCGAAGTAGACCCGGCTCTCGTCGAGCTGGACCTTGACGCCGTCGACGTGGACGGTCTGGTCGGGGCGGATCCGCACGCCGAGCTCGCGCACGATGTGGCCGTCCACCTCGACCCGGCCGTCGGAGATGAGGTTCTCGCAGACCCGCCGGGACCCGACGCCGGCCGCGGCCAGGAGCTTCTGCAGGCGGATGCCGTCGGGATCGTGCATGTCGATCTCGGGGGTGTCCCGCTCACGGGGCACCCGGGTCGGCTGGCTCTTCTTGGTGGTGCCCGAGCTCCCCCGCTGCGGCCGCTCGGGGCGGCCGCCCTCGGATGCGTTCGGGCCGCCACCCCTGGGCGCACCGGTGCGACCACCGCGGCCACTGCCTCGTCCGGTGTTGCCTCGGCCGGTGTTGCCTCGTCCGGTGTTGCCTCGGTCGGTGTTGCCTCTGCTGCGTGGGGGTGTCATCCGCGTCCCTGTTCTGCGATCTCGTCGAGCACGTCGACCTCGGGGAGGTAGGGCGCCAGGGCTGGCAGCTCGTCGATGCTGCCCAGCCCGAGGCGTTGGAGGAAGTAGTCGGTGGTGCCGTAGAGGAAGGCGCCGCCGTCGCCGTCGGAGCCGAGCTCCTCGATGAGGCCGCGGTTGAGCAGCGTGCGGACCACTCCGTCGACGTTGACGCCACGGACCGCACTGACCCGCGACCGCGAGATCGGCTGGCGGTAGGCGATCACGGCCAGCGTCTCCAGGGACGCCTGGGTGAGCTTGGCCTGCTGCCCGTCGAGCAGGAACTTCTCCACCACGGGCGCGTAGTCCGATCGGCTGTAGATCCGCCAGCCACCGGCCACGGACCGCAGGGTGAAGCCACGCTGCTGCGCGGCATACTCCGCCTCGAGCTCGGTCAGGTGCCCGCGGACGTCGTCGACGGGCAGCTCGAGGGCCGAGGCCAGCGAGATCTCGGTGATGGGCTCGTCGACGACCATCAGCACGGCCTCGATGGCGCTCCGCGCCCCTCCGGGGAAGTCGTTGACGTCGAAGGCGAACTGTTCGTCGGCAGCTTCCTCGACCGTGGACTCCTGAACCGCGGCTTCCAGCTCACTCATCGGTGGTCCCTCCGTCTTCGGATGCTTCTTCGTCCAGCTCGTCCAGCTCGTCGAACTCGTCACTGACCTCGATCTCGCCCTCGTCGTCGCCGGTCCAGCGCACGGTCAGCTCGCCGAGCGCCTCGGCCTGCTCGAAGGCGATCGCGGCCTCGCGGAACAGCTCCAGCAGCGCCAGGAACCTGGCCACGATCACCAGGGTCGAGTCGGCGTCGGCGACCAGCGCCCGGAACGAGCAGACCCGTTCGGTGCGCAGCCTCGCGCCCGAGGATGCCGGCCTGTTCGCGCACACTGACCTGCGGCGCGTGCAGGTGGTCCATGCCGACCGTGGGGGCGACCTTGGGCACCATGGCGCGGGCGGCGATCATGGCCAGCTGCTCGGGGGTGATCCCCATGATCAGCTCAGGGAGCAGCTTGGCGAACTGGGGTTCGAGCCCGGCCTGGCGCGGCGTCATCCGGCCGGCCGTGGCCATCCGCTCGCCGAAGGTGAAGGCGATGTCCTTGAAGGCGCGGTACTGCAGCAGCCTTGCGAAGAGCAGGTCGCGCGCCTCGATCAGGGCGAGGTCCTCCTCGTCCTGCGGCCCGGTCTGCGGGAGCAGCCGCGCGGACTTGAGGTCGAGCAGGGTGGCGGCGATCAGCAGGAACTCCGACGCCTGGCCGAGGTCCCACTCGGTGTCGGAGGACTGCGCCGCCTTGATGTGGGCGATGAACTCGTCGGTCACCTTGGCGAGGGCGATCTCGGTGATGTCCAGCTTGTGCTTGCTGATCAGCCCCAGGAGCAGGTCGAAGGGCCCCGAGAAGTTGTCCAGGTGCACCTCGAACGGCGTCGACCCGCCTCGGCGGGTGAGCACCCCTCCGGGCGTCAGGGTCGCCTGGTCGGGCGCTGACGCGTCGTCCGGCTGCACCGCGCCTCCCGGGGCGGTGACGGTGACCTCCTGACTCACCTGGTCAGGCCGCCCCACCACGGGCGATCAGCTCTCGGGCGAGTTGCCGGTATGCCGCCGCGGAGGCGTGCGTCGAGGCGTAGGTCGTGATCGGCTCGGCGGCCAGCGTGGCGTCAGGGAACTTCACGGTGCGGCTGATCACCGTGTGGAAGACCTGGTCACCGAAGTGGTCGACGACGCTGCGCACGACCTCCTTGCTGTGCAGGGTCCGGGAGTCGTACATCGTCGCGAGGATGCCGTCGACCTGGAGCCTGGGGTTGAGCCGGTCGGTGATCTTGTCGATCGTCTCGACGAGCAGGGCAACCCCGCGCATGGCGAAGAACTCGCACTCCAGCGGGATGACCACGCCGTGCGCAGCGGTCAGGGCGTTGACCGTGAGCAGTCCGAGCGAGGGCTGGCAGTCGATCATGATGACGTCGTAGTCGTCCATGACGGGCCGCAGCACCCGGGCCAGGATCTGCTCGCGGGCGACCTCACCGACGAGCTGGACCTCGGCCGCGGACAGGTCGATGTTGGCGGGGATGACGTCGAGGTTCTCGGTGGCGGTGGACTGGATGACGTCGCGGACGTCGTGGCCGCGCTCGACCAGCAGGTTGTAGATGGTCACGTCCAGCTCGTTGGCGCGCACGCCCAGCCCGACCGACAGGGCGCCCTGCGGGTCGAAGTCGACGAGCAGCACCCGACGGCCGACCTCGGCCAGGGCGGCACCGAGGTTGATGGTCGTCGTCGTCTTGCCGACGCCACCCTTCTGGTTGCACATGGCGATGATCCGTGCCGGGCCGTGGGCGGCCAGCGCAGGCGGGTCGGGGAAGCTCGGCATCGGGCGGCCGGTCGGACCGAGCTGCCCCGCACCAGCAGCCTCGGTGCCGGGCAGGTGCGCGTGGTCGTGCTCGACGTGGTCGCGACCAGCGCCGCCGGGGGCCGACTCGGAGGTGTCGCCCGTCGGGGTGGGCGGCGACTGCTCCTGGGTGGTCACCTCAGATTCCACAGGCGTTTCACTCCCGGTGAGTTGGCGTTCGTCGGTCAGCCTCGCGCTGATCGGCACGACCCTATCAGCGGGCCCGGGGATGGCTCTGTGCATAGACCTCGCGCAGTCGCTGCACCGTCACCAGGGTGTAGATCTGGGTCGTGGTCACCGACGCGTGCCCGAGCAGCTCCTGGACAACTCGGACATCGGCGCCGCCGTCGAGCAGGTGCGTCGCGAACGAGTGCCGCAGGGTGTGCGGCGAGAGGTGGCCGCCCAGTCCGGCACGCTCGGCGACGGCGCGCAGCACCGCCCAGGCCGACTGGCGCGACAGCCTGCCTCCCCGCTGGTTGAGGAAGACCGCGGGGGTGCCCTTGCCCTTCACCGCGAAGGTGGGGCGCCCGCGCACGAGGTAGGCGCCGAGGGCGTCCGCGGCATACGAGCCGAGGGGCACGATGCGCTCCTTGCTGCCCTTGCCGAACAGCCGCACGACTCCCTCCTGCGTGTCGATGTCGTCCACGTCGAGGCCGACCGCCTCGGAGATGCGGGCTCCGGCGCCGTACAGCACCTCGAGCAGGGCCCGGTCGCGCAGCGAGGCCGGGGTGTCGCCGACGCTGGCCGCCTCGAGGAGTCGTTCGACCTCGTCGACACCGATGGCCTTCGGCAGCCGTGCCGGAGGCCGTGGGGGGCTCACTGCGGCGGCCGGGTCGGTCGGCAGGTCGCCCTCGAGCACGAGGAACTTGTGGAAGCCGCGCACCGCCACCAGCGTGCGGGCCGCGGACGACGCGGCGAGCGGCGGGTGGTCGGCGGTGCCTTCGCGCAGCGTGGCCAGGAAGTCGCTCACGTGCGCCTCGGTGATCGCCGCCGGGTCGGACACCCCCCGACCAGCCAGGTATGCCGCGTAGCGCGACAGGTCGCGCCGGTAGGACTGGAGCGTGTTGGCGGCGACACCGCGTTCCACGTCGAGGTGGTTCAGCCAGCCGCGCACCGCGCGCTCGACCGCGCTCGTGGGTGGCACGGAATGGGAGTGTAGGCCGCATGAAGCTCTATGCAGACCTGCCGGGCCGTCGCACCGTCCAGATCCTCGCCGACGTCGGGATCCTCGCCTGGGTGTGCGTCGTGGGCGTGGGTGGGCCGCCTCGTGCACGACGCGACGATGGAGCTCGCCGCACCGGGACGCCAGCTGCAGAGCGCAGGCTCAGGGTTCCGGGACAAGATGACCAGTGCGGGCGACTCCGTCCGCGACCTGCCCCTGGTGGGTGACAAGGTGGCCGCGCCGTTCCGTCAGGTGAGCGGGACCGGCACCACCATCGAGCAGGCCGGCACGGACCTGGTCGACGCCGTGACCAAGCTGGCCAACGTCCTCGGCTGGGTCACCGCCCTGGTGCCGATCCTCGTCGTCGGCCTGGTGTGGCTGGTGCTCCGCGGCCGGTTCGTGCGGAGGGCCAGTGCGGCGCAGCGGTTCATCGACAACGCGGCCGACCTCGACCTCTTCGCCCTGCGGGCCATGGCGGGTCAGCCGATGCGCAAGCTGGCGGCGATCTCGGCCGACCCCACCGGCGCCTGGCGTCGTGGGGACGAGGAGGTCATCCGGTCCTTGGCCCTGCTCGAGCTCAGGGACACGGGTCTGCGCCCGCCCGCCGCGTCCACCCTCGCGGTTCGAGGTGATATCGACTGGAGTTTCCGGTCGATATCACCTCGAACGGAGCGTGTCAGGCGGGGAGGCGGCCTGACTCCTCGGTCAGTGCCCTGCAGCCGGGCGGCGTGGTCGGACGTGAGCGCACCCGGCTCCATCTGCCAGGACCAGCCACCCTCGATGCCCGGGGCGTTCATCCTGGCCTCCGAGCCGAGCCCGAGCACGTCCTGGGCCTGCATCATCGCCAGACCGCACCGGGCGCCGAGGGCGAGCTCGATCATGGCCCAGGCGGGTTCGCTCTCGCCGTCCGCCTTGACCCCTGCGTAGTGCCAGGCGCCCCGGACCAGCTCTCGTCGCTGGTCGGGCAGGGCCGCCCACCAGCCGCAGACCGTGTCGTTGTCGTGGGTGCCGGTGTAGACGACCTGGTCGTCCTCGAGGTTGGCCAGGTCGTGGGTGTTGTACTCGTAGGCCGGCTCGAACCCGAACTGCAGCACCGCCATGCCCGGCAGCCCCAACGCCTTGCGCAGCTCGATGACCGGCTGGTCGATGTCGCCCAGGTCCTCCGCGAGCAGCGGCAGGGGGCCCAAGGCAGCCTGCGCTGCGTCGAAGACCCCACGACCGGGACCCTGCTCCCACCGGCCACCCATGGCGGTGTCGTCCCCGGCGGGGATGGCCCAGTAGGCGGCAAACCCCCGGAAGTGGTCCAGCCGGACCAGGTCGAACAACCCGAAGGTCCGCCGCAGCCGCTCGACCCACCACGTGTACCCGTCGTCGCGCAGGACGTCCCAGCGGTAGAGGGGGTTGCCCCACAGCTGGCCGGTCGCGGCATACGCATCCGGCGGGCAGCCGGCCACGCTGTCGGTGCGGAAGAACTGTGGCCAGGCCCGCTCGTCTGCGGCATCGGGCGCGACGTAGATGGGCACGTCGCCCAGGATCCTGATCCCGCGGTCCCGGGCGTACCGGCGCAGGGCCGACCACTCGCGGTCGAAGCGCACCTGGTCGGCGAGGTCTCCCCCGAACGACGTCCACGAGTCGACCCAGTAGGCCTCCCGCGCCGCGAACTCCTCGATCTCCTGCCGGCTCACCGGCGCATCCGGACGTTCGAGCAGTGCGGGTGACGCGGCGAAGGCCGACGGGGACTTGTAGGGCGAGCGGTGCTTGTCGGGGATCGACACGGGCAGCACCTGCCACACCGACTGTCCCGCCTCGACCAGCCAGTCCACGAAGTCGCGCGCCGGTTGGCCCAGCCGCCCACCCGGCAGCGACGTGATGTGCAGCTGCACCCCGCTGGCTCGGGTGTCGGTCAGGGGCTCGGGTGCCGTCCATGGGTCCTCAGTCCTCCGCACGGATGATCTGCGGGCGCAGGTCCTGCTGCCGGAGGCTGCCACGAGCGGGCGTCCGCGTCGACCTGGTCACCGGACCGGATGTCCTTGACCTGGTCGCCGCCGTCGACCCGTCCCGCCGCACCCGGGAACCAGACGTACGGGATCCCCCGTCGCTCGGCATACCGGATCTGCTTGCCGAACTTCGCGGGCTTGGGCGCCACCTCGCACGGTATGCCGCGGGCCCGCAGCTCCGTGGCGACGCGCGTGGAGGTGGGGCGGCTGTCCTCGTCGTTGACCGCGACGAGGACGCAGGCCGGGGTGGAACGGCTCGCGGTGAGCAGTCCCTTGCCGATGAGCAGGCCGAGCAGCCGCGAGACGCCGATCGAGATGCCGACGCCGGGATAGGTCGTCCTGCCGTCGGAGGCGAGCGAGTCGTAGCGCCCGCCCGAGCAGAACGACCCCCACGACTCGTGGCCGACGAGCTGCGTCTCGTAGACGGTGCCGGTGTAGTAGTCGAGGCCGCGGGCGATCTTGAGGTCCGCGACGAGAGCGCCGGGTGCGTTGTCGATCCCCGCCTGGATGACGGCGGCCAAGCGCGTCGAGCCCTGCGTCGAGCGTCGGGTGCTGCACGCCGAGCGCCCGCACCTGGTCGACGAAGGACAGGTCCTCGGACCGGATCGCCGCCAGCGCCAGGACCTGGTCGGCCTGCTCCCCGCGTGCAGCCGGACCCGACCAGCTGCTCCTTGACCTTGGTCGGGCCGATCTTGTCGAGCTTGTCCACGACCCTGAGGGTGCCGGCGATGTCGTCGATGCCGATGCCGAGGTAGAAGCCTTCGGGGATCTTGCGGTTGTTGACCTGGATCACCATCTGCCCGACCGGCAGCTTGCGGAAGACCTCGGCGACGACCAGTGGCATCTCGGCCTCGAAGTGCGGGGCCAGCTCGCCGACGTCGACGACGTCGATGTCGGCCTGGGTGAACTCGCGGTAGCGGCCCTCCTGGGGTCGCTCGCCGCGCCACACCTTCTGGATCTGGTGGCGACGGAACGGGAAGGCGAGGTGGCCGGCGTTCTCGAGCACGTAGCGCGCGAACGGCACGGTGAGGTCGAAGTGCAGGCCGAGCTCGGCGTCCTGCGCCGCCTCGGTGTCGCTGTCCGCCAGGCGCGTGACGCCGTAGATCTCCTTGTCGGCGTCGCCGCCCTTGCCGACCAGGCGGTCGACGGGCTCGACCGCGCGCGTCTCGATCGACGGGAACCCGTGCAGCTCGAACGTCTCGCGGATGACGTCGAGGAAGTGCTGCTCGACGATCCGCTGGGCCGGGAGGAACTCCGGAAAACCGCTGATCGGGGTGATCTTCACGCTACAAGCCTTGCAGATAGGGGTTGGTCGCCCGTTCGCGGTCCATCGTCGTCGCCTGGTAGTGCCCGGGCAGGACGAGCGTGCTGTCGGGCAGGGGCAGGACGACGTCGCGCAACGAGCGGTGCATCGCCTCGGGGTCGCCACCGGGCAGGTCGGTGCGGCCGATCGACCCGGCGAAGAGGACGTCGCCGCTGATGAGGGTGCGGTCGACGTCCACCTGGTCTGCGATGCCGTCGGGCACCGCGTCCACGGCGAACATCACCGAACCCTCGGTGTGGCCGGGTGCGTGCAGCACCTCGAAGCCCAGCCCGGCCAGCTCGAGGGTCGTCCGGTCACCGATCTCGACGACGTTGCTGGGCTCGGTCCAGGTCGCCTTGGTGCCGAACTGCTGCTCGAGCATCCCGAGCAGACCGGGGTTCGACGTGCCCGAGCAGGTCCACCAGCCGGTAGCGGTCGTCGGAGTGGATGTATGCCGCCGTGTCGGCGCCGCAGACCGGCGTCACCGAGTAGACGTGGTCGACGTGGCCGTGGGTGAGCAGCACCGCAGCCGGCCGGAGCCGGTGCTCGGTGAGCACCGCACGGAGCGTCTCCTCGACGCCGACACCCGGGTCGACGACGACGCACTCCTCCCCCGCTGCCGGCGCCAGCACGTAGCAGTTCGTGTCGAAGGCAGCGGCGGGAAAGGCGACGGTGAGCACGGCCCGCACTGTATCCCCGGGGCCCCTCCCGCTGTGTCACCGTCCGCACCGACCGGCCGGTGACCTCGTGGGCTAGCGTCACCTCCCGTGAACGACAGCACCGTGGTGCGCGACGCCTGGGGAGTGCCGCAGCTGTGGGCCCCTGACGCCATCTCGCTGTCCCGGCTCCAGGGTCTGGTGACCGCGCAGGACCGCGCGTGGCAGGTCGAGGTCGCGCGCTGGCGTTCCGAGGGCCGGGTCGCCGAGCACCTCGGTGCCGACTGGGTCGAGTGGGACGTCTTCGCCCGCCGTGCCAGGCTCGCGGACACGGCACGGCGGTGCTTCGAGCGGCTCGACGACGAGACGGCACGCTGGGTGGCTGCGTATGCCGAGGGCGTGAGTGCGGGGCTCGCCGGGTCCGCCGACGGGACGCCGGAGTTCGCCGCGGCGGGCGCCACGCCCGCGGCGTGGGACCCGTGGACACCCGTCGGGGTGCTGCTGACCCAGCACGTGCTGTTCGGCAGCCTCGGCGACAAGCTGTGGCGCGACCGGGTCCGCCGGGTCGCGCCCGCGGCCTGGGACCTCCTCTGCGGCCCACGACATGCCGCCGTCTCGCAGGCTGCGACCCCGGTGGCGACGCGGTCTCCCCCAGCGGGAGCAACGCCTGGGCGGTGGCGGGCGGCCGCTCCGAGACCGGCCTCCCGTTCGTGGTCGGCGACCCGCACCGGATGCTGGAGCTGCCCGGCGTCTACCAGCAGGTGCGCCTGGCCTGTCCCGAGTTCGACGTCGTCGGCTTCGCCTTCGCCGGCGTCCCGGGCGTCCCGCACTTCGCCCACGCAGGCGAGGTCGCCTGGGGCATCACCAACGCCATGGCCGACTGCCACGACGTCTTCGTGGAGGAGCTGCGCCGCACCGGTGGTGGAGTCGAGTCCCGCGAGGCGCAGGGGTGGACGCCGGTCGCACGCCCACCGCGAGGTGGTCGTCGTCCGGGGTGCCGACGACGTCGAGGTCGAGGTGGTCGAGACGGCGCGCGGACCGGTCGTGGTCGGTGGCGTCGACGAGCCCCGGGCGCTGTCGGCGCGCATGGTGCCGCGGGTCGAGGGCGACGCCGGGCTGTCCGCCGCCCTGGCGCTGCTGCGGGCCCGGACGGCCCAGGACGTCCGAGAGGCCTGGCGGGGGTGGGTCGAGCCGGTCAACGCCGTTCTGACCGCGGACCGTGCGGGCAGCGTCCTGGAGTTCACCGCGGGACTGGTACCGACCCGGCATACCGACAACGCGGAGGGACCGGTGCCGGGCTGGGACCCGCGCCACGCGTGGACCGGCTACGCCGAGCACTCGACCGTCACCGTCGACGACGTCGCCGTGCACGCCAACCACGCCACCGAGCAGACCACACCACTGGGTCGCGACTTCGCGAGCCCCGACCGGGCCATGCGGATCTCCGAGCTGCTCGCCGAGGTGCCACACCTGGGTGCCGGGCACCTGCAGCGGATCCACACCGACACCTTCCACGCGCCCGCGCGGCGGATCCTGCCGCGCCTGGCCGGCCTCGACGGGCTCAGCACCGCTGCCGTCTCGCTGCGCGAAAGCCTGCTCGCCTGGGACTGCCGGATGGACGCCGAGAGCGAGCTCGCGCACAGGTATGCCGTGCTGCGGGCGACCCTGGTCGCCTCCCTGTGTCAGGCGAGCGAGTTCGCCGGCCTCGACGTGCTGTCCGACCTGCCGAGGCTCTACGACCCGTGGATGTCCTTGCCGGCGCGGGTGACCTCGCGCCTGGAGTCGCTGTTGTCGCGGCCGCCCGCCGGCATGGACGTCGAGGCGGAGCTCGCCGCCGCACTCGAGGCGGCCGCCGACGGACCCGCCGCGACGTGGGGTGAGAGACACCGGCTCGCGCCCATCAGGATCGGGCCACCCGGCGAGCAGCCGCCCACCCTGGTCGGCGCCTCGGGCGATCGCGACTGCGTCCTGGCCACCTCGAGCCTCCCGCAGCTCGACGACGTCTTCGTCCAGGCTCCGGCAGCCCGTTACCTGTGGGACCTTTCAGACCGGTCGCGCAGCCGATGGGTGGTGCCCCACGGGACGACCGGGGCGCCGGGGTCCTTGCACGCGGAGACCAGCTGCGCCCCTGGCTGGACGGAGAGCTCATCGCCGTCCCGGACGACGTCCTCACTCGCACGACTCCTGAGGCATGACCATCGGGGCGCCGGTCGAGCCCTGCGGCGGAGGTCCGGTCGCCGGGCAACGGTGGCGACCCGCGTTCCTGCGACGCGCCGTCTTCGCACCGAGCCTTCCTGCCTAGACTGGCGCGCGTGACGAGGGAACAGGAGCGCGCCCGGGCGCGCCGCCGTGCAGAGAAGCTCGAGGCCAAGCAGGTCCTGAAGGAGCGCGAGGCGGCTCGCAACCGGCAGGTGGCGGTCGTCGTGCTGGCCGTGCTCGCCGTGGTGGCCGGCTTCGTCTTCCTCACGGCCAAGCTCAAGGACGACACGACTCCTGCCGCGGCACCCCCCAGCCCCACGAGCACCGCGACCAGCGCCGCGGTCGCAGGGTGCACCCCGCCACCGGCGACCCCGACGAAGGCTGCGAAGGTCGCCAAGCCGGACAAGGCGACCGCTGCCGGCAAGACCTTCACTGCCGTCGTGACCACGAACTGTGGCGACATCACCCTGGAGCTCGACGGCGCCAAGGCCCCCCAGACCGTCGCCTCCTTCGTCGCCCTGTCGAAGGCCAACTACTTCGCCGACTCCCCGTGTCACCGGATCACGAAGATTCCCGAGCCGCGCTGTACGTGCTGCAGTGCGGCGACCCCCTCGGCGGGACCGGCAGCGGGCCCGGCTACACCTACGGGATCGAGAACCCTCCCAAGGACGGCAAGTACCCCAAGGGCACCTTGGCCATGGCCAGGACCAACGACCCCAACACCAACGCCGACCAGTTCTTCATCGTCTACCAGGACACCGACCTCAGCAGCGTGCCCGAGGGCTACTCCATCTTCGGCACGGTGACCGGCGGTATGGATATTGTCGACAAGATCGCCGCAGCAGGTGTGAGCGGTGGCGCCACCGATGGCGCCCCGGCTGCACCCATCAGCATCCTCAAGGTTGCTGTGACCGAGAAGAAGGCCTGACCCGTGACCGAGCAGACGCCCCCGGCCGACTCCGAGCCCGACACCCAGACCGCCCCCGAGCCCGAGGCTTCGCCCGAGCCCGAGCCCGAGCCCGAGGCTTCGAACGAGCCCGAGCTCTCGCCCGAGCCGCGGCAGCGCCGGAGCCGAGGCCCCGCAGGCGCCACCCGAGCCGGTCACCGCCCGAGCCCGAGCCGGAAGCCGTTCCTGAGCCTGCACCGCAGGCCTCGGAGCCCGACGCTTCCGTCGCACCGCCCGCTCCCAAGCCGGTCCCTCGCCCCATGCCGAAGCCGGGCCCGGTGCCCACCCCGGCGGCGGTCCGCAAGGTGGCCCACCCGCAGCCCGCCGCGCTCACGGTGGCTGCACCGCCCGGTCCGCCGTCCGAGACCTTCGGTCGGGTCGCCGACGACGGCACCGTCTTCGTCCGGACCGCCGACGGGGAGCGTGGGGTCGGCGCCTACCCGGGTGCCACCCCCGAGGAGGCGCTGCACTACTTCGCCCGCAAGTACGACGAGCTCTACGCCTCCGCCGACCTGCTGCACCAGCGGCTGTCCAGCACTGACCTGTCCGCCAAGGATGCGGCCGAGGGCCTCGCCAAGCTGCGCGAGCACTGCGCCGAGCCCAACGCCGTCGGCGACCTCCCGGCCCTGGACGCCAAGGTTGCCGAGATCGAGGGCCTGGTCAAGGCGCGGAGGGCGACCGAGTCGGCCGAACGCAGCGCCGCCCGTGCCGCCGCCGCGGTGGAGCGTGAGGCCATCGTCGCCGAGGCCGAGAAGATCGCAGGCCAGCCGGAGAGCAAGATCCAGTGGAAGAGCAGCGGCGCCCGGATGCGCGAGCTGCTCGACGAGTGGAAGAAGCACCAGCGCGGGGGTGCCCGCCTCGACCGTGAGACCGAGGGCGCCCTGTGGCAGCGGTTCAGCCAGGCCCGCAACTCCTTCGACAAGGCCCGGCGGGTGCACTTCGCCCAGCTCGAAGGCACCCAGGCCGAGGCCAAGGCGGCCAAGCAGGAGCTCGTCAAGGAGGCCGAGGCGCTCGCCACCAGCAAGGACTGGGGTCAGACCGCCGGAGCCTTCAAGCGGCTGATGGACCGCTGGCGCCAGGCCGGACGCGCCTCGCGTTCGGACGACGACGCGCTGTGGGAGCGGTTCAAGGCCGCCCAGGACGCGTTCTTCGCCGCCAAGGACGAGATCGCGGCGAAGGAGGACGAGGAGTTCCGGGCCAACCTCGCGGTGAAGGAGGAGCTCCTCAAGGAGGCCCAGTCCATCCTGCCCGTCAAGGACCTCGAGACGGCCAAGGCCGCCCTGCGCACCCTGCAGGACAAGTGGGACGCCGCCGGCAAGGTCCCTCGCGGCGACGTGGACCGCATGGAGAAGGGGATGCGCCGCATCGAACAAGCCGTCCGTGACGCCGACGACCAGCGCTGGAAGCAGTCCAACCCCGAGGTCGCGGCTCGCGCCCAGAGCATGGTCGACCAGCTCGAGGCATCCGTCGCCTCGCTCAAGGACGACCTCGCCAAGGCGCAGGCCTCCGGCAACGAGAAGAAGGTCAAGGACGCTCAGGCCAAGCTCGAGGCCCAGGAGCAGTGGCTGGCCCAGGCTCGCGGCAACGTCGACGAGTTCCGGGCGTAGCAGGACGTCAGGATCAGCCGGGCGTAGCAGGACGTCAGGATCAGCCGGGCGTAGCAGGACGTCAGGATCAGCCGGGCGTAGCGGACGTCGGATCAGCGGCGTAGCACGACATTCGAGTCGTCAGGCCTCAGACCGACGACGTCGGTATGCCGCCTGGCTCAGGCCTTGGCGGCGGTCGCCTTGGTGCCGGTGATCCGGTAGACGTCGAAGACGCCGTCGATCTTGCGGACCGAGTTCATGACGTGGTCGAGGTGGCTGGGGTCACCCATCTCGAAGGTGAACTTGCTGATCGCCACTCGGTCACGGGAGGTCTGCACCGAGGCCGACAGGATGTTCACGTGCTGGTCCGACAGCACCCGCGTCACGTCGGAGAGCAGCCGGTTGCGGTCGAGCGCCTCCACCTGAAGCTGCACCAGGAAGACCGACGCGGACGACGGCGCCCACTCGACCTCGATCATCCGATCAGGTTGTGACAGAAGCGATTCCGCGTTGGTGCAGTCGGTGCGGTGGACGGAGACGCCGTTGCCGCGGGTGATGAAGCCCATGATCGGGTCCCCCGGCACCGGCGTGCAGCAGCGGGCCAGCTTGACCCAGACGTCGGCCGTCCCGACCACCACGACACCGGGGTCGCCGGAGCGACGGCGCATCGACCGGGTCGGGGTGGTGGCCTCGGCGAGGTCCTCCGAAGCCCCTCCTCCCCACCCAGCGACGCGACGAGCCGGCCCACCACGTGCTGGGCGGACACGTGCCCCTCGCCCACCGCGGCATACAAGGCGTCGATGTCCTGGTAGCGCAGCTCGGAGGCGAGGCCGGTGAGGGTGTCGACCGTGAGCAGCCGCTGGAGCGGCAAGCCCTCCTTGCGCATGGCGCGCGCAATCGCGTCCTTGCCGGTCTCGATGGCCTCCTCGCGGCGTTCCTTGGAGAACCACTGCTTGATCTTGTTGCGTGCCCGGGGCGACTTGACGAAGGTCAGCCAGTCTCGCGACGGTCCGGCGCCGTCGGCCTTGGAGGTGAGCACCTCGACGACGTCACCGTTCTCGAGGGTCGACTCCAGCGGCACGAGCCGTCCGTTGACCCGTCCGCCGATGCAGTGGTGGCCGACCTCGGTGTGCACGGCGTACGCGAAGTCGACCGGGGTCGCGCCGGCAGGCAGCGCCACGACCTCGCCCTTGGGGGTGAAGACGTAGACCTCGCGGGCGTTGATCTCGAACCGCAGCGAGTCGAGGAACTCCCCCGGGTCGGCCGTCTCCTTCTGCCAGTCGAGCAGCTGGCGCAGCCACGCCATGTCGTTGATCGGCCCGGTCTCGCCTTCCTTGGCGCCGGAGACGGGGGCGGTGCCGTCCTCCTTGTACTTCCAGTGCGCGGCGACGCCGTACTCCGCCCGGCGGTGCATGGTGTGGGTGCGGATCTGGATCTCGACGGCCTTGCCCTCGGGTCCGATCACCGTGGTGTGCAACGACTGGTACATGTTGAACTTGGGCATCGCGATGTAGTCCTTGAACCGCCCCGGGCAGGGGGTTCCACCGCGCGTGCAGCGCACCGAGCGCGGCGTAGCAGTCGCGCACCGAGTCGACCAGCACGCGGACGGCGACGAGGTCGTAGATGTCCTCGAAGTCGCGGCCTCGGACGATCATCTTCTGGTAGACGGAGTAGTAGTGCTTGGGGCGTCCGGTCACGGTCGCCTTGATCTTGGCGCCCTTGAGGTCCTCGCTGACCTGCTCGCGGACCCCCGAGAGGAACTCCTCGCGGGCCGGAGCGCGCTCCGCCACCAGGCGCACGATCTCGTCGTAGACCTTGGGGTAGAGCGTCGCGAAGGAGAGGTCCTCCAGCTCCCACTTGATGGTGTTCATGCCGAGCCGGTGGGCCAGCGGCGCATAGATCTCGAGGGTCTCGCGGGCCTTGCGCTGGGCCGACTCCACCGAGACGTAGCGCCAGGTGCGGGCGTTGTGCAGCCGGTCGGCGAGCTTGATGACCAGCACCCGGATGTCGCGGGCCATCGCGACGACCATCTTGCGGACCGTCTCGGCCTGCGCCGCGTCGCCGTAGGTCACCTTGTCGAGCTTGGTGACGCCGTCGACGAGCATCGCGACCTCGCGGCCGAAGTCCTTCTCGAGCTGGGTGAGGCTGTATGCCGTGTCCTCCACCGTGTCGTGCAGGAGCGCCGCCGCGAGCGTGGCCGGGGTCATGCCGAGCTCGGCGAGGATCGTCGTGACCGCGAGCGGGTGCGTGATGTAGGCGTCGCCGGACTTGCGCTTCTGTCCGCGGTGGGCCTCCTCGGCCACGACGTAGGCCCGCTCGATGACGGTGAGGTCGGCCTTGGGGTGGGTGGCTCGCACCGTCTGGAGGAGGGGCTCCAGCACGGGGTTGCTCGGGCCCGCCGCGGCTCCCGAAGCGGGCCAGCCGGGCACGGACACGGTTCGCCGAGGACGCGCCGGTGGGCACCGGCCCGGTGACGACGTCCTCAGTCATGCCGAAAGCCTACGTGACCACCACGGTCGAGTGGATCTCGCGCCCGGCCAACAGCGCGCGGCCCGGCAGGAATCCCAGCTCGACGAGGGTCTCGAAGGCCACGACGGTCGGCGCCGGCCTGGTCGAGCAGCCGGCAGGCCGCCTCGGCGGTGCCCCCGGTCGCGAGCACGTCGTCGACGACCAGGACCCGCTCACCCCCGGCGAAGGCGTCGCGGTGGACCTCGATCGTGGCCGTGCCGTACTCGAGGTCGTAGGTCAGGCCGATCGTCTCCCCGGGCAGCTTGCCGGCCTTGCGCACCGGCACGAACCCGATCCCGAGCTCGTGGGCCAGGGCGGCACCGAAGATGAAGCCGCGTGCCTCGATGCCGACGACGTACGTCGATGGTCCCGCGACGGCGGTCCGCCATGTCACGGATGACGTCGCCGAACACCTGCGGGTCGGCCAGGACCGGGGTGACGTCCTTGAACAGGATCCCCGGGCTGGGGAAGTCCGGGATGTCGCGCAGCAGCGCTGTGACCCGCTCGGCGAGCGAGCCGCTCACGACAGGCCCCGACGCAGACGCGCAGGAGTCATCGACGAGGGGCTCTATCGTCGAGACTTCGGCGGGCGCTTGGGCTGGTTGCGAGGACCGCTCGTCGCGTACTTGTGCGTCTCCCGGACCGCCCCACCCGTGCGTGAGGCTGGCTGCGACCGACTCGCGGTCGCGCCTCGGCCAGCTCCTCGGCGTCCTGCTCGTGCGGGAACGGGCGCCGCGTCGGAGGCGGAGACGACTCCGCCGTGGCGCGCCTGGTAGCGGGTGGCCTTGCGGTCCAGCTCGACGACGGCCGGCTCCTTCATGCGCAGGTGCACCAGCAGGGGCGTGGCGATGAAGATCGAGGAGTAGGCACCGACGGCGATACCGACGAACAGGGCCAGTGCGAGGTCGAGCAGCGTGCCCGGCCCGAGGAAGACGAAGCCGATGACGAGGATCGACGCGATCGGCAGGAGTGCCACGATCGTGGTGTTGATCGAGCGCACCAGGGTCTGGTTGACCGCGAGGTTCGCGGCCTGCGAGTAGGTCATCCGGCCGTTGCCCAGCGCCTCGGTGGTGTTCTCGCGCACCTTGTCGAAGACGACGACGGTGTCGTAGAGCGAGTAGCCGAGGATCGTGAGGAAGCCGATCATCGTCGCCGGCGAGACCTCGAACCCGGCCAGGGCGTAGACCCCGACGGTGATGAACAGGTCGTGGAGCAGGGCGACCAGGCCGGCGACGGCCATCTTCCAGGTGCGGAAGTAGACCGCCATGACCATCGACACGAGCAGCGAGGAAGACGACCAGCGCCTTGAGGGCCTGCTGGCTGACCGAGGCACCCCAGGACGGCCCGACGAAGGAGCGACGAGACGTTGCCGACGTCGGTCTTGAACTCGGACGCCAAGGCGCTCTGGACCGCGCGGATCTCGGACTCGTCGAGCTTCTCGGTCTGCACCCGGATGGTGCCGGTGCCGACCTTGGTGACCTCGGCCGCGCCGGCGGACGGGATGTCGCTGACCGCGTCCTTGGCCCGCGACTCGTAGTCGGCCTGGCTGGCCACCGACGACACCCGGAACTCCGAGCCGCCCCGGAACTCCAGGCTCAGGTTGAGCCCGTGCCAGACCAGGCCGATGATCGCGATGAGGAAGAACACCCCGGAGAGGGCGTACCAGCGCTTGTAGCGGCCGACGAAGTCGATCGACCGCTTGCCGGTGTAGAGGTCGTTGCCCAGTGCGGCGAAGTTGATCACAGCGCGCTCCCCTCGCTCGCGGTGCGTGCAGTTGTCGGCATCGCGACCCGTCCGCGCCCGGCATACCGGGGCTTCTGCGCCTTGGCGCCGAGCCGCTCCGGGTCGAGGCCCGGACCACTTGTGCCCGCCACCGAAGAACTTGGTGCCGGCCAGCAGCGCCACGAGCGGGTGGGTGAACAGCACGACGATGAGCAGGTCGATCAGGGTCGTGAGGCCGAGGGTGAAGGCGAAGCCACGCACGTTCGACGACGCCAGCAGGTAGAGGACGAATGCGGCGAGGAAGTTCACGCCGTCGGCGGCCAGGATGGTGCGCCGGGCCCGGCGCCAGCCGGTGTCGACCGCGGCCCGCAGCGGCCGGCCCTCGCGCACCTCGTCACGGATGCGTTCGAAGTAGACGATGAACGAGTCGGCGGTGACACCGATGGCCACGATGAGACCCGTCACACCAGCCATGTCGAGGCGGAAGTTGTGGGACCAGCCCAGCAAGGCGATCGCGACATAGGTCAGCAGAGCGGCGATGACGATCGACAGCACCGTGACCAGGCCGAGGGCGCGGTACTGCGCGAGCGAGTAGAGGAAGACCAGCGCGAAGCCGATGATGCCGGCGATCAGACCCATCCTGAGCTGCTCGCTGCCGAGGGTCGGGCTGATCTGGTCACGGGTCTGCAGGGTGAAGGACAGCGGCAGCGCGCCGAACTTCAGCTGGTTGGCCAGGTCGCGGGCCGACTCGATGGTGAACTGTGCCGGTGATGGCCGCCTCGACCGTTGAGGATCGCCGCCTGGAAGTACGGCGCGACGATGACCCGCGAGTCGAGGGTGGCAGCCATCTGGTTGCGGGGGGACTCCAGGCTGACCATCCGCTTGCTCGCCTCGGCGTAGGCCTTGGTGCCCTCGGACTTGAAGCTCAGCGAGATCTGGACGGTGCTGGACGGCTGGCCGTTGGGCAGCGGCTGGTAGCCGGCCGCGGCGTCCTTGATCTGGTCGCCGTTGACCACGACCGGGCCGAGGACGTACTTCTGCGGCACCGTCGTCGCTGCACGTGACGAGCGGCTTGGTCGGGTCGTCGACGATCTTGTCGGTCGCGCCCGGCTTGGAGCAGTCCAGCGCCTGGAAGGCCTTGGCGACGTCGTCGGTGATCCAGGCCAGGTCGCTGCCGTTCTGCGGCTTGCCCGTGCCGTGGGCGTCGCCGTCGGCGCGCCCGTGGCGGTGCCGGTGGCGCTGCTGTCGCCGTGCCGCTGGGCGTGGGCTCGGTCGTGCTCTTGACGAACGCACCGGGCAGGCCCGACTTGGCCGTGGTCGCCGAACCGGTGGCCTTCGGGACCTCGCTGCTCGGCGCGCGGTCCCGGTGGCGGTTCCGGTGGCGGTGCCCGTCGCGGTGCCGGTGGCCGTCCCCGTCGCGGTGCCGGTCGGCGTGGGCTGGTTGACACCGGCGGCGGCGGCGAGCACCGGCCGGAAGCGCATCTGCGAGGACTTGCGGATGGCGTCCTCGGTCGTCTTGTCCAGGCTCTTGCCCGGGACGCTGACGACGATGTCCTCGCTGTTGCGGGTCGTGACCTCGGCTCCCGCGACACCGTTGGCGTCGACGCGCTGGACGATGATGTCGCGCGCCTGGGTCAGCTGCTCGTTGGTCACCTTGGCGTTGCCCACCAGGACCGGCTTGAGCACCAGCTGGGTGCCACCGTCGAGGTCGAGGCCGAGCTTGGGCGCCCACTGCGCGTCGCCCCAGGTGACGGCGGAGAAGAGCAGGGCGTAGAGGCCGATGGTGACCGCCGCCAGCGCCGACAGGATCTTCAGCGGCTTGCGGTTGTGCGGGTTGATTGCCACGTGCAGGGACCTCTACTCGGTGGTGCCGGCGGCGGCCGGGCCGGTGGGCACCGTCTTGATGCCGATGGCGCGCCGGTCGAAGCGGACGGTGACCCCGGGGCTGATCTCCAGGGTGGCGGTGCTGTCGTCGAGGGACTTGATCGTGCCGAAGAGCCCCGACGTCGTGCAGACCTCGTCGCCCACTGCAAGAGCGGCCTGCAGGGACCGCGCCTCACGCTGACGGCGCCGCTGGCTGAACACCATGAAGACGATGAGCAGCACCGGCAGCGCGAAGATCAGCAGGCTGGCGACGGGTGAGCCACCCCCGGACGCCGCGACCTCCATCAGCTGGGCCGGCATGGCTAACGTCATGGAGCAGTCCCTTTCAGGGTTTGGGCAGTCGTTGTGCGTCGCCACGCAGTGGGGCGCGCGCAAGCACCCGACTCGGCCGGGTGACCGCCCGAGTGTAGGTGACGCACGGCATACCGACCAACGCGCCCCACCGGGGATGGGTTCCGATTGTGACCTTTGCACCCCTCCCCACGAGGTATGCCGCGTGCTCCCGCACGAGGGCTCAGCCGCCGAAGCGTCCCTCGCCGGTCTCGAGGGGAAGGCTGGGCTGCGTCTGCAGGCCGGCGGGCGCGGGAAGCCCGAGGTGCTGCCAGGCAAGGGCGGTCGCCGCCCGACCACGCGGGGTGCGGGTGATGAAGCCTTCACGGACGAGGAACGGCTCGGCCACCGTCTCGACGGTGTCGGCCTCCTCGCCGACCGCCACGGCCAGCGTGGACAGTCCCACCGGTCCTCCCCCGAACCGGCGGCAGAGCGAGTCGAGGACTGCGCGGTCGAGCCGGTCCAGACCCCGGTCGTCGACGTCGAACAGGGCCAGCGCGGCGTGGGCGGCCTCCTCGTCGACGACCTGGCGTCCGTGCACCTGGGCCCAGTCGCGGACCCGGCGCAGCAGCCGGTTGGCGATCCGCGGTGTGCCGCGCGACCGGCGGGCGATCTCGGTGATGCCGTCGGTGTCGGCGGACACCTCGAGCAGCCGGGCCGACCGCTCGAGGATGGTGACCAGCTCGTCGGCGGCATAGAAGTCGAGGTGGCCGGTGAACCCGAACCGGTCGCGCAGCGGGGCCGGCAGCAGCCCGGCCCGGGTGGTGGCCCCGACGACGGTGAAGGCCGGGAGCTCGAGCGGGATGGCCGTCGCACCGGGACCCTTGCCGACGATGACGTCGACGCGGAAGTCCTCCATCGCGAGGTAGAGCATCTCCTCGGCCGACCGCGACATCCGGTGGATCTCGTCGAGGAAGAGCACCTCCCCCTCCATCAGCGAGGAGAGCACCGCCGCGAGGTCGCCGGCGTGCTGGATGGCCGGGTCCGCTGGTGATCCGGATCGGGCGCTCGAGCTCGGTGCCGATGAGCATCGCCAAGGTGGTCTTGCCGAGTCCGGGAGGTCCGGAGAGCAGCACGTGGTCGGGCGGGGTGCCGCGTCGTCGAGCCGCCTCCAGCACCAGCGACAGCTGGTCGCACACGCGGGTCTGGCCGGTGAACTCGCTGAGCCGTCGGGGCCGCAGCGCCGCCTCGACGGTGCGCTCGTCGGCGTCGCCGTCGGCGTCGACCACCCGGGCGGTGGCGTCGATCGAGGAGTCCTCGAACATCTCGGAGGAGAAGCCGTCGCCCATGACCTAGCGCCCCAGCTCGCGCAGCGCCGCGCGGAGCATCGCGGAGACGTCGGCATCGGCGGGTGCCGAGTCCGCAGCCCGGGAGACCGCGTCGTCGGCCTGCTTGGCGGAGTAGCCGAGCCCGACGAGCGCCTCGGCCACCTGGTCGCGCCAGGCCGGCGCTGACGCGGCAGGTGCCGTCGTCCCGGCCGCCGACGGACGGCATACCGAGCTTGTCGCGCAGCTCGAGGACGATGCGTTCGGCGCCCTTCCTGCCGATGCCGGGCACCTTGGTGAGGGTGGCGAGGTCTGCGGAGGTGACCGCCGCGCGCAGCCGGTCGGGGGCCAGCACCGAGAGCATGGCCAGCGCGATCCGGGGGCCGACGCCGGAGACGGTCTGCACCTGCTCGAAGATGTCGCGCTCGTCGTCGGAGCCGAAGGCATAGAGGGTCAGCGAGTCCTCGCGCACCACCAGTGTCGTCGCGAGCAGCGCCTCCCGGCCGAGGTGCAGAGCGGAAGCAGTGGCCGGGGTGGTGTGCAGCAGCATGCCCACTCCCCCGACCTCGACGACGACGCGGTCGAGACCGATGTGGCGGACCGGTCCGCGGACCGAGGCGATCACGGAGCCACCGCTCCGCAGTCGCGCCTGCTCGGCGCGGGCGGCGTCCTGCAGCCGGTGGGTGGCCGCGCCCTGCCACAGGTGGCAGATCGCGATGGCCAGGGCGTCGGCGGCGTCAGCCGGCTTGGGAGCGGACTCCATCCGCAGGATCCGGGTCACCATGGCGGTCACCTGCGCCTTGTCGGCGCGACCGGAGCCGGTGACGGCCGCCTTGACCGAGGTGGGCGTGTGCAGCTCGACGGGCAGGCCCCTGCGGGCTGCCGCCAGCAACGGGATCGCCGAGGCCTGCATGGTGTGCATGACGCTGGCGACGTTGACGTCGGCGAACACCTGCTCCACGGCGATGGCGTCCGGACGGAACCGGTCGAGCCAGGTGTCGAGCTCGGTCTGGAGGTAGAGCAACCGCTCGGCGGTGGGCTGGGTGGCGGGGGAACGCACGACCCCGACGGCGACCAGCCGCACCTGTCGGCCACGGCCGCCCTCGACCACGCCGAGGCCACACCGGGTGAGGCCGGGGTCGACCCCGAGTACACGCACGACCGCTGCTCCCTCATGTCCGACGGCGTTCGACCAAGCAGGCGCTTTCCGAACAGGTGTTCGGCTCAAACGCTACACACCGGCCGCGTCGCGGGAGCGCAGCAACACGCCCTGCTCGGGATGCGTCGCGCCTCGGGCTACTCGTCGTCGTCCTCGAGCTCGGCCAGCACGTCGTCGCTGATGTCGCCGTTGGCGAACACGTCCTGCACGTCGTCGGAGTCCTCGAGCGCCTCGATCACCCGGATCATCCTGCGGGCGCCGTCGGCATCGAGCGGCACCTGCAGGTTGGGCACCCACGAGGCCTCGGCGGAGTCGTAGTCGATCCCGGCGTCCTGGATGGCCTTGCGGACGGCCACGAAGTCGGTCGCCTCGGAGATGATCTCGAAGGAGTCGCCCAGGTCGTTGACCTCGTCGGCGCCAGCCTCGAGCACGACCTCGAGGATGTCGTCCTCGGTCTTGTCACCCTTGGGCACCAGGACGACGCCCTTGCGGTCGAAGACGTAGGAGACCGAACCGGGGTCGGCCAGCTGGCCGCCGTTGCGGGTCAGCGCGGTCCGCACCTCGGCCGCGGCGCGGTTTCGGTTGTCGGTCAGGCACTCGATCAGCACGGCCACACCGCCGGGTGCGTAACCCTCGTAGGTGATCGTCTCCCAGTCGGAGCCACCCGCCGTCGCACCGGACCCGCGCTTGACCGCATTGTCGATGTTCGTGTTGGGCACCGACGTCTTCTTGGCCTTCTGGATGGCGTCGTAGAGCGTCGGGTTGCCCGTCGGGTCGCCGCCGCCCGTGCGGGCCGCGACCTCGATGTTCTTGATGAGCTTGGCGAAGAGCTTGCCCCGCTTGGCGTCGATGGCAGCCTTCTTGTGCTTCGTGGTTGCCCATTTGCTGTGGCCGCTCATCGTTCTCCTCACGTCCGGTGTCCGGTCTTGCGTCCCGCCGATCCTAACTGCGCCCGCATGCCGCCCTCTGGATCGGGGTAAGGGGAACGCCGACGGCACCGAACCCGGATGCCGCGAGGGCCGAGGGAGCGCCGTGAAGCTGGTCAAGCTGCTGAGCCACGTCCGGAGCGGACTGTGGTTCATCCCGCTCGTCTACGCCGTTGCGGGGCTGGCGCTGCACGCTGTCACCGTCGGCATCGACCGGTCCCACGACTACGGCCTCATCCCCACCGACTGGGTCGGTGGACCCGACGCCGCCCTCGCGATCCTGGGCACCGTGGCCGCGTCGATGATCAGCCTGATCGCGACTGTCCTGGCCATCACGATGGTGGTGGTCCAGCTGGCGATGGCGCAGTTCTCCCCACGCATCGTGCAGACCTTCCTGCAGGACAAGCCCAGCCAGAACGCGATCGGGCTGTTCGTGGCGACGTTCGTCCAGGCGATCTTGTCCATGCGTGAGGTGCTGGTGAGCGAGGACCAGCCGGTCATCCCCGGCCTGTCGGTCCTCGTCGTCTTCGTCATGGTGATCATCGACATCGTCGTGCTCGTCGTCTACGTGCACCACATCGGCCGGGCCCTGCGGGTCTCGGCGCTGATCGAGCTCGTCGGCAAGAACACCCGTGCCCTCATGGACGATGTGTATCCGCAGCGCCTCACCGACGCCGAGCAGGTCGACCCCCATCTGGTCACTGCCCGCAAGTCGGGGGTGCTGAGCATCATCGGCCATCCCCAGCTGGTCGAGCTGGCGCGAGAGGCCGACGCGCGGATCGAGCTGCTGCCCGCGCTCGGTCAGTTCGTGCCGGCGGGATCTCCTCTGGCGCGGTTGCACGGGGTCACCGTCGACGCGCTGGACGTGGACACGCTGCACGGCTGCGTGACGCTCAGCCTGGAGCGCACCCTGGAGCAGGACGTCGCCTTCGGCCTGCGGATGCTCGTCGACATGGGTCTCAAGGCCATCTCCGAGAGTCCCTTCTCGGACCCGACCACCACCGTGCAGGCGCTCGACCGCATCCACGACGTGATGCGGCAGCTGGCTCTGCGGGACCTTCCGGACGGCATCAGCCGGGACGAGGACGGCGCGGTCAGGCTCGTGGTGCGGTCGATGGACTGGAACGCGTACGTCCAGCTCTCCTTCGAGGAGCTCCGGCTGGCGGGCTTCCGGTCGCCGCAGGTGGCACGCCGGCTGCGTGCATCGCTGGAGGACCTGCAGACGGTCGCGCCGCAGGATCGGCAGGCAGCGCTACAGGAGCAGCTCGACCTGCTGGCCGACCGTGTGTCGGACGGCGGCAGCCGCCGCGACGTCGCCGTGGCCGGCAAGCCCGACGCCCAGGGCATCGGGGTGGCGGCCTCAGCCCGATGACCTACCCGGTGACTGCTGCTCTCACCAGCTGCACGAACAGCTGGTGGAACCGGTGGTCACCGGTCACTTCGGGGTGGAAGGAGGTGGCCAGCAGCGACCCCTGACGAACGGCGACGATCCTCCCAGCGGCGGGACCGCCCTCGACCCGGGCCAGCACGTCGACACCCTCGCCAACCTCCTCGACCCAGGGCGCCCGGATGAACACGGCCCGCATAGGCGCCCCACCGATCGCCCGGATGTGCAGGTCCTCCTCGAAGGAGTCCACCTGCCGGCCGAACGCGTTGCGCCGGACCGTGATGTCCAGCCCCCCGAGGGTCTGCTGGTCCGGTCGCGCATCGGCGATGCGGTCCGCGAGCATGATCATCCCCGCGCACGATCCGTATGCCGGCATGCCGGCTCCCAGCCGCGCCCGGAGCGGCTCGAAGAGGTCGAAGGCGCGAACCAGCTTGTCCATCGTCGTGGACTCCCCGCCGGGGATGATGAGCCCGTCGACCCCTTCGAGCTCGGACGGGCGTCGCACGGTGGTGCCGCGCGCGCCTGCCTGCTCCACGGCACACAGGTGCTCTCGCACGTCACCCTGCACGGCGAGGACACCAATGGTGGGAACCGAGCTCACGGCGCCAGCGTAGGGCCGCGCCCGCGTGAACGATCCCGTGGGTCCTGGCCCCGGGGGCCTTCACCCTGGGGCAGCGCGGGCTCCGGTGCCACCTAGAGTTGGGGGCATGAGCCAGGTCGTCGTCCGGGAGCGGCTGGCCCAGGACCTCCCCGTGCTCACCGAGGTGCTCACCGAACAGCGACCCCACTCGGGCTACCCGCAGAACTGGCCGCTGCCGTTCCCCGTCGAGTCGTTCATCGCCCGTGCTGGCGAGGATGCGGCGTGGGTGGCCGAGCTGGACGGCCGCGTGGTAGGACACGTCGCCGTGTCGCGCGTGGAGCCGGGCCTCGAGGCCGACCTCTGGGTCGCCGGTGCGAGACGCCCCCGCGAGGAGCTTGCCGCAGTGGCCGTCCTGTTCGTCGACCACAGGGTGCAGGGCCGGGGCGTCGGCAAGGCGTTGTTGACGGCCGCGGTGGCGGCGATCCGGGAGTCCGGACGGCTGCCGGTGCTCGATGTCGTCCAGGAGACACCCGCCGCCGTCGAGCTCTACCGGCGCACCGGGTGGCAGGTCGTCGGCGAGGGCCGGCCCCGGTGGCTGCCCGCCGACCACCTGCCCGTGCTGTTCATGGTGCTGCCCGACTGAGTCAGCCGGGCTCGTGCCGGCCGGCACCATCCCTCGACCGGCCGGCACTCCCCCTCGACCGGCTGACACCTATGGACGACTGACGGTCTGTCGACGACTGACGAAGTAGGCGTTGAACGGGTCCTGCTCCAGCTCGTGCTGCTGGACAGTGCTGAACCCGGCCTTCTGCAACATCTGGGTCGCCAGCTCGGTTCCCCAGACGGTGCCGAGCCCGTCGCCGCCCTGGCCCAGCGAGACCGACATGCAGTGCACGGTCGAGACGGCATAGAGGAAGCTGGCCCACGGCAGCTCGACGTTGTTCTCGAGGTGGCTGGACGCCTTGATGTCCACCATGAGGAACGTGCCGCCGGGACGCAGCGAGTCGTGGATGTTGGCGAGCACCCGAGCCGGGTGGGCCTGGTCGTGGATGGCGTCGAACGCGGTCACGAGGTCGTAGGCGGCCTCGGCTGCATCCCCCGCGACGTCGCAGTCGACGAACGTCGCGTTGGTCAGCCCCCAGGCCGCGGCTTCCGCTCGCGCCGGCACCAGAGCCTCCGGGCTGAAGTCGAAACCCCAGAACCGGCTGCGTGGGAACTCCCGGGCCAGCAGGTTGACCGCGTGACCCTCGCCGCAGCCGATGTCGGAGACGTCGATCCCAGCCCGCAGCCGCTCGACCAGGCCGGTCAGCGGGATGATCGTGTCGATGAGTGACGCGTCGTTGACGGCGGCGCTGTCAGCGGCCTGCGCGTCGTGGAAGCCCGGATAGTCGTCGTAGGTCAGCCCGCCTCCGGTACGGAACGTGTCCGCGACCTGCGGAGTCACCTGCCCCATCAACGTGATCAACCCCATCGTCCGGGCGATGTTGTCGACCCCTGTGCCGGTGAGGAACGGGACGTGCCCGGGGCTGATCCGGTAGAGCGCCCCGTCGGGCTCGTAGTCCACCCATCCTGCCGTCACGACCCCACCGAGCCACTCGCGCACGTAGCGCTCGTTCAGCCCGGCCGCGTCGGCGACCTGGCTGCTGGTGGCCCACGGCAGGGTCGCGAGCGTCTCGAACAGCCCGAGCTGGTGGCCGAGGCTGCCCAGCACGTTGATGGCGCCGTCGTTGAGGACCTGGATCATCCGTTCCACGACCGCGGAGTCGGGTCCGGAGTCGGGTCCGGAGTCGGGTCCGGTGTCGGGTCCGGTGTCGGGCCCGGTGTCGGGCCCCTGGTCGGGCGAAGGCCGGGTGGCCGGGGTGGTCTCCTCGAGGGTGGTCATGGTGGCTCCTGGGGTTGCGTTCCGAAGGCGGTCGGTCAACCGCTCGACTCGACGCTAGGAGCGGCAGCACCGGGCGCGCGTCGGCCGGATCGTGCATCCGTCCGGCCGACCCTGGTGCAGATGGTGCAGACCGTCGGTGCCGGCGTCAGGCCGGCTCGTGGGCATCGACCCCGTGCTGTCGGGCCCATGCCGCGGCAGCGGTCCGGGTCGACACCCCTGCCTTGAGGTAGATGTTGGCCAGGTGTCGGCTCACTGTCTTCTCGCTGATGTAGAGGGCGCGCGCGACGTCCCGGTTGCTGGCACCCGTGGCGACCCGCGCCAGCACTTCCACCTCCCGGGGGGTGAGTCCACCCGGGAGGGCGCGGGCGGACACGCGCTCCAGGTCCGGCCTCGCGCCGAGCCGCCGGTAGATCTCGGTGGCACAGGCCAGCTCGGCCGCCGCCGCCGGCTCGTGCCCGAGCATCTGCTGGGCGCGGGCCAGCTTTTCGTGGACCTGCGCCGAGGCGTGCCGGTAGCGCTGATCGCGATAAACCTGCGCCGCCCGCTCCAGGTGGCCGATCGCCTCGGCGGGCTGCCCAGAGGCGAGCAGGACCATGGCCCGTGCGTGCGCGGCCGCCGCCACCAGGCCCGGGGTGCGGTAGAACGCGGCGGTGCCCTGCGCCTCATCGGCCAGCGTCCCCGCGTATGCCGCGTCGCCGGCATCCAGCGCCACCGCCACCGCAGGTGGCAGCAGGCGCGCCCGCCCCAGGCGCCCGCTCTGCCCGAGGGCCGCACTCAGGGTCGCGAGAGCGGCACCCGGACCAGTGGTCGTCTTGCGGAGCAGGGCCTCCCCGGGCTGGGGATCGAACCCCAGGCGCCGGGCCGCGTCGAAGGCCTCCTGCGCCGCGGCCTCCTCGCCCCGTAGCCTGCGCACCTCACCGAGCTCGTAGAAGCCGGCCGCGGCGAGCCACCCGTGCGACCCCACGAGACCCTCGCTTCGCTGGCCGAGCTCGCGCTCCACCGTGTCCCAGTCGCCCTCGGCACTGAGCAGCTGGAGCTGGTGGATCCGGGTGACACCGGCGTACACGAAGGTCTCGGACAGTGGCGCGGCCCAGCGGCCCAACGCGTCGGTCCAGGCTCGCATTCGCGCCAGGTCGCCCAAGCTCTCGCACAGGTGGATCACGGAGCAGTAGATGTCGCCGCCCCACAGCGGTGGAACCTGCCCGGCAAGGACGGGCAGCATCGCCTCGTCGAGGTCACCGAAACCGTCGCGGGTGCGCCCCTCGCGGACCGCGGATGCGCCCGACAGCACCAGGGCGAAGCACCCGAGGGCAGGGTCCGCGAACTCGGTGGCCATGGCGGACAGACGGGTGGCCGTCTCACGCGCGGGACCCGGGTCACCCTCGGTGTCCAGGGCGATGGTGGCGTCGAGGTACCCGAGATAGCCGTGCGCGGGCCCGGGCGGCAGGCCCGCCAGCAACCGCCTGGCGCGGTTGAGCCAGCCGGCGGCCACCTCCAGGTCTCCCCGGGTGGCCCACTCGAGGGTCAGCCCGATGGCCTGCGTGGCGGCATCGGCCGTCTGTCCCTCGCTCATCCGGCGCTGGTAGACGGCTTCGGACGCGGCCATCGACGCGACACCATCGCCCCGCCACCAGGCCCGCTCCGCCTCGCGCTCCAGCTCGGCGGTCGACGCGGTGCTGTCCATACGCGCCTCCTGGCGTCAGGGTACGCCGAGGGGCGTCCCGCTGGGCGGGGCGCTGGTGGTCTGTCAAGGAGCACCCTTGGGGGCCCTGACGATGGAAGGTCCGGCGCCGATAGGTTGCGGACATGACCGACCTCGCCGCCCGCGCCAGTGACCTGGACGCCCAGCACGCCACCACGGACCGCCGCACCGCGTTCCGACTCCCCGAGGGCGTCATCTACCTCGACGGCAACTCCCTCGGCGCGCTCTCTCTCGCAGCCGCCGAGACCGCCGCGGACGTCGTCTCGCGGCAGTGGGGTGAGCAGCTGATCCGGGCCTGGAACGAGTCCGACTGGTGGGCTGCTCCAGAACGCGTCGGCGACCGGGTCGGGTCGTTGGTCGGAGCCGCGCCCGGGCAGGTCGTCGTCACCGACTCGACGTCGGTCAACCTCTTCAAGACGATCGTGGCGGCTTCCCGGATGCGGCCTGGTCGCAGCACCGTGATGACCGACCCCGACTCGTTCCCGACCGACGTCTACATCGCCCGCTCGGCGTGCGACCTGCTCGGTCTGACCCTCGAGCTGGTGCCGGTGCCCGAGGCGGCCGCGCGGATCGCCGAGCTCGGCGACTCGCTTGCCCTCGCGGCCTACTCCCAGGTCGACTACCGCACGGGCGAGCAGTGGGACCTGCCCGCCCT
Source organism: uncultured Actinomycetota bacterium (assembly GCA_963759595.1). Classification (GTDB taxonomy): domain Bacteria; phylum Actinomycetota; class Actinomycetes; order Actinomycetales; family Dermatophilaceae; genus Pedococcus. The sequence goes on from CAVWZX010000005.1 coordinate 1,406,257, forward strand.
GACGCGCGCCGCCCACGACGTCGGCGCGCTGGCCTGCTGGGACCTGTGCCACTCCGCGGGTGCCATGCCGGTCGGGCTCGACGACGGCGGCGCCGACTTGGCCGTCGGGTGCGGCTACAAGTACCTGAGCGGCGGTCCCGGAGCGCCCGCGTTCATCTACGTCCGCAGGGAGCACCTCGCCGCCTTCGACAACCCCCTCGCCGGCTGGCAGGGACACGCCCACCCCTTCGGCATGTCGACGGACTACGACCCCGCGGCCACGATCACCCGGGCCCGGGTCGGCACCGCCCCCCTGCTCAGCCTGCTCACGCTGGAGGGTGCGCTCACGGCATACGACGGGCTCACGATCGAGGACGTGCGTGCCCGGTCGCTGTCGCTGACCGGTCTGTTCATCGAGGCGCTCGACGCGCTCGGCGTCGACCTGCCGATCGCCACCCCACGCGAGGACGCGCGACGCGGCTCCCAGGTGAGCCTGCGGCATCCCGAGGCGTATGCCGTGGTGCAGGCGCTCATCGCTCGTGGCGTGATCGGCGACTTCCGGGAGGTCGACATCGTGCGGCTCGGGTTCAGCCCGCTCTACCTCTCGCACGCCGACGTCGTGGCCGCGGCCGAGCACCTGGCCGCGGTCCTGGAGGGTCGGGAGTTCGAGCGCGCGGAGTTCCGCGCACGCGGCACGGTCACCTGACGGGTCTGCGGTGCCGCCTCAGCCCGCGACGACCTGGGCGCCGGACTGGTGGAGCATGAAGAGGAACTCGTCGGCGTAGCGACGCTCGCGCAGGTCCTTGAAGTCGTTGTTCATCCAGAGGTTGATGTGCTCGTGGCTGACGGTGAGGTTGACCCGGCCGGTCTGCCCCGACTCCAGCCACACCTCGGACTTCGCGAGCATCGAGTTCTTGCCCGCCCTGACGGCCGAGGCGGCAACCACCCAGGTCGGCTGAGGCGCGTTGTCGGCGTGGAAGCCCAGCCAGCCGTTCTCGAGCCGGACCGTGCCGAGCCCACCCAGCAGCGGCAGGCTGCCCTGCGGTGTGACCTGGGCGTTCCACTGACCGACGGGCCACGCTGGTGGGCGGGTCGGGTCGTACCCCGCCGCCGCGGTGGCCTGCGCGGTCGAGGCGGGCAGGCGCGGGCGGCGGGTGCGCAGCCAGAGGATGACGACGACCCCCACAGCCACCAGGGGCAGCAGTCCAGTGAGGGCGCTGAACAGCCCGAACACCAGCCCACCCGGGTGTGGCAGCAGCGCGAACCCGCCCGGCCAGCCGGGTGTCTCCCCCATCGTCACGGTCCCCTCGGCCCGTTACCAGCCGCGCTCGGCCAGGCGGTGCGGCTCGGGGATCTCGTCGACGTTGATGCCGACCATGGCCTCGCCGAGTCCACGGGAGACCTTGGCGATCACGTCGGGGTCGTCGAAGAACGTGGTGGCCTTGACGATCGCCTCGGCGCGCTCAGCCGGGTTGCCGGACTTGAAGATGCCCGAGCCGACGAACACACCCTCGGCACCGAGCTGCATCATCATCGCCGCGTCGGCGGGGGTGGCGATGCCGCCGGCGGTGAACAGCACGACGGGGAGCTTGCCGGCCTCGGCAACCTCCTTGACGAGGTCGTACGGCGCCTGGAGCTCCTTGGCGGCGACGTAGAGCTCGTCCTCGGGCAGGCCCTGCAGCTTGCGGATCTGCTGGCGGATCTGGCGCATGTGGGTGGTGGCGTTGGAGACGTCGCCGGTGCCGGCCTCACCCTTGGAGCGGATCATCGCCGCACCCTCGGTGATCCGACGCAGGGCCTCGCCGAGGTTGGTCGCACCGCAGACGAAGGGCACCGTGAAGTTCCACTTGTCGATGTGGTTGGCGTAGTCGGCCGGGGTCAGCACCTCGGACTCGTCGATGTAGTCGACCCCGAGGGACTGCAGCACCTGGGCCTCGACGAAGTGGCCGATGCGCGCCTTGGCCATGACCGGGATCGAGACGGCCTCGATGATGCCGTCGATCATGTCGGGGTCGGACATCCGCGAGACGCCACCCTGGGCGCGGATGTCGGCGGGGACCCGCTCGAGGGCCATCACGGCGACCGCGCCGGCGTCCTCGGCGATCTTGGCCTGCTCGACGTTGACGACGTCCATGATGACGCCGCCCTTGAGCATCTCGGCCATGCCTCGCTTGACGCGTGACGTGCCGGTGGCGGGCTGCGTGACGGGGGTGGTGCTCTCGGCGGACATGGCGGACCTACTCCAGATCTGTTCAGGGCGCAGCGCAGGGGACGCGCTTCACACCCAATGTTAGTTGGTATGCCGCCTGCCGCCGACCGCGGCTCAGTCCCGGACGGCGGGAGGTAGCTCGTCGTCGAACTCGACGGTGCGAGGCAGGTCGGCGTGGCCGGCCAGGCGGAACCACCGCACCACCCACTTGCGCCGGACCCGTCGGACGTCGGTCACCGCGTCGTTGAGGAACCGCCGGGCCAGCTGCACCCGCACCCCGGCTGCCTCGACCCGCTGGAGGCTGCCGGCTCCGAGTCCTCCGGGCCCGCCGGGGCTGCCGCTGCGAAGGTCGGCGACCACGTCCGCCGTGAGGGCCGCCTGGAGGGCTTCGGTGAGGTCGCTCTCCAGCCCCTCCCGGGCGCCGAAGCTCTGGCCGTCGAGCAGGTCGTCCTCCAGCGCGCGGTCGTTGTGCGCCTCGAGCGACTCCGAGGCCGCCCCCGCGAGCATGAGCGCGCTGGCCGGGTCGAGCGCTCCCGAGTTGGCGAGCTCCAGAGTCGCCTCGGCTCGCCGGACCAGCTGGGCGTCCAGGGCCGACAACGCGCCCTCAGCACGGGTGTGCAGCCGGTCGAGCCGCGCCGCGCTGTAGGAGAGGTACCACGCGACACCGAGCAGCACCGCGACCCCCACGACACTCCACGTCAGTGAGTCCATCAGTCGTCGCCTCCCCTGCGGCCACGCAGCAGCCGCGTCCAGCGTGTGTCGGCGGCCGGGTCCGGCCGGCCGCTCTCGGCCCCGTGGGTGACGGTGTCGTAGACCGCCATGACGTCCTCGGCGACGACCGACCAGTCGAACACCCAGGCCCGACGGTGCCCTGCCTCTCCCAGGCGCTCTCGTTCGACGGGGTCCCCGAGCAGCCGTAGGAGCTGCCGGGACAGGTCGGCGCTGTCCTCGCTGGCGAAGGTGGCGCCGGCCCGTCCGCCGTCGAGGACGCGGACGAAGGCGGCCAGGTCGCTCGCCACGACGGGGGCCCCGGCGCTCATCGCCTCGACCAGGACGATGCCGAAGCTCTCGCCTCCTGTGTGCGGGGCGACGTAGAGGTCGACCGACGACAGCAGGGCTGCCTTGTCCTCGTCGCTGACCATCCCGAGGAACTCGGTGGCTGCGGCGACGACCGGGTCGAGCCGCTCACGAGCCGTGTCGACATCGCCCGGACCGGCCACCAGGACCCGCGCGCCGGGGTGCCGGGCGAGGACCGCGGGCATGGCAGCCGCGAGCACCGGCAGGCCCTTGCGTGGCTCGTCGATGCGGCCGAGGAACGCGATGGTCGGCGCCGACTCCGTGCCGGTCCAGCGCCGAGGACGGCACGGCATCGGCGAACCGGGACACGTTGACACCGTTGGGGATCACGACCGCGTCACCGCCGAGGTGGGTGGTGACCGTGCGCCGGGCGTCCTCGGAGACGGCGATGCGTCCGTTGATCTTCTCCAGGCTCGGCCGCAGCAGCGGGTATGCCGCCTGCATGGCGCGCGACCGCAGGTTGGAGGTGTGGAAGGTGGCGACGACCGGTCCCTCGGCCGACCACAGCGCGAGCAGCGCGATGCTGGGCGTGACGGGCTCGTGGATGTGCACGACGTCGAAGTCGCCGGCCTCCAGCCAACGCCCCACTCGCGCGGCGGTGAGCGGGCCGAAGTTGAGCCGGGCGACGGACCCGTTGTAGCGCACCGGAACCGCGCGCCCCACGGACTCGACGTAGTCGGGCAACGGGGTGTCCTCGTCGGCGGGCGCGAGCACGCAGGCGTGGTGCCCCTGGCCCAGGAAGTGCTCGGCCAGGTCGCGGACGTGGAACTGCACTCCCCCGGGCACGTCGAAGGAGTAGGGGCAGACGATGCCGATCCTCACGGCCAGCTCCTCGTCGCCTGTCGGGGGCGTGGTCGGGGCTCGAGGTCGTCGAGGAACACCCGCTGGAGCATGTGCCAGTCGGCCGTGTGCTCCACGATCGCGGAGCCGAGCGCGTCGGCGCACTGCTGCGTCATGGCGACCGCCTTGGCCCGGGTCGTGCCGCTCGACGGCACCTCGACCCGGTCGTGGAAGGTGATGACGATCCGGTGCTTCCAGCTCGGCTCGCTCGCAGACGCTCGTAGTGGATCGAGACCGGGTGCAGCGCCGCGCCCGTGGCCAGCGACAGGGCTGCAGGGCCGGCCGCCATCTTGCGAGCGGTGGCCGCACAGGTCCACCTCGACGCCCCGGTCGGTGAGGTCGCGGTCGGCGAGCAGCGGCATCAGCACCGGCTTCGTGAGGTGACCACGCAGCTGCGCGAAGACGTCCCCGCCGCCGGTCAGCGGCAGGATCGTCATGCCGAGCGACTCCCGGAAGGCGAGGAACTCGGCATACACCTCCTCGGGCTCGAGGCGCTCTGCGACGGTGACGACGGGGCCGATCGCGGTGGTGCCCCAGGCGCCGGCGAGGTCCCAGTTGCCGAGGTGGCCGAGGAAGCACACGACCGGCCGTCCGGCCGCGAGCTCGGCCCGCACCGGCCCGTCGCCCTCGACCCGCACCGAGGCCGCGATCTGCGTCGCGCGTGCGGTCGGGCAGCCGGAAAGCCTCGCAGTAGTAGCGCAGGTAGGACCGCATCCCCTCGCGCACGAGCGCGTCCAGAGCGGCGTCGTCGAGGTCGGGGCGCACCGTGGCGTAGTTGCTGCGCAGCCGCTGTACGCCCTTGCCGCCCCGGGCCACCGTGAGGTCCGCGATCTGCTCGAAGACGGTGTAGGCCGTGCGCTCGGGCAGCCGTCGCACCGTGCCCCACCCGAGGCGGTAGCCGCTGACGGCGAGGAGGTCGCCGAAGCCGGTCATGGACGCGCGATGCCGTTCAGGAGGCTTCGACCAGGGCCTGCCGACGCACGAGCAGCATGCGCTGGAACACCGTGACGAGGCTGGCGACGGCGAGCAGGGCGAGGACGACGGTGAGGACCACCTCGGGCAGGCCGAGGCCCACCAGACCGGTGATCACGAGGACGGCCACGAGCCGGTCGGCACGCTCGGCGATCCCGACGTTGGCGGTGAAGCCGAGCCCCTCGGCACGAGCCTTGGCGTAGGACACCACGCTGCCCAGGATGAGGCAGGCCAGCGCGAGCCCGGCCATCAGGAAGTCGTCACCGCGACCGGCGTACCAGAGCACGAGGCCGCCGAAGATGGCCGAGTCGCCGACCCGGTCGAGGGTCGAGTCGAGGTAGGCGCCCCACTTGCCGGAGCGCCCGGACATCCGCGCCATGACGCCGTCGACGGTGTCGGAGAACACGAAGAGCGTGATGACGACGGTGCCCCAGAAGAACTCGTGGCGCGGGTAGAAGGCCAGCGCGCCGAAGCACACGCCGAGCGTGCCGACGATGGTCACGACGTCCGGGCTGATCCCCAGCTTGAGGAACAGCCGGGCGACGGGCGTGAAGATCTTCGTGAAGAGGGCGCGTGCGTACTTGTTGAGCATGGTGGGGTCAGCCTACTGAGACTGACCCACCGACCCGGCCACCGTCTCCGCGGTGAGGTGCGCGGGCGCACAGGCGGGCGTCCCGCCCGGCAAGGCGTAACGGTGGTCCGCCACCCAGGTGTAGACCGTGCCGGCAAGAGCAGCTGACGCCCGGCAGCGTCATCGCGTGACCCAGCGGACGCCACGGCAGCGCGCCGTGCTTGAGGCCCTCGGCGATGGCGAGGTGGGCCGCCACGACGGTGCCGTCGCGACGGACGAACTGCGCCGCAGCGATGCAGTCCTCCTCGGTGAGACCGAACGGCGCGAGGTCGACCTGCTGCCACGGCTGGATGTCGTAGCGGTGCCGGCGATCGACCCAGCGCGAGGCGAACCGCGCACTCGTCGTGCAGAATCCGCAGTCGCCGTCGAAGATGAGCAGGCCCCGCTCGTTCGTGCCCGTGTCCATGCCGTCCAGTCTCTCACCCGCGTGGGAGCATGACGGCGTGAGGGGAGCATGAGGGGGCCAGCGCGCCGGCTGGGTCCGTATGCCGTGCTGTGGCGGCTGGCCGTGACGGCGGCCGTGGTGACCACCGTGTGCCTGGGCACGCTGGGTGGGCAACGACAACTGGTGGCCGTTCGCGCCGATGTCGCAGTACGCCTTCTCGGTCGAGAACAACGGCGTCATCAACTCCCTGACGATGGATGCGCTCACCGTCGACGGCGAGGTGGTCCGGGTGCCGCTGTCCAAGGAGAAGATCGGCATCGAGCGCGCCGAGATCGAGGGCCAGGCGCCGCGGATCATCGCCCGCCCGGAGCTGATGCAGGACATCGCGGTGCTGCACTCGCGCCTGCTCCCCCGCGAACCCGCCTACGCGGTCATCTACCTGCGCAACACCTCCACGCAGATCGGCACCGGCGCCGCCACGATCTACACCCTCGCCACCTGGCAGGTGCGCGACCCGGTGCGGCCGCAGCCCAGCGGCATACCCGGTGGTGTGCGGTGAACGGTCATCGAACGGTTCCTGGCTCCCGGAGCTGCCCCTGGCGCGGGTTGCCTGGCTGCGGCTGGTCGATCTACCCGTTCGTCTGGCTCGACGTGCTCTGGGTCGTCACCGACCCGATCCCCCACGGCGACGTGCCGCCCGAGCCTCTACCGCGGGCTGGACGTCCGCTCCCTGCTGCACCTGCCGGCGCCCTCGCACGACTACGTGCGCGTCCTGCTCGCGGTGATCCTGGTCAGCTCGGCGGTGGCGGTCACCGGACGACTGCCACGGATCGCGGGGTGGGTCTGCGCGGTCGGGATGCTCGACTGGGTGAGCAACGCCTTCGCGTACTCCAAGGTCGACCACGACCACTTCGCGCTCATGGTGGCGCTCTTCGTGCTGCCGACGGCCGGGCGAGCCCGGCTGCGCGACGTCGACGTCATGTCCCAGGCAGCCGGATGGGCGATCCGGATGGTGCAGATCGGAGCGGTGTCGATCTACTTCCTGTCGGCCAGCGCCAAGATGCGGTTCGGTGGGTGGGGCTGGGCCAACGGCGCGACCCTCACCTGGGCGCTGAGCCGCCGACCCAACGGCTTCGGTCCGTGGGTCGCGACCCACCCCGCCCTCGTCCACGCGCTCCAGTGGGTGGCGTTGCTGGCCGAGTTCAGCTCACCGGTCGTGCTGTGGCTCAAGGGCAGAGCGTTGTATGCCGCGTTGCTCTTCTGGGCGGGGTTCCACCTGAGCACCTACGTCCTGCTCAAGATCCACTTCCTGCCGCTGGTGGTCTGCCTGCTCAGCTTCCTGCCGCTGGAGCGGCTCCCGCACCCGGCCACGCTGCGACGAGCTCGTGAGCGCACGTCCTCGAGCAGCATCGGAAGCGCCTTCGTCTGTCCGATGACGGGCAGGAAGTTCGCGTCGCCGCCCCAGCGCGGCACGATGTGCTGGTGCAGGTGGGCCTGCACGCCGGCTCCGGCGACGGCACCCTGGTTCATGCCGATGTTGTAACCGTGCGGGACCGGACGCCGTGTCGATGGCTGCGATGGCCTGCTTGGTCAGGGCAGTGAACTCGGCGGTCTCCTCGTCGGTCAGGTCGACGTAGAGCGAGACGTGCCGGTAGGGGCAGACGAGCACGTGGCCGGGGTTGTAGGGAAACAGGTTCATCACGACGTAGCAGGTCGAGCCCCGGTGGACGATCAGCCCGGTCGCGTCGTCCTTGCCCGGTGCGGCGCAGAACGGACAGCCGTCGCCGGCGTCGTCGCTCGGCCGCTCCCCCGTGACGTAGGCGAGGCGGTGCGGGGTCCAGAGTCGCTCGAAGCCGTCCTTCACCCCGGCGAAGTCGGTGTCCGGCTCGGGCGCGTCGCTCATCGTCCTCAGACCTGGACGCGTGCCTCGACCGCGGCGACGATCTCGGCGATCGCCTCCGCCACGGGGACGCCGTTCTTCTGCTCACCGCTGCGGTAGCGGAACGACACGGCCCCAGCGCTGCGGTCCTCCTCGCCGGCGATGAGCACGAACGGCACCCTCGACTTGGACCCGTTGCGGATCTTCTTCGGGAAGCGGTCGTCCGAGTCGTCGATCTCGACCCGAATCCCCTTGCGCCGCAGCTGGTCGGCCACCTCGTGGAGGTAGGGCGAGAACTCTTCGGCCACGGGGACACCGAGCACCTGGACCGGCGACAGCCAGGGCGGGAAGGCACCGGCGTAGTGCTCGACCAGGACGCCGAGGAACCGCTCGATCGAGCCGAACTTCGCCGAGTGGATCATCACCGGCTGCTGACGTGAGCCGTCGGCCGCTTGGTACTCCAGCCCGAACCGCTCCGGCTGGTTGAAGTCGTACTGGATGGTCGACATCTGCCAGGTGCGGCCGATCGCGTCGCGCGCCTGCACCGAGATCTTCGGGCCGTAGTAGGCCGCGCCGCCGGGGTCGGGCACCAGCTCGAGGCCGGACTCGGTGGCCACCTTCTCCAGCACCGCGGTCGCGATCTCCCACTGCTCGTCGGAGCCGATGAACTTGGTGCTCTTCTCTCCTTCGGTGTCCCGGGTCGACAGCTCGAGGTAGAAGTCGTCGAGCCCGAAGTCGCGCAGCAGCGACAGCACGAAGTCGAGCAGGTGCTTGATCTCGGCGGGCGCCTGCTCCTTGGTGACGTAGGAGTGCGAGTCGTCCTGGGCGAACCCCCGCACCCGGGTGAGCCCGTGCACCACGCCGGACTTCTCGTCGCGGTAGACGTGGCCGAACTCGAACAGCCGCAACGGCAGCTCGCGGTAGGACCGGCCGCGGGAGCGGTAGATGAGGTTGTGCATCGGGCAGTTCATCGCCTTGAGGCGGTAGTCGGTGCCGTCCACGTCGAAGGGCGGGAACATGCCCTCGCCGTAGTAGGGCAGGTGCCCGGAGGTGTGGAACAGCTGCTCCTTGGCGATGTGGGGGGTGCCGACGTACTCGAAGCCCTCGGCGATGTGCCGCGCCGCGGACGTAGTCCTCCATCTCGCGCTTGATGACCCCGCCCTTGGGGTGGAAGACCGGCAGCCCTGACCCGAGCTCCTCGGGGAAGCTGTAGAGGTCCTGCTCCTGCCCGATCTTGCGGTGGTCGCGGCGCTCGGCCTCGGCCAGTCGCTCGAGGTAGGCCTTCAGGTCGTCCTTGGTCGCCCAGGCGGTGCCGTAGACGCGCTGCAGCTGCGGGTTCTTCTCGCTCCCGCGCCAGTAGGCGCCGCCGCTGCGCATCAGCTTGAACGCGTTGCCGAGGACCTTGGTCGACGGCACGTGGGGGCCTCGGCACAGGTCGCCCCAGGCCCGCGAGCCGTCGCGCTTGAGGTTGTCGTAGATGGTCAGCTGCGCGCCGCCCACCTCGACATCGGCTCCTTCAGCCTGCTCCCCCGCTGCGCCGCCCTTGAGGCCGATCAGCTCGACCTTGTAGGGCTCGTCCGCCAGCTCGAGGGCCGCGTCGGCGTCGCTGATCTCGCGGCGGACGAAGGTCTGTCCCTCGTTGACGATCCGCTGCATGACCTTCTCGAGCGCCTTGAGGTCATCGGGCTGGAACGGCTCGGCCACGTCGAAGTCGTAGTAGAAGCCGTCGCGCACAGGCGGGCCGATGCCCAGCTTCGCCTTCGGGTTGACCTCCTGGACGGCCTGGGCCAGGACGTGGGCAGCGCTGTGCCGCAACACATCCAGCCCGTCCTGCTCCTGTGCGGTGACCGGCTCGACCGAGTCGCCCTCCGCCAGCACGTGGGCCAGGTCGCGCAGCTCACCGTTGACGCGGGCCACGAGGACCGCGCGGTCGCCCTCGAACAGGTCGGCGGCAGTCGTCTGCTCCGGCACCGATCGCTCGCTTCCGGCGACGGTGACGGTGATCTGGGCAGACACGGTGTGCACTCCTGGTGATGGATGAGCGGGTATGCCGCGCACGGAGGTCCGTGGGCGGCATACCGATGCTATCGGCCGCCTCCGCGACGTCGCGCGCGAGTTACCGGCCCATGGGACGCCCGTCCCCCATTCTTGACTCCCGTTCAGCTGCTTCCGCCGGAGACGACCACGGTGGAGGCGATGATGGACGCGGTGACGGCCGTCTGCACGTCCTGCACCGCCTTCCGGACTGCCTCCCCGCCCCAGTCCGCCTCCGCGACCTCCTTGCCCCGGGCGCGCAGCTGCCGCTTCGGCTGGTCGGGGAAGAGCTTGGGCAGCAGGTCGACCGCGTGCAGCAGCGCGACCAGGGCGGCCGTCCGGGCGTCCGGCTCGGTGCCAGTCACCACTGCGGCCCGCACCCGATCGAGGATCTCCCGCTCGACCTCGGGACGCGCGAGCGGCCAGGCATTCGTGGGGAAGAGCCCCAGCACATGGCCCTGCTCGTGGGTGAGCACTCCTTCGCGCGCGAGGTCGTCGAGCACGGCGTCCTTGAGTCCTCCGGCCCGGTCCTTCCACGCGCTCATCCCACCGATGCGTCCGACAGCGTCCTTGGGCTTGCGGTTGTGCGACAGGTCCGCGACCTCTGCGAGGCGTGCGTCGGTGACGGTCTGACCGGTGCGGACCAGGCGCCCGGCCTTGAACTCCGGGTCGCCGGGCTCAGTCAGCCGCAGGGCGCCGTCGAAGGTGAGGTCGACGATGGCTGCCCCCGCCACGGCCGCCCTCAGCTTGGTGCTGTCGACCAGGGGTTTGCCCGAGTCGTCACCCAGGGCCAGCAGGAGGAACTCGACTGTCAGGGGTCGTGGCGTCATCCGGCCACTGTACGAAACCGGCGGACCAGCGCGCCGCCGGCACATCTCGAGGGCTGGAAGGTGCTGATGGTAGACAGGGCCCATGATCATCGTCATCGCGGGAGGCCACGGCCAGATCGCCCAGCACCTCGAGCGGCTCCTGTCGGACGCGGGGCATGAACCGGTCGGCCTGGTGCGCAACCCCGACCACCTGGCCGACCTCGCGAGACAGGGTGCGCGCGGCGAGGTCGTGGATCTCGAGAGGGCCACGGTGGACCAGGTGGCCGCGTCCGTCGCCGGAGCCGACGCGGTGGTGTTCGCCGCCGGCGCCGGGCCCGGCAGCGGCGCGGACCGCAAGGAGAGCGTCGACCGGGCGGCCGCGGCACTGCTGGCCGATGCCGCCGAGCAGGCGGGGGTTGGCCGCTACGTCATGGTCTCGGCCATGGGCACGGAGGATGCCGACCCGGACAGCGACGACGTGTTCCAGGTCTACCTGCGGGCCAAGGCCGCCGCCGACGACGACCTGCGCTCACGGGCTGCCCTCGAGTGGACGGTGGTCCGGCCGGGTCTGCTCACCGACGACGAGCCGGGTGGCCGGGTGGCCCTCGGCGAGGGCCTGAGCAGGGGATCCGTCTCCAGGGGTGACGTCGCCGCCGTGCTCGCCGAGCTCCTCGTCACCGGCTCAGGCGCGGGCCGCACCATCGACGTCGTGGAGGGGAAGACCCCCGTGGAGGAAGCGGTCGCGGCCCTCGGGTCGTGACCTCCGCCCTTCTGGGTGCACCACCGGATCGGGTGACGACAGCGGTGCGGTTCGATGGGACCATGCCATCGCCGCCCCCACTCGCACCTGACGACCTCCTGGTCGAGCAGGTGTCCTTCGCGGATGAGCGCGTGCAGCGACTTGTCGAAGAGGTGCAGTCCCACTACGTCGTCATCTACGGCAGCCGCGACGACTCCCCCGTCGACCCCACCGAGTTCGACCCACCGAACGGACTCTTCGCCCTGGGAACCGTGGACGGCGAGGAGGTGGCGATGGGCGGCTGGCGCCAGCGACCCGACCTGACCGAGATGTTCGACGGAGCCCGGGTGGCAGAGGTCAAGCGGATGTATGTCGCGCCGAGCGGCCGGCGCAGGGGCCTCGCGAGCAGGATGCTGACCTTCCTCGAGGACACTGCCGGTGGGAGCGGGGCGGACCTGCTCGTCCTCGAGACGGGGACGATGCAGCCGGACGCGATCGCGCTCTACGAGGCCAGGGGCTACCAGCCCACCATCCGCTTCGGGCACTACGCCGACTCCGACCTGTCCCGCTACTTCGCCAAGCGGCTCACGGCCGGCGCCTGACGTTCGCCCGAGGACTGCCCCTGCGGTCAGTGGCCGACGAGCCGACGCGAGGGCTTGCGGATCGGCCCACTGTCCGTCGGCATGACCGCACTCTGGGCGTGCACCTCGAGCTCGCGGACGAGTCGACGGGCGTCGATCAGCAGGGCGCCGTAGGCGGGCCAGGCTTGCGGGTCCTGCAGCTCGGCCTTGCGGACGTCCTCGCCCAGCGCGGTCACGATCTCGCCGGCCGAGTGCAGGCGGTCACGCACTGCGGTCCGTTCGGCGTCGTCGGCCAGGCCGAAGTGGGCGATGGCCCCCGACACGTTGTCCAGCACCTCGGCGTAGCGCTCCAGGAACGTCTCGGTGGGTGAGTCCGGGCTCTCGCCCTCGTCGGCGGTGTCGACGAGGGTGCGGGCGATCCCCGACACCTGCCACAGCCCGCGCCGCACGACCTCGACCGTCTGGGCGTAGCCGGCCCAGTCGACCTCGAGACGCAGCAGGTTGTCCCGAGGGTTGAACCTCGTGCTCTCCCGCCCGGTCTCGATCTCGGTGTGGACGTCCGGTGCAATGGCGATGATCTCGGCGCTGGTGTCGTACCACCGTTGGGCTGCACCGCTGTCCCACCCCTGACGAAGGCCGCTCGCCATGTCGTCGAGGAGCTCGCGCATCCGCGTGGTCACCGCGAGGACCTGGTCCCGTGGTTGCTGGATGTGCAGCGGCGCGAGCACGATCGCATTGGTGAGCACCCCGATCACCCCACCGATCACCGTCTCGACGATGGTGAGGTAGGTGAACTCCGTGTCCGTGCCACCGACGGTCAGCAAGGACAGCAGCACCATGGTCGGCACCTGGATCCCGTGGTCACCGAGGCGGCGCCACCGGGCCAGGAGCAAGGCCAGGTAGAGGACCGGCAGCATGCTCCACCAGTGCACGCCGAGGAACGAGCCCACGAGCCACGCGGCACTCATTCCGACGACGACCGCAAGGACTCGTTGCGCACTCGCGCCCAGGGATCGCACCATCGTGCGGTCGACGACCAACAACGCCGCCATGGGCGCGTAGAACGGCGCCGGGCTGTGCAGGACGTGCACTGCGAACTGCCAGGCGAGCACGGTCGCCACCGTTGCCTTGGCGATGAGCAGGGCGGCGTCCCGCGACGGGCCGGGGTGCCGCAGCACCTCGTGGACGGTGTCGATCCAGCCGACCACCGCCGCTCTCACCCGGCGGGGCCACCGCGCGGGCGATCGTCCGGCAGCTGTCTCCATCCGTCGACCCTAGGTGGGTGTCGGCACCAGACCAAAGGGGTGCGTCAGCCGCGCCCATGGTTGGTGCGGAAGGTCATGGTCAGGTGCGGCCGCACGGGCTCCCGGGTCGAGCACAACCCCGCGACCACGGAGGAGCCTGAGTCGTGGACCACCAGGGCGACGGTGCTGGGCAGCAGGACCGGCTTGGCGAACCACACGTGTGACGTCGAGGCGTCCTGGGCCCGTGGACCGAGCGCGGCCAGCGTCCGGGCAGCGGTCCACATGCCGTGGGCGATGGCGCGCGGGAAACCCATCGGCTTGGCGCTCAGCGCGTGCAGGTGGATCGGGTTGACGTCTCCGGACACGGCGGCATACGCGCGACCCTGTCCCTCGGGGACACGGATGAGGCCGGCGGGCGGGCCGTCGGGCTGCGCCGGAGCCGGGTCGCCCGGAATACGCCGCGGCATCGCCGCGTCCGCGGCGCAGGTAGGTGCTCCGCCCCTCCCAGACCCGCTCGCCGTCGACGTCGACCTCGGTGACCAGGTCGACGAGTCGTCCTTTCGCGTGCGGCCGCAAGGACTCGGCGCGCACGGTGACGTCGAGCAGGTCGTCGGCCGTGAGGCGTCGGTGGACGGTGACCTGGTTCTCGAGGTGGACGAGGCCGGGCAGCGGGAGCGGGAACGCCCGGTCGGCCATCAGGGCGACCTGGAGCGGGAACCCCAGGACGTGCGGGTAGGTGTGCGGCAGCACGTCTCCCCCGCCGAAGCCGCAGACCCGCTGGTAGGCCAGCAGGTGGTCGCGGTCCACGACGACACCCTCGCGGCGCAGCGAAGTATCCGGAAGGGCGCCCCGACGGCCACGTTGCGTCAGGGCCGCCTTCGCGAAGAGCGGTGCCAGCGAAGGGGACTCGGACAGGGTGCGGACCACCATGTCAGGCACCGAGCAGGCTCTGGCCGCAGACCCGGACGACGTTGCCGGTCACCCCTGCGTTGGCATCCTGGCTGAACCACGCGATCGTCTCCGCGACATCGACGGGCAGGCCGCCCTGGCTGAGCGAGTTCAGCAGTCGCCCGACCTCGCGGGTCGCAAACGGCACCCTGGCCGTCATCTCGGTCTCGATGAAGCCGGGTGCCACCGCGTTGACGGTGATGCCGCGCGAGACGAGTGCCTCGTCCGCGGACATCGCGTCGACGAGCCCGATCACGCCGGCCTTGGAGGCGCCGTAGTTGGTCTGTCCGCGGTTGCCGGCGATCCCCGCGATCGAGGAGACCAGCACGACGTGTCCGCCATCGCGGACCCCGTCGTCCGCGAGCAGTGTCTCGTTCATCCGCAGGATCGAGCCGAGGTTGACGTCGAGCACCGAGGCCCAGCGCGAGTCGTCCATGTTGGCGAGCAGCTTGTCGCGGGTGATGCCGGCGTTGTGGACCACGATGTCGAGGCCGCCGTGCCGGGCATTGGCGTGGTCGAGGATCTGTCGCCCGGCGTCTGGCGCCGTGACGTCGAGCTGCAGCGCCGTGCCACCGACCCGGTTCGCGGTGCGGGCCAGCGAGTCGCCGGCGGCGGGGATGTCGACGCAGATGACCGTCGCGCCGTCGCGGGCCAGCACGTCGGCGATCGAGGCGCCGATGCCCCGCGCCGCGCCGGTGACCACCGCGACCTTGCCGGCGAGCGGGACGGCCCAGTCAGCCGGCTCAGTGGGGGCGCCGGGACCGACGCGGACGACCTGCCCGTCGACGTATGCCGAGCGGCCGGACAGCAGGAACCGCACCGCCGCGTCGACGTTGGCCTCGCCACCGTCGCCGACCAGGACGAGGTTGGCGGTGGCCCCGGCCCGGAGCTCCTTGCCGATCGACCGGGTGATGCCCTCGAGGGCACGACGGGTGGCAGCCTGCGCAAAGCCGTTGGCACTGCCGGGGTCCCGCCCGATCACGATGATGCGACCGCTTGGCCGCAGGCGCTTCAGAGCTGGGGCGAGGAGGTTGCGCAGCGTCTCCAGGTCGGTGGGGTCGGTGGCCTCGGTGAGGTCGGCGACGACGGCAGCCAGGCGATCGCCCTCGGCCATCTGGTCGACCGCCTCGACGGTGTCCACACCTTCGCGGCCCAGCAGCTCTCGCACCCGCGTCGTCACCGGCGCGGAGCGGAGGCCACCGACGAGCACGGCGCCGTCGACGAGGGGTGACCCCACGGCATACCTGCGGAGCTTGGCGGGGCGGGGCAGGCCGAGCTGCGCCGCCAGCTTCGCGCCGACGGCGCTGTTGACGATGCCTGCGTAGGTGCCAGCCATCAGGCGGCCTCGAGGATCGCCATGACGCCCTGGCCGCCGGCTGCACAGATGGAGATGAGGCCGCGGGCGCCGGATCCCTTCTCGTGCAACATCTTGGCGAGCGAGGCGACGATGCGTCCGCCGGTGGCAGCGAAGGGATGGCCGGCCGCCAGCGATGACCCGTTGACGTTGAGCTTGGCGCGGTCGAGCACGCCGATCGGGGCGTCGAGGCCCAGCCGGTCGCGGCAGAACTCCTCGCTCTCCCAGGCAGCCAGGGTCGTGAGCACGGTCGCGGCGAAGGCCTCGTGGATCTCGACGAGGTCGAAGTCCTGGAGCTTCATCCCCTGGCGCTCGAGCAGGTGCGGCAGGGCGTAGGCCGGAGCCATCAACAGTCCCTCGTTGCCGGTCACGTAGTCGACCGCGGCTGTCTGGCGCGTCGACCAGGTGGGCGAGGACGGGCAGCCCGTGCTCGGCCGCCCACTCGTCGGAGCCCAGCAGCACCGCGGACGCGCCATCGGTGAGCGGAGTCGAGTTGCCGGCCGTCATGGTCGCGCCCTCGCCCTTGCCGTCACCGATGCCCACCCCGAAGACCGGCCTCAGCTTGGCGAGCTTCTCGACGGTGGAGTCCGGGCGGAGGTTCTGGTCCCGGGTCTGGCCGAGGAACGGCGTCATCAGGTCGTCGAAGAACCCTCGCTCGTAAGCCGCCGCGAGGTTCTGGTGCGACGCAGCCGCGACCTCGTCCTGCGCCTCGCGGGTGATGCCCCACTGCTTGGCCGTCTGGGCCATGTGCTCGCCCATCGACAGGCCGGTGCGCGGCTCGACGTTGCGCGGGATCTCGGGGACCAGCTGACCGGGCCGTAGGTGGGTCAGCGCTTTCGCGCGCTGGCCCGCGGTCTTGGCCCGGTTGAGGGCGAGCAGCGTCTCGCGCAAGCCCTCGTTGACCGCGATGGGGGCGTCCGAGGAGGTGTCGGCGCCGCCCGCGATGCCGGAGTCGATCTGGCCGAGCGCGATCTTGTTGCGCGACCAGGATGGCCGCCTCCAGCCCCGTGCCGCAGGCCTGCTGGACGTCGTACGCGGGGGTCCGCGCCGACAGGCTGGAGCCCAGGACCGCCTCGCGGGTCAGGTTGAAGTCGCGGGAGTGCTTCAGCACGGCTCCGGCCGCGACCTCACCGAGCTGCTCCCCCGCGAGACCGTGACGAGCCACGAGGCCCTCGATGGCCGCGGTCAGCATGTCCTGGTTGGTGGCCTTCGCGTAGGCGGCGTTCTGCCTCGCGAACGGGATGCGGTTGCCGCCGAGGACGGCGGCACGACGGGGCTGGTTGGACGGTGCCACGAGAACTCCTGGGGTCGGACCGGCTGACGCAGTTACTGGATACCGACAGTAGCAGGTACGCGCGGTACCTGCTACCGTCCGAGGTTGTGATGACGAGTGGGAGGCAGCCGTGACCACGACCAGCCCCAGCCCGGACGGCCGCAGCACCCGCTGGGACCAGCACCGGGCGACCCGACGACGCGAGCTCGTCGAGGCCACCCTCCGCGCGATCCGCAAGCATGGCGCCGGGGTGGGCATGGACGACATCGCCGCCGTCGCGGGCACCTCCAAGACCGTGATCTACCGCCACTTCAGCGACCGCCAGGGCCTGTATGCCGCGGTCTGCGAGAGCGTGGACGCCCTCATCCTGCACAACCTCGACCTGGCCACGGGCACGGGCCGGGCAAGGACGCGGCGGGCACGGACTTCTCACCGAGGACGCTCATCGCCAGCGCCGTCGATGCCTACCTCACCCTCGTGGAGAAGGACCCCGAGGTCTACCGGTTCGTCGTGACCGCGCCCCTGCTGGACCGCACCACCGGCGACCCTGCTGCCACCGTGACCGACCACATCGCCGCGCAGATGGCCACCGTCGTCGCCGAGTCGTTGCGCATCGCCGGCCGGAGCACGACGCCGGCGCCCGTCTGGGGCGCCGGGCTGGTCGGCATGGTCCGGGCTGCCGCCGACCGGTGGCTCACCGACCCCGCGGCGATGAGCCGGCGCGAGCTCACCGAGCACCTCACGGACCTGGCTTGGGGCGGACTCTCCGCCGCCTGGCCCACCGACCAGACGCCCAGCCCGGGCACCTCGAAACAGGAGACCTCATGACCACCCTCGCCAGCGCTCTGCAGAAGAGCCTCGACGGACGGTGGGCCGCACTCCGCGACGAAGCCCGCTCCGACCTCGATCCCGAGCGCTTCGCCCCTCCCGTCCAGCCGCTGGGCATCGAGGACTACCGGGCCCGGGTCGCCGAACAGATGCAGGCTCTGGCCGCCACGGGACACCCCAGGCGCGGCTTCCCGGCCTCGATGGGCGGCAACGGCGACCTCGGGGGCTCGGTCACGGCGTTCGAGCTGCTCGGCCACGCCGACCTGTCCCTGATGGTGAAGGCCGGTGTGCACTGGGGCCTGTTCGGCGGCGCGGTGGCCAACCTCGGCACCCAACGGCACCACGCGGCATACCTGCCCTCGATCATCGACGCGTCACTGCCGGGCTGCTTCGCGATGACCGAGACCGGGCACGGCTCGGACGTCCAGTCGCTCGGCACCACGGCGACCTACGACCCCGACTCCGACGAGCTCGTCGTCCACACCCCGGACCTGCGCTCCCGCAAGGACTACATCGGCGGCGCGGCGCGCGACGGACGGATGGCGGCGGTCTTCGCCCAGCTCGTGACCGACGGCGAGAGCCACGGGGTGCACTGCGTCCTCGTGCCGATCCGCGACGACTCCGGAGCGGCCCATACCGGGTGTCACGATCGGCGACTGCGGCGCGAAGGCCGGGCTGCCCGGCGTCGACAACGGGCGGCTCACCTTCGACCAGGTGCGGGTGCCGCGCACCAACCTGCTCAACCGCTACGGCGACATCGACGAGCACGGCACCTACACCTCCCCCATCGAGAACCAGACCCGACGCTTCTTCACGATGCTCGGCACCCTCGTGCGCGGACGGATCAGCGTCGCCGGGGGTGCCGGCGCGGCGACTCGCAGTGCGCTCACCCTGGCGATCACGTATGCCGGGCACCGGCGTCAGTTCGCGGCCCCGGGAAGCGATGACGAGGTGATCCTGCTCGACTACCGGGCGCATCAGCGCAAGCTGCTGCCGGCGCTGGCCAAGTCCTACGCCCTGCAGCTCGCCCAGAACGAGCTGGTGTCGCTCATGCACGACGTGCAGTCGGCCGGTGAGGCCGCGGACGAGCACCAGCAGCGCGAGCTGGAGGCGCGGGCCGCGGGCATCAAGGCCGTCGCGACCGCCCACGCCACGGCGACGATCCAGACCTGCCGTGAGGCGTGCGGCGGTGCCGGCTACCTCGCGGTCAACCGGCTGCCCGCCCTCAAGGCCGACACCGATGTGTTCACCACGTTCGAGGGCGACAACACGGTGCTGCTCCAGCTCGTCGCCAAGGGACTGCTCACCGACTACCGCGACGCCTTCGGCGACCTGGACACGCTCGGCATGGTCAGGTTCGGGGCCCGTCAGTTCGCAGGTGCCGTCATCGAGCGGACCTCGGCCCGAGGCCTGATCCAGCGACTCATCGACTCCGCGCCCGGGCGCGACAGCGAGAAGGGTCCGACGGACCGCGGCTGGCAGCTCGACCTGTTCGAGGACCGCGAGAAGCACCTCCTGGAGACCCTGGCGCTGCGGCTGCGCAAGGCGGGCAAGCCCGGCGCAGATCTCTTCGCCGTGTTCAACGATGCGCAGGACCACGTCGTCTCCGTGGCGCGGGCGCACGTGGACCGGATGATCCTCGAGTCCTTCGTGGCCGCGATCGACCGCTGCGAGGACTCGGCCGCCGCGCAGACCCTGGACACGGTCTGCGACCTCTACGCGCTGAGCACCATCGAGGCGGACAAGGGCTGGTACCTCGAGCACGGCCGGATCACACCGGCGCGGAGCAAGCAGGTGACGGCCGCCGTCAACGACCTGTGCTCCGTCCTGAGACCGCACGCGCAGGAGCTCGTCGACGCGTTCGGCATTCCCCGGGCCTGGCTCGGCACCGAGCTGCTCGCCCCTCTCGGGTGAGCCTGCGAGCCTGCTCGTCCACTCCTCGGTATGCCGCGCTGGTCAGCCGCGCAGCAGGGTCCTGCCGTCGTCCGTGATGGTCCAGAACGGGTTGTGCGCAACCTCCCACGGGTGGCCGTCCGGGTCGATGAACACCCCCGAGTAGCCACCCCAGAAGGTCTCGGCGCCCTGGCGGCCGATCACGGCGCCGGCTACGGCCGCCTGGTCGAGCACCTCGTCGACCTCCTCGGGGCTGCGGACGTTGAGCGCCAGGGTGACCCCACCCCAGCCCCCGCCGTCCTGGACCTCGGAGTCGATGGCCAGTGTCTCCCGGTCCCACAGCGCGACCACCAGGCCACCGCACTGGAAGAACACCACTCCCTCGTCATCGCTGGCGTCCTCCCACCCGAGGGCCGTGTAGAAGCCCTTGGCCCGTTCGAGGTCCTGCACACCGAGGGTGACGAGCGAGAGGCGCTGCTCCATCAGGCGTTCCACCACGGCCGCAGCGGCAGCCCGGCCTCGCCCCGGTCGTCGAGCTTGACGGCCAGCACCTGGTGGAGCTGGATGCTGTTGCGCTCGAAGCCGACCCGCGAGCCAGCCATGTAGAGGCCCCACACCCGGGCGGTCGCCTCACCGACCTCGTCGACGCAGGCGTCCCAGTTGTCGCGCAGGTTGGCGCACCAGCCGGCCAAGGTCTTCGCGTAGTGCTCGCGAAGGTTCTCCTCGTGACGGACCTCCAGCCCCGCATCCTGCGCGGCAGCGATGATCGTGCCCGACCCGGTCAGCTCGCCGTCGGGGAAGACGTAGCGGTCGATGAACGCGCCGGTCGAGGTCCGCCGGTTGTCCGGACGGGTGATGCAGTGGTTGAGCAGCATCCCGCCCGTGCGCAGGTGGTCCTTGATGAACCCGAAATAGGCCGGGTAGTTGCGGACCCCGATGTGCTCGGTCAGCCCGATCGAGGAGACCGCGTCGAACCCCGTCTCGCGGATGTCGCGGTAGTCGGAGTGACGCACCTCGGCGAGGTCCTGCAGACCCTCCCGCCGGATCGCCTCCTGGGCCCACGACGCCTGCTCGGCCGAGAGGGTCGCACCGATGACGTGCACGCCCTGCCGCGCGGCATACCGGACCATGCCTCCCCAGCCACAGCCGATGTCGAGCAGCCGGTCGCCCTCCTTGAGGCGGAGCTTGTCGAAGACGAGGCGGTACTTGTTGTCCTGAGCCTCCTCGAGGGTGGCGTCGTCCTGGGGGTAGCACGCACAGGTGTAGGTCATCGACGGCCCGAGGACGTACTCGTAGAACGTGTTGGACACGTCGTAGTGGTGGTGGATCGCCTCGGCGTCGCGGGTCTTGCTGTGGCGCAGGCCCTCTGCCACCCGCCGCCACCGCGGCAGCGCCTCCTGCGGCGGCGGCGGCGGCGGCTTGAGCAGCTCGACCCCGAGGGACCGGGCGATGGCCGCAGCGGTCTTGGGCGGGGGCATCCGGAAGTGCAGCTCGCCCATCGCGTTGAGCAGCTCGTAGGGGTCGCCGGGGTGGACCCCGGTGACGTCGAGGTCGCCCGCGACATAGGCGCGCGCCATGCCCAGGTCGCCGGGGGCCGTCGCGAGATAGCTCGCACCACGGGGTGACTTGAGGTCGAGCCCATAGGCCGCGTCCTCGGGTCCGGTCGCAGACCCGTCGAAGGCCGTGAACCGCAGAGGCACCTCGTCGGCCGTCACGGCGTCGAGGATCTGGGCCATGGTCAGTCGCTCAGGGGCCTGCGAGCCGTCCGTGAGCCCGAGTGGGAGTCGGTCCGGTTGGTCCGAAGGATCGTCACTTGCGTTGCACCGCCTTGGAGTAGAGGTCGAGCAGTCGGGAATCGGGGTCGTAGCGCCGCTTGAGGGAGGCACTGGTGTCGCCGCCGTAGAGGCGCCAGAACTGGTCCTCGTCGTAGTAGGCGTCGGAGTAGAGGGACTTGTGGCCGTCGAGGGCGGTGACCTGCTCCTCGATGAGCCGGTTCGCCGCCCCCTCGTCGCCACCGGGGTCGCGCGGCACGCTGGACCAGAAGCCGACGTTGACGTAGGTCTCCCCCGGTCGCAACGGGTAGAGCGGCCACGAGCCCCTGCTGCGCACCGGACAGAGCCAGATCGGCTCGATGGGGATCTCGCGCAGGAACCAGTGGACGAAGTCCGCCGTGCGCCCCAGCGGGACCTCGATGTCCTGCACCACCCGCTCACGGGGCGGCTGGCCCTTGCGCGCCTCGATCCGGTCGGCGATGCCGTAGCGGTGGTCGAGCGCGATCAGCTTCCAGTAGAACGAGCTCCGGCGGTAGCGACGCGGCCAGAGCCTGCGCAGGAGAGGGTTCTGGGCACCGAACGCGCGGCTGCACCAGAACCAGTCGGTGTCCCACCGCCAGAGGTAGTCGGAGATGGTGAGGCGGTCGACCTTGGGCAGGGTCGAGTCGTGCTGGATCGAGCGGTAGTAGACCTGCTGGCGCGTGTAGTCGCTGACCGGCCCCGGCTGCGCCGTCTTGGTGCCGACGGTGAGGTAGGACTCCGTCGCCGAGAAGACCACCCCGTCGAGGTAGTCGGCCCGCACCCCGTCGTGCTCGCCGGTGTCGACGATGGTGCCCAGCGTCGCGACGAGTGACTCGATGTCGTGGAAGCGCAGGTGGCGCAGGGCGACGAACGGCTCGACGGGCTCGAGGGCGATCCGCAGGCGGGTGGCGTAGCCGAGCGTGCCGTAGGAGTTGGGGAACCCGTGGAAGAGGTCGGCGTGCTCTCCCTCGGGGCGGGCCGTCACGATCTCGCCGGAGCCGGTGAGGATGTCCATCTCGAGGACCGACTCGTGCGGCAGACCGCTGCGGAACGACGTCGACTCGATGCCCAGGCCCGTCACCGCCCCGCCGAGGGTGATCGTCTTGAGCTGGGGCACGACCAGCGGCGCCAGCCCGTGCGGCAGCGTCGCCTCGACGAGGTGCTCGTAGGTGCACATGCCCTGCACGTCGGCCGTCCGGGCCTCGGCGTCGACGCTGAGAACCCGGTCGAGCATCGAGACGTCGAGGCCGGGTGCGTCGGTGGCGGCCCTGGCTCGGAACAGGTTGGACGTCTTCTTCGCCAGCCTGACCGGCGCGTGGGGCGGGATCGCGGCATAGCTCGCGGCCAGCTTTGCCACCGCGAGGTCATGGCGTGCGCGGGCGCCGGTGGGAACGCTCGCGATACGCCCTGGTCCAGCATCGACGAAGTCCGGCACGCGTCGACCCTATGCCGCTTCACCGACAGTCGTCATCCCGGTTACCACCCGGTGGTCCTCAGCCGGGGTCAGCCGGGCTCAGTCGTCCCCGTCCGCGGCGGCCCGGGTGGTCGCGGTTCGAGCTCGATCTCGACCCCGTCACCGACCCGGACGACTCCCGGCCGCCGCACCGCGGCATACACGCCTGGGCAGTCGCGTGCGGTGCCGGTGACCTCGAGCGCCACCTCCCCCACGCGCAGGCCGGAGCCGATCGCCGCGAGCAGCTCGGCGGACCCGAGCGACACCACGAAGTTCGCCCGGGTGTCGGGACCCACGTCCTCGCGGGCGACGAGGTGGACGGGGGCCTTCTTGCGCCGGTCACCGTCGAGCCCGTCGACCTCGACGCCTACCTCGGCAAGGTCCGCTCCCGGCGCGGCCTTCACGGGGTAGACGTGGATCGCTGTCACCGCAGCCACGCTCACATCCCCTCCGGTGCGGAGGCGAGGGCCTCCTCGATCGCCTTGACCAGCCGCGTTGCCGAGTCGCGGGTCAGCTCGACCGCCACCCGCGCCGCGGGCCCGCGGGACGGGTCGGCCAGGTCGATGTTGAGGGTGTGCTCGGCCATCGCGTGGACCGGGTGGTCGTAGTAGACGGTCGCGTCCGTGACGTGGAACCACTGACCTCCGGGACCCTTGGCGCTGCCGTCGACGCGTTCGGAAACCGTTGCGTACGTGCACATGTCAGTGTTCCTCCACATTCAGCTGGGCGTCGAAGAAGACGGTGATCCGCTCCCAGCCGTCGAGGGCGGCAGCCACCCGGTAGCTGGGTCGGTCGACGGCGAAGAACGCGTGACCGGCGTCCTGGTAGGAGTGGAACTCGTGGGGCTTGCCCAGCTCGGTCAGTCGACGGTCCAGCTCCTCCACCTGCTCGGGACTCGGTGACTTGTCGTCCACCCCGAACAGCCCGAGCAACGGCGCCGCGAGCGACGGCAGCAGGTCGACGAGGTTGGTGACCTTCAGTGGGTAGCCCTCAGGCGGCTGACCCGTCACGAACGCCCCGTAGCAGTCGACGGCGGCGTCCACGTCGAGCCGGCAGGCCGCCAGGACGGCCTGACGACCGCCGGAGCAGTGGCCGATGACGCCCACCTTCGCGTTGCTGGTCGGAAGCGCACGCAGGTATGCCGCGGCGACGCCGACGTCGGCCACGAGCCGGTCGTCGGGCACGCCACCCTGCGCCCGCGCGGTCGCCGCCGCGTCGTCGGGGTCGGCTCCCGGCGCCTCTCGGGAGTAGAGGTTGGGGCAGATCGCGTCGTAGCCCAGCTCGGCGAACCGGCGCACCATCTCCTTGGTGGCCCGGTCGTAGCCCGGCAGATGGTGGATCACGACGACGCCACCGCGGGTGTGCGCACCATCGGGTCTGGCGAGGTAGGCCTCGACCTCGCGCCCCGTCGGAGCCGGTGAGGTGGATGGTGGTCGCACTGAGGGAGTCGCTCACCGTCGGATGCTATGCCCGAGCAGCCTCCTCGGCCCGACACCCGTCAGGGTCCGCGCGCACCGACCCGCTGCATTCCGCCCAGATTGCAGTGACGCCCATCGGCGGCGCGAGTCCGTTGATGATCCAGAGGGCGCTCGCCGGACAGTCGAGCTTCGTGGTTGTGTAGTTGCACGGATACCGAGAGGAGTCGTGGCCGTGGATACTTCCGGAGCCCCGCACGCGGGCCGTGTGGCCCTTCTGTCTCTGGCAACGGTGGCCGGTGGCGCGCTCGCTGCCGTCTTCCGCGCCTTGGCGAAGCTGCGACGGGACCGCCCGCTGCATCCCCGAGGTGCCACTGTGGCCGCGGTGGTCACGATCACGGGAAGGGCAGGCAGTGGGGTGCCGTGGCTCGACAATCCGTCCGATACGAACGTCACAGTCCGGCTGTCCCGTGCCACCGGGTTACCCCGTCCTTGGCCCGACATCCACGGCTTGGCCCTGAGAGTCCCCGCTTCCGCGCCCCACCGGAATGCCCCCGCTGACCTGCTCTTCGCCGGCACTGGGGACTCCGCCCTGGGCCGCTTCCTGCTGGCGCCACGGTTACGTGCGGACGCCGGTCCCTTGACCACGCTGCTTCCGTACCAGTCGGTCGACGGACCTCTGCTGCTCCGCCTCGTGCCCGAGCGTGGCCTGCGAAAGGACGACCGGGTACCCGCGAGATACGCGTTGTCCTATGCCGTCGGGCTGGGGCAGTGGCGTCCAGTGGGCGAGGTCATCGTCGGTGCACTGTTGCCCGAGCCGATCGACCGAGTGCGCCACGACCCCGTCCTGAACCTGCTGCCGGGGGTTCGCCAGTACGGGTTCGTGGCCCGGCTGCGTGCCCCGTCCTATCGGGCTGCGCGAACGGTAGCCCCGCGGTCGCGCTCTAGGTGACCGCGGTCGTCGCGACTGCATCGGGACGGCTTGAGTCGCCATGGCCCGCACGGAGGTGGCCGCGCAGCGTCCCGGCTACGCGGCCACGTCAGCGCCGTCAGGTTCCGCCGCTCGGCCGAGCCACCTAGCCTTCGGTCTCCCTTGAGTCGGCGCTCCGAGGGGGTGCGACTTACCGCCGCGACTGCCCGAGACTCGTTGGCTGCGCCAGGCTCCAGAGGGGTGAGTCGGGCGGAACCACTACGCCCAATATCGGGATGGATCATGATCACGGGCATGGGCGTGCTCTTCGACTACTTCGCCGCTGCATCCGATGAGGAGGCGGCCACCGTGATCGACCTGCCAGGCGGTCCCGCATCCATAACCTCAGCTCCACTACCGAGCCGCGGGCGCCGAGGATGAGAAGAGGGTAGCCAGGGCCGGGGAGCGGGATAAGGACGACACCCAAGACGGCGCTGGCAGCCCCCGCGATGATCAGCAATCTGCTCACGCCGGGAGCCTGGCTTTGCCGGGCAGGCTCGGGCGTCCGAAACGCGGCAGATCAGTGCGTCGCTGGAGTCGGGCGGTAGCTACCAAAGGCAGGGCGGCGAGGTTTTCGTGGCCCGCGCCCCGATCGATTGCACGCTAGGACACCGGTCACAATGCGTCGCTACCTTCGACAAACCATAGGTGTTGCGCTCAGCGCACCAAAAGCGCACGGACAGAGCGTCTACCTGTGCGATGCGGCATTCTGGAGCGGGCAGCAGGTCGCCCATTTTCTGTCCCTTCACCCTTTACGGAGTTCACCGAGTGATCGAAGCACGCAGCCTCACCAAGCGGTACGCAGGCAAACTCGGCGCTGTCCATCTCGCCTCTGGGGTCACATCAGGCATCGCGACCGGACCACATCCGTGAGCCAGCCATCAGGTGGCTCCGGCGACATGGTTGCGCCCAAGGGCTCTCGCGATGAGCCCGAGCTGGAGGAGACCTACGAACGTCTCGTCTCCGAGGGCCACGAGCGGTTGGACCGGCCACTGCTGCCGCTCCTGTCCACTGGACTGCTGGGCGGCGTGGACGTGGGGGTAGGGGTGCTGATCTACCTCGTGGTGGAAGCCAGGACCAACAACTCACTGCTCGCGTCCTTGGCCTTCACCATCGGCTTCGTCGCGCTGCTCCTCGCCAAGAGCGAGCTGTTCACCGAGAACTTCCTGGTGCCGGTCATCTCCGTGATCGCCAAGGAGGGGACCGTCATGCAACTGATCAGATTGTGGGTTGTGTCGCTGGTCGCCAACCTCGTCGGGGGCTTTGCCATGGCGGGGATGATCGTCGTGGCTTTGCCACAGGTGCACGAGGTAGCGGTGAAGGCAGGCTCGCACTATGCCCACCTCGGCGTCTCCTGGCGATCCTTCTTCCTCGCCGTCCTCGCCGGCGTCGTCATCACGCTGTTGACCCGAATGCAGCACGCCACCGAGAACTTGGGCGTCCGGCTGGTGCCCTCAGTGCTGATGTCCTTTGTGCTCGTCGGCGCCCAGCTATTCCACTCGGTGCTCGACTCAATACTGATGTTCGCCGGACTCCTGACCCGCCACGCCGACTACGACTACCTCGACTGGCTCGCAGCGCTCGGCTGGTCCGCCTTCGGCAACCTGGTGGGCGGGCTCGTGCTCGTCACCGGCATCCGCCTGCTGCGAATCCCCCATCGGGTCGCCGAGAGTAGGGACGTGGGACGGACGGGCTGAGCGCGCGTCCTGCGACGTCTTCGCCAAACGCATCAACCCCGGCCGCGTCCTCGACTCCACCACCGACCCCGACCACGTCGGCGACGCCTACTCCGCCATGGCGAACGCCGAGCCACCAAGTCACTCATCACCATCACCCAGTGGTAGGTCGTTCCGGCCATGCCGATGAGCGGATCTCCGACGTCCGCTCACCGGCATGAGAGTGCGGATCCGGGTGGCTCTTTCGCCGCCTGTCGGCTGCGCTGTGAACTTTGACCGGACTCGTTCGGCTCGCATCTCAGGGAAGCCTCGAGGTGGCTGCAAAGGACTCAACACGCTGGCCGGCTGGCAAGAGGCAGCACGCTCGCCACGCCCGGCGATGAGGCGACTCCTGGAGCTGCGTTCGGGCACTATGGCCGGGCTTGACCCTCGAGCAGGTTGAGACGGGAGGTTGCACTCGTGGAGAACGAACTGTTGAGCATTGGCCGAATGGCGTCGATCAGCGGGTTGCCCGTCAGCGCGCTGCGCTTCTACGACGGTGCCGGCGTGCTGCCGCCTTCGGTGGTCGACCCGTCGTCCGGGTACCGGTTCTACCAGCCAAGCCAGGTGGCTCAGGCACGGCTGGTGGCGCATCTGCGCCGGGTGGGACTACCTCTGGACGACATCAAAACGATCCTGGCCGACCCGGCCGGGGCCGGGTCGATCTTGACCGCACATCTCGGCCGCCTGGAAGCCGGTTTGGCCGATGCCCGCAGGGAGATCTCCATCGTCCATCACATGCTCGAGAACACGGAGATCACCATGCACCAGTTCACCCTGCCCGCCGACGAGCTGATCCGCGCGCTGAGAGACGTCCGTCATGCCGTCTGCGAAGATCCGGGGCAGCCGCGCCTGAACGGCGTATTCCTCGACAGCGAACCCGGTCACGTTCGCGTGGTCGCGACGGATCGATACCGCCTCACCACCAGCACCGTGGCCATGTCGGAGCCTACGGATCTTCACCTGCTGCTGCCGACGGCGGCCGTCGACGAGCTCCTCCGCCGCGAATACACCGGCTCCCTGGAGGTCACCGTGTCCGAAGGCACCATCACCCTGACCGGCGACGGCGGCACAATCCGAGCGGACGTGCCCGATGTGGATTTCCCGCCCTACCGCAGTTGGCTCGAGCTGGGCCGCACGAAAGTGCCCATCGACGCCGCGGCATTACGGGCAGCCCTGACCGCCGGGCCGACCGAAGCCCTGAGCCGGGACAGCGACGGCGTCACGTACGAAGTCAGCCGGCTCAGCGTCACCAAGAGCACAGTGCAGGTAGGCGCGTCCGACGACCCGGATGCGGTGGTGGTCGGGGTGAACCGTGAGTTCCTGCTGCAGGCACTCGTGGGCGGCGACCAGCTCACCCTTGGCTTGGACGACCCGATCGCCCCCTTGGCCATCCGCAACCCGAACCGGGATGGCGCGCTGTCGATCCTGATGCCGGTCCGCCTGGATCAGCCCGCCTGAACAGCACCCGATAACCGCTGGTCCGTCGCGGGACGCTTAGCCATACCCGAGCGTCCCGCGCACGGACCCGTGCGTTACCGGCGAGAACTTGACGCTGGCCTCTCTGTCGCAGGCAGGCATTGCCGCAAGTGTCCTGGCTGACATCCTTCGGGCGGAAAAGGTTGACGCTGCCGACCTCGCGGAGCTGCTGGAACCACGGTGAGCGCTGTGCACGCTCATGCCGCGATCCGCTCGTGCCGATGAGCAGACGATCCCAGGGGCGACACTGTCGCATTACGTGATCACCTCGCCGTAGCCATGTGGGCTGGGTAACTGGTCCACCACCTTGATTCGCGCCTTGAGGCCGTTGTAGTAGCAGGTGAACGAAGTGGTGTCCGAGTCTTGCGAGTCCCCTCTCGCGCATCGTGAATCACCACCCAGCTCCTGCAGCGCGTCTGGGAGGGAGGAAACGTCGAAGTCGACGTAGATCCGGCCACCACTGTTGCAGTCGTCGACGACGGATACCGTCATCAAGCTGGCGTGAGCTCCAAGTTCGTCGGCTATCACCTGCGACCGGCGCGACACTCCATCGCTGCATCCTGCAGTCCCCTCAGAACAGCCAGAAAGCGCCACCCACGCAAGGGCCACGATCGCCAGGGCCCAACCGTTGCGCGTCAGGCGACTACCGAACCTAGACATGGCAAGCACCAGTCATCCGATCAAATTGGACATGCGATCCAACGACCCCAGAGATCGCGCGGATGGCTTTGGAGGTCTCCACCAGCACCGTTTGTAGGTCAGTTCTGACACCACCCGGACCAGGAGGGCACCCTAGTATTGGTGGGAGTTGACACCACCCTGGCGGGCGCGCAAGCGGAGGGAGTCCGAGCAGATTGAGCGGAGGTGGGCGCATGTCGGCGACGAAGCTCCTGGTACTCGGTATCGTGCACCTCTCCGGCGGCGCGCATGGCTACCAGGTGCGGTCCGAGCTGCAGAGCTGGCGTGCGGAGATTTGGGCCAAGATCAAGCCCGGGTCGATTTATCACGCGCTGAAGAAGGCGGCGTCTGATGGCCTCCTCACCGAACACGCCGAGCCGGGCAACTCCGGGCCGGAGCGCGTTCTGTACCGCGTGACAGCTCGGGGACGTGACGAGATAGTCGATTTGGTCCGCGACGGTCTGCGGCGCACCCATGACCCCACCATGCTCAACGCGTCGATCGCCATGTTGCCCATGCTGACCAGGACAGATGCCATCGCGCACGTCAACGAGCGGGTCGCGCGCCTGGAAGCGGAGCTCGTAGAGCAGGCCAAGTGGCGGGAGCACCCGAACCCCGACATTCCCGAACACGTCCGCGATCAGGCCGAACTGTGGG
This sequence comes from uncultured Actinomycetota bacterium, assembly GCA_963759595.1. GTDB lineage: Bacteria > Actinomycetota > Actinomycetes > Actinomycetales > Dermatophilaceae > Pedococcus. The sequence goes on from CAVWZX010000005.1 coordinate 1,436,092, forward strand.
CGGGGCATGCACGCACCGAACTGGAGTGGGCGAAGAGCCTGAGCAAACGACTTGCTGAGGGCGCCTACACCATGGCCGATGATCCGGGTTCGTGGCGAACGGTCCCCTAATCAACCTTGACTAGACGCTCCTCCTCGTCTACTTTGGCCGAGTAACCAAACTTGACTAGTCGGGCCAGGCCGGGACACGGCAAGGAGAGCCGAATGAGCACCATCCTCAAGAACAACTCGGAAACCGTTGCGCACACGCCCGGGCGGGCGAGCAGCATCGGGGTCTGGATTCTGCAAGTCGTGCTGGCGGCGATCATCGCCGGCGGCGGAATCTCGAAGCTCGCCGGCGACCCGGTCATGGTGGACATGTTCGCCGACATCGGGGCTGGCCAGTGGCTCCGGTACCTGGTCGGAGCGCTGGAGGTCGCGGGAGGGGTTGGACTTCTGATCCCGGCTCTGGCGGGCCTGGCCAGTCTGGGGTTGGCGGCATTGCTGACCGGTGCTGTCATCACCGATCAGTTCGTGCTCGAGCAGAGCCCTTGGCTGCCGCTCGCCCTTCTCGTCGTGGCGGCCGTGATCGCAAGGGCGCGGTGGTCGCGCACCGAGGCCGTCGTCGGCACGCTGCTCAGGCGCTGAGACAAACCTCTCGAACGGAGATGTGAGATGAACGAGATGGCCTTTCGCGTGACATCAAACGATGGCACCACCATCGCCTACGACCGGGAGGGAAGCGGCCCGGCTGTCGTCCTGGTAGGCGGCGCACAGGACGACGGAGCCGAGAACGCTCCCTTGATACCTGCTCTCGCCGAGCACTTCACGGTTTGCAACTATGCCCGTCGGGGACGCGGCGCGAGCGGCTTCACCGAGCCCTACGCCGTGGAAAGGGAGATCGAGGACCTGGATGCGTTGATCGCGGAGGCGGGCGGCTCGGCACACCTGTTCGGGGCGTCCTCTGGTGGCGCTCTGGCGCTGGAAGCCGCCGCGGCCGGGTCAACCATCGACACGATCGCCGTGTGGGAGGTGCCCTACGCGGTCGGGGACGACATACGCCCGCGATTCGAGGAGTACGTCGCGGACACCCGACGCGCCTTCGACGCCGGGCGAGACGAGGAGGTTCTCGAACTGTTCATGCGCATGACCGGCGCCTCCGACGACAACATCGCGGCCAGGAAAGCGGCAGGCAAGCAGACGGCGCATTGGGCGGATTCGGTCGCCCTCGCGCCCACGCTGGTCCACGACAGCCTCTTCCTCAACCGCTACCAGTTGCCGGCCGATCGACTGGCAACGGTCACCCAACCGGTCCTGGTCACCACCGGAGGACCGATCACGGTCCCCTACATGGCAGGCCTGCCCTCGGACTTCTTCGACCGCGCAGCCGACGAGCTTGCAGACCTCCTACCCCACGCTCAACGGGAGACCCTCGAGGGGCCAGATCACGTCGTCGACCCACAGATCGTCGGCCCGCTGTTGCTACGGTTCTTCAGCAGCGAACACTGAGGGGCCCGCGAGGTGTTGCGGGAAGACCGATTAGGCACCGCGCAAGCAGATCTTCGTCGCGCCAGCGACACGGGCGGACAGGTGGTGTCGAGGTTGATGTCGTCGGCGACTCTTCTCCGCCTGACGGGCCGGATCGACGACGAGGGACGTCGCCAGACGCTCAAGGCCATCGACGTACTCATCCGGCGCTACGAGTCGCCCCCAGGAGCTTGTGCGTCAACGTACGGACCTTCAGTCCTGGAAGGGATGAACCCTCGGGCCCATTCGCCCGGACCTGCCGCAATCCGCACGTGCGTCTTTTCGCCGCATATCGTCGCTGCCAATCGCGGTCTTTGCGCCGCGAGCGCCCCGTGGTCGCTCCGGGAACGGCTCCTCGTGCTGAGTCACCGTGTGGCCTCCTCACGAAGATAGTCGCTTGCCGGCCTCGGCGTGATGCCGCGCTGTCTCAGGGCTGCGTCGTCCCAGTCTGCGGGGCAGATGTCCTGGAGAAGGCCGGCCCCGAAGGCGGACGCGAGGGCGTCATTCCGTTTGTTCAACAGACGGATTGCAATCCGGGCGACGGGCCTGGGCATGTGCTGGACTTTCATCCGGCGTCCAGTCGCTTCCTCCACCAGCGCCACGGCTTCGTTCTTGGTGATCGCCTCCGGCCCACCGACGGTGATCAGGCTCGGTGGGTCGGGCTCCACGGCGACCGACGCAATGAGCGCGGCGATATCCCCGGTGCTGACCCAGCGTCGCTTGCTGTCTCCCCGACCGATGATCGCGATCTTCCCGGCGGCCACGTCGAACCGCGCCGCGGCTCCGAAGTGGATCTCCTGGAACGCATCAGAGCGAATGACGACGCGCTGCAGCGACGAGCCGCGCAACCTCTCCTCGGTGGCCAGCTTGGCCCGTTCGAGCGGAGTACCAATGGCCTTGTCGACTCCAGGAAAGGACAGGTACACGAAGCGCAGCACCCCAGCGGACTCTGCCGCCGTGATCAGGGACGCCATGCCCTCCTCGTCAGCTTCATGGATCGTGGGCAGCGCCGCACCGGCCAGCCTCCGCGCAATCATCGTGGCGGTGGCCACAACCGTCGTGATGCCCTGGCACGCGGCGGCGAGGGACTCGGGCTCGGTGAGATCACCCCGAGCCACTTCGACCCCGAGACTCCGTACCACGGAGTCGTCACTTCTCGGGCGAAGCAGGCAGCGGACTCCATGGCCCCGCTCGCTCAGGATACGGGCCACGCGTCCGCCTAGATCACCTGTGCCACCGACAACGAGAATCATCTCGATCACCACCATTCGTCTGGTATCTCACTGTCGTTCGCGCACCCCCCGCATACAAGGGCCAGGTTCCCGATCCCCCGGGAGGATTTCCTGATCTGGCAAGAGCGCCGTTGGCGACGTGCTGGACGGGCGAGCGACGCTCGCGTCACTCCGCAGCCTGCCGGGCGCGCTATGAAGGTGCGTAGCGCGCGAGGATCAGAGAGGACCCTTCCAGTGCGCGGGTCTCCAACAGTTGGAGTGGTATCGGCGTCGACCCGGCGTAGACCGGGGTGCCAGCGCCAAGTAGCGCGGGTCCGACCATGACGTGTAGTTCGTCGACCAAGCCGGCGACCAACAGGTCATTCCACATCGTGCGGCTGCCGAAGATGACGATGTCCCCGCCGTCCCCCTGCCTGAGTGTTGAGGTTACGGCTCTGGCTTGGGCCCGGGTCACGATTTTGGTCGTGGCACTCCAGATTCCGGCATCCGCGTCCTTGAGCGTGTCCGAGACCACGAGCTTCTCCAGCCTGTTCTGGAGGGCAGAGATCTCGCGTTCCACAAGATCCTGTGTCTGATCGTCGACAACATGCGGCCAGTAGGCAAGTCCGGCCATGAATGAAGTCCGCCCCCACAAGAGAGTCTCTGCCGCGCGCAGCCGCTCCAAGTTGTACGCGCTGAAACCCGGATCAAAGGGCAAGGCCAGCACGTCTTTCCCTGGCCCTTCGCAGTAGCCGTCGAGCGAGACGATCGTGGAGACGATGACCTTTCGCATGGTCAGCCTTTCCTCTTGATACGAGTCGGAGCGGTTTCGGGGAATGCTCGTATCGGTGCCCCTTCTCTTGGATCGTAGGCACGGTGGGGCTGCGACTCTATGTCCGCGTCGCCAACGAGTCTTGGTCTGCCCATCAGAAGCGAACACGCCGCGCGATGCCCTCGTGCCTGCGAGGGAGGCACCCCAAGGATGGCGATCGTACCGGTGATGTCCCTGGCCTCCGTCCGTTCGAAGAGAAGCAGGAATACAGGACTCTGGACCGGCTTTGACGCGGGCTGCACCGAGTCCGGAAGCTAGGTCATTTCGGCTCCCTTCTGTTGTCAACTGATCGGGTCGAGTTGTCTCTTCCGTGGCGTGAGTGGGCGGCGTAGCGTCGTTGGTGCGGGTCCGGGAAGTGGCTGATCCGAAGTGCCGGTGTGCGGGTGTGAGCCGGCCGCGCTGGATTCTTGAGTCGCCCCGCGGTGCCCTCCCGGACCCGCCTCGACGTCTGGTCGTAGCGCCGTTGCGTCGGCGACGAGCTGTCGGAAGATGGCGTCGGAGATCCGGCGCTTGAGGCAGCGAAGGGCTTCCAGGGGTCTCTTGCCGTCGGCTCGCTTGCGCCGGTAGTAGGCCCGGCCGTCCGTGTCGAGGCGGATCTGGCTGATCGCGGCAATGTGGATCAGGTGGTTGACCCGGCGGTCCCCGGCCCGGGAGCCGGTGCCGGCTCTGCTCCCCGGATGAGGCGTCCAGGGTCGGTGCCGGTCCAGGACGCGAACCGGTTGCGGTCTGCGAACCGGGTCACGTCACCGACGTCGGCCAGAACCCGGGCCGCGACGACCGGTCCGACGCCATGCAGGTCCATCAGGCGCGAGCCGCCATCTGGCGCACGCCGAGTTGCGGTGGCCGGGCTCAAGACCTTGCCTGTTGGTTGACGCCGACGGGTGACAGAGTGCCTGGCTGCAGATCCAGCTCGGCATGCTGATCCTCGAGGTCCGCGACCTGGCGGCGTCGATCGCGTTCTACCGCGAACTGGGGCTCGACGTTCCGGATCCGGTGCCAGGGCGGTCAGTCGCCATTCATCGAATGGGCAGCGGCGTCACTCTGTTGCTGACGACATCGTTCGCTGCCACCTACGACCCGGCGTGGACTCGTCCTGCCGGCTTTCCCGCAGGTGGCAAGGACCCAATATGTGGTTCCGACGGGTGCCCGAGCCCAAGACCGCCAAGAATCGTCAACACTCCGACCTCCGGGCCTTGGGTCCCGTTGACGGCGAGGTAGAGCCATGATCCTCGTCAATGGCGTTCCACAGGCGCGTCCTACCGCCGCAAGACGGTTCAGTTGATGGATGGGCAGGGCGGCCTGCATCCATTCCACTTCAGGCTCACGTCTCCGAGGAAGCGCTAGCGCGGCGATTGCGGAACTGTGGGGCCCGAACGGACGAAGGACCAGACGGGTCGCGCCTGGTCCTCATCGTTCGTGCAGTGGACGTGAAGGGACTCGAACCCCTGACCTCTCGCGTGTGAAGCGAGCGCTCTAACCAGCTGAGCTACACGTCCAGCGCCCTTCGTCACGCTGTGACGGACGGGCCTGCCGAAGAATAGCGGGACCGGGTGGATCAGGTGAAATCGGCGCCGACAACGGTGAGGGAGGCGGTGGGCAGCCGATCAGAGGCCGGGCAGCTCCTTGATCCGGTCCTCGGCGAAGTCCGGGATGAACCCTGGCACGCCGGACAGCAGGAACAGGCCGTAGAAGATCGCCAGGACGAGGGCGAGCGTCACGAGCCCGACCAGACCCTTGAACCACAGCGGCTTGGGCGACAGCCAGTCGTTCCAGTCCTTGAGACGTGCCTTGCCCCAGGTGAGCAGCCGCTGGGCCCACTCGAACTCCGAGGCGAGGATGCCGATGCCGACGAAGACGATGAGCCAGCCCGGTCCGGGCGCCGGGACCGCGATGAGCCCGCCGACGGTGACCAGGGTGCCGACGATCCCGACGACCCACTTGTAGATCCGGTGGGTGTGGGGGTTGGCGCGGATCTTGCGCCGCCACTCCCAGTCGTCCTGTTCCTGCTCGTCGGACTGCTCGTCGGACTGCTCGCCCGGCGCGACCTGGCCGGCCTTCCCGCCGCCTTCGGTCACGGGTCCATCCGATCCCTGCACAGCCGGGCGAACACGGCGGCGGCCCTGGCGGTCACCGGCCCGGGCTCGAGGGAGCGCTCGTCGACCCCGTGGATGGCCAGCACGTCCTTGGTGCTGCTGGTGATGAACACCTCGTCCGCCTCGCGCAGCACCTCGAGCGGCAGGGCCTCCTCACGCACCTCCATGCCGTCCTCGCGACACCACTCGATCGTGACCTCCCGCGTGATGCCCGCGAGGCAGCCCGAGTCGAGCGGCGGCGTCAGGATCGCGCCGTCCACGACGACGAAGATGTTGGAACCGGTGCACTCACACAGCTCGCCGCGGGTGTTGGCGAAGACCGCCTCGATCGCACCGCGCTCCTTGGCGTAGGCGAGGGCGACGACGTTCTCGGCATACGAGGTGGTCTTGAGGCCGGCCACCGCAGACCGCTCGTTGCGGGTCCACGGCACGACGGCGACGGACGCGCTCTCGGGCGGCCGCGGCTGGGCGCCCGCGGTCACGATGTAGGTCAGCGGGCTGCTGTCACGGTCCGAGCCGAGCGGGCCCGCGCCACCGGTGACCGAGTAGCGCAGCCGGCCGAACTCGATCTCGTCGCCGGCCTCGAGGACGGCTTTCGTGCCCTCGGCGATGTAGTCGTGGTCGGCAGCCGGGAGACCGAGCCCAGCCAGCGTGCGGTCGAGCCTCCTGGCGTGCCGAGTCGCGGCGAAGACCCGACCGCGGTCCACCTTGGCCGTCTCGAACGCCCCGTCGCCGACAGTCACCCCGTGGTCGAGTGCGGCGATCGCCGGCTCGTCGACACCGGTCAGCCTGCCGTTGACCCACACCCTTGGCTCGTTGCTCATGCCTCCACCCTTCCAGACGCCAGGCCGACCAGGCGTCGGGATTTCACCTGAGTCTCCACCCATTCCTGCTCAGGGTCGGACCCCCAGGTGATCCCGGCTCCCGTCCCGAACCGCAGCCATCGCCGGCCGTCGCCGTCCCGCTCTGCCCAGAACGACCGGATCCCCACCGCGAGCTCCGCAGTGCCGTGATCGGCGTCGATCCACCCGATCGCGCCACAGTACGGACCGCGGGCAGTCGTCTCCAGGTCAGCGATCGCCTGCAGCGCAGTGTGTTTCGGTGCACCGGAGACCGACCCCGGGGGGAACGTCGCCCCCATGACCTCCGCCCATCCCGTCGCGGGGCGCAGCTCGCCCGACACTGCGGAGACGAGGTGCACCAGTCCAGGGTGCTCTTCGGGCCGACAGAGGTGCTCGACCCGCACGGTGCCCTCGCGGCAGACATGGGACAGGTCGTTGCGGACGAGGTCGACGATCATGACGTTCTCGGCGTAGTCCTTGGGCAGCATCGTCCCCAGGCTGGTGGCAGTGCCCTTGATCGGCCGCGACTCGAGCCGGTCGCCGTCGCGCAGCAGGAACGCCTCGGGGCTGGCGCTCACGACGTCGAGCCCGGCCGAGGGCACCCAGATCCGCCCGGCGTGCGGCGCGGGGTTGCCCCGCTCGAGCAGACGGGCAAGTCCGTCGAGGTCGGCGTCGCCGGGCAGCTCGTGCGACATCACCCGGCAGAGGTTGACCTGGTAGACGGTGCCGGCGGCGATCCGCTCGCGGATCTCCGCGACCCCCCGCAGGTATGCCGCGTGGTCCAGGCTGGTGCCCCACTCACCCTCCAGCGGGGACCAGGCGAGCGGACGTCTGGGCCGCGGCATCCCGGTCGACGTCGGCAAAGCGGACTGCGGTGACTTCGCCCTCGAACTCGACGACGACGGCCCAGAACCCCTCGTCGAGCGAGGCCAGGTCGTGGCGCACCTCCACCGGCCGGGTGGCACGGAGGCCGCCGAACCACGCGTGCCCCGTCGCCGCCTCCACGGTGGCGATCCTAGGCCGACCTACACTTCCCGATCATGCGCCCTCTCGCTCCCTGTCGTCGCGGCCACGGTCGTGGCCCTGGCCCTGGCAGGGTGCGCGGGCACACCACCTCCCGCGACGGCCGGCACCGGCTCGCCGACGAGCCCGGCGGCACCGTCGACGACCCGGACGACGGGCACGCCTCCCACCACCAGCGCCACGACCGCGTCGGACCCGGAGACCCTGACCATGGCCTTCGCCGGTGACGTCCACTTCGAGGACTACCTGGCCCCGCTGGCCCGAGACCCGCACGGCCTGGACGAGCTGCAGTCCTCCCTCGGCGCCGCTGACCTGGCCATGGTCAACCTCGAGACGGCGATCACCGAGCGCGGCACCAAGATCGGCAAGGAGTTCCATTTCCGCGCCCCCGCATCGGCCCTCGACACCATCAAGAACGCCGGCGATCGACGCGGTGAGCATGGCCAACAACCACGGAGTCGACTACGGCCCCGTAGGTCTGCGGGACACCCTGGCGGCCAAGAAGGCGAGTCCCGTGCCGATCGTGGGGATCGGCAAGGACGACGGCGAGGCGTTCGCGCCGGCCATCCTGCGTGCCAAGGGGCTGGAGGTGGCCGTCTTCGGCGCCTCCGAGGTCTTCGAGATGACCCTGGCGAGGTACTCGGCGGGGCCGGGCAAGGGCGGGATCGCCAGCGCCTCCCCCATCACCCGCCTGCGCAACGCGGTCAGCAAGGCGGCGGCGAAGTACGACCTCGTCGTCGTCTTCCTGCACTGGGGGCTGGACTACCAGAAGTGTCCTGACCGGCTCTCGGTCCAGACCGCACAGGCCCTCGAGGCGGCCGGTGCCGACATCATCGTCGGCGGCCACTCGCACCGGGTCAACGGCGCCGGCTGGATGGGGCGCGCGTACGTCGACTACGGGTTCGGCAACTTCGTCTGGTGGCGCAGCCATGAACCCGACTCGAGGTCCGGGGTGCTGACCCTGTCGATCGACGTCGACTCGGCCCGCGGCACCAAACGCCGCACTTCGAGCGCGGTGCGCAAGGCGGTCTGGACGCCGATGCTCATCGGTGCCGACGGCATACCCCGCCAGCCGGACGTCGCCAACAGCGCCCGGCTCCTCACCCTCTGGAAGCAGGCCGGCGCGTGCGCGAACCTGGCCACCGGGCCGCACTGAGCGAAGATTGGGCAGTTCTCAGCAGAACTAGCGCATATTTCGCCCCCCGCGACGAACTGCCCAATCTTCGGAGGCACTCGGAATGAAACCCGCCTGACCCTCGTTCAGGTAGTTGAATTCGCAACTAACTATCGAGGAGCGCGAGCAGATGCAGTTCGGAATCTTCACCGTCGGTGACCTCACCCAGGACCCCACCACCGGGACGACCATCAGCGAGAACCAGCGGATCAAGAACACCGTGGAGCTGGCCCGCCTCGCCGAGCAGGTCGGGCTCGACGTGTTCGCCACCGGCGAGCACCACAACCCGCCGTTCGCCGCCCCCGCCAACCCGACCGTCCTGCTCGCCCACCTCGCCGCCGTCACCGAGCGCCTCGTGCTCTCGACCTCGACCACGCTGATCACCACCAACGACCCGGTGCGCCTGGCCGAGGACTACGCCTACCTCCAGCACCTCGCCGACGGTCGCATCGACCTGATGATGGGCCGCGGCAACACCGGCCCGGTCTACCCGTGGTTCGGCAAGGACATCCGTGACGGCATCCCGCTCGCGATCGAGAACTACGCCCTGCTGCGTCGGCTCTGGACCGAGGAGAACGTCACCTGGGAGGGCAAGCACCGCAGCCCGCTCCAGTCGTTCACCTCCACGCCGCGACCCCTCGACGGCATCGCGCCGTTCGTCTGGCACGGCTCGATCCGCAGCCCGGAGATCGCCGAGCAGGCGGCCTACTATGGCGACGGCTTCTTCCACAACAACATCTTCTGGCCGATGAGCCACACCAGGCAGATGGTGGCGCTCTACCGCCGCCGGTTCGCCCACTACGGCCACGGGAGCGCCGACCAGGCGATCGTCGGACTCGGCGGGCAGGTGTTCATGCGGGCGAACAGCCAGGACGCCGTCCGCGAGTTCCGGCCCTACTTCGACAACGCCCCGGTCTACGGCCACGGACCGTCGCTCGAGGACTTCACCCGCGAGACGCCGCTCACGGTGGGCTCCCCCCAGCAGGTGGTCGAGCGGTATGCCGCGATGGCGGACGACGTGGGCGACTACCAGCGCCAGCTCTTCCTCGTCGACCACGCCGGGCTCCCCCACCGGACGGCCATGGAGCAGGTCGAGATCCTCGGCACCCAGGTCGTGCCCGAGCTGCGCAGGATCGCCGCAGCCCGCAAGCCGGCGCACGTGCCGGACGCCCCGACCCACGCGAGCCGGCTCGCGGCAGCCGCGGCCCACACCAGCACGGACACCACCGCAGGACCTGGAGGTCACCCGATGAGCACCCGTCACGTGGTGGTGGTGCAGGCGGGGCTCGGGCAGCCGAGCAGCAGCCGACTGCTCGCCGACCGGCTCGGCGCCGCCACCAGCGACGCCCTGCTGGAGCGCGGCGACGAGGCCGAGGTGGTGACCGTCGACCTGCGCGAGCACGCGCACGCGATGGCTGACGCGCTGCTCACCGGCTTCGCCACCGGCGAGCTCCGGGTCGCCCTGGACGCCGTCCGCGACGCCGACGCCGTCATCGCCGTCACGCCGGTCTTCCAGGCGTCCTTCAGCGGGCTCTTCAAGACCTTCGTCGACATCCTCGACGACGGCGCCCTGCGCGGCACGCCCGTGCTGATGGCGGCCACCGCCGGGACGGCGCGACACTCGCTGGTCCTCGAGCACGCCATGCGCCCGATGTTCGCCTACCTCAAGGCGGTCACGGTGCCCACCGGCGTCTTCGCGGCGTCGGAGGACTGGGGGGCGGGCGGCGCCGTCGACACCGGGCTGTCGGCCCGCATCGACGTCGCGGCGGCAGAGCTGGCCGGCCTCGTGACCGGGCGCCCGGCCGGGCCGCGCGGGCCGACGAGTTCGCCGACCCGGTGCCGTTCGAGCGGCTGCTCCACGGCTGACGCATCACGATGAGGATCCCGGTGGTCTGAGCCGTCGGGATCCTTCACTGCGCTGGCTGCGCGCTGCCAGCCGTCGTGGTCCGGCCGCGAGGGCGCGGCAGAGCCCCCGCTTGCAGGGGGGCGCGGGGGCTCTGGTCCGTGGTGTCGACGCGTGGCCGACGGGGAGGTGGTGCTAGGCGATCGCGGGGACCGGGCGGCTCCGGCGCGACCTGGCCCCGACCTCTTCCTCAGCGGGGACCCGGCGGAGGTGGATGAAGCCGAGCCCGCCGAGCAGGAACATCGCGGCTGCGCCGATGAAGGCTGCCCACGCGGCATACATCGCGATCGTGCCCATGGTGCCGAACGCGTAGGCGTTGAGCAGCAGGCCTCGCAGCGTCTCACCCTTGAAGGCCAGGTCGACGAGACCCTGCGCCTTCGGGTCGTCGGGGTTGGCTCGCGCGGCAGCGCTCAGCTCGGAGTAGGTCTTGCCGCCGGTCGCCTCGGCGAGGTGGACCTTGATGAAGTGGTCCGAGTAGGCCTTGGCCTGGGCCCCCGTGGTGAGCTGCTGGCCGGCGTACTGCTCGAGGTAGGGCTTGACCTGGGGGTCGTTGAGCTGCTCGCTGCCCTTGGCAGGGAAGGTGATGTGCTGGGCCGAGAGCTGGGAGTGGACCTCGTTGCCCACGAAGCTGCTGGCCCAGGTGAGCAAGCCACCCGTAGCGAGGAGCACCGTGGCGACGATCAGGCCACCGGTCGTGAGCAGGGCGTCGAGTGTGCGTCGTCGCATGGCGGTCGTTCCTCCTTGGGCGCTGGGCGCCCTCGTTGTTCTTCGTTCTGACACTTGTAGTTTCGCGTTCTGCCGAGCCCCGCGTTCAGGGCCGAAGGTCCCGTCTTTCCGCGTGGGTCGACCAGGTCCGGGGGTCTAGCCCGCTGTTCGCACGGTTGCGGGCAGGTCGGCTCGGTGGCCGCCGCGCACCTCGAACCGACGACCCGAGACCGAGTCGGGGTGGATGCGCATGATCCGGGGCTTCGGTGCGTCGTGCCACGGGTACAGCGGCAGGCGCATGGCGGCCAGGGCGTCGTCGAGCTGGTAGATCTCGTGCGCGACCCCGCGGACCACCACGCTCCAGGCCTCGGCCGTCGCCACGTCGTAGCCGTCCACCTCGAACGCGACGAACATCCCGTCAGCAGATGTGAACAGGGCGCCGGAACCCGTTCGGAACACCAGGGTCCCGTGGTCCACGGCGTAGTTGACGGGGAAGATGTCGGGGCGTCGGTCGTGCACGACTGCGACCCGGCCGACGACTCCCTCCCTCAGGCTGTGCCAGCACTGCGCCAGGTTGAGCTCGTGGGAGGGTACCCGGTCACTGGCTCCTGCGTGGGTGTCCTTGCTCTGGTTGTCCATGCCAGCCACGATTCCCGCTGCGGCGCGGTGCGGTCAGGGCCGAAGGTCCCGGAGCAGGCTGGAGGCTTCGACCATGCGCTTCACCGCTCGCGAGCCGGCGTGCTTCCCTGCCCTGCGACGTAGACCGCAGCCTGGGTCCGTCTCTCCATGCCGAGCTTGGCCAGCACCGAGGTGACGTAGTTCTTGACGGTCTTCTCGGCCAGGGACAGCGACTCGCCGATCTGGCGGTTGGTCATGCCCTGGGCGATGCAGTCGAGGATCCGGCGTTCCTGCGGCGTCAGCGCAGCGAGCCGCGGATCCGTCGGCTGCTCGTGACCCCAGGCGCGACGAAGCCGCTCCACCACCTCTGGGGCGAGCAGGGACTCCCCCGCCGCGACGCGGCGGATCGACTGCACCAGGTCAGCTCCGCGGACGTCCTTGAGCACGTAGCCGGCCGCCCCTGCGGCGACGGCAGCCGTCAACGCCCGCTCGTCGTCGTAGGACGTGAGGATGATCGCGTTGATGCCCGGGTCGACAGAGCGGACGTCCCGGCACACGTCGATGCCCGAACCGTCGGGCAGACGCGCGTCCAGCACCATGACATCGGGCCGCAGGGCGGGGATGCGACGGGCCGCCTCCAGGGCGGATCCTGACTCACCGACCACCTGGAGGTCGCTCTCGACCTCGAGGAGCTCGCGCAGACCACGACGAACCACCTCGTGGTCGTCGAGCAGGAACACGCTGATGCTCATGGCCTTCCACCCACTCTCAGGGTGGAGCCTACCGAGGTGAGGACGCGGGACACGTGCGGCAGGGTCCTCACACCGAGCCCCGGCGCACCACGGCGACGGGGCTGCTCGCCCGGCGCATCACGCCGTGGCTCACCGAGCCCATCATGAGCCCCGCGAAGCCACCGTGCCCGCGGCTCCCGACGACGACCAGTCCGGCTCGCCGGGACTCCTCGACGAGGACGTCGTCAGCCCGGCCCTCGATGACCGCCCCGGTGATGGTCAAGCCCGGTGAGGTCGCGCTCACGAGAGCGATGGCCTCGTCGACGACGGCATGGGCGAGCGCCACCCACGACTGCCCGGACGAGGTCACGACCGCGCCGCTCTCTGGCTCGTCGGGCCAGGCCGTGACCGGCGGCGCGCTCCAGGCGCTGACCACCTGGAGCGGCGCCTGCCACCGAGTGGCGAAGTCGACTGCGAGGGAGACCGCGGCGAGTGCAGATCGAGACCCGTCGATCCCCACCACCACTGGCCACGACGGGCCAGGATGCCGCTCAGCGCCCTCGCCCACGACGACGACCGGGCAGCGCGCGTGCATGGCCACGGCGAAGGAGACGGATCCGAGGACGGCGGCCTGGAGCGCGCTGCGCCGGTTGCGACCGACCACGACGAGCCCCGTGTCGCTCGACCGCGCCACGAGCTCTCCGGCTGGTCCGCCGACGACACCCAGGGCCGCGATGGGACCACCGGGACTGCACGACCGAGCGAGCTCGACGCCCCGATCGGCAGCACCACGGCTCACCCTCCACAGGTCCGGGACGCCACGGATCACCCCGGCCCCGGCCGGTGTCTGCACTGGTGGCTCCGAGGCACTGAGGACGGTGAGCTCCGACCCGAGACGCGAGGCCTCAGCAGCGGCCCACTGGACGGCTGCCACCGAGGCGGCGCTCTCGTCGAACCCCACGATGACCGGGGCGCCCGCGAGTCCGTACGGTGTCAGGGTCCGGCCGGCTCTGGCCGGGGTGTCGAGGTGAGACGTCATGCACCGAGACTCGCCTCAGCACGCCGCTGGCGACAGGGGCGAAGGTCCCGCCTCCCCCAACGCAGCCCGCCAGTCGTGGACTGCCCAGCCCGCTCCCTTCGAGGGTCACGTCTCGCCGAGCAGGGGGACCTCCCAGTCGAGGACCGTGCCGCCCGCCTCGGCCGCCACCAGGTCGAACCGGCCACCACGGCCGTCGGCCCGGCGCGCGAGGTTGTCCAGGCCCGAGCGGGCTGCGTCGGCCGGGAGGCCGACCCCGTCGTCCCGGACCCGGACCAGGACCGTGTCGGAGATCTCGACGACCACCTCCGCCGTGCTGGCCCGCGCATGGCGTGCGACGTTGCTGAGCCCCTCTCGCACCACTGCCAGCAGGTCTGCCGCGATGTGCTCAGGCACGTCGCCGACGCTGCCCCTCATGGTCAGGGACGGCGCGAACCCCAGGCTCACCGCCGCGGCCTCGCAGATCGTCGTCACCTCCGCAGCGAGGCTGCGGGCATCCGGCGCGCGGTTGAGAGCGAAGATGGTGTGCCGGATGTCCTTGATGACGGCATCGACCTCGTCCACGGCGGTCTCGATGCGCTCACGCGCGGTCCGCTCCGTCGTGAGGCGGCTTGCGGACTGCAGTGACATCCCCGTGGCGAACAGCCGCTGGATGACGTGGTCGTGCATGTCCCGGGCGATCCGGTCACGGTCCTCGAGGAGGTCGATGCGAGCCTTCTCGCGCTGCGAGCTGGCAGCGGTGAGGCCGACGGCCAGTCGCTGGGCGAAGTCGAGCAGGGGTGCGGATGTCCCCCCGAGCTCGGCAGGCAGTCCGTGCACCACCATCACGCCAAGGGCCTGATGACCGCCCACGGAGAGAGGAACCACGACGTGGTCGGCGGCCGGATCGGGTTCGGACGGAGTCGATGCCAGGGTTGCCCTGGTTTCCGGGTCGTCCAGAACGGCACCGACGTCCGGCGCCTTCGCTCCGGCCGCAGCGACGACGACCAGGTCACGCCCGGACGGTTGGGCGATGAACGCTCCCTGGGCGCCGGTGAGGTGCAGCACGCGCTCGACGGCATCCGACAACACCTCCACCTCGGATCCTCCGGCGAGCAGGGCGGACACCAGGTCACGCGTCGCCTCGCCCCAGTGCTGCTGGGTGACGCTGCGGTGGTAGAGCCTGGCGTTGTCGATCGCGACTCCGGCGGCAGCCGCGAGGGCGGTCAGGATCGTCTCGTCGTCCTCGCTGAAGCGCTCGGCGTTGCGCTTGTCGGTGAGGTAGAGGTTGCCGAAGACCTGGTTCCGGATGCGCACCGGCGCTCCGAGGAAGCTCGTCATCTCGGGATGGTTGGCCGGGAAGCCGTAGGAGTCCGGGTGCTCGCTGATGCGGTCGACCCGTTGGGGGTGGGGACTGGTGATGATCATGCCGAGCAGACCCCGCCCGTGCGGCAGCGGCCCGATGCCCGCCCGGGCCTCCTCGGAGATGCCGTGCGTGACGAACTCGATGAGCTCCTCACCGCCCGGCCCGAGCACACCCAGCGCGCCGTAGGTCGCGTCCACGAGCTGGCAGGCGGACTCCACGATGCGGCGCAGCACCGCGGCGAGCTCCAGGTCGGAGGTCACGGCGACGACGGCGTCGAGCAGCGCACGGAGCCGCTCCTGGGCGGTGCGCGCACTCCCGGCCCGGGACCGCAGCTCCTCGATGAGGTCGTCGAGGTCGAGGCCCGACAGCCGGGCGATGCTGCCCGGGCCCTGGTCGAGCGGAGTCGCCTCTGGTGCCACGCGCTCCATCGTAGGGTCGTGGGGCATCCGTGGTCGTCAGTCGGACTTCTGCAGCACGACCACGACGTCCCGCGCGCCGGGTGCCGTGGCCGCGACTGCTGCGGCGAGCTGCGCATCCCGGCCGGCTCGGACGCCCGTGAGGGTGACCACTCCTCGGGAGACCCTGGCGGTCCACTCCGGCCGGTCGAGCCCGGCGAGGTCGCGCACGACCCGCAGCCAGATCTCCGCGTCGCGGGTCGACAGCACCCTGACGACGTCACTGCGGCTGACCATGCCGATGAGGGTGTGGTCGCCATCGACCACGGGCAGGCTCTTCCACCCGGTGTCAGCGAGGATCCGGGCCACGTCCGCGACGTCGGTCCCCTCGTGGGCGACGACCGGGTCGCTGCTCATCACCTCACGCACGGTGGCCGGCCAGCCGGCCGGGCACACCTCGTCCTCGACCGGACGCAGGTGCGCCCCCCTGCACTCCCGGACCGGCGTCGTTCAGTGCCTTTGGTCCCGCGCGTTGCGCTGGAGGTGGGAACGCCTAGATTGGGCTCGTCGATGACGTCAGCACCCAAGGAGCAACAGATGGCCACCACTCGCACCGCAGCCGCCCACTGGGAAGGGTCCCTCATGGAGGGGGCCGGTCAGGTCGAGCTCCAGTCCTCCGGCACCGGCACCTTTGCGGTCAGCTGGCCGGCCCGCGCCGAGGCCGCCAACGGCCAGACCAGCCCCGAGGAGCTCATCGCGGCCGCACACTCGACCTGCTACTCGATGGCCCTGTCCCACGGCTTGGCTCAGGCCGGCACCCCGCCGACGTCGATCGACACCACCGCCAACGTCACCTTCCAGCCGGGCACCGGCATCACCGGCATCGCGCTGTCCGTCGTCGGCAACGTCCCCGGCATCACCGCCGAGCAGTTCGAGGAGGCCGCCCAGGCCGCCAAGACGGCTGCCCCGTGAGCCAGGCGCTCTCCGCCGTCCCGATCACGCTGGAGACCAGCTTCAGCGGCTGAGCCGCGGCACCCCTGAGCAGCTCGGTATGCCGGGTGGTCGCCGCACGGTGACCACCCGGCATACCCGCGCTCGCGTGAGGCGCCCCTAGAACTCCTCGTCGAAGGCGACCGAGCCGGACACCCCGACCTGGTAGGCGGAGACTCGCCGCTCGAAGAAGTTCGACAGCTCCTGGACGTCCTGCAGCTCCATGAACGCCAGCGGGTTCTTCGACCCGTACTCCGGCTCGAGGCCGAGCTGCTCGAGCCGGCGGTCGGCGACCGTTCTCGAGGTAGTGCGCATGTCGGTGGTCGAGAGTCCCGCCACACCGCCGCCGAGCAGGTCCTCGGCGAACTGGGCCTCCGCGTCGACCGCGTCGCGCAGCATCTGCCCGCACCGTCGGCAGCCATCTGGTCGTCGAAGAGGTCAGGCTCCTCCGGCGCACCTCTCCACCACGTCGAAGGCGAACGCCATGTGCATCGACTCGTCGCGGAACACCCAGTTGGTCCCCGACGCGAGGCCGTTGAGCAGGCCCCGCGACCGCAGGAAGTAGACGTAGGCGAAGGCGCCGTAGAAGAACAACCCCTCGATGCAGGCCGCGAAGCAGATCACGTTGAGCAGGAAGGCCCGTGCGGTGCTCCTTGGTCTCGAGCCTGTCGAGGTCGAACACCGAGTCGATCCAGCGGAAGCAGAAGTCGGCCTTGGCCTTGATCGACGGGATGTTGTCGACCGCGTCGAACGCCTCCGCCGCTCGCGCTCGTCCGGCACGTAGGTGTCGAGCAGGGTGAGGTAGAACTGGACGTGCACCGCCTCCTCGAACAGCTGCCGGCTGAGGTAGAGCCGCCCTTCCGGTGAGTTGATGTGCTGGTAGAGGTTGAGGACCAGGTTGTTGGCGACGATGGTGTCGCCCGTGGCGAAGAACGCGACGAGCCGGCCGACGAGGTGCCGCTCGGCGGCCGTGAGACGCTGCAGGTCCTTGAGGTCGGAGTGCAGGTCGACCTCCTCGACGCGTCCAGTGGTTCTTGATGCGCGTCGCGGTAGCGCTCGTAGAAGTGCGGGTAGCGCATCGGCCGCAGGGTGAGGTTCATGCCCGGGTCGAGCAGCATCCGGGTCTCGGTGTGGATGGTGGCCGGAGTGGTCATTCGCAGGCCTCGCAGGTTCGGGGTTCTCGAGGGAGCAGGCGATCGCGTCTTGATCGGACACTTCCTCGTCGGTCGGGGTGGGCGTGGGTGCGGCCACCGAGACGGTCGCCTGCTGGATGCGGGTCGCCGGTCGCGACCGCAGGTAGTACGTCGTCTTGAGCCCGGCCTTCCAGGCGTAGAGGTACATCGAGCTGAGCTTCCCGATCGTCGGCGAGGCGAGGAACAGGTTCAGCGACTGGCTCTGGTCGATGTAGGGCTGGCGGGCCGCCGCGATGTCGATGAGCGCCTTCTGGGGCAGCTCCCAGGCCGTGCGGAACAGCAGCCGCACGTCCTCGGGGATCTCGGCGATCCCCTGCACCGAGCCGTCGCTGCGCTTGATCGCCTCACGCACCTCGGGAGTCCACAGCCCGCGCGCCTTCAGCTCGCGGACCAGCGCCGTGTTGACCTGGAGGAACTCTCCCGACAGCGTCTCGCGCTTGAACAGGTTGGACACCTGCGGCTCGATGCACTCGTACGCCCCGGCGATCGACGCGATCGTGGCCGTCGGCGCGATGGCGATCAGGAGGGAGTTGCGGAGTCCGTTCTCCTTGATGGACTTCCGCAGCGCTTCCCACCGCTCGACCTGGGTCGGGGTGACGCCCCAGAGGTCGGGCTGCAGGTCACCGCGGGCTGCCCGTGTCTCGTGGTATGCCGGGTGGGCGCCGTGGTCTGCGGCGAGCTGGGTCGAGCGCTCCAGGGCCGAGAGGTAGACCTCCTCGGCGATCCGGGTGGACAGCTCCTGCGCCTGGGGAGAGTCGAACGGCAGCCGGAGCGCGAACATCACGTCCTGCAGCCCCATCACACCGAGACCGACGGGGCGCCAGCGTGGGTTGGACGCGGCCGACTCCTCGCTGGGGTAGTAGTTGATGTCGATGACGCGGTCGAGGTAGGTCACGGCGGTGCGCACGGTGGCACGCAGCTTGTCCCAGTCCACGCGCGTCGCGGGCCGGGGTCAGGTGCTGGGCCAGGTTGAGCGAGCCGAGGTTGCAGACCGCGGTCTCGTCGTTGCTGGAGACCTCGATGATCTCGGTGCACAGGTTGGACAGGTGGACGACTGGCGCGCCGGGCGCCTGCTCGTCGTTGGTCTGGTTGCAGGTCCGGTTGCTGGCGTCCTTGAAGGTCATCCAGCCGTTGCCGGTCTGGGCCAGGGTCCGCATCATCTTGCCGTAGAGCTCTCGCGCGCTGACCTGGCGCACGAAGCGCCCGTCGCGCTCTGCGGCGGCATACACCTCCTCGAAGGCGGGGCCCCAGAGGTCGGGGAGCTCGGGCACCGCGTGGGGGTCGATGAGGCTCCACTGCTCGTCCGCCTCGACCCGTCGCATGAACTCGTCGGGC
Source organism: uncultured Actinomycetota bacterium (assembly GCA_963759595.1). Lineage (GTDB taxonomy): Bacteria > Actinomycetota > Actinomycetes > Actinomycetales > Dermatophilaceae > Pedococcus. The sequence goes on from CAVWZX010000005.1 coordinate 1,455,023, forward strand.
ACCCAGTTGGCGAGGTTGAGGTTGTGCGTCCGTCTGGCGTCCTCGCCGGTGTTGTCACGGAGCTCGAGGAACTCCTCGATGTCGGGGTGCCAGGGCTCGAGGTAGACGCACGCCGCACCCTTGCGGCGGCCACCCTGGTTGACGGCCGAGACGGACGAGTCGAGGGTGCGCAGCCAGGGGACGATGCCATTGGAGTGACCGTTCGTGCCGCGGATGAGCGCGCCGCGCGACCGCACCCGAGACCACGAGATGCCAATGCCACCAGCGAACTTCGAGAGCTTGGCGACCTGTGCGTAGCGGTCGTAGATCGACCCGAGCTCGTCCTGTGGCGAGTCCACGAGGTAGCACGACGACATCTGGGTGTGGCGGGTGCCGGAGTTGAAGAGCGTGGGCGAGCTCGGCAGGTAGGCCAGCGACGCCATGAGGCGGTAGAAGCCGATCGCCTCCTGCGGGGTGTGGGAGAGCCCGCACGCCACGCGGAGCAGGAAGTACTGCGGGGTCTCGATGACGAACCGCGTGTCGGGGTGGCGCAGGAGGTAGCGGTCGTACACGGTGCGCAGACCGAAGTACTCGAACCGGCGGTCGTTGCTCACGTCGACGGCGTGGTCGAGCTTGCGGGCGTTCGCCTCGACGAACGCAGCCGTCTCGTCGCCGATGAGCCCCTCCAGGTGCCCCAGCCGGACCGCCTGGCTGAACGACGCGATCTGCTGCCCCCGCACCTCCTTGTCGATGTAGTTCGACAGCAGGCGGGCGGCCAGCCGCGAGTACTCCGGCTCACTGGACGTCATCTCGGCCGCGGTCTGGATCGACAGGCGGTCCAGCTCGGCCGTCGTGGCGCCGTCGTAGAGTCCGCTGATGGTGCGAGTGGCGATGGCCATCGGGTCGACCTCGGCGAGGTCGTCGCACCAGCGCTCCACGGCGCGGACGATCTTCATCACGTCGACGGGTTCGCTGTCGCCGTTGCGCTTGCGCACCGCCATGGTGGTGCGTCGGGCCGCCTGCTGTCCGGGGGTCGGCGGCTGGGTTGCCTGCTGGTCGGTGGCCGGGTCGTCGAAGACCTCGGTGGTCGTGTCGGTCACTGCTCTCTCCTCGCGAGCGATTCGGTGCCGTGGACACGAGGAGGGGACGACGACGCAGCCACGCCTCCGCCGGCCTGGCGGGACGTCGTGGTGCTGCGTATGCCGTGTGACCCGCCCTCGAGGCCACGACTTCCCGCACACGGTGTGCGCGGTCGCTGGCAGGTCTTCGGACTCGTGGACGTTGTGGGGCGCGAGCTCTCGCTCCTCGACCCAGGCGCCTACCGGCCGTCGCTTCCCAGACTCGCGTCCAGTGCTTGGTGACGGCTTTCGTTTCCACTCACCGCTGCGGGGCAGTCCCGGAGTCGCACCGGGTTCCCTCTTGCCCCGGAGCCGTTGGATCACGGCCCCGGACCAGCTGTTCGCCACCATATAGGGGGCCAGTCGGAAATCGCGGCACCACATGTGGGGTCAGCGTGTCGTGTCGACATCTCCCCACGAAGCCGGTCAGCCGACGATGCGGTCCAAGGTCAGCGGGAGGTCTGTGACCCGCCTCCCGGTGGCGTGCCGGACCGCGTTGGCGACTGCGGCGCCGACCCCCACGATGCCGACCTCACCCGCGCCGAGGATGCCCAGCGGCATCTGGGGGTCGGGGTCGTCGAGGGTGTGCACGTCCAGATGGGGCACGTCGGCGTGCACCGGCACGTGGTACTCCGCGAGGCTGGGGTTCATGATCCTGGCGGTGCGCGTGTCGATGAGGGTCTCCTCCCCCATCGCCAGCCCCAGGCCCATGACGATGCCACCACGCAGCTGGCTGTGGGCGGTCTTCGGGTTCACCACCCGACCGACGTCGAAGACACTGAGCCAGCGGCGGATCCGCAGCTCGCCGGTGTCGGCGTCGACCCGCACCTCGCAGAAGTGCGCACCGGTGGCTGCCTTCATCCAGCGCCTGCCGTCGAGGACCATCTTGGACAGGAACCTCACCTGGCCCCACATCGCCCGGGGCCCGCTGTCCGCGCCGACCTCGACGGTGAGCGTGCTCTCGCCCGAGAGGGTCAGGACCTCCGCCGGGTCCGAGCCGTCCGGCATACCTGCCTTGGACGCCAGGGTGTCCAGCCGCTTGCGCATGGCCTGGCACGCCTTCTCGATCGAAGCAGCCAGGCTGGCTGTCTGGGCCGACCCGCCGGCACCAGGCCCCATGGGCAGGTCCGAGTCGCCGTAGAGGGTGCTGACTCGCGCGAGGGGCACGCCCAGGCAGTCCGCGACCAGCTGTGCCACGACCGTCGCGGTGCCCATCCCCATCTCGTGGAAGGCACAGGCGAGCACCGCGTCGCCCGACATGTCCACCGTGAGCCGGACGTTGGCGACGAACTCCCACGCGGGGTGGATCGCGGCGGCGACGCCCCACCCGACGAGGTCCTTGCCGTCACGCGTGCAGGGGTCCGGGCGGTCGGCCCAGCCGAACAGGTCGCGACCCTGGACGAGGGTCTGGTCGAGCCGCCGGTGCGAGTACCGCGTGCCGTGCACCGGGCTCTTGTCTCGGGGTTGGTTGAGCAGCCGCAGCTGGACCGGGTCGAGGTCGAGGGCGATCGCCAGCTCGTCCACGGCGGACTCGACGGCGAAGCTGCCCTGCGCCTCGCCCGGTGCACGCATCGCGGTGTTGGTCATGAGGTCGAGCTCGACGATCCGCTGCTCGGCGAGGATCGTCGCGGCGTCATAGAGGTCGAGGCTGCAGGCGACGACCTGGTCCGCCTCACCGCCGACCCGGCCCTTGCGCGACGTGACCGAGTGGATGAGCGCCTCCATCCGGCCCGTGGCCGAGGCCCCGATGGCGACCCGCTGCCGGGTGGGTGTTCGGCCACCCACGGTGCGGTAGACCCCCTCACGTGTCAGGGCCAGCCGCACCGGCCGCTGCGCGACCTGGGCCGCCATGCAGGCGATCAGGGTCGCGGCCCACACCTTCGACTTGCCACCGAAGCCGCCACCCACGAACGCCGACACGACATGCACGTCGCTGGCCGGGACGTCGAACCGCTTCGCGAGGAACTTCTGCGTCCAGTCGATGTTCTGGCAGCCCTCGTAGACAGTCAGCCGCCGGTCGGCCCAGACCGCCGTGGTGGCGTGCGGTTCCAGGGCGTTGTGGTTGTGCTGAGGAGTCGTGAACGTCAGGTCCACCTGCACCGGCGACGTCGCGTATGCCGCGCGGGCGTCGCCTCGCCTGCCACCTGTCGGAGGCAGCACGGGCATCGACCTGACCGGTGTGGAGTTGGGCAGCTCCGCGTCGAAGTCGCTCGTCTGGGCGAAGGTGTCGTACTCCACCCTGACGAGAGAGGCGGCGTACTGCGCAGCTTCCAGGGTCTCGGCCACGACGGCCGCGACCGGCTGCCCGTCGACGTGCACCTCGTCGGTGTTGAGGAACGCGATCGAGCTGCCGGCGGCCATCGACGACAGGTCCATCGGGTTGAGCCGGGTCGGTGGCGCGGTCAGTCGGGGGGCGTTGTGGTGGGTCAGGACGAGCACGACCCCGGCATGGGCCTCGGCCTGCGCGCCGTCGATCCGCGTGATGCGGCCTCGGGCGATCGGGGCGTGGACGAGGACCGCATGGGTCAGACCGGGGAGGGGGTACTCGGCCGAGAAACGAGCCGTGCCCGTGGTCTTCGCGAGTCCGTCCACGCGGTCGACGGACCTCCCGATGGCCGGTCCGGAGGTCGGGGGGTCGGGGTCGGCCACCGACGCCGGAGGAGCCTCGGTGCGTTCCGGGGCGAGAGTGAGCCGTTCTGGGGTGAGGGTCATGCCGCGCCTCCCTCGTCACGCAGCCGCCGCAGCGTCGCGGTGACCGTGCGGACCGCGAGCCCGATCTTGAACTCAGTGCCCGGTGTGGCCACCGCCTGCGCCAGCTCCGCGCGGGCCGCTGCGGCGAACTCGTCGTCGGTGGCCCGCCGCCCGGTCAGCTCCTGCTCCAGGATCGACGCCCGCCAGGGCTTGTGGGCCACCCCGCCGAGGGCGACTCGCACCTGCGAGACGGTGCCGTCGGTGACCTCGAGGGCCGCCGCGACCGACACGAGGGCGAAGGCGTAGGAAGCCCGGTCACGCACCTTCCGGTAGCGGGAGCGCACGGCCAGCGGGTTCGCCGGGATGGTCACCGCCGTGACCAGCTCGTCGGGCGCCAGGGTGGTGTCGAGCTGCGGCGTCTCGCCCGGAAGCCGGTGGAATTCCTGGATGGGGACCGTCCGGGTGCCGGTCCGGCTGGCGACCTCGACACCCGCGTCGAGCAGGACCAGCGCGACGGCCAGGTCGGAGGGGTGCACCGCGAGGCAGTGCTCGCTCGCGCCGAGGATGGCACCCATCCGGTGGTGACCCGCTGCTGCCCCGCACCCGGTCCCCGGGTCGCGCTTGTTGCACGGCGCGGCATCGTCGTAGAAGTACAGACAGCGGGTCCGCTGCAGGAGGTTGCCTCCGACGGTGGCCATGTTGCGGATCTGCCCGGAGGCGCCCGTCACGACGGCTTGCGCAAGGACCGGATAACGTTGCCGGACAAGGGAGTTGGTGGCCAGTTGTGTGTTGGTCACCCCGGCCCCGACTCGCAGGCCGCCGACGGTCGTCTGCGTGATCTCGCGCAGCGGCAGGCGGGTCACGTCGACGAGCACGTCGGGCGTCTCGATCCCCTCGCGCATCAGGTCGACCAGGTTGGTCCCGCCGCCGAGGAACTTGGCACCGGGCAGGTCCGCGATGGCCGCCAGGGCCTCGTCGATGCTGGCCGGCGCGGCATACCTGACTGGCTTCACGGGTGACCACCACCCACCCTGTCGGCGTAGGCCTCGATCGCCTCAGCGATCCCGTTGTAGGCACCGCAACGGCACAGGTTGCCGCTCATCCGCTCACGCACCTCGAGGTCCGAGCGTTCCGGTGGCGCGGCGAGATGATCGGAGACGGCGCTGGGGACGCCGTCGTGCAGCTCGCTCAGCATGCCGAGGGCGGAGCAGATCTGACCGGACGTGCAGTAGCCGCACTGGAACCCGTCGGTCCCGATGAAGGCGCGCTGGAGGTCGTGCGGCGCGTCGGGTGTACCCACCCCCTCGATGGTGGTCACCTCGCGGCCCTCGACCTGGACGGCCAGGGTGAGGCAGGCGAGCACCCGTCGCCCGTCGACCAGAACGGTGCAGACGCCGCACGCCCCCTGGTTGCAGCCCTTCTTGGTCCCCGTCAGGTCGAGGCGCTCACGCAGCAGGTCGAGCAGGCTGACGCAGGCGTCCACGGTGACCTCGACCGGCGCACCGTTGAGCGTGAAGCGCACCTCGGGGACGGCCTGGGGCTGCACGGGCACGGTGTCTCCCTTCCTTGTCCGGAGACTAGACCAGCGATGACCTGCCGGCCCGCTGGGTGGGACCAGCCGATGAGTTCGGGTACCGATGACGGTCAACATGGCATGGACACGTCAGTTCCCAGCATCGCGGTCGCCGTCGTCGCGGCGTTCGTCATCAGCGCCACCTGGTATGCCGTGTGGGGACGTTCTTTGGCGCGGCTCCACCCGGCATACTCCGACGGCCCCAGCCGCCCACCCGTCCTCACCCTGGGTGTCGAGGTCGTTCGCAACCTGGTGATTGCCCTCGTGGTGGCCAGGCTCCTGACGCGGATGGAGGTGTCCGGCCTGTCGGGAGGACTCGGTCTCGGACTGGCCCTGTGGATCGGGTTCCCCCTGGTGATCCTGTCCGGGTCGGTCTTCCACGAGCACGTGCCGGCCCCGCTGGCTGCCATCCATGCGGGCGACTGGCTGCTGAAGCTGCTCGCCGTCTGCGCCGTGCTGGCAGTCTGGAACTAGGAGGGAAACATGCCCCACGAGAAGCCGCCGCCCACGGCACGACCCGTGCCGCCCTACGAGGTCGAGCCGCTGGTCGACACCTACCTCGACGCGCTCCCCCCATGGCAACGCGAGCTGTGTCAACGGCTGCGCGACCTCGTCCACTCCGCCGACCCCGAGGTGCGGGAGACGATAAAGAGACGGGTGCAGCCGTACTTCGTCCTCGACGGCAACGTCTGCGCCCTCCTGGCCACGAAGGACCACGTCAACCTGTTCGTCTACGACGGTGCGATCGTCGACGACCCGCACGGTCTGGTCAACGCGGGACACGACAACTCCACGGCCCGGACCATCGCCTTCTGGGAGGGCGACCCGGTGAACGAGCCCGCGCTGCTGGAGTTCCTGCGCCAGATCATCGCCAACAACCGGGCGGGCGGCTGGCGCACGCTCAAGAGCCAGGGCACGCCGGGCCCCTCAGGACCGCAGGCCGCTCAGGTCCGGTGGCACGTCGACAGCGTGTTCCTGCAGGGCCTCGAGCGGCACGACGTGCAGCACCGCCTCGTTGGTCGCCGCCAGCACCACGTGAGCGGCGGCTCCGTCGCGGTGGGCCCTGGCCCAGTTGAGGGCGGTCACGCACCAGCGGTCGCCGGGCACCAGCCCGGGGAAGCCGTACTCGGGCAGAGGTGTCGACAGGTCGTTGCCGATGCCGCGCTGGTGCTCGAGGAACTCGGCGGTGACGACCGCGCAGATGGTGTGGCTGCCGCGGTCCTGCGGCCCGGTGGTGCAGCAGCCGTCACGGAAGAAGCCCGTCATCGGCTCGGTGCCGCACACCTCCAGGTCACCACCAAGGACGTTGCGTTCCATGCCGCGAGCATGCCGTGACGATGGCGCCCAGTCCACCGACCCACCGTGGCGAGCCGACCGAGCGATCGACTGCGGCTCAGTGCCCGGGTCTCGCGGTTCGGCGTGACCCCCGGGCATTCCGGCAGGCCCACGGCAGGGAGCCGCTATTCGCCTGACGGCGGCTGCCACCAGGGCTCGCGTCCGGACCGGCCCAGCACGCGGTCGAACGGCGGCGCGTCGTCGTCGACCGGGACAGCGGCACCGAACAGGCCAGGGGTCCCCCCGGCGTCGAACCCGGAGACGAAGCCCCACAGGGCATGAGCGGTCGGGTCGTCGCAGGCGTACTCCTGGGCCGTCGCCCGAGCGAGGTCCCAGCCGTGCAGCACCACCTCGTCCAGGGCGACGAGCGCAGCGACCTCGCCCGGCAGGTCCACGCCACCCGCGCGGGTCATGCCCTGCCACGCCGCCGGGTCCGTCCATGCCTCCACGAGAGCGGGGCCACGCTCCGCCAGCTGGTCGCGCCACCCCTGTGGCGCCGATGGCCAGCCCTTCTCATCGGGGTTGGTGTCGGTCCAGGGCCCCAGGTCCTTGTCGGCCGCCGCACGGAACGCCCCGAGCAGGCCGCTAACGTGGCCGATCAGCTGGCTGATCGTCCGCCCTTCACACGGTGTGGGACCGCCGAGCTGCTCGTCCGTGACCGTCGAGGCGAGATGGAGCAGCTGAGCGGTGGGAAGCTTGAGGTCGAACGGCAGGCTCGGGCTCGTCGTCATGCCAGCAGTCTCCCCCAGGCCCCACCTGCACACATCTCGACAACCGGCCGAATGGCACACTGGGTGGGATGACCGAGCGAGCGGCGAGCAGCACGGCCGTCCTCGTCTGCCAGGGGCGCGCCGTCGCTGACGGCAGGTATGCCGTGGGGCTGTTCTCCGACCCGGTCGCCCGGAGACTGCTCGATCCGGACGAGCGCGTGCTGGTCGACCTCGTGCGCGGGCACGCGCGGCCGACGTCAGGCTCGGAACGCCTCGGGTACGAGCTGGTCCGTCGGACAGGGCTGTCGATGGTGCCGCGCACCATCGCCATCGACGACGCCATCCGCGACCACGCGGCGCCGCAGGTGGTGATCCTGGGTGCGGGGCTCGACAGTCGCGCATACCGGATGGCAGAGCTGGCCGCGACCACGGTCTACGAGGTCGACCACCCCGCGTCCCAGCGGGACAAGCTGCGTCGCGTCGACGGACTGGCGCCTGTGACGGATCGGCTCGTCCCGGTGGCCGTCGACCTGGCGTCGGAGAGCCTCGTCGGCCGACTCCGGGAAGCGGGCTTCGACCCCGACATCCCGTCGACCTGGGTGTGGGAAGGGGTCGTCCCGTACCTCACCCGTTCCGAGGTCCGGGCAACGGTCGCGCAGGTCAGCACGCTCAGCGCAGCGGGCAGCCGGCTCGTCGTCAACTACCAGGCAAGGTCCTTGGCCGTGACGATGCTCCGACGGCTGATGCGCGTCATGCTGCGCGTCTCGAAGCAGGTCGACCCCCTCGCGACCGAGCCGTGGCGGTCGCTGTGGAGACCGGAGGAGATCCGAGACCTCATGGCCGACCACGGTTTCACGATCGTCTCCGACAGCGACCTGTTGAGCCTCTTCGGCACCCTCGACCTGCCGACCGAGGCTCACGGCTCACTGCGCAACGGACGGGTCGCCGTCGCGGTCCGGTCCTGACGCCGCCACCGGGGAAGGACGCCCGCGGCTACGAGGTCGCTGGCGTGGGAAACCTCGCCCGGTCGACGACGACGCGGTCGATCTCGCCGCCGCCCACCAGGTCGCCGTCGCCGTCGGTGGCCGTCACCTCGAAGACGAGCCGTCGTGAGTCGCCGGGACCAACCAGCCGAGCAGCGACGTCGACGACCCCGCCCACGGGTGTGGCCTTGACGTGCTCGATGCGGACAGCGGTGCCGACACTGGTCTGGCTCTGCTCGAGCAGGGCAGCCGCCACGACCACCGTCTCGGCCTCCCACCACGCGACGAGACGCGGCGTGGCCAGGACCTGCACATCACCACTGCCCAGGCTGACAGCGGTGTCCTCGTCCGTGACTGCGTGCCGCATGGTCCCACGCTAGCGACGGACCACTCGCGGCACACCGGGCGGGATCCCCACTTGCGGCGTTCCCGCTACGCAAGAATGGGTCAATGCGCTCATGGCCGGACGACTGGTGCCAGGTATGCCGGTCAGCCGGCTCCGGGACGGCCCGTGCCGAGCCCTGCGGACGGGGCGGCCGACCGTGACGAACGTGTGGCGCCTCCTGCGTCGGTGGGAGGTTGCCGCAGCCCTCGTCCTGGTCGGGGTGTTCGTGCTCGGCGCGACCGCTGTGGTGTTCGCGCCACCGGGCTCGTCGGTGGCGGTGTGGTGGCCCGCGGCGGGGCTCGTCATCGCCTTCCTGCTCGCCACCGGACCGGACCGTCGCCGCGCAGCCGTCGTCGTCGTGGGCGTCGTGGTCCTGAGCGGCGCCGCGAACTGGTACGGCGGTCGACCGCCACTCACCGCCGCGTGCTTCGGTTTCGCGAACGCGTCCGAGGCGGCGGTCGTGTGGTGGATCATGACGCGCGGCGAGCGACGGCCGCGGCTGGTTTCGCTCGAACACCTCGGCCAGCTACTCGTCGCCACGGTGGTCGGCGCGATGGTCTTCGGGGTCCTGGCTGGGCTCACCGTGGCCCTCACGCTGGACGGCAGCTTCGTGCGCACGGCCTACGCGGTCGCCGCGTCCCACACGGCGGCAGTCCTCACCATGGCGCCGCTGGGTGTCGCCGTCTCCACCCGACGCTCACAGCCGCGCCGGCTGGAGGACCTCCTGCAGGGGCTGGCGCTGCTGGCGGTCACGCTCTGGGTCTTCGGCTCGACGCGCGGCCTGCCGCTCGCCTTCCTGCCGCTGCCGGTCCTGGTCTGGGGCGCGACCCGGCTGCCCCTGCGCACCCTGGCTGCCCAGCTCCTCATGCTCGGCGTCGCGGTCGTCGTCCTCACCAGCGAAGGTGGCGGGCCCTTCGCCGCAGCCGGACGCTCAGGTCAGGTCAAGCCCGAGACGGTTGGTGCGCTGACCCAGGCCTTCCTCATCACCGCCGCCATCACCGGCCTCGCGCTCGCGGTGGCCTCGACTCAGCGCCGGGACGCCGAGGCGGACCTGCTCAGCGAGGCGACGTTCACCCAGACCATCCTCAACTCTGCGCCAGCGACGGCCATCATCGGCACCGATCCCGCCGGGACCATCACCCTCTTCAACCGCGGTGCGACCAACCTGCTCGGATGGCGGCCGGAAGAGGTCGTGGGGACGCTGAACTGGGTGGCCCTGCACGACACAGCCGAGGTGACCGCCCGCGCTCAAGAGCTCGGGGTCCGTCCCGGCCCCGAGGTGCTCGTCCACGCCCTGGTCGGGGCGGAACGAACCGAGACGCGGGACTGGACGTGGATCACCCGCGACGGGCAGCGGATGGTGGTCGACCTGACGACGAGTGCCATCGTCGACCAGGCCGGGGCCACGACGGGTTACCTCGGCGTGGCGGAGGACGTCACCGAGCGCCGCGTCGCCGCCCAGGCTGTCCAGACCGCCCTCGCCAGGGAACGGCGCGCCGTGGAGGAGCTCACCGCCCTGGACCGGACCAAGACGGACTTCCTCTCCGCGGTGAGCCACGAGCTGCGGACTCCGCTGGCGAGCGTCCTCGGCTACACCGAGATGCTCGAGGACGGAGCCGCCGGACTCCTGGTGCCCAAGCAGCTCGACCTCGTCTCCCGCATCGACCGCAACGGCCGACGACTGCTGGGGCTGATCGAGGACCTGCTCCTCAACTCGCGCATCGAGGCGGGTCAGCTCCAGCTGTCACGCGGTCGCTGCGACCTGGTGGACGTCGTCGACCACGCCTGGGAGGCCATGGGTCCACTCACCCAGCGACGCGACCTCCGCCTGCACCGTCAGGTCCCCAGTCACCCGGTGACCGTGTACGCCGACGCCACCGCCCTGGAGCGAGTCGTCACGAACCTGCTGACCAACGCCGTGAAGTTCACGCCTGACGGGGGTGGCGTGCGGCTCGTCGTGGATGTGGTCGACGACGAGCTCGGCGTGTCGGCTGCCCGGATCGTGGTGAGCGACACGGGGTTTGGCATTCCGGAGTCCGACCTGGACAAGATCTTCCGCCGATTCTTCCGGTCCTCGGACGCCACCGAGCGTGCTGTGCAGGGCACCGGCCTCGGCCTCTCCATCGTCCAGGCGATCGTGGAGGGACACGACGGCTCGGTCGACGTGCACTCCAGCCTGGGCGCGGGGTCGACCTTCACCGTGCTCCTGCCCCTGGGCCGAGCCTGACGGACCCGATGCGTCGAACGACCCCTGCCTGGCCGCCACTCACCGCGGTCGGCGCGGTTGTGCTCGAGGGTCCGGAGCTGCCTGCTCAGTGGTTCCGGAGCTGCCTGCTCAGTGGTTCCGGAGCTGCCTGCTCAGTGGTTCCGGAGCGCGTCGATGAGCTGGGACTTCGACATCGACGACCGTCCACGCACGCCCACCTGACGAGCCTTCTTCAGGAGGTCGTCCTTCGTCCAGTCCTCGTAGTCTCCGCTCCGTCCGCCCTTGGCCCCCACGGCCTTGCGCGAGGTGTTCGCCGCCGCATTGGAGATCCGAGCGGCCTTCTCCTTGCTGGCGCCGTCGTCACGCAGCGCCTCGTACATCTCGGGGTCCTTCACCGAAGGACCTGGCTTGCGCTTCGGCATGGCTTGCCTCCTTGGCTCGCTTCGACCTGTACCCAGACTGGTCACGTCCAAACCCTGGGGTTTGTCCAGGGCATTCGCGGGGCACACCCTGTGCATGTCGATCACGTTCGCCCGGGCCAGCGGGGTCATCTTCGACCTCGACGGCACCCTCGTCGACTCCACGTACGTGCACACCCTGTGCTGGTGGCATGCGATGCGGCAGTACGGGCACCAGCGCCCGATGGCCGCGCTGCACCACACGGTGGGGATGGGTGCGGACCACCTGCTCGAGCACGTCCTCGGGTCCGGCCGCGACACGAGCCAGGACCCGTCCATCACGGCCGCCCACGATGCCCTGTTCGCGACGTGGCACGACCGCATCCCACCTCTCCCCGGCGCCCGGGCCCTCCTGAACTGGTGCCGGGACGCCGGCCTGACGGTGGTGCTGGCGTCATCAGGCGGCGAACGCGACCTCTGGCCGATGCTCGAGGTCCTCGACCAGCCCGACTTCGACGTGGTCGTGACGGGTGACGACGTGTCCAGCTCCACGCCGAGCCGCGACCTGCTCGAGATGGCGCTGGAGCGAGCTGGGGTCGACGCGAGGGACGCGCTCGTGGTCGGCGACTCCGTGTGGGACATGGAGGGCGCCGTCCGGGTTGGCGCGACCGCCGTCGGCGTGGCGACCGGAGGAACCAGCGCGCCGGAGCTCGAGGCCGCCGGCGCCGAAGTCACCTTCCCCGACCTCCAGACCCTTCTGTACGACCTCCAGGTCGCCGGTTCGGGCGTCCGGTCCCGCTAGGCGTGCGGTCCGGCCAGGCGCCCGGTCGGCTGGTGGTCGGACTCGGGGCTGGTGGTCGGACTCAGGGACAGCCGATCACGACAGCTGGGGCAGGACCGACTTCCCGTAGAACTCGATCATCTCCCGCCACTGTGGACCCATGTTGGCGACGTACACCTCGTCGAAGCCGGCCTGCTCGAAGGGTCGGAAGGCGGCACGGTGCTCATCCGCGTCGCTGCCACAGACGACCGAGTCCGCAGTGGCCTCTCTGGTGACGAGCGAGGCAGCTTGCTCGAAGTGCTGCGGCGAGGGCAGCACCTGCGCGAGCTCGCCCGGGACCCCGGAGTTGGCCCACAGCCGGTGCGCGTGGTCCAGGCCTTCCTCGGCGGTCGCGGCATACGCCACCTTGAACCCGGCCATCGCAGGGGCACTGTCGTCGCCCTTCATCCGTCGGAACTCGGCCACTGCGTCGCCGTCCGGCTGGGTGGTGATGAAGCCGTCGCCGATCCGGGCCGCCACCTCCAGCGCCTTCGGCCCGAACGCCGACACGAAGACCGACGGCGGACGGTCCGGCAGGGTGTAGATGCGGGCCGTGTCGACCGTGTAGTGGCGCCCGTCGTGCGAGACCACCTCGCCGGTCCACAGCGCGCGCATCACCTCGACCGCTTCCTCCAACATCTCCAGGCGCTTGGCAGCATGCGGCCACGCGTCTCCGAGGATGTGCTCGTTCAGCGCCTCACCGGACCCGACGCCGAGGACGAAACGCCCGCCCAGCATCACCGCTGAGGTCGCGGCCGCCTGGGCCACCACGGCGGGATGCACCCGCGTCGTGGGGCACGTGACTGCAGTCGTCACCGGTAGCGAACAGGCTTGGGAGATGGCACCGATCACCGACCAGACGAACGGGCTCTGCCCCTGCTCGTCGTTCCAGGGGTGGTAGTGGTCACTGATCCAGAGGCCGGCGAAACCGGCCCGCTCGGCCAGCACCGCCTGCTCGACCAGCTCGTCCGGTCCGTACTCCTCACAGGAGAGGAAGTAGCCCACCTTCATCGTGCCCTCCTTTGCGCTGGGGGCGGCATCAGCCGCGCATCGCTCGTCTCCACGGTTCCTACCCAGGGGGCCGCAGGTCATGCGACCGACTTCGCGGCCCGGCCGCCGTCGGGGTGGTTGAGTCACGGCACCTGGGGTAGAGATGACCCGTGGCCGACACGCAAGACATGTCATCGCCGGGGACTGCTCACGACGGTCGTGACGAGACTCCCCTGGAACGGCTCGACCGCAACTGGGACGAGCTGCTGCAAGAGCTTCGCGTGGTCCAGACGGGTGTCCAGATCCTCGCCGGGTTCCTGCTCACGCTGCCGTTCCAGCAGCGCTTCACCGAGCTCGAGCAGACCAACCGGGTCGTGTTCCTGGGGGCCTTCGCACTCGCAGTGGTGGCGACCGCGTTCCTCGTGGCGCCCGTGAGTGCCCACAGGCTGCTCTTCCGAAAGCGCGAGAAGGCCACCCTCGTGGCCATGGCCAACTGGTGCGCGCGGGTTGGCCTCATCGCCCTCGCGCTGGCCGTTGCAGCCGTCACCTTCGTCATCTTCGACGTCGTGACGGACACCGTCGGGGCGGTCGTCGCAGCTGGCGCCGCGCTGCTGCTGTTCCTCGTCAACTGGCTGGTGCTGCCTCTCACGGTCCTGCGTCGCGACCAGCACCGTGCCGGTGGCCACTAGGCCGAGCAGACCTCGATGCTCTCGCCGGCGAGTTTACCGAAACTTGACGAGCCGGGGCGGTTGGGCCGTGGCCACCGCGGGCACCACCCAAGCAGCATTGTGTGCGGCGTCAGGGTCGCGCACGCCGTCTGCGAAGGAACCCCTGTCATGACCATGACCCATCCAGACGGCCACCTGCCGGCCTCGGCGGCCGAACCGGTGCCGGCCTCCCTCGAGGTGCGCGACTACCTCCCCCCACGGTGCTTCCCCGCCACGCGCGACGACCTACAGGCGACCCTCGTGGATCGCCATGCGCCCACCCGCCTGCTCTGGGCTCTCGCCTGCGTGTCGCCATCGCGACGGTTCGACGACCTCGACCAGCTCTGCTCGGCCCTGGAGCAGGGACTGCGCCCGTCACTCCCCCTGGAGCCCATCTGAGCCACGGTGGGTGGCCTCGATGGCGGCACGCACCACGTCGTCGAGGCGGTCCCGGCGAGCGTGGACTCGCCGTTGCTCGTCGGCGCCGGTGCCGGAGCCGAGCAGCCTGTCCACGAGCGCACCGACCGCCTCCAGATCGTCGTTGGCCGCCAACGCCGGGGTGACATGCTCCATCAGGTCGGCCACGACCCGGGTGGCGCTGACCTGCTGACCGGTCGCGGGGTGGACGAGCTGGTCGCCGAGACCGTGCCGACTCGCCGTCCAGTTCGCGGCGCGCAGCAAGGCGGCAGGCACGTCCGGGGCGGATCGGCCATCGCGCCATTCGGCAGCGGCCGTGTCGACGAGGCCGCGGACGAGCCCGGCCACCAGCACCGTGTGCCGCACGTCCTGCGCGACGTCCGCAACGCGGACCTCGACGGTGGGGTACGAGGCAGACAGGCGCGCGTCGAAGTACACCATCCCCTGGTCGAGCACCGCGCCGGTCGCGAGCAGTGAGGCGACCAGCGCGTGGTAGCGGTCAGGCGACCCGTGCACCTCGACTGGTCCGGCCGACGGCCACCTCGCCCACACCTGGGAACGGTAGCCGGCATACCCGGTGTCGCCCCCCTGCCAGAACGGGGAGTTGGTGCTCATCGCGACGAGCACCGGCAGCCACACCCGGACCCGATCGAGGATCGCCACACCCTCCTCCTCCGAGTCGACCGAGACATGGACATGACACCCGCAGGTCAGCTGCTCCTGCTCCATGAGGCCGTAGAGGGAGGCCATCCGCCGGTACCTGGGGTGCGGAGTGGTCCTGGGCGCGACGGCCAGGGGTGAGGTCGCCAGGCCCACAGCGCGCGCCCCGGCACGCTGAGCCATCTCGTCGACGTGCCGCCGGCGTCGCACCAGGTCCTCGGCCACCTCGCCCAGCCGGAGGCACGGGCTGGTGTCGATCTCGATCTGTTGGAGCTGCAGCTCGGCTTCGAGACCCTCACCACCCCCCTGGTCGTCGTGGTCTTCACCAGCGCAGTCCTCGTCACGGTGCACACCGCCGCGATGGCTGGCTCCAGTGGACGTCTGCGTGCCGTCGTCCGCGGCCGCCTCGGCCAGCACGGTGGGCGCCACCGCCACAGCGCGTCCTGTGCCGGGGTCCACGAGAAGCAGCTCCTCCTCCACCCCAAGTGTCCTCATGCGCGCAGTCTGCCTCGACCAGGTCCGGACAGCCACAGGACCGGGCACCGTGCCGCAGGTCGGGCCAGCGGCCTGTTTGACCGCTCCCCCGGCGGGTAACCGGAAGGCGGGCAAACCGGAAGACAGATGACGCCGAGAACAGTGCGCCTCGGGACAGGGCGACAACGCGCCTGTTCCAGGCGGAGACAGGGCCTCGCGACGCCAGGAGGAGACGATGAGCCAGACAGGGTTCGGCTACACCCTGATGACGGAACAGAGCGGTCCCAAGGACCTCGTGCGCTGGTCGCAGCTGGCCGAGGACGCAGGCTTCGACTTCGAGGTGTGCAGCGACCACTACTCGCCGTGGCTGCAGGAACAGGGACACGCGCCGTACGCCTGGTCGGTCCTGGGCGCCGTGGCACAGGCGACGCAGCGGGTCGGCTTGATGACCTACGTGACGTGCCCGACCATGCGGTACCACCCGGCGGTGGTGGCACAGAAGGCAGCGACGCTGCAGCTGCTGTCGGACGGCAGGTTCACCCTGGGCCTGGGCAGCGGGGAGAACCTCAACGAGCACGTCGCGGGCAAGGGGTGGCCCTCGGTGGATGTCCGCCAGAGCATGCTCGCCGAGGCCCTGTCGCTCATCCGTGAGCTCCACACCGGAGAGCTGGTGACCCGCCGCGGCGAGTGGTTCGACGTCGAGTCGGCCAGGATCTGGGACCTGCCCGACGAGGGCGTGCCCATCGGTGTAGCCGT
The DNA here is from genome assembly GCA_963759595.1 of uncultured Actinomycetota bacterium. Classification (GTDB taxonomy): domain Bacteria; phylum Actinomycetota; class Actinomycetes; order Actinomycetales; family Dermatophilaceae; genus Pedococcus. The sequence continues at coordinate 1,471,225 of CAVWZX010000005.1, forward strand.
CTCGGGTGCGCAGTCGATCGAGCGCTTCGCGCCGCTGGCCGACCACCTCGTCGCGGTCGAGCCGGACCCGGACCTGGTCTCGGCGTGGAACTCGACTCCGGAAGCGCCGACCATCGGCCACCGAACAGCGGCCACGGGCCCGACGGCGCGCGCCATCGGGCAGATACCCATCTCCTGGGGACCCGACCGCGACGAGGCGGTACGGGTGGCCCACGAGCAGTTCCGGTGGTTCGCCGGGGGCTGGTCGGTGAACAGCGACCTGCCCACCCCTGCCGGTTTCGCGGGGGCCAGCCAGTTCGTCCGCCCCGACGACGTCGCCAGCTCGATCCCCTGCGGACCTGACCTCGAAGCCATCGTGGAAGCGGTCTCCGCGTACTGGAAGGCAGGCTTCACCGACGTGGCCCTGGTCCAGGTCGGCGGAAGCACCCAGCAGGCGTTCTTCGACCAGGCCGCCGAGCCACTCCTGGAACTGCTCCGTGAGGCCGCGCCGTGACCGACAGGTCGCCGGAAACGGTGCACCCACCATGCGTCGGTCATGAGGGCACAGTGCCTGCGCTGCGCCCGAGGCTCGGCAGGGGCAGTCGGCTCGCGAGCGCCGTCGGACTAGCGGTCGGCGGGCGTCCCGAACCACGTGGCCAGGGCGTCCTCCAGTCCCGACGCGGTGCCGTCACCCACCCAGGCCACGTGGCCGTCGGGCCGGACCAGCACCGCCTCGGGTGGCTCGACGGCGCCGATCACCGGCAGCTCCCACCTGCCGTCGTAGGACGCGTCCACCAGCTGCACCCGGTTCGCCCAGGGCCCCACGGTGATGCTCCCCGGCGGGCCGAAGTTGACCAGCACGGGTCGCGCTTCGTGGAGCAGGGAGTAGACCCGGACCACCCCACCAGCACTCGTCAGGTCGAGGTCAGGCATCCGGCGACCTAGCAGCGGGTGCCCGTCACCCAGGTCGTAGCGGACGGCAAGCCCGGAGATGAGGCCCGCCAGGTGCCTGCGCGGCTCGTCCATCCTCGCCAGCTCGTCCATCAGGTCGCGCACCGCGACGATCCGCGGGTCGTGGCGCTGGAGGGCGCTCACCGCCTTCGAGTACTCCAGCGCGCGGGCGTCGGCCGGATGCCGCTCGGCGTGGTAGGTGTCCAGCAAGGCGTCGGACGAGACGCCCGCGACCACCTGGGCGAGCTTCCAGCCGAGGTTCACCGCGTCCTGGACGCCCAGCCCGATCCCCTGACCTCCCGCCGGGGAGTGGATGTGCGCGGCGTCCCCCGCGAGCAGCACCCGGCCCTTGCGGTATGCCGCCGCCTGACGCGTGGCGTCGCTGAACCTGGAGATCCAGGTCGGGTTGTGCACCCCGAAGTCGGTGCCGTACACGGCTTCGAGGTTCTCGCTCAGGTCGGCGAGCGTGGGTTCGGTCGTGATGCCCAGCTCTGGTTCGCCGCTGACCACTCGTACGGTCGGCCCGTCCCCCATGAAGCTCAGGCCGTGGAGACCGCTCGCGTCGTACCTGATGCCCTCGGGCAGCGCCTCGGTCACCTCGACCTCGGCGATCATCGCGCTCGTGGTCGCCTCCCATCCGGGGAACTCGATCCCCGCGGCCTTCCGGACCACACTGCGCCCACCATCCGCACCCACGAGGTATGCCGCGCGCACCACCTCGCCACCAGCCAGCTGGACGTCGACCCCGGCGTCGTCCTGGACGACGCCGGTCACCTCGACCCCACGACGGATGGGCACGCCCACCTCGTGGACCCAGTCGGCCAGGATCCGCTCGATGTGGTTCTGCCACAGCCCGAGCGTGTACGGGTGACGCGTGGGGAAGTCGCTGATGTCGAGCGACACCCCTCCTCCGTACGGCACCGGGTGGGTCGTGCCCTCCGCGAGGAACCGATCAGCGATGCCCCGCTGGTCGAGCAGCTCGATCGTGCGCGCGTGGAAACCGCCTGCGCGTGAGCCCACCAGCTCCTCCGTCGGGCGGCGCTCGAGGACCGCGACGTCCACTCCCGCCAGCCTCAGCTCAGCGGCCAGCATCAGGCCGGTCGGGCCAGCCCCCACCACAACCACGTCCACCATGACTTCCCCTCGTCGTCGTCGCCGCCACCCGGGCACGGCCGACCAGTCTGGAGGACGACCGGGGTCTTGCCACAAGCCCCCACCGGACGTATACCTTTGAAGTGGCAGGGAGCTGGCGCTCGCTGCCGCTTGCGTCGGGTGACGCGATCGCGGGTGCGGCCTATGGCTGCTCAGCCGCGGTACTGCTGGACGAGCGGACACGCGAACGGATCCCGGTGACCGGGCCCCACGGCGTTCAGGTAGCGCACGACCGTCGCGTACGAGCCCAGCAGCGACGACTCGGCATACGCGACGCCGCTCTCCTCGCAGAAGGCCTTGACGATCGGACGAGCCAGCGCGAGGTTGCCTCGGGGCATGCTCGGGAACAGGTGGTGCTCGATCTGGAAGTTGAGACCACCCATGACCACGTCGACCACGACCCCACCGCGGATGTTTCGCGACATGAGAACCTGCCGGCGCAGGAAGTCGACACGCGAGTCCCGGGGCACGAACGGCATTCCCTTGTGGTTGGGCGCGAAGGCTCCCCCGAGGAGCACCCCGAACAGGCCCAGCTGCAGCGCGACGAAGGCCGCCGCCTTTCCCGGGCCCATGACGAGGGCCACGAGGACGAGGTAACCCCCCAGACGGACGAGCACGATGCTCGCTTCAAGCCGACGCCACGGTAGCTCGGGCCGGGCCGCCAACACCCGCAGGCTGCCGGCATGCAGGTTCAGACCCTCGAGGACCAGCAGGGGGAAGAACAGCGCACCCTGTCTGGTGGCGAACCAGCGGGCGAAGCCGGTGCGCTGCGACGCCTCCTCTGGGGTGAAGACCAGGGCTCCCGGCGCGATGTCGGGGTCCCGGCCCACCTGGTTGGGAGCGCTGTGGTGGCGGCTGTGCTTGTGCGTCCACCACCCGTAGCTCAGGCCCACGACCGACGTCGACAGACACCGGGCGAGCCACTCGTTGGCCCGAGGGGACCGCAGCACCTGTCGGTGGGCGGCATCGTGGGCGAGAAACCCGAACTGGGCGAAGGTGAAGGCGAGGACCACTGCCGTCGCGAGCTGCCACCAGGAGTCACCGAGGACCAGCAACAGAACACCTGACAGGGCCAGGAGCGACATCAGGGCGAGACCGAGCCGGAGGTAGTAGGCGTGCCGACGCTGCATCAGACCGGCCGCCCGGATCCGTTCGGCGAGCCGCAGGTAGTCCGTGGCGGGCCGGACACGCGGAGGGAGCCCCGAGTCAGACCCTCTGCTCCCGAGGGTGTGCGGTTGTGCCTGAGCCATGTGCCCGCCTCGCCGTCATGTCGACGCCGCCGGGTCCAGGGCAACTTCCGCTGAGTGCCCCACTGAAGCATGGACCTCGGCCACGTGCAAGAGCGTCCGGTCCCCATGGGCGCCAGCCGCGACGCCGGCTGAAAGGGTGCGGATGTGGCGCCACCCGTTTGCAGGGGGCACCCTGCGGGTACCGGACGTCCATGGCTGACTTCACCGAATCCACCGACGTGGATGCCGACGACCAGGCGCTCTTCGCGTACCTGTCGGACGTGTCCAACCTGCCCCAGTACTTCTCCCGGATGACGCAGGCCTCCCCCGGGGACGGAGAGAAGATCCACACGAAGGCGCGGATGCCCGACGGGCACGAGGAACAGGGAGACGCGTGGTTCCGGGTCCTCACCGAGCGGCAACGGGTCGAGTGGGGGTCGGAGGGCGACTCCGACTACCACGGCCACCTCGATGTCGAGTCCGCCGGCGCCGGCTCGCGCGTCGAGGTGCACCTGCACACCGAGCGGGTGCAGGCGGGCGACGAGCAGATCCGCGAAGGACTCAAGGAGACCCTCTCCAACATCAAGAGGCTGGTCGAGGCGCTCTGAGTCGCGGGAGCTGGCGAGGCCGTCGGCTGCACCAAGCCGTGCGGCAGAGGGTCGGCGGCCTCCGGTCACCCTCCGACGACTGCGCTGCCGTCGCGCTCACCCAGTCATGGTGTGACCTCCCCGGGGGCCCGGTCCATGCCTTCGAGGCAGCCCCCGCGCACCGGTCACCCGTGGGTCTCGTCGTGCTCGTCCCCGGCCTGGGCCTGCCCGCGTACACCCGCCCGACCGCGGTCGCCCTCGCAGCTGCAGGGCTGCGTTGCGCCGTCCTCGACCTGCCGGGATTCGGCTCGCACGCTCCGAGGGCGGCATCCCCCGAGATCCGCGCCATGGGACGCGTCGCGGCGCAGTGGGTGGCCCAGCAGGACTGGCGTGGTCCGCTCGCCGTCATGGGCCATTCCACGGGCGCCCAGGCGGCCCTGACCGCAGCCTTGGTCCTGCAGGAGACGCGGACGGCAGCGGTCGTCCTCGCCGGACCCACCTTCAGACCTGCCCACCGCGCGCTGCCACGCCTGCTCGCCGTCACCCCGTTGGCCTACCGGCGCGACTCGCCGGGCGAGCTGTCCGCGTTCCCCCAGCTCCTGCGCGGCGGCCGCGACGTCGTCTCGATCCTCCGGTCCGGCATGGCCGACCGGATCGAGGACCGCCTTCCTGCCCTGCGGCTGCCCGTGGTGCTGACCGCCGGGCGGCAGGACGCCTACGCACCCCGGTCCTGGCTCGACCAGCTCGCACGCCGGGCCACTGCGTCTCCCAGCGTGACCATCGCCGTGACACCGGGATCGCACAACAACCTGTTCACCCAACCCGAGGCGATCACCCGCGTCGTCGTCCGGTCCCTGGAGCGGGCGCCGTCGTCCATGTGAGCGGCCCGGGCGTGGCTGGGCGACCTGCAGTCAGGTCGCCTCGGCAAGACCGGTCGCGAGACCGGTCAGGTAGTCGGCGAAGCCGCCGCGCACCCGCCCGACGCGACGCCCGGACGTCATCACGGGGTCGCTGGCGGTCGCCTGCACGGGCAAGCCGGCGAGGCGCAACCGGCGGACCAGCTCGACGTCCTCCCCGCACTCGTCGTGGGGGAAGCCACCGACCTGGTGGTATGCCGCGAGGCTGAAGCCGAGGTTCGCGCCGTGGACGTGGGTGTGCCCCGGACCGAGCTCGTGCCTGCTGAGCCACCGCCGGTAGAGGGCCGGCTCGACGTGCGCCAGGTCAGGCCGGACGGTGCCCACCCGAGCGGCATACCCGGCCTCGGCGCAGCGCACCTGGCCCATGAGCCAGGACACCGGCACCCTGCTGTCCGCGTCGGTGCACGCGACCCACGTGCGGTCCGTCCAGGCGCCCCCCACGGAGTCGCAGGAGGCCCTGTGGACGCCCGCCGCTCGTGCGGCTCCGACGGAGGTCACGACGACTTCGAGTGCCTCGACTCCGCCAGCCGCACGGACGATGTCTGCGGTGCCGTCGGCGCAGCGGTCCAGGACCACCGTGATGCGCACCTCCAGGTCGGGACGTGCGCCGCGCAACGCGTCACGGGCTCTTGCGAGCGAGTCGAGACAGCTGCCGATGAGCTGCTCTTCGTCCCGGGCCGGGACGACCACGTGGACGGTATCCAGCCGGCTCATGTGTCGGCGTCCAGCCAGTGCTCAGCAGCCGCGTGCACCACGATCTCCACGTCCCGGTCGCGGTAGGACGCCGCGACCGGGGGCAGCTCCCCGCCGGCGAAGGCCGAGTGGACCCGGGCAGCGTCGAGGGGCCAGCCCCGGATGGGGTGCCTCCAGTGACAGAGCGCCACGACGCCTGCGGGCTCCAGGCACGAGGCGACCCTGCGGACGAGGTCGTCGAGCTCCGCGGGACTCAGGAAGTACCCCACCTCCGAGACCACCACGAGGTCGAAACGACCCTCCGGCCAGCTCTGTGGCACGGCGAGCAGGCGGACATCCACGCTCGCCGGCAGTCGATCCCGCGCAGTCGACACGGCTGCCGCAGAGCTGTCCACTGCGACCAGGAAGTCCACGCGCCCGGACAGCGCCATGGCCAGCACGCCCGTCGAGCACCCGACCTCGAGGGCGCGGGTGAACCGCCTGCGGGGCAGGGCAGCGAGCAGGAGCGACCGCTTTCGCTCCTCGTACCACCGGGTCTCGGCGCCCCACGGGTCCGGCTGCTCGGTGTGCAGGCGGTCGAGCCGGCCGTCGGCGGCGTCCTCGGCAGCGGTCAGTGCGAAGAACTCGTCCCCGGCGAAATGAGCGAGGACGTGCGGGGGAAGCAGGGTCTCGTCGCCCGGGCGGTGGGAGAGGGGCTTCACCTGGCTCGCGTGGCTGGCGACCGCGGCTCGCTTGGCCTCCCGGATCTCCGAGCTCAGGGGCAGCCGGGCGAACCGCTCCCACGGCACCTCCCGGGGATCCGCGGCGTGCCACATCCAGATCGGGTACTCCGCCAGCATGGCGCCGGTCCGGTGCGCGGCCGCCGCCGCACCACGGCCCATGGCCTCGTGGTCCGGATGGCCGTCGGCCCGGTACGGCGCAGCGATCAGGACACCCCGGCCGTCACCGACCAGGTCCACCATGGCTGCGACGATGTCGTCGAGGTGCCGGCCGACCTCGCCGTCCGGAACGTCCAGGACGGTGACGGCGGACTCCGCGAGGCCGAGCTCGGCCGCGGCCGCATCCAGCTCGCGCCTGCGCGTGCGCGCCAGCTGGGCACGCGTGTGCGTCGTGGACAGCGGGTGCGACCCCTCGCCGCACGTCGCGACGAGCAGCAAGGTCGGGACGCCCGCGGTCGTGGCCGTGGCCGTGAGGCCGCCGGCACCCAGGCTCTCGTCATCCGGGTGGGCCGCCACCACGACCAGCCTGCGCACGCCGGTCAGGTCGAGCACGGGCAGGTCGGCGACCGCCACCTGATCCGCCCACCGTGATGGTGCGGTCCCTGCGTCGTCATGCGTGAAGCTCCTCACCAAGGCGACCCCTGCCGGGTCGTGGCGAGGAGCTGGTGGCCGAGCGCGGCCACGTCTCTCTCGGCGTGGTGCTGACGGACGTAGAGCCGTAGGTCGCTGACCCGCTGGGCGTGGTCGGCGTCGTGGGCCAAGGGCGCAGGGCCCATCGCGTGGTCGGCCACCTGGACCACCGTGTCGACCGCCGCGGCCGTCAGGCTCCGCGCGCGCAGTGCGACGAGGGCCGCGGGCAGGCCCTCCCCTTGGGGACCGTCGACCACGACCGCAGCGGCCTCCAGGGCGTCTCGGGCCGAGGCCAGGGCGAGATCGAGCTGTCCCAGGTGCAGCTCGGCCAGCTGGTCGGGCGTGCGTCGGGTGACGTGCTGGACCACACGCCGGGCCACGGCGACCGTGGCGCCGTACCAGACCGCGGCCACCCCGATGCCGCCCCAGGCGAAGCCGGGCCGGTCGAGGTACCACCCGGGCTCCCCCACGGGCGTCGCGGCCGCACCGTCGAAGTCGACCCCGCCGCTGGTGACCTGGGGCAGCCCGTGGCTGACCCAGCTCCCCGGGGACATGTCGGGACGCACCCGGTCGGCACGCAGGTCGACGGCGAACAGCCCGCGGGTGCCCTCGTCCACCCAGGCGGTCACCAGTGCGTGGGTCACGGACTGAGCCAGCGAGCACCACGGCTTGTGGCCGGTCAGGACCCAGCCGTCCGGACCGTCCGCCGCCACGAGCCGGCGCCCGGGTGCCTCCGCGGCATACACCCCCCACGTCGCGTCCTCAGGGGTGTCCGGTCCCGGCTGCGGGGCCTCAGCGAGGATCGCAAGGGCGTCGAGGTGCGGCTCCACCGCCCGCGCGACGGTGAGATCTGCCGCCCCGAGCGTGGCCAGCGCCGACCACAGCCCTGTGGTCTCGCCGTGCCCCGGGAAGGGCAGGCGAGGTCCCCACGCGCAGGCAACCCGGAGGGACGCGCCGACGACGTCGTCGGCGGCGCCCGCCTCACGCGCCGCGTCCGCGAGCTCTGCCATGCCTTGCGTGGAGACGGCCCCCGGCGGTGGGCCGAGGAAGACCGGCCGCGACGAGGTCGACTGTGTGGGATCGGCCGTCGGCGCGCCTGCCGGGCCGGAAAGAGGCACCTCAGGGTTGGACATCACGATCCCAGTGGCGCAGGGCCCCACACTTCTTCACGAACTTCGCCGCCGTGGACCTGGTGACCTTGACACACCCGTCGTCGAGCAGGTCAGCGACCCCGGCTGCCTCCAACAGGGGCAGCGAGGCAGTGGCGTAGCCGATGAACTTGTAGTGGGCGAAGGCGTCGGACACGAAGTCCTTCGCGGTGCTGCGGGCTGCCAGGGCGGGGACCGCCTTGGCTCCCGGGAGCAGCACGACCGCGTCGTAGAGCACGGACGGGCCGCCGTCGATCATCTGGTCGGCGGCGAGCACGGAACCGTCACTCAGGGTCACGCCGCCCACGACCGGCGCGATCGTCTCCAGCACCGCCCCCACGTCGGCGATGGCCGAGCGGAAGGCATCCAGCGCCGCCGCGTCGGTGCCGTCCGTCACCAGAACTCCGAGCTTGCGGCCGGCGAAGCTGCCCGGGCCCTTCTTGAGGATGCTCAGCGCGTCGGACGGAGGGAGGTCCGTGCGCGGCTGCACCGCCGGCGTCGCAGGCTCCGGCAACGGCATACCGAGCCCCTCGGCCACACCCGTCGCGAGGTCGTCGTGCACGTTGCGCAGGTGCGCGAGCATCCGCGAACGCACGTCCGGGTTCTCGCACTTGCTCAGCTCGAACGTGTACGCCTTGACGATGTGGTCCTGCTCGACCGGCGTCTGGCTGATGAAGAACTGCCTGGCCTGGCTGTAGTGGTCGGCGAAGGTCGCAGAGCGCACCCGCGCCTTGGTGCCCTCGATCGGCTCGGCATAGCTCTGGAACCCGGCGCTGGCATCGGCACGCGGCCCACGCTCGGCGCCGCGGTGACCGTTGGGCTCGTAGTTGACCCGACCGGTGGGCACGGCGGTCTGCATCTGGCCGTCGCGCTGGAAGTGCGCCACCGGACAGCGCGGCGCGTTGATCGGCAGCTGGGTGAAGTTGGGCGTCCCGAGTCGCGAGAGCTGGGTGTCGAGGTAGGAGAAGTTGCGGCCATGGAGGAGCGGGTCGTTGGAGAAGTCGATACCCGGCGGGACGTTGCCCGTGTGGAAGGCGACCTGCTCGGTCTCGGCGAAGTCGTTGTCGACCACCCGGTCGAGGGTGAGCCGGCCCACCACCTGGAGGGGCACGAGCTCCTCCGGGATCAGCTTGGTGGCGTCCAGCACGTCGAAGTCGAACTCGTCCGCGAACGCATCGTCGAAGACCTGCACCGCGAGGTCCCACTGCGGGAAGTCGCCCGTGGTGATGGCGTCCCACAGGTCGCGACGGTGGAAGTCCGGGTCGGCGCCGTTGATCTTGACCGCCTCGTTCCACACCACCGACTGCAGTCCCTGGAGCGGACGCCAGTGGAACTTCACGAAGCGCGACTGCCCGTCGGCGTTGACGAACCGGAACGTGTGGACCCCGAACCCCTCCATGAAGCGGAACGACCGCGGGATCGCGCGGTCGGACATCTGCCACAGGGTCATGTGGATCGACTCGGGGGTGAACGAGACGAAGTCCCAGAAGTTGTCGTGCGCCGACTGCGCCTGCGGGAAGGCCCGGTCCGGCTCCTCCTTCACCGCGTGCACGAGGTCGGGGAACTTGATGGCGTCCTGGATGAAGAAGACCGGGATGTTGTTGCCGACGAGGTCCCAGTTGCCCTCGGGCGTGTAGAGCTTGACGGCGAAACCGCGCACGTCGCGGGCAAGGTCGAACGACCCCTTGGCGCCGGCGACGGTGGAGAAGCGGACGAACGCCTCGGTCTTCCTGCCCTTCGTGGCGAAGATCGCCGCGCGGGTCAGGTCCGACAGGTCCGCGGTGGTCTCGAACGTGCCGTGGGCCCCGTAGCCGCGAGCGTGCACCACGCGCTCCGGGATGCGCTCGTGGTCGAAGTGGAAGATCTTCTCGCGCATCGCGAAGTCCTCGAGCAGCGTGGGGCCGCGCTGGCCGGCGCGCAGGCTGTTCTGGTCGTCGGAGAGGGGCACCCCCATGGCAGAGGTCAGCACCTCACCGCCCTCGGGTGGCTGGTGCAGCTCTCCCCCGGTGCCGACCTGCGCCACTGGCTGCTTGGTGGCCTGTCGCGCCCCGCCGGCCCGTGCCTTCCCCTTCGGCTGCTTCCCTGGCATGACTCCCACTCGCTTCCCACCGTCGGCGTCTTCGGGCACACCGCCCGATGAGCGGCGCACATCGCGCCGCCGTCAGGGTGCTACCCCGCCATCCGTGGGTGGCAAACCCCCCAGCGCGCACCAATCGCGCCACGCGGCATACCCGTTCGCGGCGACAGGAAGGACGCGCCCGACCTCAGGGCAGGATCAGCACCGCCCTGGCATGGCCGATCAGGGTGTCGCCCTGGAGCTCGCGGCTGACGACCCGGTGCGCCACGTCGGTGAGCTTCTCCCCGTGGTCGCGGGCGTAACGGCGCAGCACGTTGAAGGCGTCCTGCATGTCGAGGCCGCCGGTGTTGGCGATCACGCCCTTGGCCTGCTCGAGCGCGACCCGGCTGGTCAGCGCGTGCTGGAGCTGGGAGTTGACCGTCGAGAGGTCGGCTGCGGACTTCTCGTTGACCAGGGCCACACTGGCCACGTGCACCATGGCCTGGGCGAGCGCCAGGTCGTCGTCGTCCAGGGTTCCGGTCGTGTCGCTGAAGAGTCCGAGGGCGCCGAGGACCTGGTCGTGCAGCCGCATCGGCACGGCGTGCACCGAGGCGAACCCGGTCGACTCGGCCGCCGCACAGAACTGCGGCCAGCGCTCGACCTGCAGGGACAGGTCCGGGACGACGACAGGCTCACCGGTGCGGTAGCAGTCCAGACAGGGGCCCTCGGCACGTTGCAGCTGGAGGATCTCCAGGTGGTGGGATCGCTCCGAGGAGGCCGCCGCCAGGTGCAGGACCCCCTTTTGGTCTGCGAGCAACAGGCCTGCGGAGGCGATGTGGAGCAGCCGGGCACAGTTCGCGGTGAGATCCGTGAACAGGTCGACCACGTCGTAGCCCTCCACCAGCTCGTTGGACAGGTCCACGAAGGCCTTGATGATGTCGCGCTCCCTGCTGCCGGTCACCGGTGACCCCTCTCCTCGTGAGCACGGTCGTCGCGGTCGAGGACGAGTCTGTGTTCGACGATGGCCCACGCCACCTCGCTCGCCGTCTGGCCCGTCGCGATGGCGTGTGCTCGGAGTCTGGCCAGTGCCTCGGGGGCATCCACGTCCAGCTGGGAGATGAGCATCCCCGTGGCCTGGTAGACCTCGATCCGGTCGAGGTCGTCGAGCTCGCTCCCCCTCGCGGCGGTCGCCCCGTCGGTGCCGTCAGTGGTGCTCGCGACCAGGTCGAGCAGCGGCATCGTCGCCAGCTCGGCGGCCAGCATCCCACCGGCCAGGCGGTCAGCGGTGAGGGGGCCCGGCGCCACCCGGAAGAGGTCCAGGGCGCCCACACAGGCAGACGTGATCATGATGGGCATGGCGAACACCGCGCGGATGCCCTCTCCGAGGACGGCCCCGGCGAAACCTGGCCATCGCTGCTCGGCGGAGGAGTCCAGGTCCGGCGCCAGCACCGCCTCACGGCTGGCGGCGGCATCGAGGCAGGGTCCCTCACCGAAGGTGAACTGGTACTCGTCGAGACGGCGGCTCGTCTCGCCGCTCGCACCGAAGGTGCCGTGCGAGAACCCGTCATAGACCATCGAGATGGCCGCTCCGTCGACCCCGAGCAGATCGACGCAGGCAAGGCACAGCTGGTTCGCTGCGGATCGGCCCGGCTCGGCTCCGGACACGATGGCACCCAGCTCGGTCCTCATGTGCTCCAGTGCTGAGGTCATGGGGCGCCCTGTGGTCGTGGTCGACGGCGGGTCGTGGCCGACGGTGCTCGCCCTGAGGAAGTCAGGGTCCTGGTTGCGAACGTACACCGCTGGGCGCCCGGACCGTGGCGCACGGTCCGCCGCGCGAGCGGCGAGCAGGCGAAGACGCGGTGCCGGCGAACACGCGAGCGACCGAGGACGGCGGGGCCCGGACGTGTCAGGCGCCCATGCCGACGCGGTCGACCCGTCGGTGGAACCGCATCCCGGCGAGTCCGCCGAGCAGTGCACCCACGAGGGCGGCCACCGCGACGAGCACCAGCGCGACCACGCCGCCGGTGGTGAGGTCACCGGTGCTCACCGGGATCCGCGGGAAGCTGTTCAGCTTGCCGAGCACGTCGTACTTGCTCCCGGCCACTGCGGCGAGGACGGCGACCACGACGGCGATCACGACCGCCCACAGCCAGACCGCCAGCCCTTGCCTGAGCCCGTTGAACCGTGCCATCCGCCCGGCGACGTAGCCACCGCAGTAGTAGGCGACGAAGAGGATGACCAGCAGGACGATTCCGCTGACCAGACCTACGGTGCCGGGCGACTCCGCCGCCCGATCGGTGGCCTGTTGGGGGTCGGTGTCGGTGCTGACACCGACCGCCGCACCCGCCGCGACCACGAGGGCGGTCAGGAGCACCGCAGTACCTGTGGCGGTGAGCCAACCGAAGAAGGCGGAGCCGACCTTGATCCCGCCGAACTCCTCCCTCTCCCGATCGACCACGTCGGCCCGGGTCAGGACCGGCCGGTGGTCGCCGGGGCTGTCGTCGTCCGTGGCCAGGCGCTCCTGGCGGGAGTCGTCCAGGATCCGGGACCGGTCACCGTCGTCGAGCCTGTCCGGGTCGCGGTCACGTGCACGGTCGCCGGTCACGTCGAGGTCGCGGTCACGTGCGAGGTCGCGGTCACGTGCGAGGTCGCGGTCGCCTTCGTGAGCGCGAGGGTCTTCAGTGCTCATCGTCTCGGTCCTCTCGTGGGGTCTGGGGTCCCGGCCCTCACCGCAGCTGGCCGGGTGTCACCCGACCGGCTGACCAGGTGTTACCCGACCGACCCGACGCCAAACGTCGCGGCGGTGGTCACCGAGCTGCTGTGTCGAGGCCCTCCCCGTGGCGGGCACCGCTGGCGGTCACTCGACCTCACTCGACCTCACTCGACCTCACTCGACCTCACTCACTTCGCTGGCGTCGCTTCGTGTCCCGCTCGACCCTCGGTCCTGCGGTCGGCCTTCATCTCGGCCTCGAAGACGTGGCGGCGACCCCCCATCAGCTCGTCACGGACCTGTCGCTCCAGCCTCTTGAAGTCGGCGTAGTACCCGTCGTCGAACTCCTCCACCACCTGGAAGGTCCACCGCCCCGCGAGGACGTTGCGCCCCACGAGCGCCGCCTCCAACCGGTCTGCGACCGACTCGTGGCCCGCCGCCCGCAGCTGCTCACACGCTTCGCCGAGGGCGAGGTCTGCGGACCCGGTGAGCCGGTGCAGCCCGTAGAGACGACCACGGACCTCCTCGATGGTCTCGAACGCCTCACTGAGCTTTCCCACCGCCTCGACCGTCGCGTCGGTGGTGCCCGGCGGGCGGCGGTCCAAGCCTTCTCCATCTGCTGACATGGACCCAGTCTGCGCGGCTGGTCCCCGGCGCGCGACTCCCACTGCCACGCCTCGCGTGACACCCACCGGGTCCACGGCCCGACGTCGACGCCCCGACGGCTAGGTTTGACCGGTGACCGCACCCGCGCCCGACACGTCGACGTCACGGTCGTCGAGACATGCCTGGATCGATGCCGGCGCCGGTGTCGCGGGCGACATGCTGCTCGGGGCCCTGGTCGACCTCGGTGTCGAGCTGTCCGCGATCCAGGCCATGGTCGACTCCGTCCTCCCGGAGACCGTCCGGCTGACGGCGACCCAGGTCGTGAGGGCAGGACTGCGGGCGTGCAAGGTCGAGGTCGAGGTCCTCGTCGAAGACCAGCCCCACCGACGGTGGAAGGACATCCGCGAGCTCGTCGAACGAGCCGACCTGCCCGCCTCAGTGCGGGGAGATGCACTGCGCGTCTTCAGCTCCCTTGCCGTGGCCGAAGGGCGCGTCCACGGTGTCGAGCCGGACGAGGTGCACCTTCACGAGGTGGGGGCCTGGGACTCCGTGGCCGACGTGGTCGGCGTGTGCGCCGCCCTCCACCTGCTCGACGTCGCGAGCACGAGCGCCGGTCCAATCGCCTTGGGCTCCGGTCAGATCCGTGCCGCCCACGGCGACCTGGTCGTCCCTGTGCCAGCCGTGCTGGAGCTGTCGAAAGGGTGGGAGGTGTGCGCCGGCGGCACCGGCGAGCTGGCCACGCCCACTGGAGTCGCTCTCGTCCGCACCCTGGCCGAGACCTGCGAGCCCCTGCCGGGCCTGCAGCTCGAGGCCACTGGCGTCGGTGCTGGAAGCAAGGACCCTGCGGACCGCGCCAACGTCGTGCGCATCGTGCTGGGGGCCCGCGTGGGGCCGTCCGCCCACGTCCCCGAGCGACTGCGCGTGCTCGAGGCCAACGTCGACGACCTCGACCCGCGCGTCTGGCCGGACGTCCTGGCCCGGCTCATGGACGCCGACGCCGCCGATGCGTGGCTCACACCCGTCCTCATGAAGAAGGGGCGGCCCGCCCACACCCTCTCAGTGCTCTGTCGAGGGGACGACGTGGCCACTTTCCGCGACCTCGTCTTCACGCTCACGAGCACCTTCGGGATCAGGGAGTATGCCGTCGATCGCGTTGCGCTCCAACGGGACTGGCGCCCCGTGACGGTCTCCGGTGAGGTCGTCAGGGTGAAGGTCTCGTTGGATGGGGCTCGACGGATACAGCACGCGACCCCGGAGCTCGACGACGCGGCGGCCGCGGCCCACAGGACTGGTCTCCCCCTGCGCCGGGTGCTGGACGAGGCCCGGTACGCCGCCGATGCAGCCGACCTCCGCCCCGGAGCGGTGCTGCCACCCTAAGGGCGGGCCCCGGACTCGCACCGATCCTCCTGACCGGGACCTGGCGCTACCCGTCGGGACCCGCGGGGGCCGCGATCTGGGCCGCCATGTGGCCGGCGCCGTAGCCGTTGTCGATGTTGACGACGGCCACTCCCGGCGCGCAGCTGTTGAGCATCGTCAGCAGAGGAGCGAGCCCTTCGAAAGCGGCTCCGTACCCCACGGAGGTGGGGACGGCGACGACGGGTGCGGACACCAGACCAGCCACCACACTGGGGAGAGCACCGTCCATGCCGGCGACCACCACGATGACCCTGGCGGCGCGGAGCTGGTCGAGTCGGCCGAGGATGCGATGGAGCCCGGCGACACCGACGTCGACCACGAGGTCGGCCCGTCGGCCGAGGTGGCGCGCGACGAGCCACGCCTCTCGAGCCACGGGGAGGTCCGAGGTCCCGGCTGCGACGACGAGGACCTGTCCGCCCGTGGCCTCAGGAGGGACAGCGGGCCACGCAAGCAGTCGGGCCTGCTTGTCGTGGGCGGCGTCCGGGAGCTGCGCCAGGACGGCGGCAGCGTGGCCGGCGCCGGCCCTGGTGAAAAGGGTCCGGACACCTGTCCTACCCACCTCCGCGGCGATGGCCGCGACCTGTTCCGGGGTCTTTCCTTCGCAGTAGACCGCCTCGGGATACCCCCTACGAGCCCCTCGTCCGAGGTCGAGGTCGGCGAAGTCCTGCAGGACCGGAGGCCGCTCCCACGCGTCCTCAGCCACGCGGAACCGCCACCAGCGGCAGGGTGAACGCACCGGACTGGATGCCGACGAGATCGAGCGCGACGAACCGGAAGCCAGCGGCACGCACCGTCTTCAGCACCAGGTCGCGCAGCTCCGGGCCGGCCGCCCTCGCGATGTCGTCCTCGACCAGCTCGACCCGGGCGACGTCACCGTGGTGACGCACCCTGCAGTCGTCGAACCCGAGGCCCCGCAGCCCGGCCTCCGCGGCCTCCACCTGGGCGAGCTTCTCCGGCGAGACCTCTTCGAAGTGCGGGATGCGCGAGGCCAGGCAGGGAGCCGCAGGCTTGTCGGCGCAGGGCAGCCGCAGCACGCGGGCGATCCGGCGCACCGCCGCCTTGTCGAGACCCGCTTCGGCCAGAGGTCTCAGGACGAGGTGCTCGGAGGCGGCTCGCGAACCCGGCCGGTCCGGTCGCCGCGCGTCGTCGGCGTTCTCCCCGTAGGCAGTCGCGTCCAGACCGTGTTGCCTGACGATCTCGTCGTCGATGCGGGTGAACAGCTCGTCCTTGCAGTGGAAGCACCGGTCCGGCCCGTTGCGCTGGTATGCCGGGTTCTCACCTTCGTGCGTGCGCACCTCCACGACCGGCGCGCCGATGAAGGCCGCCACCTCGTGAGCCGTGGTCCGTTCGCTCGCGGCCAGGCTCGGCGAGACGCCGAGGACCGCCACCACCCGGTGCGGGCCCAGGGCCCGCACCGCGAGGGCGAGCAGGGTCGCCGAGTCCACCCCGCCCGAGTAGGCGACCCCGACCCGCCGGTGCCGAGTGAGGCTGCCCAGGAGGTGGTCTACCGCCTGCTGGTCCGGGCCGAACGTCGTGTCGTCGTCCATGGTGGTCACCATCTCACCTGCGCCCCTCCGCCGCTCCACCGCGACCGTCCCGTCGCCTTGCCACCGGTGCGGGCCACCACCAGAGTTGTCGCATGACGACCACCACGATCGGCGAGACCCCGGCTGAGGCAGCAGCGCGAGCGCACCGCATCGGTGACGGGCACGACGTGCTCACGACCGACCAGGTCACCGAGTTCGTCGCCGCCCAGCTGGCCGCCACGGACGTGGATCGCAAGAGCGTCTGCATCATCGTCCCGGACGGCACCCGCACCTGCCCGCTGCCGATGCTGGTCGGGGCCGTCCACCGGGCCCTGCACGGTCGGGCCACGCGGATGACCACCCTCATCGCGCTCGGCACCCACCAGCCGATGAGCGAGGAGGCCCTGGCCAGGCACCTCGGCTACCAGGTCGGCCAGCTCGAGAGCACCTACCCCGGCATGACCGTGGCCAACCACGAGTGGTGGGACCCGGACACCTTTGTCGACCTCGGCACGATCCCGGCGTCCCGTCTCGCCGAGCTGTCCGAGGGGCGACTGACCATGGAGGTGCCCGTCCTGCTCAACAAGGCAGTGGTCGAGCACGACATCGCCCTCGTCGTCGGCCCGGTCCTCCCCCACGAGGTGGTCGGGATCTCGGGAGGCAACAAGTACTTCTTCCCCGGTGTGGCCGGTCAGGACATCATCGACGTCTCGCACTGGCTCGGGGCGCTCATCACGTCTGCGGAGATCATCGGCACCACGGCGGTCACTCCCGTCCGGGCCCTCATCGACGAGGGCGCGGCGCTGGTCCCCGCCGAGAAGCTCGCCTTCTGCGTCGTGGGTGAGGCCGGCAGCCTCGACCTGCACTCGATCTCCTTCGGCGACACCATCGCATCCTGGGCGAGCGCGGCGCAGGTCTGCGCGGCCACCCACGTCCATCACCTCGACGCGCCCGTGTCCCGGGTCATCTCGGTGGTCCCGGAGATGTACGCGGACATCTGGACCGGCGCCAAGGGGTTCTACAAGCTCGAGCCGGTCGTCGCCGACGGCGGCGAGGTCATCCTCTACGCGCCGCACATCACCGAGATCTCCACCAGTCACCCGGAGATCCTCGAGATCGGCTACCACTGCCGCGACTACTTCGTGAAGCAGTGGGACCGCTTCAAGCACGTCCACTGGGGCACCCTGGCCCACTCGACCCACCTGCGCGGCTCCGGCACCTACGACGCGGAGACCGGCGCCGAGCGACTGCGGGTCAAGGTCACCCTTGCCACCGGTATCCCCGAGGAGCAGTGTCGTCAGGCGAACCTCGGCTACGTCGACCCGGACTCGATCGACCTCGCTGCCGAGACGGCAGATCCCGACACCTTCGTCGTGCCCAACGCCGGAGAGGTGCTCTACCGGCTCCGCTGACCTCATGCCTACCCGCTTCGCAGTCGCGCTGCATCGCGCGCCAAGGTGCTGACCCGGCCCCAGTCGCCGGCCGCGATCGCATCACCGGGCGTCAGCCACGAGCCTCCGACGCACGCGACGTTCGGCTCCGCGAGGTAGGCACCCACAGTGAGCGCGCTGATGCCGCCGGTGGGGCAGAACAGGACGTTCGGGAGCGGTCCGGCCACCGCCTTGAGGAAGGCACGTCCCCCACTGGCCTCGGCAGGGAAGAACTTCAGGATGTCCTGTCCGTGGTCGACGAGCCGCATGACCTCGGTGACGGTGCTGGCACCCGGCAGGAGGGGTAGCCCCGACTCGAGTGCTGCGGACACCAGGCGTTCCGGCGAGCCCGGTAGGACGATGAACGAAGCGCCGGCGCGCGTCACGGCCTGGACCTGCTCAGCCGTCGTGACGGTGCCTGCCCCGACTCGGATCTCCGGCACCTCGGCCGCGACCCGCCGCACGGCCTCCAGCGCGGCCGGTGTCCGTAGCGTGATCTCGATGACGCCCACTCCCCCGCTGACGAGGGCTCTGGCCAGGGGGACGGCCGCGTCGGCGTCGTCGATGACGACGACCGGGATGACCGGGCTGATGCCCAGGATGGCCCTGCTGGTCGTCTCAGTCACGTCGTGGCCTGCCTTTCGCTGGGGCCGGGGGCATGGGAGTCGATGGGCCCGGGTCAGGTGGGCTACCAGTCGTGGACGGTGCCGTCCTTGAGCCGGTTGAACGGCAGGTATGCCGGTTGGTAGGGGAAGCGCGCAGCCGCGTCCTCGTCGAGCTCGACGCCGAGTCCGGGCGCATCCCCCGGGTGGAGGTAGCCGTTCTCGAAGGTGTGCGTCTGCCGGAACACGTCGTTGGTGAGCGCACCGTGGTGCATGTACTCCTGGATCCCGAAGTTGTGGATGGCGAGGTCGAGGTGCAGGGCCGCCGCGAGGCCGACCGGCGAGATGTCCGTCGGTCCGTGGATCCCGGACCTGACCTGGTGCTGCGCCGCGAAGTCCAGGAGCTTGCGCAAGGCGGTGATGCCGCCGGTGTGCGTCACCGAGGACCGAACGTAGTCGATGAGGTTCTCGCGGATGAGCGTCTGGTAGTCCCAGACCGTGTTGAAGACCTCGCCGATCGCCAACGGTGTGGTCGTGTGTTGGCGCACCAGGCGCAGGGCCTCCTGGTTCTCGGCGGGCGTGCAGTCCTCCAGCCAGAACAGGTCGTACGGCTCGAGAGACCTGCCCAGCCTGGCCGCCTCGATCGGTGTCATCCGGTGGTGGCCGTCGTGCAGGAGCGGGAGCTCGGGCCCGAACTCGGCCCGGACCGCCTCGAACACGGTCGGGAGGTGCCGCAGGTAGGCCCGCGTGTCCCAGTCCTCCTCGACCGGGAGCGGGGTGCGCTGGGCCGGCTCGTAGTGGAAGGGGTCGCCACCCGTCGGCGGGGCGGTGGGCACGCCGTAGATGGCGTCCACCCCGGGCACGGAGGTCTGGATCCGGATCGACCGGAAACCGACCTCGAGGTGGTGCCGCACCGAGTCGAACAGCTCCTCGAGGTCCCGTCCCGAGGCGTGTCCGTAGGCCATGATGCCCTCGCGGGATGCGCCACCGAGGAGCTGGTAGAGCGGCATCCCGGCGGCCTTGGCCTTGATGTCCCAGAGGGCCACGTCGACCGCGGCGATCGCCGTCATCGTCACCGGGCCGCGGCGCCAGTAGGCAGACCGGTAGAGGAACTGCCAGGTGTCCTCGATGCGGTGCGCGTCGCGCCCGGTCAGCAGTGGCGCCACGTGGTCGCGCAGGTAGGACGCGACGGAGAGCTCCCGGCCGTTGAGCGTCGCATCTCCGAGGCCGGTGATCCCGTCGTCGGTGGTGAGCTTGAGGGTCACGAAGTTGCGGTCTGGGCTCGTGACGAGCACCTCCGCGGAAACCACCTTCACGGCATACCTCCTGGTCGACGGGAGCTCACGACGCGACCGATCCCGCCTGCTGCTGCGTCAGCAGCCCGGAGACGCCCTCGACCAGGGCCGTGCGCAGGTCGTCCGACCCGCGCAGGTCCTGGTCGAACACCTCCTCGACACCCAGCAGCCCGTCGACGATCCCAGCGGCCGAGGAGCTGCCGGAGACGGCCGCGCGCAGCCGGTCGGCCATCGGGTCGTCGAGCGCCAGCGGGCGTCCCGAACGGTCGCGGCCGGTGGCGACGAAGACCATCCAGCCGGCCACGGCGAGCGCTGCCCAGTGGGGGGTCTCCCCCGCGGCGAGCCGGTCGCGGATCGTGCCGAGCAGGCGGAGCGGCAGCTTCTGGGAGCCGTCCATGGCGACCTGCACCGTCCGGTGGCGCAGCGCCGGGTTGGCGAACCTCTCGATCACCTGGTCGCCGTATGCCGCGATGTCCATTCCCGCGGGCTGCGTGAGGGTGGGGATGACGTCGACCGCGATGAGCTGGCGGGCGGCGTGCTCCAGCTCGGGGTCGGCCAGGGACTCGGCGATCGACTCGTAACCGCGAAGGGCTCCGAGGTAGGCCAGCATCGAGTGGGTCCCGTTGAGCGTCCGCAGCTTCAGCTGCTCGAACGGAGTGACGTCGTCGACCAGGTCGGCGCCGGCCTGCTCCCAGCGAGGCCTACCGGCCCGGAACTCGTCCTCGATGACCCACTGCCGGAAGGGCTCTGCGACGACCAGGGCCTCGTCCGACAACCCCAGGAGCGCGCGTGCCTCGGCGCGGTCCTCGGCCGTCGTCGCGGGCACGATGCGGTCGACCATGGAGGACGGGAAGGACACGTTGGTCTCGATCCACGCCGCCAGGGGGTCGCCCTCGCCTGACGGGAGGGCTGCGCAGAAGTCGTCCACGAGGCCACGGAGGACGCGGCCGTTGTCCGTCAGGTTGTCGCAGCACAGCACACTCACCGGGGCGTCCGAGGTCCGTGCCCGTGCCTGGAGCCCCCGGACCAGCTGTCCCACGGTGCTCCGAGCAGCCCCGGCAAGGTCCGCCGCCACGACGGGGTCCCTCAGGTCGAGCCCACCGGCCGGTCTGCGCCGGTACCCCTTCTCCGTCACCGTCAGGGTGACCACCCGGACGGCCGGGTCGGCGAAGCGGTCCCTCAGCCTGGAGGTCTCCTCCGTGGCCGAGACGACGTCCCTGACCTGGCCGACCACGCGCAGGCTCGCCCCGTCGGCGGCGCGCTCCAGCACGGCATACAAGCCGTCCTGCGGCCGGAGCTGGTCGGCCACCGCCGTCGAACGCTGGGTGACGCCGCAGATCCCCCACCCCGGCTCGCCGGCGAGGACTGCGGCGTCCTCGGTGAAGACGGCCTGGTGGGCACGGTGGAACGCCCCGATCCCGAGGTGCAGGATGCCGATGTCGGCAGCCAGCTCGCGCGGGGGCGGCAGGGCGACACCGGAGGGAGCGCGCGCGGAGAGGGCAGCGGCGGACAGTCGCGTCACAGGACCGCGCCCAGCTGCCACGGGACCATCTCTTCGCCGCCGAGACCGAGCTCCTCGCTGAACGTGCGACGGCCGGAGGCGGTGTCGAGCAGCAGGTCGTAGACACGACGGCCCATGTCCTCCAGTGGGATCCCCGACTCCACGACCCCCGAGCAGTCGAGGTCCATGTCGCCGGCCATACGAAGGGCCAGGCTGGAGTTCGTCGCGAGCTTGACAGTGGGGACCGGCCGGCTCCCGAACACCGAGCCGCGTCCGGTCGTGAAGCAGATGAGGTTGGCCCCGCCGGCCACCATGCCCGTGACGGAGACGGGGTCGTAGCCGGGGGTGTCCATGAAGACGAAGCCCTCCCGCGGGATGGGCTCGGCGTAGCCGACCACGGCGGACAGGGGGCTGTGGCCGCCCTTGGCGACTGCACCGAGCGACTTCTCGAGGATCGTCGTGATGCCACCCTCCTTGTTGCCGGGCGAAGGGTTGCCGTCGAGGGTCGTGCCCTGGGAGGAGGTGTACTGCTCCCACCAGGCGATCCGGTCGAGCAGCGACTGGCCCACCTCGGGGCTGGTGGCACGCTCGGCCAGCATCTGCTCCGCGCCGTAGACCTCCGGTGTCTCGCCGAGGACGCTCGTCCCCCCGGCCGCGACGAGGAGGTCGCTGGCCACCCCGAGGGACGGGTTGGCCGTCAGGCCGGACCAGGCGTCCGAACCCCCGCACTGCAGCCCGAGGACGAGGTGCTCGACGCCGACCTCCTCGCGACGGGTGCCGCGCAGGTCGGCGGCCATGCCGCGCACGAGCTTCTCCCCCTGGGCGATGGCCGCGGCGGTCCCGCCCGCGTCCTGGATCGTGAACGACTCCACGGGTATCTCGTCGGAGAGCCCGAGGTCCTCCATCACGCCGCTGATGGCGTTGACCTCGCAGCCGAGACCGAGCACCACGAGTGCGCCGATGTTGGGGTGCCTCGCGTAGCCCTGGAGGGTGCGGCGCAGCAGGTCCCACCCCTCCCCCCGGTTGGCCATCCCGCAGCCGGTGCCGTGGGTCAGGGCGACGACACCGTCGACTCCTTCCTCGTGCAGCGCGGCGATCTCGTCCTCGGTCCGGCGTGCCACCTGCCGGGCGACGGTGGCCGAGCAGTTGACGGTCGTCAGGACCCCGACGTAGTTGCGGGTGGCGACCGAGCCGTTGGCCCTGCGGATCCCCGAGAAGGTGCGGCGCAGGTCTCCGGGAACGGTCGGCGCCTGCCCTGCCACCGTGGCACCCGAGGCAAGGGCCGATGCACCCTCGGGCATGCCCAGGTTGTGCACGTGCACGTGGTCCCCGGCGCGGACGTCGGCAGTGACGGCACCGATGACGTGTCCGTACTTGCGGACCAGGGTGCCCGCGGCGAGGTCCCGCAGGGCGACCTTGTGGCCAGCCGGTATGCCGTGTGCGGCGACGACGTTCGCGCCCCCTGGAAGGGCGAGGTGGGCGCCGACCGGGACGGCGTCACGGCTGATCGCCACGTCGTCACCCTCGGTCAGGCGGAGCAGCTGGTCGGTCACGGCTGGGTCAGCTCCTTGATCATCGGTGTCCCCGGGGTCATGGCTTCGGCCAGGGCGCCCCGGGTCTCTGCGAGGGTGGGGACATGGCCGGTGCCGCCCTGGCCCTGCACCGACAGGGCCGCTGCCGCCACCGCGAGGCGGGTGGCCGCCAGGAGGTCGTCTCCGAGCGCGAGCCGGGCAGCGAGGGTCCCGGTCAGGCAGTCGCCGGCCCCCGTCTGGTCGACCACCCGCGGGGCCACGATGCCCGGGACCTCCTCGAGGCGGCCCTGCCCGAAGACGAGGGCGCCCGCACGGCCACAGGTCAGGACGACGGCCCGGGCACCGAGCGCGACGAGTCGTTGCACCGCTTCGCGGGCAGACTGCTCGGGCAGACCGAGCAGGTC
The DNA here is from genome assembly GCA_963759595.1 of uncultured Actinomycetota bacterium. Classification (GTDB taxonomy): domain Bacteria; phylum Actinomycetota; class Actinomycetes; order Actinomycetales; family Dermatophilaceae; genus Pedococcus. Next base: position 1,494,308 of record CAVWZX010000005.1, read on the forward strand.
GCCGACCTCGCCCGGCCACGACGGGGTGACGACCTCCGCCAGCGGCGCCAGGACCCGCAGCTGCTCCGCGGCTTCGCGGGGACTCGTCAGGCGGGGGCGGAAGTTGGGGTCGTAGACGAACCGCCGCGCCACCCGAGCGGCGTGGGTGACGGCCGCCGATGCAGAGGACGAGATGGCGCAGGCCACGCCGCTCGCGACGACGACGCCCGCCCGGTCAAGAAGGTCGTCGTCGAGGTCGTCGGGCGACAACCCGGAGCCGGCGCTGCCCCCGCGGACGTAGACGAACTGCCGTGCTCCCTCGGGGTCTGCATGGGTGAGGTAGACGCCGTGCTGGCCCGGGGTGCGGACGATCCGGCTGGTGTCGATGCCGAGCTGGTGCACCCGCCTGACCAGGGCGTCACCGAGCTCGTCCTCGGGCACCCGGGCCACCAGGACCGTGTGCGCTCCGGCGGCAGCCGAGGCAGCAGCCGTGTTCAGCGCGTCACCCGAGAAGGCCAGCTGCATCGACGTGCCGTCCTGCCACGGAGTCAGTGACGACAGCTCGACCAGCACCTCGCCGAGGACGACGACGTCGGCACGCGGTGTCCCGGACGCCGCCCTGGGCACAGGCGGTGTCCGTGACGTCTCGCTGGGGTGGGTCACGGCTCCGGTTCCTCCTTCACCTGCGCGACGAGCTGGGTGGGGTTGACGAACCGGAGGGCGACGACGAGCAGCACCATCATGACGCTCATGTAGATCACGGCCATGGCGTCCACCGACTGCTGCGCCCGGATGCCCGCGGCGTTCATCGAGTTGAACAGTGCCACGACGAGGGTGTTCGAGTCGGGGCCGGCCGTGAGGAAGGTCAGCTCGAACATGCCCACCGTGCGGACCAGGACGAGGATGCAGGACGCGAGGATCCCCGGGACGAGCAGTGGAGCCAGGATGCGGGTGAACACGGACAGCGTCCGCGCCCCGGACATCCGCGCCGCGCGCTCGATGGAGGGGTCGATCTGCTCGATGAACGGAGTCATGGTGAGGATGACGAACGGCACGCACGGCACGAGGTTGGCGAGGATGACACCCGAGATGTTGCCGGCGAGGTTGAACTTGTAGAGCACGGTGGCCAACGGGATGCCGTAGGTGATGGGCGGCATCATGATCGGCAGGAGGAAGGCGAGGTAGACGATCCTCTTGCCCGGGAACGACCGTCGCGCGAGGACGTACGACGCCGGCACGCCGACCAGCACGGACAGGACCACTACCGCGGCTGCGACCTCGAGCGTCACGATGATCACGTGGAGCAGGTCGAAGTCCGCCCACGCCTGGCCGTACCACGTGCCGGTGAAACCCTCAGGAAGCCAGGTGCCGAACCAGCGGGTCCCGAACGAGTTCACGAGGACCGAGCCGACGATGCCGACGAGGAACACCATGAAGATGACGACGGAGCCCCAGACGGCCCAGGCGGCAGGACTCGCCACGATCCGGCCGCGCTGTGGTGCCTTCGACCTCGTCGGGGTGGGAGCTTGCAGGGTGGTGCTCATCAGCCCTTCCCTCCGGTCGATCCGGCGTAGAACTGGCTGCGCCACAGCAGCACGATGCCGATGACGATGATCTCGATCGCGCCCATGATCATGGCGATCGCCGAGGCGAACGGGTAGTCGTACTGCTCGTAGGCGGCCTGGTAGGCGGCGATCGAGATGACGCGGGTCTCCCCTGTCGGGTTGCCCACCAGGATCGCCGACGGGAACACGCTGAAGGCCAGCACGAACGTCAGGCAGAACGTCGTCGCCAGACCAGGAGCCAACAGGGGCAACGTGATCCGGCGGAACCGCGCGCGCCAGTCCGCGCCCAGCGTGGCGGCGGCCCGCTCCAGGCTCGGGTCGATCCCCGACAGGTAGGACAGGATCAGCAGGAACGCGAACGGGAACCCTGTGATCACCAGGCTGAAGAACACGCCCCAGTAGTTGTTGATGAGCCGGAGCGGCTCGTCCCGCAGGTTGATGGCCATCAGGGCCCGGTTGAACCACCCTGCTGGCCCGAGGAAGTTGAGCAGCCCCTCGGCCGTGAGGACCGTGCCCAGGGTGATCGGGATGACCAGCAGGGTCGTGACCAGTCGCTTGCCACGGAACCTGCCTCTCATCCGGTAGGCGATCGGCACGGAAGCCAGGACGTTGAACAGGGCTGCGGGGATGGCAAGCCGCAGGGTCTTCCAGATCGTGTCGCGCTGGAAGGCGTCGTCGAAGAACCGCTTGTAGTCGGCCAGCGCGCCGCCGCCCTTCGTGGGCTGGAAGGACAGCCCCAGCCCGTAGAGGAACGGGTAGATGAACAGCCCGACGACGAACACGATGGCTGGCAGGAGCAGCAGGAGCTGGCTGTCGACACCCCGCTCTGCCAGCCGGTGGCGCAGGCTCGGACCGGTGCGGGTCGCGTCGGCGTGGGCCGTCATGACGTACCGCTCGTCGACAGTGCGGCGGCGGGGTCCGCAGAGCTGGGTTCGGTGACCTGCGCGGCAAGGGAGGCAGACTCCGGTGGTCCCTCCGGACCGCGTCCGTAGGCCAGCAGCCGGCTCGGGTCGACGGCGAGGGTCACTTCGTCGCCGGGCGCGAGCCGCTCGACGGAACGGACGTGGAGCCTCTGCCCGTCGCGGGTGCGCACCTCGACCGCCTGCTCGCGCCCCTGGTACTCGACGACCTCGACCACCGCGCCGACGGTGTGGCCGCTGACCTCGTCCGGGCCCAGGTGGACCACAAGGTCCTCCGGCCGGACTGCGGCCACCACGGCATCGCCCACGGTGATCGGCTCCATCGCCGTCGCAGCCAGGCGCAGGCCGTTGCCTTCAACGACGACCTGGTCGCCGTCGACGCGTGAGGCGTTGAGCTGCAACAGGTTCCGGAAACCCATGAAGTCGGCCACGTGCCAGTTCGCCGGTCGGGTGTGGAGGTCCTCCGGGGTGCCGATCTGCTGGACCCGGCCCTTGCGCAGCACGACGAGGCGGTCGGCCATCGAGAGCGCCTCCTCCTGGTCGTGCGTCACGTAGACCGTGGTGAGACCGAGGGCCTGGTGCAGGCGCCGGATCTCGGTCCGCATCTCCAGCCGGAGCTTGGCGTCGAGGTTGCTCAGCGGCTCGTCCATGAGGACCAGCGTCGGCTCGAGGACCACCGCACGGGCGATGGCCACCCGCTGCTGCTGGCCACCCGAGAGCTGGCCGGGCAGCTTGCCGGCATGCTCCTCGAGCTGCACCAGCCGGATCGCCTCGTCCGTGCGACGGGTCACCTCCGGCTTCGGCAGCTTGCGCATCTGCAACCCGAACGCGATGTTGCTGCGGACGGTCATGTGCGGGAAGAGCGCGTAGTTCTGGAAGACCATGCCGAACCCGCGACGCTCCGGGGGAAGGGTGTCGATCCGCTTGTCGTCCTGCCGGATGGAGCCACCCGTGAGGGGCAGCAGACCCGCCAGGCAGTTGAGGGCGGTCGACTTGCCGCACCCCGACGGGCCGAGCAGGGCGATGAACTCCCCTGCCCGGATCGTCAGGTCGAGGTCCCGGAGGGCATCGGTGCCACCGAACTGACGACTCACCCCGTCGAGACGCAGCTCGTGGAAGGCCTTGGGCTGGTTCACTTCTTGACCTTCGAGCCGCCGATCTCACGGTCCCACTTGTCGAACGCGGCCACCAGGGCCTTGTTGTCCAGCGGAACCTCCTTCGGGTTGTTCGCGATCAGGTCGTCGTACTCCGGCCGACCGAACTTGCGGATGGCGTCCTGGCTCTTCTGCGGCGCCATCGTGAGGTCGACGTCCTTGACCGCGGGGCCGGGGTAGAAGTAGCCGTCGTCGTACGCCTTGGCCTGCTGCTCCTTGGTGAGCATGAACTGCACCAGCTGGAGCACGGCGGCCTGCTGGTCGGCGGAGGCGCCCTTCGGCACCACGGCGTAGTGCGCGTCGGTCACCCAGTGGAAGCCCTTGAGGGTGCCCACCTTCGCGGACTCCGGCACCGTGCCGAGCACCCGCGGGTTGATGTCCCAGCCCGTCGTCGAGGCGAGGATGTTGACCGTGCCGTTGCCGAGGTCCTTCATCGTCGCGGTCGTCCCGCTCTGGTAGGTGTCGATGTACCGGCCGAGGTCCTTGAGGTAGGCCCAGGTCTTGTCCCAGCCGTTCACCGGGTCCTTCGGGTCCTTGTCGCCGAGGATGTAGGGCAGGCCCATGAGGAAGGTGCGACCGGGACCGGAGTTGGCGGGTCGCGCGTACTCGAACTTGCCCGGGTTCGCCTTGGCGTAGGCGAGCAGCTCCTCGGCGGTGGTCGGCGGGTTCGGGACCTTGTCGGGCATGTACTCCAGGAGGGGACCGGACGGGTAGTAGGTCACGGTCACGCCGAAGTCACCTCCGAGCTCCTGCATCTTGGCGGCCGGCTCGAGGTAGTTGTCCATGTTGCCCAGGCGGGCCTTGTACTTCGGCAGCAGCTCCTGCCACAGGCCCTGCTCCGCTCCGGCCGAAAGACCGTCGGTGCCGGTGAGCACCAGGCCGATGTCGACCCGGCCGGCTCCCTGCTGGGCCTTGATCTTCCCGACCAGGTCGGGAGCGGGCGCCTTGGAGTACGTCACCTTGGAGATGACGTCGGGGTGCTGCTTGACGAAGTCGTCGATCATCCCCTGGGTGAGCTGGAGGTTGCCCGCCACGTCGAGGACGTTCAGGACGACCGGCTTGGAGGGCTTGTCCGGAGCGTCGCCGGAGGCGCCGGCGGAACCCTCGCTGTTGGGCGATGCGGGTGCGCCGCAGGCACTGAGCAGTCCCGCGAACAGGGCCCCGGTGACGAGGACGGTGGTGCGCCGGGTGATGCGCATGGGCATGGTTCCCTTCTTCAGTGCCGCGGGGTGCGGCTGCGACCGGTGGGGGTGGTCGACGTGGTGGGTGCGGGTGCGGTGGTATGCCGCGTGAGCAGCTCCGTGGGCAGCTCGTGTCCGCGAGTGGGCTGAGCTTCTTCCTGCGTCAGCAGGTGCAGGAGGAGCGCGACCGAGCTGCGGCCGGCCAGGTCCTTGGGGATGTCGAGAGTGGTCAGGGCGGGGTGGACCATCGCGGACATGGGGATGTTGTCGATGCCGACCACGCTCACGGCGCCCGGCACGTCGACGCCGCGGTCGCGCAGGCCGCTGAGCAGTCCGAGGGCGACCAGGTCGTTGTAGCCGATCACCGCACTGACGCCGGAGATCACCGCACCGTCGGCGGCGTCGGTGCCGCCGTCGAAGGTGGGAGCGAAGTTGCCGAGCTCCACCAGGTCGACGTCGTGGCGGGTGGCCGCTGCGTGCAGGGCCCTCAGCCGCTCACGGTTGGACCAGCTGCTGCGGGGCCCCGCGGCATACCCGATCGAACGGTGGCCGAGCCCGCTGAGGTGGGCGACGATCTGGTTCATCCCGCCGGCGTTGTCGATGGCAACCGCCGGGATCGACCGCTCCTTGCGGTTGACGAGGACCACGGGGACGTAGCTCGCCGCCTCGCGCAGCTCGGCCGGCCTCATGCGTGGTGAGCACAGGATGATGCCGTCGACCTGCTTGGCCAGGGCTCGCACCACGTCGAGCTCGGTCGACGCGTCCTCGTTGGTGTCGGCGACGAACACCTGGTAGTCGGACTCGTGGGCGGCGTGCTGGATGCCCTTGACCACCGACGGGAAGAAGGGGTTGGCCAGGTCGGGCAGGATCAGGCCGAGGTTGCCGGTCCGACCGGTCGAGAGTCCGCGGGCAGCCCGGTTGGGGTGGTAGCCGAGGTGGTCCGCGACCCGCATGACCCGGTCGCGGGTGACGGGGTCGACCATGTCCGGGAGGGCGAGCGCGCGGGACACGGTGGAGGCCGACACGCCTGCCGCCTTGGCCACGTCACGGATCGTGACAGCCATGGAGCCTCCCTCGTCGTCGAGATGAACTGCGCTGCGAGGTTGATTCTGCAAACGGTTGCAACGCGTGTCAAGGGTTGTCTCACAGATCGCGGCGGACTGGTGGTCCACCGTTGGGCCTATTGCTGCAGGCATTGCAGGCCAATCACTTTTGGATCGACGGGCCCCACGGCTGATGACGGCTCCACTCTTGCGAGGCCGCGTTCGGCGTGCAACCCTTTGCAGACTCAGGCCCGTCCGTCCGCGTCCGCGGCCACTCGTACGAGGAGCCACATGCCCACTCCCCTGTCGCTGCACGCCGACCGTGCGCTTCCTTCCGACCCGACAGTCCGCGGGATCGCCCGTACCGTCTACGCGGCGGTCAAGGACCTGCCGCTCGTGTGCATGCACGGACACGTGGAAGCGGCCGCCTTCGCCGACAACGACGCCTTCCCTGACCCGGCCGGGCTGCTCATCACCCCCGACCACTACGTGACGAGAATGCTTGTGTCGCAAGGCGTCCAGCTCGAAGACCTCGGAGTGGAGCGGCTGGACGGCGGGCCCGTGGAAACCGACCCCAGGGCTATCTGGCGACGGTTCTGCGAGGGCTGGCACCTGTTCCGGGGGACTCCCTCCCGCTACTGGCTGGAGCACGAGCTGGTCGACCTCTTCGGCATCGAGGAGCAGCCCTCGGCCGAGAGTGCGGACCGGCTGTTCGACACCATCGCGGCCAGGTTGGCGGAGCCGGACTTCCGCCCACGCCAGCTGCTCGACCGGTTCAACATCGAGCTCATCTCGACGACGGATCCCGCCAGCGCGGACCTGGCGGACCACCAGCGGCTGAAGGCGGACGGGCTCGGGGACCGGGTGGTCCCGACCTTCCGACCGGACACCGTGGTCCACCTCGACGCCCCCGGGTGGTGCAGTGACGTCGAGCGCCTCGGCCGGGTGGCGGGGGTGGACACGGCGAGCTACGAGGGTTTCCTCGAGGCGCTTCGCCTGCAGCGGGAGGCCTTCATCGCCGCGGGCGGACTCGCCACGGATCATGGACACCTCACGACCGACAGCACTCCGCTGGCGGCGTCCGAGGCGGGCGAGCTCTACCGGCGAGCAAGGGCGGGCGACGTCACCCCTGAGTCCTCCGCCGCCTTTGCCGCCCACATGCTGCACGTGATGGCGCAGATGTCCCGCGACGACGGGCTCGTGATGCAGCTGCACCCCGGAGTGCTCCGCAACCACCACTCGGCGACTTTCGCCGCATCGGGAACGGACAAGGGCTTCGACATCCCCGTCGCGACCGAGTTCACCCGCGGTCTCCGACCGATTCTCGAGGACTTCGGGAGAGACCCGGCCTTCCGGCTGGTCCTGTTCACGGTGGACGAGACCACCTACAGCCGTGAGCTCGCGCCTCTCGCGGGCGGCGTATCCCTCGGTGCGGCTGGGAGCGCCATGGTGGTTCCTCGACAGCCCTGACGGGATGCGTCGCTTCCGTGAGCTGGCGACCGAGACCGCGGGCTTCTACAACACCTCTGGCTTCGTCGACGACACCCGTGCGTTCGCCTCGATCCCGGCGCGGCACGACCTGTCTCGTCGCATCGACGCCGGATACCTGGGCCGGCTCGTGGCGGAGCACCGGCTGGGCGAGGACGAGGCCGTGGAGACCGCCGTGGACCTGGCCTACCGGCTGCCGAAGCTGGCCTACGCGCGTCGACCATGACGCGGGCTCCCGGTCACCGGCCCGGCTCCGGTCCACCCCTGTCTACCAGGTCCGGCAGCCGACGGGCGGTCGACTCGCGCACGACGAAGCGGGACGGGAGCCACTGCTCGCGCGCTGGGCTTCCACCGTTCATGACGGCGTGCAGGAATGCCCAGGCCCGTTGGCCGAGCTCCTCCTTCGGGAGGCTGACCGTGGTCAGCGGGGGCCCGAGGAAGGCGGCGATCGGAACGTCGTCGCAGCCGATGATCGACAGGTCGCGAGGCACCGACAGGCCCAGCTGGTGCAGCTTGGAGAGCGCGCCGATGGCGACGAGGTCGTTGAACGCGACGACAGCGGTCACCCCTGTCGCCAGGAGTCGCGGCAGGGCCTCGTATCCCTCCTCGCTCGTCGACCCGGCCACCTCGACCACCAGCTCGATGGAATGCCGGGTGGCCGCGGTCGTCAGGCCCTTGCGGCGCAGGCCGTCCGACCAGGACGAGGGCGGCCCGGCGAGGTAGCCCACTCGGCGGTGTCCCAGGTCGTGCAGGTGCTCGACCGCCTCGTGCATGGCCGGCACCGTGTCGATCCCGATCGCCCCGAGACCGGTGCCCTCGGTGGACCGGTTGGTACACACGACCGGCACGCCCAGGCTGGCCACCCGGCTGAGGCTGGTGTCGGGCATGCGCGGAGAGCACAGCACGATGCCGTCGCAGCGTCCCGCGAGCTGCTCCACCAGTCGGACCTCCTCGTCGACGTCCTCGTTGGAGTCCACCACCAGCAGCCGGTGGTCACGTTCCCCGGCGTCGAGGGCCAGGCCCTTGAGGACATGGGGGAAGAACGGGTTGGCCAGGTCGGGGACCAGGACGCCGATGGTGCTCGTCCGACCGCGGCGGAAGTCGCGGGCGACCGTGTTGGGTCGGTAGTCGAGCTCCCGCGCCGCCTTCCGGACCCTCCTGACCAGGTCGTCGTCGGTCACCGGACGGTCGTTGAGCACCCTCGACACGGTGGACACCGAGGCTCGGGCGAGGCGCGCGACGTCGGCGAGCGTCGCCCGCTTCGTGGTCGTCTCCATCCGGCCTCCACTGTCCCGTTGCGGCACCCCAACGACGCTAGCATCCGGCATCCCCGGCTATTGACATCATTCGGACACTGCGCCAAAGTGCCGAGATAACGTTTTCTACAAGGTATCTCATCCTGCAAAGCAGTTCCCCGCCGCGCGCACCCGCCCTGGAGAGCGACCCGACATGTCACCGAGCAGACCGTCGTCCACCCGCCGGAGCCGACTCCGTGTCGCCTTCGTCGCCACCGTCCTCGCTGCGGCAGCGCCTGTCGCGGGGCTGTCAGCGAGAGCCACGGCCGCCCCCGCCCACGCCCACGCACGGCCTGCACCTGCCCTCTCGGTGCGGCTGGACCCGAGGTCCCTCGCGGGAGGTGAGGTCCCGGACCACTTCGTCGGCCTCAGCGTCGAGTGGTCCCTGATCGAGCGGTACATGGGACCCGCCGCCAGGCCGGCGTTCAGCAACCTGCTCGCCAACCTCGGCACCGGCGTCCTGCGCATCGGGGGCTCCTCGCAGGACGTGATGCCGTTCGAGAAGGACACCCCGAACACCTTGCGGGTGATCACGCCGGACGACCTCGGCGCCATCCGCGCCACCCTGGACGAGGTGAACACCTCCGACGTCGACCGCCCGACCGGCCGCCCTCCCTGGGGTGTGGTGCTCGGCACGGCCATGTCACCTCCCAGCGCCAGCCGGCCCTTCGTCAGCCCGGACCACGCGCGCACCTTCGTCCGCGACGGCGTGCTCCCGGCCTTCGCCGGCGCTCTCGACGACGTCGTCGGGGTCGAGCTGGGCAACGAGCCGGACCTGTCCTACAAGACGGACCTCGATCGCTACCTCGGCGACCTCTCGAGGTATGCCGCGCCGGACGTCACCGGGCCGCTTCCCGTCGTCGCGCCCAACACCAGCGAGGACATCCTGCCGTGGGAGAGCCTCGAGTCGGGCACGGTGCCCACGAGGTACTTCAAGGACTGGCCGGCGATCCTGGACACCGTCGCCCCGGAGGCGCGGGCGCGAGCCGGCGCCCTCGGCGCCTACGCCAGCGACCACTTCTACCCGCTCGCCCGCACCTGCGCCAACAAGCCCTACCGGTGTCCCTCCATCGCCGCCCTGCTCTCCGACGAGCACCTCGCCAGCCTGGACTACCAGGTCTACGAGCATGCGCGACAAGCGGAGGCGCGGGGACTCGGGTTCCGTCTCGAGGAGACCAGCACCGCTGCTGGGCGCGGTGCTGACGGGGTGAGCAACGTCGCTGCCAGCGCGGCATACGGGCTGGACATGATGTTCCACACCGCCTGCCCGCAACCGCCGAGCGACCCGGGGGCGAACACGGACTGCGCCACTCAGGGGGTAGGCGTGAACCTGCACAACGCCGAGGTCAGGGCCTTCTTCGCCCCGGAGGAAGGGAACGGCTACTACAACGCGGTCAACTACGACCCGGGTCCGGCGATGGGCGCCCCCACTGCTGCCCCGATCTACTACTCGCTCCTGTTCTTCGCCCACGTGGCGCAGGGCACCACGGGACTGCGTCCGGTGCCTGTCACCGGCGCCGGGACGAGCCAGGTCAAGGCCTGGCGACTCCAGGGCGACGCGGGCCGCCGCCGGCTCGTGCTCGTGAACAAGTCCGACCAGCCGGCCACGGTGGACGCACAGGTGCCAGCCGCCGTCGCGCTGGTCGACCGGATGACGCCGGTCGACCCGACGGGAGCAGGACGTGGACTGGACGCCCCATCCGTCCAGGTGGACGGAAGACAGGTGCGGGCGGACGGCACGTGGCCGGGCTTCTCGCCCACCCGAGAGAGGGTCCGGGGAGGGCACCTGTCCCTCACCGTGGCCCCCGGCGAGGCCGTCGCTGTGACCATCCACTGACCTGTCGTCCGCCGGCCGAGGCTGGCCACCACGGCGGACCACCACCCTGCAGACCACCACCGCAGACGACCACCCAGACCACCACCACACCGACAGTCCGTCCTGACCAGGGAGTCCGAACCATGAAGCGCCCCAACCCCCGCCGCCTCACCGCACTCACCGCCCTCGTCTGTGCTGCCGCGGTCTGCGTCGCCGGCCCCGCAGTCGCGGGGAGCGCCGCCGCCGGCGCGCCCACCAGCGACGACCAGGCAGCCACGCCTGGAGCGCAGGACGTCACCCCGTTCTCCTTCGACCTGGCCCGCAGCGCGGGCGCTCCCCGCGTGTCCGGGGCGAACCAGGGGTTCTCCGTGGAGTCGGCAGACTTCGCCCACGGCTTCCTGACCTCGTCGCGGATGGCCACCCGCCTGCGCACGCTCAGCTCGGACGGCGTGCTTCGCATCGGGGGCTACTCGATGGACCTGGTGTGGCCCGCGTTCGGAGCCTGGAGCGAGGCACCCGCGCCGCCAGAGGCCATCGGCGGCACAGTCGACCAGGCGGACCTCGACGCCCTCAAGGGCCTGCTGCGCGACTCAGGCTGGTCGGTGACCCTGGGGCTCCCGTTGAAGAAGGTCATCGACCCGTCGAAGGTCAAGGACCCCACCAAGGACCCCTCCCCCGACGTCTCACTCGAGCAGGTGGTCGCGGAGGTCGTTGCCGCACACCGGACCCTGGGATCGAGGTTGCTCTCGGTGGAGGTCGGCAACGAGTACGACAACGTGACCACACTGACCCCGGCGGAGATGTGGGACACCATGAAGCAGTACCAGGCCGCGATCGACACAGCGCTGCCGCACGCCCACCTCAAGGTCACCGGACCGTCGGCCAACACCGCCACCACCAACACCAAGCTCGACGACTTCGTCACCGCCATGCTCGCCGACCCCGGTAAGCACCCGGAGCGTGTCGTGTCGGAGCTGACGTCGCACTGGTACCCCGGCAGCCACTGCGGCAGCTCGACCATGACGATCCCCCAGCTCATGTCCGACACGAAGTACCTGCAGACCCAGGAGAAGCTCGACGGCATCACGGCGATCCAGAAGCGGCTGCGCAGGCCGATCCCCGTCTCCATCAACGAGTCCAACAGCGCCTCCTGCAGCGGCATGCCGGGGGTCAGCGACAGCTATGCGACCTCACTGTGGTCGCTCGACTACCTGTTGCAGGCCACCAGGGCTGGCATGACCCGGGTGGCGTTCCACACCAACACGGCTGCCGTCTGCGGTGACTTCAAGCCGCGGGCCTCCGCCGACTACCCCATCTCCTACCGCTACTACGGCGCCTTCTGCGCTGACGACCAGGCGGCGATGGACGCGGACGAGCTCACGGCGACGCCGCTCTACTACGGGCTGTGGGCATTCAGCCAGCTGCCCCGGGGCCGCTTCCTCGACCTGCGGCCCGACCCCTCCGCCGGCCCGTCCGCCGACCTGAACCGGATCCGCGCGTATGCCATCGAAGGCCCTCGGGGCGGGGTGACCGTCGTGATCGTCAACGTCCAGGATCCGGCTGCGGCCGGGTCGAGCAGCGACGAGGTCGCCCTGAACCTCCCGTCTGCCTTCAGGTCGGCAAGGCAGGTCACGTTGCGCAGCACCGATGCCGCCGGCCTGGCCTCGACAGACCCGTCCGCCATCACCCTGGGCGGTCGCCAGGTCGACTCGTCGGGCCGGCCCACGGGAGCTCCGTCGGGTTCACCCGTTGCCCTGACCGGCCGGTCGTCCGCCACGATGAGCGTCGCGCCCGGCACGGCCGCGATCGTCACGTTCTCGCACTGACCGACCCTCGGCCCCGGTTGTAGGCACAGGAGACGCGCGCTCGAACCGGGGTCAGTCCTTCTTCGTCAAGTCCTCGGCGAGCATCACGAGGATCCCGCTGGGGCCGCGGACGTAGGTGAGCTTGTAGACGTCCTCGTAGGTGGCCACGCCCCGCAGTGGGTGGCAGCCGTGCCGCGCGGCGATCTCGAGGGACTCCTCGATGTCGTCGACGGAGAACGCGACGCGGTGCATGCCGATCTCGTGGGGCAGCGTGGGCTCCGTCTCGATGGCCTCAGGATGGATGTACTCGAAGAGCTCGAGGTGACCGTTCCCGTCCGGGGTCTGCAGCATCGCGATCTTGGCGTGGTTGCCGTCGAGGCCGACGGCGGTGTCTGTCCACTCCCCCTGGACCGTGTCGCGCCCGAGCACGCTCAGACCGAGGTCGGTGAAGAAGGCGATCGCGGCTTCGAGGTCGCGCACGGCGATGGCGACGTTCTCAAGTTTGATGGGCATGCGTGCACGCTACCGACTCGCGGCGACAGGCCCAGTCTGGAACCGCTCGAGACGACAGGCTGCGAGCAGGGGCTGGACGCTGCCGTCGACCAGCTCACTGGCGACCAGGCCGCCCGCGCCCGCTGCCCCGCGTCGACGAGGGTCACGCTGGCACCGGCTCGGGCAGCGCGATACGCCACCGAGGCGCCGACGATGCCGGCGCCGACGACGACAAGGGCGCTGCTCACGACTGGTCACACACGACTGGTCACACTGGCAGACAGCCGCGGCCGAAACCACGGCCTTTTGCGGTGACCGTGGTCGGTCAGTACACCTAGCGCAGCTCCTCGCGGAGGCGGGGCTCGGTGCGCAGCTCGGGGTGGATGCCGCGCTTGTCTTGGTAGAACGCGCGGACCTTGTCCATATCGGCCACGACGTCCGCGGTGGCGGTGATGGTGGGCCCGAATCCCGCTGTGCGAGTAGGCCCGTCGATGAAGGCGAGGGCGATCGGGAGCTTGGCCGACCGAGCAATTCGCCAGAACCCGGACTTCCAGTACTCGCCCTTCTCGCGGGTGCCCTCGGCAGCCAGGATGAGCAGGAACGGCTCCCCACTGCGCGCCTCGCGCACGAGCTCACGGACGACTGCTCCGGGGTTCTGCCGGTCGAGCGGGAGGCCTCCGAGCCTGGGTAGCAACCACGCCAGCGGCCCCGAGAACAGCTCCTTCTTGATGAGGACGCGTGGGGTCACGCCGCCTCGCCACATGATGAGCAGCATCATCACGAAGTCCCAGTTGGACGTGTGCGGTGCGCCGACGAGCACCCCGGTGCGAGGGACCTCCCCCACCGGGGTCCAACGGATGGCGCGCAGCACGAGGCTGGCGAGTCGACTCCTCATCTGTGCCTCTCGGTGTGGCCCCCGTGGGGCGGTGCAGCTCCAGCACCGCGGTGGGCGGTCGGAGACTCGAAGGCTAACCGGCACCAGTGTGCGCACGTCGTCGCGGTTCACGAACAGGGCCTGTGGTCCTACAGTCGTGCCATGGGAGAGATGAGCATGAACAAGGCCATCCACGGCGCCTTCCGGCGCGACCTCGACCGGTTCGTCACCGCGCTCGGGACGTTCCAGCCCGGTGACCGTGCCAGGGCCGCCCAGCTCGGCGCCGCGTGGGCGAACTTCGACGACCAGCTCACCCACCACCACGAGGGCGAGCACGAGATCGCCTGGCCCGCACTGGAGAAGGTGGGGGTGAGCACCGAGCTGCTGAACGCCATGGACGCGGAGCACGACACCATGGCCGCCGCACTCGGCGAGACGCGCGGGGCCATGGACGCCCTCGCGAGCGACCCGGTCGCCGAGCACGTGCGGTCGGCGGCCGCCTCGTTCGAGAAGCTGAGGACGGTGACCGTGGCGCACCTCGTCCACGAGGAGACCGAGCTCGAGCCGGTCTACCAGGCCAAGAAGGACACCCCGGAGATCAAGGCCATGGGCAGGGCGTTCGGCAAGACCGGCCTGGCCCGGGGCGGCCGGTTCTTCGCGTGGGTGCTCGACGGCGCGACTCCGGAGGAGCGAGCCGGGGTGACCGCCAGCGTGCCGGCGCCCGTGCTCTCGGTCATCGGTGGGGTCTTCGGCCGCGGCTACCGCAAGGACATCGCGCCGACCTGGGCGGCGTCCCGCGGCCCTCGGTGACCATCCGCCTCGGGACTCAGGAGCAAGCCGTTCGCTGTAGATGACCTCACACCGTCCAGGCATCCGCGCGCCTCCCCATGAGCCGCGTGGGTCTCGCCAAGCGACGGCGCTGGATGTGGGGCCGATCCGCAAGGCCGTCGGGGCGACTCGCGGCATGGTCATTCCGCCCCCCGCCGTGGGGGTGGTCAGCCGAGGTGGAACGAGCCGATGGCGCCAAGTCCGCTGAGTAGGCCGATCGCTGTGAGGAGGAGGCAGGCGATCACTGCGGAGACAAGCCAGGCGCGATGTCGAGATACCTTCAGAACGGTCATCCCTAGCGCGCCCCAGAGGAGTCCCTCGACAAAGAACCACGGCTCGTTCACGAACAGATCCTGCAAATCGGCGGTGTGCCGGTCGAACGTCAGCCACACACTCTCGGGGAGCTGTGTCAGGTGGACGCCGGTGATGCTGAGGACTCTTAACGTGGCATCGACGAGGGCATGCATGCAGCAGGCGACCGCGCCCGCCCAGCCGAGCACTGGCAGAGCCCGCCACACTGGTCCTACGCGCACGGCCGCGATCGGCACGAGCCCAGCGAGAAGGATGATCGCGGCGCCGATGGCGTTGATGGCCCGGAACTGGACATCCGATACAGGCTGGCCGATCATGCCGGCCTTGCCACCAGCGGCGTAATAGGCGCGGTAGGCGGCGTAACCGAAGGACCATACAGACAGCACTGCGGCGATGCGGATCGACACCCCTGACCGGTTGAACGTAGCTCCGCAGCTGCTCGCAGCCCCGGAGCCAATGGAGGAACGGCGGCCCCGACGCATCTGACCATTGTGCACACTGCACCGCACCACAGACGTACTTGAGACCGGTGGTGGCCCACCACGT
Source organism: uncultured Actinomycetota bacterium (assembly GCA_963759595.1). Taxonomy (GTDB): domain Bacteria; phylum Actinomycetota; class Actinomycetes; order Actinomycetales; family Dermatophilaceae; genus Pedococcus. Next base: position 1,509,606 of record CAVWZX010000005.1, read on the forward strand.
CCCTTTGGGCAGCTGCCCTGCGGCGCCCGGAACATCGAGCCGAGTCACTTGGCCGCCAGTCGGACCGGCGACAAGCCACATCGCTCTCCTTCAGCTGACCAGGCACTAGCCGAGTGCCTCACGGAAATGGCAGGACACCCATAGCGGCCGACTGTGAGGATGGCGGCATGACGATGCACGCCGACCAGCTCCATGTCGACGCGCAGATCGTCCGGCGGCTGATCGCGGAACAGTTCCGAGGGTGGAGCAGCCTGCCGATCACCGAGCTGCGTACGACCGGCACCGTGAACGCGATCTTCCGGATCGGTGACGACCTCGCCGCGCGCCTCCCGCTCGTCGGCGATGACGAGGGGAAGGCCCGCGTGTTGCTGGCGGCTGAGGCCTCGGCCGCGCGTGAGCTGGCCGCCGCCACCAGCGTGCCCACCCCGGAGCCAGTGGCGATCGGGGACCCTGGCGTGGGATATCCGCTGCCGTGGAGCGTCCAGACCTGGCTGCCCGGCCATGACGCGACGGTCGAGGACCCCGCAGGGTCGCACGCGTTCGCTCTTGACCTTGCCGACCTCATCGTCGGGATGCGCGCGGCAGACACCGGTGGGCGGCGCTTCGGCGGCGGGAGCGGTCGTGGTGGGCATCTCCCGGCCCACGACGAGTGGCTCGAGACATGCTTCCGGCAGAGCGAGGACCTGCTCGATGTATCCCGGCTGCGGCGCATCTGGGCAGAGCTGCGGACGCTCCCCGAGGTCGACGACGACGTCATGTGCCACGGCGATCTCATACCGCCCAACCTCCTGGTCGAAGGCGGCCGGCTCGTCGGCGTTCTGGACGGCGGCGGTTTCGGCCCAGCAGACCCAGCGCTCGACCTCGTATCCGCCTGGCACCTCCTCGACGAACCCCAGCGAGAGCTCCTCCGCCGAGAGCTCGAATGCGACGACGTCCAGTGGCGGCGCGGGATGGCTTGGGCGTTCCAGCAGGCGATGGGGCTGGTCTGGTACTACGTCGACTCCAACCCGACGATGAGCCGGTGGGGAAGGCGCACCCTGGACCGCATCGTCGCTGCCTGGGAGGGATGACGGACGATCCCCGTGGTGTGTCTGCCAGGTTGAGCAGGATCCTTCTTCGGAAACCGCGGCATGCCAGCTCGGGATCTACCGCATCAGTTGCGGTTGATCCTGAGCCGTTCTCTCCATCAAGGCGCGACGAACGCAGTCATGCGGATCGAGACGAGAAGACCGGGCAGCTCGACCCCGAGCTTGGCGACGTAACGGGTCGGTGGCTGGTCCGGGAACCACTGCGCATACTCCTCGTTGAAACCCGTGAAGTCGGCGGGGTCTGTCAGCAGGACCCCCACTTCGACGACGTCGTCCAAGCTCGCGCCGGCGGCGTGCAGAATTGCCCGGCAGTTCGTCATCGCTTGTCGAGTTTGCTCATGGATCGTCGCACCAACCAGACGGCCGGTGCTGGGATCGATGCCGACCGTTCCGGAAACGAACACGTGCGGTCCGGCTTTGACTGCCTGGCTGTACAGCGGCGAACTCGGCGCGTTCGCGGTGGTGACGATCATCCGTGCCATGACAGTCCGGGCTCACAGGCCCAGAGGTCGTTGGCGACGCAGCCTCGGATCGTCCAGCCCCTGGTGCCGGGATTGAACGCTGATCTGGACCGCCACCACATACTCCGCCATGAGGTCTCCTCTCCAGCGGTGACGACGACTCTCGGCCCTCTGGCCCGGTCACCCATTCCACGGTGGGGGCGGCCGGTTAGTCGTGAGTGGAGCCTGACAGGCCACCGCCTTCATGTCGAGAGCCTCCACTGCCACCCGTGCGCCGAAGTCTCGGGTCTACGAAAGCGCCTCACGTTGCCGCGAGTCGGACTTGTCCATGCACCGTTCACACCGACCAACGTGCGGTCGCAGGGTCGTCTGGGTGACCGAGACCGCGGTCGCCCATCGGCCGAACGGACGATATCTGGCCGTGGACCCGTGCGTTTCCTTGTGACCGCTCACACCCATCACTAACGTCCCTTTCTGGCGTACTCAGGGAATGTTCCGGAGGAACAGCAGGGGATGCCTCCGTCATGACGTCAACCTTGAAGTGAGGCCTTGCTGTGCGCCTGTCCCGTCCCCTTGCCACCGCGATGACGGCCGGATCCGTCATCGTCCTCGGATTCGGCACGCCCGCCCATGCCGACCCGGCTCCCACGCCCAGCGCCTTTACCGCGGGTGTCGGCTCGTTCACCGACGTCGTCCCGGAAGGCGTCTGCGCGGTGCAGGCGACTGTCGTCGGCGGGTCCGGTGGGTCGTCCATCGCGGCGCCCAACACCAACGGTTCGGGTGCCCGGGTCCAGGCGACCTTCCCCGTCCTGCCGTTCCAGCCCTTCTCCGGGAGTGTCGGCGGCGGCGGTGGCGCGGGAGGCGCGGCTCCGGGTGGCGCCAACGGCGGCACCAATGGCGGCGGCAACGGCGGCACGATCGTCGGCAACCACGCTGGAGCAGGTGGCGGCGGCTGGTCTGAGCTTCAGGTCGCCGGTATCCCGATGATCGTGGCGGGCGGCGGTGGCGGAAGCGCCGGGGGGCACTCGACCACCCAGGGTCTCGGCGGAAACGCCGGACTGCCCACCGCCACGGGCGTCACTGCAGGCAATGCCGGTACGCAGGGTGTCGACACCCCAGGCAACGGCACACCGGGCGGCGGCTCCGGCGGCGGCACGGCCGGCGCGGGCGCGGGCGGCGTCCACAGCACCAACAGCGCCCTCAACGGTTCGTCCGGGGTTGGCCGCACCGGCGGCAACGGCGGTGCCGACCCCAACTTCGACTCCTCCGCCGGTGGCGGCGGTGGCTACTACGGCGCTGGTGGTGGAGCGTCGACGGTGGGGCAGTACGCGAATGCCGAGCTCATCAGCGGAGGCGGTGGCGGTGGCGGGTCCAGCTTCGTCGCAGCGACGGTGCCTACCGGCAGCGGTGCCGCTCCCACGGCGGTGAGCAGCACTGCAGGGCCGAAGCTCCCTGGTACGGGCGCTGGGGCGAACGGCTCCGTCACCCTGAACTGGCTCCCCTGCAACTACGATCTCGCCGTCACGAAGTCGGTCATGCCCACCGTGGTGGCCAGCGGCCAGACCGTCACATGGACGGTCACGGTGAGCAACGTCGGATCAGCCCCCATGACCTCCGGCGACCTGCTCACGCTCACCGACACCCGACCGGGCACCGGGGCGAAGACGATCACCGGGATCACGACGAGCGGCGGCTCCAACGACCTCCTGCAGCGGGGTCCTGTGACGTGCGACGCGGCCGTCGGTTCGCCGATGCCGGCAACGCTGACCTGCAGTCGAGCGTATGCCGCGAAGCCCGGGGTCCCAGGCGGACCGTTCCTGCCCGCCGCGCGCGGCATCGACCCGGGTGAGTCGCTCACCGTGACCTACACCCAGGTGCTCTCCGACGCTCCTGGCGACCTGGCGAACACCGCCACGGTCACTGACCGCACCACTGGCGACAGCAACGACTCGGCTCAGGCGACGGTCACCATCGCAGCCGCACCCGATGCAGCCAACGACTCCGACCTCGGCAACACGATCGGTGACCCCGTGACGGTGCCGGTGCTGGGCAACGACACCGGCGACCTGGACCCGGGGACCGTGCGCATCCTCGAGCCCGGCACCGGCGACCCGCTGACGGCCCTCGCCGTCCCCGGCCAGGGCACCTGGAACGTGAACGCATCCTCGGGAGCGATCACGTTCACACCCCTCCCGACGTTCCTCGGGGACCCCGCGCCAATCACCTACCGTGTCGCCGACACGCTCGGCCAGACAGCGTCGGCCACCGTGACGGTGACCTACGTGCCGACTGCCACAGACGACAGCGACATGGGCAACACCATCGGTGACCCGGTGACGGTGGACGTGCTGGCCAACGACACCGGTGACTTCGACCCGACCACGGTGCGGATCGTCTCCGGTGGAAACCGGGTCACGACCCTGACGGTGCCCGGTCAGGGCACCTGGACCGTGAACCCGACGACCGGCGCGCTGACCTTCACCCCGGAGCCCGGCTTCGAGGGCGACCCCACCGCTGTGGACTACGAGGTCACCGACACCACCGGCGACACCGTGGATGCCACGGTCACAGTGACCTACGTTCCGGCTGCCGCAGACGACAGCGACTCGGGCAACACCATCGGTGACCCGGTGACGGTGGACGTGCTGGCCAACGACACCGGTGACTTCGACCCGACCACGGTGCGGATCGTCTCCGGTGGAAACCGGGTCACGACCCTGACGGTGCCCGGTCAGGGCACCTGGACCGTGAACCCGACGACCGGCGCGCTGACCTTCACCCCGGAGCCCGGCTTCGAGGGCGACCCCACCGCTGTGGACTACGAGGTCACCGACACCACCGGCGACACCGTGGATGCCACGGTCACAGTGACCTACGTTCCGGCTGCCGCAGACGACAGCGACTCGGGCAACACCATCGGTGACCCGGTGACGGTGGACGTGCTGGCCAACGACACCGGTGACTTCGACCCGACCACGGTGCGGATCGTCTCCGGTGGAAACCGGGTCACGACCCTGACGGTGCCCGGTCAGGGCACCTGGACCGTGAACCCGACGACCGGCGCGCTGACCTTCACCCCGGAGCCCGGCTTCGAGGGCGACCCCACCGCTGTGGACTACGAGGTCACCGACACCACCGGCGACACCGTGGGCGCCACCGTCACCGTCCTGTACGTCCCCGCGGCGACGGACGACTTCGACTACGCCAACACCATCGGTGAGCCCGTCACCGTCGACCCACTCGCCAATGACAGTGGCAGCTTCGACGCCACCTCGGTCCGGATCGTGACCACGGGGGGTGACCGCGTGACGACTTTGACGGTGCCCGGCGAGGGCACCTGGACGGTCAACACCACCACTGGTCGTGTCACGTTCACCCCGGAGGCTGGCTTCGAGGGCGACCCGTCGCCGGTGGACTACGAGGTCACCGACACGACCGGTGACACCGTCGGCGCCACCATCACGGTCACGTACGTTCCGGCTGCGGCAGACGACACCGACACTGGTAACACGATCGGGGACACCGTCACCGTCGACGTGCTCGGCAACGACACCGGCGACTTCGACCCCAGCACGGTCCGGATCATCGACCCGGACACAGGCGACTTCGTCACCGAGCTGGTCGTCGACGGCGAAGGCACCTGGACGGTGGATCCCACGACCGGGGCCATCACCTTCACGCCCGAGAGGGGCTTCACCGGCGACCCGGCCGCGGTGAGCTACCGGGTAACCGACACCACGGGCGACACGGTGTCGGCCGACGTGACGGTCACCTACCTCCCGCAGGCCACCTCGGACAGCAGCAAGGGCAACAAGGTGGGCGAACCCGTCACGGTGGACGTGCTAGGCAACGACACCGGCGTGTTCGACCCGGGCACCGTGCGGATCATCACCCCCGGCACCGGCGTCCCGGTCACCAAGCTGGCTGTTCCGGGTGAAGGCACCTGGACGGTGGACCCCGACACCGGGGCCATCACCTTCACGCCCGAGAGGGGCTTCACCGGGGACCCGACACCGATCACCTACCAGGTGGCCGACATGTCAGGCGACGTCACGACGGCCGAGGTGTCCGTGGACTACGTTCAGCCGACCCCAGCGACTCCGCCGGCAGTGACTCCGCCGGCCAGCGCCGCCCCCGCTGACGATCCCGACGGTCTGGCCTGGACCGGCTTCAACCCCGCGGGTCCGGCAGGGTTGGCCGCCGCGCTGCTGATCGCCGGAGCAGGGCTGCTGATCGCGCGACGCCGCTGGGCCGCACAGCGCTGAGCCAAGCGCATCGATGTCCCCGCCCCTCACGAAGGGGCGGGGACATCCCCGTGCGCCCACATGTTGCATCACATCAGCTGCGGCATGACAGAAGCCCGAGTTGCCACCGCGGCATACCACCGGCGCCACGCACTGGGAGTGCTGCCGGTCCCGGCACCTGCCTTTGATCGTGCGCAACGCCAACCTGATTCGTGACCGGTCTTCCGGTTGTCGACCGGGGTAGGCTCACCCAGCTCGAGGCAACCCGGCCGATCACTCGGCCTGCCGTGACAGCTGCGCCATGACACGCGGGATCCACGGGAGCACCTCGCGAGCGAGGAACCCCAGCGGCGCCTGATACTCGCTGACCTCACGACCTGCGGTCAGGTGCAGCATGGCACCCCAGGCTGCTGCGCCCTCCGCCGGGACACCACGAGCGAGCAGACCCGCGACGACGCCGGCCTTCACGTCGCCCGACCCGGCAACCGCAAGGCCAGGCACGCCTGGGTGGCGCCACAGGACGTCCGAGTCGGGTGCTGCGATGTAGGTGGTCTCCCCACCGCTGACCACCGTGGCTCGACACCTGTCTGCGAGTTCGGCGCAGCACTCACCGGGATGCGCTGCGACCTCGCTCCCGTCGCGACCCAGTGTCTCGGCGAGCTCTGTGGTGTTCGGCGTGAGGACGACCCGCTGGCCGAGGTGGGCCACCCCGTCGAGGTTGTCCGTCAGGTAGGCCATGGCCAGGGCATCCAGCACCAACGGCGAGTCCAGTCGCGGCACCACCGCGGCGAGCAGGTCTCGGGCTGACTTCGGCGAGAGCAGACCAGGGCCCAGCAACAACGCGTCGCAGCCATCCGCAAGGTCCAGCACCGCGTCTGCCGCCTCGGCGGGGATCTCGCCGTCGCTGTTCTCGGGCAGGTCGGTCACCAGCGCCTCAGGCAGGGCGACGCTCACGGCGACGGCCACGCTCTCGACGGTGCCGACCTGTGGTTTGCCTGCTCCTGCCCTGACTGCGGCCTCGGCGGCCAGGAGGACCGCCCCGGGAGTGCGCCGGCTGCCACCGACGACCACGACGCGGCCTCGGGTCTCCTTGTCACCGCCCGGGTCGGGAAGGGGCCACGCACCCAGCTGGCGCGCATCAAGGTCGCGAACCGTGCGGCTCACGACGCGGTCCCCCGCCCGGCGTGCTCGGGCTCGTGGGTGGCGGGCGTCCCGCCCGACTCGACCGCTGCGGAGGACGCGTAGTCGACGAGCTGTGGGACACCAGCCGGTCCGCGGCGGTAGGTGGTGGTCGAGGCATTGGGGACGTCCACGCTGCGATCGAGCTCGAGCACCGTGGCCTCGTCCATCCCCTCGAGCACGTACCGGAAACAGGTGATCACGGCCTGGTGGGTGAAGACCCACAGACGGTCCGTCGCCGGCCGGGTGCCGACGTCGCCGAGGAACGACCGGACCCGCAAGGCAACGTCACACCAGCTCTCTCCCCCGGGGGGACGGTAGTAGAACTTGCCCAGGTGTTCCCGTCGACGTGACTCTGCCTCGTACTCTGCCCGAATGCCGGTGCCCGTCAGTCCGTCGAAGACGCCCAGCTCCCTCTCGCGCAGCCGTTCGTCGTGCATCAACGGGACGGCCAGTCCCGCGGTTGCAAGGGCAATCCGGGCCGTCTCGGCGCTCCTGCGGTAGGGCGAGCTGACGACCACAGTCGGGCGGGCTGTCGCATGCAGCTCCCTGAGGTGTTGTCCCAGGGCGTCCGCCTGCTCTCGCCCGGTGTCCGACAGAGGGACGTCCGCATCACGGTCCTCGAGGTCGAGCCGCGCCGCCCCGGCCTCCCGAGCCCGACGGTCCGCCAGGTTGCCCACGCTTTCCCCGTGACGGACCAGGACCAGGTTGGCCGGTCCGAGTCGCTGAGTGTTGAGCACGTGACGTTCCCTCCTCAGGATCCGCGCCGTCGTCATTCGCGGAATCCGGGTCCATGGTCGGTCGAGCTGACGGTCATCTCCCCCGTCGCCGTCGTCCTACCCGGTCACAGACAACGCAAACGAGCTCCTCCGACCACCCCCGCACTGGCTCACCAGCAGGAAGAGGTCAGGCGTCACCTGTCCCGACGACGAAACGGCCCCTGACCGGCGTTTCCGCAGGTCAGGGGCCGTTTCGTGATGGTGGGCGATACTGGGTTTGAACCAGTGACCTCTTCCGTGTCAAGGAAGCGCGCTACCACTGCGCCAATCGCCCGGGGTCGTGCTGGGTGTTGCGTCAATCGACTCAGGGTTCAAGTCTCTGAGGTGGAGACGGGATTTGAACCCGTGTACGCGGCTTTGCAGGCCGCTGCCTCGCCTCTCGGCCACTCCACCGTGAAGGCGGTCAAACCCTCCGAGCGGATGACCGGGCTCGAACCGGCGACCTCAACCTTGGCAAGGTTGCGCTCTACCAACTGAGCTACATCCGCATGCACGCGCTATTGGTGTCGAACGGGGTGTTTCACCCGCTGCGCGTGCGTGCAGACATTATCCGATCATCGTCGTCGTCTCCAAATCGGGTGCCATCGCTGTCATTCCCCCCGTCGGCGGCGGCCTTGCCGTCGGCACCACGGACCGGTGTGAGCGGCTTGCGTGCCTCCTTCCGCAGTCCCTGCACGGACGCCGCCAGCTCCCCGTCGAGGCTGCCGGAGCCGCCGTGAGTGCCTTTGGTCACCGGCTCGTCTGCCTCGGACCCATTCTTGTGGTCGAAGACCTTGTCCTTGACCCACTCGACCGTCTGGGCCCGCAGGGAGGGTCGTTCCTCGACCGGCCACGTGGACCGGATCGCGGCGTTGAGGGCGGCTCCGATGAGGACCGCGATGGCCAGGGCGTAGAGGAAGATCAACAGCACGATCGGTGTCGACAGGGGCCCGTAGATCGACGTCCCACCGCGCACGGAGGCGGTGATCGTGCCCCGCAGGACGAACGACGCCAGCACCCAGATCACCAGGGTCAGCAGCGCGCCCGGCACGTCCCGCACCCACGGGGACCGTCGTGGCGTCGAGATGTGGAACAGCGTCGCGATGCTCGCCACCGCGAGGACGGTCACGACCGGCCAGTACAGCAGGGCCAGGAACTCGAGCTCCGGCGGGAGCAGGTCCTTGAGCCACGTCGGGCCGATGACGACCAGGGGGACGACGACGATGCCCACGATCAACGACAGGAAGTACAGCGTCAGCGAGAGGGCGCGGGTCCGGACGATGCCGCGCACCCCGGACTGCCCGTACATGATCGAGATCGTGTCGACGAAGACGTTGAGCGCCCGCGACCCCGACCAGATGGACAACAGGAACCCGATGGAGATCAGGTCACCGCGGCCGTTCTGGAGGACGTCGTTGGCGGTCGGCAGGATGGTCTTGGTGACCACGCCCTTGACGAGGAACTGGTTGGAGAAGGTCTGGATCCCGTCGAGCACCTGGTCCACGATGTTCTGACCGAGGTAGTTTCCGACGTAGCCAACGCCGCCGATGAGGCCGAGCACCAGGGGCGGTAGCGAGAGCAGCATGAAGAAGCCGGCCTCGGACGCCAGCCCCGTCACGCGGTAGCGCAGGCAGACCCGGATCGTCTCCACCGTGAGCCGTGCCCCGGTCATCGCACCGGGCACGCGCACCAGCTCGCGACGCACTCGGTCCTTGATACTCACCGTGCCACGGTATCCCGGCATAGTGTGCCCCCGTGCCCACCCACGCCGTGACCAACCAGGTGCCCCCACTCCCGGACCACAACACCGTCACCACCCAGCCGGCTCTCGACGAGGGGCTGCGCCGCTGGGCCGGCCCCGCGGCATACGAGGAGGTCGTGGCACTCGGCGCACGTGCCGGCAGTGCGCAGGCACGCGCGTGGGCCGTGCAGGCCAACGAGAACGAGCCTGCCCTGCTCACCCACTCCCCCACCGGCGAACGCCTCGACGAGGTCGCCTTCCACCCCGCCTGGCACTCGCTCATGGACGTCGCCGTCAGCGCCGGGCTCACCGCCGAACCCTGGACCCAGCCGGCGGCCAGCGGCGCGCACGTGCGACGCGCGGCGGGCTTCATCGCCTGGTCCGAGAACGAGCAGGGTCACCTCTGTCCCGTCTCCATGACGTATGCCGCAGCGCCGGCGCTCGCGGCCAACCCGGCCCTCGCAGCGCGCTGGCTGCCCCAGCTCGCCTCGCGCAGCTACGACTTCGGGCTGCGCCCGCTCGCCGACAAGCGCGGTGCTCTCGTCGGGATGGGCATGACCGAGAAGCAGGGTGGCTCGGACGTGCGCGCCAACACCACCCGGGCGGTGGCGACCGCGGACGGTCCGATCGAGGGTGGGGAGACCTACCGGCTGACGGGGCACAAGTGGTTCTGCTCCGCCCCGATGAGCGACGCGTTCCTCGTGCTGGCCCAGACCGACGCCGGTGTGGGGTGCTTCCTGGTCCCTCGCGTCCTCGACGACGGCGCCCGCAACCCCTTTGCGCTCCAACGGCTCAAGGACAAGCTGGGCAACCGGTCCAACGCCTCCTCCGAGGTGGAGCTCGACGGCACCTGGGGCGTGCGGGTCGGCGACGACGGTCGCGGCATCCGGACCATCCTCGACATGGTCGCGGCGACCCGGCTGGACTGCATCCTCGGCTCTGCGTCGACGATGCGTGCCGCGCTGGTGCGGGCGATCCACCACACGCGGCACCGATCGGCGTTCGGGGCGCTGCTCGTCGACCAACCACTGATGCAGAACGTCCTGGCCGACCTCGCCCTGGAGGTCGAGGCCGCGACGACCCTGGGGTTGCGCCTGGCGCACGCCGTGGACGAGGGCGACACGGCACTGTCGCGGCTGGGCGTGGCGGTCGGCAAGTACTGGGTCTGCAAGCGGACCTCGCCCATGGTCGCCGAGGCGCTGGAGTGCCTGGGCGGCAACGGCTACGTCGAGGAGAACGGCCTTGCCCGGCTCTACCGCGAGGCGCCGCTCAACTCGATCTGGGAGGGCTCGGGCAACGTCAACGCGCTCGACGTGCTGCGAGCCATCACCCGTGAGCCGGCGTCGGTCGAGGCGTTCCGCAAGGAGCTCGCCCTCGCCCACGGCCACAGCCCCGTCCTCGACGCCGCCATCGCCCGCATCGACGACGTGGTCGGGTATGCCGCGGAGCCCGGCGCGCAGTCCGGTGCCCGTCACGTCGTGGAGCAGCTCGCCGTGACCCTCCAGGCCACCCTGCTGGCGCGGATCGCCCCGACGGAGGTCGCGGACGCGTTCATCACCAGCCGGCTCGACGGCCGGCACGGTGTCACCTTCGGCACGCTGGACGCCGATCTCTCCGCAACCCAGGCCCGCTCGATCATCGACCGGGCCTTCAGCGGCTAGTCGTCGAGTGCCGACCTGGCCCTCGTCCGCCGGCCCAGCCCTGGACTGCCGACCTAGTCCTCGATCACCGACAGGACGTTGCCGGCGGGGTCGGTGAACCAGGCGATGAGCGGACCGCCCTTGCGGAAGATCCCCTTCTCGTCGGTCGACATCGGCGTGCCCTCGTACTTCTCGAAGACCACCCCGCGACTCGTCAGCTCGTCCACCGTCGCCTCGATGTCGGAGACAGGGAAGTTGAGGATCGTGAAGCCGGCGGGCTGGTGGTCTGGCTTCGGGTAGGCGATGGCGCGGTGCCCACCGCCGAGGTGCAGGGTGAGGATGCCGTTCGCCTCGCTCACCTCCAGCCCGAGGGTGTCTGCGTAGAACGCGCGGGCTGCTTCGGTGTCCGGCACCGAGAACCCGCTGAAGGCCTGTGACTCCTTGAGCATGGCTGATCCTCTCGTCGACTACTCGTGTGGGCTACTGGTACTGACCGGTCCCGCGCCCAGAACTCATCGGCCCAGGACCTCGTCCGAGGGAGCGGTCAGGACCTCGCCAGGCGCTGCTTCTCCGCCTCGACGTCGAAGTCGGCTGCCGGCCACTGGGGGTCCATGGCTGTCAGGTGCTCGAGGACGAGGTTCTGGACGGCCAGGCGGGCGTACCACTTGCGATCGGCGGGAACGACGTACCACGGGGCCAGGTCGGTCGAGGTCTTCTCGAGCACCGCCTGGTAGGCCTCCTGGTACTGCGGCCAGAGCAGCCGCTCGTCGACGTCGCCGGGGTTGTACTTCCAGTGCTTGTCCGCCCGCTCCAGGCGTTTGGTGAGGCGGGCCTTCTGTTCGTCCGAGGAGATGTTGAGCATGACCTTGACGATGGTCGTCCCGTCAGCGACGGCCTTCGCCTCGAAGTCGTTGATCTGGCCGTAGCGCCGAGACCAGGTCGCCCGGGGCACCAGGTCGTGCACGCGGACGACGAGGACGTCCTCGTACTGCGATCGGTCGAACACCCCCACCTGGCCGGGACCGGGCAGGGCGTTGCGGATGCGCCAGAGGAAGGGGTGCCTGCGCTCGTCTGCGGTGGGTGCCTTGAAGGCGGTGTACTTCACGCCCTGCGGGTCCATCTGGCCCACGACGTGGCGCATGATGCCGCCCTTGCCGGAGGTGTCCATCCCCTGCACCACGAGAAGCAGGGACCGCTTCGCGGCACCCTTGGACTCGGCATACAGCCGCTCCTGGAACTGGCTGATCTCGCCCGCGCGAGCGGCCAGGGCCTCCTCACCGGCGGCCTTGTCGCCGTCGAAGCCGGGCGTGGACCGGGGGTCGCTGTCCGCGAGGATGAATCCCGCGCCGACCCTCAGGGCATCGGTGAAGGCGGACGGTTCAGGCACCCCTTCGTCGGAGGCGGTTGTCGCGTCCAGCCCGGCGACCTTGGACTTCTTCTTGCGGTCCTTGGAGTTCTTTCCCTTGCCCATCCACGCATCCTGTCATCGCCGGTCATGGCGCGCGAGGGATGTCAGCCGGGAGATCGCACGGAAGTACTTCTTGCGGTAGCCGCCAGCCAGCATCTCTGCGGAGAAGAGCTCCCCGAGCGGGAGCCCACTGGCGAACACCGGGATGTCCGCGTCGTAGAGACGGTCGGCGAGGACCACGAGGCGCAGCGCCACAGCCTGGTCGGTCACCTGGCGAACGTGCGTCCACCCGACCGCGGTCACCCCGTCGAGCATGGCCCGGTAACGGCTCGGGTGCACGGTCGCGAGGTGCCTTGTGACGTCGACGAAGTGGTCGAGCAGGCCTCCGTCGCGAGCCACCCCCGCCCGCACGTCGTCCTCCGACGACGGCGGCGGACTCTCGATGCTGTCGCGGTGCCGGTAGTCGGGTCCGTCGACGGTCAGCACCTCGAACCGTGCGGACAGGGCCTGGATCTCGCGGAGGAAGTCCTCGGCGGCGAACCGTCCCTCACCGAGCGCGTCGGGCAGCGTGTTGGACGTGGCAGCGAGGGAGACTCCGGCTGCGGCGAGCCGGCCGAGCAGGGTGGCCATCAGGACTGTGTCACCGGGGTCGTCGAGCTCGAACTCGTCGATGCAGACCAGCTGGTGGCCGCTCAGCGCCTCGACCGTGGGCGCGAACCCGAGCGCCCCGACGAGGTTGGTGTACTCCACGAAGGTCCCGAAGGCCTTGGCACCCGCGGCCTCGTGCCACAGCGACGCCAGCAGGTGGGTCTTGCCGACGCCGAAACCGCCGTCGAGATAGATCCCCCTCCCCTCGTCCGCAGCGGACTTCCTCCGGCTGAACCACCGGCCACCACCGGTGCGCCTACCCAGCCCCGCGGCATACGCCTCGAGACGGTCCACCGCGGCAGCCTGGGACGGCTCGGCCGGATCGGGTCGGTAGGTGGAGAAGCGCTCGGAGTCGAAACGCGGTGGGGGGACGAGCTCGCGGACCAGACGGGCTCGGTCCAGCCGCGGTGAGCGGTCGAGCAGCGAGTCGGGCACGGGCGCAGCCTAGTCAGGCGACAGAAGGGATAAATGCAACACTGGGCTCGTGCGCCTGCTCCTCGACTCATCCGGCTCCCGCGCCCCTGGCGGCGACGTGGACGCATCCCAGCTCCCCGACCTGTATGCCGCGCCGGCTCGCCGCTGGCTGCGAGCCAACTTCGTCGCCACCCTCGATGGCGCTGCCAACGGCCCCGACGACAGGTCCGGGAGCATCAACACCCACGCCGACCACGTGGTCTTCGGCCTGTTGCGCCGGTTGACGGATGTCGTCGTCGTGGGAGCCGGCACCGTGCGGGCCGAGGGATACCCGTCGCTACGGTCTGAGGACCCCGCCGCCCCACCGCTCGTGGTGGTCAGCCACTCGGGACAGCTGCCGCCCAGCGTGGCAGACGGGCCCTTTGGGTCGGTCCTGCTCGTCACCCGGTCCGGCGCCGACGGCCATGCGCTGGACGCGTCGCGCGAGCTCATCGGCGAGGAGTTCGTCCTCACGGCGGGCACCGACGCGGTGGACCTGGTGCTGATGCGGAACATGCTGGAGGACAAGGGGTTCCGACAGATCCTCTGCGAAGGTGGCCCCAGCCTGCTCGGCAGCATGCTCAGTGCGGGCGTCGTCGACGAGCTCGACCTGACCTGGTCGCCGATCATCGTGGGTGGCCAGCACCCAGCCATCGTCAACGGACCCGAGGTGAACCTTCCCGCCTCCCCCGCCCTGCTCCTCGAGCAGGACGGCACCATCCTCGGCCGGTGGTACGTCAACCGCTGATGCGCCGCGCGTCCCGTGGGCGTCGACCGCTGACGCGCCCTGGGTCCCGATCGGCACCGATCCGGGGAGGGCAGTGACTAGGAGCCGACGAACTCGGAGACCGAGCGGTCCCACCTCTCGGGGTCGACGTTCCACTCCTTGCAGTGCCGCGCGCCAGACCAGTGCTCCATCGTGACGAGGTCGGGGCGAGCCTGCGCGAGCCGCAACGACGGGCCGACCGGGACGAACTCGTCGTCGACGGAGTGGATCAGCAGGATCGGATGGGTCAGCTCGTCCGCCCGCGCGACCCAGTCCGTCTGGGCCACGTCGAGGACGTCGTGGACACCGACGAGCCTCCGGGCGCTGCGGCGACCCATCAGCGAGCGGCTCATCGCGCTGACCCCGAGCGGGACCCGGTTCAGCTGTGCGTGGTGGCGCAGCACGTCCGACCAGTCGACGACGGGGGCGTCGAGCACGACCCGACCCACGAGGTCGCGTACCCACGAACGGGCCAGCGTCTGCAGGACGATGGCACCTCCCATCGACCACCCGACGAGGGTGACGTCCCGGGCACCCCGACCGACCGCAAACAGCACGGCGTCCTCGACGTCGCGCCACTCTGACAGGCCGAGGTTGTAACGCCCGTCGGGTCCGCGTCTCGCGCCGAGGTCGTTGCGGTAGGCAGGGACCAGGACATGGATTCCCCTGTCGTGCACCGGCTTGATCGCGCGAATCGTCTCCTCGCGCCGGGCTCCGCGGCCGTGGACGAGGACGGCCCAGCGGTCCGTGTCGACCTCTGCCGGCACCACCCAGGCGGGCATGGACCCGAGCTCGGTGTCGAACTCGACGTACTCCGTGCGAAGGCCGAGAGCGCGGTCGGGTGGGCCGGCGAAGTAGTACTGGTTCCACCGGGCGAAGCCGACGGCGAGGTGCCCGACGTCGACACCGAGCAGGCGGCGGCGTACGCGCCCGGCCGCCAGGTCGACGTCGAGCACGTCGCCCACCCGCGCGTGGCCCGTTCCCCCGTCGAGCCACAGTCCGTAGCGGCCCGGCGCGGTCGTGTCCGGAGTGCTGCCGAGGACGATCTCGTCGTCGGTCACCGCGAGGATGTGGGTGTCGTCGGGCCGCCTGCGGTCTGGCGTGAGCACCCTGCGTGCGAAGAAGGCCGCAGCCCCCAGCGACGACAGGACGGTCGTCGTCGCGATCGCCCCACCGGCGATCGCCGCGACCGTCGCGCCCTTCCTCGCGAGACTGCCGGGACTCGGGTCGGCCATCAGTCGGCCTTCTCACCGAGGACGTCGGCCAGGTCGAAGCTCACCGGCTCCTCGAGCTGGTCGTAGGTGCAGGACTCCGGCGTCCGGTCCTCGCGCCAGCGGACGAACTGCGCCGTGTGCCGGAACCGAGCCCCCTCCATGTGGTCGTACCTCACCTCGACGACGCGCTCGGGGCGCAGCGGTGTGAAGGACAGGTCCTTGCCGGCGTTCCACCGGCTGCCGGCACCGCTCGTCGGGGTGCGGTTGCCCATCTCCTCCTTCGCCCAGGCCCACGGGTGGTCGTCGAAGTCCGTGACCAGGGGTTGCAGCTCCTCGAAGAGCTCCTTGCGCCGGGTCATGGGGAAGGCGCCGATCACGCCGACACTCATCAACCTGCCCTCGTCGTTGAACAGACCGAGGAGCAGCGAGCCGACGAGGTCGTCACCCGTTTTGTGCGTCCGGTATCCCGCGACGACACAGTCGGCCGTGCGTTCGTGCTTGATCTTGAGCATCAGCCGCTTGTCCGGGACGTAACCGATGTCGAGCGGCTTGGCGATGACGCCGTCCAGGCCGGCACCCTCGAACTGCTCGAACCACTCCTGCGCCACGGCCGGGTCGTCGGTCGCCCGGGTGAGGTGGATCGGCGCCTGCGCGCTCGCGAGGGCCCTCTCGAGGGCGGCCCGCCGCTCGGCGAACGGGCGCTCGGTCAGGTCGTCGTCCCCGAGCGCGAGGAGGTCGAACGCCACGAAGCTCGCAGGCGTCTCCGCGGCCAACCGCTTCACGCGGCTCGCCGCGGGGTGGATCCTCTGCTGGAGCGCGTCGAAGTCCAGTCGGTCCCCCGAGCTGCCGATCACCACGATCTCGCCGTCGATCACGCACTTCTCCGGGAAGCTCGCCAGCACCGCCTCCACCACCTCGGGGAAGTACCGGGTCATCGGCTTCTCGTTGCGACTGCCGATCTCGACCTGGTCGCCCGACCGGAAGATGATCGACCGGAACCCGTCCCACTTGGGCTCGAAGAGGTAGTCCCCCGTCGGGATGCCCTTGACCGGCTTGGCCAGCATGGGCGCGACGGGCGGCACCAGCGGACCCCACACCGACCGCAGGTCGGCGTCCCGCTCCGCCTTGGGCGGCATGTAGTCGTCGTCGGCCTTGTCCTTGCGCCGCTTGCTCGGCTGCACCCGTGGCGGCTCCCCCGGCATCTTGGGGTAGTCCGGCGGGAAGTTCAGCTCTCCGAGTCCGCGCTCGGTGACGTCCTTGTCCCACAACGCAATTGCGGCAGACACGTCACCTGCGGCGTCATCGATGCCAGCCCAGGCGTCCCCGTCAGCCGCCACGATGCCGGGCACTGTGCGCACCGTGAAGTCGCCGGGACTGACGCCGGCAAGGGCGTCCCAGCTGACCGGCATACTCACCGGGGCTCCGGGGAGCGGGCGCGGGCTGTAGGCCGAGGCGATGGTGCGGTCACGGCACGCCTGGTTGAAGTCGACGAAGACCTTCTCGCCCCGCTCCTCCTTCCACCACGAGGTGGTGACGAGGTCGGGGAGCCGGCGCTCCAGCTCGCGGGCGATGCCAATGACGCCGTGCCGCACGTCGAGGAACTCGTGGGTCGGGGCGACCCGGACGAAGACGTGCACCCCGCGGTTGCCGGACGTCTTGGCCCAGCCGGTGAGACCGAGCTCGGTGAGCAGCTCGCGCAGGACCAGGGCGGCCTCTACCGAGTCCTTGAAGTCCCGACCGGGCTGCGGGTCGAGGTCGATCCGCAGCTCGTCGGGCTTGTCGACGTCGCTGGTGCGGACCGGCCAGGGGTGGAAGGTCACCGTGTTCATCTGCATCGCCCACACGACGGCGGCTGGTTCCTCGACGACGACCTGGAGGTGCCTGCGGCCGCTGGGGTAGGTGCACATCACCGGGTGGATGAAGTCGGGCATGCCCTTGGGCGGGTTCTTGGTCCAGAACTCCTCGCCCGTGATCCCCTCGGGGAACCGCTGCAGGGTCACCGGCCGGTCGCCGAGGGCGCGCATGAAGCCGTCCGACACGTCGACGGCATACCGGGCCAGGTCGAGCTTGGTGATGCCGTCGTCGGGCCAGATCAGCCGGTCGGGGCTCGAGATCCGCACGAGTCGCGTGCCGTCGGGTCCCCCGGGGACTTCCAGCTCGGTTGCTTTGGCCGCCATGGCGCGAGCCTATCCGGGTGGTCCCGGTCACGGCGGACCGATGCCCGGGACCAGAATCGACCCGAATTGCGTTGTGATGGACGTGAAGCTATTTGGACGCGGACTCACCCGAACAGGAATCACTGGCGCGCGAAGGAGCCGAGACGTGAGCATGGACAAGACCGACCGCAGCTATGCCGTCACCAAGACCGACGAGCAGTGGCGCGAGGAGCTCAGCCCTGCGGAGTACCAGGTGCTCCGCCAGGCGGGCACCGAGCGCCCGTTCGTCGGGGAGTACACCGACACCAAGACCGAGGGGGTGTACGCCTGTCGGGCCTGTGGCGCCGAGCTGTTCACCTCGGGCACCAAGTTCGAGAGCCACTGTGGCTGGCCGTCGTTCTACTCCCCTCTCGCCGGTGACGCCGTCGAGTACCTCGAGGACTACGACCTGGGGATGAAGCGGGTCGAGGTGCGGTGCGCGAACTGCGGCAGCCACCTCGGTCACGTCTTCGAGGGCGAGGGGTACGACACCCCGACCGACCAGCGCTACTGCATCAACTCCATCTCGATGACCCTGCGCCCCGCGTCGGACAGCCCCCACTGAACCCCCTTTATCGGGTCTAGGGACAAAGGGCGTCTTCACCCCGGAACGGTTTCGGGGTGAAGTCGCCCTTCCCGGTTGAAGCCAGGTTCCGGACCTCGCCCTGAGGTATGCCGCGACGACAGACCACGCCTAGGCCCCGCAGGCGGGCGACCAGTCCGCCCAGGCGTTCGAGGTCGGACCAGACGACGCGCACGACGTGGTAGCCCAACCGGCGCAGTTCGTCCTCTCGTCGCTTCTCGGCGATGAGCGCCTCCGCCCCGCCGTCCCGGTACTTGACCAGTCCATCGAACTCGATGACGACCCTCGTGTCCTTGACGAGGAAGTCGACCCGAGCCACGAATCTGCCCCGTTCGTCTCGGATCACCACCTGCGGCTCGACCTGCACCCCGAGCAGTGTCAGTCCGACCCGCAACCTCGACTCACCGACCGACTCGGACCTCGCATCAAGCAGCGCCATCATCGTCCGCACGCGGCTGGAACGTGGCCACCCCCTGACCACACCTGCAGCCGCATTCAGTTCGGCCAGGGTCGCGACGCCACCGTGGAGAGCTGCGTCGGCCGCCACGATCCCCGGGGTGGCACCGTGCTCCAGGCAGTGTTGAACGACGCCCGCGGCGGCAGGCACGACTCCGGGCGAAGCAGCGTCCCCATCGAACGGCGGGCGGATGACGAGGTCCCGAGTGATCACCTCGCGGCGCACCGGTCGCTCGAGGTGGGCCCGTCGCAGGGTCGCGCCCCAGACCGGCAAGTCCAAAGCAACCATGGCTGAGTGCCCTGCCAGCGCTCCGTCCGGGTACAACAGCCGCGCGCCACGACCGAGCATGCGATGCCACTCGACCGATCGGGCCGAGCCCTCGGGCACGTCCCCCACGGCATACACGCCCCTGGTCAGCCGAGTGACGGCACCCTCGCGGACCAGGGCGGTGATCGACTCGCGCGTGTGGCCCAGCTTCATGAGCTGGCGGGTGGTGACGACGCCATCCTGTGCGTCGGCGATGTCAACGAGCGAGCTGTCCATGCCGCCAGTCCATCGTGCGAGAGGGCTGTCCCCAAGCGCGCGAGCGCGGCCTGTGGACAGGGACAGCGCGACCTTCACGCGGTGGAAATTGGGCGCCTCGCCCGGGCAAATACGGCTTCACCCGGGATCCTTTCCGGGGTGTAGCCGACCTCTTGTCCCTAGACCCGATAAAACTGGGGCAGGCGGGGTCAGCGCAGGGTGGCGAGCAGCTCGCCGATCTCCACCCGCCGACCGGTGTGGAACGGGATCTCCTCGCGGACGTGCATCCGGGCCCGCGACGCGCGCAGCTCGCGCATCAGGTCGACGATCCGGTGCAGCTCGTCGGCCTCGAACGCGAGGACCCACTCGTAGTCGTTCAGCGCGAACGACGCAATGGTGTTGGCCCGCACGTCCGGGAAGTCGCGGGCCTGCTGGCCGTGCTCGCGGAGCATGTCGCGGCGCTCGGCGTCGGGCAGCAGGTACCACTCGTAGGACCGCACGAACGGGTAGACGCAGATGAAGTCCTTCGGCGGCTCGTCACCGAGGAAGGCCGGGATGTGGCTCTTGTTGAACTCCGCCGGGCGGTGCAGCGCCGCCGCCGACCAGGTGGGCTCGAGCAGCATCCCGAGCTCGGTGCGCAGCAGCGACCGGTAGGCCCGTTGGACGTCCTCGATCCGCTCGGCGTGCCACCAGACCATGAAGTCGGCGTCGGCCCGCAGGCCCCCGATGTCATAGATCCCGCGGGTCACCACGCCCTCGGCCTCGAGCTGGGCGAAGAGGTGCTCGACCTCCTTGGCCATGACCTCCCGGCCGTCCCCCAGTGGTGCGGTCACGGAGAACACCGACCACATGGCATACCGGATCGAGTCGTTGACCTCGCGGATCCGGGCGGCGTTCGGGTTGGACGGGTGCGGCTCGCTCATGTGCCTATCCTCCCGCGCCTCCCGCGCGGGTCCGCAGGTGGGTCACCACCGCCCGTGCCGCTGAACGGCCACTCGCGATGCAGGCCGGGATCCCCACCCCCTGGTATGCCGCGCCGGCCAGCTCCAGCCCTGGAGCCGTCGCCGCCGCGGCCCGGATGCGCGCCACCCGGTCCAGGTGGCCCACGGAGTACTGCGGGAGGGCGCCGCCCCACCGCTGCACGTGGGAGTCGACGATGCGCGGCAGCTGGTGGCCCAGCGCCTCGCTCACCTCCGCGACGGCGATCGCGACGAGCTCGTCGTCGGGACGCTGCAGGTCGGTCGTCTCGCCGTACCGGCCCACGGAGGCGCGCAGGAATGACAGGTCGCCCGCTGCCTGCGCCGTCCAGCCCCACTTCGTCGAGGAGAAGGTGCTGGCCTTGATGGTGCGGCCCTCCACGGCGGGGACGAGGAACCCCGACCCCTGCAACGGCACCGTCTCCGGCCCCTCGGCGCCAACGGCGAGGGTGATGATCGCCATCGAGGCGTACTCGATCTCGCGCAGCGCCCGGGCCGCGTCCGGCAGGTGCGGTGCGAGGAGCCGGCCGGCGGGTGCGGCCGGGACCGCCACGACGACGGCGTCGGCGCTCAGCTGCTCGGGCCGGGGTCGCGGCCCGACGACGACCGACCAACCGCCCTCGTCGTCCGGGGAGCGGTGCAGCTCCCGGGCGATCGTGCCGCTGCGGATCGTCACGCCCGCGGCTCGCAGCCCATCCGTGAGGGCCTCGGCCAGTCGCCCGACCCCGCCGTCGAGGCCGGCGAAGACGGGTGTCGGCGTCCCGGCGTCGACCGACGCCGCCCGAGCCGGACTGGCCGCTTGCGCTGCTGGAGTTGCTTGCGCCGAAACTGCTGCCGCAGCAGCGGTTTCGGTCAGCGAGGCGCCACGGCGAGTCGCCTCGAACACCTGCGGCAGGCAGGCGTGCAGCGACAGGGACCGAGCCTGGCCGGCATACACGCCCCCGAGGAGGGGCTCCACGAGTCGGTCGACGACGGGGTCACCCAAGCAGGACGCGACGTAGTCCCCCACGGACACGTCCTCGAAATCTCCACCGTCCCAAGGCTTTTCGGCCTCTGCCCGCTGGACCTCCTCGGGCGAGAGGATGCCGAGCGCCGACGAGGCCGGCGACGGGATGCCCATCAGGGTCCCCTTGGGCAGCGGGTGCAGGTCACCCCGGGACCAGATCGCGGCCGAAGTCGTGACCGGGTGCACGACCTCCTCGTCCAGGCCGAGCTCGCTCATCAGGTCGAGAGCCTCGGGCCGCCGGGCCAGCATCGACTCGGCGCCCACGTCGAGCGCCACTCCGGCCACGGGCTCGCGACGAAGCTTGCCGCCCGGTCGGTCGGCCGCGTCGACGAGGGTGATGGTCGCGTCGGGCAGCGCACGCGAAAGGTCCCAAGCGCAGGCAAGCCCAGCGATGCCTCCCCCGACGATGATGACTCGTGACCCGACCATGCCCACACCCTTTCAAGATCGTGACTGTTTCGACACCACCGGGTGGGAACGTCAGGCCCACGACGCGAGTCGCATCGGTGTTCCGCACCAGCGACGCGTGTCGCATCGGTGTTCCGCAGCAGCCGAGACCAGCCGCTCGACACGACCAGGGGGTCGCCATGTTCCGTGTTCGTCCGAACCGCACCACCGCCGCCATCGGCGCAGCACTCCTCGTGACCATCGCCCTCACCGCCTGCGGAGGTGGAGGCGGCTCCGACAACTCGGGTGACAGCAGTGCCGCCTCCTCTGCCCGCGGCTCCGCCGATGGTGGCGCGAAGGGATCCGACGAGTCCGCCGGCCGGGCCGGCTCCCCCGTCGCCGGCAGCAAAGCCGACAAGCCCGCGACCGGCGCCGACCCCGTGACCGCCGCGAACCTCGCGGCCAGCCAGGAGCAGCTCGCCCGTCGGGCCACGATCGCGTTGCAGGTCAAGAACATCGGGCAGGCCGTCGCCAAGGTCCGGTCCACGACCGCCACGGCCGAGGGCATCGTCCTCTCCGAGAACATCGGCACTGCTGACAGCAACGCCCCGATCGCCGAGTCAGCACGCGTGACCGCGACGACCTATGGCGAGATCACCATCTCGGTCCCGTCGGCCGAGCTCGACCGGGTCATCGCCGAGCTGGGCTCGGTCGGCAAGGTCATCCGCTCGACCAGCGCCAGTGAGAACGTCGGCAACCAGATCGTCGACACCGCGTCGCGCCTGGAGACGATGCGGGTCAGCGTCGAGCGCGTGCGCGCGTTCCTCGAGGACGCCAAGGACCTCAACCAGATCGTCGCGATGGAGGCAGAGCTGACCCGACGGCAGTCCGACCTCGAGTCCCTCGAGGCGCAGCTCGCGTCGCTCAAGGGCAGCGTGGCCCGGTCACCGATCCAGATCAGCCTCACCACCGAGCCGAACGCCATCGTCCAGGAGCCTGACGACGCCGGCTTCCTGGTCGGGCTCAAGGGTGGCTGGGACGCGTTCACCGGGTCTGCGACGGTCCTGCTCACGATCGTCGGCGCGCTGCTGCCGTTCCTCGTCGTGCTCGCCCTGTTGGGCCTACCCGTGTGGTGGTTCCTGCGTCGTCGGCGGACCCTGACGCCGCCGCCCACCGTCCTCCCCGAGTAGGACCTGGCCGGCGCCGAGACAGGCGACCCGCGAGGTCGGTCAGCGCCTCAGCGCTGGCCGACCTCGTGCACGAGCTCGACGACTCTCGTCAGCACGTCGGGGTCGGTGTCGGGCAGCACCCCGTGGCCGAGGTTGAAGATGTGCCCCGGCGCGGCAAGGCCCTCGTCGACGGTCGAGCGGACCTTGGCCTCCAACGCCTCCCACGGCGCGAAGAGGAGGGCGGGGTCCAGGTTGCCCTGCACGGCGTGCCGTCCGTCGAGCCGGGCAAGCGCGTCGGTGAGGGAAACGCGATAGTCGACGCCCACCACGTCGGCGCCGACGGCGCCCATGGCGGACAGCAGCTCCCCCGTCCCGACGCCGAAATGGATCGTGGGTATGCCGCGCGCCGACACCGCGGCGAGCGCGGTCGTCGAGTGCGGCGCGACGAAACGCTCGTAGTCGGCACGGGGCAGCGCACCGACCCAGGAGTCGAACAGCTGCACGACCGAGGCACCGGCGGCAGCCTGGACGTCGAGAAACGCACCGGAGATCTGGGCAAGCCTGGCGCAGAGGTCGTGCCACAGCTCCGGGTCGCCGTACATCAGCGCCTTGGTGTGCTCATGGTTCTTGCTCGGCCCACCCTCGACGAGATAGCTCGCGAGGGTGAACGGAGCCCCGGCGAAGCCGATGAGAGGTGTGGCTCCCAGCTCGGCGGTCAGCAGCCGCACGGCCTCGGTGACGTAGGGCACGTGCTCGGGGGTCAGCTCCGGCAGCCGGTCGAGGTCTGCGCGGGTGCG
Source organism: uncultured Actinomycetota bacterium (assembly GCA_963759595.1). Classification (GTDB taxonomy): domain Bacteria; phylum Actinomycetota; class Actinomycetes; order Actinomycetales; family Dermatophilaceae; genus Pedococcus. The sequence continues at coordinate 1,533,299 of CAVWZX010000005.1, forward strand.
GACCGGCTTCGCGACGACCGGACCGACGCCCGGGACGATGTCGAGGTCGACCCCGACGGCGGCCAGCGGCACGACGATGTCGGAGAAGAAGATCGCCGCGTCGACACCGTGCCGGCGCACCGGCTGCAGCGTGATCTCGGTGACGAGGTCAGGGCGACGGCACGACTCGAGCATGCCGACGCCCTCCCGGACCGTGCGGTACTCCGGCAGCGAGCGCCCAGCCTGGCGCATGAACCAGACCGGCGTGTGGCTCACCGGTTGACGGCGGGCAGCACGGACGAGGGCGGAGTCGGAGGGGGAGGGCACTGAGCGATTCTAGGTTGCTCAGAGAGCGATGATCGCCGCGCCCGCCAGCGACAGCACAGCACCCACCTGCTGGATGCGACGCAGCCGCTCCTTGAGCACCAGCCGCGCCAGCAGGATCGTGACCACCGGGTAGAGCGACCCGAGCACGCTGGCGACGCTCACCTGCCCCCGCGACGAGGCGATCCCGAAGAGCAGGTTGGCCCCCATGTCGCCGCACCCGATGAGCAGGAGGGCCGGCAGCTCCCTGGCGACCACTCCACCACGGCTGCGCAGGACGAGGGCGAGCGTGACGAAGACGACGAACGACACCCCACGCATTCCCCACAGCGTCATCAGCGTCGAGGACCGCGCGCCGCGGTCGATGCAGAACAGCGCCAGCCCGAAGCCGACCGCCGCGATGCCGGCCAGCACGACCGGTCGGGGCGACACCCCGCCGCTCAGCTCCGGCCCGGACGCGAGGGTCACCCCGACGACCGCGACGACGATGCCGACCCACGTCCACGACGACGGCTCGTCGCCGGTGGCGACGCCGAGCAGCACGGGCACGGCGACCCCGAGGGCCGCGATCGGCGCGACGACGCCGATCGTGCCCGTGGCGAGCGCAGTGTAGAAACAGAGCAGGCCGGCCACTCCGGACACCGCGGCGCCGACCGACCACAGGGGCCAGCCGGTCCACGTGACGTGGTCCCAGCGCACCGCGACCGCGACGCACAGCACGAGGAAGGCCAGCGACTGGGTCCACCCCACCACGGCCATGGCCGGCCGGCGGCGGGAGAACAGCCCCGCGAAGAAGTCGGAGGTGCCCCAGCACGCGCTGGACGCGAGCGCGAGCAGGGAGAGCATGCGGGCACCGTACCTGTGGGCCCGCGACACGACGCGGGCGGCAACCTCCCTGTGATATCCGACCACCCGGCATACCCTCTGATGGTGGGCAGCCGAACGGTCCCTGGCGACCAATCCCCCGAGTTCACGCAGGCGCTCAGCGACCTGCGCGGGGCGCGTCTGCGCCCCGAGATCCGCCTCACCGAGGTGCCTGCTCCGCAGCGCATCGCCCCGTATGCCGTGGCCCTCACCGCCGAGGTGGTGGGTGCGGCCGACGACGAGGACGAGCTGGCCTCCGGGCGCTTCGTGCTCCTGCACGACCCGTCGGTGCCCGACCCATGGGACGGTGCCTGGCGCGCGGTGACGTTCGCCCGTGCCGAGCTCGAGCCCGAGCTGGCCAACGACCCGATGCTCGGGGCGGTCGGCTGGTCCTGGCTGACCGACGCCCTGGAGACCCACCACCTCGGCTACACCGCCGAGGCCGGCACGGTCACGCGCGTGGTCTCCGAGAGCTTCGCAGGACTGTCCGACCGGCCCGCCAGCGTCGAGATGGAGGTCCGCGCCTCGTGGACCCCGGTGGCCGGCAACGTCGGCGCCCACCTCGTCGCCTGGTCGGACCTGCTGTGCACCATCGCCGGCCTGCCGCCGCTGCCCGAGGGTGTCATCGCCCTCCCCGGACCTCGTCGCTGAGGCCTGTCGCAGGCGTCTGGCGGTGTCGCAGGGGTCCGGCCCGATAGGTTGACCGGGTGACCGACGCCGACACCGACGCCGACCTGGCCCCGGTGGAACCCGAGCCGGAGCCAGCCGTCCCGCTGACCCCGCTCGACATGCCCGTGGACGGCGTGCCCCCCGTGGTCGAGTCCGAGCGAGCCCTGATGGATGCCGCCCGCGCCATCGCTGCCGGCGAGGGTCCGGTGGCGCTCGACGCCGAACGAGCCAGCGGCTACCGCTACGGCCAGCGCGCCTACCTCGTCCAGCTGCGCCGCGAGGGCTCTGGCACCTGGCTGGTCGACCCCATCGCGTGTCCCGACCTCTCCCCCGTCAACGACGCCATCGGCAGCGCCGAGTGGATCCTGCACGCGGCCACCCAGGACCTGGCCTGCCTCGCCGAGGTGGGGCTGCGGCCACAGCAGCTGTTCGACACCGAGCTCGCCGGCCGGCTGCTCGGGCTGCCGCGGGTCGGGCTGGCCGCAGTCGTCGAGCACTACCTGGGTCTCTCGCTCGCCAAGGAGCACTCCGCGGTCGACTGGTCGACGCGGCCGCTGCCCGAGCCGTGGCTGCGCTATGCCGCCCTCGATGTCGAGGTGCTCGTCGACGTCCGCAACCTGATGGGCGTCGACCTCGCCAGGCAGGGCAAGGACGGCTGGGCGCGCGAGGAGTTCGAGGCGCTGCTCGACTTCACCGGACCGGCCCAGCGGGTCGACCCGTGGCGCCGCACCAGCGGCATGCACCGCGTCCGGCACCGCAGGATCGCCGCCGTCGTCCGCGAGCTGTGGGAGACCCGCGACCAGATCGCGCAGGAGCGCGACGTCTCCCCCGGGCGGGTGCTGCCCGACGCCGTGCTGGTCGAGCTGGCGATGGAGTCACCGACGAACCCGGGTGCCCTGCCGGGCGGCCACCGCTCCGTCCGTCGCTACCAGCGGCAGTGGCTCGATGCCGTCGCGCGCGCCAACGCGATCCCCGAGGGTGACCTGCCCCCGATGACCCTGCGCTCGGACGGGCCCCCACCCCAGCGTGCGTGGGCCGAGCGCAACCCCGTGGCAGCAGCCCGGCTGACGGCGACCCGTGAGGCCTTGACGGCCTTCGCCGCCGAGCACGTCATCCCGGTCGAGAACGTGCTGTCGCCCGAGCCGCTGCGCCGGGTCATCTGGACGCCACCTGCCGAGCCCACCGCAGCCGGCTTCGCCGAGGCGCTCTCGGCCCTTGGCGCCCGGGTCTGGCAGACCGAGGTCGTCGCGCCGATGATCGAAGCCGCCTTCGAGGCCCACCCCGACGCCTGAGTCAGCCGCGGTCGCCTTCGGCGAGTGCGGCCAGGCGACGGGTCGCCACCTCAAGCACAGGCAGGTATGCCGCCGCCCACCAGGGCGCGCCGAGCTCCACGACAGAGCCGTCCCCCTGCTCCCGGACCCGATGGGTGGTGGCCGGGACACCCCCGACCGACCAGCTCCACAGCGCTGTGGTCGCTCAGCTCGGTCACCGCGAAGGGCACCCACAGCCCGACCGGGGTCCGGACCGCCCCACGCGCCCCTGAGGTGAGGAGACGGCCACCGTCGTCGAGCCGCGCCGCCGTGACGGTGGGTCCCCACCGTGGCCAGGCGTCGAGGTCGACCAGCAGGTCCCACACCACCGCCGTCGGCGCCGCGACCGCACGCCGGCTCCACCACGTCACGTCGACCATCCAGCCAGTGAACCCCACCAGCCGCTCAGCCGCCGGGTGACGGCTCTCACGCGTGGGTTCGGGTGACCCGCGTTGTTACCGGGAAGTAGCATCGGGACCGTACCCACCGGCATACCGGTGAATCCACCACTGTTCAGGGAGGCCACCCGTGCCCCGCACCCTTCATGAGGTCGTGTTCGTCGACGGTGTCCGGACACCGTTCGGCAAGGCCGGCGACAAGGGCATGTACGCCCAGACCCGCGCCGACGACCTCGTCATCCGCTGCATCCGCGAGCTGATGCGCCGCCACCCCGAGCTCCCGCCGGAGCGCGTCGAGGAGGTCGCCATCGCCGCCACGACCCAGATCGGCGACCAGGGTCTGACCCTCGGCCGGATGGCCGCCCTCCTGTCCGGCCTGCCGAAGACCACTCCCGGCTACTCGGTCGACCGCATGTGCGCCGGCGCCATGACCGCGGTGACCACGACCGCGAGCTCGATCGCGTTCGGCTCCATCGACATCGCCATCGCCGGCGGCGTCGAGCACATGGGCCGCCACCCCATGGGCGAGGGCGTCGACCCCAACCCGCGGATCGTCGCCGAGAAGCTCGTCGACCCCTCCGCCCTGGTCATGGGTGCGACCGCCGAGAACCTGCACGACCGGTTCCCGACCATCACCAAGGACCGCAGCGATGCGTATGCCGTGGGGTCCCAGGACAAGCTCGCCAAGGCCTACGCGAACGACCAGATCCAGCCCGACCTCGTGCCGGTCGCCACACGTCACCAGGAGCTGGGCTACGGCCTGGCCACCCAGGACGAGCCGCCGCGCCCGGGCACCACCGTCGAGGACCTCGCGTCGCTCAAGACGCCGTTCCGCCCGCACGGCAACGTCAGCGCCGGCAACTCCGCCGGACTCAACGACGGCGCCACCGCCTGCATCCTCGCCTCGGAGCACGCGGCGCAGGAGCTCGGCCTGCCCGTGCGGATGCGGCTCGTCGACTTCGCCTTCGTGGGTGTCGAGCCCGAGGTCATGGGCATCGGGCCGGTCCCTGCCACCGAGAAGGCCCTGGCCAAGGCCGGCCTGACCATCGACGACATCGGGCTGTTCGAGCTCAACGAGGCCTTCGCGGTGCAGGTGCTGGCCTTCCTCGAGCACTTCGACATCGCGGACGACGACCCCCGCGTCAACCAGTACGGCGGCGCCATCGCCGTCGGCCACCCGCTCGCCTCCTCCGGAGTACGCCTGATGACCCAGCTGGCCCGCCAGTTCGAGGAGCACCCGGAGGTGCGCTACGGCCTGACCGCGATGTGCATCGGCATCGGCATGGGCGCCTGCGTCATCTGGGAGAACCCCCACCACGCCGACTACGGCAAGGAGGTCGCAGCATGATCGACGCCACCCGCACCGACGCCACCGCGACGGCCGCCTTCGAGGAGGTCGTGACGCACACCCCGGTGCGCGACGTCGTCCTCCCTGGCAAGGCCGGCACGCTGGCCCTGATCACGCTGGACAACGGGTTCGACCACACCAAGCCCAACACCTTCGGGCCGCAGACCATCGCCGGGCTCAGGGCCACCGTCGACGCCCTGCGCACGCGAGCCGACGCCGGTGAGATCCAAGCCGTCGGCATCACCGGCAAGCCGTTCATCTTCGCCGTGGGCGCCGACCTCAAGGCCGTGTCGCAGGCCGCCGACCGCGCGCAGGCGATCGAGGTCGCCCGCGCGGGCCACGCAGCCTTCGCGGCGATCATGGACCTGCCGGTCCCGACCTTCGCCTTCGTCAACGGTGCGGCGATGGGCGGCGGCGTGGAGATCGCGCTGTCGGCCGACTACCGCACCATCTCCGCGGGCGTGCCCGCGCTGGCGCTGCCGGAGACCTTCCTCGGTCTGGTGCCCGGCTGGGGCGGCTGCTACCTGCTCCCCAACCTGGTCGGCCCGGCGAACGCCCTCAAGGTCATCATCGAGAACCCGATGAACATGAACCGGATGCTCAAGGGACCGCAGGCCTTCGAGCTCGGGATCGCCGACGTCCTCCTCGCGCCCGCCGACTTCCTCGAGGAGTCGCTGCTCTGGGCTGCGTCGGTCCTCACTGGCGAGACCACCGTCGAGCGCACCACCAAGGAGCGCCACGGCATCTCGCGCGACGAGGCCGAGTGGTCGGCCGCGCTCAAGGACGCCAAGGGCCTGGTCGACCTCAAGACCGGTGGCAAGGCACCCGCGCCCTACCGCGCCCTCGCGCTCGTCGAAGCCGCCCGGACCGCCACCCGCGACGAGGCCTTCGCCGCCGAGGACGAGGCCCTCGCCGACCTCGTCATGGGTGACGAGCTGCGTGCCGGGCTCTACTCCTTCGACCTCGTGCAGCGCCGGGCCAAGCGCCCTGCCGGTGCTCCCGACAAGGCCCTGGCCCGCAAGGTCACCAAGGTGGGCATCGTCGGCGCCGGGTTGATGGCCAGCCAGCTCGCCCTGCTGTTCGCCCAGCGGCTCGAGGTGCCGGTCGTGATGACCGACCTCGACGAGGAGCGCGTGGCCAAGGGTGTCGGCTACGTCCATGCCGAGGTCGACAAGCTGCTCGGCAAGCGGCGGGTCAGCCCGGACAAGGCCAACCGGCTCAAGGGCCTGGTCACCGGTGCGACGTCCAAGGACGGCTTCGCCGATGCCGACTTCGTCATCGAGGCGGTCTTCGAGGAGATGTCGGTCAAGAAGACGGTCTGGGCGGAGGTGGAGGCGATCGTGACCTCCGAGTGCGTCCTCGCGACCAACACCTCGTCGCTGTCGATCACCGAGATGGCGGCGGACCTGGCGCACCCCGAGCGGGTCGTCGGGTTCCACTTCTTCAACCCGGTGGCCGTCATGCCGCTGCTCGAGATCATCAAGGGCGAGCAGACCGACGACGCCACCTTGGCCACCGCTTTCGCCACCGGCAAGACGCTGAAGAAGACGACCATCCTGGTCAAGGACAGCCCGTCGTTCATCGTCAACCGGCTGCTCGGCCGGTTCATGGGCGAGGTCGCCAAGGTCGTCGACGAAGGCACCCCGATCGAGGTCGCGGACCGCGCCTTCGCCGGACTCGCCCCGATGCCGCCGTTCATCCTGCTCGGCCTGGTCGGGCCGGCGATCGCCTTGCACAACAACGAGACGCTGGCCAAGGCGTTCCCCGACCGGTTCTACGTCTCGGACAACCTGCGGAAGGTCGTCGCGGCCAGGAAGCCGGCCATCTACCTCTGGCCCGAGGGCAAGCCGGTCGTCGACCCGGAGGTCGAGGCGCTGTTCGACAAGCCCGCCGACCCGGTCGTGCTGTCCAGCGAGGAGGTGCGTGAGCGGGTGCTCGGCGTGCTCGCGGACGAGGCCCGCCGGATGCTCGACGAGGGCGCCGTCTCGGCACCGATGGACCTCGACCTGGCGATGATCACCGGCGCCGGCTTCCAGTTCTGGAACGGTGGGCTCACCCCGCTGCTCGACCGCGAGGGCGTCTCGGAGAAGGTGACCGGCCAGCGCTTCCTGCCGCCGGGGGCCGCAAGCGTCCCTGCCTGAGGCGTTACCGGGCCGCATCACCCTGGGACCGTGAAGCGCGCCTGACCGGCTGGTCAGGCGCGCTTCGCGTGACGGACCGCCACCCGCTGCCAACCAGCCCTGCGCCGCTACGCGTCAGGGTGGTCCGAACGGTCACCTTTCACCCGTTTTCACGGCTTTGGCAGGTCCCGTGCGAGAGGGTGCCGCGCATGCGCTCCACCCGCGTCCCTCTCGCGATCTCCTGCCTGCTGGTCAGCCTCCCCCTCACCGGTTGCCTGCCAACCTCGGGGTCGGGCTCCGTCGACGACTGCCTCGCCCCCGACCCGGCGCCGCGCGCGGCGAACGCCGCCCCCAACGAGCCACCTGCCAAGTTCGCCGACTGGAACGACTGGAACCCACAGTTCTCCGACGTCCACGAGGCCAGTGACGACGACGTCGCCGACCTCCGCCGGCGCGCCCAGGCGCTGGTCCGCGAGGGCTGGTCGGCGTGCATGCTCACCCCACTGGGTCCTGCGGCGGTCGCGCAGCACGGTGACACGACCCGCATGACGTTCGGCACCACGGACCACGTGTTCGCCACGGTCCTGACCGCTCCCCACGAAGGCGCCCCCACCAGGAGACCGCCGATCCCAGGCCGGGACATCATCCTGTGCTCACCGGAGTCCGAGAGCTGCGTGCGACTCGACGGGGACGAGGACAGCAACGGCGGGCCCCACCTCACCGACAACGGCCACGACATCGCGATGCTCGTGACGGCGTCCGTGGTGCTGCGCCAGGAGAACGCCTTCCCGTCCTCGACGGGCCACACGCCCGGGTACAGCGTGCAAGCAGCCACGCTCTCCTCCCCGTCCGGACGCCTGGACTGCATCACCGCCGCCAGGTCGCCGCTGACCTCCGGCGCCCGGTTCCAGGACCAGGACCACTTCCGCTCCTCGACGTGCGTGGACCGGCAGGGTGCCGTGATCGTCTCGCCGGCAGTCACCGGCGATGTCCTGAAGGTGAGCCCACTGATCGGTTTCAGCTCATCCACCCCGGGTGACCTGGAGAAGGCTCCGGCCCCGGTGATCCCCTTCGAGGACGCGCAGGGCTGACCGTTCAGGGGGCGCCCGGGAGCACCCGGCGAGTGAGGCCGTCCAACAGCGCCACCACAGTGCCGGCATCGGCGTCGTCGCGGACCAGCCGCACGAGCCCAGCCTTCGCGGCGGCATACGGAGGACCGCCATAGGCGGAGGTCTCGACACCGGCGCTGGACGCGATGTTGACGACGGCTCCACGCGGGGCTCCCGCCCCAGCCGCCGGCGTTGTTGACCAGCACGTCGGCACCCCCCAGCGCCTCTGCCTCGGCAACCATCGCCTCGAGGTCGGCGTCCAGCGTCACGTCGCACCGGCATCCGGTCGCGGTGCGCCCCTTCCCGCGGAAGGCGAGCTGACCCTGGCTCAGTCGGCGACGAGCTCGGCGACGATGCCCCGCAGCAGGAAGTCGCCATAGGCGGCGAGAGACCACCCCTGTCGCATCACCAGGAGCTCGAAGAGCTCAGGTGCGGTGAAGGCGAAGAGCACGTCACCGGCCGCCTCGACACCCAAGCCGGGTCGAAGATGGTGGCGGATCGCCTCGGCGTTGTGCCTCATGCGCTCCAGGCGTCGCTGGTCGAGCTCCTCGCGCAGCCGCGCCGCCGCCGGGTCGCTGGCTGCAGCCTCCCTGGCGAGGAGCAAGACGGGCGAGACGAGCGGAGAGACCTCCATGCTGAGACGCGCCCATCCCGCGATCACGACCCGCGGGTCGTCGTTCGCCTGGGCCAACGAGTCGCTGCGGTCTTCCGCGGGCACCCGTCCTTCGCCCGCCAGGGCCCTGGTCCACAGGGCGCGCACGAGACCCGGTTTGCCGCCGAAGGCCTTGTAGACCGTCTCCGCCGAGACCCCGGCATCGGCCGCTACGGCCGCCACCGTGGTGGCGGCGTACCCGGCGGAGCCAAAGCGCGCCGAAGCCGCATCGAGGACCTTCGCCCGGCGCTGCTGCGCTGCGACGCGTCGGGCGGACGAGTCGTAAGGCCGTGCCCCCTTGACTGTCGACCGTGGCACGCGCATCATCTCCTTATTGGTTACAGACAACTGTATCCAATAAGTGGATCGAGGCCACCATGGACACCCACGACGTCTCCCCTCCCGAGGTCGTGCAGCAGGTGGTCGACGCGACGAACGCGCACGACCTCGACTCGCTGGTGGAGTGCTTCGCTGTCGGCTACGTCAACCAGACTCCGGCACACCCCGGCCGTGGCTTCGTCGGACGCGAGCAGGTGCGCCACAACTGGGCACAGCTGTTCGCGGCGATGCCGGACCTGCAGTGCGAGGTCCTCGCCACCGCTGTCGGCGGCCGGCACGTGTGGTCGGAGTGGGAGATGCGCGGCACCCGGCGAGACGGCTCGGCCCACCTGATGCGCGGCGTCATGATCTTCGAGGTGGCCGACGGTCTGGTGCAGTCCATCCGCTTCTACCTGGAACCGGTCGACGCCGGTCCGGGCACGGTCGACGACGCCGTCGCCAGCGCCGTGCGGGGAGGGCCGCGATGATCGCCGTCGTGGGCGGCACAGGACGCCTCGGCAGCCTCGTCGTCCAGGAGCTGCGGAACGTGGGCGAGCAGGTGCTCGTCGTGTCGCGGACAGCTCCCGCCTCCTCGACAGCGGGGCCCACGGACCACGACGTCCGCCACGTGGCTGCCGACGTCCGTGACCCTGCGGCCCTGCGGGCGGCGCTGCGCGGCGTGGCGGTCTGCGTGAGTGCCGTCCACGGCATGGCCCCTTCGGGCGACGGGAGCCCCACGTCCGTCGACTGGCTCGGCAACCGCAACATCGTCGATGCAGCAGCTGGAGCGGGCGCGGCAGTGGTGATGCTCTCGGTCGTCGGGGCCGAAGCTGACAGCCCGATGGAGCTCTTCCGCATGAAGTGGCGCGCTGAGGAGTACCTCCGCGCCAGTGGCATCCCGTGGACCGTCGTGCGCGCGAGCGCCTTCGCCGAGCTCTGGGCCGAGATCCTGCGATCCACCGCCACCAGGTCGGGACGAGTCCAGGTCTTCGGACGAGGCGAGAACCCCATCAACTTCGTCTCCGTGTCCGACGTCGCCGCCGGGGTGGTCCGTGCCGTCATCGACCCCACCGTGCGCGGACAGGTCCTGTCCGTCGTGGGACCGGAGAACCTCACCTTCAACGAGCTGGCGGCACGGATCGGCGAGGCACAGCCACCGCGCCACCTCCCGCGCGCGGCACTGCGGGTCATGGGCGTGCTGGCCAGGCCCGTGCGGCCGGGCCTGGCTCGCTCGGCCCGGACCGCCCTCGCCATGGACACGACCGACATGACGGTGGACACCACACCCGGCCACGCGGCATACCCGTGGCTCCCGTCCACGAGGATCGGGTGAGCCGGACGCACACTGGTTTGCGCTGAACTGTGGCCTGCCACCACATGCTCGCGTGCTCGCGTCCCACCTAGTCTCGCCGCATGCCGACGACGCCTGCGCTGCTCGACCTGTCCGGACGCACCGCGTTGGTGACCGGCGCGGCGAGCGGCATCGGGGCGGCGTGCGTCGAGCGGCTGGTGGCCGCCAAGGCGAGCGTGTATGCCGTGGACCGCGACGCCGAGGGCCTGTCCCGGTTCGACGGCATCGGCGGCGTGGAGACCCTGCACGCGGACCTGGCCGACCTCGAGGCGGTCGACGCCCTGCCCGGGACGGTCGACGTGCTCGTCAACAACGCCGGCATCCAGCACGTCAGCCCGATCCACGAGTTCCCCGTCGACACCTGGGACCTGATCATCCGGCTCATGCTGACCTCGCCGTTCCGGCTGACCCGACGCGTCCTGCCGCACATGTACGCGCAGGGGTGGGGTCGGGTGGTCAACGTCTCGAGCGTCCACGGCCTGAGGGCCAGCGCCTACAAGGCCGCCTACGTCTCGGCCAAGCACGGCCTGGAGGGGCTGTCCAAGGTCGCCGCGCTCGAGGGGGCCGAGCACGGGGTGACGAGCAACTGCGTCAGCCCTGCCTACGTGCGCACGCCGCTCGTCGAGCGGCAGGTGACCGACCAGGCGCGCACCCACGGCATCAGCGAGGACGAGGTCCTCGAGCGCGGTGATGCTCGAGCCGATGGCCGTCAAGCGGCTCGTCGAGGCCGACGAGGTCGCCGAGCTGGTGGCGTTCCTCTGCAGCCCGGCGGCCGACTCGGTGTCCGGTTCGTCGTTCTCGATGGACGGCGGCTGGACCGCCCACTGAGCGGGTCCGGCGCCTAGGATCCGACTCGATGGACGCCCACGACGACTCCCCCGCGATGACGCTCCTGCGTCTGCTCGCGGAGGGCGCTCCCGCAGCCGAGCTCGAGACCGCCGGCCAGCGAGCCGGGGAGTCCGACGAGGCCGCAGAGGCCCGTGAGCTGGCGCCTGCGGGTGCGTGCCGCGTTCGACTCCCGACGCCGACGCGAGGCCGAGCTGACCGGGCTGGTGGAGACCGCCCGCGACCTGGCGGCACTGCGCGACCCCAGCGGCATCCTCGAGGCGATCGTGCGGCGCGCGAGGACGCTGCTCGGCACCGACGTCGCCTACCTCACCCTGTTCGACGCCGAGGCCGGCGACACCTTCATGCGCGCCACCGACGGGTCGGTGAGCGCCGAGTTCCAGGAGGTGCGGCTCTCGCTCGGCGACGGTCTGGGCGGTCTCGTCGCCTCGACCCACAAGCCCTACTGGAGCGCCGACTACCTCCACGACCACCGGTTCCAGCACACCGGCACCATCGACAGCGCCGTCGGCGACGAGGGCCTCGTCTCGATCTGCGGCACCCCGTTGGTCGTCGAGGACGACTTCGTCGGCGTGCTCTTCGCGGCGAACCGCTCACCGCGCCCGTTCTCCCCCGACCAGGTGGCCCTGCTGGGGTCGCTGGCCGCGCTGGCAGCCGTGTCGATCGTGCAGACCCGCAGCGCCGAGGAGGTCCGTCGTCACACCGCAGGAGTCGAACGCGCGGCCGCGGCCCACGACCGGTTCGCCGAGCTCGTGCTGGCCGGCGGCGGTGTCGACGACATCACCAAGGCGCTGGGCGACCTGCTCGGCGGGTGGGTGGTCCTGCTCAGCTCCGAGGGCGAGACCCTCAGCACCCACGGGCCGGCGCCGCTCCCCGAGGACGGCTCGGGCACCGCCCTCGCGCGGTCGTCGGTCGTCCGCGACACCGAGGCCTCCGGCCGGCTCGCCCACGACCTGCGCCTCGACCAGTGGGCGATCGTCGTGAAGGCGCCGCAGACCCTGCTGGGCACCTTGGTGCTGGGCGACGTCGGTGTGCTCGACGACGCCGACCGCCGTACCGTCGAACGCGCCTCGGTGGTCAGCGCGCTGGTCCTGCTGTTCGAGCGCACCGCTGCCGAGGCGGAGCAGCGGGTCCGCACCGACCTCGTCGCCGACCTGGTGAGCGGCCGTGGCGATCCCACGTCGCTCGCGGCCAGGGCGAGGGCGCAGGGCATCGACCCGAGTGCCACCCACGCCGTCCTGGTCGCCCACGCGGACGCCGACACGCCTCGCCGGACGCTCCTGCTCGCCGCCCACGCAGCCGCCGGACGGGGATCTGTCGTCGGCGAGCACGACGGTCACGTGGTCGCCCTGCAACCGTCCGTGGACGCGCACCAGGCCGCGACCGAGCTCGCCCGTCGGCTGAGCCGGCTGGCCACGGTGACCGTCGGGTCCGCCGGGCCGGTCACCCTGGCCGACGACGTGCCCGCAGCCTGGCGCGAGGCCGTGCGCACCGTCTCCGCGCTCGTCTCGCTCGGGCTCACCGGCACCGGCGCCAGTGCCGCCCACATCGGCTTCGCGGGCCTGGTGGTCGGGTCGGCCCCGGACGTCGACGGCTACGTCGCCCAGCACCTCGGCCCGCTCGTCGACTACGACGCGAAACGCGGATCCGAGCTGGTCAAGACGCTGCAGGCGTACTTCGACGCGGGTGGCAGCCCACGGCACGCGGCCGTCGACCTGCACGTGCACGTCAACACGGTGAGCCAGCGGCTCGAACGCATCTCGGCCCTGCTCGGCCCGCACTGGCAGCGGCCCGACGACGCCCTCGAGCTCCAGCTCGCGCTGCGGCTGCGGCGGTTGCGCAACCACTGAGGACCGAGCTGCGCTCCTCGTGAGGCAGGCCTCAGGGCAGGCGGGTCGCCAACGAGGTCGCGACGGCGTCGGCGGTGAGGCCGACCTCCTCGAGCACCTGACCGCGCGACGCATGGTCGAGGAAGCGCTTCGGTATGCCGTGCAGGTGCACCGGCACCTCGATCGTCGGCCTGGCGCAGGGCGAGGGTCACGGCCGCCCCGATGCCACCGCTGACGAGGTTGTCCTCGAGGACGGCCACGGCGCCCGCGCTGCGGGCCAGGTCGACGAGGTCGTCGCTGACCGGGAGCACCCAGCGTGGGTCGACCGCCGTCACGGCGAGTCCCTGGGCCTCGAGCTTGCGCGGCGACGTCGACGGCCATCGACGCGAAGGCGCCCACGCCGACCAGCGAGCAGGTCGCGGGTGTCCACCGAGGTCTCGTGGAGGACGTCGACCGACCCGGTCGTGGCGGATCGCGGGCACCGCGGCACCGACATCGCCCTTGGGGAAGCGGAGCACCGTCGGAGCGTCGGTGACGTCGAGCGCCTCACGCAGCTGCAGTCGCACCTGCTGGCCGTCCCGCGGTGCGGCCAGTCGCAGGCCGGGCACGATCGAGGCGATGGTCATGTCCCACATGCCGTTGTGGGAGGCGCCGTCGCCACCGGTGACACCGGCCCGGTCGAGGACGAAGGTGATGCCTGCGCGGTGCAGCGCGGCAGTCCATCAGCAGCTGGTCGAAGGCCCGGTTGAGGAACGTCGCGTACACGGCGACGACAGGGTGCAGACCGGCATACGCGAGGCCGCTGGCCATGGTGACCGCGTGCTGCTCGGCGATGCCGACGTCGAAGACGCGGTCGGGGTAGGCGGCGGCGAAGCCGTCGAGCCCGACCGGGATGAGCATGGCGGCGGTGAGGGCCACGACGTCGTCGCGTTCGCGACCCACGTCGACCATCTCGTCGTTGAACTCGTCGGTCCAGATCCGCCCGCTCACCTCGAACGGCAGCCCGGTCTCGGGGTTGAACTTGCCGATCCCGTGCCACTGGTCGGCCTCGTCGTTGCGGGCGGGAGCGTAGCCGCGGCCCTTCTGCGTGATGACGTGCACGAGGACCGGACCGCCGAACGACCTTCGCCCGGCGCAGGGCGGTCTCGACGGCCTGCTCGTCGTGGCCGTCGACCGGTCCGAGGTACTTCAGCCCGAGGTCCTCGAACATCCCCTGCGGGGCGACGATGTCCTTGATGCCCTTCTTCATGCCGTGCAACGTCTCGTACATCGCACCGCCGACGACGGGCGTGCGGCTCAGGGTGTTCTTGCCCCAGTCGAGGAACCGCTCGTAGCCCCGGGTCGTGCGCAGGGTCGCGAGGTGCTCGGCCAGCCCACCGATGGTGGGAGCGTAGGACCGCTCGTTGTCGTTGACGACGATGGTGAGCGGCAGGTTCTTGTCGGCGGCGATGTTGTTGATCGCCTCCCAGGCCATCCCACCCGTGAGCGCCCCGTCACCGATCACCGCGACGGTGTGCCGCCCGGACTCGCCTCGCAGGCGCCTCGCCTTGGCGATGCCGTCGGCCCAGGACAGGGCGGTCGACGCGTGCGAGTTCTCGACCACGTCGTGGGCGGACTCCGCCCGGCTCGGGTAGCCCGACAGGCCGCCCTGCTTCTTCAGCCTGACTGAAGTCGTGGCGGCCGGTGAGCAGCTTGTGGACGTAGGACTGGTGACCGGTGTCGAAGACGATGCTGTCCTGCGGGCTGTCGAAGACCCGGTGCAGGGCGATGGTCAGCTCGACGACACCGAGGTTGGGACCGAGGTGGCCGCCGGTCTTGGAGACCGACTCGACCAGGAAGTCGCGGATCTCCTGGGCGAGGACCGGGAGCTGGGCAGGCGTCAGCGCCTTCAGGTCGGCCGGGCCGTTGATCGTCTCGAGCAGTCCCACACGCCGTCCTCTCGGGTCGTCACCACTGCTGGGGAACCGCCCGAGTCTATGCGCCCGGACCTGATCTCGACCTCCTCGCACCCCGGTGACCTCGACCTCCCCCTCACGGGTGACGGAGACTGAGAAGGGCCGTCCGCGCAGCCGCAACCCCTCGACCCGGAGGGCACCGAACGGCGCGGGCCGGATGGGGTTGACGTGCAGCAGTCCAGCGGGGACGTCAGCCCGCAGTCCGAGCGCCACCGTCAGCAGCGCGCCGGCCGAGGCCGCAGACCAGGCCTGGGGACGACAGGAGGCCGGGTAGGGGGACGGCCGGCCGAGGCTCTGGTCGCGGGCACCGCCCGTACCCAGGGGCAGGCCGGAGTAGAGCTCGGGCCAGCGGTAGTCGAAGGCCTCTCCCGAGGCCACCAGGGCATGGACGACGCGCGCCGCCTGCGCGGTGAGCCCCTCCCGGGCCAGCCCGAGCGCGACGATGGCCGAGTCGTGGGTCCAGACCGAACCCGTGTGGTAGCCGATCGGGTTGAACCCACCGTTGCCCGTGCCCAGGGTTCGCACGCCGAAGGTGTCGAGCAGCTCGGGCCCGGTGACGGTCGCTCCGACCGCCGCCGCCTCGCCCTCGTCGAGCGCCCCGGTGCCGAGGGCGTGGCCCATGTTGGAACCCAGCCCGTCCACGGGCTTTCCCGCAGCGTCCAGCGCCATGGCCAGGTAGCGACCGCTGTCTCCGTCCACCCAGAAGGCTGCTCTCACCCGGGCGCGCAGGGCATCGGCGTCGGCTCGCGCCCGGTCGCCACCAGCCTCACCCAGCGCGTCGAGGAGATCGGCAGCACAGGTGAGTGCCTGCACGGCATACGCCTGGGCTTCGACGAGGGCGATCGGCGCCTCGGCGACGCTGCCGTCGCGCATCCGCATCGAGTCGCCGGAGTCCTTCCAGCCCTGGTTGGCCAGTCCGTGCCCGGTGCGGTCGAGGTACTTGAGGAAGCCGTCGTCGTCGGGCTGCCCGTCGCCGGTCAACCAGCTGAGCGCGGCCCGCAGGTGCGGCAGCAGGGCACGCACCTCGGTCTCCGGCAGGCCCCAGCGCCAGGCCTCGACCAGGAGGCTCACCCAGAGCGCCGTGGCGTCGACGGTGCCGTAGTAGAGCGGCGGGAGCGACAAGCCCCCGGTCGACCCCTGGTATGCCGTGCGACGCACCTCATGGGGGATCTTGCCTGGCTGCTCGGCCGACCCGGGGTCGTGGCGGGTGCCCTGTCGACGCGCCAGCGCCCGCAGGGTGCCAGCTGCCAGCTCGGTGCCGAAGGGCAGCATCATCCGTGCGGCCCAGATCGAGTCGCGACCGAAAAGCGTGAGATACCAGGGGGATCCAGCAGCAGGGAAGACATCAGAGGGCGCGAGCGGATCGCGCAGCAGCAGGTGCTGGAGGTCGTCGAACGACCGGGCCACGAGCGGAGCCAGTCTCGGTTCGTCGGCGGTGACACGGATGTCGTGCCAGTGAACCGCGCCACTTCCCGGGTCGGCGTCGAACTCCGAGGCCGCCGTGCGGGTGGGCGTCACCGTGACCCGCACGCGCCTGCTCTCGCCGGGCTCGACGACGACCTCGTGCACGGAGACCGCGCGGTCCGGCTCGAGCTCGAGGGTGCTGGGCGCCGGATCGAAGTCCACCTGGGTCGTGTGACGTGTGGTGGTGAACCGCACGCCCCCGCCCACGGCCTCCGGAGGGACGGCCGGCGCCTCGGCCAGGCCGTACTTCACCTCGGCGATGCCCAGTCCGTCGGAGCCGACCTCCAGTCGCAGCACGGCCCGAACCTCCCGTGCAGCCCGCGAGGTGACGGTGATGTCCTCCCGCATCACCCCGTCGACGAGGGCGCGGAGCCGGCGGACCTCGACGGTGGGGTCGGCACCCGCGTCGCCGAGCCCGCGGGCGGCTCCGAAGAACTCCGCGGTGGCGCCTGCGGCCTCGCACGCGACCGAGCTGGGCGCCTCCCCGGAGACGCGCAGCTCCAGGCGCGACAGCAGGCGCTCGTCGTCGACGAAGAGCCCGTGACCCGACGCGGGTCGGAGGTCGCCGTCGGCCGCAGACAGGGCGGTGGCATTGCCGTGGACGATGATCATCAGGTCGTGCAGCCACGGCTGGCGCGGCGTCCGTTCGGTGCTGGTCATGCGGCTTCACCTCCTTGGTCGAGACGTCGGTGGCCCACCTCGTCGCTGGCCATGATCTCTTGACGGGGCGCGCCCCGTGGTCCATTCTCAGGGTACTTGGAACGTTCAAATGGGGCATCTCCACCTGAACGCCCGACGATCACAGCGCAAGGGAGCGGTGGTGGCAAGCGGACCCGAGCAGACGCGGGAGCGAGCGACGATCATCGACGTCGCGGCCGCCGCCGGCGTGTCCCGCCAGACCGTCAGCAACGTCGTGAACAACCCGGACCGGGTCGCACCCAAGACGCTCATGCGGGTGCACCGCGAGATCGAGCGGCTCGGGTTCACGCCCAACGCGGCGGCCCAGCAGCTCCGGCGGCGCAAGGCGTCGGCCTACGGTTTCGAGGTCAACCCCTCGGGCGCCGGAAAGATGGGCCACATCCTCGACGGCTTCCTCGTCGAGCTCACCCTGGCCGCCCCGGACCACAGCTGCCACCTGGTCACGTTCGCGCCGGACCTGCACAACCTGCTGGAGGGCTACGACCGGATCCTCTCCACCGGCCTGGTCGACGGCTTCATCCTCGGCGACACCCGCCACGACGACCCACGACCGGCGTGGCTGCTCGAGAACGACGTGCCCTTCGTGACCTTCGGCCGGATCTGGGACAACCCGACGATGGGTCGCTGGGTGGATGTCGACGGGCGCGCCGGCATGGAGCTCGCGGTCAGCCACCTGGTCGAGCAGGGCTACACCTCCATCGCCTACCTCGGCTGGCCGGACGGCTCCCCCGTCGGCGACGACCGCCGTCGCGGGTGGCTGTCGGGGCTCGCCGACGCCGGTCTCGCCGGCGCGCCGATCACCGAGGAGTCGGTGCAGGACCTCGCCGCAGCGACTGCCGCGGCCGAACGCCTGCTGCACCGCCTCGGCCCCGGCGGAGCCATCCTCTGCGCGTCCGACCTGCTGGCCCTCGGCGCCCTGCGGGCGGTGCGCAACCACGAGCTCGAACCCGGCCGCGACATCGGTGTCGTCGGTTTCGACGACAGCGACGTGGCCGAGGCCCTCCAGCTGACCAGCCTGCGCCAGCCCCTGCAGGACGCCGCCGCGCAGGCCTGGCGGGTCGTGCACCAGAAGGGCACCGACCTCGGGCTGACCGCCCTGCTCGCGCCGACCCTCACCGTCCGCGCAAGCACCCTCCCGGATCCACAGTCTCACCGGACCGCCGACCCGTCCCCCACCCCACCCCCCATGTCGTCCACCACCCGGCCGAACGGCATACCCATCCCTGAGGAGCAGCAATGAGGCGCATCCCAACCCTTGCCGTCGCCGCGACGGTCACCACCATGCTGGCGCTGAGCGCCTGTGGCGGAGGTGGCGGCTTCAGCAGCAACTCGGCCACGCAGAACTCCAAAAAGGGCCCGGTGAAGCTGACCGTGATGATCGGCAGCTCCGGTGACGCCGAGACCACGGCCGTCAAGGAGGCCACCGCGGCGTGGGCGTCCAAGTCCGGCAACACCGTCGAGGTCATCGCGGCTTCCGACCTCGGGCAGCAGCTCGGCCAGGCGTTCGCCAGCTCGAGCCCGCCCGACGTCTTCTACACCGACGCGTCCAAGATCGGCACCTACGCCAAGGCCGGCAACCTCTTCGCCTACGGCGACCAGGTCAAGGACGCGGGCTTCGTCGACTCCCTCGTGCAGTCCTTCACCTACGACGGCAAGTTCTACTGCGCACCCAAGGACTCCTCGACGCTGGCGCTGCAGATCAACACCGACCTGTGGAAGGCGGCCGGGCTCACCGACGCCGACTACCCGAAGGACTGGGCGGCGCTGGAGACGGTCGCCGCGAAGCTCACCAAGGGCAACGTGACCGGCCTGGTCATCGGCAACGACATCAACCGCTCGGGAGCCTTCATGAAGCAGGCCGGCGGCTGGGTCGTGACCGACGGCAAGATGAGCGCCGACGCCCCGGGCAACCTCGCGGGTCTGCAGGAGGTCCAGAAGATGATGAAGGCCGGGAGCCTGAAGTTCAACACCCAGACCAAGCCCGCCGCCGGCTGGGGTGGCGAGGCCTTCGGCAAGGGGCTGGCCGCCATGACGATGGAGGGCAACTGGATCGCCGGTGGCATGAAGGACTTCCCGAAGGTCAAGTACACGACCGTCGAGCTGCCCGCGGGCCCGGCCGGCAAGGGCACCCTGACCTTCACCAACTGCTGGGGCATCGCTGCCAAGTCCCCCAACCAGGTCGCGGCCGTCGACCTGGTCAAGAGCCTCATCACGCCCGAGCAGCAGATGAAGTTCGCCGACGCGTTCGGCGTCATGCCGTCGACGACGAAGGGCCTGCAGCAGTTCGCCGAGAAGTACCCGGACAGCAAGGCGTTCGTGGACGGCGCGGCCTACGGCCAGGGACCGGTCAACCTGGCTGGACTCGACGACGTCATCTCGAAGTTCAACAGCCAGCTGGGGACCATGACCGGCACCTCGGGTGACCCCAAGGCGTGGCTGAGCGACCTCCAGAAGAACGGCAACGCAGCTCTCGGCTGAGCCACCGTCCTCGGGTGGCGTGCGACGCCTCGCACTCGCACGCCACCCGAGTCGCACCGACGCGCCAGGAGCCGACGCATTCACCGCAGGAGTTGACGATGAGCACACCGGGGAGCGGCCAGAGCACGGCCCACGGCCAGGCCACGGCGCTGGAAGCGTCCGCCCTGTCGCGCACACCGCCCAAGCGGGGGCGCGGCAGCGGGCTGAGGGGACGCGAGGGAGTTGCCGGGTGGTTGTTCGTCAGCCCGATGATCCTCATTCTCGGGCTGTTCCTCGTGATCCCCATCGGAATGGCGCTGTGGGTCAGCCTGACGGACTGGAACGGCTCGGTGAACCCGTTCCACACCGGCCCCGGTGCCGAGTTCGTCGGCGCCAAGAACTACACAGACCTGATCGCCAAGGACGGGCTGACCCGCTCCAACTTCATGCAGTCGATCGGCAACACCTTCTGGTACGTCCTGTTCGTCGTCCCGTTGCAGACGGTGCTCGCCCTGGGTCTGGCGCTGCTCGTGAACAACAGGCTGCTCAAGGCCAAGAGCTTCTTCCGCACGGCGTTCTACTTCCCGTCGGTCACCAGCTCGATCGCGATCTCGACGGTGTTCCTCTTCCTGTTCTCCAGCACGGGTGCCGTCAACGCACTGCTCAAGGCGCTGGGTCTCGGCCAGCCCAACTGGTTCGTCGACGACCGCGGGCTGGTCCGCCTGCTGTTCAACGCGGTCGGCGTGGACAACCCGGGTTGGGGGCAGCACGCGGTCCTCGGCAGGTCCCTCTGGGACTGGGTCTCCGGGCCGTCGGTCGCCCTCACGGTGATCATCATCCTCGTCGTGTGGACGACCTCGGGGACGTTCATGCTGATGTTCATCGCCGCGCTGCAGGACCTACCGGTCGAGGTCGACGAGGCCGCGGCCCTCGACGGCGCCACGGGGTGGCAGAAGCTGCGGCACGTCACCATCCCCATGATCAAGCCGGCCCTGTTCCTGGTGCTCACCCTGGGGCTCATCGGCACCTGGCAGGTGTTCGACCAGATCTACGTGATGGGCGCGGGCGCACCCAACGGCACGACCCTGACGCCGGCCTTCCTCAGCTACCAGCAGAGCTTCAAGAACTTCAAGTACGGGTCGGGTGCGGCCATGGCGTTCGTGGTGTTCGTCATCATCATCGTCCTCACCTTCCTGCAGCGGCGGGCGCTGACCGACAAGGACGAACGCACACCCCTGTTCGGACGTGGGAAGCGGGTCGGCCGATGAGCTCCCGCACCAGCCCGCTCAAGCAGACGCTCCTGTATGCCGCCCTCGTGCTGTTCGCGGTGTTCTTCATCTACCCGTTCTTCATCCAGATCGCGACGTCGTTCAAGACCGACCCCGACGCCGCCGGCCACCCGTTGTCGCTCCTGCCCGACCCGTTCGACCTGCACGCCTGGAAGGACATCTTCGGACAGGGCGCGGCACACGTCCCCGCACCCACGTGGATCAAGAACTCGGTCCTCGTCACGATCGTGGTGACGTGTGGACGGGTGTTCCTCGACAGCCTCGCCGGCTATGCCTTGTCACGCCTGCAGTTCCGCGGTCGCGGCTTCATCTTCGCGGCGCTGTTGGCCGTCATGTCGGTGCCGGGCGTGGCCCTGCTGATCCCCAAGTTCCTCATGGTCAACTACCTGAACATCTACGACACCTACACCGCGATGATCCTGCCGCTCATCGTGGATGCCGCGGGCGTGTTCATCATGAAGCAGTTCTTCGACTCGGTCCCGATCTCCATCGAGGAGGCCGCCCGGATGGACGGTGCGAACATCTTCCGGACGTTCTGGTCGGTGGTCCTCCCGATGGCGCGCCCCGCCCTCATCACCTTGACGATCCTGTCCTTCCAGGGATCGTGGAACGAGTTCTCGCACTTCCTCGTGGTGACCCGGGGAACACCGGAGCACCAGACCCTGGTCACCGGCCTGGCCAGCCTCACGAGCGGTCAGCTCGGCGCGGGGACGCAGTACCCGCTCAAGCTGGCGGCTGCGCTGCTCACCACCATCCCGGTGGCCGTCCTGTTCTTCTCCCTGCAGCGCTACTTCGTCCGCGGCGCCAACGAAGGTGGCGTCAAGGGCTGAGCCCAACGACGCTTCCGGTATGCCGCGGTGCCCGGCGCGGTCGGTGCGTGGCCGTCGCCTCGCCGGGGCATGCTCGCAGCGTGGCCGGCGCGTGGCCGGCGCGTGGCCGGCGGGGGGTCGGCGCGTGGCCGGCGGGGGGTCGTCGCGTGGTCGAGCTCCTCACAGCCGCGGGACGTAGCGCTTGCCCTGGAGCGCGTCGTAGAGCAGCCCGGCGCTGCGTCGGGCCGCGAGCAGGCGGACTCCCTCGGCTTCCAGGTCGGCCAGCACCTGGGCGAGCCCCTCGCTGGTGAGGTGGTCACCGAGCTCGACCCGGACCTCGCGGTAGGCCTGGCGCATCGCCACGAGCTGGGCGTCGATGTGCCGGGTCGTCATCCACGCCAGCGCGACCGGCTGGCGGCGCCACCCGGCATACAGGCGGTACTCGGACGGACAGAAGTCGAGCAGCCAGGACACCGCCGGGACCTGCCAGCCGTGCGACTCCGGGGGTGGCACCAGCTGCGGCCAGCCCGGCGGCACCGCCGGGCTGGGCATCCTCTGGGCCTGCGGACGGTGGCTTCGGCTGCCCGGGTCAGGGGCGCGGCGGGCTGACGTGGGCATCCACAGCCGCGCGAGGTTCGAACATGTGTTCGAGTGTACGGCACGGCTGGGCCAAGTGAACCCCGGTCCACTGAATCCCGCGACCCCACCCCGCGGCCGGCCGGCACCCGGGCCTGCCGCGCGGCGCCGACGATCCTCAGCCGCCGTCGGCGCTGGGCAGGTCAGCCAGGGCGAGCTCGGCTTCGGCGCTGACCTGACGCCGCCGCTCGAGCGGGACGTCCCGCCAGTCGACGCCGAGCAGGGCGGCATCCAACGACCACAGCAGCATGGTGTGCCGGGGCGCGCCGGACTCGACCACCCTGCGGTATGCCTGGACCGCACCCAGCCGATCGAGGTCGTCGGGCGTTGCGATGCCGGCCGCGACCAGCATCACCTCACTCGCCGGCCCCAGATTGGGCAGGTCGCGCAACCGTGGAGCAGTGTTCACTCCCTCAGTGTGGCCCTGTGGGGCACCGGGAAGGAGCGGACGGCGGGCTGCTCGCCGTCCGCTCCTCCCGGGCGGCTCACGTCACGTCGGCGTACCTGCGTGCCGTGATCCGCACACCTGCCCCCATCAGGAGCAGGAGCACTGCGAGTGCCAGCAACGGCCAGGTGTCGCTGCCGGTCATGGCCAGCGAAGCGTCGGCGGCCGTCGCCGATCCAAGACCCGGGAGTGCCGAAGCAACCGGGAGGTCGCTCGCGTCCCCCGAGCCGGTGTCACCGGACTGACTGCCACCCACGCCACCGGTGTCTCCGGGGTTGTCGCCCGGCTCTCCGGGGGTGCCGGGGTCACCGGGGGTACCGGGGTCACCGGGGGTACCGGGGTCACCGGGGGTACCGGGGTCACCGGGGTCACCGGGGGTACCCGGGTCACCGGGGTCACCGGGGTCGGGGTCGCCTGGCGTACCCGGATCAGTACCCGTCTCACTCCCCGTGGTGGTGGAGTCGCCGACCACGGAGATGGCGTTTCCGCCGATCGTGACCGGAGCCGTGGCGGGGATGGTCACCTGGTTGCCACCAGCTACCGAGTCCTCACCTGACGTGCTGTCACCAGCGTTGCCGCCAGACCCACCAGTGCTGCCCGCCGGCGCGGTCGCGGTGGAGTCCGAGGACGAGGAGTCCCCGACGACGGAGATGGCGTTTCCGCCGATCGTGACCGGAGCCGTGACGGGGATGGTCACCTGGTTGCCACCAGCTACCGAGTCCTCACCTGACGTGCTGTCACCAGCGTTGCCGCCAGACCCACCAGTGCTGCCCGCCGGCGCGGTCGCGGTGGAGTCCGAGGACGAGGAGTCCCCGACGACGGAGATGGCGTTTCCGCCGATCGTGACCGGAGCCGTGACAGGGACGGTCACCTGGTTGCCACCAGCCACCGAGTCCTCACCCGACGTGCTGTCACCAGCGTTGCCGCCAGACCCACCAGTGCTGCCCGCCGGCGCGGTCGCGGTGGAGTCCGAGGACGAGGAGTCCCCGACGACGGAGATGGCGTTTCCGCCGATCGTGACCGGAGCCGTGACGGGGACGGTCACCTGGTTGCCACCAGCCACCGAGTCCTCACCCGACGTGCTGTCACCAGCGTTGCCGCCAGACCCACCAGAGCTGCCCGCCGGCGCGGTCGCGGTGGAGCTCCGAGGACGAGGAGTCCCCACCACGGACACGGCATTCCCGCCGAGCAGTCACCGGAGCCGTGACAGGGACGGTCACCTGGTTGCCACCAGCCACCGAGTCCTCACCCGACGTGCTGCGAGGCGCCCTGGGCGCATGGGTCGCAGGTGCCGCGGCGGTCGACCCGGACGTTCCCGAGTCTCCGACGCCGGAGATGGAGTTGCCCGCCACCGTGACGGGGATGACGACAGAGACTGCCGCCTGGTTGCCACCGAGGACGCTGTGCGCGCCCGTGGTGCCTTCATCGGCCGAGGCTTGTCCTGCGAAGAACAGGATGCCGCCTCCGACCATGAGGGCTACCTGGAGCCCTCGTCGCACATATGCGTGCATGGTCATTCCTTCCCGATCGTGCTGTGTCGCCCGCGGAGGGGCATGGCTCGTGGGCGCCGTCGAGCGGCGCCGGAGCAGCATCAATCAGGTCGGGAACCGGGATCTGCGGGCTGCCCACCGGGGACTCGCCAGTCGCATGAGCTGTACGCGCCCGTGGTGGGTCGCGGAAGGAGGCTGGCCGGGTCCAAGGCGGCGAGGTCGCCCGCCGCCGAACCGGACCCCGGGTTCGGCACAGAGCTACCGACCGGCATCGGCGACGACAACGGCGAAGGCGAGGGCCCCGGCATGTCCGCAGGGTCAGGCTGTGGCGTCACGCCACGACTGACACGTTCATCGGCCACCAGTGGTGCGGCCGGTCCGTCATCGACATTCGGCACGGTCCACCGAACGGCCAGCGGGTGTTCAAGGCGGTCCAGTGGAGATGTATTCCCCTGTGCTGCAAGAGGGTTCGTGATCCTGTAGGCCAGCGCCTCGAGACCACGAGCCGGTTCGACGCCTGGGTGCGCGTCGTCTCCCGGCAGGAGCGGCAACGGGCCGTCGACCACCGGGTCGACCCCTCCCCCGCCCCCGACCACCGGGACGACCTCGACCAGAGCCACGAGACCATCGGTCAGACCTGCGACCGGCTGCTCGAGGGCCGGGACGACGTGGGCAGTCCCCTTGAGGACCTCGGCCCCTGCAGCGACAGTGGACGCCGTCGTGGTCCGCACTTCACCGACCAGCGGGGCGAGCGTTGCCTCTGGGAGGTCGACCACAGCGTCGACGAGATCGCGAACGGCGTTCGGCTGCAACGGATATCGTGCACTGGACACCGACCTCGGCGGCTCGGCCCCCGATGCCCGGACGACGGCCTGGGGCTTGGCCACTCCGGCCTTGGTCGCACCGGTCTTGGTCGCACCGGTCTTGGCGACGTCGGGCTTGCCAGACGGAGCTGTCGAGTCCTTCGCAGCGTGGGCGGCTGTGCCGTGGGACGGCGTCTTTGTCGGGACCGAAGCTCGATCGGCCTGACGGGTCGACGTCGCGTCCGTCACGGCCGTGAGGAGCTGGTCGATCGGATCCACGCGTTCGGCCGCCTGGGCCTGCGACGACGAGAGCACGACCCACGCCACGCAGAGGAAGCCAGCGCACAGCAGCAGCCTGACCAGGCTGCCGACGCGCTGCGTCCCCCTCATGAATCGTCCCCAAGCTCCCCGGCTCAAGGTCGTTGACTGCAACTCAGTGGAACACGGTTCAAGCGGGCGCGCAACAGTCTGACTCGACGTAACCGCAGGTCAACCCGCCTTTTTGTCTCCACCCGGTAGCTACGGGGCGCCCCCGAACCACACCCTCGCCCGCACGCGACTCACCGCAAATCCGGACAAAGCTCGGGCACGGTGGATCCGCAGCTGACCGCCTGATGTCTCGCCTCGAGTTCTGCCCAGACACCGAGACAGACGCCGAAATCACCGGCCACGCGGACATCATCCGCGAGGCGCTCGATGGCCAGAAGACGATGGGCTGACGGTCCGGCACAGCGACCGTCCGAGGAACGGTCCCAGGCATACGGATTCGGGTCCGGCGGGGTTAGCGTGAGGAGGTGACGCACCCAACTGTCCCCACCGGCATACCGACGACTCCGCCCAACGCCCTCACCCTGGGTGAGCTGCGCGCCACCGGCCATGAGCTCCGCAGCCTTCGTGAGGAGGTCCGTGGCAACCTCGTCGCCGCCCTGGCCGAGGGCCGCGACCCGTGGCCCGGCCTGCACGGCTTCGCGACCACGGTCATCCCCCAGCTCGAGCGAGCCCTCCTCGCCGGTCACGACATCGTGCTGCTCGGTGAGAGGGGGCAGGGCAAGACCCGCCTGCTGCGCAGCCTCGTCGGCCTGCTCGACGAGTGGACGCCGGTCATCTCGGGCTCCGAGCTCGGCGAACACCCCTACGAGCCGGTCACCCACGCGTCCCGGCGACGGGTCGCCGAGCTCGGCGACAGTCTCCCCATCGAGTGGCGGCACCGCGACGAGCGGTATGCCGAGAAGCTCGCCACCCCGGACACCTCGGTCGCTGACCTCATCGGCGACGTCGACCCGATGAAGGTCGCCGAAGGACGGTCGCTGGGCGACCCGGAGACGATCCACTTCGGTCTGATTCCCCGCAGCCACCGGGGCATCGTCGCCATCAACGAGCTCCCCGACCTCGCCGAGCGCATCCAGGTGGCCATGCTCAACGTGATGGAGGAGCGCGACATCCAGATCCGCGGCTATGTCCTGCGGCTTCCCCTGGACGTCCTGGTCGTGGCCAGCGCCAACCCCGAGGACTACACCAACCGCGGGCGGATCATCACGCCGTTGCAGGACCGGTTCGGGGCCGAGATCCGCACCCACTACCCGCGCGAGCTCGAGGACGAGATGGCCGTCATCCGTCAGGAGGCCGAGCTCGTCGCCCACGTGCCCGACCACCTCGTGGAGGTGCTGGCCCGGTTCACGAGGGCGCTGCGCGAGTCCAGCTCCGTGGACCAGCGCTCGGGTGTCTCCGCCCGGTTCTCGATCGCCGGCGCGGAGACCGTCGCTGCCGCAGCCCTCCACCGGGCGACCCGTCAGGGCGAGCCGGAGGCGGTCGCCCGCGTCGTCGACCTCGACAGCGCCGTCGAGGTGCTGGCCGGGAAGATCGAGTTCGAGACCGGCGAAGAAGGACGCGAGCAGGAGATCCTCACCCACCTGCTCCGCACCTCTGTGGCGGACACCGCCCGAAAGCACCTCGGCGGCATCGACCTCGCCCTGCTCGTGGAGGCCCTGGAAGGCGGAGCGACGGTGACCACGGGCGAGCAGGTGGCGGCCGACGACGTCCTTGCCGGGCTGCCCGTGCTCGGCGAGTCCGACCTCTACGACGCCCTCGCGGAGCGCCTGGACGCCCACAGCGCGGGTGAGCGCGCCGGGGCGGTGGAGCTCGCCCTCGAGGCCCTCTACCTCGCGCGCCGGGTCGACAAGGACTCCGCGGACGGGGAGACGATCTACGGATGAGCGAGCCTGCCCGTATGCCGCGTGCTCACCGCTCGCGGTACGCCCGGTACACCGGTGGCCCCGACCCGCTCGCGCCCCCGGTCGACCTCGCGGACGCCCTCGACGCCATCGGGCAGGACGTGATGGCCGGCTACTCCGCGGACCGGGCGATGCGCGAGTACCTCCGACGGGGCAGCCGCGACCAGACCGGGCTCGACGACCTGGCCCGTCGCGTGGCCGAGAAGCGCCAGGAGCTGCTGCAGCGACACGCCCTCGACGGCACCTTGCGGGAGGTGCGCGAGCTGCTGGACCGAGCCGTCCTCGAGGAGCGCAAGCAGCTCGCCCGCGACCTCGACGACGACGCCCGCCTGGCGGAGATGCGTATCGAGAGCCTGCCACCGTCGACAGCGGGTGCAGTCAGCGAGCTGTCCGACTACTCGTGGCGCAGCCCCACCGCACGCGCCGACTACGAGCGGATCAAGGACCTCCTGGGGAGGGAGGCGCTCGACCAGCGTTTCGCCGGCATGAAGCAGGCCCTCGAGAACGCCTCGGACGAGGACCGCGAGCAGGTCCGGCAGATGTTGTCCGACCTCAACGACCTGCTGGCCGCACACGCGCGGGGCGAGGACACGACCGAGCAGTTCCGCGAGTTCATGGACCAGCACGGTGAGTTCTTCCCCGAGAATCCGAAGGATGTCGACGAGCTGATCGACAGCCTGGCGGCTCGTGCAGCCGCCGCCCAGCGGATGATGAACTCGATGACCGCCGAGCAGCGGGCAGAGCTGATGCAGCTGTCGGCCCAGGCGTTCGGATCGCCCGCGCTCATGGAGGAGCTCGGCCAGCTCGATGCCAACCTGCAGGCGTTGCGGCCGGGTGAGGACTGGGGTGGCTCGGAGCAGTTCGAGGGTTCGCAGGGACTCGGGCTCGGCGACGGCACCGGAGCGCTCCAGGAGCTGGCTTCGTTGGACGAGCTGGCCGAACAGCTCTCGCAGTCCTACCCGGGCGCCCGGATGGACGACATCGACGTCGACGCGCTCGCCCGGCTGGTCGGTGACGATGCCGCGGTCGATGCCCGGACGCTGAGCGAGCTGGAGCGCGCACTGCGCGACTCGGGCTACCTCAACCGCACCTCGGACGGCCAGCTGCGCCTGTCCCCCAAGGCGATGCGGCAGCTTGGGAGGGCGCTGCTGCGCGACGTGGCCGCCCGCCTGTCGGGCCGCCAGGGACAGCGGGACGTGCGGCACGCCGGGGCCGCCGGCGAGTCCAGCGGAGCCACCCGGGAGTGGCAGTTCGGTGACACCGAGCCGTGGGACGTCACCCGCACGGTCACCAACGCGGTCCTGCGAACCGCCAGCGAAGGCGATGCGCGCGGCCAGCCCGCCCGCGGCATACGCCTCGACATCCGTGACGTGGAGGTCACCGAGACGGAGGCGCGAACGCAGGCGGTCGTGGCACTGCTCGTCGACACCTCCTTCTCGATGGCCATGGACGGCCGGTGGGTGCCGATGAAGCGCACCGCCCTCGCGCTGCACCACCTCATCTCCAGCCGGTTCCGCGGCGACGCGCTGCAGCTCATCGGCTTCGGACGGTACGCCGAGGTCATGGACATCGAACAGCTGACGGCTCTCGACGCGCAGTGGGCCAAGGGCACCAACCTGCACCACGCCCTGCTGCTCGCAGCTCGGCACTTCCGCAAGCACCCGAGCGCGCAGCCGGTGCTGCTCGTCGTGACCGACGGTGAGCCGACCGCGCACCTCGAACCGGACGGTGAGGTCTACTTCGACTACCCGCCCCATCCCCTGACGGTGGCCTACAGCGTGCGCGAGCTCGACAACGTGGCAAGGCTCGGCGCACAGACGACCTTCTTCCGGCTGGGCGAGGACCCGGGGCTGGCGCGCTTCATCGAGCAGATGGCTCGCCGGGTCGACGGTCGCGTCGTCGCACCTGAGCTCGACGACCTGGGCGCCGCGGTGGTGGGCAGCTACCTGGGGTCGCGAGGGCCGGGTTCCTACCGTGAGCAGTTCGGTGGGTTCTACGGCGGCGGGCGCGGGTTCTGGGTCGACGACTGAGGTATGCCGCGGGATTGCCGCCGCTCTAGGTCGACCTGCCGTGACGGGGCCGTATCGGCACGGGTTGTCCACAGCGACGGCTGGCTCCGAATGCCATTGTCCTGCAGGGGAATTCGCAGTCCAAGCACGAACTAGGACTGTCAGTGGTCACCCCTAGTGTGGTGTTCATGGAGGAGACCCTGAGCCTGGTTCAGCACCGCGAGCGGATCGTCGCGGCGCGGGCCTCGCTCGGCGCCCTGCGCGACCTGCTCTGGCAGTGCCCCTCCGGGGGTGGCGCCGATGGGTTGGCGGGGTTGCTGACCGAGGTGGACGCCCTGGGCTCGGCATGTGACGCAGCGCGGGTGGCCGTCACGGGCGAGGCGATCGAGCGCGGTGAGACGACGGGTGGGTCCGCAGCGATGACGCCGACCCAGTGGGTGCGCCACCACGCTCCGACCACCCGCGCCGGTGGAGCTGCTCAGGTGGTGGCCCTCGCCACGGCGTTTCCCAAGCCCGCCAACGCCGCGATCAAGCACGCCGTGGACACGGGTCGGCTGCCGGTCAGGTCGGCCGCTGCGGTCGTCGTCGAGGCTGACAAGCTGCGGCCGCTGCTGGTCGACGGCGCTCAGCCGGTCGTCGTCGACGGCCTCATCGCCATGGCGGCCGACCACGGCCCCCGCGGTTGCCGGCTCCTGCGGTCGGCGCTCCTGGCCAATACGGGCGCGACGGCGTGCTCCAGGGCGAGCAGGACGCAGCCAAGTCGTTCATCGCCCTCTCCCAGCCGTACGAGTCCGCCGCCGGCATCAGGGACTACCACCTCACGCTCGACGCCGAGGGCAGCGCCGTCCTCGAGGCGGCCCTGGGACCCCTGTCGGCACCCAGGCCAGTCGACGGTGAGCGAGACTCGCGCGGCTCCGACCGTCGTCGGGGCGACGCCCTGGTCCAGCTGGTGCGTCGAGCCGTCGCCGCTGACGAGACGGTGGGCAAGACCACGAAGACCACGCTCCTGCTCACGATGGACTGGGACTCCCTGCGCAGCTCGACCGGCGCCGCCACGACGTTGGGTGGCCTCGACACCGGCAGCCACCTTGCGCCAGAGACCGTGCGTCGCCTCGCCTGCGATGCGTCGGTCATCCCCGTGGTCCTCGGCTCGCAGGGCGAGGTCGTCGACCTGGGTCGCGCGATCCGGCTCTTCACTCCCGCCCAGACCCGTCGACTGTGGTTGCGCGACGGAGGCTGCACCTATCCGGGTTGTGGAGCGCCGCCGGCCTGGACCGACGGCCATCACCTGGTCCACTGGGCGGACTTCGGTCCCACCAACCTCGACAACGCCGCCTTGCTGTGCGAGCGACACCACACGATCGTGCACCAGCGCCGCCTCGCCGGACGGGTGGTGCGCGGTCCCCAAGGTGATCACGTCGAGTGGGACCTCAGCCGCGGCTCCTACGACGCACTCATCTCCCGCCGGGCCGCACAGGAACCAGCGTGACCCCGCCCCGCACCCCGCCCGGCCGGTGGGGCCGCCGGCATGCCTGGCGCGGGGTTGGCGTCCTCAAGTCATGACCGCGCGACTCAACGAAGCTGACCGCACCTGAGCAATCCGGATCACAGGCACGACCGAGGGGTATGCCGCGTGGTGACCACGCGGCATACCCCTTGGTGGTGGTGCGGCAGAGCCGAGCTCAGCTGTTGACGAGCGACCGCAGGACGTACTGGAGGATGCCGCCGTTGCGGTAGTAGTCGGCTTCCCCGGGGGTGTCGATGCGGACGACCGCGTCGAACTCGACCGGGTCGCCGCCGTCCTTGGTCGCCGTGACCTTGACCGTCTTGGGCGTCTTGCCGTCGTTGAGCGCGGTGATGCCCGAGATCGAGATGGTCTCGGTGCCGTCGAGGCCGAGCGACTCCGCGGACTCCCCGGCCGGGTACTGCAGCGGGATCACGCCCATGCCGATGAGGTTCGAGCGGTGGATGCGCTCGTAGCTCTCGGCGATGACGGCGCGGACCCCGAGGAGCCGGGTGCCCTTGGCCGCCCAGTCGCGCGACGAGCCGGAGCCGTACTCCTTGCCGGAGAGGATGACGAGCGGGACACCGGCCTCCTGGTAGGCGGCCGAGGCGTCGTAGATCGTCGTCTGCTCGCCGGCCTTGGCGTCAGGGGTGTCGATGAACGTCCGTGTGAAGCCACCCTCCACACCGTCGAGCAGGAGGTTCTTGAGCCGGATGTTGGCGAACGTCCCGCGGATCATCACCTCGTGGTTGCCACGTCGCGAGCCGTAGGAGTTGAAGTCCTTGCGCTCGACGCCGTGCTCGGCGAGGTACTTGCCTGCGGGGCTGTCGGCCTTGATCGACCCGGCCGGGCTGATGTGGTCGGTCGTGACCGAGTCGCCCAGCTTGGCCAGCACCCGGGCGTCGACGATGTCCTCGACCGGCGTGGTGTCCATGGACATGCCGTCGAAGTACGGGGGCTTGCGCACGTAGGTCGAGTCGTCGGCCCAGTCGAAGGTCTTGCCCTCGGGCGTCGGCAGCGACTTCCAGCGCTCGTCACCGGCGAACACGTCGGCGTAGTCACTGGTGAACATCTCCTTGTTGATGCTCTCGGCGATGGTCCGCTCGACGTCGGCCGGAGCCGGCCAGAGGTCCTTGAGGAACACGTCCTTGCCGTCGGTGTCCTGGCCCAGCGGCTCGGCGTCGAAGTCGAAGTCCATGGTGCCCGCCAGCGCGTAGGCGATCACGAGCGGCGGCGACGCGAGGTAGTTCATCTTCACGTCGGGGTTGATCCGGCCCTCGAAGTTGCGGTTGCCCGACAGCACCGAGACGACTGCGAGGTCGTTCTCGTTGATGGCAGCGGAGATCTCGTCGCTGAGCGGACCGGAGTTGCCGATGCAGGTGGTGCAGCCGTAGCCGACGAGGTGGAAGCCGAGCTTCTCGAGATAGGGCCACATGCCGGCCTTCTCGTAGTAGTCCGAGACCACCTTGGAGCCCGGTGCCATCGACGTCTTGACCCACGGGGCGACGGTCAGTCCGCGGTCGACGGCGTTCTTCGCGAGCATCGCGGCGGCCATCATGACGGACGGGTTGGAGGTGTTGGTGCAGCTCGTGATCGAGGCGATCGACACGATGCCGTGGTCGATCTCGAAGGTCGCGCCCTCTGCCGAGGTGACACTCACCTTCCTGGACGGGCGCCCGTTGCCGTCGCCACCGTTGGCAGGCTTGTCGCCGCCGTTGGTGCCGTCCGGCGAACCCTGCGGCGGTGGGGTCGCTGGCAGGGAACGACGAAGCGCTGCCGTCATCGCCCTCCTGGTGGGTGACATAGGTCGGCAGCACCTTGCGGAACGCGTCCTTGGCGTCCGTGAGGGCGATCCGGTCCTGCGGGCGCTTGGGGCCGGCGATGGACGGCACGACCGTCGACAGGTCGAGCTCGAGCCGCTCGGAGTAGCGGGCCTCGGGCTGGTCGGGCCCGGCGTGCAGCCACATGCCCTGCTCCTTGGCGTACGCCTCCACCAGGGCGACGGACTCCTCGGAGCGGCCGGTGAGGCGCAGGTACTCCAGGGTCACGTCGTCGATCGGGAAGATCGCGCAGGTCGAGCCGAACTCGGGGCTCATGTTGCCGATCGTGGCGCGGTTGGCCAGCGGCACGGCCGAGACACCTTCTCCGTAGAACTCGACGAACTTGCCGACGACCCCGTGCTTCCGCAACTGCTCGGTGATGGTGAGCACGACGTCGGTCGCGGTCGCACCGGCCGGGATGGACCCGGACAGCTTGAAGCCGACGACCCGCGGGATGAGCATCGACACCGGCTGGCCGAGCATGGCCGCCTCGGCCTCGATGCCGCCCACGCCCCAGCCCAGAACGCCCAGGCCGTTGACCATGGTGGTGTGCGAGTCGGTGCCGACGCAGGTGTCGGGGTAGGCCACGCCGTCGCGAACCATGACGGTGCGGGCCAGGTGCTCGATGTTGACCTGGTGGACGATGCCGGTGCCGGGCGGGACGACCTTGAAGTCCTCGAACGCGGTCTGGCCCCAGCGCAGGAACTGGTAGCGCTCACCGTTGCGCTGGTACTCGATCTCGACGTTGCGCTCGAAGGCATCCGCACGCCCGAAGACGTCGATGATGACCGAGTGGTCGATGACCATCTCGGCCGGGCTGAGGGGGTTGATCTTGGCCGGGTCGCCACCGAGATCGGCGACGGCCTCACGCATGGTGGCCAGGTCGACGATGCAGGGCACGCCGGTGAAGTCCTGCATGAGGACGCGGGCCGGGGTGAACTGGATCTCGGTGTCCGGGTCGGCCTTCTCGTCCCATGCGCCGAGCGCCCTGATGTGGTCGGCGGTGATGTTGGCGCCGTCCTCGGTGCGCAGGAGGTTCTCCAGCAGCACCTTCAGGCTGTACGGGAGGGTCTCACTGCCCTCGACCGCGCTCAGTCGGTAGACCTCGTAGGAGTTGTCACCGACCTTCAGCTCACCGTGGGCGTTGAAGCTGTTCGTGCTGGCCACTGCCTGCTCCTTCGATGCGGGAATCGCTGCTGGGATGCACCGAGGTGTCGTGCCCGGTGCGTATTCGATTTATCTTGACGTCAAGATATCACGTCGGGTCAGGCCTGTGTCTGATCCTGCTCCAAGGCCGCGCGCAGCGAAAGTGGGAGCTCACGCTTGGTGCGCTCGACCAGGCCCGCGGCCACGTAGGTGATGGTGAGGACGGCGCACAGCTCGTCGTCGGCAGCGCGGTGGATCTCGTGGCGAAGCGTGAACGACGTGGTGCCGACGCGCACCGGACGGACCACGATCTGCGCGTGGTCGCCGGCAGCCAGGCTGGCGAGCCACTCGATGTCGGCGTGGCGCACCAGCGGCATCGCGTCGGCATCCCTGGCCTGCTCCAGCCCGTAGCCCCTGGCGGCGCAGTAGGCGAGCCGGGCGTCGTCACACCATGCGAGGTACCAGGCGTTGAAGACGACCCCGACCTGGTCCACCTCGTAGAAGTGCACCTCGACGGGGTGGACGAACGGCTCAGGGTGGACGTTCGGCGCAGGGCGGACGTGGGGCTCCGGCTGGGCCGACGGCTGGGCGCGAGGGGTCTCGCGCGGCGACGTCACGACGCGGCCCGCTCGAACAACGCGATGCACTCGACGTGGTGGGTCATCGGGAAGGCGTCGAAGGCGCGCAGTGCCTGCAGCCCGTATCCCGCCTCCGCGAGGAACGCGGTGTCACGAGCCAGGGCGGACGGGTCGCACGCGACATACGCGATCGCCCGGGGCTCCAGCGCGGCCACCTGCGCGGCCACGCCCCGCCCGGCGCCGGTCCGTGGCGGGTCGAGCACCACGAGGTCGGCGCGCAACGGCAGCAACGGGTGGCGCCGCAGCTTGCGTGACCGCTGGGCCCGGTTGCGCGTGGGACCGGAGCGGTGCGCCCGCGGCACGCCGAACGCATCGTCCACCCGCCCCCGGATCACAGCCACCGACGGGTATGCCGCGAGGTTGCCCGCCGCCGACGCGACGGCTGTGGTGTCGGACTCCACGGCGACGACCTTGCCCGACTCCCCCACGTGCTCGGCGAGGACTGCGGCGAAGAGTCCGACGCCGGAGTAGAGGTCGAGGGCCACCTCGCCCGGCTGGGGCGCCAGCATGCTGGTGACAGTGTCGACGAAGGTCGCAGCGGCCCCCGGGTGGACCTGCCAGAAGCCGCGTGCGGACACCTCGAAAGTGCTCGTGAAGGACTGTGCCGCAACGCTTTCGGTCACGAGGGGGATGTCGCCCTCCCCCGAGGGCACGGCCACGAGCACTGCCTCACCCAGGGACGGGGCCGCGGCGTCCACCGCGGCCTCGCCCGACCAGTCGCTCGCCAGGACCCCGGTCGAGATGATCCGCGGATCGGCGATGAGGCAGGTGTCCACCGGCACGATGTCGTGGGACCGGCTTGCCCGGAGCCCGGCACGACCCGTCTCGTCGACCGCGAACTCGACCCGGGTCCGCCACCCGAGCCCCTCGTGGTCACCGGGAAGGGGCTCGACCACCACGTCCACGTCCTGCTTCGCCAGCCGGGCGAACTGCTCGCGGACGACGGCCGCCTTCAGTTCTCGTTGGTAGGACAGCTCGGAGTGCTGGAAGTCGCAGCCGCCGCAGAGGCCCGGCGCGGCATACCGGCAGGGCGGGGTGACCCGGTGGGGACTGACCTCGAGCACCTCGACGCAGTCGGCACGCACGAACCGGTGCCCCTCGCGCGCCTCGGTGACCTGGGCGTTGACCCGCTCGCCAGGGAGCGCGTGGCGCACGAAGACGACCCTGCCCTCGTGCCGGGCGACACAGAACCCGCCATGGGCCACCGGGCCGATGTCGAGCGTCACGACGTCACCGACGGACAGAGGCGCGGTGGTGGGAGGCGCGCTCACTGGCCGAGTCGGACCGAGCCGGCCGTCGGGCCGTCGAACCGCTCCTCCTGGCCCTGCGAGGACGCAAGCTGCCACGGGACGCTCGCCACCATCACACCAGGTGTGAACAGCAGCCGGCCCTTGAGCCGCAACGCACTCTGGTTGTGCAGGACCTGCTCGTACCACTTGCCCAGGACGTACTCGGGGATGTAGACGACGACCACGTCGCGGGGATGGCCGGACCGCAGGGACTTGACGTACTCGACGACAGGACGGGTGATCTCCCGGTAGGGCGAGTCGAGCGCCTTGAGCGGCACCGGGATGTCTCGGCGGTCCCACTCCTCCTGCAAGGCCTTCGTCTCGTCGGGCTCGACGTTGACCGTGATCGCCTCGAGCTTGGACGGCCGGGTGGCCCGGGCGTAGGCCAGGGCACGCAGGGTCGGCTTGTGGATCTTGGACACCAGGACGATGGCGTGCACCCGGCTGGGAAGCATCTGGGCGTCGAGGTCGTCGTCGGAGACCCGTAGCTCGGCACGGACCCGCTCGTAGTGCTTGTGGATCCGCAGCATGATGAAGAAGATCACGATCATCGCCGCGATGGCGTAGCCGGCCCCGTGCACGAACTTGGTCAGCAGGACGACGACGAGCACCACACCCGACATCGTCGCGCCGATGGCGTTGATGACCCGGCTGCGCATCATCTTGGCGCGGGCGGCACCGTCGCGCTCCAGCCGCAGGTGGCGGTTCCAGTGCCGGATCATCCCGACCTGGCTCACCGTGAACGACACGAAGACGCCGACGATGTAGAGCTGGATGAGCTTGGTGACCTCGGCGTCGTAGATGACGATCAGGAGCGCAGCGGCTCCCGCGAGGATGAGGATGCCGTTGGAGAACGCCAGCCGGTCGCCGCGCGTGTGCAGCTGGCGGGGCAGGTAGCCGTCCTTGGCCAGGATGGAGCCCAGCACCGGGAAGCCGTTGAAGGCGGTGTTGGCGGCCAGGATGAGGATGAGCCCCGCGACGATCGACACGATCACGACACCCGGGTGGAACCCGGAGAACACCGCCTTGGAGACCTGCCCCATGATCGTGTCCTGGACATAGTCCGTGGGTACCGGCTGTCCGTTCGGCTGGAGCAGCTGCTTGTGCGGGTCCTCGGCGAACTTGATCCCGGTCCACTTGGCCAGGGTGAGCATCGACATCAGCATCGTGATGGAGATCAGCCCCATGAGGAGCAGGGTGCTCGCGGCGTTGCGGCTCTTCGGCTTCTTGAACGCGGGCACACCGTTCGAGATGGCCTCGACACCGGTCAGGGCCGCACAGCCGGAGGAGAACGCGCGGAGCAGGAGGAACATCATCGCGAAGCTGCCGAGGGACTCGAAACCCTTCTCCGGGGCGAGCGTGAGGGACGCGCTCTCGGCGTCGGGCAGGGTGCCCCCCACCTCGCGGACCAGGCCGACGATGCCCATGCCGATGACGCTGGCCATGAACAGGTAGACCGGCAGGGCGAAGGCCTTGCCGGACTCGCGGACCCCGCGCAGGTTCATGGCGGTCAGCACGGCCACCAGGCCCACCGCGACGATCACCTCGTGACCGCGGATGAACGGCAGGGCGGCCGCCGCGTTCTGGACTCCTGAGGAGATCGACACCGCGACGGTCAGGACGTAGTCGACCAACAGGGCGGCGGCCACGGTGAGCCCGGCCTTGGGGCCGAGGTTGGTGGTCGCCACCTCGTAGTCGCCGCCGCCCGAGGGGTACGCGTGCACGTTCTGCCGGTACGAGGCGACGACGACGAGCATGACGCCGACGACGCACAGCCCGATCTCCCACGAGTGGGTCAGCGCGAGGAACCCGCCTGCCAGCCCCAGGGTCAGGAAGATCTCGTCCGGCGCGTAGGCCACCGACGAGAGGGCGTCGCTGGCGAAGATCGGCAAGGCGAGCTTCTTGGGCAGGAGGGTGTCACCGAGCCGGTCACTACGCATCGCGCGTCCGACGAGCACACGCTTGACGACACGTCCGGAAGTGGGCACGGCCAATACTCTAGGGCGCCCCCTCCACGGTTGCGCGGCGCCCTGCGGACCGCGTCGGCTCCGGTGTAGCGTCGGCGTCGTGCACTTCGTCATCATGGGTTGCGGCCGCGTGGGCTCCAGCCTCGCCCTCAGCCTCGAGAGCCAGGGCCACGACGTGGCGATCATCGACCAGGAGGAGTCGGCCTTCCGCCGGCTGGGGTCCGCCTTCGAAGGACGCCGGGTCACGGGGGTGGGGTTCGACCGCGACACCCTGAACGAAGCCGGTATCGCGGACGCCTATGCGTTCGCGGCGGTCTCCAGCGGTGACAACTCCAACATCCTCGCGGCCCGCGTGGCCCGCGAGACGTTCGGTGTGGAGCACGTCGTCGCCCGCATCTACGACCCCGGTCGCGCCGAGATCTACCAGCGGCTCGGCATCCCCACCGTCGCCACCGTGAAGTGGACGGCCGACCAGATGCTCCGGCGGCTGCTTCCCCAAGGTCACGTGCCCGAGCTCGTCGACCCGTCCGGCAACGTCGTGATCGCGGAGGTGACCGTCAACCCCGCGTGGGTCGGGCGTCGCATCAGCGACCTCGAGGAGGCGACAGCCAGCCGCGCGGCATACCTGACCCGGCTCGGCCTGGCCATGCTCCCGACGGACGACAGCGTCTTCCAGGAGGGCGACCTCATCCACCTCGCGTGCGTCGCCAGCGAGCTCCCCGCCGTCGAGCGCACCCTCGACGCACCACCGGTCGCGACCGAGCACTGAGCCGCACGGCCGAGATCAGCACGGTATCGACCAACAGAAGGAACCAGCATGCGCGTCGTCATCGCCGGGGCAGGCAGCGTGGGCCGCTCGATCGCCCGTGAGCTCCTCCACAACGGCCACCAGGTGCTCCTCATGGACCGGGAGCGCAAGGACGTCCAGGCCAGCAAGATCCCCGACGCCAACTGGCTCCTCGCTGACGCCTGCGAGATCTCAGCGCTCCACGAGGCCGGCCTCGCCGAGTGCGACGTGGTCGTGGCCGCCACCGGCGACGACAAGGTCAACCTCGTGGTGTCGCTGCTGGCCAAGACCGAGTTCGGGGTCCCCCGCACCGTGGCCCGGGTCAACAACCCGAAGAACGAGTGGATGTTCGACGAGGCCTGGGGTGTGGACGTCGCCGTCTCGACCCCGCGCCTGATGACGGCGCTGGTCGAGGAGGCCGTGAGCATCGGCGACCTCGTGCGGATCTTCCAGTTCCAGCAGGGCAAGGCCACCATGGTCGAGCTGACCCTGCCGCCGGAGAGTCCCTACGCCGGCAAGCGGGTCGGGGACGTCGACTTCCCGGGCGAGACCGTGCTCGTCGGGATCATCCGTGAGGACCACCCGATCGCCCCGAGCAGGGACGACTCCCTGGAACCCCACGACGAGCTGCTCTTCATCTCCACGCCGGAGTTCGAGGACGAGCTCGAGGCGATGCTCAGCCCGGGTCAGAGGGTCCCGCGCAACGAGGAGTGATCCGAGCCCTGGGGCTCGTCCGCGTCGTCGGAGGGGTCCAGCTCGGGTGCGGTGTGTCCCTTGACGAGCATCAGGCCCATCAGGCCCACTCCTGCAAGCCACAACGGCCACCCGAGTGCGACCTTCGCGACGCCCAGCAGGGCCACCTTGCCCGCGAGGTAGAGCGGCACCATGACCAGCAGCCGCACGACGAACAGGCCGACCAGGACGAGCGTCAGGCGCTGGCAGACCCGCACCAGCCCGCGGTCGCGGTGCCAGCCGACCGGGTCCTCGGCCATCCGTGGGTCGCCTGCGCCCACCATGAACCCGACCAGCGGCCAGCGCACCGCGACCGAGACGGCGGACAGCACCAGCATGACGGCGTTCCAGATCATCCCCGGCAGGAAGGCGTCCTGCGCCCGGCCGGTGCGCAGCGCGAAGAACGCGGCGATGACGGTCGGCACGACGGCCGACAGGACGTACTGCAGGCTCTGCCGCTGGACCAGCCGGACCACGGCCAGGACGACCGTGACCGCCACCGAGGCGACGATCGCCGCAGTGAGGTCCTTGCGCCAGACCCACAGGACCACGAACGCCACGGTGGGCAGGGCGGTCTCCAGCGAGCCACGCCAGCCACCGAGGGCGGTGGACAGCCGGTGCCGGATCAGCTCCTCGACCGTGGCGCCTGCCACGGGTCCTTGCGCCGGTCCCGGCAGAGGTTCGGGCGCGGGTCCTGGCAGAGGTTCCGGCGCTGGCCCTGGCAGGGATCCGGTGGGCACGGGTTCAGTGGGCACGCAGCGGGACGATCTCGTAGGACGGGTTGAAGATCGTGGGGGTGCCGCGCGAGTAGGTCACGCGGCCCCGTGCCCGCAGATAGGCGCCCGGCTGGATCCCGCCGATGGTGCGGCGTCCCAGCCAGATGAGGTTGATCGAGCGGCTGCCGTCGTAGAGGTCGACGACCAGGGCCGGCACGTTGACCCGCGGGCGCAGGGTCACGGCACGGACCGTCCCGGAGACGGTGGCCTCCTGCCGGTCCTCGAGGTCACACATCGGGGTGCAGCCCATCCGCGCGGCATCCTCCTGGAGCTCGTCGGCCTCGATCTGGGTGACCGACTTGGTGAGCCGGTCCCCCAGGCGGGACAGCGCCGAACGGTGATCCGCCGGTGTGCGCCGGTCTGCGGTTGTGGGTTGTCGAGTTGCCACGATGACGTCCTACCTGACCTCGGTGATCTCAGGACCGCGCTCGAACGGGTTCAGGTCGTCGACGTGTCCGGCCTGCCCCGACGGGTCGGTGCCCTCGCCGTCCTGCTCGCCCTCGGTGTCGGCCTCTTCAGCCTGCTCAGGGAGCTTGAGCACCAGCATCTCGCGTGGTGCCATGGCTCCGTCTCCACGGACGACGACGGTGCTGCGCACGACCTCGAGCAGTGGAGCGGCGGCCTCGTCCTCGATGGCCGCTCGTCCCGAGAAGACCGCACGCAGGAACCACCGCGGCCCGTCGACACCGGCGAAGCGGGCGGGGGCGAAGACGGTCCGCCCGTCCGGGCCCGCCGACGGCATGCGGGTGCGCAGCTCGATGCCTAGCGGTCCCCGCGCCTCGTCGGCGGTGCCGCCCTGGGCCAGGATCGACTCGGCGATCTCACCGCGGATGTCGTCCCAGACGCCCATCGTCTTCGGTGCGGCAAAGGCCTGGATCTGCACGGCTGAGTCGCCGATGACCGCGGTGGCAGCCACGACCTGGCCGGCGGCCTCGTCGATCTCCAGCCGCAGCTCCATGCCGGCGACCCCGCGGATGCGCAGCGCACCGAGGTCGAGCCGCCCGTCGTCCGTGAGGTCCATCTCGGAGGAGTCGAAGGGGCCCTCGTCGCCCGAGCGCTCGAAGACCTCCTGGTCGGCGTCCCGTCCTGGCTCTGACTCGCCCGAGCGGTCGGCACCGTCGTCGGCACCGTCGTCGGCACCGGCGCCCTGACCGGGGTCGTGATCGGGGTCGTGATCGGGGTCGGAGTCGTCGGAGTCGAGCTCGGTGTCATCGCGCACGTCGTCGAGGGCATCGACCGGGGCGGTCGCCCCCGCGTCTGCCGCGTCGTTCTTGCCGCGTCGGAAAATGCCCACTGGGAAGTCAGTCCTTTGTCGTCGTGGTGTGGTCGCCGAAGCCGCCACTGGCACCGTGTCCAGTGTCGCCCCGCGAGGTGGGTTCGAGCGAATCCACCTCGGCGAACTCGACCCGCGCGACCTGTTGGACCACCAGCTGGGCGATCCGGTCGCCGCGGTGCACGGTGAAGGCCTCACCGAGATCGAGGTTGATGAGGTTCACGAGGATCTCGCCGCGGTAGCCGGCGTCGACGGTGCCCGGGGCGTTGACGATGCTGATGCCGTGCCTCGCCGCGAGGCCGGACCGCGGATGCACCAGGCCGACCCAGCCGTCCGGGATGGCGAGCGCCACACCAGTGGGGACCAGGACGCGCTCACCCGGTGCCAGCGTCACGTCGGTCGCGGCACACAGGTCCGCGCCCGCGTCGCCCGGGTGGGCGTAGGTGGGAAGCGGCAGACCGGGGTCGAGGCGGCGCACGGAGACGCGGGTCGTCGACGGTGGAACGCGAGAAGGGTCAGTCACGTGGACTGACCCTATCTCCGTGACGAACCGTCCCATGCTGCTGACCGGAACCTCCGTCGTGTCACTGCTCACCGATGCGTCACCTATGCGGCGCACTCCCGGCACACCATCTGGCCACCCTTCTCGGATGCCAGCTGGCTGCGGTGGTGGACGAGGAAGCACCTGGAGCAGGTGAACTCGTCGTACTGGCGCGGGATGACCCGCACCGAGAGCTCTTCGCCGGACAGGTCCGCACCGGGCAGCTCGAAGCCTTCGGCCTGCTCGGTCTCGTCGACGTCCACGCTGGAGGCGCTCTTGTCGACCCGGCGGGACTTCAGCTCCTCGATCGAGTCCTCGGACAGCTCGTCATCGGTCTTGCGCGGCGCGTCGTAGTCAGTCGCCATGGTCGCTGTCGCTCTCCCTGTTCTGTCGCTGTACTGGGCCCTTCCGAAGCTCGGAAGGATGATTCGCCCGTGTAACGCTGCTGCACGCGGTTTTGTGCCCGCTGCAGGCGGGGATTGTGCCCTATCCGCGACGCCACGTCACCATCGAGTCCAGAATCGGCCACGGACGACCTCTGGCGGCGTGCCAAGCAGTGCCCAAGCCGAGGTCTGGGTTCGCCCAAAATTCATCTGATCCGGCAACCCCGATGCCTGTCCGGCGCGTTCCTCCCCGTAGAGTCCTCACCTCCGGCCCGGCCGACCCGACTCGTGACCCGACGTCCCAGACGTCTGAGCTGACGACTGAGACACGAACAGATCAGGGGTGCACCATGACCGAGTTCCACACCGAGATCACCCAGCGCGCCGCGCGCGCAGCACAGTCCCTGCGCTCGGCGCAGGAGTCCGGCGACGACTACCTCGCCTCCGTCCGGGAGGCGGAGCTGGAGAACCTGGCCCGGCTCGCCTCAGAGCACGGCCTGCACATCCCCGAGCTGTCCGGCTACAGCGCGGCCTGACCACGGCCAGCGCAAGGATGCCCCGGGCGGAAGCCCGGGGCATCCTTGCGTCACGACGGGGTGGCGTCGACTCCCGCCTGGTCGGCCGCGCGGAGCACGACGTCGTGGAGCGCGGTATGCAGCGTGGGCGCCGCCGCGACCACCATCTCGCTGCTCGGGGGCTCGCCTCGCAGGCCTGAGAACACCCCGCCGGCCTCGACCAGCACCAGCCAGGCAGCAGCCATGTCCCAGGGGTTGAGCCCCCGCTCGTAGTAGGCGTCCAGGGTGCCGGCGGCGACGGCACAGAGGTCGAGGGCGGCGCTCCCGATCCGGCGGATGTCCCTGATCTCGGGGAGCACCTCGAGCAGCACGCGCGCCTGCCACTGCCTGCGCACCCTGTCGTAGCCGAAGCCGGTGCCGACCAAGGCGTGACCCAGCGGCGG
Organism: uncultured Actinomycetota bacterium; assembly: GCA_963759595.1. GTDB lineage: Bacteria > Actinomycetota > Actinomycetes > Actinomycetales > Dermatophilaceae > Pedococcus. Next base: position 1,576,517 of record CAVWZX010000005.1, read on the forward strand.
AGGGTCGCCCACCTCGAGCCGGCCTGCCGGCGCCTGACCCACCTGCCGCCAGGCACCGGAGCCGGTTCTGGCACGGAACAGCTCGCCGGTGACCGGGTTGACCACGGCACCGGCGACCGGTCGCCACGCACCCGCCGTGGTCGGGTCGCCGACCACGGCGGCGACCGACACGGCATACGAAGGGATGGCGTAGAGGTAGTTGACGGTGCCGTCGATGGGGTCGACCACCCAGGTGATCTCGGAGCGGCTGGCGGTGCCGCCCTCCTCCTCGCCGAGGAAGCCGTCCTGCGGCCGGGCCTCCTGCAGCCGTGACCGCAGCAGGTCCTGGGCGCGCTGGTCCATGACCGTGACCACGTCGGTGGCGGTGCTCTTGGTCTTGGAGACCCCGAGCTTCGCGGGCCGTTCGTCGACGATGAGTCGGCCCGCCTCGAGGCACAGGTCGACGGCGAGCCGCTCGAGCTCGCGGAGGGTCGCCGCGTCGGGCACCTGGAGTTCAGGGTCCACGGTCAGTCCCTGCCGCACAGCGCCGGTCGCGCCTCGCGCAGGTTGGGACAGCACCCGGGCGCGCAGACCGACGGCATCGGGTCGCGGCCCGGCCACACGGGTGTCGGAGGCTGCTCGCCGCGCGCCTGGGCGGCCCGCTCGACGACGAGGTCGACGAGGCCCGACACGAACTCCGGGTCGACACCGACCGTGGGGACCCGGACCAGCCGCACTCCCAGCCGTTCGGCCGTCGCCGCGGCCTCCGTGTCGAGGTCGTAGACGACCTCCATGTGGTCGGACACGAACCCGATGGGTGCCGCGACGACGACCTTCGCCCCCTCCTGCGACAGCTCTTCGAGGCGGTCGTTGACGTCCGGCTCGAGCCACGGCTGGCTGGGCGGCCCGGACCGGGAGCAGAAGACCAGCTCACCGGTGAGGTCCGTGTCGAGCGTGGCGTTGACCTCCTCGGTGATCGCTGCCCCGAGTGCGTTGTGCTGCCGGCTGTAGGCGTTGCCGTCCTCGTCGCCCGGCCCGGAGGTGTCGTCCATCGCCGTCGGGATGGAGTGCGTGACGAACACCAGGCGCACGTCGGCCGCGTCGGTACCCTCGCGCAGGATCTTCCGGACCGCCTCGGTGACGAGCCGGCTGTTGGTGCGGGAGAAGCCGGGGTGGTTGGTGTACGGGCGCACCTTGTCCAGCTCGAGGGTCATCCCGGCGTCGGACGCCGTCTGCTGCGCCGCGGCGAGGTCCTCGCGGTACTGACGGCAGGAGGAGTAGGAGGAGTAGGCGCTGGTGACGACCGTGACGAGCCTGCGCAGCCCGCGGCCGTGGGCCTCGGCGAGTGCCTCGGCGGTGAAGGGCGTGAAGTTCCGGTTGCCCCAGACCAGCGGCGTGGAGATCTCACGCCGGTCCAGCTCGGCGCGAAGCGCGGCCAGCAGGGCGCGGTTCTGGTCGTTGATCGGACTGCGACCCCCGAACCCGTAGTAGTGCTCGCCCACCTCCTCGAGCCGCTCGTCGGGGATGTTCTTGCCCGCCGTGACGGTCCGCAGGAACGGCAGCACGTCCTCGGGCTTCTCGGGTCCGCCGAAGGACAGCAGCAGAATGCCGTCGTAGGGCTCGAGGGGGTTGTCGTCGGTGCTCACGTGGTGGTTCCGCTCATCTCGGGGGGTGGGTCAGGGCCGTGGGTCGGGTCAGGGCGGTGGGTCGGGTCAGGGCCGGGGGTCGGGTCATGTCAGCTCGCCGGTGCGCAGTGGTTTGGGGGCGTGGACATCGAGCACGACGGCGACCATCCGCGCGGCGAAGACCAGGCCGACGCACCCCCAGATGGTGAGGGGGTTGACCGCGTCGAAGTGGTGGGCCGTGACGATGAGCGCCGCACCGAGCAGGGCGGGGAGTGCGTACATCTCGCGACGCAGCACCTCCGGGACCTGCCCGGCCAGCACGTCGCGGACGATCCCGCCGCCGACCGCGGTGATGCCCCCGACGATGACCGAGGTCAGGGGGTCCATCCCGGCGCCAAGGGCCTTGAGCGAGCCGCCGATGGCGAACACCGCCAGACCGGCTGCGTCGAGGACGCGGACGAACCGGGAGATGCGCTCGATGCCCGGGTGGTAGAGGAAGGTCGCGAGCCCGGCGAGCAGGGCACAGGTCAGCAGCCGCCAGTCGGAGATGCCCACCGGAGGCAGGTCGCCGATGAGCACGTCGCGCATGACGCCACCGCCGAGGGCCGCCGCACCCGCCAGCACGAGGACCCCGAACAGGTCGAGTCCCTTCTTGACCGCCACCAGCCCCCCGGACAGCGCGAAGGCGAACACCCCGACGAGGTCGAGTGCCAGCTGGAGGTGTTCGTCGAAGGTGAGCATCGCGAGTCAAAACTACCGTCGCGGCGTGGTCGCTTTCGCCTCGACCTCGGGAATGAGAGAGTCAGCAGCACGGTGCCCGATCCACGAGCCAGGGCGATACGGGAGACATGCCGATACGGGAGACGATGGCGATGCGCGACTTGCGGCTGATCGGTGTGCAGGAGGACGGCCAGCACCTGCTGCTGTCCGATGCCGAGGGTGAGCGCTTTCGCGTCCAGCTCGACGAGCCACTCCGTGCTGCCGCCCGTCGCGACCGCCCCCGACTGGGCCAGCTCCAGATCGAGATCGACGGAGGAATGCGCCCGCGCGAGGTCCAGGCACTGATCCGCGGCCGGCCTGTCGGCCGAGGAGGTCGCCGGTCGGTCCGGCTGGCCGGTGGAGAAGGTGCGCCGCTACGAGGGGCCGATCCTCGCCGAGCGCGAGTACATCGCCGGGCTCGGCCGCGCCGTCCGCCTCAGGGGACGGGCCACGGCGGGCAGCAGTGCCCCCACCCTGTCCGCCCGGGTCAGCCAGCGACTGTCCGGCCGCGGCGTCGACCCGGCATCCGCCGACTGGGACTCCGCTCGCAACGCCGATGGCGACTGGACCCTCATCCTGACCTTCCCTGCCGGCGGCCGCGAGCGCGAGGCGCGCTGGTCCTTCGACGTTCAGGCGCGCACCGTGGCGGCAGCCGACGACGAGGCCCGCTGGCTGAGCGAGGAGGACGCGGCCGGCGCGGCGTCACCGCTGCCCGCACCTCACCTCGTGTCCGCGCCCGTGCGGGCGACCACGGTCTACGACGTGGAGGCCGAGGGTGGTGTCGCCTCGACCCGGCGGACGCCTGCCGCCCCTGCCAAGGCCTCGCCCGACGAGCCGCTCGACCTGATGTCGGCGATGCGTGAGCGAGCTGCCCACCGGGGCCGTCCGCGCCGGCGCAAGAACCCCCCGACCCACACCCCGGCCGACGACGCACCGCGGGTCGACGCACTCCCCCTCGAGGACCTGGCCTACGACCCCGAGTCGATGCCGCCGCCGCCGGGAGCCAAGGGACCGCATCCGCTCGACGAACAGGTTCCGTCCGTGGGGGACGACGTCCTCCCCGCGGCTCCAGAGCCCAGGCGGCCGAAGGCTCCAGAGCCCAGGTCGCAGGCTCCAGAGCCCAGGGCGAAGGGCGGACCTGCGGCGGACGCCGAGACGACCGTCCCTCCCGCGCCGGCGACGCCGGGGGTCGCACCCGAGGCCCCACCCCGAGGCCCACGACGACCCAGCGTCGTCGGCCGCGGTTGACGACGCCCCCGGGGGCGACACCCATGAGGACGTCACCCATGAGGGCGTCACGCCCGAGGACGATGCGCCGCGCAGGGCCGCGTCCGGAGCTGCGAAGAAGCCCGGCAGGCGCAGCGTGCCCAGCTGGGACGACGTCATGTTCGGGGCCAAGCCCCGCGACTGAGCGGGTCTCAGGCCTGCGGGACGGGGCAGAGGTCGAGGTCGAAGGGCAGCACTTCGGGTGAGGTCGCGGCGGCCCGCGCGGCGGCGGAGTTCATCCTGCGCATGAAGTGCCGGCGGCAGAGCACCTCGTACTCGACGAGGGCCTCGCTGCCAGGCTTCGTGTCGCCCACGACCACCTGCTCCCCCTCGACGACCATGACACCGTCCACGACGCGGGCGTTGTGGGTGGCGCGGCGACCACACCAGCACAGGGCCTGCACCTGCAGCACCTGCACCTGGTCGGCGAGCTCGATCATCCGCCGCGACCCCGGGAACAGCTGGGTGCGGAAGTCGGCGGTGATGCCGAACGCGAACACGTCGATCCCCATCTCGTCGACGAGCTTCGCGAGCTGCTCGACCTGGGCCGGCGTGTAGAACTGCACCTCGTCGCAGATGAGGTAGTCCACCCGGACCCCGTGGGTCGCCTGTTCGACGACGGCGTCCCAGAAGTCGAGGTCGTCTCCGACCTCGTGGGCAGCCGTGGACAGTCCGAGCCGCGACGACAGGACGTCGGTGCCGGCCCGGTCGAGCTTGGTGTAGATCAGCCCGGACCGGCCACGGGCCCGGTGGTTGTGGTCCATCTGAAGGGCAAGGGTCGACTTGCCGCAGTCCATGGTCCCGGAGAAGAAGACGAGCTCAGCCACGAGAGCACCCTAGGCGTTGTCGCGCGCTGCGACGTGGAACAACGGCACGGCGGACTCGTCGTCGGTCAACGAGCCGTGCAGGCCGAGGAGGGCCAGCAGCTGGGGACGGGCCCTGCGCGAGTCGACGATGGCGAAGTTGTCACGCATCGCGACCACGAGGTCGCCGATCCGCGGCCGGTTCACCTCGCTCACCGGCCCGAACCAGCCCTCACGGGTGGCCTCCTCCCGGGTGCGGATCCAGGCGCGCTCCCCCACCCGGTCGGTCCAGGTCTGGGCGACGTCGCCGGCTGCCCCCTGCTCGCAGTAGAGCTGCAGGGCTCGCGGCTCGCCACCCACGTGCCGGATCCCTGCGGCCAGCTCGGCGTCGTGGGCGAGGTCGATCCGCAGCGCGTGCGGTGCGTCGACCATGCCGTGGTCCGCGGTGACGTAGACCGCCGTGTCGCTCGGGACGGACCGCACCAGCCGCGCGAGCTCGGCGTCGATCGCCTCCAGCTCGTCACCCCACTCCCACGACTGGCAACCGTGCACGTGGCCGACCTTGTCGAGCTCGCCCCAGTAGAGGTAGACGAGCGCGCGGGCGCTGGACCGCACTGCCTCGAGGGATGCGTCCACCCGCTGGTCGAGGGTGTCCGCTGCGCGGAAACGCCCGCCGCGCAGTGCTGCCCGCGTCAGCCCGGACCCGTCGAAGAAGCCCGGCCCGACCATCGTGACGGACACCCCGGCCGACTCGACCACTTCGAAGACGGTCTCCTGCGGCTGCCACGTGAGCGGGTCCGGCCCGTCCTCCCAGGACAGCTCGTTGACCAGCCGGTCCTCCCCCGGCACCAGCACCTCGTAGCCCAGCAGCCCGTGCGACCCCGGTGGCAGGCCGGTGCCGAACGTGCCCATCGACGTCGCCGTCGTCGCCGGGAAGCCCGCCGTGATCCGGTATGCCGCGGGCAGCAGGGAGCGCAGGAAGGGTGCGTGACCGCCGCGACGACGGATCAGCTCGTACCCGAGGCCGTCGACGAGGACGACGACCGCGCGCCTGGCCTCCGGAAGAGGCAGGTGGTCGGACGCGGCATACCTCGGCACACCGATGCTGGCTGCCACCGCCGGCAGCACACCCGCCAGGCCGGCGTCGTCGTAGCGGGGTGCGAGCAGTCCCTCGTGTGGCATGGGCTAGGGCAACGCCCGGGTCAGGTCGGCGGGCACGCGCACGTCAGCTGCCGATGCTCGCCGACAGGTCCCGCGCGAAGGCGAGGGCCTGCTGCAGGGCCGTCTCGCCCTCGGCGTCGGCACTGATCCGCAGCGAGATGTCGTCGGAGGCGACACTGCCCTCGTAGCCGTGGTCGGCGTCGCACTCGGGGTCGGCACACGTGGCCGGCATCAGGTCGATCCGGCTCACGGCCCCCCAACCGAGGGTGAGGGTGATCTCGCGACCCAGCGAGCCCGGCTGGTACTCGCGGGGACGTGCCACCACGTGGGTGATCATCACGCCACGGACCGCGGAGAGGGGAACGCTCTCGGTCGTGGCGGTGGCGACGTCCTCGTGCCCCGGGCGCTCGTCGGTGTGGTCGTCGGCATGGGCGATCACGAGGCGGGTGCTCGTCAGGGCGAGCACGGTGATGTGGCGACGGACCACGTCGTGGTCGAACGTCGTCTCCTGGTGGACGAGGTGGGACACGACCTCCTCGCCGCTGAGCGCCGCCTGGACCACGTCGGCCACCAGGGCGGGGTAGTAGCCGGCCTGCTCGATCGCCCGGGTCAGGTCGACCGGCAGCGGGTTGAGCGGCGCCGCGGCGCTGTGCGAGGCACCGTGGGAGGAGGCACCGTGGGAGGCGAGGAGGCACTGTGGGAGGACGCGCTGTGCGAGGAGGGATGACCCATGTGTCCATCTTGCCCTAGGTGAGGGTGCGCCGCCCCGGGTCCTTGCGGCGCGGGGTGGGGGCCAGGGTCACTTCGGCGCCGAGCACGTCGACGCCGCCCACCTGCGCGTTCACGGGGTTGAGCACGAGACCGGCCACCTCCGGGAGGTTGTCGGCCAGCACGGAGACCCGGGCGATCAGGTCGGCCAGGGCGGCCCGGTGCACCGGGGCTGCGCCGCGGTGGCCGTGCAGCATGGGTGAGGCCTTGACCGAGGAGATCAGGTCGGACACGTCCACGTCGGTCAGGGGCGGGATGCGGTGCCCGATGTCGCCCAACAGCTCGGTCGGGGGGCCGGCGATGCTGAACGAGACCACCGGGCCGAACAGCGGGTCCTCGTCCGAGCGGACCACGCAGGACACCCCCGGGGTGGCCATCCGCTGGACGACGAAGGTGTTGGCCGACAGCGGGGCGAGCCGCTCGTTGAGACTGACGAACGCCTCGCGCAGCTGCGTCTCGGACCGCAGGTCGACCCGGATGCCACTCAGTCCCGGTGAGTGCCGCATGAGGGGTGCGACCGACTTGATGACGACCGGGTAGCCGATCTCCTCCGCGGCCCTGACGGCGTCGTCGACGGTGCGGGCGGGCACGCTGCCCCACACCTCGATGCCGTAGGCACCGAGCAGGGCGGTGACCTCCTGGTGGGTCAGCCGTCGCCCTTCGGGCGACTCCTCGAGGACCCGCTCGACGAGCTGCTCGGCAGCCTCGCGGTCGATGCCCACCGGGCGCACGGGTATGCCGCGGTCCCGGGCCCGCCACTCGGCATACCTCGTCGCCGCCGCGAGCGCGCGCACCGCGTCCTCCGGCATGGCGTAGGCGGGCACCACGGTGGTGCGGCCGTCGGTCGTCGTGCCCGACAACCTGTCGAGCACACCACGCATACCGAGGAAGGTTGCCAGACAAGGCTTTTCGGAGACCAGTGCGGCAGCATCGCGGACTGCCGTCGCGACGTCCTCGTCGAGCGTGACGAGCGGCGGGATGAAGCAGGTGAGGACGCTGTCGACCTCCGGGTCGGCGAACGCGTCGGCCAGCGCCTCGGCGAAGCTCTCTCCGCGGGCGTCGCTGGGCAGTGAGACCGGGCCGTGGGCGACCTCGAGCCCCCAGCTCACACAGGCCTCGGCGGTGAGGGCGCCGAGGGCGTCGGAGTTGCCGACGATCGCCACCCGGTTGCCCTGCGGCAGGGGTTGGTGGACGACGAGCTGCGCGACGTCGAACATCTGGTGGACGTTCTCGACGCGGATGACGCCGGCCTGGCGCAGCATCGCGTCGAACGCCTCGGGGCGGACCCGGGTGGGCCGGGCCCGGTGCCCCGGGGGACGCCGTAGGACGACACCCCGGACTTCACCACGATGACCGGCTTGGTCGAGGCCAGCCTCCGGGCGATGCGGGAGAACTTGCGCGGGTTGCCCATCGACTCGAGGTAGAGCCCGACGGCGTCCGTCGCGTCGTCGTCGATCCAGTACTGCATGAAGTCGTTGCCCGAGACGTCGACGCGGTTGCCCGCGGAGGCGAAGACCGAGATGCCGAGGCCACGGCGGGCGGCCGACGCCAGGACCGCGATCCCGAGCGCCCCGCTCTGGGCGAACAGCCCCAGCCGACCGGGCGGTGGCAGCTCGGGGGCGAGCGAGGCGTTGAGCCGCACCGCCGGGTCGTTGTTGATGACGCCGAACGAGTTGGGACCCAGGACGCGCATCCCCGCAGCCCGCGCGGTCGCCAACAGCTCGGTCTGCAGGTCCTGACCCTCGGGACCGGACTCGGCGAAGCCCGCACTGACCACCAGCAGGGTCCGCACCCCCGCCTCGGCGCAGTCGGCGACGACGTCGAGGACCTCCTCGGCCGGGACCGCGACGACGGCGAGGTCGACCTCGTCGGGGATCTCCGAGACCCGGGTGTGGGCCGGCAGCCCCAGCACCTCCATGGCCTCACGGTTGACGGCATGGACGGCGCCGTTGAAGTCCGCAGCCAGGATGTTGGCCAGGATGTGGTGCCCGATCGAGTCGGACCGCCGGCTGGCCCCCACGACGGCGATCGAGTCCGGGAACAGCACCGAGTGCATGCTGACCGACTCGGCGCGGTGCTCGCGGGAGAGCCGCACGGCCTCGGACCGCTCGGTGGGCTGGATCTGGAAGGTGAGCGAGACGACCCCGTCCTCGAACCGGCGGCTGACCTCGTAGCCGGCCTCGGAGAACACCGAGATCATCTTGCGGTTCTGCGGCAGGACCTCGGCGGTGAACTCGAGCACTCCCGACTCCCAGGCGATCACCGCGAGGTGCTCGAGCAGCACCGAGCCGATGCCCTTGCCCTGGTAGGAGTCGGAGATGTTGAACGCCACCTCGGCGCTCGTCGGTGTGACCCGGTCGTAGCGGCCGATCCCGATGATGGCGCCGCGCACCGTCGCGACGAGGGCGACGCGGTCGTGGTAGTCGACGGTGGTGAACCGGGTCACGTCGCGGTCGCTGAGCTGGCGCAGCGGCGCGAAGAAGCGCATGTAGATCGACTCGGCGGACTGGCCGGCGTGGAACCGGTGGACGGCCTCGACATCGCTGGGAGTGATCGGCCGCAGGTGGGCCACGGACCCGTCACGCAGCACGACGTCGGCCTCCCACTGTGCCGGATAGCCGGCCGGAAGCGCCGAGGCCTCACTCATGGGCGAAAGCATGTCATGCCGGGGCAGCCACGGCGTGGTCACCGAGTCCACCACCGCCGGCGGAGCGACGACCGCCGGCAGTGCGACGACCACCGGCAGTGCGACCCCCGCCGCCGGCGCAGCGGCTGGGACGGGCACCTGTCGCGCCCGAGGCCCCACTACCTGCGCAGCGGGACGCTCTCGAACGTCGAGCCGGAGTCGTGGCTCACCCAGTAGTCCAGACCGCCACCGAGGGCATAGACCAGTCCGCCGCCCGCCGCGCCCGCCCACGACGTGCTGCCGGCGCGGGCGACCTTCACCTCGCGCCAGGATGCGCCGCCGTCGGCACTGCTGAGCAGGGTCGTGGGGGCTGCCTTCCCTCCCGAGCTGGAGACCAGTCCCTGCCGGACGGCCACGAGGTGCTTGGCGTCGGTGGCGTTGAGCCACACGCCCTGGGGTGTCGGGCCTCCGAGCCGGGCTGCCCGGCGGGTCGTCCAGGTGGCGCCGCGATCGGCCGAGACGGCCAGGGAGTACTCGGCATCCGGCGCTGCTGCCGAAGGGCAGACCGCGACCAGGGTGCCCCGGGTGTTGGCGGTCGCGGACACCCACATCCCGGAGTCCGGGCTGCATCCCTGGGGCAGCGAGAGCAGACCTGCCTTGCCGCTCAGGCGCATCGCCACCGCCGGTGCGACCGGGTCGGGGCTCGTCACGTTGTAGTAGGCGTCGCTGCCGTCCATCGCGATCCACGCGTTCTCCCCGCCGACCGGCATCCCGTCGACGGTCGACCGGCTGGGTGCTCGCGGCGGCGACCCGCCCGGTGCGGGGCTGGAGGTCCGTGCAGCCGCGGGTGCCCGAGGTGGTGGTCGTGTCGTGCCGGCACGAGCGCGCGGTGGCCATCCAGACCTGCGTGCCGTCGGTCTCGAGGGACAGCACGGTGCGCCGGTCGACGTCGACGTCGGCCCAGCTGCGGCCGCCGTCGGTCGTGCGCCTGGTCGTGCTGCCGTAGACGTAGCCGACGTCCTTGTTCGCCATCCGGATGCCGACCAGCTGGTGCGCGCGGTCGGGGGTGGTCCGTGCTCCGGGCGTGGTCAGCTCCGGGAAGGAGGATCGCGTGGTCCAGGTCGCCCCGTTGTCGTCCGAGGCGATGACGGCGGTGCAGGCTGCCGCGCCGCACTGCGCGGCACCCAGGGCGTAGAGGTGGCTGTCGCCGGCGTTGGACATCGACACGATGTCGAAGCTGGCAGGGGTCGGCAGGGTCGTGGACGACGTCTGCGGACTGGGGCCGCTGGTGGTGGCGCCCTTGCTCGGAGGCGGGACCGCCGAGGGCGAGACGGTCTGGGTGACGGTGACGGTCGGGGCACTCGAGACGGCCGAGGTGCTGCTGGCGGGGTCGGCGGCCCTGTCGGTCCCCGGTCCGGTCCCCGTGCCCCAGAGGACACCCCCGACCACGGCGACCGCCGCAGCCGCGGCCAGGTAGGGCAGCACGCGCCGGCGATGCGGCCTGGTCGCCTCGACGACGAGGGCCTCCCACCGGTCGTCGCCGGCAGGCAGCTCGCGGATGCCCGCACGCTCACGGTCGAAGAACTCTGCGACCGGGTCGGGCTGCTCCCCCTCACCAGGCAGGTGCGTCAGGTCGCGGTTCATCGGATCTCTCCCAGCATCGTCGCCATCCGCTGGCGCGCGTCGAACAGGTCTCGCTTGATGGTTCCCTCGGACTTCTCCAGCTGCCGGGCCACGGTGGCCACGGGCAGGTCGGCGAAGTAGTGCAGCATCACGGCCACCCGCAACCTGTCGGGCAGGGCCTCGACGGCATCCCGGACGGTGAGCACGGTCGCATGGTCGGCGTCGGTGGTGAAGTCGTCCCGGCCCGCCTCGTGCCGCTGGTATGCCGCGGCTTCGCGACCGCGCTTGCGCCAGTGGTCGCGCACCAGGTTGGCGGTCACGGTGTAGAGCCACGGCCGCGGGTCGTCGACCCGGCGGAACTCGCGGAAGAGCTTGAGGAACGCCTCGGTCGCGAGGTCGTGCGCGATGTCCGGGTCGCCGACGAGCTTGGCGGTCCACCCGGCGAGACGGCCGTAGTGCACGTCGTAGAGCTCACGAACGGACGCTTCCACGTCCACGCGGTCTCGCGCCGGCACTGCCACCCCTCCCGGAAATGCCAGCGTGGCCAAGGTCGTCATGCCTCGTGGACGCCGCAGGGGGACGCCTGGTTGGCGGTTGGTCGGCGGGTTGCTGGCGATGGTTCGCCGGTCAGTCTTGCAGGCGGCCGCACGGGCACGGGCACGGGCACGACAGGATGGGTGGATGGAGTTCCACGAGGTGGTCAGCCGGCGCCGCATGGTGCGCCGGTTCGACCCCGACCGTCCCGTCCCGGCCGCCGCCCTCGAGGAGGTGCTGTATGCCGCGCAGCGGGCTCCCAGCGCCGGCTTCAGCCAGGGCTGGGACTTCGTCGTGCTCGCCGAGGCCGACGACCGGGCGCGGTTCTGGCAGGCGACCCGCGACCCGGAGCTGGCGCCCGATGCGCCCGTGGACGGCTGGCTTGCCGGGGTGTCGGGCGCCCCGGTGCTGGTGCTGTGCCTGTCCGACCCGGATACCTACCTCGACCGCTACGCGGAGCCCGACAAGGGCTGGACCGACCGCGACCCCGCCCGCTGGCCGGTCCCCTACTGGGACGTCGACACCGGCATGGCGGCGATGCTGATGCTGCTGGCGGCTGTCGACCAGGGCGTCGGTGCACTGTTCTTCGGCGTCCCGCCCGCGCGGCACGACGAGGTCCGGCGGGGCCACGGCATACCGCCGAACCGGCGGCTGGTGGGAGTGGTGGCCCTCGGGTACGAGCTCACCCGCACGGACGGGTCGAGCCGCACCCGGCGGCGGCGGGCACCGGCCGAGGTCGTCCACCGGGGGCACTTCGGCAAGGGGCTCAGCGGCGAGTCGGCGACCGGCGCCGTCTAGCCGTGGGACAAGATTGGGTGACCCCCGCGTTGGCGGGGGCACCTGACAGCGCCCAGGCCACCACGTCCAGGAACCCGAAGGAAGTGCACGCACGCATGGCCCGCAAGACCCCACCCGCACCGGTCGAGGACGACGACTTCGTCGAACGCATCGTCGACATCGACGTCGAGGACGAGATGCAGGGGGCCTACCTCGAGTACGCCTACTCCGTCATCTACTCGCGCGCCCTGCCCGACGCCCGCGACGGGCTCAAGCCGGTCCAGCGCCGCATCCTGTTCTCGATGGCCGAGATGGGTCTGCGCCCCGACCGCGGCCACGTGAAGTCCTCGCGCGTCGTCGGCGACGTGATGGGCAAGTACCACCCGCACGGCGACGGGGCGATCTACGACGCGCTGGTCCGGATGGCCCAGCCGTTCACCATGCGGCTGCCGCTCGTCGACGGGCACGGCAACTTCGGTTCGCTCGACGACGGACCGGCTGCCTCGCGCTACACCGAGGCACGGCTCGCTCCCGCGGCGCTGTTGATGACGACGGGGCTCGACGAGGAGACCGTCGAGTTCATCCCCAACTACGACGACCAGCTGCTCCAGCCCGAGGTGCTGCCTGCTGCGTTCCCCAACCTGCTTGTCAACGGTGCCAGCGGTATCGCGGTCGGCATGGCGACGAACATGGCGCCTCACAACCTCGTCGAGGTGATCGGCGCCGCCCGCCATCTGATCGCGCACCCGACCTGCTCACTCGACGACCTGATGAAGTTCGTGCCTGGCCCGGACCTGCCGCAGGGTGGCCGGATCATCGGCCTCGACGGCATCCGCGACGCCTACCTCGGCGGGCGCGGCAGCTTCCGGACCCGTGCCACCGCCCGCATCGAGAAGACCTCCCCGCGCCGGATGGGCATCGTCGTCACCGAGCTGCCCTACCTCGTCGGGCCGGAGAAGGTCATCGAGAAGATCAAGGACGCCGTCCAGTCCAAGAAGCTGCAGGGCATCTCGGACGTCAAGGACCTCACCGACCGCAAGCACGGCCTGCGCCTCGTCATCGAGGTCAAGAACGGGTTCAACCCCGACGCCGTCCTCGAGCAGCTCTACAAGCTCACGCCGATGGAGGACGCGTTCCACATCAACAACGTCGCGCTCGTCGAGGGCCAGCCGAAGACGTTGGGGCTCAAGGACCTGCTGCGGGTCTACGTCGACTTCCGCACCTCGGTCGTGAGGCGCCGGACCGAGCACCGGCTGGGCAGGTACAAGGACCGGCTGCACCTCGTCGAGGGACTTCTCATCGCGATCCTCGACATCGACGAGGTCATCCAGGTCATCCGCAGCTCCGACGACGCGGCTGCCGCGCGGGCCCGGCTGATCGACGTGTTCGACCTGTCAGAGGCGCAGGCCAACTACATCCTCGAGCTCCAGCTGCGCCGGCTCACCAAGTTCAGCCGGCTCGAGCTCGACAAGGAGAAGTCGGAGCTGGAACGGCTCATCGAGGAGCTCGAGGCGATCCTCGGCGACGAAGCGCTGCTGCTCAAGACGGTCTCGACCGAGCTCGCCGACGTCGCGAAGGCCCACGGCACCCCACGCCGCACCGTGCTGCTGGAGTCGGCCGGCGTCCCCGCCACCACCATCACGCCGCTGGAGGTCACGGACGACCCCTGCTGGGTGCTGCTGTCCTCGACGGGCCTGATGGCTCGCACCGGTTCGGCCGACCCGCTCCCGCTCGACGGCTCGCGCAGCAAGCACGATGCGTTGGTCGGAGCGGTGCGCACCACCGCCCGTGGCGAGGTCGGGCTGGTCACCTCACGGGGACGGCTGGTGCGGCTGTCGGCGCTGGAGCTGCCCACGCTGCCACCGACCAACGGGTCGCCCAGCCTGTCGGGCGGCGCGCCCCTGGCGGCGTATGTCGACCTGCCCGCCGGCGAGGAGCCGCTCACCCTCGTCTCCGTCTCGCCCGACTCCGCGGGCATCGCCCTGGGCACCGCGCAGGGGGTCGTCAAGCGGGTCACCACGGACTACCCGAGCCGGGCCGACTTCGAGCTGGTCTCGCTCAAGGACGGCGACGAGGTCATCGGTGCCGTCGAGCTGGCCACCGGCACCGAGGACCTGGTCTTCATCACCTCCGACGCCCAGCTCCTCCGGTTCGGGGCGGCAGCCGTCCGGCCGCAGGGGCGGGCCGCTGGTGGCATGGCGGGGATCAAGCTGGCCGCCGGCCAGCGCGTGACGTTCTTCGGCGCCGTGCCCGAGGGCGCCGAGGGCATCGTGGTCACGGCGTCCGGTTCCTCCGGTGCGCTGCCCGGCACCGAGCCCGGCTCGCTCAAGGTGACCCCGTATGCCGAGTACCCGGCCAAGGGCCGCGCCACCGGCGGCGTGCGCTGCCACCGGTTCCTCAAGGGTGAGGACGTCCTGGTCCTCGCCTGGGCCGGCGCCCTGCCCGCGCGGGCCGCCGCTGCCAACGGCGTGGCGCTTGACCTGCCCGAGGCGACGGGCAGGCGTGACGGTTCCGGAGTCCCGGCGACGACAGCCATCGCCCGCATCGCCGGGCCACCGCTGTCGTGACCTCTGCGGTTGCCTCGACCACCCACGCCACGCCGGCTCTCGATGCCTGTTCGGTCGGCTTCGACCGGGCCGAAATCAGCGCCTACGGCACGGCGGCGCGGGCCACCTTCTTCGTGGCCCTGGAGCAGTCGGGGCCGTGGGGCCGGGATGCCGCCACCCAGTCGCATCTGCCTGCAGCAGTAGGCCGCACGCTCTCCGCCGCCTGCGCCGAACGTGGTGGGCGACTGTCCCTGATCCGGCGCCCTGGGCGGCACGCGGACGACCACCGCGAGGTCGGCCACACGGCATACCTCGCCTGGGCGGGCGATGAGCCCTGGCTGCTGCGCCTCGTGGTGACCGACCCTGCCACCCTGCTCGCGGTCGACCTGGACGCGCTCGCTCGCGGCGACCGCGCCGCGGTGCTCGCGACGGCACCCGGGGCCGTGGCCGCGGAGCCGGTCCTGCTCGTGTGCACCAACGGTCGGCGCGACGTCTGCTGCGCCGTCCGCGGGCGGCCGGTGGCCCTCGACACGGCGGCGGTGCACCCGGGACGCGTGTGGGAGGCCTCGCACACCGGTGGCCACCGGTTCGCGCCCACGGCGGTGCTGCTCCCCCACGGCGTGACCCTGGCCCGGCTCGACGCCGATCTCTGCTCGCAGGTGCTCACCCTCGCCGCCACGGACCAGCTCCCGGGCGATGTCCTCGGACCCCGGCACGACCGCGGGCGCAGCGCGCTCACGGCACCCGAACAGGCAGCCGAGTCGCACGTCCGGCAGGTCGCGGGCATCACCGACCTCACCGCACTCACCGTCGTCGTCGAGCCGTCCGAGCTCCTCCGGTATGCCGTGCGGCACCGCGACGGGCGCAGCTGGCGGGTTCTGCTGGAACGTCAGGTCCACGACGAGCTGCCCGAGTCCTGTGGAAAGGCCCCGATCCGGGTCGTGGACTGGGTCGTGCATCCGCTCGACTGACGGATCGGGACAAGTCCGACCCGTCGCGCGCCGGGCCTCTGCGAGTTACCCAATCGTTACCGCTACGACTGCGTCTACGGATTGCGGCGGGGATGAGTAAACGTTTACATGAGGACGGTTCACCTCAGCGCGGAGGCACGTCCGCCTCAGCGCTACGCGAGAAATATGGGAGGCGGGCGTATGGCCCTTCGAATGCACAAGCGGCGCACCCTCACGGTGATGGCTGGAGCTGTGGCCGTGGCGCTCGTCGCCTCGGCCTGCGGCGGCAACGACGGCGGCGGCAGCGCGGACTCCTCCGCCGGCACAGACGCCCGTGGCCCGATCACCTATGTCCAGGGCAAGGACAACAGCAACTTGGTCGCCCCGCAGGCGGCACGCTGGAATGCCAAGCACCCCAACGAGAAGGTCACGGTCAAGGAGCAGTCCGACCAGGCCGACCAGCAGCACGACGACCTGGTCCAGCACTTCCAGGCCAAGGACCCCAGCTACGACGTCGTGTCCGTCGATGTCGTCTGGACGGCGGAGTTCGCCGCCAAGGGCTGGCTGACGCCGCTCAAGGACAAGACGGCCCTGCCGACCACCGGCTTCCTCGAGCCCACCGTCAAGGCTGCGACCTACAACAAGACGCTCTATGCCGCTCCGACCTCGTCGGACGGGGCGATGCTCTACTACCGCAGCGACCTGGTGAAGACCCCGCCGAAGACCATCGACGAGATGTGGGGCATGTGCTCCATCGCCAAGCAGAACGGCATGGACTGCTTCGCGGGCCAGTTCGCCAAGTACGAGGGTGGCACCTGTAACGCCACCGAGTGGATGAACGCCTATGGCGCCAAGGTCGTCGACGACGCGGGCAAGCCCACCGTCGACTCACCCGAGGCAGCCAAGGGTCTGCAGGAGCTCGCCGACCACTACAAGAGCGGTGACATCCCCAAGCAGGCCATCACCTACCAGGAGGAGCAGAGCCGCGCGTCGTTCCAGAACGGCAAGCTGCTCTTCCTGCGCAACTGGCCGTACGTCTACAACCTCGCCAGCACCGACAAGTCGTCGAAGGTCATCGGCAAGTTCGCCGTGGCGCCCCTCCCCGGAGTCGACGGCCCCGGCACGTCCACGCTGGGTGGTCACATGGCGGCCATCAGTGCCTACTCCAAGTACAAGGCAACCGCGCTGGACTTCCTGAAGTTCCTCACCAGCCCTGAGGAGCAGAAGACCAACATGGAGAAGGGTTCGCTGGCTCCGGTCCTCGAGTCCATCTACACCGACGAGGCGCTGGTCAAGAAGTACCCCTACCTGCCCGTGCTCAAGGAGTCCATCTCCAACGCGGTCTCCCGTCCGGTGACGCCGTTCTACCCGGCCGTCTCCCAGGCGATCCAGGAGAACTTCTTCGCTGCGATGCAGGGACAGAAGACACCTCAGGCCGCCGTGAAGGACATGCAGGCGGCCATGCAGGCGGCTGGCGGCTGATCCTCCAGGCTTGCTGCATTCCCAGATGTGGGGGTGGTCCCCACGGGGTCACCCCCACATCTGTTCTCCCGCAGGACAGCACCTCTTAGGCACCACCTCAGGCATCACCACAGAGCACTCCGGGGCAAGGAGCAGGCATGAGCGCAGTCGCGCCGTCGACTCGAGGGTCGACCCAGGGCAAGCAGCCCAAGAACAAGGGACTCAACGCGGGTCAGGGACGACTGGGTTTGCTCCTCGTCGCGCCTACCATGATCTTCCTCGCGATCATCATCATCTATCCGCTGCTCAGGGCGGTCTACCTGTCCTTCCTCAAGGACCAGGGTCTTGACACGACCACTGGGTTGTTCGTCGAGGGCGGCAGCGCCGGGCTGTCCAACTACACCCACTGGCTGCTGCAGAAGTGCGGCGAAGTCGACTGCCCGGACGGCACCATCGGTGCCCAGTTCTACGGCGCCCTCTGGGTGACCTTGTTCTTCACGGTCACCAGCGTGGTTTTCGAGGTCCTCCTCGGTATCTGGTTCGCGATGATCATGAACCGCGACTTCAAGGGCCGGGGCCTGGTCCGCGCTGCCATCCTCATTCCGTGGGCGATCCCCACGGCCGTCACGGCCAAGCTGTGGTACTTCATCTTCGCCTACGACGGGATCGCCAACAAGCTGATCGGCTTGGTGGGGATCGATCCCCAGCTCTGGACCAGCGACCCGGTGGCCGCCAAGTTCGCCATCGTCATCGCCGACGTGTGGAAGACCACGCCGTTCATGGCCCTGCTGATCCTCGCTGGACTGCAGCTGGTGCCCGGAGACGTCTACGAGGCGGCAGAGATCGACGGCGCCACGAAGTGGCAGACCTTCACCAGGATCACACTGCCCCTGATCAAGGTGCCGCTCATGGTGGCGGTCCTGTTCCGCACGCTCGACGTGCTGCGCATCTACGACCTCCCCGCGATCCTCACGCAGGGTGCGGGAGGGACCACCTCCTTGTCCATGCTTGTCATCAGGCAGATACGGCAAGGCGGGTTCAACAACGCGTCCGCCCTCTCGACCCTGGTCTTCCTGCTCATCGCCTTCACTGCCTTCCTGTTCATCAAGTTCGGTGGTGCCGATGTGATCCAGCGTCCGCCCAAGGCAGCGAAACCCAAGCAGGACACCCCGAAGACCGGCAACCCGGTCGCCGCCAACGCCACCAGCACGGGAGCCTGAGATGACTGCCACCACGACGACTGCCCCGCCCACCAGTGGCCGCACGGAGGCTCAGGAGATCCACTTCAAGAGCAACCGCAACGCCAAGATCCGGATGTACCTGGGACTGGCTGCCCTGGTCATCTGGGGCCTCGCGCCGTTCTACTGGATGGTCGTCACGGCGTTCCGCGACGTGGGATACACCTTCGACACCACCCCGTGGCCCACCCACGTGACGCTGGACAACTTCAAGACCGCCTTCTCCACCGACCGAGGCAACCACTTCGGGGCGGCGCTCACGCACTCGATCATCATCGGCATCGTCACCACGACGGTGGCCATGCTGGTGGGCGTCTTCGCGTCCTACGCGTTGGCGAGGCTCGACTTCCCGGGCAAGTACGTCGTGCTGGGGATCATCCTCGGGTCGTCGATGTTCCCAGGCGTCGCGCTCGTCACCCCACTGTTCAAGCTGTTCGGAGACCTGGGTTGGCTGACCGGCGCGAACTACCAGGCGCTGATCATCCCCAACATCTCCTTCGCCCTGCCGCTCACGATCTACACGTTGACGGCATTCCTGTCCGAGATGCCTTGGGAGCTGGAGGAATCCGCCCGGATCGACGGGTGCACCCCGGGGCAGGCGTTCCGCAAGATCATGCTGCCGCTGGCGGCGCCCGGACTCTTCACGACCGCCATCCTGGCCTTCATCGCCAGCTGGAACGAGTTCCTCCTGGCGCAGCAGTTCTCGACCAAGCAGACCCAGACGGTCACGGTGGCGATCGCGGGGTTCACCGGCGCCCAGCCCCACCAGGAGCCCTACACCGCGGTCATGGCGGCCGGCACCATCGTCACGGTTCCCCTCATCATCATGGTCCTGATCTTCCAGCGGGCCATCGTGTCCGGCCTCACGGCTGGGGGTGTGAAGGGATAGGCGCCGCCTAGCCCCTCATCAACCATGGGACTGTTCAACCCCGGTAGCAGCACCGGCAACGTCCGAGCGCGCGCCCAACGGCTCGACATGCTGCTCGGCATCATCGGGGTCTTCGCGTTCATCGCCATGGTCCAGACCGTCGTCCTGGAGGTCCGCGGGGAGCCGGCGGGCACATCCGCCCTGCTCCTCGCGGTCCTCCTGGCAGCCCTCTGGTTCGTCTGGCGGCTGCGACGCAACACCGGCGTCTAGACCTTCGAACGGGGGTGCGAGATGACCACGATCGGCGACGTCGCCAAGGCGGCAGGCGTCTCTGTGGCGACCGTCTCCCGAGCGCTGCGCGGGGTGGACCGGGTCAGCCCGCGCACCCGGGACAGGGTCCTGGCCGCGGCCACCGAGCTGCACTACGTCGCCTCCCCCGCCGCGACCAGCCTGGTGTCCGGGCGGACCCGCGGGGTCGGCGTGATCACCCCGTACTTCAACCGCTGGTTCTTCGCGACCGTCGTCAGCGGCGTCGAGAAGGTGCTGCGTGACGAGGGCTTCCACGTGCTGCTCTGCGACCTCGAGGGGCACACCTTCGACACCCGGCTGCCGATCACCCAGACGATGCTGTGGAAACGTGCCGATGGCGTGATCATCCTCAACGTCCCGCCCGACCCGACCGAGCGTTCCCTTCTGGACCGGCTCGGTATGCCGGTGGTCACGGTGGGTAACCGTCAGCCCGGGTGGCCCTCGGTGCGCATCGACGACCGTGCTGCGATGGCCCTGGCGACCCGGTTCGCCATCGACCTCGGACATCGCGAGATCGGCTACGCCGGAACGGTTCCCGCGTCGGTCACCCACCTGCAGACGCCGTTCGACCGGCGGGACGCGTTCGCCAAGGTGCTCTCCGAGCAGGGGCTCGACTGCCCACCGGAGTGGACCCTGGAGTGTGACTGGACGGCCGCCGGGGCAGCCGAGCACGCCGACCGCATGTTCGCCCTCCCCCACGTCCCCACCTGCGTGGTGGCCGCGTCCGACGAGATGGCCTTCGGGGTGATGAGCGCCGCCCGCCGGCACGGCCTGGACGTGCCGGGCGACGTCTCGGTCATCGGCATCGACGACCACGTCCACTCCGCGATCTTCGACCTCACCACGGTGCGCCAGGACGTCGAGGCCCAGGGGCGACGCGCGGGCCACCTCATGCTCGACGCCCTGCGCGGCCGCGCCGCTGACCGCGTCCTCGACGACGTCCTCGACGTCGAGCTGGTCGTCCGCGGTTCCACGGCCGCACCGCCCTCGACCCAGCGACGACGACGGGCTCCCCGCAAGGCACCAGTGACGGCCGGAGCCGCCGCTTCCTAGTTGACGCCGCCCTCGCGTTCGCCGAGCTCCTCCGGGTCGCGCAGGAAGGTCCTCTTGGCGCGCAGTGCACGGTTCGCGAACCAGGTGATCGCCCACAGCACGACCCCGAGCGCGAGCAGCCAACCCGCTACGACGTACTGCTCGCTGTCGCGACCCGTGAACGGCGTGACGAGGAAGGCACAGCAGACCCCGGCGATGATGGGGATCACCGTGGGCGTCACGAAGTGGTCGCTGTCGACCTTGTCCTTGCGCAGCACGAGCACACAGATGTTGACGATGGTGAACACACCGAGCAGGAGCAGCGCCGTCGTGCCCCCGAGCACAGCCGTCGCGTCGGAGCTGGCCTTGGACACGAAGAAGATGAGGCCGAAGGCCAACAGGGTGGTGAACAGGATCGCCACCCACGGCGTGCGGCGATGGGGATGCACCTTGCCGAGGATGGGCGGCAGCACCTCCTGCTTGGCCATGCCGTAGAGCAGGCGGCTGGCCATCAGCATGTTGATCAGCGCCGAGTTGGCCACCGCGAACATCGAGATGAAGGGCAGCAGCTTCTCGATGGGGATCCCGGGGGCCGCGGTCTCGACGACCTTGACCAAGGGAGTCTCACTGTCGCCCAGCAGGCCCACCGGCACGATGGCCACCGCGAAGAGCGAGACGAGGATGTAGATCACCCCGGTGATGCCGAGGCCGGTGAGCATCATCTTCGGGAAGATCCGGACGGGGTCCTTGGTCTCCTCGGCCATGTTGACCGAGTCCTCGAAGCCCACCATCGCGAAGAACGCCAGCGACGTCGCCGCGGTCACTGCGAAGAAGGCACTCTTGTCGCTCGGGCTGTCGAACACCATCGTGCGGCTGAAGTCGGTCTTCCCCGCGAACAGGGCGTAGAACCCGACCATGATCACGAGCAACAGGCCCGAGAGCTCGACCAGCGTGAGCACGACGTTCGCCTTGACGCTCTCGCCGACGCCACGCAGGTTGACCAGCGCGACCAGGGTCATGAACCCGAGCGCCCCGAGCAGGATGAGGTTGGTGTTCTTGGCATCCCCGCCAAAACCCTTGAGCATGTTGGACGCGAAGGCGCGGGACGCCGTGGAGGCCGACGTGATGCCCGAACACATCACCGTGAAGCACACGATGAAGGTGACGAAGTGCACGCCGAAGGCCTTGTGCGTGTACAGCGCCGCGCCGGCCGCCTGGGGGTACTTGGTCACGAGCTCCAGGTAGGAGAACGCCGTGATGATGGCGACGACGAACGCGACGACGAAGGGCGCCCACGCAGCACCGCCGACCTCCTCGGCCACCTGGCCGGTCAGGGCGTACACCCCGGTGCCGAGGATGTCACCGACGATGAAGAGCAGCAGCAGCTTGGTGCCCATCACCCGCTTGAGCTCGGTATGACCCTCCGCCTGCTCGACTTCTGCTGTCGCACCCATGGCGCACCCACTCTCGGTCGCGAGGACCGCCCTTCACGGCCCCTGCAGAACCCACAGTGGCCTAGATCACACGGTGGGGCAACGACACACGCCGTGCTGCACGGACGCGGGGTATGCCGCGGCTCGAGCCTGGCGGAACCGCTTGCCGTGGTGCGGCCTGCGTCAGGCGTCGATGCGCTCGCGGTCGAGCCCGGCGGCCGAGTCGACGATGAAGTCCTTGCGTGGCGCGACGTCGTTGCCCATGAGCAGCTCGAAGACCCGCTCGGCTGCCTCGGCGTCCCGCAGCGTCACCTTGCGCAGCGTGCGGTGACGCGGGTCCATCGTCGTCTCGGCGAGCTGGTCGGCGTCCATCTCCCCCAGTCCCTTGTAGCGCTGCAGCGGCTGCTTGACGTTCTTGCCGCGCTTGCCCAAGGACGCCATCGTGGCGCGCATCTCCTTCTCGGAGTAGGTGTAGATGAGCTCGTTCTTCTTCGAACCGGGGTTGACCACCTCGATGCGGTGCAACGGGGGCACGGCGGCATACACCCGGCCCGCGTCGACAAGGGGTCGCATGTAGCGGAAGAACAGGGTCAGCAGCAGGGTGCGGATGTGGGCGCCGTCGACATCGGCGTCGGTCATGATGATGACCTTGCCGTAACGGGCGACATCGAGGTCGAAGGACCGCCCCGAGCCCGCACCGATGACCTGGATGATGGCTGCGCACTCGGCGTTCTTGAGCATGTCCGAGACCGAGGCCTTCTGGACGTTGAGGATCTTGCCGCGGATCGGCAGCAGCGCCTGGTAGTCGCTGGACCGCGCCAGCTTCGCAGTGCCGAGCGCGCTGTCGCCCTCGACGATGAACAGCTCGGAACGCTCGACATCGGTCGAACGACAGTCGGCGAGCTTGGCCGGCAGGCTGCTGGTCTCGAGGGCGTTCTTGCGACGCTGGGTCTCCTTGTGCAGCCGCGCGCTGATCCGCGACTTCATCTCCGAGACGACCTTCTCGAGCAGCTTGTCGACCTCTGCCTTGCCGCCGCGGGCCGGCTTGGTGATCCGCCCGGTGAGCTCCTGCTCGACGACCTTGGCGACGATGGCGCGCACGGCGTTGGTGCCGAGGACCTCCTTGGTCTGACCCTCGAACTGCGGCTCGGCCAGCCGCACCGTCACGACCGCGGTCAGCCCCGCGAGCACGTCGTCCTTCTCGGGCTTGTCGCTGCCGACCTTGAGCCGGCGGCTGTTGACCTCGAGCTGCTTGCGGAACACCTTGAGCAGCGCCTGCTCGAACCCTGCGAGGTGGGTGCCGCCCTTGGGCGTGGCGATGATGTTGACGAACGAGCTGACCCTGGCGTCGTAGCCGGTGCCCCAGCGCACCGCGACGTCGACCGCACACTCCCGCTCGACCTCCGTGGGGGACATGTGTCCGTTGGCGTCGAGGACTGGGACCGTCTCGGTGAAGGTGCCCGTGCCCTGCAGGCGCCACACGTCGGTGACGGGTGCGTCGGGGGCCAGGAACTCGACGAACTCGGAGATGCCCCCGTCGTGCACGAGGGTCTCGAGGTGGGCGCCCGACTCCCCCGGGGTGCCCGGCTTGCGCCGCTCGTCGCGGATCACCAGGGTCAGCCCGGGGATGAGGAAGGACGTCTGGCGGGCGCGGGAGACCAGCCCGTCGTAGTCGAACTCGGCGTTCTTGAGGAAGATCTGCTCGTCGGCCCAGTAGCGGATCCGGCTGCCGGTCACCCCGCGCTTGGCCTTGCCGACGACGGCCAGCTCGCTGGCCCGCTCGTAGGGGGTGAACTCGTGGTCCGGTGCCTTGTCGTCGGTCGCGACGTCGGGGAAGTAGCCGGGCTCACCACGCCGGAAGCTCATGGCGTAGGTCTTGCCGCCGCGGTCGACCTCGACGTCCAGCCGCGCCGACACGGCGTTGACGACCGAGGCGCCGACACCGTGCAGACCGCCGGAGGCCGTGTAGGACCCGCCGCCGAACTTGCCGCCGGCGTGCAGCTTGGTGAAGACCACCTCGACGCCGGTCAGGCCGGTGCGGGGCTCGATGTCGACCGGGATGCCACGACCGTTGTCACGCACCTCGACCGAACCGTCGCGGTAGAGGACCACCTCGATGCGGTCGCACACCCCTGCCAGCGCCTCGTCGACCGCGTTGTCGATGATCTCCCAGAGACAGTGCATCAGGCCTCGGCCGTCGGTCGACCCGATGTACATGCCGGGGCGCTTGCGGACGGCTTCGAGGCCCTCGAGGACCTGCAGGTGGTGTGCGCTGTAGTCCGACGACGACTTGGTCGTCGCCGCCTTCTTGGCGGTGCTGGTGGTGGCGGTGGCGGTGGCCAACGGTGCTGTGCTCCTGTGGTGTGGGCTACGGGACCTGGGAGGAGGCCACGGGACCCCTCGCGTCACTGGCGCAGGGGTCTCACCCACGCTATCCCGGGCACCCGCGATGCCCTCGCAGGCACGCGGCATACCGTCGCCTCTCCCTCGATGACGCACTTTCCCATCCGCCGGACACCCGACCTACGAATCACCCTTTGCGACATGAGATGACCCACATGGTGACCCAATACCGGGCGGGAAGAACACGGCGTGCTTGACTGTTGACAACGGCACCGGACGGGCCACCCAGGGAAGTCCTCCCCATGGTGGATCAACCGAAGTCCGGGGTAGGACGTCTCCAGGAGACAACGCGCCTCAGGCGCATATGAAAGGAAGGCTGACGTGACCACTGCACTGGCACCCTCCATGACCGCGGCTGACCGCTGCGACCGCTGCGGCGCCCAGGCCTACGTGCGCGCTCGCCTTCACGCTGGTGGGGAACTGTTGTTCTGCGCCCACCACGGACGCGAGCACCTGCCCAAGCTGCGCGAGCACGCCGACATCGTCGACGAGACCGAACGTCTCAACGAGACCCCCACCGTCGCTCCGCTCGAGGAGCGGTAGGAACAAGGCACCGGACCTCCCAGCGTGGAGGCCTCGCTCTGGGTCCCCGCCGTCCTGATCCTGATCGGGATGGTGGGGATCGTCGTCCCCGTGATCCCCGGGCTGCTGCTTTGCTTGGCAGCCGTCTTCCTGTGGGCTCTGGACACCGGGACCGCACTGGGCTGGTGGCTGTTCGGGTTCTGCGCCGTCCTCTACCTGGCCGGAGTGGCGCTGCAGTATGCCGTGCCCGGCCGACGGCTGCGCGAGGCCGGGGTGCGCAGGTCCACCCTCGTGCTGGCGGTGCTGCTGGCCATCGTGGGGTTCTTCGTCGTCCCCGTGCTGGGTGCGGCGATCGGGTTCGTGCTGGGGATCTACCTCGTCGAGCTGGGGCACTCCAAGGACCGCTCGGCGGCCTGGTCCTCGACCCGGGCAGCGCTCAAGGCGGTGTTCCTGTCGATGGGGATCGAGCTGCTCGCGGCGGTGGCGATCGCCACGACCTGGGTCATCGGCGTGCTGCTCAGCCGCGCCTGACGTCCACCGCAGTCCGCGTCGCCTGCCGCAGTCCGCGTCGCCTGTGACGACTGTGATTCCTGTGACCTCTGTGACGTGGGTAAGGCCGGGTCGTGCGCGTCAGTAGCCGTCGTCGCGCCGACGGTCCCACCGCTCCTCGATGCGGTTCATGAACGAACCGCCCGACCGGGTGGTCCTGGGCTTCGCAGGAGTGCTGCGCCGGACCGTGCCGTCCGGCTGGACGGTGCCCAGGGCGGCCTTGCGGCGTGGCGGGGTGAGCGCGAAGGCGACCGCCGCGACCATCACGGCGAAGCCGATGGCGCCGATCCACATGGTCGTGTTGACGCCGACGAGCACGAGGGCGAGTCCCGCGACGACGCCGACCACACCGATCGCCATCCGGCGCCGGGCCGAGGCACGGGCTCCGGAGCCCTGCATCTGGGAGGCGAACTTGGGGTCCTCGGCATACAGCGCCTGCTCCATCTGTTCAAGCAGCTGCTGTTCGTGCTCGGAGAGCGGCACGGTGACCTCCTGACGTTCGGCCTTCACCCACTGAACGCATCAGGCCACCTAATCGTTGCCTCGGTGCCTTGAGGGGGCATCGTGGCCGGTCAGTGGCCATCCGCTGACCTCTTCAGGATATGTCGGGACGCGTGGTTGCACTAGCCGTTCGTCCGTCCTGGTCCCCGCTGGCCGCGTTTCTGGTCACGTTTCGGCTCGCGGTCCCGGTCGCGGTCCCGTTCGGGGATCAGGCTCGCCGGTCGGACGCTGCCGGCACCGAACCGGGCACTGGCCCGGTCGACCGCCCGGTCGGCATCGCTCCACCCGTGGTCGGGTTCGTCCAGGGTGACCTGGATCGGGGCACCGGCCCGCTCGACGAGGCCTTCCATCCGCACCCCGACCAGCCGGATCCGGGCCCGCTGCAGCCCCAGCGCGTCGTAGAGGCCCTTGGCGGTGTCGAAGATGTCCCGGCTGACGTCGGTGGGGTCGCGCAGGGTGCGGCTGCGGGTGATCGTCGTGAAGTCGGAGAACCGCACCTTGATCGAGACGGTGCGGCCGAGCATCCCGGCCGACCGCACGCGGGCAGCCGTCCGGTCGCTCAGCTTGAGCAGCTGTGCGGTGGATGTATGCCGGGTCGTCCACGTCGAACTCGAACGTCTCGTCCGAGCCGATGCTGCGTTCGCGTCGCTGGACCTCGACGTGTCGTGGGTCGCGTCCCCAGGACAGGTCGTGCAGATGCGGCCCGGCGCTCTCGCCAAGGGCTCGCCGGAGCGTGTCGACCGGGGTGTGGGCGATGTCGGCCACCGTGTGCAACCCCAGCCGGAGCAGGGCCTCCTCGGTCTTGTCCCCCACGCCCCACAGCGCACCGACCGGGAGCTGCTGGACGAAGGTCACCACCTCGTCGCGCGGCACGACGACCATGCCGTCTGGCTTGGCAAGCCCCGAGGCGAGCTTGGCGACGAACTTCGTGGGCGCGACGCCCACCGAGCAGGTGATGCCCTGTTCGTCGTGGATGGTGTCGCGGATGAGCTGCCCGATCCTGGCCGGGCTGCCGAGCCGGCGCACGGCGCCTGACACGTCGAGGAAGGCCTCGTCGAGGGACAGCGGCTCGACGACCGGGGTGATCGTCTCGAAGGTCGCCATCACGGCAGCCGAGATCTGGCTGTAGAGGTGGTGGTCGGGAGCGATGACGGTGGCCCGGGGGCACAGCCGCCTGGCGCGGGACATCGGCATGGCCGAGGCGACCCCGAACTTGCGTGCCTCGTAGGTCGCGGAGAGCACGACGCCACGGCTGCCCCCACCGCCGATGATGACCGGGGTGCCCGACCAGCTCGGGTCGGCTGAGCAGCGACGCAGACGCGTAGAAGGCGTCCATGTCGACGTGCAGGACGGTGCACCCCGTGTCGTCGGGGGGTTGCGCGGCCCCGCGCTGTGGGAGGGCGTACTGGCGCCTGCTCATCGCTCGCTTCTCAACCTGTCACGACGCGCCGGGTGATCTCAGCGCCGGGCGAGGACGTGCACGGCGGCGCCGAGCTGTCCGAGGAAGCCGAACTCGGGGTGGTTGCTCGCGGCCTGCTCGAGGTCGAGCAGGGCGATGCGGTCGGCGTCGGAGTCGACCAGAGCGGACGGGACGAGGTCGCTGAACAGCCGGACGCCGTGGACGTCCTCGACGGTCAGGCCGGTCTGCTCAACCAGTGCCTGCAGCGCGGAGGCGTCGAACCGGCGCGGCAGCGGGTCTGCGGTGCCCCAACGACCGTCGGCAGAGGTGAGCGCGGTGTGGGCCTGGACGAACTGGCCGGCCAGCGCCCTGGCCAGGACGACGGCGAGCCGGCCGGCGGCCACGAGGCTGAGGTAGCCGCCGGGAGCGACCACCGCGGCCAAGGCAGCGACGGTGGCCTCCGGGTCGTCGACCACCTCAAGGGTGCCGTGGCAGCAGACGAGGTCGACCGGCTGGTCGCCCACGAAGTCGGCAAGGGAGTCGGCGTCGCCCTGCAGCGCGGTCACCCGGTCGGCGACATCGCGCTCGGCGCTGCGCCGTGACAGCGACGCGAGGGCGTCCGGGCTCGGGTCGACGACGGTGACGTCGTGGCCGAGCTCGGCCAGGGGCACCGCGAGCCCGCCCGTGCCGCCGCCGAGGTCGAGGACCCGAAGCGGGCGACCCAGCTCGGCCTGCCGGCGCTCGATGAGGGCGCGCACGGAGGCCCACACCGCGGAGGTCCGCAGGGCCGTCTCGACGCCTCCGCGTCGGGTCCGCCATTGCTCTTCGGCCACGACGGCCACCTCCTCGGATCGTTCGTCGGGTGTGCGGCAAACCCTAGTCGGGCGCACCGCCAGTGCCGGGTCCGGGCGAGTCCCAGGGGTGGGCCGGCGTCTCGGGACCGAAGCCTCCCGCGCCCCGTGCGGACAGGGCGGCCCGCAGGACCAGACCGAGGGCCCCGGCCACGATCGCCACGACGAGGACCCGCCACGGTGCGTGGACCGGTGACATCGTCTGGACGAAGATGCGCAGGATGTCTCGGGCCAGGGCGCGCACCTCGTCCAGGTCCGGCCCGGCTCCTCGCAGGCTCTCCAGGAAGTAGCGCGCCGCCGTGAACGCGGACTGGGTGGCCCACACCAGCCAGAGCGCGATGACCCACACCACGACCAGCACGGTGAGCCTCGCGGGGCTGCGCGTGGGTCGTGGCCCGGTGGCAAGACCCAGACCGGCGATGACGCCGGCGATCAGGATGGTCAGGGCCGAGATCCAGGACGGTGCCGGTCGGGTCTGGCCCACACTGAGGTGGGTGACCAGGTTGGTCGCGAAGATCCCCGCCCAGGACGAGGCGATGACGGCGACCGGGGCCAGGGCGAGGGTCCGCCAGGCGGGGGTGGCGAGACTGGTCAGGAGCCCGAGCAGCAGACCGGCCACGGTCCCGGAGACGGTGAGGCACACGAGCAGGCGCCCGGCGAGCTCGGCAACCTGCCCGGTGCCGCCGAGGTCGGGGTCGGGGGCCAGGGTCTGCTGGATCGCACAGGTGAGGGCCACCCCCGCGCCGAGAAGCGTGAGGAGCACCGTGACGGCACGACGGCGGGCCCGGTGGCGAAGCCAGAGTGGTGCCAGACCTGCGAGGACGCCCGCGCCCAGCGCGATGGTGAGCAGGAAGGTGAGCAGCTCGTGGTGGAAGGGCAGCAACGCCTCGCGCAGGTCGTTGCGCGGGTTCCAGGGGTTGCCCGTGGTGCCTGCGGTATGCCGCGTGGCAAGCCACGGGAGCACACCAGCGAACCAGGCGACCAGCGCGATCACCGCGATCGGCCATGCGTGCGAGCGCGGGCCCCCGGAGTGGGCCGGGCCGGGAGGGCGGGTGGGCGGCGTGGTCGATCCAGCCGCCGGACCGCTGGTGGCTCCGGCCGTCGGCTGCGTGGTGTCCGGTGGTGTCACGGACATGGAGAGACATCCCCCTCGGTGTGGTTGCTCGTCGCCGGCGCGATCTGGCTGGCGCGATCTGGCTGGCCGTGCGCTGCGGCCCGGCGGGGTCGCGGCGTCGGGTGAGCGTAACCGAGCCGGCGCCGTGCCGGCTGCACGACTGCCTGCCCACGACTGCCTGCCCACCACTTCGTGCCCACGACTGCCTGCCCACCACTTCGTGCCCGCGACGCCCTGCCCAGCCCACGACGCCCTCCCCGAGCTCAATGGCCCGAGCTGCCGGGGCTGGAGTGCCAGAGCTTGCGCGGCGGGCTGAACTGTTGCGCCTCCCTGCCGTCGGGCACCACCGCTCCCTGACCCAACCGGTGCGACCCCCGCACATCCTCTCCCGGTGGCTTGATGTCGGCGTAGGGCGACTGCTTGAAGCCCGACGCGTGCACCAGCACCCGTCGCCCTCCTTGCCCGGCCTGCTGGTGCGCCTCCTCCAGAGCCTCCGCCTGCTCGACGGCGGCCCGCTCGCTGGCGTCCATCGCGGCATACACCGCCTCGAGGCCGCCGGCCTGCCACGCCTCCCACAACGGGGTGAGCTCCCATGCCCCGGTCGCCCGCAGTGAGATGCCTCGTGGACCTGTGCGGCGCACGACGCCGCGGACGAGCAACATCCAGGAGTGGAAAACCGTTGCGGAGTAAGGACCTTGCACGTCCTCGAAGAAGGTCGCGTCGACCGGCCCGGTGGAGTCGTCGAGGGTGAGGAAGACGACCCGGCGCCCCGACCTGATCGGCGGGGTCTGGGTGGCCACCTTGACCCCGCACGCCCACACGGTGGACCGGCTGCGTGCCCGCAACAGGTCACGGCTGCGGGTGACACCGAGGGCGTCGAGCATCGGGGCGTAGAACGCGACCACGTGGGCGCTGGCGTCGAGGCCGAGGATGTCGAGCTCGGCACGGACTCGCTCGGGACCGGACAGCTCGGGCAGGCCGGTGCCGCTGGTGAGCTCGGGCCGGTCGCCGAGGTCGAGCGCGAGCTGGGTCGGCTGCTGGTCGGCCGCACCCACCGGAAACGCTCCCTGGGACTGTGCCGCCGCCCTGGCACGCACCTCTCCCACCTCGAGCGCCTGGTCCGATGGCTGGGTGCGGCTCCCCCTGGTCCGACGCGGCGCGGCCCGCCGCGCGGAGCGGTCCAGCGCCCGGCCGTAGCGGTCGAGCTCGGCGACGTGCAGCAGCAGGTCGCGACGGGTGGTGCGGCCCCGTCGGCCCAGTCCTCCGGCGCCGATGCCGGCCGAGGCCACCCGCATGCCGTAGAGGCTGTCGAAGCCTCCGGCGAGGACGAGACGTTCGGCGATCGGACGCGAGACGCGGGCGCGGTGCCAGAAGTCGGCCAGCCCGGCGTAGGGCTGCCCGGCCACGATGCGGGCCACCTCGGCTTCACTGATGCCGCGGACGTCGGCCAGCGACAGCCGGATGCCGTAGTCGCTGGCATCAGGGAGGTCGGGGTGCGGCAGGACGAACCCGGCACCGTCGGCGCCCTCCCCCCCAAGGTCACCGGCGGCGCCCTCGTCACTGAGGTCGCCGTCACCAGGATCACCGGCGACACCACGGTCACCGGCGACACCGCCGAGGCGTTCGATGCGGTAGCTGCCGGTCGAGACGTTGACGTCGAGCCCGAGCACCGCGATGCCCAGGCTGCGGGCGTCGTCGAGGATGAGCCGCTTGGGGTACATGCCCGGGTCGTGGGTGAGCACCCCGGCGAGGAACGCGGCGGGGTGATGGGTCTTGAGCCACGCCGAGTGGTAGGTCGGCAGCGCGAAGGCCGCGGCGTGGGCCTTGCAGAACCCGAACGACGCGAACGCCTTGAGCACCTCCCAGATCCGGTCGACGTCGGCCGGCGCATAGCCCCGGGCGCGGGCGGCCGGTCGCCACCAGGCCTCGATCTCGAGCTGTCCCTTGGGGGTGCCGAGGGCGCGGCGGACCTCGTCGGCCTGGGCCAGCGACACCCCGGTCGTCTCAGCGACGATTCTCAGCACCTGTTCGTGGAAGACCACCACCCCCGCGGTCTCCTGCAACGCCTCGATGAGGGTGGGGTGCAGGTAGCTGACCTCCTTCCAGCCGTGCCGGGCCTCGAGGAACGGCGTGATCATGTCGGACTTCACCGGGCCGGGGCGGAACAGCGAGATGTCGATGACGAGGTCCTCGAACCGCTCCGGCCCGAACTTGCCGATCAGCTCACGCTGCCCGGGGCTCTCGATCTGGAAGCAGCCGAGGGTGTGGCTGGTGCGGATCAGCCGGAAGGTCGCCTCGTCGTCGAGCGGCACCTGCGACTGGTCGTCGAGGTCGACCCGCACCCCGTCGACCCGCTCCACCTCCTGCACGGCATGGGCCATCGCCGACTGCATCCGGATGCCGAGCACGTCGAGCTTGAGCAGCCCGAGGGTCTCG
Organism: uncultured Actinomycetota bacterium; assembly: GCA_963759595.1. Taxonomy (GTDB): domain Bacteria; phylum Actinomycetota; class Actinomycetes; order Actinomycetales; family Dermatophilaceae; genus Pedococcus. Next base: position 1,608,050 of record CAVWZX010000005.1, read on the forward strand.
ACGTCGTCCTTGTCGAACTGGCTCATCGGGAAACCCAGCCAGCTCGCCTCCACCGGGGTGCGGTCGAGCAGGCTGCCGTCGGACAGGATCACCCCGCACGGGTGCAGCGCGATGTGGCGGGGCAGCCCGTCGAGCCGCTCGACGAGGTCGAACAGGGCACGCAGCCGAGGACTGTCCAGCCCCCGCGAGCGCAGCTCGGGCAGCTCGGCGATGGCGTTGCGCGCGTCCCGGGCCCGGATGTGCGGGAACGCCTTGGCGATCTCGTCGATCTCCACCGGCGGCAGCCCCAGCGCCGCTCCCACGTCACGGATCGCGTGCCGCACCTTGTAGGTGTCCATCATCGACACGCAGGTGACCCGCTCGCCGCCGAACCGGTCGAGGATCCGCTCGTAGACCTCGGTGCGCCGGGCCGACTCGACGTCGATGTCGATGTCGGGCAGCTCGGCCCGCAGCGGCGAGCAGAACCGTTCCATGATCAGGCCGTAGCGGATCGGGTCGACCCCGCTGATGCCGAGCAGGTAGTTGACCAGTGATCCCGCTCCCGAGCCGCGCGCCGCCACCCGGACCCCCATCCCGTGGATCAGGTCGACGACCTCGGCGACGGTGAGGAAGTAGGTCGGGTAGCCGAGCTCGGCAATGACCTTGAGCTCGTCGGTGAGCCGGTTCTGCACGGCCATCAGGTCACGCTCGCTCGCCCCGGGGTAGCGCGTGGCCACCGCCGCACGGCACCGCTGCTCGAGCAGAACCTGGGCGCTCATGCCGGGCTGCACCCCCAGCCGTTCCGGCTCGGGCAGGTGGACCGACCCGATGCCGAGGTCGTGGCGGGCGCTCTGGGCGCAGCCGAGCCCGAGGGCCAGGGTCCGCTCGACCAGGGCGTCGGCACGAGCGCGGTCACCACCGGTGAGCTCGCGGGCGATGGCCTGCATCGTCTCGGTCGTGGCGAGGTGGGCGGCGTCGGTGACCCGGTCGAGGTGCCGGGTGTCGAGGGCGACCAGCCGCCGCGCGGCATCGAGCACGTCGACGACCGCCGACTCCCCCGGGTCGACGTGGCGCACCGCCGCGGTGAGCACCGCGGGGACACCCTGCTCGTCGGCGAGCCCGAGCAGCCGCCGGGCGTGGCTGCGTGACGCCGGGGTGCCCTCGGGTCCGCCGTGGCAGACCACCTCGATGACGACCGCGTCCGGAGGCAGCCGGCGCTGCCAGGCAGCGAGTAGCTCCCGCGCCCGGCCGGTGCGCCTGGCCAGCAGCGCGCGCCCGACGTCGGAGTCCGGCCCGAGCAACACCACGAGCGGGCTGGGTGGTGCGTTGTCGCGTCCACCCGCGCCGCCAGCTCGCCCCCCTGCTCTCAGTCCGCCTACCTCGCCGCCGCCCTCGCCACTGCCCGGTCCACCGCATGCAGCGGCGAGCACCGCGACCGAGCTCACCGGCACCCCCCGCTCACCGCGCAGGTGGGTCTGGGTGACCAGCCGGCACAGCGCTGCCCACCCCACCCCGGCGGGCACCCCGGCCGCGCGCCCCCGCGCGAGGACGGTGACCCGGGGATGGCGGGCGTCTCGCTCGGCGCCGCCCCGGACCGGGGTCCGCGCCGACACGGCGCGTGGTGTCGGCGCGCCACCCGGCCCTGCGAGGTATGCCGCGCGGCCGGCCGCGGCCTCCCCCGCCACGTCCACCGTGCCACCCGCTCTCGTTCCCCCACCGGCCGGGTCGGGACCCATCGCGTCAGGACCGACCGCGAGGTCGACCCCGAGGACGGGTGCCACGCCGGCTGCGGTGGCTGCGCGGACGAACCGGACGGCACCGTAGAGCCCGTCGCGGTCGGTCAGCGCGAGGATCGGCTGACGGTGCTGGGCGGCGCGCTCGACCAGCGCCTCGGGCATCGCGGTGCCGTAGCGCATCGAGAACCCTGACGCGACGTGCAGGTGGGCGAACTCGGCGCTCACGGGGCTGCCCTCGCAGCCACTCCCGCGGTGGTCAGCGCGGTGGGCACCAACAGGTGGTCGGGTGCCGCCACCGGCACCGGCAGGCCCAGGGTGTGGCAGACGAGGTCGAGGAAGAGCTCGGACTGCCGCAGCAGGTCGTCGGCCTCGCGCGCGCTGTGGTCGTGGTGGCGACGAGCCCCCACCACGTCGAAGAACCCGGCCCACTCGGAGAGCTCGGGCGCGACGGTGGGCAACAGCTCCCACAGGCTGCGCGGGCCGGACTGCCCTGTGGAGCGGCGGGTGGACGTGACCCGGGTGGCAACCACGGCGGCAGCCGCCCGCAGTGCACCCAGCTGGGCCTGGTCGTAACGCCGGGCGACCTCCTCGCTCTGGCAGGCCTCGAGCAGCGAGTGGCGGGCTCGGTCCAGCAGGTCGAGCGTGGCGGCGGCACCAGTGCTGCTCCCCTGCGCGCTCTGGGCACCGGCCGGGCACCGGGGGCACGGGAGGCGCCCATCAGTCCGCGACCCTCAGCAGCCGCCACTGGCTGCCCGCCCCGGCGCCGGCGCTACCGGCGCGGTCGGCGCACAGGTCGTAGACCCCCACGCCGGCGAACCGTCCGGGGCTCGCCTCGACCCGCCAGACCTGTCGCTCCCGCGCATCGGTGAGCACGTCGCTGCCCTCGCGCTCGCGGGCGTCACGCCACCACGGCCGACGCTCCTGCCAGCGGTCGAGGACCGCCCGGACGACGTAGAGCCGCCCCCGCCAGACGAAGGCGTCGGGACCGAGGCCCCCGAGACCCTCGAGACCTCCGGGCGCGCCGAGCCCCCGCTGGTCACCAGGACCCTCGACACCTCCCCCGCCCGGAGGCAGGTCGTCGCGAGCGCCCTCCCGGACCTCGATGGGCTCTTCGTAGCGGCGGACCACGGCTGACTCCTTCACGTCTGGTGCTGGGCGAACGGGCAGGACGAAGCGCCGCCGGTGACAGGCGCGGCGACGCGCTCGGGTGGTGCGCTCTGGCCCTGGGAGGGACGGGGTCGAGGCGCCTGCTTCCAGGGCCAGAGCCGCAGTGGCCCGCGGGTGGACCGTCCGCCACGGTGGGGCCGTGACCAGTGGATCGGTCGTCGTCGTGAACCACGAGTTCGAACATGTGTTCGATGAGTTGAACCGTACACCCCGCCACGGACAGCCCGTCAAGCCCCTTCGGACGACTGATGACAGGCGTCCCCGGGCGCCCTAGTCTTCGGCCATGACAGCCTCCGACGTGCCGACGTCGGCCCCTGACCTGACCGGGCACCCGGCCGTCCGCAGGGTCCTGGAGACCCTCGCGGTCCACCACGTCGTCCCCGAGGTGGTCACCCTTCCGGACGCGGTGCGCACCGCTGCCGCCGCGGCCGCAGCGCTGGGCATCACCCCGGCCGAGATCGCCAACTCGCTCATCTTCCGCGCCCACGCGCCGGACCAGACCGTGAGCCCGATCCTGATCCTCACCTCCGGCGCGCACAAGGTCGACCTGGTCAAGGTCGCCGAGCTGGTCGACGACGTGGACCACCTCGACCGGGCCGACGCCGACTTCGTCCTGGCCACGACCGGCTTCACCATCGGCGGTGTCGCGCCCGTCGGCCACCCCAGCCCGGTCCGCACCCTCGTCGATGTCTCACTCAGCCGCTACCGCCACGTGTGGGCGGCCGCCGGGCACAGCCACACCGTCTTCCGGACGACCTACGAGGAGCTGCTCCGCGTCACCGGAGGGCACGCCATCGAGGTCGCCTGACCAAGGCGCCCCGGTATGCCGCGTGGGCGGCATACCGGGAAGGTCACCTAGCCACCCACCACCTGGTGGACGCACAGGACGTTGCCGTCGGGGTCCTTGAACCACGCGGCTCGGTCGCCACCCATGTCGGCGATGTGGTCGACGGTCTTGAAGTCGGGCAGGTCGTAGTCCTCGAAGGCGATGCCGCGACCCTCGAGGTCGGCGACCTCGGCGGCGACGTCGTCGACCTGCCAGGTGAGCGCGGTACTGGGGTTCTGGGTCCCGGCCTCGCGAGGGAGCAGCATCAGCATCGTCCCGCCGCTGAGCTGGTACATGAGGCTGCCCTCGTCGTTCGTCCCCAGGAACGGCAGGTCCAGCCGGTCGTAGAAACCCTTCGCGCGTCCGATGTCCGCGACAGGAAGCAGCGTCGCTACTGCACTCGTGGCCAATGACATGACGAGCACCTCCTTCTAGGCACTGTCCATCGTCCGCGCCGTCCGGCCGGCGGCACTCCCCCAAACCGCGCACGCAACTCGGACACAATGGACCCATGACCACCCCGAAGCCCGTCGAGTGCTGGCTCACCGACATGGACGGCGTGCTCGTCCACGAGGAGAACGCCATTCCCGGCGCCGCCGACTTCATCACCGCGCTGCAGGAGGCCGGGCGACGGTTCCTGGTCCTCACGAACAACTCGATCTTCACCCCGCGCGACCTGCGGGCCAGGCTGCTCGCCAGCGGCCTCGACGTGCCGGAGGAGTCGATCTGGACCTCCGCGCTGGCGACCGCCCAGTTCCTCGCCGACCAGCGACCCGGCGGGAGTGCGTTCGTCGTGGGCGAGGCCGGGATGACGACCGCGCTCTACGAGGTCGGCTACACGATGACCGAGCGCGCCCCGGACTACGTCGTGCTGGGCGAGACCCGCACCTACTCGTTCGAGTCGATCACCAAGGCGATCCGGCTGATCGAGGCGGGCGCCCGGTTCATCGCCACCAACCCCGACGTCAGCGGTCCCAGCCAGCACGGCACGCTGCCCGCGACCGGATCGGTGGCAGCGCTGGTCAGCGCGGCCACGGGTCACCAGCCCTACTACGTCGGCAAGCCCAACCCGCTGATGATGCGCAGCGCCCTCAACCGGATCGACGCCCACTCCGAGTCGACCGTCATGATCGGCGACCGGATGGACACCGACGTGATCAGCGGGCTCGAGGCCGGGCTGCGGACCGTCCTCGTGCTGACCGGGTCGACCCGTCGCGAGCAGGTGCAGCGCTTCCCCTACCAGCCCACCCGGGTGGTCGACTCGATCGCCGACGTCGTGCCCCTGATCGCGGAGCTACGTCCCGCGCTCCGCCCAGCCGACTGACCAGGCCCAGCCGAGCGGGGTATGCCGCGTCCGCCTCCGCGGCATTTCACCGGCACCGGCAGCGGCAGCGGCGACGCTCAGCGACCGCTGCCCAGCACGCTGTCGAGCAGACCGGGAAACCTCGCGTCGAGCTCCTCGCGGCGCAGGGACACGAGGCGCTCGCGGCCACGGGGCTCGTTGCGGATGACCCCCGCCTCGCGCAGCACCTTCATCAGGTGCGACTTGGTCGACTTGGGCAGGGCCGGGTTGGTCGCTCCGCACTGCGCCATCTCCAGCGGTCCGTCCGCGAGGTCGCGCACGATCTGCAGCCGGGCCGGGTCGCTGAGCGCGAACAGCACGTCGGTGACCGCCACCTCTGCGATGTCGGGGTGGGGAAGCTGCTGGTGGGCGGGCATGGTTCGATAATACTCGAACCAATTTGGTGCGATCGGGAATGCCCGGGGTGAATCCACAGTTCGACAAATATCGAACCGTTGTTTCGTCCGAGAGGCCCGTCATGAGCGCGACCAGCACGACCGACCCCCGTCCCGCGAACGACACCCGTGCTGCGACCGGCGACCGCCTCGCCGGCAGGCTCGCCCACGGCCCGGCCTTCGCCCTGGCTCTCGCGTCCGTCGTGGCGCTCATGGTCGGCGCGAGCGCACCGTCCCCGTTCTACCCCGTCCTGCAGGCGCAGATCGGCTTCTCGGCGGGCACGATGACCACCATCTTCGGGGTCTACGCCCTCACCCTCCTGGCCACGCTGCTCGTGACCGGCTCGCTCTCCGACCACGTGGGCCGCCGACCCGTGCTGGGCGTGGGGTTCCTGGTCCTCGCGGCGAGCATGATCGGGTTCTGGCACGCCGACGGCGTCGCGACCTTGATGACCTCCCGCGCGGTCCAGGGCGTCGCCGCAGGACTGCTGATGTCGACCATGTCGGCTGCCGTCGTCGACCTCGAGCCCGCCACTCGTCCCGGTCTGGCCGCGACCCTCAACAGCGTCACTCCCCTGCTGGGTCTCGCGGCAGGTGCCCTGGCGGCCGGCGCCGTCCTCGACGCGAGCCCGCACGCCCTGCCGATCGTGTTCGCGACGCTGACCGTGGCCTACCTGGCCCTGGCGCTGGGTGTCCTCGCGCTGCCCGAGACCTCACCCCGCCACGACGGCTGGCGGCGCTCGCTGCGGCCACGAGTCGGCATACCTGCTGCTGCTCGACCCGCGTTCCGGCGCAGCGCACCCGCGCTGTTCGCAGGCTGGGCCACCGGCGGCCTCTACCTCTCCCTCGGTGCGCCCATCGTCGGCCAGCTGCTCGACGGGCGCAGCCACGTCGAGCAGGGAGCGGTCGTCACGGTGCTCACCGGCGTCGGAGCCCTCAGCTCCTACCTCGGCCGCGGCCGCTCACCTCGCCAGATCACGCTCTACGGCACCACGATGCTGGCGGTCGGCACCCTGGTGACGCTCGTCGCGCTGCACACCGAGTCGCTCGTCGCGTTCCTGCTGGCCACGGTCGTGGCCGGGTCGGGTTTCGGCACCTCGTTCCTCGGGATCATGCGCTCGATCACCCCGACGGTCGGGCCGGACCAGCGTGGTGAGCTGTTCTCCAGCGTCTTCGTCGTCAGCTACCTCGCCTTCGGCCTCCCCGCCGTGGTCGCCGGGTTCGTGGCGCCACATCTCGGCCTCGAGACGACCGCGACGGCTTACGGCCTGGCCGTGGTGGTGCTGTCCGGCGCGGCCGCCCTGGCCCGGGCGTTCACCACCCGGGACTGACCCCACGGCGAGCCGGCGCGGACCGGCATGCACAGTGAGCGCAGCACGGATCTGAGTACGAGCGCGGATGCCGAGTAGCGGGGGCCCCGGCAGGCTCGTCCCCGTCGCCATCGGGGGATCTGCGACAGCGGGGCACGACTCGGGTGGGCAGCCATGAGGGGAGGCTGCGACCGGGTCGTGTCCCGCGTCCGTGTCGCCACGCCTGGGCGCTGCTGCCGGGCCCTCGCTGGTCTAGGAAGCGGTGCGGGCGGCGAGGTCGAGGTTGCGGTAGACCTCGAGCGTCGCCGTGGAGCGGTTCATCGTGATGAAGTGCAGCCCCGGCGCGCCCTCGGACAACATCCGGTCGGCGAGCTCGGTGGCGATCTGGACGCCCACCTCCCTGGTGGCGGCAGGGTCGTCGGAGACGGCCTCGAGCCGCGCCACCACCGGACGCGGCAGCGGGGTGCCCATGAGCGCGGACATCCGGGCGACCTGCTTGAAGTTCGTCACCGGCATGAGACCGGGAGTGATCGGCAGGTCGCGGCGGGCGGCGACCGCGTCGCGCAGCCGCAGGTAGGTGTCGGCGTCGAAGACCATCTGGGTGATCGCGAAGCTGGCACCGGCATCGGCCTTGCGCACCATCACCTCGACGTCGTGCTCGAAGTCGGGTGACGCGGGGTGGACGTCGGGGAACGCCGCGACGCCGATCGTGAAGTCCCCCAGAGTCCGCACGAGCTCGACGAGGTCGGTCGCGTGGTTGAGCCCTTCGGGGTGCGCGGTCCACTCGCCGCCCGGGTCGCCGGGCGGATCGCCGCGCAGGGCAAGGATGTTGCGGACTCCGCTCGCGGCATACAGACCCACGACCTGGCGCAGCGCGGCGACGGACGCACCGACGCAGGTGAGGTGCGCCAGCGGCGTCAGCGTCGTCTCACGCGCGATGCGCTCGGTGACGCGGACGGTGCGATCCTGGTGGGAACCACCGGCACCGTAGGTGACCGAGACGAAGTCGGGCCGCACCGACTCCAGCCTCCGGATGGCGTCCCAGAGGCTGGCCTCCCCCGCGTCGTCCTTCGGCGGGAAGAACTCGAAGCTGATCGAGGGGTGGGGAGCAGCCAGCAGGGCGGGGATCGACTGCGGTTGTCGCGTCGGTCGGTCGGTTCCCGAGGTCTGCCCCAAAGCCATGGCGGTGAGACTAGTCGAGCCTCCACGCCGTAGGCTCGGGGCCAGCACAGGATGAGACATCCTCGGACCGACAGACGCCTGGGAGGATCGCGTGGCCACCAGCCCGCTCGACGCCGCGTCCCTGCGCGACCGGGTGCAGCTCACCGTCGACGACGTCCTCGCTCACCAGGCGCAGGTCCTGGCCGAGGTGGGGCCCGACGCGCAGGAGCTGCTCGGTGCGGTGGCCCGCCTGCTCACCGGTGGCAAGCGGCTGCGGGCCGCGTTCCTCTACTGGGGCTACCGCGCCGCCGGACAGCCCGACTCGGACGCCCTGGTCCGCGTCGCAACCGCCATGGAGTTCTTCCAGGCCGCGGCCCTCATCCACGACGACGTCATGGACGACAGCGACACCCGCAGGGGTATGCCGGCCGCGCACCGCTCGCTCGCGGCCCGCCACGAGCGGGAGTCCTGGGCAGGCGACGCGGACCGGTTCGGGGTGGCCGGTGCGATCCTCGCCGGCAACCTGTGCCTCAACTGGACCGAGGAGATCTACGCGACCTCCGGTCTCGACGCCGCGCACCTCGCGCGCGGGCGCGGGGTGTTCGACCTGATGCGCACCCAGCTGATGGGTGGCCAGTTCCTCGACGTCGTCGAGTCAGCCCGGTCGTGGGACGGCGTCTCCACCCAGGAGCGGATCGCACGCGCCGAGCACGTGATCCGCTTCAAGAGCGCGAAGTACACCGTGGAGCACCCCCTGCTCATCGGGGCCACCGCCGGGGGCGCCTCGAACGAGGACCTCGCGGCGCTGTCGCACTACGGCCTCGACCTCGGGCAGGCCTTCCAGCTGCGCGACGACCTGCTCGGGGTGTTCGGCGACCCTGCAGCGACGGGCAAACCGGCGGGCGACGACCTGCGCGAGGGCAAGCGCACGGTCCTGATCGCGCACGCCCTCGCCGGCGCCGACGACGCGGGTCGTGAGCTCATCGAGGCCAGGCTCGGTGACCCAGCCCTCGACGACGAGACCGTGCAGCGACTGCGTGATGCCATCTTCGCGGCTGGCGCCGTCGACGCGGTCGAGGCCGACATCGCGCGGCTGGCCGGGTCGGCCCGGATGGCGTTGAAGGCGACCCGTGACCTGTCACCCGAGGCTGCCGGCGTGCTCGACCAGCTGATCGACAGCGCGACGACCCGCGCCCACTAGCGAGTCGCCGACACCCGGCACGTGGGTGGGCCTGGAGACCGGTTGGCCTGGAGCACGGGCCCGAGCTGGCTCTAGAAGGCCTGCTCCATGGCCCGGCGGCGCACCTCGGTCTTGAAGCCGGCCGCGAGGTTGTCCACCGGGGTCCCGGGGACCCGCAGGGTCTCGTCCGGGGTGAACAGCCAGCGGAGGATCTCCTCGTCGTCGAGCCCGCCGTCGGCCAGCACCGTGAAGGTGCCCCGCAGGTGCCGGAAGACCTCGTCCTCGATGAACTGCGCGGGGACGGCGACGACCCTGCGCTCGCCGATGCGCAGGCTGAGCAGCTCGCGGTCCTCGATCAGCTTGCGGACCGCCGACAGGGCGATGCCCCAGCGCTCGGCGATGTCGGGCACGGTCAGCCAGGAGCCGACCAGGTCTTCCAAAGGGGTCTCGGCGGAGGCCGTGGGCTGATCGGTCACGGGACAAGAGTGCCAGCGAACGCAGGCAACGCAAATTACATAGATGTAAGTCGATGCAGTGCTGCCCGAATGGTGTACTTTCGCATCGTCACAGTTGTCACACTGTTCACTCCAGCACCTGCTCTTCCGACCGCTCTCCCCGAACAGCTCTCACCCGAACATCAGCACCTGATCCACACCAGCTCCAGCCCGGGCCCGCACGCCCGGCGGCTGGCCCCCCGAAAGGCAGCCCCGATGTCCCCAGTGATCGCTCCCGCAGCGCTCCCTTCGGCCACCTTCCACGCGCCGCTCGCCGTCGTCCAGAAGGCCAAGCCGGCCCCTCACGGCTGGACGACCTACGTGGTCCGTAGCGGAGACACCCTGGCGGCCATCGCCACCCGGACGGGCACCACGACGGGCACCCTCGTGTCGCGGAACCACCTCAAGGGCGGTGGCGGGCACCTCTCGATCGGACAGCACCTGTCGGTGCCCAAGACGGCCGCGCAGGCGCGGGCGGAAGCGGCCAGGGCCAGGGCTGCGGCCGCCGCGCGCGCAGCAGCGATCAAGCGCGCCACCTATGTCGTGCGCTCCGGTGACACGCTGAGCCACATCGCCGCACGCAAAGGCGTGCCGCTGGCTGCCCTGCTGAAGGCCAACCGGCTGTCGGCCCGGTCGGTGCTGCAGGTCGGGCAGAAGGTCCGGATCCCCGGAGCTGGTGCCGCGAGCGCCTCCCGGCCGGCCGCGAAGGCCGCCATGTCGACCACGACCTACCGCGTCCGCAATGGCGACACCTTGAGCGCCATCGCGACCCGCACCAAGACCTCCTTGGCCACCGTCTACTCCCTGAACCACCTCAACGCCCGCAGCGTCATCCACCCCGGACAGATCCTGAAGGTGCGGGGCAGCACCCCCGCAGCCACTCGCGCCGCCGGCACCGCGGCCTACACGGTCCGCTCCGGTGACACCCTCAGTGCCATCGCCGCGAAGCACAGCGTCACGCTCGCCGCGCTGCTCAAGACCAACCGCCTCTCCGCCGCCTCGGTCATCCACCCCGGCCAGAAGGTGAGGGTCCCGGCCAAGCCCGCGAAGTCCGCGGCCAGCGCCGGCTCCTTCGCGGGGCGCACCTACCCGAGCTCGACCGTCGCCGCGGCAGCCCGCAACCGCTCCGCCCTGGCCCATCGGGCGGTCCCCAGCCGCAGCGCGACCAAGGCGATGATCGTCGCCACCGCCCGGCGCCACGGCGTCGACCCGAAGCTGGCGCTGGCCGTCGCATGGCAGGAGTCGGGCTGGAACCAGCGTCAGGTGTCGGTCGCCAACGCGATCGGCGTCATGCAGGTCATCCCGTCCTCGGGTCAGTGGGCCTCGGACATGGCCGGGCGCAGGCTCAACCTGCTCAACACCCAGGACAACATCACCGCGGGTGTGGTCATCCTGCGCTCGCTGACCCGGTCGACCGCCAACCTCGACCAGGCCATCGCCGGCTACTACCAGGGGCTCTACTCGGTGCAGCACCACGGCATGTACCCCGACACCAAGGCCTACGTGGCGGCGATCAAGGCGCACCGCGCCCGCATGTGAACCCGCACGCGAGCCGTCGGGTGGGCTGGCGCGCAGACCGCGGTGCAGGCCGCGAGCCCGGATGTGAGTCCGGACACCACCCACGGACCCGCCTGCACGAGATGGCCAGCGAGACCTCCTACACTTTGCGGGTGTCTTCCGGTGTCACCGAGTCGCTGCTCGGGCGTGTGTTCGACGGGCGTTATCGCGTCCAGTCGCACATCGCCGACGGCGGAATGGCGTCGGTCTACCTCGCCCTCGACACCCGTCTCGACCGCGAGGTCGCGCTCAAGGTGATGCGCCACGACCTCGCCCAGGACGAGGCGTTCGTGAGCCGGTTCAAGCGTGAGGCGCGTTCGGCGGCGCGGTTGTCCCACCCCAACGTCGTGTCCGTCTTCGACCAGGGCGAGGACGACGGGCACATGTTCCTCGCCATGGAGTACGTCCCCGGGCAGACCCTGCGCGAGGTGATGAAGGCCGAGGGCCCGCTCACCCCGCGCGCTGCCCTCGACATCATGGGTCCGGTCCTGCAGGCGCTCGGCGCGGCCCACCGCGGCGGCATCATCCACCGCGACGTCAAGCCCGAGAACATCATCCTGCGCGAGGACGACGGCACCGTGAAGGTCGCCGACTTCGGCCTCGCCCGCGCCGTCTCCAACCAGACCACGGCCTCCCAGACCGGCGTGCTGCTGGGGACGGTCGCCTACCTGTCCCCCGAGCAGGTCGAGCGCGGGATCGCCGACGCCCGCAGCGACGTGTATGCCGCCGGGCTGATCCTGTTCGAGATGCTGACCGGCACCAAGGCGTTCACCGGCGACACCCCGATCCACATCGCCTACCAGCACGTCCACGGCTCCATCCCGGCGCCGTCCTCGCGGGTGAGGTCGGTGCCGGCCGAGCTCGACGCGCTGGTCGCCCTGGCCACCTCCCGCGACCCCGACCAGCGACCGCACGACGCCGAGGACTTCCTCGCCGAGGTCCGCAAGTCCCGCGCCATGCTCACCCCGACCGAGCTGGACCGGCGCCCCGAGGGCCCCAGCGCCCCGGGCGGGGGTGCCAGCACGGTGGCTGTGGAGCGCACCAGCGCGTTGCCGGTGCAGGCCGACCACGAGCGCGCGGCACGCCGCCACCCAGCCGTCCGCTGCCGCCGGTCGCGCTGCCCATCGACCACACCCCCACCGCTCCCCCCGTGCTGCACGGCCGGGTGGTCGACACCGTGGGTGGCGACTACGACCGCCGCGGACGTGGGCCGTGGCGCTGGATCTGGGCCGTCCTCGGCATCGCCGTCATCGCGGGTGCCGCAGCCTGGTGGTTCCTCGCCGGCCCGGGCTCCCCCACCATCGTGCCCACCACGGTCAAGCTGACCTACGCGCAGGCGCAGACCACGCTCGAGACCGCGCACCTCGGCGCCGACCGGGTGGACAGCTTCGACGAAACCGTGCCCAAGGGCGTGGTCATGGCGACCGACCCCGGCGCCGGCGCCGAGGTGCGGCGCGGCACCGACGTCAAGGTCACGGTGTCCAAGGGCCCGGAGCGGTATGCCGTGCCCAACGTCATCGGCAAGTCCGCCGCCGAGGCGCGTGACCAGATCGTCGCCAACAAGCTCGCCGTCGGCACCAGCAAGGAAGACTTCGACGAGAAGGTTGCTGCGGGGCTCGTGGTCCGCGTCGACCCCAAGGTCGGCGCCTCGCTCAAGCGCGGGACCAAGGTCAACGTCGTCGTGTCCAAGGGCCGCCAGCCCATCGCGGTCACCGACTACACCAACAAGCCGGCCAACGAGGCGGTCGACGCCCTCACCAAGGCGGGTCTGGAGGTCGACGCCACCCAGCAGGAGAACAGCGACACGATCGCCAAGGGCAACGTCATCTCGCAGTCCCCGGCCGGCGGCAACCTGTTCAGGGGCGACACGGTCAAGCTGGTCGTCTCCAAGGGTCCGGTTCTGGTCAAGGTGCCCGACGTCCAGGGGAAGCAGGAAGCAGAGGCGACCCAGATCCTCAAGGGCGCCGGCTTCAACGTCACGGTCGAGCGCTTCATGGGCGGGATCTTCGGCACCGTCCGCAGCCAGGACCCGGGCGCCAACAGCGAGCAGCCCAAGGGCAGCACCATCAAGCTCGTCGATCGTCTGAGGTGACCACCCGGCACTCCGCGAGCAGGCTGGCCACGCTGCTGCTCGTCTCGGTCACGGCGGTCTGGGGCTCGACGTTCTTCCTCATCCGCGACCTGGTCGAGCACGTCCCGTCGGCCGACTTCCTGACCGTCCGGTTCGCCATCGCGGCGGTCGCGATGTTCGTGGTGTTCCGTCGCCAGACGCTCGCGCTCTGACCCGCCGCGAGGTGCTCACCGGTGTCGGCCTCGGCGTCCTCTACGGGCTGGCCCAGCTGCTCCAGACGGTCGGCCTGGAGCACACCTCGGCGTCGGTGTCTGGGTTCGTCACCGGCACCTACGTCGTCCTGACCCCGGTGTTCGGCGCCGTCCTGCTGCGCGACCGGATCGGCCGCACGACCTGGCTTGCCGTGCTGCTCGCGACCGCCGGGCTCGCGGTGCTGTCGCTGCGCGGGCTGTCCGTGGGCTTCGGGGAGGCCGTCACCCTGGCCTCGGCCGCGCTCTACGCCCTGCACATCATCGGTCTGGGCCGCTACTCGACCGCCGCCTCGGCGACCGGGCTGGCCACGGTGCAGGCCGCGCGTCATCACGGTGGTCACCTTCGTGGGCGCGGTGCCGGGCGGGATCACGCTGCCGGCGACGGGTGGCCAGTGGACCTCACTGCTCTACATGGCCCTGGTGGCCGGTGCGGTCGCGCTGTGGGCCCAGACCTGGGCGCAGTCGCACCTGCCTGCCACCCGGGCGGCGATCGTGATGACCATGGAGCCGGTGTTCGCGACGTTCTTCGCCGTGCTGCTCGGTGGCGAGTCGCTGACCGGCCGGATGCTGGTGGGCGGGGCGATGGTGCTCTCGGCGATGTACGTCGTCGAGGTGCTCGGGCACCGCTCAGGGGCGAGCGCGGCGGAGGACCGGCCTGCCGAGCTGCTGCATCACGACGTCTGAGGACCGTTCTCCAGCAACGGGACCAGCTCGGCGATGGCCAGGTCCGTGCCCACGTCGTCGACGTCCAGGTGCCAGACCAGCCGCACCGCCGTGGTGCTCACCGGATAGAGGCGTATGCCGCGTCGGCCCGCCTCCTCGACGAAGCCGGCAGGCGTCCACCCGGCTCCCGCGACGTCGAGGACCACGATGTTGGTCTGCACCCGCTGCGGGTCGACCGAACCGGGGACCGCGGCGGCAGCAGCCTCGGCGAAACGGCGGGCGCGGGCGTGGTCGTCGGCCAGCCGCTCCACGTGGTGGTCGAGCGCATGGAGGCCGGCCGCGGCCAGGATGCCGACCTGCCGCATGCCACCACCGAACCGCTTGCGCCAGATCCGCGCCCGAGCCATCAGGTCGCGCGACCCGACGAGGACCGAGCCGACCGGCGCGCCAAGGCCCTTGGACAGGCAGACGCTCACGGTGTCGAACAACCCGCCATAGGTCGCGAACGGGACACCGCTGGCGACATGGGCGTTCCAGAGGCGGGCTCCGTCGAGGTGCATCGCGACACCGCGGTCGCGGGTGCCGGCGCGCAGCGCCTCGATCTGGTCGAGCGGCTGCACCGTCCCACCCCCGAAGTTGTGCGTGTTCTCGACGACCACCAGCCGGGTGTTGACCTGGTAGGCGCCACCGTCGGGGATCATCAGGGCCAGCGGCTGGGCCGCGTCGAGCAGCCCGTGCTCTGCCACCCACGACCGCGACGAGATGCCGGAAAGCACCGCGGCAGCGCCCATCTCGGCACGCAGGACGTGCGCGAGCGAGTCGGCGACGAGCTCCTCGCCATGGCCGACGTGCAGCCGCAGGCAGAGCTGGTTGGCCATCGAGCCGGTCGGGGCGAAGAGCGCGTCCTCGTGGCCGAGCAGGTCCGCCACCCGCTCCTCCAGCCGGCGGACCGTCGGGTCCTCCCCGAAGACGTCGTCGCCGACCGGCGCGTCCACCATGGCGCGACGCATCGCCTCGGTGGGCCGGGTGAGGGTGTCGGAGAGCAGGTCGACGCGAACGGAAGGTGACGAGGTCGGCATACCTCAGTCCTTGGCCAGCATCTCGGCGACGAGGAAGGCCAGCTCGAGGCTCTGCTGGTGGTTGAGCCGCGGGTCGCAGACCGACTCGTAGCGCTTGGTGAGGTCGGCGTCGAGGATCTTCTCGGCGCCGCCGATGCACTCGGTGACGTCGTTGCCGGTGAGCTCGACGTGGATCCCGCCGGGCACAGTGCCGAGACCCTGGTGCACCTCGAAGAACCCGCGCACCTCCTCCACGACGTCCTCGAAGTCGCGCGTCTTGTACCCGCTCGCCGACTCGAAGGTGTTGCCGTGCATGGGGTCGCAGATCCAGGTGACCTGCGCGCCGCTGCCGGTGATCTTGTCGACCAGGGAGGGCAGGGCGTCGCGGACCGTCCTGGCGCCCATCCGGGTGATGAACGTCAGCCGGCCGGGCTCGCGGTCCGGGTCGACCTTGTCGATCAGCCGCAGGATGTCGTCGACCTCGGCCTTGGCGGACAGCTTGATGCCGATCGGGTTGAGCACCTTGGACACGAAGTCGACGTGCGCGCCGTCGATGTCGCGGGTGCGCTCGCCGACCCAGATGAAGTGGCCGCTGGTGTCGTAGAGCTCGCCGGTGCGGCTGTCCACCCTGGTCAGCGGGCGCTCGTAGTCGAGCAGCAGGGCCTCGTGGGAGGAGAAGAACTCGGTGGTGCGCATGGCGTCGAAGTCGGCGCCGCAGGCCGCCATGAACTTCATCGCCTTGTCGATGTCCTTGGCCAGCCGCTCGTACCTGCTGTTGGCGGCGTTGGCGACGAAGCCGCGGTTCCAGTCGTGGACGTGGCGCAGGTCGGCGAAGCCACCGGTGGTGAAGGCGCGCACGAGGTTCAGGGTCGCCGAGCTCGCGTGGTAGGCGCGGACCAGCCGCTGCGGGTCGGGGGTGCGCGCCTCGAGCGTGAAGTCGAAGTCGTTGACCATGTCGCCGCGGTATGCCGGGAGGCTCACTCCCTCGCGCGTCTCGTCTCCGCTGCTGCGCGGTTTGGCGTACTGACCGGCCATCCGGCCGACCTTGACCACGGGGACGGACGCGCCGTAGGTGAGGACGGCGGCCATCTGCAGGATCGTCTTGACCCGGTCGCGGATGTTGTCGGCCGTCGCGGACGCGAACGTCTCGGCGCAGTCGCCGCCCTGCAGCACGAACGCCTCACCCCGTGCGGCAGCGGCCAACCGGGACTTGAGGACGTCGCACTCGCCGGCGAACACCAGGGGTGGATACGACGCGAGCTCGGCGACAGCGCGGGAGAGGCTGTCGGCGTCGGGCCACCGCGGCTGCTGGGCGGCCGGGAGGTCGGCGCCGGCCGCGAGGCTGGCGATGGCGTCATGGTGCTGGGTGGTGCTCACCGCTCAAGGATAGGTGCGCAAGCGCACCGACCTCCGTCCAGCCCAGATCCCGGTCACGCAGGCGACGGGTGAGCGGGCAAGGTCAGGCAGCTGGTAGGCGGACCGTGAACGTGGTGCCCTTGCCGATGGTGGAGGCCACGTCGATCTGTCCGCCGTGGCGAGCCAGAATGCGTTTGACGATGCTCAGGCCCAGACCGGTGCCCGGGACGGCCAGTGCCTCTGGGTTCGTCGAGCGGAAGAACTCGGTGAACAGCTGGGCCTGGTCCTGCTGGGATATGCCCAGGCCCTCGTCGCAGACGTCGAGCACCATCTGCTGGCCGGTCCTGGTCACTCTGACGGTGACCCGCCCGCCTTGCTGGCTGAACTTCACGGCGTTACCGACCAGGTTCGTCAGCACCCGGGACAGCTCCTCGCTGCTCCCGGACACGGCGACGTCGACCAGCTGGTCGTGCTGCAGCGTCACGTCCTTCTTGGTGGCTTCGGGAGTGAACATCTCGACGGCGTCACGCACAAGCTCGTTGACATCGACACGGGCCCGGACCAGAGGTCTGTCCGGGTCGCTGAGACGGCCCAGGTCAAGGAGGTCGTCCACCAGGCCCTGCAACCTGCGAGCGTTGCGGTCGATGACGCCCAGCGACCAGGAGATGTCCCCGTCGGGGTCGTCCTGCAGCATCTCGACGTGGCCAACCACTGACGCCAAGGGGTTCTTCAGCTCATGGGACACGGTGGAGAACAGCGTGGCACGGGCACGTTCGGCTGCCTGCAGGTTCTCCACCAGCTGCCGTTCCAGGACGAACAACCGCGAGTTCAGGACCGAACGACCCAGATCCCGGCCGATCTCGAGCGCGGCGGCGGTCTCGGCGTCGCTCCAGGTCGGGTACGACCCGGCGCGCGTGCACACGACGTACCCAAGGCACTGGGAGGCCGCTCCGATGGGGACCAGAAGGAGGCTGTGGGAGCCCGTGTTGCTGATGAAGTCGATGACTGCGGCTTCCTCCTCGGCAGTGACCAGGTCGCCGGCGTTGGCGCCGTTCGGAGCCACCGTGACCGTCCGACCGAGCGCCCAGGCCTCGTGCGCGACCCGAGTGACGAGCTCGACCAACGCGTCCGGTGTTCGCGTCACAGGCATGGGGTGACTCGCAAAATGGTCGCCGCGGATGTCGTCACCGAAGGTGCGGATCCACAGCTGCGAACATCCCAGGCCCTTCGCGACAGGCTCGGCAACTGCCTTGACGACGACCTCGGGTTCGAGCACCTCGTTCGAGACACGCGCGACTGTCTGCATCGTCTGCGTGAGGCGAACGCGTTCAGCGAGGCGGGTGCGCTCCCGGGCTGCTGCCAGGACGACACCGGCCTGCCCGGCGAACACCTCGAGGACGACGCGCTGGAGCGGCCCTGGCCGCTGACCGTTCAGGGGCAGGTCCACGTTGAGGGTTCCGGCAAGGTCACCCGAAACAGTGAAGAACGGGGCGAACAGGGTGTCGTTCGGGATGCCAAGGGTCGGCCCCGCTGCCTGCCCCCTCCCAGGTCGGGTCAGACCAGCCCACCGGGGACGACCCCGGAAGGCGGTCGTGCGGGACGAATCGCAGCGCGCCCCACTGATCGGCCGCAGCGAACTCGGCGTCGACGACGTGGCGTGGGGTCACTCGGCCCACGACTGCCTCGCGCGCCCGTGCGTCGCCACCCACGGCTACCGCCTCGAGGTTCCCATCCGGTCGGACCAGGCTCAGCGCGGCAACCTGGAAGGCGGCGACTTCAGCAGCGCTCTCGACGATGCGGTCGTACAGCACCCGCTCGTCAGCCGCGGTCGCTGCCTGACCCATGATGAGGCCGATGCTGCGCAGAGCAGCTATCTCCCAGGTGTCTACATCCACGTCGTGTCTCCCCTACCCCGACTTCCTCCAGGCAATGTAACCGCGCGCTGCGGCAAAGGAAGGCGAGTGGGGAGAATACGGACAAAGGGCTGAGGCGCGGGATGCTGTCCACCGCGTGCCCGCCTCGGCGCGGGGCTCGCCTGACCGCGGTCGACCATCGCGTAGCTGCCGTTGGCCCGACCCTGTCGCCACCAACCCGGCGGGCAAGGGCTGGCCGAGGGTCAGGCTTCGGGGGTGTCCAGGCCCTTGGCGATCGCGAACCGGACCAGCTCGATCCGGTTGTGCAGCTGCAGCTTGCCGAGCGTGTTCTGGACGTGGTTCTGCACGGTGCGGTGGCTGATGAACAGGTCGCTCGCGATCTCCTTGTACGACATGCCTGTCGCGACCAGCTTGAGCACCTCGGTCTCGCGCTCGGTCAGCTCGGGGATCGGCCGCGAGGGGTCGGTCTGCGGCTGGGTCGACAGCTTGCGGAACTCCCCCAGCACCAAGCCCGCCAGCCCCGGCGTGAACACCGCCTCGCCACGCGCGGTGGCCTCGACGGCGGCGACGATCTCCTCCCGCGACGCGGACTTCACGAGGTAGCCGGTCGCTCCCGCCTTGACCGCCTCGAGGACGTCCTGCTGCTCACCGGAGGCCGACAGCACCAGCACCCGTGTCTCCAGGGAGCCGAGGGCCGCGCAGACCTCGTGCCCGCGCATGCCGGGCAGGTTGAGGTCGAGCACCAGCACGTCAGGCCGGGTCGCCTTGGTGCGGTTGACTGCCGACGGTCCGTCGTCGGCCGTGGCGAGCACGCTCATCCCCGCCTCGGCGAGGTCCCGGGCCACCGCGTCTCGCCACAACGGGTGGTCGTCGGCCACGACGACGCGCAGCTCCGCGCGCTGGGTCGCCGACTGGCCCCCCGGCGCCGGCGCCCGTTCCTGCACCGACGCCTGGTTCTGCGACAAACCCTGGTCCTGCTCGCTCATCGTGCTCCTTCGCTGTCGCGTCCGCCGTGCTTCGGTGCCCGCATCCGCACCGTCACCCCGGCACCGTCCCGGGCCGAGTAGTCCGCCGTCCCCCCGAGGTCCGCCAACCTGCCACGGATGCTCGACGAGGCGCCCAGCCGTCCCGCGGTGGCGGCCTCCTCGAGGCGACCGGCCGGCATACCGACGCCGTTGTCGCGAACGGTGAGGGCCACCTCGCTCCCCTCGTCCTCGACGAGGACCCACGCCTGCGCGCCCTGGCCGGCGTGCTGCCGCACGTTGTCGAGGGCTGCCCCCACGGCGGCCGCGAGCTCGCCCGCCACGCGCGGTGTCAGCAGCACCGGGTCGGCGGGCGCCACGAGGTGCACCTGTCCGCCGGCGAAGCGACCCAGCTGCTGGCGCAGGTCCACGTCGCCAGTCACGCCGGCCTCGGTGTCGGCCTGCGACGTGCCACTCACGAGGGCACGCAACAGGCGTTCCTGGTCGGCCGCCAGGCCGCCGAGCTCGGCGGTCTCACCGCCCAGCTGGGTGCCGCGCCGGTTGATGAAGGCCAGGGTCTGGAGCACTCCGTCGTGCACGGTGCGGGCCAGCCGCTCGCGTTCGCGCACCTGCGCCTCGAGCGCCATCGCCTCACGCAGCTTGGCGTGGCCCTCGCGGGCGAGGTCGCAGGCGTAGCCGATGAGGGTGCCGATGAGCAGCAGCAGGACGATGTTGTTGATGGTGTTGGGGGTGGCTTCGCCGACCTCGACCACGTCGACGATGCCGATGAAGACGGCGGCCAGCAGGCCACCCTTGCGGCCCAGCAGCACCGCCGCCGAGACGACACCGGCCGCCGGCCAGATCGTCGGGAGGGTGCGCGAGCCCTCCTCGATGGCCTCGGCGGTGTCGACGAGGAGCGTCGCCAGGATCGCCGCCGCGGCCAGCAGCAGCTCGACCACGACCAGCCACATCCGTCGGCGCCGGTAGAAGACCAGGAACACGGTCCAGACGCCGAGCACTCCCAGCACCGTCCAGCCCAGGACGGGGCGCGCGAGATCGTGCGGGCGGTCGGCAAGGGAGTACGCGGCATACGCCAGGGCGATGGGCCGGAAGACGTCGATGCCCTTCCAGAACGCCGAGACGACCTCGGGCTGGGAGTCCGGCGACGCGATGGCCCGGCGCGCGGACGTGCTCAGGTGCCGCGCCACTGCGAGAGGGTCCTCAGCTGGCCGCGCGGGCGCCCGGTGGCACCTCGTCCGACGCCGAGTCGTACCGGTGGGCGAGCTCACTCGGAACGTCGTCGCGGTGTGCTGCGGCCTCCTGCTCGGTGCGGTCGTCCTGGGGGCCGGTGAGCTCGTCGATGTCACCGACGGCGTCGTCGACACTGGGGCGCGCCTTGCGGGACGTCTCGTCGTCGCCGGCGTCGAGGGCCTCCTCGAGCTCCTTGGCGGCGCTGCCCGGGAGGGCAGCCTCCTGGAGCTCGCGCGCCTTGGTCTTGGCGGCGGCCACGATGCGGTCCTTCATCGACGTTGCGTACATGTCGACGTACTCCTGGCCGGACAGCAGCATCAGCTCGTACATGATCTCGTCGGTGATCGAGCGCAGGACGAACCGGTCGTCCTCCATGCCGTCGTAGCGCGAGAAGTCGAGCGGCTTGCCGATCTTGACGCCGATCCGGATGAGCTTGGGGATCTTGGTGCCGGTCGGCTGGGCCTTGTCGGTGCCGATCATCGCGACGGGCAGGACCTTGACCTTGCCTTCCAAGGCCATCCGCGCGACACCGGTGCGGCCGCGGTAGAGACGCCCATCGGGGCTGCGGGTGCCCTCGGGGTAGATGCCGAGCAGCTCGCCGCGACGCAGCACCTTCAGGCCCGAGCGCAGGGCGGCCTCTCCGGCGCGACCACCGGAGCGGTCGATGGGCAGCTGCCCGACCCCGCGGAAGAACGCCGCCGTCGCCCGGCCCTTGAGCCCCCGACCGGTGAAGTAGTCGGACTTGGCGAGGAACGTCATGCGGCGCGGGACCACGAGCGGCAGGAAGATCGAGTCGGAGAACGACAGGTGGTTGCTCGCGAAGATGGCGGCGCCCTCGTCGGGAATGTTCTCCTCGCCCTCGACCCACGGACGAAAGAGCAGCTTGAGGATCGGGCCAAGAACGACCGTCTTGAGCACCCAGTAGAACACCAGAACACCTCCGAAGTGACGCGGTGAACTCTACGGCACTCCTGCGGCCGTCGTGGCCCGTCAGGGCCGCGACCTGCCCGAGGTGGCCCAGCCGGTGCTCCTGCTGCACTCGACGCAGGACCACGTCGTGCCTGCCTCGACCTCGGAGCTGGTGCTCGCGCGCATCTCGAGCGAGGACTCCACGGAGGTCCTGCTCCACGACAGCCACCACGTGGCTACCCTCGACAACGATGCGCCACGTATCTTTGAGCAGTCGGTGCAGCTCATCGAGCGGCTGAGCCGGACCTGACCTCCCGCAGGCCACTCGATCCAGACCAAGGGGTACCCATGAGCGATCGCGATGTGGACGCCGAGTTCGCGGACATCATCGCGCGCTGGGACGAGGTGGAGTCGCTGCCGGACCGCGCCGATCCCACCGGGTCTGGCTCGGCGTCTGACTCGGTCCCTGGCCCGGTGCCAGACTCGCCCGACTCCAGCCCTGACCCCGGACTGGACCCTGCGGCTGGCGGCACGGCCACCGGGGTGAACGCGCCGCTGCACTCGAGCGTCAACCCGCCGCCAACCCGTCCGTTCGTCGTCTGGCGTGGTGCCGAGCAGCCTGACCCGGCTGACCCCGAGTCCGTCCCCGAACCGGCCGAGCTGATGGACCTCGACGACGACGACCACTTCGAGCCCGGCCCCACGGCACCGCTCCCACCGCAGGAGGACCTCCAGTTCTGGGGGATCATCGTCGGTCTGGTGGCAGGCCCGTTGCTGCTGCTCTGGCTGGTGCTCTTCCGCCCCGACGTCAGCGACTGGTGGACCATCGGCGCCCTGGGTCTGACCGTGCTGGGGTTCGTCCTGCTCGTCTTCCGCCAACCGCACTCCAAGGGCGAGGACGACCCGGACAACGGCGCCCGCGTCTGAAAACATCAGGGGCCATACCACGCAAGTGGACGCCATCGCGGCGTTCGGGGATGCGGTGGCCGTAAAAACATTCCAACGCGCTCACCAAGCACGTACCAATTCTTGGATCGGCCTCTCCTCAGCGATGGACGCACCGGACGACTGCCGATACGTTCGGCGCGCCCGGGGGGACAAAGGGGTCTCCCCGACCTAAAAGAGGGGAAATACCTCATGATTCAGCTCTCCCGCTCGGCCCGTGGTCTCGCTGCTGTCGGCCTGGCCACCGCCCTGGTCGGCGCAGTCGCCTCGTTCTCCGAAGCGGCCCCACCGCCCGTGCAGCGGCTGCACCCCGACCGCGGCACCGCTGGGATGACCTACAAGATCGGCACCATCTACCAGAACAGCAACGGCGACGGCGCTCGGATCGAGTGGTACGGCGGCGCCCAGTGCGATGCCGAGACCTCCGGTGCTGCCGACTACGCCGAGGTCTCCTTGTCGCAGGAGGACTTCGACAACCGGACCTCCTCGCTCAACGACTACGCGAGCTGCGACACGGCGCTCTACCAGTTCGACAACTTCGAGGGTGAGCACAGCTCCACCCCGAGCAGTCCGTACTTCAACGCCGGCCCCGGCGCTCCCTACAACCTGAGCACGTGGGACGACCGGACCAGCTCCATCAAGTGGGACTGACCGCGGCATCGCACCGTGGGGCGGCCCGGCCACGCCGGGTCGCCCTTCGGGGCGCCCTCCTGACGGCGGCCGCCGCCTGCCTCGCGACATCGGCCTGCGGCAGTCCGTCGCCGGGCACCGACGCGGCGGCGGCCACCACCACCCCGACGCCGCGCGTCCCGACGGACATCGTCCTGCCGTTCGACGCCTACCAGGCCACCGCCCCCGTCCAGCGCATCGAGAACGACGCCTACCGCGAGCTGGTCCGGCGGTGCGCCCTCGAGTTCGGGGTGACACTGAGGATGCCGCCTGCCGAGATCCCGGTGGAGTCCAACGCCCGCCGCTACGGACTGTTCGACCCGGCGGCTGCCGGGACCCGGGGCTACGTCGGGCAGACGGTGTTCGTCGACGACGTGAGGGCCAGCACGTGGGCGCCCACCCCACAGCAGAAGTACGTCCTCAACGGCGACGAGCGGCCACCCGGTGCACAGGCCGTCCCGACCGGTGGCTGTGCGCAGCGCGCCGAGACCCAGCTGGGCCTGCCCGACCAGAGCATGGCCGATGTCGAGGCGGCTGGGCTGTCCTCGTTCGACCGCGCCGCGAAGGACCCACGGGTGCTGGACGCCGAGAAGCGTTGGAGCGCCTGCCTTGCCGACCAGGGCCTGCACTACGCCACCACCTTCGATCCTTCGAACCGCAAGTGGCAGCCACGCGGGTCGAAGGAGGAGATCCGTACGGCGGTTGCTGACGTTGCGTGCAAGCAGCAGACCAACCTCGTCGGCGCCTGGGTCTCTGCCGAGTCCGCCGTGCAGCGGGAGGTCATCGCCAATGATCCCCAGGCTTTCGCCGCCCTGCGGTCCTGGCGCGATGCACGGCTCGAGCACGCTCGCACCGTGCTGGCCGGCGACGCCTCCTAGGCCCCACTGTCCGCGCGGATGACGCGCGTGGGCGCCGTGCGATCGAGGTGGAGGTCCTTGGTGCGCTACGTCGCCCGGAACCGCAGCGCGAAGTCGCGAAGGAGCAGGTTGACCCGCACCGGGTCCCGCGCGAGCGGGATGTGGCCGGAACCCTCCAGCAGGACGAGCTCGCCACCGGTCAGCTCCGCGACCCGTTGCCCCCGCGACGGAGGACTGACCAGGTCATGGCTCCCGTGGATCGCGAGCACCGGACACGTCACGGTGCGGCACCACTGCTCGATCTCGCGCCGACTCGGTCGCGTTCCCTGACCCTCGGCTGCGAGCACCTGCGGCGTGGTGTCGAGCCCCCAGCGGACGCAGTCCTCGATCTGCTTGGTCGAGTGCGGTTCGGGGAAACACATGCCGAAGAAGAACCACAGGAAGTCCTCGTGGTGCTCGTTCCAGTACGCCGGGTCGTACTTGGCCCAGTGCTCGAGCGGGTCCCGCTCGATCGAGGGCACCCGGGAGGGTGTCAACCGGACAGGGTCACCGTCCGTGACACGGGTGGCGTGGCCGTCCGTGATGTCGAGGGACGGGTCGATCACCACCGTCCCGAGCACGCGGTCAGGATGCTGCGCAGCGAGCTGCAGAGCCCAGGCACCGCCCTGCGACAGTCCGACGACCACCGCGTGTCCGGTGCCTGTGGCGTCGAGCACCGCCAGGGCGTGCCGGACCTGGACGTCGTGGTGGTATGCCGCAGGGTCGAGCGGGCGACCCGAGCGTCCGTTGCCGGGCCCGTCGTAGGACACGACGCGGAAGTGCCGGGAGAGGTACGGCACCTGCGCCTTCCAGAACCGCCTGTGGATCACCGTCCACGTCGGCAGCAGCAGGATCGTCGGGCTCCCGTCGCCGCAGACCTCGTAGTGGATGCGGACACCTTCGCTGTCGACATGGGCCTCGGCGTCCGGGGCGAGGACCCTCAAGGCCTGGACTCCTGGTCGGGTTCGGTCAGCTCCCAGAACGCGTTGACGATCTGCCACCCCTCGGATGTGCGGAGCAGGTGCAGGTACTCCCGGTACTGCGCAGAGCGCACGACGGCTGCGGCGATGTCCCGGTGGATGTCCACTACGGTGACCTCGATCGGGTCGTCCGTCTTGTCCTGCACCCCACCCCCTCCGCGGACCAGCTCGAAGAACCTCTCCTTGGACGTGACGCTCGGGTTCTCGCCACCGACCTGCTGGGCGGAACGCTTGACCAGCTGGGGATGCAGGACGGGACCCACCCGCGCGAGGTCCGCGTCGTACCAGCCCTCGAAGTACTCCATCACGGTCTGGATGACCGCCTCACTGTCGTTCACAGCAGCTCCTCCAGCATCGCGGCCGCGCGTTCTGCGCCGCCTGACTCGACCGGCCTCGAGGTGACCTCGCTGTCGATCTGCTTGATGATCGCCTCGGCCAGCCACTCCGGGTCACTGGCGTCGTCATAGTCCACGAGCTGCCCAGCGCGGTAGTTCTCCAGTCGGTGGTGCACGTGGAAGCACTGTTCGAAGTGGTGGCGCAGCGGCACGTACAGGAACGGCACCCGCGCCGCGGTGAGCTCCATCGTCGTGGTGAGGCCGCCTTGGACGACGGCGACGTCCGCGGCGGCCATCCGCAGGTAGAGGTCGGGCACGTATCCGCGAAGCTCGACGCCCTCGACCGAGGGAAGCGACGCCGGATCGATGCGGGGTCCGGTGACCACCAGGAACGTGAGGGCACGAACCCTCGCACGGGCCGACGGCACGGCGTCGAGCACCCGCCGCAGCAATGGCTCCCCGACCCCTGACCCCCCGACCGCCACGATGCACAGCACGTCATCCGGGCCGTACCCCAGCTCCCGACGGGATCGCCGCACCTCGTCAGGGGTCGGCGGTTCGAAGCCGGTGACGTATCCCGCGAAGTCGTAGTGCTCAGTCGTCCACTCGCGGATGTTCGGCAGCCCAGGCCCGAACGACTCGTCGACCACGTCCTCGGGGTTGCCCACGAACACCTGGCGGTCGCGTACCCGACCGTGGCGAGCCCGCTGCTGCAGCATCTCGGCGTTGTAGTCCGCGGTCAGCAGGGCCTCGCGCTCACCGAGGTCTGGCATCGGCAGCCAGCCGACGAAGTCCGTCAGCCACGCGAAGGCGAAACGCTTCAGCTCGGGGTTCTCGTGCAGGAAGTAGTCGACGTCCCACGCCTCGTCACCGATCACCAGGTCGTACGGGCTCTGCTCCACGACGTCGTTGAAGACCATGAAGTTGTTGACCAGGATATCGTCCATCTCCCGGATCGCCTGGAACACCCGCAGGTCGTGCTCGCCGGACTCGGCCTCGATGTGGGACGACTCGCTCGCCAGCCACGCCGACGCCGGGTGGACGCGCTCACCGGCATCCTCCAGCACCCGGGTGACGGGATGCTGGGCCAGCCAGTCGACCTCCAGGTCGGGGTGCAGCGCCCTGAGCTGGCGGGCGATGGCCAGGTCCCGCCGAGCATGTCCCAGACCGATGGGCGAGGAGAGGAAGAGCGCTCGCCTCGGCCGACTGCCCGCCCGGGTCCAGGTCGTCGTGCTCATGGTCGGAGTCTCCCGCCCCGCGGGATCCATGTCATCGGTCGAACGAGTCAGACGGCGACGGGTGTGCCGGCAGCCAGGGCCCTGACGTCGGCGGTGGTCAGCGCGTTGCCGGCGATGCCCCAGTCTCCACTGGCCACCTCGCGCACGACGCACCACGTGACCGGGCGCATGTTCTCGCCCTCGACCTCGACCATGGCATCGGTGAGCTTGGCGATGATCTCGCGCTTCTGCTCGGGCGTGAAGACGTCGCGGATCACGTTGACCTCGATGAGTGGCATGGCTTCTCCTCCGTGGTGGCGCAAGAATTCGGTCAGTCGACCGAATTCTTGCTACGATAGCATTCGGTCGACCGACCGACAAGACTTTTCTGACTGGAGGTGCCCATGGCTGCGCAGACGCGAGAGCGACTTCTCGAGGCAGCACGTGAGTGCCTGCTGGCCGACGGGCACGCCAACCTGTCGACACGACGTGTCGCCGACCGCGCCGGCGTGCCGCTGAGCCAGATCCACTACCACTTCGGAAGCAGGCAGGGCCTGGTCCTTGCCCTCCTCGCTTCCCAGAACGAGCAGCTGCTGGAGCGCCAGGAGGGCATGTACGGCGCCGACGTCCCGCTGTGGCGTCGCTACGAACAGGCCTGCGTCTTCCTCAAGGATGACCTCGACTCCGGCTATGTGCGGATGCTGCAGGAGATGATCGCCGCCGGGTGGACCGACGAGGCGATCGGAACCGAGGTGACCCGACTGCTCCGAGGCTGGTTCGACCTGCTCGAGCGGGTCGTCGTGGAAGCCGCCGACGAGCTCGGTGACCTCGGCCCGTTCAACCCGCGCACGGTCGCGACGCTGGTCGGGCTGGCCTTCATGGGGGGTGAGTCGATGGTGCTGCTCGGGGGCTCGTGGCAGCGTGACGTCTTCGCTGCCCTCGAGGCTGTCGGCGCGTTGCTGAAGCACGACCGGCCTGCCTGACCGACCCGGCTCGAACGGTCGCGCTCAGTCCCCCGGTGGCGTGGCCGCTGCCGGCTCGGCCTGCTCCACGGTGGCGGCCGACACCACGGTGGAACCGGTCTCGGTCTCGGCCGTCGGCACCGGCTGAGGGTCGAGGTCGACGTCGACCCAGGTGGGCCGGTGGTCGCTCGCCGCGGCCAGGTCCTCGACGGACAGCGCGACGTCGCGGTGCGGGACGACCACCAGGTCGGGTGAACCGAAGATCACGTCCAGGACCTTGCGGGGCGCCTTGGCCGGGTACGTCGGGGTCGTCGGTGACACCAGCCGCATCGGCGCGGCGAAAAGCTGCCACGCCCGCCCCGACTCGGTCTCGTTGAGGTCTCCTGCCAGCAGCACCGGTCCCCCACCCGACACGGTCTCGAGGATCTGCCCGGCGTGCCGCTCCCGCTCCTGCGCATCGAGGCTCAGGTGCACGGAGGCGACCACGAGCGGCTGGTGACCTGCGGGACCGACGCGCATGACGGCATACCCGCGGGTGCGCTGGAGGGCGGCCACCCGCAACCGGTGGTGGCGCGACTCCGAGACCTGGACGCGCAGCGACGTGAAGATCGTCGTGCCGCCGCTGCCGCGGTGCCGGCCCGACCAGTACATGCCGCACTCCTGCGCGAAGTCGGACACCCGCCACGTCGACAGCAGACGCCGTGGGACCTCCTGCAGGCAGAGGACATCCGGGTCGACTGCGCGGATGATGCGTGCGGCCGCCGTGCGGTCGAGGGTGAGGTCCTTGAGGTTGTAGGACGCCACCCGCATGGTGCTCATGCCCCCTCGGCGCCGGCTCGTCCCAGGGCGTCGCGCCGCGCCAGGTCCGCGGCGCCGATCAGACCGGCTTCGTTGCCGAGGGCAGCCGCGACGATGGACGCCTCGGGTCGGTAGCCACGACCGGTGAGATGGCGTCGGAAGGTCGTCCGGGCGGGTTCGAGCAGGAGGTCGCCGGCCGCGCTGACCCCACCGCCGATGACGAAGACGCCGGGGTCGAACGCGGCAGCCAGGTTGGCGATGCCGACCCCGAGCCACTGACCGATCTCGTTGAGCAGCTCCTTGGCGGTCGGGTCGCCGTCGCGGGCCGCCTCGGTGATCATCGGACCGGTCAGCGCCGTGGGGTCGCCCCCTGCGCGGTCGAGCAGGTCGGTGGCCATCGGGCTGCCGGCGGTCATCATCGAGCGAGCCTCGCGCACGAGGGCGTTGCCGGAGGCGTACTGCTCCCAGCAACCCTTGTTGCCACACTCGCAGCGTTGGCCACCGGGCACCACCTGCATGTGGCCGAACTCTCCGGCGATCCCGAACCGGCCACGCACGATCTGGCCGTCGAGGACCATCCCGCCACCGATACCCGTGCCGAGGTTGACCATGACCACGTGCGAGTCCCCCTGTGCCGCACCGAACCTCCACTCGGCCCAGGCCGCGGCGTTGGCGTCGTTGTCGACGGAGATCGGCACGGGTACACGACGCTGCAGGTTGGCTTCGAGGGGCTCGTCACGCCACGACAGGTGGGGTGCGAAGACGACCGTGGCACGGTCCGCGGCCACGAAGCCGGCCGCACCGATCCCGACCGCCACGACGTCGTCGCCGGCGACCTCGATGAGCTCGGCGACGACGTCGACGATGGTGTCCTCGACGACGCCGGGACTGGTCGAGCGGTGGGGGTGTCCCTGCGGGCCCGAGCGACGACGGTGCCCTCGGCGTCGACCACCCCGCCGGCCACCTTGGTGCCGCCGATGTCGATCCCGACGGCGAGTCCAGCGCTCACGAGCCGACACCCTCGGCCGCCAGCGCAGCCGCGCCGATCAGCCCGGCGTCGTTGCCCAGCCGGGCCGGCACCATGTCGGCCACCGGCCGGTGACCTCGGCCGGTGAGGGTGCGGGCGTATGCCGCGTGCGCGGGTCCGATGAGCAGGTCACCCGCCGCGACCACGCCCCCGCCGATGACGATGAGCTCCGGGTCGAGGATGGCCGAGACGGAGGCAGCTCCCTCGCCGAGCCAGCGCCCCAGGTCGGCGAGCAGCTCGGTGGCGGCCGGGTCGCCGGACTGGGCCACGCCCGTGACGTGGTCGCCCTTGAGTGCCTTCGGGTCGCCACCGCAGGCCTCGGCGAGCGCGGCGGCGCTGAGGGCCCCTGACGCAACGAGCTCGCGGGCCTCGCGGACCAGGGCGTTGCCCGACGCGTAGACCTCCCAGCAACCGCGGTTGCCGCACCCGCACCGGATGCCGTCGGGGACGACGCGCATGTGGCCGAGCTCGCCGCCGACGCCGTACGCGCCGCGGAGCAGCCGCGAGTCGACCACGACACCGCCGCCGATCCCCGTGCCGACGGTGATGAGCACCATGTCGTCGGCCTCGGTGGCCGCGCCGTAGCGAAACTCCCCCCACGCGGCGGCGTTGGCGTCGTTCTCGATGGTCACGGGCTGGTCGACGAGCGCCTCGAGCCGCATCTTCAGGGGTTCGTCGCGCCAGGCGAGGTTGGGGGCGAACAGGACGGTCGATCCGGTGCGGTCGATGAACCCGGCGCACGCGACGCCCACGCCGCGAACGTCGGTGCGGTTCGAACCCAGCTCGGCCACGAGCGCCGCGACGTCGTGGGCGATCTGGTCGGGGTCGTGGGCCGGGGTGTCCCGTCGGGCGCGCGCCAGGATCTCGCCGGTGGCGGACACCACCCCGCCCGCGATCTTGGTGCCACCGATGTCGATCCCGATGGTGACGCTCATGAGGTGGCGCTCCCCGGGTTGTCGTCCTCGTCGTCGACGGTGATGTCCTGCACCCGGCCTCGCGAGGGCTGGCTCGGCGGCGACGGCGCACCGCCCGCATCGGCGCGGCGCTGGCCTGCGATGTCGCGCAAGGTCGCAGCGAGGGCGCCGGCCAGGTCGGCGAGCCGGTCCACCGTCTCGGGTCGCACCGAACGCAGCAGCCCGATGCCCTGGCAGACGGGGCAGAGCTGGCAGGTGACCGCCTGACCCGTGCCGTTCTCCGCTCCACAGGACCGACAGCGGGACTCGTGACCGCTCGGGCGCGCGCCGGACCCGGCGGCGTCGGGGGTGTCGGCGGGTGTCGGGGGTGT
This sequence comes from uncultured Actinomycetota bacterium, assembly GCA_963759595.1. Classification (GTDB taxonomy): domain Bacteria; phylum Actinomycetota; class Actinomycetes; order Actinomycetales; family Dermatophilaceae; genus Pedococcus. The sequence continues at coordinate 1,638,706 of CAVWZX010000005.1, forward strand.
CGGCAGCCGAGTCGCCGGCGTCCGGTGCCGGGCTGTCCTCCTCAGGGCTGCGCCCGTCCGGCGAACCGGGGCTGGGAGGTGTCCTGCCGGCATACCCGGCCTGGGTGCTGCTCGCCCACCCGCCCAGGGCGTCGAGCAGCCGGGCCGCCTCCTCGGCGACCGTGCCCACGGCGGGGCGTTCGTCGTCAGCCACGCGGCCAGACCTCCTCGTCGGGGACGAAGCGCACCCGCAGCAGCCCGTCGCGTACGGAGGCACCCTCGACCACGCATCGTTGCAGAGCCGCCGGGAGGGTGAGCACCCGGCGGTGCTCCCCCACCGTCACGACGAGCTCGTCGTCCCGGCGCTGCAGGCCGAGATCGGCCGCGTGGGCGAGCGGCAGCGGCAGGGTGAGCAGGAATCCTTCGGCCGTCTGCTCGACGGCCAGTCCGCGGTGGGCGACCGGCGCAAGGACGTCGGCGGCTCCCTCCTGCCCCGCGGCCAGGGCGGCGAGCGCCTCGACACCGATCGGCTCGGCGGACAGGTAGGGCGTGACCACCACCGGCAGCCCGGCGAAGGACTCGCGGACCTCGACCAGGCCGTCCTTCTGCGCCGCGTTCCAGGAGGCCCGCCAGGCATCCGCCGCGTCCGGGAAGACCCGGTTCACGACCACTGCGTCGACGACGAAACCGTACAGCGACAACGACGTCCAGGTGCGCCGGGACTCGGCGATGACGACCCGCTCGGGGGTGAGGACCAGCCGCACCGAGGTCTGGTCCCCGGTGAGGAGCCGGTGCACGTCGCGCATCTGCCGGTGCCACCCTGTGACCGCCGCGACGACGTCGGGGTCGGGCAACGGCACCCCGGCCGCGGCCGCCGCCGCGGGGCGCAGCGTCCGGATCAGGCCGCGCTGGGCGGGCAGGAGCCGCTCGAGGTGCCAGGCGAGCGCCTCGGGCAGCGCGAGGAGGCGCAGGGTCTCCGCCGTCGGCGCGCAGTCGACGACGACGAGGTCCCACGGTCCGGACTCGACCTGGGCGCGCAGCTCGAGCAGCGCCGCGATCTCCTCCGCGCCCGGCAACCGGGTCAGCTCCTCGGCGACGACCGGGTCGATGCCGACGGTGCCGAGGACCGACAGGAGGTAGTCCTGGACCACCCGCCACGACTTGCCGAGCAGGTGAGGAGGACTGACCTGCAGGGCCGACAGCCCGGGTTCGACGTCGACGGGTACGCCGGTGTGCGAGCCACCGAGGTCGACGGCCAGTGCGTCGCCGAGGGAGTGCGCCGCGTCCGTCGACATGACCAGTGTCTTGACCCCGGCACGGGCCGCCTCGACCGCCGTCGCCGCGGCACTGGTGGTCTTGCCGACCCCACCCTTGCCGGTGAACAGGATGACCCGCATGGCTACCGTCGCCCCGAGGGGACCAGCCTCAACCCTCCACCCGCTTCTTGAGCGACTTCAGTGCGGTGTCGATGATGACCTTCTCGGCCTTGCGCTTGAGCATGCCGAGCATCGGGATCTTGACGTCGACCGCCAGTCGGTAGGTCACTGTCGTGGCGTCCTTGCCGTTGGCGGCCAACGTGTAGGACCCGTTCATGGCTTTGAGCACGGTCGCCTCGACCAGGCTCCAGGAGACGACACCCGTGCCGTTCTTGTTCACGTCCCACTCGTAGTCGAGGGTGTAGGTGTCCTTGATCGCGCCCGCATCGAGGGTGAACTGCACCTGGTCGGCCCAGCCGTCGCCCTCCTCGGTGAGGATGCTGACCTTCGTCACCTCGGTGGCCCACTCCGGATAGCTCTCGAAGTCGGCGATGACGTCCAGGACCTCACCCGGCTTGGCGTCGATGTCGATGCTGGACTCAGTGCGGTCGGCCATGCGCCGAAGGCTACAACGCCCCGCCGCCCGACGAGGTGCCACCTTCGAGACGGTCCTTGAGGCCGTGCACGGCCCGTTTCCACCGCAGGGTATGCCGCGTGGCCACGTCCCGGCGGGTGTGCGGCCCACGGGTGCCCCGCACGTAGTGGTGGACGACCACCCCGTCCCGGAACGGCTCGAGCCAGATCTCCATCTCGCCGACCACCTGGCCGGTGACCTCCCACCGCACGCCCTTGACGCCGCGGTCGCGGGACACCCGGCGCGACAGGTGCGGCCACGCTCGTGCCGCCCACACCTCGTCGTCGAGGGTGGCCCGCACCACGTCGGGACTGACGCGGATGAAGGTCTCGTCGATGATGTCGACCCTGGGATCCCGCACCCGGCCCAGTGTTCCGCACGTCGGGCGGGACGCGGTGTCCGGGCCGCGCACGACGAACTGGACGGGCGCTCCCCCGCACTCCTACCCGCGGGTAGTCTGTGCTCACTGAGGCACGGCTGTCACTGAGGCACCGATGCCGTCGTCAAAGGAGACATAGTGCAGGAACACGTCGCGCCCCCACTCGTGCCGCCCACGACCGAGGGGAGCCTTGCCGACCTGCCTGGCCGCAACGCGGCCTCGAACCCCTCGCGCGTGGCGTTCTCCCGCAAGGAGGGCACTCGCTGGGTCGACGTGACCGCTGCCGAGTTCGACCAGGACGTCCAGGGCGTGGCCAAGGGCCTCATCGCCGCCGGGATCGCCCCCGGCGACCGCGTGGCGATCATGTGCAAGACGCGCTACGAGTGGACCCTCACCGACTTCGCCATCTGGGCCGCGGGTGCGGTGACCGTCCCGATCTACGAGACCTCCTCGGCCGAGCAGGTCGCCTGGATCCTGACCGACTCCGGCGCCAAGGGCATTCTGCTCGAGACCCCTTCGCACGCGGCGACCCTCGCCGAGGTCCGCGACCAGCTGCCCGGGTCTGGAGCACGCCTGGCAGGTCGACGCCGGGGCGATCGACGAGCTCAAGACCGCCGGTGCCGCAGTGAGCGACGCCGACCTCGACGCCGCCAAGGGCGCGCTCGACCGCGACGAGCATCGCGACGATCATCTACACCTCCGGCACCACCGGCCGTCCCAAGGGCGTGCAGCTCACGCACGACAACTTCCTGGCGCTGTCCGAGAACGCCATCACCAAGCTCACGTCCGTGGTCCAGGCCGATGGCGCCTCGACACTGCTGTTCCTGCCTCTGGCCCACGTCTTCGCCCGGTTCATCCAGGTCCTGTGCGTCACCGGCGAGGCCAAGATGGGCCACAGCGCGGACATCAAGAACCTCTTGGCCGACTTCGCCGAGTTCAAGCCGACCTTCATCCTGTCGGTCCCGCGCGTCTTCGAGAAGATCTACAACTCCGCCGAGGCCAAGGCGACGGCCGACGGCAAGGGCAAGATCTTCGCCACGGCGGCCGACACCGCCATCGCCTGGTCGACCGCCCAGGACACCGGAGGCGCGGGCCTCGGGCTCAAGCTCCGCCACACCGTGTTCGACAAGCTCGTCTACTCCAAGCTGCGGGACGCCATGGGCGGCCAGGTCATGTATGCCGTGTCCGGCGGCGCCCCGCTCGGCACCCGCCTCGGCCACTTCTTCCGCGGCATCGGCGTCACCGTCCTCGAGGGCTACGGGCTCACCGAGACGACGGCGCCCGCCACCGTCAACGTGCCCGACCGGGTGAAGATCGGCACCGTCGGCGCCCCGCTGCCGGGTGTGGGCATCCGGATCGCCGACGACGGCGAGATCCTCATCCAGGGCAACAACGTCTTCGCGTCCTACAACAACAACGCCGAGGCCACCGAGGGTGCTGTGCTCGACGGCTGGTTCCACACCGGTGACCTCGGCGAGCTCGACGAGGACGGCTACCTCAAGATCACCGGACGCAAGAAGGAGCTGCTCGTCACCGCCGGGGGCAAGAACGTCGCACCGGCCGCCCTCGAGGACCGGCTACGGGCACACCCCCTCATCTCCCAGTGCATCGTCGTGGGCGACCAGAAGCCGTTCATCGGCGCGCTGCTCACCCTCGACGACGAGATGTACCCCGGCTGGGCCAAGAACAACGGCGTCGCGGGAGTCACCTTCGAGCAGGCCCGCACCAACGAACAGGTCCTGGCCGAGCTCCAGAAAGCGGTCGACGAGGCCAACAGGTCGGTGTCCAAGGCCGAGTCGATCCGCAAGTTCGCCGTCCTCCCCGGGGACTTCACCGAGGAGAACGGCTACCTCACGCCGAGCCTGAAGCTCAAGCGCAACATGGTCATGAAGGACTTCCACGACGAGGTGGAGGCGCTCTACTCCGGTGCCAAGGAGTGACCGGTTGACCCTTAGGGTCTAGCCATGCGACGACCTCCCCATGGACGGCCCACGTCGTCCGTGGCGGTCGCCTCGTTCGCCCTTCCGCTGGCCTGGCTGGTGTTCTTCACCGCCCTCCAGTGGAGCGTGGTGCGCTACCGCATCGCCATCGTGGCCGCCCTCACGGCGGCCGCCGTGGCACTCGCCCTGTGGCAGTGGGCCGGGTGGCGGGTCCGGCTGACCCGACCGGGGGTGGCCGTCATGCTGGCCGGTTCCGCCCTGGCCACCCTGGTGGTCCCGCTCTTCAGCTACCTCGCGCCGACCGGACTCGCGGTCGCGACCACGACGCTCGTGGTGGCCCCGCTGGCCTGCGCGGTCCTGGTGGGGGCCAACGGTTCTCGGGCCCGATGGGCGGCTGGCCTCGTTGCGGTCACGGGGTATGCCGTCGCCGCGACCACCGCCGTCCTCTCCTCACCGCGGCCGCGCATCGACGTCTGGGTCACGCTGCAGCAGGCCGCCGACGGCCTGGCCCGGGGCGAGAACTTCTATGCCATGAACTGGTCGGGCTCACCGGGCATCCAGGACGCGTTCACCTACCTGCCGTGGACCGCAGTGCTGCTCGCTCCCGGGCGCTGGTTGTTCGGCGACGTCCGGTGGGCGCTGGCTTTCTGGACGCTCGTGGCCGTGGCGGCGACCTGGGTCCTGGCTCTCCGCCGGTCCGCGACACGGCATACCGCCTTCGACGCCGAGGCGCCGTCGCGGGTCTGGACCGCCGCTGCTGTCACCGCCCTGCTCGTCTTCGCGCCCGGCACCCTCACCCAGCTGGACCAGGCCTGGACCGAGCCGCTCCTGCTCGCGGGGATCGCCTGGTGGGCGGTGCTGGTGCAGCGTCACCGGGCCTGGTGGGCGGTCATACCGCTGGCTCTGGCGTGCGCCAGCAAGCAGCACCTCGCGCTGCTGCTGCCCGTGCTGCTGCTGTGGCGTCCGTTCGGGTGGCGTCGGAGCCTGGCGACGGGCGCGCTGACGGGCCTGCTCATCGCACCGTGGTTCCTCGCGAGCCCGCCCGACTTCGTCCACGACACGATCAGCCTGCTCGTCGGGTTCCACCCCATCAAGTTCGCCAACACGCTCTACCTGTTGGCGTTCAACACCTTTGGCATCACCCTGCCGTTCGCGGTGACCGGGGTCGTGGTGCTCGGCACCCTCGCAGCGGTCTGCTGGACGGTCTGGCGCCGCCAGCCCGAGCTTGCCGACGTGCTGCGCTGGCTGGCACTCGTGCTGCTCGTGGCGAACCTCGTCAACAAGCAGGCCTTCTACAACCAGTTCTGGCTCGTCGGCTCGATGGTCGTCCTGTCGCTGGCGGTGGAGCGCCACACCCGCGCCGACGCCAACCATGCCCGCTACGCCAACCACGCCGACGACGGCCGGGCAAGCGACACCGGCGGCGGCAGCGGTGACACGCGGAGCGCGCCCGCCGAGGTCGGCGGACGCGCTCCGGTGGGCAGCTGAGTCGATCCCGTCAGCCGACCTTGGCGAAGCTGTCCAACGCTGCGAAACCGTTGGCCCACAACGTGTTCACCTCGGACGCCTCGACCGAGTCGGGGTACGGGTTGGTGCACGACGGGCCGGGGCCACCGCCGGACATCAGCTTGGAGCAGGGCTGCGTGTAGCGGTCCGGCAGCCCGAGCGCGTGCCCGGTCTCGTGGGTCACGATCCGCAGCGGCGCGTAGGTGTTGGCCTGGTCGTAGTCCAGGAAGACGTAGCCGCTGCCGTGGCCGTCGCCGTAGTAGTACGAGCCGCTCGGGTCGGTGCCCTCGTAGTAGGCCAGGCTGGCGTTGGAGCTGTTGCCCTCGACGAGCTGCACGTTCGACACGCGCGAGTTCCAGATCGCGGCGCCCTGGTCGATGAGCGAGTCGAACGAGGGGGCGCTCGAGTCGTCGTAGTACACGGTCACGGCGGCGACGCGCTTGCCGCTCGCCTTGCCTGCTGCCTTGTTGGCGGCTGCCTGCTTGAGGGCTGCGTCCAGGTTCTTCTGGAGACGGGCGTTCTGCGCCTTCTCGCGCTCGTTCGGCAGATAGCTGCTGCTTCGCGCCTGCCCTGGTTGGTCGCTCTGCCCTGCCCCCGCGTGCTGTGCCGGTGCGGCGACAGTGCTCGCCGGTGCTGTGGCGAGGGTGGTGGCGGCGAGCGCGGCGGTGGCCGCGGCGACGAGGGTCAGTCGGGTTTTCGACATGTCCTGCTCCCTTGGGGTGTCGGTGTCAGGTCGGGTGCCGCAGCGGGTGCAGCGGCACTGCCTTCCTTCCTAACCGCCGTCAGGTCGGGGGTTCGCAGGGTCGAGGTCAAGCCTTGGCCAAAGCCCGACAGGTCCGCGTATGCCGCGTGTGCAGCAGGAATGGAACGTCATGCCCCGGTCGGGTCGGCACTTCGCACGGTGAGAGTCGAGAGTGCACGACACGCTGACGACGGCAGCGGTCCGTCAGCGTGTCGTGCACTCTCAATTACGCTCTCGACCGGTCAGCGCCCCGCCAGGGTCCGGAGGTAGGCGAGCCACTCCTTGGTGAAGGAGGCCTGGGTGGTGCCGAGCACCGTCCTGAAGGCCGCTGCGACGTTCGCGTCGGGGTCGCCGGCCGCACGGGTCGAAGGGTCGGTGGTCGTGGCCACGGCGCGGTAGAAGCGGACCAGGGCCGCTGGGCCGTGGCGGTCGACGATGCGGGCAACCGCCAGCCAGGCCGCGTTGTAGCTCGGGGCGATCGTGGCGCGTGAGGGGTCGAAGTCGGCGCCGGACGGCAGGGCCTTCGGCCCGGTGCCCGCACGGACCCGGTCGAGCAGGGCCGCGGCGACCTGGCGTGCGCGTCACACCGATGTCGTGGTAGCCCACGTAGTCGGCCATGCCCTCGGAGAGCCAGAGCGGCACCGGACGGTTGGTCGTGGCCCGGATGGCGACGTGGGTCGCCTCGTGGGCGACGACGACCTGCTGGCCGCGGGCCTGGAGCGTGGCGAAGGCGCTCGGGTTGATGACGACCCGGTCGGCGCCGGCCCGGCCCTCCGGGTCGAACGGGCCGTCGGTGACTGCCGCGACCTGCGCCACGCCGGCCTTGTCCTGACCGGTCTGCTCGGCCATCTGTGCCGCGGTCCCCGGGACGACGAGGACCAGACGGCTGTTCCACGGGACGGTCCAGACGGCGTCGACGCGCTTCACGGCGAGGTTGCCGAGCGCGAGGTAGGGACGTAGCCGGCTGGCCGGACCCGTGCCGACGACCAGGGTGGTCGAGCTGCGCAGCACGGTGAACCTGGGCAGGTCCCACAGCTGCACCTGGGTGCCGCCGTCGGTGTCGTCGGCCAGCCGCCAGCCGTCGTCCCGTCGCACCACCGTGAAGTAGGACTCGAACTCGCGGGGGGCGGTGTCGAAGCCGGCCAGGCTGTAACGCCCGGCCACCCGCGAGACCCACGCCTGCGGGCCGAGCTGGGCCACCCGGTCGGGGGCGAGCGCAGGGGCCGGCTCGGGGGTGCCGTAGGTGAAGGTGCCGAGCGGGAGCTGGGCGAGTGCGTCGTACTGGGCCAGCTGGCGCAGACCGAAACCCGAGGACGGGTCGTCGAGGGTGGCGGTGAAGGCGGCCCGGTCGCGCTCGCGGACGGCTGCGGCGCGCCGGGCGAGCAGGGTGGCCAGCGCGTCTTCTCGTGCGACGGACGGCTCGGGCGCGTTCTGCTGGGTCGTGATGCCCGAGCGTCGTGGAGGTCGGGGACGAGGAGGGTCCGGTGTCGTCATCAGCAGCACCCGCCGAGCAGACCGACGATCAGGCAGCCGGCAGCGACTGCGGCGCCGACGACCCTGCTCATCCAGCCATCGTAGGGAGCGGTCAGCCGACGGCGCGGACGTGGGCGGCCCACGGCTCGCGGCGGGCGCTGACCGAGGCGGCCTCCTGGGCGCCGACGAGACCGGCCTCGACGAACCTCGTCACGACGGCACGCTCGGATGCGTCGAGGGGCAGCTGCGCCCCCTGGGGCGTGAGCAGGGCCGTCACCATGCAGTCGGCGCAGTGCAGGTCGCGCACGGGGCAGCTCTGGCATTCGATGATCATCGCGATCACCTCGCTCTCTGGTCTGGTGGTCTGGTCGTGGTACCTGTCGACGACGCTAGGTGAGGGCACCGACAACGCCGTTGACACGGCATACCGGACAGAGGGAAGGGCGGCGCACCGAGGGCGCGCCTGCCGCCGGCTGTCACACCACCGGCCTACCGTCAGGTCCATGCAGACGGCCGGCGACCAGATGGTGCAGGGCACCTTCGACGACCTGGGCACGCCGCTGGCCGAGGTCACCTTCGTCGTCGTCGACCTCGAGACCACCGGAGGGAGCCCGGCCGACTCCGCCATCACCGAGATCGGCGCCGTCAAGGTCCGCGGGGGCGAGGTGCTCGGCGAGTTCCAGACCCTGGTCAACCCCCACCTGCCGATCCCGCCGTTCATCCAGTCGCTCACCGGCATCACCACCGCGATGGTGGCCGACGCCCCCCGCATCGAGGCCGCCCTGCCCGCGTTCCTCGAGTTCGCCCAGGGCGCGGTGCTGGTGGCCCACAACGCCGGGTTCGACGTCGGGTTCCTCAAGATGGCGGCGCGCGACCAGGGCATCGAGTGGCCGCGCCACGCCGTCCTCGACACCGTCCACCTCGCGCGCCAGCTCGTCACCCGCGACGAGGCCCGCAACCACAAGCTGTCCACCCTGGCGGCCCTGTTCGGCGCGACGACCACCCCCGACCACCGGGCCCTGCACGACGCGCAGGCCACGGTCGACGTCCTGCACGCCCTCATCGGCCGCGTCGGGCAGCCTCGGTGTGCACACCTTCGAGGAGCTGGCCAGCTACACCTCGCGGGTCAGCCCCGCCCAGCGGCGCAAGCGCTGGCTCGCCGACGGACTCCCCGACGAGCCGGGCGTCTACCTCTTCAAGGACGGCCAGGGACGGGTCCTCTACGTCGGCACGTCGGTCAACATCCGCACCCGTGTGCGCAGCTACTTCACCGCCTCCGAGCAGCGCACCCGGATGGCCGAGATGGTGCGGATCGCGGAGTCCGTCACCCCGGTCGTCTGCGCCACGACGCTCGAGGCCGAGGTCCGCGAGCTGCGGCTCATCGCCGAGCACAAGCCCCGCTACAACCGCCGGTCCAAGACCCCGGAGCGCGCCACCTGGGTGAAGCTCACCGTCGAGGCGTTCCCGCGGCTGTCGATCGTGCGCGAGGTCCGCGGTGACGGCGCCCGCTACATCGGGCCCGTTCGGCAGCCGTGGCTCGGCCGAGGCCGCCGTCGCCGCCGTCCACGAGGTCATCCCGCTGCGCCAGTGCGTCCAGCGCCTCTCGCCCACCCGCCCCGTCGGAGCGTGCGTGCTCGCCGAGATGGGCCGGTGCGGCGCACCGTGCACGGGTGCCCAGAGCGTGCAGGAGTATGCCGCGGTGGTGCAGGACGCCGTCCACGCCCTCGCGGGTGACTCGCGCGGCGTGGTGACGGCGCTGCGCACCCGGATGGGCTCGCTCGCCGACCAGGAGCGGTTCGAGGACGCCGGGACCCTGCGCGACCGGATGCTCGCGCTGGTGCGCGGCATGGCGCGGGCCCAGCGGATCGCTCCCCTGGCTGCCAGTCCCGAGATCATCGCTGCCCGACCCGCCACGTCCGGCGGCTGGGAGGTCGTCGTGGTCCGGCACGGGCGGCTGGCCGCGAGCACCGTCGCGCCGCGGGGCGCCGACCCGATGCCCTACGTCGAGGCCGTCGCGGCACAGCGCCGAGGTGGTGCTGCCTGCCCCGTGGCCGTCCCCGGCGGCGATCCCGGAGGAGACCGAGAAGATCCTGCGCTGGCTGGAGACGCCAGGCGTGCGCATCGTCGACCTCGACGGCGAGTGGACCTGCCCCGTCGGCGGCGCGGGTGGCGCGCGCGCCGAGCTCGAGCCCCAGGTGGTCGCCCGGCACGCGGTGGCCGGCTTCGTCGCCGCCTCCTAGCACCGGACGCCCGCGCCGGTGCGGCGCAGATACAGTGGGCCGGTGATCTCCGCCATCGTGCTCATCAACGCCGAAGTCGACCGCATCCCCGAGGTGGCCCAGGCCATCGCCGAGCTCGAGGGCGTCTCGGAGGTCTACTCGGTGGCCGGCGACGCCGACCTGATCGCGATGATCCGGGTCAAGGAGCACGAGCAGCTCAACGACGTCATCGCCGACCGGCTCAACAAGGTGCAGGGCGTCACGGGGACCAACACCCACATCGCGTTCCGCACCTACTCCAAGCACGACCTCGAGGCTGCCTTCAGCCTCGGCCTCGACGGCGACTGACGCGAGGGTCTCCCGAGCCGACCGGGCCACGGCACGCGGCCGACACGAGCCACCGGCACGCGGCCGACACGAGCCCGGCGCGCCCTCGGCCGGACGGCCGATCTGAGTAGCAACGCGCATCCGCGACACCCCTGCTGACCTGCACACTCGGACCACCGAGCGCTGCCGCGCCTGCACCCCCGGAGGACCGATGTCGCCGATCCCCTGCCCCGCCTGTGGCGCCTTCCTGCCTCCGGCCCCCACCTCCTGCCCCCGCTGCCACCTGCCTCTCACCGGCCCGACGGCCGCCGGCTGTGGCAGCTCGACCAGAGCCTGGCGACGCTGCAGCGGGAGCGCGCCTCACTGATCACGGCGCTGCGCGCACAGGGGCCGGCTCCTGCCGTCACCCCGGACACCGCGACAGCCATCACCCCGGACACCGCTCCTGCCATCACCTCGGGCGCTCCGGCGACGACGTCCCGACCAGCGGCTCCGGAGCAGGACGCGCGGCCGGTCCGGCCTCCTGCGTCCCCGCCCCGCCGGACCTGGACGACCCAGCAGACCCTGCTGGCCGTCGGGTGTCCTGCTGGTCCTCGCCGCGTCGCTCGATCGCCCTGGCCATCGCCTGGTTCGTCATCGGCCGGGTCGGCCAGATGGTCGTGATGGGCGGTTTCACGGCCGCTGCTGCGGCCACCGCCCTGCACCTTTCCCGGCGTCGTCTGCCGAGCAGCGCCGAGGCCCTGTCGCTCGTGGCTGGTGGCCTGCATCCTGCTCGACGTGGCTGCGGCCCGGCGGTTCGGCCTGGCGGACCTGGACTCCCTCGACGCCCGCACGTATGCCGCCGTCACCGGTCTGCTCGTCGCCGTCGTGCTCGCGGCGCTCCACCGCTACGACCGGCGGATCGCCGGTTTCGCGCTCCTGTCGCTGACCTCCGCCTCGGTCGGCTGGGCAGGGGTCGTGGGATACGCCGACACCGCGGCCGGGGTCGCCGGCCTCTCCCTCGCCGGCGCCGTGGTGTTCGGCCTGGCGCGCCTGCTGGTCCCCTCGTCGTTCGGTCTCACCCGGCGCGCCGCTACCGGCCCGGCTGCCGGATGGACGGCCGTGTCGTTCGCCGCCGCGGCAGTGGGCGCCCTCGCCGCAGGCCGACGCGACGCCGTGGGCTGACCCCGACGCCTCGCGGTGTCGGCGACCTCACCGTCGACGGCCTCGTCTGTGTCGGCGCTGCTTGCGCTCCTCGCCGTCGGCGGCGCCGTCATCACCCGACGGGTCGTCGCCGCACGGACCGCCCGCCTCGGCAACCGGACCGCCGTCCGGGCCGACTGGCTGAGCCGCCCGCTCTCCGGCGACTGGCGAGCCCTCGGCGTGCGTCGCCCTCGTCGCCACCGCTGGCGGTCCCCACGGCAGTGCTGAGCCTGGCCCTGCAGCTCGGCGCGTTCTGGACCGCCGTGCTGGCCGTGCTCGCCGGCGTCCTCGCGACCGGACTCGCGGTCGCCCGGACCCGGCCGACCTCGCTCGGGACAGCCTGGTGCGAGGCGCAGACCGCGCTGGCCATGGCCGTCCTCGTGCTCGTGACGGTCGGACAGGACTCCCGCCCAGCCACCATCACTGCCCTCACCGCAACCGCCCTGGCAGCCACCACGGCCGCCGTGCACCGGGTCCGCTGGCGGATGCCGGCGAGCGCCGTGGCCGCCGTGACGGGCGTCCTCGCCGTGACCCTGGGCGGCGGGCTCGTCTCCACCGATGTCGAGGTGCTGGCCGCCGCCGTGGCCGGAGCCGGCCTGGTCGCGGGCGCGCTCGCCCGGCGGTCCCGCGCCCGAGGAGGCTCTCGCTCGCCACCGTCGGCTACCTGGCCCTGGCCGGTGCGCTCCTCGGCGCCCTGGCGAGCCAGCGGTCAGACGGCGTGGTCATCACGGTGCTCACGCTGGTCGCCGTCGTCGCCACCACGACGGGCGTCCTCCGGTCCGTGCTGCGCGCACCTGCCGCGGGGGTTGCCGCGCTGTCGTCGGCCTGGGCCCTCTGGCTGGGCGGTGGGCTGGTCGGGACCCACACCCAGTGGGCGCTGTTGTTCACGACCGGCCTCCTTCTCGTGTGCGTGGCCCTCTGGCGCTTCGACCACGACGAGGAGGTCGTGCTCTCCGTGCTGGGAGCGCTCATCGGCCTCACCGCGGTCGCCGTGGCGGTCGAGCGCAGCTGGCCACATGCCGCCGCCGGCGCCGCCGCGGCCTACGGACTGGTCGCTGTCGGGTATGCCGCCCTGCCGCACCGTCGCGGACTCGTCACCCTCGCGGTGGTGGGCCTCACGACCGCAACCTGGCTGGAGCTCGCCCACGCCGACATCACGACCCTGGAGGTGTGGACCCTGCCACTGGCCGTACTGCTGCTCGCTGCGGGGCTCTGGTCACGGCGTGAGCTCGGCCACCGCAGCTGGCTGACGTCGGGGCCGGGACTGGCGGTGGGGCTGCTGCCGTCCGCCCTCTTCACCAGCATCGACGACGGTGTCCTGCGCCCGCTCGTCACGGTGTCCGTCGCCGTGCTCGTCCTCGTCGTCGGGGCCCAGTGGCGGTGGCAGGCGCTCGTCGTGCTCGGCGCGGGCGCTGCCGTCGTCATCGGCATCACCCAGCTCGGTCCTTACGCGATGCACCTGCCGCGCTACCTCACCCTCGGGACACTGGGCGTGGCCCTGCTGGCGGTCGGCGCGAGGTACGAGCAGCGCCGGGCCGACGCCCGTCAGGCCGTGAGCTGGCTGGCTTCGATGTCCTAGTCCCCGGCGGGAGCCGCCCGGGTCAGCCAGAAGCAGGGCGCTGAGTCGCGGCTGCCCAGCGCTCGAGCTGGGCGGCCGCGGCACCGGAGTCCAGCGCCGCGGAAGCGAGGTCCATGCCGGTGCGGACGGCTGCCGCGAAGTCCTCGTCCGAGGCGTCGGCACCCAGCCGGGCACCGGGCTCGCCCAGGGCGGGGGCGGCCAGCGCCAGCGCCATGCCGGCGTTGAGCACGACGGCGTCGCGCACCGCCCCGCGTTGCCCGCCGAAAAGCTCGCGGGCGACCTGGGCGTTGTGCGCCGCGTCGGCACCACGCAGTGCCTCGATGGGCTGGCGCTCGAGCCCGACGCGCTGCGGGTCGAAGGTGCGCTGGGTGACGCTGCCGCCGGACACCCACCACACCGTCGAGGTGGTGCTCAGGGTCAGCTCGTCGAGACCGTCGTCACCACGGAAGACCACGGCTTCCTTGCCGCGCCCCGCGAAGACGCCCGCCATGAGCGGAGCCATGCGCGGGTCGGCGACCCCCACCGCGGCATACGTCGGCTGGGCCGGGTTGGTGAGCGGGCCGAGGACGTTGAACGCCGTGCCGACGCCCAGCCCACTGCGGGCGACCGCGGCGTGCCGCATGGCCGGGTGGAACGCCTGGGCGAAGCAGAAGGTGATGCCAGCCTCCGCGGCGACGCCCGCCACGCGCTGCGGGTCCAGGGTCAGGTCGACGCCGAGCGCCTCGAGCACGTCGGCCGACCCGGAGGACGACGAGGCTGCGCGGTTGCCGTGCTTGACGACGCGGATCCCGCTGGCGGCGATGACGATCGCGGCCATGGTGGAGATGTTGACCGTGTTGGAGCGGTCCGCGCCGGTACCGACGATGTCCAGGCTCGGCCCGGGGACCTCGATCCGGTTGGCGTGGGCGAGCATGACGTCGGCGAGACCGCGCAGCTCCTCGACGCTCTCGCCCTTGGCGCGCAGCGCGACGAGGAACCCGGCGACCTGGACCGGTGACGCCTCGCCACCCATGATCTGGTCCATCGCCCAGGCGGCCTGCTCGGTCGAGAGGTGGTTGCCCGCGATGAGGCGGGTGAGCAGGTCCGGCCAGGTGTACCCGGCCGGGTCCGGTGCGTTCACCGGATCAGGAGGCGCTGGGACGTCCGCCGCGACCCAGCTCGGCCACGGCGGAGGCCAAGGCGATCGGGTCGAGCGGGTGCGGGACCGCCAGGTCGGCGAGCGACCACGTCGCCAGCCAGCCGTCCTGGGGCCGACCCGGTGAGGACCAGGATGGGCGGGCACTCGAAGATCTCGCTCTTGAGCTGGCGGCACAGGCCGAGCCCACCCATCGGCGCAGCCTCACCGTCGAGGACGAGGACGTCGAACGAGGCGTTCTCGACGGCCTCGACCACCGCCGCCGCGGTCGCGCACTCGCGCCAGGAACCGACCTCCACGTCACGGGCCGGGCGACGTCCCACGGTGACCCGGACGGCGTCCCGCGTGGTCTTGTCGTCGCTGTACAGCAGCACCGAGATCTGGCGGGCCGGGGACCCCGACGCGGTCGGGCTGTCGGCGGCGGTCGCGTACGAAGCGGTCATGTCGCAGATGCTACCGGTGCGCCGATCTGGGGCGTCGGGGCGCCCGATCCATTGCCTCGACGGCACCGTTGCACGGCCTCGGTGCGCCCATCGGGGGGTCGACGGTGTGCCGCCTCGAGATTGTGGCTAATCTGGCGACTGTGGCGACAGCATCCTCTGTGACTTCCGAACCCGCTCGCTCGGCTGGCAGCATCCCGGGCCACGGGCCGGTGTCCCGACCCAACATGGTCTCAGTGGGCACCATCGTCTGGCTCTCCAGCGAGCTGATGTTCTTCGCGGGACTGTTCGCGATGTACTTCACGATCCGGTCGGTGGAGCCCGAACTGTGGAAGGAGTCGACCGGCATCCTCAACGTGCCGTACGCGACGGCGAACACGATCATCCTCGTGATCTCCTCCGTCTGGTGCCAGCTCGGTGTCCACGCGGCCGAGCACGGCAAGGCGCACCGCGGTGACGCCAGCCTCCTGGCGGTCCCGAGCTGGGGCATGCGCGAGTGGTACGTCCTCACCTACATCTTCGGCGCGATCTTCGTCTCCGGTCAGGTGCTCGAGTACTCCGAGCTGGTGCACGAGGGAATCACGTTGTCCTCCACTGCCTACGGGTCGGTGTTCTACCTCACGACCGGGTTCCACGCCCTGCACGTCACCGGTGGGCTGCTCGCCTTCCTGCTCATCATCGGTCGCACCTTCACGACGCGGCACTACAGCCACGCCCAGGCTGCCGGTGCGGTCGTGACCTCCTACTACTGGCACTTCGTCGACGTCGTGTGGATCGCGCTGTTCGCGACGATCTACCTGCTGAAGTGACCGGCACGATGCCCTCCCAGCACGCCCTGCCCGCCTCCACCGACAGGACCGCACCGTGAACGCCTTGGCCGCCCGCCGCCGACACCCGGCCGCGATCGCCCTGCTCCTGCTGCTCGGGCTGATCCTCACCGGGGTCGCCTACTCGACCTTCGCGCCCAAGCAGGCGGATGCCGCCAGCACAGCCGCGAGCTCCGCCGAGGAGGGCAAGAAGCTCTTCCTCGCCAACTGCGCCACCTGCCACGGCCTCCAGGCCCAGGGCACCAAGGCCGGACCGAGCCTGGCCGGGGTCGGCGCCGCGGCCGTGGACTTCCAGGTGGGCACCGGGCGGATGCCGATGGCCGCCCCGAACGTCCAGGCCCCCCGCGCCGAGGTCCGGTTCACCCAGGAGCAGATCTCCTCCCTCGCCGCCTACGTCGCGTCGCTGGCCCCCGGGCCGGCCGTCCCCGACGCCGAGTACACCAGCGGCAAGGGTGGTGACGTCGCCCTCGGCGCCGAGCTGTTCCGCGTCAACTGCGCCATGTGCCACAACTTCGCCGGATCCGGTGGCGCCCTGACCCGCGGCAAGTACGCACCCGCCCTGCGGGACATCGAGGGCAAGCACATCTACGAGGCGATGGTCACCGGCCCGCAGTCCATGCCGGTGTTCAGCGACGACAACATCTCCCCCGAGGCCAAGAACGACATCGTCGCCTACCTGCACACCGTGGACGAGCAGGAGAACGTCGGCGGGATGGCGCTGGGCAACCTCGGGCCGGTGTCCGAGGGCCTGTTCGTCTGGATCTTCGGGCTCGGCATCATGATCGGCTTCGCCGTCTGGCTCGGCAGGAAGGCCGCCTGATGGACAGGTCACAATCTCTGGCCCACGGCGCCCCGTCGGGCGACACTGGAACTGACCACCGCGACTCGACAGGATCGACGACAGCATGAGCGAACACGACACGCCGCACGGCGAGGTCGTCGGCACGGGCGACGGCCACACCGCGGGTGACAGCCACGGCCACACGGACGGCTACGGCTCCACCGCGGTTCGGCTCGACCAGGGTCACATCGAGGGCACCGGCGGTCTCCCGGAGCGTTTCGCGAACCCGGGCCTGCCGCCCCACGTCCCGCGCATGTCCGACCTGTCCGAGAAGGCCGCCAAGCGCGCCGAGAAGCAGGTCGCGACGCTGTTCGGCATCTCCAGCCTGGCCACGGTGCTCTTCATCGTCGCGTACTTCGCGATCGACCCCGAGAAGGCCGGATTCATCCCCGGCATCGGCAACGCGAGCATCTACAACGTCGTCCTCGGCGTCTGCATGGCCCTGGCCCTGCTCGGCTGCGGCGTGGGTGCGGTGCACTGGGCCAAGACCCTGATGCCCGACACCGAGTCGGTCGAGGAGCGCCACCCGCAGCGGGCCAAGGACGAGGACCGCCAGCGGGTGGTCTCTGAGCTGATGGCAGGTGGCGACAAGGCCCAGCTCGGCCGTCGTCCGCTCATCAAGTTCTCTCTCGCCGGCGCGCTCGCCCTCCCGCCGCTGGCCATCCTGCTGCCGCTCGTCGGTGGCCTGGGCCCGACGCCGAAGGACTCCCTGTCCACCACGATGTGGAAGAAGGGGGACCACCTGGTCCGCGACCCCGAGCGCACCCGCATCCGGGCCGACCAGGTGACCATCGGCTCGGTCTTCCACGTGCTGCCGGAGTCGATCAAGGAGTCCGAGCACGTGCTCGAGGACAAGGCCAAGGCTGCCGTCCTGCTGATGCGGCTCAACCCCGAGGACATCAAGCGCAAGAAGGAGCGCGACTGGGGTCACGAGGGCATCGTCGCCTACTCCAAGATCTGCACCCACGTCGGTTGTCCCGTCGGGTTGTACGAGCAGCAGACCCACCACCTGCTCTGCCCCTGCCACCAGTCGACGTTCGACGTGACGGAGGACTGCAAGGTCATCTTCGGTCCGGCCAAGCGACCGTTGCCGCAGCTGAAGATCACCGTGGACTCGCAGGGTTACCTCATCGCCGACGCCCCGTTCCGTGAGGCCGTCGGACCGAGCTTCTGGGAGCGTGGTTCCGCATGAGCACCGTCACCGACCGCAACGGCACCGGCGACCCGGTCGACCGGCTCCGCCAGGACGACGCCGAGCCGCAGACCCCCACCCCACCGGCCCTGAAGACCGTCGGCGGTGTGGCGGGCTGGCTCGACGACCGCACCGGCGCGGCCAAGCCCGTCGGCTACCTCATGAAGAAGGTCTTCCCCGAGCACTGGTCCTTCATGCTCGGCGAGGTCGCCATGTACTCGCTGATCATCTGCCTCCTCACCGGCACGTTCCTCACCTTCTGGTTCGTGCCCAGCGCCGGTCAGGTCGTCTACGACGGCTCCTACCTGCCGCTGCGTGGCATCACCATGTCCGAGGCGTTCCGCTCGACCGTCGACATCTCGTTCGACATCCGCGGTGGCCTGCTGATCCGCCAGATCCACCACTGGGCCGCGCTGCTGTTCATCGTCGCGCTGTCGGTGCACATGCTCCGCGTCTTCTTCACCGGCGCGTTCCGCAAGCCCCGCGAGATCAACTGGGTGATCGGCTGCATCCTGTCGATGCTGGCCCTCATCGAGGGCTTCGCCGGCTACTCCCTGCCGGACGACCTGCTGTCCGGCACGGGCCTGCGCGCCGCGGAGGGCTTCATGCGCTCCGTGCCGGTCCTCGGGTCCTACCTCTCGTTCGCCCTGTTCGACGGCCCCTTCCCGGGTGAGGCGATCATCCCCCGCCTGTTCTCGATCCACGTGCTGCTGCTGCCGGCGATCCTGGTCGGGCCTGTTCGTCGCCCACATCGGCCTGGTCTTCGTGCACAAGCACACCCAGTTCCCCGGACCGGGCCGCACCAACGACAACGTCGTCGGCTTCCCGGTCATGCCGGTGTATGCCGCGAAGGCCGGCGGCTTCTTCTTCATCGTCTTCGGGGTCATCGCCCTCATCTCCGGACTGGTCACGATCAACCCGATCTGGGCCTACGGTCCCTACGACCCGTCACCGGTGACCGCCGGGTCCCAACCGGACTGGTACATGGGCTTCGCCGACGGTGCGCTGCGCCTGCTGCCCGGCTGGCTGGAGTTCACCGCGTTCGGGTTCACCTTCTCGTTCAACGTGATGATCGGCGCGATCCTGCTGATCCCCGTCATGTACGGCCTGATGGCGGCCTACCCGTTCCTGGAGAGGTGGGTGACCGGCGACAACCGCGAGCACCACCTGCTCGACCGGCCGCGCAACAACCCCACCCGCACCGGTCTGGGCATGGCGGCCCTGACGATGTACGGCGTGCTCATGTTCGCCGCCGGCAACGACCTGATGGCGATCAAGCTCCACCTGTCGATCAACGACATCACGCACATCCTGCGGGCGGCCTTCTTCGTCGCCCCGCCGATCGTCTTCTGGGTGACCAAGCGGATCTGCCTGTCACTGCAGCGCAAGGACCGCGACCTGGTCCTGCACGGTCGCGAGACGGGCCGCATCGTGCGCACTGCCGACGGGAAGTTCTTCGAGCAGCACGAGCCGCTCGACGAGTTCACCCGCTGGAACCTCGTCCAGCACGACGACCACGAGGTGCTCACGCTGGAGAGGGCCACCGACGCGCACGGCGTCGCCTCCCCCACGGCGCGCAAGGACAAGGCTCGTTCCGCGCTGTCCCGGTTCTACTTCACCGACAGCATCAACCCGGTGACCCCGGCCGAGCTCGCCGCGGCACACCACGACGGCCACGGGCACGAGGCGATCGAGGCGGCACCGGACGACGCGTCTCGTCCCGCCCTCGAGAGCTCCCGCCGGGAGCCCCCCAAGCGGCCCTGACGCCGCCTGCACCACAGCACCCCGGTATGCCGTCCGCTCCAGTGGAGCGGGCGGCATACCTCGTCCATAGCCCTCCTAGACGAGGTCGACCAGGGCTGCGTGCACGCCGCCGGGTGGCGGCGTGTAGGCCTGGGCGACCTCGCCGATGCCCACGACCCGCAGCTCACCGTCGTCGGGCCCGGCGTACGTCGCGTCGCCACGGGTCAGCTGCAGTCGCTGACCGGTCCCGCTGACCAGGGTCACCTCGCCGCCGGTGCAGACCACGATCCGCTGCGTCGCAGGTGGCAGCAGGGTGCCCTCCGGTTCGGCCTTCGAGCACTGGCTGACCGCCAGGGCGAACTCCTCGACGTCAGGGCTGAAGACCTCGGTGGAGAAGCCGAACTGCTCTGGTGTCACCCTGGCCAACCGCGACATGCCCTTGTCGAGACACCTGACCAGACCCACGGGATCCAGCGCCTTGGTCGTCAAACCTGCCCGCAGGACGTTGTCGGACGCGGCCATGATCTCCAGGCACATGCCGCTGAGGTGCGCGTGGATGATTCCCGGCCCCAGGAACGCCGCCTCGCCGGGCTGCAACGTGAGCCGGTTGAGGGTCAGCGAGATGACCAGCCCGATGTCGTGCGGGAAGTGCCGGGCGATCTCGACGACCGTGAGGTATGCACGCTTGATGTCGATGCCGTCATCGACCAGGCGCTGGCACGACGCGACGATCTCCTCGATCTCGCTCGGGGCGGTGTCCCGGGTCAGCAGCTGCTCGACCAGACGGACGATGCCGCGAAAACCTGGGGAAGCCCGCAGCTCGTCTGCCAGGCGCTGGGTCAACGGGGTGTCGATCCCGTGCAGGACGCGCAGGATCTCCGCCGTGGGCCGGAACCCCACGAGCGTGTCGAAGGTGGTCAGCGCGTAGGCCATCTCGGGCTTGTGGTGCGGGTCCTTGTAGGTCCGGTGCGCAGCGTCGAGAGGCACCCCTGCAGCCTCCTCGGCGGCAAACCCGGCACTGGCCAGCTCGGCGCTGGGATGGACCTGGAGGGACAGCGGCCGGTCGGCGGCCAGGATCTTGAACAGGAACGGCAGATCCCCCGCCACTGCGGACAACGGTTCGCCATCACCCACCGTCGACGGACCCAGCGGATGCGTGCCCATCCAGATCTCGGCATGGGGACGGCCGTCGGGCGGGACTCCCAGGAACCGCGGGATCTCCGTGGTCGACCCCCAGTCGTAGTCCTTGGACGCAGGGCGCAGCCCCAGCATTGGTTCCCCCTCACGAGTCGGCCTCCGGCGATTCTAGGGGCGACCGCTCGTCTGCCGCGCCGAGCCGTGCACTCGAGCAGGTGGCACCTGGTCGGAGATCGGGCGTGGCAGGCTGGGGCCGTGGTCGAGATGGGGGCAATGGAGTTCGAGGAGGCGGTGGGCGACGCCCTCGACGCGGTGCCAGCCGAGCTGATGGCCCTGCTCGACAACGTGGTCTTCTTCGTGGTGGAGGAGCCGCCACCGGACGAGCCCGACCTGCTGGGCGTCTACGACGGCACCCCGATCACCGAACGCGGTGACGGCTGGGCGGGCGCGCTGCCCGACCGGATCACGATCTTCCGTGGTCCGCTGACCCGCATGTGCGAGGACCGGGAGGACCTGCTCGGGGAGATCGCGGTCACCGTCGTGCACGAGATCGCCCATCACTTCGGGATCGACGACGCGCGGCTGCACGACCTCGGCTGGGGCTGACCGCGCCGACCCGCTCAGCCGAGCGGCAGGGCGAACGCCTCGGCCATCGATGCCGCCTTCGCCCCTTGCCCGAGCGGGACCGTCCCGGTCACCTCCGCATAGAGGCGGGTGAGCGAGTAGTGGTCCAGCCGGGCCTTCACGACGCGGCCGTGCTGGCTGGGGTGGGCGACGACGGTCAGGACCCGGTTGCCCGAGGACTTGTCGTCCTCGTCAGCCGTCAGGACCACGGCGAGCCGGCCCGCCCTCCAGTCCGGTCCCGCCTGGATCCGGGTCATCCAGCCCTTGAACCAGGCGTCCGCGGTGCCGAGGCTGCAGTCGTGGGCGTCGTGGCACAGGTCC
Source organism: uncultured Actinomycetota bacterium (assembly GCA_963759595.1). GTDB lineage: Bacteria > Actinomycetota > Actinomycetes > Actinomycetales > Dermatophilaceae > Pedococcus. Next base: position 1,660,182 of record CAVWZX010000005.1, read on the forward strand.
GGGACGACCATGCCCGCGTTCGGGAGGCTCCCGGACGTGATGTCTGCGGCCAGGGCGGTCACCGGCACGTCGTCGCGGCGGCACAGGGACCGCTCGTCCACGAAGTACGGCCACGGGTTGTGCTTGACCGCGTACCGTCCCGAGGACACTGTCGCGCACGCACCGGGCATCGCGTCGGCATACACGCGGGCGGTGCCGCCCGCGGCCCGGGTGCGGCCGAAGACGGATGGGCCGCGGACGGCGACGTTGTCCGCGGGTGCCGCGTTCGTGGTGATGCCGTGGGTGCTGCCGGACGCGATGGCGATGTAGTTGGGGAGGGAGGGGTGCCGGGTGGCGAAGTAGCTGCTGGCGTACCCGTAGCTGGTGGCCAACCGGTAGGTGTACGGCATGCCCGTGCGCATCTGGGTCAGGGAGTGGTTCTCGACCACGAAGACCAGCAGCTTGGTGACGGCCGCATCCTGCGCCCCCGGGGCGGTGCGGGTGGTCGTGGGGGTGCTGGTCGTGCTGCTGCTGGGCGTCGTGGAGTGCGCAGACCCTGCACCACCCGTCGACGAAGCGGTCTTGCCGGGTGCCAGCGGCTGTGGGCTGGACGAGCAACCGGTCAGCCCCAGGAGCAGGCAGCAGACCGCCGCGGCCACCACGCCGCGCACTCCCGTTGTGGACACGTCCAGCTCACCGCCTCGGGTCGGAGCCTGCACCCCGACCCTCTCAGGCGAGGGCGCTCTGCGCCTTCCAGTTCGCGAACGAGTACTGCCAGACGCCGATGCCCTCGGCGGGCTGGAAGACCCGGTTGGAGCCGGTGAACTTCACGATGTCGCCGGCCTTGGAGTTGGCGTACATCCAGGCGGCGTTGGCTGGTGACATGTTGACGCAGCCGTGGCTGACGTTGGCGCTGCCCTGCGAGCCGACGGACCACGGGGCGGAGTGGAGGTACTCGCCGGTCCAGGTCACGCGCATGGCCGACTGCGTGGTGATCTTGTAGTAGCCGGGCTGGCCCTTCTTGATACCGATGGACGTGGAGTCCATCACCACGGTGCCCTCCTTGCGGATGATCACCTTGATGCCCGAACGGGTCTCGGTCTGCGGGCCTGGACGACCAGCGCTGATCGGGATGGTGTTGACCACCTTGCCGCCGCGCGTGACGGTCATGACATGCCGCTTGATGTCGACCGTGGAGATCATCGAGGACCCGATCGTGAAGCTGGCCTGGTCGTCGTTGGCGACCCACTTGCCCGCACCGGTCTGGACGCCGGTCAGGGGCGCGTTGATCGTGACCTTGGTGCCGGGCTTCCAGTAGCTGACGGGCCGCCACATGAGCTGGCGGTTGTCCAGCCAGCCCCAGGCGCCGGTCTGCTTGGGCGACGTGGTGACCGTGACCAGCTTCTCGACCTCGCCGCGCATCTTGGCGGTGGCGACGGGCGAGTCGAACTGGATGCTCACCGGCATACCGACACCGACGGTCTCGCCGGAGTTGAGGATGCCGTAGGTGGCGATGACCTTCGGCTTGAGGGTCTTGAAGGTGGACCTGGTCGTCGATGGCGTGCCGTCGGGGCCGGTGGCGGCCGCCGTCACGGTGTATGCCGCGCTGGGCGCCAGGTGCGCGCTGGAGGTCCAGGTGCCGTCGGCCCCGAGCTGGCCGGCGACCTTGTTGCCCTTGGCGTCGGCGAGGGTGACCTCGGAGAGGGTGCCGGTGGTGGCCTTGACGACCACCGGGGCCGTGGGGAGCACTCCGGTGGCGCCCTTGGCGGGCGTGATGTCGAGCTCGGCGGGCGTGGGCGTCTGTGACGAGGAGGACGAGGTCGACGAGCTGCTGCCGGAGCCCGCGGCGACGTTGTCCGTCGCGGGGCTCTTCACGCTGCCCGAGCAGCCTGCCAGCAGCACGACGGCGCTGACTGCCCCTGCTGCCACGGCCAGCCGTCGCGCGCCTTGTGTCCTACCCACCACGTGTGAACTCCTGTGCTCCGCGCCAGCGTGCGGCGCCCTGTGCGTGTCGTGTGCGTGTCGTGTGCCGGCTCGGCCCGCACGGGCACCTGCCCGGAACGGCCCTCACCCGAACAGACGCCGGGCAGCCCTTGTTGGTTGGCTATGCAACTGTGTCCGGCCAGGCGATCACGAACTTCGCGCCAGGCCCCCTAGGAACAGGCCCGCCCCTGCGCGGACCCTGGGAGAGTCTACCTGCTCGCGGGGACTGCCCCGTCACGCGAGCAGCCGGGCGAGCCGCCCGCGGATGGGTGGCTCGCCCGGCTGCCCGTCGCAGGCTCGTCCGACGCGGGGGTCAGACGGTCCTCAGACGGCGTGCGGTCCCTTGAAGTACTCGAAGGTCCAGCCCACGAGGGCCACGACCCCGAAGGCGGCCCCGATGATGAACAGCCACCAGCCGACGGCCAGGCCCAGGAAGCAGAGCGCGGCCGCGGCGGCAAGCGGCCAGCGGCCACCAGGAGTGCGGGCTGAAGAAGCCGTACTCGCCCTCCTGCTCGGAGATCTCGCCGCTGGGGTTGTCCTCGGGGCGCTCCGGAAGGCGCCGCGCGGTGGCCCAGAGGTAGAAGGCGATCATCGCGCCAAGCCCCGCCGACAGGAACAGTCCGGCCGGTCCGACCGGCTCCCTCCAGTGCGTGAAGATGCCGTAGATCAGTCCCAACGGGGCGAAGAAGGCCGCGAGGTAGACGAAGAGCTTGTACTCGATCTTCACGGGTCAGTCACGCTCCTCGTGGAACCGCGGGTGCTTGTCGTGGTCGAACTCGCCCGTGGAGTGCTGCTCGGACGTGCCGGTCTCGGCCATGATCCGGGTCAGCGTGTCGGGGTCGGCGTGCACCCCGGTCAGCGGCGCGGCCTCGGGGTGGTGCAGGTCGAAGGCCGGGCGCTCGGAGCGGATCCGCGGGATGGTGTCGAAGTTGTGCCGCGGCGGCGGGCACGAGGTCGCCCACTCCAGCGAGGCGCCGTAGCCCCACGGGTCGTCGGTCTCGACCAGCGGCGCGGTGCGCCAGGTCTTCCAGACGTTGTAGAGGAACGGCAGGGTCGAGGCGGCGAGCAGGAACGCACCGAACGTCGACACCTGGTTCTCCCAGGTGAAGCCGTCCTCGGGCAGGTAGTCGGCGTAGCGACGCGGCATGCCGTCGACGCCCAGGACGTGCTGGATGAGGAAGGTGGTGTGGAAGCCGATGAACAGCATCCAGAAGTGGATCTTGCCGAGCGTCTCGTCGAGCATCCGGCCGGTGAACTTGGGCCACCAGAAGTAGAAGCCGGCGAACATCGCGAAGACCACGGTGCCGAAGACGACGTAGTGGAAGTGGGCCACCACGAAGTAGCTGTCGGAGAGGTGGAAGTCGAGGGCCGGGCTGGACAGGATGATGCCGGTCAGGCCACCGAACAGGAAGGTGACGAGGAAGCCGATCGCCCACAGCATCGGGGTCTCGAAGGACAGCTTGCCGCCCCACATCGTGCCGATCCAGTTGAAGAACTTCACGCCGGTCGGCACCGCGATGAGCATCGTCATCACCGCGAAGAACGGCAGCAGCACCTGACCGGTGGCGTACATGTGGTGCGCCCAGACGGTGACCGACAGGGCCGCGATGCCGATGGTCGCGAAGACCAGGGTCTTGTAGCCGAAGATCGGCTTGCGGCGAGAACACCGGCAGGATCTCGGAGATGATGCCGAAGAACGGCAGCGCGATGATGTAGACCTCGGGGTGGCCGAAGAACCAGAACAGGTGTTGCCACAGCATCGGCCCGCCGTTGTCGGGGTCGAAGATCGTGGGCCCCGAACTTGCGGTCGGCGCCGAGCGCGAGGAGCGCCGAGGCCAGGACCGGGAAGGCCATCAGCACGAGCAGGCTGGTGATGAGGATGGTCCAGGTGAAGATCGGCATCCGGAACATCGTCATGCCGGGCGCGCGCATGCAGATGATCGTCGTGATGAAGTTGACCGCGCCGAGGATGGTGCCGAAGCCGGCGAGCGCGAGGCCGAAGACCCACAGGTCACCGCCCAGGCCGGGGCTGTTGGACGCGTCGGACAGTGGTGAGTAGGCGAACCAGCCGAACGACGCCGCACCCGACGGGCGTGAGGAAGCCGGCGGACGCGATGAGGCCACCGAAGAGGTAGAGCCAGTAGGCGAACATGTTCAGCCGCGGGAACGCGACGTCGGGGGCGCCGATCTGGATCGGCATGAGCGCGTTGGCGAACCCGGCGAACAGCGGCGTCGCGAACAGCAGCAGCATGATCGTGCCGTGCATCGTGAACAGCTGGTTGAACTGGTCGGGGTTGTCGACGACCTGCAGGCCGGGCTGGAACAGCTCGGCCCGGATCAGCAGCGCGAGGATGCCGCCGAAGATGAAGAAGGTGAACGAGGTGATGAAGTAGAGGTTGCCGATGACCTTGTGGTCGGTCGTCGAGGCCCACTTCACGACCGTCTGGCCCTTGGTGAGCCTGCGCGTCGCGGTCGCCTCGGTGGACCGGTAGACGTAGGTCCCCGTCGTGGACTCGGTTGCCGCTGCCATCAGTTGCTCCCTGCACTCGGGATGAGATGTTCGTCCTCGTCCATGACCTTGACTCGGACTGGTTGAGGCTGTTGTCGAGCTGGCCGGTCGTTGCCCTGTGCCTTGAGGTCCGCGATGTGCTGCTGGTAGGTCGGCCTCGTCGACCACCTTGACGTTGAACAGCATCTGCGAGTGGTAGGCCCCGCAGAGCTCCGCGCACTTGCCCTTGAAGTCGCCGGTCTCGGTCGGGAAGACCTGGAACTTGTTGACCCGCCCCGGGATCATGTCGAGCTTCTGCAGGAACGCCGGCACCCAGAACGAGTGGATGACGTCGCGCGAGGTCAGCACGAACTCGGTGCGCTGGTTGACCGGCAGGTAGAGGGTCGGCAGGTTCTTCTCGGCGCCCGGCTCCCCCGTGAGCTCGGCCTGCGTGCCGCTCTCGTAGGTCTGCTCGTTGACGTAGTTGAAGTCCCAGCTCCACTTCTTGCCGACCACGTTGACGACGACGTCAGGGGTCTTGGAGGTGTCGAGCAGGGCCGTCTCGTCGCGGGCGGTGTAGTAGAAGAGCACGGCGATCATGAAGACCGGGACGATCGTGTAGAGGATCTCCATCGGCACGTTGTAGCGCAGCTGCACCGGCAGGGCGGTGTCGTCCTTCTTGCGGCGGTAGGCCACGACGCACCAGCCGATCAGGCCCCACACGAGGACGCCGACGAGCAGGGCCGCGATCCAGGCGCCGTTCCAGAGGCTGGTGACGCGCTCACCGCCCTCGGTGACCGCGCGCGGCAGGAAACCATCCTGTACGCGCCCCGCACAGCCGGTGAGAGTCAGGGCGACGAGCGACAGCCCCAGGGCCGTGGTCGTGCTCCTGCGAACAGTCCGCCGCCGCTGTGGGCGCGGCGCAGAGACGTCGTGCTGACGCAACGGTGCACCTTCTTCGAGACAGTGATGGGCCATCGCGCCAAACCCTACTCCAGCCGGTGCGTGTCGTCCGGTCAGGGTGCGGCTAACGTCGGGGTGTGGCGCACCCCTCCTCGGACCGTGGTTCGGACGGTGGTCCCGGGCGCGCGATCCTCGACGCCGCACCGGGTCCCATGCACCCCCGCGCCCGCGACACCCTCCTCGCCGCGATCGACGCCGGGTGGGCCGACCCGCGGCGGCTGCACACCGAGGCGCGCACCGCCAGACGGCTGCTGGACCAGGCCCGTCAGGTGCTCGCCGACGGCCTGTCCGTCCGGCCGGCGGAGGTCGCCTTCGCCCCCGACGGCCCGACCGCCGTCCGCTGGATGGTCGAGGGTCTGCGGTATGCCGCGCGGCGCCGCGGTGTGCGGGTCGTCGCCTCCGCGGTCGAGCACTCCGCCGTCCTCGTCCCCGGCCGCCACGCAGCCGACTCCTCGGGCGACCCCGCTTGCCTTCCAGACGGTCCCGGTCGACCGGGCCGGGACGGTGGAGCTCGACGCCTGGACGACCGCCGTGATGCTGCCCGGGACGGTCGCAGCCGCCCTCCAGCACGCCAACGGTGAGGTTGGCACCCTCCAGCCCCTCGAGGAAGCCCTGGGGGCCTGTCGCACGGCAGGCGTCCCCACTGGCTGTGGACGCGCAGGCAAGCCTGGGTCGAGTCCCCGCGCCGCCGGCGCAGGCGGCCTACGACGTGCTGGCCGGCGACGCCCAGTCGTGGGGCGGTCCGGGAGGTCTGGGGCTCCTCGTCCTCCCCGAGCGGACGCGCTGGCTGCTGCCCGGCGCACCCGACCCGGACGGTTCCCTGACCGGGCCCAGCGGGCACGCCCCGTGGATACCGCTGGCCCTGGCTGCGGCCGAGGCCTGGCAGCAGACCGAGGCGGCTCGCGAGCGCGACGCCGCGGAGGGTTTCGCACTCGTCGAGCGGATCCGCGCGGCCGCCGCGAACGTGACGGACGTCGAGGTCGTCGGCGACCCGGTCCGGCGGCTCCCCCACGTCGTGACGTTCTCGGCGCTCTACGCCGACGGTGAGGCCATGGTCCGCGAGTTCGACCGGCGCGGGTTCGGGGTGGGCTCCGGTTCGGCCTGCACGGCCAGCACCCTGGAGCCCAGCCACGTCCTCGCCGCAATGGGCTCCCTCACGCACGGCAACGTCCGCGTCACTCTCCCGCTCGCCGACGTGGCCACCCGTCGCGCGGCACAGGTCGAGGCCTTCTGCTCGACCATCGCCGACGTGGTCGCCGCCGTCCGCGCCGAGCTGGGAGCCGAGCGGCTGTGACCGATCCCCTCGTGGTGGACGCCCGTGGGCTGCGGTGCCCCCTTCCCGTGATCCGTCTTGCCGAGGCGGCCCGGGATGCGACGCAGGACACCGTCATCGAGGTGTGGGCCACCGACCCCGCTGCGCGGGCGGACATCCCGGCCTGGTGCCGGATGCGCCGGCAGGAGTACCTCGGTGAGGTGGCCACCCAGGGTGAGCACGCGGCATACCGGGTGCGGATGCTGCGCTGAGCTCGCTGGGCGCGTGGGCGACCGCCGTGGTCAGGGTGACTCGACGACGAACGTCGGCGGCTCGAGGTCGATCGCCTGCGCGAGGCGGTCCAGGTAGTCCGCACGCGACATCGTCACCACCCCGAGGGTGCGCAGGTGGTCGGTGGCCCACTGCACGTCGATGAGCCGGCGCGGGTCGCCGTCGGCGAAGACATAACCCCGCCGTCGCGACCACGGCGGCCTTCGAGGCGTCGGTGACGCGGTGGAACATGGACTCGCCGGCGAACAGGCCGCCGACCGCGAGCCCGTAGAGCCCCCCGACCAGCTCGCCGTCCTGCCAGGTCTCGATGCTGTGGGCCCAGCCCAGGGCGTGCAGCTCGGTATAGGCGTCCGCGATCTCCTCGGTGATCCAGCGCCCCTCGCGGTCCGGGTCGGCGCACGCATCGAGCACCTCACGGAAAGCGGTGTCGACGCGCATCTCGAAACGCCGCAGCGACTTCCGGAGGGACCGGCTCGCGTGCACTCCTCCGGGAAGCAGGACACCCCGAGGGTTCGGCGACCACCAGGCCATCGGGCGGGCGCCGAGCCTTCCCAGCCCCATCGGGAAGAGCCCGCTGCGGTAGGCCTCGAGGAGCGTGCCGGCGCGCAGGTCGCCGCCCACCGCGACCATGTCCTCGTCCTCGGCAACCTCGCTGAGGTCGAACACCCAGGTCGTCGGCAGTGGCTCGACAGGCTCGACGGGGTCGGTCACGGTCGGATGCGGCCGGCTAGGGAGCGACGCACGCGATGTGGGGCTCGATGGCGTCGGCGGACTCCTGGCCGTAGGCCTCGGACAGGCGCTGCAGGAAGCTCGACTTGCCGAGGGTGTACTCCTGCGTGCCCACGGTCTCGATCACGTAGGTCGCGAGCATCGACCCGAGCTCGGCCGCGTGCCGCAGCCCCAGGTCGGCGGCCAGGCCCGTGAGGAAGCCCGCCCGGAAGGCGTCTCCCACCCCGGTCGGGTCGGCCCGGCGCACCTCGCGCGCCACGTGGACCTCGATCGGCTCCTCGCCCGCGACGCTCGATGCTCACCCCGTCCTTGCCCTTGGTGATGACGCGGGTGTGCACGCGGTCGGCGATCTCGTTCGCACTCCAGCCCGTCTTCTGCTCGGTGAGGGCGGCCTCGTACTCGTTGGTCAGCAGGAAGTCCGCACCGTCGATCAGCTGCCGGATGGTCGCGCCGTCGGCGAAGGCGAGCTGCTGGCTGGGGTCGGCAGCGAACGGTATGCCGCGTGAGCGGCACTCGCGGGTGTGGCGCAGCATCGCCTCGGGGTCGTTCGCGCCGACCACGACGAGGTCGAGGCCCCCGACACGGTGCGCGATCGGGTCGAGCTCGATGGCCCGGGCCTCGCTCATCGCCCCCGCGTAGAACGTCGCGATCTGGGCCATGTCCTCGTCGGTGGTGCAGACGAAACGGGCGGTGTGCTTGGACTCCGAGACGTGCACCGAGGCACAGTCGACGCCATGGCGCTCCAGCCAGCTGCGGTAGTCGCCGAAGTCCTCCCCCACCGCCCCGACGAGGATCGGACGCTGGCCGAGGCTGGCCATCCCGAAGGCGATGTTCGCCGCCACCCCTCCGCGGCGGACCTCGAGGTCATCGGCGAGGAACGACAGCGAGACCTTGTCGAGCTGCTCGACGACGAGGCTGTCGCGGAACCTGCCCTTGAAGGTCATCAGGTGGTCGGTGGCTATGGAACCGGTGATGGCTATCTGCACGGTCGAAACCTACCGGCTGTGGGTCGCCGGGGGGCGCGCGCCCGGGGTCATCCTCCAGCTGACCGTTGCCGGGCGTGGCGCGGAGGTGCACAGTCGGACCCATGAGCGAACCCGAGATCCGCGCCTTCGACTTCAGCGGGCTGCGCGCGACCTTCGTCAACTGCACCCTCAAGCGGTCGCCCGAGCCGAGCAACACCCAGGCCCTGGTCGACATCAGCGCCGCCATCATGCGCAGGCACGGGGTCGAGGTGGAGGTGATCCGGGCCGTCGACCACGACATCGCGACAGGCGTCTACCTCGACATGACCGAGCACGGCTGGGACCGCGACGAGTGGCCGACCCTCTTCGCCAGGCTGGTCGAGTCGGACATCCTGGTGATCGCGGGACCGATCTGGCTCGGCGACAACTCGAGCATCACCAAGCAGGTCATCGAACGCCTCTACGCAGCGTCGTCGATGACCAACGCCAGCGGCCAGTACGTCTACTACGGCAAGGTCGGCGGCGCGATCATCACCGGCAACGAGGACGGCATCAAGCACTGCTCGTCCAACATCCTCTACAGCCTCCAGCACATCGGCTACGCGATCCCACCCGGTGCCGACGCCGGCTGGATCGGGGAGGCCGGTCCCGGTCCGTCCTACCTCGACCCGGGCAGCGGCGGCCCGGAGAACGAGTTCACCCAGCGCAACACGACGTTCATGACCTGGAACCTCATGCACCTCGCCGCGATGTTCCGCACGGCCGGCGGCTTCCCGGTCGGCGGCAACCAGCGCACCGAGTGGGATGCCGGCGCCAGGTTCGACTATCCCAACCCCGAGTACCGCTGAGACGGGTGCCGGGCCAGGGCCCCGCGCGCCCGGAACGCACGTGGCCGGCACACCCCGAGGGGTGTGCCGGCCACGTGGGTGCTCAGCTGCCGTGCTTGCTCAGCTGCCGTGCTTGCTCAGCTGAAGGAGTCCCCGCAGGCGCAGGAGCTGCCGGCGTTGGGGTTGTCGATGGTGAAGCCCTGCTTCTCGATGGTGTCGGCGAAGTCGATGCTCGCGTCGACGAGGTAGGGAGCGCTCATCCGGTCGACGACGACCTCGACACCGTCGAAGTCGCGCACGAGGTCACCGTCGAGGGTGCGCTCGTCGAAGTAGAGCTGGTAGATGAGGCCGGAGCAGCCACCGGGCTGCACCCCGACGCGCAGGCGCAGGTCGTCGCGACCCTCCTGCTCGAGCAGGGACTTGACCTTGGCAGCCGCAACATCCGTGAGGAGCACGCCGTGCGTGGTCTCGGCAGGCGCCGCGGTCGCGTCCGACGGTGGTCGCCGGAGCGGTCTGGTCCTGAACACTCATGGAGATGAGTCCTTCATGTCGGTGGAGGTCGGCCACTGAGTGCCAACCTGCGGTTCGCGCGAAATGTTCCCCGCGCACCTCCACTGTACGACGTGGTCAGGGTCGAGGGGACCAGGTGGCCGCCACCCGGGCCGTTCGCGTCGGCGAGCGTGCCCACCGGATCGGCCATGGCCGCCTCGACCTGTTCGGGCGTCTCGGCCACCGCGTAGCTGCCGGAAAGACCCAGCGTCATCGCCTCCCGCCGTCCCGACCAGCGCCTGACCGGCGATGACGACGCTCGGCGTCGCCGTCTCGAGCGCGAGGGCGGCGACGCCGGCCACGACCTTGCCCTGCAGGCTCTGCCAGTCGAAGCAGCCCTCCCCCGTGACGACGAGGTCGGCGGCGCGCAGCAGGTCGCGCAAGCCCACCGCCTCGAGGACCTCCGCCACACCGCTCACCCGCACGCCGCCCAGCAGGAGCAGCCCGTAGCCCAGACCGCCCGCGGCCCCCGCCCCGGGCGACTTGTCGAGCCGCAGGGCCGACGCCGGTGAGCAGGTCGGTCTGCTCCGGCAGGGTGCGGCGGACCACCTCGACGAACCGCCCCAGTGCGCCCTCGAGGGCCTGGGCGGTCTCGGGCGAGGCGCCCTTCTGCGGGCTGTACACCGCACTGGCCCCCTGCAGCCCGAGCAGCGGCGACTCGACATCGGTCGCGAGCACGAGCTCGACCCCGCGGAACCGTTCGCGGGCAGCCGCCAGCCCGGGCAGCGCGGCGTCGGAGATGTCGGCCAGCGCCAGACCGCCCCTGGCGAGGTCCCGCGGCTGCGCCGGCGCCCAGCGCCGCGAGCAGGCCCGCGCCCGCGTCGTTGGTGGCGCTGCCGCCGAGCCCCACGACGATGCGGGTGGCGCCCTCGGCGAGCGCCGCGTCGAGCAGCTGGCCGACGCCCCAGGTGCTGGTGAGGGCCGGGTTGCGCTCGTCGGCGGCGAGCAGGTGCAGGCCGGCCGCCTGCGCCGACTCGAGGTATGCCGTGCGGCCGCGTGTCGGTCGTCGACGACCAGGAGCGCGGCGGGGACCTCGCGACCGAGCGGGTCGGTGGTCGTGACGGCCAGGGTCTGGGCCTCGGGGATGGCGGAGGCGAGGACGTCGAGGAACCCGGGCCCACCGTCCGACAGCGGGCACAGGGTCAGCAGGTCGTGCGGTGCACTGGCGGCCCATCCCTGGGCGATGGCCTGCGCGGCCTGCTGCGCGGTGAGGGTGCCGGTGAAGCAGTCCGGCGCGATGACGACGTGCACGGGGCCATCCTTTCAGTCCGCCGTGCGCGTGGCTGCGGCGGGCTTAATTCGACGCCCGCTGAGCACGGTCGTGCGCGATTGCGCACTGCGGTGGAGGCGGGTGGGCCGAAACAGGTGGACACTGGGGACATGCGCCCCCGACAGCCCGCCAAGAAGCCGCACCTGCCCAACAGCCCGTTCCGGGCCGCCGAGGTCCCTGACATGCCTGACTTCGCCGTGGACGACCGGGTGACCCACGACCGGCACGGACTCGGTTCGGTCGTCCGGGTCACCGGCGACCGGATCCACGTGCGGTTCGGTGAGAACACGGTCAGCGTGGCGATGTCCAGCAGCAAGATCCACCCGCTCTAGACCGACCGCTCCGGGTCAGCCCTCCTAGGGCACCAGGGCGGCACCGAGCAGCCGACGGGCGGCCCGTTCGTCGCCGTCCGCCGAGAGCATCGCGGGGTCGGCCCGGTGCCAGAGCGCGAGGTAGAGCTGGGTCGCCGGTCCACTGACCCGGGCGACCGCTCCCCGCGCCACCCCCTCGACGAGCTCGACCGACTCCGTCGACCATCCGCACGGTCCACGACGCCTCGATGTCGGTGCAGCAGAAGGCGATCGGTTCCGCCGCCGGGATCACGTCCAGGGGCGCGCGTCCGCGTGCCGGACCAGGCTGCGGGGCCACCTCAACACCTCGCACACCGGCGGCACCGTCGGCCGTGCCGGCACCAGGCCGGCGCGGCAGCCGACCAGCCGCCTGGAGGGCGTCGACGTGGTGCACGGTGGTCTCGTGGAACTGGCGACGTCGCCAGAACCGTGCCGTCGCATGGGCCGGGTCGGCCGAGAAGCTCCACGACGGGTGGTCCGGAGGCAGCTCGGTCAGGGTGGACACGATCGCGTCGACGCACGCGGCGATACCAGTCAGCCAGCGGCTGGTCCCGGTCGCGCCGCGGGTAGGGCTCCGGACGGGTGCGCCCTCGCGCGCGCTGTGCGCGGCCCAGAGGTGCACCCGGCCGAGGTGGTCGACGAGGTCGGTGACCACCCAGCCGGGGCACGAGGGCACCGGCGCTGACGGGTCAGCGGCGCGGACCGTGGCGAGCATCGCCGACGTCGCTGCTGCGCAGGGCCAGCAGGGCGTGGTCGTCGTGCATGGCCGCGACACTAGCCCGGGTCACGGTCCAGCCGGGGCAGGCGGGCACCACGGCCCCGGGTCCGCGGCGCGGACGGTGGCGAGCATCGCCGGGTCGCGGCCCCAGGGCGGCAGTGCATGGTCGTCTCCAGGCGCGCGGCCCTAGGCGCACGGCCCGGCCCGAGGCCGCACCGCACGGCATACGATCGGGGCGTGAGCACCCCTGTGACGCAGTCGGACTCCCGGCCCACCACTCCCCTCCCGTTGCTGGTCCTCGGACGGGGCACCGAGCTGCACACCGAGCGGGGCGTCGAGTGCCCGGGCGACCTGCCGGCCCCTCCGACCCGGGCCTCGTCGAGCGGGCCCGTGCCGCCAAGGCAGCCCTCGGGGACCAGGTGTTCGTGCTCGGCCACCACTACCAGCGCGACGAGGTCATCGAGTTCGCGGACGTGACCGGGCGACTCGTTCAAGCTGGCCAAGGACGCTGCGGCCCGCCCGGACGCGCCCTACATCGTCTTCTGCGGCGTGCACTTCATGGCGGAGTCGGCCGACATCCTCACCGGCGACAACCAGACGGTGATCCTCCCCGACCTCGCGGCCGGGTGCTCGATGGCCGACATGGCGGCGATCCGGCAGGTCGAGGACTGCTGGGACGACCTGGTCGAGGCGGGGGTCGCCGACGTGACGGTCCCGGTGACCTACATGAACTCCTCCGCCGCGATCAAGGCCTTCACCGGCCGCCACGGCGGCACGATCTGCACCTCGTCCAACGCCAAGACGGCCCTCACCTGGGCGCTGGGCCAGGCGCGGCGAGGGCGGCAAGGTGCTCTTCCTGCCCGACCAGCACCTGGGGCGCAACACCTTCGTCCGCGACCTGGGCGGCGCAGCTCGACGGCTGCGTGGTGTTCGACCCGCACAAGCCGATGGGCGGCCTGACCAGGCAGGAGCTCGCAGGACGCCACGATGATCCTCTGGCGCGGGCACTGCTCGGTGCACGGCCGGTTCAGCCTGGCCGCGGTCGAGCAGGCCCGCCGGGAGATCCCCGACGTCAAGGTGATCGTCCACCCCGAGTGCCAGCACGAGGTCGTCGAGGCCGCCGACGAGGTGGGCTCGACCGAGAAGATCATCCAGACGATCGCCGCCGCCCCGGCCGGCACCAAGTGGGTCGTCGGCACCGAGCTCAACCTCGTGCGCAGGCTGGGGACGCTGTTCCCGGAGCAGCAGATCTCGTTCCTGGAGAAGAACGTCTGCTACTGCTCGACGATGAACCGCATCGACCTGCCCCACCTCGTGTGGGCGCTCGAGTCGCTGGTGGCGGGGCGGGTCGTGAACGCCATCAAGGTCGATGACGAGGTGGCCCACTACGCGCGGGTAGCCCTCGACCAGATGCTCGCGCTGCCCGGCGAGACCTCCAAGGACTAGTCCGCCTGACGGAGCCAACCGCAGGCACCCGCGCGCAGACTGAGTGGCTTGCAGGGATCCGCAATCCGCTCAGGAGGATCACCCATGGTTCGCATCGTCGACGCACGGCGGCGAGGACGCCGCACCCTGTTGACCCTGACGGCCACCGTCGCCCTCGTCGGCGCGGCCGTCACACCAGCGCAGGCCCACGGGGGCCACGGACATCCAGCACCCGGACCCACCCGAGTGGCCAGCGGGCTGGACAACCCTCGCCAGCTGAGCTTCGGGGCCGCTGGCGACATCTACGTCGCGGAGGCCGGCAGGGGCGGTACCAGCCCGTGCAAGACCGGGCCCGAGGGCGACGAGGTCTGCTTCGGCACCACCGGCGCGGTGACCCGCGTCCACCGCGGCCACCAGTCCCGGGTCCTGAAGGGCCTGCCGTCGCTCGGAGCGAAGGACGGCTCTGCCGCGATCGGCCCCTCGGACGTCGAGTTCCTCGGCGGCCGGTACCTCGCCGTGCTCATCGGGCTGGGGGCCAACCCCGCCGAGCGTGACGACCTCCCCGGGCGTCGGACAGAAGATGGGCACGCTCCAGCTGGCGCGCACCGGCTCCTCCCGGATGTACACCATCGCGGACCTCGCTGCCTACGAAGCGTCGGCCAATCCCCTCCACGACCCCGACAGCAACCCCAGCTCGATGATCCGGGTCGGGTCCAAGTTCGTGGTGACCGACGCCGGCGGCAACGACCTGCTCTCGGTCAGGCCGTGGCGGCACCCCGTCGACCATCGCCGTCTTCCAGGACCAGCTGGCCGACGCCCCGCCGTTCCTCGGCCTGCCCCCCGGGACCAAGATCCCGGCCCAGGCGGTACCGACGGCCGTGGTGCGGGGACCCGACGGCGCCTACTACGTCAGCCAGCTCACCGGGTTCCCCTTCCAGCCCGGCCTGGCGAACATCTACCGGGTCGTGCCCGGCCATGCACCCACTGTGTGGGCATCGGGGCTGACCAACGTCACCTCGCTCGCGTTCGACTCGCGCGGGTCGTTGTATGCCGTGCAGCTGGCCAAGGACGGCCTGCTCAACGCGCCCCCCGACGCTCCGCCCACCGGCTCACTGGTGAAGGTGAGGCACGGTAGCAGCGTCCACCGCGTGGTCGCCGACAACCTGGTGGCGCCGTACGGCATCGCGATCCGCGGGAAGGACGCCTACGTCTCCACCTGCTCGGTCTGCCCCGGTGGCGGAGAGGTGTGGCGGATCGTCCTTGTAGGACGGCTGGTTCCGTGGGCGAGCCGGCCCGGCTCTGGTTCAGGGGCGGCCGGGCAGCTCGTCCACGGTCAGGGTGAAGTCCTGGGCGCGCAGCCGGGTCACGAGGGCGTCACCCATGGCAGTCGCCGGGGTGAGGACGCCGGCGGCTGCGGGCAGGGAGCGGCCGTCGAGCGCCAGGCACAGCGAGGCCTCGCCGAGCATGACTGCCGTCGCGGCATACCCGGGGTCGCCCTGGGCGGACACGGTGGCGAGGTAGCGCCGGCCCGTCTCGGTCGTGGTACGGATCTTCATCGAGAACCAGCCGGCGCGCCGCGCCTGCTCGCTCGGCCCCTCGCCGGGGGACGGCGCGAGCCGGTCGAAGAGCGGTCGCGTGCGGGGGTTGGCCAGGCAGGCGAAGGCCAGACCCAGCACGCCCGTGAAGACGGTCGCGCGGCGACGGCCCCGCAGCCCCTTGCCGTAGGCACTGACCTCGCGGTAGCGGAACCGCCGACCGTAGGCGTGGCCGCCCAAGGCGTTGCTGCGCCGCACCACCCGCGTGTTGAAGCTCGCCATGATGAACGGGCCGACCCACTCTCCCGTCTCTGCATCCACGAAGACCGACGACGCGTCGCGCTCCGTGCCGGGGTTCGGCTCGGCACTGCGGTCGGGGCTGAGGGCGTAGGGGTCGAAGACGACCTTGCGCAGCGCCTTGTCCTCGCCGAGAGCCTCGAGCTGGGCGCGCGAGGAGTCGATGGTGCCGCCGCTGAGCCCACCCCTGGACCGGGCGTGCAGCGTGGTGTCGAGCAGGCCTCCGGCGGCGTCTGCCTTCGCTCGCTCGTGCAGCAGCAGCACCCCGAGGTCGGAGGGAACCGAGTCGTAGCCGCAGGCCGTCACGATCCGCGCGCCGGTCTGCTTGGCACGCGCGTCGACAGCGTCGATCGCCTTGCGCACGAACAGGATCTCGCCGGTCAGGTCGGCGTAGTGGGTGCCGGCCTCGGCGCACGCCTCCACCACGGGCAGCCCGTAGCGCAGGTACGGACCGACCGTGGAGGCGATGACGGAGGTCGACTCGGCCAGGGTTCGAAGGGACTCCGGGTCGGTCACGTCGGCGACGACGACAGGCCATCCGCGGGCGCGCTCGGGCAGCCCTGCGCGCACCTGCTCGAGCTTGGACTGCGAGCGGCCCGCGAGGGCGATCCGCGCGCCCTCCGGTGCGTGCTCGGCGAGGTGCCCGGCAACGAGTCGCCCGACGAAGCCCGTGGCCCCGAAGACGACCACGTCGTGGGTGCGGGCGGCGGTGGCGCGGCCGGTGCTCGCGCGGGAGCTGTCGGCGGTGGACGTGCTCATGACGACGATCCGTTCGCTCGGGTGTGCGCGATGAGGTCGCGGTACCAGTGGTAGGAGTCCTTGGGAGTGCGGACCTGGGTGTCGTAGTCGACGTGGACCAGGCCGAAACGCTCTGCGTAGCCGGCCGCCCACTCGAAGTTGTCGGTGGCTGACCAGGCGAAGTAGCCCCGGACATCGGCCCCTCCGGCGATCTCGTCGGACAGGGCCCGCAGGTGGGCGTCGTGGTAGGCGATGCGCTTGGGGTCCTCGACGCGACCCTCGACCGGGTCCGCGTCGTGGAACGAGCACCCGCTCTCGGTGACGTAGAGCGGCGGGAGGTTCTCGGCATACCGGTCCCGGAAGGTCCGTACGACCTCGGCGAGCCCCTCGGGCACGACCGGCCAGTCGAAGTCGGTGCGCTCGTAGCCGTCCAGCCTCCGGTTCTCGAAGGGCAGGCCCGGTGGCAGCTCGGCGCCGTCGAGCTGGGCGTTGTCCGCCTGCCCCGTCGGCGCCCCGATCAGCGCGGGGTTGTAGTAGTTGATGCCGAACCAGTCCAGCGGCTGCGCGATCGTCGCGAGGTCGCCGTCGCGGTAGGTCGAGAACCCCTGTTCGGTGCCCTCGACCGGGTAGCGCCCGAGCAGCACGGGGTCGGCGAACGTCCAGTTCCACAGGTTGTCGTAGAACTGCGCCGCCTCCCCGTCCTCGGGGCTGTCGGAGGCGGGCCAGACGGGTGCGTGGTTGCTCGCGATCCCGATCTCCCGGCACCCGGCGGCCCGCAGTGCCTGCGTCGCCAGTCCGTGTCCGAGCAGCAGGTGGTGGGCGACCGGCAGCGCCTCGAAGCCCAGCGACCGCCCGGGTGCGTGGTTGCCGATGGCGTACCCCAGCATCGTGACGACGTTCGGCTCGTTGAGCGTCATCCAGCGCGCCACACGGTCACCCAGCCGCTCTCCGACGACGGCCGCGTATGCCGCGAAGTGCTCGGCGATGTCGCGCCCGGCCCATCCGCCGAGGTCCTCGAGCGCCTGTGGGGTGTCCCAGTGGAAGAGGGTCGCCGCCGGGGCGATCCCTGCCTCGAGCAGCTCGTCGACGAGGCGGTCGTAGAAGTCGAGACCAGCGTCGTTCACGACGCCGGTGCCTCCGGGCAGGATCCGCGGCCAGGCGATCGAGAACCGGTAGCTGTCGACGCCGAGGTCCCGCAGCAGGCCGACGTCCTCGCGGTAGCGGTGGTAGTGGTCGCACGCCACCGCACCGCTCGCGCCACCCGCGATGGCGCCCGGCTGCTCACAGAACGTGTCCCACACCGATCGGCCGCGGCCGTCCTCGGTCACGGCACCCTCGACCTGGTAGGACGCTGACGCCACGCCGAAGGTGAAGTCGCTGGGGAGGGTGGGGAACTCGGTCACGACGGCCTCTCTCGGAAGGGTCAGCGGGGCATGGCACCGAGGCGCGCGAGCAGCACGGCCTCGGCCACGCAGACCTTCTCGAACTCGCCGAGGTGCAGCGACTCGTTTGCTCCGTGGGCCCGGGTGTCAGGGTCCTCCACGCCGGTCACGAGGATCGCGGCCTGCGGGAACTTCTCGGCGAACGAGGCGACGAACGGGATGGAGCCGCCCACGCCGATGTCGACCGGCTCGACTGCCCATGCGTCGGTGAACGCCGCGCGGGCCTGGTCGTAGACCGGGCCGTCGGCGTCGGCGTCGAAGCCGGCGCCCTGGTCGTCGAGGTGCACCTCGACCCTGGCGCCCCACGGGACGTTGGCCTCGATGTGCCGTTGCACCGCGGCATACGCCTCCATCGGCACCTCGTCGGGGGCCAGCCGGATGGAGACCTTGGCGCTCGCGGTAGGCACCAGGGTGTTGGAGGACCTGGCGACCGAGGGAGCGTCGATGCCGATGACCGTCGCGGTCGGCTTGGTCCAGATCCGGTCGAGCAGCGACCCGGTGCCGATGAGCTCGACGCCGTCGAGCAGGCCGGACTCCTCGCGCAGCCGTGCCTCGTCAAAGGCGAGGTCGCTGGCCTTTCCCGACTTGAGGCCGGCGATCGCGACGTCGCCCGCGTCGTCGTGCAGGGTGGCGAGGATGCGGACGAGGGGGGTGATCGCGTCCGGCACGGCGCCGCCGAACATGCCCGAGTGAACGCCGTGGTCGAGCGTCGTCACGGTGACGACGACACGGATCAGCCCCCGCAGGGTGGTGGTGAGCGCAGGCTCACCGATGGCCCAGTTGGTCGAGTCGGCGAGGACGATCGCGTCGGCCCGCAGCTTCTCACCGTGCTTCTCCAGCAGGGTCGGGAGCGAGTCGGAACCGATCTCCTCCTCGCCCTCGACGAAGACGGTGACGCCGACGGGGAGGTTGCCCGCGTGGGCACGCAGCGCGGCGAGGTGAGCCATGATGCCGGCCTTGTCGTCGGCGGCTCCTCGACCGTAGAGCCGGCCGCCTCGCTCGGTCGGCTCGAAAGGCGGGCTGTCCCAGTCCTTCTCGTCACCGGGGGGCTGGACGTCGTGGTGGGCGTAGAGCATCACGGTGGGGGCGCCCTCGGGTCCGTCGATGTGCCCGATGACTGCGGGACGCCCTCCCTCGCGGACGATCTCGACCTCCAGCCCTTCGGCCCTCAGCAGGTCGGCGGTGGCCTCGGCGCTGGCCTCGACGTGCGCCTGGTCGAACGCGTCGAGGCTCACGCTCGGGATGCGGGTCAGGTCCTCGAGATCCTTGCGCAGGCCCGGCATGAGGCCCGCGACGGTGGTCTTGAGGGCGGAGATCTGGTCGGTCGTCAGCACGTCGTCGGTCACGGTCGCGAGCCTAACGGGTGGCCGTGTCGCCCTCCCCCGGTATGCCGCGTGGCCGGCTCGCGATTCAGGGGATGGCGCCCGCACGGCATACAGTGACCTCGTGTTTGGACGCAACAAGACCCTGAACGAGCAGCAGGCCGACGACGGTCGAGCATGCCCCCCGCGAGGGTGCCAAGAACCGGCCCACGCCCAAGCGCAAGGCCCAGGAGGCGGCCAACCGTCGGCCCCTGGTGGTGACCGACCGCAAGGTCGCGCGCGAGACCGACAAGGCCAGGCGCCGCGAGGCCCAGCTCAAGCAGCGGGCCGCGATGGCCACCGGCGACGACGCGCACCTGCCCGCCAAGGACAAGGGACCGGTGCGCCGCTACATCCGCGACTACATCGACGCCCGCTGGAACCTCGGCGAGTTCATGCTGCCGGTGATGGTCGTCGTGCTCGCTCTGTCGTTCATCCGCATCCCGGCCGTGTTCACCATCGTGTCGGTCGGTGTCTACGGCCTGCTGCTGGCGGCGGCCGTCGACGGGTTCCTCATGTGGCGGCGGCTCAAGGTCAAGCTCATCGCGAAGTTCGGGGCGGACAAGGTCGGGCGCGGGCTCGCCATGTATGCGGTGATCCGCGGCTTCCAGCTCCGTCGCGCGCGCATGCCGAAGGCGCTGAACAAGCGCGGCGAGTACCCCGTCTGAGCGCAGCCCTACTGCTACTCGGCAGCGCGCAGGCTCATCGGGCCGTAGACGAGCACACCCTCGTGGAACAGGTTGACCGCGTCGACACCGAGGTCGGTCAGCTCGTGCCACGACTCGCCGAACCAGTTCTCGGCGTCCGACTGCGAGGGGAACGCCGTGGTCACCAGCCCGTCGCCGGTCATCGGGGCGCCCTCGGCGTCGACGTAGGTCCAGGTCCACGCATCGCTCATGCCCCCAGCCTAGGGTTCCCACCGTGATCGTGTTCGAGGCAGTGTCCGTCGCGTATGCCGGGGTACCGGTCCTGCGCGACGCCTCCTTCACGGTCCCCGAGGGTGAGCTGGTCCTCGTGGTGGGCCCGACCGGATCGGGCAAGACGTCCCTGCTGCGCTGTCTCGGCGAGACGGCCGCCACGCCGGCGGTCCCGACAGACGGGGCGACGGACCGGGCGACCGACGCGGCCTCCACCGGGAACGCCACGGCCGGCGCACACCACGGCGGGCGGGTCCTCGTCGACGGCGTCGAGCTCTCAAGCCGACCCGAGACCGAGCGGCACGCGCTCGTGGGGATGGTCCGGCAGGATCCGGCGTCGGGGATGACCTCGGGGACGGTCGAGGCGGCCGTCGCCGCCGGGCTCAGGCCGCGGGCGGACGACCCGCACGCCGGGCAGCGGCAGGTCGAGGAGACCCTGGACCTGCTCGGCCTGGCCGATCTGCGTGAGCGGCCCCTCACCCAGCTCTCTGGTGGACAGCAGCAGCGCGTGGCGATCGCTGCTGCGCTCGTCGCGGGACCGCGGGTGCTGGTCCTCGACGAACCGACCTCGGCGCTGGATCCCGTCGCGGCGGAAGAGGTCCTGGCGGTCCTGCACCGACTCGTCCACGACGTCGGCGTCACCGTGGTCGTGGCCGAGCATCGGCTCGAGCGGGTGGTGCACCACGCCGACTCGGTGCTCCTGGTCGACGACGGCCGGGTCACCGGACCCCACGACCCCGCCGTCGCGATGGCCCGGTCCAGTATCCGTCCACCGGTGGTCGACCTGGGGCTGCGGCTCGACTGGTCGCCGTTGCCCCTGTCGGTGCGCTCGGCACGCCGCCACGCCCGCGGCCTGCGCACCGCGCTCGCAGGCATGGCGGGGACGACGGGCACGAGAGGAGCGGATCGGGCCGCACCGGATGGCAGCACACTGCTCGCCGGTGCTCCGGTCGCCGGGGCACCGCAAGCCGGTGCGGTCGTCGAGGCTCGGCGGCTCAGTGTCGTGCGTGGACAGGCGGTGGCGCTGCGCAGCGTGGACGTCGGTGTCACGGCGGGTGAGGTGGTCGCCCTGATGGGGCGCAACGGGGCCGGCAAGTCGACGCTGCTCGCCGCGCTCGAGGGAAGGCTCGCACCGACCGCGGGGCGCGCAGTCGTCACGGGCCGGGCCGCCCTCGCACCGCAGGACCCGGCATCCCTCCTGACCGACGCCACCATCGACCGGCAGCTGGCCGGCAACGACGAGAGGTTCGACCTGGCCGGCGGCACGACGTCCGCAGTCCTCGACCGCCTCGCCCCCCACCTGTCCCGCGACCACGTGCCGCTCGAGCTGTCCGAGGGACAGCAGATGTGCGTCGCGCTCGGCCTCGTCCTGGCCCGCTCGGTGGAGGTTCTCCTGCTCGACGAGCCGACGCGCGGGCTCGACTACCCGACCAAAGCCCGCCTGACCGCCCTGCTCACCGAGCAGGCCCGCGCGGGTCGAGCGGTCATCGTCGCCACCCACGACGTCGAGCTGGCCGCCGAGGTCGCGACCCGCGCCGTCATCCTGGCCGAGGGCGAGGTGGTCGCCGACGGTCCTGCCGAACGCATCCTGTGTGACTCACCGGCCTTCGCACCGCAGGTGGCCAAGGTTCTGCATCCCGTGGTGTACCTGCGGGTCGCCGACGTCGTCGCAGCGGCCGCGAGCGCCCCACCGGGCTCTCCCTAGCGCGGAGGACCTGCCTCCACCCGTCGCCGGATCTCGGCCAGGCCGACCGGGCCGGGCTCGACGCTCCACCAGCTCTCGATCCACCAGGTCGCGCCGATCGCCGCCCACTCGGCTGGAGTGCCCGCCGACTTCACGAACTCACCGGTGCTGTCCCCCTCGATCACCACGTCGTAGCCGTCCCACGACAGTCCCGCGCCCTCGCGCAGCCGCCGCACGACTGCCAGCGCCTCGGCGACCCCGTCGAGGGTCAGATGGGGGCTGCCCGGCTTCGCATCCGGCACCGCGATGGTCGGCAGCACGCCTTGCCACCGGGCCGCCCGCTCCAGGGACCGCTGGCGCTCCTGTCCGGGCAGGTAGGCGCCGACGACCCACACCGGCGGGTGCGGTCGCTGGCTGGGCGGCGGTGGCAGGGGTGGGGCGTCGTCGCCCTCTGGACCGACGGGGTAGTGCTCACCGTCGAAGCTGAACGGCTCGCCCGACAGCAACCCGCGGTAGACCTCGAGCGACTCGTCGAGCTTGCGGGCCCGGGTGGCGCGGCCCTCGTCGGGCTCGAACCTGGTCCAGCCCGAGTGCAGCGCGCCCAGCCCGACGGCCATCACCACCCGACCGCCGCTGAGCCGGTCGACCGTGCTCACCATGGAGGCGAGGTCCCAGGGTCGGTGTCGTGAGGCCGGGGTAAGGAGGGTGCCCAGCCGGATGCGTGAGGTCTGCATCGCTGCGGCAGCAAGGTTCACCCAGGCATGCTCGCCATAGAGGCTCTCCCACGTGAAGACGGCGTCCCAGCCGTGCTGCTCCCCCAGCGCCGCCACCTCTGCGAACTCGCGGGCCTCCGCGAACGGAACGACGAAGCCGTGTCTCATCCCCCGAAGGTAGCCCGCACCCCCGACAGTCGCTCTTCTCGTCAGTGCTCAGCCCCGTTGTCGGGGCCCGACGACGATCTCGGGCTCGACCACGACCTCGGTCACCAGGGAGTTCGCGATGTAGCACTGCTCGTGCGCCTCGTGGGTCATCCGCCCCACGGTCGCCGGGTCGGTCCCGGCAGCCACGGTCACGACGGGTCGCAGCGTGATGCGGGTGAACCGCTGCGGCCGGACGTCGTCCGGCATCTCACCCTGCGCGTCGTCCACGTAGCCCAGGACGTCGACGCCACCTCGCGCCGCGACCGCCAGGAAGGACAACAGCTGGCAGGAGGATGCCGCCAGCACGAGCAGCTGCTCGGGGTTCGGCAGGTCCGGGTCGCCCCGGAAGTGCGGGTCCGCGCTCAGGTCGAAGCCCTCCGTGGCCGGCGGCGTCCAGGCTGTGTGGGCGCGGGGGTAGGAGCGGTAGCCCACCCCCGTGGACCCGTTCCACTCGACCCGCGCGGAGTACACGTGCCCGCGAAAGTCCTTACCCGGCATACCGATCCCTCCCGGCGGCTCGAACCGGCCCACGGCCCGCTCAGGACTCGCGGACGTCGACCTGCACGAACGGCGGCTTGACGACCTTCGCGGTGACGTCGCGACCGCGCACGTCGATGACGACGTCGTCGCCCTCGGAGACCGTCGGCGCGAGCAACGCCAGGGCGATGCCGTTCTTGAGGGTCGGGCTGAACGTGCCTGACGTCACCTCACCGACCACCTCACCGTCGACCTTCACCTCGCAGTGCGCACGGGGTATGCCGCGTCCGGTCGCGAGCAGCCCCCACGCCACCCGGGCCGGGCCGGCCGCCTTCTCGGCGACCAGGGCGTCCTTGCCCCAGAAGGCGTCCTTCTTCCAGCCGACCGCCCAGCCGACCCGCGCCTGGACCGGTGAGATCGTCGGGGACAGCTCGTTGCCGTGCAGGGCGTAGCCCATCTCGGTGCGCAGCGTGTCGCGCGCACCGAGTCCGCAGGGCAGCCCGTCGAAGGGTGCCGCCGCCTCGAGCAGGGCGTCCCACAGCTGGGCCGAGACCTCCCAGGCGGGCACCAGCTCGTAGCCGCGCTCCCCCGTGTAACCGGTGCGGCAGACGATGACCGGGTGGCCGTTCCAGTCGGTCTCGACGAACGACATGTACTCGTGTCCGGTGGGCAGGCCCAGCGCGTCGAGCACCTCGTCGCTCCTCGTGCCCTGGACGGCGATGACGCCGTAGCCCTCGTGGAGGTTCTCGACCGCCACCCCCTGGGGCGCGGCGGCGTCGAGCAGCTCGACGACCGCGCCCGTGTTCGCCGCGTTGGGGATGAGGAAGACGTCGTCGTCGCTGCGCAGGTAGGCGATCAGGTCGTCGACGACGCCGCCGGCGTCGTTGCAGCACAACGTGTACTGGGCCTTGCCCTCGTGGATCCGGCCGAGGTCGTTGGCGAGGCACGAGTTCACGAACTCCCTCGCACCAGGGCCGGAGACCCGGGCCTTGCCGAGGTGCGACACGTCGAAGATCCCGACCGACGACCGCACCGCCGAGTGCTCGCGGACGACCCCACCGCCGGGGTACTCGATCGGCATCTGCCAGCCACCGAAGTCGGCCATCTTGGCGCCCAGGGCCACGTGGCGGTCGTGCAGGGGTGAGGTCTTCAGGGCTCCGTCGCTCATGTGCCGAACCTACCGCCTTAGGATGCTCGGGTGATCACCGTCAACGTCTCCGACCGCCCCGCCCACGACCTCAAGGCCGACGCCCTCGTGCTCGCCACGGTCGACGTCGACGGCAAGGCGGCCCTCGCCGCCGGCCACGGCCTGCCGCGCGCCGCGACCACCTACGTCGCGGCCCAGCTCGCCGCCCTCCACGCGAGCGGATCGGCCGACGAGGTGGTCACGATCGCCGGCGTTCCCGGGGTGGCCGCCTCGCGGGTCGTCCTCAGCGGACTCGGGAAGGGCACCGCGCGCACCACGTCGTTCGACCACGAGGTCCTGCGCCGGGCCGGCGGGGCAGCCACCCGCTCGCTCAAGAACGCGCCCAAGGTCGTCGTAGCCTTCCCGACCACGACCCCCGAGTCGGTCGCCGCGGTCGCCGAGGGGGCCGCGCTCGGCTGCTACCGGTATGCCGGTGTGCGGGGTCCGTCGGCCAAGCCGAGCAAGGGCGTCGCGACGGTCACCGTCGCGACCGCGGACGCGCGCGTCAAGGCCGTCAAGGCCGCAGCGACCCGTGCGGGCATCCTGGCGGACGCCAAGGCCTACACCCGTGACCTCGTCAACACTCCGCCGAACCAGCTCTTCCCGCAGTCCTTCACGGAGTCGGTGAAGGCGCGCAGCGCCGCATCCTCGGCCAAGGTCGCGATCAAGGTGCTGGACGAGAAGGCGCTCGAGAAGGGCGGCTTCGGAGGGATCGTCGGCGTCGGGCAGGGCTCGGTCAACCCGCCGCGGATGGTCACCCTGACCTGGAACCCGCCACAGGCCAAGGCTGCGGTGGCGCTCGTCGGCAAGGGCATCACCTTCGACTCCGGCGGCCTCAACATCAAGCCCGCCACCGGGATGCTCACCATGAAGTCCGACATGGCCGGGGCGGCCGCCGTGGCGGCCACGGTCTTCGCCGCCGCCGAGCTGGGCCTGCCGGTGAAGGTCACGGGCTACCTCTGCCTCGCGGAGAACATGCCCAGCGGCACGGCACAGCGCCCGAGCGACGTCGTCACCATGCGCAACGGCACCACCGTCGAGATCCTCGACACCGACGCCGAAGGGCGCATGGTCCTCGGCGACGGCATCTGCCTCGCCGGTGAGGCCAAGCCCGACGCCATCGTCGACATCGCGACGCTCACGGGCGCTCAGATGGTCGCCCTCGGCGCCCGGGTCGCCGGCATCATGGCCAACGACGACAACTTCCGTGACCGGGTCCGTGCGGCCGCCGACGGTGCAGGCGAGTCAGCCTGGCCGATGCCGCTGCCGACCGACCTGCGCAGCCAGCTCGAGTCCGGCGTCGCCGACCTGGCTCACAAGGGCGAGCGGTGGGGCGGAATGCTCACGGCCGGCCTGTTCCTCAAGGAGTTCGTCACCGACGGCACCCCATGGGCGCACGTCGACATCGCCGGGCCGTCCTTCAACGAGGGCTCCCCGTGGGGATACACCCCGAAGGGGGCCACCGGGTACGGCGTCGGCACCCTGCTGTCACTCGTCGAGGGCTACGCCGGCTGACCCCTTCACGTCCTTCGCGTACCGCGCAGGCCCACCCCCACACCAGAGGGGCCCGTCCGTCTCGGACGGGCCCCTCTGGCGACCGTCAGCTGGGACGGCTCGGATATATCCCGCGCGCGTCAGCCGCCGCTCTTGCGCCGGAACATCTGCTGGGTCGCCGTCGTCGCGGCGGCCTGCGCGTGGTCGACCTTGCCGTGCTCGGAGTCGTCCGACACGTCGCGACCGGCGTGCGACTGCTTCTTCTCGAGGGCCTCGCGGAACTTGCGCTTCATGTCCTCGCTCGGCCCCGTTGCACCGGGCTTCTGTTTCCCAGACTTCTGTTCCCCAGACTTCCCTGCGTCACCGGACTTGGCCATGGTGCCTCCTGCTCCTCGTGCGGACGGGCCGTCGCGGCCCGCGGATCTGGTCTCACTCTGGCAGTGGGGTGCGCTCGGCACCACCGGGTTGAGCCGGGTGCCGCCCCCGCGGCATACCGTCACTGCTTCTTGCGCTGGCGCGAGTTCCACTCGCGCATCCGGTTGGGGTAACCGGTCTGGAGCACGTCGTAGACCGGAACCTCCAGGCTGCGCGCGAGGGCGAATGCGGCGTCGCGGGAACCCGCGGCGCGACGGGTCCACTCACCGTCGAACGCGATGAGGATGACGGTCGTCGCGGTGACGTTGGTCGGCGGCTCGACGTAGGCCTCGACCCCCCGGCGGCTGCCTGCGAAGTCGGCCAGGTGCTTGCGGACGGCCTGCTGGTCCACCGCCATGTTGGGCCCGTCGGAAGGTCCACGTCCCGAGCGTCTGCCGCTCCGTTTCCACCACGCCATGGGCCAACGATACGGGGACGGGCCTCCCGATCGGAGACCATCCACGGCACCGGAGCGGCGTCGCTTCCCGGCAGGTGGACCGCCGGTCGACCTGCTTGCGCCTCCCTGTGCAATCAGTGACAAGATGCTCTGTGTCGATCCGGACCGGCCACGACCTGACCGCGACCCGTGAGCGACGCTTTCGTCCGATGCACACGACGCAAGGGAGCGAGCATGTCGGCTGACGCCGAGACCACTGGTGAGACCACTTTCGACGTGGTGATCCTCGGCGGAGGAAGTGGCGGCTATGCCTGCGCGTTCCGAGCGGCCGAGCTCGGGTTGCGGGTCGCGCTGGTGGAGAAGGACAAGCTGGGCGGCACCTGCCTGCACGTCGGATGCATCCCGACCAAGGCGCTGCTGCACGCCGCCGAGGTCGCCGACACCGCTCGCGAGGGTTCACAGTTCGGCGTGAAGTCGACCTTCGAGTCGGTCGACATGTCCGGCGTCAACGCCTACAAGGACGGCGTGATCGCACGTCTCTACAAGGGTCTGCAGGGGCTGGCCAAGGCCCACAAGATCGAGCTGGTCGAGGGCGCAGGACGCCTCGTCGACCGCTCCACCGTGGAGGTCGGCGGCCGCCAGATCCGCGGCCGCAACGTCGTGCTCGCCACCGGCTCCTACGCCAAGTCGCTGCCGGGGCTCGAGATCGGCGGCCGGATCATGACCAGCGAGCAGGCGCTCGCGCTCGACTTCGTCCCACCGCGCGTCGTGGTCCTCGGTGGCGGCGTCATCGGTGTCGAGTTCGCGTCGGTGTTCAAGTCGTTCGGCTCCGAGGTCACCATCGTCGAGGCGCTCCCCCGGCTGGTCGCCGCCGAGGACGAGGCGATCTCCAAGACCCTCGAGCGGTCGTTCCGCAAGCGCAAGATCGCCTTCAAGACCGGCACGAAGTTCGCCGGCGCCACCCAGTCCGGCGACACCGTGTCGGTGTCGCTCGAGGACGGCAGCACCATCGAGGCCGACCTCCTGCTCGTGGCCGTGGGTCGCGGGCCGGTCACCGAGGGGCTCGGCTACGCCGAGGCGGGCGTGCCGCTCGACCGTGGCTTCGTGACCACGGACGAGCGACTGCGCACCGGCGTCGAGGGTGTGTATGCCGTGGGCGACATCGTGCCCGGGCTCCAGCTCGCGCACCGGGGGTTCGCGCAGGGCATCTTCGTCGCCGAGGAGATCGCCGGACTCTCGCCGGCCGTCATCGACGAGACCGGGCATCCCGCGAGTCACCTACTGCGACCCCGAGATCGCCTCGGTCGGCCTCACCGAGGCCCAGGCCGGTGAGAAGTACGGCGAGATCGAGACCTACGAGTACAACCTCGGCGGAAACGGCAAGTCGCAGATCCTGCAGACCCAGGGCTTCGTCAAGCTGGTCCGCGAGAAGGACGGCCCGGTCGTCGGCGTCCACATGATCGGCGCCCGGATGGGCGAGCAGATCGGTGAGGCCCAGCTGATCTACAACTGGGAGGCGCTGCCTTCCGACGTGGCCTCGCTCATCCACGCCCACCCGACCCAGAACGAGTCACTCGGCGAGGCCCACCTGGCCCTGGCCGGCAAGCCGCTCCACGCGCACAACTAAGAGGAGAAACGACCACATGTCTGAACGCGTGACCATGCCAGCCCTGGGTGAGTCCGTCACCGAAGGCACCGTGACGCGCTGGCTGAAGAATGTCGGCGACACCGTGGCCGTCGACGAGCCGCTGCTCGAGGTCTCGACCGACAAGGTCGACACCGAGATCCCGTCCCCCGTGGCCGGTGTCCTGCAGGAGATCCTCGCGCAGGAGGACGACACCGTCCCGGTCGGCGCAGACCTCGCCGTCATCGGCGACGGCGCGGACAGCTCCGGCAGTGAGGACCAGCCGGCCCAGCAGGACGGTGGCCAGGAGCAGTCCGCGCAGCAGCAGGACGCCGAGCAGCAGGCCGAGCAGTCGGCCGAGGCCCCCGCGCCAGAGGCACCCTCCACCGACCAGGAGCCGCAGCCCGCGACCTCCGAGCCCGAGCAGGCCGAGTCCTCCGACCAGAGCTCCGACCAGGCCTCCGACCAGGGCTCCGACCAGGCCTCCGACCAGGCCTCCGACCAGGCCTCCGACCAGGCCCCGGCGGCACCGACCGGCGCCGACTCCGGCGCGGACTCGGGCTCCTCCGGCGGCGAGACCGTGACGATGCCAGCCTTGGGTGAGTCCGTCACCGAAGGCACCGTCACCCGCTGGCTCAAGGCCGAGGGCGACACCGTCGAGGTCGACGAGCCGCTGCTCGAGGTCTCGACCGACAAGGTCGACACCGAGATCCCCTCGCCTGTCGCCGGCACGCTGACGAAGATCCTCGTCCAGGAGGACGACACCGTCCCCGTGGGCGGCGACCTCGCCGTCATCGGCGGCGGCGGTGGCGGCTCTGCCCCTGCCCAGGACGCGCCCGCAGAAGAGGCTCCTGCCCAGGAAGCCCCGGCGCAGGAGGCACCGAAGCAGGAAGCGCAGCAGCAGGAGGCTCCGGCCAGGAAGCCCCGGCGCAGGAGGCACCGGCAGGAAGCCAGCAGCAGGAGGCTCCGCGGCAGGAACCCTCGGCGCAAGAGGCACCGAAGGAGGAGGCCCCGGCGCAGCAGGCAGCCCCTGCCCCGGCGGCCGCTCCCGCACCGGCTGGCTCGGACGACACCGACGCCTCCGCCTACGTCACCCCGCTCGTGCGCAAGCTCGCCTCCGAGAACAAGGTCGACCTCGGCTCCCTCAAGGGCACCGGTGTCGGCGGGCGGATCCGCAAGCAGGACGTCCTCGACGCGGCCAAGGCCGCCCAGGAGGCCGCCGCTGCCCCGGCTCCTGCGGCTGCCCCCGCCGCCGCACCCGCCGCCGCCCCTGCTGCCAGCGCTCCGGCAGCCTCGGGCGCCGGTGCTGCGACGGTGTCGCCCAAGCGCGGCACGACCGAGAAGATGTCACGGCTGCGCCAGACGATCGCCAAGCGGATGGTCGAGTCCCTGCAGGTCTCGGCCCAGCTGACGACCGTCGTCGAGGTCGACGTCACGAAGGTCGCGCGGTTGCGGGCCAAGGCCAAGGGCGACTTCGAACAGCGCGAGGGGACCAAGCTCAGCTTCCTGCCGTTCTTCGCCCTGGCCGCCGTCGAGGCCCTCAAGGCCCACCCGAGCGTCAACTCCAGCGTCGACGGCACCGAGATCACCTATCACGGCTCGGAGAACCTCGGTGTCGCGGTCGACACCGAGCGCGGGCTGCTCGTCCCGGTCATCAAGGACGCCGGTGACCTCAACATCGCCGGGCTGGCGCGCAAGATCGCCGACCTCGCCGAGCGCACGCGCACCAACAAGATCGGACCGGACGAGCTGGGTGGTGGCACCTTCACGCTGACCAACACCGGTAGCCGTGGAGCCCTGTTCGACACACCGATCATCAACCAGCCCAACGTCGCCATCCTCGGGACGGGCGCGGTCGTCAAGCGTCCAGTCGTGGTCTCCGACGGCGACGGTGGCGAGACGATCGCAGTCCGCTCGATGGTCTACCTCGCGCTGTCCTACGACCACCGCGTCGTCGACGGAGCGGACGCCGCGCGGTTCCTCACGACCATGAAGACCCGTCTCGAGGACGGCAACTTCGACTCCGACCTCGGGCTCTAGAGGAGTCGATCGACCAGGAGCAGCTCATGCCGCAGCGCGTTGCCATCACCGGGGCCTCCGGACTGATCGGCGGCGCGCTGTCGGCATTCCTGGCCGAGCGGGGCGACGAGGTGGTCCGGCTCGTCCGCCGACCACCGGCCTCCCCGGACGAGGTCCAGTGGGACCCCGCAGCGCACCGCCTCGACCCGGCGGCCCTCGCCGGCGTCACGGCCGTCGTCCACCTTGCCGGTGCCGGAGTGGGTGACAAGCGCTGGACCCCCGACTACCAGCAGCAGATCCTCGCGTCCCGGGTGGACGGCACGACGACCATCGCCACAACCTTGGCGACCCTGGCCGCTCAGGACCACCGAGTGCGACTGGTCAGCGGCGCCGCCGTGGGCGTCTACGGCGACCGCGGCGACGAGGTGCTCACCGAGGAGTCCGCACCGGGCGAGGGCTTCCTCAGCGAGGTCGTCAGAGCCTGGGAGACCGCTGCCGACCCCGCGCGGGAGGCCGGGGTGTCCGTGGCCACGACCCGCACGGGGCTGGTGTTCGCACCGGGCGGCGGGGCGCTGTCCCGGATGCTGCCCCTGGCCAGGCTCGGCATCAACGGTCCCCTCGGCAACGGCCGCCAGTGGTGGCCCTGGATCTCGCTGCGCGACGTCGTCGCCGGACTCGCCCACCTGGTCGACCACCCTGAGATCGAGGGTCCGGTCAACGTCGTCGGACCGCACCCCGACCACCAGGTCGACATCGCGAAGGAGCTGGGACGGCAGATCCACCGGCCGGCACTGCTACCAGCGCCGGCCTTCGGCATCAGGCTGGTCCTCGGCGGCTTCGCCGACGAGGTGCTGACCAGCAAGCGCGCCATCCCGACCAAGCTGACCGAGTCGGGCTTCGTCCACCAGGACCAGACCGTCGGGTCCGCGCTGCGCTGGGTGCTGTCCGAGCTGGACTAGACGTCGGGGCCGGTGATGCTCTCGACTCGCCACCGACCGTCCGACCAGGCCAGCACGAAGCGCAGCTCCCGAACTGGCGGTGCCGGTCGCACCTGGACCCGCCCCGATGCGTCGACGACCCGGTATGCCGCCGTCTCCACGACCGCGTCGACCGTCGCCCTGGCACCGGTCCGGGAGACGTAACGGGCCGACCTGACGCTCAGCGTCACGCCCTCCCAGGACTGACCGGACATGGCGAGATCGCGCAGCAGGGTCGTGTCCTGGGTGAGCGCCACAGAGCCCGGTGCGTCGAGCAGCGCGAGCTGGGTCGTGGAGCCCGACGTCATGACAGTGGAGCGCAGGTCGGACAGGGCCACCATCAGCCCCTGCGGATCCCGTTGCGGGGCAGTCTCATCCGTCACCGCCGGACGCGCTGGTCGGCTCGGTGCACCCTGCTCTGTGGCTGTGCCTGGAGGCGTCCGCGTCGCCGCTGCCGACCCGGATGGTGTTCGCTCCACTACTGGGTTGACGTGCCCTCCGGCGGCGGGGAGTCCTCGGCCACCGCGGTCCGGGACGACCCAGTTCGGAGGCGCGACGGCGCCGGCCGCCATCAGTGCTCCGACGAGCAGCCCTGCGACGAGCAGCAGGGCCGTGGCGAGGGCCGCCGCCCTCCTCGGGTCGACCGCCCTCCTGGACACCGCCGTCCGTCCCAGGGCCCCGGCCCGGATGACGGCGTCGCGAAGACCCCGCACGTGATGCCGTCGGCGCGACCGGGCGACCGGAGCGGCCTCGTCCTGCGGGACGGCACCGGAGGGCTGGCGGAGCCGCTGGGTCACCAGGGAGGTCTCGTCGCCGCCGACCACGAGCCGCAGGGGCTCGCACGGCGCCGAGTCGTAGTAGGCGAGGGCCAGCTCAGCCGCGGTGGGGCGCGCGCCGGGGTCGCCGAGCAGGGCTTGTCGGGTGATCTGGGACCAGCCACCGGGGAGTCCGGGGGCCAGCTCGTCGAGCGGCCGTCGCAGCGCCATCGGCGCCGGCGCCTCGCCGGTGACGCACCACCAGGCCAGCGCACCCACGGCATACACGTCGGACGCGGTGCTGACCACCCCGTGGTCCAGCACCTCGGGCGCGACGAAACCCGTGGTGCCGTAGAGCTGGCCGGGCGCCTCGCCCACGAGCGACGCGACCCCGAGGTCCGCCAGCAGAGGCCGACCCGTGCGTTCGAGCAGGACGTTCGCCGGGGTGACGTCGCCGTGGACCACACCGAGGTCGTGCAGGCCCGCGAGCGCCCTCGCCACGGGGGCCAGGACGGTCACCGACTCGCCGACGCTCAGGTGACTGCGGGCCGACACCACGGTCTCGAGGGATCCACCGCCCACGAGGTCGAGGACGAGGGCCACCGAGGGCGGTGAGCCGGCCAGGCCGATCGCCTCGTGGAAGCCGACCAGGCCCTCGACGTCGACCCGTGCCAGCACGGCGAACTCCCGCGCCAGCTGGTCGGCCCGCTCGTCGTCGCCGACCGTCACGACCTTGACCGCCACCGGTGCCCCGTCAGCCTGTCGGAGGGCAGCCCACACCGTGCCCGCCGCGCCCCGCCCCAGCCGCTCACCCAGGAGGTAGCCGGGCACCTCGGGTGTGGTCGTCACCGGGTCGGCGCTCATCCCGTCACTATGCCCAGGTCCGCAGGGCCGCCCTCGGAGTTGTCCACAGGCTTCTCCTAGAGTCGGCTCCATGCCTGCAGACCAGCCCACGATCCTCGCGACCTCCGGCGGCTACCGCCGCGCGCAACGCACCAGCTTCGAGTTCGACTCGCTCCTGCACCACGCGGTCGAGCTCTCCGGTGCCACCGGGCGCCCACGGGTGACGCACCTGCCGACAGCATCGGGAGACCAGCGTTTCCTCGGCGACGACATGACCGAGGCGGCGCGGGTGGCCGGGTTCGACCTCACCAACCTCTACCTCTTCCCCATGCCCAACCTCCAGGACATCGAGGGCCACCTGCTCGGCCAGGACGTGGTGTGGGTCAACGGTGGCTCGGTGGCGGGTCTGCTGGCGATGTGGGACGTGCACGAGCTGCGACCGGTCTTCCGCAGGGTCTGGGAGGCGGGAGTCGTGCTGGCCGGCGTCTCCGCCGGTTCGATCTGCTGGTATGCCGGGGGCACCACCGACTCGTTCGGCCCCGAGCTGCGGGCGGTCACCAACGCCCTGGGCCTCCTGCCGTACGGCAACGGCGTGCACTACGACTCCGAGGCACGCCGCCGGCCCCTCGTGCACCGGCTCGTGGCCGACGGGACGCTGCCTACCACCCACTGCACGGACGACGGCGTCGGGCTCGTCTACCACGGGACCGGGCTCGTCGAGGCGGTCTCCGAGCAGGACGGCAAGGGTGCGTTCGTCGTCACCCGTGACGGGGACGGTGCGGCCGAGGAGCGGATCGAGCCCCGGCGGCTGCCGGCTCCCTAGCGTCAGCGCGGTGACCCTCGCCGGCGTGCGCTAGTCCTTGCCCCGGGCCAGCGCGCTCGGCGCCCAGATCCGCCGGCCGATGTCGTGGCTCAGCGCCGGGACCAGCAGCGAGCGCACGACGAGGGTGTCGAGCAGCACGCCGAAGGCGACGATGAACGCGATCTGGACCAGGAAGAGGATCGGCAGCACGGCGAGGGCGGAGAACGTCGACGCCAGCACCACCCCGGCGCTGGTGATCACGCCTCCTGTCACCGCGAGGCCGACCAGGACGCCCCGCCTGGTCCCCTGTTCGCCGGCCTCCTCACGCACCCGCGTCATCAGGAAGATCGAGTAGTCGATGCCCAGCGCCACGAGGAAGACGAAACCGTAGAGCGGTGTCGACGGGTCGGATCCCGGGAAGTCGAACACGTGGTTGAAGACCAGGGCGGCGACCCCCATGGTCGCGGCGAAGGACACCACATTGGCCACCACGAGCAGCAGCGGCGCGACGAGCGATCGCAGCAGCAGGGCCAGCACGATGAAGATGACGAGCAGGATCGCGGGGATGATCGTGCGCAGGTCCCGGTTGCTCGCCTCGAGGACGTCGAGGCTCATCGCCGTCTGACCCCCGACGACCACGTCGTCTCCGACCTTGTCGAGGTCCGCCCGGAGCCGCTTCACGACGTCGGTCGCCGCGGGACTGTCGGCCGCCTCCGTGAGGGTCGCCTGGACGAGCACCTGGCCGTCCACGACCTTGGGCGGCGCACCCGGTGCCACACCGGCATACGGGTCGTTGACGCCGTCCTCCTCGCCGAGGGCGGTGAGCACCGCCTCGACCTTGCCCTGCGGGGTGAGCACCTGGATGGGGCTGCCCGAGCCTGCGGGGAAGTGCTCGGCCAGCACCTCCTGGCCGGTGACCGACTCGACCTTGTCGAGGAAGAGGTCGGACTGGCTGATGCCGTCGGCCTTGAGGGTCGGGACGAAGGCGGCCAGGGCGAGCAGACCGGTGAGGGTGAGCACCCAGGTGCGTCGGGGGTGGCTGCCGACGAGGGCCGCGACCCTGCCCCACAGCCCACGCGTGCCGATCTTGTCCTGGGCATGGACGTGGTCCAGCCGTGGGATCGACGGCCAGAACGCCGCCCGGCCGATGAGCAGCAGCACGGCCGGCAGGAAGGTCAGCGCCGAGACCAGCGCACCGGCAATGCCGAGGGCCCCGACCGGGCCGAGCCCCGAGGTGTTGCCGAGGTCGGAGAGCAGGAGGCAGAGGAGGCCCGAGGATGACCGTGGCGGCGCTGGCGACGATCGGCTCCACGGCTCCGCGCCAGGCCTTCTTCATCGCCACCCAGGTGCTCTCCTCGTCGTGCAGCTCCTCCTTGTAGCGCGACACCAACAGCAGCGCGTAGTCGGTGGCCGCGCCGACGACGAGGATCGACAAGATCCCCTGGCTCTGGCCGGACAGCCCGATGACCTCGTTCTTGGCCAGCGGGAAGACGACGAGGGCTGCCGCGGCGAGCCCGAACACGGCCGTCAGCAGCACCGCGATGGGCAGGATCGGGCTGCGGTAGACGACGAGCAGGATGAGGAAGACCACGCAGAGGGCGACCACGAGCAGGATGCCGTCGATCCCGGCGAACGCGGTCACGAAGTCTGCCGTCACCCCACCGGGTCCGGTGACGTAGGACGTGAGCCCGCTCGGCCCGAGCTCGGTCTTGGCAGCGGCCCGGAGCGCGTCGGCCGCGGCGAACAGGGGCGCGGTGTCACCGACGGTCTCGGCCGAGGTGACGGCGTTCATCGGCACGACCAGGAGCAGGGCCGAGCCGTCCTGGCTGGGGATGGCGGCCTTCGGCGTCTCGGTCAGGTACCTCGACAGCTCCGGCTCGCCGGGCAGGTCCAGGGGAAGCTTCGGCAGCGCGGCGACGAACTGCTGTGCCGCGGCCTGCTGCTCGCTGCCGACCTTTCCCTTGCCCTCCATGACGATGATGAACGGCAGGGACTCGGTGTCACTGAACTTCGCCACCTCGTTCATCACCTCGGTGGACTCGGCCTTGGCGGGCAGGAACGAGGCATTGTCGTTCTTCTGCACCTCCGAGAGGCGGCCGACGAGCGGCCCGCCCACGGCCGACACCCCCAGCCACACGAGGAGGGCTGCCAACGCCACCAGCCGTACTGCCCAACGTGACCGCATCCCAGAACTCCCCAGCTCGACGGTGTGGTTGGACAGACTATGCACAGGGCTGTGTGTAGTCGTCGCGGCGGGTCGGGCGTACTGTTGCCGCATGCGGTTCGAACACGTCGGCTTCTCCCCCGACTTCGTCGACTACGAAGCCGCCTGGGCGCACCAGCGCGAGGTCCACGCAGGTGTCGTCGAGGGTGGCGAGGACACCGTCCTGCTGCTCGAGCACGCCGCCGTCTACACCGCTGGCAAGCGCACCGAACCGCACCAGCGTCCGTTCGACGGCACGCCGGTCATCGACGTCGACCGCGGTGGCCTGATCACCTGGCACGGCCCAGGTCAGCTCGTCGGCTACCCCATCGTGCGGCTGCACGGGGTGCCGATCGATGTCGTGGCCCACGTGCGTCGCCTCGAGGAGGTGATGATCCGCGTCTGCCGCGAGTTCGACGTCGAGGTCACCCGGGTCGAGGGGCGCAGCGGCGTCTGGGCGCTGGCCGACGAGGAGCCGGGAGGTCGTCCGGACCGCAAGCTCGGGGCGATCGGAGTGCGCGTGAGCCGGCAGGTCACCATGCACGGCTTCGCCCTCAACTGCGACGCGGACCTCTCGTGGGCCGACAACATCGTCGCCTGCGGTATCGAGGACGCCGGCGTCAGCTCGATCAGCCGCGAGGCAGGCCGGACCGTCACCGTCCAGGACGTCCTCCCGTATGCCGAGAAGCACCTCGGCGACGTCCTCACCGCGTCCTGACCGCTGGGTCAGCACTCCCTGAGGCATCGGGAGCGGACTCTTCGGGAGCGGACAGACCGAGAGCGGTTCTGCCCATTTCTCGGTAAGCACTCTTGACCGAGTCGGGACTCAAGTGGTCTAGTCCAATCACTCCCTGAATGCATTTGGACCCGAAGGTGGCGGTTTGCCCATGCGCGCACGGTCTCCGAAAGCCCTTCTCGCCTGCGTGGCGCTCGTAGCCACGGCTGCCTTCGGCACCGCGGCCACGACGACGCCAGCCAGCGCCGCGTCGGCCAAGCCGACGGTCTATCCGGTCCCCCAGGAGCTGAGGGCTCCCGGCGGCAAGCTCAACCTCGGCACGAGGGTGGCGCTCGTCGAGGGTGAGTCCGCCGATGCAGCGGCCATCCGTGTCGTCGAGGAGAGCCTGCAGGCTGTCGGGGTCGACGTGGTCGACCACGTCACTGCCGGGAATCCCGTCCCTGCCCGTGTGCCGGCCGTCTACCTCGGGGGGACGGACGACCCGGCTACCGCGGCTGTGCTCCAGAAGCTCCACGCTGACGGCGCCGCCTCGCTCACTGCCGAGGGCTACGTGCTCGCGTCCGGGAAGCAGGGCGGCCGGACCGTCGCCGCGCTCCAGGGCCATGACACGACCGGGCAGTTCTACGCGGCGCAGACCCTGCGCCAGCTGCTGACGGCCAGGTCCGGACACGCCACCTTGCCGGTCGTGACGGTC
Organism: uncultured Actinomycetota bacterium; assembly: GCA_963759595.1. GTDB lineage: Bacteria > Actinomycetota > Actinomycetes > Actinomycetales > Dermatophilaceae > Pedococcus. The sequence continues at coordinate 1,697,486 of CAVWZX010000005.1, forward strand.
CGGGACTGGCCGGCATACCCGTTGCGTGGCGTCATCGAAGGCTTCTACGGCACCCCCTGGTCGCACCAGGCGCGCCTCGACCAGCTCGGCTTCTACGGCGAGCACAAGATGAACACCTACGTCTACTCCCCCAAGGACGACCCGTACCTGCGCGCACGCTGGCGCGACGCCTACCCGGCCACCCAGCTGGCGCAGCTCGAGGAGCTGGTCGACCGGGCCGTTGCGAACCACGTCAAGTTCACCTACGCCCTCTCGCCCGGGCTCAGCGTCTGCTACAGCTCGGACGCCGACCTGCAGGCGCTCGTCGCCAAGTTCCAGTCACTGTGGGACGTGGGTGTACGCGACTTCGCCATCCCGCTCGATGACATCAGCTACACCAGCTGGAACTGCACGGCCGACCAGACGAAGTTCGGCACCGGTGGCGGGGCGGCCGGCGCGGCGCAGTCCTACCTCCTCAACGCGGTGCAGCGCGAGTTCATCGACACCCACCCCGGCGCAGGGCGGCTGCAGTTCGTCCCCACGGAGTACTACAACGTCTCCGACTCGGCCTACAAGACCGCGGTCCGTACGAAGATGGACCCCGACATCATTGCCGAGTGGACGGGTGTCGGTGTGGTGGCGCCGGTCATCACGCGCAGCCAGTCGGCGGCCGCCAAAGCGGTCTTCGGCCACGACATCCTCGTGTGGGACAACTACCCGGTCAACGACTACGTCACCAGTCGACTGCTGCTCGGGCCCTACGTCGGACGTGACGCGGGGATGGCGGGGTCGCTGTTCGGCATCACCGCCAACCCGATGATCCAGCCCGAGGCGTCCAAGATCGCCCTGTTCACCGTGGCCGACTTCACCTGGAACGACAAGGCGTACGACGCCGACACCTCGTGGCAGGCCAGCCTCGACGAGCTCGCCGGTGACAAGCCGGGAGCCCGGGCCGCCCTGGCCGCCTTCGCCGACCTGGAGTACTACAGCGACCTCGACACCGTCCAGGCGCCGGCGCTCGCGGCACGGACCACAGCGTTCTGGGCCCGCTGGGAGGCCGGTGAGAAGGGCGCCGCAGCACCGCTGGACGCCTACCTCCGCACCATCGAGACGGCCGAGGCCACCCTCGTCGCGGCGGGCGATCCCGAGTTCCTGTCCGACGCCCGGCCGTGGCTGGCCGCGACCTCCGACTGGGGCAAAGCCGCCCGCACGGCCCTGGCCATGCTGGTGGCCCAGCGCGGCCGTGACGCGGCGCAGGCCCTCGCGGACCGCGCCGAGGTCATCGAGCTGGTGGCCAAAGCGAGGAGCCACGTCTACGTCGGGCTCGGTGGCGGCGGCACCCCCGTGGCCGTCGGCGACGGGGTCATCGACACCTTCGTCAACACCGCCCTGGCGGAGAACGACCGCTGGTTCGGGCTGAGTGGCCGGCATGCCACTGCCCTGACCTCCATGTCCACCTACCAGACCAACACCCCCGACAAGATGCTCGACGGCGACGACAGCACCTTCTACTGGAGCAGCGAGGCGGCCAAGCCCGGTGACTACGTGGGGGTGGACCTGGGCGCGGTGCAGGACGTGGCCAAGGTCGTCGTCCAGGGGGGCAAGTCGACCAGCCCCGACGACTACCTCCACGCCGGCGCCCTCGAGTACTCCGCCGACGGGAGCTCCTGGACGCAGCTGGCGGCCACGACGACTGCCACAGTGAGCGTCACGCCGCCCCAGCCCGTGCGGGCGCGCTATGTCCGCCTCCGCGCCACCAGCGCGCAGACGAGCTGGGTGGTCGTGCGCGAGTTCGCCGTGACCGGCCCGAGCGGTGCGCAGCTCACGGCCTCCGGCGCGCCGCCTGCCGCGTCGGGATCCAGCCTGGCGCGAGCGGTCGACGGGTCGCTCGACACGGCATACCTGGCGGCTCGTGCACCGCAGGCCGGCGAGGCGCTCACGGTGACGCTCCCCGCGCCGCGCCCGCTGGACCGTGTCGAGGTCGCCGGCACCGGCTCTGCCGACGTGCAGGTGCGCGTGGGCGGCTCGTGGCGCACCCTGGGGCGCCTGGCCGGGTCCTACACCGAGCTGAAGGCGCACGCAGCCATCGCCGACGCGATCCGGCTCGCCTGGACGACGGGCTCGCCGGCTCCGAAGATCGCCGAGGTCGTGCCGCGGTACGCCGACGTCCCCGCGGCGCAGCTCACCTTGTCGCCACCCAGGATCGAGGCCGAGGTGGGCACGACGGCGTCAGTGGTGGTGGGACTCGCGAGCGACAGGGCCGGCAACGTCGACGGCACCCTCACCGTGGCCGCACCGGACGGCATCAGCGCCCGCCCGGCTCGCCGCACCGTGACGATCCCTCGCGGCAGCGTCCCGAGCGTCACCGTCTCGATCAGGACCGCCCGCGTCGGTGAGTATGCCGTGCCCGTCACCTTTGCCGTCCACGGCCAGGCACCCGTGACCCAGACGCTCCACGTGAGCGTGCACCCGCGGGTGAGCGACGGAAACGTCGCGGCGGCCGCGAACGGCGCAGTCGCGACGGCATCGAGCGTCGAGCAGGGGTTGGCGCAGTTCACCCCCGACCACGCCATCGATGGTGACCGCGCCAGCCGGTGGTCATCCGGCTACACGGACACCGAGTGGCTGCAGGTGAAGCTGGCATCGCCGCAACACCTCGGGAAGGTGGTGCTGCGGTGGGAGTCCGCGCACGCGACGGCCTACGACGTGCAGGTCTCCCGCGACGGCGCGACCTGGACGACGGCCGCACACGTGACCGGGTCGCAGGGCGGGGCCGAGACCGTGTGGGTCGACCAGTCCGACGTGCGCTACCTGCGGATGCAGGGTGTCGGGCGGGCCACGTCCTACGGCTACTCGGTCTACGAGCTGGAGGCGTACCCCGTCGCCGGCTGACCTGCCCGGGTGAGGCGCTCGGTCCACGCGTAGGTCGCAGGGTCCGCGCGGGGGTCGCAGGGTCCGCGGCCGGTCAGCACGTCGCCCGCAGGCAGGAGGCGCGGGAATACCCGGGATGCCGCAGGCGTACCCTTGAAGGACGCCCGGTGACCTCCGGGCGCTTTGGGAAGTGAAGGGATCGCGTGTGACCATCGCACCCGAGGGCCGCCGACTGCTGCGCGTCGAGGCGCGCAACGCCGAGACCCCCATCGAGCGCAAGCCAGAGTGGATCCGCACGACCGCGAAGATGGGTCCGGAGTACACCAAGCTCCACTCGATGGTGAAGACCGAGGGACTGCACACGGTCTGCCAGGAGGCCGGCTGCCCCAACATCTTCGAGTGCTGGGAGGACCGCGAGGCGACCTTCCTCATCGGCGGTGACGTGTGCACGCGCCGTTGCGACTTCTGCGACATCGCCACCGGCCGCCCCGAGGCCCTCGACCGTGACGAGCCGCGCCGGGTGGCCGAGTCCGTGGCCCAGATGGGACTGCGCTACTCCACCGTGACCGGCGTCGCGCGCGACGACCAGCCCGACGGTGCGGCCTGGCTCTATGCCGAGACGATCCGCCAGATCCACGCCAAGAACCCCAACACCGGCGTCGAGATCCTGCCGCCCGACTTCGGGGCCAAGCCCGAGCTCGTCGGCCAGCTGTTCGACGCCCGCCCCGAGGTGTTCGCGCACAACCTCGAGACGGTCCCCCGCATCTTCAAGCAGATCCGTCCCGCCTTCACCTATGACAAGTCGCTGCGCGTCCTGTCGATGGCCCGCGAGGCCGAGCTGGTGACCAAGTCCAACCTCATCCTGGGCATGGGCGAGGAGGACCACGAGGTCGAGCAGGCCATCCGCGACCTGCACGACGCGGGCTGCGACATCCTCACCATCACCCAGTACCTCCGACCCTCCAAGCTGCACCACCCCATCGACCGGTGGGTCAAGCCCGAGGAGTTCGTGCACTGGAGCGACGTCGCCCAGGAGATGGGCTTCAAGGGCGTCATGGCCGGCCCCCTGGTCCGCTCGTCCTACCGCGCCGGACGCCTCTGGGCGACCGCGATGCGCAAGTGGGGCCGCGAGATCCCCGACCACCTGCAGCACCTCGCCGAGGCCGCGGGAGACCCTGCGCGCCAGGAGGCGTCCTCGCTGCTCGCGGCCCGGCGGCCGGCGGCGCAGAGCACCCTCGCCTGACGGGTATCCTCGACCGCATGGCCCGCAAGGACAAGCAGCAGTCGGACACGCCCAAGAAGCAGGGCCGGTTCGCCCAGGTACGCCAGGTCTTCACCGCCTCGCGCAAGGCCGACCCCACCATCCCCTGGTGGATGCTGCTCGCGTTCGTCGCGGTCGTGGTCGTGGGCGTGTCCATCGGTGCGCTCCTCGGTCACTGGATCTACGCCCTGGTCCTGTCCATCCCCGTTGGCCTGCTCGCCGCCACGCTGGTGCTGTCGCGGATGGCCGAGCGCGCGGCATACCGGTCGCTCGAAGGGCAGCCCGGCGCTGCCGGTGCGGCGCTCGGTGGCCTGCGACGCGGTTGGTTCTTCGACCAGCAGCCCGTGGCCGTCGACGGTGCCCGCGGCACCCGGCCCGAGGACGTGGCCGGAGCCGCATTCGTCTACCGCGCGTTGGGCCGCCCGGGCATCGTGCTCGTCGGCGAGGGGCCCGACGCCCGTCGCACCAAGCTGCTCGCCCAGGAGCGCAAGAAGGTCGAGCGCGTCGCGCCGGGTGTCCCCGTCGCCCTGGTCGTCGTCGGTGACGGTGCGGACCAGGTGCCGGTGCGCAAGCTGAGCGGCAAGCTCACCCGCATGAAGCCGGTGCTCACGAAGGAGGAGGTGTCGGCCGTCAACAAGCGCCTCAAGTCGCTCGGTGGCCTGCGGCCGCCCATCCCCGCAGGCATGGACCCGCAGCGTGCGCGCGTCGACCGCAAGGCGATGCGCGGCCGCTGAGGATCGAGCGGGGGCGTACCGCCGGACGAGCAGGTCGGCGCGACGAGTGCGCTCACCGTGCTCAGCCGTCGGGCTCGTGGAGGTAGCTGATCGTTCGGCGGCGCACCTGCGCTCTAGCCGGAGGCGCGCTCGACCAGGGCGGTGTCCAGCACGAGCTGCTCGGGGAACTGCACTCCCCCGCCGCCGATCTGTCCGAGCAGCATCATGGCCATCTCGCGACCCAGCTGTTCCATCGGCTGGTGCACGGTCGTCAAGGGCGGGTCGGACAGGGCAGCGAGCGGACCGTCGTCGAAACCGACGAGCGCGACGTCGTCGGGCACCGTGCGTCCCGCGTCGCGCAGCACCCGGAGCGCCCCCAGCGCCATCAGGTCGCTGGCTGCGAACACGGCGTCGATGTCGGGGCGCCGCTCCAGCAGCGCGCGCATCGCGGCAGCGCCACTGGCCTCGCTGAAGTCGCCGACCTCGACGAGCGAGTCCTCGACCGCGCGGCCGGCGGCGCCCAGGGCCTCCCGGTAGCCGTCGTAGCGGTCGCGGCCCGCGATCATGTCCTGCGGACCGGAGATCAGGGCGACGGTTGCCCGACCGTGCGCGACCAGGTGGGTGACGGCCTCGCGCGCGCCGCCGGTGTTGTCGACGTCGACGAAGCTCATGCCCGCCACCTGCCCGGGACGCCCACACAGCACGATCGGCAGGCCGCGACCCTGGATCCGGGCGGGCAGCGTGTCGGAGTCGTGGGCGGACAACATCAGCACGCCGTCGACGTGCTGGGGCGTGAGGTAGGTGTCCAGCCGGTCGACCTGCTCGCGGGTCTGCACCAGCGCGAGCACGAGCTGGCGGGATGCCTCACCCACCACCGTCGTGATGCCGCGGACCACCCCCGCGAAGAACGGCTCCCCGAAGATCCGCTCCTCGGGTTCGCTGATCACCAGGGCGATCGCGCCGGTCCGACGGGTCACCAGGGCGCGAGCCGCCATGTTGGGCACGTAGCCCAGCTCGTCGACGGCGCGCATCACCCGGGTGCGCGTGCGCTCGGACACCTGCGGCGACCCGTTGACCACCCGCGACACGGTGCCGCGTCCCACGCCGGCTCGGGCTGCGACCTCCTCGAGGGTGGGCTGTCCCCCTCCGCTGCTCACGACCTGCGCCTCATGGGGTCAGTATTGCGTGCGCGTCCCGGCGAGGAACGCGGCATACCAGCGGCCGCTGTCCTTGACGGTGCGCACCTGGGTCTCGAAGTCGACGTGCACGATGCCGAACCGCTTCGCATAGCCCTCGGCCCACTCGAAGTTGTCCATCAGGGACCAGGCGAAGTAGCCCCGCAGGGGGACGCCGGCCTCGACGGCCCGCGCGGCCGCCCGCAGGTGGGAGGAGAGGAACTCGGTGCGGTCCGGGTCGTGCACGACGCCGTCCTCGCCGACGACGTCGTCGAAGGCGGCGCCGTTCTCGGTCATCACCAGCGGCAGGTCGCCGTAGTCACGGGTCACCCGCGTGAGGATGTCGAAGAGTCCGTCGGGGTCGACCTCCCAGCCCATCGCGGTGGTGGGCAGTCCACGGCTGGCGAACTCGACGGCACCAGACCCCGGGAAGGCTCCCGGCCCGACGACGTGCCGGGTGTAGTAGTTGACGCCGAGGAAGTCGAGCGGGGCGCTGATGGTCTCCAGGTCGCCGTCGGCGACGAACCCCAGGTCGCTCACGTGCGCCACGTCCTCGACGACGTCCTTGGGGTAGGAGCCGCGCAGGACGGGGTCGAGGAACCAGCGGTTCGACAGCCCGTCGATCCGCCGCACTGCCTCCTCCACCCCGTGGCCGTCGTTGACGGGCGACACGGGATAGAGGTTGAGGGTGATGCCGACCTGGGCGTCCGGCACCCGCTCCCGCAGCGCCTGCACCGCGAGACCGTGCCCGAGCATCAGGTGGTGCGAGGCCGCCAGGGCGTCGGCGCCGTCGGACCGCCCGGGTGCGTGCCGCCCGCTGCCGTAGCCGAGGAAGGCCGAGCACCACGGTTCGTTGAGCGTGATGAAGTGCTTGACCCGGTCGCCGAGGGCGTCGGCGACGTGCGCGGCATACTCCGCGAACCGGTATGCCGTGTCACGCGCCGGCCAGCCGCCCGCGTCCTCGAGCACCTGCGGGAGGTCCCAGTGGTAGAGCGTGGCCCACGGCGTGATGCCCTGCGCCAACAGGGTGTCGACCAGCTGGTCGTAGAAGGCGACGCCTTCGACGTTCACCGGCCCGCGGCCGGTCGGCTGGATCCGCGGCCACGCGATCGAGAAGCGGTAGGCCTCGATCCCCAGCCGGGACATCAGGTCGACGTCGTCACCGAAGCGCTTGTAGTGCTCGATCGCGCTCGTCACCGCTCTCCCCGGCCACCACTCGCCCGGGGGTCGCCGCGAAGGTGTCCCAGATCGACGGGCTCCGCCCGCCGTCGGCGACAGCCCCCTCGATCTGGTAGCTCGACGTGGCAACGCCCCAGGCGAAGTCGTCCGGGAAGTCGCTGCGCGACAGGCCGTTCTCGGTCGGCATGGTCATCCTTTGACTCCGCCCTGCATGATGCCGCCGATGATCTGGCGGCCGAACACGATGAACACGATGACGAGCGGCAGGGTCCCGAGTAGCGTCCCCGCCATGACCAGCGCCTGGTCGGTGTAGTAGCCGCCCGACAGCCTCGAGAGCGCGACCTGCACCGTCGGGTGCTCGGCGTCGAGGGTGAGGTAGGGCCACAGGAAGTCGTTCCAGCGCTCCATGAAGGTGAGCAGCCCCAGGACCGCGGCGGCAGGGCGCAGGATCGGGAAGACGACCGAGAAGAAGATCCGGAACGTCGACGCCCCGTCGACCCTGGCGGCCTCGATGAGCTCGTTCGGGATCGCCTGGGCGGCGTACTGGCGCATCATGAAGACGCCGAACCCGCTCACGAGGAACGGCAGCAGCGCCGACGGGAGGGTGCCGGCCAGGCCCAGCTTGCCCATGAGCATGTACAGCGGCACCAGTCCGAGCTGGACAGGGACCATCATGGTCCCGATCACGATGAGCAGCAACGCATTCCGCCCCCGGAACTGGAGCTTGGCGAAGGCGAAACCGGACAGTGCGGAGAGCACCACGACCGACACGGTGGCGACCCCGGCGACCAGCACCGAGTTGACCATCGCCTGCCCGAACATCACGTCCTGGTTGGCGAAGACCCGGGAGATGTTGGGTCCGAGCTGGTCGCCCGGGGTGAGCGGCGGCGGCAGCGAGGTGATGTCGCTGTTGGGGCGGGAGGCCATCACGACCATGTAGTAGAGCGGGCCCGCGGACAGCAGCACGGAGATCGTCAGGCAGAGGTAGACGAGCTTGCTGGCCGGAGTGGCGCCGCTGCTCTGGGCGGCCAGCCTGGCCAGGGACCGTCGGCGTCGGGGACTGGGCTCGTCGACGACCGGAACGACGACCGGCGGCACGACGGCAGGGAGCTGGATCTGGGTCATCGCTCCCTCACTCCGCCGACCGGATACGCCGCAGCAGCAGCACGTTGACGGCCGAGAAGACCGCGATGAACAGGAACAGCACCCACGCGATGGTCGCCGCGTACCCGAACCGCTGACCGGTGAAGGCCTGCTGGATGAGGTACATCGCAGCCGTCTGGAACTGACCCGTGTTGCCACCGCCGATCGAGTTCGCGCCGGGGTTGAACAACAGCGGCTCGGTGAACAGCTGGGTGCCGCCGATGGTGGCCACGACGGAGACGAAGATGAGGGTCGGGCGCAGCATCGGCACCGTGATCGACCAGAAGGTCCGCCAGCCGTTGGCCCCGTCGATCCGCGCCGCCTCGTAGATCTCGGTGGGCACCGACTGCAGCGCGGCCAGGAGGATCAGCGCGTTGTAGCCGGTCCAGCGCCAGTCGACCATCGTCGAGATCGCGATCCAGGACGACCAGCGGTGGTCCTGCCACGCGACCGGGTCGATGCCGACGTGGCCGAGGATCCAGTTGAACAAGCCGAAGTCACGGCTGAACATCATCGTGAAGATGATCCCGACCGCAGCCACCGAGGTGACGTTCGGGAGCAGGATGCCCATCCGCCACGCGGTCGCCCCCCGCAGCCGCGCGTTGAGCATCTGGGCCAGGACCATGGCCAGGACGAGCTGCGGGACGGTGGCGACGACGAACATCCCGAAGGTGTTGAGCATCGCGTTCCAGAAGTCCTTGTCCTGCATGAGCTCGGTGTAGTTGCCGAGCCCCAGCCAGCCCTGGTCGCCGGCGAGCAGGCTCCAGTCGTGGGTCGAGACCCAGGCCGTGTAGAGCAGCGGGAACAGGCCGAAGATCCCGAAGAGGATGAAGAACGGCGAGACCATCGCGTAGGGCGACAGGCGGGTGTCGGCTCGCCGGAGCCGTTGCCGCCAGCCGGTCGACGGCGATGCTGCACCGGCGACCTTCTCGGGCGTGGTGATGGCCACGGCTCTCCCTCTGCTGGTGATGTGCTGGTGAGGTGAACGTGCTGGTGAGGTGATCGTGCAGGTGGTGGCGGTCGGGTGCCGGCCCGCGAGTGTGCCGGCACCCGACCGCAGCTCAGGTGTGCCGCGTGCCTACTTGGCAGCCTTCGTGGCGGCCGCGATCGCCTCGGTCCAGCCAGCTGCCGCCTTGCGCTGACCGCCCTCGACGGCGCGCAGGGAGTTCTCCACGGCGTCGCGGACCGGCTGGTTCTTGGCGCCGAGGTAGACCGGCTTCAGGTTGGCCGCGCCGGCGACGAACAGCTCACCGACCGGGGCGTTGTTGAAGTAGTCGTTCTTGGCGTCCTTGAGGGCTGCCTCGGTGTAGAGCTTCGGGTTGGACGGCAGGTTCCCCGCCGCCTTGAACGCCGCGAGCTGGCTCTCACCCGTGGTCAGGAACTTGGCGAGCTCGACGGCCTCCTTCTGATGCTTGCTCTGCGTCGGGACGCCGAGCCAGGATCCGCCCCAGTTGCCGCCGCCACCGGGGATCGTGGTGATGTCCCACTTCCCGGAGTTCGCGGCGCCGGCCTGGTCCTTGATGTAGCCGGTCATCCACGCAGGGCAGGCGAGCGTGGCGAAGGACCCGTTCTTGAATCCCGCGTTCCACTCGGGCGAGAACGACTTGAGCTTGGCCGACAGGCCGGCGTCGACCATCTTCAGCGACTCGTCCCAGGCCGACTTGACGGCGGGGTTGCTGTCGATGACCAGCGCGTCCTCGCGGTCGAAGTAGGTGTGGTCACCCGACTGCATGAGGATGGAGTTGTAGGTGTTGGTGGCGCTGTCGACGAAGTGCGACTTGGGGTCCTTGATGCCGGCCTGGTACCTCTGGCCGGTCGCGATGTACTCGTCCCAGGTGGGCCAGAGCTTGCCGACCTCGACCCGGTCGGTGGGCAGGCCGGCCTTCTCGAAGAGGTCCTTGCGGTAGCACATGGCCAGACCGCCGACGTCGGTACCGAGCCCGATCGTGGTCTTGCCGTCCGCAGTCGTGGCGTTGGCGTACTTCCAGGGCAGCCAGTTGTCCTTCAGCTCGTTGCTGCCGTACTTCTGGAGGTTCACGAACTTGTCGGCGCTCTGGAGGAAGTTCACGACCTGTCCCTCCTCGATGGCCACCACGTCACCGGCGCCTGAGCCCGCCGCGATCCGCTGGATGAGCTGGGTGTTGTACTTGCCGAGGTCCCCCTCGGCGGTCTCGACGATCGTGACGTTCGAGTGGTCCTTCATGTACTGCTTGTAGAGGTCCGTGTAGCCGAACTTGCCGAACGTGCTCACCCGCAGCGTGACCTTCTCGCCGGATGAGGAGGAGCCGCCGTCGTCGCCACCGCAGGCGGCAGTGAGGGCGGCCGTAGCGATCATTGCGGCTGCGGAAACCAGCCAGCGAGAGCGTGAGTGCACCGTTGCACCTTTCGTCGGGCCCCCTCGTGGGAGCGCTCCCGGCAAGAGTGGGACCGGGACGGGCGCCGGGTCAAGACCGGCGTGGGAGCGTTCTCATTTCGTGATCATTCCGTGATGTTGGCCGGCGCGACCGTATCTGCGCCGCCGAGCTGGGCCGCGACCGCCGCTGCGAAGCGTTCGACGGAGCCGGGCGCCATCCGCAGGAAGAGGTCGGGTTCGATGAGCTCGAGCTCCATCAGGGTGGGCCGACCGTCCACGTCGATGAGGTCGACCCTGGCGTAGACCAGGGCGTCCGGAGCCAGGCGCATCGCCTCCCCCGCCACGGCGAGCTCGGCCCGGGTCGGGACATGGACCTCCTCCGAGCCGCCGTGCAGGGCCTGCACCCGGTAGTCGCCGGGCTTGGGCACCTTGCGGACGGCATGGGACAGCTCGCCCCCGAAGAAGAACAGCGACACCTCCCCCACCTCGACCCCCGCGGCATACGGCTGGACGATCGTGTCGCCGGCAGCGACGAGCGCGAGCAGGTGCGCCCCTGCCTCCGCCGACCCGGCGGGCGCCTTGAGTGCACCCCTGGCGCCGCCGTCGACAGCGGGTTTGATGACCACCTCATCCCAGCCAGTGGTCCCCATCCGGGCAACCGGGTCAGCGGCGCCCCTGGCGAGGGCGAGAGTGGGCAGGACGGGTATGCCGGCCTCGCCCAGCTCCAGCAGGTAGCCCTTGTGTGAGTTCCAGCGGATGACGCTCGGGCTGTTGATGATTCGCGACACGTCGTGCACGTGGTCGGCCCACGCAAGGTACTCGTCGAGGCGGTCGAAGTAGTCCCAGGTCGAGCGGATCACGACGAGGTCGAACGCCCCCCAGTCGACGGTCGCGTCGTGCCAGACCACGACCTCGGCCTCGTGACCGAGGGACCAGAGCTCGGCGGCGATGGCCGGCGGCTCGGGGTCCACGTACATCGGGTCGGACCAGGTGCACAGGGCGATGCGGCGACTCGTCACGCGTCGATTGTCCCAGCCCAGAGGCGTGACTCGACCGCAGGACTTGCCATCACGGAATACGCGATATAACGTGAATCTCGACAACGCGATATAGCGCGAGTCGGCTCGCGCAGACGCTACGACGAAAGGACACCCCATGAGCGAGGAATGGTCGATCGACACCCCCCGGGTGCTCGACATCGGAGGCGACGGCGAGAAAGTAGGCCGGCTGAGCGTCGCTGTCGTCGGGGGCCGGGTCGACGTGGTGACCCACACCGACTCCCCCACCGCCCGCGTCGAGATCGCGCAGGTCGAGGGCATGCCGGTCAGGGTGACCTGGGACGGCTCGAAGCTCAAGATCACCCACGGGGTCGACTCGACCAGCATCGTCGACAAGGTGCGGCAGGCCTTCGAGGGGCTGGAGCGCAACCGCGTCGCCCTCAGCATCTCCATCCCCGAGGACGCGTCGACCTCCGTGAGCACGGTGAGCGCCAGCGGGCTGCTCGCCGGCATGCGCGCCGGCGCCCGGGCCAACACGGTCTCCGGCTCGATCACCATCGACGACGTGGTCGGCGACGTTGACATCAACACGGTCAGCGGCGAGGTCGAGTGCGGCAACGTGCGCGGTTCGCTCAGGGTGCACTCGGTCTCCGGCGCCGTGACGGCGCAGCAGAGCGAGGTGCCCGAGGTCAGCATCAACACGGTCAGCGGGGACGTGGCCCTCGACCTGCTCAACGCAGCGGCCAGCATCAAGTCGACGTCGGTCTCCGGCGACGTGACGGTGCGGGCGCCCCACGGTGGTTACGACGTGACGGCCAACACCGCCTCGGGGCAGGTGGTGATCGACGGCCACGCCATCCACAAGCACTCGTGGCACGCCGGCCACCGGCTCACCGACGGGGACGGCGGGCTGCGCCTCAAGGCCAACGCCGTCTCGGGCAACGTCGTCGTCCTCCGGGCCGCCGCAGCGGCTCAGCCGGGTGGGACGTCCGCATGAGCCCGGTCTTCGCGCACGGCCAGCTCCGTCTCTACCTGCTGGCGCTGCTCAACGAGGGACCTCGCCACGGCTACGAGGTGATCCAGGACCTCGAGCACCGGTTCAACGGCCTCTACTCCCCCAGCGCCGGCACGGTCTACCCGCGGCTCGCCAAGCTCGAGGAGGAGGGTCTGGTCGAGCGGTCCGAGGAGGGTCGCAAGGCGATCTACCGGATCACCGAGGCCGGGCGACAGGAGGTCCGCGACCGCCAGGACGAGCTGTCGAGCCTCGAGTCCGACCTCGACCTGTCGGTCCGCGAGCTCGCCGAGCAGGTGCGCTCGCGGGTTCGTGGCCAGACCAAGGACCTGCGGGCCGAGCTCCGCGCGGCCGCCCAGGAGGCCCGCCGCACCGCGACCCCAGTGGGCGGTCAGGAGCCGTGGAACGGCTGGAAGGGCAGTGACCCCAGCGCGATCCGCGACCTGGAGCAGGCCGTGGCCGAGCTGCGCGCGGAGGCACGGAGCGCCTGGAAACGGCACGGCCTGACCAGCGAGCAGAGCCACGAGATCATCGGCATCCTCAGCGACGCGACGAGCCGGATCCGCGACGTCATCACCGGCCGCTGACCCTCGGGTCGGCCGCGGTGGCGCTGGTCAGGACCTGACGATGACGGTGCCGGCCGCCTTGTCGTGCAGGCTGCGGCCGTCCTTGTCCCAGAACATCGCCGGCAGGAACAGGCAGAGCAGGACGGTGCGGACCAGCACCTGGAACGGCCGCGGTGTACGTCCGTCGAGCGACACGACGCGCAGGCCGACCACCCGGTGCCCGAGGGTGTAACCGGTCGTGCTGAGCAGCAGCAGGTGCTCCAGGGCGAAGACGGCCAACAGGATCAGCGTGTCCGACCCCGATGCGACTCCGGCGAACGGCAGGGGGACGTGGAAGAGCGCGGCCGCGATCAGCTGGCAGGCCGTCCAGTCGACGACGGCGCCGACCAGGCGACGCCCGAACCGGCCCATCGAACCCGCGCCTCCGCGCGGCATACCCAGGCGCTCACCGGGGTATGCCGATGGCTCGCCCGAGCGCGAACCCGGCCCCTCGAGCCACGAACCGATGTCCTTGCGGTCGACCACGGGAAAAGCCTATGGCCGCGTAACACCGGTGAAACATTCGGGTCATGGGTGGGTAATGCCCGGCCGTTAGGGTCGTGGGCGACAGCAAGTCAGTCCCCAGCCAGTCACGGGTGCATGCTCGCGCTGCCGCCCCACCACTGACCCACCACAGGAGGCCCCACTTTGTTCAGCAATGCTGACGAGGTCCTGAAGTTCATCAAGGACGAGGACGTCGTCTTCGTCGACGTCCGGTTCTGCGACCTGCCCGGCGTGATGCAGCACTTCAACGTGCCCGCCAAGAGCCTCGACGCGGACTTCTTCAAGGAAGGCCAGATGTTCGACGGATCCTCGATCCGCGGCTTCCAGGCGATCCACGAGTCGGACATGAAGCTGGTCCCCGACCCCACGAGCGCCTACCTCGACCCGTTCCGCAAGGAAAAGACGCTCATCCTCAACTTCTCCATCGTCGACCCGTTCACCGGCGAGGAGTACTCCCGCGACCCGCGCAACATCGCGGCCAAGGCCGAGGCGTACCTCAAGTCGACCGGGATCGCCGACACCGCGTACTTCGGCGCGGAGGCCGAGTTCTACGTCTTCGACGACGTGCGGTTCGAGACCAAGCAGAACGCGAGCTACTACTACATCAACTCCGTCGAGGCCGCCTGGAACACCGGCGCGCGAGGAGGAGGGCGGCAACAAGGGGTACAAGACCCGCTACAAGGGCGGCTACTTCCCCGTCCCGCCGACCGACCACTTCGCCGACATGCGCGACGAGATGACCCTGGCCCTCGAGGAGGCCGGCCTCTCCGTCGAGCGCGCCCACCACGAGGTCGGCACCGCCGGCCAGCAGGAGATCAACTACCGCTTCAACACGCTGAAGCAGGCCGCCGACGACGTGCTGAAGTTCAAGTACATCGTCAAGAACGTCGCCTGGAGGGGTGACAAGACGGTGACCTTCATGCCGAAGCCGATCTTCGGTGACAACGGCTCGGGCATGCACTCGCACCAGTCGCTCTGGAAGGACGGCGAGCCGCTGTTCTACGACGAGCGCGGCTACGGCGGGCTGTCCGACCTGGCCCGCTGGTACATCGGCGGCCTGCTCAAGCACGCCCCGGCGCTGCTGGCCTTCACCAACCCGACGGTGAACTCCTACCACCGCCTGGTCCCCGGCTACGAGGCGCCGGTCAACCTGGTCTACTCCGCCCGCAACCGCTCTGCGTGCATCCGGATCCCGATCACCGGCGACAACCCGAAGGCCAAGCGCGTCGAGTTCCGCGTGCCGGACCCGTCGGCCAACCCCTACCTCGCGTTCTCGGCGATGCTGATGGCTGGCCTGGACGGCATCAAGAACCGCATCGAGCCCCCGGAGCCGGTGGACAAGGACCTCTACGAGCTGCCGCCGGAGGAGCATGACGCGATCGCCCAGGTGCCCGGTTCGCTCCCCGAGGTGCTGGACGCCCTCGAGGCCGACCACGAGTTCCTGCTCGAGGGCGACGTCTTCACCCAGGACCTCATCGAGACCTGGATCGAGTGGAAGCGCAAGAACGAGGTCGACCCGATCCGGTTCCGCCCCCACCCGCACGAGTTCGAGATGTACTTCGATATCTGACGGAGCTTGCGGAGTCAGATATCGAACGAGGGCTCAGCGATATCTGACGGAGCTTGCGGAGTCAGATATCGAACAAGGGCTCAGCGATATCTGACGGAGCTTGCGGAGTCAGATATCGAACAAGGGCTCAGCGATATCTGACGGAGCTTGCGGAGTCAGATATCGAACAAGGGCTCAGCGATATCTGACGGACATCTGAGCTACTCGGCCTGCTGACCTGCGAACGTCCTGTGGACGGCTCGCAGGTCAGCAGCCGTTTCGACTTGGCGTCCGGGCGCGAGGGTGACTTGTCGTCCCACGGACCGGCCACCCGGTCACGGACCTCCTCTTCCTCCCAGTCCTCCTCAGCGAGTGGTGGTGCGCGCCTCCGCCGTGCGACCACGGGTCAGCACGAAGCCGAGGACGATCATCCCCAGACCCAGGATCAGGTGAAGCCAGTCGTCGGCGGAGTTCACGGGGACGAAGTTGGCACTCGAGTCCTTGTCGATGAACAGCCCGTAGAGCCACAGCACCAGGTAGATGGCACCACCGACGATCAGATAGGCCTTGGCGCTCGCCGCCGTCCGGGCCATTGCGAGCCCCGCCACACCGAACAAGAGGTGCACGATGTTGTGCAGGATCGACACCTGGAAGATGCCCACCAGCATGGCGTCCGAGTGGTGACTGGCGAAGCTGAGCTGGTCGTAGTTGGTGGTGATTCCGGGGATGAAACCCAGGATGCCCACGAGGAGGAACACCGCGCCGACGACTTGCGCCGCGCGCTGCACGTCAGTGCGGTCCCTGGTCCCCGCCGTCCCGGTTGGTCGCTCGCTGCTGCTCATGTCCCTCTCCTGTCGTCTACCACGGTTTGCGGTATCCCTAGGTTGCCCGCCCAGCGGGTGTCCAAACCGTGCCAGCCCCGGATCTTGCCCGAAGCGCGCGCGTCGGTCCCGCAGCCCCGCGAGAGGGAGTGCGCACGATGGGTGTCAGGAGGCGGCGCCTGGCGGCGCGGCTCAGAAGCCACCCATGTCGCCGCCGCCGAAGTCGCCGCCGCCGAAACCACCCGCGTCGAAACCACCCGCGTCGAAGCCACCCGCGTCGGCGCTGACGTCGCCCGCGTAGCCGACGTCTCCGGTGTCGCTGTCGGAACCCGTGTCCGCCGAGTCGGAGCCGGCGTCCCCTTGGCCGTTCGCGTCGGCCGCACCTTCGGCGCTGTCACCGGCCTCTGCAGCCTCAGGTGATGAGTCGTAGCCGTCGAAGAGCGCGTCAGCAACAGCCGACCCGATCACCACCCCCGCGATGGTGCCCATCATCGAGCCCATGATCGTGCCGCCCATCCCCATCCCCATCCCCATCCCCGCGCCGCCGAACCTGCCACGGCTGAAGGTCTGCTCGAGGTAGCCGGGCTGGCGCAGCTCCGCACGGGTCGCGGCGCGCGCCATCGACTGCGGATCCGAGGTAGGAGCCGACTCACCGGCCGGCAGCCCGGACGAGAGCTCGGCGAGCACCTGCTCGCGCTGCTCGCGCGTCAGCTGCGCGAAGGCGTCGGCATGGACCTGTTCGAGCGACTCCGGTGGCGCGGTGCGCAACAGGTAGCGGTACCTGGCCACGGCGCGCTCGTCGGCCGACTCCTGGGCCGAGTTGCCCGAGGGCGCCGGCGGCCCCGCCGACCGCTCGGGCGAGGATCCCATGGGTGTGGATCGCACGGCGGCGGGTTGGCTGGGTGCCGGCTGACCGGCATACCCGCCCTGGGTCTGAAGTGGTTCGCGTCCGAGCAGTCGGTCGAGGAAACCCATGGCACGCTCCATCCGGAGGTGGGCTGGTCGCCCACGGTTGCCCCCACCCTGCAACGCGGCAGGGCGCCGGCGCAAACGGTCAACGCAACCGGTCAGAGCCGGTCAACGCAAACGCTCAGGGCAACCAGGCAGGTCACCTCACGAGGGCAGCGGACTGACTCCACCGTCGTATGCCGTCTGGTGCCTGCGCGTCGGCGCGGTGATCCTGGCCTCGCGCACGGCACCGGCCAGAGCCAGACCGGACGAGCCACCCACGCCGTCACACCGGTCCAACCAGGAGGCGTCGGTCTCCACGAGGGGGACGAAACGTTCGAGCAGCCGTTGCCACATGGTCATCCGCACCCTTCGCCGATCGTGTGCGCATCCGTATGACGCGCATCATGAAGGATGCCGGACGTCGAGGCGCTGCGGCGCGCCGGAACAGACCGTCTCAGTCGTTGGTCAGGGGACGACTGACCGAACGGCTGATCGGTCAGTTCGGACAAAACGGGACGAGTCCGCCGCGAAGGGGCATCAGCCGGCGAGCCCACGGGGCACGGCCCTCGACCCGACCAGCTCGACCGCCACCTCGAACCAGACCGTCGTGCCGGCCGACGTGCGGTGCGCACCGAACGAGTCCGCGATCGCGCGGACCAGGGAGAGCCCGCGCCCTCGGACGGCCATGGTGTCGGCACCGGTCAGCAGCGGCTCGCCGCGGTTGCCGCTGTCGGCCACGGTGACCGCCACGACCCCGGTGTCGAGGTCGATCGTCAGGTGGGACTCGGTGCCGGCGTGCAGCACGGCATTGGTGATGAGCTCGGAGATGCCCGTGACGATGGTGTGCTGGTCGCTGTCGCCGACCCCCCAGTCAGTCAGCTGCAGGCGGGCCCAGTCGCGGGCGGCTCGCACCGACTCCGGCATGGGTGGCACGACGATGGCAGCCCTGCGATGTCCCTCCGGTGAGCGGCCGACTGCCAGCACGGCACAGTCGTCCTCCTGTCCGGAGGTCTGCAGCATCGAGTCCATGACGTACTGCGCGATGCTGCGCGGAGTTCCGGGAGGCATGTCGGCCAGCACCTCGAGCAGGCGCGCCTCCCCCACGTCGAACGCCTCCCCGCGACGTTCCAGCAACCCATCGGTGAAGCCGACCAGCATGTCGCCCACGCCCAGCGTCAGGTGGTGGGCGGGCCGGACCCCCTCGATCCCCAGGGGCGGACCCACCGGCATGGACAGCAGCTCGCCGCGGGGCTTCCCCTGCCCGCGTGACTCGAGTCCGAAGAGCAGGGCGGGTAGGGGGTGCCCGGCGCTCGCCAGGACCACGTCCCCCGTCTCGGGATCGATCGTGCCGTAGAGCATCGTGACGAAGAGCTCGCCGCCGAAGGCCATGCCCGGCCGGGCTCGCGGGGTGCCGAGCGGCATCGACGCGGGCCACAGCGCGTCGAGGTCCCAGACGACCCGGTCGAGGGCGTTCATGACGGAGGCCGTGTCGCTGTTGGTCAGGGCCGCGCCCCGCACGGCAGCGCGCACCTGCCCCATCACCGTCGCAGCCATGACACCGCGCCCGACGACGTCGCCGATGACCATCGCGAGGCGCCCGTCGGGCAGGAAGAACGAGTCGTAGAAGTCCCCGCCGGCCACGGTGCCCTCGGACACCGGCTCGTAGCGCGCCGCGATGCTGACCGCATCGGACTGCGGCAGGTTGGGCGGCAACAGGGTGCGTTGCAACAGCTCCGCCGCGGTGCGCTCTGCGTCGTAGACGACAGCCCGGCCGAGTGCGTCGCCGACCAGCTCCCGGAACGGCGCCAGCACGGCCACGACGTCGTGCGGGATGGGTGCTGCCTCGCGCTGGATCACCAGCGCAGCCTGACCGCCCCCGGCACGGAAGGGCACGGCGACGATCTCGCCGTTGTCCGCCAGGTAGGGCTCGCCGCGGGCGATCGCCTGGGCGATCACGGATGCCATCTCCTCGCCCAGCTCGGACCAGATCAGCGGCAGGCGCTCCTCGTCGGGTGAGAGCTGTTCGATGCGGTGCCGCCGCGCCATCCGCCAGGCGGCTGGACCTGGCGAGGGCAGGCAGACCGAGACCGACAACCCGTCGAACGCCACCATCGCCTGCCGAAGGACGACCTTGCAGACGTCGTCGACGGTGACGGCGACCGCCAACAGTGACGCCAGTCGTGCGACCGCCCGCGCCCGGCCGATGGCACTGGTGGTCTCGACGATGACGTGCAGCACGGCCAGGACCGTGCCGTCCTCGGCCAGGACGGGTGAGCCGCTCCTCAGGTAGTAACCGACGTCGGTGCCGTCGTCACTCCCGTCGCGAGCCGACGCGCCTCCCACCCCCACTCGACCGCGGTCGAGCCTCAGCTCGGTGGCCTCGTCGAGGAAGGACTCGGCCCGCGAGTAGGCCCGCTCGAGCAGGGGGCCGACCTTGGGGTCGTCCCAGACCTCGGCCACCACCGTGCGGGCCGACTGGCCGAACGCCGACGGGTGCTTGCTGCCGAGGAGGTCTCGGAAGGCGTCGTTGTAGAGCATCGTGAAGTCCGGGCCACACAGCAGGGCCACGGGTAGAGGGCACTCGAGGGCGATCTCCCACGCGGCCTCTATCTGCGGCGGCCACTGCGCGCGAGGACCGAGCGGTGTGGCCGACCAGTCGCTGTGCGCGGCAAGACGCCGTGCCTCACGCGTTCGGCCCTCACCCACGCTGTCCGCCTTCGTCCGCCGCCACACTCCCATAACGGGATGGCCCTACCCGAAAGGGTATGACGCCGACGCGTCTCACGACGCGTTGTTGACCCCTCAATCACGCGAGTTCTTCGCGGCGGCCCCCACCTGGTCCACGAGAAAGGCCCACTCCCAGGCAACCTGCCGCCAGGAGTCGTAGCGTCCGCTCTTGCCTCCGTGCCCTGCGACCATCTCGGTGCGCAGCAGCACCGGCCGTTCGGCCGGGTCGCTCGTGGTCACCTCGCGCAGCCTCGCCACCCACTTGGCAGGCTCGGTGAAGAACACCCGGGTGTCGTTGAGCGACGTCGTCGCCAGCACCGCCGGGTATGCCGCGTGGCGCAGGTTCTCGTACGGCGAGTAGGACTTCATGTAGGCGTAGACCTCCGGGTCGGCCAGCGGGTTGCCCCACTCCTCCCACTCCACGACGGTCAGCGGCAGGCTCGGGTCGAGGATGGTCGTGAGGGAGTCGACGAACGGCACGGCCGCGTGGACGGCCCGGAATCGCTCCGGCGCGAGGTTGATGGCAGCTCCGATCAGCAGTCCGCCTGCCGAACCTCCCTCTGCCACAAGGCGATCCGGAGCGACCCACCCGGTGTCGACGAGGCGGTCCGCGCAGCTGACGAAGTCGCTGAAGGTGTTCTTCTTCGAGGTGAGCTTGCCCTGGTCGTACCACGACCGTCCGAGCTCCCCACCACCCCGGACGTGGGCGATGGCGTAGACGAAGCCACGCTCGAGCAGTGACAGCCGAGCGACCGAGAAGTAGGGGTCGGAGGAGATCTCGTAGGACCCGTACGCCGTGAGCAGGCCGGGGTGGGTGCCGTCCGGCTGGGCACCTGCTGGGTGGACCAGCGAGATCGGCACCCTCGTGCCGTCGGCCGCAGTCGCCCACTCACGACGCTGCTCGTAGTCCGCCGGGTCGTAGTCGCCGAGGACCGGCTGGCGCTTGAGCAGCTGGAGCTCGCGGGTCACGACGTCGTAGTCGTAGACGGTCTTGGGGGTGACCATCGACTCGAAGACCAGCTGCAGCGTCGTGGTGGCGCTCTCGGGGTTGTCACCCAGCCCGACGGCATACACGGGCTCGTCGAACTCGAGGTCGTGGTGGCTGCCGAATCCGGACGGTGCGGACGCGTCTCGCGGGAGCACCCGCACGGCAGTGAGCCCGTCCTTGCGCAGGGAGAGGACGGCGACCTCGTCGAACGCGTCGACTCCCTGGAACCGCTCGCCGGGCCCGGAGCCCATGAGCGGCTGCCACTGGTCGGCCGAGGTCGCGTCGAGCGGAGCCCAGGCCAGGTCGGAGTCGACCGAGTCCGCGTTGTGCACGATGAGCAGCCGGTCGGCGGCGGGCTCCACGTCGTACTCGACGCCCTCGCGGCGCTCGGCGATGACGCGGAACTCGCCGGTCGGGTCGGCCGCGTCGAGGATCCGCACCTCCGACGTCGTCTTGGAGCCGAGCCCGATCATCAGCCAGCGGTCGTCGCGGGACGAGCCGACACCCATCCAGAACCGCTCGTCGTCCTCCTGGTGGACCAGGACGTCGTCGCTCGCCGACGTGCCCACCTCGTGGCGCCAGACCTGATGGGGTCGCCAGGTCTCGTCGACCCGGGTGTAGAACACGTGCCGGCCGTCGAGGGAGAAGACGCACCCGTAGCCGACTTCGTCGACTGCCGAGTCGATGACCTCCCCGGTGCGAAGGTCCTTGACCCGCAAGGAGAAGCGCTCGTCGCCCTCGGTGTCGACGGCGTATGCGAGTCGTTCGTGGTCCGGGCTGACGGTCAGCGCGCCGAGGGAGAAGAACTCGTGGCCCTGCGCCTCGGCGTTGGAGTCGAGCAGCACCTGCTCGTCCTCGACGGTCGCACCGGGCACCAGCTCCGGTCGAGGCGCCCCGTCGACCCGCGGTGCCCGGCACTCGACCGAGTACTGCGACCCTTCGAAGCTGCGCGAGTAGTACCACCACGGGCCGCTCGCGACCGGCACCGACAGGTCGGTCTCCTGGGTGCGCGACCGGATCTCCTCGAAGATGGCCTCACGCAACGGCTCGAGGTCGGCGGTCACCGCCTCGGCGTGGGCGTTCTCCGCCTCGAGGTGGGCCAGGACCGCCGGGTCCTCCTTGTCGCGCAGCCACTCGTACGGGTCGGTGACGACGTCACCGTGGTGCTCGCGGGTCGTCTCGCGCTGCTCCGGCTGGGGGGCCTTCGAGGTGCTCACGCTCGCACCCTACGTGGCAGGCTCATCCGGCAGGCAGGCGAGGTCAGGTCGGTGCTCAGCCGGCCAGGCAGCGCGGACCGAGGATCACCTTGAGGTCGCCGAACAAGGCCTCGGAAGCGTTGACGCGGTAGGAGTCCTCGAGCTTCATCAGGACCGAGCGCCCGGGTTGGCTGAGCCGCACGTGCACCTCGGTCGCCCCAGGGTGGGACGACAGCACGGACTTGAGCTCCTCGACCTTGGTCTGGGTGGCGCGGTTGGTGTCGATCGTGACGACGACCGGACCACGGGGTCCCTCGGAGATGTCGGGCAGGGTCAGGTCGGAGGCGAAGATCGTCGGGGTGTCGTCACGGCGGTTGACTCGCCCCTTGACGACGACGACGGCGTCATGGGTGAGCGCGTGCTGGACGGTGAGGTAGGCACTGGGGAAGAACAGGCACTCGATCGCGCCTTCGAGGTCCTCCACCGTGACGATCGCCCAGAGGTCGCCCTTCTTGGTGCGCTTGACCTGCAGACCCGTGATCAGCCCGGCGATGGTGACGTTGGCGCCCTCGGGCTTGCCGTCCTCGCCCATCAGGCTCGCGATGGAGGTGTCGGCGTGCGAGCTGAGGACGTGCTCGATGCCGAACAGCGGGTGGTCGGAGACGTAGAGCCCCAACATCTCGCGCTCGAACCCGAGCAGCGTCTTCTTGTCCCACTCGACACCGGGGATGGCCGGGAGCACCGAGAAGTCGACCGACTCCCCTGCGGCGTCGTCCCCGAAGCCACCGAACAGGGAGTCCTGGCCGATCGCCTCCTGGCGCTTGATGTCGACGAAGTTGTCGACGAAGTCCTCGTGCACGCGGTAGAGGCCCTGGCGCGACTCCTGCAGCCCGTCGAACGCCCCCGCCTTGATGAGCGACTCGATGGTGCGCTTGTTGCAGACGACGGCGGGGCACTTGGACAGGAAGTCCTTGAACGAGGTGAAGGCGCCCTTCTCCTCGCGGGCCGCCACGATGGCCTCGACGACGTTGTGGCCGACGTTGCGGATGGCCTGCATGCCGAACCGGATGTCGGTGCCGACGGCGGCGAACCGCGCCACCGAGTCGTTGACGTCCGGAGGCAGCACCTTGATGCCCATCCGTCGGCACTCGCCGAGGTAGAGCGCGGACTTGTCCTTGTCGTCGCCGACACTGGTCAGCAGCGCGGCCATGTACTCGGCCGGGTAGTTGGCCTTGAGGTAGCCGGTCCAGTACGACACCAGCCCGTAGGCCGCGGTGTGCGCCTTGTTGAAGGCGTAGTCGGAGAACGGGACCAGGACACCCCACAGGGCAGCGATCGAGGCCTCGTTGAAGCCCTTGGCCTTCATCCCCTCGGAGAAGGGGACGTACTCGGCGTCGAGGACCTCCTTCTTCTTCTTGCCCATCGCGCGACGCAGCAGGTCGGCGTTGCCGAGGGTGTAGCCGGCCAGCTTCTGCGCGATCTCCATCACCTGCTCCTGGTAGATGACCAGGCCGTAGGTGGTGCCGAGGATCGGCAGGAGGGCGTCGACCATCTCCTGCTGGAGCTTGCCCGCCAGCTGCGGGTCGAGCGGCGTGAGCTCCTGCTTGCCGTTCTTGCGCAACGCGAAGTTGGTGTGGGCGTTGACGCCCATCGGGCCCGGCCGGTAGAGCGCGAGGGCGGCCGAGATGTCCTCGAAGTTGTCCGGCTGCATCAGCTTGAGCAGCGTGCGCATGCCGCCACCGTCGAGCTGGAACACGCCGAGGGTGTCTCCGCGGGACAGCAGGTCGAAGGTCGCCTTGTCGGTCATGTCCTTGGACAGCGCGTCGAGGTCGATCTCCTCGCCACGGTTGGCCCGCACGTTGTCGATGGCGTCGTCGAGGATGGTGAGGTTGCGCAGGCCGAGGAAGTCCATCTTGACCAGCCCGAGCGCCTCGCAGCTGGGGTAGTCGAACTGGGTGATGACCTGCCCGTCCTGCAGCCGCCGCATGATCGGGATGACGTCGATGAGCGGCTCGCTCGACATGATGACGCCGGCCGCGTGCACGCCCCACTGGCGCTTGAGCCCCTCGAGGCCGAGCGCGGTGTCGACGATCTCCTTGAAGTGCGGCTCGGTCTCGACGAGCGCGCGGAAGTCCCCGCCCTCGTTGTAGCGCTTGTGCTCCTTGTTGTAGATCTCGGTCAGCGGCACGCCCTTGCCCATGACGTCCGGCGGCATCGCCTTGGTGAGCTGCTCCCCCACGACGAACGGGTGGCCCATGACCCGGGCTGCGTCCTTGACGGCCTGCTTGGCCTTGATCGTGCCGTAGGTGACGATCTGGGCGACCCGGTCGGCGCCGTACTTCTCCGTGACGTAGCGGATCACCTCACCGCGCCGGCGCTCGTCGAAGTCGACGTCGAAGTCGGGCATCGACATGCGCTCGGGGTTGAGGAACCGCTCGAAGATCAGGCCGTGCGGGATCGGGTCGAGGTCGGTGATCTTCATCGCGTAGGCGCACATCGACCCCGCGCCCGAGCCACGACCGGGACCGACCCGGATGCCGTTGGCCTTGGCCCAGTTGATGAAGTCGGCGACGACGAGGAAGTACCCCGGGTAGCCCTTCGACACGATCACGTCGGTCTCGTAGGCCGCCTGCTTCGCGGCATACTCCGGGACACCCTCGGGGAACCGCTCGCGAAGTCCCTTCTGGACCTCCTTGACGAACCAGCTCTCCTCGCTCTCCCCCGGCGGGCAGGGGAACCGCGGCATGAACCGCCCCTCCCCCTCGGTGAAGGAGATGTCGCACATCTCGGCGATCAGCAGGGTGTTGTCGCAGGCCTCGGGCAGCTCGCGCCAGGTGTGGCGCATCTCGGCCGGGCTCTTGAGGTAGAACTCGTCGGCGTCGAACTTGAACCGGTTGGGATCCATCATCGTCGAGCCGGACTGCACGCAGAGCAGCGCCGAGTGGGCCTTGGCGTCCTCGGGGTTGGTGTAGTGCAGGTCGTTGGTCGCGACCAGCGGCAGGTCGAGCTCACGGGCCAGCCGGAGGAGGTCCTTCTGGACCCGGCGCTCGATGTCGATGCCGTGGTCCATCAGCTCGCAGAAGTAGTTCTCGGCGCCGAAGATGTCGCGCATGTCGCTGGCGGCCTGCAGTGCCTCGCGGTACTGCCCGAGCCGCAGCCGCACCTGGATCTCGCCCGAGGGACAGCCGGTCGTGCCGATCAGCCCGCCGGAGTACTGGCTGAGCAGCTCACGGTCGATCCGCGGCCACTTGGCATAGACCTGGTCGAGGCTGGCCATCGAGTCCATGCGGAACAGGTTGTGCAGTCCGTTGTTGTTCTTGGCCAGCAGGATCATGTGGGTGTAGGCGCCCGAACCCGACACGTCGTCGCCCGACTGGTGGTCCTCGCCCCACTTGACCCTGGTCTTGTCGGTGCGATGGGTGCCCGGGGTGACGTAGGCCTCGACGCCGATGATCGGCTTGACCCCCGTGCCCTGCGCCTTCTTCCAGAACTCGTAGGCCCCGAAGACGTAGCCGTGGTCGGTGGTGGCCAGCGCCGGCATGCCCATCTCCGCGGCGCGCGTGAACAGGTCACCGATGCGCGCAGCACCGTCGAGCATGGAGTACTCGGTGTGCACGTGGAGGTGGACGAACGAGTCGCTGCTGCTGTTCGAACGACGCAGGGAGGTGCCGGAGGCGATCTGGGGGGACATCAGACCCGATCTTAGGTCGGGGGGTCCGACACTCCTAAGGGACGCGCCTGGCTGTGACGGATGAGTCGCATGGTATGCCGCGCAGCCGGCCCCGCGGCATACCTCGAGCGCCCGTCAGGGCGGCTCAGAGGCGGTCGAGTGCCTGGGCCAGGTCGGGCGGGTAGGGGCTCTCGTAGGTGACGTACTTGCCCGTGCCCGGGTGCTCGAAGCCCAGGCCCACCGCGTGCAGCCACTGCCGCTCGAGCCCGAGACGGGCGGCGAGCTTGGGGTCGGCGCCGTAGGTGAGGTCGCCCGCGCACGGGTGGTGCAGGGCCGAGAAGTGCACCCGGATCTGGTGGGTGCGGCCGGTCTCGAGGTGGATGTCCAGCAGGGACACCGCCCGGAACGCCTCGATCACCTCGTAGTGCGTGACGCTGGGCTTGCCCTTCTCCATCACCGCGAACTTGTAGTCGTGGTTGGGGTGCCGCCCGATCGGGGCGTCGATGGTGCCGACGACGGGATCGGGCAGGCCCTGGACGAGCGCGTGGTACTTCTTGTCGACGGTGCGGCTGCGGAAGGCCTGCTTGAGGACGCTGTAGGCGTACTCGGACTTCGCGACCACCATCAGCCCACTGGTGCCGACGTCGAGGCGCGAGACGATGCCCTGGCGTTCGCTCGCGCCACTGGTCGCGATGCGGTAGCCCGCTGCGGCGAGACCGCCCACGACCGTCGGTCCGGTCCAGCCCACGCTGGGGTGGGCGGCGACACCGACCGGCTTGTCGACGACCACGAGGTCGTCGTCGTCGTGGATGATGCTCATGCCGGGCACGGGCTCGGCGACGACCTTGAGGGTCGGGCTCTGCTCGCTGGCGGGCAGGGTGACCTCGAGCAGGTCGCCGGCGCTCACCCGGTCGGACTTGCCGGCCTGCTTGTGGTTGACGTGGACGTCCCCGGCCGAGGCGAGGTCGGCTGCCTTGGTGCGCGAGACGCCGAACAGGCGCGCCAGTGCGGCATCGACCCGTTCACCCTCCAACCCGTCAGGGACGAACAGGGTCCTGGCGTCAGGCATCTGCGGCCTCGTGGCGTCCGTGGTGAGGTCGCCGCCCGTCGACGCCGACACCGCGCAGGGCCAGGAGCCCGATGGCCACCGCCGCACCGACGATGGCGATGTCGGCGACGTTGCCGATGAACAGACCGAAGTAGTCGATGAAGTCGACGACGTGGCCACGGCCGGGGCCGGGCTCGCGGGTCATCCGGTCGGTGAGGTTGCCCAGCGACCCGCCCAGCAGCAGCCCGAGAGCCACCGCCCACCCGCGGCTGCCCAGCCGCCGGGCGGTGCGGATGATGAAGACGAGGACGCCGAACGCGATGAGGGTGAGCACCCAGGTCGCGCCGTTGCCGATCGAGAAGGCCGCGCCGGCGTTGCGGATCAGGTTGAGCCGGATGAACTCGCCCACGACGTTGACCGGCGACCCAGAGTCCAGGTTGGCCAGCGCCCAGGCCTTGGTCGCCTGGTCGGCGAGGTAGGCCACGACGGTCATCGCCGCCATGAGGCCGAAGAGGCCGCGACGGTTCGGTGTCGGTGTGGGGATGGAGGGGGACTCGTGGGCCGCGGTCAGCGGCGCTCCTGCTTCGTCTTGCATGTCACGCATAGGGTCGCACGAGGAGCGGCCTGAAGGCGAAGTTTGCCGATCGGGTTGCCGCAGGACTCACAGATCCCGTAGGTGCCGTCGTCCAGGCGCTCGAGGGCGTGCAGGCCCTGGTCGAGCATCTCGCGGGCGTTGTTGGCCAGCGAGATCTCCTGTTCGCGCTCGAAGGTCTTGGCTCCTGCGTCGGCCTGGTCGTCACCGGCCCCGTCACCGGCGTCGCGCATCAGGCCTACGAGGTCGGCCTCGGCGACGGTGATCTCCTGACGCAGGTGGGCGACGTCGGCTTCGATCTCGCTGCGGATCTCGCGGAGCTCCTTGGCGGTCCACGGCGACTCGTCGTCGCGGACCCGGAGCGCGCGAGGTGCGGCCTTCGTGGCCGGCGCTGGTCTTCTTCGCCGGCGCGGTCTTCTTCGCGGGCGCGGTCTTCTTCGCGGGCGCGGTCTTCTTCGCGGGCGCGGTCTTCTTCGCCGGCGCGGTCTTCTTCGCCGGCGCGGTCTTCTTCGCCGGCGCGGTCTTCTTCGCGCGGCGCGGTCTTCTTCGCGGGCGCGGTCTTCTTCGCCGGCGCGGTCTTCTTCGCCGGCGCGGTCTTCTTCGCCGGCGCGGTCTTCTTCGCGGGCGCTGTCTTCTTCGCGGGCGCTGTCTTCTTCGCGGGCGCGGTCTTCTTCGCGGGCGCTGTCTTCTTCGCCGGCGCTGTCTTCTTCGCCGGCGCTGTCTTCTTCGCCGGCGCGGTCTTCTTCGCCGGCGTGGCCTTCTTCGGGGAGGCAGTCGTGGTGGCGCCGGAAGCCTTCTTCGCGGATGCGGACTTCGCTGCGGCTCTCGCCTTTTGAACCATGGTGTGCCAGGCCCCTCGGTCGCGTGGCGCTCCAGACGAGCGCACGGGTGCGGTGAGGATAAGGGCTGAGAGCGTCGTACTCAACGCCAAAACGCGGTTGAGGGCCAAGGCAGTGGATCCCGGACCTGTCGAGGAGGCGAGGAGCGCCCCTCACAGGCGGTCCCGAACGCCGGAGAGCGCCCACCGCATCGCGGTGGGCGCTCTCTGGTCGTGGGCAGCTGCTCCTGGCCGCCGAAGGGTGGCTACTGGCTCTCCGACTGTCCCTCGCCGTCGCCCTGGTCGCCGTCGCTGTCGGTCTCTGCAGGCTCGACACCGGTGTGCTCGAGGTCCGCGAGCTGCTCCTCGATGTAGTTCTTGAGGCGGGCGCGGTAGTCGCGCTCGAAGGTCCGCAGCTCGTCGATCTTCTTCTCGAGCAGGCTGCGCTCGCGGCCCAGCTCCTCGAGGATCTGCGCCTTCTTCTGCTGCGCCTCGTGCACCATGCCCGTCGACCGCTCCCGAGCCTCGGTGATCAGCTGCTCGTGCTTGGTCGTCGCCTCACCCACCAGCTCGTCGTGCCGTGACTGCGCGGCAGCCAGCAGCTCGTCGTGGCGGGTCTGGCCCACGGACACCAGCTCGTCGTGCTTGGACTGTCCCTGACCCACGAGGTCGTCATGGCGGGTCTGCGCCTCGGAGATGAGGCGGTCCCGAGTCGACTCACCCTGACCGACGTGCTCGTCGTGCAGTCGCTGGGCCATCTCCAACAGGGCTGCTGCGCTGGCGCCACCACCCCCGGCGGCCGCACCGAGCGCGCCGGCGCCCTGGTCGGCTGCTGGGGCCACTGGCTGGGCTTCCTGCGCCTGGGCCTGCTGGGCCTGGGCCTGCTCGGCAGCCTGGGCCTTCAGCGCCTCAGCCTGCTCGGCATTGGCCCGCTGCAGCTGCTCGGCCTCCTGCTGGGCCGCAACGAGACGCCGCTCGGCCTCCGCGGCCCGCTCCTCTGCTTCCTTGGCCCTGGCCTCGACGGCCTTGGCGCGCTCCTGGGCGTCCTTCTCCGTGTCGGAGATGCGGCCCTGGGCTGCCTGCTCGGCCTCGTCCGCCCGGGCCTGGGCGGTCTTCTCGGCCTCCTCGGCCTTCGCCGTCGCCGCGGCGATGCGCTCCTGGGCTGCCTTCTCCGCCTCCTCGGCCTTGGCCGCGATGGCGGCCAGTCGCTCCTGCGCCTCGCGGTCAGCCTTGGCCTCCGCCTCCTGTGCCGCCTTGGCGTCGGCAGCCTTGGTCGCCGCGAGGTTGGGGTCGGCCTTGGCCACGGTCGGCATGCCCTTGGTCTGGCGGCACTCGTTCAGCTGGTCGCGGAGGTCGTCACCCTCCTTGACGATGCGGCGCATCTCGGCGACCACCTCGTCGAGGAAGTCGTCCACCTCGCGCTCGTCATAGCCACGCCGGAACTGGGTCGGCGTGAAGTTCTTGTTGAGGACGTCCTCAGGCGTGAGCGTCATGTAGTCACCTCGGTTGGCTGGCATGAGCAGTGCGGGTACAGCATCCCAGAGTCTGGGTCACGGGCCAGCCTAGAGGATGGACCGGTGGCTAGAGCAGGCTCATCAGCACGGTGGTCAGCAGCATGAGGACGAGGAAGGCCAGGTCGAGCCTGATGCTCCCGAGGGTGAGCGGCGGGATGACCCGGCGCAGCGCCTTCAGCGGCGGGTCGGTGATCGTGTAGACGACCTCGGCCACGACCAGGAGGATCCCGCGCGGACGCCAGTCGCGGGCAAAGGCCTGCACCCAGTCCAGGACCAGCCGCCCCAACAGGACGATGAAGAAGAGGAAGACGACGAACCGGACGGTGCTCGCGACGAAGTTCTGGCCCAGGAGCATGGGCTCACCCTGCCATGAGGGACTGTGCGCGGACTGTGCGGGTCAGCTCTGGTTGAACAGGCCACGTGCCGTCGTGGGGACGGCCGGGCCCTCCTCGGCCGACACCTCGACGTGCGACGGCGACAGCAGGAACACCTTGGAGGTGACCCGCTCGATCTGCCCGTGCAGGCCGAAGACGAGCCCCGCGGCGAAGTCGACCAGGCGCTTGGCGTCGGAGTCGTCCATGTCGGAGAGGTTCATGATGACCGGCGTCCCGTCACGGAAGCTCTCGCCGATGTTCTTGGCCTCGTTGTAGGTGCGAGGGTGGATCGTGGTGATGCGGTTGAGCGCGCCCACCTCGACGTCGCGGACGACACGGGCCACGGGCGTGCGCTGGGGCAGTGGGGTCACGGCGGCCGAACGCTCGGCTGGTGCCTCCGAGCGAGCGGAGTCGTCGTAGTCGTACTCGTCGTACCCCTCGTAGCGCTCGTCGTCCTCAGCGAGCCCGAGGTACACCATCGTCTTGCGCAGCGCCCCAGCCATTGAGAGCTCCCTAGGTTTTCGTGCGGTGGATCCGGTCGTCTTCCGCGACTGAAGTTACCGGTGTGACTGCCGAGAACCGAGGATTGCGCTGCCGACACGCAGGTGTGTCGCTCCGTGCGCAACCGCTGACTCGAGGTCACCGCTCATCCCGGCCGAGATCCAGGTCGCGGCCGGGTGCACCTCCTGTATGCCGCCGGCCACCTCGCGCAGCCGCGCGAAGGCGGGCGCCGGGTCCGCTCCCAGCGGAGCCACCGCCATGACCCCTCGAAGGGTGAGGTGGTCGCTCTCGGACACCAGGTCTGCGAGCCGCAGGGCCTCGTCCGGCGCGACCCCGCCCCGGTCCGGCGGGTCGTCGAGGGACACCTGGACCAGCACCACCGGGCGCACCCCATGGTTCGCCGCGGCGCGGTCGAGGGCACCGACCAGCTTGGCGCGGTCGACCGACTGGATGACGTCCGCATAGGAGACGACCGAGCCGGCCTTGTTGGTCTGGAGCTGGCCGATGAAGTGCACCTCGAGCACGTCACGCCGGGTCACCTCGGACACCTTGGCCGACGCCTCCTGGTCACGGTTCTCGCCCACGGCCGTGATGCCGAGCTCTGCAAGCAGGTCGATGTCGCTCGCGGGAAAGAACTTGGTCACCGCGACAAGGACCACCTCGCCCGGGTCGCGTCCCGCCTGGGCGCAGGCCGCCTCGATCCGCTCCCGGACGCGGGCCAGGTGTTCGGCGAGCTCCGCGCCGCGCGCCGCATCGCCGCTCATGCGACCCCCGCCACGACGACACCCGCGAAACGTCCCGTCCGACCGTCCCTGCGGTACGAGAACAGCGTCTCCTCCTCCCGAGCACATCCCGGAACCCACTGCACCGCAACGCCATTGGCCACCAGCTGTGCCACCACGCCCGTGGCGACATCGATGGCAGGGGTCCCGGTCCAGGACCGCGCGGAGGACTCGGGCGACACTGCAGCGGCGGCCGCGCGCATCTCCTCGGGGACCTCGTAGCAGCGGCCGCACACCGACGGGCCGACCACGGCGGTGATGTCGCGCGCACCCAGCTCGCGCATCCGTTGCACAGCCGTGTCGACGATGCGGGACTCCATTCCCGGCCGACCCGCGTGGACGGCGCCGACCACCCCCGCCCCGGCATCGGCGAGGAGCACGGGCGTGCAGTCGGCCACGAGGACCGCCAAGGCCAGTCCGGCCGTGGCAGTCACCACGCCATCGGCAGGCGGCGGGCCGGCTGCATCCCACGGTCCCTCGACGACCACGACGTCTCGGCCATGACACTGCTTCATGAACAGCAGGTCATCGCGTTGCACCCCAAAGGATTTCGCCACCTCGGCGCGGTTTCTCTCGACTGCCACCGGATCGTCCCCCACGTGCCCGCCGAGGTTGAGCGAGTCGAAGTCCCCTCCGCTCACACCCCCCTCACGGTCGGTGAAGGCCCACCTCACCGGACCGGTCCGGTCGCGCCAGTAGAACACGGGCCCAACCTACGACACAGGGCGCCGGACCTCGTGGTCCGGCGCCCTCGGTGTCAGCACCCTTGGTGTCGGCGCCCTCGGTGTCGGCGCCGACGCGGGTCGTCCCTACTTCAGGAAGTCGGGCACGTCGAGGTCGTCGCCCTCGTCGAAGGTGACCGTCCGCGGCGGGCGACCTGCGGGCTCACGCGGACCAGCAGGCTCGGCCTCGGCAGGCTGCGGCGTCCTGGCCGGTTCGTCCTCGCGCACGGGCGCCGCGGCGGGCGCCTGCTGTGCGGGCGCCGCCTGGGCCGGCTGGCCAGCCTGAGCGGCGGGAGCAGGTTGACCGGCCGGGGCGGCCTGACCAGCCGATGCGACGGAAGCCTGTGCGGCGCGCTGGGATCCCTGGATCTGGCCGATCGCCCGGTCGTTCTCGCGCTTCAGGGGTGCGCCCCCGTCGAAGCCCGCGGCGATGACGGTCACCCGCACCTCGTCACCCAGGGCGTCGTCGATGACGGCGCCGAAGATGATGTTGGCCTCTGGATGAGCTGCTTCCTGCACCAGGCGGGCGGCCTCGTTGATCTCGAACAGACCGAGGTCGCTGCCGCCCTGGATGGAGAGCAGCACGCCGTGGGCGCCGTCGATGCTCGCCTCGAGCAGCGGGCTGCTGATCGCCAGCTCGGCAGCCTGGACGGCGCGGTCGTCGCCACGCGAGGAGCCGATACCCATCAGTGCGGACCCTGCGCCCTGCATGACGGACTTGACGTCGGCGAAGTCGAGGTTGATCAGGCCGGGGGTGGTGATGAGGTCGGTGATGCCCTGGACACCGGACAGCAGCACCTGGTCCGCCGAGCGGAACGCGTCCAGCATGCTGACGGTGCGGTCGCTGATCGACAGCAGCCGGTCGTTGGGGATGACGATGAGGGTGTCGACCTCCTCGCGCAGCTGGGCGATCCCGGTCTCGGCCTGGTTGGCGCGGCGACGTCCCTCGAACGTGAAGGGGCGGGTGACCACGCCGATCGTCAGTGCGCCGAGCCCCTTGGCGATCTTGGCGACCACGGGGGCGCCACCGGTGCCGGTGCCACCACCCTCGCCAGCGGTCACGAACACCATGTCGGCGCCCTTGAGCACCTCCTCGATCTCCTCCGCGTGGTCCTCGGCGGCCTTCTTGCCGACCTCGGGGTCGGCGCCGGCGCCGAGCCCTCGGGTGAGCTCGCGACCCACGTCGAGCTTGACGTCCGCGTCGCTCATCAGCAGCGCCTGCGCGTCCGTGTTGATGGCGATGAATTCGACGCCCTTGAGGCCGACCTCGATCATGCGGTTGATGGCGTTGACGCCACCACCGCCGATGCCGACGACCTTGATGACGGCCAGGTAGTTCTGTGGTGCTGCCACGGCGGTGGGCCTCTCCTGAATGCGGTGCTCGGTGGGAATCGTCACTGGATGATCGTCATTGCATGATCGACTGCGGGGGATCGTCGGTGCTGACGAGTCCGAGGTGGTGCGCGCGCGCCGGCGACAGTCTCGACGTCACGTTGAGGGTGAGGCTCTGTTCCGTCCAGTGCCACCGGTTCGGTGCCGCCGACGCTATGCGTCGCATGGGTCACAGGCAACCTGATCGACCGCGTGTCGCAGCACGGATTCGCCCGATTCCATGGAATGTCTTCGAGGGCTTCCGACGCGTTGTCACACCGGTCACTCTGGCCTCATCGGCCCCATTCTGACAGGGCTGCTGGACGGAGCTCTCAGCGGGTGACCGGCGTGCTCGGGGCGCTGACGTCGATCAGCTTCGGCTTCCCCTTGAGCAGCGCCGTCATGATCGCCAGCTTGCGCTCCGGCTCGTCCACCCCACCCCACACGACCGATGTCCGGCCGAGGCGCAGGGTGACCAGGTTGGCGCTGCTGACGGTGACGTTCGTGACCCGCTTCTGCGTGGCTGCGGGAAGCACCTTCACCACGCTGACCGCCGCGGCCAGGGCATCGCGGGACAGCGCCGCCGACGAGGCGGCGTGAACCGTCGGCACCCCGCGCGGAGGGGTGCTGACCTGGGCGTACGCGACCCCCGTCTCGTCCACAACCTGTAGTTGACCTTGAGGGTTCTTGACCACCAGGAACGGCTGGCGCGGGCTCGCGTGGATCACCAGCGTGCTGGGCCACGAGCGCTCGATCGAGACGTCAGCGAGGGTGGCGCGCTCGGCCACCCGGGCGGCCACCGCATCGCCGTCCACCCGGGCCAGCGGCTCCCCCACCGGCACCCTGGCCAGCGCCCTGATGGCAGCCACCTCGGAGGCGGGGACGCCCACGACCTCGACGTCGCGTACGGCGAGCAACGGGCTGAAGCCCACCACCCACCCGAGCACGAGCAGCACGGCAACTCCGACGGCGGCATACCCGAGCAGTCGCAGGGGGCGCTGGCGGACCTCCTGCGCCCTGCTCTGGAACCTCGCCCTGGAGGATGCGAGGCCGGTCCGGCCACCGCCGACGAGGCTGCCCGACGTCCCGGGGTGGCGGCTCATGGCTGCTCGAGCTCCTGACCGAGCTGCTGACCGAGGGCGCGGAGCACCTCGGGCCCGATCATCGTCACGTCCCCGGCACCGACGGTGAGGACGAGGTCGCCCTCTCGGGCCAGCCCGGCCACGTGCTGGGCGACCGCCGACCAGGACGGCACCACGGTGACGTCGGCGTCGGGTCGCAGGGCGCGCAGGGCGTCGGCCACCAGCTGGGAGGAAACACCCGGCATGGGGTCCTCGCGGGCCGCGTAGACCTCCATCAGGACGACCACGTCGGCAGGGAGCAGGGCGGCCGCGAACTCGGAGGCGAAGTCCCGGGTGCGCGAGTAGAGGTGCGGCTGGAACACGACGAGTAGCCGCCCCGCGCCCACGAGGTCTGCAGCGGTGCCCACGACCGCGGCGACCTTGCCGGGGTTGTGGGCGTAGTCGTCGACCACGGAGACACCTGCAGCCGAGCCCTTCGGCTCGAACCGACGGCGGGTGCCGGTGAACCCGAAGAGCCCGTCGAGGACGCGCGTCGGGTCCTGGCCGAGGCCCTCGACGGCGACCGTGTAGGCGGCGGCGGCATTGAGCAGGTTGTGCCTGCCGGGGATGTTGATCCGCAGGTTGCGGGGCTCCCCGTCGGACCCGGTGATGGTGACCCGGCTCATCAGTCCGCGGAACACCTCTCCCGTCAGGACGATGTCCGCCTCCGGCGACCAGCCGTAGGTCAGCACTCGCGTCCCGGCGGCCCGGGCGGTCTCGGCCAGCTTCCGCGACCCCTCGTCGTCCTGGCAGGCCACGAGCAGTCCGCCGGGCAGGACGGACGTGGCGAACGCGGCGTAGGCCTCGCGCACCTTGGCGAACGTGCCGTAGAAGTCGAGGTGGTCGGGCTGGACGTTGGTCACGACCGCCACCTCGGGGCGGTAGACGAGGAACGACCCGTCGCTCTCGTCGGCCTCGGCGACGAAGACCTCGCCCGTGCCCCAGTGGGCGTTGGTGCCGTGCTTGGCCAGCTCACCTCCGGCGGCGAAGGACGGGTCGATCCCGCAGTGCTGGAGGGCGACGGTCAGCATCGAGGTGGTCGTGGTCTTGCCGTTGGCCCCGGCCACGGCCACGCGGCGCGAGTCGGCCATGGTGCTCGCCAGCGCCTGGGAACGGTGCAGCACCCGCAGTCCGGCCGCGCGGGCGGCCGCCAGCTCGATGTTGGACTCGCGGATCGCCGAGGAGATCACGACGGTGTCCTTGCCCTCGACGTATGCCGCGTCGTGACCGACGTGGACCTCGGCACCTTCCGCCGCGAGGGCGGCCAGGACAGGGGTCTGCTTGGCGTCGGAGCCGCTCACGGCGCAGCCGCGCGCGAGCATCACCCTGGCCACCCCGGACATCCCCGCACCCCCGATGGCGATGAAGTGGACGGACCCGAGCTCGTCCAGGGCCGGGATCGGCGCAGTGAAGTCGAAGCGTTCGTTGGAACCGTTCATCGTTGCCCCGCAAGGGAATCTGCGTAGGCAGCCACGACGAGGTCGGCCAACAGCTCATCGGCGCCGCGCTCCCCCGTCGCCGCCGAGGCCGCCGCCATGCCGTCCAGCCTCGTGGGGTCGGAGACGAGCGGGACCAGGACGTCGTCGACCCACCCCGGGGTGAGGGCCGCGTCGTCCACGAGGAGGCCACCTCCGGCGGCGACGACGTCGGCGGCGTTGAACCGCTGCTCCCCGTTGCCGATCGGCAGCGGCACGTAGACGGCCGGCAGACCCACCGCAGTCAGCTCACACACCGTGTTGGCGCCGGCCCGGGCGACCACGAGGTCCGCAGCGGCATAGGCGAGGTCCATGCGGTCGGCGTACGGCGCCACGACGTAGGGCGGCCCGACGCCCTCGGTGTCTGGGGCGAACTCCTTGCCGGCACCGGTGAGGTGCAGCACCTGCACCCCCGACGCGCGGAGCGCCGACGCCCTGGCCTCGAAGGTCGTGTTGAGCCGCTGAGCACCGAGCGAGCCACCGGTGACCAGCACCGTCGGCCACGTCGGTTCGAGACCGAAGTGGGCCAGTGCCTCCGGGCGGACGACCACCCGGTCGAGCTGGGCGATCTCGCGCCGCAGCGGCATACCGATCGTGGTGGCGTGGGCGAGCCTGGTGCTCGCGAACGTCGTCGCGACGAACCTGGTCATCCGCGCGCCGAGGCGGTTGGCCAGCCCGGGCCGGGCGTTCTGCTCGTGCACGACGATCGGGACGTGACGACGACGGGCGGCCAGGTAGGCGGGGGTCGAGACGTAGCCACCGAAGCCGACGACCACCTGGGCCCCGGACTCCTCGATGGCGCGATCCGCTGCGGCGACGGCCGCCCGCAGGTTGCCGGGCAGCCGGAGCAGGTCGGCCGACGGCCGGCGCGGCAGCGGCACCTTGGGCACGGTCAGCAGCGGGTAGCCGCGTTCGGGGACGAGCCTGGCCTCCAGACCCGTCTCGGTGCCGAGGGCGGTGACCGCAACGTCAGGGTCGCGACGGCGCAGGCAGTCGGCCAGCGAGAGCAGGGGCGAGACGTGACCAGCCGTCCCACCACCGGCCAGCAGGACCGACGAGGGGGTGACTTCGGGCATCAGCGCCGTCCCCGGCGCCCCGGCAGGACCGCGAGCGACCGCCTCACCACGGAGGGCTTGGCGGAGAGCGCTTCGCGGCACCCGGGCTCCTGCCTCGCGAACGAGAGCAGCACACCGAGCGCGAGCATCGTCGTCATGAGCGACGACCCGCCATAGGAGACGAGCGGTAGCGGCACTCCGATGACGGGGAGCAGACCGATGACCGCGCCGATGTTGATGGTGGCCTGGGTGACGATCCACGCCATCACGCCGGCCGTGGCGATCCGCACGAAGGTGTCGTTGGTGCGCATCACGATGCGGTAGCAGACGAGCGCCAGCGCGCAGAAGAGCCCGAGCAGGACCAGCGTGCCCGGCAGTCCGAGCTCCTCGCCCAGGATCGCGAAGATGAAGTCGTTGTGGGCCTCGGGCAGCCACTGCCACTTCTCACGGCTGGCGCCGAGGCCGACTCCCCACCAGCCGCCGTCGGCGAGGGCGTAGCGGCCGTGCAGCGTCTGGCGGTAACCGCCGTAGGGGTTGGTGTCCTTGCCGAGCCAGACGTCGAACCGGGCCAGCCGGTTGGGGCTGGTCACGACCATGGTCACGGCCAGGGCGCCGAACAGGGCACCGCCGTAGACGAACATCCGGCGGGGGACGCCGGCAGCGAAGAGCAGGGCCGCGACGATCCCGCCCATGACCATGACGGTGCCGAGGTCGTGGCCGAGAAGGACCAGCACGATGGTCACGGCCGCGACCGGGAAGAGGAAGGGCACGATGACGTGACCGAGACGCCCGAGCAGCTTGCGCTTGGCGGACAGGACCGTGGCACCGACCAGCACGAGCCCGACCTTGGCGAGCTCGGCGGGCTGGACCGAGATCGGTCCCACGGAGAGCCAGTTGCGGTTGCCGTTGACGGAGTAGCCGAGCGGGGTGAAGACGAGCAGCTGCAGGAGGAGCGCCCCCACCAGGATGGGGACGGACAGCGCCTTCCAGGCGCGCAGGGGCACCCGTGCGGCGACCGTCATGGCGATGGCGCCCATCGCGGCGAACTGCAGCTGCTTGCGGAAGAACACGTAGGGCGTCGCGTTGTCGGTCTGCACGAGCGACTTCACCGACGATGCGGACAGCACCATGATCAGCCCGATGACGACGAGCACGACGGTCACGCTGAGGAGGACGTAGTAGCTCGTGACCGGGGAGTCGAGCCGCTGGAGCCAGCCCCCGACGCGGCCCTGCTGGTCGTGCGTCGACGACGCGCGCGCCGTGGCCCGCGCCCGGGGGGGCGCGGCGGTGGTGCTGCTCACGGCTAGTCTCCTGCGGACCCGGCGCGGCGTGCGACCGCCGCAGCGAAGGCATCGCCCCGGGCACCGTAGTTCGGGAACATGTCCATCGAGGCGGCCGCGGGGGCGAGCAGCACGACGTCGCCCGGCTGGGCGAGCTCGGCCGCACGAGCGACGACGGTCTCCATGACCCCAGTGTCCGTGCTCGCGACCTCGACGACGGGGACATCCGGCGCGTGTCGGCGCAACGCCTCCGCGAGCCGCGCGCGGTCCGCCCCGATGAGGACCACCCCTCGCAGGCGCGGGGCGGCGTCCCGGACGAGGTCGTCGACCTCGGCGCCCTTGAGCAGGCCTCCGGCGATCCACACCACGTGCTCGAAGGACTGCAGCGACGCGGCTGCCGCGTGCGGGTTGGTGGCCTTGGAGTCGTCGATGTAGCGCACACCGGCGACCTCGCCGCACTCGGCGATGCGGTGCGGGTCCGGGGTGAACGCGCGCAACCCGTCGCGGACCGCCACGGGTGGCACGCCGTACGAGCGTGCCAGCGCAGCGGCCGCGAGGGCGTTGGCGAGGTTGTGCGGGGCGAGGGTGGCGGCACTCCCCCGGACGTCGTCGAGCGTGGCGAGCTCGGCAGCCGAGGTCTTGCGCTGCTCGACGAACGCGCGGTCGGCGAGGATGTCGTCGACCACGCCGACCATGGACAGGGCCGGGGTCCCGAGAGTGAAACCGATCGCTCGGCAGCCCTCCTGCACCTCGGCATCCATGACGAGGCGCTCGGTGGCCGGGTCCTGCACGTTGTAGACGCAGGCGACCTTGGTGCGGGCGTAGACCTTGCCCTTGGCCCGCTGGTACTCCTCCATCGAGCCGTGCCAGTCGACGTGGTCGGGGGCCAGGTTGAGGCAGGCAGAGGCGTAGGGCTCGAGCGAGTCGGACCAGTGCAGCTGGAAGCTGGACAGCTCGACGGCGATCACGTCGTAGGGCTCCGGGTGCAGCACCGCCTCGAGGATCGGGGTGCCGACGTTGCCCGCGGCGGTCGCCCGCAGCCCGGCGGCGCGCAGCATCGAGGCGAGCATCTCGACCGTGGTGGTCTTCCCGTTGGTGCCGGTGATGGTCAGCCAGGGCGCGGGGCCCACCTCGGCGCGCATCCGCCAGGCCAGCTCGACCTCTCCCCAGACGGGTATGCCGGCCTGCGCGGCCGCCACGAGCAGAGGCTGGTCGGGGCGCCAGCCCGGTGAGGTGACGACGAGGTCGGGAGCCGGGCCATCCGGCATACGCAGCACGTGCTCGGGCCCGACCCGGACGTCGACGCCCGAGGATGTCGAGGATGCGGGCGCGCTCGGTGAGCGCGAGGTTGCTGTCCGGCTCCGCGCCGTCGACGGCCACCACGCGGGCGCCGCGCTCGTGAAGCGCGTCGGCGGCCGCGAAACCGCTCACCCCGAGGCCTGCCACGACCACGCGGACACCGCTCCAGTCGGCGCTGCCGCTGGTGAGGCCGTCGAGCCGCCCGCTCACGCCGCGCCCACGACCCACTCGGCGTAGAACAGGCCGAGCCCGAGGGCCACGAACAGTCCGGCGATGATCCAGAACCGGATGACGATGGTGACCTCGTTCCACCCCAGCAGCTCGAAGTGGTGCTGCAGCGGCGCCATCCGGAAGACCCGTTTGCCGGTCAGCTTGAAGGACCCGACCTGGATGATGACCGACAGCGTGATGGTCACGAACAGGCCGCCGAGGATGACGACCAGCAGCTCGGTGCGCGTGGTGATCGCCAGGCCGGCCAGCGCGCCGCCGAGAGCCAGGGAACCGGTGTCACCCATGAAGATCTTGGCGGGCGAGGCGTTCCACCAGAGGAACCCGAAGCACGCGCCCATCGCCGCCGCGGCCACCACCGCGAGGTCTCTGGAGTCGCGCACCTCGTAGCACTTGAGGCCGGGAGTGGTCTGGCAGTTCTGGTTGCCCTGCCAGATGCCGATGAGGACATAGGCGGCGAAGACCATCACCGACGCCCCGGTCGCGAGGCCGTCGAGGCCGTCGGTGAGGTTCACGCCGTTGGAGGTGCCGGCGATCATGATGTTGGCCCAGATGATGAACAGGATGAGCCCGACGAGGGACCCGGCGAAGGCAAGGTCGATGGGGGTGTCCCGGACGAACGAGATGCGGGTCGAGCCGGGAGTGCGGGTCTTGTGCGTTGGGGAACTGCAGCACCAGCACGGCGAAGACGACGGCGACCAGGGTCTGCCCGACGAGCTTCTGCCGAGACCGGAGACCGAGGCTGCGCTGCTTGGAGATCTTGATGTAGTCGTCGAGGAACCCGACGAGGCCAAGACCCGCCATGAGGAACAGCACGAGGACGCCGCTCCAGGTCAGCGGTGTGCCGGTGAAGGCATGGGCCAGCCCGTAGGCGCCGATGCTGGACCCGATGATGACCGCACCCCCCATGGTGGGGGTGCCCCGCTTGGTGTGGTGCGAGGTGGGTCCGTCGTCGCGGATGAACTGGCCGTAGCCGCGGCGGACGAGGAACTTGATGAACATCGGAGTGCCGAACAGTGCGCCCACGAGGGAGATGACGGCTGCGAGCAGCACCGCCTTCACGTCGTGCCTCCCTCGCTGTCGGCTGTGCCGCTGGCGGCCAGTCTGTCTCCGAGCCACCGTAGTCCGGCATCACGGCTGGACTTGAACAACACGACGTCGCCGGGGCGAAGTTCTTCGGCGAGCAGGTCGTAGGCCGCATCCGCGTCGGGGACCCACACGGCCTCGTCCCCCCAGGAGCCCTCGTGCTGCGCGCCGCTCGCCATCGGTCGCGCGGTGTCACCGACCACCACGAGCCGGGAGATGTTGAGCCGTACCGCGAGTCGGCCGATCGCGTCGTGCTCGGCGGTGGAGTCCTCGCCGAGCTCGAGCATCGAGCCCAGGACCGCCCAGGTCCGGCGTGCGGGAGTGTCCGAACCACGACCGCCGCCACTCATCGCGACCAGCGCCTTGAGTGCCGCCCGCATGGAGTCGGGGTTGGCGTTGTAGGCGTCGTTGACGACCGTCACGCCGTCAGGGCGCTC
Organism: uncultured Actinomycetota bacterium; assembly: GCA_963759595.1. Lineage (GTDB taxonomy): Bacteria > Actinomycetota > Actinomycetes > Actinomycetales > Dermatophilaceae > Pedococcus. The sequence goes on from CAVWZX010000005.1 coordinate 1,738,883, forward strand.
GGTGACCTCCATCCGCCAGCGTGAGGCCGGGGTGGCGATGGACAGTGCGGCGACCACGTCGGGCAGGGCCAGCCCGCACTCGAGGGCGGTGGCGATGGCCGCCAGGGCGTTGCCGACGTGGTGCTCACCGTGCAGTGGAAGCGTCACGCCGGCACCTCCCTGTGGCGTCGTGACGGTGAAGGACGGCCGGCCCATGGCGTCGAGGACGACCTCGCTGGCCCGGACCTCCGCCTCCGGGTCCGGTGCCGACCAGCTGGACCCGCGCGGTGGTCTGCGCCGCCATGGCACGGACCGCCGGGTCATCGGCGTTGAGGACGGCGAGTCCCGAGGCCGGGAGTGCCTGGACGAGCTCGGCCTTCGCTACGGCGATCGCCTCGCGGGAACCGAACTCCCCCACGTGGGCCGTGCCGACGTTGAGCTCGATCCCGATGCTGGGCGGTGCGATCCGGGTGAGGTAGGCGATGTGGCCGATCCCCCGGGCGCCCATCTCGACGACGAGGAACCGGGTCTGCGGCGTCACCCGGAAGACCGTCAGCGGGACTCCGACCTCGGAGTTGAGCGACCCGGCGGGCGCCACGGTCGGCGCCGAGCTCGACAGGACGCTGGCCAGCAGGTCCTTGGTCGAGGTCTTGCCCGACGAGCCGGTGATGCCGATGACGGTCAGGTCAGGGTGCCGGTCGACGACGGCCCGCGCCAGCGCGGCCAGACCCTCCTGGATGTCGTCGACGACGACACACGGGAGGTCGTCCACCGGTCGGGTGGTCATGGCCGCCACCGCGCCGAGCTCTGCCGCGGCGGCAGCGAACTGGTGGCCGTCCAGCTGCTCGCCGATCCGGGCGATGTAGAGCCCACCGGGACCCGCCTCCCGCGAGTCCGTGACCACCGGGCCGTCGATGACGACGGCGGCCGCAGCCCCGTCGCCCACGCCGTGCAGCCGACCACCGGTTGATCTGGGCAATGTCCTTGAGGGACATGGGGATCAACGGGATCCACCCCTTGGTGCACCGGGGGCTGCCGAGACGAGCTCCTCGAGGGCTCGGCGCGCCTCCGTGCGGTCGTCGAACGGGTGCACCGTGCCGGCGATCTCCTGCCCGGTCTCGTGTCCCTTGCCTACGACGGCCACGACGCTGCCGGGCCCGGACTCGTGGGCAGCACGCACCGCCGCGGCGATGGCGGCGGCCCGGCCACCGACGTCCTCCAGGCGCGCGGCGGTGCCGGCCACGCGCGCGCCCTCCAGGACCGCGGCGCGGATGGAGCCGGGGTCCTCGGTGCGCGGGTTGTCATCGGTGACCACCACGATGTCGGCGCCCTCTGCGGCGGCGCGGCCCATCGCGGCGCGCTTGCCACGGTCGCGGTCCCCGCCGGCACCCAGGACGACCACGAGCCGGCCGGTCGCGCTGGGCCGCAGCGCCTTCAGCGCGGCCGCCACTGCGTCCGGGGTGTGCGCGTAGTCGACGACGACGAGCGGCAGGGAGGCGTCTACGGCTGGTTCGCCGCTGCCCCCGGCGTCTCCCACGAGCACCCGCTCCATCCGGCCCGGCACGTGGGGGTCGACCGCGAGTGCACGCTCCGCCTCGGCCGGGGCCACGCCCCCGGCGATGAGCGCCAGCGCCGCCATGGCGGTGTTGACACGGTTGAAGTCACCGGGCAGGGCCGAGCGCAGGCGAACGGTCGTGGACCCGTCCGACAGCGTGAACTCCGCCGTGTCGCGCACGCTCGCGACCAGTCGCCAGTCGGCGTCCACGTCGGCGACCGAGGTCACCGTCGTCACGGGAACCGTTGCCAGTGTTGAGAGTTCACGCCCCCACTCGTCGTCGACACAGATGATGCCTGACCGCGAGTGCTCCGGCGTGAACAGCTGCGCCTTGGCCAGGAAGTAGTCGCGCATGGTGGGGTGGAAGTCGAGGTGGTCCTGCGAGAGGTTGGTGAACAGGGCGACGTCGTAGACCACGCCGTCCACGCGGTGCTGGCTCAGGGCGTGGCTCGACACCTCCATCACGCAGGAGTCGACGGCACGCTCGGCCATCAACGCCAGCAGGCGCGTGCACGACGGTCGCCTCCGGCGTGGTGCGGACGCTCTTGACCCGCTCGTCGCCGATCCGCGTCTCGACGGTGCCGATCAGGCCCGTCGTGTGCCCGAGGGCGGTGAGGGCCGAGTTGACGAGGTATGCCGTCGTGGTCTTCCCGTTGGTGCCCGTCACGCCGAACATCGTCAGGTGGAGGTCCTCCGTGCCGTAGACGAGGGAGGCGGCTCGACCGACGACGCTGCGGGGGTGCTCGACCACGACACGGGGCAGCTCGACCCCGGCCGCATCGAGCAGCTCGGCACCGTCCCGGTCGGTGAGGACGGCGACGGCACCCGCGTCACGCGCCCCCGCGGCATACCTCGCGCCGTGCGCGTTGGCGCCCGGGCAGGGCGGCGTAGAGGTCTCCGGGGACGATGTCCTGGGAGGACAGGCTCACCCCTGTCACCGGCCGGTCCGCACCGCTCAGGATCCCGTCGACGCGGGCCGCCACGGCGGTGAGTGCGGTGGCGTGCGGGGACGACGGACGGGGGGATGGCACGGACAGCGAGCCTACCGTCAGGGCGAGGCGCCGGATGCGCCCGACCTGCGGTCGCGGATGACGCTGGTGTCGCTGGCGGGCGGGTTCTTCTCGGGGTGGATCTTCGCGACCGGCGACGTGGTGCCGGTGGGCGGGATCTGCAGCTCCTGGAGCGCGTAGGTCATCACGTCGTGGAAGACCGGGCCGGCGACTGCTCCACCGAAGTAGCCCTTGATCGGCCGCTGCAGGGTGACGGCGACGACGATCTCCGGGTCGTCGGCCGGGGCGAAGCCGATGAAGCTGGCGGTCTTGCCGGAGTAGCGGCCGAGGCGTGCGTCGTAACGGTCGGCGGTGCCCGTCTTGCCGGCCACCCGGTAGCCCGGGATCTTGGCCTCGGGGGCGGTCCCCTCCTTGGTGACGACGCCCTCGAGCATGTCGCGCACCTGCTTGGCGGTCTTGGGTGAGACCACCTTCACCGGGTCGGCCTTGCGGCGCTGCCGTGAACCCGCCCTTGCCGTCCCCGGTCGCCGCGACGATCCGCGGCGGGATGCGGACGCCGTCGTTGGCGATCGTCTGGAACACCCCGGCGGCCTGGAGTGCGTTGACCGACAGGCCCTGGCCGAAGAGCACGGTGTAGCGCTGCGAGCCGTTCCAGTCCTTGACGTTGGTCAGCAGGCCGGGGCCCTCGCCGGGGAAACCCATCCCCGACGTCTGGCCCAGACCGAACTTGGTGAAGTAGTCGTACATCGTCGGCGCCTTGACCTTCTCGCCCGCGAGGATGGTGCCGATGTTGCTGGACTGCGCGAGGACCCCGGCGAAGGTGAGGTACTCGGTCGGGTGGTCGTGGCTGTCCTTGAACTCCTTGTTGTCTGCCCGGCGGATCCGGTTGGGGACCTCGACGACGGTCGACGGGGTGACCACGCCTTCCTCGAGCGCCGCGGCGGCCGTCATCACCTTGCCCGTGGAGCCGGGCTCGTAGACGTCGTTGAACGCCTTGTTGGTCCAGTTCTCGCTGGACTGCCCCGGCTGGTTCGGGTCGAACGTCGGGTAGGACGCGACAGCCAGCAGCTCGCCGGTCTTGACGTTCTCGACGACGACCGTGCCCGACAGCGCCTGGGTCTCGATGACCTTCTGGGCGACGGCGTTCTGGGCGAACCACTGCAGGTCGGAGTCGATGGTGAGCTGCACCTCGCGCCCGGGGACCGGGCTTGATCGTCTCCTGGCGGCCGTTCGGGATCGGCCGTCCGTCCTGCGACTGCTCGGAGATGGTCTTGCCCGACTTGCCCCTGAGCGCCTTGTCCATCAGGACCTCGAGCCCTCCACCGGCAGAACCGTCGGCCTGCACGAACCCGACGAGCGAGGCTGCGGCGGTGGAGGTGGGGTAGACCCGGTCGGAGGTGGCCTCGGAGAGGATTCCGTTGATGCCGAGCTGGGAGATCTTGCGCCAGTTGAGCGGGGTGACGTTCTTCTGCAGGATGCGGTACTTGGCGGTGCCCGTCAGCTCCTTCGTCAGCGTCGCGACGGGGATGCCCAGGAGGGGCGACAGGTCCTGCGCGGCACCGGCCACCCCGACCTTGCGTGCGCACCCCGTCCACGGTCTTGACGTACTACGGCACCGCGGTCTGGTCGACGGTGACGGTGCGGCGTTCGATGCTCGAGGCGAGGATCGTGCCGTTGCGGTCGGTGATCGAGCCGCGCAGGGCCGGAAGCGGGATGGTGGCGGTCCGCGAGGACTGCGCGTCCTTGGAGACGGCCGAGGCGTCGAAACCCTGCAGTCGCAGCAGCTGCGCGCCGAAGATGCTGAAGATGAACAGCACCGCGACCGTCATGGTGCGCATCCGGCGCCGCGGGCTGGACCCGTCGAGGCTGACCCGGCGCCGCGACCGGTCGGCGCGGCGGTGACGCCGGTCGCTTCGTGGCGCGCCCGGGCGTGGCCCCCGGCTTCGCGGCCCGGGTCGGCCCGGCCGCCGGCTTGGGGGTCGCCTTGGCCTGCCCTGCCCCGCGCGCGGAGGACGTGCGCGGCTGACCCGCCTTCGGGTGCGGCCCGGCCTCGCGGACCCCACCCTGTCCGGAGGACGCTGTGCGGCGCGGTGCTCCGGGGCGGCTGCCTCGGGTCTGCGTCACTGGGTACCTCGCGTCCGTGGGGGTGGTGGGTCTTCGCTGGGATGGGGTGGGTGGGCCCGCCGGGGTCCGCTACCGGGTCGTCGTCGCGGTCGCGGTCCCGGTCTTGGTCGGCCCGGTCGGCTTGGTCACCGGCTTCTTCGGCGGCGCCTTCGTGGTCGTGGTGCTCGTCGTGGTCTTGGTCTTGGCGTTGACGCTGGTCACGGTGGTCACCACCGAGCCGTCCGACTTGGTCACCACCACCGTGTCGTCGTCACGTCCCCCTTCGTCGTGACGGTCGTCGCGGGCGTCGTGGTCCTGGCGGGACCGGCCTTCTTCGACGGCGTCTGTGGCGCCGTCACCACGGTAAAGCCGGCCGCCTTCTTGGCCGGCTTCGCCACGCCGAGGATCTTGCCGTCGGACAGCCGCAGGAACGCCGCCGAGTCGGCCGGCACCATCCCGAGCCTGCTCGCGCGGCTGGCGAGGTTCGCGGGGCTGCGCTGGGCGTCGATGGCCTGGGTGAGCGCGTCCTGGGTGTCGGCGAGCTCGCCGGACGTCGACTGGAGGTTGTGCAGGGTGAAGGAGCCCTCGGCCATGGCCGTGTTGAGCATCAGCAGACCGACCAGGCCGGCGCACAGCAGCGCCATGCACACCGCGGCGAAGACGCCGTTGCCCGGCTGCCCCACCGCAGCCGGCACGACCCGGAGCGGTTGGGCGGAGGCGCCCCGCCGCGCGGGTGCCCGAGATGCGACCCTCGCCGTCGCAGTCTGCTGGCTCATCGGTGAGCTCCCTTCGTGGAGGACGTGCTGGTCGTGCCCGGGGTGGGTCGGGTGCGCTCGGCCGCGCGCAGGCGCACCGAGGCGGATCGGGGGTTGGTGGCCTGCTCCTCGGCGCCGGCCGCCTCTGCGCCGCGGGTGAGCAGCCGCAGGTATGCCGCGTGCTCGGGCAGCTCCACGGGCAGTCCCTGCGGGCTGCTCCCCTTGGCGCCGGCCGCGAGCACCTGCTTGGTGATGCGGTCCTCGAGCGAGTGGTAGGACAGGACGGCGATCCGGCCGCCGACACCGAGGGCGTCGATCGCCCGGGGCAGCGCCGTGGCCCACACCGACAGCTCGGCGTTGACCTCGATGCGCAGGGCCTGGAAGGTCCGCTTGGCCGGGTGCCCGCCGCTCTTCTGCGACGCGGCCGGGACGACCTTCTTGAGCAGCTCGACGAGGCGGCCCGATGTGGTGAACGGCTCGTCGTCGCGCTCGCGCACGATGGCGCCGGCGATCTTGCGGGCGAACCGCTCCTCGCCGAAGTCGCGCAGCAAGGTCTCGAGGTCCCCCGCGTCATAGGTGTTGAGCACCTCGGCCGCGGTCAGCCCGGCGGACTGGTCCATCCGCATGTCCAGTGGGGCGTCCTGGCTGTAGGAGAAGCCCACGGTCGGTCTCGTCGAGCTGGAGCGAGGAGACGCCCAGGTCGTAGAGGGCGGCGTCCACGTGGTCGACGCCCGCCTCGGCGAGCGCCTGCGGCACCTCGTCGTAGACGGCGTGCACGAAGGTGACCCGCTCGGCATACGGGGCAAGTCGTTCGGAGGCGAGCGCGAGCGCCTCCTGGTCGCGGTCGATGCCGACGACGCGCGCTTCCGGGCAGCGCTCGAGGATGGCCTCGGCGTGCCCACCCATGCCGAGCGTGCCGTCGAGGTAGACGGCGCCGGGCTCGCCGAGGACCGGGGCCAGCAGGTCGACGATGCGGTCGCGGAGCACGGGAATGTGCCGGTCGGCGGCCATTCCTCGTGCGTTCATCGACATCTCCTGCGGGACGGTGCTGGTGGTGCGTGGCGGGTCGAGCTGGTGGTGCTTCGGTGCTGCGTGCTGCGTGCTGTCGTGCTGCTCGTGGTGGTCCTGGTGGCCCTGTGGTCAGGTCTCCATCCGCTTCAAGGGATGCGGCCCGGGACGGGGGAAGTCGTCCCGGGAAGCGAAGCGGCTGGAGACCTGGCGCCAGGGGCACTGGACGGCTGCGGTCTCGACGAGCCCGTCTCAGAGGAGTCCGGGGATCACCTCCTCGGACTGGTCGGAGAAGCCCTGCTCGGTGCTCTCGAGGTAGGCGGTCCAGGCCGCGGTGTCCCAGACCTCGACGCGGGCGCCCGCCCCGATGACCGTGCACTCGCGGGTCAGGCCGGCGTAGGCGCGCAGGGTGGCCGGGATGGTGACGCGACCCTGCTTGTCCGGGACCTCGTCGGAGGCGCCGGAGAGGAAGACACGGGTGAAGTCGCGGACGGCCTTGCTGGTGGTCGGAGCCGCCTGCATCTGCTGGGTCACCTTGAGGAACTCGTCCATGGGGAAGACGTAGAGACAGCGCTCCTGACCCCGGGTCACGACGAGCCCGTCGGACATCCGGTCGCGGAACTTGGCGGGGAGGAACAGCCGACCCTTGTCGTCGAGTCGGGGGCTGTGCGTCCCGAGGAACATCACGCGCCACCTCCCCTGCCGACCCGGTCGAGGGACCCCACGTCCCTCTGGTTTCCCCCACTTTACTCCACCCTTACCCGCCACGGGCAGCCGTTTCGGCAACATTTGTCGGACCAATACCGATATTTGCGCAGGTCAGAGTGGTGGTGGAAAGTGGTGGAACTGTCACCCACCCAGGCGGCGGCGGACGCTGGTTCGCACGTCGGCCCGCGGAGCACCCGAGCGGGCGTCTCGTCCCCGACCCGCACCGATCCGGGCACCTGCCGGCGCCGAACCACAGCCTCGAAGGCACCCTCGAGCCGACCTCGGGAGGTCACGAGACGGCATACCCCCTTCTTTGGTGGTGCGTTGTGGGGGAAGATCAACCGACCACCCGGAGGGGCCGCAGCGTGGCGGTCACGGGGACGACGGAAGGACAGCCGGTGCAAGGCAGGCACGAGGACGACGCCATCAGGCAGGCCACACCCCACGACGGTGGGCACGACCAAGCCGGAGACCCTGCTCTCCCTCCCCGCAGGCTCCCCTGCATCGCTGGGGCAGGTGACCGAGGTGGCCGGCCGGCTCGCCCGGGCGATCAACACGGTCATCGAGGGGAAGCCCGACGTCGTCCACACCGCGATCACCGTGCTCCTCGCCGAGGGGCACCTGCTCCTCGAGGACGTCCCGGGTGTCGGCAAGACGATGCTCGCCAAGACGCTGGCCCGCTCGATCGACTGCTCGGTGCGACGGGTGCAGTTCACCCCCGACCTGCTGCCCAGCGACATCACCGGTGTGAGCGTCTTCAACCAGGACGTGCGCGACTTCGAGTTCCGCCCCGGTGCGATCTTCGCCAACGTCGTCGTGGGTGACGAGATCAACCGCGCCTCACCCAAGACCCAGTCCGCGCTGCTGGAGTCGATGGAGGAGGGCCAGGTCACCGTCGACGGCCAGACCTACGACCTGCCCAAGCCGTTCATCGTGATGGCGACCCAGAACCCCATCGAGATGGAGGGCACCTACCCCCTCCCCGAGGCCCAGCGCGACCGGTTCATGGCGCGGATCTCGCTCGGCTACCCCTCGGCCCGCGCCGAGGTGGCCATGCTCGACAGCCACGGGCAGGTCTCCCCCCTGGAGACGCTCAACCCCGTGACCGACGCGGCCACCGTGTCGGCCATGGTCCGTGCCGTCCGCTCGGTCTTCACCAGCGACGCCATCAAGCAGTACGTCGTCGACCTGTCCGCTGCCACCCGGTCCAGCTCGGCCCTGCGGCTCGGCGCCTCGCCGCGCGCGACGCTGCACATGCTGCGCGCCTCCCGCGCGCACGCCGCCCTCGAAGGACGCGACCACGTGCTGTCCGGACGACGTCCAGGCCATCGTGCTGCCCGTCCTGGCCCACCGGATCATCCCCACCGGCGAGACCCAGCTGGCCCGGCGCAGCACCGGCGAAGTCCTGCAGGACCTCATGCGGCGGGTGCCGGTCCCGGCTTCCGGCCGCTGAGGCGTCGCCGTGCGTCGACTACGCGACCTGCTCACCACCCGCGGGCGGGCCTTCGTCGCTGCGGGAATCACGTTGGTGCTGTGCGGGATCGGGCTCGGGTTCACCGACCTGACCCGCATCGGCGTGCTGCTCGTGGCGCTCCCCCTGCTCAGTGGGCTGCTCATGCGCCGGCACGACCTGAGGTTCTCCCTCGAGCGCACCGCGCTGCCCGGTCGGATCCAGGTCGACGAGCAGTCGCTCGTCACGCTCGGCATCGAGAACGCCGGTGGTGCGGCCAGCCCCCTGCTGATGGCCGAGGAACAGCTCGACTACGCGCTCGGCGACCGACCGCGCTTCGTCGTGCCACGGCTGCGCCGTGGCGACCGGCAGGAGGTGCACTACTCGGTGCGCTCGCACGTGCGCGGCCGGCACCGGCTCGGCCCGCTCGGGGTCCGGCTCCGCGACCCCTTCGGGCTGAGCACCCGGGTGGCCGCGATCTCCGGGTCCAGCGACATCCTCGTGCTGCCCAAGATCGTCCCGCTCGGTGGCGGCCAGCCTCCGGGCAGCGGTGTGGGCGCCGAGGGCGCCATCCCCCACATGGTCGCCCTGCACGGCGAGGACGACGTCTCGATCCGGTCCTACCGCGACGGCGACGACCTGCGCCGCATCCACTGGCCCGCGACGGCCAAGACCGGTGAGCTGATGGTCCGCCAGGAGGACCGCCCCGCGCGGCGCCGCGCCGCGATCGTGCTCGACTCCCGCGCCCGCGGCCACCACGGCTCCGGCACCTCGGGCTCGTTCGAGTGGGCCGTGACCGCGTGCGCCTCCGTCGCCGCCCACCTCCTCGACCAGGGGTATGCCGTGCACCTCATCTGCGACGAGACCGCCGAGGACAGCCGGGCCGCCACCGCGATGGAGGTCGACCCGCTGCTGGACGTGCTGGCCATGGCCGAGACCGGTTCGGACGACCAGTTCGGCGACGTGCTCCAGTCGGCCCACCCGGTCACCGCGTCGGGCGGGCTGATCCTCGCCCTCGTGACCGACCTCGACGAGGAGCTGGCCCGCAAGGTGGCGTCCCTGCGCCAGCCCGGCGGCACCGCGCTGGCCATCGTGCTGGACCCGGACGGGTTCACCGCGACCCGCCGGCACCGTGCCGGGCTCGACCGACGAGCTCGCCTGCGTGCCGGTGCTGCGCGGTGCTGGGTGGACCGTGGCCGTCGTCGGCGCGGGCGACGACCTGCCCTCGGTCTGGGGCGTCCTGTCCGGCACCACCAGCAGGGTGGGTGTGGCATGAACACCCCTCGAAGTCTTCCCCCGCTTCGCTCCTCCGGATACTTCGAGGGGACCCCGCATGAGCCGCGGACGCATCCCCGACTCCCTCATCGCGGGGGCCTGCTCGGCCGTCGTGGCCTGGCCGCTCACCACCCTGTTCACCCCGAACACCTGGATCCGCCCCACCCTCGTCATGGTCTTCGCCGTGGTGGTGGTCGGGATCGTCGCGCGGATGCTCACCACCTCGTGGGTCGCCATCGCCGCGGCCCAGCTCGTCGGGGTCGTCCTGGCCGCCGGCTGGGTCTACGGGCGGGGCCACCTCTGGCACGCCCTGCCGACCGTCGACATGGTCGCTCGCCTTCAACCACCTGCTGGTCGATGCCCGGGAGACGATCCAGAACTACGCCGCGCCGGCGCCCACCAACCGCGGCATCACGCTCGCGATCGGGCTGGCGATCGGCGTGGTCGCCATCATCGTCGACCACCTCGCGGTGATGCGCCGGTCCCCCGCGCTGGCCGGCCTGCCGCTGCTCACCGCGTTCCTCATCGCCGCGTCCAACTCCGGCGAGTCGCTGCACCCGATGTTCTTCCTGGCCGCCGGTGCCATCTGGCTGCTGATGCTGGGGCGTCAGGGAATCGCCTCGCTGCGACGGTGGAGCACGACCGTCCCGATGAGCACCTCGGGTCGTCGGCACACCGACGACCACGACGGCGCCTACGGCTATGCCGCTGTCGGCCGCACCCTGGCCGTCGGCGGGCTGGTGGCCGCGGTCATCCTGCCCCGTGGTCATCCCCCACTTCCCCACCCGCTACCTCATCGACGGCCTCGGCCGGTCCAGCTCGGCCACCGGTTTCAGCGACGGCCAGATCGGGCTCAAGACGACCCTCGACCTGACCAAGAGCCTGCAGAACCCGCACGAAGGCACCGGTCCTCACCTACACGACCAACGCCGCCATCCTCACGCCGTTGCGGGTCGGGGTGCTCAACACCTACCTCGCGGACAACTGGCGACCCGATCCCTCCGACGTGGACTTCGGCCGGCGCAGCTCGGTCCCCCTCCCGGCAGAGCTCGACGCCGACGTCCCGCGCGAGACCTACCGGATCTCGGTCGAGGACTCCCGGATCGAGGCGCCGCAGATCGCCGCACCCACCCCGTTGGTGACGGCGGACCTGGGCCGCGTGCAACTGGGGCCTGGACCGCAACACCTCGGTGGCCACGGTCCGCGGGTCCGCCCGCTCCTACGGCTTCACCTACCTCGCCCTCAACCCTCGCAGGAGGCGCTGTCCCAGCCGCGGCAGGGTTCCTCCGACGGGGTCCGCAGTGAGGACCTGCAGGTCGACCCCTCCTCGCAGGACCTCGTGAGCCGGCTGGTCGACGACGTCGTCCCGCAGGACGCGTCGCGCATCGAGGCGGCGCGTGCCATCCAGAAGTACCTGCGCACCGACGGCGGCTTCACCTACTCGCTCAACCTGGTGGAGACCGTCAAGAACCAGTTCAACCAGGACGTGCGGCCCGACGCGATCAGCCTCTTCCTGCAGACCAAGGTCGGCTACTGCGTGCAGTTCGCCACGACCATGGTGATGATGGCCCGCGCAGGCCGGGATCCCGGCACGGATGGCGATCGGGTTCCTGCCCGGCACGGCCGACAAGGGCACCTACACGGTGCGCTCCTCCGACGCCCACGCCTGGCCCGAGCTCTACTTCGAGGGCGTCGGCTGGCTGCGGTTCGAGCCGACCCCCTCGGGCACCCAGAGCACGGTGGCCCCGCCCTACTCGCTGGCTCCGACCAGCGCCGGGCCAGGCGCCACCGCGACCAGCAGCGAGTCCGGCGGCGGCACCACCACCGCCACCCGTCCGGCCGAGCGCAACGACCCCGGCGCCACCGACCCGGTCAGCAACAGCTCCGGGAGGCTCGGGCTTCGGGGGCTGGTTCGGACCACGACCACGCACCGCCGTGCTGTGGGTCCTGCTCGGCCTGGTCATGGGGGTCCTGGGCTCGCTGGCCGTCCCGCTCGCCGCGCGCAGCCGGCTGCGACGCCGGCTGCGGCACGCCCCCGACGACCCGACCCGGGTGGAGATCGAGTGGCAGGCCATGACCGAGCGGATCGGCGACCTCGGCGTCATCGCCCCCCGGGGCAGCACGCCGCGACAGGCCGGCCGCTTCTACCAGCGCGAGGCCTACCTCGAGGGTGACCAGACCGAGGCGCTGCGGCGGGTGGTCTCCGGCGTCGAGCGCTCTCGCTACGCGCCTCCCGGGCACCACGGTCACCGACATCCGCACCGACACCCACACCGTGATCAAGGCCGTGTCCGGTGTGCGTCGACGCAAGGACCGGCTCCGCGCCGCCTGGTGGCCCACCGAGGGCCTGGTCGAGTGGCGCGAACGCCGTGCCGCCTTCGCCCGCGTCCTGCGACGACCGGTCGACCTGTTCCAGGACTGGCGGTCCGAGCGCCGCGACCGGGGCTGACCCCGGAGCCGGCCCCGCGGCATACCGGCACGACGAAGGCCCCCGAGTCCCGGGGGGCCTTCGCGCACTGCCTTGGTATGCCGCGTGCGCGGCACCAGTCATCAGTCCAGGTAGTCGCGCAGCACCTGGGACCGGCTCGGGTGGCGCAGCTTGCTCATCGTCTTGGACTCGATCTGGCGGATCCGCTCGCGGGTCACGCCGTAGACCTTGCCGATCTCGTCGAGCGTCTTCGGCTGGCCGTCGGTGAGGCCGAACCGCATCGACACCACACCGGCCTCGCGCTCGGAGAGCGTGTCGAGCACCGAGTGCAGCTGCTCCTGCAGGAGCGTGAAGCTGACGGCGTCGGCCGGCACGACGGCCTCGGAGTCCTCGATGAGGTCACCGAACTCGCTGTCGCCGTCCTCACCGAGAGGCGTGTGCAGGGAGATGGGCTCACGGCCGTACTTCTGGACCTCGACGACCTTCTCGGGGGTCATGTCGAGCTCCTTGGCGAGCTCCTCCGGGGTGGGCTCGCGGCCCGAGGTCCTGGAGCATCTGGCGCTGCACGCGGGCCAGCTTGTTGATGACCTCGACCATGTGCACCGGGATGCGGATGGTGCGGGCCTGGTCGGCCATGGCGCGGGTGATCGCCTGGCGGATCCACCACGTCGCGTAGGTCGAGAACTTGTAGCCCTTGGTGTAGTCGAACTTCTCGACCGCACGGATCAGGCCGAGGTTGCCCTCCTGGATCAGGTCGAGGAAGAGCATGCCGCGACCGGTGTAGCGCTTGGCGAGCGAGACCACGAGGCGCAGGTTGGCCTCGAGCAGGTGGTTCTTGGCCTTCTTGCCGTCCTGGGCGATCCACCACAGCTCGCGCTTGAGCTTCATCTCGATCTTGTCGCCGGAGTTGAGGCGCTCCTCGGCGAACAGGCCGGCCTCGATGCGCTTGGCGAGCTCGACCTCCTGCTCGGCGTTGAGCAGGGCGACCTTGCCGATCTGCTTGAGGTAGTCCTTGACCGGGTCGGCGGTGGCGCCGGCGGTGACGACCTGCTGGACCGGCGCGTCGTCCTCGTCGTCGTCGCGCAGGACGAAGCCTGCACCTTCGGACTCCTCGTCCTTCTTGTCGTCGGCGTCCTCGTCCTCGATGACGACGTCCTCGAGCTCGGCCACGACGACGTCGGTGGGCTCGGCGGGAGCGTCCTCGTCGACCGTCGGCCTTGGCGCGCCGTGTCCTTGGCGTCCTCGGCGGGCGCCTTGGCCGCTGTCTTCGTCGCGGACTTGGCCGCCGACTTCTTGGCGGTCGGCTCCGCGGCGGCAGCGGCGGCCTTCTTCGTCGTGGTCGCCTTGGCGGGCGCGGCCTTGGTGGCCGCCTTCGCCGATGCGGCGGTCTTGGCGGCGGCGGCCGGCTTGGCCTCGGCCGTCGCGCTCTTGGCCGGTGCGGCCTTTGCAGCCGGCTTGGACGCGGCCTTCTTGGCGGGTGCGGTCGCCGTCTTCTTGCGGGTGCTGGTGGCGGCCACGGCGCGGGTGGCGGTCGCCGAGTCCAGGGTCACGTGGATGCCCTGCTCGTCGAGGGACCGCAGCACGGCCTTCATGCGCTTGGGTGCCACCTCGGCCCCCTCGAGGGCGCTACGCAGCTGGCCGCTGTCGATCGAGCCGTTGGTGCGGCCCTGCTTGAGCAGCTTCTGCAGTGCGGGGTGGGAGAACTCCGGGGGAAGAGACGGCGCGGGGCTCGCAGACCTTCTTGGACACAGGCGACACGGACTACCTTTCGTCGCGGACTCGCGGCACGGCGCACGTCATCACAGCCATGCACGAGGGGATGTCTGTGACAACAACGGCGGGAGTGGAAGTATTGCCGAGACCGGTTGGGCTGGGCCCTGATCGTGACCTCGTTGATGACATTGTAAAACGAGATGCCCGCATATCCCGCATCGGCACCCGCGCAACCCACCGGAACCTCCCCGCCCAGCGTGGCCGCGGGCCTCGAGGTGGCAGCACTGCGAGACTGCGGCTCAGGCCTCTGCCTTGACCGCGAGGACGGGGCACGAGGCGTCGAGCAGGATCCGCTGGGCGTTCGAGCCCGAGGATCAGCTTGCCGACCGGGGTGCGGCGACGAAGCCCGATGACGATGAAGTCGGCGTTCTCCTCCTCGGCGACGGCGATGAGGTCCTCGGCCGGCTCGTTCCCGCGGACCAGCTGACGGACCTCGTGCTCGATGCCTTCCTCGTCGAGCTCACCCTGGATGCGCGTGAGCTCGCTCTCGAACCGGTTCGCCTCGTCTCCGTCGAAGTCGCGGCCACCGCGCTGGGAGTTGATGACGATCAGCTTGGACTTGCGCAGCAGCGACTCGTCCGCGGCACGGCGCAGCGCAGCGCGCCCTCTTTCGTCGGCACATATCCCACAACGATGGCCACGGGAGACCTCCCTCTTCTGTTGAGCGACGCGGTGTCCGGCGCAGCGTCGACCGGGTTGACCACGCGGCGGCAGCCGCTGGGCCGACCGTACCGGAAATCGCCCGCTCAGGCAGGAGCAGCGAGGACCTCCGCCAGGATCCGTCCGACCTGCTCGATCTCGATGAGGAACCCGTCGTGGCCGTAGTCGGAGTGGACCGTGTGCAGCGTCGCCGTCGGCACGGCGTCGGCGATCTCGTGTGACAGCCGCGGCGGGTAGAGCCGGTCGGAGTCGACGGCCACAACGGCCATCCGGGCCGGTGACCCGGGCGAGCGCCGCCTCGACTCCCCCACGTCCGCGGCCGACGTCGTGGGAGTTCATCGCCTCGGTGAGGACGAGGTAGGAGTTGGCGTCGAAGCGACCGGCCAGCTTGCCGGCGTGGTGGTCGAGGTAGGACTCCACGGCATACCGGCCTCGGCCACCGAGCGGGTCCTCGGCGGGTTGCGGCCACGCGGCCGAACCGCTCGTGCAGCTCGAGCTCGCTGCGGTAGGTGACGTGGGCGATCCGGCGGGCGATACCGAGCCCGGTCTCCGGGCCGACGCCGCGTTCGTAGTAGTCGCCACCGTGGAAGTGCTCGTCGGCACGGATCGCGAGCAGCTGCGCCTGGCACCAGCCGATCTGCTCTGCCGTGGCGTATGCCGTGCTGGCCAGCACGATGGCCGTGCCCACCCGGTCGGGGTGGGTCACCGCCCACTCGAGGGCACGCATCCCGCCCATCGAGCCACCGAGGACTCCGTGCCAGCGGTCGATCGCCCAGGGCGTCCGCGAGGAGCAGCCTCGGTCTGCACCTGGTCGCGGACCGTCACGAACGGGAACCGGCTGCCGTACGGCGGCCCCGTCACCTGCCGTGGTCGACGGACCCGTGGTCCCCTGGCAGCCCCCCAGGACGTTCGAGGCGACGACGAAGAAGCGGTCGGTGTCGAGCGGGCGTGCCCGGACCGATCAGGCCGTCCCACCACCCGGGTGTCGGGTGCCCGGGACCGGTCGGCGCCGTCGACGTGGCTGTCACCGGTCAGGGCGTGCTCGACGAGGATGGCGTTGTCGGCCGCGGCGTTGAGCTCACCCCAGGTCTCGTAGGCCACCCGCACTGCCGGCAGCACGCCTCCGCGCTCCAGCTCCACCGCACCGAGGTCGAGGAACTGACGCCGACCGACGGGGTCACCGTCGCGCCAGGCACCGGAGGTCGCTCGTGGTGGGGAGGTCGTGGTCATCGAAACTGCTCCTGAGACGTTCGCGCTTGCCGCCCAGGTCAGGGTCGGCCGGGTCTTCACCCGGGGCACCCCACCGCGAGGAGGGTTGCCGCCCAGCAAGCCGGGGCTTGTCGCTGGGACTCATAACCTGCCGCCCATCATACGAGCCGCCGCGCCGGGTGTCCCGCTGCGTCCGCACCATGGACGGCGCGCACCAGCACACGCACACGGCCTCAGCCCGGCCAGCCCGTTCACGCCTCTCAGCCAGCCTGCACCTCCTCGCCCACGTCGTCGGCCGTGGCCTCCCGGCCGCACCCCCAGGTCGAGCATGCGCTCGAGCAGCCGGGCCAGCCGGTAGCCCGGTGTCGCCTCGAGCGCCCGGTCCAGGCAGGTCCTCGCCAGGGCGCCGTCGCCACGCCACCAGGCCAGGTTGGCCAGCACGGTGAGGCTCGCCGCCGCGTGCTCGTCGGGCACTGCCCTCACCAGGGCCTGGAAGCGCGCCACCAGGCGTCGGCCCGCGATCGCGGCCGACCCGTCCCCCGCGATGCCGGCCGACCCGTCGCGCGGAGCGACCGTGCCACGTGGGCTCGGGCAGGCAGCTCCGGAGGGCGTCGACCAGGTCCGGCGGCAGGGAGTCCAAGGGGAGCGAACCCGGGCACAACCAGGCCACCAGGCCGTCACGCAGCTGCGAGGTCCTCGAGGCTGCGCACGAGCTGGGCGACCTCGTCGGGGCCGAGCTCGTCGATGTCCCGTGCGTCGCCTCCGACGTCACAGACCACCGCCCACCGGGTCAGCGCACGACATCCGGCCGGCCAGCTCCACCGCGCGGTGACCGAGGGGTGTCGTGGTCGCGAGGGCGTCGGCGACCGACGCCGCACGGGGGGACGCGGCGACGAGGTCTGCGAGCACCCCGCGACCCGACAACGGGGACACCTCGAGGCCGACGAACTCCGCGACCGCCGGGGTGTCCGCGGCGGCCTGCACCGGCGACCCCCTCGGCCGGGCAGCATGCCGCGTCGCAGTCCAGGGCGAACCACCGCCCGTCGCGCACCACCAACCGGTCGAGGACGTCGAAGTCGGCCTCGACCAGGACGCGACGCAGTGCGTCGAGAGTCGGTCTGGCCGCCCCCGGCGTCGACTCGTAGGCGACCAGCATCACGGCCTCGGGGCGCTCTCGCAGCAGCGGTCCGACCAGGGCCGCGGCCGCCTCGACCGCGGACTCCCGGTCCGGCAGGTCGATCCGCTCGATGAGCCCCACCGCCCGGTCACGCAGGGCCACCACGACGATCGAGTCCTGGGGGTGGTAGCCGAGCTGGTAGGGCAGCACGGCCACCACGTCCCCCGGGCCACGAAGTCTGATCTGGTTCATGGCCCCCACGCTGACAGCGGTGGTGCGGCGTCGTCAGGAACAGCGGGGACGGCTGTGGACAGTCGAGCCGACACAGGCGCCCTGTGGGGCGGGCGGGCGACACCGCGCCGTATCGGCAGGCATGACCACGCGCCACCCATGGCCGGGATGAGGGCCTGCCGGGGCTGCGCCCTAGGGCACGACCGTGCCGCGCACCGTCTCGTGCGCTGGCCCGTGTGCCTGTTCCTGCCCCGCCGACGGGCGACCGCGACCCGCCCCGTCGCGCGGGTGCGCGGATCGTCCAGACGTGGCTGCGCGAGGGGCGCTGCGTTCCCAGGCCAGGAACGACTCGGTCTCGTTCACGACCGTCGCCGCGATCCAGGAGACCACCACCGCGTCGTCCGCGAGGCCGAAGACCGACAGGGCCAGCTCGGGGACCAGGTCGATCGGTGACACCACGTAGGCCACCGCCCCCAGCACCATGAGCAGCCGCCCACGGGTGGTCCCGGCATACTCACCGCGAAAGGTCGCCCTGAACAGCCGGGGGACGCTCGTGAGGCGCTCCCCGAGCCCGGGCGATCCCGGCCGGGTCGCGGTGCGGACCGCGGTGGCAATGGTGCGCAAGGCACCGAGACGGTTCATGGCCATGGTCTGTCTCCTGTCCGAGGACGCGCGCTCAGTGGCCGGTGGCGCGCGGCGGGAACTCGTGCCGGGCGTGGTCGGCGATCTTCTTCAGCAGGTAGCTGTCGAGCCCGGCTCCGACGACACCGCCGATCACCGGCACTCCCTTGCCGAACCGGCTCAGCGTCTTCTTGCCCGCCGTGGACAGCAGCCGGAAACCGACCGCCTTGTTGACCACCATCATCGCCGGCCCGGGCAAGCGCTGGGCGGCGAGGTTGGCCAGGCGCCCGGTCGAGGCGACGCCCGCCTTCTTGAGCAGGTCGTCGGCGTCGGCGCCGACGAGGGTCAGCAGCACGGCTGAGCGGATCTCGGGCTGCTTGATGTCGTACCCGCGCAGCGAGGCGATCGAGGCCACCATGCGCGTCGCGACGACGTAGAACTCCACGACGTTGGCGGGGAGGGCCACCGGGAGGGTGACGAAGCCACCGAGGCCGGTGACGAAACCACCGGCCGCGGCGAGCCTGAGGTGACCCCGCACGACGGCGTCGACGGCCTCCTCGGCGTCGGGCTTCTCGGCCCGCTTCACGTCGGCGACCTTCTGTGCCGAGTCGAACGGCCCCTTGCCGTCGATACCGACGTCGAGCAGGCTCTCGATCAGCCCCGTGACTGCCCCGGAGAACATGCCCGAGTCCTCCCGCGGCACCTTGGCCTGCTCGAGCGCCGAGGTCGGCTTGGCTGCCTCGTCGTCCTTGCCCATTCCGAGAAACCCCACGTCAGCACCCCTCCGGGTCGGTGTCGGTCCTGTGGTCGGTCCTGCTGCAGTCACTGCTCGTCATCCTGCCACGAGGCCCTGCGACCGGCAGGATTAGCCTTGGGTACATGCCCCACAACGACACGACCGAAACGCCCTTCGCGCAGTACGCCCACCCCGAACGGCTCGTCAGCACACAGTGGCTGGCCGACCAGGTCGAGGCCGGCGCGGTCGGCGGCCCCGACGGCATCGTCGTCCTGGAGTCCGACGAGGACGTCCTGCTCTACGACACCGGCCACATCCCTGGAGCGCTCAAGCTGGACTGGCACCAGGACCTCAACGACCCGGTGATGCGCGACTACGTCGACGCCGAGCAGTTCGCGGCCGTCATGTCGGCCCGTGGTGTCGGCCGGGGCACCACCGTGGTCATCTACGGCGACAAGAACAACTGGTGGGCCGCCTACGCCCTGTGGGTGATGAGCCTGTTCGGTCACGAGGACGTGCGGCTGCTCGACGGTGGCCGGGCCAAGTGGGTGGCCGAGGGGCGTGAGCTCACCAAGGACGTGCCGGCGGTCGCCCCGCTCGCCGGCGACGCGGCATACCCGGTGGTCGAGCGCGACGACGCACCGATCCGGGCGTTCAAGGACGACGTGCTCGCCCACCTCGGCGGGCCGCTCGTCGACGTCCGCTCCCCCGGCGAGTTCAGCGGCGAGCTGCTGCACATGCCCGACTACCCGCAGGAGGGTGCCATGCGTGGCGGCCACATCCCGGGCGCGAAGTCGGTGCCGTGGGCGCGCGCGGCCAACGAGGACGGCACCTTCAAGTCGCGCGAGGACCTCGAGGCGATCTACCTGCAGGAGCAAGGCCTTTCGCCCGCCGACCCCACGATCGCCTACTGCCGCATCGGTGAGCGCTCGTCCCACACCTGGTTCGTGCTCACCCACCTGCTTGGCTTCGACGCCGTGCGCAACTACGACGGCTCGTGGACCGAGTGGGGCAACGCCGTGCGCGTGCCGGTGGAGCAGGGCGCACCGAGGTGACCGGACTCCCCCAGCCCCCCTCCCGGCGGCCATGCAGGAGATCGCCGACGACTTCGCGGACCTCCTTGCGCCGCAACGCCTCCAGCTCCTGCTGGAGTTCAGCGAGGGGCTGCCCGACCTGCCCGAGAGGTATGCCGGTCGGCTCGGCGAGATGGAACAGGTCCACGAGTGCCAGTCGCCGATCTTCCTCGTGGTCGAGGTGGGTGACGATCCCGTCGACGAGCCGGGCAAGCGTCCGGTGCACCTGTTCTTCTCGGCCCCACAGGAGGCACCGACCACCCGGGGCTTCGCCGGGATCCTGCACGAGGGACTCGACGGGCTGACCGTCGACGAGGTGCTGGCCGTTCCGGAGGACGCTCCGTACCGGTTCTCGCTCGGCGAGGCGGTCTCCCCGCTGCGCCTGCGCGGCATGGTGGGCATGCTGAGCCGGATCAAGCGTCAGGTCGCGCTGAAAACCCGCTCCTAGCAACGGGACACGGACGAGGCCGCGACCCCAGATCGGGTCGCGGCCTCGTCGTTGGTGCGTCCGTCAGCTCACCGCGTCGAGGGCGTCGACGATGCCCTCTCCGTAGTAGCTGTTGTCCGCGGCCGTCCCGGTGCAGGCGGGGCCGCCGGGGCTCGTCGCCGGGCAGGACCGGTCGTCGGCCTGCGCGCGCAGCTTCGCGACCATCTGGGCCGGGGTCCAGCCGGGGTGAGCCGACTTCATCAGGGCGAGCACACCGGCGACGTGCGGTGACGCCATCGAGGTGCCGCTCTTGAGGCCGTAGCCGTTGTTGGCGACGACGGTCGACAAGATGCTGCTGCCCGGCGCGGCGACGTCGATGACTCCGAGGCCGCGGTTGCTGAAGCTGGACAGCGCCTCGGTGCGGGTCGTCGAGGAGACGGTCACGACTCCGGGAAGCTCGGTCGGGATGTCCTTGCAGCCGTTGTTGATCTGGCGCGTGATCGGCGTGGTGTCGTTCGGGCTCGCACTGTCGGTCGTCTTGTTGGCCAGGTCCTTGCCGGAGTTGCCGGCGGCTGCTGCGTGCACGACGCCCTGCTTGGTCGACCAGCTGACGGCGCGCTCGACGGCCGTGCGGACTGCAGCCTGGTCGGGCTGGTCGTCGCACCAGAACTCCATCGGGTCGATGTAGTAGCTGTTGTTGGTGACGTCCATCTTGTGCATCCCGGCCCAGACGAAGCCGCAGATGGCGTACTCGGGGTAGATGAACCCGTCGTCGTTGACCACCTTGACCGCGGCCATCCGCACGTTCGGTGCGACTCCGACGATGCCGGTGCCGTTGCGGGCTGCGGCGATCGTCCCCGCCACGTGGGTGCCGTGGTCCGACGTGGTCGGGTACCACGCACCGGCGCTCTGGTCGGGACGACCCGCGCCGATGCAGCTGACCGAGTCGGCGACGTCGATGTTGGCGGCGAGGTCCGGGTGGTCGGGGTCGATACCGCTGTCAAGGACGCCGACGAGCACGTTGCGGTCGCCGTCGGTGATCTTGTGGGCCTGGTCGGCCTTGATCTGCGCCATGTCCCACTGCTCGGCCTCCCGCGGGTCTGCGGCGGGAGCGGCCTCGCTCGTCAGGGCGCCGGACAGGTCGCCGTTGCCGGCCTTGGCGTGGCCCCGCTGGTAGCCCGATGCGCCCTTGCTCCACGAGGCAGCCAGGTCGCTGGGGGTGCCCTCGCTGACGGCGGCGGTGCGCGACGCTCCCACGGAGGCGACGGCGTTGCCGCCGCGACGCACGACGTCGGCACGGAAGGCGGCCCGGTCGGAGTGGGCGACGACGACGCCGATCTGCGGCCAGGACTGCACCACCACACCGCCTGCCGCGACGACGGCGCGCTCGACGAGCCGCGTCTGGCCGGGGTTGGCGATCTTGGCGTTGACGACGTAGCTCATGAGGTAGCCGTCAGGGGTGTTGACGGGCACCGGGGTCGAGGCGTCCTGCGCTGCGGCGGTCGTCGTCGTGCTGCTCGTGTCCTGGCCGGTCGTGCCGTCGGTTGCCGTGGGCGACGCCGTGGCGCTGCCGGCAGCGAGCATCGTGGCCGCGAACAGGCCGCCGGCCGCCACGATGGCGAGACCGCGTCCGTGCGGGGAACGGTGGGGCATGGGGATTCCTCCTGGGTGGGGGTGTGGATCCAGCCGGAGTCCGGTGGGACGAGCCGGCTCTCTGCACCCTGCCCCATTACTCACGCGTATGGGGGTTTGGGCGGTGGCCAAACGCAGCGTCGGTGCGCAGTGCGAGGATGTGGTCGCCATGCCACCTGCTCTCGTCGCGTTCGTGACCACCACCGGTGGTCGCGCCGCCGTGGTCCGCGACCTCGGTCACGGCGAGCCGAGCGGCGACGGCGCGGGTGGCGGCGCAGACGGCGACGCGCGCGGTGACGGCGACGCGGTCGACGAGCTGCTGGTGGCGGACGTGGGGCAGGCCGTGGCCCGCGCCGCAGCCCTCGAGTCGGGCGGGGGCGTCCGCTGGGTCTGGTGGTCGGCGCGGCCGACGCCCGTTCGCTCGTCGCGGCAGGCATCCCGGTCACCCGGTGCTGGGACGTCGCCGAGGCGCACCGCCTCCTCGCGGGCGGGTGGGAGGCGACACCCCAGGTGGCGTGGGCGGCGGCACACCGTCTCGACCGCGCGGGTCTGCCCGCCGCCACCCGCGGCGACCTTTTCGACTTCGACGCCGGTCAGGCGGCGTGCCGTGGGCGCAGCCGGCACGGGCGCATCCGTGGTGCGGCCGGACGGCTACCTCGACCCGGACGCCGGCACGCCCGACTGGCGACCCGACGACGACACCCTCCTCGCGTGGGCCCGCGCCGCCCTGGCCTGCGCCCGCGCGCAGGAGTCGTCCCTGGCCGCGGTCGGACCGCGCTCGGTGGCAGCGGCTCACTCCGAGTCCGCGGCTGCCTTCCTCTGCCTCGAGCTCGAGCGCGACGGGCTGCCACTCGACCGTGTCACCGCCGAGCGGATGATCGCCGACGCCGCAGGCCCGCGCCCGGACGGTGAGGCCGACGCCCGGCGGATCCGCGGCGAGCGCGACCAGGTCGTGCTCGCCACCACCCCGGGCCGGGAGTCCACCGATCTGCGAAATCCCTTGCAGGTCAAGGACCTTCTGGCCTCCGTCGGGGTGGTCGTGCCCAACACCCGCAAGTGGGTGCTCGAGCCGTTCCGCGACACCCACCCCGTCGTCGGAGCCTTGCTGGAGTGGCGCAAGGCCGAGCGAATCGCCACCACCTACGGCTACCCGTGGCTCGACGCCCACGTGGGACCCGACGACCGGCTGCGCGGCGGGTGGACCGCCTGCGACGGCGCCGCCGGGCGGATGACCGCACAGAACGGCCTGCACAACCTGCCCACGTCACTGCGGCCGGCAGTGGCAGCCCACCCCGGGCACGTCTTCGTGCGGGCCGACCTCGGCCAGATCGAGCCCCGGGTGCTCGCGGTGGTGTCCGGCGACGAGGCCTTCGCAGCAGCCACGCGGGCCGACGACCTCTACGCACCCGTCGCCGCCGCCCTGGGCGTGGACCGGCCGGTGGCCAAGATCGCGGTCCTCGCGGCCATGTACGGCCAGCGCAGCGGAGCGGCCGGCGAGGCCCTGAAGGGGCTCGAGCGCACCTACCCGGTCGCCATGGACTACCTCGACGCCGCGTATGCCGCGGGGTTGCGGCGCGAGCCCCTGCGCACCTACGGTGGCCGGCTGATCCGGCTGGACGCGATCCTCGCGGACGTGCCGGCGGAGGGTGCCGCGGCCTATGACGCAGCGCGGGGACGGTTCGCCCGCAACGCCGTGATCCAGGGGTCGGCCGCCGAGCTCTTCAAGGCCTGGGCGGCCACGGTGCGCGCGACCACCCGGGACCTCGGCGCCCAGATCGTGCTGTGCCTGCACGACGAGCTCCTCGTCCACGTGCCCGAGGAGCACGCCGTGGAGACGATGACCCGGCTGGAGCTCGCCCTGACCGACAGCGCGCGCCGCTGGTCCGGGTCGAGCCGGGTGCGGTTCGTCGCTGACGCGTCCGTCGTCCGGCGCTGGTCCGAGGCGAAGGACGAGCCGCGCCTCCCACTCGCCCCGCAGCGACATCTCTACCTCACAAACCTCCTGACCTGCGACGATGCATGGTTGGCTAGTCCCATGGACCAGCACGACGTCAAGCACGTCACCTCCGAGGCCGCCGACCACCCCGCCCTGACCGTCGCCGCGCGCGTCGGCTACGCCGTCAGTGGGCTGCTGCACCTGCTCATCGGGTGGATCGCCCTGCAGGTCGCCTTCGGCGGCAGCGGCAAGAACGCCGACCAGAGCGGCGCTCTGGCGCAGCTCGCCGGAAACGGTTTGGGCAAGGTCCTGCTGTGGCTGGGTGTGGTCGGTTTCCTCGGACTCGCCCTCTGGCAGCTCACTGACGCGGTGGTGGGCCATCCGGGCAGCGACTCGGACGCCTGGGTCGGCCGCGCCAAGGCCGGGGGCAAGACCGTGGTCTACCTCGCCCTCGCCTGGTCCGCCTTCACCTTCGCCCGCGGCGGCTCGAGCAACAGCAAGTCGCAGAGCCAGGACTTCACGGGCAAGCTCCTCGAACAACCCGGTGGACGGGCCCTGGTCGTCGTCATCGGTGCCGCCGTCATCGCCGTGGGTGGCTACCACGTCTACAAGGGCGCCACGAAGAAGTTCCTCGAGGACCTGCAAGGGCACCCCGGCGCCTGGGCGACACGCGCAGGCCAGGTCGGCTACATCGCCAAGGGTGTGGCGCTGGCCATCGTGGGGCTGTTGTTCGTCGCCGCCGGCGTGCACAAGCAGGCCAAGGAGGCGTCCGGGCTCGACGGAGCACTGAAGTCGCTGCGCGACCAGCCGTTCGGCACCGCCCTGCTCGTGCTGATGGCGCTCGGGTTCGCCGCGTACGGTCTCTACAGCTTCTCCCGGGCCAAGTACGCGAAGGTCTGAGCGGTCAGCTGGGGTGGCCCTCGCCCGAGTCGTCGCCTGAGTCCGCGGAGTCGTCGCCCGTCGAGCCGGGGCCGGTCGGGTCGTCGACCACTCCACGGAGGAACTGCTCGAACTCCGCACCGATCTCGTCCGCCGACGGGAGCTCGCTCACGTCGGTGGCGAGCAGGCTCGGCTTCTGGCGCCCCTCGCTGAAGGTGTCGTACTGCCGCTCGAGCGCAGCGATCACCTGGGACACCTCGTCCGACCCCTCGATCTCGCGCTGGATCTCGGCGCGGTTGAGCCCGGCCTGGGCGACCAGGTCGTCGATCGGCAGGTTCAGCCCGGTGGCGGCGGTGATCGCGTTGAGGGCCGTCACGGCGCCGTCGGCGAACTCCGCCTGCGCCAGGTAGTGCGGGACGTGGACGGCGAACCCGAGGGCGTCGTGACCAGACTCCCCGAGCCGCAGCTCGAGCAGGGAGGACAGGCTGGCCGGCACCTCGACCCGACCGAACGGGTTCTCCTGCAACGGGATCAGCCGTGGGTCGGTCGCGTGCGACGTCAGCCCGATCGGGCGGGTGTGGGGCACGGCCATGGGTATGCCGTGGGCGCTCACGACCAGCGTGACCCCGAGCATCACGACGAGCTGGCGAACCGCCTCGGTCATCCGCTCCCACTGGAAGTCCGGCTCCGGGCCGGTCAGCAGCAGGTAGGGGGTGCCGTCCCGGTCGACGAGCCGGTGCAGGGCCAGGCACGGGTCGTCGTAGTTGAGCCAGCGGTTGGAGTCGAAGACCATTGCGGGCCGGCGGCTGCGGTAGTCGACCATCTGGTCGACATCGAACGACGCCACGACCGTCGACTCCCCCGAGCCGAGCAGGTGGTCGGTGAGCAGTCGCTGCGTGTGGCCGGCGTCCATGAAGCCGCCGAGCGCGACGACCATCACCGACGCCCGCAGCTCCTGCGGGTCGGTGTCGGTCTCGAAGTGGTAGAGCTCGGACGGGTTCAGCACGACTAACTCCAGGCTGCTTGTTCGTGGGTGTTCCACAGTGCCAACGCCTCAGCATGGCAGGGGATTCCACCGCTGGCCTCCTGCACGCTGACGACACTCGCCAACGCCGAATGTGACGCCGGTCACATCTGCGGTTTTGGGGAATCGAGAAGCCGGGGCTACGGTTGGACGAAACGAAACAGTTTCGTTTCATCCGACTCTCGCGAAGGACCCTGTCGTGACTCCCGCCAGCTCAGCCGCACCCACCGAGGACCAGGTACGCACCCGGCCCCGGGTCGAGGGCGAACGCGAGCTGGAGATCCTCGACGCGGCCCTGGACACGTTGGCCGTCCACGGTTACGACAAGTTCACCTTCGAGACCGTGGCCACCGCGGCCAAGGCCTCGAAGGCCACGCTCTATCGCCGCTGGGACGGCAAGGTCGACCTGCTCGTCGACGCCCTCCAGCTGCTCATGGGCGTGGAGGCCGACCACCTCCCGGACACCGGGAGCCTGCGTGGGGACCTCCTCGCCCACGTCCAGGCCAAGGGCGGTCTCGGCGACGAGCGACAGGTGCAGATCTTCAGCCAGCTGCTCAACGCCGTGCACAAGGATGCCGACCTCAAGGCGGCGGTCATCACCCGGCTGCTGGGCCCCAAGACGGCCATCACGCTCCAGATGTTCCGAGCCGCCCAGCAACGCGGCGAGATCGGCAAGGACGCCGACCTCGAGCAGATCGCACGACTGCTCCCGGCCATCTGCATCTACGAGTCGCTGCTCACCGGCGCAAACCCGGCGCAGGACCAGCTGGTCACCCTCGTGGACACCGTCGTCCTTCCGGTCTGCGCGGCGACGTTGCCGCGCGACTGACAGCTCCACCGCTCCCCTCACTTCCACCATCCACCAGAACAGGGACTTCACCATGTCTTCGACCGTTGTCGTCGAGCCCGTCTCGACCCCGGAACCCGTCGCCGCGCCCAGCGGCAAGGGCCGTCACCTGGGCATCGCCCTCACCGTCATCACGGCCGCCCAGCTCATGGTCGTGCTCGACGGCACGATCGTGAACATCGCGATGCCGCACATCATGGCCGACCTCGGCTTCACGCCGGAGAACCTCTCGTGGGTCGTCACGGCCTACACCCTCGCCTTCGGTGGGCTGCTGCTCCTCGGCGGCCGCCTCGGTGACCTGTTCGGTCGCCGCAAGGTCTTCATGACGGGTGTGCTCGTCTTCGCCGGCGCCTCGCTGCTCGGTGGCCTGGCCCAGACCGAGGGCATGCTGCTCGGTGCCCGCGCGCTGCAGGGCATCGGTGCTGCCCTTGCCTCCCCCACCGCCCTGGCCCTCATCACCACGACCTTCCCGGCCGGCCCGGCGCGCAACCGCGCCATGGGTGTGTATGCCGCGATGTCCGGCGCCGGTGCGGCCGTGGGCCTCATCCTCGGTGGCGCCCTGACCGAGATCGACTGGCGCTGGACGATGTTCATCAACGTGCCGATCGGCCTCGTGGTCGCCTTCCTGGCGCCGCGCTTCCTGCCCGAGTCCGAGCCCGGCAAGGGCCGGATCGACGTCCCCGGAGCGATCCTGGGCACTGCCGGCCTGGTCTCCCTCGTCTACGGCCTCACGAACGCCGCCAGTGACTCCTGGACGTCGGCCACCACCCTCGACCACGCTCGTCGCCGGTGTCGCGATGCTGGTCGCCTTCGTCGCCGTCGAGATGCGTTCCACCCACGCCCTCATGCCGATCCGCATCCTGGCGGACCGCACCCGCGGCACGTCCTTCGCGGTGATGCTGATCATCGGTGCCGCGATGTTCGCGATGTTCTACTTCCTCGGCCTCTACATCCAGCAGGTCCTGGGCTACTCGCCGCTGAAGTCCGGGTTCGCGTTCCTGCCGTTCTCGGCCGGCATCGTCGTGGCGGCGCAGATCGCCTCCACCCTGATGACCCGGGTCGACCCCCGGTGGATCGCCGGTGTCGGCACCCTGCTCGCCGCAGGCGGCATGTTCGGGTTCGCCCAGCTCGAGGTCGACAGCTCGTACACCACGGGTCTGCTCCCGTGGATCACCATCCTCGCGGTCGGCATGGGGCTGGTCTTCGTGCCGATGACGCTCACGGCGACCGCCGGAGTGGCGGCAGAGGACTCCGGAGTCGCGTCCGCCGTGCTCAACACCATGAGCCAGGTCGGTGGCGCCCTCGGCCTGGCGACCCTGAGCACGGTGTTCGCCAACGGCGCGAAGGACCGCGGGGCCGAGCTCGGGGCAGCACTGCAGGCCAAGGTCGCCTCCGGCGCCGTGTCCCCCGAGCAGCTCCAGGCCGCACAGCACCAGATCGCGCTGCAGGCGCAGACGTTCGGCTCGAGCCACGCCTACCTCGTGGCCGGCGCGATGATCATCGTCGGCTCGCTCATCACGTTCGGGTTCCTCAACGTCAAGCACGAGCTGCTGTCGCCGAGGGCCACGAGAACGTCCACCTCGCCTGACCGCTCATCCCCATGCGAAGGCCCCGACCACGCTGGTGGTCGGGGCCTTCGCGCGTCGCCGCGAGCAGGTTGGCATCCGCACGGCTCAGTCAAGCGCGGCGATCGCGGCGCGGATCCGCTTCTCCGACACCGGGTATGCCGTGCCGAGCCCGTTCGCGAACAGGCTCACCCTCAGCTCCTCGACCATCCACCCCACCTCACGGACGGGCGCCGACCGCCGCTCGACGACCGGCAGGGAGTCGAGCAGGTCGGCATACGCGATCTCGACGCGGTCGACGACCTCCTGGTTGGCCGCGTCGCGCGCGAGCGAGGCCGGGGAGGAGGGGGCCTTCTCGAGGCGCTGCAGCATGGCGCGCAGGTAGCGGCGCAGGTGCGGGCAGGTGCGCGAGCCCGGTGTCGGCGACGAATCCCGGGTAGATGAGGCTGTCGAGCTGGGCACGGACGTCCGCGACGAGGGTGGCGGTCACCGGCGCCGTGAGGCCGTCGAGGCGCAGTCGCACCTCCCGGGCGGCCGAGAGCACGGGTTCGACCTCCGCCACGACCGTCAGCACCCGGGTGGCCACATGCGTGCGCACCGCGGCCAGCACCTCCTCGAACGCTGCTGCGTCCCTCACTGCCGGACCGCCCGTCGAGGCGCCGTCACCGCTCGTGCCGCGACCGGCCATCTCGCTCGACGATGGCGTCGACCGCACACGCGAGGGCGTCCTCGAGCAGTGCGGGCACCGAGCCGTGCGGGTTGTTGCCGAGGGCGAGCTTCTCGGCGTTGCTCAGCGTGGCGAGCACCCGCTTCCACGGCGCCGTCGTGTTGAGCAGCAGCAGCCGTCGCACCCCGAGGGCCGTCGCGGCGCCCGGCCTCCCGCTCCCCAGCCATCACCACGAGGTCGACGCTGTCACCGCGATCGACCAGGGCTGGGAAGCCCTGCACGGTCTGACCACCGGAGGTCGACTCGAAGGTTTCGGGCAGCTCGCCGAAGTCCCACTGCCGCAGGCCCTTTCGCTCGATCGCGGCGCCGGCTCGCGACATCCGTCGCTGCACCTGGCCGGCCAGCTGCTCCTGGAGCGCGCCGAGGTCCTTGCCGCTCCCGAGCACCCGGCCCGCTGCCGTCCTCGACGGCGAACGTGATGCGCAGGTGGTCGGGGACACGGTCGGCGGCGAACTGCTCGGGCGGCACCTGGACGCCGCTGCGGGCCCGCAGCACCCTGGCCAGCTCGTCGGCGAGCCGACGCCCGCCACCGGGCTGCGCCTGGGCCAGCGCAGCCACCGCGTGGTCCGGAGCCGGGACGAAGTGCACCCGGGTGGCCTTGGGCAGCGACCGCAGCAGCGCGGTCGCCAGCTCCTCGCGCAGACCCGGCACCTGCCAGTCGAAGCCCTCGTCGGTCACCTGGTTGAGCACCTGCACCGGGATGTGCACGGTCACGCCGTCGGCCGCCGCACCGGGCTCGAACTGGTAGGTGACCGGAAGCTCGATCCCGCCCTGGGTCCACGTCCTCGGGTAGTCCGTGGCCGAGACGCCCTCCGCGCTGTCGCGGGTGAGCAGCTCCTCGGTGAAGGTCAGCAGCTGCGGCGTCTGCCTCCGGGCGTCCTTCCACCACCGGTCGAAGTGGCGTTGCGAGACGACCTCCGCGGGGACCCGGGCGTCGTAGAACGCGACCAGGTCCTCCTCGTCGACCACGATGTCGCGTCGCCGGGCACGCTCCTCGAGCTCGGAGAGTCGTTGCAGCAGAGCCTGGTTCGCCTTGAAGAACTCGTGGTGGGTGTCCCAGTCCCCCTCGACGAGGGCGTGCCGGATGAACAGGTCGCGCGACTCCTCGGGGTTGATCCGGGCGTACTGCACGGTGCGCGCGGCGACCAGGGGGACGCCGTAGAGCGTGACCCGCTCGGTCGCGACGACGGCACCCTGCTTGCGCGACCACCGCGGCTCGGAGAAGGTGCGCTTCACGAGGTGCGGAGCGAGCCGCTCGGCCCAGACCGGGTCGATCCGTGCGTTGCTCCGCGCCCAGAGCCGAGTCGTCTCGACGAGCTCGGCGGACATCACCCAGGTCGGCTGCCGTCGGAACAGGGTCGATCCGGGCGAGATGCCGAACCGGGCGCCCCGCGCACCGAGGTAGTCACGCTTCGCCTCGTCGCGCAGGCCGATGTGGGACAGCAGCCCGGCCAGCAGGGCCTGGTGGATGAGGTCGGCGTTCGGCGGCTCTCCGGGTGCGGCGGTGGCCGCCTTGGTGTCGATGCCGACGTCCTGGCACGCCTTGCGGAGCTGGCTGTGCAGGTCCTGCCACTCCCGCACCCGCAGGTAGTGCAGGTACTCAGTGCGGCACATCCGTCGGAAAGCGCTGTGCGACAACGCCTTCTGCTGCTCCTTGAGGTAGGCCCAGAGGTTCAGCAGGGAGATGAAGTCGGAGTGCTCGTCACGGAACCGCGCGTGCGACTGGTCGGCCTGGGTCTGCTTGTCGGGCGGACGCTCCCTGGGGTCCTGCATCGACAGCGCCGCGACGATGATGAGCACCTCGCGGGTGCATCCCAGCCTGCCGGACTCGATGAGCATGCGTCCCAGCCGTGGGTCCACGGGCAGGCGCGCCAACGACTTCCCGTGATGCCGTGAGCCTCCTCCCCCGGCCACGATGCCTTCCAGCGGGGGCTGCGTCGCCGTCGGCGACCGTGTCGAAGGCCTGGAGCTCCTCGAGGAGCCGGACCCCGTCGGCCACCTGGCGGGCATCGGGCGGGTCGACGAACGGGAAGGCCGCGATGTCGCCCAGGCCCAGCGAGGTCATCTGGAGGATGACGGACGCGAGACTGGTGCGCTGGATCTCCGGCTCGGTGAACTCGGGCCGCGCCTCGTAGTCCTCCTCCGAGTAGAGCCGGATGCAGATGCCGTCGGCGAGGCGACCGCAGCGACCGGCGCGCTGGTTGGCGCTGGCCTGGGAGATCGCCTCGATCGGGAGGCGCTGCACCTTCGTGCGCTGGGAGTAGCGCGAGATCCGCGCAGTGCCGGCATCGACGACGTAGCGGATCCCGGGCACGGTCAGCGAGGTCTCGGCGACGTTGGTGGCCACCACGATTCGCCGGCCGCTGGCGCGCCCGAACACCTTGTGCTGCTCAGCCGCCGGACAGCCGCGCATAGAGGGGGAGCACCTCGGTCTGCGGCAGCTTCATCGCCTCGAGCGCCTCGGCCGTGTCGCGGATCTCCCGCTCGCCGGACAGGAACACGAGGATGTCGTGACCGGTGCCGTCGGCGGCCCGCTCGGTCCAGAGCTCCTCGACGGCCTCACAGACGCCGGTCACCTGGTCGCGCTCGTCGGCGTCGGGTCGCTCCGGGTCGACGAGCGGGCGGTAGCGGACCTCGACCGGGTAGGTGCGACCCGAGACCTCGATGATCGGCGCCGGCTCGTTCGTGCCGGTGTCGCGACCATGCTCGTCGCTTCCGCTCGCAAGCCCTCGGAAGTGCTCCGCGAACCGCTGCGGGTCGATGGTCGCCGAGGTGATGACGACCTTGAGGTCCGGACGCTGCGGCAGCAGCTGCTTGAGGTAGCCGAGGATGAAGTCGATGTTGAGCGACCGCTCGTGCGCCTCGTCGATGATGATCGTGTCGTACTTGCGCAGCAGCCGGTCGCGCTGCATCTCGTTGAGCAGGATGCCGTCGGTCATCACCTTGACGAGCGTGCTGTCGCTGCTCTGGTCGGTGAACCGCACCTGGTAGCCGATGGCGCCGCCGAGCTCGACCTCGAGCTCCTCGGCGATCCGCTCGGCCACCGAACGGGCGGCGATCCGGCGCGGCTGGGTGTGGCCGATCAGACCGGCCTGTCCACGCCCCACCTCGAGGCAGATCTTGGGCAGCTGGGTCGTCTTGCCCGAGCCGGTCTCCCCCGCGACGATGACGACCTGGTGGTCGCGGATCGCCGCGGCGATGTCGTCCTTGCGGGCGACGACGGGGAGCTGCGGCGGGTACTTCAGCTCCGGCACCGGCGGCGGCACCCGTACGGGCCGTTGAGCCTGTCGGCGGGAGGTCCTCCGAGACGGGGTTCGCTGGGGGGACACGGTCGAAATCATACGGGTGCCTGGGGATCACCCCTTTGCTGTACGTCACGTCCGCCTGGTCTCCCTAGCGTCGGTCGAAGCCCGGTTGACCCAGCTGGGCCTGGGAATTGGAGGACCCGCATGCATATTTCACGCTGGACCATCGCGTTCGTGGCAGCAGGGGCTACTGCGCTCGTCGGCGCTCCAGCTGCCAGTGCCCACACGGGCCACGTCAGCGGTCACATCGCGCCAAGGATGCTCAACACCACCGTCATCGCCCCGTTCCACCTGGACACCGATGACGGCCACCTCTACGTCGCCGACGGCGGGACCAGCAGGGTCTCGCGCGTCAACCGGGACGGCACGTTGACGACCCTCGCTTCAGGACCCCAGCCGGGAGAGGTCTCCGGCGTCGCGAAGGACGGCAGGTCGCTCGCCTTCACCTCGCTCGACTACACGACTGGTCAGGCGTCGTTGACCGTCAAGCGTGGTAGCGCCACGATCACCACCAACCTGACGCGGTTCGAGACCAACCACAACCCGGACCGGAACGTCCACTACGGCTTCAGGGACGGCAGCTGTGCCCACGGCGCCCTCGGCCCGATGGCGTCGTACACGGGGCAGGTCGACTCGCACGCCTATGCCGTGACGCGCTGGCACGACTCGTGGATCGTGGCCGATGCGGCAGGCAACGACCTGATCAAGGTCGACAGCCGTGGGCGACCCTCGCTGCTTGCGGTGCTCCCACCCCAGCCCCTCAGGGTGACTGCGGACTTCGCCGCTGCCAACGGCATTCCCGACTGCGTGGGCAAGACGTACAAGTTCGAGCCCGTGCCGACGGACGTCGAGGTCGGGCGCGACGGGATGCTGTACGTCTCGACGCTCCCCGGTGGACCCGAGGACCCGAGTGCCGGGGCCCGTGGCTCGGTCTACAAGGTCAACCCGCGGTCGGGCCATGCGACCAAGGTTGCCGGCGGCTTCGCGGGCGCTACGAGCGTGACGCAAGGCAGGGACGGCACGCTCTACGTCGCCGAGCTGTTCGCCGGCAAGGTCACCGCGATCAGGAACGGGTGCCGGAGAACCGTCGCCGAGCTGCCTGGAGCGGTCGCCGTCGAGTACGGCAACGGGCACCTCTACGCAGGGACCATGGGGCCTACGGACGACGAGGGCAACCCGACTGGTCCGGGCTCGATCGTCAGGCTGTTCTGACCGACGCTGGCTGGACGCAGACCGCCGCCGCCCGGGAGGGCGACGGCGGTCGCGCCCACCAGGACGCCGTGCTGACGGACCAGAACCAGGGCATGGTCCTTGGGCGGCCCCCCAGGGCCCAAGCGTCCGCTAGGCGCCCTTGGCCGCGACGAAGCCCTGCTCGAGGTCGGCCAGGATGTCGTCGATGTGCTCGATCCCGACGGCCAGTCGCACGAGTCCGGGCGTGACCCCCGCCTTGAGGCGGTCGGCATCCGGGCCCTGGGAGTGGGTTGTGGAGGCCGGGTGGATCGCGAGCGAGCGGACGTCGCCGATGTTGGCGACGTGGCTGTGCAGGACGAGCGACTCGACGAACCGGCGGCCCGCCTCGACCCCACCGGCGATCTCGAAGGCGAGCACGGCACCGGCCCCGCGCGGCGTGTACTTCTTCGCCTTCTCGTAGGACTCGTGCTCGGGCAGCGACGCCCAGACCACCGACTCGACCTGCTCGTGGGCCTGGAGGAACGCAGCGACCTGGTGGGTGTTCTCGAGATGCCGCTCGATCCGCAGGCTGAGCGTCTCGATGCCCTGGGCGATGAGGAAGGCGTTGAACGGCGAGATCGCCGGTCCGAGGTCGCGCAGCAGCTGCACCCGGGCCTTGAGGATGAAGGCCAGGTTGGCGCCCAGCGGGCTGCCGACGCCGAGGTCCCGGGCGAAGACGAGCCCGTGGTAGCTCTCTTCCGGCGTGTTGAAGTTGGGGAACTTCTCCGGGTCCGCCGCGTAGTCGAATGTTCCCCCGTCCACGATGACCCCCGCGATCGACGTGCCGTGGCCGCCGAGGTACTTCGTGGCCGAGTGCAGCACGATGTCGGCGCCCCACTCCAGGGGTCGGATGAGGTACGGCGTGGCGATGGTGTTGTCGACGACCAGCGGGACGCCGGCCTCGTGGGCAACCCCCGCGACACCCTCGATGTCGAGCACCTCGGACTTGGGGTTGGAGATGGTCTCGCCGAAGAAGAGCTTGGTGTTGGGCCGCACCGCCGCGCGCCACGAGGCCAGGTCGTTCGCGTCCTCGACGAAGGTCACCTCGAGGCCGAACTTCGGGAGGGTGTGCTTGAGCAGGTTGAAGGTGCCACCGTAGAGGCTGGGGCTGGCGACGACGTGGTCCCCTGCCTCGGCGATGTTGAGGATGGCCAAGGTCTGGGCAGCCTGACCCGAGGCCACGAGCAGGGCTCCGACCCCGCCCTCCAGGGACGCGATGCGCTGCTCCACGGCGTCCTGCGTCGGGTTCATGATGCGCGTGTAGATGTTGCCGAACTCCTTGAGCGCGAACAGGTTTGCCGCGTGCTCGGTGTCCTTGAAGACGTACGACGTGGTCTGGTAGATCGGCAGGGCACGGGCGCCCGTGGCGGCGTCCGGCTCCTGGCCGACGTGGATCTGGCGGGTCTCGAACGACCAGTTGGTGGGGCTCATCTCGATGTCCTTCACTGTCGTGTGGCGTGAAGGCGGGACACAGGGGTGTCTCCCGCGCTTGCGGACGGCAACGACGCCGCCCGCCAGGTCTTCACCCGGGGCACCCCACCGCGGAGGAGGGTTGCCGGCCAGCGAGCCGGGGCTTGTCGCTGGCACTCATGACCTGTTACGAGGCTACGCCGGGCAGGCTGGCAGGCGGCATACCCGTCTCTGATGGCGGACGGGGAGCGCCGGCCGGGCCCGGTCAGCGGTCGCCCGGACGCGCGTGGGCATCGGAGCCGGGTCCCCGCTCGTCGGCGTCGTCACGCGCCCGCATCGCCTGGTCGGCCGCGCGGCCGACGGAGGCGTCGCGCACCGAGCCGGCCTTGTCCGCACCGGTGGCCGCGGCCCCTGCGCCCAGGCTGGCGACGAACATCGTCCGTGACCGGGACGGGTCGCCGGTGACGAGGGCGAGGTCGTCGAGCCACTTGTTGCGCGCGAAGACCATGGCACGACCCGTCACCTGCTCCGCCGTCCAGTGGGCCGTCGCGGACAGTGACCCGGGCCTGCGGGTCGCCCGGAACGTGTGCGGGCCCGGCGTCGCTCCCCCGCGCACGACCGCCCGGCGCTCCCCCGCGAGGCCGAGGCGGAGCCGCTGCCCCGTGTCGTAGCGCAGCAGGCGACGGGCCGCCCGGGTCGTCGCCTCGGAGGCGGCGGGGTTGGTGGCCAGGGCGCCTCGCTTGAGCGCGCCCGCCGTGCGGTCCAGCCCCAGCGTCGCGGCCGAGATCCCGACCGAGCCCCAGCCGCCGTCACCGTAGGCCACCTTGACGACCGCGTCGGCGCCGACCTGGGTGGCGTCGCAGACGAGGGCAACCGGCGTGAGCGCCTTGGCCGGGGGAAGCGGAAGCATCGAGATGGTGCCCGCGGCGCTGCCGAGCGCTCCGGCGCCGCGGCTCAGCCCGGTGAGCGCGTCGTAGGCCCGGGAGTCGTCGAGCCCGTCCTGCACGAGCTGGTGCAGGACCGTGGCGCAGCGTCGATCCGCCTCCCGGAACCGGTCCCACGCGGCGCCGTGACGACGTTCGGCACCCTGGAGGCGTTCGAGCTGCTCGATCTCCTGCCGGTGGTAGTCGCCCGCCAGCGCGCGCCGGGCCGGGTCCGCGCTCTGCTCGGCCTCCATGCGCTGGTTGCCGAGTGCCACTGCCCGCGGCCAGGCGTCCTCCCGTGTCGTCCACGGCCGAGCTCACCTCGACCTGGGCGTCGGCCAGGACCGCGGCGAGCGGCCGCAGGGCCAGCGCGGCGACGGAGTATCGACGACCCACCGAGACCAGCAGCGAGGCCGCGGTGCGCGAGCGGGCAGCGAAGGCGGTACCGGCGGGGCTGTCCCAGACCGTCGTGTCGGGGTCGCCGAGCCCGGTCAGGGTGCTGGCCAGCGTCATCAGCAGCTCGCCCTGCCCCGCAAGTCGGTCGGCGAGGGCGCGGACCGTGCCGGGGTCGCCGGACAGGGGACGCAGGATGGTCATCGGCCACCACCCTCGAACCCCTCACCCACGTCCAGCTCGACCTCGGCGTAGAGGCGGCCGGACTGCTGTGCGCGCGCCGCGAGCTCGCCCAGCTCGCGGCCGAGCACCTGGCGCTGGTGCTCGAAGTCGCCGAGCACCGACGCGAGAGCTGCGGCGCTGTCGCCCGGTCCGAGCGCCCAGGCCTGCTCCGTACTCCGCCGGGACTGCCACCGCAGGTCGTCGGCCACCCCGACCAGCACGTCACCCAGCGCACTGATCGCCTCGGCACCCACCTCGATCCGGGTCATGCCATCGAGGGTATGGGCGGGCAGATGGCTGGCCCCGGGCTTGTCCACAGGGTCGGCTGCCGGTCGGGTCGGGCAGGGCCGCCAGGGTCCGCCGACTCGGTCGCGAGACGGTGTGTTGTGATGGGTCCATGACCGTTTCGGGGAAGTATGTCGCCAGCCCCACTGGGTGGGTCCGCACGCAGGTCGAGAAGATCGAGGCCGCCGGAACCACCCGCGCCGTGGAGATCATGAACCGGCCCGTGGTGCTGCTGACGATGCTGGGTGTGTCCGGCAAGGTCCGCAAGGTGCCGCTCATGCGCGTCGAGCACGACGGGGTGTATGCCGCGGTGGCCAGCAAGGGCGGAGCCGCCGAGCACCCCAAGTGGTACGCCAACGTCCGCAAGAACCCCGTGCTCGACCTGCAGGACGACGACCGCACCTGGACCGTCCGCGCCCGCGAGCTCGAGGGCGCGGAGCGCGACGAGTGGTGGCCGCGCTGTGTCGAGGCCTACCCGCCGTACGCCGAGTACCAGACCAAGACCGACCGGCTCATCCCGGTGTTCGTCCTCGAGCCTGTCGACGAGTCCGCCGAGTAGCCGTCAGCGGGTGCGACGCAGCCAGAGCAGCCCGAGCACCGGCAGCACGAGCGGCACGTACCCGTAGCCCGAGCCGAAGTGGGACCACACGGTCTTGTCCGGGAATGCACTCGTGGCCAGGTATGACGCGAGCCCCACGACGAGCACCCCCGCGAGCTCGACGCTGATGGCCACCAGGGCCACCCGGCGTGAGGTGCGGTCGCCGCGCGCCAGCGCGACGGTCGCCACGATGTAGATTCCGGCGGCGAGCGCCGACAGGACGTACGCGAGCGGCGCCCTCGAGAAGTACTCGCTGATCTGCAGCACGGAGCGCCCGGTGGCGGCGAGCGCCAACAGCCCGTAGACAGCCACGAGGACCACTCCCGGTCCGGAGCGCGTCGAGCGCGGGCCGTCCGCGACGGGTCGTCTTGGTCGAGTCGGTCGGGAAGTCAGCCACGCAGGTTCCAGATCTGTTGCAGTCGCGCGGTCATGACCGCGACGCCGAACGCCCCCACCGCCACGACGCCCATGGCCCACCGCGTCTTCTCCTTGAGGGCCAGGAAGATCGCCGCCGGGGGGACGAACGGCAAGGTGATCGCGTATGCCGCGAACGTCGCCTGCTCGGCGCCGCCCCCGGGCACCCGCCCCAGGTGAGCCAGGGCGACGACCAGCTGGACGAGGAGCCCCAGCTCGACGACGGCGGCCACGAGCAGGAGCCGGTCGTCGACGACGCGGCTGCGCGCGGCATACCAGGCGGCGAAGACCATCAGGCACACCGCGGCGGCGAGCACGACGACGGTCAGCGGGTAGAGCACGGCCGGAAGCCTACGCGAGCCGTTCGGCGGGACACGAAGTGCACGTGCTTGGACACTGCTCGGGGTGCGAGCAGTGTCCAAGCGTCCCGTGCGGACCGGCTGCGGTCCCGTGCCGTACTCGAGTGCCCTACTTGAGCTCGGCGCGGACCACCCGCCACAGGCCGAGGGCCAGCGGGAGCCCGACCCACACGAGCGAGGCGGTCCCGAGGTGCGCCCACTGCTCGCCGGTCATGCTTCCGGACAGCAGGGGCTCCATCGAGGTGTTGACGTCGAGCCACGTCGCGGCGTCCTTGAGCCAGCTGATGAGACCGCCGAGGATGCCCCACACGGTCGGCAGCACGAGGTAGGCCACGATCGCGCCAGGGGTGTTGAGCAGGGTCAGACCGAAGCCGACACCCTGGGCGAGGCTGAGTGCGATCATCAGGGCGACTCCGCCGAGCACCGCCCACGACATGCTCCAGTCCGCCTCGACCCCACGCACGCTGACAGCCAGCTGGTGCACGCCGGCCGACAGGACGACCGAGAGCACCAGTGTCGCCACGGCCGTGAGGAGTGCGCTCAGGGCCTTGGCGAGGACGACCCGCGGCCGCCTGGGCTCGAGGGCGAACGTCGTGAGGCCGGTCCGCTGGGACCACTCGCTGGTGGCCGCGAGGATGCCGACGATGGGCAGCAGGATGCCCATCGGCGTCGCCGTCGCCAGCAGGTAGTCGCCCCAGCTGTGCGCGCCCCCGCCCACGAAGAACATGATGACGAGGACTCCGGCGGTGATCAGGCCGATCGCGACGAGCAGCCAGAACCCGGCCCGGGTGTCCACCTGCTTGCGCCACTCGACCCCGACCAGGCGGGCGAGGCTCACCCCCGGTCCGGCCGGGGTCCCGCGATCCTCGGCAGCGAGGGCTGTCTTCCCTTGGCTCGGACGCTGGGGGGTCCCTCGGCACCCGTCGGTGCAGTGTGCGCGGGGCTGGTGGAGCTGGTGACGTCGGTACTCATGCCGCCACCCCCTCGCGGGCGTCCGCCGCGGTGAGCTCGAGGAACATGTCCTCCAGGCCCCGGCTGTCGCCGCCGCGCAGCTCGACGAGGACGACCCCGTGCCGTGCCGCTGCCGCCCCGACGACGGCCGGGTCGGCCTCCACCTGGACCGCGCCGGTCTCGATGGTCGTGAAGGCGATCCCCTCCGCGCGCAGTGCGCTCCCCAAGAGCTCCCCGTCGGTGGCGCGCACGATCGTGCCCGCCCCCTGGAGCAGCTCGTCCTTCGTCCCCTGGGCGACGATCCGCCCGCGGCCGATGACGATGATGTCGTCGGCGACCCGCTCGATCTCGTTGAGCAGGTGTGAGGAGAGCAGCACCGTGCCGCCCTCGTCGGCGAATCCGCGCAGCAGGCCGCGCATCCACCGGATCCCAGCAGGGTCAAGGCCGTTCGCGGGCTCGTCGAGGACGAGCACCTGCGGGTCGCCGAGCAGGGCGTGGGCCAGGCCCAGCCGTTGACGCATCCCGAGGGAGTAGTTGCGGACCCGCCGGTTGCTCTCGCGCTCGGTCAGGCCGACCACCTCGAGCATCTGGCCGACGCGGCTGCGGTCGATGCCCATCAGCACTGCGCTGAGGGCGAGGACCTCGCGGCCGGTGCGGCCGGCGTGCTGTGCGGAGGCGTCCAGCAGGACCCCCACGTGACGACCAGGGTTCGGCAGAGCGGCGTAGGGGCGTCCGAGGACGGTGGCCGTGCCGGAGGTGGCGGGCGTCAGCCCGCAGAGGATGCGCATGGTGGTCGACTTGCCGGCGCCGTTCGGCCCGAGGAAGCCGGTGACCTGCCCCGGCTTCACCTCGAACGACACGTCGTCGACGGCGGTGACCGCGCCATAGCGCTTGGTCAGTGAGTTCACGGTGATCATGGGTTCAACCCTGCCGACCAGGTCCCCTGCCGGACATCGGTCCGGAGCATCGCGCACCCCCTACCAAAGTCTCCACCCGGCGTCGGTGCCCCCGACCTTGGGCGGGCGCGTCGTGCCGTGCGCGCGACCTAGGCTGTGGCTGTGCTCCTGACCGACCCACACCCGCTGCCCCGCACCGCCTGGGGCGAGACCTGGCGCATCCTGGCTGCGCTCGGGTTCGGGCTGGCCTTGTTCGGGATGGTGGTCCTCGCCTCCGACAACATCAACAGCGCCCCGGCCGCGTGGGTGACCGCGGTCGACCTGGCTCTCGGCGCCCTCTCGCTGGTCCTGCTGCCGTTGCGACGACGCTTCCCCCTCCCGATCGCGTTGGTGCTGGCGCTCTTCGGCTTCCTCTCCGCCTCGTCCTCGGGAGCGGCGTCGATCGCGCTCATCTCACTCTGCACCCACCGCCGCTGGGCGCCGGTGGCCGTGGTCGCGGTGCCCAGCGTGGTCGCCAGCCTCAGCTACGAGCAGCTCCGCCCGACCGACACCACCGGTGGGCTGTGGATGGTCGTGACCAACGTCGTCATCGGCGTCCTCGCGCTCGCGGTCTGCGTGGCCATCGGCTACTACATCGGCGCGCGACGCGCGCTGTTCGCGTCGTGGCGCGACCGCGCCGAGACTGCCGAGCGCGAGCAGGCCAGCCGGGTGGCGCAGGCGCGCGCCAACGAGAGGGCTCGGATCGCGCGGGAGATGCACGACGTGCTCGCCCACCGGATCTCCCTGGTGGCCATGCATTCCGGCGCGCTGGCCTACCGCAAGGACCTCTCCGCCGACGAGGTGAGCGAGGCGGCAGCCATCGTCCGTGACAACGCCCACCTCGCCCTCACCGAGCTGCGTGACGTCCTCGGGGTGCTGCGCTCGGTCGACGACCCCCGGGGCGGTCTCGACAGCACGCCGGAGCAGCCGCAGCCTTCCCTCGACGATCTCGACGAGCTCTTCGCCGAGACCCGCGCGGCTGGCGTGCCGCTCACCGCGACCGTGGACGTCGAGGACCTCTCGGACGCGCCAGAATCCCTGTCCCGCAACGGATACCGAATGGTCCAGGAGGCACTCACCAACGTGCGGAAACACGCACAGGGC
Source organism: uncultured Actinomycetota bacterium (assembly GCA_963759595.1). GTDB lineage: Bacteria > Actinomycetota > Actinomycetes > Actinomycetales > Dermatophilaceae > Pedococcus. Next base: position 1,779,740 of record CAVWZX010000005.1, read on the forward strand.
TGCCCGGTGGAGCTCCGGGTGACCGGGCGCCGCGGCGACGGCATCACGATCGAGTCTCGCAACGGCATACCTGTGGCGGCCGGAGAGGCGACGCGACGGGACCCCGCCCGCGGAGGCGACGCGCCACCCGCCATCCCCGCGTCAGGCATGGGCCTCACCGGGCTCACCGAGCGAGCCATCCTCTCCGGTGGCACCCTCACCTTCGGGCCGGACCGCCGAGGCGACTTCGTCATGCGCGCGTGGCTACCGTGGGCGTCGTGACCGACACCTCCCCTGCCGTCCGCGTGGTCCTGGTCGACGACGACCCCCTCGTCCGCGCCGGGCTCCGGATGATCCTCGGCGGGTCGTCGACGCTGACGGTCGTCGGCGAGGCGGCCGACGGCGTGGAAGCGGTGCAGGTGGTGGGCCACCTGCGTCCGGACGTGGTGCTGATGGACATCCGTATGCCGCGTCGCGACGGTCTCGAGGCCACTCGCCAGCTCGTGGCGGCCCGCGCACAGAAGGACTCCAGCCCTCGCGTGATCGTGCTGACGACCTTCGACACCGACGACATGGTGCTCGAGGCCCTGCGCATCGGGGCCAGCGGCTTCCTGCTCAAGGACACCCCACCCGAGCAGCTCGTCGCCGCGGTCCACGCGGTGGCGGCGGGTCAACCGATCCTGTCGCCCAGCGTCACGGCCCAGCTCATCGCCAACATCACGCAGGTGGACGACTCCCGGATGGCGGTCGCCAAGGAGCGGCTCGCCGGGCTCACCGACCGCGAGCACGAGGTCGCCATCGCCATCGGGCGCGGACTGTCGAACGCCGAGATCGCGGGCCAGCTCTACATGGGGGTCCCGACGGTGAAGGCACACGTCTCGCGTCTGCTCGCCAAGCTCGGCGCAGACAACCGCGTCCAGATCGCCATCACCGTCCACGAGGCCGGGCTCGTCTGACCGCCAGCTGAGGTCGCGGATCAGGTGGCGGCGCCCCCCGTCACGGGGGCGGGGCCGGAGGTGTCGGCTGCTGATGTCGCGGCAGCTGAGTCCCGGCAGCTGAGGTCTCGGTTGCCCTGTCGACGGCTGACGTGTCGGCGGTCGTCGTGCCTGCGGCTGGCGCGTCGTCTGCGCCCGCCGGAGCGTCCGCGGGTCCCGACCCAGCGGATCTGGCCGGCGCGTCAGCGCTGGTGTCCGAACCGGTGCCAGCACCCGGACCGGTGGCCTCGCCCGGGTCAGTGCCCTCGCCCGCGCCGGTGCCCTCGCCGGGGTCCGTGCCCGCGCCCGGGTCGGGAGCCGTCGTGGTCTCGGTCGGCGTGCTGGGAGTGTCGCTGGGCGTGTCCGTCGCAGTGGGAGGTGGGGTGCTGGGCACGCTCGGGCTCTCGGTCGGCACGTCCGTGGTGGCCGAGGTGGTCGCAGAGGTAGGCCCAGGCACCCCGGAGGTCGTCGTGGGCCTTGGCGTGGGCACCGCGGGCACGACGACCGTGGTCGTGGCTCCCGGGACAGGCAGCACGAGGGCGCAGTAGGTGTCGACCGCTCCAGAGCTGCCGGCCGCGGCCGCCAAGGTGCGGAAGGCTGCTGAGTGGTCGCCGACCACACCGCTCGTCCGGTCGGCGGCCCAGGAGCGACACAGGTCGACTGCCTGGCTGGTTGACGAGGGGGTCAGCAGGCGCGCGGCCCGCGTCGCCTGCGCGGAGGGGGTGTCTGCGGCCGTGCTGGCGGGCACGGGGGCGGGAGCACCGATGGCCTCGTGCAACGCCTGCTGCACCGGTTGCGGCAGCACCCCCACGTAGGCGGCGGCGCTGAGGCCGCCCAAGGACGCGGCCGAGACGGAGAGCGCGGTCACGGCCAGGACCGCGGACCGCGAGCGCGCCATCGTCTTGGAGGACACGCTGCCGGCCGCGAGGGCTGCCCGCCCGGTGGCCGCGCCGATGGCGAGCACGCGCACCCGCTTCGGATGCCGCGAGCGAGTCGGAATGAGGCGGAAGGCGCCGAGCGCAACGGCCTCGTCGGCATACTCCGAGAAGCTCGCGGGCGCAGCCAGCGACCAGGACAGAAGCCCGGCGTCTGTCTCCAGTCGCTCCAGCCCTCGGGTCTCGGCACGCTGGATGTTGGCGACGTCGACACCGATGACGTCGGCGACCGCGGACGCCGGCAGCCCCGCGCCGAGGCGGAGCATGAGCACTTCCCCCTGACCCAGCGGGAGGTCTCGCAGCGCCGTCAGCGTGTCGTTGATGCCGCGGCGCGCGGGGTCGCCGGACCCTTCGGGTTCGAGCAGGTCGTCGATGTCGAGGTCGTCGTCCACGTGCAGTCCCGGCAGGACCGTCACGGCGTCCCACGCCTGGCGCAGGTTGCCCTCTTCGGCGCGCAGCCGCGTGCAGGCCAGCAGCCACACGTGCCAGGCCACCTCGTCGCCGGTGAAGCCCGGGAGACCGCGGATGACGGTGACCCAGCCCTCGCAGGCGGCGTCATAGGGGTCGTCGTGGCCCACCACGCGCAGGTAGCGGATCATCAACGGGTTGGCATCACGCCACAGCCGGACGAAGGCGTCCTCGTTTCCGGCTTGCGCGTCACGCAGGGTGCGCGTGAACTCTTGCCCCAGCACCTAGCCAGTATCAGGCACGTCGGGACCAGGGGGTCTCATCCGTTTGCCCGAAGTCACCACTCGGACAAAATGGCGGGGACAATCACGGACAAACGGTGGAGGCAGCCCGGGAGCTGCCCCCGCCGTTGGCGTATGCCGTGGTCTCAGGGAACCCGGGCGAGCTCGGGCACCGACAGGGGAACCGGCTCCTCCTGACCGGGCTCCTCGCGGTGTCCGTGACGCTGCCACCACCGGGCCAGCGGGCCGGGCGCGTACCAGTTGGCCCGGCCCAGCAGGCGCATCGTGGCCGGGACCAGCAGGGCGCGGACGACGGTGGCGTCGAGCAGCACCGCGACGAGCATGCCCACGCCGATCATCTTGAGGAAGACGATCCCGCTGGTCGCGAAGCCACCGATGACGACGGCGAGCAGCAGGGCGGCGCTGGTGATGATCCGTCCGGACCGCTGCACCCCCGCCGCGACGGCGCGGGTGTTGTCGCCGGTGCGGTCCCACTCCTCGCGCACTCGGCTGAGCAGGAACACCTCGTAGTCCATCGACAGCCCGAACAGGATCGCGAGCATCAGGATCGGCTGCGTCACGTCGAGGTAGCCCGGCGAGCGTGAAGCCGAGCAGCCCCGACAGGTGACCCTCCTGGAAGATCCAGGTGACGACGCCGAACGACGCGACGATGGACACGCCGTTCATGACGATCGCCTTGAGGGGCAGGACGACCGATCCGAAGGCGACGAACAGCAGCACGAGCATGACGAGCGCCACGGTCAGCGCCATCCACGGGAGGTGGGCGCCGATCGAGTCGATCAGGTCGACGGCGTCCGCGGTCGGCCCGCCGACCAGCGCGGTCGCACCGTCCGGCGGGGTCGACGGCGCGGATGCCCTTGACGACGTCCTGGCTCGCCTCGGTCTGGGAGTTGCCTGCCCACGTGGCCTGGACCAGCGTGAGCTGTCGTCCGTCAACGGATTTCGTCGCGACGCGACTGCGCCTGGGTGACGCCGTCGACGCCCTTGAGGCTCGTGACGTAGGAGGAGGCGTCAGCCCGGTCGGCTCCACGACAGCATGATCGACGCGGTCGAGGTCTCGCCGCCGAAGAGGTCGGCCTGCAGGTCTGCCGCCTGCCGGCTGGGCGAGCTGACCGGCAGGACCCGCTCGTCGACGCTCCCCCACCGCGCCCCGAGGAACGGGCTGCCCAGGGCGAGCAGGGCGACGACGATGACGACGAGGTAGGCGACCGGCCGGCGCATCACGCTGTGCGCGACCCTGGCCCACGCCCCGTGCACGACCTCGTGCTCCGCGCCGTGGACCTCGTCGGGGGTGCGTGCATCGGCGAGGTGGGCACGCGAGCCGCGGCGCCACGGCATACGGCCGAGCTCGATGCGCGGACCGAGCACGCCCAGCAGGGCCGGCAGGACCGTGAGCGCGGCCGACCATCGCGACGAGCACCGCCGCCATCCCGCCGTAGCCCATCGAGCGCAGGAAGTTCTGCGGGAAGAGCAGCAGGGAGGCGAGCGACGCGGCGACGATGAGTCCGGAGAAGAGCACGGTGCGTCCGGCGGTGGTCATCGTGCGGACGACGGCGGCGCGGACGCTCGGCTTCGACGTGTCGGGTTGAGCCGCCAGCTCCTCACGGAAGCGGCTCACGATGAACAGCGCGTAGTCGATCGCCAGCCCCATCCCGAGCAGGGTGATGACGTTGATGGAGAAGATCGAGACGTCGGTGACACCGGTGATGAGGCGGACCACCGCGAACGCGCCCATCACGGCGATGCCGCCGACCAGGGTGGGCATCAGCGCGGAGACCAGGCTGCCGAAGATGAGCAGGCTCAGCAGGAACACGATGGGCAGCGAGATCGACTCGGCGCGCGCGATGTCCTTGGAGACCTGCTCGTTGACGTCGCCGAAGACCGCCCAGCGACCACCGATGCTGGTGCTCAGGCCCGGGCGCGTCGAGGTCGCCCTTGACCGCCTCCCAGTTGTCGCTCTTGGCGTCCTGGCTGGCACCGGCGAGCGTCACGATGACGCGGGTGGCATGGCCGTCGCTGCTGACCAGCCCGGGCGACTTCGTGTCGTAGTAGGTCACCGCCCCGGCCACGTCCGCCTTCGGGCAGCGCGGTCAGCGTCCGGGTCACCGCCTGCTGGAAGGCGGGGTCCTCGACACGCAGGGTCGGGCTGGAGTAGACGACCACGAGGTCCGTCTCGCGCCCGGGGAAGGTGGCCTGCTCGAGGGCCAGCTCCTTGGCCGAGTCGGTGGCCGGGTCGTCGAACCCGCCGTTGGACAGGTTGCCGAACACCCCGATCCCGTATGCCGCGGCGGCGAGGACCACGGCTATCCCGCCGAGCAGGACCACCCAGGACCGCCGAGCGACGAGCTGACCCCACCGTTCCATCCGAACCACATCCCTTGCTACCCCATCACCAATGTTTACGCCAGTAACAGTGATGGGTGTAAACTAAGTTGTCAAGTGTTCATGGTTGACTCTGCGCGACATCGCGGATGCGACCATGGCGCAGACCCCGACAGCCACGGGTGTGGCTCCGACGGGCAACGAGAGGGAGCAGGGCAGCAGATGACGACGGCACCCACCCGGCGGGAACGGCAGCGGCAGGCGACCTTCGACGAGATCGTCGATGTGTCCCGCCGGCTGCTGCGGGACGGCGAGGACGTCTCGATCCGCGCGGTAGCCCAGGAGATGGGGCTCACTCCCCCGGCGCTCTACCGCTACGTCGACAGCCACGCCGAGCTGATGGTGCTCGTGGCCCGGTCGATCTTCGAGGACGTCGTGGCAGCCATGACCCTGGCGAGGGACCAGCAGGAGCCTGACGACCCGTCGGCGCAGATCGTCGCGTCGGCAGCGGCGTTCCGGAAGTGGGCGCTGACCAACCGTCACGAGTTCCAGCTGGTCTTCGCCTCGGCGACCCCTACCGGACCCGAGGGGGACGCGCCGGCGCTCCGATGGTGATCGACTCGCTGGAGGCCTGCCTGCCGGAGGAGAGCGGCGTCAAGCTGTTCGGGGCGTTCTTCAGCGAGATCTTCGGTCGCCTCTGGGTCAAGTACCAGTTCCCCATCCCCGACGACTCCGAGCTCGACCCGGACCTGCTGGCGGTGCTGCGCAGCGAGATCAAGCCGACCGAGGTGACGGACGGGCTCGGCGGTCCCACCCCCGGCATGATCTGGATGTTCGAGCGGGCCTGGTCACGGCTCTACGGCACGGTGACCCTGGAGGTGTTCGGCCACGTGCACCCCGCGTTCATCACGACGGGTGCGTTGTTCGGCGCGACGATGCTGGACGTCGGTCGCGAGCTGCACATCGACGGCGAGTGGCCGCGGCTCCAGGCCATCGCCCGCGCGCAGTACTGAGAGCTCTCAGGACTTCTGGCTGAGGCGCTGTCAGGACTTCTGGCGCTCGAAGGTGACGAGCACGCCTTCGGTGCCCCCCGGTCCGATCCTTCCCTTGACCTCGACCGCCGTCACGGACTTCGCCTGCCAGCCCTTCTGCGCCCACTCGTTGAGCACCTTCTCCAGCTTGTCGGCGGACATCTTGCCGCCGATCAGGCCTTCACGGACCTGGACCACCTTGTACTCGTACATGTCGGCAGCCTAGAACGTGCGAGCGGGCGCCACCCCACGATCGGTCAGGACGCCTGGCTGAGCGGTCGCGGCAGCGCCTCGACGCCGTCGGGCGAGGCGAGGTAGAAGCCGAGGAGCCGGACCCGGTGTCGCGCGCACGCCTCGATCGTCGTCTGGTGCCAGGCACGGTCGTTGTCCGTCGGCAGCAGACCGCGGCGCCGGCCCCGCCCGAGCAGGATCGCCCCGCGGGTCTCGCCGACCATGGGCAGGAGCAGGTCCAGCAGGCTGCGGACCTCGGCGGCCGACGCCTCGGGTGGCAGGTCGGACAGCACGATCGGCTGCACTCCTCGATCTCCCTCGTCGCACAGCATGAGGGCGAGGGCGCCGCTCCGACGCTCCTCGATGCCGAGGATCAGGTCGATCACGTCGGCCTGGACGGTGGTGTCCGTCAACGGGATCGCGGGCAGGTCCGGAGGGAGGTCGTGGTAGCTCATGCCCGAAATGCTGCCCGAACCCGCCACCGCGCCCCGGAGTTATCCCCAGCCGGGGCGTCCAGCCTTGTCAGGGCGGACGACGCGACGCAGCAGCCGCAGCTCGTCACGAAGCCGTGGCGGCACCGGCAGGTGCAGGGACGTCAGCGCCTCCTCGTAGGCGATCATCGCCATCACCTGGTGGCTGCGCGCGATCGCGAGCAGGTTGGGGTCCGAGGGCGGGCGCCGATGGCTGGCGACCTCGGCCTGTGCGGTGGCCATCACCTCGTGCAGCTCGGCGAGCATGGCTCGACCCGAGGAGGACAGCCGTCGCTCCGGGACCAGCGGGACACTTTCGGGGCCTACCTGCGTCAGCACGTCGTCTTCGCCTCATCGCGACGGAACAGGCGCGCCCTGTCTGGGTTGTACCCCCGTCGTCCCTCTGATGGTACGCCCCTGCCTGCGACAACGGGGGGAGATCGGGCCATCACGCGGCATACGCCGTCGCGCTGGCCCAGCCGCGCCGAGGCCGCCCACGACGCGGCTGGGCTAGCGTGGCGGGGGTGACGCTCGATGACATCGACGCCTACGCGACGTCGCTGGCCGGCTGCAAGCGCAAGGGCCACCCGGGGCGGGTGGCGTGGTACGTCGACGACCGGCTCGTCGTGCGCCAGGACGAGCCGGGGACGGTCCTGGTCCGGGTCGGTTTCGAGGACCGCGAGCAGCTGCTCGCCGCGCATCCCGAGACGTTCGGCGTGCCGCCACGGTGGGAGGCGCACATGAAGGTGCAGGCCGACCTCGACGGTGACGCCGACGCGATCCGCGAGGCGATCCGCCTTGCCTGGACGATGCAGCGCGCCTGAGCCGACGGTCACCACGTTCGGTCAGGGTGCCATCGGTCGAACGGAGGGGGTGGTCGTCGTTGGCCCGTGGCGGGCCGGGGGCGAGGCATAGCGTCCGTTCTCGTGGAAAGCCTCCCCCCCGGCGCCGGTCGCCGCGTCCCTGATGTGTATGCCGCGCGGTGCCGTTGCGGGACGCCGTCCGCCGAGGGTGGGCACCGTGCCTGCGTCGGCGGCGCCGCGATGCACCACAGCGCCCGGGTCGAGGTCCGGGCCAGCCTCCTGCTCAGCCGGATGCGCGCCATCCACCTGATGGGGACGCTCGACGGCGAGCTCCGCCCGCTGTCTGCCGCTCACTGACCTGTCACTCGCGCGAGCCACTCAGCCTCCGGTGACGGGGCCGCGAGGAGCCCCGCTGGCCAGGATCGCCGAGGTGAGGGCCTTGGCGGGTTCGGCGGGAGCCGCTCTGTTGGTCAGGAGCATGAGGTCGAGGTGCGGCAGCTTGGGCAGCCCGCTGGACGTCGGCAGCTCGACGAGGTCCGGCGGCATGAGCGTGCGCGCCATGGCCGCGATGCCGAGACCGGCTCGCACGGCAGCAAGGACTCCGTTGACCCCGCGCACCGTGCAGGTGATCCGGCTGCGGCGACCGATCCGTTCGAGCGCCTGGACGCTGACCGCCCGGCTCAGGCTGGGCGCCTGGTAGACCACGAGCGGCACCGGCTGTTCGGGGTCGACCCCCGCCCCGTCGACACCCGCCCAGACGAGCTGGTCGCGACGGACGAGCTGTGCCCGCGCCAGGGTCGAGGTGCCGGCGTTGCGCTTGACGAACGCGACATCCAGGTGGCCTGACTCGACGCGCCGGAGCAGTGCGTCGTTCTGCAGCACGGTCAGCTCGAGGTCGATCCGCGGGTAGAGCTGGCGGAAGTCGCGCAGGATGCGAGGCAGCGGCGTCAGGGCGAGGTCGTCGGTGACGCCGAAGCGGAGCCGGCCGGCGAGGTGCGAGCCGGTGAAGTAGCCGACCGCTCGTTCCTGCGCGGCGAGGATCTCACGGGCGAAACCGGCCATCGCCTCCCCGTCCGAGGTGAGCGCGACGCTGCGGGTGTCACGGACGAACAGCGGTCTGCCCACTGCCTCCTCGAGCCGCCGCACGTGCTGGCTGACCGTCGGCTGACGAATACCGAGCGACTCGGCGGCCCTGGTGAAGCTCAACGCCTGGCTGACCGCGAGGAAGGTGCGCAGCAGCTCGGGTTCGTACACGACGGCTCCTTCGGTCGCGGTCGTCGGCCAACAGTCATCTCTGATCGCAATGACACTTATATCACTCATTCTGTCTCAGAATGCTGTGACCATACGGCCGGACGCTCACACTGGAGGGGAACGCAACCACACCACACACGCAACCGCTCCAGGACGATTCATGAGCTCCACCGCTGCCAACACGGTCCATCTCTCTGATCCCGCTCTCCCCCAACAGGTTTCGCGCACCTTCCCCTCTCTCGCAAACCGCAACTTCCGGCTGCTCCTGTCCGGCCTGCTGATCTCCGGCACCGGCGGGTGGATCCAACGCATCGCCCAGGACTGGCTGGTCCTCACCCTGACCGACAGCCCGACTGCCGTCGGCATCACCACGGCGTGCCAGTTCCTCCCCACCCTCGCGCTGGGACTCCATGGCGGGTTGCTCGCGGACCGGTTCCCCAAGCGGGCGATCCTGCTGGCCACCCAGGTCTCGATGTCACTCACCGCCGCAGCCCTGGCCCTGCTCACCCTCAGCGGGCGGGTCGAGGTGTGGCACGTCTTCGTCCTCGCGGGGGTGCTCGGTGTCGTCGCGGCGGTCGACAACCCGGTCCGGCAGTCGTTCGTGTCCGAGGTCGTCGAGGGCCCGCAGCTGCCCAACGCCATCAGCCTGGTGTCCTGCACCTTCCAGATCGGCGCCATGTCGGGGCCGGTGATCGGCGGGCTGCTCATGAGCACCGTGGGCGCCGGCTACGCGTTCGCGGCGAACGCCGTCACCTTCCTCGCCCCGATCACCGCACTGCTGCTCATGCGTGGCACACCGCGCCGGCGGAGGACGGCGACCGCGCTGGCGCACACTGCGGGCGCACCGGGCATCAGGGAAGGGCTGCACTACGCACTGCGTACCCCGACGGTGCTGTGGCCCGTCGTCATGGTCGGGGCGTTCGGCTTCTTCACGATCAGCCTGCCCGTCACGCTCGCGGCGTTCGCCAAGGACGAGTTCCACTCCGGGGCCAGCGGCCTCGGCCTCCTCAACGGCGTCGTCGCCGTCGGCGCCCTCGCGGGGGCGCTCACCACCGCGCGCCGCAGCAAGGCGCTACGGCTGCGCACCGTCGGGATCGCGGCGTGGGCCCTCGCGATGGCCATGCTCCTTGCAGCGGCCGCACCGACCCAGCTCTCGTTCACGCTCGTGCTCGTGCTCGTCGGAGCCGCGAACCTCGGCTTCCTCACCTCCGCCCAGTCGCTGGTCCAGCTCGCGACCGCCGACCACCTGCGCGGTCGGGTCGTCGGGCTCTACATGCTGGTCTTCATCGGCAGCGGGGCCCTGGGAGGTCCGGTCGTCGGGCTGCTCGCCGAACACTTCGGCCCACGTACCGGGCTGCTCGTGTCGGGTGTCGTGCCCGCCGTGGTGACGATCCTGGTATGCCGTCACCTCGCCCACGTCGCCTCGCTCCGGGTGGGACTCACGGCCTTCTCCGTGCGGGTCGTGCGTCCCTCGCTCCTCCCCCGCGGCTAGGACCCCTTTCCCCGGCTGGCGTGCGGACGCGGCGTCAGTGCGTGACCAGGCGAGCGTGGGCGGTCTTGACCGCCAACGTCTCTGGCGTGCCTTGGATGGTGACGTCTCCGGGGATGGTGATCCAGGCGCCGCCGTTGACGCGGTACTGGCCGCCGTAGGTGACGTCGGCGCGCACCTGGTAGCTGCCGCTCTTGACGTACTCGTGCTTGATGTCGCCCTCCGGGTACGGACCACCGAGCGACTGCGTGCGCTCGCTCGTGCTGCCGTCCCCGTAGACGTAGACGACCGACTTCAGCCGCGGACGGATGTCGACGCGGAAACCACTCATCCGCGCCGGGTCCACCGAGTCGACCTCGTCGGGAGCGAATCCCTCTGCTGGCCAGCGCGTCTCGAAGTACGTCGGAAGCGTCACCAGCGTGACGTTGCCTTCGGGCTGGATGTTCAACGAGGCCAGCGCGAAGTCGGTGTCGTGGAACGCTCGCTGGATCTGAGCCATTGTGAGCCGAGGCTGCTGACCGGGCACCAGCTCCGGTAGACAGGTCACCCCGAGCCGATGCCACTCCAGAGCGGCGATGCGCTTGTCCTGGCCGTCGACCGGCTTGCCGTTCTTGTCGATGCGGGCTTCCCAGACGGTGACCGGCGGGCCCTGTCCCTGGGCGGGTGTGTGCCCTTCACAGCGGGCGTCGGCACCGCACTTGTAGTCGATGTCGTTGTCGGGACGCGCACCTCCGCAGAGGCCGGTCGAGGCGTACGTGAAGAAGGGGCCCTTCGGCACCGGCAGGCTGATCCGCCCAGCCTTCTCCTGGAGCCCAGCCATGTCCGTCCTGTTCAGCCCGTCGTGTGTGTGCCTGCATGGTCTAGGTGCTCCAAGCACGCCGCAGTCCGCACCCGACGACGCACACGGCGAAGGCCCACGCTGCGGCGCAACCGTGACGGTAGCGAGCGCCAACACCAACGCGAACACGAATCGCCTCATGCGTGCTCCGCCCCGACCATCGTCCACCGCCCGTCCGCCCACACGGACCACGATGTTGACGTCACCAGACTCGCTTCTCGTCGCGGCGGACAACGTTGCCCGACGCTATCGACGACCCCGGCGCCCAGCTGCTTGAGGGTTGCGCCGTAGTACTCCTGCCCCTTGCGGTGCACCGCTCAGCGGCGCAACGGACTCGAGAATGATCGGCGTGCTGAGCGTAGCTTCTGCTTCTTGGTCAGCCAGATCGGTGGCGCGGCTCCTGCGTTGCGCTTGCAGAACGGTGCAGGCACTCCGCAGCCAGCTTGACCGAGCACGTCCGGATCTGGGCCCGTGTAGGCACGCGTTCAAGGTGTCGAAGTAGTACTCGACGAAGGCTTGGCCGCCGGCGACGGTGTGGGCTCTGGCGGCAGCCGGGTACGCGTCCACGGGACTGCTCGTCGTGGCGGTCGTGGGCGGTGGTGTGCTGGTGCTCGTCGTCGCGCTGGACGACGACGTGCTCGAGCTCGTGGTCGGCGGAGTCGGGTCGTCTCCCCCAGTGCACCCCGCCACGACCAGGATCGCTGCCCCTGCAGCAACAGACATGCTTCGGCGCACCGACGCACCTCCGAACTCGGTGGTAAGCCCTTGTAGCCCCCATTTGCTGGCGTCAACTGTAGCCGCCCCTGCACCCTTCGAGCACTTTGTCCACATCCCTGCACGCAGCTCGAGCGGAGGTCAGCCTCCGTAGGGGACGGTGAGAATCTCGAGGCTGTGGCCGTCGGGGTCGTCCCAGTACAACCCGCGACCGCCGTCGTTGGTGTTGATCTGGCCTTCCACGCGGTGGAACGGGTCGGCCCAGTAGGTGATCCCGCGGTCACGGATCCGGGCGTGGACCCGGTCGAACTCGTCCTCGCCGACCAGGAACGCGTAGTGCTGCGGGTGCGGCGCGCCGTGGTCGTCGGCATAGTCGAGCGAGACGCCGTTGCCCAGCTGCACCACCAGGAACGGCCCGTAGCTGGTCGGCGGCTCGAGCCCGAGCAGGTCCACGAGGAAGCCTGCCGAGGTCTCCTTGTCGGTGCAGTGCACGATCGTGTGGTTCAGCTCGGCTGCCATGGCCGTCCTCCCGGGTGCTCGGAAACCACTCCACGGTATGCCGCGTGGTGGCCAACCCGCGACCAGCCGCGACAATGGCGCCATGGCGTATGACGAAGGGCTGGCTCAGCGCATCCGCGACCTGGTCGTCGACGACCTCGACGTGACGGAGAAGCGGATGTTCGGCGGGTTGGCGTTCCTCGTGAACGGCCACATGTCGGTGACGGTCAGTGGTCGTGGTGGTCTGATGGTCCGGCTCGACCCCGACGACGCGGACCGGCTGCTGGACGGCCGGATCGTCGTGCCGTTCGAGATGCGCGGCAAGCCGATGAAGGGGTGGCTGCGGGTCGCCGACGCCGGGTACGAGACGCGAGGACCAGCTGCGGGACTGGGTGGATCGCAGCCTCGAGTTCGCCCGCACCCTGCCGACGGCCTGAGACCTGACGATCGGACGGCAGACCTGACGAGCTGACGACGTGACGAGCTGAGGACCTGCGGGACGGTGACCCAACGCGCTCGTCAGCGCACGGTCAGAACCACTGGTGCGGACGAGGGCGGGCGTCGTGTCCGCCCGCGAGCAGGCGACGACCGCACCGCACGACGGTCCAGCACCACCACCGGTCGATGTCCTTGGAGGCCAGGTCTGCCCGCCACTCCCAGTAGGCACACAGCTCCGCCAGCTCGGCCTCGTTGAGCGACAGGCAGACGTCGAAGAAGGTCCCTGCGTGCGCCTCGAGCGGGTCGACGTAGGGGGGCCCGTCGTAGGTCACCCAGGTCGTCCCCGAATCGATCCGGTCAACGTCACCCATGACGAGATCGTGGCCCCTCTCGGCGCGAGTCGCCTCCGTCGATCGATGGAGGTCGGTCTCGCGCCGATGCTCGGGTCGCCGGTCGCGCAGTGCTGTGCGATGACCGTCTTCCACGTGAGGTGCGACCCCGTATGCCGCGCCAAGCCGGCCCGGGTGGTCCCACGGGCGCGGTGGCGACGGTGAGGGGCGCGGCACGCTCAGGCGCGCGGCATACCTCCCGCGAAGCGGCCGAGTGCGTCGTCCCAGTGCTGCTTGTCGCCGCGGGGGTCGCCGGCGATGCCGCGTCCCTCGTGGTGGACCTCCACGCGCGTCGCGTCGCCGTCGGGGTGCAGCTGCACGTCGAGCATGCTCAGCGGTCCGTCGTCGCGGGGGTGCCAGGTGACCCGCACCTGCTCGACGGGGTGGATGGTGCGCACCACACCGTACGAACCGTCGGTCGCGCGCCACGGCTCACCCTTGTTGCCGATGCGGGCGCCCTCTCCGAGGAGCGCCTCGGTGCCCAGCGGACTGACCAGGTGCTCCCAGACCTGCGCGGGCGAGGCGGTGACGGTGTGGTCGGTGCGCACACCGGCCTCCACGTCGTCCGTGTCGTCGGCGCCGCTGACCGTGTCGGTGTCATCGGCGCCTGGGGAAAGCGTGTCGACCTCACTGCTCATGTGCAGACCTCCGTCCGAGCTGGCCGCGCCCCGGGTGGGCGTGACCCACACCCGACAGTCGACCGCGTGCGGGCGCCGTCGGCAACCCCTCATGGTGACGAACTTCGCGTGCGCGTGCCCCGTGTGGGTGGGCCGCCGCGTCACGATCTCCGGCCCAGGTGTCACAACCCGGCCGGCTGTCCTGTCTGTAGGGGTGGAGGAGTCCAACGAAGGAACCGACGAGGGAGAAGACGATGAAGGTGTTCGTTGCTGGAGCCACCGGAGCGATCGGACGGCAGCTGCTGCCACGACTGGTCGAGGCCGGACACGAGGTGTGGGGCATGACCCACAGCCCCGCCAAGGCGCAGCTGATCCGCGACCTGGGTGCAGAACCCGTGGTGGCCGACGCGCTCGACGCCGAGCAGGTCGCCGAGGCGGTCGCGCAAGGTGCAGCCGGACGTGGTGGTGCACCAGCTGACGGCAATCCGTGAGATGGACCTCAAGCACTTCGACCAGGCGTTCGCGATGACCAACCGGCTGCGTCGGGAGGGCACGGACCACCTGTTGTCGGCGGCCCAGGCAGTAGGGGTGAAGCGGTTCGTCGCACAGAGCTTCTTCGCGGCATACGAACGCGTCGGCGGTCCGGTGAAGAGCGAGGAGGACTCGTTCGGGACGGGAGCAGCCAAGGAGATGCGGCAGACGGTAGCCGCGATCAAGCACGTGGAGGACGCAGTCCTCGCCGCATCCTGGACCGAGGGAATCGTGCTGCGGTACGGCGGCTTCTACGGCCCGCACACCTCGCTCGGCATCGGCGGTGAGCAGACCGAGGCGGTGCGGCAGCGCAAGTTCCCCGTCGTCGGGAGTGGCGGTGGCGTGTGGTCGTTCATCCACATCGCCGACGCGGCAGAGGCGACGGTGGCTGCGATCGAGCACGGTCAGCGGGGCGTCTACAACGTCGTCGACGACGAACCGGCCAGGGTCGCCGAGTGGCTTCCGGCACTGGCGGCTACGTTGGGTGCCAAGAAGCCGATGCACGTGCCGCGCTTCGTGGGGCGGCTGCTGACCGGGGAGATCGGAGTGGCGATGATGACCGAGCTGCGAGGCGCGTCGAACGCGAAGGCCAAGCGCGAGCTGGGCTGGAGCCCTGGTCACCCGAGCTGGCGACAGGGATTCCGGGAGCTGACCGAGACCCACGCCACCACCGCACGGCCGCAGGGCCAGGAGGTCACGTGACCGACCGCGACGCCCTGCTCGACGAGCTGCGGCCGACGTCCTTCGGGATCGCCTACCGCATGCTCGGCAGCGTGTCCGAGGCCGAGGACGTCGTGCAGGAGGCCCTGCTGCGGGTGCACCAGTCGCTCGACGCGGGCGAGGACATCGCCTCGCCCCGGGCGTTCGTCGCCACGGTGACCACCCGGCTCGCCATCAACGAGCTGCGGTCGGCCCGAGCCCGGCGCGAACGCTACGTCGGCGAGTGGCTGCCCGAGCCGATCATCACCGACGGGTCGGGCCTGGCCGACGACCCGGCGCAGCACGCCGAGACCGCCGACTCGCTGTCGTTGGCGATGCTGGTGCTGCTCGAGAGCCTGTCGCCCGAGCAGCGCGCGGTGCTGCTGCTGCACGACGTGTTCGGCTACGGGTACCCCGAGATCACCGACATCGTCGGCAAGACCGAGGACAACGTGCGCCAGCTCGCCACCCGCGCCCGCAAGCACGTGAAGGAGCGGCGGCCGCGGTTCGAGACGACCCGGGAGCAGCAGCGTGAGCTCGCGCGCCGGTTCTTCGCGGCGGCCGAGCAGGGCGACCTCGCCGGGCTCGAGTCACTGCTGTCCCACGACGTCGAGCTCACCGGTGACGGCGGCGGCAAGGTGCCCGCGCTGGCTCGTTCGCTGCGCGGTCGCAGCCGGGTCGCGCACACGTTGGCCAACTGGCTGCACGCGCTGGCCCGGTTCCCGGAGGTGTCGATGCGCCCGGTCGAGGTCAACGGCGGCCCTGGTGCCATCTACGTCGACGCCCAGGACCGAGTGCTCGGCGTGTGGTCGCTGGAGATCACCGACGGTCAGATCACCGGACTCCGCTCGATCGTCAACCCCGAGAAGCTCGCCCACCTCGGCGAGGTCGGCGACATGATGGCGATCCTGCGAGCGGCCCGCTGACCCGGCAGCACGCACGCTTGCACGGCGCGGAGCAGGTTCGCACCGGAGGCACGCAGGTCCCCACCAGCGCCACGCTTCTTCGCAACGTATGCCGCGTGCGCCGACGCCGCCCACGTCGGGGCCGCCCGCTCCAGTGCCGGCGCCGCGCACGCCTCGCACCGGCGCCGCGCACGCCTCGCGCCCCGCCCGGCTGGGCGAGGTGCGGGGCGCGGTCATGGTCGTGGCGGTCCACCGTCGCGACCGCTACCGGATCCGCTGGAGCCCGCCCGGTCTCGGCGGGCTCGCCACTTGCGGAGCTGGCTGTCGTAGGACCCCGGGGTGAGGTCCCACCGCACGAATGGTCCGTGGGGTCCGGTGATGACCTGACCGGCGTAGCGGCTGGTGTGGACGAGCGTGTGGTGGCGCTGACACAGCAGGGCACCGTGGTCGGTGTCGGTGGGTCCGCCATCGGCCCAGTGCACGAGGTGGTGCGCGTCGCACCAGGTCGCGGGTTTGCTGCACCCGGGGAACGTGCAGTGACCGTCGCGCAGCCACAGGTGCCGGATCTGGGCGCCGGTGAACAACCGCTCGGCCCGGCCCTGGTTGAGGACCTCGCCGCGGCTGCCGAGCACCGCCGGGATGACCTGGGCGTCGCATGCCAGACGCCGCACGGTCTCGATCGACAGTGGCTCTCCGGACAGGGTGAGTCCCGCACCCCGGCAGCTCTGCTGGAGCTGGTCCAGCCCGATGGTCACGACGAGACTGGTCTTGGCCTGCCGCGGCAACCCCTCCGGTGCGCTGACCGCGCGCCGCACCAGCTCGACCAACGCATCCGCGCGCCGTGCGGCCGGGGTGCGCGGGTCACGCTCACCGCTCTCGGGGTCGGTCACCGGCTTGGCCAGGGCGTCGACCGCGGTGTCGACGATCGCCGCGCTCTCGTCGTCGAGCAGCATGGTGTAGCGCCACATGCCCATCGGTCCCTTGCCCTTGACCAGGGACCGGTGCGCGCGGCGAGTCTGCGCCTCGTGCTCGATCAGCCGGTCAGGGCGCATCAGGTCGGCGGTGCGCCGCAGCGCGATCGCCAGGACCTTCTCGCTCATCCCGTCACGACCCCGCGCTGCCCGCAGCAGCTCGGCCGTGGCGGCTTCGAGCTGGGTCGGGTCAGCCAGCCCGCGCACACCCTGGTGGAACCGCACCAGCATCGCGGCCTTCGCCACCGGCAGCACCTCGACCTCCTCCGTCGCCTCCACGCCTGGGGTCGATGTCGTTTCGACGCCGTGGCCCGATGTCGGGTCGACGCCTGCCGCGACCGCCTCTCGGACCTCAGCCAGCCGCGGCTCGTCCACGGCGCCGGTCACCGCGTCGAGGTCCGCCAGCAGACGCGCGCCGAGCCCGGGCGCCTTCATCCGCGCCCAGTCCTGCACCCCCGCGGCACCCCAGCCCTCGCCGACCCCGAGCCCTCGGGACCTGGCCTCACCCATCACCGCCGCCAGCTGCGCCTCGACGCCCACGTGGAGGTGGCCCAGCGTCGTCATGGCCGCTTCGACCTCGGCATCGGACAACGCCCACAGCCGCTCCGGTCGCGAACCGGCCAGGGTCGCGCTCGCCGCCCGCGCAGCGCTCAGCACCGGTCGGTCGCGGCCGACCGTGCCGGGTGTCGCGTCGTCGAGCGTGATGGCCATGACCCCAACCTAGACGGCACCACTGACAGTCCAAAACGGCATCGCGACAGCGAATTCGCCTGCACCAGAACAGATCCCGGCACCCTGTGGACAACCTGAGACGCCTGTGACCAGAGGTGCGGCCCTGACCCACTCCCTGCCGAAACGGCACCGATACGGCACCAGTTGTCCCCAGCCGCGAGCGAGTAGAGGGAGGCGAGGCACAGCGAGGTATGCCGGGTGCTCACCACCCGGCATACCTCGCCCCCGTGCGCCCTGGCCCCTGACCAGGGCGCCGCTCCCCCGCGCCGTGGGCGCCGCTCCCCCGCGCCGTGGGCGCCGCTCCCCGCGCCGTTGGCGCCCCTCCGCCGCGACGTTGGCGCCCCTCCGCCGCGACGTTGGCGCCGCTCCGCCGCGACGTTGGCGCCGCCCCCGCGACGTCAGGCGACCGACTGGGCCACCACGACACCCTCACGGTCGCGGCGGTGAGTGGCCGCAGCCACTCGTCCGCCGAACACCAGGGTCCAGACGAGGTAGACCGGGATCGTGAAGTAGAACGGCAGCAGGATCCCGCAGAGACCCGCGACGACCGAGAAGACGCCCAACCAGCGGGGCAGCCCGCCGCGTGCTCCCAGCAGGATCGCCAGGACGCCGACGAAGAAGGCCGGCCCGCACAGCGCCAGGAGGTTGCCGATCTCGCTGATCGTGTAGACCACCTCGTGCGGGACGCCGCTCTGGACCGGTGTGCTGCCCTCGGCGAGCGCCACGACCAGGCCGCCACCGACGAAGGCGCCGACCACGCTGATGGCGGAGCCCGCGACCGACAGCCCCCAGGCGGTCTCGCCCAGTACCCCTCCCAGCCGGCGCATCCCATGACCGAACGCGAGCAACCCGAGCGCCCCCAGCCCCCCGAGATACCAGAAGGCCAGCGACCTCGCGTAGTGACCGGGGTCCATGTAGGCGGCGACGATGTCCGGCTCGTAGCTTCCTCCCGGCCCCCCAGCCCCGACGAAACCGGCGGTGGTGCCGACGGCGTAGACCAGGAGCCCGATGCCGGCGCTGCGTGGAATGGTGTTCATGGTTCCTCCCGAGTTGATGACGACTCCACGACGGTAGGAAGCCGGGACAGCCTGCGTCGTCCTGCGCGGGCAGGAAGTCATGGTGTCCGACAGCAGGATTCGCGCATCCTCCGCAAGGAGGACGTCCAATCGTCCGCACCGGCGTAGCGTCAGCGTCGTGACGCGCAGGAACTGGGCGTTCGACATCGCCGTGGCGGTGGTGGTCGGCGTCCTCGGTCAGCTCGAGGCGTGGTGGGGCGTCGCCTCGACCCACCGCCAGGGGCCGTTGTGGGCCCAGGCCCTGCTGTATGCCGTGACGGCTGTCCTGCTCGTCGGTCGCCGACTCCGACCGCTCGGTTGCCAGGCCGCGATCCTTGCGGTGAGTGCGTTGGAGTTCGCCGTCTTCGGGTCACCAGAGGGCAACGGAGTGGTGCTCGCGACTCTCGTCGCCGCCTACACCGTCGCGCGTCAGTTGGAGCCGCGCCGATCCTGGTGGTCTCTGGGGCTCGGCGTCGCGTTCTGGCTGGCCTGGTCGGGCTTCGATCCGACCAACGGCGGCGTGGGCACCCGACAGTGGCTGTTGACCGTGATCTGGCTGTCCCCGTTCGTCATCGCCTGGCTGGTCGGTGCGCTGGTCCGGCTCACGGTGGCCAACACCGAGCAGCGTCGGGTCAACCGGCAGCAACGCGCGTCACAAGCTGTGGCGCAGGAGCGCAACCGGATCGCCCGTGAGCTGCACGACGTGATCGGCCACAGCGTCTCCGTGATGACGGTGCAGGCGTCCGCCGTCCGCCGGCGGCTGGACCCGCACCAGGCCGTCGAGCGCGAGGCCCTCGAAACCGTCGAGGCAGTCGGGCGCGAGGCGCTGGCCGAGATGCGACGGATGGTCGGCGTGCTGCGCGAGGACGGGGAGTCCTCCACCCGCGAACCACCACCGGGTCTGTCCGAGCTGGACCGCCTCGCGGAGAAGTTCCGAGCCTCGGGGCTGCCGGTGTCGCTGTCGGTGACCGGTGACGCCCGTGACCTCGCGCCGGGACTGGACCTCACGGCATACCGGCTCGTGCAGGAGGGCCTGACCAACACCCTGCGGCACGCGCGCAGCCCGCGCCTGGCCGAGGTGGAGATCGACTACCGCGACGACCGGCTCGAGCTGGCGGTGCGTGACGACGGGCAGCCTGCGGGGTCCGCGCCGTCCGGTGGTGAACCGGGTAACGGTCTGCTGGGCATGCGCGAAAGGGTTGCGGTGTATGGCGGTTCGCTCATTGCGCGCAGCCGGCCGGAGGGCGGCTTCGAGCTGCTGGTGACGTTGCCGCTGGGGGCGGCATGACGGACGACAACCGGATCGGCGTGCTCATCGTGGACGACCAGGCCCTGGTGCGGGCGGGGTTCCGGATGATCCTCGAGATCGAGCAAGACCTGCGGGTCGTGGGCGACGCGGCGGACGGTGCCGAGGCGGTCACCCAGACTGCGGCGCTTCGTCCCGACGTCGTCCTGATGGACGTGCGGATGCCCGGGGTCGACGGCATCGAGGCCACCCGGCGCCTGGTCTCGGACCCGGACTGCCGGGCGCGGGTCGTCATGCTCACGACGTTCGACATGGACGAGTACGTCTACGAGGCGCTCCAGGCCGGAGCGAGCGGCTTCCTGCTCAAGGATGTGCCGCCCGAGCTGCTCGTGGCCGGCATCCGGGCGGTCCACTCGGGCGAGTCGCTGCTGGCGCCCACGGTGACGCGACGGATGATCGAGTCCTTCCTCGAACGCGGACCAGTCGCGAACCAGGCTGCGCAGCAACGGCTTTCCGCCCTCACGGCGCGCGAGCGCGAGGTGCTCCAGCTGGTGGCCCGGGGCCTGACGAACGCCGAGGTGGCGACCGAGCTGTTCGTGTCCGAGACGACTGTCAAGACACACGTCGGTCGGGTGCTGATGAAGCTCGGGCTGCGCGACCGGGTGCAGGCCGTGATCTACGCGTACGAGAACGGCTTGCTCACGGCCCCGCGCTGACGCACGCGGGTTTGCTGCCGGTCCGTGCTTCTCTGCGGTGAGGTATGCCGGCTGGTCACCGGTGCGGTGCGCGTCAGCCGGGTGTCTGGGTCGAGTCGTGCCTGGTCTGCTCGGGATGCTCGGTCCGGTCCTCGGACTCCTCCAGGATGGCCTCGGCCTGCCCTTGCGGATCGTCGCTGCCGGCAGCGAGCTCCTCCGGCAGCAGCTCCGCGCGGCCCTGGACTTGCTCCTCTTCAGGTGTCTGGCTCATGGCACCGACCCTACGCTCGTGGGTTGCGCCGAGGTCCGACGCTCAGGTGGCACGCGCGGCCTTGACGACCTCGACGACCGTGTCGACGACCAGGTCCGACTCGTTGCCTGCCACGTTGTGGCCGGTGGTCACGACGATCTGCTTTGCCTTCTGGGGGCTGAGGACGAACCAGCCCCGCTCGCTCACGACAGAGTTGCGCTCTTCCTCGTCGGTCGCCGCGGTGCCGTAGTCGTTGCTGATGACCCGCAACGGGAAGTTCCCCAGCCGGGTCCGGTGGTCCCAGGCGGCGTGCTCCACCTGTGCGTAGTCGCGCCTCTCCTGGTTCGCGGGGTAGTCGCACTTCAGCTCCTCCTGCAGGTCGCGGGGCGCCTTGGCGACGTTGATGGCAGGGAAGGTGTCGATGATGACCATTCCAACCACCTCGTCGCGATGCGCCAAGGCGTAGCTGGTGACCAGGTACCCGCCGCCGGAGGTGCCGACGAGCACGTACGGCGGCTTCGCTCCGACGCCCTGCAACGCGGCTTCGAGCACGCCTCGCAGGTCGTCGGCCCGGCGACAGCCTGCGGCGTCGTCGCTGCGACCATTGCCCAGCCGGTCGTAGGCGCACGCGCGCGTGGTGGCGATGACACCAGGGAGCACGGTGCGCCACTGGCCGACGTCCGACTCGTCGCCGGCCTCGAAGACGACCGTGGGCGACCCGGTGCCGGTGCACTCGACGTACACCTGCCGACCGGGAGCAACATCGACCATCCCCGAGAACGGCGCGGGACCGGTCGTCGTCGATGAGGTGACGGTGCTGCTGCCTGTCGTGCTGTCCGGCTCCGGTTCGTCACCCCCGCAGGCCGCCGTCGCGGCGAGCAGGATCGTCGCGAGCACGACACCGACAACTCGTGGTGCGCTCATGGCCACCTCCCCGTTGGGGTCCAGTGTCCACCGATCACGCGTGGGGGCAAGCCCTCGCTGCTGGGGAGGGACGCCTCGGTCTCCCGAGGCGCTCCCCAACCTTGCGGCGCACTTACTGACCCGCGCAACGCGTCGAGCGGCACGCTTCGCACCCCGGCCGGCTGGTCGGCGTGCCAGTCAGGGCAGCAGGGTCAGGGCAGCAGGGTCCGGGCGGCAGGGTCAGGGCAGCATCCACCCCAGCACCGAGGTCGACTGCAGGTAGACCAGGACGCACATGAAGACCACGAACCCGACACTCCACCCGATGACCTTGCGGAAGATGTCCCCCTCACGGCCGGACATGCCCACCGCGGCGGCGGCGATGGCGAGGTTCTGCGGGGAGATCATCTTGCCCAGCACACCCCCGGACGAGTTCGCGGCCGCCATCAGCGCGGGGCTCAGCCCGACGTCCTTGGCCGCCGACACCTGCAGGGCACCGAACAACGAGTTCGACGAGGTGTCGGAGCCGGTCACGGCCACTCCCAGCCAGCCCAGCAGGGGCGACAGCAGCGCGAACGCCGACCCGGCGCCCGCCATCCAGGTGCCGAGCGATGCGGTCTGCCCCGAGGCGTTCATGACGTAGGCCAGGCCCAGCACCGCCATCACCGTCAGGATCGCGGCACCGAGCTGGCGGTAGGTGTCCCCGTAGGCCTTGAGGGCCTTGGCCGGCGAGATCCGCAGCACGGGGATGGTGACCAGCCCCGCGATGAGCATCAGGGTGCCTGCTGCCGACAGCCAGTTCAGCTTGAAGAGCGGGATCGTCGAGGGTTTGCCCCCAGCGGTCTGCAGGTCCAGACCCGGCCACTGGAAGGCCTTGCTGGGTGCATTCAGCGCGTCCTTGACCGCGGGAATCTGGGTGAGGCTGAAGATCGCCACGATGATCAGATAGGGGGCGTAGGCCCTGACCACCTCGGCCGGTGCGTCGCGCTTGTCGATGTCACTGACGCCGGCATCGAACTCCCTGACGCCGCCGTCGATGTCACCCCCGGCGGCGGCCATGCCACTGGGGTCGGCGACGCGGCGATCGGCCACCCCGTCCGTGCGGTCACCCTTCGTAGCGCCTTGCGTCCCAACGCCTTCCGTCCCGGCACCGCGCGACCCGGCATCGCGCGACCCGGCACCACTCGACGCAGCGCCGCGTGACCCGGCGACCTCGGCACCGCGAGCCCTGGAGCGGGCTCCCACGGCGACCCGCTCGTCCTCTTCCTCGGTCTCGACGAACGTGTCCGAGGGCTGCCAGAAACGCAGGAGCACCACGACCGCCGCGGCACCGACGAGCGAGGCGACGATGTCGGTGAGCTGGGTCGAGAAGTAGTTGGAGGTCGCGAACTGGGCTACTGCGAAAGCGATCCCGCACGTCACGGTCGCCGGGAGGGTCGCCCGCACCCCGCGGCCCTTGTCGATGATGTAGACCAGCGCGATCGGGACGAACAGCCCGAGCACCGGGGTCTGCCGACCCACGATCTGGGCGAGGTCGTGCTCCGGCACACCGGAGACCGTGGCCAGGGTCGTGATCGGCACGGCGAGTGCCCCGAAGGCGACCGGTGCCGTGTTGGCGACCAACGCCACCACGGCGGCCTTGATCGGCCTGAACCCCAGCGCGATCAGCATCACACTGGTGATGGCCACGGGCGTGCCGAAGCCGGCCAGCGCCTCCAGCAACGCGCCGAAGCAGAAGGCGATGATGACCGCCTGGATCCGCTGGTCGTCACTCACCCGGGCGAACGAGCGGCGCAGGACGTCGAAATGCCCTGTCACCACAGTCATGTTGTAGACCCAGATGGCGTTGATGACGATCCACATGATCGGGAAGAAGCCGAAGGCAGCGCCTTCCAGACCGGACATCGCGGCCTGCCCGACAGGCATCGAGTAGGCGAGGATCGCGACCAGCAGGGATACCACCAACGAGGCGATGGCGGCCTTCCATGCACTCATGCGCAGGATGCCGAGGAGCACGAACAGGGTCAAGAGCGGAAGCATGGCCACGATGGCCGTCAGTGTGAGCGAGCCTGCTACGGCGTCGAGTACGGGGCGGAACATTCAGTCACCTCATTGTGAGCTGCGGACGGGAGTGCGTGCGTCTCAGGAGTGCGGCGCTCCTTCCGGCCGGACGCCGAGGAGCTCGGGTGCGAGTCCGCGGATCGAGGCGTCCAGCACCTCGACGGTGTGGGCCAATGCCATCCGTCCGCCTTGGCGCTCCAGGGACGAGGCCACCTGCATGAGGCAGCCCGGGTTGGCGGTGACGAGCAGCTGAGCGCCGGTGGCGCGGACGTTCGCCGCCTTGCGGTCCCCGAGCTCGCGCGCGGCGACCGGGTTGAGCAGGTTGTAGATTCCCGCGGAACCACAGCACAGGTCACCTTCGGGCACCTCCACCAGCTCCAGTCCGGGTATGCCGCGCAGCAGCTCCCGCGGCTGGGCTCGCACCCCTTGGGCGTGGGCCAGGTGGCAGGCGTCGTGGTAGGCGATGGTGACGGGCAGTGCGTGACGCGTCGCGACGGGTCCGGTCTCGGCGAGGATCTCGGAGACGTCCTGCACCCGGTCTGCGAAGGTGCGCGCACGCTCGGCATACCGGGGATCGTCGGCGAGCAGGCCGGCATACTCCTTCATCGAGGAGCCGCAGCCGGCGGAGTTGACCACCACCCGCTCCACCCCGGCCGCCTCAAACGTGTCGATCAGGGCACGCGCGAACTTCTGGGCCTCCGCCTCCCGCCCGTTGTGGGCCGACAGCGCCCCGCAGCAGCCCTGGGACGCGGGGGCGATGACCTCGAAGCCCTCGGCGGAGAGCACCCTGGCGGTCGCAGCGTTGACCCCGGGGAAGAACTCGCGCTGCACGCAGCCGAGGAGCATGCCCACAGTGCCGCGTCGCTGCCCCTGTGCCGGTGTGCGTTCGGGGATCTTCGGCGCGCGGCCAAGGGTCGGCGCGAGAGCTTCCATCGACGCGAGCGTGGGCGAGATCCGTTGCAGGACGCCGGTCCTGCGTAGCAGCCGTGACAGGCCGGACTTCTGGTGCAGGCGCAGAGGTCCGCGCATCGCCCTCAGCCGGCGCGGGTAGGGAAAGAGCGCGAAGATCGCGGCGCGCAACGCACGGTCGGACTTCGGCCGGTCGTAGCGGCGCTCGACCTGGCTGCGGGTGGCCTCGATGAGCTGGTCGTACTGCACACCGGAAGGGCAGGCCGTCACGCAGGCCATGCAGCCCAGGCAGGCGTCGAAGTGCTGCACCATCGAGGGCGTCAGCGGCTCCCCTTGGAGGCCCTCGTTCATCAGGTAGATGCGTCCGCGAGGGGAGTCCATCTCCTGGCCCCAGAGGACGTAGGTCGGACAGGCAGGCAGGCAGAAGCCGCAGTGCACACAGTCTGCGACGAGCTTGGCAGAGGGTGGCCGGTGGTCGTCGAAGGCCGGTTCGCCGTCCTCGACAGGGGTGAGCGAGAGCCGCTGGTCGGTGCCGAGCGTCCCAGTGGGGGTGGACAGCGGCGCAGGGTCGGTGGCGCGGCCCCCGGCCGCATCGTCGGTGTGGTCGCGGGCTCCACCGCTGGTGTGGTCGCGGGCTCCACCGCTCATCGGGTCGCTCATCTAGATCCCTCCGACGAAGCGGCCAGGGGCGAGGCGGCGCTCTGGATCGAACTGGTGTTTCACGGACCACATCAGGTCGAGTGCGCCGACCGGGCCCCAGACATCCACGCCGTCTCTGAGCGAGGCAGGTGCCTCCAGCAACACGGCGGTGCCACCGAAGGTGCTGCTGCGCTGTCGCAGCACCTCGAGGAACTGCGCCAGCCGCTCGGCTGTCGCGTCGCCGTCGAGCGTGACGAGGGCGGTCCCGATCGCGGGGCTTCCGCGCATGCCGATGGTCAGCCCGGTCGCCGCCTCGGCCTCGTCGAGAGCAGCGAGCAGGCCCGTCAGCCGGGCGATCTCGTGGGTCACCTTGACCAGCACGCCGGTCCCGCTGGCTGGTTCGCGCCCCCACCAGGGCGGCGGCTGGTCACGCGCTGTGGCCTTGTCGCCGAGCAACCGCAGGGTCTGCTCAGTGCGTGCCTTGGTCCCGGGCTCGCTGCCCTCGAGAAGGAGGCTCAGGGTGGCGGCACCGGCGGGCCTGTCGAGCTCCACCGCGGACGGCACGACCTGGGAGTGGACGATCGTGAGCAGCGTCTCCTGTAGGTCGTGGTCCGAGCCCACCGGGACGCTGACCCAGCACTGCGCCTCAGCGACCGGGTGCAGCCGGAAGGCGACCTCGGTGATGACGCCAAGGGTGCCGTAGGAGCCGGTGAGCACCTTGCCGAGGTCGTAGCCGGCGACGTTCTTGACGACCTTGCCCCCCGCGTGGGCGACCACGCCGTCGGCCCGCACCAACGTCATGCCGATCACCAGGTCGCGCACCGAGCCGTGGTGCAGCCGGGTCGGGCCGGTGACAGCCGTGGCGACCGCGCCACCGACGGTGCCCGAGCGGGCCGGGTCGATGCCGAGTCGCTGGCCTGCCTCTGCCAGGTCGGACTGCAGTGCCTCCAGTGGGCGCGCCGGCGCCGACGACGCAGATCAGGTCGCCGGCGGCATGCTCAACCACCGCGTCCATCCCGGTCGTGTCGAGAATGAGGTCGAGCGACTCCGGCGGTGAGCCCCAGTGGAGCTTGGTGCCGGCCCCTCGCGGCCACCACGCTCAGTCCGTTCGTTGCCGCCACCCTCATGACGGCCGAGGTCTCCTGGGTGGTGCCGGGCCGCGCGACCCAGCGCGCCGGCACACCCGCCACTGCGTCCCCGGAAGAGGCCTCGGCGCAGTGACCACCGGCTGCGCTCTGCAAGTCCATCAGCACGTCGTTCATCACGTCGGCCATCAGAAGACCTCTGCCACGCCGGCCTCGGCGAGCGGGTGGACGCCCTTGTGCCGGCCGGGGACCTCGCCGCACAGTCGTGGCGTGGGAAAGACCTTGCCGGGGTTGGAGATCGAGGCGGGGTCGAAGGCGCAGCGCAGCAGCTGCATGGTGTCGAGGTCGTCGTCGGTGAACATGCGTGGCATGTACCTCGCCTTGTCCGAACCCACCCCGTGCTCCCCCGTGATCGAGCCGCCCTTCTCGATGCAGAGGCCGAGGATGTCGGCGGAGACCTGTTCGGCGCGTTCGGCCTCGCCCTCGACCCTCTCGTCGAACAGCACCAGCGGGTGCAGGTTGCCGTCGCCGGCGTGGAAGACGTTGGCGACCCTGATCCCGGCCTCGGCGGAGAGCTCGTCGATGCGTCGCAGGACTTCGGGCAGCGAGGTCCGGGGGATGACACCGTCCTGGACGATGTAGTCGGGGCTGATCCGGCCAACCGCCGCGAAGGCGGACTTTCGCCCCCTCCAGAACAGCGCCCGCTCGGCGTCGTCGGCGGCGATGCGAATCTCGAAGGCGTCGTTGGCGCGACAGTGCCCCTCGACCTCGTCGAACTGGTGCGCCACCTCGGCGCTCGGCCCGTCCAGCTCGACGATGAGGACGGCACCCGCGCCCTCTGGGTAGCCGCACTGGACGGCGGCCTCAGCCGCCTCGATGGCCAGGGCGTCCATCATCTCGATCGCGGCCGGGATGACGCCGGCGCCGATGATCGCCGACACGGCGGCGCCGGCGTGGTCGGTGTCGGGGAACGCGGCCAGCAGCGTGCGGACGTCCTCGGGACTGCGGGTCAGCCGCACCGTCACCTTCGTGGCGATCCCGAGGGTGCCTTCCGAGCCGACGACCGCACCGAGCAGGTCGTAGCCGGGCGCGTCGGGGGCCTTGCCGCCGATCTGGACGACCTCACCGGACGGGGTCACGAACTCCACCCCGGTCACGTGGTTGGCCGTGAAGCCGTACTTCAGGCAGTGGGCGCCGCCGGAGTTCTCCGCGACGTTGCCGCCGATCGAGCAGACCTGCTGGCTGGAGGGGTCGGGGGCGTAGTAGTAGCCAGAGGGATGGGCCGCCTGACTGAGGTGGAGGTTGATCACCCCAGGCTCGACGACTGCGCGCTGGCTGTCATGGTCGATCTCGAGGATCTCACGCATCTGCGACATCACGATGAGCACACCATCGGCGTGGGGCAGCGCTCCACCCGAGAGCCCAGTGCCCGATCCCCTTGCCACGAAAGGGATTCCCTCTCTCGCGCAGGCGCGGACCACAGTGGCCACGTGAGCCGTCGTGGCGGCCAGCACCACCAGCGCCGGCGTGACCCGGTAGTGGGCCAAGCCGTCGCACTCGTAGGTGCGCAGGCGTTGGTGGTCGGTGATGACGGCCTCGTCCCCCAGGAGGGGACGAAGCTCGGTCGCGAGCGCGAGAGCGTCCACCGGGTCAGGGCATCCGCTCGGCGAGCCGCGTGGCCGGCCGGCTGCGGCGGCCGTGCTCGACCGGGTGCCGGAGCGCGTGCTGGGGGTCTTCGGCCACGTTTATCGCCCGTCGTGTCGGTGTTCCACATCGTGGAATTGAACTTTCAAGCGCTGAGGTGAACCTAGGTCAGGTGCGGCGGATCGTCAATGCCGCTTTCCCGTTCTCGTCCCGCTTTCCCCCGGACCGCCTGGGGCTCGTGACCTCGCCGCTCGCGACTGCTCGGACACGACGAAGGCGAGGTATGCCGGGCGGCGAGCCCTCGGCATACCTCGCCTTCCAGCGTCTCCCGTCAGGCGACTCGCGACTTCGGCGCGGTCTCGGCGGTCTTGCCGGGGTCGCGCTCGACGATGTCGCCGAGGGCTTCGTCGATCTGCTTGAGCTGAGCGGGCTCGAGCTTCACGCCGGCGGCCTTGACGTTCTCGGCGACCTGCTCGGGGCGCGAGGCGCCGACGAGCGCGGCGGCGACGTTCTGGTTCTGGAGCACCCAGGCTACGGCGAGCTGCGCCATGCTCAGGCCGGCCTCGTCGGCGATCGGCTTGAGCTTCTGGACGCGGGTGAGGACGTCGTCGTTCATGAACCGCTTGATCATGTCGGCGCCGCCCTTCTCGTCGGCAGCCCGTGAACCCTCCGGCGGCTGCTGGCCCGGCTGGTACTTGCCGGTGAGCACGCCCTGCGCGATGGGGCTCCACACGATCTGGCTGACGCCGAGCTCCTCACACGTCGGCACGACCTCGTCCTCGATGACCCGCCACAGCATGGAGTACTGCGGCTGGCTCGAGATGAGCTGGATGTTGAGCTCCTTGGCGAGCGCGACGCCCTCGCGGATCTGGTCGGCGGTCCACTCGCTGACGCCGATGTAGAGCGCCTTGCCCTGGCGGACGACGTCGGCGAACGCGGTCATCGTCTCCTCGAGCGGCGTCTCCGTGTCGTAGCGGTGCGCCTGGTAGAGGTCGACGTAGTCGGTCTGCAGCCGCTCCAGCGAGCCGTTGATCGACTCCATGATGTGCTTGCGCGACAGGCCGGTGTCGTTCTTCCCGCCGGGGCCGGTCGGCCAGTAGACCTTGGTGAAGATCTCCAGGCTCTCGCGCCGCTCCCCCTTGAGCGCCTCGCCGAGGACGGTCTCCGCCTTGGTGTTGGCGTAGACGTCGGCGGTGTCGAACGTGCTGATGCCCGCGTCGAGCGCGGCGGCCACGCACTGCGCTGCGACGTCGTTCTCCACCTGCGAGCCGTGGGTGAGCCAGTTGCCGTAGGTGATCTCTGAGATCTTGAGTCCGCTGTTGCCTAGGTATCGATAGTCCATAGTTCAACCGTATGCCGCGCCGCTGCGCCGCGCGCCCCGACCCCCCTCGCGCAGCCCCCCGCTGCTGCGCAGCCCCGCCCCCTGCGCAGCGGGCAGTCCTGCGCAGCGGGCAGTCCTGCGCAGCGGGCAGTCCCCGCCGACCCGGGTGGGATTCCCCTCATTGGTCAACCACCCGACACAAGCGTTCCTGGGCGGAAGCCGCAGCCAGGCTCGCCACGGTCGACGGGGACAGCCGATGCAGCTCCTGAGGTCAGGCGGAGAGGGCGTGCTGTCGTCGCTCGCCTGCCCCGATCTCGATCTTGCGTGGCTTGGCCTGTTCGGCGACGGGGATCGTCAGTCGCAGGACGCCATCGTTGTACGCGGCCTCGATCCTGTCGACGTCGAGGGTGTCGCCGAGGAACAGCTGTCGGCTGAAGGCGCCCCGGGGACGCTCGGTCGCGATCGTCTCGGAGTCGTCGGAGATCCTCTCCCGCTCCGCCTTGACGCTCAGCACGTTGCGTTCCACGTCGAGGTCGATCGAGCCCGGGTCCACGCCGGGGAGGTCGAACTCCACGACGAACGTGTCACCCTGCCGCCAGGCGTCCATGGGCATCACCGTGGGACGAGCCATCGTCCCGAAGACCTGCTGGGCCAGCTGGTCCAGCTCGCGGAACTGGTCTGTCCGCATCAACATCTCAGTCACCTCCACGTTCTGGGTCCTGTCCTGTCCGAGCCTGAGGTCGATCCGCTAGGATCTCAGTCGTGCTCTATAGATTTTCTAAGCCAACCGCTTTGGGTTTGTCAAGTCCCCAGGACAGCCCTGAAGAAGGTCCAGCATGAGCACCAGCGGCCGGCCGCCCGACCGGGCGCTCTACTCGATCTCGGTCGCGGCCGAGCTGGTCGGCCTGCCCGTCCCGACCTTGCGGCTCTACGAGGACAAGGGGCTCGTCCTCCCCCAACGCACCGACGGCGGCACCCGTCGCTACAGCGACGCCGACCTCGCGCGGATCGCCCGGATCAGCGAGCTCGTCGGCTCCGGCGTCACCCTGTCGGCCGTCGCCATGGTGCTCGACCTGCAGGACGACAACGCCGACCTCACCACCCGGAACCGCGACCTCCGGCAGCGCAACACCGCGCTGCGTGAGGACAACGACCGCCTCCGCAGCGAGGTCGACGGCCGCGAGGGCGACGCCTGATCGCAGGCCACGAGGAGGTATGCCGGGTGGTCACCACCCGGCATACCTCATGGTCCACTCAGCGAGGGTGGTGGCCCGGGTCGGACCCGAGTCCGGCGTCGCGGGCCAGGACCGCCGCCTGCGTGCGATCGACCACCTGCAGCTTGGTGAGGATGTTGGAGACGTGGTTGCTCACCGTCTTGGGCGCCAGCCGCAGCCGGTCGGCGATGGTGCTTGTCGGGAGCGCCGCCGCGAGCAGCTCGAGGACCTCCAGCTCGCGGGTGGTCAGCGACGGAAACGGGGCGGGCGAGCGTGTGGTGGGCGCGTTGAGCTGGTGCAGGACGCGCTCGGCGACCCCGGGACCGAAGATCACCTCACCGGCCGCGATCGCCCGCACCGCTCGCGCGATCTCGTCCTGCTCGGCGCCCTTGAGCAGGTAGCCGTGGGCGCCGACACGCATCGCGGCGAACAGCGAGTCGTCGTCGTTGAACATGGTCAGCACGCAGACCCGCGTCGTCGGTGCCACGCGGGCGATCTCACGAATCGCCGCCAGTCCGTCCATGCCCGGCATCTGCAGGTCCATCAGCACCACATCGGGCCGGTGCAGCACGGTCTCGCGCACTGCCTCGGCTCCGTCGGCGGCGACCCCGACCACCTCGAAACCCTCCAGCGTCGAGAGGACCCCGGACAGGCCGGAGCGCACGACGGGGTGGTCGTCGACGACCAGGACGCGAATCATCGGGCGGCCACCGGGAGGAAGACCCGCACGTGTCCGCCGTCGGGACCCGACCCCACGTCGCAGCGGCCCCCGAGCTCCGCGGCCCGTTCGCGCATCGAGCTGATGCCCACCCCGGAACGCCAGGCGCCGTTGACGGCGCCGTCGTCGAGCACCTCGCAGCGCAGCTCCCCGTCGCAGGTCAGTCGCAGGCGGACGGTCGTCGCGGTGGAGTGGCGCACCACGTTGGTCAGCGCCTCCGTCGCGATCCGGTATGCCGCGAGCTCGACCGCCGCCGGCATCCGCGGCAGGTCCGCGGGGATCTCCACGCGTACAAGGAGATCCGAGCCGTCAGCCCGTCGCGTCGTCCGCGCCGCCCGGATCCGCAGCGCTTCGGCGAGACCGAGCTCGTCGAGAGCGGGAGACCCCAGGTCGTCGACGATGCGACGCACCTCGCGGATCGCGGTCCGGCTGTCGCTGCGCACCTCGTTGAGCCGGGCCAGCAGCTGCCCGTCAGCGCCGTCGTTCGGGGCGCGGCATGTCGGCGCCGGCCAGGTTGTGGGCCATGTCGGCGGAAGCGCCACCCCGGTGAGCAGCGGTCCGAGGCCGTCGTGCAGCTCGCGCCGCAGCCGCCGCCGCTCCTCCTCCTCGGCCAGGACCAGCCGCTCCCGCGAGACCTTCAGCTCGCCCAGCAGCTCGGTGGCATGGAGCGCGGTCGACAGCGGGCCGGAGAGCATCCGCAGGATGTCGCTGTCGGCTGCGGAGAGGCGGCGTTCGCCCTTGCGCAGTCCGACGACCAGGTCAGCGCCCTCGAGCGGCAGCGAGGCCGTCGGACCCGACGGGCGTGCCTGCCACAGCACGGATCTCGTCACCGACCACCACCGCGACATACGGCAACCGCAGTGCGGCGCGGACCTCTTCGAGGCGTCTCGGACAGTCCACTGGAGAGCGACTGGCCCACGCGGGACGCCACCCGGACCGGGTTGCCGCGCTCGCCGTAGAGCAGCCGGTCGATCGCGGCCTGGAGCCGGGCGCGGACTGGCAGCGCGAGCAGGGCCACCAGCAGCGCCGACGTCACTCCCGAGAGCACCACGACGAGCCCTGCGTAGGCCGCCAGCACGAGGCCGAGAGCAGCGCATAGGTGACGACGCGGCTGACGACGAGCCTGATGTCGAGCAGGCCGTGGCGCAGGACGGCGACAGTCACGGCGGCCGGCAGCAGCGGGATCGTGAAGAGGACGACGAGCGGCGTGCCGGCGACGAGCGCCCACGGTGTCACGGCAACGACGATGACGGCAGCCGCGAGGACCAGCCAGAGCAGCTGGCGACGCACGATCTCGTTCCCCCGGCGAAAGCGAATTCCCAGCAGGCCAGTCCGAACAGGACCGAGAGCACCCAGCGCACCTCGCTCAGGGTCCAGAGCCAGCCGAGGTCGTCGTACCGCGGCAGGCCCAGGTACCAGGCGGCATAGCCGGTGGTGGCTCGGGTCCCATCCCCACCTCCAGCACGAACAACGGCGAGGTCAGCGCGACGGCCGGCGACCGGCCGCCAGCGCCGCGAGGCCAGCCGGCCGTCCGGCAGCAGGAGAACGACAGCGGGATGGCCAGCCCGATGTGGACCGGCCATGCCCAGTTGAAACGGTCAGGTCCAGGCGCACGACCCAGAGCGGCGCACCGTCGCGTGGAGGACCTGGGCGAGCGGCGCGGCGGCCCGGACACCACCTGGCAGAAGCCACCCACCGCGTAGAGCCAGCCGAGGAAGAGCCGCGGGCGGTGCCAGGCGATCAGGGCGCCGCAGAGCGCGAAGCTCAGGCCGATGACGAGGTTGCTGACCACGAACGCGTACAGAGCCTGGGCGAACGACCAGTGCGCGGCCATCGTCGCGACGACGGCCCCGGCTGACGCCAGGACAGCCGCGGCTCCAAGCCCCGCCCCGAGCCACCGCACGCCCATCGGCATCTCCTTGCTCGCGCCGGAAACGACGATACCGACTGAGCATCGCGACAGGTCGGGAAATCTTCCCGACCTGTCCGGGCAGTCACCCGGTCACGGGGGTGCGGCTGCCCTTCTGGACGGGTGGTCCGCCGGCGGAACGTCGAGAGCACCACCACTTCCATCACTCTCGAAAGGAACCCCGATGCATTCCTCCACCACCAGCCGTCACGCAGGACTGGCGATCCTCGGCCTGTTGTCACTGGCTGACACCTCGGCACTCCTGCTCACCGACGGCAACACCCCGCCGTACGCCATTGCCGCGCTGGCGACGGCGCTCGGACTGGTCAGCCTGGTGCTCGTGGTCCGGGCCTTCCAGGACAGCAGCCGCCCGATCCGGCTCCTCGTGAGCCTTCGGGTCATCTCCGCCGTCACCGCCCTGCCCGCGTTCCTCGTCGACGACGTGCCCGCAGTGGCGCAGGCCGCAGCAGCCGCCACGGTGGCGCTGACCGCGGTCGGCATCCTGCTCGTCGCCCGCACCGACACCCGGGTGGTGGCGTCATGAGCACCCGCACTGCGGCCGTCGACACCGCACCGGTCCGCCGCTCGTCCCCGGCCTTCAGCACCTGGGCGACGGCGTTGCTCCTGCCGCTCGGGCCGGCCGCCGTGGCCGTGCTGCGCCTCGTCCTGCCCTACTACACCGCTGGCTCACCGGAGGAGACGGTCGCCGAAGTCGGGAGTCACCCCGGCGCACAGTCGGCAGTCCTCTGGCTCGGGCTCATCGCTGCGCTCACCCTGGTGCCCGGCGTGATCGCAGCGGCGAGCCTCAGCCGCGCCGCGGCGCCTCGACTCACCGCGTGGGCCCTGGGCCTCGCCGTTCCCGGATATCTCGCGCTGGCAGTCATGCTCGGCACGGACCAGCTCCTGTGGAGCGTCCAAGAGGCCGGTCTGTCGACACCCAGGCGGCGGCCCTCTTCTCGGCCGCACACCCGACGATCGGCGTCGCTACAGGCATCTTCGTCGTCGGCCACGTCGTCGGCACCGTCCTGCTCGGGATCGCCCTCGTGCGCTCCGGCCGGATTCCGGCCTGGGCCGGCTGGGCGGTCGCCGTCTCGCAGCCCATCCACTTCGTGGCCACGGTCTTCCTCGGGAGCCCGCAAGTCGACTTCGTGGGCTGGTCCCTCACCGCAGTGGGGATGGCAGTGGTCGCGCGCGAGCTACTGCGTCATGACTCGCAGGCGGACCTCGTCGAGCGTCCCTGAGGAGGCGAGGTATGCCGCGTGCT
>CAVWZX010000006.1:0-192587 GCA_963759595.1 uncultured Actinomycetota bacterium
CATCACGGCCGCGAACGCCAGGACGGCGACGAGGAACAGCGCGGAGACGTTGTTGGTGATCGCGTCCCGGACGTCGGGCGCGATCGCCGAGGCCACGCACTTCTCCTCCGGGCGGGTCGGCACGAACGCCACGATGAAGGCGAAGAACCCCGACCCGTTGAGCAGCACGTCCTCCAGGTCGGTGCTGCCCTGGTAGACGATCAGGCAGGTCCCGATGGCGCAGAGGCTCGCGACGAAGACCGCCTTGACCGGCGTGTAGTAGGACGCGCTGATCGACTGGAGCATGTGGCCGCTCGGACCAGATGTAGCTCGTGACCGAGATGAACAGCAGGAGGACGAGCAGCACCATCGCGAGCCGGACGAACCGGTAGGTGCGCAAGCAGGTCGAACTGGTAGCTCGTGGACATGACGGTCTCCTCCGCGACAACGGTCGACAACGGTCCCTGCACCACCAGCAAGGAGGGTCCCACGGCCCCGTCTGATACGTCACGGCCCGCCGACTAGGCTGGTTCCCGTGAGCGAGCCGATCACCTATGCCTCCGCCGGTGTCGACGTCGAGGCCGGTGACAAGGCCGTCGAGCTCATGAAGGCGTCCGTGCGCCGCGCCACCCGTCCGGAGGTCCTGGGTGGCCTCGGTGGGTTCGCCGGGATGTTCGACGCCTCCGCGATCGCGCGGATGAGCCACCCGGTCCTCGCGACGAGCACCGACGGCGTCGGCACCAAGGTCGCCATCGCGCAGGCCCTCGACCGGCACGACACCATCGGCTTCGACCTCGTCGGCATGGTGGTCGACGACATCGTCGTGTGCGGCGCCGAGCCGTTGTTCATGACCGACTACATCGCGACCGGCAAGGTCGTGCCCGAGCGGATCGCCGCCATCGTGTCCGGCATCGCCGCCGCGTGCGAGCAGGCGCGGGTGGCCCTCGTGGGCGGCGAGACGGCCGAGCACCCGGGACTGCTCGAGCCCGACGAGTACGACGTGGCGGGTGCCGCGACCGGCGTCGTGGAGTATGCCGACGTGCTGGGTCCCGACCGCGTGGTGCCCGGCGACGTGGTCCTGGCCCTCGGCTCGAGCGGCCTGCACTCCAACGGATATTCGTTGGTGCGCAAGGTGATCGGCTCCGCCGGGTGGCAGCTCGACCGCCATGTCGACGAGTTCGGCCAGACCCTGGGTGAGGAGCTGCTCACCCCCACCCGCGTCTACTCGGCCGACCTGGTGGACCTCATCCGCACCGACGGCATCGACATCCACGCGCTCTCCCACGTCACCGGTGGCGGCCTCGTCGCCAACCTGGCCCGGGTCCTGCCGGCTACCGTCTTCGCCCGCCTGGACCGCACCACCTGGACCCCGCCAGCGGTCTTCTCGACGATCGGCGGCCTCGGCCAGGTGCCGCGCGCCGACCTCGAGCGCACCCTCAACATGGGGGTCGGGTTCGTGGCGATGCTACCGGCCGA
Source organism: uncultured Actinomycetota bacterium (assembly GCA_963759595.1). Taxonomy (GTDB): domain Bacteria; phylum Actinomycetota; class Actinomycetes; order Actinomycetales; family Dermatophilaceae; genus Pedococcus. Next base: position 1,456 of record CAVWZX010000006.1, read on the forward strand.
CCAGGTCGACGCCGCCACCCGCGAGCTCGAGGCACGCGGCATACCGGCCTGGGTGATCGGCGAGGTCACCGGCGCCGAGGACGCACCTGTGGACGCCGGCCACGAGGTCGTCCGCGGCGCCAAGGGCGTCGAGGGTGGCGCGGTCCAGCTGGTCGGAGACCATCCCGCGAGCTGAGTACCGGTCCCCTGCGCAGGGCGCGTCCAGCTCCCGCCACAGGGAGGCATGGGCTCGCGAGGTGGTTCCGTGTGCGCGGCACCGGGGCTACCGTCGGGCTGTGTGGGTGCCTGAGCGCGAGGACCAGTCGGTGCGGCAGTACCGCTTCCTGCTGCGCACCGCACCACTCGACGCCCTCGAGGCGGCGCACGTCGAAGTTCTCGCCCCGATGGCACGGTCGCGTCGGGCCGTCATCCTCCGCGCGGTGCAGGACGGCCTGGTGGCGGGGCTGCGACTGAGCGCCGACGACGTGCGTCCGATAGCCCACCTGGTCGCGCTGGGTGAGCGCCGTCGCCCCGGTGAGTTCCTGCGCACGTGTCCGCTGGAGGTGCTGCTGCCGGTCGCCGAGGCGGTCATCGTCGCCGAGGCGATGTTCGGGAGGTTCGGCGGGTATGCCGCGTGGGACGGCGCCGAGCCCGCACCACCCGAGGGTGGGGAGTGGGTGGACGGGGGTTTCGGTGAGCGCTGGCACGACGCGCTGATGGCGAACGTCGTCTACCGCAACTACGCAGGCGGACCGAGCTCACCCGACTCGGCTTTCGGCGGGCACTGAACGGATCCTCCCGCAGGGCTTCAGTCGCAGTTGGCCGGAGTCGACTCAGGGAGTCACGATGTCGAGGGGGCCTGCAGTCCCCTACCATCAAGCATGGGGACAGCCACAGGTCGAGCGCCGGAGGACCAGACCGTCCGGCAGTATCGCTACCTTCTGCGCACCGCACCGATGGACGCGCTCCGGGCCGCGCATGCAGAGGCGCTCCTGCGCCTCTCCGATGACCTCCGCGCCGCCGTCCTGGCCGGGGTCCAGGACGGCCTGGTGGCCGGGCAACGCCTCGGACCGGGCGACACGACCGCGATCGCCCGCCTGCTCTGCATCGGGGAACGCCGCAACCCTCGTGGCTTCCTGGACGCCTGCGACGCGGCCACCCTGCAGGCCCTCGCCTCCGCGGTGAACCACGCCGAGGCGTCCTTCGGACTCTTCTCCGGGTATGCCGCGTGGGACGGCGCCGACCCCGAGGCCGCCTGGGTGGGTGAGGACCGCGGTGGTGACGGCGGCGCGGAGGCGCTCGGTGTCCAGGTCAACACCGCGAAGGACCTGGCGCGGATTCACGCGGCACAGACGGGCGTGGGAGCGTCCGGCGTCGGGTTCTAGCCGAGCTCGTCGGTGAGCGCGCGGCCGTTCGCCACCCGCCCGTCATGCGTTGTGCAGTGGCAGCGGGGACGTCGGGCGGTGGATGCGGGCGGCGAGCCTAGGCCAGGACGCTGTCGGTGGTCGCCAGGGTGACCAGCGGTGCCGTAGAGGGCCATCAGGTCGAGCGCCTTCTGGTGGTTGTCGTCGGTCGACCCTGCGCAGGCGTCCGTCACGACGGTGACCGACGCGCCCGCGTCTGCTGCAGCCAGGACGGTTGACACGACACAGCAGTCGGTCGCCACCCCGGCCACCACCAGCACCGGCTGGTCGCCGACCACCGCGCGCAGGTCCGGGGTCCACTTGCCGAAGGTCGTGGCTGTCACCGTGGTCGCCGCGTGTGCCGCGACGTCGTCGGTGAGCGCGTAGAGCCGGCTGTCGGCTGGCTGCAGCGCCCAGGGGAACTCCGCGTAGTAGGGCACCCATGCCCCCGACGGCTCGGTGGGGGCAACGAACCGGGTGAAGACCGACCGGTCACCGAAGCGGGACGCGAGCCGGACCACGTTGGCCGCCGCCGCGGCATACCGAGGGGCGCACCAGGCGCTCGCGGGGTCGCCGAAGACGCGCTGCAGGTCGATCGCGACGAACCAGGGGCGGTCGGTCACGTGCCGGACTCCTGGCGACGCACCGTGCCGCGCCGAAGGACCAGGGTCAGCGCGAACGAGAGCACCAGCGCGAGCAGCACGCCGAGGTTGGCGTACGGCCAGGTGCCGTCCCAGTAGGGGCCGGCCGGGTCGTCGACGAAGGTGCCGAGGTTGAGCGGCTCGATGAGGAAGCCCTGCCAGTTGTTCCACGACGCGTCACCGGCGAAGCTGTTGACGACCAGTCCCCAACCGAGCACCGTCGCGACGACCATGGTGCCGATGGAGATCCAGTCCCAGGAGCCGTAGCGGCCGCGCGCGTCGAACAGGGCGTCGTCGTCGTAGTCGCGGCGGCGCAGCACGAGGTCGGCGATCATGATGCCGGCCCACGACGCCAGCGGGACGCCGAGCGTGATGAGGAACGACTGGAACGGGTTGATGAAGCTCTCGGCGAAGAACACCACCCAGATCGTGCCCACTGTGAGGATGACGCCGTCGATGAAGGCTGCGCGGGTGCGGGGGATCTTGACGCCGAGCGACAGCAGGGTCAGGCCGGAGGAGTAGATGCCCAGCACCGCACCGCTGACGAGCGCCAGGATCGCGGCCACGAGGAAGGGCAGCAGGAACCAGGTCGGCAGGATCGTGGCGAGCGTGCCGATGGGGTCGGCCTGGATGCCGTCCCGCAGTTTCTTGTCCGAACCGGCCAGCAGGAGGCCGTAGATGACCAGGATGACGGGGGCGAGCGCTCCACCGAAGGTGTTCCAGGCCACGATCGAGGTGCCCGAGGCGTCCCGGCGCTGGTAGCGGGACCAGTCGGCGGCGATGTTGATCCAGCCGAGGCCGAAGCCAGTCATGACGAGGACGAGGGCCCCGACCACCGCTCCGGTCGAGCCGCTCGGGAGGGCGTTGACCGCGCTCAGGTCGACGTCGTCGACGGTGAGGGCGATGTAGACGATCGTCGCGATGCCGGTGATCCACGTGAGGTAGGACTGCAGCTTCATGATGATGTGGTAGCCGGCCACAGAGGCCGCCACGATGAGCGCGGCCACGACGACGCAGGCCACGACCTTGGTGCCGGTGCCTCCGCCCCAGCCGAGCTGCTTGAAGATCGTGGCCGTCGCCAGCGTCGCGAGGATCGCGAGGAAGGTCTCCCACCCGATCGAGGTCAGCCACGAGATGACTCCGGGCACCTTCTGCCCGGTCACGCCGAACGCCGCACGCGACAGGACCATGGTCGGCGCCGAACCGCGCTTGCCGGCGATCGCGATGAGCCCGCACAGCAGGAACGACACGACCACGCCGACGACGGTGACCAGCACCGCCTGCCAGAACGAGATCTCGAAACCCAGCACGAAGCCGGCATAGCTGATCCCGAACACCGAGACGTTGGCCGCGAACCACGGCCAGAAGAGGTCCTTCGGACGGGCTGTGCGAGCGGCCTCGTCGATGATCTCGATGCCGGTCGTCTCCACACCCAGGCGCTGGGTCTCGGCGCGCGTGTCTGTGCTCATGACGCCGAGCGTAGACCGCCACAACGCGGCAGTGGCACCGCGGCGGCATACGGGGATGGCCGCACGCCGCGGCGCGGCGGAGGTGACACACGAGCCGGTGGCCCGCGCATGAGGTGGTGGTCAGCCAGACGTCAGGTCATCGCTGACCCGAGGCCCACTTTCCGTACTCGTCGTACTCGTCCTCGCCCACGGAGCTGTCGGAAGCTGGTTCCGGCTCCGCGTAGGAGGACCCGTGCAGTTCTCGCTCAAGCGCCGTCAGGTCCGTGTCGGGAGAGAAGTACTTCAGCTCCCGGGCAACCTTGGTCTGCTTGGCTTTGGCCCGGCCGCGCCCCATGGCGTGACCCCCTCATGCGTCTGCCGGGACGGCATCGCCTCATCGAGCCACCTGGTCGGTGCCTCGGCTCCGCGCAGCGGTCCCGGGAATCGTGTGTTTGTCGTGGGTACAACGCTACATGAGCGATGCAAGTTCTGTGTCGGGACCCGCGTCTCACTGGGTGATTTCAGCGGGCGGGCAGCCAGATCCCGCCCGCCTGCCGCGCCGCCATCCGCTCCTCGGCGATGTGGTCGGCCGCCGCAGCAGGGGTGATGTCGCGGGCGTCGGCGGTCTCGAGCACCTCGAGGGTGTGGTCGAAGATCGCCGCGGCGCCCTTCTTCGCGCGCTCGAAGTCGAAGCCGTGCAGCTCGTCGCTCACCTGGATGACACCGCCGGCGTTGACCAGGAAGTCAGGGGCGTACGTGATCCCGCGCTCGCGGAGCCGGTCCGCGGTGCCGCCCTCGCCCTCGACCACGAGCTGGTTGTTGGCGCCGCCGCACACGACCGTCGCTCGAAGGGCCTCGACGGTCGTGTCGTCCAGCGCGCCCCCGAGCGCGCACGGGGCGTAGACGTCGATGTCGGACGTCACCAGCGTCGCGGTGTCCGGGACCACCTCGATCTCGGGGTGCAGGACCTTGAGGGCCGCCACGGCGTCGTCGTTGACGTCGGTCACGACCACCGACGCGCCGTCCTCGAGCAGGTGGCCTGCGAGGATACGGCCGACCTTGCCGACACCGGCGATCCCGACCGTGCGTCCCTGGAGGGTCGGCTCCCCCCACAGGTGCTGGGCGGCTGCCCGCTGGCCCTGGAAGACCCCGAAGGCGGTGAGGACGGAGGAGTCGCCGGCGCCGCCGTTGGCCTCGGACCGACCGGTGGCGAAGCGCGTGGTCTCGCTCACGACGTCCATGTCGGCGACGTAGGTGCCCACGTCGCAGGCAGTGACGTAGCGGCCACCGAGCGACTCGACGAACCGGCCGTAGGCTCGCAGCAGGTCAGGGGTCTTGTCGGTCGCAGGGTCGCCGATGATGACGGCCTTGCCCCCGCCGAGGTCGAGCCCCGCCACGGCGTTCTTGTAGGCCATGCCGCGGGACAGCCGCAGTACGTCGGCCAGGGCCGCGTCCTCGCTCTCATAGGGGTAGAACCGCGTCCCGCCCAGGGCCGGCCCGAGGGCCGTGCTGTAGATGCCGATGATGGCCCGCAGACCGGTCGTCCTGTCGTGGCAGAAGACGACCTGCTCGTGCTGGGACATCGAGGTGGTGGGCGACGAGGACGCGGTCACGGTGGTGACTCCTTGAGCTCGGTGAGGCGCGGGGCCGGGATGGGTGGCGCGGATCGCGCGCCGATTCCCAGCGTAATCCCGGTCAGGGTGTGGTCCTGTGACTAGTCACAACGGGCCATATTGGATGACCCGTTGGGAATGTTCCCAAAGGGTCCTGCTTGTCCGATTATGGAAGGACGTCCCCCTGCACTAGGAGTCAGTCATGGTTGCTCGCACCACCGAGGTCGAGAAGTTGCTCACGCCCGCCGAGGTGGCGTCCCTCTTCCGGGTCGACCCCAAGACCGTCACACGATGGGCCAAGGCAGGCAAGCTCAACTCCATCCGCACTCTCGGCGGCCACCGCCGCTACCGCGAGGTCGAGGTCCGCGCACTGCTCTCAGACGTGATCTGACCGTCGGCCGTGTGTCGGGAGCAGGGCCCGGCGCGCGGCTGACAGCCAGTCTGGCGGTACGTTCGGTCCATGGATCCGGCGCGCCGTTCCGGCCCCCTCGCGGGCGTTCGCGTCGTCGAGGTCGGAGGGATCGGCCCCGTCCCGTTCGCAGCCATGATGCTGTCCGACCTCGGCGCCGACGTGGTGCGGCTCGACCGGCCCCAGGAAGACCTGAGAGCCACCCATGCGGTCCTGCTCAGGGGACGGCGTTCCGTGGTGGTGGACCTCAAGTCCGCCGAGGGTCTCGCCGTCGTGCTCGCCCTCGTCGACCGGTCCGACATCCTCATCGAGGGCTTCCGACCCTGCGTCGCCGAACGACTGGGCTTCGGTCCTGACGTTGCGCTGCAACGGAATCCGCGGCTGGTCTACGGCCGGATGACCGGATGGGGCCAGGACGGGCCCTATGCCGCGCTGGCCGGGCACGACATCACCTACCTCGCCGTCACCGGCGTCCTCGACGCCTTCGCGGGCAGTGATGGCCGACCGGTGCCACCGCTCAACCTGCTGGGCGACTTCGGGGGTGGCGGCATGCTGCTCGCCCTCGGCGTGGTCGCGGCCCTCTGGCACGCCCGCGAGTCGGGAGAGGGCCAGGTCGTCGACGCGGCAATCGTCGACGGTGTGGGCGCCATGACGGCGATGCACCAGTCGATGCTGGGTTCCGGGATGTGGAGGGGGGCCCGCGGCGCCAACCTGTTCGACGGCGGGGCACCGTTCTACCGCTGCTACCGGACCGCTGACAACCGCTGGGTCGCCGTGGGTGCGATCGAGCCCGCCTTCTACGAACGGCTGGTCCGCGGGCTCGGGCTGGATGCCGCCGCGGTAGGTGCGGACCAGCAGGACACGACCGCGTGGCAACGCGTGTCGAGCCTGTTCGCCGAGCGGTTCGCGACGCGCCCGCTCGCGGAGTGGATGGCCGTCTTCGGAGACCTCGACGCCTGCGTGGCCCCGGTCCTGACCGTGTCCGAGGCGCGCACCGACCCGCACCTGACCGCCAGGCAGGTGTATGCCGCCGTGCCCGGCTCGGCCACGGCCCTGCAGCCCGCACCGGCGCCGCGCTTCTCGGCGACCCCCACGACTGCCGGCGACGCTGCGGGTGAGCCGGGCCGGCATACCGACGAGGTGCTGGCGGAGCTGGGCCTCTGAAGGAGGCGTGGGCGCACCACCCTCTTCGTCCCCGAACCATGCCGGGAGTGGCCGCCCGGGACATCCTGTCGGGGCCGGAAGGTAAATCGTTGTGGGGATGGACCATCCACCGAACGGTGGAGGCAACGGTCAAGGCTTGTTAAAGTCCGGCCGCTTCGGGGCGAATCCGCGCTTCCATCAGGGGGTAGACCTCGATCACCCAGTTTGGAGTCCCCGTGACCAACAGCCTTGGCAGTTTCCTCCAGGAGCAGCTTCGCGTCCTCGGATGGAGCCGCGCGCAGCTTGCCACGCGGACGGGGCTGGACGAGTGGACCCTCGAAGGCATCCTCGACTCGCCGGTCCTCCCGGAGTGGCCGCAGCCGGACGAGATGCTCGCTTTGTCCCGCGCGCTGTGTGTCTCCGTCCGGGAGATCGCGCTCCGTTCCGCTGAGGGGAGTGGCCTGAAGGTGCTCGGTGGCTTCGCCCACAACGACGCGGTGCTGCTCGCCACCAACGACGAGCTGATGCGCGAGGTGCGCCGCAGGCTCGCGCTGGGCGCTCGCACCGGCCTCTACCTCACGGGCGCTCCCCAGCAGGAAGGTGCGGACACGGGCGTCCAGCCGGTGTAGGACGGCGGGAGGGCCACCATCCCCCAGGGGGCCGTCCCGCAGCAGGAGCCAGGGCTCGAGCGCCAGCCGGCCGAGAACTGGTGCAGTGGAAGTGGTGCAGTTCAGAGCAGGTCCCTCTCACAACGGAGCCGTCGGTCGTCTTCCCCCTGATGACGACCGACGGCTTCGCTGTGTCCGGGCGGTGTCGTCCAGCGGGGATCAGGACAGGCGGCGCAGGATGGCGGCGAACGACTCGAGGGCGGCCACGGCAGCATCGAGCTCACGTTCGACAGCGACCAGGGCCGGCTGGTCGACGACCTCGCCGTCGTCGGCACGGTGCTCGACGTCCTTGCACAGCTCGGCCAGCCGGAACGCCCCGAGGTTGGCCGCGCTGCCCTTGAGGGCGTGGGCGGCACGGCCGAGCTCGGGTCCGGAGCCGGCTGCCCGGTGTTCGCGCATCGCGGCCAGGGTGGCGCGGGAGTTGGGACCGAACCGGTCGATGAACCGCAGCAGCATCGTCGGGTCGCCCGGGTCGAGGTCGAGCAGCTCCTCGAGACGGTCGGCGTCGAGCACCCGGCTGTCGGCCAGCTTCGCGAGCCTGCGGCCGTCCGGGGAGTCCTCGTCGCGGTCGTGCTCGCCCTCGACGGGGACCCACCGGTCCAGGGTCTCGCGCAGGAGCGTCACGTCGACGGGCTTGGTGAGGAAGTCGTCCATGCCCGACTCGAGGCAGCGCTCGCGTTCGCCGGCGATCGCGGCCGCCGTCATCGCGATGATCGGGGTGCGGTACTGACCGTCCTCGAACGAGCGGATCATCCGGGTCGCGTCGTAGCCGTCCATCTGCGGCATCTGGCAGTCCATCAGCACCGCGTCGAAGGCGCCGTCGGCCGACTGGAAGGAGTAGTAGCCGGCCAACCCGTTCTCGGCGACGCTCACGGCATACCCGAGGCTCTCGAGGATGCCGACGGCAACGAGCTGGTTGACCTCGTTGTCCTCCACGACCAGCACCCGGCCGCGCGACCCTGACGGCTGTCCGCGGTCCCGGCTCTCCCTCGCAGGGTCGGTCCCCGAGGCGCCCCGCGCGCCGGTGCGGGCGCCGGCCACGTCGGCGAGGGCGTCGAGCAGCTGGGAAGGCAGTACCGGCTTGGTGAGGGACACGTCGATCCCCGCGGAGGACAGCACCTCGGGGTCGAGGTCCATCGCCGAGGTGAGCAGGATGATGCGGGTGTCACCGAACCGGCCGTCACCGCGCACCATCCGCGCGAACTGCTCGCCGTTGACGCCGGGCATGAGGTAGTCGAGCAGCACGATGTCGAACGGCACGCCCGCGGCGGTGGGCGTCGTCGAGCGTCCCCAGACCCTCCACACCTGAGGACGCGACCGCTGACTCGATCGACCAGCCGCCGAGCTGCTCCTCGAGGATGAACCGGTTGGTCTCGTTGTCGTCGACGACCAGGACCCGCAGGCCCGCGACCGAGGGCAGCTCGGGCGGCTCGTGGTCGGTCTGGCGCGCAGCCTCGAACCGGGCGGTGAACCAGAACGTGCTTCCGAAGCCGGACTCGCTGTTGACGCCGATCTGGCCACCCATCGCCTCGACGATCTGGCGGCTGATGGCCAGGCCGAGACCGGTGCCGCCGTACTCGCGGGTGGTCGAGCTGTCGCCCTGGGAGAAGGCGGTGAAGAGCCGATCCTTGACCTCCGGCGTCATCCCCGCGCCCGTGTCGCTGACCTCGACCCGCAGCACGATGCCGTCGCGCGTGCCACCGCCGGTGTCCTTGGTGTCCTCTGTGTCGTCGTCGCTGCCGGTCTCGACCGAGGCGCGGACCACCACCTCGCCGCTGGAGGTGAACTTCACGGCGTTGGCGGTGAGGTTGGAGATGACCTGGCCGAAGCGCACCGAGTCGCCGCACACCCAGGCTGGGATGTCGGTCTGAAAGGACACAGCGAGCTCGAGGCCCTTGGCCCGGGCGCGCTCGGCGAGCAGGGTGGTGCTCTGCTCGACCACGGCGCGCGGGTCGAAGTCGACAGCCTCCAGCTCGAGCCGGCCTGCCTCGATCTTGGACAGGTCGAGGATGTCGTTGACCAGCGCCAGAAGGCTGCGTCCGGCGCCATCGATGCCGTCGGCCAGCCGGCGCTGATGGGCGGTGAGCTCGGTCCGTCCGAGCAGCTCGGAGAGGCCGATGACTCCGTTGAGCGGGGTGCGGATCTCGTGGCTCATCGTGGCGAGGAAGTCGGACTTGGCCAACGAGGCGCTCATCGCGCTGTCGCGGGCCTGCTCGAGCCGTTCTCCGGTCCACTCGCGCTCGGCGACCCGGGCGAACAGGGTGGTCGCCTGTTTGACTGTGAGCCCGTCGGTCTCGGTGGGCGGGGTGCTGGCGCGCGTGTCCATCACGATGACGCATGCGGCCCGGCCCTCCGCGACGACAGGAGCGGCGACCAGGCTGGTGCCCTCGGTCGTGCGTGAGACCCGCGGCTCGAAGGTGGCGACCGCGTCGTGCGCCAGGCGAGTGGCTTCGGCGCTGTCCTCCTCGGGAACGGGTCGCGTGGGTCCCGCGACGGGTTCGAGCTCGCCGTCGACGACCAGGAAGGCAGCCACGGGCTGCCATCCGGTATGCCGTGCCACGTCGTCCAGGATCCTGCGGGATCACCTCGGCGAGCGTGGTGGCCTCGTTGGCGGCGGTCGCCATCGCGGTGAGCAGGGCAAGGGCCTGCTCGGCATCCTTGGTCGCGGTGATGTCCTGCGACGTGCCACCCATGCGCACGACCTGCGCCGGTGGCCTCGTCGCGCACGGCCCTTCCCCTGCCGCGGATCCACGCGATCGTGCCGTCCGTGCGGAAGATCCGGGCATCGAACTCGAACTCTCCGGACTCCTCCCGGGCATGGCTGACGGCAGCGGCGACCCGGTCGCGGTCGTCGGGATGCATGGTCTCGAGGAAGCTCTGGTAGTTCGGCACGAGGTCACCGTCTGGATCGAGGCCGTAGATCCGGTAGAGCTCGTCGGACCAGGTCAGCGTGTCAGTCTCGACCTCCCACTCCCAGCTGCCGATCTTGGCGATGTGCTGGGCCTCCGCCAGCTGGGCCTCACGGCGTTGCAGGGTCTCGATCAGGGTGCGTTGCTGGCTGTACTCGGTGACGCGGTGGAGCCAGCCGACGTGGTGGCCGGTGTCATCGTGGATGGGGTTGTGGCTGACCAGGGCCCAGAACTGCTCGCCGTCCTTGCGGAGCAGGCTGCACTCCAGGTTGCTGCCCGCGCTGCCGGTGGTCTCGAGTTCACGCAGGTGTTCGGCGAACTGGGCCCGGCCGTCCTCGTCGAGGGTCTCGAAGACCGACAACCCCTCCATCTCCGCGGGTGTGCGGCCCAGCAGCTGTGCCATCCGCGCGTTGGCGAGCACGGTCCGGCCCTGGGCGTCGAAGACCCACAACCCGTCGGGTGAGGCCTCGACCAGCCAGCGGCTGAGGTCGCCGGGGTTCTCGACGCCTCGAGGCTGCTGTTCCTGCACGAAGCGATCTTCCTTCATCAGGCGCAGGTACGCCCAGCCGAACACTCGGTTACCGACAATCCGCTGCTGACGTGTCGGAAGGGGTTGTTCCAAGGCGCGGCCACGACGAAGCCGCCGGTCATCGGGGATGACCGGCGGCTCGGGTGGTGGCCAGGGGCGGGGTCGAACCGCCGACCTTCCGATTTTCAGTCGGACGCTCGTACCAACTGAGCTACCTGGCCGAACCGCACGTCCGTGGCGGCGGACATGCGATCGCGGCGGTCTCGTGCCGAAGCCCGGGGGACCGTCGCGACTGCAGGATCATAGCCGATCCGACGGGCTGCCTCACACTCCGCCGACACCCCGTTCCAGGACGAGAGGCCGAGGTGGCCCCCTCCGCTCGCGGCTCCCGTGGCCGAGCAAGGTCGCGGCGTCCGCAGCGCTGCACCAGCGGAATAGCCGCCTGTGCAGCAAGGTTGCGCTGGGCATGAAGGCAGTCACCTACGCCGAGTACGGCGACCCCCGCACCCTCCAGCTCACCGATCGTCCTGACCCCAAGGTCGGGCCGGGTGAGGTGCTGATCCGCGTGCGAAGCGCCTCCGTGAATCCTGTCGACTGGAAGGTCATGGCGGGCTACCTCGACGGGCTCATGGTGGTGAGCTTCCCCGCGATCCCCGGCTGGGACGTCTCCGGGGTCGTCGAGGCGGTCGGGCTCGACACCCCCGAGTGGTCCGTCGGCGACGAGGTGGTCGCCTACGCCCGCAAGGACTGGGTGCAGGGTGGCACCTTCGCCGAGCTCGTCACCGCACCGGTGCGCACCGTCGCCCGCAAGCCGAAGTCGCTCGACTGGCACCAGGCCGCCGGCCTCCCGCTCGCCGGCCTCACGGCATACCAGCTGCTGGCACGACTCGACCTCAAGCGCGGCGAGACCGTCCTCGTCCACGCCGCCGCCGGTGGCGTCGGCCTGTTCGCGGTCCAGATCGCCCGCGCACGGGGCGCCCGGGTGATCGGCACCGCCTCGGAAGGCAACCACGAGTTCCTGCGGGAGCTGGGTGCCGAGCCCCTCACGTATGACGCGGGGCTGGCCGAGCGCGTGCGTGAGCTCGCCCCCGACGGCGTCGACGTCGTGGCGGACTTCGTGGGTGGCGTGCTCGAGACGACCCTGGCCGTCCTCAAGGACGGTGGCCGGCACGGGTCCATCGCCGACGGCACTGTGGCCGAGTCCGGTGGCCTTTCGGCGTGGGTGCGTCCCAACGCCGAGGACCTGACCGCGCTGGGCGACCTCGCCGACGACGGCGAGCTGACGGTGCCGATCGCCGAGGTGTTCGCGCTCGCGGACGCGGCCCGGGCCTTCGAGCTCAGCCAGACCGGTCACGTCCGCGGCAAGATCGCCATCGAGGTCAGCGTCTGACGAAAGGGCGGTGCTGGTCGCGATGACGCTGTCGGCGCTCAAGCCGTGGCGTCGCCCCCGCAAGTGCGCGCGACGCTGAGGTCGCTCGCCTGGCCGGGCATGCGAAGAGGCCCGCACTCGTGTGCGGGCCTCTTCGTCTCGAGCGACCCCGACCGGGCTCGAACCGGCGACCTCCGCCGTGACAGGGCGGCGCGCTAACCAACTGCGCTACGGGGCCTTGATGGTGCTTTTCGTACGTATCCCCAACGGGATTCGAACCCGTGCTACCGCCGTGAAAGGGCGGGGTCCTAGGCCGCTAGACGATGGGGACCAGTTCAACGGCCCCCCGCCGTTAGCGCCAGGCGCGGATCCGTCGAGGACTCGCGAAAGCATACGGGCAGACCGCCCGGATAACCAAAACGGGTCGGACTCAGCCGGCGGGTGCGGTCCAGTCCAGCAGCCGCTCGACGTCCCAGGTGGTGATGATCCGGTCGGGGTCGATGCCCAGCTGCTCCGCGCGCTCGCAGCCGTACGCCTTCATCTCCAGCTGCCCCGGTGCGTGCGCATCGGAGTCGATCGCGAACAGGCAGCCGATCTCGAGGGCCAGGCGGATCAGCTCGTCGGGTGGGTCACGGCGCTCGGGACGGCTGTTGATCTCGACCGCGGTGTCGTGTTCGGCACACGCCTCGAAGACGGCCCGGGCGTCGAACTCGGACTGGGCGCGGGTGCCGCGGGATCCCTCGACGAGGCGACCGGTGCAGTGGCCGAGCACGTTGACCCGTGGGTTGGAGACAGCGGCCACCATCCGCTTGGTCATCGGTGCCTTGTTCATCTTGAGCTTGGAGTGGACGCTGGCCGTGACGAAGTCGAGCTTGGCCAGCATCGCCTCGGTCTGGTCGAGGCCGCCTTCGTCGAGGATGTCGACCTCGATCCCCTTGAGCAGCCGGAACTGCCCACCCAGTGAGGCGTTGATGGCGTCGACGATCGCGAGCTGCTTGGTGAGCCGTTCGGCGGTGAGCCCGTTGGCGACCCGCAGCTGGGGCGAGTGGTCGGTGAGCACCAGCCACTCGTGACCGAGCTCCACCGCGGTCAGCACCATCTCCTCGATGGGGCTGCCGCCGTCGGACCAGTTGGAGTGGGAGTGGCAGTCGCCCTTGAGCTGGGCGAAGAGCGCGTCGCCGCCCTTGACGAGTGGCTTCGCCTTGCCCTGCAACGACTCCAGGTATGCCGGGAGCTCACCGTCGAGGGCTTCGCTCACCACCGCGGCGGTGGACTTCCCGATACCGGGCAGGTCCTGGAGGGTCCCGGCCTCGTGGCGGCTGCGCAGCTCGTCCTCGGGAGTCTCACGGACCGTGGCGACGGCGTTGCGGAACGCTTCGACGCGGTAGGACCCGGCGCGCTCACGCTCTAGGAGGAAGGCGATGCGGCGCAGCGCCTCGTCTGGTTCGACGGGAGCGCTCAGGGGCTCGACGGTGGCGACCACGGCGTCGAGTCTAGGTAGTCACGCGACAGTGCGAATTGGCGGCCGACCGCTCGGGTCCGCGTTCAGGTGTCGAACTGTTGCCGGACCATGAGGTCCCAGACCCGGTCGCCGCCGAGCGTGCGGGTGGCGATCAGGGCCCGGGCAGCGGGCGTCACGACGTAGCGCGGCCTGGGGTGACGGGCCTCGACGGCCCGGCGGATGACCCTGGCCACGGCCTCCGGGCCGGTGGCGATGATCGGGTTGCCGTAGCCCCCAGAGGTGTTGCTGGCGCTGGAAGCCAGCAACGCGGCATACGGCGAGGCCTGGTGCGCCGCAGCGGCATCGGACGTGAGGACAGTCTCCTCGAAGCCGGTGCGGATGAGGCCTGGTTCGACGAGGCTCACGCCGATGCCGAACCGGCGCACCTCGTTGCGCAGCGCGTCGCTGATGGCCTCCACGGCGTACTTGGTCGCGTGGTAGTAGCCGCCCACGGGAAAGGTGAACCGGCCACCCATCGACCCGATGTTGACGACTCGGCCTTCCCGCGCGGCTCGCATGCCCGGCAGGACGAGCTGGGTGAGTCGTGCGAGCCCGAAGACGTTGGTCTCGAACATGGTGCGCACCTTGTCGAGGTCGGTCTCCTCGACCGTGCCGTACTCGCCGTAGCCCGCGTTGTTGACCAGGGCGCCGACTCGACCGTGCTCGGCCTCGATCGTCTTGACCGCACTGGTCATCGACTCCTCGGAGGTGACGTCGAGCGCGAGGGTGACCGCGCCGGCGGTGGCGAGGTCGGTGAGGGTCTCCTGCCTGCGGGCGGTCGCGTAGACGGTGTGGCCGGCGCCGACCAGGGCCTGCACCGCGGCACGACCGATCCCCGACGAGCAGCCGGTGACGAGGACGGGACCGGTTGGGGCAGGGCTCACGACTGGTCGCGCGGACCGTTGGACCCGTCGTGACGACGGCCTACGAGCCGCTCCACGCCGGCGTAGGCGAGCCAGCCCGCGGCGAGGGCGACGATGAACACGACCCAGGTGTTGAGGTCGGGGAACACCGCCTCCAAGCCCTCCCGGACCAGCACGATCGCGCAGACGGCGACGATGATCGGCGCGAATGCGGCGACGCCACCAGGTCTCTGCCCAGGGCGCCTTCCGGTCGTGGGGCTCATGCGGTCAGTCTGCCTCATCGTCACGCGACTCGGTCCCGGTCCTCCAGTGTGTAGCGGACGATCCGGTCGCCGTCGCGCACCACGACCGCCCCGCGCTCGAGGTGGAGGACCGTCAGTGGCTGGTCCGACACGACCTGGGCGAGCTTGTCGCCTGTTCTCGTGTCACGCAGCTGGATCACCGTGACGTGGGTGCCCCAGCGAAAAGGGTTGGTGTGCAGCGACTTTCGCGACTCGACGGCGACCATCCCGGCGGCGCGCGCGACCAGCCGGCTCCCGGAGTCGATGCGGACACGCGCTTGGGTGGCAGGAGCGGCGCCGCTGGTCAGGGCCAGCCGCTCGGTCCTGCCCGGCCACGTGAGGCTGACGGCGCCGTCCGCCACCGCCAGCTTCGGCTGCGTGTCGGGGCAGGCGTCGAGGACCTTGACCCACAGCTCATCCGCGCCCGCATAGGCGGAGACGACGCACTGACCGTCCTGGACGAGCTCGGTGACCACCGGGCCGTCGGGCACGGCCACGAACGACCGTCCTGCTCGAAGGGCCGTGCGCCCCGTCGTCGGGTCGGTGACCAGCACGCCTCCGCCATTGACGGGGCTGGCGTCGACGCGGGGGAGGGACCCATGGCTCGGAGCGGCCGTGCGGCGGGCGACGCCGTCGGCTCGGGAGACCTCGCGACCCCTGGCGTCGAGACCGACGAGGGCGCAGGTGCCGGTCGCCGGGCAGACGAGCACCAGCGTGCTCCCGCCCGCGGCGGCCACCGGTGTGGCTGTGCGCCCGGCGGGTGCCTGCCACGTCCACCGGGCCGTGGCGTCCAAGCGTGTGGAGTCGATCCGGCCGGGGCTCGCGATGAGCAGTCGGTCGTCCGCCACGAACGGCGTGCCGCCGCGCACAGACCCCAGCGTCACGGTCTTTCCCGTGCGCAGGTCGAGGGCGGCGTTGCTCCCGCTGAGGATGGCGCGGTCCGCCACCACTGGGCCGGACAGTGACCTGGCCGACCAGTCGCCGTCCAGGCCCTCTGTGCGGGGAGTCGTCAGGTAGGCAGGGAAGGCCAGAGCCAGAATGAGCGCGACGGCGCCAGCCGCGACGGCCACCCGCGTGCGGCCAACCGGAAGCGAAAGACTCACAAGTCCCGAGCGCGGCGAGGGGCGTTGCTGCGCGGACGAATCCGCACCGCAGGAAGGGCAGGCGCGGGCAGGTGCTGGACCTCACCGGCATACCCCTCCACCTCGCCGAACCGCGCCGAGTGGGCCATCCACTCCTCGCGCGCAGCGACGATGTCGTCGTGGCTTCGGCCGACGAAGTTCCACCACATGACGATCTCCTCCTCGAACGGTGGCCCGCCGAGGACGAGTGCACGGGCTGGCTCGTCCGTGGTGTTGGTGAGCGTGAGGGTCGGCGTCGCGGTGGGGAGGTAGGCCATGGCGCTGCGTGGGGTGTCGGTGCCATTGACGGTGAGCCCCGCGCTGTCGGCCAGCACCCCGTGCTCGTATGCCGCGTCGAGGCCGAGCTCGACCGTAGCCCCCGCGTCGACGGTGACCTCCGCGCCGAGCAGCGGGGTGAACGTCTCGACCGGTGAGGTCTGGCCGGCGAGCGTGCCGAGGAAGACGCTCAGCGTGGCGTCGCCGACTCGAGCGGGAGTGGGCTCGTGGTGCTGAAAAGCCTTGGGGGCGTTGCGATGTGCGTCAGGGAGGGCCACCCAGAGCTGCGCTCCGTGCAGGACGGTGGTCCCCGGGGTCGAGACCTCGGAGTGGGCGATGCCGAGCCCGCCGGTCATGAGGTTGACCGCGCCGGGACGCACGAGCGCGTGCGATCCGAGGCTGTCGCGGTGCTCGATCTCGCCGGTGAACAGCCAGCTGACCGTCTGCAGACCCGTGTGCGGGTGGGGCGGGACGTCCATGCCGCCCGTGGCGCCGACGTCGTCGGGCCCGTAGTGGTCGGCGAAGCACCAGGCGCCGATGAGCGAGCGTTGCCGTTGGGGGAGGGTGCGGCGCACGGTCATGGCCCGGGGGCCGCCGAGGGGGACGTCCCGTGGCTCGAGGACCTCGACGGCACCGCCGGGTGGAGTCGTTGGGCAGACGGTCTCCTGCGGCTGGGTCTCGGTGTTGCTCACGAGTCCAGTCTGCCCCGAAGCGCGTCACGGCGGTGCCCGGGGCGGCGCGCCCCCTGACGCGGATACCCGGTTGTCACATGGGCTGTTGTTGCGCAAGGTGGTGGGATGACCTCGACTCCCCGGGACGGGCGCGCCGGCGTCACGGCGCCATTGGTCCGGCGGCTGCTGAGGTCACAGTTCCCCCAGTGGGGCGACCTGCCCGTCGTGCCGGTCGAGGCTGATGGCTGGGACAACCGGACCTACCGGCTCGGTGAGGACAAGGCGGTGCGACTGCCCACCGCGGCGGGCTATGTGCCAGCCGTGGCCAAGGAGAACCAGTGGCTGCCAGTGCTCGCGTCACAGCTTCCGGTCGCGGTGCCGTCGGTGCTGGCCGTCGGCGTTCCCGGCGAGGGATACCCGTTCCCGTGGTCGGTGAGGGAATGGCTTCCGGGGGAGACTGCCCAGGACGGTCCGGTTCGGGACCCCGCGCCGCTGGCGACCGCGGTGGGCGAGTTCCTCGTGGCACTGCAGGCCTGCGACCCGGTCGGTGGGCCGGTGGCCGGGGAGCACAGCCACTACCGGGGCGCATCACCCGCGCACTACGACCTCGAGACCGGGTCGTGCCTCGCCAAGCTGGACGGACGCATCGACACCGCTCGCGCCGCGTCCGTCTGGAAGGCCGCGCTGTCCGCCGAGTGGACCGGCGAACCGGTCTGGTTCCACGGCGACGTGGCTGCCGGGAACCTCCTGGTGAGCGACGGAGCCCTGTCAGCCGTCATCGACTTCGGGACCTCAGGCGTGGGCGACCCGGCCTGCGACCTGGTGATTGCCTGGACCCTCTTCGGTGGGCCGAGCCGTGCGGCCTTCCGTGAGGCAGTCGGCCAGGACGACGCGACGTGGGCGCGGGCCAGGGGGTGGGTGCTGTGGAAGGCCCTGCTCGGGCTCGCGGCGTCCGTCGACGTCGACGAGGAGCGGGCTGGATCCGACGAGCGCCTGATCGCGGACGTCGTCGCCGACCACGAGCAGTACGGCTAGACCGAGCTCACCGGCCCGGCGACGTCGCGGCATACGATCCCGGAGGAGGAGGAGCCGTGTCTGTCATCACGCTCGAAGGCCTGCCGCGAAGCAGATGGAAGAACGGGCTGGGCACCAGGGCGACCATCGTCGCCGGCGACGGGTGGTTGCTGAGTCACGCCTGGATCGACACCGATGGCCCCTTCTCCGACTTCTGGGGCATGGACCGCACCTGTGTGCTGCTCGCCGGCCGTGGGCTGAGCCTGTCGTTCGCCGACCGGCCAGCGGTTGGCCTGCCCACTCCGGGAACGGCCCAGGCGTTCCCCGGCGAGTGGAGCGCGTGGGCGACCCTCGACGACGGGCCCTGCCACGTGGTGAACGTCATGACCAGCCGAGCGAGCCACACCCACGCGGTGACCCTCTCGCGGGAGTTGCCCAGGACGGGGTATGCCGTGGTGCTGGCCGGCAGCGTCGACTGCGGTGGGTCCGTGGCCGGGTTCGGCGACACCGTGGTGCTGCCGAATGACGGTGTCGGTTCCTCCGACCTGGTGGTCATCGCCGTGGCCCTGCAACCGAGGTGAAACGGCCTCCCTGGCGGCACGGGCGACCAGCTGGCCGAACGGACAGAGCTCGTCCGAGCGTTGCGTTGGCCCTGCAGGAATTCGACCAGGCCGCCGGACGGGACTCCGAATCGGGGTAAGGCTGGCGAGCGTGACCTGCTCGGTGTCCTCCTCAGGGCCCGCTGAGCGGGCCCGGAGCGACCATCACGCCTCTCAACTGCACGTGCGTGGGCCCCGTGGGACTCGAACCCACAACCTACGGATTAAAAGTCCGCAGCTCTAACCATTGAGCTAGAGGCCCTGGCCGCCGACTGGCGGGCCGCAGGTCAGCGTAGCCAACCATCGGGGCCGCGCCCGACCGGTCAGCGGCTCTCGGACAGGCAGGTCGCGTGGGAGATGGACCGTGGGCAGCCGCGCCAGTCCGAGCCGATCGCCACGCCGAGGGCGACTGCTGCCACGAGGGCGATCACGACGGCATACGCGGCCCTGCGCAGGCTGCGCGTGAGTGCTGCCCGCACGAGCAGAGCCACGAGCAGACAGCCCGCCGCCAGGAGAATGGACTGCCGCGTCCCCGCCGGGTCCGTCGAGCGACCGAACCCGCCTCCGGAGCACCCGGAGATCCCACACATTCCGAACCACGCGAGGATCCCGAAGAACGCGAAGCCCGCTGTCCCGGCCGCGACCACGAGTGCAGTCACGACGCGGCCCGCAACCCGACGTGCCCGTGGACCCGGGGGAGACTGCGTGGGTGGAGAGCGGGTGGGCACCCGACAACTGTGGACCACCAGCCGGTGCAGCGGGTGACTATCGGGGTATGCCGGCGAGCGACCTCGGCGCGTCCGGAACCCGCCTGCACCCTCGAGCCGTTGGCCCGACATGAGCACCCTCACCTGCCCCAAGTGCGGTTCCGAGATGCGCACCTACGAGCGCAACCAGATCCACGTCGACCAGTGCACGGGTTGTGGTGGCCTGTTTCTCGACCGCGGGGAGCTCGAAGGCCTCGTCGCGGCCGAGAACGCCTGGCACCAGCAGTCTGCCCAGGCCGCCGCCCAGCCGCCGGCCTCGCAGCCGCCCACGCCGCAACCCCCGCAGAACGCCTGGCAGCAGCCGCCGGCCCAGAGCCACCAGGCGCCCTACCGCGCAACCTCCAAGGCCCCGTACGGCGGGCAGTACGGCTACGGCCAGCGCCGCAAGAAGTCCTTCCTCAGCGAGCTGTTCGACTGACGGGGCCCGCTCGCCTCCGGCCGCAGCCAGGCCGGCTCGGCCTGCCGCCGTCGGCTCGACCTGAGAGACTGGGGTCGATGAAGAACGAGCCCAGTGGTCGCCCCGTGCCACGTCGACCCGCGTCCTTCGGCCCCACGGCGATGGAGGCGCAGGGCGGCACCGTCCCCGACCCCGCCCAGGTCACCGAGATCGCCCACGAGACTGCGGCGGTCCTCGTGGGCACCGGTCGCGCCACGAACGACCCCGAGGTCACCGCGCGACTGGTCGCCCTCGTCGACGAGCTGGGCCTGACCACCGTCGCCGAGCTGTGGGCCGACCGTCCGGCACGCAGCCTCCCCGGAGCGCTCTGGCGGCTCTACGCCCTGCGCGAGTGGGTCCAGCGCAGCCCCGAGGAGGCCAGCGCCGACTACGCGGCCGGCATCCGGTTCACGGACGTCAACCACGTGGTGGCGGGTGTCGCCGAACCGCCCGGGCCCGACGAGCTCCGCGCGCTGACCGACGGCATCCTGCGAGGAGTGTTCGACGGTGACTTCGCCGTCGCCCTGCAGCGGGCCGCTGCGTTCTGCCGTGTGGTCGCCGCCGGCCGCGCCGACCGAGCCCACACCACGGACGTCCAGGACCGTGAGGCCGCCGGTCAGCAGACGCGCCGAGCCGCCTCGATGCTGTCCACAGCCGAGGACCTCGAAGCCGGCGCGCGCCTGTGGAGTGCCGGCGAACTCACCTGAACGGCCCCTTGCCGCGAAGCAAATCGCGCGGCTCGGGGAACAACATGCCGGGGTCCGGGGTTACAGTCGGACGTGCGTCGGGCCGCGGTAGCCCCGGGTCCCAACTGAAGCCGCTACGAGCGGCCACGCGCCGTGAGGCGCTCCCGGCCCGACGCGCACACCCCCGGCTGACGCGCAGTCCCATCAACGTGCTCCGGGGCAG
Source organism: uncultured Actinomycetota bacterium (assembly GCA_963759595.1). Lineage (GTDB taxonomy): Bacteria > Actinomycetota > Actinomycetes > Actinomycetales > Dermatophilaceae > Pedococcus. The sequence goes on from CAVWZX010000006.1 coordinate 22,005, forward strand.
ACCCGCCGGTGCGCCAGCGAGTCCTCGCGCGAGAGCCGACGCGAACGGCGACCCGGCCCGCTCCAGCCGCACACGCGGCATACCCCGTGGCTGAACGAACCACGGTCCTCGACGTCGGGCGGCTCTGCCGACGCGGCGGGTGGGTCATCCGATGCGGCACCGCCGGGATCCGGGGACATGGCAAGCATCATCCGCCATAGCCGGTTGGAACTAGTCCGGATGATGCCGACATGACCCAAGTGGGTGGTTCCGGGGCATCGCTGGTCAAGAGATAGCAAACTAGATGCCATCTTCGGCTCCGCCTCCGTTAGCGTTTCGGTCATGACCAAGGACCCGCGCGCCGGTGCAGACCTCACCGACGACGCGCTCCAGGACGAGATCGAGCTGGTGGGGGACCTCGTCGTCGCGGCCTCCGCCAAAGAAGAGCCGCTCACCGAGGACGAGATCGACGAGGCCCTCGGGCATCGTCCGTGGCCACCCCGTCGTGTCGGAGGACAGGAAGGCCGCACAGCACCGGGCCTGGAGGCGCCAGAACGCCTGATCCGCACCGGTCTCGGCGCAATCCGCCCCGGCCTGCTCGATCCTGCGGGGGAAATGTCCCGGAGCTGTCCGGAGCGCGTCCGTAGATCGGCTCGAAGGTGTCCGGGGGTTGTCCGGCAGCCGACCTGCCCGGTTGCACTTTCGGACGTCCTTGCCCGTAGCATCGTCCACGGCCATCCCCCTTTGCGTGACCGGAGAGAACCGTGGGCTTTCGCCTCACCCCCCAGGAGAACAGTTTCTACGACCTGTTCGCCCAGTCCGCTTCCCACCTCGTGCGCGGCTCCCGTGAGCTGACCACCCTGCTCGGCGTCCCACACTCCGAGCGCGAAGCCGTCGCCACGCGCATGCGCGAGATCGAGCACGACGCCGACGAGGCAACCCACGAGATCATCCGCAAGGTGAACAGCTCGTTCATCACTCCGTTCGACCGCGAGGACATCCACGGCCTCGCGTCCACGCTGGACGACTGCATGGACATGATGGATGCCGCCGTCGACCTGATCGTGCTCTACCGCATCGGCGACCTCCCGGCCGGCGTCTCCGACCAGGTCGAGGTGCTCTCCCGCATGTCCGAGCTGACCGCCGAGGCCATGCCCCGGTTGCGGTCGATGAAGGACCTGTCGGGCTACTGGATCGAGATCAACCGGCTCGAGAACCAGGCTGACCAGATCTACCGCCGACTGCTCGCCGGGCTGTTCAACGGCGACTTCGGTGCAGACACCCTCACGATCATGAAGCTGAAGGAGGTCGTCGAGGAGCTCGAGGCCGCCGCGGACGCGTTCGAGAAGGTGGCCCACAAGGTCGAGAGCATCGCGGTCAAGGAGTCCTGAGCCTCCCCATGGACTGGCTTCCGGTAGGAATCGTCATCGCCCTGGCGATGGGCTTCAACTACACCAACGGTTTTCACGACGCCGCCAACGCGATCGCCACCTCCGTCTCGACCCGCGCCCTGACCCCGCGTGTGGCCCTGCTCATGGCGGCGGTGGCCAACTTGGTCGGCGGCGTCACGGTCTACTTCTTCGGCAAGGTCGCCGCGACGATCGGCAAGGGCATCATCGAGGCACCTCAGGGCAACGAGGGCCTCGTCATCTGCGCGCGCCGCGCTGATCGGGGCGACTGGCTGGAACCTGCTGACGTGGTGGTTCGGCCTGCCGTCCTCGTCGTCCCACGCCCTCATCGGCGGACTCGGCGGCGCAGCCCTGGCTGCCGGAGCGCACGTGAAATGGGCCGGCATCCTGGAGAAGGTCGTCATCCCGATGATCCTGTCGCCGATCGTCGGCCTGGCTCTCGGCTTCCTCGTGATGACTGCGATCCTCTGGATGTTCCGCCGTTCCCAACCCGGCAGGGTCACGCGCGGCTTCCGCTACGCGCAGACCGTGTCCGCGGCGGCGATGGCCTTCGGCCACGGCTTCCAGGACGCCGCCAAGACGGCTGGTGTCGTGGTGCTCGCCCTGACCGTGGGTGGCCACTACAACGGCGAGCGTGTGCCGCTGTGGGTGCTGATCATGAGCGCCGTCGTGATCTCCCTCGGCACGTATGCCGGTGGGTGGCGGATCATGCGCACCCTCGGCCGCCGCATCATCCACCTCGACCCGCCGCAGGGCTTCGCTGCGGAGACGAGTGCCGCCGCGATCCTGTACGTCGCGGGCATGGCGTTCGGCGCCCCGATCTCGACGACCCACACGATCACCTCGGCGATCATGGGCGTCGGCGCCACGAAGCGGCTGTCTGCCGTGCGGTGGGGCGTGGCCGGCAACATCGTCGGTGCGTGGGTGCTGACCTTCCCCGGCGCCGGCATCGTCGCCGCTGCCAGCTGCCTGATCATCAACCTCTTCGTCTGACCTCGCCTTCCGTCCGCACTTCGCCTTCGGGGCGACTTGTTGCCCTGCGGTGGTCACGGAGTCGCGAATCGGTGGCGTCGTAACGATCTGGCGGCAACAAGTCGTGAGAGACACCAGATCGTCATCGACGGCCTCTGCCTCAGCCGAGCATCGTGTCCACAGCGGGACAGCGAGGCACTGGAGCGTCCACAGGCGGTGAAGCGGGGGATGGCTCTGCATCGACGAGCGCGTCCACGATCGATGGATGCGGACGACTCCAGAGTCAGCGTGGCTCGCTCTCCCTCAACCGTTCTTGGCGAGTGAGGCGGCCGCCGCAGGATTGACCAGCACGACGATCGCCGGCGCTGTCCGGCGTCGTCACATCATCCCCGTCGCGCCGAGCCTCTATGCGGTCCCGGGTCCTTGGCTCGAGCTGACGGCCCAGCAGCTGCACCTGGCGATGGTTCGTGCAGCCAGTGCCTCGGTCGAGGGCAGCGTGGTGAGTCATCAGAGCGCCGCGCTGCTCCACGGTCTACCCCACCCGCTGGGGCCGTTGGGTGCCGTGAGTCTGACACTGCCAGAGTCCGACCGCACAGCTGGACGCGATGACTGGCGACGTCTCTTGGACGGCGACCTACCGCGTGAACACGTGACAGCCATGTCCGGGATTCCCGTCACGACCGTCGATCGCACGGTCCTGGACTGCTTTCGCCAGGTGCGACTTCGTGACGCACTGGCCGTCGCTGACGGTGCCCTCCGTGCTGGCACGACCACGCTCGACGCCCTCTCGGTCATGCGCCGATTCCAGACGAGGTGGCCGGGCGTCACGAAGGCCGACATCGGCGTGGGTCTCGCCGACGCGCGTCGCGAGAGCTGGCTGGAGTCAGCCTCGGTCGCTACCGCACATCAGCTCGGTTTCCCTGTGCCGATGAGCCAGGTCTGGATCCACCGCCTCGACGGTCGGTTGATCGGCCGTGTCGACTTCGTGTGGCCGCTCGCGGGGGTGGTCGGTGAAGCCGATGGCCGGGGAAAGTACCTGGGTCAGTACTCGGGACAGGAGTGGGATGCCGCCCAGGCCGCTGATCACATGCTCGCCGAACGAGATCGAGAGCGGGACCTCGAGTCCGTCGGGTTCGCGGTGGCTAGGTGGGACACCAGTGCCCTGCTCCGTGGCGGTGATGGATTGTCTGAGGCGTTGCGTGCTGCTCGCCGTCGTGCCGACCCAGGACGCATCCGATGCCTGTGGCGTCAAGATCCAGACGACGAGCTGCGCCTGTGGACACCGAGCGCCAGGTCTCTCGGTGGGGACGACGGTCCGCACGTCGCCTGATGCGCCACTTGTTGCTGCCTGGTGGTCACGGACGGTCTGGATCGGACTCCGGTGACGATCCTTGCGCAACAAGTCGGGGGTCCGGGGGACTTGTTGCTGCCTGGTGGTCACGGACGGCCTGGATCGGACTCCGGTGACGATCTGCGAGCAACAAGTCGCGGATGGGGGGTGGGCAGGCGGTGCGCGGGCGGGGACGACCGAGAGCGGGCGTGGACGGGTCAGCCGAATCGGCCGCTGATGTAGTCCTCGGTGGCCTTCACGCCGGGGTTGTTGAAGATCTTCTGGGTGTCGGCGACCTCGATCAGCCTGCCGGGCTTGCCGGTCGCCGCCAGGTTGAAGAATGCCGTCTGGTCGGAGACCCGCGCGGCCTGCTGCATGTTGTGCGTGACGATCACGATCGTGTACTGGCTCTTCAGCTCGGAGATCAGGTCCTCGATCGCCAGCGTCGAGATGGGGTCGAGGGCGGAGCACGGCTCGTCCATCAGCAGCACCTGCGGCTCGACCGCGATCGCCCGGGCGATGCAGAGCCGCTGCTGCTGGCCGCCGGACAGACCCGCGCCGGGCTTGCTCAGCCGGTCCTTGACCTCGTTCCAGAGGTTGGCGCCGTGCAGCGACTTCTCGACGACCTCGTCGAGCTTGGCCTTCCCGCGCACGCCGTTGAGCCGCAGCCCGGCCGCCACGTTGTCGTAGATCGACATCGTCGGGAACGGGTTCGGCCGCTGGAACACCATTCCGACGGTTCGCCGCACGGCCACCGGGTCGACGTCGGAGGAGTACAGGTCCTGGTCGTCGAGCATGACCTTGCCCTCGACCCGTCCGCCGGGGATCACCTCGTGCATCCGGTTGAGGGTGCGCAGGAACGTCGACTTGCCGCAGCCGGACGGGCCGATGAACGCGGTCACCGAGCGCGGCTCCACCGTCATCGTCACGCCTTCGACGGCCTTGAACGCGCCGTAGTAGACGTTCAGGTCGCTGACGTCGATTCGCTTGGCCATGGTCTGTTCTTTCGTCCTTCGAGAGGGGTATGCCGGGTGGCCGGCACGGTCGGGAGCGGAGCTCCGGGGGGCTTACTTCTTCACCGAGCCGAACCGGGCGATGACCCGGCCGGCGAGGTTGAGCAGCAGGATCAAGAGGATGAGGGTCAGCGCGGCGGCCCAGACCCGGTCGACGGCGGGCTGCAGGCTCTCGGTGCGGTCCTGGTTGATCATGGTCGGCAGGGTCGCCATGTAGCCGCCGAAGAGGTCGCTGGCGATGGACTTGGTGTAGGGCCCGAGGATCAGCAGCGGCGCCGTCTCACCCATGACCCTGGCCAGGCCGAGCAGGATCCCGGTGATGATGCCCGAGAACGCCGTCGGCAGGACGACCCGCGTCACGGTCTTCCACTTCGGCACGCCCAACGCATAGGACGCCTCGCGCAGCTCGTTCGGCACCAGCTTGAGCATCTCCTCGGTGGAGCGCACGATCACCGGGACCATCAGCAGCACCAACGAGAGCGAGACCGCGAACCCCACCCGCTGGAAGCCGAAGGTCGTGACCCACACGGCATACACGAACAGGCCTGCGACGATCGACGGTACCCCGGTGAGGATGTCGACCATGAACGAGACCACCTTCGCGAACCGCCCCCGGCCGTACTCGACGAGGTAGATCGCCGTCATCACGCCGATCGGCACGGAGATCACCGAGGTGGTCAGGCCCTGGATGAGGGTGCCCTGGATGGCGTGCACCGCACCGCCACCCTCGCGCCGGGAGGTGATGCCCTTCTGCGAGTTCGTCCACCAGTGGGAGTCGAGCAGCAGGTCGATCCCCTTGGAGGCCACCGTCCAGAGGATCCACACGAGAGGGATCAGGGCGACGAGGAACGCCAGCCACATCACGATGCGGGCGAGCAGGTCCTTGAGCTCACGTCCGCGGGCGGGATGACCCAGCACAGGTGGCGCCGATCGCGAGCGGCGGCCGGGACCGGACGGACGGGCCGCATCGGGAGCTCCCGAGGTGCCAACAGCCCTGGTCGCGGTGTCGTTGCTCATTCGGTGAACGCCTTCCTGCGCTCGATGACGACTCGCGCGATCGCGTTGACGACGAAGGTCAGCACGAACAGCACCAGACCGGCGGCGATGAAGGCCCCTGTCTTCGCCGGGGAGTCGAACTCCCCGGCGTTGTTGGCGATTCGCGACGCGAAGGTCTCGCCGCCGTTGAGGAGCGACCAGGTCCACGTCGAACCCTGCGGCAGCGAGGACACGATGATGGTGACGGCGATGGTCTCGCCCAGTGCGCGGCCGAGGGCCAGCATCGCCGCGGAGATCACGCCGGGGCGGCCGAACGGCAGCACCGCGGTGCGGATCATCTCCCACTTGGTGGCGCCGAGGGCGAGCGCGCCCTCCTTGTGCGTCACTGGCGTCTGCGCGAAGACCTCGCGCGACAGCGCCGTGACGATCGGCAGGATCATGATCGCCAGCACGACGCCGATGAGCAGGATCGTGCCGCTCTTGCCGGTCGCGGAGAAGAGCGGGAACCAGCCGAGGTGCTCGGAGAGCCACACCTGGAACGGGTCGAACCACGGGGTGAACGTCTTCAGGCCCCAGAGCCCGTAGACGATCGAGGGCACCGCGGCCAGCAGGTCGACGAGGTTCGCGGCCGGACGGGCCAGCCAGCGCGGGGAGTACTGCGTGATGAACAGCGCCACGCACGACCCCCACGGGGACGGCGATCAGCATCGCGATGCTCGACGCGGCGACCGTGGTCCAGAGCAGCTCGACGATCCCGAACCGCAGGTTGTCGCTGTCGCTGACGGCCCACTGCCGCGAGGTCAGGAAGTTGACCTTGTCGTCGAGGATCGCCGGGATCGCCTGCCACAGCAGGAAGACGCCGACCAGGGTGACCAGCGCGATGACCAGGGCACCGGAGCCCTTCGCGGTCCCGGCGAAGATCCGGTCGCCGAGGCGGCCGGTGCCGGCGCGGTCACCGCTCAGTGGGGTGCGGCCGTCGGGGCCGGGGAGCTCGTCGGCGACGGAGACTCCGGTCACTGATGCCACGGGAAGGGCCTCACGTTCAGGGGGCGGGGCGGGTGGGACAAGGTCGGAGCGCGCGGTGCGGGGCGCAGGGCGAGGTGCGACGGCCAGAGCGGAGGGAGCAGGTATGCCGCGGGGCTGGGAGCCAGCCCCACGGCATACCCGTCAGGTCAGGACAGGGCCGCGATGGCGGCCTCGACCTTGGTCTGGACCTCGGCGGGAAGTGGCGCGTAGCCGATCTCCTCGAGGCCCTTCTGGGTGTCGGCGGCGGCGAAGTGCGTGAGGAACGCCTTGGTCAGGGCCGCCTTCTTCGCGTCCTTGCCCTTGGAGCAGACGATCTCGTAGGTGACCAGGAGGATCGGGTAGGCGCCGGCCTCCTTGGTGGCGTAGTCCAGCTTGAGGCGCAGGTCGTTGCCCTCACCGTCGGACTTCGCCGCGGTCACGGCCTTGCCGACCGACTCGCTGGTGAGCTCGACGGGGCCGGCGCCGTTGTCGATCTGGGCCATGCCCAGTGAGTTGTCCTTGGCGTAGGACCACTCGGCGTAGGTGATGCCACCCTCGGTGGACTTCACCGCTCCGGCGACACCATCGGACTTCTGCTTGCCCTCGCCCTTGCCGGTCCAGGCCTTGCCCGGCTCGGCGGTCCAGGCGTTCGGGGCGGCAGCCTTGAGGTACTTGGTGAAGTTCTCCGTCGTGCCCGACTCGTCGGAGCGGAAGAAGACCTTGATCGGCTCGGACGGGAGGGTGGCGCCGGTGTTGAGCTTGGCGATCGACGCGTCGTTCCAGGTGGTCACCTTGCCGTTGAAGATGTTGGCGGTGACCTCAGGGGTGAGGACGAGCTTGTCGACGCCCTTCACGTTGTAGGCCACGGCGATCGGGCCGGTGACCATGGGCAGGTTCCACGCGGGGGAGCCGCAGTAGGCCGCCGCGTCGTCTGCCTCGACCTTGCCGTCCTTGGCCTCCGTCTTGAGTGCCGAGTCGGAACCGGCGAAGTCGACCTGGCCGGCGATGAACTGCTTGATGCCCGCGCCGGACCCGGTCGGGTTGTAGTTGACCGTGGTGTCGGGGCAGGTGTCCTGGAAGGAGGCGATGGCCTCCTCGATGGCGTTCTTCTGCGCCGAGGACCCCTCGGCGTTGAGCGTGCCGCCACCGTCGGGGCAGTCGGACGCCGAGCTCGACGTGCCCGAGCCGGCGCCGGCGGAGGCGGCCGGGTTGTCGTCGGAACCGCAGGCGCTGAGCGCGAGGGTGCCGACCAGTGCCACGCTGGCCACGAGGCCGATGCGCTGGATCTTCACGGTGTTCAAACCTCTCCACAGGGGATTCAGGATGGAAATCGGGGGCGGGCGTTCGTGCCCGACGCCCCGAAGGTAGGCAGGGAGAGTGACGCAGTGGCCCGAGGAGGGTGAACGGGCGGTGAACACCAGTCAGACATTCGAGGTCGAGGCGCCGACCCCCGGGGATGCAGTGGGTGAACGAGAGGTCAGGGACCCGTCAGGACTCGCCAGTCAGTGCGGCAGGTGGCGCTCGACGGCGACGACCCGGGCGGTCTCACCACTGCCGACGAGGTGGGCGACCAGGACCTCGCCCTTGGCCATCTTCTCCTTGGCCGCGGCCCGCAGGCTCTCCGCCACCGCAGCCGCATCCGGCTCGGTCGGGTCGACGAGGTCGACCAGCGCCGCCAGGAGGCCGGGGAGCACCGGACCGTGGCTGCACAGCGCGGCGGGCGTGCCTCGCTCGACCAGCCGCGCCAGGTGACGGGCGGCGCGGGCCGGTGCCGCGGCATACCCCTCCTCGCTCAGGCCGTCCTTGGTGCGCATCGCCGCACCATGCTGCGCGGCGAACGGCCGGAGGGTGTCGGTGCAGCGCAGCGAGGGTGAGCTGACCAGGCGCCGGACGCCGTATGCCGCGAGCACCGCTGCGATCGCGGCGGCACGGTCCTGCCCGCTCTCGTCGAGGGGACGCAGCTGGTCATCGCCCGTCCAGGCGCTGCGCCCCACCGCGTGCGCGTGACGCACGAGGGCCAGTGGCCAGGTGGTCAGGGTGCCGGCGTTGTCGGCCCGCACGACGGCTCGGAGCTGGTCGCGGTCGCGCGCGTAGTCGAGCCGGTCCGAGGCGGCGACGACGTCGAGCCAGGCCACCTCGTCGATCTCGTTGTGGAGGGGACCGGCAGGGCTGGTGGCCTCGGCGGCCCAGTAGCGGACCTCCTTGGTGGCCGGCTGCCCGGCACCGTCGAGCACGGTGTACTCCGCGCCGGGGAGGGGGCGGCCCAGGCCGACGGACAGAGAGGTCTCCTCGAGCGTCTCGCGGACGGCGGCAACCACCCACTCCTCACCCGGGTCGAGCTTGCCCTTGGCCCACGACCAGTCGTCGTACTTGGGACGGTGCACCAGTGCCACCTCGAGCTGCCCCCGACGACGTCGCCAGGGAACGGTGCCCGCGGCCGGGATCGGGGTCGTCAACGCCGGCGGGCCTTGCGCCGGCGCTTGGCGTGCATGTCGATCAGGGCGCCCTGCAGGTCGGCGAGCGGCTCGCCGTCGTCGTCGACGGTGGCGCGGGTCCAGCGTCCGTCGCCCCCCAGCCGCCAGTGGGCGTAGCTGTCGCTCATCCCGCGGGCGAGCAGCGACTGCAGGTCGGCCACGTGCTTGGGGTCGACGATCCGCACCAGCGCCTCGACGCGACGGTCGAGGTTGCGGTGCATCATGTCGGCGCTGCCGATGAAGACCTCGGGCTCGCCGCCGCCCCCGAACAGGAAGACCCGCGAGTGCTCGAGGAACCGCCCGAGCACCGAGTGGACCTCGATGTTCGAGGACAGGCCGGGCACGCCGGGGCGCAGGGCGCAGATGCCGCGCACCCAGATGTCGACGTGCACCCCGGCCTCGGAGGCGCGGTAGAGGGCGTCGATGACCTGCTCGTCGACGATCGAGTTCACCTTGAGCTGCACCAGGCCCCCGCGCCCTGCCTTGGCGTGGTCCATCTCCGTCTCGATCCGCTCGAGCAGCCCGGATCGCACCGACCGCGGCGCGACGAGCAGCCGCTTGAACTTGCTGCGCGGGGCGAACCCGGACAGCTGGTTGAACAACCGGGCGAGGTCCTCACCCACCTGTGGGTCGGAGGTGAGCAGCCCGAAGTCCTCGTAGAGCCGCGCGGTCTTGCCGTTGTAGTTGCCCGTGCCGATGTGGCAGTAGCGCCGCAGGCTGCCGTCCTGCTCCTGGCGGACCACCATGCACAGCTTGGCGTGGGTCTTGAGCCCGACGATGCCGTAGACGACGTGGACGCCGGCGTGCTCGAGCTTGCGGGCCCACGAGATGTTGTTCTTCTCGTCGAAGCGCGCCTTGATCTCGACGATGGCGAGCACCTGCTTGCCGGACTCCGCCGCGTCGATGAGGGCGTCGATGATGGGGGAGTCGCCGCTCGTGCGGTAGAGGGTCTGCTTGATGGCGAGCACGTTGGGGTCGGCGGCGGCCTGTTCGATGAACGCCTGCACCGAGGTGGAGAACGAGTCGTAGGGGTGCTGGAGCAGCACGTCCTTCTCGCGGACGATGGGCAGGATCTCCGAGGGCTTGGAGCTCTCGGCAGGCGCCAGGTCGGGGTGCATCTGGCCGCGGAACGGCGGGTAGCGCAGGTCGGAGCGCTCCAGGTCGGCGATGAGGTAGAGCCCGCGCAGGTCGAGGGGGGCCGGTAGCCGGTAGACCTCGGAGTCGCTGACGCCGAGCTCGCGGACCAGCATGTCGAGCACGTGGTCGTCGATCGTCTCGTCGACCTCCAGCCGCACCGGCGGGCCGAACCGTCGACGGGTGAGCTCCTTCTCCAGGGCGGTGAGGAGGTTCTCGGCGTCGTCCTCCTCGACCTCCAGGTCCTCGTTGCGGGTGACCCGGAAGGTGAAGTGCTCCCGCACCTCCATGCCGGGGAAGAGCATGTCGAGGTGGGCGGCGATGACGTCCTCGAGAGGCACGAACCGGGTCGAGAACAGGTCTGACGTGGACGGCTCACCGGCCGCAGGCTCGATGTGGAGCAGGCGGGGAAGCAGCGGCGGCACCTTGACGCGGGCGAAGTGCTCCTTGCCGGTCTTGGGGTTGACCAGGACGACGGCAAGGTTGAGCGAGAGCCCCGAGATGTAGGGGAACGGGTGGGCCGGGTCGACCGCCAGCGGGGTCAGCACCGGGAAGACGCGCTCGGCGAACAGCTCGGAGTGCAGCGCCTGCTCGTCGTCGCTGAGCTCGTCCCAGCGGACCACCGAGATGCCTTCGTCTTCCAGGGCCGGCTGCACCTTGTCCTTGTAGACGACGGTCTGCATGGCCTGCAGCTCGTGCGCGACGAGGGAGATCTGTTCGAGCACCTCGCGCGGCTCGAGCCCGGAGGCGGACCGCACGGCCAGTCCCGTGGCGATGCGGCGCTTGAGACCGGCGACGCGCACCATGAAGAACTCGTCGAAGTTGGACGTGAAGATCGCGAGGAACCGGGCGCGTTCGAGCAGCGGCACCGACTCGTCGGCGGCGAGCTGCAGGACGCGCTCGTTGAACTGCAGCCACGAGATCTCGCGGTCGAGGAACCGGTCGGCCGGCAGCCCGCTGTCGTCCTGGCCCCCGGCGGCGTGCACGATCCGCATGAACCGACCGTTGGACGCGCGCGGCTGCGCACTGGCGATCGACACCTCGTGGCCGGCCTCGTCACCGTCGAAGATGTCGTTCTCGTGGTCGTCCGTGGGACGCGTCGTCACGCTCATGGCGTCATCCTGACAGTGCCGGGTGAACAGCGCGCGAATACATCACATCCACCATGATGCTGCGAAAACCCAGGGCCGTGTAGGTGTGCAGGGCCGCGGCGTTGTCACCGTCGACGTAGAGCTCCACCTCGGCCAGCCCCAGCCCGGCGAGGTGCGCGAGCCCGAGGGCGGTGACCGGCCGCCCGAGCCCACGCCCTTGGTATGCCGGGTGCACGCCGACCACGTACACCTCCCGCCAGCGGCAGGGTCGCTTCGCGACCCGCCCCGGGGTCGACCTTGGTCCAGTGGAACGCGGCCACCTCGCCGGGGGCGTCGTCCGCCTCGACGAGGATGAAGCCCCGCGGGTCGAACCACGGCTGCGCCATCCGGTCCTGGAGGTCCTCCAGGGTGATCCGTCCCTGCTCCGGGTGGTGGGCGAAGGCCGCCGCATTGGTCTCCAGCCAGGCCTGCTCGTCCCGCCCCGGCTCGAACGCGCGCGCCGTGAAACCGGTGGGCAGGGATGTCGCGGCCGGGTCGAGGTCGGCCGCGCTCAGGGGTCGGGCCATCTTGTGCAGCTCACGCACCGCGGTCAGCCCCGCACTGGCGGCCAGCGCCTCGGCGGCGGGCAGCTTCCCGTGCGCCCACAGCCGGGCGCCGGAGGCCTCGTCGAGCGCCGCGTCGAGCAGCGCTCGGCCGGTCCCCTGTCGACGTGCCCCCGGGTCGACGACCAGCTCGCCCGACGTCTCCCGGCCGCGTGGCGGTGTCCAGCTGGGCGTACCCGGTCAGCTGCTCCGCGGCATACCCGAGCAGGTGGCGGACCCGGCCACCCGGCGCCGCGAGGGACAGGACGGTCTGCTCGGACAGGGGGCTGACGCCGTCGGCGGCCGCCGACGCGGCCTGGAGCTCACGGACCCGCGCCACCTCGGTCGACGTGAGGGCGTCTGCGAGGCGGACAGGAGATATCGGCACGAAAAGCATTGGACCACGCATCTTCCCTAACCGGAGATCCACGGTTAGCGTGCACAGGTCCGGCTACCGCCGATCTCTCCTCCCGCACAAGGACGCACCCATGACCTCTTCCCGTGTCAGACGCGTCGCCAGCGTCGTGGCGGCCGCCACCCTCGCCGTCACCGGTGCGCGTATCACCAGCGGCACTCCTCCTGGGGCCATCCGTCGAAGGAGACCATCGACGTCCAGCTGCTGTCGTTCAACGACTTCCACGGCAACCTCGAGCCCCCGTCGGGCTCGCGGGCGGCCGACGTCGACCACACTGGTCACGCGATGACCAACGGTGCGGTCACTGACACGCACCCAGTCGACGCCGGTGGCGTCGCCTACCTCGCCAGCCACCTGCGACCGTGCCAGGCGCGGGCACGCGACAGCCTCACCGTCGCCGCCGGTGACATCGTGGGCGCCAGCCCGCTGCTGTCGGCCGCGTTCCACGACGAGCCGACCATCGAGGCGATGAACACTCTCGGCCTCGACGTCACCTCCGTGGGCAACCACGAGTTCGACGAGGGCTACAAGGAGCTGCAGCGCCTCGACAACGGGTGGCTGCATCGACGACGGCAGCGGGCGCCAACAACCAGAACTCCTGCGCCGGCCGCACGTTCTAGCGGTGCCGACTACGACATCCTCGCCGCCAACGTGTTCTACACCGGCACCAACAAGACGATCCTGCCGCCTACACGATCAAGAACGTCAACGGCGCCAAGATCGCGTTCATCGGCATGACCCTCAAGGACACCCCGAACATCGTCACCAAGTCCGGCATCGAGGGCCTGACCTTCACGGACGAGGTCGAGACAGCCAACGCGCTCGTGCCCGAGATCAAGCGCAAGGGCGTCAACGCGATCGTCGTGCTCATCCACCAGGGTGGCAACCCGGCCCGTGAGTCGTGGACCGGCCCCGACGGCAAGGCCTACAGCGCCAACCCGGCCTACAACTGGGCCTGCGACAAGGGCGGCCAGCTCGACATCCCGTCGTCGCCGATCCTGGGGATCGCCCAGCACCTCGACGCCTCCATCGACATGGTCGTCTCGGGGCACACCCACCAGCCCTACATCTGCAACATCCCCGACCCGAAGGGCCAGCCACGCCTCGTCACGTCGGCGAGCTCGTTCGGTCGGCTGTTCACCGAGACCCACCTCGAGTACGACCTCAAGAAGAACGACATCGTCCGCAGCTCCGTCGAGGGCAGCAACATGATCGTGACGCGCGAGCTCGTGCCGGACGCCAAGCAGACCCAGCTGATCGGCAAGTACCAGACCCTGGTCGCGCCGATCGCCAACCGGGTCCTCGGCAAGATCACGCAGGACATCGGCCGCAGTGGCACGAGCGTCAACGCGGCGGGGAGCAGGCGCTCGGCGACCTCATCGCCGACGCCCAGCTGGCCGACCCGTCGGTCGTTACCGGTGGGCAGACGCCCGTCATCGCGTTCATGAACCCCGGTGGCATCCGCGCCGACCTCACCTACGCCAGCTCGCCCAAGGGCGAGGGCGACGGTGTCGTCACCTACGAGGAAGCCTTCACGGTCCAGCCGTTCAACAACTACCTGGTCTCGATGACCCTCACCGGTGCGCAGATCAAGACCCTGCTCGCCCAGCAGTGGAGCGGTCCCAACGCAGGTGCCGCCGAAGATCCTCCAGGTCTCGAAGGGCTTCGCCTACACCTACTCGGGACACCACGCACTCGGGTCCGTGACGCTCAACGGCGCCCCGCTGGTCGACACGCAGACCTACCGGATCGTGACGAACAACTTCCTGGCCGACGGTGGTGACGGCTTCCCGGCCTTCACCGGCGGCACCGGGAAGTACTTCGGTGGACTGGACATCGACGCGCTTCGCCAACTACCTCGAGGCCAACTCGCCCTACACCCCGGGCGCGCTCAACCGGATCACGAAGAACTGATCGACCAGGTGCACTGACTCGACGACCTGTCGGCCACCCGGCATACCGACGCACGACGAAGGCGCCCCTCCCGGAAACGGGAGGGGCGCCTTCCGTGTCCACGCGTCGGGTGGATGAGACGGGCTCAGGCGTCGGCGCGGGCGTCCTCGACCGGCAGGTCCTCGGCGGGCACGAACCGGTATCCGACGTTGCGAACCGTCCCGATGAGCACCTCGTGCTCGGAACCCAGCTTGGCGCGGAGCCGACGGACGTGGACGTCGACGGTGCGCGTGCCGCCGTAGTAGTCGTAGCCCCAGACCTCCTGGAGCAGCTGGGCCCGGCTGAACACGCGTCCCGGGTGCTGGGCGAGGTACTTGAGGAGCTCGAACTCCTTGTAGGTCAGGTCGAGCAGGCGCCCGCGGACCCGGGCCGAGTAGGTCCCCTCGTCGATCGTGACCTCGCCCGAGGTGATCTGCACGTCCTCGGGCTCCTGGGTGTCGTGGAGCCGACCGGCGGCCAGCCGCAGCCGGGCCTCGACCTCGGCGGGACCGGCCGACTCGAGCAGCACCTCGTCGACCCCCCACTCCGCCGTGATTCCGGCCAGGCCACCTTCGGTGAGGATCGCGACGAGGGGGACGGACATCCCGGTGGCGCGCAGCACCCGGCACAGCGAGCGCGCGACGGCCAGCTCGCGGCGTGCGTCCAGGAGCACGAAGTCGCAGGGCGGCGCGTCGACCAGCGCGGTGGGTTCGGCGGGGATGACGCGCACGTGGTGGGTGAGCAGGCCCAGTGCCGGCAGCACCTCGGCGCTGGGCGCCAAGGCGTTCGTCAGCAGCAACAGACGGGCCATGCCTTGAAAGGATACGGCGACGGGGTCCCGTCGGGGCCGCTGAACGCATGGTGAGACCCTTGTCCCATGGATGGGACAGCCTCACGAGACAGCGTGGGCGTGCCGCGTGACGACGAGGTCGGTCCGGTCGCCGGCCGTACGGCCATCGTCCGCTACTGGGCGGGGGCTCGCGCCGCAGCGGGTGTCGACACCGACGAGGTGCGCGACTGCTCCACCGTCGCCGACGCGGTGGCTGCGGTCGACGCGCTGCACCCCGGACTCGCGGCGGTGACAGCCGTGAGCACCCTTCTCGTGGACGGTCGCGCCAGCCAGCGGAACCAGCCCCTGCCCGAGGGATCGGTGCTGGAGGTCCTGCCGCCCTTCGCCGGAGGGTGATGCGAGGATGCCCCTTGTGTCCGATGTCCCCGAGCAGGCGCCCAACCCTGCCGTTCCGCTGACCCGCCGCGAGCGCCGCGCGAACGCCCGGACCGTGACGCCGACCCTGCCGCGCCGCGCGCTGCTCCCGCGACCGTTGGCCATCGCGGCGACGATGGCGTTCGCGGCCCTGGTGGCGCTCACCGGCTATGCCAGCCCCCAGTTCGTCGCCCTCGCCGTCGCCCTCGGTGGGTTGGTGCTGGCCTGGGGCTGGCCCCTGTTGCTCAGCCTGCCCAGCCCGAGGGGCACGAGCGGGGTCCTGGCCATCGGCACCGTCCTGATGACGGGCACGGCGCTGGCCACCCGTGAGGAGCCCTACCTCCAGTGGATGCCGGCCGCCCTCGCGGTGTCGGTGATCGTCGGCTTCCTGCACCAGCTGATGCGTCGCGATGGTCGACCGCGGCTCACCGAGTCGGTGGCGGCCACGACGTCCGGGCTCGCGATCATCGCCGCGGGCACCGCGCTGGCGCCCATCCCGCACGTCCTGGCCGGTGAGCACGCGCTCGCAGCCACGATGGCCGGACTGGGGGTGGGGGTCCTGGCCGACCCGTTCGTCTCGGTCCGAGCGTTGAGGCAGTGGGCCCTGTTCATCTCGATGATCCTCGGCGGTGGCGCCGCCCTGCTGGTGTCCCTGGCCGCGGGCGAGCCGATGCTGGGACCGGCGGGTCTGCTCGGCCTGCTCGCCGCCGCCATCTCGCACGCGGCCCGGCGGGTGCTGGCACCCCTGCCCGCCACGGCCATGCCACGCGCGCAGCTCGCGGTGGCCGCCTCCTCCTCACTCCTCGTCGGCGTGGTGGCCTACGTCGTCGTCCGCTACTTCGTCGCCTGAGCGGCCGCACGACTGGTTGCCGGCTGGTGGTCACGGGGCGGCGCCTTGGCGACTCTGTGACCGTCGTGGAGCAACGAGTTGGGGAAGGCCGCCACCTGTTGCCGTGTGGCTGTGACGGAGGGGCGTCTTCGGGGCTCGGTGACCACCCCTGAGCAACAAGTCGGAAAGTTCCCGGGCGACCACACGGCATACCTGACTCTCGCCGTGGTGCCGCTCGGGTCCTGCTGTGCCCCGGCCGTCAGTAGACGAGGGCCTGGGCGCCGTCGGCGGTGACCTCCTCGACGAACGCCGCGGCACCCCGGATCACCGCGCCCGGCACGAGGTCGTCGAGGGAGAGGTCCCGGCGCGCCGCGCACTGGCCGCACACCGTCACCGTTCCCCCCGCCAGCACGGCGTCACGCAGGTCCGCGAGGTCGGCGGCGTGGGCGAGCTCGACCTCCTCCGCCCGACCCGGCACGGCCATCCACGTGGCGTCACCCGTCAGCCACAGGCTGACCGGCACGCCGCTGGCCACCGCGGTGGCCGCGACGGTGAACGCCTGGTTGAGCCGTTCCAGCGACTCGGTGCCGCAGGTGACCTTGAGGACGAGCATGCGTGGGACCGTCATGGGCCACAGGCTACGATCTGGCGCGTGCACACGTTCTACATCGCCCTGCTCGCGCTCACCGCCGTGGTGGTCACCTGGTTCGCGGCGTTCGTCGTCTACCGCCTGGTCAAGACGCCCCGCTGATGCAGTTCACCCTCGACCCCGACCTGCCTCGCGAGCTCGCCCCGCTGGCGTGGATGATCGGCCGCTGGGAGGGCGCCGGCGTGGTCGGCTACCCCACCATCGAGTCCGCCAACTTCGGCCAGGAGCTCGAGGTCACCCACGACGGTCGCCCGTTCCTCGAGTGGCACAGCCGCACCTGGCTGCTCGACGATGCCGGGGAGAAGGTCCGCCCGCTGGCCACCGAGCTCGGGTTCTGGCGCCCGTTCGAGGACGGCGAGGTCGAGCTGTTGCTGACCCACCCCACCGGCATCGTCGAGCTCTACTACGGCAAGGCCGAGCCGGCCAAGATCGAGCTGCGCACCGATGGCGTCCTGCGCAGCCCGCACGCCAAGGAGTACAACGCCGGCAGCCGGCTCTACGGTCTGGTCAACTCCAACCTGATGTGGGCCATGGACATGGCCGCCGTGGGGCAACCGTTGCAGAGCCACCTCTCGGCCGAGCTCAAGCGCGTCGGCTAGGGCTCGCCGGATCCTCGGCAGGGCACGGCCGGATGGCCGCGTCCGCACCCGTATTGACTGTCGGCACGGGCAGGTCGCGTCTCCCGGCGAGGCCCTACGGCGTGTGGGTGGCGTCCTTGTAGGTGGTCATCGTGTCGTTCTGCAGTGCGTCGCCCAGGGCCTGCATCCCGGACTCGTCGACGACGTCGATCGACGCGCCGCTCGGAGAGGTGCCGAAGCCGCTGAAGGGCGCCGTGACGAAGGCGATGTCGCGCCCACGCAGGTTGCGCAGCGACACGGCCTGCGAGCGCATGTCGCCGACGCTGAACGACTGGTCGACCGTGAGGTTCGCGGTGCCGGCGTCGACGAACTGAGCCAGCTTCACCGGGTTGGTCAGCACGTCCCTGCTGAGCGACTTGAGCATCAGCGCCTTGATGAACGCCTGCTGGCGACGTCCGCGGGAGATGTCGCCCTCGCTGAGCTGCTTGCGCTCCCGGACGAAGGCCAGCGCCTCCGCGCCGCCCATCTCCTGGTACCCCTTCGTGAACGTGTAGCCCTGGTTCTTGCTGGGCTCCTCGACGTAGACGTTGACGCCACCGACGGCGTCGGTCATGTTCTTGAAGCCCTCGAAGTCGACGAGCGCGACATGGTCGATCGGGACGCCGACCAGGCCCTGGAGGGTCTGGACCAGCAGGGGAGCTCCGCCGTAGGCGAATGCCGCGTTGATCTTGTCCTTGCCGTGCCCGGGCACCGTGACGTACAGGTCGCGCGGAAAGTGGACCAGGTTGACGGTCTTGCGGTCCCCGGCGATGTGCATGAGCACGATCACGTCGGAGCGGGCCCCGGCCAGCCCTGCCCGCGCGTCCGATCCGATGAACAGGATGTTCTGTGCGTCGGTGGCGTCCGGCTTCTTGGTCGGTGCGTCGGCCCCGCTCGCCCCCGGTGCGGGAAGCAGGTTGTCGTGCTTGACGTTCTTGCTCACCGTGTGGTTGAGGAACGCGAGGTATGCCGCGACACTTCCCACGACGAGGAGCACCACGAGTGCGAGGACGATGGTGATCGTCCGCCGCCGGCGGCGCTTCTTCGGGGGCGCGGGCGGGTTGTCGGTCTCTTCGAATTGGTCGAGCACCCCGACAGTGTAGGGATGCCCCGTATGCGCTCCGGACCCAACCGTAGAGTGGGGCGCGTGCAGGATGTCGGCGACAGGTTGCGAGCACAGGGACGGCGGATGACTCCGCAGCGCCAGCGCGTGCTCGACGCGGTGGCCACGCTCGCGCACGCGACACCCGATGACGTCGTCGACCAGGTCAGCCGGGACGGCGGCACAGCGCTCGCCCCTTCGACCGTCTACCGCGCGCTCGAGGCGCTGGAGTCGCTCGGTGTCGTCGGGCACACCCACCTTGACCACCGTGCCCCGAGCTACCACCTCGCCGACCATGCGGACCACATCCACCTCGTCTGCCGCACGTGCGGACGGGTCCAGGAGTGTCCGCAGGACTACGCCAGCGGCTTCACGGGGAATGTTCTCGCCGCCACGGGCTTTGTTGCTGACGTGACACACATGGCGATCCACGGGGAGTGCGACACATGCGCGACGCGCTAGGCATCCCCGCCGACGGCGACACGGACGTGGTCGGTGGTCGCGACGCCGCTCCTCGGCAGCGCTCCGTGCTGCTCGACCGGCACGGGGCCGTCGAGGGCGACGGTCCGGACGCAGGGGTCGCGGCGCACTACGGCGACCCCTTGCGCGAGCAGCGCCTGCTGTCCGAGGGCCTCGCCGTGGTCGACCTGTCGCACCGCGGTGTCGTCACCGTGACCGGAGCGGACCGCCTCTCGTGGCTGCACTCCATCACCACCCAGCAGATCACCGGCCTCGAGCCGAGGCAGTCCCGCGAGTCGCTGGTCCTCACCCCCAAGGGCCACGTCGAGCACAGCCTTCACCTCGTCGACGACGGCAGCACGGCCTGGATCACCACCGAGCCCGGCCAGGCCGCCCCGCTCACGGCCTGGCTCGACTCGATGAGGTTCATGCTGCGGGTGGAGGTCGCCGACGTGACGGCCGACTGGGCGGTCCTCGGCGAGCCGTCGGCGGCCGAGTCCCGGGCGGGCGAGCTGCTGGCGTGGCGCGACCCGTGGCCCGACCTCGTGGGCGACACCGCGGCATACGGGCCGGTCGAGGGACACCCCGCGCTCGGGCGGGCGTGGCGCGAGGTGCTGGTCCCCCGTGAGGAGCTCGAGGGGGCGGTGGGCGATCGTGACCTCGCGGGCACGTGGGCGAGCGAGGCATTGCGCGTGGCTGCGTGGCGACCGCGGTTCGGGTTCGAGACCGACCACCGCACGATCACCCACGAGGTCGACTGGCTGCGGACGGCGGTGCACCTGCACAAGGGTTGCTACCGCGGCCAGGAGACCGTCGCGCGCGTGCACAACCTCGGCCGGCCCCCGCGGCGCCTGGTGTTCCTGCACCTCGACGGCTCCGGCCACACGCTTCCCGAGCGGGGCGCCTCGGTCCTCCTCGGTGACCGTCAGATCGGTCAGCTGACCTCGGTCGCGCGCCACTTCGAGGACGGCCCGATCGGCCTGGCGCTGGTCAAGCGCAACACCCCGGTCGACGAGGTCCTCGACGTCTCGGGCGTCAGCGCCAGCCAGACCGTCGTCGTCGCTCCCTGAGCCGCCGGGCCAGGTCGGCGCCCACCGACCACGTGTCCGTGAAGGCGTTGCCGACGACAACGCGGGGACTGCCATGATGGCGCCCATGGCTCCTTCGAACGGCTCCGGCACCCTCATCACCGTCGCCCCCACCGGCGCCGAGCTGGCCAAGGCCGACTTCCCGCAGCTGCCGACCACGCTCGAGGAGCTGGTCGAGACCGCGGTGGCCTGCGAGACCGCTGGCGCCTCCATGATCCACCTGCACATCCGCGACGCCGAGCACCGGCCGACCCTGGACGGGGGCTACCTCAGGGCGTCGGTGGACGCGCTCCGCGAGCAGACGTCCCTGGTCATCCAGCTGTCCACCGGGGGCAGCGTCCACGACCCGCTCGACCAGCGGCTCACCGTCCTTGATGCCGAACCGGACTCCTGCTCGCTCACCTGCGGCACCACCAACTTCGGCGACGACGTGTTCCTCAACCCCTACGGCTTCATGTCCGACCTCTACGTCCAGGCCCAGGAGCGCGAGGTCGTCCCCGAGTTCGAGCTGTTCGACCTGGGTCACGTCGCGTCGCTGGCCCGGCTCGTCGACGCCCACGGGCTGCCGTTCGGCGGCAGGGTGCACGTCGACTTCGTGACCGGGGTGCCGGGAGGTATGCCGGGCACGCCCGCTGCGCTGCTCGCAGGCGTCGCCATGCTCCCGCCCGAGGTCACCTCGTGGTCGGCCACCGGGATCGGCCGCACCCACCTGCCCGTCGCCGCCGCCGCGCTCGCCGCAGGTGGGCACCTGCGGGTGGGGATGGAGGACAACGTCGTCTACGCCCGCGGCATACCGGTCGAGCACAACTCCCAGCTCGTGGAGCGGGTGGCGCACCTCGCCGAGGTGATGCAGCGCCCAGCCATGTCCACCGCCGACGCCCGCACCATGCTCGGCATCAAGGACCGCCGCTGACGCTCCACGACGCCTCGAAGTATGCCGTGTGATGGGGAACACGCTGCCTTGAGTTTGCATTTTGCTAACTAGAGCAAGCAGACTGTGGGCATGAGCCGAATTCCGTTGGGGCCGCTGAGCGGCAACAACCTGGGTGACTACCTGCGGGAGCAGCGTCAGTCGGCCCGGCTCTCGCTGCGCCAGCTGTCAGAGCTCGCCGGTGTGTCCAACCCCTACCTGTCGCAGATCGAGCGGGGCCTGAAGAAGCCCAGCGCCGAGATCCTCCAACAGCTCGCCAAGGGCCTCGAGGTCTCGGCGGAGTCGCTCTACGTGCGTGCGGGGATCCTCGACGAGCGCCACGGCGACGCGACCGCGACGCAGGGGGCCCCGCTCGACACCAGGGCCGTCATCGGCGCCGACCCGCAGCTCACCGACCGTCAGAGGGCCGCGCTGCTCGACGTCTACGACTCGTTCGTCGGCGCGGAGGGCAAGCCGACCCGGAAGCGCGCGTCCACCACGACCAGCAGTACCAGCAAGGCCCCCAGGACCCGCAGCATCAGCACGACCTCCAGGACCAGCCGGTCCGCCCCCAAGACCCCTCGCACACAAGGAGATTGACATGGCACGCGTTGCCGACATCCGCAAGAACGTCATCGACACCACCCCCGTCTTCGTCGCGGTCGGCCTTACCGACCTCGCCGTCGAGAAGGTCCGCGACGCCCGCGTCAAGGCCACCACCGTGCGCATCGACCTCGACCCGGCCACGCTGCAGACCAAGGCCCAGGCCCGCGTGACCGAGGTGGCCGAGCAGGCGCAGGAGCTCCCCGCCCTGGCCCTCAACCGCAGCCTCGAGCTCGCCGGTAAGGCGCAGGAGACCTACGAGAACGTCGCCGCGCGTGGCGAGAAGCTCGTCAAGCGGGTCCGTACCCAGAAGTCGACCAAGGACCTGCTCGCGCAGGCCGAGGCCACCTTCGCCCTGGGCAAGGGCGCGGTCACGACCGTGCGCAAGTCCGCCACCGACATCCAGCGCTCGGCCAAGGCCACGCTGACCACCGGTCGCAAGGAGGCTGCTGTCGCGGCCGACGCCATCGCCGGCTCCATCGTCGAGGAGGCCGCCGAGGCCACCACCGCGGTGAAGACGTCCGCGACCCGCACCCGCACGGCTGCCAAGCGTTCCGCGACCACCACGAAGAACGCCGCCGCCAAGGGCAAGTCCGCCACCAAGGGCGCGACCACCAGCGCCCGCAAGACGGCCACCGCCACCAAGAAGGCCAGCACCGCCGCCGCCAAGAAGGTCGGCGCCTGACGCCTCGCGCCTGCAGCCATTCGGCCCTCTCCCGCGCCGGGAGGGGGCCGTTTGCCTGTCTCGACCGGGGTGCTTCACCCCGGAAGGTTGACCTTCACCCCAGAACGGTTCCGGGGTGAAGGTCAACCTTGTTCCTTGACCCGATAAAGCTGGGGCAGGGGAGGTGGGGTTGGGGGTGCGGCGGGTGGCTAGGCTCGCCGGGTGAGCATGCCGCCGACCACCACCCCGCCCGCCCTCGATGACGCACCGGTCCTCGCGCACTACGTGAGGGGCGGTTTCGTGGAGTCCGCGCACCGAGCCTCCGTCGTGGCCACCGCCCCCGACGGCACCCACCTGCTGGCGCTCGGCGCGGTCGACGACCCGATCTTCCCGAGGTCGTCGAACAAGCCTGTGCAGACGCTGGCGATGGTCCGGGCCGGACTCCGTATGCCGCCTGCTCACCTCGCACTCGCGTCCGCCAGCCACTCGGGTGAGGACTTCCACCTCGCCGCGGTGCGCGAGATGCTCGCGTCCGCAGGGCTCACCGAAGGCGCCCTGCAGAACACTCCCGACTACCCCGTCAACGAGCAGGCCCGCGAGGCGGTGCTGCGCTCCGGGGGTGGCAAGCTCCCGATCACCCAGAACTGCTCGGGCAAGCACGCGGCCATGCTCGCCACGTGTGTCGTCAACGGCTGGGACACGCAGACCTACCGCGATCCCGATCACCCTCTGCAGCAAGCGATCTCGCAGACTCTCGCCGAGCTCACCGGCGACGAGATCAGGTCCGTCGCGGTCGACGGCTGCGGTGCGCCGGTGATGGCCGTGACCCTCGCCGGGCTGGCGCGCGCGTTCGGCCGGATGGCCGCCGCGGAGCCGGGCACGCACGAGGCGGAGGTCGCCGACGCGATCCGCGGCAACCCGGCATACCTCGGCGGCACCGGCCGCGACGTCACCGCCCTCGTCGAGCAGACGCCCGGTCTGATCGCCAAGGACGGCGCGGAGTCGGTGTATGCCGTCGGGCTGGCCGACGGGCGCGGCGTCGCCGTCAAGGTCGCCGACGGCTATCCGCGCGCCAAGCCGGTCATCCTCGCCGCCGCACTGCGACGGATCGGGGTCGAGTCCCCGGCGCTGGCTCAGCTCGAGAACTCGCCGGTGCTGGGACACGGCGAGGTCGTCGGCGGCATCGTCGCCGTCAACATCTGAGTCCCGCGTGCGTGCCGTCCTGCAGCGGGTGACCAGCGCGTCGGTGACGGTCGACGGGGAGGTCGTCGGGCGCGATCGACCGGCCCGGCCTGCTCGCCCTCGTGGGGGTCACCCACGACGACGGACCCGCGGAGGTCGAGGCGCTTGCCCGCAAGGTGAGCGAGCTGCGGATCCTGCACGGTGAGCGCTCGGTGCTCGACGACGGCGCCCCGGTCCTGGTGGTCAGCCAGTTCACCCTCTACGCCGACACCAGCAAGGGTCGCCGGCCGTCGTGGAGCGCCGCGGCTCCGGGACCGGTCGCCGAACCGCTGGTGGACGCCCTGGTCGGATCCCTCCGGGCAGCGAGGTGTGCAGGTGGCGACCGGGCGGTTCGGCGCGATGATGGAGGTCGCCCTCGTCAATGACGGGCCAGTCACGCTGGTCATCGACGTCTGACCCTTAGGCTGTCTGCATGTTCAACGGACTGTTCACGGCACAGGGCCTCGTGACCCTGGTGCTGGGACTCGTGGCATTCGCTGCGGAGGTGTTCGCGCTCGTCGACGCGGTGCGACACCGGCCCGATGCCTTCGTCGCGGCGGGCAAGCGCACCAAGCAGTTCTGGTCGATCATCCTCGGCGTCGCCGTCGCTGCTCGGCTTCGTCTCGGTGGGCAGCCGCCTGCTCTTCTCGATCGGGCTGATTGCCGTGGTCGCGGCCGGGATCTACCTCGCGGACGTGCGCCCGGCGCTGCGCCAGGTCAGCGGTCGCGGCGGTGGCTCGCAGCACATGGGTCCGTACGGCCCGTGGTGACGGCCGAGCAGGCACCGGACGGACCGGACCTGCCCGACCCGCGGGACGGGATCTTCACCGTGCACGACCGTGGGGGAACTTCCAGCAGCTCGTCTCCAACGAGCGCGTGACCGTCAAGATCATCACCGTCGAGCCCGGCCACCGGCTGTCGTTGCAGACCCACGACCACCGTGGCGAGTTCTGGCAGGTGCTGGACGTGCCCATCGAGGTGACGGTCGGGGAGCGCACGTGGACCGCGGCGCCCGGGGAGTCCGTGTGGGTCCCGTGCCACGCCGTGCACCGGATGGCGAACAAGGGCGACCGGTCCGGGCGGCTGCTCGAGATCGCCCACGGCGAGTTCGACGAGGCCGACATCGTCCGCCTCGAGGACGACTACGCCCGCTGACCAGCCGGGGGCGACGGCGCTCCAGTCGACGGTGACCTCGCCCAGCCGCCACCGTGACGGCCCGTCGAGCGACCGGCCACCCGTCGTCGCGCACCGAGCCGACGGCCGCCAGGAAGCGTTGCCGCACACCGAAGCTCGCGTGGTGGGCTGCGTGATCCCACGCGCGGTCCAGTGACTGGAGCCACGCGTGCACGGGCTCGCCCTCGACGTTGCGGTGGATCAGCGACTTGGGCAGTCGTTCGGCGATGTCCGAGGGACGCTCCATCCCGCGCAGCCGCCACGACAGGCTGAGCGACACCGGTCCCGACCGTTCGACGGCGATCCACGTGCTGCGGCGGCCCAGCTCGTCGCAGGTGCCGTCGACCAGCAGCCCGTCGGGGGTCAGCCGCTCCCGGACGACCGCCCAGGCCTGCTGCGACATCACCCTCGTCGTACTGCCGGAGCACGTTGAAGGCGCGCACGACGGTGGCCTTCTGCCCGATGTCCAAGGGGATCTCGAAACCGCCGAGCCGGAACGAGAGTCCTTCCCGCTCCAGCGGTTTGCCGAGCGCGACCCGGTCGGGCTCGATCTCGATCCCCACGACCTGGACGTCGGGCCGGACCCGCCGCAACCGATCGTGCAGCTCGACCGCGGTCACGGGTGAGGCGCCGTAGCCCAGGTCGACCACCACGGGCGCGCCCTCCGCCCGCCGCAGCCTCCATGCCTGTGGCCCGGCCAGCCAGCGGTCGACCCGCCGCAACCGGTTGGGGTTGGTGGTGCCGCGGGTGATGGTGCCCACGGGGCGCTGTCGAGCCACGCGCGCAGCGTACGCGGTGACCCACCGCCCATCCCGTCCTGAGGACCGATGGCCTGCGGCGATGGCCTGCGGCCGGTGGCCGGTGGCCGAGGTCGGAGAGGCACGACCGCGCGCCCTTAGGGTGATCACGTGCGATGGCGCGAGCGGGACGTCAGCCGCAGCATGGTCGCGTTGGTGGCCTCGCTGGGTGCCCTTGCGCTGCTCGGGCTGACCACGACCGTGCCGGGCCTGCTGGGACGCGGCGAAGGTTTCGTCGACGTCGCGCCAGGGCTGTTGACCGTCCGACCGGAGGCCAAGGGCGTGGCGACCCTCGGGGGCGGTGTCAGCGTCTCGCTCTACGCCGACGGCCTGCGGATCAGCCGCGACAACGCCCTCCTGGTGCAGACCGTGATCGGCGGGTCGATGCTCTCCGCCGTCGAGGGCGGAGCGACCACGGACAAGGACGGCGACACGCGGGAGGAGGTCGCCCGGAGGTTCGACAACGTCACCATCACCGAGCTGGTCTTCCTGCCGGGGCGAGCGACCTACTTCGGCACCGTCGACGACGGCTCCCGGTCGCTCCCCCTCACCCTGCGGGTCGAGCTGGCCGGCGGGGTCGTCCGTGTCGGGGCGGCGGTCAACGGGGCGGACGGCATCGTCTGGCACCTCGACCGAGAGCCGCTCTCCGTCGGCCTGCGGCCGGCCCTGCCTCCGGTCAACCTCCGCAAGTCCGCCAGCTGGGTGGACCCGAGCGCGGTCGAGGGCCGCGGGGTCTTCTCGACCATCCTGGGCACCGACATCGGGCTCGGGCCGCAGCGGGTCGCCCGAGGCGTCGACATCCGGGCCGAGGGACGCACCGACCTGCACATCTGGTCGAGCGACTGCTCCTTCACCGTCTCGTCGCAGGCGCGCCCGTCCCCGACTCCGGCCCCGAGCCCCACGCCGTAGGGGCCGCGGGCCCGCGTGGCAGACTCGACCACATGGGGTGTTGCGACCGGATCGACCGCGTGGCGATGCTCAGCGTCCACACCTCGCCGCTGGAGCAACCCGGCACCGGTGACGCGGGTGGCATGAACGTCTACGTCGTCGAGGTCGCCCGCCAGCTCGCCAAGCGCGGCGTCGAGGTCGAGATCTTCACCCGCACGACGACCGCAGACCTTCCGCCGACGGTCGACCTCGAGCCCGGGGTGACCGTCCGCCACGTCACGGCCGGTCCCTACGAAGGGCTGGGCAAGGACGACCTGCCCGGTCAGCTGTGTGCGTTCGCCGCCGGTGTCATGCGCACCGGCGCCCACGAGCCCGAGGGTCACTACAGCCTGGTCCACTCGCACTACTGGCTCTCCGGTCAGGTGGGCTGGCTCGCTGCCGACCGCTGGCAGGTGCCCCTGGTCCACACCATGCACACCATGGCGCGGGTCAAGAACCTCCACCTCGCCGAGGGCGACACCCCCGAACCCGCCGGCCGCGAGATCGGTGAGGTCCAGGTGGTCGAGGCGGCGGACCGCCTCATCGCCAACACCCTGGGGGAGCGACACGAGCTGATCGACCTGTATGCCGCGGATCCGGAGAAGGTGGTCGTCGTGCCTCCGGGGGTGGACCTGTCGCTCTTCTCGCCCGGCGACGTCCGCGCGGCGCGTGCCGCAGTGGGCCTGCCCCAGGACGCCAAGGTGCTGCTGTTCGTCGGCCGGATCCAGCCGCTGAAGGCGCCGGAGGTGCTCGTCAAGGCGGCAGCCGAGCTGCTCGGTCGCCACCCCAGCTGGGCCGGCGAGCTCGTCGTGGCGGTCCTCGGTGGTCCCTCCGGGTCGGGGCTGGCCCACCCGCGTGGCCTGCAGGAGCTCGCCGAAGGGCTGGGGATCAGCGCCCAGGTTCGTTTCGTGCCGCCCGTGCCGCGCACGGAGCTGGCCGACTGGTACCGCGCCGCGGACCTCGTGGCCGTGCCCTCGCACTCGGAGTCGTTCGGGTTGGTCGCTGTCGAGGCGCAGGCCTGCGGCACGCCCGTCGTCGCGGCGGACGTCGGCGGCCTGCCGACCGCGGTGGGCGACGCCGGTGTGCTGGTCGACGGCCACGACCCGCACGTGTGGTCGATGGCCCTCGAGTCGCTCCTGCTGCGACCCGGAGCGGCGAGAAGCCTTGAGCCGCAAGGCGGTCGAGCACGCGGCGCTGTTCGGCTGGGACCGCACGACCGAGCGCCTCTACGAGGTCTACGTCGAGGCCTGCCGGGCCAGGGTGCACTTCAAGGACGGGCCATCGCCCAACGGCTCGCTGGCCGCGGGGGTCCCGGCGGCGGTCACTCCGTGACCGGGCTGGCCGTGACGGTGGAGGAGTTCCTCACCGAGGCCCAGATCGAGTGGGAGAAGGGGGCCCGCGCACGGCGAGTTCGTCGTCACCCTTCCGGGCGAGAAGAAGCTCAAGACCGTCGTGTCCCTGGTCGCGGGCCAGGACGCGCTGTCGGTGTCGGCCTTCGTCATCCGCAACCCCGACGAGAACCACGAGACCTTCTACCGCTACCTGCTGCGCAAGAACCTGCGCCTGCCCGGTCTCGGGTATGCCGTCGACAAGGCCGGCGACGTCTACGTCACGGGACGCGTGCCCGCGAGTGGTGCCGACGCGGCATACCTCGACCAGCTCCTGGGCGTGGTCCTGGAAGCCGCGGACGCGCACTTCAACGAGCTGCTCGCGATCGGCTTCCTCACGAGCATGCAGAAGGAGTGGGACTGGCGGGTGTCGCGAGGGGAGTCGCTGCGCAACCTGGAGGCCTTCCGCTCGCTGCTCGACCGCGGTGCCTCGGGCGGCGCAGCGGCCGACTGAGCGGTCGCCGGAGCCCTCGCTAGGCTGGTCGGCATGGCCTACTCGCTGATCCTGCTCCGTCACGGGCACTCCGACTGGAACGCCAAGAACCTCTTCACCGGCTGGGTCGACGTCGACCTCAACGACCAGGGCCGCGAAGAAGCCGTCAACGGTGGAAAGCTGTTGAAGGACAAGGGAGTTCTGCCGACCGTCGTGCACACGTCGGTGCTGCGCCGGGCGATCACGACCGCCAACCTGGCTCTCGATGCCGCCGACCGTCACTGGATCCCGGTGCGGCGCGACTGGCGGCTCAACGAGCGCCACTACGGCGCACTCCAAGGGCTCGACAAGGCCGCCACCCGGGAGAAGTACGGCGACGAGCAGTTCATGCTGTGGCGTCGCTCGTTCGACACCCCGCCGCCGCCGATCGAGCTCGGCAGCGAGTTCGACCAGACCGGCGACCCGCGCTACGCCGGCATCGAGGTGCCACGCACCGAGTGCCTCAAGGACGTCATCGAGCGGTTCATGCCCTACTGGGAGGGGCCGATCCAGGACGACCTGCGCGCCGGCGAGACGGTGCTCGTCACCGCCCACGGCAACAGCCTGCGCGGCCTCGTCAAGCACCTTGACGGGATCAGCGACGAGGACATCGCTGCGCTCAACATCCCGACCGGCCAGCCCCTCGTCTACACCCTCGGAGACGACTTCATGCCCACCGAGCCGGCGCAGTACCTCGACCCCGAGGCCGCTGCCGAAGCAGCAGCGGCCGTCGCCAACCAGGGCCGCTAGCGCCCGGCCGCTCAGGGCTGGGTCGTCGAAGGGGTCGTCGAGCGCTGGGGGGGTCCAGCGGCCAGGAGCCGATGAGGTCGCCCGACGCGTCGAAGGTCTGCGACCCGTGCGCGTGCACGCTCATCTCGGTGTCGTCGAGCCGAGAAGGTGGCCGAGCTGCCGGTCACCGGCGTCTTGGTCGAGTTGAGGAGGATCAGGTCGGGGCTCGTGGCGGCGAACCAGCGCGGCCGCGGACGCCCGGGGGCGAACACCTGGAAGAGCTGTGGCTGGCCTCGGCGGTCGAGCCCCGTAGAGGACGAACGGCTGCGGCTGGCGGAGCGAGCGCGT
This sequence comes from uncultured Actinomycetota bacterium, assembly GCA_963759595.1. GTDB lineage: Bacteria > Actinomycetota > Actinomycetes > Actinomycetales > Dermatophilaceae > Pedococcus. Next base: position 51,516 of record CAVWZX010000006.1, read on the forward strand.
CGAGCGGGACGGCGTCTTCGAGGAGCATGCGTGGCTCTGCGCCGCCAGCTGCCATCGGTCCGATGGCCGTGCACCAGCGAGGCGCGCTGCGCAGGACCGCGTCGCCCACCCGGCTGTCGAGACGACGACTGAGTCGCAGCTTGCCCGCGTCGGCGTCGGTGACGCCAGCGGCACCGGCGACCTCGGGGTCGGCCGGTCCGGAGTAGACGACCGAGGTGCTGACCGTGCCTCGCGGTGGCACGCCCGAGCTGCTGCGCGACCCCGGCGGTGGTCGCGGCGACGTAGCGCTCGTCGAAGTCGCTGCCGCAGGCCGCAGGCAGATCGCCGGTCTGGGTCACCGGCGGCCCGTCCCCGTCAACGAGCCCGGTCGCTTGCCCGTCGTAGCCACCCGACGCTGCACCCGGGTGAGGAAGGTCGGGGCGTTCGACAGGTTGATGACGCCCGCCCCGTCGGTGAGCGCGAACCGCTGCCACGGGGTCCGGGTCACCGAACCGTCGGCGTTGACCTTCGCGGACGCCGACACCTCGCCCGTGACGCTGGTCGTGGGAGAGCGTGAGGACGAGCGTCAGGGCGCGAGTCGGCGGACGCGATGCCCAGCCGGGCCAGCGCGACGTCCTGGGAGGCCTGGGCGCCTTCCGCCACGCTGGTGACAGAGGTCCTCGGCCGGAGCGCCGCTGCGGACGACCCCGAGGTGGAGCTGCCCTCGGTGCGGGAGTCGGTCGCCGTGGACACCGACCAGGCAACGACGACCCGGCGGCCGGCCACCTCGCCGGCGTACAGGACGTGGTTCTGGTCGCCCGTGGCCAGCCGTTCGTTCGCCGCGGCGACGAACGCGGTCGTCGAGGCGAGCGACCCCCGGGTCGGCCAGGTCGCCATCGAGGACCAGCGCGGGTCGCTCGGGCCCGGCAGATCGAGCCTGGGTGGTCTTCGTGGCGGGGGTGGTGCGTGTCGCGACCCAGCTCACCCGAGCAGGACGGGATGGCCACGGCGACGACGGCTACAGCCGCGACCCCGGCGAGGGCGGCGGTCCGGCGCCGACGCCGGCTCACGGCGATCGCGCCGCTGACCCGCTCGTAGGGGTCGCCAGCGAGTCCGCCGAGCTCGTCGGCGCGCGCGGAGAGTGCCTCGCGCAGCTGGGTCTCGATGCTCATGCCAGGCTCCTCTCGCCGGTGCCGTTGGTCTCCGGGGTCTCGGGGGTCGTCGGTGCTGTCGGACGGATCGGCTGCAGGACGGACCGAAGCCGCTCCAGCCCGCGCGACGCCTGGCTCTTGACCGAGCCGACCGACATCCCGAGCGCCGCGGCGGTGTCGGCCTCGGACAGGTCGTCGAAGTACCTCAGCACCACGACCGCCCGCATCCGCGGGGGCAGTCCGAGCACGGCCCGGCCGAGCTCGTCGCGGGTGTCGTACGCGGCATACGCGTCGCCGGGCGCCCGGTCGGCGTGCAGCGGGACGTCGCCGAGGGTCTCGGCGACCCGCCGCCGGCGCCACCAGGAGGCGGACTCGTTCGCCAGGGCGGCACGCGTGTAGGCGTACGGCGACTCGGCCGAGGCGATGTGACGCCCACCGGCGGTGCACCTTCACCAGCACCTGCTGGACGAGGTCCTCGGCACGTCCCCGGTCACCGGTCAGCAGGTAGGCGGTGCGGACCAGCTGGCCCCAGCGCGCCTGCACGAAGCGCGCGAACTCCTCCTCCGCGGCTTCCACGGCGACCCTCCCCTCAGCAACGGCAATGACCATGCCCCCTAGACGCGGGTCAGTGTGCCCCAGGTTGAGAGCTGCGGCCGGAATCTTCGACACACCGCGCGGGTGCGCCGAGACCGGGACGCCAAGGAAGGGGCCCGGTATGCCGCCCCCACGGCATACCGAGCCCCCTCCAGGGAGCAGAGCTCACCGCAGCCCGGTGGTGCGGTCCTCCTGCTCCTCGTGGTCCTCGGCGACATCCCATTCGCCGGTGACCAGGTAGACGACGCGGTGGGCGACCGACACGGCGTGGTCGGCGAACCGCTCGTAGTAGCGACCCACGAGGGTCATGTCGACTGCGGCCTCGGTGCCGTGCTGCCACGACCCGTCGAGGAGGTGGCTGAACAGCTGCCGGTGCAGCTCGTCCATCGCGTCGTCGTCGCGCTCGAAGGTCTTGGCGTCCTCGACGTCCTTGCCGGCGATCACGGACCCGCACTTGGCGACGATGCGCTCGGCCACCTGGCCCATCTGGAGGATGGTGGCGCGGATGTCGGCGGGTACGGCGGACTCGGGGTAGCGCAGGCGGGCGACCTTGGCGACGTGGCGGGCGAGGTCGCCCATCCGCTCGAGGTCGGCGCTCATCCGCATGCCGGTGACGACCATGCGCAGGTCGGTGGCGACCGGCTGCTGGCGGGCCAACAGGTCGATGGACAGGGCGTCGAGGTCCTCGCGCAGCCGGTCGAGCTCCTTGTCGGCCTCGATGACCGACTCGGCCAGCTGGATGTCGGCGTCGAGCAGGGCCGTGGTGGCCCGGGACATGGCGGACCCGGCCAGACGCGTCATCTCGACCAGCTGGTCGGAGATGGTGTCCAGGTCCTCGTGAAAGGCGTCGCGCATTGCTTCCCTTGGTGTGTGGGCAGGGATGGGTGGTCGTGCGTGCGAGCCGAGGCTCCCACGGGGCAGTGAACGATCGGGTGACCTCAGGTGAACATCTGGGTGCAGCCGTGCGTTGGCCCGCAGTTTCGTGCCCGAGACGCAGGTGCGGGGCACCGTACATTGATGGTGTGGATGCGACCAGCGCTGCTGTCCTGGCCGGGTTCGCCGGGCTGCTGACCGGCGCCCTGGCGGTGGTCGCCGTGCGCTACTCCGAGCGCCAGCAGAAGAGCCATGCCGCCGACCGTGCCCGTCACCTCGCTGCCCTCGGGGGTTGCCGACGTGCTGGCGGTGCTGCGCTCGAGCGCGATCGTCGTCGACTCCGCGGACGAGGTCATCAACAACTCGCCCTCCGCGACGGCCTACGGGCTGGTGAAGGGGAGGGAGCTGGTCCACAGCGAGCTGCGTCACCTCGCCAGGCAGGTGCGTCGCGACGGTGTCATCCGTGAGTCCCAGCTCGAGCTCTCCCGCGGTCCGCTCGGCCAGGCCCGCTCGATCATGCAGGCCCGGGTGGCGCCGCTCGGCAGCAGCCACGTGCTGCTGCTCGTGGAGGACCACACCCAGGCCAGACGGGTGGAGGAGGTCCGGCGCGACTTCGTCGCCAACGTCAGCCACGAGCTCAAGACACCGGTCGGCGGGCTCGGACTGCTCGCCGAGGCGATCCAGGACGCCAAGGACGACCCGGAGGCCGTCGAGCGGTTCGCCTCCCGGATGCAGGTCGAGAGCCATCGGCTGGCCCAGCTCGTCAAGGAGATCGTCGACCTGTCCCGGCTCCAGGTCGCCGACACCCTCCACGAGCCCCGCCTCGTCGACGTCACGGCGGCCGTCCACGAGGCCATCGACCTGTCCCGGGTCGGCGCGGACGCCAAGCGGATCGAGATCGCCGAGGCCTGCGCACCGGACCTCAAGGTGTTCGGTGACGAGGACCTGCTCGTCACCGCGGTGCGCAACCTCATCGGCAACGCAGTGGCCTACTCCGACGCCGGCACCCGTGTCGCGGTCGCGCGGCCGACTGGCGGGCGAAATGGTCGAGATCACCGTGACCGACCAGGGCCAGGGCATCCCGGCCACCGAGCAGGCCCGGATCTTCGAACGCTTCTACCGCGTGGACGACGCCCGCTCGCGCGCCACCGGTGGCACCGGGCTCGGCCTGGCCATCGTCAAGCACATCTGCGCCAACCACGGCGGCGACGTCGAGGTGTGGAGCGAGGAGGGTCGCGGGTCGACCTTCACGATCCGCCTGCCCGCCGCGGCCGACCGCACCGGCGGCCAGACCAGCCCGGGGACCTCGCGTCCCGAGCACCCGGAACACCCATCGCCCACCGAGCAAGGAGCACCACAGGCATGACGCGCATCCTGGTCGTCGAGGACGAGGTCTCGTTCTCGGACCCCTTGTCCTACCTGCTCCGCAAGGAGGGCTACGAGGTCGCCGTCGCCGAGACCGGTCCCGACGCGCTCGCGGACTTCGACCGCGCGGGCGCGGACCTGGTGCTGCTCGACCTCATGCTGCCGGGCCTCTCCGGCACGGAGGTGTGCCGCGCCATCCGGCAGCGCTCGAGCGTGCCTGTCATCATGCTCACCGCCAAGGACAGCGAGATCGACAAGGTGGTCGGCCTCGAGATCGGGGCGGACGACTACGTGACCAAGCCCTACTCCTCACGCGAGCTGCTCGCCCGGATCAAGGCCGTGTTGCGCCGGCTGGCCGAGCCGGAGGACCTGCTGCCCGCGACGATCGAGGCGGGGCCGGTGCGGATGGACGTCGAACGCCACATCGTCACCGTGTCCGGCGCGCCGACCCAGATGCCGCTCAAGGAGTTCGAGCTGCTGGAGATGCTGCTCCGCAACACCGGGCGGGTGCTGACCCGGATGCAGCTCATCGACCGGGTCTGGGGCAGCGACTACGTCGGCGACACCAAGACCCTCGACGTCCACGTGAAGCGGTTGCGGGCCAAGATCGAGCCCGACCCCACCGAGCCGCGTCACATCGTCACGGTGCGCGGGCTCGGCTACAAGTTCGAGTCCGACTGAGCCCGTCGTCCCCACCCGAACCGCCGTGTCGGAAGTGAAACTTCCGGATATCCGGAAGTTTCACTTCCAACACGCGCGGAAGGACAGGGGTCAGGAGGGCGCGGCGGTCTCCGCCGCGGCGGGTGGCGCGGTCGGGGCCATCGAGGCGTAGTAGCCGCTGGCGGCCAGCACGGGGACCACGACGACGGTCTGGCGGGCGCCCGGCGACTGCACGGTCAGCGTGACCACGTCGCCGGCGTTGACCGGCACCGCCGGCAGCTGGACCTGGGTGGCGCCGGAGAGCCGACGTTCGGAGTGGGCGGGCGCCTCGGCATACACCGGCTGTCCGTCGGGGAGGGCGAAGGCGATGCGCTTGGCCTCACCGCTGGTGTTGCTGACCGACGCCGAGAGGACACCGGCCTTGTCCTTGCCACCGCTGACGAGGACGAGGTCACGGATCTGCACCGCGCCGAGCTCCACGCGCACGCCGTCCGCGGGCTGGTAGGGGACGTCGGTCTGGATCGGCGACTGGGTCTGGCAGGCGGACAGGGCGACGGCGGCACCGGCCACGGCCACCGGCAGAAGGCCTCGCAGGAACGGGCGTGGGCTGGCGGCACGGCCTCCGGAACGCGGGGCGAGCAGGGTTCGGCGGTTCACGGGTGACAGCCTACCGGCCGCCTGCACTGGAGTGCGCACCCGTGCGCGTTGCACGCGAACGACCATTCTGTCAAGACCGAAATCGTTGCCTCACAAAGGGTTTGCAAGCCCCTGACCTGCGCAGATGCTTTCGGCTCGGCTTTCCTGACGTCGGCGTGTCGTGATATTCTGAGGGTCGCGAAAGGGGAAAACAGCACATGGTTTTCAAGGTCGGCGAGACGGTCGTGTACCCCCACCACGGGGCTGCTCTGATCGAAGAAATCAATACCCGCACGATCAAGGGCGAGGAGAAGATCTACCTCAAGCTCAAGGTCGCCCAAGGCGATCTGACGATCGAGGTGCCCGCAGACAACTGCGAGGACATCGGTGTCCGGGACGTCGTCGGACAGGAGGGCCTGGACAAGGTCTTCGCCGTTCTTCGCGCCCCCCACACCGAGGAGCCGACCAACTGGTCGCGCCGCTACAAGGCCAACCTCGAGAAGCTCGCCTCCGGCGATGTCATCAAGGTGGCCGAGGTCGTCCGTGACCTGTGGCGTCGTGACAAGGACCGTGGCCTGTCGGCCGGCGAGAAGCGCATGCTCGCCAAGGCTCGGCAGATCCTCGTCTCCGAGCTCGCGCTCGCCGAGAAGACGAACGAGGACAAGGCCGAGGCCATCCTCGACGAGGTGCTCGCCTCCTGAGCGTTGCCGTCGTCCTCGTCGCTGGAGGACAAGGCACTCGGCTCGGCGCCGCCCAGCCCAAGGCCTTCGTGGCCCTGGCAGGTATGCCGTTGCTCGAGCACGCCGTCCAGCGCGTCCTGTCGGCGCCCGAGGTCTCCCACGTCATCGTGGTCGCGCCCGCTTCCCATCTCAGGGAGGCGGGCGCGATCGCGTCCCGGAGCGGTCGCCCCGACGACGTCGACGTGGTCGCCGGTGGCGCCGAACGCACCGGGTCCGTGGCGGCCGGCCTCGCGGCGCTGCGCCCCGGGGACGGCATCATCCTGGTCCACGACGCCGCCCGGGCCCTCGCGCCTGCGAGCCTGTTCTCCCGGCTCGTCCACGAGGTGAGGTCGGGCCACCCAGCGGTCGTGCCCGGCATACCTGTCGTCGACACGGTCAAGGTGGTTGACGCGGCCGGCCGCGTCACCGCGACCCCCGACCGCACCACGTTGCGCGCGATCCAGACGCCCCAGGCGTTCCTGCGCGAGGTCCTGCTGCACGCCCACGCCTCCGGTGACCAGGCGACCGACGACGCCGGGCTCGTCGAGCGGATGGGCGGCCACGTGCGGGTCGTCGAGGGGCACCCGCTGGCCTTCAAGATCACCACACCCGACGACCTCGCCGTGGCGGCACGCCACCTCGAGGGGTGAGCACAACGGAGCCCGCCCTGGCGGGCCGGAGGGCGACCGTCGTCGTGCCTCTGCTGCTGGCCGGCCTGTCGATGCTCGGGCCGTTCAGCATCGACACCCCGTTCCCGGCGTTCAAGGAGATGGGGGCCGACTTCGGCGTGGGTTCGGACCGGATGCAGCTGGTCGTCAGCGCCTACCTCGTGGCGTTCGGGCTGATGAGCCCGTTCCACGGTCCGCTGTCCGACGCGGTGGGTCGCCGTCGCGTCATCCTCGGAGGCGTCGCGGTCTACGTCATCGCCTCCATCGGGTGCGCGCTCGCTCCCAACCTGACCGTGCTGCTGGTCTTCCGGGTCCTCCAGGGTCTCAGCGCCGGTGGTGGCGTCATCGTCAGCCGAACGGTGATCCGCGACGTGTTCGACGGCCCGCAGGCCCAGCGGCTGATGAGCAGGGTGATGATGATCTTCGGAGCGGCACCAGCGGTGGCCCCCATCGTCGGGGGGTTCATCCTGCAAGCCGGTCCCTGGCCGTTCATCTTCGTGTTCATGGGGGTCGTCGGCCTGGCCCTCGTGGCAGCGGTGGCCGTCTGGCTGCCCGAGACCCACCCGCCCTCCCGACGCATCCCCTTCAACGCCCGGTCGCTCGGCGGCAGCCTGGTGCAGGTGTCGCGCAGCGGGCGCTTCCACCGCGTCGCCTGGGCGGCTGGCCTGTCGTTCGGCGGACAGTTCCTCTACATCGGTGCCGCCCCGATCTTCGTCGTCGACCTGCTCGGCAAGGGAGAGCTGGACTTCTGGGTCTTCTTCGTGCCGATGATCGTGGGCGTGATCAGCGGCGCCGCGATCAGCAGCCGGGCCGCCGGACGGATGGGCGGTCGACGGCTGGTCACCGTGTCCCTGCTCTTCGGCGCCGCGGCGTCGGTCCTCAATGTCGTCCTCGCCACGCTCCCCACGGCGGCCGAGCTGCCGTGGGCGGTCATCGGGCCGGCACTGCTCGCCGTGGGCATCTCCGCGGCATACCCGACCCTGCAGCTGATCCTGCTCGACATGTTCCCGGTGGGGCGCGGCGCTGCGGTGTCCATGTTCACCTTCCTCACGCTGCTGCTCAACGGGGTGAACGCCGCGCTGCTCGCCCCGTGGGTGACCGGGTCTGTGCTCACCCTCGCCGTGGCGTCGCTGGCGCTGGTCGTGCTCGGGCTCGTGTCGTGGGGGTGGCACCTGGTGGCGTCGCGGACCGCGAGCCCGGTGGCCGAGCACCCGCTCCCGCTGGAGCCCACCGACCGGATGTGAGCTCCCCGGGCGCCTGCCCGCGCGCGACCGCCCGGTCAGGCCAGGGCTGCTCGGACGTCCTCCCACGAGGCGACCGGCCCGGCAGGAACTGGTGCATGCAGGGTGCTGATCCAGCCGTCGACGATCCGCCCGCGCTCGACGAGCAGGTCGGGGACGAACGTCGGCACGGGGAAGCCCGCCCGCCACACCGCCTTCGCGCTGCCCCAGTTGCCCGCGTGCGCCTGCCACCGGACGGTCTGCCAGCCGAGGGTGTCGATCGCGTGCGCCACCACGAGCCGCACCGCGCCGGACATGACACCCCTGCCCCGGAAGGCCGGGTGCGTGACGAACCCCAGGTCACCGGCGCCGGCGTCGACCTGCATCACCCGGAGGTCGATGGTGCCGGCGTACCGGCCCTCGACCTCGATCGCCCACGAGACGAGGGCGGCGGACGGTTCGAGCAGGGCGGCGAGGTACTCCTGCGCCATCTCCCGCGTGTAGCCCAGCGGTATGGTGGTGAACCGCTGGGTGACCGGGTCGAGGCAGCGCTCGTGGACGGCATCGAGGTCGTCCTCGCGGTGCGGCCGCAGCGTGACGAGCTCACCGGCGAGGACGGGAACCGGCAGCGGCTCCTCGGTCGAGCTGGCGGCGCTCTCAGCGTGGGTGTGCACGGTGTCGGTCATGCGCGCCAACCCTAGTGCGGCGGGAGCGGGTCCCTCACTCGAGTTCTTGTGGTCGCAGGTTCTCGTGGTCACGGACCGCCGGGCGGCGGGTGGTTGGATGGGGTCATGGTGCTTTCCGGTATGCCGCGGACGGGCGTCGGCGTCGACGTGCACGCCCTCGCCGCGGACGCCGGTCGCGAGCTGTGGCTGGCCGGGCTGAGCTGGCCGGGCGAGCGGGGCCTGGACGGCCATTCGGATGCGGACGTCGTCTGCCACGCCGCCTGCGACGCGCTGTTCTCGGCAGCCGGCATCGGTGACCTCGGCGCTCACTTCGGCACCGACCGTCCCGAGCTGGCCGGCGCCTCCGGGCTGGCCCTGCTCGGCGAAGCCGCCCGCCTGGTGCGGGAAGCGGGTTTCGAGATCGGCAACGTGGCGGTCCAGGTCATCGGCAACCGTCCGAAGGTCGGTCCGCGCAGGCCCGAGGCGCAGGACGCCATGGCCGCAGCCCTGGGCGCCTCGGTCTCGCTGAGCGGAACCAGCACCGACGGCCTCGGTCTCACCGGTCGCGGCGAGGGCATCGCCGCCATCGCCACCGCCCTCATCCGCCCGACCAGCTAAGGAGACCTGCATGCCGCAGACCGTCAAGGGAGTCATCGCCCGCAGCAAGGGAGCCGACGTCGAGCTCGTCGACATCGTCGTGCCCGACCCGGGCCCGGGTGAGGCCGTGGTGCAGATCCACTCCTGCGGCGTCTGCCACACCGACCTCCACTACCGCGAGGGCGGGATCAACGACGAGTTCCCGTTCCTGCTGGGCCACGAGGCCGCCGGTGTCGTCGAGTCGGTCGGCGAGGGTGTCACGGACGTCGCGCCAGGAGACTTCGTCATCCTCAACTGGCGCGCGGTCTGCGGCCAGTGCCGCGCCTGCGCGAAGGGCAAGCCGTGGTACTGCTTCAACACCCACAACGCCAAGCAGAAGATGACTCTCGAGGACGGCACAGAGCTGAGCCCTGCCCTCGGCATCGGCGCGTTCATCGAGAAGACCCTCGTCGCCGCCGGCCAGTGCACCAAGGTCGACGCCGATGCCGATGCGGCCGCCGTGGGGCTGCTCGGGTGCGGCGTGATGGCCGGCTTCGGCGCCGCCGTCAACACCGGTGGGGTGGGTCGCGGTGACTCCATCGCCGTCATCGGCTGCGGCGGCGTGGGCAATGCCGCGATCGCCGGCGCCTCCGTGGCGGGCGCGACGACGATCATCGCCGTCGACGTCGACGACCGGAAGCTCGAGAGCGCCAGGTCGTTCGGCGCCACCCACACCGTGAACGGCACGGAGGAGGATGTCGTCGAGCGCATCCGCGAGCTGACCGGCGGGTTCGGCGCGGACGTCGTGGTGGAGGCTGTCGGCCGTCCCGAGACCTACGAACAGGCCTTCTACGCAAGGGATCTCGCCGGCACCTTGGTGCTCGTCGGAGTGCCGACGCCCGACAAGCAGGTCACCCTGCCGATGATCGAGATCTTCGGCCGCGGCGGAGCGCTGAAGTCCAGCTGGTACGGCGACTGCCTGCCGAGCCGTGACTTCCCGATGCTGGTGGACCTCTACCGCCAGGGCCGGTTCGACCTCGACGCGTTCGTGTCCGAGCGGATCGGCCTCGACGCCATCGAGGGCGCGTTCGACAAGATGGAACGCGGCGACGTGCTGCGTTCGGTGGTGGTCCTGTGATGCCGGCGACAGCGCGAGGACACGAGCGAGGAACGAGTGAGGCACGCAGCGTAGAGGAGGCAGCACCATGGACGTGATGGGTGCCGACGACAACGACGCCGGTATGCCGTCCATCGCACCGTCCGCGGGCGGCGTGCGGGTGGACCGCATCGTCACGTCCGGGACCTTCGAGCTCGACGGTGGCAGCTGGGAGGTCGACAACAACGTCTGGGTGGTCGGGGACGACAAGGAGTGCGTCATCATCGACGCCGCCCACGACGGACGGAAGATCGTGAAGTCGATCGACCTCGAGCGCCGGGTCACGGCGGTCATCTCCACGCACGCCCACAACGACCACATCAACGCGGTCGGTGAGGTGTGCGACGGCACCCGCGCCCCGGCATACCTGCACCCTGCGGACCGGATGCTCTGGGACGAGCTCTATCCCGTCACGCCCGACCGCGAGCTGGCCGACGGCCAGGTCATCACCGTCGGCGACGTCGACCTGCACGTCATCCACACGCCCGGCCACACGCCGGGCTCGTGCTCTCTCTACGCGCCCGCGCTCGACGTCGTGTTCACCGGAGACACGCTGTTCAACGGCGGCCCGGGTGCCACGGGGCGGTCCTTCAGCGACTTCCCGACGATCATCGAGTCGATCCGCGACAAGCTCCTCACCCTGCCCGACGAGACGGTGGTGCTGACCGGCCACGGCGACTCCACGGTCATCGCGGCGGAGGCACCGCACCTCCAGGAGTGGGTCGACCGCGGTCACTGAGCGCCTTCACCGTTTCGGCTGGTGGGTGGTCCCGCAGGTAGCCTTGCGCCCGTGAGTCTTCGCCTGTACGACACCGCCGCGCGCGAGCTGCGCGACTTCACCCCACTGGAACCCGGTCGGGTGGGCATCTACATCTGTGGGCTCACGACCCAGGGGGCGCCGCACATCGGTCACGTGCGGTTCGCCGTGGCGTTCGACGTGCTGCGTCGGTGGCTCGAGGGCCGCTACGGCTACGACGTCACGCTGGTCCGCAACGTCACCGACATCGACGACAAGATCCTCGCGAAGTCGGCCGACGCGGGGATGCCGTGGTTCGCACTGTCCTACCGCAACGAGATCGCCACGGCCGCCGCGCTCGACTCGCTCGGGCGTGCTGCCCCCGACCTACGAGCCCCGCGCCACCGGCCACATCCCCGAGATGGTCGACCTCATGGAGACCCTCGTCGACAAGGGGCACGCCTACGCCGCCCCCGACGAGAGCGGAGACGTCTACTTCGACGTCAAGAGCTACGGCAGCTACGGCGAGCTGACCCACCAACGGATCGACGACATGGAGGCCGCGGAGGACGCCGACCCCCGCGGCAAGCGGGACCCACGCGACTTCGCGCTGTGGAAGGGCCGCAAGGAGTCCGAGCCGGCCACCGCGTCCTGGGCCACGCCGTTCGGCACCGGCCGTCCCGGCTGGCACCTCGAGTGCTCCGCGATGGCGCGCAAGTACCTCGGCGACACGTTCGACATCCACGGCGGCGGCGTCGACCTGCGTTTCCCCCACCACGAGAACGAGCAGGCCCAGTCGCACGCGGCCGGACTCGGCTTCGCCAACTACTGGCTGCACAACGCGTGGGTCACCGTGGGCGGCGAGAAGATGAGCAAGTCGCTCGGCAACAGCCTGGTCGTCTCCGAGGTCACCAAGGTCGCCCGGCCGCTGGCTCTGCGCTACTACCTCACGGCAGCGCACTACCGCTCCACCATCGAGTACCACGAGGGCTCGCTGCGCGAGGCCGAGGCGACCGTCGAGCGGATCGAGGGCTTCCTCACCCGTGCCCTGCGGGCCCTGCCCGAGGGCACCTCCACGACACCCGACCACGCCACCGTGCCCGAGGCGTATGCCGCGGCGATGGACGACGACCTCAACGTCTCGGGCGCGCTGGCCGTCGTCCACGACACCGTCCGCGCGGGCAACACCGCGATCGACGACGGTGACGACGAGGGGCTCGCGACAGCCTTCGCAGCGGTGGTCGCCATGACCGACCTGCTCGGCGTGAACCCGCTCGACCCGCACTGGGGCGGCGGCAGCGACACCGGCGCCGGCGACGCCCAGGAGGCGCTGGACGCCCTGGTGCGGGTGCAGCTGGAGGCGCGTGCGGCCGCCAGGTCGGCTCGCGACTTCGCCACGGCTGACGCCATCCGCGACCAGCTCGGCGCGGCAGGCATCGCCATCGAGGACACGGCATCGGGAGCGAACTGGTCGCTCGCCCGCCGCGAGAGCTGAGAGGAACACCCATGGCTGGCAACTCCCAGCGACGTGGCGCCATCCGCAAGGGCGCGTCGAAGAAGGGCGCCACCGTCGGGTCCGGCGGGCAGCGCCGTCGCGGTCTGGAGGGCAAGGGCCCGACACCGAAGGCGGAGGACCGCCCCAAGCACAAGGCGAACCGGATGGCCAAGGCCGCTGACAAGCGAGCCGGCGCCAGTGGCTCCAAGCCCGGTGCCCGCCCCAGCTCGAGCCGGGGAGGCTCGCGTCGCGGCAAGGTCTCCAGCGAGATCGTGGCCGGCCGCAACTCGGTCGTCGAGGCGCTGCGTGCCGACGTCCCCGTGACGACCATGTACGTCGCGGGGCGGATCGACTCCGACGACCGGGTCCGTGAGGCGCTCAAGACCGCGACCGCCAAGGGCATCGCGATCCTCGAGACCCCCCGTGGCGAGCTCGACCGGCTCACCGACGGCGCGGTCCACCAGGGACTGGCCCTGCAGGTGCCTCCCTACGAGTACGCCCACCCGAGCGACTTCATCGATCCGCAGGCACCCGGCATACCCCTTGTGGTGGCTCTGGACGGGATCACCGACCCACGCAACCTCGGTGCCATCATCCGGTCCGTGGCGGCGTTCGGCGGCCACGGCGTGGTCGTGCCCGAGCGGCGCTCGGTGGGGATGACCGCCAGCGCCTGGAAGACCTCCGCCGGTGCGGCCGCTCGCGTCCCGGTGGCGCTGGCCGCCAACCTCACCCGCGCGCTCGAGGAGTACCGCAAGGCCGGCTTCTTCATCCTCGGGCTCGACATGGAGGGCGACGTGCAGCTGCCCGATCTCGAGCTGGCCACCGAGCCGATCGTCATCGTGACCGGCTCGGAGGGCAAAGGGCTGTCGCGGCTGGTCAGGGAGAACTGCGACCAGATCGTCTCGATCCCGATGTCCTCGGCGGTCGAGTCCCTCAACGCCGGGATCGCCACCGGCGTCGCGCTGTACGAGGTCGCGCGGCGACGGGCACTCTGACCTGCGCCAGCCTGCAGGCACTGGTCTCTGGGATCTTGCCCCGCGAATCGGGATGAATCCGCTAGCGTTTCGCCCTGTCGCGCCCATGGGGGAGCGTCACACGCATCCTCGAAGGGACCAACCGCATGTCTGACTACGGCACTCCGCCTCCGCCGCCGGCCCCGGGCTACAACGCACCATCGGCTGGTGGCACCCCGCCGCCCAACTACCTCGTGTGGGCCATCCTGTCGACCATCTTCTGCTGCCTGCCGCTCGGGGTCGCCTCGATCGTGTTCGCCGCCCAGGTCAACGGCAAGTGGGCGTCCGGCGACGTCGCGGGTGCCCAGGACTCGTCACAGAAGGCGAAGAAGTTCGCCACGTGGTCGGCGATCCTCGGTGTCATCGGCATCGTGCTCTACATCATCTTCTTCGTGGTTCTCGCGTCCAACAGCAGCAACACCTGAGCCACGGCACAGGTCCACCAGACGTCGTGACGACTGACCAGCGCTCCACCTCACCCGCGCTCCGCGCCGGGGGTCGTGGAGCGCTGGTCGTCCCGGCCCTGGTGGCGGCCGTCGCTGCGGCGGTGACGACGTGGGTCGGGCTGGTCGACCCTCACGTCGCCGGTCACTACCCGACCTGTCCCTTCCTGGCAGTCACGGGCCTCTACTGCCCCGGTTGCGGCTCGCTGCGCGCCATCCACGACCTGGCCCACGGTGACCTGGGCGGCGCACTCTCGCGCAACCCGCTGGCGGTCGTGTTCGTCCTCGGCCTGGCGGTCGGGTGGGCGCTCTGGGCCCGCCGCCTCTGGCGGGGCCAGCCCCGCACCCGGGTGGCTCCGGCCGGCCTGCTCTACGGGCTGCTCGGTCTCGTGGTGGCGTTCTGGGTGCTGCGCAACGTGCCCGGTTGGACCTGGCTGTCGCCCGCCTGAGCCGCAAAACGGGACGAATCCGCTAGCGTCGTGGGCAGTCGCGACCGAGGGGGAGCGACCAGCCGCGACCAAGGGGGAGCGGCTCGCCAACCGAAGGGATCGACTGATGTCTGACTACGGCACCCCGCCTCCACCGCCAGAGGGCCAGGAGGGCGGGCAGTACTCCGGAATGGGCTCCATGCCCAGCTACCAGGCGCCTGGGGCCGGCGCACCCGTCGCGCAGCCGGCTTCGATCGCGATGGCCGTGAAGCTCATGTATGTCGGTGCGGTCCTTAGCCTGCTCGGGGCGCTCAGCACCCTGCTGTTCCGCGACGCCATCCGTGACGGCGTCCAGAAGGCGTCCGACAAGGCCGCCACCCCGATGACGTCGAGCGAGATCGACACCGCGGTGAGCGTGGGAGTGACCGTCGCGGTGATCTCCGGGCTCATCGGGGTCGCCCTGTGGCTCTGGATGGCGTCCGCCAACGGCAAGGGCCGCAAGTGGGCTCGCATCGTGGCGACCGTGTTCTTCGTCCTGAGCGTCCTCAGCACGCTCAGCTCACTGATCCAGCACCCGCCGGTGCTCAGCCTGGTCCTCGGCATCCTGTCCGTGCTCCTGGGCGCCTACATCATCTACCTGCTCTACCGACCCGAGTCGACGCAGTACTACGACGCCCAGTCGGCGCCGCGGGTCTGAGGCCCCGTGGCAGGAGCACCGGATCTCGGTCCGGGCGGGTACGGCCGGCCAGCGCCGGCTTCGCCCACCACACCGCGGTCGCTGGCGACCGCGGTGGTGCTGATGTACATCGGGGCGGGGCTGAGCCTGCTCGCGCTGGTGGTCACGTTCGTCCTCCGCAGCGCGATCCGGCACCAGGTCCGGGACGCGTCGTCGAGCGGGACGTCCGGAGCCGAGGTCGACACGGCGGTCTCGGTCGCGCTCGCCGTGGTCGCAGTCAGCGCCGTCGTCAGTGCGGTCCTGTGGCTGCTCATGGCCCGGGCCAACGGTGCGGGCAAGAAGTGGGCCAGGATCGTCGCGACGATCCTGTTCGGGCTCAACGTGCTGTTCACCGCCGGCGGGCTGTCGCAGCCACGACCCGTCGGCAGCATCGTGGTCAGCCTGCTCATCCTGACCGTCGGTGGCTACATCGTCTTCCTGCTGTGGCGCCCGGAGTCGAGCCGCTACTACGACGCCCGGTCGGCACACGGAGGGATCTGACCGAAGACACCATCAGGCCAGAGCGCGTTGCGCCCAGGAGGGCTGCGCTTCCGGTCGACGGTCGTCGTGCGCAACCACGGTGCCCACGACCTTGTCCGCGAAGGTCTGCTTCGCGGGATCCCAGAGCGGCCACAGGTAGCCGATCCAGAGAACGCCGTCGGCGATGTGGGCGACCTCGCGCAGGAACGCCATACCCACACCGACGGGATTCCCGGTCGTGGCGCTGACGAGGTAGAGGCCCATCACGGCTTTGCCCGCGCTCTGTCCTCGGCGGCCCTGCGCGACGACGCGGTTCCAGATCCAGATCACCAGGCTCAGGAGCGAGCCGAGCAGCATCAGGCCAGAGCTGAGCAGCAGCGTTCCGGTGTCGGCCCGGTAGCCGGCATCGGCCTCGAGGTTGATCCCGTCGTGTGGTGCCACCGCGTCGACCAACATGATCCAGCCAATGAGGGCTGGCGTCTGGGCGACCAGCTGGAGACCCTGGTCGATGAGGCTCGCCGCGACCCGTCGCCACCACCCCGACAGGGGGACGGCCCTGCCCGTGGCGGCCGCGCTCCGGGACGTCGTGCTCGTCAGATTGCTCATCTTGCCTCCTCGCGGCCGCATCCGCAGCGGCTGACGAGGGGTCAACGTAGCGGCGCCAGACCGCCGCCATGACCGTTTTCGCCGAGTTGTCAGCCGTACGTCAGTCGTCGCTGAACATGGCGACGACCGGCATCTCCACCGTGTCGACGCCGACCACGGTCGCCTCGTCCGGCTTGCTCGGCAGGACGGTGTCCACGTAGTCGCGGATGGCGTCCTCGATGGGTACGTCGTGGCCGGCGTGCTCGGAGAGATACCAGCGGTGCTCGAGCACCTCGTGGAACAGCTCCGCCGGCTCGAGCTTGCCGGCCAGCTCGCGTGGCACGGTGCGGGTGATGGGCTCGTAGATCCGCTGCAGCCAGTCGTGGGCGACGATCTCCTCGTCGTCGTTCTGGCGATCCGTGCCGGCTCGGTAGGAGTCGAGGTCGTTGAGCAGCCTGCGGGCCTGGTTCTCCTCCACGTCGAGTCCGGTGAGTCGAAGCAGTCGCCGCGAATGGTGGCCCGCATCAACGACTTTCGGCTGGATCTGGATGGTCGTGCCGTCGATGTCGGTGGAGATCGCCAGTTCGTCGACGTCGAACCCGAGCTCGTTGAGTCGACGGATCCGTTCGTCGACACGCCAGCGGTCGCCGCGCTCGAACCGCTCGAGCCCGGTCAGCTCGTCCCACAGCTCGGCGTAGCGGGTGACGATCCGGTTCGAGGTGTCGACCGGGTCGACGCCAACCTCGAGGAAGCCGCCCGCCTCGAGGTCCATCAGCTCGCCCGCGATGTTGACGCGGGCGATGTCGAGGTCGTGCTCGCGCTGCCCTGCGGTCAGGGACTGGTGCAGCTCACCGGTCTCCGCGTCCACCAGGTATGCCGCGAACGCCCCGGCGTCGCGCCGGAACAGGGTGTTCGACAGGGACACGTCGCCCCACCAGAACCCGACGAGGTGGAGCCGGACGAGCAGGACCGCGAGGGCGTCGAGCAGCCGCGTCGAGGTGTCCGGTCGCAGTGACTGGCTGAACAGCGCGCGGTAGGGGAGTGAGAACTGCAGGTGCCGGGTGATCAGGCAGGCGTCCAGCGGGGCGCCGTCGACGCCGGTGCGACCGCGGACCACCCCGAACGGCACGACGCAGGGCATGTCGAGCTTTCCGAGCATCCGCAGCATCTGGTACTCGCGGACTGCGATGTCGGCCTTGATCTCCTTGACCGCGAGCACCCGTCCGGACAGCTTGACGAAACGTACGACGTGGCGGGAGATGCCGCGGGGCAGGGCAGCGAGGTACTCCTCCGGCCAGGTCTCGAGCGGCAGCTCCCACGGGAGGTCGAGCATCGCCGGGTCGGGTCGTGCCGCCGTGATCTCGAGAGCCACGTCCTCACCTTCGCTCTGGGGTCAGCACCTGGGAGAGTCAGCATCGGGGAAGTCGGCACTGCTCGCGGTCAGAAGCTCCGTGGTCGCAACCACCGGTGCCGGGAAGCGGTGTGGCCGGCTCCCGCGAACGGGAGCCGGCCACCCGGCATACCTGCGTGCTGCGACTCGGTCAGTCGCCGAGGCGCACGCCGGAGGTGGCGTCGAACAGGTGGACGTGACCCTCCTTGGGAGCGAGGTAGACGGTCTCGCCCTTCTGCGGGGGCTTGCGGCCGTCGACGCGCGCGATGAACGGCTTCTCCGGGGCGTCGCTGTCGTCCTCGTCGACGTGCTGGGCCGCCTTGGTGGAGCCGTAGATGTAGGCGTCGGCGCCGAGCTCCTCGACGACGTCCACGGTCACGGGGATGCCGTTGCCCTCGGTGGTGAGCTCGAGGTCCTCGGGACGGACCCCGAGGGTGACGCCCTTGCCAGACGCCTGGGCGAGGCGGTCACGCTCGACCGCCACCGTCGAGTTGCCGACCTGGACGCCACCGTCACCGGCTTCGACGTCGAGCAGGTTCATGGCGGGGGAGCCGATGAAGCCGGCGACGAAGACGTTGTTGGGGCGGTCGTACATCTCGCGCGGGCTGGCGCACTGCTGGAGCAGGCCGTCCTTGAGGACCGCCACCCGGTCGCCCATGGTCATGGCCTCGACCTGGTCGTGGGTGACGTAGACGGTGGTGACCCCGAGCCGCCGCTGCAGCGAGGCGATCTGGGTGCGGGTCTGGACGCGGAGCTTGGCGTCGAGGTTCGACAGCGGCTCGTCCATGAGGAACACCTGGGGCGAACGCACGATCGCGCGGCCCATGGCGACGCGCTGACGCTGGCCACCGGAGAGGGCCTTCGGCTTGCGCTCGAGGTAGGGCGCGAGGTCGAGGATCTTGGCCGCCTCTTCGACCCGCTTGCGGATCTCGGACTTGTCGACGCCGGCGATCTTGAGCGCGAAGCCCATGTTGTCGGCAACCGTCATGTGGGGGTAGAGCGCGTAGTTCTGGAAGACCATCGCGACATCGCGGTCCTTGGGGGACAGGTTGGTGACGTCGCGGTCACCGATCCAGATCTTGCCGGCGTTGACCTCTTCGAGGCCCGCGAGCATGCGCAGGGAGGTGGACTTGCCACATCCGGAGGGACCGACCAGGACGAGGAACTCGCCGTCCTCGATGTCGATGTTGAGCTTGTCAACCGAGGGCTTGTCGTTTCCCGGGTAGAGCCGGGTCGCCTCGTCGAACTTGACTGTTGCCATGGCTGTACTGCCTCGCCTTCACCGGCAGGAACGTGCCGGACGATCCGTTGTAAAGGGTGGTGCTCCCGTGGACGTCGGTGTCCACGGTGGGCTCAGTCTGGCCCAGGTGGTCCGGTTGCGCCAGTGCCCGGCCGTCCGGTGGACGGGCCGGCTCTCCGCCCGTGGACGTGGCGGCTCGTCCCCCGTCGCTCAGCAGCTGGGGACGTCCGCGCAGGCGGCAACCACGCGGCATACCTGAAACTTCTTGCACGCGGCGGTCCGTCACCCCTGCAAGTTCTTGCTACCGTCGCGCCCATGAAGGCGAGACTGGCTGACATCGCGGCACACGCCGACGTCAGTGAGGCGACCGTCAGCCGCGTGCTTAACGGCAAGCCCGGTGTCGCCGAGTCGACCCGCGAGGCGGTGCTGACCTCGCTCGACATCCTCGGCTACGACCGGCCGTCGAGGCTGCGGCGCAAGACCGCCGACCTGGTCGGGCTGATCGTGCCGGAGCTGACCAACCCGATCTTCCCGGCGTTCGCCCAGATCATCGAGACCGCACTGGCCCGGCACCAGTTCACGCCGGTCCTGTGCACCCAGACACCGGGTGGGGTGCACGAGGACGAGTACGTCCAGATGCTGCTCGACCGCGGTGTCGCGGGGATCATCTACGTCTCCGGACAGCACGCCGACGTCACCACCGATCCCGCGCGCTATACGAGCCTGCGCGAGCGCGAGCTGCCGATCGTGCTGGTCAACGGCTACCACGATGGCATCGACGCTCCGTTCATCTCCAACGACGACGTGGCCTCGATGGAGCTCGCCCTGACCCACCTGGTCCAGCTCGGCCACACCCAGATCGGGCTCGCCGTCGGGCCCGAGCGGTTCGTGCCGGTCATCCGCAAGATCGACGGGTTCCGGGCCTCGATGCGCAGCCTGCTAGGGCGCGACGACGTGGACGAGCTCATCGAGCGCACGATGTTCTCGGTCGAGGGCGGCGACACCGCCGGGGCGCGGCTCATCGACAAGGGCTGCACGGCCGTGGTGTGCGGCTCCGACCTGATGGCCCTCGGTGCGATCCGCGCGGCCCGCCGCGTCGGCAAGGACGTGCCCCGGGACTTCTCGGTCGTGGGTTACGACGACTCGCCGCTCATCGCCTTCACGGACCCGCCACTGACCACTGTGCGGCAGAGCGTGCAGGCGATGGCCGAGGCGGCGGTGCGCGCGCTGCTCGACGAGATCGCGGGTGAGCCGTCGCCGCGGGCCGAGTACGTGTTCCGGCCCGAGCTCGTGGTGCGCGCCTCGACCGGCGCCGCCCCGACTCGCTGACTGCGTCAGGGTCCCGAGCGTCGTTCGAGCAGCAGCTGAAGCACCTCTGCGGCG
This sequence comes from uncultured Actinomycetota bacterium, assembly GCA_963759595.1. Taxonomy (GTDB): domain Bacteria; phylum Actinomycetota; class Actinomycetes; order Actinomycetales; family Dermatophilaceae; genus Pedococcus. Next base: position 71,686 of record CAVWZX010000006.1, read on the forward strand.
TCCTCCGGCGAGTCCACCCGGAACCGTGCCGCCGTGTCACCCGCCCCGACCTTGACCGTCAGGTCGCCGGCTCCCAGTGCCCGGAACGCGTCCTCGTCGGTCACGTCGTCGCCGAAGTAGGCGACCGCGTCGGCGCCCACCTCGTCACGCAGTGCGACCAGCGCCGTGCCCTTGTCGGCGCGCACCACGCTCACCTCCACCACGTGCTTGCCGTGCAGGACGTGCAGTCCGGTATGCCGCGTGGTCACCTCGAGCGCCGCCCGCTCGGCCCGCGCGGCAGCTGACGCGTCCGGTACCCGGCGGGTGTGCAGGACGACGCCCGCCGGCTTGAACTCGAGCCAGACATCGGGAGGGAGGCCGACGCAGAGGTCCTTCAGGTCGTCGGTGACGCGGTGCAGCGTCAGCGCCTGCTCGGGGGACAGCGGCACGACGGCCCCGGCTCTGCTGGACTCGCCGCCGTGGCTGCCGATCCGGGTGACGTCACTGTCGGCCAGCCCGGTCAGCTGGGTCAAGACCTCCAGGTCGCGCCCTGACACCACGGCGGCATACGTGGAAGGGAGGGCCGCGAGGCCCTCGAGGCTCTCGATGGTGCCCGGGAGCGGCCGCGACTCGCTCGGGTCGAGGACCAGAGGGGCCAGTACGCCGTCGAAGTCGGACGCCACGAGCACCGTCGGCGCAGAGGCGAGCTCGTCGACAGCGGAGGCAAGCTCGGTGGGGACCGTCATCGCGTCGTCACCGGGTTCGTCGGAAGGCAGGTGCGGCGGGTCGCCAGGCAGGCCCGGCGCGTCGTCACGACGCGCGGCCGGCGGGGGCGGCCTGGTGCTTGTCGCGGGCCTTGCGGTCGGCGCTGGCGTGCTCCTCGTCCGCCAGCCGCTCCTTGGTGGTGCGCTGCGGCCGGTCGGGAGCGACGGCGAGCGCCTCGAGGAACCGCGAGGCCCAGCGCTGCACGTCGTGGTCGGCGACCCTGCGACGCATCGCACGCATCATCCGCTTCTTCTCCCTCTCGGGCGTCTCGATCGCCCGCATGATCGTCTGCTTGAGTCCCTCGATGTCGTGGGGGTTGCAGACGAACGCCTGGTGCAGCTCGTGGAAGGCGCCGGTGAACTCGGACAGGACCAGCGCGCCGCCCTCGTCGTAGCGGCAGGTGACGTACTCCTTCGCCACGAGGTTCATGCCGTCGCGCAGGGGTGTCACCAGGACGACGTCCGCAGCCAGGAAGAGCGCTGCCATCTCCTGTCGTGGGTAGGAGTGGTGGAGGTAGTGGACCGCCGGCGCGCCGATCCGGGAGTGCTCGCCGTTGAGCCGGCCGACCTCCCCCTCGATCTCCTGCCGCAGCGCCCGGTAGGCCTCCACGCGTTCCCGGCTCGGGGTGGCCACCTGCACGAAGACCTCGTTGGGCGGTGAGACCCTGCCCTCCTCGAGGAGCTCGCCGTACGCCTTGATCCGGTGGCCGATCCCCTTGGTGTAGTCGAGCCGGTCCACGCCGAGCAGCAGCGTGCGGGGGTTGCCGAGCGACTCGCGGATCTCCTTGGCGCGTTGGAGCGTCTCGGGCAGCTTTGCGACTCCCTCGAGCCCGACGTAGTCGATCGAGATCGGGACCGCACTGGCCCGGACCCGGCGGCTGTCCTCGCCACGAGACACCGAGACGGTGTCGCCCTTGGTGGGCAACCCGAGCAGCTGGCGGCAGGCGCGGACGAAGTTCTGCGCGTCGGCCACGCGCTGGAACCCCAGGTAGTCGGCCCCCAGCAGCCCCTCGAGCACCGCGCGTCGCCACGGGAGCTGGGCGAACAGCTCGACCGGAGGGAACGGGATGTGGTCGAACCAGCCGATCCGGACGTCGGGGCGCAGCTCGCGCACCATCGCGGGCACCAGCTGGAGCTGGTAGTCGTGCACCCAGACCGTGGCGCCCTCGGCAGCGACCTCGCAGATCGCCTCGGCGAACCGGCGGTTGACCCGCTCGTAGGCGGTGAACCAGAACCGGTGGAAGGACGCCGGCACGATGACGTCGTGGTAGATCGGCCACAGCGTGTCGTTGCTGAAGCCCTCGTAGTAGTGCGCGACCTCGTCCTCGGACAACCCCACCGGGCGCAGGTACATGTCGTCCTCGACGAACGGCTTCGGCGCTTCGCCGGCCTCTCCGGCCCAGCCGACCCAGGCGCCCTCACGGCCCCGCATCACGGACTCCATGGCGGTGACGAGTCCGCCGGGGCTGGTCCGCCAGGACTCCGTCCCGTCGGCGTCCACGACCCGGTCGACGGGCAGTCGGTTGGCGGCGATGACCAGGTCGAACTGGTGCTGGCTGCGAGGCACAGGAAATCAACTCCACGTGTGGTTTCGGAGGCAACCCTATGTCGGGTGGCGGGTGCGCGGCATACCCCACCCGCGTGAACCGTGCGGGTCCGGCGGGTGTGCCGCGTCGGCCGGACTCCCCTAGCGGTGACCCCGGCGGCGGTCTACCGTCTGACCATGAGGATCTCGGATGTCGTGCGCCGCAAGGGCGATGAAGTGGTCACCGTCCGCCCCGATGACACCGTGGAACGGCTGCTGGCGCTGCTCGAGGAGCACGGAATCGGCGCCCTGGTCGTGAGCGAGGACGGTCAGGCCGTCGTGGGGATCGTCAGCGAGCGCGATGTCGTGCGCCACCTGCACCGCGACGGTGCCGCGGTCCTGCTCGCGCCGGTCAGCTCGATCATGACCGCCGACGTCAAGACCTGCGAGCCCGATGTCGCCATCGAGGACCTCGCCCGCACGATGACCGACCTGCGGATCCGCCACGTGCCCGTCGTGGTCGACGGCAAGCTGCACGCGATCGTCAGCATCGGCGACATCGTCAAGCACCGGATCGACGAGCTGCAGTCCGAGCGTGACCAACTTGTTGGCTACATCCAGCAGTAGCCTCACCGGGTGACAGGGGGGTCGTCACCTACCGTAGGAGCATGACGACGGAGGCCATGGAGGGGAACGACGGCGGCTTCGCTGCGTCCGCCCACCCCGCCGAGCCCTCGTCCGAGGGGCAGCGCCTGGGGCCCTACCGGTTGATCCAGCAGCTCGGCGAGGGCGGCATGGGGATCGTCCACCTCGCCCTCGACCCGAGCGGGCGGGCCGTGGCGCTGAAGCTGCTGCGCCCGCACATCGCCCACGACCGCGACGCCCGCACCAGGCTGGCCCGTGAGGTGCAGGTGCTCAGCCGCATCCGCGACGAGCGGGTGGCCGCCGTGATCGACGCCGACCTCGAGGGCGACCGCCCCTACCTCGTGACCCGCTACGTGCCCGGTCCCGCGCTCGACGACGTCGTCAAGACCTCCGGGCCGATCCGCGGCGACGCGCTGCTGCGCCTCGGGCGGGGGCTCGCCGAGGCCCTCCACGCGATCCACGACGCCGATGTCATCCACCGCGACCTCAAGCCCGGCAACGTCCTGCTGCTCGACGGCGACCCGGTGCTCATCGACTTCGGCATCGCCCACGTGGCCGACGACGTCCGCATCACCATGACCGGCCTGGTCATGGGCACCCCCGGCTACCTCTCGCCCGAGGTCGTCGAGGGTGCGCCAGTCACCGAGGCCACCGACTGGTGGGGCTGGGCGGCCACCCTCGCCTACGCCGCGAGCGGCGCCCCTCCCTTCGGGCGCGGACCGATGGACGTCGTCCTCACCCGGGTGAGCCGTGGCGAGGCCGACCTCACCGGTGTCGACCCCCGCCTGGCGCCCCTGCTGCACGCCGCACTGTCGCCCGAGCCCCGCCAGCGCCCCGACGCCGACGAGGTCGTCGAGGCGTTGGAGAGGTATGCCGCGGGCAAGCCGGCGACCGAGGGGCTCGTGGCCCCGCCGCCGCGCACCCAGGTGCTGGCGCACCGTCCCACCGCCCACTGGGAGCGCCCCGCGGTCGCGGCCGATGTCTCCCGTGGCGCTGCCCGCCGAGCGCGAGTGGACCCCCGAGCCGGCGCCGGAGTCGAGGACCTCGTCCCGTGGGACGAGCCCGAGGGTGAGGTCTCGGAGTGGCAGGCTGCCTGGGAGGGCGGGGCGGGTTCGCCGGACCCCCGCATCGGCCGGCCGACCCGCACCGGCACGCTCCTGGCGCTGCTCGCGGCAGTCGTCGCGCTGACGGCGGGGTTCCCCGTGGTGGCCGCTGCCGTCGCGCTCCTGTGGTCCTGGGCGGCCCGCACTGCCGACCGGTCGGTCACCTCGCTCGTGCTGCGCCGGCACACTCGCGGACCGCGCCGTTCCGACGTGCCGCTGGCCGTCGTCGCGAGTCCGTGGCACCTCGTCGTGGGTGCCCTGGCCACCGTGGTCAGCGCCATCCTCCCGGTCCTCGTCGGGATCTGCGCGGTCTTCAGCGCGGCCGTGGCCGTCGTCGCGGTCAACGGCGGTTCGCCCCACCCCGACTCCGTCCGGTCCGCTCGCCCTCGGTGGGCTCATCGCGGCACTGATGGCGTGGTGGGGTCCGGGCGGCTCCGGTCTGCGGCGGGGCACCCGCAGCATCGTCCGCGGAGTCAGCCCGGGACCTCGCGCCACCCAGGTGCTCGTCGCGCTGGCGCTGCTCGGTGCGGGTGTCGTGACGTTCTGGTGCCTCCAGCACGCGGGGGTCCCGCAGTGGTGGCCCACGCAGGCGCCGACCGCTCTCCTGCCCGGCGTGACCACGTCCTGATGGCGGACGACGCCGACTCCGAACCCGCCGGCCAACCAGCGGGTGTCGGGCGACGGCCCGCGTCGCGTCCGGTGAAGCGACGGCCGGTGCTCCGGCGGAGCCGGATCTGGCGTGGCGAGGAGCTCACCGACACGCTGCCGATGGTCGAGTCCTTGCGCCACACCCCCTACCGCAACCCCCGGGTGCGCCAGGCGGCCGCCGAGGAGCGTGAGGCCCGTGCGTCGCTGGACCTCGCGCTGCGTGTGGGCGAGCTGATGCTGCGCTGCGGCGCGGGTGCCCCGCAGGTCGAGTCGTCGGTGGTGGCCGTGGCGGCCGCGGCCGGACTCGACAACCTCGAGGTCGACATCACCTTGCAGTCGTTGCTGATCCAGTGCTCGACCGGTTCGGGGGTGCCGATCACGATGCTGCGCGTGGTGCGCTCGTCGACGCGTGACTTCGCCCGGCTGACCGCGGTGCACGAGTTCGTGGAGAAGCTCGTGGCGGGGTCCTACGACCGCGAGTCGGCAGCGGCCGAGCTGCGCGAGATCCGCCGCGCGCCGCGGTTCTGGCCGAGGTGGATGGTGCGCGGTGCGCTCGGCCTGCTCGCCGCGGCGATCGCCGTGATGCTGGGCGCGGGCTTCGTCGCAGCGCTCGTCGCCGGGCTTGTCGGCCCTCCTCGTGGGGTATGCCGCGCGGTCGCTCGGGCGTGGTGGCCTGCCGGACTTCTACCAGTGCGCGATCGGTGGCTTCCTGGCCACCGCGATCGCGTGGGGCGCGTTCAGCCTGGGTGCGGCCGGGTGGCTTCCGGTGTCGTCGTCCGACTTCGCCTTCATCGTGGCGGGCGGGATCACCGTGCTGCTGCCCGGACGGACGGTGGCCTCCGCGTTCGAGGACGCGATCTCGGGCTACTCGGTCACCGGGGCCGGCCGGATGTTCGCCGTCTTCCTGACGACCGCCGGGATCATCCTCGGGGTGGCGACCGGGCTGTCGCTGACGCTGGCGGTGACCAGTGCGTTCGACCTGCGGCTGGCCTCTCCGTCGATCGTGGCGACCCGGGCACTCGACGCCCCGTTCCTGCTGGCGGCGCTGGGTGCGTTCGTCGTGGGGGTGGCTGGCGCCGTGTCGCTGCGCAGCCGTCGGCGGCTGGTCCTCCCTTGTGGCGCGCTGTGCGCGGTCGGCGTCGTGGTGTCCCTCGGGGTGGCCCACATCGAGGGGCTCGGTCAGCTCTCGGCGGCGGGGGTCGCGGCCATCGTGCTCGGCTGCTCGGGACGACTGCTCGCGCTGCGCCTGGGCGCCCCGGCCATGGTGGTCGTCGTGCCCGCGTCCTACGGCCTCCTGCCCGGCCTGGCCATCTTCCGCGGTCTGTACGAGATGGTGAACGGCTCGTCCCCGGACTCCGGCAGCCTGTCGCTGCAGGGCGGACTGACCACCCTCCTGGGGGCGATGGCGGTGCTGCTCGCGATCGCGGCAGGCAGCGTGCTGGGTGAGTACCTGGCCGCGCCCTTCGACCACCGGATGGTGCAGAAGCGGCGGGCCCGCCGCCGCTGACCCTGCACAGTGTTCCTGGCCTGTGGTCAACGAACCGAGACGGATCCTGCACGAACGTGCGAATTCGTCGACGGTTCTCGGTCGAGCCCCTACGGTGGGATGCCTGCGCCACTGCGCGGTCACAACTGCACACGGCATACCCAATCAGCCATGCACGCCCACCGCGCCGAACCTCGTCAGGTGGACGTCTCGCCGGAAGATCTCCGGGCAGACGAGGACGGGGGACCCAACGCGGCCACCACGGTGGCCTTGGGGTGAAGCCGGCTCCGGCCGGCCGGGCACCTGACAGCCCGAACCCGACAGCTAACCCCGCAGGCGCCGGTCAGGAGAGGAATCCCCCCACCAATGTTCTATGCCCCGAAGCACTCTGCTCGGAAGATCAACCCCGTTCGTCGCCGCGTGACCGGAGTCGCCGTCGCCGGTGTCGCCACCGTCGCAGGTGGCATGGCCACGGCCTCGTCCGCCCAGGCGTCGACCGTCTGGGACCGGGTGGCGGCCTGCGAGAGCGGTGGCAACTGGTCGATCAACACCGGGAACGGCTACTACGGCGGACTGCAGTTCTCCGACCGCACCTGGGACGCCTTCGGTGGCGAGCGCTACGCCTCGACCGCCAACCGCGCCAGCAAGGGCGAGCAGATCACCATCGCCCAGAAGGTGCTCAAGTCCCAGGGGCCCGGCGCCTGGCCCACCTGCGGCGCCCGCGCCGGCCTGACCCGCGCGAACGGCGGTGCGGTCAACGCCGGCTCCACGTCCGGCACGGCCTCCCGCTCGGCCACCCGCAAGGCGCCCGCGAAGTCGGCCAAGGCGGGCAAGCTCGTCGTCGACGGGATCCGCGGACCCAAGACCAACGCCGCCATCGAGCGCTGGGTCGGCGGCTCGGTCAACGGCACCCTGTCGCGCACTGACGTGAAGGCGCTGCAGCGCAAGGTCGGCTCGGCCCCTGACGGTGTCATCGGGCCGAAGACGGTCCGCGCCCTGCAGACCAAGATCGGCGCCCGCAAGAACGGCTCGCACTCGTTGGACCGCGCGACGGTCCGCTCGCTGCAGAGCTACCTCAACGCCCGCTGAGCTTCGACTGACTCACGCGGACCTCTCCGCAGGACACGACGGCCCGGCCCCCTGGGGTGCCGGGCCGTCGCGCGTCTACGGGCGGCACCTGCTGCCACTTGATGCGCTCTGGTGGTCACGAACCGGCGAAACGGGCGTCCGGTGACGATCAGAAGGCAACAAGTGCGGCCGGCCTGCGACTTGTTGCGCCCTCGTGGTCACCAACCGCCGAAACGGCCGTCCGGTGACGATCGAAAGGCAACAAGTCGGCTGACGGTGGCGTGGCAGTCGACTTGCCGACGACCGGCGGGTATGCCGGGCAGCCCGGGGGTTCTCGCGCGGCACCTCCGCGCCGGTACCATCGTCGCCGTCTGCTGAGGCAGGCACGCCGGCGTGGCGCAATTGGCAGCGCACTTGTCTTGTAAACAAGGGGTTAGGGGTTCAAGTCCCCTCGTCGGCTCCCTGACCTGCGATGACCCGCGGAGTCCACTAGGCCCGGCGTTTCGGCGCCGCCGGCGAGGCGGCCGCGGTGGTCGGAGGGGCCCGGGTCAGTTGCATAGACTTCGGGCCATGTCGGATGCGTCGCGCTCGACGCCCGCGAAGGGCGGCCGGTCGAGACGTGCACCCACCCACCGGGCGCCGCGCGGCGGCATCGCGCACGCCTACCGTCTGGTCGTCACCGCCTTCGTCGCGGCCGCCGTGTCGTTGCTCGGATGCGCCGTCTGGGGGGTCGGGCCCTTCGCGGGAGCGCGGTCGCTTGCCGCCCACGACTCTATGCACTCGGTCAACGCTGCGAGCTCGGCGACCGCTGATGCCAACTCTGCTGTCCCGCCCACAGCCGCTCCGACCGGCGCAGCCACGGGCGGTGCCAGACCGGGTTCCACACCGGGTTCCACACCGGGTGCCGCTCCCGGGCAGACCACTGCGCCTCGGATCCTCCCGCTCGGCCCGAAGACCACTGCGAAGGTCCCGGCCGCCACGACCCAGGTCCTGGTGGTCTCCGGCGCTGCTCCCTCGTCGAGCGTGGTCGCCGCCGAGCTGTACGAGCGGGTCGACGGGAACTGGGTGAGGGTCAAGAGGTGGAACGGGCACATCGGCAAGAAGGGCTGGACCGCCCGACACGTCGAGGGTGACCTCAAGACGCCCGTCGGGACCTACACCCTCAGCGACGCGGGCGGCCTGCTCCCCGATCCCGGTTCGGATCTCCCCTACCACCGGTCGTCCGCCTTCGTGCCACCCGCGAGCGAGGCCGGTTTCGGGGACTCCATGGCGGATGTCTTCAACTACGTGATCGCCGTCGACTACAACCGGGTCCCTGGCCGGTCTCCGCTGGACTGGACCCGCCCGCTGGGCGCCCACCGCGGCGGCGGAATCTGGCTGCACGTCGACCACGACGGTCCGACTCACGGCTGTGTCTCGCTGCCGCAGACCGGGCTGCGAGACCTGTTGAAGCGACTGAAGGTCGACCGGCGGCCCGTCATCGTGATGGGCGACGCTGCCCGCCTCGCGACCTAGACGCGGTTCGCCGCGCGACGCGGCTCACTCGCCGCGCGACGCGGCTCACTCGCCGCGCGACGCGGCTCGCCTCGCGGCGTGTAAGCCGGGTCCAGTCCGCCGCGACGCGACGCGCGCAAGCCCGGCTGGCACGGGAGCGTTGACAGAACCCGACCCGCCGGATGATGATCACCACGGCTTCAAGCAGTCGGGGCGTCCACATTGGCCATGGTCCCCAGGAGGCTGCGATGAGCGAGTCGACCAAGTCCGCTCCTCCGGACGACGCGGCGACGAGCGCTCCCGAGAGTCAGCCGACCGCTCCCGGGGGGCAGGAGATGCCCTCCGCCCCCTCGGTTCGTGAGCTGCTCGCCGAGCTCGCTCGACTCGAGGACGCCACCCGCGAGACGGGAGGTGCTCGCCGGCCGACCTGGACCGCGAGGACAGCTGACCTGGCCGCCGACCTGGCTCGCGAGCGGGAGATCATCGAGGAGCTGCGCCGGCGGTGCCCGGGCGCTGACGGACGAGCCGCGGGTCCGGATGTCCCTCAGGGGAGCGGCACGGCCTGACTAGGCTGACGCGGTGCCCAGTCGTCCAGCCAGCGCCGCGCCAGGCAGTCCGCGCACGGGCGGGTCGCGCACAGGCGGATCGCCGAGCGAGCCCCAGGTCGGGGCCGGCCGCCAGCTGCAGCAGCTGGTCGTCACGATCTGTGCGCTCCACGCGCGAGGCGACCAGCAACCCCTTGCTGTCTCCGAGCTCATCCGGCTCCTGGCCACCCTCGACGTCGACGAGGCAGCGGCCCGTTCGGCGTTGTCCCGCCTGAAGAAGCGCGGGGTCCTGCTCGCGACCCGCAAGGACGGCAACGCGGCATACCGGCTCGACCCGCAGCTCGAGGACGTCTTCGCCGAGGGCGACGAACGCATCCTCACCCCGCGGCGGGCGAAGCCCGGCGACCGCTGGCTGCTCGCAGCCTTCTCGGTGCCCGAGTCGCAGCGCAACCTGCGGCACCAGCTCCGCCGGGTGCTGGCGGGCCGCGGGTTCGGCACGGTCGCGGCGGGGCTGTGGATCGCTCCCGAGTTCGTCCACGCGCACCTGCGGCGGGAGCTGGAGCGCGAGGGGCTGCTGGAGTTCGTCGAGTTCTTCGCGGCCGACCTGCTCGACGACCAGATCGAGCGCCGCGTTGCCGAGTGGTGGGACCTCGGTGCCCTGACCGAGCTGTATGCCGGGTTCCGGGCCCAGTTCGAACCCGTGCTCGGGAGGTGGCTCGCCGCAGGTGACGGTTCGAACGGCGAGAGCTCGGCGGACGAGGCGCGGGCCTTCGCCGACGACGTGCTGCTGCTGACGGCGTGGCGACGGCTGCCCTACCTCGACCCCGGCCTGCCTGTGGAGTTCCTGCCGTCGGACTGGCAGGGCATCGCCGCCGAACAGCTCTTCACCACGCTGCACGCGCGCTTGACCGGACCGGCCAGGCGGTACGCCGCGTCGGTCATCCGCGGCTGAGCGCGCTGGTCAGCACCGACGCGGAACCGCGGCGGTGACATCGCCGCGGACGACCGGCCGGCAGGACGACCGGCCGACAGACGGCCGCGGTCAGGACTGCGGGGGGCGCAGCCGTTCGTCGGGGATGACCGCGACGCCCAGGATCTCGATGAGGGCTTCTGGCTGCCAGAGGGCCGTGCACCCGATCCCCGCCATCGCGGGATAGACCGTGCCTGCGAGCTCGCGCCAGACGCGGCCGATCTCGCGGCCGTGGGCCTGGTAGTCCGGGATGTCGGTGAGGTAGATCGTGAGGCTGACCAGGTCCTCCGGGACGCCGCCCGCCTCGCGCAGCGTGGTCAGGACGTTGCCGAACGCCTGGCGGAACTGCTCCACGATGCCGCCCTCGACGATCCGCATGTCGGCGTCGAGGGCAGTCTGGCCACCGAGGTGGAGCGTGTTGCCCGCCAACGTGCCGTGCGAGTAGCCGCTCGGCGCGGGCAGGGTGGCCGGGTTGATGGCAACGGGGGGCATGGCGCTCCTTCGGGTGAGGGCTGCGGGCCGGCAGCGCTGGGGTATTGACTGTACGTGACGATCGTGAAATTGTCGCTATACGACGAGGAAGGGTGCGACGATGCGACTTGCCACGGTGGCGACACCGGACGGGGCGACTCGCGCTGCGGTCCACCGCAACGGGTCGTGGCACGTCCTCGCTGCGAAGGACCTGTCCGACCTGCTTAGCCGGCTGGACTGGCGCGAGATGACCGAGGCTCGCGCGACCCCCGCCGCAGACCTGACCGAGGGCGGCGGCACCCGCCTGGTCAACCCGCTGCCCCGCCCCGCCAAGGTCATCTGCTGCGGCCTCAACTACGCCGACCACATCGCCGAGACGGGCCGCGAGCTGCCCGCCTTCCCGACGCTCTTCGCCAAGCACGCCGACACCCTCACCGGACCGACCGACGAGCTCACGCTCCCTCCTGACGTCGAGGTGGACTGGGAGGCCGAGCTCGCCGTCGTCGTCGGTGCACCACTGCGCGGCGCGGACGAGACTCAGGCTGGCGCGGCCATCGCCGGCTACACCGTGGCCAACGACATCTCGGTCCGCGACTGGCAGCGGCGCACGCTGCAGTGGTTCCAGGGGAAGGCGTGGGACGCAACGACGCCCGTCGGCCCCGTCCTCGTGACGCCGGACGAGGTCGACCCGGTGGCCGGGCTCGAGCTCACCTGCCAGGTCAACGGCGAGACCGTCCAGCGCGGCAACACCAAGACGCTCGTCTTCGGTGCGGCCGCCCTGCTCGCCTACGTCTCCGAGTTCACCCAGCTGCGTCCGGGCGACCTCGTCCTCACGGGCACGCCTGGCGGCGTCGGGATGGGCATGACGCCACCCCGGTTCCTTCGTGACGGCGATGTCGTGCGCACCGAGATCGAAGGAATCGGCTTCCTGGAGAACACCTTTCGCACCACCCGACACCACGAGGAGAGCTCATGAACTTCGACGACTTCCAGCTCGAGGGCGACCCGTCGCCGTGGGCGCAGCCCGATGGCCGGGTCATTCCGATCGTCACCAAGGCAGGATCGGAGGATGCCTCGACGGCCGACTCCGGCGGCGCCAGCCGGGTCTCCGGTGTCAGCATCCAGCACACCCCAGCCAAGCGACTCTGGTACGGCAAGGTCTTCAACAAGCCCGGCTACCGCTCGGTGAACCACCACCACGGCGAGGCCGAGACCGGAGGCTACGTGCTGCAGGGGCACGGCCGCATCTACTTCGGCGAGGACTTCCGCGAGTACGTCGACATGACGGAGGGCGACTTCGTCTTCGTGCCGCCGTTCATGCACCACGTGGAGTGCAACATGTCGACCAAGCACGACCTCGTCTGGCTCACCACCCGCACCCCCGACAACATCGTCGTCAACCTCGCCGACGTCGACGACAGCATCCTCGACGGCTTCCGGCGCGCATGACCGATATCGCCGCTCCCACCTCTCAGGTGCTGACCGATGCGCTGGCACTCACGCCGGTCGACGCGGAGGTGTTCGACGAGGCCCACACCGCCACCACGCAGCACTGCCCGTGGCCCAAGGCCTATGGAGGTGACATGGTCGCGCAGGCGACGGTCGCCGCGATGCGCTCGGTCGATGCCGATCGTGGGCTGCACTCCATGCACAGCTACTTCATGCGTCCCGTCGACATCGGCGCGCAGGTGCGTTATGAGGTCGAGCGGCTGCGCGACGGCCGCGGCTACTCCACCCGGCAGGTCCGCGCCTTCCAGGGTGGCAAACCGGTCTACGTCGCCATGGCCTCCTTCCACGTGCCCGAGGACGGCGGTGAGTATGCCGCGGACGCACCGTCCGCGGTGCCCGCGCCGGAGTCGCTGCCGAGCTCCGCGGCATACCTCGAGGACGTCGAGCCCGGCACGCAGGAGGCCGGGACGATGACCGACGTCTCGCGCGAGTACTGGTGCGGGGGAAGGAGCTTCGACATGCGCCACGTCCCCGGCCCGGTCTACGTGCGGGTCGAGGGCGAGCGCCTGCCGCACCAGTCGGTGTGGGTCAAGCCGTTCGATGCCCTGCGTCCGGTCGAGGGCCTCGACGAGACGCAGCTGTCCCAGGCTGCCCTGGCCTACGCCTGCGACTACACGATCCTGGAGCCCGTCCTCCGGGTGCTCGGAATGGCCTGGGCCGAGCCAGGTCTGGTGACCGCGAGCCTGGACCACGCCATGTGGTTCCACCGGCCCTTCGTCATGGACGACTGGCTGCTCTACACCCAGGAAGCCGCCAGCGCCCACGGCGGTCGCGGCCTGGGTCTGGGCCGGTTCTTCACCCGGGACGGCGAGCACATCGCGACCGTCGCCCAAGAGGGCATGCTCCGCGCAGGCAGATGATCCCGGTGAGCACGACGCGCACGACCTGCCCGTAAGGGCCTGACGTTGAAAGGCACGACGATGGAGCTCAGCCCCTCCGCCCACGTGGACACGTTCGCGCGCGACTCCCTGCCGCCGCGAGACCAGTGGCCGACGATCGAGTTCACCCTGCCCGAGCTGAAGTATCCCGACCGGCTCAACGCGGCGACCTGGCTGCTCGACGACACGGCCGACCGGCTCGGCCCTGACCGCCCCGCCCTGCACGCGCCGGACGGCACGACGTGGAGCTACGGCGAGCTCCAGCGACGTGCCAACCAGGTGGCGCAGGTGCTGACCGAGGACCTCGGGCTGGTGCCCGGCAACCGCGTCATGCTGCGGGCGCCCAACAACCCGTGGGTGGTGGCCTGCTGGTTCGGCGCCCTCAAGGCCGGCGCGGTGGTGGTCACCACGATGGCGGCGCTCCGGGCGGTGGAGATCACTCCCATCGTGGTCGCGTCCAGGCCGACGATCGCCCTGGTCGACCACCGGTTCGCCTCCGACGTCCATGCCGTCCGCGACACGTCCGCGCCGGAGCTGACCGTGGTCGAGTTCGGCGGCCAGGGGAAGGACGATCTCGTGGCTCGCTGCGAGGCGAAGTCGGGGAAGTTCACCGCCGTGGCCACGGCTGCCGACGACGTGGCCCTGCTGGGACCGACGTCCGGCACCACCGGTGTGCCCAAGCTGACCATGCACTTCCACCGGGACATCGCCTCGATCGCGGAGACCTTCGGCAAGCACCTCGTGCGCATGGATCCCGATGACGTCGTCGCCTGCACGGCGCCGTTGGCCTTCACGTTCGGGCTCGGCGCCCTGGTGGTCTTCCCGATCCGTGCGGGGGCGAGTGCGCTGCTCACGGAGAAGGCCACGCCTGCCGAGCTCGCCCACCTGGTGCACGACCATCAGGTGAGCGTGCTGTTCACTGCGCCCACGGCATACCGGGCCATCGTCGTGGACGGCAACGCCGGACTGTTGGCCGGCGTGCGGACTGCGGTCTCGGCGGGCGAGCACCTCAACCCCGACACGTGGCAGGCGGTGTTCGACCAGACCGGCCTGCGGATCATCGACGGCATCGGCTCGACCGAGCTGCTCCACGTGTTCGTGTCCGCGGCTGGTGAGGACATCCGACGAGGCGCGACGGGCACCGCAGTGCCCGGCTTCCGCGCAACGATCCTCGACGCGGACGGAAACGAGGTCGGGCCCGACGTCCCCGGTCGGCTTGCCGTCATCGGCCCCACCGGCTGTCGCTACCTCAACGACGAGCGACAGCACGCCTACGTGCTGAACGGCTGGAACATCACCGGCGACACCTTCATCCGCGACGCCGACGGCTACTTCTGGTACCAGGCACGCAGCGACAACATGATCGTCTCGTCGGGCTACAACATCGGCGGCCCCGAGGTCGAGGCCGCGGTCGACCAGCACCCCGACGTGGCCGAGTGTGCGGTCGTCGCCCGTCCCGACCCCGAGCGCGGTTCCATCGTGTGTGCGTTCGTCGTGCTGCGCGCAGGGGTGGTCGGCGACGCTGCCAAGGTGCGGGAGATCCAGGACTTCGTGAAGTCGAGGATCGCGCCCTACAAGTACCCCCGTGACGTCCAGTTCGTCGACGCGCTGCCGCGCAACCCGAGCGGCAAGCTGCAGCACTTCAAGCTGCGCCAGCAACTTGAACAAGAGCCCAGCAAGCTGCGTGAACTAGTGGTTCAGGAGGGCCAGTCGTGAAGGTCGCGATCATCGGCGGAGGCCCCGGCGGGCTCTACTTCGCAGCCCTCATGAAGCAGCTCGACCCCTCCCACGAGGTCACCGTCTGGGAGCGCAACGCCGCCTCGGACACCTTCGGGTTCGGTGTCGTCTTCTCCGACGAGACCCTCGGTGGCATCGGCAACGCCGACGAGCGGATCGCCGAGCAGATGGCTGACCGGTTCGCGCGGTGGACCGACATCGACATCCACTTCCGGGGGGAGCGGCACACCGTCGGAGGTCAGGGCTTCGCGGCGATGAGCCGCAAGGAGCTGCTCTCGCTCCTGCAGGCCCGCTGCACCGAGCTGGGAGTCGACGTGCGGTTCTCGACGGTTGCGCCGGACGTCGAGGAGCTGCGGACGACGCATGACCTCGTCCTCGCTGCCGACGGGGTGAACTCCGCTGTGCGACAACGGTATGCCGAGGTGTTCCGTCCCAGCCTCGACCGTCGCCACAACAAGTTCATGTGGCTGGGGACCGACCTGGTGTTCGAGGCGTTCCAGTTCTACGTCAAGGCGACGCAGTGGGGGACGATGCAGATCCACGGCTACCCCTACTCCGACGAGGGCTCGACCTTCATCATCGAGATGCACGAGGACGTCTGGCGGGCCGCAGGTTTCGATGCCAGCGAGGACACCGAGTTCCCGCCCGGTGCCTCCGACGAGGAGTCGATCGCCCGGGTGGCCGAGATCTTCGCCGAGGAGCTGGGCGGCCACGAGGTGCTCTCCAACAACTCCAAGTGGCTGAGCTTCACGACCGTCCGCAACGAGCGCTGGCACGACGGCAACGTCGTCCTGCTCGGCGACGCCGCCCACACCGCACACTTCTCGATCGGTTCGGGCACCAAGCTCGCCATGGAGGACGCCTTGGCCCTGGCCGCGTGCCTGCACGAGCACGACGCGCTCGATGCCGCACTCACGGCATACGAGCTCGAACGACGACCGGTCGTGGAGTCGACGCAGCGCGCCGCACAGGCCTCCCTGGAGTGGTTCGAGAACATCGGGCTCTACGAGGACCAGGACCCGACCCAGTTCTGCTTCAACCTGCTGACCCGTTCGCGTCGGATCACCTACGACGGGCTCAAGACCCGTGACGAAGAGTTCGCGACCCGCGTCGACGAGGCCTTCGCCGTGCAGCAGGGCGCGGCCGAGGTGGCACCGGCCATGTTCCAGCCGTTCCGGGTAGGCAACCTCGAGCTGAAGAACCGCATCATCGTCTCCCCGATGGACATGTACTCGGCCGTCGACGGCGTGCCCGGCGACTTCCACCTCGTGCACCTGGGGTCCAAGGCCCTCGGCGGGGCCGGTCTGGTGATGACCGAGATGGTCTGCGTCTCCCCCGAGGGCCGGATCACTCCGGGCTGCACCGGGCTGTGGGACGACGGGCAGCGCGACTCCTGGGTCAAGGTCGTCGACTTTGTCCACGCGAACTCCACTGCGGCCATTGGCCTCCAGCTCGGGCACTCGGGACGCAAGGGCTCGACCAAGCTGATGTGGGAGGGCATGGACGAACCGCTCGAGACCGACAACTGGGAGGTGGCCGGCCCGTCGGCGCTGCCCTACGGTGAGGGCTGCCACCTGCCGCGTGAGCTGACCCGTGCCGACATGGAGACGATCCGCGACGAGTTCGTGGCAGCCACCCGGCGCGGGGCGGAGGCGGGCTTCGACCTGCTCGAGCTGCACTGCGCCCACGGCTACCTGCTGTCGTCGTTCCTCTCGCCGATCTCCAACCAGCGCACCGACGAGTACGGCGGGTCCATCGAGAACCGGCTGCGCTTCCCGCTCGAGGTGTTCGACGCGGTCCGCGCTGAATGGCCCGCCGAGCGACCGCTCACCGTGCGCCTCTCGGCGACCGACTGGATGCCCGACGGCAATGACGAGCACGATGCCGTGGAGCTGGCTCGGGCGTTCATCGCCCACGGAGCCAACGGGATCGACGTCTCGTCGGGGCAGGTGAGCAAGGAGGAGACCCCGGCGTTCGGACGGTCCTACCAGACGCCGTTCGCCGACCGGATCCGTCACGAGGTCGCGGCCCAGGCGGGTGTCGCCGTGATCGCGGTGGGTGCAATCTCCTCGCACGACGACGTCAACTCGATCCTGCTGGCGGGACGGGCCGACCTCTGCGCCCTCGGGCGGACCCACCTCTACGACCCGCAGTGGACGCTGCACGCCGCCGCTGAGCAGGAGTTCAGGGGTGCTGCCGCCGAGTGGCCACTGCCCTTTGCGGCCGGACGGCGCAAGCCACCCACGGCGCGGACCGACGCGGTCCGTCCACGGCTCTCGCTCATCAAGGAGGCGGAGGTCGACGAGCTGCCCACCCACCTGCGCTGGACGCCGCCCCGCGCCCGGTCGGCTCACGCGGCCCCCGCAAGGACCTTCGCCCCGGTCGCTGCGGTGACGCCGTGACGGGTGCAGGAGCGCGTGGTGTCCACCGTGGCAGGGTCGAGTGGATGGACACCGATGCCGCCGGGCACCACCACAACACGGCGGTCAACCGCTGGGTCGAGTCGGCCGAGGCGGGATTGATGCGTGATCGCGGAGTAGACGGCTACTTCGGCGTCGCGCCGCGGGTGCGGCACGAGGTCGACTTCCAGGCGCGCCTCTGGTTCGGCCAGGAGGTCACCGCCGAGGTCGTGGTCGAGCGCATCGGCACCTCGTCGATGACCTTCGCGTACGAGGTGTGGGGTGAGGAGTTCGAGGGGCGCCCTCGGACCCTTGCGGCAACGGGGAGGTACGTCACGGTCCACGTCCCGGCGGACGCGGACTCGGCCCAGCCGTGGCCGGACTCGTGGCGGGAGGCCCTCGACCTCCCGGAACGGCAATGACGGACGGATCAGCATTCCGGACAGAAGCTGACCGGAAGCCGTCCTAGGCTGCTGGTAGAACCTCCCAAGGGAGGGCCACGACGAGAGGACCGGCCATGGACTACAAGATCGAGCTCATTCCCATCTCCGTCACGGACATCGACCGCACGAAGGCGTTCTACGAGGATGTCGTCGGCTGGCCGGCGGACCAGGACCAGGTCGTGGAGGAGGCCGAGCTGCGGTTCGTCCAGATCACGCCACCGGGGTCGGCCTGCTCGTTCTGCTTCGTCAAGGGCATGGACATGCTGAGCGACGGCGCCAAGCAGTACATCCAGGTCGTCGTCGCCGATGCTGACGCGGCCCATGCCGAGCTCAAGGGCCGTGGTGTCGAGGTGAGCGAGGTGGAGGACCTGCCGTGGGGTCGGTTCACCCACTTCGAGGACCCCGACGGCAACCACTTCGCGCTCCAGGAGCTGCCCGACTACGCGGCCGCCCTCGCCGCCCGCGAAGCTGCTCAGGCGTCTGGGGCAGGCGACTCCTCCCAGGGCTGAGAGCGTCAGCCGGAGTCCTTGCTGGGGCGCGACCCGCGCAGGAGCAGGCCGGCGACCAGGGCGCCAAGCGTGCCGAGCGCCTCGTCGCCGAGGGTGTCCTGGTATGCCGTGTCCAGCTCCGTGCCGTGACGGATGAACGTGTACCACTCGCCCAGCTCCCACCCGATCGCCAGCACGGCTCCGAGCCCGGTGACGAGCAGGACCCGCGCCCACGGCATACCGATGCCTCGCAGGAGCAGCAGACCCAGGCCGCCGCAGAGCAGGGCCCAGTTGACGAAGTGGTTGGCGTCGTCCCACCACACCACCGAGTCGTAGAGGTCCAGTGTGTTGCCGGTGACGTCGATGAGGAACGGTGCCATCACCAGGGCGAACGCGCCCCAGGGCACACCCGCCAGCCCGCGACGGTGGGCCAGCCACCACCCGACCGGCACGAGCAGCATCATCAGCGGGTACGCGACCAGCCGCGCCCCGAAGGCCTTCCCCTCGAACTGCTGCAGTCCGCCCGCGAACGTCCCCAAGGCAAGCTGCGCCACCGTCAGGAACAGCACGGCCGCAGGCAGCCACCAACGGCCACGGCTCACGGCATCGGCATCCATCACCCGATTCTGGTGGATTCCGGTGCCTCAGGCGGGGTAGACGGCGACCTCGCTCGCCTTGATCGTGAAGACCACCTCGGCCCCCGGACCGAGGTCCAGCTCCGCCAGTGCCGCGGGAGTGATGTCCGCCGAGAGGTATGCCGTGTGCACCCGCACCTGGTGCCCGTGCGGCTCGAGCTCGGTCACCGTGCCGCGGATGACGTTGCGCGGGCTGCCGGCCGGGGCGTCGCGGTAGACCCCGACCGCGTTGGGGCTGAACACCGCCACGGCTGCCTGCCCCTCAGCCAGGTCGTCCTCCGCGAGCCCCTCGACGCGCAGTCCGGCTGCCGTGGAAACCGTTGTCCCGTGGGCGGTTCCACGCACCAGGTTGAGACCGGCGATCCTGGCGGCAAAGCCACTCGTCGGTCTGGTCAGCACGCGCGACGTCGGGCCCTGCTCGACCACCCGGCCAGCCTCGACCACGGCGACGTCGTCGGCCAGCAGCACCGCGTCGAGGATGTCGTGGGTGACGAGGACCGTGGTGCGGTCCACCAGCACCCGGCGCAGCAGCTGACGGATCGCGGGGGCCGACTCCACGTCGAGTGCGGACAGCGGCTCGTCGAGCAGCAGCAGGTGCGGTTCGGTGGCCAGGGCCCGTGCGATGGCGACGCGTTGGGCCTGGCCTCCCGAGAGAGCCGATGGGCGACGGTCGGCGAACGCCTCCGCGTCGACCTGCGCCAACCACTCGCGGGCGCGCTCCCGTGCCTGGTCACGCGGCATACCCGCGCTGCGCGGACCGAAGGCGACGTTGTCCAGGACGGACAGGTGCGGGAAGAGCCGTGCCTCCTGCGCCAGGAGCGCCACCCCGCGCGAGTGTGGCGGCACCCACGCGCTGCTGCTGTCGTTGCTGGAGAACAGGATCCGGTCGTCGAGGGTGATCCGACCGCGCTCGGGTCGCAGCAGCCCTGCGATGGAGGCGAGGGCGGTGGACTTGCCCGCGCCGTTGGGGCCGAGGACTGCGAGGGTGCGGCCGGCGGCGACGGACAGGCTGAGGTCGAGCTCGCGCTCGGGAAGGCTGAGCTGGGCGTCGAGCCTCACGGCGCCATCCCCTTCACAGCGCCGTCCTCGACCGCCGGGTCAGCGCGATCACGATCGTGGCGACGACGACCAGCACCAGGGAGAGTGCGACTGCCGCTTGGGGATCGGTCTCGCGCTGGAGGTAGATCTCGAGGGGCAGGGTGCGGGTGACTCCTTGCAGGCTGCCCGCGAAGGTGATGGTGGCGCCGAACTCACCCAGCGCCCTGGCGAACGCGAGCACGGCGCCGGAGGCGAGCCCGGGCAGGACGAGGGGGAGCGTCACCCGCAGGAACACGGTCGTCGGGCGGGCGCCCAGGGTGGCGGCGACCTCCTCGAAACGCTGGCCGCCTGTGCGCAGGGCTCCCTCGAGGCTGACCACGAGGAACGGCAGTGCGACGAATGTCTGGGCCATCACGACGGCGGTCGTGGAGAAGGCGATCTGGAGCCCGAGCACCTCGATGGTGTGACCGAGCAGCCCTCGGCGGCCGAACGTGTAGAGCAGGGCGATCCCACCCACGACGGGTGGCAGCACGAGGGGGAGCAGGACGAGCGAACGGGCGACCGACTGGCCACGGAACTCGGTGCGCGCCAGCACCAGCGCCATCGGCACGCCGAAGACGATGCAGAGCACCGTGCTTGACAGCGAGGTCCGCAGGCTGAGCTCCAGCGCGGCCCGAGACGACTCCGAGGTGATGAGGGTGCCGAAGTCGCCCCACTCGATCCGGGTGAGCATCGCGACGAGCGGCAGGACGACGAACAGCCCACCGATCGCGGCAGGGACGAACACCCAGGCGGGCAGTCCCAGCCGGGGTCGTCGTCGCGGTAGCGGAGCAGCCAGAGGCACGACTGACGGCTACGGCTTCGCGAACCCGGCGGACGCGAGGACGCCCTGCCCGGGGTCGCCGGTGACGGCCGCCAGGAACGCGACGGCGACGGCGGCGTTCTTGCTGCTCTTGAGGGTGGCGATCGGGTAGGTGTTGACGGCCGACGAGGACTCCGGGAACTCCACGCCCTCGACCTTGTCACCCGCACCCTTGATGTCGGTGACGTAGACCAGGCCGGCGTCGGCCTCACCGGTGGTCACCTTGCCGAGGACGTCGGTGACCGACTGCTCCTCGCTGACCGGCTTGATGTCGATCTTGGCAGCGGTCTCCACCGTGGCCGCAGCCGAGCCGCACGGGACGGCCGGTGCACAAAGGACGACCTTGACACCGGACTTCGCGAGGTCGGCGAGGTCGGTGATCCTGGCCGGGTTGCCCGGCGGGACGGCGATCTCGAGGGTGTTGGAAGCGAAGTTCACGGGGGCGGTCGCCGTGAGCGAGTCACCGGTGGCCTTGTCCATGTTCTTGGCGTCGGCCGAGGCGAAGACGTCTGCGGGCGCGCCCTGCTGGAGCTGGGCGACGAGGTCGGAGGACCCGGCGAAGTTGAAGGTGACGGTCGTGCCCGGGTGGGCCTTCTCGAACTCGGCGCCGATCTCGGTGAACGGCTTCTTCAGCGAGGCGGCGGCGAAGACGGTGATCGACCCGGTCAGCGCTCCTCCTGCACCTGAGGTTGACGACGAGCCGCGCCCGCGGCGAATCGTCCTCCGATGAGGAGCCTGAGCCGCACGCGGCGGTGGTCAGGAGCAGGCCGGCCACGGCCAGGGCGGGCACGGTGCGGCGGGCGGACCCGGCATCGCGGACGCGCCGGAGGAGAGCGAGGGCTGGCGAGGCGAGCCGAGTCATGACGCTCCTTCGGGGGTTTCGACGATGACGGTGGTCGACTTCACGACCGCGATGGCGACCGACCCGAGCTCCAGCCGCAGGTCGTCGACGGCCTCCGCGCTCATCAGTGACACGACACGGAACGGGCCGCACTGCATCTCGACCTGGGCCATCACGGTGTCTCGCTTGATGTCGGTCACGAGGCCGACGAACCGGTTGCGCGCCGACCTTCCGACCGCCGACGGGTCGGCCACGGTGTGGGCCTGCTCCCGGGCCAGCAGCGCGACCTGGTAGCCGTCGATGACCTTGCGACCTGCGTCGTCGGTCTGGGCCTCGAGGGCTCCGCTGTCGACCCAGCGACGGACCGTGTCGTCGCTGACGCCGAGAAAGGTCGACGGCGTCCTTGATCCGTAGTTGCGGCACGTAAGCCACTATACGTCCGCAGGTGCGGAGCTGTCTGCAGGTTTGCCGCTGACCTGCGCCGACGGCTTCCGGACCACCAGCGCGGGCGATCAGTCGGTCTCGGGCTCCGGTGGTTCCTCCGCCCCGTCCCGCTCGTCGCGCTCGGCCCACTCGACCAGCGGGTCGATCTCGAACACCGCGTCGTCGATCCCGGCGTGCAGGTCGCCGAGCTCGGCATAGCGGGCGGGCATCGTCGCGATGGTGAAGTCGTCGGGCACGACGTCGTCCACCTCGTCCCAGCGGATCGGCGCCGAGACGGTCCCGATCGCGTTGCCGCGCACCGAGTAGGCGGCCGCGATCGTGTGGTCGCGGGCGTTCTGGTTGTAGTCGATGAAGAGGTCGGCAGGGTCGCGGTCCTTGCGCCACCACGTCGTGGTGACGTCGTCCGGCATCCGGCGCTCCACCTCGCGGGCGAACGCGAGCGCCCCCCGACGCACGTCCTTGAACCCCCACTCCGGCGCGATCCGCACGTAGACGTGCATCCCGGAACCGCCGCTCGTCTTCGGCCAGCCGACCGCCCCCAGCTCCTCGAGCACCTCGTGGGCGACGTGGGCGACCTTCTGCACGCGGTCCCACGGGCAGTCGGGGCCGGGGTCGAGGTCGATGCGCCACTCGTCGGGCTTCTCGACGTCGGCTCGGCGGCTGTTCCACGGGTGGAACTCGACGGTCGACATCTGCACCGCCCAGATGACCTGCGCCAGCTCGGTGACGCACAGCTCGTCGGCGGTGCGGTTCCAGCGCGGGAAGGTCACCTTCACGGTCTCGAGCCACGGCGGAGCTCCGTGGGGCACCCGCTTCTGGTGGACCTTCTCGCCGGCCACGCCCTCGGGGAACCGGTGCAGCATGCACGGTCGCTCGCGCAGCGCGTTGACGATCCCGTCGCCCACTGAGAGGTAGTAGTTGACCAGGTCGAGCTTGGTCTCACCGCGCGCCGGGAAGTACTCCCGGTCCGGGTTCGAGATCCGCACGTCGCGCTCGCCGACCTCGATCTCGATCGCGGGCGACTTCGCCTTGGGTGCCATGACCCCACGCTAGGCGAGGTATGCCGCGGGACGCACGCACGCGGCAAAGGCGCCTTCCGGGAGCAGTCCGCTTGGCCCGATCGATCACGGGGGCTGGACCAGGCCGGACTCGTAGGCCAGGACGACCGCCTGGACGCGGTCCCGCAGCTCCAGCTTCATGAGGACGCGCGCCACGTGGGTCTTCACGGTGTTCTCGGTGACGAACAGCTCTCCGGCGATCTCGGCGTTGGACAAGCCGCGGGCCATCGACCGGAGCACCTCGGCTTCCCGCTCGGTGAGCGTTGCGAGACCGGACGGTATGGTGGCACGCCCGCGGCGTGAGAACTCCTCGATCAGTCGACGCGTGACAGCGGGGGCGAACAGTGAACCGCCCTCCGCAACCACCCTGATCGCAGTGAGCAGTCGCTCCTCCGGCGCGTCCTTGAGGAGGAAGCCGCTGGCACCGGCCCGGAGCGCGTCGTAGACCACCTCGTCGAGGTCGAACGTCGTCAGGATCAGCACCCGAGGCGGGTCCTCGATTGTGGTCACCGCACGCGTCGCGTCGATACCGTCGAGACCGGGCATGCGGACGTCCATGAGGACGACGTCCGGCCGGTGGGTGCTGGCCAGCGAGACCGCCTCGAGCCCGTCGGCTGCCTCGCCCACGATCTCGATGTCATCCGCATCCGACAGGATCATCCGCAGGCCAGTGCGTACGAGTGGTTGGTCGTCCGCCACCACGACCCGGATCGGCCGCGCAGTCATGCCGTCACCGAGTAGGGCAGCCGGGCCTGGACCGCGAAGCCGGAATCGGTTGGACCCGCATCGACGGTGCCACCCACCACGGCGACGCGCTCCCGAATGCCTACGAGCCCGTGCCCCCGCCCGTCAGCGTTGACCGACGCGCTCGGGGGCCCGTCGTCCGTGACGGCGATGTCGAGGTGCGTGGATCCGTACACGACCCGGAGGACCACGTGCGCCTGCGGCCCAGCGTGCTTGAGCACATTGGTCAGAGCCTCCTGGACGATCCGGTATGCCGACAGGTCGATACCGGGCGGGATGGTGCCGCGCGGCCCGCTCACGTCCGCATCGACCTGCAGGCCCGAGGCGCGCACCTGGGTGAGCAGCAGGTCGAGACTGGCGAGACTGGGCTGCGGCGCGGTTCTGGCCTCCGGATCCATGTCGGTCTCGCGGAGCACGGCCAGCAGTCGGCGCATGTCGCCGAGGGCTGCGGTATTGGTGCGTTCGATCGCGTCCAGTGCACGACGGACGGCGTCGTCATCCTGGCCGACCAGCTTTCGGCAACCACGGGCCTGCAGCACGCTGACCGAGATCGCGTGCGAGACGACGTCGTGCAGCTCACGTGCGATGCGGGCCCGTTCCGCCGTGACGGCGCGGCGTTCGTTCTCTGCCTGGGAGCGCCGCAGCTCCGCGTTGCGCGCGGTGAGGACCGCCTCACGCTCCGTCCGGAGCCGCCAGGTGAGACCGGCCGCATACGGAAGACCGACGAAGGCGGTGTCGAAGAAGATGTCACTCGGCCGGTAGTTCCCGTCCCCGACTGCGAAGGCAACCACCGTCACCACGACCCAGCCGGGTGCGAGCCAGCCGGCCGCCCCACGAGCGTGCCGGCCCAGCGAGAACAGGGCGAAGAGGAACACCACCACAAAGCTGATCGAGTTCGAGTCGAAGTTCGGAGCCCAGTGCGGCACAGCCGCATTGGCCGCGATGGTCACGACGTACGACACGACGGGTAGGCGGCGCCGTTGGGTGAGGGACGCGCACGCGAGCATCGCCAGCGGCAGGGCGTCACGCAGGTCCGTGCCGTGCCCACCGTTCGCAAGCTCGATGGCGTAGAGCACCGCGAGTGCAGCCGCGACGATCACGTCGGACTGGGCACGGGCCCGCCGAATGCTGCCGGCGACGACGCTCATGACAGCACGCTAGCCGCGGGGTGGTGACCAGTACTCCCTCACGGGAGTGACACCAACATCACTCCTGAGAACGAGCGACCTGTCGTTGCCACGAGGGACGCGACCGGCGACATCTGGCCGCTTGGCTGGTGTTCCGCCACCATCAGAGAGGAAACGTCATGACCACCACCCAGCTCACCACCTTCCCGGACGGACCGGCGAGAGCCCGCCAGGCGCTTGCGCCGTTGACCGCGGCCGTTGCCCTTGCCGGGTCTGTATTGTCGTGGACCTTCGCCGACAGCCGCGGCGAAGCCTTGTCCGAGGTGGCATTCATCCTCGTTCTCACCGCTCTCGTATTCGGCCTCGTCGTACCTCGCGGACTGCGACACGGTTCTGCTGGCGGACGCGGCATCTGTATGGGCGTGATCGCCCTGGTCACCGCGCCTTTGGCGTTCTGGTCCGGGATCCCCCTCGTCCTGGGAGCCGCCGCCGCCTTGCTCGGGTATGCCGGCAGGCGAGCCGACAGCGGCGCGACGAAGGCGATCATCGCCTTCGTCCTCGGACTGCTTGCCGTCATCGGTTACTTCGGCATCTACCTCGGCGACTACGTGAACACGCACTTCTGAGCCGGGGTCTCGCGCCCAGTGGAGCTGGCTCCGTCGCGCCCGTAACGGAATGCCGCGGGACGCACGCACGCGGCATACCTGCAGTCGGGCGGTCGTATGCTCGGCGCATGCTCGAACAGAAGCGCATCCTCGCCACCAGCATCCCCGGGCCCAAGAGCCAGGCCCTCCAGCAGCGCAAGCTCGCCGCGGTGTCGGCCGGGGTCGGCACCGGTCTGCCCGTCTACATCGAGCAGGCGGCCGGCGGGATCCTGCGCGACGTCGACGGCAACCAGCTGATCGACTTCGGATCCGGGATCGCGGTGACGACGGTCGGCAACGGCAACCAGCGGGTCATCGACGCGGTGACCGCGCAGATTCAACGACTTCACCCACACCTGCTTCATGGTCACCCCCTACGAGGAGTACCTCGAGGTGGCCGAGGTGCTCGCCGAGGTGACCCCGGGGACGCATGAGAAGCGTTCTGCCCTCTTCAACTCCGGCTCCGAAGCCGTCGAGAACGCCGTCAAGGTGGCTCGCCACTTCACCGGCCGCCAGGGCGTCGTCGCGTTCGACCACGCCTACCACGGGCGGACCAACCTCACGATGGGCCTGACCGCCAAGAACATGCCCTACAAGCACCGGTTCGGCCCGTTCGCGAGCGAGATCTACCGCGTGCCGATGGCCTACCCCTACCGCTGGCCCACGGGCCCGGAGGCCTGCGCCGACGAGGCGTTCGCGGAGTTCGTCGACCTCGTGCACGCCCAGGTCGGGGAGGACAACACGGCGGCCGTCATCCTGGAGCCGATCCAGGGCGAGGGCGGCTTCATCGTGCCGGCGCCGGGCTTCATGAAGAAGGTCTCCGACTGGTGCACCGAGCAGGGCATCCTCTTCATCGCCGACGAGGTGCAGACCGGGTTCTGCCGCACCGGCGACTGGTTCGCCTCCGACCACGAGGACGTCGTCCCCGACCTGATCACGACGGCCAAGGGCATCGCGGGTGGCATGCCGCTGGCCGCCCTGACCGGCCGCGCCGACGTCATGGACGCGATCCACGTCGGCGGACTCGGTGGCACCTACGGTGGCAACCCCGTCGCGTGTGCGAGCGCCCTGGCTGCCATCGAGACGATGAAGGCCGACGACCTCGCCGGGCGCGCGCGTGCGGTCGAGGCGCTGTTCCGCCCGAGGCTCGAGGCGCTGGCTGACAAGTACGGCGTGGTCGGCGAGATCCGCGGCCGTGGGGCGATGCTGGCCGTCGAGCTGGTCAGCGACCTCGAGCGCAAGACGCCCGACGCCGACCTCACCGGTCGCATCAACAAGGCCTGCCACGCGGCCGGTCTGGTCACGCTGACCTGTGGCACGTTCGGCAACGTCTTCCGGTTCCTGCCCCCGCTGTCGGCCGGCGACGACCTGCTGGCCGAGGGGCTCGACATCCTCGAGGACGCGTTCGCCCAGTCGGTCTGACGGGGCTGTCGCCGGCCCCGCCGGCCCCGGCGGCGAACCGGGACCCGGTAGCGTTCGAGGGATGCCAGGCCTGCAGGTCCCGGATGTCCGCTTCCACGAGTCGTTCCTGGGCGCGATGTCCGGGTTCGTGGCTGAGGGCCGCGGCGCTCCCGAAGACCTGTCGATGATCGGTCAGGACCTGCGAGCGTGGGGGTCCCGATGGCACGACCCCGACGTCTTCGCGGCATACGTGGAGGCGGTTCGTGCGCAGGCGCTGCCCGAGACGCCGAGGCCGGCGGGCTTCGTGCCGTCGCTCACTTACTGGTGGGGGGAGGGCGACGCGTACCTGGGGAGGATCGTGCTGAGGCACCCGCTGACCGACTACCTTCGCGAATTTGGCGGCCATGTCGGCTACGACGTGGCGCCGGCCCACCGTCGTCGGGGCCACGCCACCGCGATGCTGCGGGCGCTGCTGCCGTTGGCGGCGCGCGACTTCGGGATCGAGGAGGTGCTGGTCACCTGTGACACCGACAACGTCGCCTCTCGCCGCGTGATCGAGACCTGCGGTGGTGTCCTCGAGGACGAGCGCAGCGGGAAGCTGCGCTTCTGGGTGCAGACGGCCTGAGTGCGAGATCGGTCACTGTTTGCCCGAACGACGCGTGTCGGTTACCGGTCGGACCCCCTTCGCCTGTTACAAAAGGTGAGACCCGGCCAAGTATGAGTTGGCCGGGTCTCGTGTCCCCCGAGGGGGACTGGCCTCCCGAAGGAGGTTCGATGATCTTGGCTCATCCGCGCGGCTCGCGCAAGAGATGGGCGGGCGCCTTGTTCCCGGTATGCCGCGTGGCAGGCTGATCCGCATGTTCCGACCCGCGACGGACGGTGATGCGGTGGCCCTGCGTGATCTCGAGAAGGCCGCCAACCTCATCGCCCTCGCCCACGTCTTCCCGCCCGGGACGCACCCGTACCCCGACGCCGGGGTGCTCGACCGGTGGCGGGAGGTGCTCGCCGACCCCGCCGTGACCACCGTGGTGAGCGAGGACGATCGCGGACTGACGTCGTTCGCGGCGTTCGATGCGACCACGCTGCGCCACCTCGGTGTCCGGCCCGACCTGTGGGGAACGGGTCTCGCGACCGAAGCCCTCGCGCAGTCGACCGCACCGCGGTTGTGGTGCCTGGAGGCCAACCACCGCGCCCGGCGCTTCTACGAGCGCCAGGGCTGGGTCGCGACGGGCCCGAGCAAGGAGTCCGAGTTCCCGCCCCACCCGGTCGAGCTGGAGTACCGGGTCAGCTGAGCACGGGGCTTACGTGCGCGCCATGTGCGACCGTCGTGCGACCGTCGTGCGGCCGGCGTTCGGAGGTCAGCCGAACAAGGGCGCGATGGCTGCCACCCCGTCCCGGATGGCGCGGACACCGGTGTTGCCGAAGCCGATCACCAGCTGGCCGGGAGTGGTCGCCCCGGTCGAGCGGTAGCGACTCATGCCGTAGAGGCCGACGTGTCTGCGTCGGGCCGACGTGACGAGCTCCTGTTCGTGCGTACCCTCCCCGAGGTGGGCGACGGCGTGGAACCCGGCGGCGAGTCCCGTGAGGCGGACAGCGGGCGCGTGCTCGCCGAGCGAGCTCACGAGGGCCTCTCGGCGTGCGGCGTACTCGGCCCGCATCCGGCGCAGGTGCCTGTCGTAGCGACCGGACTCCATCAGGGTGGCGAGGGCGATCTGGTCGAGAGTCGGTGCGCCGCGGTCCGTGACCTGCCTCACCGCAAAGACCGGGGCCACCAGCGCCGACGGCAGCACCGCCCAACCGAGCCGCAGGGCAGGGGCCAGGGACTTGCTGACGGTGCCGATCGCGACGACCCGCTCGGGGTCGAGCCCCTGCAGCGACCCGATGGGGTCGCGGTCGTAGCGGAACTCGGCGTCGTAGTCGTCCTCGATGATCACCGCGTCGCGGCGCCGCGCCCACTGCAGCAGCTCATGCCGCCGCCCGGGAGCCAGGACCACCCCCGTCGGCCACTGGTGCGCCGGCGTCACCACCACCACCCGCGCGCCGCTGCGGTCGAGGGCGGCGACGTCGATCCCCTCGTCGTCGACCGGCACCGGGACGCAGTCACCGTGGGCGGCACGCGCGGCGGCGGTCACCGTACCGACCGAACCGGGGTCCTCGACGGCAACGAGATCCCGTCCCTCCGAGGCCAGCGCGTGCAGCACCACGGTGAGGCCTTGCTGGTAGCCGGCGCACACCATGATCCGTTCGGCGCCGGCGTCGACCGTCCGGACCCGGCCCAGGTAGGACGCAAGGATCTCGCGCAGCCGGTCCTCACCGAGGACCTCGCCGTAGTCGAAGGCAGCCTTGGGTGCGGTGCGGCACGCCTCCCGCATCGCCCACGCCCAGTCCTCGCGCGGGGCCAGGCCGAGGTCGGGAACCCCCGACTGGAAGTCGGCGATGAGCGGGTCCGCAGGTGTCGCCCGGGCTGCCCGCGGCGGCAGTGGCGGCCGCTCGGGCAGCTCGGCGACCCGGGTGGCTGAGCCCGCCCGTGCGACCAGGTAGCCCTCGGCGGCGAGCTGCTCGTAGCACTCCTGCACGACGCCGCGCGAGAGGCCCAGGAAACCGGCCAGCGCTCTGGAGGACGGGAGCCGCTCGTCGGCCGCCAGGCGTCCGGTCCGGATGGCGTCGCGCACCTCCCGCTCCAGCTGGGCGCGCAGCGAGCTCGAGTCCTCGCGATCGATGGTCAGCAACAGCTGAGGACCAAAAGTGGACCACTTCACGGCCATGCAAGTGGACTGTAACAGCAGGCCAGTCGCACCTACCGTCGAAGCCATGACCCCGCTCATGTCCCGTTTCCTGGCCCTGCGCCTCGTGTCCGTCGTGGCCGGCGCCGTCGGCTTCTACCTGCCGCTGGCCGCCATCCCGATGTTCGCCGCCCGTCACGGTGCGGCAACCGCAGCCGGTCTGGCCAACGGCGCCCTGCTGGGGGCGACGGTGGCGGCCGAGCTCGCCACCCCCCGGCTCGTC
Organism: uncultured Actinomycetota bacterium; assembly: GCA_963759595.1. GTDB lineage: Bacteria > Actinomycetota > Actinomycetes > Actinomycetales > Dermatophilaceae > Pedococcus. The sequence continues at coordinate 101,638 of CAVWZX010000006.1, forward strand.
GCACGCGTCGGCCACCGCCACGCTCTCGGCGCTGGGCTGCTGCTGCTCGGTCTGCCGACCCTGGTCCTGCTCACACCCTGGGGTTCGTCGGTGCCGGCCATGCTGGCCGTCAACGCGGTCCGCGGCGTCGGGTTCGCGATCTCGGTCGTGTCCGGCGGCGCCCTGACCGCCGCTCTCATCCCCCGCGAGAGGCGGGGCGAGGGCCTGGCGCTGGTCGGTCTGGTGGGGGGAGTCCCAGCGCTGGTGTCCCTGCCCTTCGGGGCCTGGGCGGCTCGCCACTGGGGTTACGACCTCATCTTCATCCTGACTGCCGTGGTGCCTCTCCTGGCCATCCTCAGCGTTCCCGGACTGCCGCGGCGCGAAGCCCTGACGGGGGGACTCGACGGGCGCATCTCGACGACCCTTCGCAACCGTCGCGTGACGAGCCCGGCCCTCATCTTCCTGATGTCAGCGTCCGCGGCGGGTGTCGTGGTCACGTTCCTGCCGATCGCGGTGGGATCACACGCGGCGTGGGTCGCGCCCGTGGCGCTGCTCGCGCAGCCGACGACATCCACGGCCGCCCGGCTCCTCGCGGGTCGGCTCGGGGACCGGATCGGTCAGACCCGTCTGTTGGTCCCGGGGGTCACCCTGGCCGTGGTGGGCATGGTGGCCATGTCGGTCACGGGATCCGGCGGCCTCGTCGTCGCCGGGGCGGCGGTCTTCGGCACAGGGTTCGGCGTCCTGCAGAACGCGACTCTCGCCCTGATGTACGCCCGGGTCACGGCCGGTGAGTACAGCCCGGTCAGTGCCATCTGGAACGGTGCGTACGACCTGGGCATGGGCTGTGGGGCGGTCATCGTCGGCGCGCTCGCCGCACCCATGGGCTACAGCGGGGCGTTCCTCACCATTGCGGCCACCATGCTGCCCGCCCTCGTGATGGCTCGACGCGAGGCCAGGTCGGACACCGCGCCCACTCTCCAGGCAGCGCCAACCGCGATGCCCATCTCTCTGACCACCCAAGGAGCCTGACCATGAACAAGATCATCGTGTGGATGCAGTCGTCGATGGATGGGTTCGCCACAGGGCCGAACGACGCGTTCGACTGGCCGCAGGTCGGAGACGAGCTGCATTCGCACTTCGTCGCGACGCTACGAGACGCGGGCTTGTTCGTCTACGGCCACAACGTCTTCGACATGATGTCCGGCTACTGGCCGATCGCTGACACCCTCCCGGGCAGCACTCACAACCAGGCGGAGTTCTCGAGGATCTGGCGCCCGATGCCCAAGGTCGTGGTGTCGCGCACCCTCGCCTCGGCCGACTGGAACGCCGACGTGCTGCCGGACGTCGGCGGCCTGCGCGAGCTCGTGGACGCGGCCGGGGGCGATGCGTACGTCTTCGGTGGTCCGCGGACGGTGGCTGCTCTCGCCGAGGCCGACCTGGTGGACGAGTACCAGGTGTTCATCCACCCCGTCGTGCTCGGTGGGGGAACCCGATTCTTTCCGTCCCTCACCAACCGCCAGGCCATGGGCCTCGTCGAGGTTCGCACCTTCGACGGACGGGTGGCAGGCCTGCGGCACGCCCGGGAGCGAGCCGCCCAGTAAGAAGGAGCGGGCTTCCTGGGTCACCGGTCCGACCTGATCTGCCTCAGCGCGGGGGCATCCGCAGTGCGCCGTCGAGCCGGATGACCTCGCCGTTGAGCATCCCGTTGTCGACGATGTGCCGCACCAGGCTGGCGTACTCGTCGGGGCTCCCGAGCCTCGACGGGTGCGGCACCTGCGCCTCCAGGGCAGCGGTGGCCTCCGGCGGCAGACCTGCGAGCATCGGCGTCATGAAGGTGCCCGGGGCGACTGTCATGACGCGAATTCCCTTGTCAGCCAGGTCTCTCGCCGCACTCAGGGTGAGGCCGACGACGCCACCCTTGCTCGCGGCATACGCGGCCTGGCCGATCTGTCCGTCGTAGGCGGCGATCGACGCGGTCATGACGATGACCCCGCGGTCGGCGTCGACGGTGTCGTTCTCGAGCATCGCGGCAGCGGCGAGGCGGAGCACGTTGAAGGTGCCGATGAGGTTGATGTTGATGACGTTGGCGAACTGCTCGAGGGGCAGCGGGCCGCGCTTGCCGACCACGCGCCCAGGGGTGCCGACACCGGCGCAGTTGACCACGATCCGCAGCGTCCCGAGCTCGCGCGCGACGTCGATCGCGGCCTGCACCTGCGTCTCGTCGCGGACGTCAGTGGCCACGAAGCGGGCGCGGTCACCGAGCTCTTCGGCCAGCGCTTCGCCGGGGGAGGAGGACAGGTCGAGGATGACGACTGCGGCGCCGTCGGCGTGCAGGCGGCGGACCGTGGCCTCTCCGAGACCGGAGGCCCCGCCGGTGACGAGGGCGACGGTGGAGTCGGTGATCTGCATGGGTTCAGTCTCTCTTCGCGGGGCTCTGGGTCGAGTTCTTGAGCAGCTGGCGGCTGATGACCAGACGCTGGATCTGGTTGGTGCCCTCGAAGATCTGGGTCACCTTGGCCTCGCGCATGTAGCGCTCGAGAGGGAAGTCCTGGGTGTAGCCCGCGCCGCCCAGCACCTGGACGGCATCGGTGGTGACGCGCATGGCGTTGTCGGTGCAGACCAGCTTGGCCACGGCAGCCTCCTTGGTGAAAGGGCGGCCGGCGTCGTGCAGCCGGGCGGCGTGGAGGTAGGCGGCGCGCGCCGAGGTCACCCCGGCCTCCATGTCGGCGATCAGGAAGGCGAGTCCCTGGTTGTCGCCGATCGGGCGCCCGAACTGCTGTCGCTCCTTGGCGTAGGCCACCGCCTGGTCGAGGGCCGTCTGCGCCAGACCCGTTGCAGCAGCGGCGATTCCGAGCCGCCCGGTGTCGAGCGCGGAGAGGGCGATCGTCATGCCCTGGCCCGCTCCGCCGACGAGCCGGTCGGCCGCCACCTCGACCCCCTCGAAGTGCACCTCGCTCACGGTGTCGCAGTGCAGGCCCATCTTCTTCTCGGGCGCGCCGAACGCGATGCCCTCGGCGTCACCGGGCACGACGAAGCAGGACAGCCCTCGAGCGCCGTCGTCGGAGGTCCGCACGAAGCTCGTGTAGAAGTCCGCGTGCCCGGCGTGCGAGATCCAGGCCTTGGTCCCCTTCAGCGTGTATGCCGCGGGGTCGGCCGGGTCGTCGGGCGTCGCCCGGGCGGCTCATCGAGGCGACGTCGGAACCGGAGCCGCGCTCGGAGAGGCAGTAGGCGCCGAGCTGGTCGCCGCTCAGCATCGCGGGAAGGAGGGCGGCCTTCTGCTCCTCGGTGCCGAAGTTGGCCACGGGGTAGCAGGTCAGCGAGTGCACCGAGACACCGACCGCGACGCTCATCCACGCGGAGGCGATCTCCTCGACGACCTGGAGGTAGACCTCGTAGGGCTGGTCGCCGCCGCCGAACTCCTCGGGGTAGGGCAGCGACAGCAGCCCGGCACGTCCCAGCGTGCGGAACGCGTCGACGGGCAGCGCCGGGGTCGTGGCCGCTGCGCGCTCGGCCTCGTCGACCCGGGGGCGGAGCTCCTTGTCGCAGATCTCACGGGTCAGGTCGATGAGGTCGTAGCCCTCCTCGGAGGGCATGAGCCGGGTCGCTGGCATGTCGCCGATGGTAGTAGTAGGACGTCCTAGTACCTGAATCGCGCAGGTCAGGTCGGGTCGACGGGGGTGAGCTCCGGACGCTTGGCCCTCACCGTGTCACCGGAGGACTGGCCCTTGAGCCGCCGCTGCACCCAGGGCGCCAGGTGGGTCCTCGCCCACTCGGCGTTGGCCGCCACGGCCTCGCGACGCGCGACCGGCGGGGCCGGCGGCAGCGGCGTCGACCAGTCCGCCCGGTCGGTGTCGTGACCGAGCGCGGACAGCGCGTTGAGCGCGACCCGACGGTGCCCCTCGGTCGTCATGTGGATCCGGTCCTCGGACCACAGCCGGAAGTCCTGCAGCGCCTTCATGCCCCACTGGTTGATGACGTAGGCGCCGTGCTGCTGGGCGATGCTGAACAGGTTGGCCGAGTGGATCGCGTGCCGCCCGCGCAGGTGGCGCAGCACCGGTGCGCCCACCGGGTCGGTCGGCGTCGCGAGCAGCACGTCGGCTCCGGCCTCACGCAGTCGCACGACGGCGGCCTCGAGCCGGGCGGCGATCGCGTCGAGGTCTGCCTTGGGGCGCAGGATGTCGTTGCCGCCGCCGACCATCGAGACGAGGTCCGGACCGAGGGCGACGGCGGCGTCCAGCTGTGGCCCGATGACGTCCGCCAGCAGCCGACCGCGCACCGCGAGGTTGGCGTAGGCGAAGTCGCCACCTGCCTGGTGGGCGATGGCCGCGAGGTGCGAGGCGAGGCGGTCGGCCCAGCCGACGTAGGAGTTGGCCCGCTCGGGGTCGGCGTCCGACATGCCCTCGGTGAACGAGTCGCCGATCGCGACGTAGCGGTGCCAGACCTTGCCCGCCTCGGGCAGGTGCGTCTGGTTGTCGTCGGTCACGGGAGTCTCCAGTCGATGGGTGGGGCGCCCTGCTGGGCGAGGAGGTCGTTGGCGCGGCTGAACGGTCTGCTGCCGAAGAAGCCCGAGTGCGCCGACAGCGGTGAGGGGTGGGCGCTCTCGACGGCCGGTATGCCGCCGAGGTGCGGCACGAGGCTCCTCGCGTCCCTGCCCCACAGGATCGCGACGAGCGGGCCGCCACGGCTCGACCAGCGCCGAGATCGCCTGCGCCGTGACGGTCTCCCAGCCCTTGCCGCGGTGGCTGGCGGGCTTGCCGGGCTGCACCGTCAGCACCCGGTTGAGCAGCAGGACGCCCTGGTCGGCCCAGGGGGACAGGTCGCCGGTCGAGGGACGCGTGAGGCCGAGATCGGTCTGCAGCTCCTGGTAGATGTTTCCCAGGCTGCGGGGGACCGGCTGCACGTCCGGCGCCACCGAGAACGACAGCCCCACCGCGTGCCCGGGCGTCGGGTAGGGGTCCTGACCGACGATGAGCACCCGCACGTCGTCGAGCGGCCGCTCGAACGCCCGCAGGACGTGGCCACCGGCCGGCAGGTAGCCCCGCCCGCTGGCGACCTCCTCGCGCAGGAAGTCGCCGAGCGTCGCGACGGTCCCGGCCACCGGCTCCAGCACGGCCGCCCACGAGGGGTGGACGAGCTCGGTGAGGGCAGCAGGCGGCATACCCAGCAAGGTAGTCCGCGCGCATCGGCCCGCCCAGTTGACCCCCGCCATGCCGAACGCACACCAAACCCGGAGCAGTCGTTGGCCGCGTTGTTGCCTGTCTCACAAGGTGGCGGGGCAGGGTCGGAACCCATGAGCCTGCTGACCCGCGTCGTCGTCTCCTCCGCCCTCGCCCTGCTGGCCGTCCCTGCGGCAGCCGCTGCAGCGTCGGCCCTACCGCCCCCTGCGCCCAGCGTCGCCGACTCGCGCGACCAGCTGGCCGACCTGACCGTGCGGGCCGAGGACAACGTGGGCTACGACCGGGACGCCTTCACCCACTGGATCACGATCACCCCGAGCTGTGACACCCGCGAGACGGTGATCAAGCGGGACGGCACCGATGTCACGACCGACAGCACCTGCAAGGCCACCCAGGGCTCGTGGACGAGCGTCTACGACGGCGTCACGACCACCGACCCGTCGACGTTCGACATCGACCACGTCGTGCCGCTGGCCGAGGCGTGGGGTTCGGGCGCGAGCGGGTGGACCAGCACCGAGCGCAAGGACTTCGCCAACGACCTGACCCGCCCGCAGCTCATCGCGGTGTCCGCCTCGAGCAACCGCAGCAAGGGCGACCGCGACCCCGCCGAGTGGCAACCGACCAGCACCTCGTGGCGGTGTGAGTACGTCCGCGAGTGGATCAACGTCAAGTACTACTGGGACCTGACCCTCGACAGCACCGAGAAGACGGCAGTCGAGGGCATGCTCGACACCGACTGCTGACGCCTTCGCTCAGCGGAAGATCGCGGCCAGGTCGTCGAGCCGCGACGGCACCAGCCGGAACCACGCCCACGTCCCCCTGCGCTCCCGGGTGACCAGGCCCGCCTCGGTGAGCACCTTGAGGTGGTGGCTCACGGTGGGTTGGCTCAGCCCGACGGCCGGCGTGAGATCGCAGACGCAGGCCTCCTGGCCCTTCGAGGAGCGGATGAGGGACAGCAGCCGGAGGCGCACGGGGTCGGCCACCGCCTTGAGCAGGTATGCCGTGGCCTCGGCTTGGTCGCGCCCCATCGCCTCGTCCGTCGTGAGGGTGCCGCAGCAGGCGGCCTCATCCCCGGGGGTGGTGCCGCGGGCCGCGTTGCCGGTCTCGGTGAGCGTGGCGACGAGCTTGGGCAAGGGTCCTCCTCAGATATTGATCTACATCTATATTGACAAACGTCGAAGCAGCCGATTCACTTCCTGTATAGACCATAGTCGATGAACCAAGGGAGTCCACCATGTCTCGTGTGCAGCTCGCGCTCAACGTCGCCGACCTCGAGAAGTCGGTCGAGTTCTACGCCACCCTGTTCGGCACGCAGCCGCACAAGCGACGCCCGGGCTACGCCAACTTCGCCATCGCCGAGCCGCCGCTCAAGCTGGTGCTCATCGAGGTCCCAGAGGACCAGCGCGGGGAAGGAACGGCCCAGGCGCTCAACCACCTCGGCATCGAGGTCGACAGCAGTGCGGACGTCGAGGCCGGCGCGACCCGGCTGCGCGACGCCGGGCTCGCCGCCTTCGACGAGCGGGACACGACGTGTTGCTACGCCCTGCAGGACAAGGTCTGGGTGCACGACCCGGCCGGCGCCCCGTGGGAGGTCTACACCGTCAAGGACGACAACCCGGCCGACGGCCGTCCGGCCACCGCCAGCCTGCCGCTGGTCCAGGGGAGCGACTCGTCGCTCGATGACGGTGCCTGCTGCGGTAGCACCGCCACCGCGACGCTGCCGGCGCCCGCGACGGCCGCAGGTCCCGGCTGTTGCTGACCGCTCCGCTGCGCGCCCGGCTCGTCGCCGAGCTCGTCGGGACCGGCGGGCTGCTCGCCGCGGTCGTGGGCTCGGGCGTGATGGCCGAACGGCTGACGGACGACCACGCACTGCAGCTGCTCGTGAACGCCCTCGCCACGGTGGCCGTCCTCGGCGTGCTCATCTCCTCCTTCGGTCCCGTGAGTGGGGCGCACTTCAACCCCGCCGTCACCCTCTCCGAGGCGGTCCGGCACCGCCTCCGCCGGCGAGAGGTCCCGGCATACCTGCTGGTGCAGGTGGTGGGGGCGGTGGCGGGCACGGCCCTGGCCAACCTCATGTTCGGCCTGCCCGCCGTGCACTGGTCGCACCACGAGCGGTCCGGTGCCGGGCTGTGGTTGGGGGAGGTGGTCGCCACCGGTGGCCTCGTCCTTGCTGTCGGCCTGCTCCGCGACTCGAACCGGGCCCCGCTGGTCGTGCCGGCGTGGATCCTCGGCGCCTACTTCTTCACCTCCTCGACGTCCTTCGCCAACCCTGCGGTCACCGTCGGGCGCGCGCTCTCCGACACCTTCGCGGGCATCGCACCCGCCTCGGTGCCCGCCTTTGTGGTCGCGCAGCTCGTCGGCATCGGTGCGGCGCTCAGTCTTTTGCGGCTCCTCCAGGGCACTTCTCCCGACAGCACCATCCCCACTCCTGAAAGCGCCGCCCATGAGTGACAAGCCCACAGTCCTGTTCGTCTGCGTCCACAACGCGGGGCGCTCGCAGATGGCCGCGGCATACCTGGAGCACCTCGGGGGTGGCGCCGTCGAGGTGCGTTCCGCAGGCAGCCAGCCGGCCGACGAGGTCAACCCGGCCGCGGTCGCGGCGATGGTGGAGGACGGCATCGACATCGCCGCACGGACACCGAAGGTGCTCACCACCGAGGCCGTCCAGGACTCCGACGTGGTCGTGACGATGGGCTGCGGCGACACCTGCCCGTACTTCCCGGGCAAGCGCTACGAGGACTGGGTGCTCGACGACCCGGCCGGCCAGGGGGTCGAGGCCGTCCGCCCGATCCGCGACGAGATCCGGCGCCGAGTGGAGGACCTGCTCGACAGCCTGGGGGTCGCGCGCCCCTGACCCGCAGTGGGGCCGAGCCTGGACGACCCGTCTACAGTCGCGTCGTGACTTTGCGTTGGCCCGTGGTCCTGTTCGACTTCGACGGCACCCTGGCCGACACCATCCCGCTCATCGTCGCGAGCTACCACCATGCCATCGGCACGGTCCTCGGCGAGAGCGCCCCCGACGCCGAGGTCCGGTCGTGGATCGGCCGCCCCCTCCAGCCGGTCCTCGAGGACCGTTACCCGGGCCGCGGCGCCGAGCTCACCGACGTCTACCGCACCTGGAACCTCGCCAACCACGACGAGCTCATCCTCGCGGTCGACGGTGTCCCGGAGCTGCTCGACGACCTCGCCGCCGCCGGTGCGAGGACGGGCGTGGTCTCGTCGAAGAAGGGTGAGACCGTGCGCCTCGGCCTACGCGCCGTGGATCTGGCCGGTCGCATCGATGTCATCGCGGGGCAGGAGGAGACCGAGCTCCACAAGCCACACCCCGCACCCCTGCTGTATGCCGCGGCGCAGCTGGGCGCCGCACCGCAGGACTGCGTCTACGTCGGCGACGCGACCGTGGACGTCGAAGCCGCCCGCGCGGCCGGGATGGGTGCCGTCGCGGTCACCTGGGGCGCCGGCGAACAGCTGCTGCTGGAGGCCTGCCAGCCGGACGCCGTGGTCGCGGACGTGGCGGGGCTGAGAGCGGTCCTGTTCGGTCCTGCGCCGGGCTGAGTCGCGCGCCCTAGACTCGCCGCGTGCACGGCTACAGCGACCAACACCTCGAGGCCCTCGGCGACGCGATCCTCGCCTACTCCGCCGACCGCCTGAAGCTCGACCCAGTGCCTCTCGACGGGCCGCTGTCGCTCGCCGAGCTAGACGCCCGCGCTGGCGCCACCATCACCGCCGAGGGCATCGGCGGCCTCTCGGCACTCAGGCTCTTCGAGGAGGACCTGGCGCCTGCCTGCATCTCCACCGACCACCCGCGCTACCTGTCCTTCATCCCCTGCGCGCCGACCGAGGCCGCCGCGATGTTCGACCTCGTCGTCGGAGCGTCCTCGATCTACGGCGGGTCCTGGCTCGAGGGGGCTGGAGCGGTGTATGCCGAGAACCAGGCCCTGCGCTGGATCGCCGACCTCGTGGGACTGCCGCCGGAGGCGGGCGGTGTCTTCGTCCCGGGCGGCACGATCGGCAACTTGTCCGCGCTCGTCGCCGCACGGCATACGGCTCGGATGACGGCGCTACACGAGTCGCGCATGGGCGCCGGAGCGCGGCCCTGGCGGGTCGCAGCCACGCACGGTGCACACTCCTCGATCCAGTCCGCGTGCGACGTCATGGACGCCGAGCTCGTCGGGGTCGACGTCGACGGGAGTGGCCGGCTGACCGGTCCGGCCCTGCGGGAGGTCCTGCTGGCCAACGGCCCCGAGACCTTCTTCGCGGTGGTGGCGACCAGCGGGACGACCAACTTCGGCATCGTCGACGACCTCGCGTCGGTGGCGCAGGTGTGCCGCGAGCTCGGCATCTGGTTCCACGTCGACGGCGCCTACGGCGGCGCGGGGCTCGCCGCGCCCTCGGTGCGCCACCTGTATGCCGGTATCGAGCAGTGCGACTCGTTCATCGTCGACCCGCACAAGTGGCTGTTCGCGCCGTTCGACTGCTGCGCGCTGCTCTACCGCGAGCCGGCGATGGCGCGCGCCGCGCACACCCAGCGCGCGTCCTACCTCGACGTCCTCACCGAGACCCCGGACTGGAACCCGACGGACTACTCGGTCGGCCTGACCCGCCGGGCCCGGGGGCTGCCGTTCTGGTTCTCGCTCGCGACCCACGGCACCAACGCCTACCGTGACGCGGTCGAGCGGACCCTCGCGGTGACGCGGTTCGCCGCCGAGGAGATCGGCCGGCGCGGCTACCTCGAGGTCGCCCGCGAGCCGGACCTGTCGGTCGTGGTCTTCCGACGGCTCGGGTGGTCGGCGCTCGACTACCAGCAGTGGTCGGACCGGCTGCTCGCAGACGAGTTCGCGTTCGTCGTGCCGACCTCGCACGAGGGGGAGACCCTGACCCGGTTCGCCATCGTCAACCCACGCACCTCGGAGGACGACATCGTGGCCATCCTCGACACCATGGCCTGAGGCGGCACGCCACTGCTGTGGTCAGTGGGACGGGTGAGGCCCGAACGCCCGAAACTGCACCGTTCGGACGACCCGACTCGAATGACAAGCGTGTGATTCGATCCGTATAGTTGCCCTGGGACGAACCGCGACATGCCGCGGACACGGCTGCGAACAGGGAATGGGTCGAGAGTTGAACGCCGCACACGAGCAGGGTCAGGTCAGTGTCACCACCGAGCTGAGCGACCGCGACCGCGAGATCATTGCCTTCGAACGCCAGTGGTGGAAGTACGCCGGGGCCAAGGAGCAGGCGATCCGTGAGCTGTTCGACATGAGCGCCACCCGCTACTACCAGGTCCTCAACGCCCTGATCGACTCCCCGGCCGCCCTCGAGGCCGACCCGATGCTCATCAAGCGGCTGCGTCGACTGCGCGCGTCCCGCCAGCGCGCCCGCAGCGCCCGCCGGTTGGGCATCCAGCTCTGACCGAGCCCACAGTCCACCAACGCCCGTGCAGATCTGACTGTACGGGCGTTGTTGCGTCCGGACGTGCTTGACTTCCCCCGTGGGTGAGCTGCGAACCCGGTTGGCCGAGCCTGACGACGCACTGGTCGTCGCCGCGCTGACCCTGCAGTGCGCCCGGCACCGGGGCGGGGAGGCCGAACCCGGGTTCCTCGACCGCTTCGCCCGGGCCTGGCTGACCACCCGGGCTACCCACCCGGTCTGGATCGCCGAGGCTGGCGACGAGCACGGGGGATACCTGCAGGCGACAGTGCTCGAGCCGCTGCCGTGGCCGGGACGCCCGACCGGCGTAGGGGCCTCTCTCGTGGTCGACACGTTCTTCGTGCGACCCGAGCACCGCGGGATCGGCGTCGGCGAGCTGCTTGCTGGGCGCGGCGGTGCAGTGGGCCCGCGACTCCGGGTTCCGCAGCGTCCAGGTGTCTGCCGGGGTGCACACGACGGCAATGGTCGAGCGAGTGGGGTTCGTGGCCGACGGCCGGGCCCACCGGATGGAGCTGTGATGCAGGCGCTGAGGATCGGGTCGGTCGTCGTGGACGCTGAGGCACCATGACCCTCCGGCCCGGGCCGACGAACTCGCTCACCGACGTCGTCGGCATCCGCGTCGGCCACGCCACCCGCCGTGAGGCAGGGTGGCTCACCGGCACGACGGTCGTGCTGGCCCCGGACGCCGGCGCCGTCGCAGGGGTCGACGTGCGGGGCGGCGCCCCCGGGACCCGGGAGACCGACCTGCTCGACCCGCGCAACCTCGTCGACCGGGTCAACGCCGTGGTGCTGACCGGCGGGAGTGCGTTCGGTCTGGCAGCCGCCGACGGCGTCGTCCAGCGACTGTATGCCGCGGGGCTGGGGTGGCCGATGGGCGCGCCGGGACAGGTGGTCCCGATCGTGCCGGCGGCCGTCCTGTTCGACCTCGGTCGCGGTGGCGAGTTCGGCCACGCCCCAACGGCTTCCGACGGAGCGGACGCCTTCGACACGGCATCGGCCAACGCCGTCATGCAGGGCTGTGTCGGCGCCGGCACCGGCGCGAAGTCCGGTGGTCTCAAGGGCGCGGTCGGGTCGGCGAGCGCGGTGCTCGATGACGGCAGCACGGTCGCGGCTCTCGTGGTGCTCAACTCGTTCGGAGCACCCCATGACGAGTCGACCGGCGAGCTGCTGGCCCGGCGGCACGGCCTCGGCGACGAGTTCGCCCACGTGCGGCTGCCGGCCGCCGACGAGCTGGCGGCCGCCCGCGAACGTGCCGCCGCGGCATACGAGGGGCAGTCCTTTCAGCCGGGCATGGCCACGACGATCGGGGTGGTGGCCACGGACGCCACCTTGACCAAGGCGCAGTGCCAGAAGGTCAGCGGGCTCGGCCACGACGGACTGGCGAGGGCGGTCAACCCCGTGCACACCCTGCTCGACGGCGACACGCTCTTCACCCTCGCGACCGGCGAGCGGCCGGCACCCGACCTGCCCGCCCTGCACGCTCTCACGGTGGCCGCGGGCGAGTGCGTGACCCGTGCCGTGGGGCACGCGGTGCTCGCGGCCGAGTCGGTGGCCAACGGCACCGTCGACCTCCGGTCCTACCGTGACGCGTTCCCGTCGGCTGTCAGGATGGGCTGATGGAACCCGACTGGAGCACCCCTGAGGGACTTGCCGCGATCAAGGACGCCCTCGCGTCGACCATCGACGGCTGGCAGCCGCCGGTCGCGTATGCCGTGGGCATCAGCCCAGCGTCGTCGTCGCCCGAGCTGGAGTTCCCGCACGTCAACGCACCGGGCGGGACGCACGGCCTGCCCGCCGTCGTGCTCGCCAAGCTCCTGGGCCACACGAGCGGCTCCCGGACCTACGAGCTGACCAGGCCCCAGCTGGAGGCTGCGGTCGAGACGCTGCGCCCCGCCGAGGCCTGCACCACCCTCGAGCACCCCAACCTCGCCGCCTGGCGCACCGTCCTCGCCGAGCTCGACGCCAACCCGGCGCGCACGGCCTACGCGGTCTTCGTCGGCGACCTCGATGACCCGGTCGAGTCCGAGGCCGACGCCACCCTGCGCACCCTGCTCTGACGCGCGTAGGTGCCGCTACTGGACGTCAACGTCCATCGTGTCGAAGGTGAGCTCGACCGTCTCGAGGACGAGGTCGCTGCTGGCAGCATCGAGCGGACTCAGCCGGTAGACCACCGGGAACGAGTTGCGGAACCGCCAGGTCATCACGGGCTGCCGGGTGTCGTCGAGCAGCCGGACCAGCACGTCGCGGTCGACGCCGCTGTCGCCGTTGCGTGCCGACTCCCACCAGCTCCACAGGTCGAGGTTGGTGGTCAGGCCACGGGTCAGGACCAGGTGGGAGTAGCTGGCCAGCCCGGGCTGCTTGCGGGTCTCGTTGGTCTTGTCGTTGCCTGAGCGGTAGGCGACCTCGTCGACCACGGCGTGCGGGAGCTCCACGCGGGAGAACGACGCGTCGTCCCCGGCGGCGATGTCGACGAGGAAGTTCGAGCCCTCCAGCGGGTCGGGGTGCGCAGCCATGGCTGAGGATCCCACCTGGACGCCCGGGGCGGAACCCCGCCGGGCCGTCCGGAGGCCGTGACCACGGGTCGGCGGAGCGTTTGCACTCTCACCCCGAGAGTGCCAATAATGGCATTAGCACTCTCACCATGAGAGTGACAATCCAGGCCAGTCAGGGCGAGGGTCGGGGAGTGCGGCGACGTGAGCCGTGCGAGCCGGTTCGTCCGTCGCGGGCGCCCGCTGGCCACCGTTTACGTTTCGCGTGGGAGGAACCACCCGAATGGCCAAGATCATCGCTTTCGATGAAGAGGCTCGCCGCGGTCTCGAGCGGGGTATGAACATCCTCGCCGACGCCGTGCGCGTCACCCTCGGTCCGAAGGGCCGCAACGTCGTCCTCGAGAAGAAGTGGGGAGCACCCACGATCACCAACGATGGTGTGTCCATCGCCAAGGAGATCGAGCTCGACGACCCGTACGAGAAGATCGGTGCCGAGCTCGTCAAGGAGGTCGCCAAGAAGACCGACGACGTCGCCGGCGACGGCACCACCACCGCCACCGTGCTGGCCCAGGCCCTCGTCAAGGAGGGTCTGCGCAACGTCGCGGCAGGCGCCAACCCGATGGCCCTCAAGCGTGGGATCGAGAAGGCCGTCGAGGCCGTCTCTGCCCAGCTGCTGGAGATGGCCAAGGACGTCGAGACCAAGGAGCAGATTGCTTCGACGGCCTCGATCTCCGCTGCTGACCCCCTGATCGGCGAGATGATCGCCGAGGCCATGGACAAGGTCGGCAAGGAAGGCGTCATCACCGTCGAGGAGTCCAACACCTTCGGCCTCGAGCTCGAGCTCACCGAGGGCATGCGCTTCGACAAGGGCTACATCAGCCACTACTTCGTCACCGACACCGAGCGCATGGAAGCCGTCCTCGAGGACCCCTACGTCCTCGTGGTCAACTCCAAGATCTCCGGCATCAAGGACCTGCTGCCTCTCCTGGAGAAGGTCATGCAGTCCGGCAAGCCGCTGCTGATCATCGCCGAGGACACCGAGGGCGAGGCCCTGTCCACGCTGGTGGTCAACAAGATCCGTGGCACCTTCAAGTCGGTCGCCGTCAAGGCTCCCGGCTTCGGTGACCGCCGCAAGGCCATGCTCGCCGACATCGCCATCCTCACCGGAGGCCAGGTCATCTCCGAGGAGGTCGGCCTCAAGCTCGACACCGCGGAGCTCGACCTGCTCGGTCGTGCGCGCAAGGTCGTCGTCACCAAGGACGAGACGACCATCGTCGAGGGCGCTGGCGAGGCCGACCAGATCCAAGGTCGCGTCAACCAGATCCGCGCCGAGATCGAGAAGTCGGACAGCGACTACGACCGCGAGAAGCTGCAGGAGCGCCTGGCCAAGCTGGCCGGTGGCGTTGCAGTCATCAAGGCCGGTGCCGCGACCGAGGTCGAGCTCAAGGAGCGCAAGCACCGCATCGAGGACGCCGTGCGCAACGCCAAGGCTGCCGTCGAGGAGGGGATCGTCGCCGGTGGTGGCGTGGCCCTGCTCCAGGCGACCAAGGCCGCGTTCGAGAAGCTCGAGCTCGAGGGTGACGAGGCCACCGGTGCGAACATCGTTCGCGTCGCCGCCTCCGCTCCGCTCAAGCAGATCGCGATCAACGCCGGTCTCGAGGGTGGCGTCGTGACGGAGAAGGTCAGCACGCTCGATGCAGGGTGGGGTCTCAACGCCGCCAGCGGCGAGTACGTCGACCTCATCGCCGCGGGCATCATCGACCCGGCCAAGGTGACTCGTTCGGCGCTGCAGAACGCCGCGTCGATCGCCGCGCTGTTCCTCACCACCGAGGCCGTCATCGCCGACAAGCCCGAGAAGGCTGCGCCGATGGCCCCCGGTGGCGACGAGATGGGCGGCATGGGCTTCTGAGCAAGCCCGCGCCGCGGCATACGTCGCAACGCTGAGAGGGCGGCTCACCTACGGGTGGGCCGCCCTTTCGCTTGCCGGTATGCCGCGTCGCGGTGGCCGCAGCCCTGCCGCCGGGATCGAGAGTGCACGACACGCTGACGGTAGGGCCAGGCCCTCAGCGTGTCGTGCACTCTCGACTGCGGAGGGCCGGTCGGTACCCTCAGAGCCAGCCGCGGTCGCGCGCCTCGGAGGCGGCCTCGGCCCGGTTGCGGGTGCCGGTCTTGCCGATCGCGGCGGACAGGTAGTTGCGCACGGTCTGCTCGGACAGGTGCAGGACGCCGGCGATGTCCGCGACCGTGGCGCCGCCCGTGCTCTCGCGCAGCACGTCGCGTTCGCGCTCGGTGAGCGGGTTCGGCCCGGCGGACAGGGCATCGGCCGCGAGCACGGGGTCGATGACCACCTCGCCCGCCACGACCCGTCGGATCGCCTCGGCCAGGCCCTCGACCGGTCCGTCCTTGACGACGAACCCGCGGACACCCGCGTCGAGCGCTCGGCGCAGGTAGCCGGGACGGCCGAACGTCGTCACGATGACGACCTTGGTGCCCGGCGCCTCGGTGCGCAGGGTGGCCGCGACGTCCAGTCCCGAGCCGCCGGGCAGCTCGATGTCGAGCAGGACGACGTCGGGACGGTGCCGGTGGACCGCGACCAGGACCTCGTCGCCGCGGCCGACCTGGGCCACCACGGTCAGGTCGGGCTCGAGGTCGAGCAGGACGGCGAGAGCCTCGCGCATCATGACTTGGTCCTCGGCGATGAGCAGGGTGGTCGGCGGGGTCGGTGTGGTCGGCGGGAGGGAGCTCACGGTCGGGTCCTGCCGGGGGTGCGCGGCAACCGGACGGTCAGCCGGAAGCCGTCAGCGTCGTCCTGGGTGGCGAGCGTGCCGCCGGTGCCGGTCAGCCGGTCGCGGAGCCCGGCCAGGCCGGAGCCCGCGAGCTGGCCGCCACCGTCGGCCGGGTCGCGTCGGTCCTCGTCGTGGTCGGGGCCGGCGCCGTCGTCCTCGATGACCACCGACGCGGTGGAGCCGTCGCTCGTGAGGTGGATCGTGGCTCGACTGGCGCGGGCATGCCGCAGCACGTTGGTGGCTCCCTCGCGGACCACCCACGCGAACAGCTCCTCCTGCTCGGCCGACAACGCGACCTCCTCCCGCACGACCTCGGTGCTGATGCCCGCCGACCGCAGCGCCTGGGAAGCCCGGTCGACCTCGGCGTCGAGGGTGGTGCTGCGGTAGCCGCGCACCGCCTCCCGCACACCGGTGAGCGCGTCGCGTGCGAGGGTCTCGATGTCGCTCGCGTGCCCGACGGCTGCGTCGGGATCCGTGGGCACGGCGCGCCGGGCCGCCTGCGCCTTCACGGCGATGACCGACAGGCTGTGGCCGAGCAGGTCGTGCAGGTCCCGCGAGAACCTGAGCCGCTCGGCTCCGACCGCGGTGCGGGCCAGCTCCGCACGCGTCCGGTGCAGCTCGGCGATCACCAGCGCCAGCCAGCTGAAGGCGCAGGTGAGCAGGCCCGCGAGGAGCGTGGTGAGGCCGGTTGCCAGCACTGCCTCGTCCCAGGTCGTGCCCCGGGCACCGTCCACGACCGCTGCGGCGACGGCGGCAGCCACGACGAGCCACGGTGACCAGGCCAGCCGGACGCTGGTGCCGATCGAGATCGCGACCAGCAGGGGCAGGGTGCCCCACGGGAGGCCGGTGTCGGCCGCCAGCGCCCCCACGAGGGCCGACAGGGCAGCGACGGCCGGCCACAGGTCGGTGCGGCGAGTGCCCGCGCGGGCTGTCGCGTCGACGGTGAGGAGGACGAACAGTGCCAGCGCGGCGACGAGGCCGGCCGTGGCGAGGGCCGGGTGGTGCGCCCGGCCGAGCCCGGCGGCCGACGAGGCGACCAGCCCCCCGCCCCAGAGCAGGGCCCAGCCCGCCGCGACCCACCGCGGCAGCCGCGGCCAGGACGGCGGGGCTTGGTCACGCGGCATACCGGACATTGTGTCGGTTCGAGGCATGAGGGTCGCCACCTCAGGCCACCCTTGCCTCACCGGCGATGTGCTCGATCCGGCTGCCGAGCGGTCCCGGCATGCTGAAACGCTTGATGTCGAGATGGGCGAACCCGACCGCGCGGAGGGTTGCCTCGGTGTCGCGAGCCGGGTGGCATCCGTGGTCGAAGACAACTGACCACGGTGTCACGATCCGCTGCGCGCGCCGCGTCCAGGTGCCGCGCGGCGAGGCGACGTGGTCGAGGAACCTGAACCGGCCGCCTGGACGCAGCACCCGCCGCACCTCGGCCAGGGCTCGGTGCTGGTCGGAGACCGAGCAGAGGACGAGGGTCGCGAGGACCGCGTCGACGCTGTCGTCGGGAAGGGGGACGTCCTCTGCCGAGCACTCGAGGACGACCCCGCCCCCGGAGATCGCCCGGGCGGCGGTTCGTGCCGCCGCAGCACGTCGGTGGTCGGGCTCGACCGCGATCCACGTGGTGCCGGGTGGCAGCAGGCCGCCGTTCTCACCCCTGCCGGCACCGATCTCCAGGACATTGCCCGTCAGGTCCGACGCGAGCCGTCGCCGCCAGGCCTGGTAGGTGCTTCCGGTCCCGTCGACGCAGACGGTCGTCATCGACGGGCCTTCCGCGTGGGAAGGGCCGACGCCAGCACCGGCACCACGGCGGTCGCCACGACGAGGTGGAGCAGGCTCAGCCCCACGCCGGCGGAGACGGAGTCGGCCTGGCCGACAGGCCCGCTGAAGGAGAGCACCAGCACCGCGCCGGACACGAGCAGGAAGGTCCGGCGCGGGCGGGTCGCGGCCCGGCGGACCAGCGCCGCGACGATGGCGGCGCCCAGGGCCACGACCACTGCGGAGAGGCCCACCGCCAGCGCCCCGACCTCACGCTGCTGGCCGCCGGTGGTGGCCGACAGCGAGAGGCCCGCGAGCGGTGAGAGCACCACCCAAGTGCCGACGCCGGCGACGACCGAGCCCAGCAGGGCCTGCCAGACCGGGAGCCGTCGGACGACGGGTGCCGAACCGTCGCGAGTGGTGGGCGCTTGCGTGGCGAAGGGGGATTGTGTTGGCATGACTGGCCTTTCGTCGTTGGGCGCCACCGGGCTTCGGTGACGAGTACGACGCTAGGCAGCGCCTGAGGAAGGCGGCAGGGCCGTGAGTCCGCAGCTTCGCGGTACATCTGTCACGTGCCCCCCGGCACCGACCGTGTAGAACGGAGTCCGTGAACTCGCACCCCGATAGCTCTCCCCTCGTCCTGGGACCGCTGCTCCGCTACATCGGGGAGACGTCGGCCACCATCTGGGTGCAGACCCGCGAGGCCGCTCAGGTGCGGGTGCGGGCCTTCGACCGGGAGTGGTCGGCGCAAACGTTCGCCGCGCACGGGCGGCACTACGCGCTGGTCGTCGTCGACGGACTGGAGCCGGGGGCAGTGAGCGACTACTCGGTCGACGTCGACGGCGAGCAGGTCTGGCCTGAGTCCGAGCCGGCCTACCCCGGGCTGCCGCCGAGCCGGATCAGGACCCTGCTGCGCAGCGAGCCGACCCGGCTCGCGTTCGGGTCCTGCCGCACGAGCGTGCCGCACGATGCCGAGGGAAACGCGAGCAACGGGGTGGACGCCTTGCGCGCCTACGCCCACGACCTCAGCCAGCCGGAGCGCGTCGACGCAGACTGGCCGCACCTCGTCTGCTTCCTCGGCGACCAGGTGTACGCGGACGAGACCTCGGACCAGATGCAGGAGTTCATCGCGTCGCGCCGCAGCCTCGACGAGCCGCCAGGCGAGGAGGTGAAGGACTTCGAGGAGTACTCCCACCTGTACTGGCTGGCCTGGACCGACCCCCTGAACAGGTGGCTGCTCTCGACGCTTCCCAGCGCGATGATCTTCGACGACCACGACATCCGTGACGACTGGAACACCTCGCAGAGCTGGCACCGCGAGATGAACGCGACGTCCTGGTGGCACCAGCGGATCGTCGGCGGCCTGGCGTCGTACTGGGTGTACCAGCACCTGGGAAACCTCTCGCCCGAGGAGCTGGCCGAGGACGAGGTGTGGCGGCGGGTCGCGGCGCACGCGAAGGACGGTGCCACCGACGAGCTCGACCTGACCGAGGTCCTGGACGACCTCGCCGAGCGGGTCGACCGTGAACCGGAGACCTACCGGTGGAGCTACGCCCGCGACCTCGGTGAGTCCAGGCTGGTCGTCATCGACTCACGCGCTGCCCGGGTGCTGGAAGCCGACCGCCGCTCGATCCTCGACGACGACGAGATGGAGTGGCTCGACGGCCAGCTGCGTGGCGACGTCGACCACCTGTTCATCGGCACGTCCTTGCCGTTCTTCATCGCGCAGGGCATCCACGACCTCGAGGCGATCAACGAGTCGATGGCCAGCGGTGCCTGGGGGCCTCGGGTGGCCCGGTTCGGCGAGAAGATGCGGCGGGCCCTCGACCTGGAGCACTGGGCTGCGTTCCAGGAGGGCTTCGTGGCCGTGCTGGAGATGGTCGTGGAGGTGGCCAGTGGCGGTCGTGGAAAGCGACCCGGCACCATCACGTTCCTGTCCGGCGACGTGCACAACTCCTACGTCACGCAGATCGACCCCGACCTGCTCGAGCCGGGCAGCAGCACCATCCTGCAGGCCGTCTGCTCGCCGATCCGCAACCCGCTGCCCCGGCAGGTCCGGATCGCCCAGGCGTTCCTCGGCAAGGGCCTCGCCCGACCGCTGGGGTTCGTCGTGAGCCGGACGGACAAGGTGCCCAACGCGCCCTACCGGTGGACCGTCACCGACGGTCCGTGGTTCGACAACAACCTGGCCACCCTCGAGGTCCGCGGCCGCGGGCCTGGTGATGCGCTGGGAGGCCGGCGAGGTCAGGGGCGAGCGGTTCGACTCGCCCGACTTGCGACAGGTTGCCCGGGTCGTCGTGCACTGACCGTCTCAGGGTTCGCTCAGGGGCGGTTGGGGGTCCTACCTGAGGGCGGATCGTTGTGGGTCTCCCTAGCGTTGAGCCCGTGAAGACCACAGTCCTGACCTCGGGAGCCCCGATGACCGCCTCGCCCTCCGCGACCCCCTCCGGCACGCAGGGTGGAGACACGTCCACCCACCTCCGGGCCACCGGCTGCCCGGGTCGTCGACCTGCACAAGGTCTACGGCAAGGGCGAGGCACAGGTCCGCGCGCTCGACGGCGTCAGCGTCGACATCGCCCGCGGCGAGTTCACCGCGGTGATGGGGCCGTCCGGGTCCGGCAAGTCGACGATGATGCACTGCGCCGCGGGTCTGGACGCGGCCACGTCCGGCGAGGTCTACATCGGTGACGTCGACATCACCCGGCTCAAGGACAAGGCGCTCACCATCCTGCGCCGCGACCGGATCGGCTTCGTCTTCCAGTCGTTCAACCTCATCCCCACGCTCAGCGCCGAGGAGAACGTCCTCCTCCCGCTGGCCATCGCCGGGCGCAAGCCGGACCCCGCGTGGTTCGACACCGTCATCGACACGGTGGGTCTGCGTGACCGGCTCAGCCACCGACCGAGCGAGCTCTCCGGCGGTCAGCAGCAGCGGGTCGCCTGCGCCCGGGCCCTGATGAGCAGGCCCGAGATCGTCTTCGCCGACGAGCCGACCGGCAACCTCGACTCGACGTCCGGCGCCGAGGTGCTGGGGTTCCTGCGCCGCAGCGTCGACGAGTTCGGCCAGACCATCGTCATGGTCACCCACGACCCGGTGGCGGCGGCATACACCGACCGCGTGGTCTTCCTCGCCGACGGGCACGTCGTCGACGAGATGCGTGACCCCACGGCCGAGAAGATCCTCGAGCGGATGGCCCGGCTCTCCGGGCAGGTCGGCGCCTGACCATGTTGCGAGCCAGCTGGAAGAGCCTCCTGGGGCGCAAGCTGCGGCTGTTCATGAGCGCGTTCGCCATCATCCTCGGCGTCTCGTTCGTGTCCGGGTCGTTCATCTTCACCGACACGTTGAGCAAGGCGTTCGACGGCATCGTCAACACGGTCGGCGAGGTCGTGGTCCGCCCCGACACCGCCAGCAGCAGCTTCGACTCCGGGCCGACGGCCAAGACGGTGCCGGGATCGCTCGTCACCACCCTCGCCGGCCTGCCCGGGCGTCGAGCGGGCCGATGGCAACGTCACCGACCCGACCACCTTCGTCGTGTCCAAGAAGGGCAAGCTGATCGGCGGCGGCGGGCCGCCCGGGCTCGGGCTTGCGTGGAACGACGCACCCACCGCGACCGGCCAGCCTCCGGCGACCATCGCCGAGGGACGATGGCCGCAGCGGTCGGGGGAGGTCGTCCTCGACGCGGGCACGGCCAAGCGCGCCGACTACGTCATCGGCGACACCGTCACCCTCGTCACCAGCGGTGCCCAGCCCCAGCTGACCGCCACCCTCGTGGGGCTGGCGGAGTTCAAGGGCGGGACGGTGGGCGCGACGCTGGCGTTCTTCGACACCAAGACGGCTCAGCAGCTCTACTTCGAGGGCCGCAACGAGTACTCCGACGTGTGGGTGACCGGCACGGACGGCAGCGACGCCAAGGACCTGGCGGCCGAGGTGCAGGCCAAGCTGCCCAAGGGCTTCGAGGCCGTGACCGGCGAGTCCGTGGCCAAGGAACAGGCCACCGGGATCAACAAGGCGCTGTCGTTCATCAACATCTTCCTGCTCGTCTTCGCCGGGATCGCACTGTTCGTCGGCTCCTTCCTCATCATCAACACCTTCTCGATCCTCGTCGCCCAGCGCAGCCGTGAGCTCGCCATGCTGCGTGCCCTGGGTGCCGGGCGACGTCAGGTGACGCGTTCGGTCCTGTTCGAGGCCTTCGTCGTCGGCCTGTTCGGGTCCACGGTCGGGCCTGGGGGCCGGGTTCCTCCTCGCGCTCGGGATCCAGGCGCTGTTCGCGCGGTTCGGGCTCGACCTCAGCGGTTCGCCGCTGGTCTTCCAGCCGAGCACCGCCTTCATCGCGTATGCCGTGGGCATGGTCGTGACGATGCTGGCCGCCTACCTGCCTGCTCGCCGTGCCGGCAAGATGCCTCCGGTTGCCGCGATGCGCGACGACATCGCCCTTCCGGAGTCGACCCTGCACCGGCGGATCTGGATCGGGGCGGTGCTGTTCGTCATCGGTCTGGGGACCACCTGGCTGGGCGCGTTCACGCAGGTCGACCACTCCGCGTACTGGGTCGGGGCCGGGGTGCTCGCGCTGGTCATGGCGGCGATCCTCACCAGCCCGGTCGTCGGTCGCCCGGTCATCCGGGCCCTGCGGTGCCGTCTATCGCCGGATGTTCGGCGCGGTGGGCCTCATGGCCGAGCAGAACGCGACCCGCAACCCCCGCCGCACGGCCGCCACGGCGTCGGCGCTGATGATCGGCCTGACGCTGGTGTCGATGATGTCGGTGTTCGGCGCCTCCGCGAAGGCCAGCGTCGACAAGTCGATCAGCGAGACCTTCGCCGCCGACTACGTCGTCTCCAACGCGATCGGGCAGCCATTCTCCACATCGGTGACCCGGGCGGTCGCCGACGTGCCGGGAGTGGCCGTCGTCAGCCCGATCCGCTACCTGAGCGTCTCGGTCGCCGGCGACCGTGCCTTCGCAGCTGCGGTCGACCCGGTGGCCTTCGGCAAGGCGGTCCCCGTCGAGTTCACGGCGGGCTCGCTGGCCGGGCTGAAGCCGGGGACCCTGCTGCTGGACGAGGACCGTGCCGCCAAGCAGGGTGTCACCGTCGGGAGCAAGGTCGACGACCGACGTCGCCGGCACGAAGGGCCAGTACACCGTGGCCGGCATCTACGTGGGCTCGGCCTCGGTGCCCAACTCGGTCATCGTGAGCATGGCCACGGCCGACGCCGCCGGGGTACCGAAGCAGGACAGCGCTGCCTTCGTCGTCCGCGAGCCCGGCGCCGACGCCACCGCCGTCGAGGCGGGGATCGAGAAGGTCATCGCCGACCTGCCGTCGGTCACCCTGAAGGACCAGGACGAGTTCGCCGCAGAGCAGCGGGCGCCCATCGACCAGCTGCTCTACATCATCTACGCGTTGCTCGGCCTGGCCGTGATCATCGCGGTGCTGGGCATCATCAACACGTTGGCCCTGTCGGTCATCGAGCGGACCCGGGAGATCGGCCTGCTGCGGGCGGTGGGACTGAGCCGTCGCCAGCTGCGGACCATGCTCCGGCTCGAGTCCGTCGCGATCGCACTGCTCGGTGCGGTCCTCGGCGTGGTCCTGGGACTCGTCTCGGGCTGGGCCCTGCAGCGCAGCCTCGCCGACGACGGCATCGACGTGCTCTCGATCCCCGGCGGCCAGCTCGCGATCTTCGTCGTGCTCGCCGGCGTGGTGGGGGTGCTGGCCGCGCTCTGGCCGGGCCGCCGCGCCGGGCGCCTCGACGTCCTCACGGCGATCACCACGGAGTAGGCCGCCGCCCGGATCTGCCGCCGCCCGGACCCACCGCGGTCCGGATCTGCCGCGGTCCGGGCCGCGGTCGCTCAGCTGAACATCCGCAGCGTCTGCGCCTCCGTCTCGGCGTACTGGACCCCGGCGGCAGCCAGCACGCCGCCGATCGAGTCGAGCGAGGTGCGCACCTGCTTCTGGGTGCCCTGCCACTCCGCGACGAGGGACTGGAACCGGGCCGAGGCAGTGCCGGTCCAGGCCCCCTGCAACCCGTTGAGCCGAGCCATCATGGCCGTGACCTGACCGTCGATCTCGCTCGAGATCCTGGCGATGTCGCCCGAGGCCGCCTGGATGCGCTCGGTGTCCACCGTGAACTGTGCTGACATGTCGTCCTCCTGACGAGTGCGGTGCCCTCGTGACATCCGCCTCAGCCGAGGCTAGGCGCGGAGCGAGCACCGTCCGAGGGTTATCCACAGCCTCCCGCGGGAGGTAGCGTCACCCGGGTGACGATCTGGATCGACCCCCCGGCGTGGCCGGCTCACGGCCGGTTGTGGTCCCACCTCGTCAGCGACACGTCCTACGACGAGCTGCACGATTTCGCTGCGGCGCAAGGGATTCCGCGGCGGGGCTTCGAGGGAGACCACTACGACGTGCCGCAGGAGAGGTATGCCGCGCTCGTGGCGGCAGGCGCCGCTCCGGTCGACGGACGCGAGGTGGTCCGGATCCTGCAGCGCAGCGGTCTGCGGATCCAGAAGCGCAAGCACGAGCGGGTGGTCGCGGCCGTCCCCGGGGCGCCGTGGCTTCCGCCCGGCTCGCGGGCCGACGTGATCGCTTCTCGGCAGGACGATCCGCCGGCGAACACCGTGGTGGTCCGGCTGGCCCTGCTTCGCGGACCGGACCTCCTCGTGGTCGAGCGCTCGGACGGCGGATGGGACCTGCCGACCCAGGAGGTGGGGGAGCGGACCGTCAGCGCCGTGCTGGCGTCGTTGGTCACCGACCTGATGGGCTCGCCCCGCCCACCGCTCTGTCCCCGAGTCTGCTGGGCTACGTCCGCAACACGGTCCCGACTCCTGACGCGGACTACCCGTGGCCCGCGCCCAAGGCGTGCTTCGCCGTCTACCTCGGCCACGTGTTGCCGGCTGGTGACGCCGACGTCGGCGCGTGGCTCGCTCTCGACCGCGCCGGACCTGAGCTGTCGCAACGCCACTGGTGGCCCCTCCTGGAGCACGTGGAGGCGCTGCGATGAGCCGCAGGGTGCTGGCCCAGCTGCGTGCGGTCCAGTTCGCCGACGGCTCGGTGGCGCACGTCGACCTCGTGCGCTCCGACGAGCCGGCACCCCAGTCCACGGTCTTCGCGGCGATGGTCGTGCTCCAGGACGCGGCAGGCTCGTATGCCGTGTCGTTCAGTCCCCGCCGTTGCGAGTGGGGACCGCCGGGTGGCTGGCGCGAGGAGGGCGAGAGCGTCGTCGAGTGCGTCCTGCGGGAGGTCCGCGAGGAGACGGGTCTGGTCCTGGACGAGACCTTGCTGTCGATCTGGGGCGAGGAGCGCTTCGAGCCCGTCTCGTCCTCGGGGCGGTGGCCCGCCGGGGGTGGGTCCATGCAGCTCTTCCGGGCCCGGCTCCCCTCAGCCGCACCACCCCTGGCGGCCAGCGAGGACGACTCGGTCGATCCTCAGTGGCTGGCCGCGGATGAGTTCCGACGACGCTCGGGCCGACGGTTCTGGTGGCCCCTCATCGAGGAAGGACCGCGGTCAGGCGGTTCAGCTCGGCCGCGAGGTTGAGGCGGGCGGCCTCCTCCCAGCTGTTCGTCGCGTGCGCCGTGGCATAGATCGACTCGCGGTCGAGGAAGGGTCGCAGGATCGCCGCGCGGGCCGACCGGAAGACGTCGTCGGGCACGGCGGCATACTCCTCCCGCACCTGGCCGGTGTACTCCTCGTATCGCCCGGGTGGGGAGCTGAGGATCCAGAGGTCGGCGTCGTGGAAAGCGGCTGCCAGTCCGTCGTGAGCCAGCTCGTGGGTCTGGGTCGCCAGGACGAGGTCTCGCACCGTCTCGATGTCGTCGTCCTCCAAGCCGAGGGCGGTCAGGTCGCGCACGGCCAGCTCCGCACTGCGGATCTCGTTGTCCCCCGGGGCGTTCGTCGTCTCGTAGACCGCGTCGTGGAACCACCCGGCGATGCGCCCCACTGCCGCCTCGCGGGCGGAGACCGCCCGGGCTGCCTCGAGGTCCTCGAGTGCCCAGAACAGCTCCACGAGGTGCCTCGCCGTGTGGTACCGGCGGTGGCTCTCGCCCAGCCGGCGCGCGAGGTCGGCGCCGATGGCGAGCACGGCGTCCGAGTGGGCGCCGGGAGCGAGCTCCGCGACGTCGAGCTTCCACCAGGTGATGAGGGCGGGCACGCAGGGAGTCTGTCAGAGGCGGAGCCCGCTCAGGTAGGACTGAGCTCGGTCGGCAGCGGTTCAGCGTGGACCACCGTGAGCGCCGAGACGGCACGGGTGAGGACGACGTAGAGGCGGCGCAGGCCGGTGCGTTGGTCGGGTTCGGCGGCGGCGATGGCCGCGGGCTCCACGACGACGACCCGGTCGAACTCGAGGCCCTTGGCTACGGTGGCGGGCACGACATCGACCTGGTGGTCGATGTCCCCGTGGTCCTGGCCGAGCACGCCGTGCTCGATCCCGGCGTCACGCAACGCCTTCGACACCGCGGTCACCAGGTCGTCCGGTGCGATGACACCGATCGACCCGGGCTCGGCGAGCTCGTCGGCGACGACGTCCGCGACTCGTGACAGCAGGTGTCCGTCGACGACTGCCACCAGGTCGAGGCGCCCCGGGTTGTCACGCACCGAGACGGGGGAGCCGAGGCCCGGCGCCATGTGGGGGAGGAGCTGGGCGGCGTACTCGATGACGCTCGCCGGCACGCGGAACCCGCGGTCGAGCACCTCGACATGGCTTCCGGGCTTGCCCAGGTGGCGCAGCGAGGACTCCCACGAGTCGGTCGCCCACGGTGTCGTGCCCTGCGCGATGTCCCCGAGCACGGTGGCCGCCCCGGTGGAGCACCGCCGTCCCACGGCCCGGAGCTGCATGGGGGAGAGGTCCTGCGCCTCGTCGAGGACGACGTGACCGAGCGAGGGCGTGCGGGCGATGTGGTCGCCGAGCTCGTCGAGCAGGACCGTGTCGGCCCGCGACCAGCGGGCCGCGCCCTTGCTGCGAGGAGGGTTGTCCCAGGCCAGGATTCGTTGCTCGTCGTCGGTCAGCAGGTCTCCTGCGTGCCGGCCGAGCTCTTCGGAGTCGGACAGCAGCGAGAAGAGCACGGCCTTCGCGTCGAGCGCAGGCCACAACGCCGTCGCGTACTTCTTCACGATCGCGCTCCGGGCGACCTGGTCCTGCACGCGGTCGTCGGGCGAGTCGCCGGCCCCCTCCATCTTCAGCAGCACTGCATGGGCGAGCCGTCGCGGGAGCATCTGCCGGGCCGCGTCGTAGCGCACGCCTCGCGCCTTCAGCTCGTCCAGGATCTCGTTGACCTCGTATGCCGGGACGCGCCACTTGCGCACTCCACGCGGCACCACGAGCGGTTCGGTCGCGCGCTGCACGGCCGACCACACGGCATACCGGAGCACCTTGGCGAGGCGCGCATCGCCTTTGAGGACAGCGGTCTCGGTGCTGTCGGAGCCGCGCACCGGCACAGACGCGACGAGCTCCTCGATGGTGGTGTGGCCGACGGCGACCTCGCCCAGCGCGGGCAGGACGGCGCCGATGTGCTCGAGGAACGCGCGGTTGGGTCCGATGACCAGGACGCCGGAACGGGAGAGCCGGTCGCGGAAGGCGTAGAGCAGCCAGGCGGCACGGTGCAGTCCGACGGCGGTCTTGCCGGTGCCCGGCGCCCCCTGGACGCAGATCGTCTCGTCGGCGCCGGCGCGGACGATCTCGTCCTGCTCGGGCTGGATCGTGGCGACGATGTCCCGCATCGGCCCGACCCGGGGGCGTTCGATCTCCTCGGCCAGGATCTGGCTGCGGACCTCGTGCTCGGCGCGCTCCTGGAGGTGCTCGTCCTCGTAGGCCGTGATGGTGCCTCGGTCGAGGCCGAACCGGCGGCGCAGCACGACCCCCATCGGCTCGGTGCGTGACGCCCTGTAGAACGCCGTCGACATCCCCGCCCGCCAGTCGATGACGAGCGGGTCGCCGGCCGTGTCGGCCACGTGACGACGACCGATGTACCACCGCTCGCGCGTGTCGGTGTCGATCCGGCCGAAGAAGAGCGTCGTGGACGGGTCGTCCTGGAGCGAGGCGGCGCGCAGGTGCAGGGTGCGCGCGAGGTGCTCCGCGGAGATGGGGTCGTGCGCCTGGACCTTGAGCGACAGGGTCTGCTCACGCATCCGCGCGAGTGCCTCACGGGCGTCTCTGAGGTAGTCCTGCTCGCGCTGGAGCTCCGGGGCGGGGGCGGCAGCAGACACAAGGGTCCACCTTGCCATCGAGTGGTCGCCGCGTCGAACAGTTTTCGACCCCGGGAGCCCGACGGTCCCCGATCACGCTGGCCTGGCCGGGCCGGACCACTCGCCTGCGTCACTCCAACAGCGCAGACGAGGGGTCCGGCCCGGGGGTGGTCACCGTCCGCACGATCGGTGACCGGTCCGCGGCAGCCGACCAGGGCGAGGTTGCCCGTCGGCGGCTGCGGAGGTGTTACGAGGTCGCGGCGGACTTGGCGACCAGGGTGGCGGTGAGCTCGAGCTGCTTGCCGTCGCGCAGGACGGTCAGCTTCACCTTGTCACCCACGGCCCGTTCGCGGATGTTGGCCACCAGGGACAGGGCCGAGTCGACCCGCTCGGAGTCGACGGCGACCACCACGTCCCCCTTCTGGAGACCGGCGTCCGCGGCCGGGGTGCCGGCCGAGATCGTCGTGACCTGGGCACCGGCGCGCTGGCTGGTGCCGTCGGAGGCCGATGCGTCACCGAGGCTGACCCCGAGGAAGGCGTGCTCCGCCTTGCCGGACGCGATCAGCTGCGAGGCGATGCTCTTGGCCTCGTTGGCCGGGATGGCGAAGCCGATGCCGATGCTTCCGCTCTGCCCGCTGCTGCCCGAGCCGAGGCTGGCGATGGCCGAGTTGATTCCGACCAGCTGGCCCGAGGCGTTCACCAGGGCTCCGCCTGAGTTGCCCGGGTTGATGGCCGCGGACGTCTGGATGGCGTTGGTCACGACGTCGCTGCTGTCGCTACCGGTCTGTGGCTGCTGCTGGTCCTGGCCGGGGAGACCCTGTCCGAACGGGTTCTGGTCCTGCGACTGGCTGTCGCCCTCCGCCTGGGTCGTCACCGGCCGGTTGAGCGCGCTGACGATTCCGGTCGTGACCGTGCCGGCCAGCCCGAGCGGGTTGCCGATCGCCATGACCGGGTCGCCCACCTTGATGTCGTCGGAGTTGCCGAGGGCGATGGCCTTGAGGTCGCTGGGTGCGCCCGAGAGGGTGATGACAGCCAGGTCGGTGCTGGGGTCGGTGCCGGCCACGGTCGCCTTGTAGGTGCGGCCGTCGTTGAGC
This sequence comes from uncultured Actinomycetota bacterium, assembly GCA_963759595.1. Lineage (GTDB taxonomy): Bacteria > Actinomycetota > Actinomycetes > Actinomycetales > Dermatophilaceae > Pedococcus. The sequence goes on from CAVWZX010000006.1 coordinate 130,510, forward strand.
GTCACCGTGATGGCGGCGCCAGCCCCGGCGCCGCTCACGACGTGGTTGTTGGTGAGGATGTGGCCCTTGGCGTCGATGATCACGCCGGACCCCTGCGCCTCGCCCTGGCCGGCCTTCACCGTGATCGCGACGACACTGGGCGCCACCGCGGCCGCGGTCGCCGTCCAGTTCGGGTTGGTGGCGTCGGCCTGGACCACCGGACCGGTGTCCGCGCCGCGGCCCAGGGACGACGTGTTCGCAGTGGAGGAGGGCTGCGAACCGTCGTCCAGCTGGACCGCGGCGTAGGTGCCGCCACTCGCGAGGAGGGCGGCGAGCACCGCGACGGCGGTGAGTTCCGTCAGTCGGCGCCGTTTGCCCGGCTGGGCAGGCTCTGCCCCGTCCCGAGTGGGAAAGGAAGGGGGCGGCCCAGCCGGAGGCTGTGTGATGGGGGGGTATGCCGAGTGGGCACCGGCCGCAGGAAGTGTTGGATTCCCTGCTACGCCCGGAAGCCCGAGTGCCGCGTGGTCGCGCGGGATCTCGTGGGTCTGGCCGAACCAGACGGGAGTGGTGGGCTCACCCTCGACGGGCGCGGCGGGCACCTGCGAGCCAGGAGGCGCCCACGGCTCGGGCGACTGCGGCGGCAGGGACTGCGTGTCCGCCTGCGGGGGAGGCTGGTTGCCGTCGCCCGCGGTGTCCGGGCGGGTCTCCGGGTGGATCTGGGTCATGGCGCTGCACTCCTTGGCTGGCTTGGTGGACTCAGTCAACCCGGTCAACGTCAAGGGGTACTGGGCGCTGCCTGAGAGTTCCCTGTGGGCAGCTCGACGATGAACGTCGCCCCGCCGCCGTCGGTCTGGGCGACGCCGATTCGGCCGTCGTGCGCGTTGACGATGGCGGCCGCGATGGCGAGGCCGAGGCCGTTGCCGCCACCCGTCCCGCGGACCCGCGACGGGTCGGCGCGGTAGAAGCGCTCGAACACCTTGCGCGCCTTCTCGGGGTCGACCCCCGGCCCGTGGTCACGGACCTCGAGCACGACATGCTGATCGGATTCCCTTGTGCCTACGGCGATTTCGAGGGGCGAACCCGGAGGGGTGTGGTTGAGGGCGTTCGAGATGAGGTTGGCCAGGAGCTGGCGCAGCTTCGCGTCGTCGCCAGGCGCCACGGTCGGGCCCAAGGGGCCGGAGAGTCCCGACACGGTGATCTGGCGGGCCGGGTCGATGGCCCGCGCGTCCTGAGCGGCGTCGGCCGCGAGCACGGTCAGGTCGACGGGACTGATCTGCATCGGACGCTGGTCGTCCAGGCGAGCCAGCATGAGGAGGTCCTCGACGAGGCCCCCCATGCGGGTCGCCTCGCCCTCGATCCGCGTCATCGCGCTCGCGACGTCGGCCGGCTCGCTCACGGCTCCCTGGCGGTAGAGCTCGGCATAGCCTCGCACCGCCGCCAGGGGCGTGCGCAGCTCGTGGGAGGCATCGGCGACGAACTGTCGCATTCGCTCCTCGGAGGCCTCGCGCGCGGCGAAGGACTGCTCGATCTGGGCGAGCATCACGTTGAGCGAGCGGGACAGGGAGGTGACCTCGTCCTTCGCGGTGCGGGTCGGGATGCGGCGGGCGAGGTCGCCGTCGGCAATGGCAGCGGCGGTGTCCTCGATCTGGCGCAGCGGACGGAAGGCGCGGTGCACGGCATACCACCCGCCGATGGCGCAGGCGACGAGGACGGCGAGGCCGATGAGCAGCTCGACGAGGACGAGCTGGCGCACGGTGCGGTCCACGCTGCGCAACGGGACGGCCACGACCGCCACCGCGGTGCTGCCACGCAGCGTCCCCGCGATGGCCCGCCATTTCAGCTCGCCGTCACGTGAACCGATCGTGAAGGGTTCACCGGTGCGCACCTGGGGGCTGTCGACGGTGAGCTGGGGGACGTCGGGGTGGGTCGACTCGCCGACGGGGTTGGCGGCGATCGGCGCCCGTCCGTCGTTGGGGAGGACGATGAAGGCGTAGCCGTTCGGGATCCCCTCGCTGATCGCGCTGCCGAGGTCGTTGAAGGCCTGCTTCGCGACGGGTTGGGCGGCGAGGCGCAGCTGCTGGTCGAGCCGGCCGACGAGGTCCCTGCGCATGAGGGCGGCCGTTGCGGCGGCGGTGAAGGTCAGCGCCAAGAGGAGGAGGACCAGCATCACCGCGACCAGGCGAACCCGCAGGGGCAGCGCCTCGAGATGACCCCTGGCGCGGTCGCCAGCCGATCGGGACGGGCGAGCGGCAGGGCCTGCGGGGGAGGCAGGCGTTGCCGGGACGGCGGGCGCAGGAGTGCTCACTAGGCCTCCGGCGGCTTGCGCAGGACGTAGCCGACGCCGCGCTTCGTGTGGATCAGGGGTGGCACTCCGGCGACGTCGATCTTGCGGCGCAGGTAGGAGATGTAGGACTCGACGATGCCGCTCTCGCCGCGGAAGTCGTAGTCCCAGACGTGGTCGAGGATCTGCGCCTTGGAGAGCACCCGGTTGGGGTTGAGCATGAGGTAGCGCAGCAGCTTGAACTCGGTGGGCGAGACGTCGATCGAGCGGCCGGCCCGGCTCACCTCGTGGGAGTCCTCGTCGAGCTCGAGGTCCTCGAACCGCATCGACGCGCCCTCGTCGAGCTCACCCCGGGTGCGGCGCAGCACCGCGCGGATGCGAGCCACCACCTCCTCGAGGCTGAACGGCTTGGTGACGTAGTCGTCACCTCCGACCGTCAGGCCCTTGATCTTGTCGTCCACGGAGTCGCGCGCGGTGACGAACACGATCGGCAGCTGCCGGCCGCTGTCGCGCAGCTTGCGGGTCACCGTGAAGCCGTCCATGTCGGGGAGCATCACGTCGAGCACCACCAGGTCGGGCTCGTGGATGCTGGCGAGGTGCAGGGCGGTGGCGCCGTCGGCCGCCACGTGCACCTCGAAACCGGCGAAGCGCAGGGAGGTGGCGAGCAGCTCGCGGATGTTGGGCTCGTCCTCGACGACCAGGAGGCGGGCCTCGGGCTGGGCAGTGGTCACGGTGCCAGTGTCGGGGCAGAGTCTGGGAGTTGTCTGTATGCCGTCTGGGCGCCGAAGCGGCGGCGCCCTCCCGTTGCAGGGAGGGCGCCGCGCTGTGCAGTGTCGTGCTCAGTGGTTGTCGTACTCAGCTGCTGGCGTGGTGGTGGTCGCTCGGCGCGAGCGAGCCCGGTCAGAAGCGGATGAACGAGTCGAACTGGCCGCGTCCCGAGCCCACGCTGACCGTCCGGGTGCCGTAGTGCTCCGGGTGCACGTAGTTGTACTCCTCGACGACGAAGGTGCCGTTGGAGTTGACCTTGGCGACGTAGGCCACGTGGCCGTAGCCGCCGGCGTCGGACTGGGCGATGTCACCGACCTTCGGGCGGCTCGCGACGGTCACGCCCGAGCGACGGGCGGCGTCGTCCCAGCTGTTGGCGTTGCCCCAGTGCTGACCCTTGTAGTGGTTGGTGAAGCCCTTGATCTTGTGGACGCTCTCGATCCGCCAGGCCGCGAACGAGGTGCACTGGCCCTTGTACATGTTCCAGCGGTCGACGCCGGAGGTCTGTCCGCTGTACGGGTAGTTGTTGCCGATCACGCCGCTGGGCGTACCCGGGTTGGAGCCGCCACCACAGGACGGGGCGACCCGGCCGTCGGACCCGGTGTAGACGTAGGCGTCGGAGACGTACTTGCCGGTGCCGACCTTGTCCCAGATGTTCGAGGTGCCGTAGGTGCCACGGACGGTCGTGCCGGTGGTCTGGCAGCTGATGGTGACCTTGGTGCCCTTCCTGAGCGTGGTCACGGCCTTGTAGCCGGTGCCCGGCCCCGAGCGCACCGTGAGGCTGGCGGCACTGGTGTGGACCGTGCCCGTCGCGGCGTTCGCGGCGACCGCGATGCCACCGGCGATGCCGAGCCCCGCGAGGGAGGCCACGGCGAGGCGAACTGGCTTGGTCGTGATGGCGGTGATGCCCATGGTGTTCAGCTCCTGTGTGTGGCCGGGCCTTCTGTCGGCTCGGCTTGCTGGACCTGAAACTAGGAGCCGGTCGCAGGTCCACGCCATGGGGAGAGCTCCCCATCGTCTGGATCTGTCAACCGGACCGGGCGACGAGAATGGTTGCCTCCCAACGGCTTTCGCCAAGACCACCACGGTATGCCGCGGAGAGGGGAGTGCTCCCCGACCTGCGTGCAGGAGCGGGTCAGGCCGTGGCGTCCACGTCGTCGGCGTCGACGATCCGGTAGGCGTAGCCCTGCTCGGCGAGGAACCTCTGGCGGTGGGCGGCGAACTCGGCATCGACCGTGTCGCGTGAGACCACCGTGTAGAAGTGGGCGGTGCGGCCGTCGCCCTTCGGGCGCAGCACCCGGCCGAGCCGCTGGGCCTCCTCCTGGCGCGAGCCGAACGTGCCGGACACCTGGATGGCGACGCTCGCCTCGGGCAGGTCGATCGAGAAGTTTGCGACCTTGGACACCACGAGCAGGCTGATCTCGCCGACCCGGAAGGCCTGGAACAGCTTCTGCCGCTGCGAGACGGGGGTCTCGCCGGTGATGACGTCTGCGTCGAGGCGCTCCGCGAGCTCAGCCAGCTGGTCGAGGTACTGACCGATGACGAGGGTGGGCTCTCCCTTGTGCTGGGCCACGATCCGCTCGACCACGGGGTTCTTGACCGGGCTGCACGAGGACAGCCGGTAGCGGTCCTCGGGCTCCGCCACGGCATACGCGAGGCGGTCGCTGTCGGGAAGGGTGACGCGCACCTCCACGCAGTCCGCGGGGGCGATGTAGCCCTGGGCCTCGATGTCCTTCCAGGGGGCGTCGTAGCGCTTGGGGCCGATGAGGGAGAAGACGTCCGCCTCCCGACCGTCCTCGCGCACGAGGGTCGCGGTGAGTCCGAGCCGACGACGGGCCTGCAGGTCTGCGGTCATCCGGAAGATCGGCGCGGGGAGCAGGTGCACCTCGTCGTAGATGATCAGCCCCCAGTCGCGGGCGTCGAGCAGGTCGAGGTGGGTGTAGATGCCCTTCCGCCGGGTGGTCAGCACCTGGTAGGTCGCGATGGTGACCGGCCGGATCTCCTTGCGGGCGCCGGAGTACTCGCCGATCTCGTCGTCGGTGAGCGAGGTGCGCTTGAGCAGCTCGTCGCGCCACTGCCGGGCCGAGACGGTGTTGGTCACGAGGATGAGCGTGGTGGCCTTGGCCACCGCCATGGCGCCCGCGCCGACGAGCGTCTTGCCGGCACCGCACGGGAGCACGACGACACCGGAGCCACCGTGCCAGAACCCGTCGACGGCTTGCTGCTGGTAAGGGCGCAGCGACCAGTCGGCGTTGTCGAGCGCGATGGCGTGGGCCTCGCCGTCGACATACCCCGCCTCGTCCTCGGCAGGCCAGCCGACCTTGAGCAGCTCCTGCTTGAGGTGGCCGCGCTCCGAGGGGTGCACGATCACCCGGTCGGCATCGATCCGCTCGCCGATCAGTGGCTTGATCTTCTTGTGCCGCAACACTTCCTCGAGCACCGGTCGATCGGTGGTGCGCAGCACCAGCCCGTGCTCGGGATCCTTCTCCAGCGTCAGGCGGCCGTAGCGGTCCATGGTGTCGGCGACGTCGACGAGCAGGGCGTGCGGCACGGCATAGCGGCTGTGGGTGATCAGGGCGTTGACCACCTGCTCGGCGTCGTGCCCGGCGGCCCGGGCGTTCCACAGGCCCAGGGGGGTGACCCGGTAGGTGTGGATGTGCTCGGGGGCGCGTTCGAGCTCGGCGAACGGGGCGATCGCCCGCCGCGCCTCCTCGGCGCGGGGGTGGTCGACCTCCAGCAGGAGGGTCTTGTCGCTCTGGACGATCAGTGGGCCGTCCGGCACCGGCTCAGTACCCCGAGTCGTAGGACGAGCCCGAGTCGCTGGCGATGGCGATGGCGATGACCGCGACGATGACGAGGATGGACAGGACGAAGCCCACGATGACCGCGATCCACCCCCACTTGGTGTACTTGGCCGACTCGGCGGGCTGGTCCTTCTTGGTCGCGGCGATGATCGCGAAGATCAGGCCCACGAGACCGAAGCCGCAGCCGATGGTGGTCAGACCCGAGACGACGAGCAGCGCGATCGTGTTGCCACTGAGTGACTGCGGCGCGGCATACGTGGGGCTGCCGTAACCGCCGGCGCCGTAGGCCGGTGCGCCGGCGTAGCCGCCCTGCTGGACCTGGCTCTGGGTGGGGTACTGCTGCCGGGCGTAGGGGCTGGGCTGGCCAGGAGCCGGGGCCGCGCCGTGCTGACCGGGCGGCGGTGGCGGAGCGCCCGCGCCTGCCGGTGGTGCGGCGTAGGGGTTCTGCGGTGCGGAGCCGTAGCCCGGCTGGGCGCCGGGGGGCGAGGGCGGCGACGTCGGCGACTGGGCGCCTGCCGGACCGGCGGGCCGACCCGGGGCCGGGGGCACGGGCGGGACCGCCTGGGTGTGCCCGGTCTCGATGGGCGAGGTGTGGTCACCGGAGGAGCTGGAACCCGGGTCGGTGCTCGGGTCGCTCGGCGCTGTGGGGTCGCGGAACTCCGGGCTGTCGTCGTTGCGTGGCGTGTCGCTCATCATGGGTCCCCTTCGGCATGGCCTTGCGTTCGGGGGCAAATCTATCCCGGAGTACCGGCGGGTGGTTCCACAGCCCGCCCACAGTCATGCCGGGTGAGCCGGAGTGGCAGGATCGGGGCGTGAGCATCGGCCTGCCCCAGCGCGAGACCAACCCGGAGCTGCCCAGCCGGGTCACCGTCTACGAGGTGGGCCCCCGCGACGGCCTGCAGAACGAGAAGACCGTCGTCCCCGCAGCGGTGAAGGCGGAGTTCATCCGCCGGTTGGCCGCCGCCGGGCTCGAGACGATCGAGACGACCTCCTTCGTCCCGCCCACCTGGGTGCCGCAGCTCGCCGATGCCCGCGAGGTGCTGGCCGACCTCGGCGACCTCGGTCGCGGCCCGCGTCGCCCGGTGCTCGTGCCGAACGAGCGTGGGCTCGACGGCGCCCTGGAGGCCGGCGTCGGTGCCGTGGCCATCTTCGGCAGCGCCACCGAGACGTTCGCGCGCAAGAACCTCAACCGCACGGTGGCCGAGTCGGTCGAGATGTTCGCTCCCGTCGTGGCGCGGGCGAGGGACGCCGGACTCTGGGTCCGGGCCTACGTCTCGATGTGTTTCGGCGACCCGTGGGAGGGGCCGGTCCCGGTGGAGCAGGTGGTCGACGTCGCGCAGCGGCTGATGGACCTCGGCGCCGACCAGCTCTCGCTCGGCGACACGATCGGCACCGGCACGACCGGACACGTGAGCCGGCTGCTCGACGCCCTCGACGCGCGTGGCATCGGAGCCGACCGGATCGGGGTCCACTTCCACGACACCTACGGGCAGGCGCTCGCCAACACGATGACTGCCCTGCGTCACGGCGTCACCGTCGTCGACGCCTCCACCGGCGGGCTCGGTGGCTGCCCCTATGCCAAGAGCGCCACGGGCAACCTGGCCACCGAGGACCTCGTGTGGGCGCTGGACGGTGCGGGTGTCGAGACCGGCGTCGACCTGGCCCAGCTCGTCGAGACGAGCGTGTGGATGGCCGGCCACCTCGGTCGCCCGTCACCGTCTGCCGTCGTCCGGGCGCTCGCCGGCACCGACTGACTCGGCTCCTGCCCTCCCCTACCGGGCCCGACCGCGCTCACGGCCTCAGCCGGGAACGGCTCCCGTCACGCGATGGATCGACAAGGTGCGCGCGGTCCCGTCGGCACTGCCGTGGACCCGGCCGCCCTCGACCCGTTCGGGGTGGAACAGGATCCGCTGGGTGCGCCCGTCGGCGTCGGAGTAGCCCAGCCAGACGGCCTGCCTGTCCGCTGCCGCTTCGCGCAGCACCGCCAGGGTCGTGGTGGGGTCGGTGCTCGGCAGGCTCGGTCCGGGCCGGTTCGCCACCAGCTCGCGCTGGTATGCCGCGGCCTCCTCACCGGCGCGCATCGCACCGACCATCGTCGTCACCAGCTCGTCGTCGACCGGCTGGGCCGTGACGGGGGCTGGTCGGCGTTGCAGCGGGGTGCGGTGCTGGCCGGCGGTCGGCACGATGATCCCGCCATCGGGGGTCTCGGCCACGGGCGCGAAACCGTTCTCCCGCAAGAAGTCCAGGACGGTCTCGGCCGCCACGGGAGACACCAGGATGGTCGGGGCGATGCTCCGCAGCTGGAGCGGCGACAGCTCCCGGTCGGCGACCATCGCGCCGAGGGTGGCCTCGTCGTCGCAGCGGATGTAGGCCCGCATCGCGCCGACCCTGGCTTGTCCGTGGCGTCGCGCGACGTCACGGATGAGGTAGTCCAGCGGCTGGGGGACGGGGGTGTGGCTGGCGTCGGTCAAGGCCCCGAGGACCTGGTCGACCGACCACCCGGCATCGAGACAGCGACGCACGGAGTCAGGGTTGAACCGGTAGACGGTGGCACCGCCGCGGGACTCGACGTCGGCGACCAGCCGCATGAAGGTGGCCAGCCCGCCGGCCAGCGGTCCGGGGGCGATGGCAGTCAGGTCCGCCTGGAGCAGGACGTGCTCGACCGGTTCGGGCAGGTGCGGCTGCATCGCGGCCGCCAGCTCGGGGTCGTCGAGGCCGGCCAGCAGTGCGCGCCCGGCACTGGACAGGGCGCCGCGCCCGGTGACCCCGAGCCACTCGGCCTCGCCGAGGACGGCGGCGACCACGCTCTCGAGACTTCCCGGGACCCGCCGGGGGCGGTGCCAGCGCAGGCTCGTGGCCACGCTGGGCAGGCTGGCGGCCAGCCCGTCGGGTGCGGCCGCGAGCTGGTCGAGGACGTCCCTGCGCAGGCCACGCGCCGGGGGCCAGTGTGCGTCGGGCCCGAGGGCGTTGACGGTGCCGGAGGCGCCCGCCGGTGTCGTGCCCACGAGGTGCGGCGCCCGGGTGGTGAGCAGCCAGGCCCTGGCCAGGACGGCCCATCGTCGGTCGCCGGGCTGCTGCTGCCACTCGTCGTAGGCGGGGGTGGGAGCCCACGACGGGTCCAGCGAGCCGTCGTCTGCAAGGAGGCCCGCGGCATACGTGAGCTCGGCGACGAAGGCGGCACGCGCCTGGTCCACGTCGAGGACGGAGGCGAGCCGCTTGAGGTCGCGCACGGCCAGGCCTCCTGAACGCAGCACCCTGGGTGGCCGCAGGCCCCACTCGGCGGCGAGCTCGTCGACCAGGGCGAGCAGGTCGGTCACCTGCTGCCCGGCTGAGCGCGTCGACCTCGGCACTCGAGCGCGTGGGGCCCTCGAGGCCGGGCGGGGACAGGGCGGGGACCTGGTGGCTGCGGCCGCCACGCAGGGCCAGCGCGACCTCACGAGGCAGCACCAGCTGGTCGGCCGAGGGGGAGAAGACGAGGTGGTGCTCGAGCAGCCACCGCGCGCCGGTGGCGACCCGGTCCGGTGTGCCGGGTGGGAGCACCGCGATCGGCGGACCCCAGGTGAGCCGGTCGAGGATGGCCCGTGCAGCCGATGGCGCCTCGGCGAACAGCCCCGCGAACAACTCCGCGGGTGGGAGGTCGACGAAGCTGTCGGCGGCCCGCGGCCCGAGACCCGCCGGGTGCGGCAGCACCTCGCCGACCGTTCGCGCCACGCGGAGGCCCTCGGGGCTGCGCCACACCAGGGCCAGTGCCCACAGGTCGTCGAGGAGCGGCTCGACATCGCTGTCCGGGAGGCCCAGGAGCGAACCGACGGTCGTGGCGTCCAGCGGCGACGTGGCGGCCACCGCGGCTTCGAGGACCTGGAGGTGGGCGAGGTCCAACGAGTCGATCGCGCGTTGGACGCTGGCGCGGGTGCCGGCGCGAGCCGCCAGCGACGACAGGTCGGCGGGGGCGGGGCGGGCGAGGTCCTGCCGGCGTCGCAGCAGAGTGGCCAGCTGGTCGTCGGTCCGCTCCCGGACGTCGTCGGCCATCGAGCGCACGCTCGGCCGGGGAGTCGACCCGCCCGTGGGTGAGGCGGACGACGTGCGGGGGGAGGGGAGGGCCACCGCACCACGGTAGTCGCCTGGCGCGGGGGGTCATGACTCTCAGCCATTTCTCATGCCATCCACAGCCTGGCGCGCCACAATCGTGCCAACGAGAGGAAGCCTCATGCCGGAGTCGACCGAACCCACCAAACCCCGGGCACCCCGCGGGTCCGCCACGTCACCAACCCCTGCCGCCGAAAGCGCTCCCGCAGCCGAAGGCCCTTCGCACGCCGAGGGTCCTCCCGCTGCCGGGGAGGCTGTCGCCCCGACCCAGCCGCTGCCCGCGCGCTCCGAGGCCGCGACCTCCGCGGCTGCGGCCTCGGGCGCCGCTGCCGGAGGCCCTGCCTCACCCCCTGGACCGGGGGGCGTGGCGGGCGGTCCAGGAGCTGGCGGTCCCGCCGACCCGGCGGGCGCGGGTCCCGCAGGCCCAGGAGTGGGCGGTCCCGCAGGCCCAGGAGTGGGCGGTCCCGCTGGACCCGGCGGCTCGGGACCCGGTGGCTACGCGGGACCGGCTGGCCCCGGCGGCCCCGCTGGTCCGCCGCCGAGGAACCCGGGTCTGTGGCGGCAAGCCACGTCGACCACCGGTGGCCTGATCGCGGTCATCGTGGCCGGTGCTCTGACCGCCCTCCTGGTGCTCGGGGTCGTCGCCACGGTCGGGCTGGTCGCGGCGCGGGCGATCGGGCACGGGGACAAGGCCGACCGGATCGAACGGGTCCGTAACGGTGGCGCCGTCCCGCCCGGTCAGCAGCGCAAGCTCGACCGGCTCCCGCAGGGGCCGGCCGTACCCCGCGGTCCCGGTCAGGGCAACGGCAACGGCCAGGGCAACGGCCAGGGCAACGGGCGAAACGGTCCGGGCAACGGCCAGGGCCTTGGCCCGCTCATGCGCGGAGCGATGGGCCTCGGCAACGTGCAGCACGGCGAGTTCACGGTGCAGGACAACGGCAAGGCGACCGTGATGACCCTGCAGCGCGGTGAGGTGACCAAGGCCAGCGACACGTCCGTCACCGTGAAGAGCGCGGACGGCTTCAGCGCGACCTACGCGATCGCTGACGCCACCCGGGGCAAGGCGAAGGCCCTCCAGGTCGGCGACCCGGTGGTCGTCGTGGCCGAGAAGGCCGGCGCCAAGGCGGTGCTGGTCACCGGGGGCCGCAAGGGCTGAGGCAGGTCTCGGTCCGGGTGGACTCGTTGGTCGACCCGCCCGGCGACCCGTCCCTCGACCTCTCCCTCGACCTCTCCCTCGACCCGTCCCTCGACCCGGCTACGGTGGTCGGCGCTAGCGTTGGCGCCGTGACGACCTCTCCCAGTGGCGAGCAGTGGACCCTCCGACGCGGACGGCAGGAGGCCACCGTCGTCGAGGTCGGTGGCGGGCTGCGCACCTACCGCGTCGACGACACCGACGTCGTGGCCGGCTACGCCGACGACGAGGTATGCCGCTCCGGTCGCGGCCAGGTGCTCATGCCGTGGCCGAACCGGATCCGGGACGGCAGGTACACCTTCGCCGGCAGCGACCACCAGGTCGCCGTGACCGAGCCGGAGCTGAACAACGCCAACCACGGGCTGGTCCGTTGGGCGACCTGGCAGCTGCACTGGCACAACGACGACTGGTCGGCCCTGACCGTACGCACCCGGCTGCACCCCCAGCCCGGCTGGGACGGCTTGCTGGACCTCAGCGTCAACTACGTCCTCGACGAGCACGGGCTGTCCGTCGCCGCCCACGCGACCAACGTCGGAGCCACTGCGGCGCCGTTCGGCTACGGCGCACACCCCTACGTGGCGCTGGGCGCCACCTCCCTGGCCGACGTGGAGCTGACGATCCCCGCGGCCCAGGAGGTGCTGGTCGACGAGCAGCTCATCCCGATCGAGACTGCTGCGGTGAGCACCGAGATGGACTTCCGGACGCCTCGCGCGCTCGGCGCCACCGGGCTCGACACCGCGTTCACCGGGCTGGACCGGTCCACCGCCACCGGGCGGTGGGAGGTCGTGCTCGGTGGTCTTCCGACCGGGAGGTCACCGTCTGGGGCGGCGCGTCGCTGCGCTGGGTGCAGGTCTTCACGGACAAGGGCCGCGACACGGGGGTCGACGGCGTGCGGGGCATCGCCGTCGAGCCCATGTCGTGCCCGGCGAACGCCTTCAACTCCGGTGACGGGCTGGTCGTCCTCGAACCGGGGCAGTCGTGGTCGGGCGAGTGGGGCATCGAGCCGGCAGCGCTGCGCTGACGCTCGGTCGCAGGCTCGGACGACCCGGGGCGCTCAGCCCACTGCCGGACGCGGGTCGGGCGAGGACAGCACCGTGGGCGTTGCCGCCGGGTCGTCCACGACGCCGTTGACCGCCGGGCTGATCCGGCGTTCGAGGGCGAGCGACAGCAGCACCATCACGCCGCACCCGATGACGATCATGCCCACGAACGCGGTGGACCACTGGTGCTTGAGCATGAACCCGGCCACCACGGGGCCGAGGATGGCGCCGGCCTGGAACGCACCCGCGTTGACCGCGTTGTAGCGGCCCCGTAGGTGGTCGGGGGCCATGTCGTTGGTGATCGTGGGGATCGTCGGCTGGAGAAGAGTCTCGCCGAGTGCGAACAGCGCATGGAACAGCAGCACACCGGCAGCGGCCGCCACCGTCCCCTTCGCGAACCCTGTGGACCCGAGGACCACCCAGGCCACCGACCACAGCGCCACCATGACGATGAGCACCCGGGTGCGCCGGCGTCCTGCGATGCGGCGCAGCACGAGGAACTGGAGCCCGACGATGACAGCGGTGTTGATCGCGAACGCGAACCCGATGACAGCCGTCGAGGCGCCGCTCACCTGTCGCGCGAACGCCGGGAACCCGGCCTCCATCTGGCCGTAGCCGACGAACACCCCGAGGAAGGTCAGCAGGGTCAGCCAGACGACTGCAGGCTTTCGCAGGATCGTGAGGTAGGAGCCTTCACCTGCCACGGCGTCCTCGGGCTTCTCGGCACGACCGTGGACGTGGCGCAGTGGGCCGAGGAGCAAGCCGATGGGCACCAGCATGCTCGCGGCGTCGGCCAGGAAGATCACAGTGAACGTCGTCGGGTTGTCGACGTCGGCGTAGAGGCCGCCGATGATGCCGCCCAGCCCGATGCCGAGGTTGACCAGGGCGAAGTTGATCCCGAAGTACTGCTGGCGCGCCTGGCCGGTCACGACCGCCGCGACGAGCGCGTTGAAGGCGGGCCACGAGACGCCGAAGTTGATCCCCAGGAAGAGGAACGCCACCGCCACCACGAGGGGGGTCGTCGCGAAGGCGAGGATCACGCACCCGATGAGCTGCGCGGTCGTGGCGTACAACAGCATGATGCGCGCGCCGACCCGGTCGGTCAGGGCGCCGGCGGGGCCCGTGATGACCAGGGCGACGATCGCGATGAACGCCATCAGCACCCCGGCCAGGTCGAGCGAGATGCCCCGGACCTCGTGCAGGTAGATCACGGTGAACGGCAGGGTCAGGCCGCGACCCAGCGTCTGCACGGCGACGGTCGACAGCAGCCACCGGCCCGCGGGAGGCAGGGCCTCCCAGAACTCGCGGATGCCGTGCCCCGACGTCGACTGCTCGCTCACCGGAAGATCCTCCCGCATCCCACCGACAGTCCGACACCGGTTATCCGCCGCCTGCCGGCGGTGGTGAGCACGCGGCATACCGAGCACCGGCACGAACGGATAAGGATTTGGACCCACCGGTTAACCTTGCGAGTGCGTTGACGACGCACCCCAACATTTCGAGGCAAGAGGACAACAAGTGCCCACTGGCAAGGTCAAGTGGTACGACGCGGAGAAGGGCTTCGGCTTCATCTCCGACGACGACGGAAGCGACGTGTTCCTGCACGCCAACGCGCTGCCCGAGGGCGTCGCGACGCTCAAGGGCGGCACGCGCGTGGAGTTCAGTGTCGCCGAGGGGCGGCGCGGCACGCAGGCCCTGCAGGTGACGCTGCTCGAAGCCGCGCCGACGGTCAGCGCCGGCAAGCGCGAGGCGGCGCGCAAGTCCCCCGAGGACCTCGCGCCCCTGGTCGAGGACGCCATCAAGCTGCTCGACAACGCGTCGAACTCGCTGCGCCGCGGGCGACGCCCCGAGAAGGACCATGCGACCAAGCTCGCGGCGGTCCTGCGGTTCCTCGCCGACCAGATCGAGCCGTGATGCCCCCGGCACCGCAACCACGCGGTTCGGCTTCGCCAAAACGTGACGCGGTCCTCGCCGAGGCCGTCGACCTGGCCCGCGAGGCCGCCGAGTCGATCGCCGAGCGCGGCACCGTCGGCGACCACCTCGGGATGGAGATGGTCGAGGAGCGCGCTCGCCACGCACTACTTCGCCTGCGACGCCAAGGCCTACCCGGGCTGGCGGTGGGCGATCACCGTGGCCAGGGTGCCGCGCGGCAAGACGGCGACGGTGTCCGAGACCAACCTCGTGCCCGGCGAGGGTGCGCTCCTCTCACCGCAGTGGCTCCCGTATGCCGACCGGCTGGCTCCCGGCGACCTCAGCGCCGGCGACGTGCTCCCCTACAAGGAGGACGACCCGCTGCTCGAGCCCGGCTTCGAGGCGACCGGCGACGAGGAGGTCGACGAGCTGGCGGAGTACGAGCTGGGTCTCGGCCGCAAGCGCGTGCTGTCGGCCGAGGGTCGCGAGGCGGCGGCGCAGCGGTGGTACGAGGGTGAGAACGGCCCGCACGCCGATGTCGCCGAGAAGGCACCCGCGCCCTGTTCGACCTGCGGCTACTTCCTCCCGATGGCGGGTGCACTTCGGTCTTTTTTCGGCGTGTGCGCCAACGCCTGGTCACCTTCCGACGGTCGCGTCGTAAGTCTTGACCACGGCTGCGGCGCCCACTCCGAGATCGACGCCGAGCCAGCCGAGCCCATGCCGGTCGGGACCCCCATCATCGACGAGATCGCCTACGACCTCGTCTGACGCCCCACCCGCCCCCGCAAAACGGCGGTTGCTCGACGAAACGGGGCGTCCTAGCCGCCGTTTCGTCGAGCAACTCCCGTTTCGCGGGTCGCCATCCCCAGGGCGTGACCGCGTCGACGGGCCGTCCACAGCCCTGGGGATCGACCCTGTGCGGAGTTGCCGTCTCCTGCGAACGTCCCAGGTATGGACTCACAGGCGACCGCCCTGCTCTCCGCGCAACACGGTGTGCTGGGCGCGCACCAGGTCCACCGTCTGGGAATAGGTCCGGACGAGGTACGCAGGTGGGTCCAGGATGGTGAGATCGTCAGGGTTCGACGTGGTGCCTTCGTCGATCCGGCTGTGTGGCTGGCCGCGATGGACGATGAGCGCTATCGCCTGAGGGTGATGGCGGTGATGCGCTCGCGTGTTCAGTCCGAGCGAGCGACGCATCACTCCTCCCTGGCGTTGTGGAGGCTGCCCCTCTGGCACGTGGACAGAGGACTGGTGGTCCTGTCCGGCGACGTCCAGGAGACCACGACCACGTCAGGGCTTCGAGTCGGCCCGATGCGGGGCCTGGTGGCGCCTGCCGACGTCGACGGACTGCCCTGCCTCTCCGTCGCTGACTCGGTCGTGACAACGGCGTCGGTCAGTGTGGAGGCGGGCGTGGTGGCAGGAGACGCAGCTCTGCACGACGAGCGTTGCTCCGTCTCGGACCTCGTCGACTCGGCCAGACGTCTGAGGCGAGGTTTGCGGGGCACCGCTCGGTTGCGACGGACACTCGCTGCGCTTGACGGCAAGGCGGAGTCCCCCGGCGAGAGCCGCACGCGGCTGGTGCTGTTGGCCCTCGGACTGCCGTTCGAGACTCAGGTGGAGCTCCGGGAGCGGTCCGGCAAGCTCGTGGGGCGAGTCGACTTCCTGGTTGCCGGGCGGGTGGTCGTGGAGTTCGACGGTGCAGTCAAGTACGCCGGCGCCAACGGACCTGCGGCCTTGGTCGCGGAGAAGCTCCGCGAGGACCGGTTGCGTGAGCTCGGCTACGAGGTCGTCCGGATCACGTGGAGTGAGCTGGCACGTCCGGAGATGATCGCGGCTCGGATCCGGGCCGCGCTCCTGCGCCGCGCGGCCTGACCCCCACCTCCGACTCGACCCCACGTACCTCAGCAAAACGGGGGTTGCTCGACGAAACGGTGGCCAGGACGTCCCGTTTCGTCGAGCAACCCCCGTTTTGCGGGGGGAGGGGGGTGCGGGGGGAGGTGGCCCGAGCTAGTCGGCGTCGGCGGCGTTGCCCCGACCTCGGCGCACGTAGGAGAAGCCGACCAGACCGAGCACGATCCCGGCCACCGGCACCCAGGGCCACCAGTCCCGCTCGCCCTCGTGCAGGGCGGGGACCGCCAGGACGAGGGCCAGCGCGAGCACCCAGCCGAGCTCGCCCCACAGCACGACCCGGGCCGTGCTGACCGCGAGCGGCTGCAGCTCCTCGCCGGCGGTCCCCGGCACCGGGCCGGGATCGGGTTGCGACTCGCTCATGCCGGGCAGCCTAGCCTTCACCGTTGCGCGCACCGCAGGCCCTACTCTGCTGCCCATGGCCAAGCCCTCAACGAAGTCTTCGGCGCCGGAGCGCCCGTCCCCGAAGTCCGCCTCGACCGGAGGGCTCGACGGCTTCTTCCGGATCACCGAGCGTGGCTCGACCCTCAGCCGCGAGGTCCGTGGCGGGTTGGTCACCTTCTTCACGATGGCCTACATCGTGGTCCTGAACCCCCTCATCATCGGCACCCAGCAGGACGGCACGGGGGCCTTCCTCGGCGGTGGCGACATCGTCCGAGCCCAGACCCTCGTGGCCGCCGGCACCGCCCTCATCGCGGGGGTGATGACCCTCCTCATGGGCGTCGTCGCCAACTACCCGCTGGCGCTCGCCACCGGGCTGGGGCTCAACGCGTTCGTCACGTTCGGCATCGCCAAGCTGCCCGAGATGACCTGGGCCGACGCGATGGGCCTGATCGTCATGGAGGGCGTGATCATCCTGGTCCTGGTGCTCACCGGCTTCCGGCAGGCGGTGTTCCGGGCGATCCCGGGTCAGCTCAAGACCGCGATCTCGGTCGGCATCGGCCTGTTCATCACCATCATCGGCCTGGTCGACGCCGGGTTCGTCCGCCGCACCGGCACCGGCCCCGTCCCCGTCGAGCTCGGCATCGGCGGCACTCTCAACGGTTGGCCGCTGCTCGTCTTCGTCCTCGGCTTCCTCGCGATCGTCATCATGATGGTCCGGAGGGTGAAGGCAGCCATCCTCTACGGCATCCTCGGCGGCACCGTCCTGGCGATCATCGTCGAGGCGATCGGCAAGGTCGGCGGTCAGTTCGACGCGACCGGCAAGTTCGTCAACCCTGCAGGCTGGGGCCTCAACGTGCCGACCCTGCCTGACCAGATCGTCGACGTCCCCGACTTCGGGCTGCTCGGCAAGTTCAACCTGCTGGGCTCGTTCGGCAAGCTCGGCTTCGTCGCGGCCGTGCTGCTCGTCTTCACCCTGCTGCTCGCCGACTTCTTCGACACGATGGGCACGATGGTCGCGGTCGGCGCCGAGGGTGACCTGCTCGACGAGCACGGCAACCCGCCGAACTCCGACAAGATCCTGCTCGTCGACTCGGTGGCGGCGATCGCCGGTGGCGCCGGTTCGGTCTCGTCCAACACCTCCTACATCGAGTCCGCGGCAGGTGTCGGCGAGGGCGCGCGCACCGGTCTGGCATCGGTCGTCACGGGCGTGATGTTCCTGCTCGCGACCTTCCTGGCGCCGCTGGTCAAGGTCGTCCCCTACGAGGCAGCCACCCCGGCGCTCGTCGTCGTCGGCTTCCTGATGATGCAGCAGGTCAAGGGCATCGACTGGGACGACCTCGACATCGCCATCCCGGCATTCCTCACCATCGTGCTGATGCCGTTCACCTACTCGATCACCGTGGGCATCGGCGCCGGCTTCGTCATGTACACCCTCATCAAGGTCGTCCGCGGCCGGGCCTCCGTCATCCACCCGCTGCTGTGGGCCGTGTCGGCGTTGTTCCTCCTCTACTTCGCGATCACCCCGATCAAGGAGATCCTCGGCGTCGGCTGAGGCGGCGACGGCCACCACACCACCGGGTATGCCGCGTGGCCCCGTCGACGGGGCCACGCGGCATACCTGTTGCTGGGACAGAAGGCCGTGAAACCGAGCGTCGTCGCGGTGAAACCAGGCGTCGTCGCCGTGTAACCGGCGTGTAGGCGGCAGCGCCGACGCTGGACCCATGAACACCACAGACACCCTCGCAGTCAGCGCCACCGGACTGGTCAAGACGTTCGGGGACCAGCGCGCCGTGGACGGGATCGACCTCGAGGTCCGCCGCGGCGAGGTCTTCGGCGTGCTGGGCCCCAACGGCGCCGGCAAGACCACCATGCTCAAGATGCTCGCGACCCTGCTGCCCATCGACGGCGGCAGCGCCGAGATCTTCGGCCACGACGTGCGCCGGGAAGGCCACGTCATCCGTCAGCTGCTCGGCGTCACGGGGCAGTACGCCTCGGTCGACGAGAACCTCACCGCCACCGAGAACCTCCTGCTCTTCGGGCGGCTCCAGGGACTCAGCCGTGGCGACTCGCGTCGTCGGGCCGGTCACCTGCTGGAGCAGTTCGACCTCACCGAGGCCGCGAGCAAGCCGATCAGCGCCTTCTCCGGGGGCATGCGGCGCCGGCTCGACCTCGCCGCCAGCCTCATCACCCGACCGCCGCTGATCTTCCTCGACGAGCCGACCACAGGGCTCGACCCGCGCACCCGCGGCCAGATGTGGGACACCATCCGCGAGCTCGTCACCGAGGGCTGCACTGTCCTGCTGACCACGCAGTACCTCGACGAGGCCGACCAGCTGGCCGACCGGATCGCCGTGATCGACCGCGGCGTCAAGGTCGCCCAGGGCACCTCCGACGAGCTCAAGTCGTCGGTCGGCCGCAGCACGCTGATGCTCCACCTCACGCGACCGCGACGACCTCGTGAAGGCCGCCGCCGTCGCCCTGCGGCTCGTCGGCGAGGACGCCGTTCCGTCGCCCGAGTCGCGCCGGCTCGCCGTGCCGCTGGACCGCAGCGACCAGGCGGTCGACGTCCTCGTCGCCCTGCGCGAGCAGGGGATCGGCATCGAGTCGCTCACCGTCCAGAAGCCCTCCCTCGACGAGGTGTTCATGGCCCTCACCGGTCACGGCACCGACACGGATTCCTCCGACAGCCTGTCCACCACCACGCAGCCCGAGCTGGAGGCCGCATCATGACCACCACCACGACCACCACACAGCCCAACCCGAGCGACGCGGCCACCACCTCGACACCGAGCGTCGCCGTCGCGCGGTCGCTGCCCGGCGCCGAGCTGTCGCGCCACGTGTCCCTCGCGGAGACCATCTCCCAGACGGGGACGATGGCCTGGCGCGCGACGATGAAGATGCGGCGCAACTTCGAGCAGCTCTTCGACGTGACCATCCAGCCCCTGCTGTTCACGGCGATGTTCGCCTACATCTTCGGCGGGGCGATCAGCGGCAGCGTCAAGGACTACCTGCCGATCATCATTCCCGGCCTCATCGGGCAGACCGTCCTGACCGCGTGCGTCGCCACCGGCGTGCAGCTGCGCGAGGACATGGACAAGGGCGTCTTCGACCGGTTCAAGGTGCTGCCGATCGCGAGGATCGCGCCGCTGGCCGGGCCGATGGTCGCCGACCTGGTCCGCTACACGATCGCCTCGTCGCTGACCTTCGCCACCGGCATCGCGATGGGCTACCGCCCGGGCGGCGGCGTGTTCGGGGTGCTCGGCGCGATCCTGCTCGCCATCGTCGCCGGCTGGTCGCTGGCCTGGATCTTCACCTGGTTCGGGACGATCGGCAAGACGGCGCAGGGTGTGCAGGGCATCTCGCTCATGGTGATGTTCCCGCTGACCTTCCTGTCGAACGCGTTCGTGCCGACCGACACCATGCCGTCGTGGTTGCGCGCCTTCGCCGACGTCAACCCGGTCAGCCTGGTCATCTCGGCCATCCGCGACCTCGCCAACGACGGCGCGGTGACCGGCCAGGTGGGCTGGGCCCTCCTGGGCTGCGTCGTGGTCATCGCGATCTTCGCGCCGCTGTCGGTGCGCAGCTTCAACCGGAAGATGTGAACGACCGCAGCAACCGCAACGCGTCCGGCACGAGGTCCGGTCCGGGCCGCTCGGCATACTCCGTCTGGAGCTCGCCGAGCCGCCCCGGCCGGACCTCGTCGGCGAGCTGCGCCAACGGCTCCCAGGCGAGCGAGGGCAGCGAGCGGTTGTAGGTCCAGCGGTGCCCGATCGCCATGAGCCGCAAGGCGTTGTCGTATGCCGCGGGGTCGCCGTGCCGCAGCCCCCAGGCGCCGATCGCGACCAGTGGGACGCCACTGAGCGGCAGGTCCCCCATGGGTGGGGCGATGTTCGTCTGGTTGCCGGGCGCCTGGCCCAGCAGGATGTCGCGCAGCTCGCCCGCGCGAGGGTCGGGCCCGGGTGGGGCGTGGCGGACATGGGCGGCGAGGGCGCCGCTCGCGGCGATGAGGACCCACGGGGTGAGGACGCCGGTCCAGCCCGGTACCTCGACCAGGACCTCGGCCAGGGCCAGGTCGTAGTGGTCGAAGCCGTCCTGCACAGCGCCGCGCGAGAGGGCCAGCTCGGCGCGGGCGGCCTGGAGCAGCATCCGGGAGCCGGTCTGGCCACGGTCGGGCAGCTCGCCGACCTCGTCGAGCAGCCGCTCGGCTCCGTCGGCGTCACCGTCGAGCAGCAGCGAGATGGCCGACGTGAAACGCATCGAGTTGGCGTCGTCGTGGGCCTGCAGTCGCATCATGACCGGCCAGGCGAGCTCGGCGTGGTGGGCTGCGAGGTGGTGGTCGCCGGTGTACATCGCGAGCTGGGAGAGCTGGGAGTGCAGCGCCGCGACGAGGTAGGGGGTCAGGGCGCCGCCGTCGAGGGCGCGCTGGGCGTAGCGCACCGAGGCGGGGACGTCTCCGACGTTCTCGGCGGTGATCGAGGCCCACATCAGGAGCATCGCCGCCTGGCCGGGGTCCGGCTCGGCGTCGGCGAGGTGCACGACGCGGGCCACGACGTCCCGGCCGTCGTCGTCCCCGACGAACATGGCGTGGGCGACCTGGGCCCAGGCGTTGTGCGGGTGCCCCCAGCGCTGCAACGCCGTGCGCAGGCCGCTGTCGTCCCGCTCCGGGATCCAGGAGAGGTGGACGAGCAGCAGGGCGGCGGCCTCGAAGGCGGTCTCGACCTGCGGCTCGTTCTCAGGGTCCCAGTCGGCGAAGAGCTCGGCGGCGGCGTCGGCGACGGCGAAGATGCGGGCGTGGTTGCCGGTGATGGTCCAGAGGCTGCCCAGGGTGGCGAACAGCCGGGCTGCGGTGGCGGCGTCGCCGCTGCCCAGCGCCCGCCGCAGGACGTCGGTGAGGTTGTTCTCCTCGGCGAGCAGCACGGCGACACTGCGGATCTGGTCGGCGGAGAAGAACACCGACCCGTGCCTGCTGGTCAGGTCGACGGCCCAGGCGTCCTGCGCGGCCAGCGCCGACGGGTGCTCGCCAGACTCGAGCAGGCGCATCCCGGCGAACTCGCGGATCGTCTCCAGCATCCGGAACCGGGTCGCGCCGTCCACCTCGCTCACCGTGACGATCGACTGGTCGGCCAGTGCCTCGACCAGGTCCATGGCCCGGGGTCCCAGGACGCTCGTGGCCGCATGGGCGTCGAAGCCGTCGTGGAACACCGACATCCGGGCCGCCGCGTCGCGCTCGCCCTCGGCCAACAGGTCCCACGACCACTCGATGACGGCCGTGAGGGTGCGGTGCCGCTCAGGGGCCGTGCGGTCGCGGCTGCGGAGCAGCGCCGAACCGGTCGTCCAGCGCGGTCCGCAGCTCCTCCACCGACATCGTCCGGGCCCGCGCCGCAGCCAGCTCGATCGCGAGGGGGAGCCCGTCGAGCCGGTCGACGACGGCAGCCACCGTGTCGGGGTCGAGGACCACGCCGGGTCGGACCGCGGCCGCGCGACGGGCGAACAGGTCGGCGGCGTGGGCGGGGGAGAGCTGGGTCAGCGGGACGATCCGTTCGGCGGCGATCCGCAGCGGGGCGCGGCTGGTGGTGAGGACGCTGAGGTCCCGGGTCGTCACGAGCAGGAACGCCACGAGGGCGGCGGTGGCCTCCAGGACGTGCTCGCAGTTGTCGAGCACGAGCAGGGCGGGTCCGCTGTCGAGCTCCTGCGCGATGCGTCCGCGCACGTCGGCCTGCTGCGCGGGGGTCAGGGCCCGGCGGGTGGTCACCGACCCGCCGATTCCGAGAGCGGCTCCGACCTCCGCCACGACGTCGTCGGACGACCCGATGCCGACCAGCTCGACGACGTGCACGCGCGGCTGGGTGGCCTCGCGGGCGAGGACGTGGGCGATGCGGGTCTTGCCGATCCCGCCCGGCCCGAGCACCGTCGTGAGCCGCCCGCTCGCCATCGCCGCCCGCAGCCGGACCAGGTCGTCGGCGCGGCCCAGCAGGTCGTCGGTGTCGAAACGCAACCCGGTCTGCTGGGGCGAGTCGGCGGCCAGCAGGTCGCGGTGCATGCGCTGCAGCTCGGCGTCGGGGTCGACGCCGAGCCGGTCGGCGAGGTCACGGCGGTAGGCCTCGTAGCGGCCGAGCGCTGCGGGCGCTCCCGACGTGGAGCTCTCCGCCCGCAGGAGCGACGCCAACACCTCCGTGTCGTCCGGCGAGGACTCGTGCAGGGCCAGCGAGCCGGGGCAGCGCCTCCGCCGCGCGTCCGCACCTGGACAGCGCGAGGGCCAGCACGCGCTCCGCCCCTCGCTGGTCGCGGGCCACTCGTTGCCGCAGGTCGGCCAGTGGGCCCGGACCCGCGTCGCCGACTCTGGCTTCCAGCGCGTGCTCCGCGTCCTGCGCCGCGCGGTCCGGGGCGCCGTCGCGCAGGCACGTGTCAGCGCTCGCCACCAGGTCGAGGACGAGCCAGGCATCCACCTCGTCGCGGGACAGCCCCAACCGGTAGCCGCCGTCGTGCCGCTCGACCAACGAGCGGTCCAGGGTCCGAAGGCGGGAGACGAGCACCTGCAACGCCTTCGTGGGCTTCGCCGGCGGCTCGAGGGACCAGACCTCGCCGACGATCCGCTCGTCGGACAACCCGTGGGGGTGCGACGCCAGCAGGGCGAGCAGCGCCGCCGGCCGGTCGCCGGGGATGGCGCGACCGTCCCAGGTGACGCGGTCCAGGAGGCGCAGCCGGGCGGTCACCCCGCCAACCCTAGAGGTATGCCGCGTGGCCGCTGCCCTGCGTCGCGCTGCACGTCGCCGCGCGGCATACCTCGTCGTCCGGCCGGGGGCCGCGGTGGATGGACGGGGCAGTCGCCGGGAAGTGGGGAAATACTTAGCACAGGTAATGAGTTATGCTAAGTACCGACAAGGAGAGAAACATGACCCCACCCCCCGCGCGCTCACGGCGCGCTGCTGACGCAGGGCTCTCACCCTCCGCGATCTCCACCCTCGCTGGTGAGCTCCGTCTCGCCTGCATGCGCATCTCCCGCCGCGTCCGGTTCGAGAGCACGCACGTCGTTGCGCCGCACCAGTTCTCGGTGCTGTGTCGCCTCGAGGAGGCGCACCGCACGCCGAGTGAGCTGGCCGAGATCGAGAAGGTGAGCGGCCCCAGCATGACCCGCACCGTCGCCGCCCTCGTGGAGCGAGGGCTCGTCGAACGCACCGACGACCCTGCCGACCGTCGACAGGTGATCCTCTCGCTGACCAGCGACGCGGTGACCCTGCTCAAGGAGATCCGCCGCAAGCGTGACGCCTGGATGTCGGTCCGGGTCGGCCACCTCGCGCCCGAGGAGCAGGACATCCTGCGCCAGGCCTCGGTGATCCTCACCCGGGTGGCCAACGAGTGAGTCCGACCTTCTCCTCCCTCGACGTCCGCAACTACCGGATCTACGCCACGGGCGCCTTCATCTCCAACATCGGCACCTGGATGGGCCGGGTCGCGCAGGACTGGCTGGTGCTCACCGAGCTGACCGACCACTCGTCCTCGGCGCTGGGCATCGTCACCGGCCTGCAGTTCCTGCCGTTCCTCATCCTCGCGCCGTGGGCCGGGATGATCGCCGACCGCTACCCCAAGCGGGTCATCCTCGCGATCACCCAGACCTCGCTCGCGCTGTCGTCGCTGGCCCTGGGCCTGCTGGTTCTCAGCGGGAGCGCAGAGCTCTGGATGGTCTACGGCCTCGCGCTCTTCACCGGAGTCGCCACCGCCGTCGACAACCCGGCCCGCCAGACCTTCGTCTCCGAGATGGTGCCCCGCGACCGGCTGGCCAACGCGGTGTCGCTCAACAGCGCCTCGTTCAACGCGGGCCGCCTCGTCGGTCCCGGCGTCGCCGGCCTGACCATCGCCGCGTTCGGCACCGGCTGGACCCTGCTGCTCAACACGCTGACCTTCGTCGCGGTGCTCATCGCGCTCGTCGTCGATGCGACGCAGCGAGCTGCGCCCGGCGCCCGCGCTGGCCCGGGGCAAGGGCGCCATCCGGGAGGGTGTCGCCTATGTCCGCAGCCGGCCCGACATCCAGCTGGTCATGGCGCTCGTCTTCGTCCTCGGCACGTTCGGGATGAACTTCCAGATCACGACCGCCCTGATGGCCACCAAGGAGTTCGGCAAGGGTCCGGAGGAGTACGGCCTGCTCGGCTCGATCATGGCGATCGGCTCCCTGACCGCTGCGCTGCTCTCAGCACGTCGTGCGAAGCCGCGGCTGCGCATCCTGCTCGTCGCGCTCGTCGGGTTCACGATCTCCAGCGGCCTGGCCGCGCTCGCCCCGACCTACCAGCTGTTCGCCCTCGCACTCATCCCGGTGGGACTGTCCGCGCTGACCGCACTCACCACGGCCAACGCGATGGTGCAGCTCAGCGTCGACCCGGCCATGCGCGGCCGGGTGATGGCCCTCTACATGGCGATCTTCATGGGCGGCACCCCCCTCGGTGCGCCGTTCATCGGCTGGATCGGCGACGTCGCCGGCCCGCGCTGGACGGTCGGCATCGGCACGGTGGCAGTCGGCCTCATGCTCGTGGCGGTGTCGATCTGGATGGCCCGGCACGAGAATGTCCAGGTGACCTACGAGTCCCGCCGCCGCCCCCGCATCCGGATCCGCACTCTTCCGCAGCCCGAGGTGTCCGAACCGATGCCTGAGGCGGCGCGGTGACGCCCGTGTTCCGCCGGCGGGTGACCATCGCGGTGCTCGTCATCGTGGTGGCAGTGGCCGTCGTCGCCAGCCTCGTGCGCTGACTCCCGGCTCACGAGGGCAGCGCTCGGAAGAGCCCACCACGCGTCGTGGTGGGCTCTTCGCTGTCAGCTGGGCTCTGCTGGAGGTGGCCTTCTGTTGGGAGCATGCCGAGGCGGCATACCCTCAGGTCGTCAGTGGTGCAGGGTGCAGAGGACGACGATGCCAGGGCGCTCAGGGCCGGGTCGTAGCCCGCGGGGCACTTGCCGCCCACGGGGAGCAGGGTCAGCGGGAGCGGCGGTGCTCGTCGAGCTGCTGGGTGTCGGCGTCGGGGTCGAGCGGGGCGTCGGAGTGGGGGTGCTGCCGGTCAGGCCACCGACCACACCGCCGACGATGTCGGTGACGACACCGGTCAGCGGGTCGCTGCCGGCGGTGGTCGAGGGGGCAGGCGTCGACCCGCCCGTGCCCTCGCTGCCGCCACTGGTCCCGCCGGTGCTGCCCGGCTTGGCCGCCGTGGAGGAGCCGCCCTTGCCGGGCTTGGCCGGCTTCGAGGGCTTCGCGGGCTGCGACGCCTTCACGGGGTCGTACTGCGCCATCGGACTGCGTGTCGCCCGACGGGCAGGTAGGGGGACCCGGTGCGCTGGGAGTCGCTCAGGTCGGAGTCGGGGACGACGGTGAAGCCGCCGCGGTAGCCCGCCGCGATGGCCAGCACCTGGTCCGCGTAGGCGTCGCTGTGGTTGTAGCGCAGCACGGCCGACCGGGCGCCGGAGCCGGTGCTGAGGTCGCCCGGGCCGGAGCACAGGTAGACGGCGGTGGCGGTGGCGGCGTCGGCGAGGTTCTGGGGGTCCTTGCGGCCGTCGCCGTTGGCGTCGACACCGACCACCTTCCAGGTGCCGGGGATGAACTGCATCGGGCCGACCGCACGGTCCCAGGTCAGGTCGCGGTCGTAGGCGCCGCCGTCGCTGTCACGGATGACGGCGGTGTCGTTGCTGCCGTTGAGCGGGATGCCGTAGATGCCGGGGCGGACGGTGCCGCTGCGGTCGATGCCGTTGCCGCCGTACCGACCGTGGTTGGACTCGACCTTGCCGATCGCGGCGATGAGCGCCCAGTCGATCCTGCACTCGGTGTCCGCGGCGTCGACGATCGTGGCGGCCCTCCGGTAGGCGGCGAGCGCTGCCGCCGGGATGCCGTTGGCGCTCATCGACGGTGGGAGGCCGGCCGACTGGTAGGCCGGGGTCGGCTCAGCCTCAGGGGGCGCCGGGAGCGGCGGGATCGCCTGCGCCTCCTGGTACTGCAGCGGGGCGCTGGGCACGGTGACCAGGGGCGAGGAGTCGGCGACGATGTCGGTGGCGGGGTTGCCGCCGGTGGTGGCCAGCGCCACGCCGCTGCCGATCAGGGCCACGGCAGGCAGGGCGCCGGCAATCGCGCGCCACGGCAGTCGCATCGTGCGTGTCATCGTCCGGCTCCTCGATGTCGCTGTCTCACCTGAGTCCCACCCCGGGGTTACCCATGGGTCAACGAGTCATTCGGATCGAGGTTACGCGCGGGCGTGGTCGCCGCGAGCGGGAATCACGCCACAACGTGCTCAATGCACGCAATCAGGGCCGACACGTCGTCGGGGTCCACCGCGGGGAACGTCGCGACGCGGAGCTGGTTGCGACCGAGCTTGCGGTAGGGCTCGACGTCGACCACGCCGTGGGCGCGCAGGGTCTTCGCGATGGCGCCGGCGTCCACCTCGTCGGCGAAGTCGATGGTGGCCACCACCTGCGAGCGCGCGGCCGGGTCCGCCACGTACGGGGTGGTGTATGCCGTGCGCTCGGCCCAGTCGTAGAGGCGTCCGCTGGAGTCGGCGGTGCGCTTCACGGCCCAGTCGAGGCCGCCCTGGCCGTTGATCCAGTCGATCTGCGAGCGCAGCAGGGCCAGCGTGCCCAGCGCAGGGGTGTTGTAGGTCTGGTTGAGCCGGCTGTTGGTGACGGCGGTCGGCAGGCTGAAGAAGTCGGGCACCCAGCGACCGGACCCGGCGATCTCGTCGACCCGGGCCAGCGCCGCAGGGGAGAAGGCCGCCAGCCAGAGGCCACCGTCGGCGGCGAAGCACTTCTGCGGACCGAAGTAGTAGACGTCGGCCTCGGCCACGTCGACGGGCAGGCCGCCCGCGCCGGAGGTGGCGTCGATGAGCACGAGCGCGCCCTCGTCGGCACCCGCGACCCGCCTGACCGGCGCCATCACGCCGGTGGAGGTCTCGTTGTGCGGCCAGGCGTAGACGTCGACGCCGGCCTCGGCGCGGGCCGTGGCCAGGGTGCCGGGGTCGGCCTTGAGAATCGTGGAGTCGCCGAGGAAGGGCGCGTTGTCGGTGACGCTGGCGAACTTGGACGAGAACTCACCGAAGGTCAGGTGCTGGGCGCGCTCCCGCACCAGCCCGAACGCCGCGATGTCCCAGAACGCGGTCGACCCGCCGTTGCCGAGGATGATCTCGTAGCCGTCGGGCAGGCTGAACAGGTCGGACAGCCCCTCCCGGACGGCGCCGACGAGGTTCTTGACCGGCGCCTGGCGGTGCGAGGTGCCGAGCAGCGTTCCGCCCAGGCTGGCGAGGTAGTCGACCTGCTCGGGGCGCACCTTCGAGGGGCCGGAGCCGAACCGGCCGTCCTTGGGCAGGAGCTCGGCGGGGATGGTGAGGGGGGCACTGTCGGTCACTGGTTCACCTTCGGGGCGGCCGCGGCGGCGGCGAGGGGCGATGGATGTGACGCCGTTGTCGCGGTCAGTGTCTCACCCTGTCCCGAGGCGTGGGACGTGAGGTCCACCACCCGGACCCGCTCTCGGCGTCCTGCTCCGACCAGAACGGTATGCCGCGGGCGGCCCCGGCCACGCGGCATACCGACGGCCTGGGGTGCGGCGTCAGGCGCGGTAGCCGGTGACCGACTCCAGGCCGCGGGGGGCCTCGCCGATGTAGCGCGAGCTGGGCCGGATCAGGCGCCCGGTCTTCTTCTGCTCGAGGATGTGCGCCGACCAGCCCGCGGTGCGCGCGGCGGCGAACAGCGGGGTCATCATCGCGCCCGGGACCTCGGCGAAGTCGAGCAGCACGGCGGCCCAGTAGTCGACGTTGGTCTCCAGCACGCGGTCGGGCTGGCGTTCGCGCAGCTCGGCCAGGGCGGCCTGCTCGAGCTCGAGGGCAACCGTGAACCGGGGCGCGCCGAGGCGCTCGCAGGTGTCGCGCAGCACGGCAGCGCGCGGGTCGTAGGCGCGGTAGACGCGGTGGCCGAAGCCCATCAGCCGCTCGCCCCGGTCGAGGACGTCCTTGACGTAGGCGCGCGCGTCACCGGTGCGCTCGACGCCCTCGATCATGTGCTGGGCGCGGGACGGGGCACCGCCGTGCAGCGGGCCGGACAGGGCGCCGATCGCGCCGGACAGGCACGCGGCGACGTCGGCCCCGGTGGAGGCGATCACGCGGGCCGTGAACGTCGAGGCGTTCATGCCGTGCTCGGCCGCGGAGATGAAGTAGGCGTCGATCGCCTCGACGTGCTTGGGATCGGGCTCACCGCGCCACCGGATCATGAACCGGTCGACGATCGTACGGCCCTCGTCGACCCGGCTCTGCGGCACCATCGGCGAGTCCTGCCCGTGCGCGGACTGGGCGATGAACGACAGCGCCATCACCGACGCGCGAGCCAGGTCGTCGCGGGCCTGCTCGGCGTCGATGTCGAGGAGCGGCTTGAACCCCCACAGCGGCGCGAGCTGCGCCAGGGCCGACTGCACGTCGACCCGGATGTCGCCGGAGTGCACGGGCAGCGGGAACGGCTCGGCCGGCGGCAGGCCCGGGTCGAACTCGTTGTCGACCAGCAGCCCCCACACCTGACCGAAGCTGACCTTCCCGACGAGGTCCTTGAGGTCGACGCCGCGGTAGCGCAGCGAACCGCCTTCCTTGTCAGGTTCGGCGATCTCTGACTCGAACGCGATGACGCCCTCGAGTCCCGGCTTGAAGTCGCTGTCGGACATCGGTGTCCTCTCGGCCTGGTGGTGAGCTCTCCTGGTCACCGCCACGCGGTTGTGGGTCGCCCGGTGGGGCCGCCCGTGCTTCCTACTGGCGGGTTCATTCTGCACTGTCCGGGCGATGGGTCACTATGGGCCGGTGCTCAGACCGGAGACGGACTACGACGGCGAGGCCTTCAGCGACGACCTCCGCGGCTCCTCGGCAGGCGGGTCGCGGTTCCTCGAGTGCACCTTCCAGCGGTGTGACCTCAGTGAGCTGCGCGCCCCGCGCTCGCGGTTCTCCGAGACCAACCTGTATGCCGTGCACGGGGCAGGCCTCGACCTCGCCGAGTCGTCGTGGAGCGACTGCCTGGTGCAGGGCGCCCGGCTGGGGGCGGTGGCGCTCTACGGGTCGGAGCTCTCGCGGGTGCGGATCGAGGGCTGCAAGATCGACTTCCTCAACCTGCGCGGCGCGACCCTGCTCGACGTCGAGCTCGTCGACTGCCAGCTCGTCGAGGCCGACTTCGCCGAGGCCAAGCTGACCCGGGTGAGGTTCGAGGGGTGCCGGCTGGTCTCCCCCGACTTCACCAAGGGCAGGTTCAAGGACGTCGACCTGACCGGGGCCGACCTGGCCGGTCCACGCGGGGTGGCCGGCCTGCGCGGCGCGACGGTTTCCGCCCTGCAGCTCATCGACCTCGGGCCGGCGCTCGCAGCCGAGCTGGGCATCACGATCGCGGACTAGGTGGCCTTGCGGGCCAACCGCTTGTCGCGGACCGACATGACGTTGCCCACGGTGCGGACGTCGAAGAGGTCCGTCGCCTTGAGCAGCTTGCTGAGCGAGCTGTAGCCGTGGTTCCGCGAGTCGAAGGACGACTGGTTCGAGATGCCGTTGCCGACGGTGCTCACCAACGCCCATCCGTCGTCATCGGCGGCTCGCGAGACGGCATTGCGCAGCAGCCGCACCAGACCGGCGTCCTGCCGCAGCTCGGTGGTCGTCTTCCGCGCCGGCGATCCGTCGACCTTGGGCGCCGCCGTGGCCTGCTTGGCCGCACTGGCCTTGGCCGCACTGGCCTGTTTCGACGCAGCGGCGCTCTTCCTGGTCGACTGCCTCGGGGCTGAGCTCTCGGCCACGGATGCCTGGGCCACGGGGGCGGCTGCCGGCGGGGACACCTCGTCGAGTCGCACCTCGTCCGGTTCGGCGAGCTGGTCGAGGAACAGGAAGCGGGTGCACGCCGAGCGGAACGGCTCGGGGGTCTTGCGCTCGCCGAACCCGTAGACCGCCGCACCCCTCTCCCGGAGGTGCATGACCAGTGGCGTGAAGTCCGCGTCCGACGACACGATGCCGAACGCGTCGGGGTGGTCGTTGTAGAGCAACGCCATCGCATCGACGACCATCGCCATGTCGCTCGCGTTCTTGCCGCGGCTGTAGTCGAACTGCTGGACCGGTCTGATGGCGCGCGCGTGCAGCACGTCGGTCCAGGGCCTGAGCCCAGCCTTGGTCCAGTTGCCGTACGCGCGACGGATGCTGGTCTCGCCGTAGGCACTCAGCTCGTTGAGGATGAGGTCGATCTTCTTGGCCGAGGAGTTGTCGGCGTCGATGAGCAGGGCGATCCGGGCGCGGGGGTCCATGCGCCTGACGCTACGGC
The DNA here is from genome assembly GCA_963759595.1 of uncultured Actinomycetota bacterium. Lineage (GTDB taxonomy): Bacteria > Actinomycetota > Actinomycetes > Actinomycetales > Dermatophilaceae > Pedococcus. The sequence continues at coordinate 161,143 of CAVWZX010000006.1, forward strand.
ACACCCGTCGAGGACTCGGCGCGCACGCGGCATACAGTCGGCTGGTGCCGTTGCTCCTGGACCTGACCCCGTTGCGGGACAACGGGCCGTACCGGCGGCTCTATGTCGGGTTCACCCTCTCCAACGTCGGCTCGCAGCTGGCCGTCGTGGCGATCGGCCTGCAGGTCTACGACATCACGAGATCGACTGCGGCCGTGGGGATCGTGGGGCTCTGCGCCCTCGTGCCGCTCGTGTTCATGGGGCTCTACGGCGGCACCCTGATCGACCACTACGACCGGCGGTCCGTGGGGCTGGTCGCGCAGAGTGTGGCGTTCGTGTCGAGCATCCTGTGCGCGCTGCAGGCCTGGCTCGGCAACACGCACGTGTGGGTCCTCTACGCGCTCGTGGCCCTGTGGAACGGCGCCTTCGCGGTCTCCTCGCCGGCGCGCACGTCGATCTACCCGCGGATCCTGCCGCGTGACCTGCTGCCCGCGGCGAACGCGCTGTCGGTGTTCGCGATGAACGCGTCGATGACGGTGGGCCCGCTGATGGCCGGGTTCCTCGTCGACTGGGGCGGTTTCAAGGCGGCATACACGACCGACGCCGTGATCACCACCGCTGCGCTGTGGGGCCTGGCCCGGCTCCAGCCGCTGCCGCCCGAACCCGAGGAAGGGGCTGCGCCGAGCCGCCCGGGCCTGAGGTCGGTGCTCGACGGGTTCGCTTTCCTGGCAACGCGGCCCAACGTGCGCATGACGTTCGTCGCCGACATCTGCGCGATGCTGCTGGCCCAGCCACGGGTGTTGTTCCCGGCTGCCGGCGCAGTCATCTTCGGTGGCGGCGCGAAGACCGTCGGGGCACTCTCCGCGGCTGCGGCAGTCGGCGGGATCGTGGCGATGTTCTTCTCCGGACGACTCGGGCAGGTGCGACGTCAGGGGCTGGCGATCCTCGTGTCGATCGTGGGCTGGGGGTTTGCCATCGCGGGGTTCGGAGCGTCGATGCTGGCGGCCGGCGGAGTGATGTCCAGGGGCGCCGCGCTGTGGCTCGGGCTGGTGGCGATGGCGGTGGCCGGCGCGTCGGACTCGGTGAGCTCGGTGTTCCGCACGACCATCCTGCAGGCCGCCACGCCCGACCACCTGCGCGGGCGGCTGCAGGGCGTCTTCATCGTCGTCGTGGCGGGCGGGCCGCGACTGGGGGAGATGGCGGGAGGGTTCCTCGCGAGCGGGATCGGCGAGGCCCTGACGGCCGTGGTGGGTGGGCTGGCGTGCGTCACGGCGATCGTCCTGCTGGGCCGGTTGCAGCCGGGCTTCGTGCGCTACGACGCCCGCCACCCGGTGCCCTAGCCGAGCCCGGAAACTCGGCCAGTTGGCCGAATCTCCTGGGCTTGAGCGCCCAAGCGGGCCGGAAACTCGGGCAACTGGCCGAAATTCTCGGGTCGGGCCGCGTCTGCTCAGATGGAGCCGTCCCGAGCCCGCACAGCTCGGCGGCGTTCGTCGGTGGCGTCGGCCATCGCCCAGCGGACCGTCGACGTGGCGACCCCACCGAGCGGACCACCCACGAACCGTTCGGTGACGGGCAGCCAGGGCAGCCGCAACGGCATCCGGGCCCACCGCGGGAGCATCGCCACGGCGCCCGCGGCCAACGCGGCATACCCGGGCCTGGCAGCCAGCGGCAGCGGTGGGTGGACGAGCAGGAAGCGCGCCGCCTCGCGTGCCGCGGGAGTGGACTCGAGCTCGGGACGGTAGGCGCCGATGCAGGCGCGCAGGCCTGCCACGGTGGTCGGCGGGTCGAGCACGCCGAGGGCGCTCGCGACGATGCCGCCCTGCTCGACGTAGCGGTCGGCCTCGTCGGGGGTGAGCGGCTCCACCGCATAGCGCTGGTATGCCGTGAGGAAGCTGTCGGCCTCGGTGGCGTGCACCCAGGCGAGCAGGTGCGGGTCGGCGGCCGAGTAGGGGCGACCGTCTACCGTCTTGCCCCGCACCCGGTCGTGGATCGAGCGCACCCGCGCGATCTGCTCCTGCGCGTGGTCGATGGTGCCGAACGTCGTGGTCGCGATGAACTCGCTGGTGCGCTGCAACCGCCCCCACGGGTCGCCCTTGTAGCCCGAGTGGCCGGCCACCCCCGCCATGGCGAGCGGGTGGAGCGACTGGAGCAGCAGCGCTCGGATGCCGCCGGGGAACATCGCCGCGTCGGCGTGCACCCGCCAGATCGGGTCGTCGGGCGTGAACCAGCGTGGTCCCTCGGCGCCCCAGATGCGCTCCGCCTTGGTCCGGGCGTCGGCGCCCGCGACCCTGGACCGCAGGGCCTGGGCGAGCTGGCGCCGAGCCGAGTCGGCGACCGGCGTCAAGAGGGTCATCGCCGGCGACCAGCCCGTCGCGGGAGCTGCTTGAGCCGTTCGGCCGGCGTGGGCAGGTCGATCGGGCGGACGCGGGTGGCGAGGTCGCTGTTGGCGATGAGCTCCGCGATCGGGGTCGACGAGGAGGGGTGGGCGGCGATGGGGTCGTCGCCCGCGAAGACCACCCAGACGGGCTCGCTGTGGTCGGCCCGCGGGTCGAACGTCTTGAGCACCGTCCCGTCGCGCACCGTCGAGGCATGCTCGACCGCGCGCCGCTTGGCCTTCTGCCGGTCCAGCGCCGTCTGGGCTGCCTTCATCGCCGGCTCCTTGGCCTGCTGGGCCAGCACCACCACGTGCGGGCCGTACTTCACGCCCCATTTGACGAGGTTGCCGACGGCCTTGCCCTTGCCTGGCATGGTGCCTCCCTGACGTGTGCTCCGGCCTTCACCCTAATCTCGACCCATGAGCGATGTGCAGCGCACCGGCACGACGCGCACCGACACGGTGCGCGTCGACTACACCGGCGAAGGGATCTCCGAGGCCGAAGTCGCGCCCACGCCCTGGCAGCAGGCGCGGCGCTGGGTCGACGAGGCCGTCGAACGCTCGCAGTCCCAGGCGGACGTCCCGGAGCCGCTGGCCATCTCGGTCGCCACCGTCGACGCCGCGGGACGCCCGAACGTCCGGACCGTGCTCATGCGGTTCTTCGATGAGCGCGGCCCGGGTTTCGTGACGGGCACCGAGTCGACCAAGGGGATCGAGATCGCCGCCACCGGTGGCATCGCGGCCGCGCTGACCTGGCCGGCGATGTTCCGCGCCGTCCGCTTCCGTGGCGTGGCTCAGGAGCTCTCTCGCGAAGAGGTGGCGGGCTACTTCGGGTCTCGGCCGTGGGCCTCGCGCATCTCGGCGTGGGCGTCGCGACAGTCCCAGCCGATCGAGGGCCGAGCCGGCCTCGAGGAGGCCTACGCGAGGTATGCCGCGCAGTTCCCCGACCACGGGACCCCCGACGACGTGCCCGTCCCCGACTTCTGGGGCGGCTACCGGGTCGTCTGCGACGAGGTCGAGTTCTGGGGTGGCCGGCGGAACCGGCTGCACGACCGACTGGTCTTCAGCCGGGTCGCAGAGGGGTCGCTGGACGACGCCGCTGCCTGGGCCCTGTCCCGCCGCCAGCCCTGAGCGCTCGGTCAGCGTCCTCGATGCAGTCCTACTCGTCCGTATGCCGGGATGGGCGGCGGCCGATCGCCCGGTCACCGTCACACTTGTGAACTGAGTCACAACGCGCACGCCAACGACGCCGATCGCGCGGTCCCGTCCCGACCGCCGAGTTCCCAGGAGCCTCCCTCATGGCGCCCGACGTCCAGCCTGCTGCCCACGCCTTCGAGCCACCCCCGATCCACCCCGTCGTCGCCGACGTCACCGCCCGGGTGACCGACCGCAGTCGGGCCAGCCGCACGGCATACCTGCAACGCACCTCGCGGGCCGCCTCCGAGCTGAGCCTGCGTCCTGCCCGCACCGACCTGGGCTGCTCCAACCTCGCCCACGCGGTCGCCTCGTGCGGCGGCAGCGACCGCACCACGATGGCGGCCGACACGGGCGTGAGCCTCGGCATCATCACGTCCTACAACGACATGCTGTCGGCGCACGCGCCGTTCGAGCACTACCCCGCGGCGATGAAGCAGACCGCTCGCGAGGTCGGCGCCGTCGCCCGCGTGGCCGGTGGCGTGCCCGCGATGTGCGACGGCATCACCCAGGGGCGGGCGGGCATGGAGCTCAGCCTGTTCAGCCGTGACGTCATCGCCATGTCGGCCGCCATCGCGCTCAGCCACGACGTGTTCGACGGGGTCCTCATGCTCGGGGTCTGCGACAAGATCGTGCCGGGCCTCGTGGCCGGCGCGTTGTCGTTCGGTCACCTGCCGACCGCGCTGGTGCCCGCCGGGCCGATGGCTTCGGGCCGCTCCAACGCCGACAAGGCCGAGACGCGCAAGGCGTATGCCGCGGGCGACGTGGGACGCGAGGAGCTCCTGGAGAGCGAGGTCGCGTCCTACCACTCGCCGGGCACCTGCACCTTCTACGGCACCGCCAACTCCAACCAGATGCTGATGGACGTCATGGGGCTCCACCTCCCGGGGGCGGCCTTCGTCCACCCGGACGACCCGTTGCGCGACGCACTGACCGCGGCGACGACGGCGCGGGTCGCGGAGATCGCCGCGTCGGACTCGCCCTACGGGATCGGCCAGGTGGTCTCGGAGAAGACCGTGGTCAACGCCGTCGTCGCACTGCTCGCGACCGGCGGCTCGACCAACCACACGATGCACCTCATCTCGATGGCCGCGGCTGCCGGGATCGACCTGACGTGGGAGGACTTCGACGACCTCTCGGCGGCCGTCCCGTCCGTGGCACGGATCTACCCCAACGGTCCCGCCGACGTGAACCACTTCCACGCGGCCGGCGGCACGCCTTTCCTCGTGCGCACCCTGCTCGACCACGGCCTCCTGCACGAGGACGTGCTGACAGTGGCCGGACCCGGCCTGCGCCGCTACACGCAGCGACCCGAGCTCGTCGACGGTCGGCTCGAGTTCGTCGACGTCGCAACGGAGTCCGGTGACCCTGCCGTCCTGCGCTCGGCTGACGAACCCGTTCACCGTGGACGGCGGACTGCGCGTCCTCGGCGGCACGCTCGGCCACGCGGTCATCAAGGTGTCCGCGGTCGCGGACGAGCACCGGGTGATCGAGGCGCCGGCCCGCGTCTTCACCGACCAGGTGGGCTTCCTCCAGGCGTTCTCACGGCGCGAGCTCGACCGCGACGTCGTCGTCGTCATCCGCGAGCAGGGGCCGTCGGCCAACGGCATGCCCGAGCTGCACGCCCTCACCCCCTCGCTCGGCGTCCTCCAGAAGCGCGGGTATGCCGTGGCGCTGGTCACCGACGGCCGGATGAGCGGGGCGTCCGGAGCCATCCCGGCGGCCATCCACGTGACACCGGAGTCGGTGCACGCCGGCCCGATCTCGAAGATCCACGACGGCGACGTCATCCGGGTCGACTCACTGACCGGGCAGCTGGACGTGCTCGTCGACGAGGGCGAGTTCGCCGCCAGGGTGCCGTCGCCCCGGGTCAGCGAAGAGGGGGTCGGCACCGGCCGTGAGCTGTTCGCGCCGATGCGGGCCGCCGTGGGTCGAGCCGACGAGGGAGCCCACATCTTCGGCAGCCTCGGCCACGTGTGGGACACGAGCGACGCCGCGCCGTTCGCCACCTTCGAGGAGACCCGATGACCGCCACCGGTACGGCGCAGTCCCACCCGCCCCGCTCGGTCGGCACCAAGCCGGTCATCTCGCGCGAGGCCGACCTCCTCGACCTCGCTCCGGTCATCCCGGTCGTCGTCGTGGACTCGGTCGAGCAGGCGGTGCCGCTCGCGCGGGCACTGGTGCGCGGCGGCATACCCGTCATCGAGATCACGCTGCGCAGCGAGGCCGGGCTCGGCGCGATCGAGGCGGTGGCCTCCGAGGTCGAGGGCATGGTCGTGGGCGCCGGCACCGTCGTCACGCCCGAGCAGGTGCAGCAGGTCAAGGACGCCGGAGCCCAGTTCCTCGTCACGCCCGGATCGCCACCGCGGCTGCTCGACGCCGCGCTCGCCAGTGGTCTCCCGCTGCTGGCGGGGGCGGGCACGCTCACCGAGATGCTGACCCTGGCCGAGGCCGGGCTCGAGGCGATGAAGTTCTTCCCCGCGGAGGCGAGCGGTGGGCGACCGTACCTGTCGGCGGTGGCCGGGCCGTGTCCGCAGCTGAGGTTCTGCCCGACCGGTGGCATCACCCTCGAGACGGCAGCCGCCTGGCTGGCCCTGCCCAACGTGGGGTGTGTCGGCGGCTCGTGGCTGACGCCGAAAGACGCTGTGGCGCAGAGGCGACTGGGCCCGTATCGAGGCCCTCGCCGCCGAGGCGGCAGCACTGCGTCCCTGACCGGTCGACCGCAGCCGGTCGCGTGAGGGGCCGACCGGCTGCGGCATGGCCACAGGCAGGTGTGACGTCAGCTGTTGAAGGGTCGCACCGACAGCTGGTGCACCGAGCTGGACGAGCAGGCGTCCACCGGGTACGGCGCGAACTCGGCGGCCTTGTCGCCCGGCAGGTAGATCCGGAAACCTGCTGCCTTCGTCATCGAGCACCCGGCCCCGAAGTTGCCGGCCTGGGAGACCCTGACCAGGGCGACGGCGGTCTTGCCGGGTTCGAGCCGCATGGTGGGCATCGGCTGCCCCGACTCGCGGTCGGCCGGCGCCCCGAGCTGCCTGCCGGAGTCGGGGGCCGTCAGCGAGACGCCCGGGTAGCCGTGGGTGACGCAGACCGCGGAGCTCGTGTTGGTCGCGAGGACCTGGACCACGAAGCTGCCCGCGCCGCCACTGCCGGGTTGCGCCTCGACGCGGGTGCGCACCCTCGCGGCCGTGCAGGTGGGTGGCCCGCCCGACGACGGTCTCGGGCTCGAGGAGCCGGCACTGGACGAGCTCCCCGCGGAGCTGCCCGACGTGGCGGTGGGTCCGGCGGCGGCGCTCGAGGTGGACGGCCCGTCGAGGTCGCGGTCGCGGCCGAACCGGTCTCGGTGCTGGAGGCGTCCGCAGTGGCTGCGCCCGCCGAGGGCTTCGCCCCGCTGTCGCCCCCGCCTCCGCCGCAGGCCGCCAGCACGGTCGTGAGGGCAGCCACTGCGACGAGTGCGCAGCAACGCCGGGTGGATCCAGCTGTGTGGTGCGTTGTCCCCATGACGCCACCTCCGGTGATCGGTTCGCGGACCCGGAAGAGGACCGCGTCGAGCCCTTCACCCCTTCCGACGCCGTTCACCGGCGCTGGGTTGGTGACGGCTTCGTCGAATCGGTGACGGGTTGGTGCCGGGTTGGCGCCGGGTTGGAACGGTGTGCCGGGCATGGAACAGCCCGTGGGCCTCGCCTCGCCGAAACGAGCGGCTCGGCATGCGCAGGGGACGACCTGCACGGCCCACGGGCTGCGGTGAACTGCTTGGGATTGCGCCGGATGGCGGACCTCGAGCAGTCGAGGTGCGCTAGCGCGCAGTCACCTCACGCGTCCAATATGAAATCAACTCCTGGACCACCTCCCTTCCGTGTAGCTCGACGCTAAGTCGGGAAGGTCGCCTCGTGCAACAAGTTTCTTGAAAGTGGTCGCTCGGCGGACGCTGCCAAGGCCGAGGGCCGCAGCGGGTCACTCAGACCGAGGTGACGACCTCGTCGTAGTCGAGCCGCGGCAGTCGGTCCATCCAGGCGCCCTCGGCGGGGCGGCCGATGTTGACGACGGCGATGGTGCGGTGCGCACCGTCGGGGAAGAACTCGCGGTCCACCCCGGCTGCGTCGAACCCGGTCATCGGACCGGCGGCCAGACCTGCGGCGCGAACGCCGAGGATGAAGTACGCGACCTGCAGGGTGGCGTTGAGGGTGGCCGACCCCTCACGCATCTCGGCGTTGCCGGCGAAGAGGTCGCGAGCGCCCTCGAAGTGGGGGAAGACCTTGCCGAGCTCGTCGTGGAAGTCGGTGTCGGCGGCCAGCACGGCCACCAGCGGAGCGGTCGAGGTCTTGGCCTTGTTGTTGCCGCTCATCAGCTCGACCAGGCGACCGCGGGCCTCGGGACTGCGCACGAGGACGATCCGCAGCGGCTGGTTGTTCATCGACGTGGGTGCCCACTTCACCAGGTCGTAGATGGCGCGCACCTGGTCCTCGGTCACCGGTTCGTCGGTGAAGGTGTTGGCCGTGCGCGCGTCGCGGAACAGCAGGTCCTGAGCCTCGGGGGACAGCTCGAGGTGGTCGGCGAACTGGGCCTCGAGCTCGGTCAGGGAGTTCTGGATCTGGGTCATGGTTCGTTGAACACTCAACTTGTTGGTTGCATTCCCCAACCAATGTGGTGCAGGTCACCACGTGGTCCGGGGTGACCCAGCGCCGGGTCCAGTGGCTACCCCACCCGAGGCATGGGTATGCCGCGGTGTTGCCACCGCGGCATACCCATGCGGTTGTGCACGGGTGGAGGGGCGCAGGGGGCGCCCCTCCACCCGTGGCTCAGTTGGCCGCCGCGGACCAGCGCTGGGTCGCAGCGCCGGTGTCGGTGGCCTGGGTGACCGACCCGTCGGCGTTCGCCGTGAGGGACAGTCCGCTGTTGGCCTGAACCAGCTTCACGGTGCTGCCGTCCTTGACGACGGTGAACCGTTGGTTGGGCGTGCCGCTGCAGGTGTACTGGCCGACGGCGGCGCCGTCCTCGGTCGAGCTGTAGGGCACGTCCGCACACAACCCGGTGCTGGCGTTCTTCAGCGTGTAGCTGCCGTCCTGCGCCTGCCGGGTGATCACCCACTTCTGGGTGGCGTCACCGCTCGGCGCCGTCATGGCGAGCAGACCGAGGTCGGCGTCTGTGGCCGTCAACGCCTTGCCGCCGGTGGTGAGGGCGTACTGACCGTCCTCGAGCGGTGGGGGGACGACCTCCTCGCGTGCCGACCGTCAGGGCGAAGACGTGGAACGCCGCGTTGCCCGGCAGGGTCACGGCCGCGACCGTCTTGGCTGGGTCGACGCGCAGCGTGGACGTGTAGAGCCGGTACTCGGTCGTCGGGTAGGCCGGGCCGGTCGGGGTGTTCTTGCCGAGGGTCCGCACGGCGACCTTGGCGCCGTAGGTGTCCTGGGCGAGGCAGCACCAGTTGGGCATGCCCACGGAACCGGTCGTGGTGGTGCCGTCGGTGTAGGTCACCGTGGCGTTGTCGCCGGCGCTCCCGCTCGTCCCGGTGCCGAGGAAGGCGACCGCGTTGCCCTGACCGGTGAGACTGATCGTCTGTCCATCACCGGCGACGTTGTCCTTCGTGCCGGGCTGGGCCGCTGGCCACGTGAAGTCGAACCCGTTGGCACTCACCTTCGCGCCAGGAGCGACGCCCTTCTCGGCCAGCTTCTCGGCGAGGAAGCTCGAGTGACCACCGTCGATGTCGCCCGGAGCCGGGTCGGCGCTGGCGGTGACACCAACGTTGTTGGCCGCCGCGGCCAGCGAGGCGTAGGCCAGCGTGGTCGACGTGCGGTCAGTGACGGCATACGGCTGCTGGTGGGCCGTGTAGTCCACGGTCGCCCCGATCTCGGCAGAGCCGGCCGCGGCGGAGGCGGGCGGCGTCACGGAGAACGTCGCGCTGAAGGTGGCGCCGGACGCGACCTTCTTGGCCGTGACCGGGGTCGTGGCCCGGGCGGCCCACCCGGCCGGCACCGAGAGCGAGGTGCCGGTCACCTGGACGGTCCCGTTGGTGCCGTTGGTGAAGGTCGCCTTGACCTCCTGCGCCTTGCCCGCCACCGCGATCCGCGGGGTCGTGACGTCCACCGAGCCGTTGCGGTCGGTCGGGTGGGAGCCGCCGACGGCCGACGCGCCGTTGAGGACCACGGTGGTGGTGCTCCCCGTCGCGAGGGAGGCCGTCTTGACGTCGACGACACCGGTCGTGGCGTTGAAGAACCAGCCGGACTGAGCCTGGTCGAGTGCTGCCTTCGAGGAGACCTTGGCGAGCTTGGCCCCCGCGACGGTCACCCCCGCCGGTGCGGTGTCGGTGTGCACTGCCAGGCGGTAGGCGCGGGTGGTGGGCTCACCGGCATACGAGCCGCTGAGCGGGCCGATCTTGACGCTGACCTTGCCGCCACCCCGCTTCGGTGCGGTGACGTCGAAGCGCTGCGTCGCGGACTGACCCGAGGCGTGCTGCTGGCTGCGGCCGTCGTCCTCGTAGTTGGTGAACGTCGAGGTGCCCGTCGGGTAGACGTCGAGGTCGAGCTGCCCGGCGTCCTTGCCCGCCTTCCAGTCCTTGGTGCCCTCGGGGAACATCGGCACGACGGCGCCGGCGCGGACGAACAGCGGCAGGGTGTCGAGCGGTGCCTTGTAGCCGTCGATGGTCTGGCCGCCCTGGTAGATCCGGCCGCTCCAGTAGTCGACCCATTCGCCCTTCGGCAGGTAGATGTCGTCACGGACGGAGGTGTCCGAGTAGACCGGCGCCACGAGGAAGTCCTGGCCGGCGAGGAACTCGTACTTCGCCGCGTCGCCCCAGGTGTTGGGGTCGTTGGGGTACTCGAGGTAGAGCGGGCGGGTGGCGCCGACGCCGTCCTCGGTGGCGTTCATGGTGTGCGTGTAGAAGTACGGGAGCAGCCGCTCGTGCAGCATCAGGTACTTGCGGTTGATGTCCGTGTAGGGCGCTCCGTAGCGGTAGGGCTGCTTGTCGCTGGCCGCCCACCCGCTCATCGCGTAGGTCATCGGCAGGAACATCTTCCACTGGAGGTCACGGACGTAGGTCTTGGCGCTGCCGCCGAAGATCCCGTCCACGTCACCGGTGGTGACGTGCAGACCCGACATGGTCGACCCGGCATACGTGGGGATCTGCCACTTGATGTAGTCCCACGAACCGCTCTGGTCGCCGCTCCACGTCGCGCCACAGCGCTGGGTGCCGGCCCAGCCCTCGATGGTGAGGATGGTCGCGCGGTCGGTGCTGTTGGACTCGATGCCGTCGCGGGCCTTCTCGCAGGCGTCGAGAGCGAACCGGTAGCCCGGCCCGACCCACGCCACGTCGGTCTTGCGGACCCGCACGCCGGCGGCGACCTCCGACTCCTGGGCCGTCAGGTCACGCTGGGTCCACAGCCCGAGCTCGGACCCGTGGTCGTGCAGCATGTCACCGGTCTTGGCCAGGTCCTCGTACTCGCAGCCGTAGCCGTCGTTGACGAGCATCCAGCCGAGCGGGAGGTCGTTCGCCTGGTAGCCCTCGGCGATCGCGGTCGAGTCGCGCAGGGTCTCGCGCTCACCACGGTTGGCGTTGTGCAGGTAGCAGTCGGCGTCGCCGAGCTCGAGGGCGTACATCGGCAGGGCGACCGGACGACCGGTGAGCTCGGTGTAGCCGTTGAGAACCTGCTTGGCGTCGCCGACGAAGTAGTAGGCGTCGAAGCGCTGCTCCTCGTGGGTCGTCTTGACCGGGCTGCGGAAGTCGTAGCTGCCGGGCGCGAAGGTGTTGCGCAGGACGCCGTACCCGTTGCTGGAGACGTAGAAGGGCACGGCGTTGGGGTTGCCGCCGTCGTTCCAGTTGTAGTCGCGCGAGATGCTGATCTGGCTGTCGCGATGGCTGAACCGGCCGTTCTGCATGCCACCGCCGAAGAACTGCTCGGTGGCGCCCTGCGCGAGGGTCTGGGTGGTGCCGTCGTCGGTCCAGGAGAGTGGCGCGGTCTCGTCCCACAGACGGGTGCCGTCGGCCTTGGCGAGGTGGAGGGTCAGCGGCGACTTCGTGAGGGTGAGCTTGGCCTTCGGGGTCTTGATCACGTATGCCGTGGCGCTCTGGGAGAGCTTCGCGCCGGCACCGGGGTAGTCGGTCTTGACGACGATGTCGGCATCCGGGTCGGCCGGGTCCTTCGGGTCGTCGTTTGCCGGGTCGGTGAAGGTGCCGTCCGGCGCCACCTGGACCCGCAGCAGGGAGTCGTCCTCGACGACGACGCGCAGGGCAGCCGTGCCGGAGCGCACCGTGAAGGTGTCGCCGTCCCGGCTGAGCGAGGTGATGTCGCCCAGCTGGCCGGTGGCGGCCTGCGCGGTGGGGGCCAGGGCGGTGAGCCCCGCGAGGGACAGGGCGCCGGTGGCAGCAACGGCCAGGACTCGAGCCATTCGATGATTGAACATGATTGGTTTGCCTCCAAAAGGCTCAGATACGAGCGCCAATAGAGGGGAGAGTAGACCAGCAGGGCGGGGAGCAGTAGGGACCGCAGGTAAGGAATTCGTAAAGTCGGCGATCGAAAGACGACCGCGCCGATCAGGGACCCGGGTGGAGCTGGCCTCAGCCCTCGCGGTGCACCTTGTGCGGCGCGGCCTGCACCCGCGGTTTGATCACGAGCAGGTCGATGTTGACGTGGGCCGGCCGTCCGACCATCCAACCGATCGCCTCGGCGATGTCCTGGGCCACGAGCGGGTCGGGCACGCCTGCGTACACCGAGTCCGCCCGTTCCCGGTCGCCGCCGAAACGAGTCAGCGCGAACTCCTCGGTGCGGACCAGCCCGGGGGCGATCTCCTCGACCCGGACCGGCTGGTCGACCAGCTCGAGGCGCAGGGTCTCGGTCAGGGCCGCCACGGCGTGCTTGGCCGCGACGTAGCCCGAGCCACCCTCGTAGGCCACCCGCCCCGCGATCGAGCCGACGTTGACGATCGTCCCGGCGCCCGACGCGACGAGCGCCGGCAGCAGGGCCTGGGTCACCTGCAGCGTGCCGATGACGTTGGACTCGAACATGCTCCGCCAGTCCGCGACCTCGGTGGCGGCGGCCGGGGCGAGGCCGAGCGCCCCACCGGCGTTGTTGACGAGCACGTCGAGCCGGTCGCCGACCTCCGCCGCCAGCCTGGCCACGTCGTCGGCAGACGTCACGTCGCACACCACGGCACGACCGCCGATCTCAGCGGCCACGGCCTCGATGCGCTCGGCGCGGCGCGCGGCGCAGACCACCTCGAACCCGTCGGCGGCCAGCTGCCGCGCCGTCGCCTCGCCGATGCCACTGCTGGCGCCGGTCACCACTGCGAGCCTGCTCATGACGCGTCTCCTGGTGGTCGAACTGCCTTGGGGTCAATGGCGATCCAGGTCGCCTCAGCCTGCCCGAGCAGGCGTCCGTCCGCGCAGCTGAACAATGCAGTGCCGCTCAGGTACTTGCGTGTGTTGGCCTTGCGGCCTTCGCCGTCGCGTTGCCAGGCCATCACGACGCACTCCTCGCCGACCGCAGGAAGTGCCTGGATCTGGGCGGTCATGGTGCCAAGCACCATCGGCCGGGCTGCGACGCCCGAGGCCCAGCCACCCGGGCAGTCGAGTGTGGCCCAGACCGTCTCGAGGTCGACCTTCGCGCTCGGCACCCAGGCCGCGGCATACTCGCCAGCGCCTCCCTGGACACGGCCCGGCTGGAGCCGGAGACCGTCGCCGCGCTCCCGCCCGGGCCCGCACGAGAAACAGGTGGGAAAGGGGTGGTCGGCCAGGCCCTCGTAGGTGGCGCCCGCCGCCGTTGCGGCCGCGAACGACACAGCCGCCGGTATGCCGCGCCGCTCGAGTCCCGGCGCCGTGGTCGCCTCGAGGACCGGGTGGTCGCCGTCGTGGACCTCGAGCGTGGGGCGGCCGTCCGCCGAGCCGGTGCGGACAGCCATCGCGCGGTCGAGCGGGGGAGGGGTCCGCAGCCGCACGGTCACGGCCTCGTCCGGCCCAGGCTGCAGGAGGGCCGCGGCGTGACCGCTCACCCAGCCACCGTTGCCGGACGCGGGGGGACCGCAGAAGCGCGACGGCACGACGAAGCTCATGAGGCCGAACCTACTCGTGCCGTTCTCCCGCCGGTGCCCGGCCGACGGGCGGCACCCCGGCCTGCGCCCCTCCGCGGCTTCGACAGAATGGGTGGTGATGTCCCGCCCCGAGCACGGCCCAGCCCCCGAGGCCGCCTTCGCCCTGCGCAGCATCGCCGTGCCGGCCTACGGGCCGACCGTCATCGCGGCGGTCGGCAGCGGGGCCGTCGTCCCCATCATCACGCTGAGTGCGCTCGACCTCGGCGCGAGCCAGTCCGTCGCGGCCCTGACGGCCGGGCTGGCGCTCATCGCCGAGCTGTTCTTCGCCGTGCCGGCCGGCGCCCTCGTCCACCGGGTCGGGGAGCGCCGAGCCCTCCTCTGGGCCAGCGCCGTGGACGCCGTGGCCGCCCTCGTGGCGTTGCTGGCGCCGTCGCTGGGTGTCCTCATGGTCACGGTGTTCGCGATGGGCTTCACCTCGTCGGTGTTCCTGGTGGCACGGCAGGCCTACCTCATCGACGCGGTGCCGGCCTCGATGCGGGCGCGGGCCATGTCCACCCTCGGCGGGGTCAACCGCATCGGCCTGTTCATCGGGCCGTTCGTGGGGGCCCCGATCATCCACGTGTGGGGGCCGCGCGCGGGCTTCGCGGTCGCGGTGGCGGCCGGACTCGGTGCGGCCGCCCTGGTCCGGTTCGGCCCCGACCTCACGGCGGCACACGAGGCCCAGGCGAAGGAGCAGGCGCGGGACCAGGCACCGGTGAGCACCGCGAAGGTCCTCTGGGACCACCGCAGCGTCTACCTCACCCTCGGCCTGGGGGTCCTGGTCATCGGGGCCACCCGATCGGCACGCGTCGTGCTGCTGCCCCTCTGGGCGGCGCACGTCGGGCTGTCCGCCAGCACGACGGCGATCATCTTCGGGATCGTCGGCGGGGTCGAGATGCTGCTGTTCTACCCGGCGGGCTCGGTGATGGACCGTTTCGGCCGGACCTGGGTCGCGGTGCCCTGCGTCGTGCTGCTCGGCATCGGGATGATCGTGCTCCCGCTCACGCACTCCGCGCTCGCGGTCACCGGGGCCGCGCTGGTGGCTGCCGTCGGCAACGGCATGGGCTCGGGCATCGTGATGACCCTCGGAGCCGACAACGCGCCGGAGTGGGGGCGCTCACAGTTCCTCGGCGGGTGGCGGTTCGTGTCCGTGGTCGGCGGCAGTGGCTCGCCCGCGCTGATCGGCCTCGTCACTGCGCAGGCCGGGCTGGCCGCCGCCTGCGTCGCCCTGGGAGGGTTGGCGCTCGTCGGGACCGGATGGTTGGGCTACTGGGTGCCGCGCTACGACCCGGTGGGCCGGACAGCTGGGAGGGGCTCGGACGGGCAACGGTGACGCGGTGACTGCCGCAGGTGAGAGGCTTAGGGCTGTGACCGACCTGATCGACACCACCGAGATGTACCTCAAGACCATCTTCGAGCTCGAGGAAGAAGGCATTCCGCCGCTGCGTGCGCGCATCGCCGAGCGTCTCGGCCACTCCGGACCGACGGTCTCCCAGACGGTGGCCCGCATGGAGCGCGACGGTCTCCTCGCCCTCGCCGGCGACCGCCACCTCGAGCTGTCACAGCACGGGCGCCTCCTCGCGACCCGCGTGATGCGCAAGCACCGGCTGGCCGAGCGGCTGCTGGTGGACGTCATCGGGCTGGAGTGGGAGTACGTCCACGACGAGGCCTGTCGCTGGGAGCACGTGATGTCCGAGCGGGTCGAGCGCAAGATCCTCGCGATGCTCAAGGACCACCACGACTCGCCCTACGGCAACCCGATCCCCGGTCTCGATGAGCTCGGCGAGGACGAGCCGACCGAGGACTTCCGGTCCGGGTTGCACACCCTGACCGAGCTGGCGACCGACTTCCCGGAGACCGTGCTGGTGCGCCGCATCGGTGAACCCGTCCAGGTCGACCACGAGGCCCTGAGCCTGCTCACCGTGGCGCGGCTGCTGCCCGGCGAGCGCGTGCGCGTGCACCGCGCCGACGGACGCGTGGTCGCGGTGCGGGAGGGTGCTCCCGAGTCGACCGGTGTCTCGCTGCCCGACGACGTGGCCCAGCACGTGTTTGGTGCTTTGGTGTGACAGGGGCGCCCTCGTCTGAGCAGTCGGCGCGACACCGCGTCCGTCGCTCGTCTGAGCACCTCGGCGTGTCCGGCATGGGTGGAGATCGCCCGTTCCTGAGCACGAACCGCGACGTGTGGGTGACGTCACCTTGGCGTTTCTTGGCGCCACCGTGACCTCAGCGTGACATTCCCGTGGGCCTTGTGTACGGTGGCTGCGATCCACTCGCCCCCTGGGTGGATCGGCTCGATGTGGAACGCCTAGTCCTGTCACCACGCCCGGGTCTTTCAGTACAACCGCTTTGGCAGGAGCGGGGGACCCACTTTTGGGCCGGCTCTCGAGACGGTCCTCGGGGTGAAGCCCCCACGTACGCGCCCGCAAGGTCGGGTGGCAACCGTGGAGGCCGGGTGATCTACCTCCACCCGAACCCGACAGCTCACCTCGTAGGCGCCGGAGGTTCATCGATCGTGGCTTCACACAGTTCTGGCCGCCACCGCGCGCCAGGCCGTTTCAACCCCGTTTCCGAACTGTCAGGCATCGTGGCCAGCGCCGCGCAGCCGGCCGTCAAGACCTCTGCGGTCATCGCCGCATCCGGTGGTCTCGTCGCCTCGTTCGCCCTTCCTGCCTCTGCCGCCTCGGCCGCTCCCTCGTCGGTCGCCAAGCGCGCCACCGTCGCCGCGCCCGTCGCCGTCACGGCCCCGGAGACCTCCGCACCCGAGGCCACCAGCGCCTTCGGTGTCATCGGGTTCAAGGCGACCGCGAAGCCCAAGCCGAAGCCCGTCGTGGTCCCGGCCGTCGCCGTCACCCGCACGAGCGACCGCTCCAGCGCCTCGACCGCGAGCCGCTCCACCGCCCGCAAGGACTACACCAGCCTCAAGCCGGCTGCCGGTGGCGTGCTCGCCATCGCGGCCCAGTACGAAGGCCTGATGTACTCCTACGGCGGCACCAGCCCGTCGACCGGTTTCGACTGCTCCGGCTTCACCCAGTACGTCTTCGGCAAGGTCGGCATCAGCCTGCCGCGCACCGCGGACGCCCAGCGCGCCGCCACGACTCGGGTCTCAAACCCGCAGCCGGGTGACCTGGTCTTCTTCGGCAGCCCCGCCTACCACGTGGGCATCTACGCCGGTAACGGCAAGATGTGGGACTCCCCGCGCAGCGGCGAGGCCATCGCGCTCCGCTCGATCTGGACCTCCAACGTCACCTACGGTCGCCCCTGACCGCGGTCGCACACCTCCGCTGCCTTCCGCAGCAGCTCGCAGGCCCCCTCTCGCTCCGGCGGGTGGGGGCCTGCGGCCGTTCGGTATGCCGCGTGGCCACCACGCGGCCCTCTCCCGGCTTGCGTGCCGTGTGAGGATGGAGAGATGAACGGTGACCAGTTGACCGGGGACCGGGACCCGAACGCGGTCGAGATCGATGTCTGGGCCGACGTGGTCTGCCCCTGGTGCTACCTCGGCAAGCGCCGGCTGGAGCTGGCCATCGCCGAGAGCGCGCACCCCGCGCAGATCAGCGTGACCTACCACGCGTTCGAGCTCGACCCGAAGGCTCCGCGCGGGACGGGCGAGACGGTGCTCGGCTGGCTGGCCAAGCGGTACGGCACCGATCAGGCCGGTGCGCGGGAGATCGCCGAGCGCCCCGCCGTGATCGGCCGCCCCGACGGAGTCGAGATCGACATCGACAAGCAGCTGCGCGCGAGCTCGTTCGACGCGCACCGGCTGGTGGCCCTGGGACTGGCGCAGGGTGGGCACGCCTTGCAGGCCGCGGTCCTCGAGCGGTTCTTCAGTGCGCACTTCACCGAAGGCAAGCTCATCGACGACATCGAGACGCTGCAGCGCCTCGGCACCGAGGCGGGGCTCGACGGGCGTCGGGTCTCGGCCGTGCTCGCGGGTGACCAGTACGCCAACAACGTCCGCGACGACGAGCAGGCAGCCATCGACATCGGCATCACCGGAGTGCCGTTCTACATGGCGAACCGTCGGGTGGCTCTCTCCGGTGCGCACTCCACCGAGGTCATCGGCCAGCTGATCGAGACCGCGACCAACGGCGACCACGAGTCGATGAGCGCCGGCGCCTGACGATCAGCGAGCGCTGACGATCAGTCGTGGCAGCGCCACGATCAGACACCGCCACGATCAGCTGGCGAGAGCCGCCTCGAAGTCAGCCAGCACCGACGGGCTGAAGAGCACGAACCGCACCAGCTCGATCCCGCTCGCATCACCGTGCGTCAGCTGTGCGCGGACCGCGGCGACCGCGATCCGCGCGACCTCGGCGGAGTCCCAGCCGTAGATGCCGGCGCTCACCGCGGGGAAGGCGATGCTCCGCGCGCCGACCTCCTGAGCGACCTCGAGGCTGCGGGTGAAGCAGGACGCGAGGAGCGTTGGATCGGTCTGGCCACGGTGCCGGTTCGGGCCGACCGTGTGGATCACCCACTGCGCGGGCAGGTTGCCGGCCGGGGTCGCCACCGCGTCGCCGACGGAGAGCCCATCGCGGTGTGTGGTGTTCCGGACCCGGCGACACGCCTCGAGCAGCTGCGCCCCGGCCGCTGCATGGATGGCGCCGTCGACCCCACCACCGCCGAGCAGCTGCGAGTTGGCGGCGTTGACGATGGCGTCGACGTGCTCGGTGGTGATGTCACCCTGGACGGCTTCGATGGTGGCCATCGACCCACGGTATGCCGCGCACCCAACCAGGCGCGCCGGCATACAGCGAGCTCTGCGGTTGGTCGAACAGCTACGGGTTGACGGCGAGGAAGACGAACGCGGCGAGCAGCACCAGGTGCACGCCACCCTGCAGCCGCGTCGCACGGCCGGGCACGACGGTGAGCACGCTGACCACCACGGTGAGCGCGAGCAGCACCATCTGGGTCGGGCCGAGGCCGAGCAGGAGCGGGCCGTCGAGCCAGATCGAGGCGATCGCGATGGCCGGGATCGTCAGTCCGATGCTGGCCATCGCCGAACCGAGAGCGAGGTTGAGGCTGGTCTGGATCCGGTTGCCGCGGGCGGCGCGAGCGGCGGCGAGGGTCTCCGGCAGCAGCACCAGCAGCGCGATGACGACGCCGACGAACGACTGCGGGAAGCCAGCCGCGGCGACGGCCGACTCGATCGCGGGGGACTCGACCTTGGCCAGGCCGACGACGGCGACGAGCGACACGAGCAGCAGGGCGAGACTCGTCATCGTCTGGCGGTTGGTGGGCGGGTCGGCGTGCTCGTCGTCGAGCGGCTTCCCGTCATGGCTGACCGGGAGGAAGAAGTCACGGTGCCGTCGGGTCTGGGTCGAGACGAACATGCCGTAGAGCGCGAGCGAGACCACCGCGGCGAAGGCGAGCTGCGAGCTGGAGAACTCCGGGCCCGGCGCGCTCGTGAACGTCGGCACCACCATCGTCATGACGGCCAGCGTCGTGACGGTGGCGAGCGCCGCGCCGGTGCCCTCGGCGTTGAACGAGATCAGGCGGTACTTCAGCGCGCCCACGAACAGGGCGAGACCGACGATGCCGTTGCAGGTGATCATCACCGCCGCGAACACGGTGTCCCGGGCGAGCGAGGCGGTGTCCTTCCCCCCGCTGATCATGAGCGTGACGATGAGCGCCACCTCGATGATCGTCACCGCGACGGCGAGGACCAGCGACCCGAACGGTTCACCGACGCGGTGCGCGACCACCTCGGCGTGGTGCACCGCGGCGAGGACGGCGGCCGCCAGCGCGACGGCCACGACGACGACGGGGATGGCGCCCAGGTGGCGACCCCAGGTGAGCACCAGAGCGACGACGGCAATCAGCGGCGCGAGAGTGGTCCAGGTCAGAAGGGTCTTGGTCAGATTGGTGTCGGTCGACTTCGTCCTGGTCGTTTTCGCGGCCATGCCCCATTCTCGCAGGTGCGAGATGAGGTCGCCCAATCGCTGCGGTGCTGCGGCTCAGTCGCTAGCGTCGCCTGCATGACCTTCTCGATCGTCGGCCAGGTGGGTGAGGGCTTCGGGGTGGCCGTCGCGAGCAAGTTCCCGTTCGTCGGGGCCGTGGTCCCCGAAGTGCGGCTCGGGGTCGGAGCGGTCGCGACCCAGGCGATGGCGCGGGTGGCCTACCGGTCCGTCGCACTCGAGGCCCTGGCGGGTGGCAGGTCCGCCGACGAGGCGGTGCTCGCGTGCACCACGCCCGACGACGACCGCGCGCACCGGCAGCTGGGCGTCGTCGGGACCGCATCGCAGGCCACCTGGACGGGCGATGCCTGCATGGACTGGGCCGGCGGGGTCTGCGGCCGCGAGGGCACCGGTGGCTACGCGATCCAGGGCAACATCCTCGTCGGCCCCGAGGTGGTCGCGGCCATGGAAGCCGCGTGGCTCGACTCCGCAGACCGCTCCCTCACCGACCGGCTCGTGGCCGCGCTGCTCGCCGGTGACGCCGCCGGCGGAGATGCGCGCGGCCGGCAAGGCGCTGCCCTGTATGCCGTGCAGCCCGGAGCGGGCTACGACCACAGCGGAGTCCTCGCCGACCTCAGAGTCGACGACCACCCGGACGCGCCGCGCGAGCTGGCCCGGCTCGTCGCCCTCAACGACCTCGTCTTCGGTGGCCCCCAGGACGTCCTGCCCCTGACCGGTTCACTTCGCGACGAGGTCGCGGACCGGCTCGCCTCGCTCGGCCATCGCGGCGAGGTGGTCGACGCTCTGGCGGCGTGGGCAGGGGAGGCGAACTACGAGATGCGGCTCAGCCCTGACGGCATCGACCAGAAGGTGCTGGACGCACTGCGCGAGGCCACACCCGACGCCTGACGCGCGCGCTCTTGCCAACGCGAACCGGGCGTGGACCGAGGCGGATCCAGCTCGGGGTGACGTCAAGCGCCTTGACGACCGCTACGCCGGGTCGGCCTGGTCTGCTTGGTCGGCTTGGCCGGGCTCGCCCTCGCGGCCCTGGCTGTCGGTCTGCCTGCGGCGGTACCGTTCCCGCTCTTCAGCCTCGAGCCGTTCGCGTTCGAGTCGCTGCCGCTTCGCTTCCTGCATCTGTGCCTCGGCCCGGGCCCGCACCTGGCGCAGGAACGCCTCGTCGTCGTCCGGGTTCGTGGCAACGAACCGGCCGGGTCGCTCGTACTCGGGGTAGGCCGCCCCTGTGTTGCCCTTGTAGGGCAGGCTCCTGGTCGGTCCCTGAGGTCGTCCTGCGACGATCCACGCCACCGCACCGACCACCGAGGTCACGAGCACGATGAAGATCCAGGTCACCTTCGGCAGGTTCCGGATGCGCGACTCATCGGTCATGATCACGTCGAAGAGACAGTAGATCCACAACGCCGTCCCGAGGATCCCCAACCCCAGCTCTGCTCGAATCACGCCGAAATGGTGGCACAACCGTCATCGACGAGGGCCAGAATCCGCGGAATCCGACAGATTCTCATGCGAAGGGACCAGCCGCCGCGGGGCCCACCGCGGGGCCCACCGCGGGGCCCACCGCGACCAGCGCGGCCGGGGGTCACGGCCGCCGCAGGATGCGGGCTTCCCACGCACGCAGGGGAGCGACGGGTGACTCCGGAGCGGCGAGGTTGCCGAGCAGCAGGGTCGAGTCGGCCCAGTCGTCCAGCCCCTCGACTGCCCCAGCGAGGTCGAGCTCGTCGGCAGAGAAGTTGGCCAGGACGAGCAGCTCGGTCCCCTCGTGGGAGCGGGTGAACGCGTAGAGCGTCGGGTGGTCGGGCGCCAGCATCCGGAAGTCGCCGTGGGCGACGGCGGGCTCGGTGTGGCGCAGCTCGATGACACGGCGGTAGTGGTGAAACACCGAGTCGTCGTCCGCGACCGCCGCGGCTGCGTTGATCTCGGCGTAGTTGGGATTCGTTGCGGACCAGGGCTTCCCGGTCGTGAACCCGGCGTTCGGCCCGTCGTCCCATTGCATGGGGGAGCGCGCGTTGTCGCGACTGCCGATCCTCAGGTTGGCCAGGATCTGCTCGGCGTCTGCGCCGCCGGCCAGGGCCAGGCGGTAGTAGTTGACCGACTCGATGTCGAGGAAGTCGGCGGCGGTCGCGAAGGGCACGTTCGTCATGCCGAGCTCCTCGCCCTGGTAGACGTACGGCGTCCCCCGATGCAGGTGCAGCACCGTGCCGAGCAGCTTGGCCGAGGCGACCCGGTGCTCGGGGGCGTCGGACCCGAACCGCGACACGGCACGCGGCTGGTCGTGGTTGTTCCAGTAGAGCGAGTTCCAGCCGACCTCGCCAACGCCTCCTGCCAGCGCCCCAGCGAAGCCTTGAGGTCACGCAGGTCGACCCGGCTGCGGTCCCACTTGTGCTCGCCGATGTCGAGGCCGACGTGCTCGAACTGGAACACCATGTCGACCTCGCGCCGCTCCGGGTCGGTGTAGAGCACGGCGTCCTCGACGGTCACCCCCGGCATCTCGCCGACGGTCAGCAGCTTCTCGGGCCGCCCGTCGAACACCGACGCGTGCATCTCCTGCAGGAACTCGTGGATCCGCGGCCCGTTGAGGAAGTGGTCACCGCCGGCCGCCACGATGCTGCCCGGGATCGCCCGACCATCGGGCAGTGCGGGGTCCTTGGAGATCATGTTGATGACGTCCATCCGGAACCCGTCGATGCCACGGTCGAGCCACCAGCGCATCATCGCGTAGACGGCCTCGCGCACCTCCGGGTTCTCCCAGTTGAGGTCGGGCTGCTTGCGGCTGAAGAGGTGCAGGTAGTACTCGCCCGTCGCCTCGTCGAGCTCCCACGCCGGCCCGCTGAAGAAGGACTCCCAGTTGTTCGGCTCGGCGCCGGCCTCGCCCGCTGCGTGGCCCTCGCGCGCGGGTCGCCACCAGTACCAGTCCCGCTTCGGGTTGTCTTTGCTGGAGCGGGATTCCACGAACCAGGGGTGCTCGTCGGACGTGTGGTTGACGACCAGGTCCATGACGATGCGTATGCCGCGGGCGTGCGCCTGCGCGACCAGCTCGTCCACGTCGGCGAGGGTCCCGAAGGTCGGGTCGATGTCCTGGTAGTCGGCGATGTCGTAGCCGTTGTCGTCCTGCGGGCTGGTGTAGATCGGTGACAGCCAGATGACGTCGATGCCGAGCTGCTCGAGGTAGTCGAGTCGGCTGATGATGCCGGGCACGTCGCCGATCCCGTCGCCGTCGAGTCCTGGAAGCTGCGTGGATAGATCTGGTAGACGACGGCTTCGCGGAACCACTGGTCATCGGGCATGGGCCGAAGTCTTCCGACCCCGGGTGTCGTGGGCAAGCGTGCCCCGGCCTATGTCCGCTTGACGAACGAGACCCGCTTGCGGCCCGAGTCGTCGCGCCGGATGCGATGGTGGAAGCCGCGGTCGTGGATGCGTCTGTGGTGGTAGCCACAGAGCGGGACCGCCCTGTCGAGATCGGTCCTGCCGCCGGAGGCCCAGGGGTCCTCGTGATGGTGCTCGGTCCACGCGTAGGGCCGGTCGCAGTCGTCGGCGGCGCAGGTGTCGTACTTCAGGGCGAGCGCGACCCGCTGCGCCTCGGTGAAGAACCGCTGCGACCGACCGAGGTCGAGCACCTGCGACTGGCCGTCGAGCACTGCCGGGACGATCCCCGCGCCGCAGGCCAGCCGTCGCGCTTCGGAGGCCGACAGGTCGTGACCGGTGTCGAGGTGGGCGGCGCCGAGCGACGCCTTGAGCCGGTCGTGGTCCAGGGTGACGAGCACCGTGGCGTTGACCTTGCCGGACAGGCGGTCGGTCGGCAGGTGCTCCAGCAGCTCGACGAACGCCCTGCCGTACTTCTGCGACCAGTCGAGGTCCTCGGCCCGGAAGGCGTCCCAGGTCGCCTCCGCGACCTCGGCCGCGGTCAGGTCGCGGTCGCCTGCGGGCTGCGACAGCCCTGGCGTCGGCCGCAGCCCGCTGGGCGAACCGGCGGGGTGAGGCGATCTGCTGGATGACCTTCCTGAGGATCTGCCCGGCGAGCGTGGGCACGGTGAAGTGCCCCGTCACGGTGCCGTCGCGGTTGTCGTGCAGCGTCAGCTTGGTGGCGTCGAGAGCCCGCTGCTTCCTCGCTGCGCAACAAGGCGTCCTCGTGCGCATCGACCTCGGCTTGCTCCCGTTGGGCGGACTCGAGCGCTCGTCGAGCCTTGCGGCGCAGAGCGACGGGGTCGACCCGCTTGGCCATGGCGACCAGCGACTCGCTCGATCGCGGCTCGCTCGGTGGCGTCCAGACCCGCCGGGAGCTGTTCGGCGGTGCGCGCGATGACGTGCGCGTGCTCGGTGGAGAGCTGGCCCTCGCCCAGGGCGGCGCGCGTTGCGTCGAGCCCCGCGTCGAGGGCGGTCGCCAGCCGGACGTCCTTGGCCGCAGCGGCCCCGTCGCTGCGCGAACGCGCGGCCAGCCACGCGGCGGTGCCGGTCATCCCCGAGTCCGAGGCCACGTCGATCCCGGTCTGCCACGGCCACGAGCGAGAGCTTGAGGGCCTGCAACCGGTTCACTGCGCGGTCCACGTCGCCGATCAGGCTCGAGGCGGCATACCCCGAAAGATCCTCGACCCCGGCGCACTGGTCCAGGACCGAATGCACCTGGCGCACGCTGTCGGTCACCGCCAGGGCGGTGCCGGGTGCAGTGGTGCGATGGCCATGGGCCATTCTATTCGAACATCTGTTCGAATGTCAAGAACGAAGCACCGGAGTCCGCGCGCCCCCGCTGGCCCTGCGGCCCCGGGTCAGTAGCAGCCGGTGACGGTGGCCGCGAGCATGTCGATGTTCTGCCGCATCAGGGTCATCGACGTCGGTTTCCCGTTGATGACGAAGGCGAAGGCCTTGACCCGGCCGTCGATGCCGCGGGTCCAGCCGGCTAGCGACACGGCGTCGGACAGGGTGCCGGTCTTGGCGTGCACCCGGCCGACCGCGCACTTCGAGGTGCTGGCGGTGAACCGGCCGTACGACGCGCGCAGGGTGCCCGTCTGGCCCGCGATCGGCAGCCCGGAGCTGCTGCGCAGGAGGGCGAGGGGAGTCGCGTTGCCAGGCTCGAAGACGTTGGCCACGAGCTTGGCGAGCTGGATGCCGGACAACCGGTCGCTGCGGGACAGACCGGACCCGTCATAGAGGGCGGTCGAGGAGAGCCCCTCGGCTGACAGCCGGGCGGACTGGGCGGACTTCGCGGCCGACCAGGTCTTGCCGTAGCCCAGCTTGATGCCGACCAGCCGGTGCAGCGCCTCGGCGTGCTCGTTGTCTGACTCGAGCATCATCCGCGACACGATCTGGCTGACTGTCTGTCCGGCCGAGCTGGCCAGCACGGACGTTGGCCGACGAGGTGCTGCCGCGACCGACGACGGTGACGGTGAGCCCCTGGGCCTTGAGCTTGGCCGCGAAGAGCTTGGCCGCGTCGATGCTCGTGTCGGGGACCTGACGCCCGTCGACGACGAGAGCCCGCAGCCACGTCGTGTCGGCGGGGATGTAGGTCGACCGCCAGCCCGTCGCCAAGGAGGGTGCCGGCGAACAGGGTGTCGTCGGCATAGAGCCGGATCCTGAGCTGGCCCTTCGCCTTCAGGGCGGACGCCGGTGCTCTTGGCGAGCGCGGCGAGCTGCGTCGAGGAGAACGACGGGTCGCCGGAGCCGACGAGGATCACCTGGTCGGCCTGGCTCCCGCGCTTGACGGTCGTCGTGAACCGGTAGGACGGGCCGAAGACGCGCAACGCGTTCGGTGGCCGTCACCCACTTGGTCGTCGATGCCGGCATGTATCCGGTGGTGCCCTTCTTGCTCCAGATCAGCTTGCCGCTGGCGACGTCGATGACCGCGCCCGTGAATGACGTGCCGAACCTCGTCGTCGTGACGCGCGAGCTCAACAGGCTGGTGATTCGCGTGTCGGCCCCCGGCGACGCGTAGCCGCGCGTGACCGTGGCGCCCCCACCTCCCGGCGCGACCGAGGCGTGGGCGGTGCCCGTCATGCGCGACGGCGGGAGCGACGCCGAGCGCGCTGACGACAAGGGCGATCGAGAGACGGCGGAGGACCACGAGGCGGGGGCGTGAGGACATGCCGATTCCTAGAACTGGCTGCCCGCATCCGGGGGGCGGCTGGGGCAGGTGCGGCGAGGGGGGTGTGGCGAAGGTACTGCCGTCTGTGCCCGCGGCGGTGGGTTTCGACCGATATTGACAGCGTTTCGGTCCGTTCACCCGAGTTCGATGCCCAGGTATGCCGCTTCGCGGTCTGGGTATGCCGCGTGGCCGGCCACGCGCATTCCTCGCCGGATGGCAGGGAGGGGACGGTCAGACGTCGACGACGAGCCGGATCGTCGTGGTGGCGCCGAGCTCGAGGCCCTCGGCCCGGCGCACGTCGGCCTTGAGCGGCACGATGTAGCCGCCGTCCTTGGGCCACAACGACGTCGTCCAGTCCGTGCCACCGATGCGCAGCCGGACCGGGATCATTCCCCAGCCGTAGCTCACCAGCCCGGCCGTGGCGTCGAGGGCGTCGCAGAGGTCCTCCGGCACGGTGACGAAGTGGAACGGTGACGGTCCCTTCCAGAACCAGATCTGGCCGCTGAACTCCATCTCCATGCCGCACAGGATAGGCGGGCGCGGTGGCGGTGCTCCCAGTGCTGCGGAGACGGGCCGAGCCCGACAGGTCACGGTGCGGTAACGAAAATCAACACGTATTGCGCAACATGGCGACAGGCGCGCAGCGTGATGCGCATCACGTCATCAACACGAGTTGATCGGAGTGCTGTGGCAGTCAACAGAGCGGATGTCGCCCGGCTGGCGGGGACGTCGCCCGCAGTCGTGAGCTATGTGCTCAACAACGGCCCGCGCGGGGTGGCCCCGGCGACCCGGGCCCGGGTCGTTGCGGCGGTCGAGACCCTCGGCTACCAGCCGAACGGGGTGGCACGCGGCTGCGGATGCGGCGCACGATGAGCCTGGGACTGGTCGTCCCCGACACCGCCAACCCGTTCTTCGCCCAGCTCGCCCGGGCGATCGAAGGCCGAGGCCTACCGGTTGGGCTACGCCCTGCTGATCGGCAACGCCGCCGAGGACCACGCCCAGCAGACGCCTACGTCAAGCGCGTTCCTCGGCCGGCAGGTCGACGGCTGCTGGTCGTCCCTGCCCACGGCCCGGCGCAGCTGCCTTCCCGACCTCGACCGCACCGCCACCCCGTGGCTCGCCCTCGACCGGGAGCTGGCCGGCGCGAAGGCGCCCGCCGTCCTCGTCGACAACCGCGGTGGGGCGCGCACGGCCACCGAGCACCTGCTCGAGCCACGGTCGCGCCCGGATCGCGTGCATCGCCGGTCCCCGCGACGTGATGCCGGCGGCGGACCGCGTGGCCGGGTGGCGGGATGCGCTGGACGCCGCCGGCATGCCGATCCCACCGCACTCGGTGTGGCACGGGGAGTTCGGGCGCAGTGCCGGGTATGCCGTCGCCCGGGAGGCGCTGGCCGGTGGAGGCGTGGACGCGCTCTTCGTGGCCAGCGACGAGCAGGCGACCGGAGTGCTGCGGGCCCTCGCCGATCTCGGGCTGCGCTGCCCCGAGGACATCGCGGTGGCTTCGTTCGACGGCATCGCCGAGGCGGCCTACACGATCCCGGGGCTCACGACCATGGCGCAGCCCTTCAGCGAGATCGGCCGCGAGGCGGTCTCGGCTCTGCTGGCCCGGATCGACGAGCCGCTCCGACCCCGATCCGGGCGTCCGTCCTGCTGTCTCCCCGGCTCGAGCAACGGGGGTCGTGCGGCTGCGGGGACGCCACCAACCTCGCCATGGTCCAGGCAGGTGCGGACAGCGACGTCGCGTCATCGGACAGCGACGTCGTGACGGACAGCGACGTCGTGTCACTGCACGCAGCGTCGGAGAACGACCTCGCGACCGTGCAGGTGGAGGCATGAGCCGGGTGGTCGTGGTCGGCAGCTGCAACGTCGACCTGATCGTCGAGGTCGCGCAGCTGCCGACTCCAGGCGAGACCGTGCTCGGCGCCGACGCTGCATCACCTCGCCGGGCGGCAAGGGCGCCAACCAGGCCGTCGCCGCCGGCCGGCTCGGCGCCGACACCGCCTCGTCGGCGCCGTCGGCGACGACCAGTCCGGCGGCACGCTCCTCGGACGCGCTCGCCGACGAGGACATCGACCTCGCGACGGTGTGACCATCGCCGGGCGCGGCAGCGGCACCGCGCTCGTCGTCGTCGACACGTGACGGCGAGAACATCATCGCCGTCGCCTCGGGCGCCAACCGGCGAGCTCACGCCGGCGACGCGCCTGAGCCAGGGTCCGCGTCCTCGCCCCGAGCGCCGTGCTGCCGTGCAGCTGGAGATCCCCGTCGCCACGTGCCTCGCCGCGGCCGGCATCGCGCGTGCCGCCGGCGCCCACGTCGTCCTCAACGCGCGCCGATCCCGGCTACCGCAGCCCGCCGACTCGCCGACCTGCTCGTCCTCACCGACGTCCTCGTCGTCAACGAGGGCGGAGGCCCTCGCGCTCTGGGTCCGGCAACCGAGGCCGCGGAACGGCAGCGAGTGGAAGCGTGGCCGCGGCAAGCTGCGCAGCACTCGGGACCCGGGCCGCCGTCGTGACCTGGGCGCGCGGGCGCGGTGGCGCCGATCGCGACCGGCACGTACTGCCGTACCCGCCCACCCGGTCAAGGCGGTCGACACGACCGGGGCCGGCGACGCCTTCTGCGGCGCCGTGGCCACCGCCCTCGCCGAACAGCGCGCCCTCTCGACGCCGTCCGGCTCGGCTGCGCGGCAGGCGCCCTGCCACCACGGCGATCGGCGCGCAGGACGGCGCTGCCGACGGCCGCCGACGCCGACCGGCTCACTCGACGGCGGACGGCGGGCTGATGCGCGCGAACGGAATCTGGCACGCCGACCTGGTCCGGCCCCTGCTCGACCGCGTCATCGCGACACGGCTGTGATCTGGCCGACGCCGGGCTGCCGGTGCCGGGCGGCGTCCCGGTCGTCGACCTGGCTGGGCGCCGCGGCGACCCGCGGGTGCCCGACGTCCTCGATGCCGTGCTGGCCGAACTCGTCGTCGAGAGCGCATCGCTGGCCAAGGAGCTGCAGGACGAAGCGTCGCGGAGCCGTGCTCGCGAGGCGCTCGACGCCGTCCCGATCGATGGATCTCGCACGAGGAACTCAAGGCCGTCACCGGCGACGCGCGACGCCGTCGTCCGCACCGGTGACGACACCCCGTTCGCCAACGTCGTCCTCGCACGCCGGGGTGCCGTTCGGATGACCGGTTCCCGCCGACTACGCGGAGCGGGTCTATGCGGGCGTCCTCGGCAAGATCATCGGCGTCTACCTGGGCCGGCCGGTCGAGGGCTGGCGGCACGAGAAGATCACCGAGCTGGTCGGCGAAGTGACCTATTACGTCAACGACCGCGACGACGTCGCACTGAAGAACCACCGGCTGGTCGTGCCCGACGACGACATCACCGGCACGATCGCCTTTGCCCGCGCCATGCGCGACAACCCGGTGCACGAGCGACCCGGTGCAGGTCGGCAATACCTGGCTCAACTACATCGTCGCGCGCACTGTCTGTGGTGGGGCGGGCGCGGGATGTCGACCGAACACACCGCCTACCTCCACTGCGCGCCGGCATGACTCCGCCGCTCACCGGATCGGGCGCACCAATGGGACGGTCGTCGCGGAGCAGGTCGGCGCGCAGATCTTCGTCGAAGGGTGGGCGATGGCCAATCCGGGCGACCCGGAAGGGGCCGCCGCCCAGGCCGCGATGGCCGCGTCGGTCAGCCACGACGGCGAAGCGCTGCATGCGGCGCGAGTGGTCGCCGCGCTGGTCGCGCAGGCCTTCGTCGAGGACGACGTCGACAAGCTGCTGGACACCGCGCCCTGATCCCGCTGACTCCCTGATCCGCCGCGTGATCGACGACGTACGGACGTGGGCACGCCGAGCGCGACTGGCGCCCGGGCCCGCATCGACGAGAGGTACGGCTACGACCGCTACCCGGGGAACTGCCACGTCGTGCCGAACCACGCGCTCGTGATCAACGCGCTGCTGCACGGCGACGGAGACCTCCCCGCTGCCTGGGCATCCTCGTCAGCTGCGGCTGGGACACCGACTCGAACGCCGGCAACCTCGGCTGCATCACCGGCGTGCGCGGGGGCCTGGCCGGCATCGACGCCGGGCCCGACTGGCGCGGCCCGGTGGCCGATCGCCTCTACCTGCCCACCGCCGACAGCGGCGGCGCGATCACCGATGCCGCGCGCGAGGCCACTCACGATCGTCGGGTACGGACGCGCCCTGCGCGGCGAACCCGCCCACCCGCCGAAGGCCGGTGCCCGGTTCCATTTCACCCTTCCCGGCAGCGTGCAGGGATTCCGGGCCGAGCCGACCGGGTCGACCCGCGCCGAGAACGTCGTCGTCGCCGGCGAGCGGGTGCTGGCCGTCCATTACCCGGCCGGCGCCGAAGCGCGCGCGACCACGCCGACCTTCTTCACGCCCGAGACACTCGACATTCCGCCCTACGGGATGGCCGGCTCGCCGACGCTGTACCCCGGTCAGCGGCTGCGGGCCGGCGTCCGGGCCGGAGCGGCTCCGGCGCGGCACGGCTGGTCGTCCGGGCCTACGACGGACGGGACCAGCAGCGCGAGATCACCGGCCGCGAGGTACGGTGGACGCCGAGGCAAGCACCGAGCTTGAGTGGCAGGTGCCCGGGACGGGCGGCCACCCGATCGCCGAGGTCGGGATTGCGCTGGCCGGCGGTCCAGGTGCCGACCGGCGGGCGTCGCCTACCTCGATCACCTGACGTGGGACGGCGAGCCCGACGTGGAGCTGACCCGTCCCGACGACGGCGGCACCATGTGGCGGCACGCGTGGGTGAATGCCGTCGACCGCTTCGACGAGCGGTGGCCCGAGCCCTACCGGCTTATTCACGACCGCGGCGTCGGGATGCTGATCCAGGGCACCCGCGAGTGGCGCGACTACGAGGTCAGCGCGGACATCACGCCTCGCCTCGCCGCGTCAGCGGGCATCGCCGCCCGGGTGCAGGGCGTCGCGCGGCTACCGGCTGCGCTCACCGACCGGAGCGCCGTCCAGCTGGTGCGCATGCACGACGGGAGACCGTGCTCGCCTCGACGGACTACCCGGGATTTCTATAGGACCTACGAGCTGACGTTCGGGTGCAGAGATCCACGTCCGCGGCCCGTTGGACGTCCGCCTCGAGGCGGACGTCGTCGACGCTACTCACGGCTGCGCGACGGGGCGGCGTCGCTGACCATCCACGAGGGCCACATGGTTACCCACTCCGTCCGCGTCACCCCCCTCGCCCACCCGACAACCAGATCCACGTATCAGCAAGGGATGAGATGACCGACGAAGCACACCCCGACTTGGACGCCGGCTTCCTCGGCGGCGCCGGCCTGATCGCCGCGGAGCACTCACGCCCCGGCCTGCTCAGCGCCGTGCAGTGGTGGCTCCGGCAGTTCCGGCAGCGGCACCGGCCATATCGCGCTCTCGGATGGACATCCAAGGTAACCCCAATCAGAAGTTCTTCGAACAAAGACGTCGCCGGCGCGTTCCACAAGGACAAGCCGGAAGATCGCCGTGAAGACCACGTACTACAAGGGCCAGGACCTCCGACGCCTGGTCGAGACCGCCCTGCAGGCGAAGTCCGGGCCCGGACGCCGTCCGCGGCCCGAGCGCCACCCAGACACTGGCGTGGAGCAAGGCCAACGTCCTCGCCGACCTCAGCGAGTACGCGAAGAAGTACGGGTGGGCCGAGCGACAGCTCGCAGTGGGCGGACGAGGCGTTCACCAAGGGCAGAACTTGGCGATGCCGATGCGGGTGGACACGATGCTGCTGTACTTCAACAAGACCCTGTTCGAGGAGAAGGGGTGGACCACGCCGACGAACCGCGACGAGACCGAGGCGTTCGCCACGGAGGCCAAGGGTCAG
>CAVWZX010000007.1:0-15139 GCA_963759595.1 uncultured Actinomycetota bacterium
AGAAAAGCCCGCGCGGTGGGTCTGGGTGACGAGGCACGATGGCGCGATGCCCGTGTCGACTCCAACCTTGCCGACTCCCACTCTGGTCACCGCCCGGCTGCGGTTGCGACCGTTCAACGACTCGGACGCCGATGGCCTATTTGCCCTGCAGAGCGACGCCTGCGTGCTGCGCTACTGGGATGCGCCGCCGTGGACCGACCCTGCCCGAGCCGCGCGGTTCGTGGCGGGCTGTCGGCAGATGGCGCAGGAGGGCAGCGGGGCCCGGCTCGCGGTGGACCGTGCCTCTGACGGGACGTTCCTCGGCTGGGTCACCTTCAACGGGTGGAACCCCGAGTTCCGCTGTGCCTCGTTGGGCTACTGCTTCACCCAGTCGGCTTGGGGTCACGGCTTCGCCACCGAGGCTGCGCGGGCGGTGCTGGGTTGGGCGTTCCACACCTTGGATCTCAACCGCCTCCAGGCCGAGACAGACACGCGCAACGTCGCGTCTGCCGGGGTGTTGGAGAAGCTCGGCTTCCAGCGCGAGGGGACGTTGCGCGAGAACTGCGTCGTGAACGGGGACGTCTCGGACTCCTGGGTGTACGGCCTGCTGAGGCGCGAATGGCAGCCATGAGCGGTCAGAGTGTGGTTTTCGTGCATGGCGCCGGAGGCGCCGGACCCGATGCGTGGCCGCTTCAGGCTCGGGCGGCGCCGAACGGGTGGTTCTTCCTTCCGCGCATCGGTCCCGCAGACGACGTCGGCCGCGATGCCGGTCGCATCCTGGATCAGCTGAGGGTGGCCGAAGGTGGCCACGTGGTGGCGCATTCCTACGGTGCGAACACGGCCGTGATGGCTGCCCAGCTGGAGCCGTCTCTGGTGTGGTCACTGGCGTTGCTCGAGCCGGCTTGCTTCGACCTTGCGCGAGGTATGCCGGCCGTCGAGTCCCACATCGCAGCCATGACACCTGTCTTCGAAGCCGCGGATGACCCATTGGTGTCGACGCGGAAGTTCTCGGCCCGGTTCGCCGCGGCCATGGGTGCCGAGCCGCCTCACGTGCCCGACCATCTGCTCGAGGCGCCCGTGGCTCGACTGCGTGCGATGAGGCCGCCGTGGGGCCACGGCCTGGAGTCAGAGCATGCACTACCTGTCAGGACACTTGTCCTCACATCCGGTCGCACGGCGATGTACGAGGAGGCGGCTCGGGCTCTCGAAGCCCAAGGAGCTAGGCATCTGATCCTGGATGCGGCCCGGCATCGAATCCAAGACCACCCGCAGGTTCCCAAGGCGCTCCGTGACTTCTGGGATGAGTGAGGGCGCAGACTGGAATGCGGCGTTGTCATGGCGCCGTTGTCAGACCCTCCGTCTATTCTGGACACATGTTCGAACGAGGCGGTGCCGCAGCGGTCGCTGAAGTGCGCTCGACCGTCGTGGCGCTGTCCCGCCTCGAAGGTGACGACGACGCCCAGCGGATCACTCTGACTCGCGAGCTGGAGTCGCTCAAGGCCGCAGCGGCCGCCGCGCAGGCGCGCCTTGCTGTGGCTTTCGCCGACTCACAGGAGGCCGAGCAGGCGGCTG
The DNA here is from genome assembly GCA_963759595.1 of uncultured Actinomycetota bacterium. Lineage (GTDB taxonomy): Bacteria > Actinomycetota > Actinomycetes > Actinomycetales > Dermatophilaceae > Pedococcus. The sequence goes on from CAVWZX010000007.1 coordinate 1,552, forward strand.
CGGGTGCGTCGGCCCGCGAGCGGGGCACGGGAGTGGCCGCCCAGATCGCGTTGGCCAGGCGGGAGTCGCCATCCCGCGGGTCGCGGCACCTCGGCTTCGCCCGGGCGATGGTCCGCGAGATGCCGGAGACTTTCGCTCACCTGGCCGCCGGGCGCGTGAGCGAGTGGCGGGCGACGATCCTGTGCCGTGAGACGGCCGCCCTGTCGCTCGACGACCGTCGTGAGGTCGACCACCGGCTGTCTGCTGACCTCCCTTCGATGGGGGACCGGCAGGTCGAGCGTGCTGCGCGGGGGCTTGCTGCCGAGCTCGATCCGGAGTCCGTGGCGCGACGGGCCAGCCGGGCAGCCAGCGAGCGTTGCGTTTCGCTGCGACCCGCCCCCGACACCATGACCTACCTCAGCGGACTGCTCCCGGTCGCCCAGGGCGTCGCCGCGTATGCCGCGCTGAACCAGCACGCGCGCGAGCTGATCGCGGGGGGCGATGAGCGTGGCCGCGGCCAGATCATGGCCGACACCCTCGTCGAGCGGGTCACCGGACAGGCGATGGCTGGAGGCGTGCCGATCGAGGTCCAGCTCGTCATGCCGGTCGCCGCCCTGATGGGGTTGAACGATGAACCTGCCGAGGTGGTCGGCCATGGCGAGGTCTCGGCCGAGACCGCCCGGGCACTGCTTTCCGCCAGCGCCGACAGCGAGGCCGCTATCTGGTTCCGGCGACTGGTGACGACGACGGACGGGATGCACCTCGTCGGACTCGAGAGCCGTCGACGGCTCTTTCCCGAGGGCCTCCGGCGTTTCCTCGCCCTCAGGGACAAGACCTGCCGCACGCCCTGGTGTGACGCGCCGATACGGCACGCAGACCACGTCGTCGCCGCTGGACGTGGTGGCCCGACCTCAGCGGCCAACGGCCAGGGCCTGTGTGTCGCGTGCAACCAGGCCAAGGAGGCCCATGGATGGTCCGCCGAGGTCCTGTCGAGGGAAGGACCGCACCGCGTGCGGCTTCGAACGCCCACCGGTCACACCTACGACTCGACGGCGCCGCCCATCCTCGAGACCCGTCGGCCTGCTGTCGCACGCCGGACGACGAGCCCCGACTTCAGCTGGGCGGAACGGATGTTCGAGATGCGGCTGGACGCGGCCTGACGAGAGATCGTCGCGGAGGTTCACTCGATCCGCAGGGCCGCCAGCACGCGGTTGATCGAGCTGGTCACGCCGAACTCGCTCGCCACCTTGCTCATCAGGGTCGCGTCCGCCACCTCGGTGGGCAGCGCCAGGTCGACCTCGTCGACGGGGGCGTCACGGACTACCCGCACCACCGTGGGCGCGACATCGAGGTAGGCCGTGGCGGCTTCGAGGTTGGCCCGCCGGGCTCCCTTGAGGGCGGGCGCTCCCGAGTCGACGGCGACCCGCAGTCCGGCGAGCGAGCCGTACTCCGTGATGAGCTGCGCCGCGGTCTTGTCGCCGATCCCTTTGACGCCCGGGAGCCCGTCGCTGGTGTCCCCGCGCAGGATGGACATGTCCAGGTAGGCGTCGCCGGTCCCCACGGCATACTTCTCGCGCAGGAAGCCCTGGGTCACCACGTCCGGGTCCCGCACGCCCCCCTTGCCGGTGTAGAGGACCCGCACGCTGCGGGCGTCGTCGACGAGCTGCAGGAGGTCGCGGTCGCCGGTGACGATGTCGACCGCCATCGCGCCGCCCCACCGCGTCGCGAGGGTGCCGATGACGTCGTCGGCCTCGAAGCCGTCAACGCCCAACCGGGCGATGCCCAGCGCCGCCAACGCGTCGACGATGACCGGCACCTGTGGAGCCAGGTCGTCCGGCACCTGCTCGGGGACGGTGTCGTCCGAGGCGGGATGCGCCTGGTCGGGCGAGTCGCCGGGCACGTCGCCGTGCGTGGAGAGGGGGGCGGAGACCACGGGCACGGGCGACTCCGTCACCCGGTGAGCCTTGTAGCTCGGCAGCAGGTCGACCCGCCACTGGGGGCGCCAGTCGTTGTCCCAGCAGGCCACGAGGTGGGTCGGCTGGTGGGTCGTGACGAGCGAGGCGATCATGTCCAGGAACCCGCGAACCGCGTTCGTCGGCGGCTGGGAGGAGTCGGTGCGCTGGTCCGGCACCCCGAAGAACGCGCGGAAGTACAACGAGGCGCTGTCGAGCAGCATGAGGCGGTCGGAGGGCCCGGGCGAGGTCATGGCGGACATGCTGCCACTCCCCGTGCGGTCCTCAGTAAGGTGTGTGCGTGGAAGACCTCGATCGACGCATCGTCGACCTCCTGCGCGCCGACGGCCGGATGAGCTACACCGACCTCGGCAAGGCCATGGGTCTGTCCACCTCGGCCGTCCACCAGCGAGTCCGCCGGCTCGAGGAGCGCGGCGTGATCAAGGGGTATACCGCGCTCGTCGACTACACGTCGCTGGACCTACCGCTGACCGCCTTCATCTCGATCTCGCCGCTGGACCCGGCGGCGCCGGACGACATCCCGGACCGGTTGCGCGACATCACCGAGATCGAGGCCTGCCACTCGGTGGCGGGGGAGGAGAACTACATCCTCAAGACCCGGGTGCGCACGCCCCTCGACCTCGAGGTGCTGCTCGCCAGGGTGCGGGCCGCGGCCAACGTCGCCACGCGCACCACCGTGGTGCTCTCCACGCCCTGGGAGTAGGCGAGGTCCGGGTGGGGCGCCTCAGCGCGCGATCGGCGCGACCGTCGCACCGGTGGCCGTGACCAGGTCGGCCGGCGCCAGTGAGATGTCCAGACCGCGGCGCCCGCCCGAGACGTAGACCCGGTCGAGGGCCAGGGCGGTCTCGTCGACGACCGTGGGCAGAGCCCGCTTCTGCCCGATGGGCGAGATGCCACCCACGACGTAACCGCTGGAGCGCTCCGCGTCGGCGGGCTGCGCCATGGTGACCTTCTTCAGGCCGAGCGCAGCTGCCACGGCCTTGAGGTCGAGCTGGCGGTCCACCGGGACGACACCGACGGCCAGCCCGCGGTCACCGTCGACGAGCAGCGTCTTGAACACCTGACCGGGCGGCACGGACAACGCCGCCGCCGCCTCAAGCCCGTAGGAGGCCGCGGCCGGGTCGTGGTCGTAGGGGTGGACCTCGAACGCCAGCCCCAGCCGGGCCAGTGCCGTGGTGGCCGGGGTGCCTGCACCGGCGTCACGACGCTTGCTCATGGACAGCGAGTATGCCGTCAGACCAACGATGCCTCGCGGCTGGCTGCCGCGCGCTCGACGGCGACCGCGTGGGCGGCCTCGTGGTCGCCCTCCTCACGCCACCACTGCTGCCCGGCCTCGGGCAGGGTGTAGATCGGGTCGTAGTAGACGTAGTCGCGCGAGAGGGCGTCGGTGTCGGCGCTCTCGATCGAGGTGCGGTAGTTCTTGCGCCAGAACGACATCCCGCGCTCGGTGTCGTAGCTGTCGACCTGGTGCACCCAGCGCTTGCCGACGAACGGCACGTCGCACACGATGCGCGGGGTGGCGAACCCGGGCAGGTAGCCCATCATCGAGTGCTGCAGGTGCTGGGCCTCGGCGAGCGAGAGCCGCCAGTGCTCGGAGAACGGGATCATGTCGCACATGTAGAAGTAGTACGGCGTGATCATCGCCTCGTCCTGCAGCGCGAAGCAGAGGTCGAGCAGCTGCTCCACGGAGTCGTTGACGCCACGCATCAGGACGCCCTGGTTGCGCACGTCGCGCACCCCCGCCTCGAGCATGGCTTTTGACGCGTCGGCCACCAGCGGCGTCACGGACTGGGCGTTGTTGACGTGGGTGTGGATCGCCAGCGAGACGCCGCGCGAGCGGGCCTTCGCGGACACCCGCGCGACACCCTCGACGACGTCGCCCTGCAGCCAGTGCTGCGGCAGGCCCATCAGTGCCTTGGTCGCGAGCCGGATGTCGCGGATGTTCTCCACGTCGAGCAGCTTGTCGAGGAACCCCTCGAGGTTCTTCCACGGCATGTTCGCGACGTCGCCACCGGACACGACGACGTCACGCACCTGGGGCGTGCGCTGCAGGTAGTCGAGCATCGCGGCATACCGGTCCACGGGCTTGCCGGTGAGCTTGAGCTTGTCGATGACGGCTGTTGAGTTGCCGACGAGGTCCATGCGGGTGCAGTGACCGCAGTACTGCGGGCAGGTCGGCAGCATCTCCGCGAGCACCTTGGTGGGGTAGCGGTGGGTGAGGCCCTCGACCGCCCACATGTCGTGCTCGTGCAGGCTGTCGCGCGTGGCGTGCGGGTGGCTCGGCCAGTCGGTGCGCCGGTCGGAGAAGACGGGGAGCATGTAGCGCCGGATCGGGTCGGCGTAGAACGCGCGGGTGAACTCGGCACCGGGGGCCGGCATCCGCCCATCGGTCCAGGTCATCTCGCTGACCATGGTGTTCATCATCTGCGGCGGCACGAGCATCGACATCGTCGCGCGCTCGGCCTGGTCGCGCTCGAGGTCGGCGTAGAAGGCGTCGGTGAGCAGGTCGCCCATCAGCTCGCGCAGCTGCTTGATGTTCTTGACGCAGTGCGCCCGCTGCCACTGCGCGCTGGCCCAGTCCTCGGCAGTGACGTCGCGCCACCCCGCGAAACGGGTCCAGTCGGGCTCAACCAGCTCGCGGTGGCGGTAGACATAGGGCTGCTCGATCGTGGTGCTCATGCATGGCAGGATACGGGACAGGTTCCGATGAGATCGACACTTCACCGCAAGATTTGCGCCCCGTGTCGCAATTGATGGGAGATTCTGTGTCTGGGTCGATCGAAAGCCGATCCACGCCGTCCTCGCCGGTGGGACTGCACCGCGTCCTCGAGCCCGCCGGAGCCGCCCTGCCCCAGGCTGCGCAGCGGCTGGACGCGTCTCCGGAGCTGTGGCCGGACGAGGTGCGCATCGCGATCGAGACGCTCAACCTCGACGCCGCCTCCTACCGACAGCTCTCCGAGAAGCACGCCGGTGACGGGGACGCCGTCCGCGCCGAGGTGCTCGACATCGTGGCGACGCGGGGCAAGATGCAGAACCCGGTGACCGGCTCCGGCGGAATGCTGATCGGCACCGTCGAGGAGGTCGGTCCCGAGTCCACCCTGGGTCTGGCTGTCGGCGACCACGTCGCCACCCTCGTCTCGTTGTCGCTGACGCCGCTGGTCATCACCGACGGCCTGGCCGCCTGGGACGGTCGGTCCGAGAGGGTCCCGGCCCAGGGGCACGCGATCCTCTTCGGCCGTTCCATCGCCGCCCGGCTCCCCGAGGACCTCAGCCCCGACCTCGCGCTCATGGTCATGGACGTGTGCGGCGCGCCCGCGCTCGTGACCCGGGTGGTGGGTGAGTATGCCGCGCGTGGACTGAGCCCCACCGTCTGTGTGCTCGGCGGGGCCGGCAAGTCCGGCTCGCTCTCGCTCGCGGCCGCCGCGGATGCGGGAGCCGGGCGTCGGATCGCCGTCGTGCCGTTCGAGCGTGAGGCCGACCTGCTGGCGGGGACGGGGCTGGCCGACGAGGTGGTCATCGCCGACGCCCGCAGCCCGCTCGGCCTGTCCGAGGCCGTGGCGGCAGCAGGAGGACCCGCTGACATCACCGTCGTCTGCGTGGACGTCCCTGGCTGCGAGCAACCGGCCATCCTGTCGACCGCCCAGGGCGGCACCATCATCTTCTTCTCCATGGCGACCAACTTCGCCGCCGCCGCACTCGGCGCCGAGGGCGCGGCTGCCGACGTCCGCATGCTCGTCGGCAACGGCTACGTGCCGGGCCACGCGGCATACGCCCTCGACCTGGTCCGGGGGAGCGCGGCGGTGAGGGGACTCTTCGAGGGTCGCCTCGAGCACTAGCGGGACCTTGGGCCTATCGCGCGGGTCACGGTCCGTGGTGTCGTGGGCGCATGCCGCCGACCAAAGCCGTGTCCAGGACCGAGACCTACGCTCCGGAGGACCTGCGGCTCGACCTGCGCTGGTGGGCTGCGGCCAACTACCTCACGGTCGGTCAGATCTACCTGCAGGGACAACGCTCTGCTGCGTGAGCCCCTGACCCTGGCCCACGTCAAGCCCCGGCTGCTCGGCCACTGGGGGACCAGCCCCGGCCTCTCGATGGTCTACGCCCTCCTCAACCGGCGGATCCGCGAGACCGACACCGACTGGCTCTACGTGACCGGCCCGGGCCACGGCGGCCCCGCCCTGGTCGCCGCGGCCTGGCTGGAGGGGACCTACAGCGAGGTCTACCCGCATATCGGTGACGACGGCGAGGGCGTGCTGAGGCTGGTCCGGCAGTTCTCCTCGCCCGGCGGCATCCCCAGCCACGTGAGCGTCCAGACGCCGGGCTCGATCCACGAGGGTGGCGAGCTCGGATACGCGCTGGTCCATGCAGCCGGGGCGGCGTTCGACCACCCCGACCTCGTGGTGGCCTGTGTCGTCGGCGACGGCGAGGCGGAGACCGGTCCGCTGGCCGCGTCCTGGCGGCTGCCCAACTTCCTCAACCCACGCCGTGACGGGGCCGTGCTCCCGATCCTGCACGCGAACGGGTACAAGATCGCCGGGCCGACCGTCCTCGGCCGCACCTCCGACGAGGACGTCGAGGGCTACCTGCGCAGCCAGGGCTGGGACCCGGTCACCGTCAGCGGGGACGACCCCGAGCAGGTGTTCCCGGCGTTCCGCCAGGCGCTGGGCGAGGCGCACGACCGGATCCGGGAGATCCAGGCCACCGCCCGCAACGCCGACGGGCCGGCCGAGCCGGTACGGCACCCGTGGCCGGCGATCGTGCTGCGGACTCCCAAGGGCTGGACCGGTCCCGACATCGTGGACGGCAAGCAGGTGCAGGGCACGAACCTGTCCCACCAGGTCCCGCTCGCGGGTCTGGCCGACGACCCGGAGCACCTGCGGATGCTGGAGGAGTGGATGCGCTCCTACCGCCCCGAGGAGCTCTTCGATGTCGAGGGACGCCTCGTGCCCGAGCTGCGCGACCTCGCGCCGAGCGGCGACAAGCGGATGTCGGCCACCCCCTACGCCAACGGCGGACGACTCCGGACCGAGCTGCCGCTGCCGGACCTGGCGGCGTACGAGGTGCCGGTGGACCCCAGCACGCGCGGACGGGAGATGGTGGAGAACACCATCACCGCCGGGCGGCTCATGCGCGACGTGTATGCCGCGACGACGACCCCCGACGGCGGCGGCACCTTCCGGCTCTTCTCGCCGGACGAGACGGCGAGCAACCGCCTCCAGCCCGTCTTCGAGGTCACCGACCGGTGCTTCATGGGACCCCTCCGGGACACCGACGACGGCCTCGGTCCGGACGGTCGTGTCATGGAGGTGCTCAGTGAACACCTGTGCCAGGGCTGGCTGGAGGGCTACCTGCTGAGTGGGCGGCACGGCGTCTTCGCCACCTACGAGGCGTTCGCGATGGTGTCGGCGTCGATGGCGGTGCAGCACGTGAAGTGGCTCCAGCACGCGCAGGAGCTGCCGTGGCGGGCCGACGTCTCGTCGCTCAACGTGCTGCTCACCTCGACGTGCTGGCGCAACGACCACAACGGGTTCTCCCACCAGGGGCCGGGGCTGATCGACTGCCTGATCCCACTGTCTCCCGAGGTCGTCCGGGTATGGCTGCCGCCGGACGCCAACACGACGCTGTCGATCACCGACCACTGCCTGCGCAGCACCAACCACGTCAACCTCATCGTCGTCGACAAGCAGAAGCACCTGCAGTACCTCTCGCTGGAGGAGGCCGCCGCCCACTGCGCCGCGGGTGCCGGCGTCTGGGAGTGGGCCAGCACGTCCGGTCCCGATGAGGAGCCGGACGTCGTGCTCGCCTGTGCCGGTGACGTCCCGACCCAGGAGGCGCTGGCCGCCGCCGAGCTGTTGGCCGAGCACGTGCCCGAGCTGAGGGTGCGGTTCGTCAACGTGGTGGACCTGATGGCCCTGCTGCCGGAGAACGACCACCCGCACGGCTTCGCCGACAGCCAGTTCGACCGCCTCTTCACAGCTGACAAGCACGTGGTGTTCGCGTTCCACGGCTACCCCCGTGCCGTGCACCAGCTGATCCACGGTCGCAGCCACCCGGGCCGGTTCCACGTGCGCGGCTTCAGCGAGCAGGGCACGACGACGACCCCCTTCGACATGGTCGTGCTCAACCGGATGAGTCGCTTCCACCTCGCCCAGGAGGTGCTGCGCAGGGCCGACCGCCGGGTTCCGGGATGGGACCAGCTGAACACCCTGTGCGAGCGTCGGCTCGCCGAACACCGGCCCTTCATCGAGGAGCACCTGGAGGACATGCCCGACATCGCGCGGTGGACGTGGGGCGAGTCCGTCCAGCGGGCGGCGACTGGCGGACCGGGCCGGTAGTTTCGAACCCGTGGCCACGAGCATCTACGTCGCCGGCACCGAGGCCCAGTCCGGCAAGTCGGCCGTGGCGGTCGGGCTGCTGGACCAGCTGGCCCGGCGTGCCGGACGGGTGGGGGTGTTCCGACCCATCGTCCGCTCTGGCGGGCCAGACGAGCTGGTCCGGACGCTGCTGTCCCGGCTGCCTGGCACCCTCTCCCTCGAACGGGCGTGCGGGGTGACCTACGACGACCTCCACGCCTCGCCCGAGCGGGCGATGGGGCGCATCGTGGACCGTTTCCACGAGGTGGCGCGCGACCACGACGTGGTCCTCGTCGTCGGGTCGGACTTCACCGACGTGTCGGCTCCGACCGAGTTCTCGGTCAACGCGGCGGTGGCGGCAGACCTCGGGTCCCGGCTGCTTCTCGTCGTGCCGGCGCAGGGCCACGCCGTGGCTGAGGTGGCCACGGCTGCCGAGATGGCGGTGGCCGCCGCCCGGGAGGTCCACGCGCACGTGACCGGGGTCGTGGCGAACCAGGTCAGGCCCGACCTGCTGGAGGCGACGTCGGCGGCGGTGGCCGCGCTGGTCCGCCTCCCCGTGCAGGCGCTCCCGGAGACGCCGTTGCTCCGGGCGCCCACGGTCAGGGACCTCATGGACGCGTGCTCCGGGCGACTGGTGCACGGCGACGCCGGATGGCTGGACAGGGAGTGCATGGGCCTGGTGGTCGCCGCGATGACCATGCCGCACGTCCTGGACCGGCTCCTCGAGGGCGGGGTCGTGATCGTCCCCGGTGATCGTGAGGACGTCGTGCTCGGGGTCCTGCTCGCCCACCGGTCCAGGACCTTCCCGACCCTGTCCGGGATCGTCCTCAACGGTGGGTTCCCCCTCCCGCCGCAGGTGCAGCGGCTGATCGAGGGTCTCGACGTCGTGCTGCCGATCATCGCGACCGACGGCGGGACGATGGTCACCACGACCCGACTCGGCGCGGCTCGCGGCCGGATCACCCCCGACTCGACCCGCAAGCTCGAAGCCGCCGTGGCCATGGTGGAGCGCGGGCTCGACGTCGAGGCGCTGCTCGGGCCGGTCACGTCCGCCGAGGAGGGTGCCGTGACCCCGCTGATGTTCGAGCACAGGTTGGCCGACGCCGCCCGGGCCTCCTCGGCCCACATCGTGCTGCCCGAGGGGGCCGAGGACCGAATCCTGCTCGCGGCCGAGACCGTCCTCGCCCGGGGGATCGCCCGGCTGACGCTGCTCGGCGACGCGGACACGATCCGGGCGAACGCCGCCCGGCTCGGCGTCGACATCTCGCAGGCCGCGATCGTCGACCCGTCCACGAGCCCCCTGCGAGAGGGCTTCGCGCACCGACTACGTCGCGCTGCGGGCTCACAAGGGCGTCACCCTCGATGACGCCCGGGACCGGGTGCTCGACCCCTCCTACTTCGGCACCTTGATGGTGCACCGGGGGCTGGTCGACGGGATGGTGTCGGGGAGCATCACGACGACGGCGCACACGGTGCGGCCGGCGCTCGAGATCGTCCGGACCGCACCGGACGTGTCAGTGGTCTCCAGCGTCTTCCTGATGTGTCTGGCCGACCGGGTGCTCGTCTACGGCGACTGTGCGGTCAACCCCGACCCGACGGCGGAGCAGCTGGCCGACATCGCGATCTCGTCGGCCCACACCGCTCGGCAGTTCGGCATCGAACCCCGGGTGGCGATGCTGTCCTACTCGACGGGCGAGTCGGGCACCGGCGCCGACGTCGAGAAGGTGCGCACCGCAACTGCCCTGGTCCACCAACGCGCCCCAGAGCTGCTCGTGGAGGGCCCGATCCAGTACGACGCGGCAGTCGACCCACGGGTGGCGGCGACCAAGCTCAAGGACAGCCCTGTCGCCGGACGTGCCACGGTCCTGATCTTCCCGGACCTCAACACCGGCAACAACACCTACAAGGCGGTCCAGCGCAGCGCGCAGGCGGTCGCGATCGGCCCGGTCCTGCAGGGCCTCAACCGCCCGGTCAACGACCTGTCCCGCGGAGCGCTGGTACGCGACATCGTCAACACCATCGCCATCACCGCGATCCAGGCGGGAGCCTGATGCCGTCGTCACGCACGGTCCTGGTCGTCAATGCCGGGTCGTCGTCGCTGAAGTACCGGGTGCTCGACGCTGACAGCGGTGAGGTCTCGGCGTCCGGGATGGTCGAGAGGATCGGTGGCCCAGGGCGTCTCACGCACACCACTGGCGGCCGCACCCACGACCGCGAGGTCACCTGCCGCGACCACCGCGAAGCCCTCGACGCCGCGCGCGAGGTCCTGCGCGAGCACGGACCAGACCTCGACGAGCTGGGCCTGTTTGCCGTCGGACACCGCGTGGTCCACGGTGGTCAACGCTTCAGCGAGCCGGTCGTGGTCGACGACGACGTCGTCACAGCGATCCGAGAGCTGGTCCCGCTCGCACCGCTGCACAACCCCGCGAACCTCGAGGGCATCGTCAGCGCCCGGGAGTCCTTCCCCGACGTGCCGCAGGTGGCCGTGTTCGACACCGCGTTCCACCGCACGCTGCCGCCCGAGGCCTACACGTATGCCGTCCCGGCGAAGTGGCGCGAACGCCACAAGGTGCGCCGCTATGGCTTCCACGGGACGTCGCACCGGTACGTCTCACGGCGCACGGCCGCGCTGCTCGGGCGCGAGCCCGTCGACTGCAACGTCATCGTCCTGCACCTGGGCAACGGCGCCAGCGCCTGCGCGGTGCGAGGGGGACAGAGCATCGACACGTCGATGGGATTCTCCCCGCTCGAGGGCCTGGTCATGGGCACCCGCTCCGGCGATGTCGACCCCGCCCTCGGCGCCTACCTGGACCGGGTCGCGGATCTGGACTCCACGGCATACGACGAGGCGCTGAACAAGGGCAGCGGGCTGCTCGGACTCGCCGGCGTCTCGGACCTGCGCGAGCTCGAGCAGCGGCGGGATGCCGGCGACGCAGCCGCCCACCTCGCCTTCGACGTGATGGTCTACCGGCTGCGCAAGTACGTCGGGGCGTATGCCGTGGCCCTGGGTCGCGTCGACGCCATCGCGTTCACCGGCGGCATCGGCGAGAACAGCGTGGCTGTCCGGGCGGCCGTGCTCCAGGGGCTCGGCGCGCTCGGCGTGGTGCCGGATGCCACCGCGAACGCCCACGGCGACCCCGAGCGACTGGTGACGACCCGAGAGAGCCGCATCGCGGGCTACGTCGTCCCGACCGACGAGGAGCTCGAGATCGCGCGGGCCTGCCTCGCCGTCCTGGGGGAGGCGGGGCCCGTCTAGGGTGCTGGCGTGAGCACCCTCTACCGCGGCGGCTTCGTCTACACACCCATCGACCCGTTCGCCAACGCGATGGTGGTCGACGACCAGACCGGCACCATCGCCTGGATCGGCGGAGACGACGCAGCGTCAGTCCACGTCGACGCGGTCGACGAGGTGGTCGAGCTCGACGGCGCGCTGGTGACCCCGGCGTTCGTCGACGCGCACGCACACACGTCCCAGACCGGTGCGGGTCTGCGCGGTGTCGACCTGGGTGCCACCCGGTCGGTGGTGCAGGCGCTGAGCCGCATCGAGGACGCAGCGCGCAGGAACCAGGGCCGGCCCGTCTATGCCCCCAACTGGGACCAGGGCTCGTGGGCCGAGCGACGACCGCACACCGGCGCCGAGCTGGACCGCGCGACCTACGGAGGCGTCGTCTACTCGCCCCGCGTCGACGGACACTCGGCCGTGATCTCGTCGGCCCTCGCCGCGGCCAGCGGAGCCCGCGACCTCCCCGGCTGGGAGGGCGACGGCCTGGTCACCAGGGACGCCCACCACGTCGCCCGCGAGGCGTTCAACGGCGCTGTGACGCCGGCGCAGCGACAGGCGGACATCGACCTTGCCCTGGAGGCTGCTGCCGCGGCCGGGATCGGGCTGGTCCAGGAGAACGGCGGGCGCACGCTGTCAGGCACCGACGACTTCGCGGAGGTGCTGGCGGCGGGGGAGCGCGGTGACGGCCCGCAGACGATCGGTTACTGGGCCCAGCTCGTGGCCGACGAGGCGGAGGCCCGCGACGTGGCCGCCCTGCGCGGTGCGCGCGGCCTGGCCGGCGACCTCAACATCGACGGGTCGATCGGCTCACGCACCGCCCACCTGCGCGCCGACTACGCGGACGCACCCGGGCACACCGGCAACGCCTACCTCACCGTCGAGCAGGTGCGCGACCACGTGGCTGCCTGCTCGCTCGCGGGGATCCAGGCCGGGTTCCACGTCATCGGTGATGCCGGTGTCGACACCGCGATCGCCGGGTTCGAGGCAGCTGCCGAGCTCGTCGGTGCACCCGTCGTGACGCGCAGCCGACACCGGCTCGAACACCTCGAGATGATCTCGCCCGCAGGCATCGAACGGCTGGTCCGGCTCGGTGTCGGCGCCAGTGTCCAGCCGGCCTTCGACGCCTTCTGGGGCGGGGAGCAGGGCATGTATGCCGCGCGGCTGGGAGCCGACCGCGTCCACGGCCGGGCGGGTGGTGACGGCGGCCGAGGGGACGACAGCGGGCCGATGAACCCGTTCGCGTCGATGATGGCTGCCGGCATGACGGTCGCCTTCGGCTCGGACTCACCGGTGACGCCGTTCGCCCCGTGGGAGGCCGTGCGCGCCGCCGCCTTCCACCACGACGACGGCCAGCGGGTCTCGGCCAGGTCGGCGTTCCTCGCCCACACCAGGGGCGGCTGGCGCGCAGCGGGGTTCGACGACCGCGGCTACCTCGACTTCGGCCTGCCCGCGACCTTTGCCGTCTGGGAGGTGGGTGACCTCGTGGTGCAGGCGCCCGACGACCGGATCCAGACCTGGTCGACCGACCCGCGCTCGGGCACCCCCGGCCTCCCTGACCTGTCGCCCGGGACACCCACCCCCACCTGTCAGCGCACCGTCGTGCGCGGCCGCACCGTCTTCGACGCGGGTGCCCTTGCCTCCTGACCCGGTCAGCGGGCGGGCACGTCCCCTGCGTGTGGGAGTCGTGGGGGCGGGTGGCATCGCCGCGCCCCACGTCACGGCCTGGCAGGCCCTCGGCGCCGAGGTCACGGTGCACTCGCGCAGGCCCCCGACCGAGTTCGCGGCGCGGCACGGGATCCCCCTCGCCGACTCGCTGGAGTCGCTCGTCGCCGCGAGCGACGTCGTCGACATCTGCACCCCGACACCCACCCACGATGCGATCGTCCGTGCGGCCGTGGCGGCCCGACGGCAGGTCGTCTGCGAGAAGCCCCTGGCCCGGACCGCCGACCAGGCGCAGGCCCTCGTGGACCTGGCCGCCGACGCCGGCGTGCTGCTCTTTC
>CAVWZX010000008.1:0-69312 GCA_963759595.1 uncultured Actinomycetota bacterium
GACAGCTCTGAGGATGCCGTTCGCAGGGTCCGCGCACCTCTCGGGGCTTCTCACGACGGCCCGCGCAGGCTGACCGTCTGCCTCACCGCCCGTCTGCCTCATCGCCCGGGTGCGCCAGCTCCCGGTGTCACCAGCCCGGACTCGTAGGCATGGATCACGAGGTGGACTCGAGTGGTGGCGCCCATCTTCTCCAGCAGCCGGCTGACGTAGGTCTTCACCGTGGCGACACCGAGATGGAGCTCCCCCGCAACCTCGGCATTGGACAGTCCACGGGCGACCAGGCCGAGGATGTCGTTCTCGCGGTTGGTCAGCTCGGGCAGCGTGGCCGTTCCCGGCCGGGGCTGCGCCCGGGCGAACTCCTCGATGAGCCGCCTGGTGATGGACGGGGAGAGCAGCGCGTCGCCCGCGGCGGCCGCGTGGACCGCGCGGATCAGCTCGGCCGGCGGCGTGTCCTTGAGCAGGAACCCCACGGCTCCGCGGCGCAGAGCGCCGAAGACATACTCGTCGATCGCGAAGGTGGTCAGGACGATGACCTTGACCTGGCTGCAGAGCGGATTGGCGAGGATCTGTCGGGTCGCCTCGATGCCGTCCAGGACCGGCATCCGGACGTCCATGAGGACGACATCGGGAACCTCCCGCGCCACGAGGCGAACCGCCTCCTCGCCCTGACCCGCCTCGCCGACGACCTCGAGGCCGGTGCTGGAACGCAGCAGGGCGACGAAGCCGGCACGCACGAGCTCCTGATCGTCGACGACGACGACACGGGTGCTCATGTGCTCACCCGTTCGGCTGCGACCACGCCCGGCAGGTGCGCACGCACCCTGAACCCACCAGCGCTGGTGGGACCTGCTTCGAAGTCACCACCGAAGAGACCGACTCGTTCGCGCATGCCCACCAGCCCGAAGCCCGACTCGGTTGGGCTCGAAGGGACGTCGGGTGGGCCGTTGTCCACGACGACAGTGATGTCTCCGGCGGTGGCGGCCACGCTGATCCGAACCGACGCCTGGGGAGCGTGTTTGCGGGCGTTGGTCAGTGCCTCCTGCACGATGCGGTAGACGGTCAGCAGGACGCTCGCCGGCATCTGGTTCACGGCGGGGTGGATGCTCAGCTCGACCGGTCCGTACGAGTCCCGGTGTCGGGCGACGAGCTCCTCGACGTCGTCCAGGGTCGGTGCCGGCGCCAGCTCGTGCTGTGCACCGTCCAGCCCTCGGCTCGGCGCCTCCCGAAGCACACCGAGCATCCGCCGCAGGTCGTCGAGCGCGGTGCGGCTGGCAGTCTCGATCGCCTGGAGTGCGGGTTCGACTCGTTCGGGCTGGACCTGCGACAGGTGCCGCGCGACACCTGACTGAACGGCAATCACGGACAGAGTGTGGGAGATGATGTCGTGCAGCTCACGCGCCACGCGCAGGCGCTCGGCGAACACCGCGCGCTCCTGCGCCGCGGCCACCTCACGCTCGACCTCCAGCGCCTTGGCCAGCGCCTGCTCTCGCAGCAGCCGCTGCCGGCGTACCGAGAGCCCGATGCCCCACGGCACGCAGAAGACGAACGTGCTGAGAACGCCGGCCGGATTGTCGAAGAACGGCGCCCCGACGAACGCGAACACCCCGAACATGCCCAGGACGGTGCCCAGGCCGGCTAGCGAGACCGTGACCGGTCGGTATACGGCGACGGAGTAGAGCAGCACCAACGTGCCCAGCGGCGTGACCCCCTCGTTCCAGCGCAACGACATGATGGCGGTGATGGACCCGGCTGAGACCAACAGTGCGGTGTACGGGTAGACACGGCGCAGGGCGATGGGAAGGGTCGAGCCGAGTGCGAGCAGGACGAGCTGCGCATTGGCCGGCGGATAGTCGTACGCGACCGTCGGGTCCTTCGTCAGCACACTGCTGACCCCGATGACCGCGGCCACGACGGCGAACACACAGTCGAGCCAGCGCTCACGGCTCATCACCGGCGTCCTCATGCCGATCAGGCTACGCCCGGGCTGCGCCGTGCAGACCCGTCCAGAGACGGACCCAGCCTTCCGCCCTGAGGCGGACTCTCGACGTTCTCTACGCCTCTGGACGGTCCCGGTGATCGAGACCTGTGGGGGTGGGGAGAGGCGCTCGGACGCACCAGCCTGAGATCACCAGTGACCGCACCGAGCGGTCCACCTCCCGAGGAGGACCTCGTGTCCGCAACCGTCACCAAGTCCGACCGCGCCACTGACACCGCTGGGTACGGCGTCGTCGCGACAGCAGCGCTGGTCGGGACCCTCGCCTCCGCCGCGTTCATCGTCGGCTTCGTCCTGCTGAGCGGCCTGAGCTTTCGCGAGGCGACGCGTAGTCCCTACCAGGTCGGTGTCAACGTCTTGGCCACGCTGGCCTTCGGTGGGCTCGCAGCAGCCATCCCCAGCCTGGCTCGCGTGGTCGACGTACCGCGCTGGACCGTCTATGTCAGCGCAGCCGCCTGCGCAGGGATCTCGGCCATGGCATGGAGCCTGGCCACGGTCGCCCCGCACTTCACCGCGTACGTCAGCGACGACGAGTACCTGGAGTTCAGTCCCTGGCTGCTCCTGCTCCCTGCCCCGAAGATGGTCCTGGGCCTCGTCGGGTTCGTGGCGCTGGCCGTGATCGGCTGGCGCCGGCGCGCCATCCCTCGGGGCGCCGCCGTGTTGCTCGTTCTCGCGGGAGTGGCCTCCCTGTGGTGGGCCTACCCCCCGGGCGCCCTCCTGAGCGCGTTGGCGTTCGCCTGGATCGCCAGGACGGCCGAGCGACCGACCGGTCCCTCGTTGTCTGCCGGGGCGCGCCAGGGCAGACAGCCATGAGTAGGTCCCGGCTGGCACTGAGGTGCCGTCGCTACCGCCTAGAAGGCTTCGACCTTGCTGATCAGCCAGCGGTCGCCGACCTTCGACATGGTCGCGATGACCCTGTTCTGGTCGACGACCGGTTCCTTCTGGTCGGTGCCGATGCGGGCCTGGTTGACGAAGGCCAGCACCTTGACCGTGCTCTCCGAGGAGCTCATCACGCCGATGTCGGACACCTTGGCCTGGACGACGGTCTGGTTCTTGACGGCCATCGGCTTGATGTCCTTGTCCATGGCCGCACTGAACTCGCCCTTGAACGCCCCGGTCAGCAGTCCTTCGATCTGGGCGCCCTGGGCGTCGATCGTCTTGTAGTTGTAGCTCAGCATCTGCTCGATCGAGCTCCGCGCCTGGCTGGCCGCCGCCCGGTCGGTCGCCGCGTGGGCGCCCGCGTCGCGCAGGCTGACACCCGCGACCGCCGCGAGCACGGCAAGCACCGCGACGAGGGCCACCAGGGGGGCGACCCAGCGTCGCCAGCCGACGACCGCGGGCTCGACCGACGTGGAGGTATGCCGCGTGGGGCGGCTGGGCAGCCGCAGCCGACGCCGCACCGGACTCGACTGCTCGCGCGCCTCGGCGGTCGGGTGCGGTGGGCTCGACCTCGCGGGGTAGGGGTGTGGTGCGGGCGCGGGAGCGCTCACCAGCCACCCGCGGACGGGACTTCACCTTCGTGTCAACCGACGAACTCAAGGTTCTCCACCTTCCACGCGTCGCCCACCATGCGCAGGTCCAGCCGCATCCGGTAGGTCTTGGTCTGGCCGTTCGGCACGGCGGTGTTCTTCGTCGGGGCGACCACACCGACCAGGGCCACCGCCGAGTCCTTGTCCCCCGAGACGAGCGCGGCCTCGGTGCGCTGCACCGTGGACACCGTCTGGTTGGCGACGAGCACCTTGGTGAGGTCGGCCGACGAGCTCGAGTAGCTCTTGAGGAACTCCCCCGTCGCGCCGGCCTTCACGCGCGCCACGTCCGCGTCGACCTTGGTGTAGTCGACGGTCACGAAGTTGATGGCCAGCTGCTTGGCCGCGGCCACAGCGGAGGCGTTGGCCGCCTCGGTCTGCCGCGCGGCATACCAGTCCCGACCGCGGGTCGCGCCGAGCGCGAGGCTTGCCACGAGGGTGACGGCCACCACGAGCCACACCATCCTGGGGGTGATGCGCAGAGCCCTGGCGCGCCTGCCCTCCGGCTGGACGGCCGTGTCGGCGGCGAGGGGGTCGGGGTGCGACGCAGCTTCGTCGGCCGACACCACACCTCGGGCGTGGGTGATCGTGCTCATCGAGCAGCCTCCTTCATGATCCACAACCACGAGGCCTCGCTGCTCTCACCCCCGGCGGGGAGAACAGGAACCGAAACCTGCGGTGTCGTGATGCCCAACGAGGCAGCCATGCCCGGGGATACGGGTTGGTCGCCGAAAGCGAAGGGGACCGTGGAGTTGGGGCTCGACGAGGGCCCCGGAGCGTTCTGGGCCCCGCGCACTCCCGTGGGCGAGCCCCGGGGGACCGTGCACCGGGCCGCCGTGTTGGCCTTGGTGTCGCTGAGCTCCTTGGTGCTGCGCTTCTTGGTGCCCTGGTAGCCCTGGGTGCAGACGGGTGCGTCCTGCGAGAGCGAGAGCCCGAAGTGGGCGGTGCCGTCCCCCGGGACCACCGTGAAACCACCGGCGACGACATCGGGGTAGGTCACCAGCAGCTGCTGGATGCCGTCGATCCGTGCCGTGGTCACCTGGCCGATGGTGATCAGGTTGGCCAGCAGGGCCGCGAGGTTGCCCTGGTTGTCCTTGATGAGGGTCTCGAGCTCCTGCGAGGCGACCACCCCGCGGTCGAGGATGAGGCGCAGGTCGCCGTCGGAGCCCTTCAGCGTCTCGGAGAGGTCCGCGAAGTTCTTGGCGAACACCTTGATCTCCCCCGAGGTGTCGCGCTGCGTGTCCAGGACGATCCGGCCGTCGTCGATCAGCTTGATCGTCTCCGGAAGCGCCTCGGTGGCCGACTTGGTCAGGGCGTCGCCGCTGTCGATCAGTCGCTGCAGGTCCTGTCCCCCGTCGGCGAAGCCCTTGCCGAGCTCGTCGACCACGGTCCGCAGGTCGCCCTTGTCGACCGAGTTCGTGGTCTGGTCCAGGTCGAGCAGGAGCGTGTCGACCCGCAGCGGGTATGCCGTGTCCTTGCGCGGGATGGCGTCACCGTCCTTCAGCGAAGGCCCCTTCTCGCTGCGCGGCTGGAAGTCGAGGTACTGCTCACCGACCGCCGAGCGGTTCTCGACCACGACCTTGGTGTCCTTCGGAATGTCCACTCCCCGGCGGATCTTCGCGTCGACGACCACACCGTCCTTCGACAGGCGAAGGTCGTCGACCCGGCCCACGGTGACCCCTCGGTAGGACACCTCGGAGCCGACGAAGATGCCGCCGGACTGCTCGAAGTCGGCCGTCACGTGGTACTGCCCACCGGCGACCCGGTCGTAGAGCCCGACGTAGCGAGCCGACAGGACCGAGACGGTGAGCAGGGTGATCAGCAGGAACGCGAAGAGCTGGACCTTGACCGAGCGGCGGATCATGCCGCACCTCCGTAGAGCGAGCGCCATGAGCCGTCCGAGCCCGAGGACGAGGACGACTTCGGAGCACCCAGGCAGATTCCCAGTGGGCAGGTCGAGCTCGACGACGGGGAGGTCGAGCCCGGCCGGGGCAGGATCGGGGGGATCGTCACACTCGGGACCGTGACCGAGGGGAGCGGCACGCCCGGGATCAACGGACCACTGGTCGAGCTGCCGCCCGGCTTCGGGGTGCCGCCCGTGGGTAGTGCGGTGGGCAGTCCGAGGTTGCCTGCGAGGTGCTGCAGGTTGAGGTCCAGGTCGATCGAGGCGTTGGTGTAGTCACCCTTCATGGCGCCCACCGTGGAGTCGGAGAAGGGGTACGTGAGCAGCAGCTGGAGCGACTTCGGGAGGTTGTCGCCCGCCTTGGTCAGCTGGGCCAGGATCGGCTCGAGGGCCTTGAGGTTGGCGGTGGTGTCCGCCTTGCTCTGCTGGATCACCTGGGTGCCGACAGCGCCAAGGCGGCTGAGCGCCTGGAGCAGCTGCACGAGCTGCTGGCGCTGGTCGGCGAGCACCTTCAGGCCCCCCGGCAGTGCGTCCACGGCTCTGGCGATGTCGTCCTTCTGGGCCGCGAGCTTGGCCGCGAGCTTGTCGATGTTGTCGATGGCTCGCACGATCTCGGACTTCTGGGCGTCCAAGCCGCCGATGAACACGTCCAGCTGCTTGATGAGGTCCTTGATCTGTGGCTGCTTGTCACGCACGGCGTTGTTGAGCTCGGTCTCGATGATCTTGAGCTGGGCAACGCCACCCCCGTTGAGCAGCAGCGACAGAGCGCTCAGCACCTCCTCGACCTCCGGGTTGCGACCGGTGCGAGCGAGGGGGATGTTGTCTCCGTCCCCCAGCCGGCCCTCCGCGGGGGCCGACGACGGCGGAGACAGCTGGACGTACTTCTCCCCCAGCAGCGAGGTCTGCTTGAGCTCGGCGGTGGCGTTGTCGGGCAGCTTGACGCTCTTCGGCAGGCGCAGGGTCACCCGTGCGGTCCAGCCGTTGAGCTCGATCTTCTCGACCGAGCCGACCGTCACCTGGTCGACCTTGACCGAGGACTGCGGCACGAGGTCGAGCACGTCGGCGAACTCGGCAGTCACCCGGAAGATGTCGCCACGGTTGGCGGCCCCACCGGGCAGCGGCAGGTCGAAGGCACCCTGGCACCCGCTGACACCGACCACCACGGCCCCCGCGAGAAGAGCGGCGACGAGCCGCCGGGCACGCGGCATACCGGGCAGTCGTGCTGCTCGTGCCGGTGCGGGCTGGTGAAGGCGGTTCATCGGGACCCTCCCAGGAGTCCGCCCAGAGTCGGGTCCGCACCGCGCATCTGGATCGTGGCCGGCCCGGCGGCACCGGCGGAGCTGGCCGGTGCAGGCGTGGTCGTCGAGGACGAGGTGGTCTGCGACTGCGGCAGCGCCGACAGCAGGTCGATCGGCAGCTTGATACCGAGGTCGCCCAGCTGGTCGAGGAGGTCCTGGACGGGCTTGAGGGCGCCGTCGACGGTCTTGCACAGTGACGCGGGCGCGCCCCCCTCGGTGATGAACGCGCACAGGAGGTTCTGGAGCTTGAGGCTCTCCCCGATGTTGTCGCGGGTGTCGAGCGTGCCGGTCTTGGGGTTGTAGGCGTTCTGCAGGTTGCTGATCGCGACCGGCGCGTTGGTGAGGGTCTCGGCAAGGGCGTCGCGCTGCTTGGCGACGGTGCCGGTGACCGAGGCCAGCTGCTTGAGGTTGGTCGTGAGCACGCCACGGTTGTCGTGGACGAACGAGCTCACCTCGCTCAGGGCGACGGCCAGGTTCTTCAGCGCCGCGGCGAGGTCGTCGCGCTCACCCTCGAGCTGCTGGGAGACGCTGGCGAGGTCGGTGTTGAGGCGGCGCACCTGGTCGTCGTTCGTGGCGAGCATCGTGGTGAAGGCCTGGAGGTTCTTCACCGTGCCGAACAGGTCGTTCCGGCCGCCCGAGAGGGTCTCGAGGGCCTTTGACAGGTCTCGGTTGGTGTCGTGCAGCTTCTGGCCCTGGCCGTCGAGGTTCTTGGCACCGGTGTCGAGCAGATCCGCGAACGCCCCGTCCTTGTTGGCGCCGTTGGGGCCGAGGGCCACGAGCAGGTCGTCCAGGCTCGCGGAGATCCGGTCGAGCTCGACCGGGACCGCGGTGCGGTCCAGCCCGATGCGGGCGTGGTCGGTCATCACCGGACCGGCGGTGTATGCCGGGAGCAGCTGGACGTAGCGGTCGCTCACCAGCGAGGGGGCCACGACCGCCGCCTTCGCCGTGGCGGGCACCTTGTACTTGCGGTCGAACTGGAACTTCACCTCGACCTTGTCGCCCTGCGGCGTCACCTCGGTCACCTTGCCGACCTGGACCCCGAGGATCCGGACCTCCGAGCCGGGGAAGAGCCCGACCGCACGGGTGAACTCACCGGTGACGTGGACGTCGTCGTGCCGTGGCCAGAAGGCGTAGCCGCCGGCCGCGAGCGCGACGACCACGAGGGCGGCGAGCACCTTGGGGAGCAGCCCGAGCCGCGGAAGGTGCGGCAGGGAGGGCAGGCGCAGGGCGGGTAGACGTGCCATCACTTGCCTCCCACTGTGACCGGTGCCGTCAGGTTGGCGATGTAGGTGTCGAACCAGCGGCCGTTGCCCAGCACGTTCGCGAACAGACGCGTGAACGGGCCCATCGCGACGATCGTGTCGTTGAGGTCCTTCTCGTGCTTCTCGAGGACCGCCAGCACCTTGGTGAGCTGGTCGAGCGCCGGTTTGAGCTGGGTCCGGTTGTCGCGGACCAGGCCGGTCAGCTGCTGGGCCATGGCCGAGGTGTTGGTGAACAGGGTGTGGATGGCCTCGCGGCGGGCGTCGAGCTCGACGAGCAGGAGGTCGGCGTTCTTGATGATCGACTCGACGGCCTTGTTGCGCTGCGCGATGGTGCCGGTGACGTTGTTGGCCGAGGCGAGCAGACGCTTGAGCTCGCCGTCTCGGGAGGCGATCGTGTTGGAGAGCCGGCTCAGCCCGTCGAGGGCGGCCTTGACGTCCGGGGGGCTGTCCTTGAACTCGGTCGCGAGGGTGGTCAGCGACTTCGCCAGCTGGTCGGTGTCGATGCTCTCGGTCGTGGTCGTCAGGTCGGTGAACGCATTGACGATGTCGTAGGAGGAGACGGTCCGCTCGAGCGGGATCTCGCTGTCCTCCTTGAGCTGGCCGCTCCCCCCGGGCTCGAGCGCGAGGTACTTCGCACCGAGCAACGTCTTCATCCGGATGCTGGCGCCCGTCGTGGTCCCGAACGCGACCGGCTCGGTGACCTTGAAGTCCACGATCACGCGGTTGCCGGCGAGGTCGACCTTCCCCACCTTGCCGACCTTCACACCGGCGATGCGCACGTCGTCACCCTTGATGAGGCCACCCGCCTCGCTGAACGCTGCGCTGTAGTGCTGGCCACCGCCGATGAAGGGGATGCTCTCGATGTTGAACGCCAGGAACAGGACCAGGCCGATGACCAGGAGACCGGCGGCGCCGATCGGGACGGGGTTGCGCTCGCGGAAGGGGATGCTCATGACGAGCACCTCGCTCCCGAGAGTCCGGCCGGCTTGTCCACCGGGATCTTGACTGCAGGAGTGCCGGGGACGAGCGCCGGCAGCACGATGGTGCCGCTGAAGTCGCAGAGGTAGAAGTTGAACCAGGAGCCGTAGGTCGCGGTCCGGGTGATCGTGTTGATCTTGCCGGGCGAGGTCGACAGGAACTTCTCGAAGGTGGCGGTGTTGGAGGGCTTGTTGAGGTTGGTCGTGAGCCCGCGGAGGTTCGCGATGTCGGCCTTGATCGAAGGCCGGGTGACCTTGAGCAGGTCTGCGGTCTCGGCTGTGAGCGAGTTGATGTTGCTCAGCGAGGCCCCGATGGTCGTCCGGTCGGCCGCCAGCCCTGACACGAACCGCTGCAGTTGGTCGATGAGCTGCTTGAGGGCCGCGTCGTGGGCGTCGACGGTGCCGAGCACCGCGTTGAGGTTGGAGATCGTCCGGCCGATGACCTCGTCGCGGTCCGCCAGGGTCGAGGTGAGGGATGCCGTCTTGGACAGGAGGGAGTTGATGTTGCCGCCCTCTCCCTGCAGGACGCTGATGATGTTGCTGGACAGCTCGTTGACGTCCTTCGGTGAGAGCGCGGCGAAGAGCGGCTTGAACCCGTTGAACAGGACTGTCAGGTCGAGGGCCGACTGGGTGTGGTCGAGGCCGATCCTCGCGCCGTCCTTGAGGGGGGTGGCGCCACCGACGTCCTGGGTGAGCGCGATGTAGCGCTCGCCGATGAGGTTGCGGTACTTGATGGTGGCCCTGGTGCCGTGCGTGAGCACGCTGGTCTTCAGGACGTTGAACTCGACCTCCGCGTGCACCCGGTCGGTGGCGACCTTGATCGACTTCACCTCGCCGACGCGGACGCCCGCGATCCGGACCTCCTGTCCGGCGGCCAGGCCGGTGACGTCCTTGAACACACCGCGGTAGGTGGCCTTGTCGCCGAACTGGGTGTTGGCGATCGTGGCTGCAAGGGTGCCGGTGGCGAGCAGCGTGGCCACCACGAAGATGACGAACTTGACGAGGCTGGATCGGGTGCTCATCGGGGTCCCCGCGAAGTATCGGAGCGACGAAGCAGCGCGGGTCCCACGCTCCGCGTGGGCGAACTTCGTGGGGTGATCATCGCTGGTTCACCACCGTTCCACGCATCATCGGTCCGGCGAGGAGGGTCGTGATGGCTGACGGGTGACCGTCACGCCCCAGCAGCGCCGCCACGACCTGCTGCTCCTGCTCGGTGCCCGCCAGGCCGGAGTCGGTCTCGGCGATGCCCAGCCCCGACGTGCCGGCGAAGATCGACGGAAGCGCGCTGCCCGCGCCGGAGCCGGAGTGGTTGGTGCCGTCGTCGAAGTGGTTCCCGCTCCACGGGTGCTCCTGGGTGCCCACCCTGCCGGGCAGCCCCTGGCAGCTCGGACCGCGGTTCTCGCCCCAGCGGGGCTCCTCCCCGGGCTTGTAGGCAGGTCGCTGCTGGGTGATCTCCAGCTCGATGTGGAAGGACTTGTCCCGCCAGGCCTCGTCGATGCGCGGCAGCCAGTTGACCATGGCCGTGGCGATGCACGGGTACTGCGGTGAGTACTTCGCGAGCATCTCCACCGTCGGTCGCTGCACGCGACCGACCTGGATGATGCGCTCGCCGTTGGCGTCCAGGAAGTCGGCCGTGGTGTTCGCGAACCCTGCTGTGCCGGCCAGGAATCCGGCCAGCTGGTCCTTCTTCTCCACGATCGTCGTGCTCGTCGTGATCAGCGCCGTCGCGGCCCGCACGAGATCGGGTGCCGCCACCGCATACGTCGAGGCGAGGTCGGCCAGCCCGCTGATGTCGGCCTTGATCACCGGCAGCTTCGGGTTGATCTGCTTGAAGTAGCTGTCGACGAGCACGAGGTTGTTGCCGAGCTTGGTGCCGCGACCCTCCAGGGCCGACGCCAACGCGTTCAAGGTCATCGACAGCTTCTCCGGCTCCACCGTCCGCAGCAGCGGCAGCAGGTCGTCGAACACCTTCTCGAGCTCGATCGCCACCGAGGTGCGGTCCTGGCCGATGGTGTCGCCCTCGGCGATGTGTCGCCCGACCGTGCCAGCCGGGGCCGACCCGGCCGGTTCCGCCCCGGTCCCCGACGCACCCGCCGTCGGGGCGACCAGGTCGACGAACCGCTCACCGAACAGCGTCTTGGGCAGCAGCCGGGCCGACACGTTCGCCGGGATCAGCCCGACCATCTCGGGCTTGAGCGCCAGCTTCAGGGTGGCGCCCTTGCCGGTCGTCTCGATCGACCGCACCTCTCCCACGATCAGACCCCGGATCTTGACGTCCGACGACTTCTGGAGCTGCGACCCGATCCGATCGGTCAGCAGGTTGACCATGACGACGGAGGTGAACCGCTGCTGGAACGCCGCGATGGACACCCCGATGAGGAGCGCCACGACGGCGATGAAACCCACGCCATAGGCCTTGTTGCCGATACGCGAGATGACGCCCTTGGCGGGGCCGACAGTGGTGGTGTCTGCCATGCGCTAACCCGCGATCCGCACGGTCGTGGTGGCGCCCCACACCGCGAGCGAGAAGAAGAAGTCGACGATGTTGATGGCCACGATCGAGGTGCGGACGGCCTTGCCGACCGCCACACCCACGCCGGCCGGACCGCCGGAGGCGTTGTAGCCGTAGTAGCAGTGGATCAGGATGATCACCACGGCGAAGACCATCACCTTGAGGAAGGAGAACAGCACGTCGATCGGCGGCAGGAACAGGTGGAAGTAGTGGTCGTAGGTGCCTGCTGACTGCCCGAAGTAGTGCACGACGATGAACCGGGTCGCGCCGTAGGACGACAGCAGGCCGAGGACGTAGAGCGGGACCACAGCCACGAAGCCCGCGATCATCCGGGTGGTGACGAGGAACGGCAGCGAGGGGATGCCCATCACCTCGAGGGCGTCGACCTCCTCGGAGATCCGCATCGCGCCCAGCTGGGCGGTGAAGCCGCAGCCCACGGTCGCGGCGAGCGCGAGACCCGCCACGAGCGGGGCGATCTCACGGGTGTTGAGGTAGGCCGAGACGAACCCGGTGAAGGCGCCGGTGCCGAGCTGGTTGAGCGAGGAGTAGCCCTGCAGGCCGACCTGGCTTCCGGTGAAGAACGCGAGGAAGGCGATGACCCCGACGGTGCCGCCGATGACCGACAGGGCTCCGGAGCCGAGGGACACCTCAGCGAGGAGGCGCATCACCTCCTTCTTGTAGCGGCGCAGGGTGCGCGGGCTCCAGGCGAGCGAGCGGACGTAGAACCGCATCTGCTCGCCGAGGCTGTCGAGCGCTTCGGCGGGACGGCCCGCGAGGTCAGCAACCTTGCTCACAGGGACACCTCCTTCAGATCTTCTGGGGGACGACTTGGAAGTACACGGCGCTGGCGACGAAGTTCACGACGAACAGGAACATGAAGGTGATGACCACGCTCTGGTTGACGGCGTCACCCACACCCTTCGGCCCGCCACCGGCGGTCAGGCCCTTGTAGGAGGCGACGACGGCGGCGATGAAGCCGAAGATCACCGCCTTGATCTCGCTGGTCCACAGGTCGGCCAGCTGGGCCAGCGCGGTGAACGAGGCGATGTAGGCGCCAGGGGTCCCGCCCTGGATGATCACGTTGAAGAAGTAGCCACCGGCCACGCCGACCACCGAGACCAGGCCGTTGAGCAGCAGGGCGACCAGCATGGCCGCCAGCACGCGGGGGACGACGAGGCGCTGGATCGGGCTGATGCCGAGGACCTCCATCGCGTCGATCTCCTCGCGGATCTTGCGCGACCCGAGGT
The DNA here is from genome assembly GCA_963759595.1 of uncultured Actinomycetota bacterium. Classification (GTDB taxonomy): domain Bacteria; phylum Actinomycetota; class Actinomycetes; order Actinomycetales; family Dermatophilaceae; genus Pedococcus. The sequence goes on from CAVWZX010000008.1 coordinate 12,719, forward strand.
CGGCGCAGATGGCCGAGCCGCCGGCACCGGCGATCAGCAGCGCGGTGACGATGGGCGAGGCCTCACGGATGACGGCGAGCACCGACGCCGCGCCGGTGAAGGACTGGGCGCCCAGCTGACGAGTCAGCGTGCCGAGCTGGAGGGCGATGACCGCTCCGAACGGGATCGACACCAGGGCGGTCGGGACGATCGTCACCGAGGCGATGAACCAGCACTGCTGGATGAACTCCTTGGTCTGGAACGGCCGCTTGGGGAGGGCCCGTACGACGTCCAGGATGAGCGCGAAGAGCGACCCGCTCTGGCGCAGCGCACCGACCGCAGGGTTGGCCATCAGACGGCCGCCTCCGCAGTCTGGGTGTCGTCCGTGCGACGCGCCGCGGGCATGCCGGCACTGTGCGACTGGAACGAGCCGGGCGGCGGGGTGATGCCGTTGTCGCGACACCACTGTCCAGCGGGGCGCTCCCCTCGGCGGGCGGCGCCGTCGCTGGTGCCCAGCTGGAGCGGGATGGGCGGCAGCGGCGGGAGCTCCTGCCCGGACTTGGCCTCGGCGGCGAGCTCGTCGGCGTCCTTCTCCTCGGACATGCCGATCGGCCCGATGGTCTGGGCGTTGAGGAACTGCCGCACGACCGGCTCCTCGGAGCTGAGCAGCATCTCGCGCGGCCCGAACATGGCGAGGTGCTTGTGGTAGAGGAGGCCGATGTTGTCGGGGACGGTCCGCGTCGAGTTGATGTCGTGCGTGACGATCAGGAAGGTCGCGTCGATCTGGGCGTTGAGGTCGATGAAGAGCTGGTTGATGTAGGAGGTGCGCACCGGGTCCAGACCGGAGTCGGGCTCGTCGATGAGCAGGATCTCGGGGTCGAGGACGAGCGCCCGGGCCAGCCCGGCCCGCTTGCGCATCCCACCCGAGATCTCCCCCGGCAGCTTCGACTCGGCGCCGGTGAGCCCGACCAGGTCCATCTTCTCGAGGACGATGCCGCGGATCTCCGACTCGGACTTCTTGGTGTGCTCGCGCAGCGGGAACGCCACGTTGTCGTAGAGGTTCATGGAGCCGAACAGGGCGCCGTCCTGGAACAGCACGCCAAACAGCTTCCGCACCTCGTAGAGGTCGTGCTCGCGCAGCTGGGTCAGGTCGCGGCCCTCGATCAGAATCGAGCCGGCGTCCGGCTTGAGGAGGCCGACCAGGGTCTTGAGGAAGACCGACTTGCCGGTGCCGGACGGCCCGAGCATGACGGAGATCTCGCCCGCGGGCAGGGTCAGCGTGACGTCGTTCCAGATCACCTGCGACCCGAATCGCTTCGTCAGGCCTTCGACCTTGATCTCAACGCCCACAGCTCACCTCGTCGTGTGTCCACACCTGCCGGCACTGGCAGGCCCCGGTTCGAAGGGCTCAACGAGGCGCGGAGGGCGAAGTTACGGGCCGGTATGCCGCGTGGATCGCCCGAGCCCCCGTCCCGCCCTCCACGCAGGGTCGGGCACCGCGAATCCCAGCCGGGCGGCATACCGGATGGTTGGCGCCCTGGGTGCAGGCGGGCATGCGAGAAGCGGGCCCGACCGGTTCGGTCGGACCCGCTTCGCAGCAGTGCTGGTGCTCCCCGCAGGGAGCTCAGATCACTTGAGGGTGACGGTGGCCCCGGCGCCCTCGAGGGCCTCCTTGGCCTTGTCGGCCGAAGCCTTGTCAACCTTCTCGAGGACGGGCTTGGGGGCGCCGTCGACGAGGTCCTTGGCCTCCTTGAGGCCGAGGGAGGTCAGCGCGCGGACCTCCTTGATGACCTGGATCTTCTTGTCACCAGCGGCCTCGAGGATGACGTCGAACTCGTCCTGCTCCTCGGCAGCGGCCTCGCCGCCGCCAGCCGGGGCACCGGCCGCGGCAACGGCCACGGGGGCGGCAGCGGTGACGTTGAAGGTGTCCTCGAACTGCTTCACGAACTCGGAGAGCTCGATGAGGGTCATTTCCTTGAAGGCCTCAAGGAGCTCGTCGGTGGAGAGCTTCGCCATGATGGGCGTCCTTTCTATTTCTTGGTATGCCGTGAGTGGCGGTTTGGTGTGTGAGCCGGACTCTGCGCGGGTTGCCCCGTGCGGAGTCAGCTCGCGTCGCCACCCTCGGCGACGTCTGCGGTTGCCTCGGCCACGGGGGCCTCGGCGGTGTTGTCGTCAGCCTCGGAAGCCTCGGCCTCGGCGGCGGGAGCGGCGGCAGCAGCCACCGGCCCCTCGGCCTCGACCTTGGCGCGCAGTGCGTCGACGACCCGAGCGGTCTGCGACAGCGGTGCGGCGAAGAGGTAGACAGCCTGGCTGAGCGACGCCTGCAAGGCACCGGCCAGCTTGGCCAGGAGAACCTCGCGGGACTCGAGGTCCGCGAGCTTCGTGATCTCCGCGGGAGTCAGGGTCTTGCCGTCGAGGACGCCACCCTTGATCACGAGGAGGGGGTTCGCCTTGGCGAAGTCACGCAGGCCCTTGGCGGCCTCGACCGGGTCGCCATCGACGAATGCGATGGCGGACGGTCCGACGAGCTGACCGTCGAACGCCGTGACTCCGGCGTCCTTGGCAGCAAGCTCGGTGAGCGTGTTCTTCACGACGGCGAAGGTGGCGTTTCCGCGCAGCGAGCTGCGAAGGTCGGTGATCTGCTTCACCGTCAGTCCGCGGTACTCGGTCAGCACGGCCGCGCCGGAGGTACGGAACTTGTCCGACAGCTCGGCGATGGCGGCAGCCTTGTCAGCCTTGGCCATAGGGCCTCCCTTCCGTGTGTTCGACCGTCCGGAGGGAAGTGCCCACATGGAAGAAGCCCCATGCACAGGGCACGGGGCTCGCACGCGGAACAGGCTCTGGGAGCCGGTGCTGCGGGTGAATCGTGGCCTGCGCTGGACGCCCACCTGAGTGGAACCTTCGGTCACGTGCTGCCTCTTGCGGTGGCGCGTGACAACCGAGCGGTCTTTGGTCAGGGTCCAGAGTACGGGGGGTCGGCTCCGGGACCAAATCGCGCAGCGGGCCCCGATCGCAGCCGGGACAGGGCTAGCCCCCAGGACAGTGGGTGTCCCCGCCGCTGTGCTCCACGCAGTATCCCGGTGGGGGCGTCCACCGTGGGGATAGGGGTGGGTGGTGGTGCCGTGATCGAGGCACCGACCCCCATGAAGACTGAGCAGAGCACCCCCACCACCAGGACGACGACCAGCCACCCCTTCCGACCCCGCCAGGCCGCATGGCCGACGAGGACCAGGGCGCCCACGACGACGGCCACAGCCATCAGGACCATGCGGTCGTGGGTCAGCGCCTTCTCCGCCGACGTGGAGGACTCGCCCAGGAAGTGCACGGTCGGCCCGATGGCCCACACCAGCCCGGAGGCCGCGCCACCGACGTAGGCGACGAACAGCAGGGCCGCCTCGGCGACCGCGCCGGCGCGCGTGCGAGGAGCGTGCGCAACTGAGGGCTCGCCGGACATGGGGAGAGCCTGCCGACGAGGAGCACCGGGGCGCATCCGTGCGGATACTCAGCCCTGACGCCGGCACACTGCGAGGGCCCGGCTGCGGTCAGCTCTTGGGCAGCGCGAACGTGCCGACCTGGCTGGCGGGCGGCGCTGCGATCTTCACGGCCTCGCCCCACTTGGACATCGTCACCTTGACCGACTGGCCCTGGACCTGCGTCTCCACGAGCGTGGGCAGCTGGTCCTTGTCGAGCGTGATGCTGTACTCGATCCCGTCGGGCAGGCTCTTCCCCGCGTCGGCCCCCACGCCGGGCAGCTGCAGCTTGGAGAGCTCGTCCTTGGTGAGCTTCACGTCATACGTCGTCGACGAGGAGTCGGTCTTGGCCACTGTCGCCTTGACGCCCTTCATGTCCGCGAACTGCTGGGCCGGGTTGGCCACCATCGAGTCCATCTGGTCGAACAACGGCGCCAACTGCTTGCTGAACGGGTCGCTGCCATTGGGATCGGCCTTGATCCACTTCTTGCCACCCGACATCGCAGAGAACATGTCGCCGCCCATGTAGAACACCTTGTCGACGACGAGGATCTGCATCGTCTGCCCCGACATCTCCATCGTCATCGACATCGCCGGCGAACCACTGCCGTAGTCGACGTCCGCCTCCATCGCGCCCAGGCTGGCGAGGTCCATCGACATGTGCCCCGTCTTCTTGTCCTTGACCGCCTGGGCGCTCTTGGTCATGACGTCGGCGAAGTCGACGGTGTCGCCTGTCTTGGCGCCCGTGCCCTTGGCCGCGCTCGACGAGCTCGCGCCGACCTTGGCCCCCGGGTCGCTGCCGTTGTCGGCGCTGCCGCAGGCGGCCAGGCCGAGAGTGGCCGCGAGGACAGCGGTGGCGACTGCAGTGATCTTCATGGTGCTCCCCCAGTGAATCAGGTGCGGGTGGGACCCCCGCAGTACCGGCAATCCTACGCGACGTGGGGTCGGCCGGCGCCGGGCTGCCGGGGACGGGCAGCACGCGAGAGCCCGCCACCCTTGCGGGTGACGGGCTCTCGTGGGGCTGCGGGACTCAGGCGTTGCCCTCGTCCTCGGCCAGCAGGTTGCGGGTGCGGGTGTGGTCCAGCGGGATGCCGGGGCCCATCGTGGTCGACATGGTCGCCTTCTCGATGTAGCGGCCCTTCGAGGAGGACGGCTTGAGACGCAGGACCTCGTCGAGCGCGGTGGCGTAGTTCTCGACGAGCGACTTCTCGTCGAAGGAGGCCTTGCCGATGATGAAGTGGAGGTTCGCGTGCTTGTCGACGCGGAACTCGATCTTGCCGCCCTTGATGTCGGTGACGGCCTTGGCCGTGTCCATGGTGACGGTGCCGGTCTTCGGGTTGGGCATGAGACCACGCGGGCCCAGGACCTTGCCGAGACGACCGACCTTGCCCATCATGTCCGGCGTCGCGACGACCGAGTCGAAGTCGAGCCAGCCGCCGGCGACCTTCTCGAGCAGCTCGTCGGAACCGACGAAGTCGGCGCCGGCCTCACGGGCGGCCTCGGCCTTGTCGCCGTTGGCGAACACGAGGACGCGGGCGGTCTTGCCCGTGCCGTGCGGCAGGTTGACGGTGCCACGGACCATCTGGTCGGCCTTGCGGGGGTCGACGCCGAGACGCATGGCGACCTCGACGGTCTCGTCGTACTTGGCCTTGGCCGACGACTTGGCGAGGCGAACGGCCTCGAGGGGGGCGTAGACCTTGGCGACGTCGATCTTGTCGGCGGCCTCGCGGTAAGCCTTGCTGCGCTTCATTTCTGCTCCTGTGCTGGGTGTTTCGGTGGAGTTGTGGTCAGTTCGGACCAGCGCGGTCCTGCCACGTGCCCCGGTATGCCGCGTGGGCGGCATACCGGGAGCGGCTCACCGGTGGTGAGCCGACGGATGGGTCAGAGGGTGGTGTCGATGCCCATGCTGCGGGCGGTGCCGGCGATGATCTTCATCGCCTGGTTGATGTCGTTGGCGTTCAGGTCTTCCATCTTCTGCTCGGCGATGGCGCGGACCTGGTCGGCCGACAGCTTGGCGACCTTGGTCTTGTGCGGCTCGCCGGAGCCCTTGGGCACACCGGCGGCCTTCTTGATCAGCTCGGCGGCCGGCGGCGTCTTGGTGATGAAGGTGAAGGAACGGTCTTCGTAGACCGTGATCTCCACGGGGATGACGTTGCCGCGCTGGGACTCGGTCGCAGCGTTGTAGGCCTTGACGAACTCCATGATGTTGACGCCGTGCTGGCCGAGGGCCGGGCCGACGGGCGGGGCGGGGGTGGCCGCACCGGCCTGGATCTGCAGCTTGATGAAGCCGGAGATCTTCTTGCTCTTGGGAGGCATTGCTGTGTTCCTTCGGTTGAGTTGGGCCTACGCCGTGGGCGATGACCCGGTTGCATGCTCCCGGGGTGCCGGGAACAGGTGCTGTCGTGCGATCAGATCTTGGCGACCTGGTTGAACGACAGCTCGACCGGGGTCTCCCGGCCGAAGATGGAGACGAGCACCTTGAGCTTCTGGGTGTCGGGGTTGATCTCGGAGATCGTGGCGGGAAGGGTCTCGAACGGCCCTTCCATGACGGTGACGGACTCGCCGACCTCGAAGTCGACGACCGCGACCTCCTTGGCCTTGCCCGAGCCGCCGCCGGCAGCACCTGCAGTCGCGGGGCTCTCCAGGTCGGCCGGGGCCAACATGGTGAAGACCTCGTCGAGGCTCAGCGGCACCGGCTGGTGGGCGTTGCCGACGAACCCGGTCACGCCCGGCGTGTGGCGCACGGCGCCCCACGACTCGTCGGTGAGGTCCATGCGGACCAGCACGTATCCGGGCATCCGGACGCGGCGGACGAGCTTCTTCTGGCCGTTCTTGATCTCGGTGACCTCTTCCATGGGCACCTCGGCCTCGAAGATGAAGTCCTCCATGTTGAGCGAGGTCGTGCGGTTCTCGAGGTTGGCCTTCACGCGGTTCTCGTAGCCGGCGTAGGAGTGCACGACGTACCACTCACCGAACTTGGCGGCGAGGGCGTCCTTGAACTCCTGGACCGGGTCTCCCGCAGGAGCGTCGGCGTCGGCCGTCGGCGCGTCGACCGCGTCGCTCGTCAGCGGTCGCGTCGTCGTCGACGGCGGTCTCGTCGTCGGAGAAGGTGATGGTCGACACCTGGGGCTGGTGCGCCTCGTCGGCGCTCACGTCGGGCTCGTCGCGCTCGACCTCGTCGAGCTCCTGCTCGACCTCGGCCTCGGCCTCGATGTCGGCGACGGCATCGGTCTGCTCGGCGGCTGTCCTCGACCTCGGCGTCGTCCTCGTGGGCGGCGTCGATCTCGCCGTCGGTGGTCACGGGTGCGTCGTCAGTGGTCTCGGCCTCGGGGGCCTCGCCCGCCTCACCGGTCTCGAGGTCGGCAGAGGCACCGTCGACGGAGATCGACTCCGTCTCGGGCTCGGCGTTGTCGGTGGTCCACTGGTCGGACACGCTGATGACCTACTTCCTTCTGGTGTTCGCCGGGTTGACCCCGGGATGACTGTGGCAGGGGCGGCGGTCAGCCGCCGAAGACCCACAGCACGAGCTTGGTGAAGCCGAAGTCCACGGATGAGACGAGGGCCATGACGAACGACACGAACACGATCACGACGATCGTGTAGTTGACCAGCTCGGACCGGGTCGGCCGAACGACCTTGCGCAGCTCGTCGAGGATCTGGCTGACGAAGAGCGACAGGGAGCGGAAGAACCGGGATACCGGGTTGCCGCCCTTCTTGTCACCCTTGCGGCCGGTGCGACCAGAGCCGCGGGTGTCCGCGCTCACGTCCGTCACGATGCCTCTGCTTTCCTTCATCCGTGCCGCGACCGGGTCCGGTCACAGGTCCTGCTACGCAGGGCAGGAGGGACTCGAACCCCCAACCGCCGGTTTTGGAGACCGGAGCTCTACCAATTGAGCCACTGCCCTACGGAACTCACCGCGGGGGCGGTGGGTTCCGGGAGGCTGACCCGACCTGCGCGCGGGCATGCCGAAAGCATGGCCAAGTCAACCGAGGAGCAAGCATACGGGAGGCGGCAGGAGGAATGCGAACTCACCGTCGGCCCCAGGAAGCGCGCTGCTCCGCACCCATCAGGTCCATGATGGCGGCGGAGGCGGCGAGCTGCCCGCCGCGGCGGCCTGGAGCACCGAAGCCATCGGCATGGGGAGGGCCGCGGAGTGCGCGAGGTCGCCCGCGGCATACACACCGGCCAGGCTGGTGCGCCCGAACGCGTCCACCTCGATGCACCCGCTGGACAGCAGGGTGAGCCCGAGCTGTTCCGCGAACGGCGCTGCCTGCTCGAACCGGCTGCGCACCAGGAAGCCGTCGACGGTCAGGCTGCTGCCGTCGCTCAGCTCGACGACGGCGCCGGATCCGTCGCCCACCAGGGACACGACCTTCGCGTCGACGACATCGGCGCCGAGGCCGGCGAGCGTCGGTCAGCTCCTCGTCGGTGAACTCGTGGCCGTCCGTGGGCACGGTGAGCCGACCGGCGATCCGGGACATCAGCCGCGCCACATGTGGGGCGCCGGGTCCGCCCTGGATCATCACGGTCCGTCCGGAGAGCTCGTGGCCGTGGCAGAACGGGCACGCGAACCCGACGGTCCCCCACAGCCCGGCGAGCCCGGGCACGTCCGGGAGCACGTCGCGCACGCCAGTGGCCAGCACGACGGTCCGCGAGCGCAGACGGTCTCCGGTGGCTGTGGTGACCTCGAAGGTTTCGCCGTGGCGCACGACCTCCGTCGCTGCGGAGGCGCAGACCGTGACCGTGTCGTATGCCGTGAGGTCGGCGCGCGCTGCGGCGCGGTACTCGGCGGGCGGTTGGCCGTCGTGGCCCGCGAAGTTGTGCATGTGGGTGGCCCCGTCGTTGCGGAACCGACCAGAGTCCAGGACCACCGCGGTGCGGTGGATCCGGGCCAAGGTCATGGCCGCCTGGAGACCCGCCGGGCCCGCGCCGACCACCACGGCGTCGAGGAGCCCTGGCTCTCAGGTCGGGAGGCGGGCGTGGGTCGTGGCTCGAGATCGGGCTCGAGAGCGGGCTTGCGGGAGGCGGGCGCGGGGGTCGTCGACTTGTCCATGCCACGATGGTGTGACTTCATGTTGACATGAAGTCAAGCCAGTGGTCGGTGGGCGAGGTGGCAGAGCGGTTCGGGCTGCCGACGAACGTGCTGCGGCACTGGGAGACGGTCGGGCTGCTGACCCCGGAGCGAGATCCGGCCGGGCGACGGCGGTACTCCCGGGAGGACGTCGTGCGGGTGGCGGTGATCCAGCGCAGCAAGGACGCGGGCATGAGCCTGGACCAGGTGCGGGCCTGCTCGACGCCGAGTCGTGGGGCCGGCACCAGGTGCTCGAGGAACACATCACCGACCTGGACCGCCGGATGGCGCAGATGGTCATCTCGCGCGAGATGACGCTGCACGCACTGCGGTGCGAGGCGCACGACATCGCCCAGTGCCCGCGGTTCAAGGAGCGGGTCGCCGACCTGCTGACGGCGTTCGAGGGCTAGACCTCCAGGGCCGGGACGCCGGGGCCGGTCAGGTCGGGCAGGGCGGCATCGCGACCGGAGACGACCAACAGCAAGGACAGGGCCGGCCCGCTGACCTCGGGCCCGTCCCCGAGCGTGATGTCCGCGTCGGTGGCCCGGAGCCGGACTCCGGCGACCCGCTGCTTGCCGCCGCCGAAGGACACCGGTGTCCTCACCTGGTAGCGCAGGGACCTGGCCACCACGTCGTCCGGATAGACCCGCTGGATGCCGAGCGGCCGGCGGATGTCCTCACCGTGGACGACCTCCTCGACCAGACGGCTGTCGAAGGGCGCGGGAGGGGTCGAGGTCCGGGTGACGACGGACCGCAGCCGGTGGAGCGTCTCCCGCGTAGTCGCGCACCGCTCGCGGACGACGCCCTCGGCGTTCTGCCGGTCGAAGTCGAACCGGGCTCGCACCATGGCCCGCAGGATCCCGAGCCTCGTCGTCCTGGCGTTGTCGACCAGGTGGGCGGCGACGTCGTGGACCGTCCACCCCCCGCACAGGGACGGCGCCTCCCACTGCTCGTCGGTGAGCCGGGCGAGATCATCGACCAGGGCTGCCCGCTGCGCGTGCACGAGGGGCCACACATCACTCATGGCCCCAGCGTCGCAGGTGCGACCGACGGCTTCGACCTGCCGCGTCGACGAGCAGCCCTCAGGTGAGGCCGGCCGAGCTCGGCTGCGCGTGGGACCACCTCGCGCCGGGTGCCCAGCCCGAGCCTGGTCGCACGGCTGACACGTGCTGGTCCGCCGTGCGGGTCGAGATGTAGAGCCGCTGCGCCAGCTCGGCACTGGTCGGGCCTGGAGGTCCGGGAGATCCCGGCGAGCTGCTCCTGCGTCAGCTCGGTGATCGGGCTGCGGACCTTTGGTGACCGGGCTGCGGACGGCGGCTACGCGGCATACCGGGGCTCTGGGAGCATGGAGCACGTGACCGAGCAGACCGCCACCGCCACCACTCCCCTCGCCGAGCGCTCCGCGCGAGGAGCTCGAGGCCTTCGCGCAGGAGCAGCAGGAGGCGTACGCCGCTCTGAAGGCCCGCGGCCTGTCGCTCGACCTCACGCGCGGCAAGCCCGCCGCGGCCCAGCTCGACCTGTCCGCGGACCTGCTCACGCTGCCGAAGGGGGTCAAGGACGCGGCCGGCGTCGACACCCGCAACTACGGCGGGCTCGAGGGCATCAGGGAGCTGCGCGAGATGTTCGCGGAGCTGCTGTGGGTCGAGCCCGAGCAGGTCGTGGCGGGCGGCAACTCCAGCCTGACCATGATGCGCGACGTGCTGGTCGACCTCTGGCTGCACGGCGGCGTCGACAGCGAGCGCCCCTGGGGCCAGGAGGACGAAGGTCACCTTCATCTGCCCGGTGCCGGGGTACGACCGCCACTTCACCCTGCTCGAGTGGTTCGGCATCGACATGGTGACCGTGCCGATGCACGACGACGGCCCGGACGTGGACGCCGTGGCCGAGCTGGTCGCCAAGGACCCGAGCATCAAGGGGATGTGGCTGGTCCCGACCTACGCCAACCCCAGCGGCTCGGTCGTCACCCAGGAGATCGCCGCGCGGCTGGCCTCGATGCCGACGGCCGCACCCGACTTCAAGATCTTCTGGGACAACGCCTACGCGTTCCACCACCTCACCGAGGACGAGGCCAAGAGCGCCGACATCCTCACCCTGGCCGCGGCCTCGGGACACCCGCACCGGCCGATCATGTTCGCGTCGACCTCGAAGATCACCCTCGCCGGCGCCGGCGTCGCGTTCCTGGCCGGGTCGGTCGAGACGGTCAAGTGGTACACCGGCCACCTCGGCAAGGGCGCCATCGGACCCGACAAGGTCAACCAGCTGCGGCACGCGCAGTTCTTCGGCTCTCCGCAGGGCGTGCGCGACCACATGGTCAAGCACCGCGAGATCATCGCCCCGAAGTTCGCCGAGGTGGAGCGGGTCCTCAGCGAGCGCCTCGGTGGTCTCGGGGTCGCCACGTGGACCAAGCCGACTGGCGGCTACTTCGTCAGCCTCGACGTCCTCGACGGTACCGCCTCGCGGGTGGTCCAGCTCGCCAAGGAGGCCGGCATCGCGCTCACGCCGGCCGGCGCGTCGTTCCCCCACGGGGACGACCCCCGCGACCGCAACATCCGGCTCGCCCCCACCTTCCCCTCCCTCGACCAGGTCCGCGAGGCGATGGAGGCCGTGGCGACGTGCGTCCTGCTCGCCGCCGCCGAGCAGCTGCGCGCCGGCTGACACTGCTCGGCCGTGACGGCAGCCCGGGTATGCCGGGTGCTCCCCTTGCGGGGGCACCGCGCGTCACGCAGGGTGGAGCCATGAGCGACCAACCAGGCACGGAGAGCTTCGAGGACGACCTCGGAAGCATGAGCATCGACGACGCGACCGACTCGGGCAGCGGGCAGGACGAGCTGCTCGACGCGAGCGAGGGTGACAACGAGCCCTGGTCGCCGCCCGACAGCCAGCCGCGCAACACCGAATGGGGCACCACCGCCTGGGAGCAGGGCCAGGAGGAGTCCATCGACCAGCGGATCATGCAGGAGGTCCCTGACCCGGACTCCGCGTACGGTGCGCCCGACAACGAGTCCGGCCTCGACGAGGACCCGCGCGTCGGTGGTGCCGACCCCGACAGCATCGACGCCGACCAGGACTTCCTGGGTGACGCCGAGGTCGGTGACGCGCAGGCAGGGTCGCTGACCGAGCCCGACGAGGGCGCCCGGGAAGACGTCGACGCCCAGCTGGTGGGCCAGGACAGCGGCGACGGCGGGCCTGGAGACGGCGGTGGGCTGAGCCCCGAGGAACAGGCCATGCACGTCGTCGAGGACTGAGCCTCCCTCCGCTGATCTGCGCGAACGCCCACCGCACGGCCGTCTCGCTTCGTAGACTGGGCCGACCGCGCACGGACCCGCGCGCACCAGGGGGCGCTCGTGTACCTCGCCGACCGGAACCGCCCGGCTGCGGTCCGGCGCGCGCCACTGCGTCGCGCGCGCCCACTCGCCGGTCGCCCGGACGGTCGTCCTGCTCGGCCTGGTCAGCCTTGCCACCGACATCTCGTCGGAGTCCGCCGGCCGCGGTCCTGCCGCTCTACCTGACCGCCGGGCTCGGTCTGTCACCGCTCGCCTACGGGCTGGTCGACGGCCTCTACTCGGGCGCCTCGGTGCGTGGTGCGCTACCTGGGCGGCTGGCTGGCCGACCGGCTGGACCGGCCGAAGCAGGTGGCCCTGACCGGCTATGCGCGTCTCGGCGCTGGCACGGACGGCCCTGCTCGTGGCCGCCGGGCGCGGCCGTCGTCGCCGGCGTCCTCGGCGTCGACCGCCTCGGCAAGGGACTGCGCACCGCTCCCCGCGACGCTCCTCATCGCCGCGTCGAGCGACCCGGCGTCGCTGGCGCAGCTCGTTCGGCGTGCACCGGGCACTCGACACCACCGGCGCCATGCTCGGGCCGCTGCTCGCCTTCCTCGCGCTGTGGGCGGTGCCCGACGACTACCGGCTGGTGTTCGTCATCTCCCTGGCCGCGGCGGTCATCGGGGTCGCCCTGCTCGCCCTGCTGGTGCCCGACCTGCGGCCCGCGGCGCAGCCGCGCAGCGACGGCCAGCGCTCCACCCGTGCGCACCGTCCGGCGCGGCCTGCTCGCCGAGCCGGGGTTCGCCCGTCTCGTCGCGGCCGCCGGGCTGCTCGGGCTGCTGACCCTCAGCGACGCCTTCATCTACCTGGTGCTCCAGGACCGCAACGACCTGGCGGCCATGTGGTTCCCGCTGCTGTTCGTCGGCACCAACCTCGCCTACCTCGCGCTGGCCGTCCCGTTCGGACGGGTCGCCGACCGGCTCGGCCGTGGCCGGGTGATGGTCGCTCGGCCACGTCTTCCTCGTCGGCGCCTACCTGTGCGCCTCCGGGCCTGCGGGGTCGCTGCTCGTCGCGGGCCGTCTGCCTGCTGCTGCTCGGCGCCTTCTACGCCTCCACCGACGGGGTGCTGGCCGCCGCTGCCGCCTCGCGCTGGTGCGACCCGAGGTGCGCGGCAGCGCGATCGCCACCGCCCAGTCGGCCGTGGCGCTCGCCCGGCTGGCGGCCGCCGTGGTCTTCGGCGTGGTCGTGGACCGCTGGTCGGGCCCGGGTCGCGCGCGGCCCTCGCTCATGGCCGTGGCCTGCTCGGCGCTGCGCCGTGCCGCTGGCCCTGGCTGGCTGCTGCCACGGGCGCCGGAGGCCCGGCCGATGACGCCAGCGCACCCGCATCGTCGCCTTCGCGCGTGGTCGTCGTCCTCGCGCGTCGCCGCCGTCGTGGCGCTACGCCGCTCCTCGCGCGCGCGAGCGCCACCGGCAGCCCGCAGCGGCGCCGGCCCTGCCGAGCGCCTGCGCTCGCCGAGGTCGAGGCCGGTCCCGCACCTGGTCTTCCGCAACACGGCGCTGGGCCCGGACTACGGCAAGGTCGCGATGTCCACGCTCGGCCGACCCGGCGGGCCCGCGGGCCGTGACGGCGACGACGTGCGACCGGGTCGACCAGCGGGCCGGCACGCACGCTCTGCCTGCGGCTCGCGACCCGGGTGTCGTGCTGGCGCAGCTCGGTCACCGCCTGGGACCGCGCCGGTCGGTGAGCTCTACGCCCGTGACCTGCCCGGCATACCCAGTCGCGCGCGGCTGTCCCCCGACGGCAGGCTCGCGGCCACGACGGCCTTCGTGACCGGTGACTCCTACCTCAGCGCGGGCTTCGCGACGCGCACCTACGTCGCACGACCTCGGCCGACGGGCACCGCGGCTGCACCTCGAGGACTTCGCGCCTCACCCACCAGGGCGCGGCGCATCACGCCGGTCGACCGCAACTACTGGGGCGTGACCTTCCTCGACGACGACGCCTTCTACCTGACCGTGGCGTTCGACGGACGACCGTGGCTGGCGCGGGGAAGCCTGTCGCACGCGGACGGTGCACCGACGGTGCGCGCCGACGCCGAGTGCCCGTCCCTGTCGCCGGACGGGACGCAGGGTGGCCTACAAGAAGCTGCAGCCGTCGGGCGGCTGGCGGATCGCGGTGCTCGACCTGGCGGGCGGCCGAGGAGCGGCTGCTCACCGAGACGCACAGCGTCGACGACCAGGTGCAGTGGCTCGACGACGACACCGTCGCTCTACGGGCTGCCGCTGACCGGCGAGCGCGGCGGCGAGACCGACCTCTGGCCGGTGCCGCGGACGGCACCGGCACGCCGCGCCTCCTCGTCCCGCAGGCGTGGTCGGCCTCGGTCGTGCGCTGACCGCGGCCGGCCCTACGCGCTCGTGCGCAGACCGGGAGGGGTCCCCTCGGGCCTGCGGGCAGGTGCAAGACTGCCTCGCATGCCGCGCCTGGTGACCGACCTGCCCAAGGCGCACCTGCACCTGCACTTCACCGGTTCGATGCGCGTCGAGACCGTGCGCGACCTCGCCGCCAAGCACGGGATCCGCCTCCCGGATGCGCTGACCACGGGCTACCCGCCCCGACTCAGTGGCCGTGACGAACGGGGCTGGTTCCGTTTCCAGCGGCTGTATGACGCCGCCCGGGCCTGCGTGCGGGACGAGTCCGACCTGCGGCGGATCGTCCGCGAGGCCGCGCAGGACGACGCCTCCGAGGGATCGCGCTGGCTGGAGATCCAGGTCGACCCGACGTCGTACGCCCCCTTCGTCGGCGGCATCTCGCCGGCCCTCGAGATCGTCCTCGACGAGGCTGCCGCCGCCTCCCGCGAAGAGGCCGCACAGGTGGCGGTGGTCGTCGCGGCCAGCCGGACCCGTCACCCGCTCGATGCCCGGACGCTGGCCCGGCTGGCGGCTCAGCACTCCGGAGACGGGGCCGGCACGGTCGTCGGGTTCGGGCTGAGCAACGACGAACGTCGTGGGGTCACCGCCGACTTCGCTCCGGCCTTCGCGATCGCCAGGCGCGCCGGTCTGGCGCTGGTGCCGCACGCCGGTGAGCTGCTCGGACCGACCGCCGTCGAGGACACCCTGGAGGCGATTCGTCCGGACCGGATCGGTCACGGGGTCCGCAGCGTCGAGGACCCACGCGTGCTCGAGCTCGTCGCCGAGTCAGGCATCGCCCTCGAGGTCTGCCCACGCAGCAACGTGGCCCTCGGGGTGTACGGCAGCTCCGGTGAGGTGCCGCTGCGCACGATCGTCGAGCACGGCATACCGGTCGCGCTCGGGGCGGACGACCCGCTGCTGTTCGGGTCGCGACTCGCCGACCAGTACGAGCTGGCCCGTACTGCCCTCGGCTTCACCGACGAGGAGCTGGCTGCCCTCGCCCGCGGCTCGGTCACCGCCTCGTCCGCCCCGTCAGACGTGCGGGCCGCGAGCCTGGCGGACATCGACGCATGGCTGGCGACCCCGGCCGACTGAGCACGGGTGAGCCTCAGAGCTCGTGCCCCCCGCGGCATTCACAGCTCGTGCCCCACGCGCTTCACAGTCATGACCCACGCGGCATTCACAACTCATGTCCCACGCTGCATTCACAGTTCATGCCCCACGAACACCGGCTCGTTGACCAGCGTCACGCCGAACCCGTCGTGGACGCCCTGCTGGAGGTGCCTGGCCAGGGTCGCGACGTCGTGTGCCGTGGCCTCGCCGCGGTTGGTGATCGCCAGGGTGTGCTTGGTCGAGAGGGCAGCTCCACTGCCCGGCAGGGCGAACCCCTTGGCGAAGCCGGCCTTGTCGATCAGCCACGCTGCCGAGGTCTTGACGTTGCCATCGGCGTCGGTGAACCTCGGCGGGTTGGACGCGTCGGGGCCGAGCCTCGTCGCGGCTCGGGACTCCAGGGCGGCGAACCGCTGGGCGGACAGGATCGGGTTGGTGAAGAAGGACCCGCACGACCACGTGTCGTGGTCGGCCTCGTCGAGGACCATGCCGCGCAGCCGGCGTTGCGCGAGGACCGCGTCGCGGGCGTCCGCCAGTGGCACCCGCTCTCCTGGCTCGACGCCCAGCTGGCGCGCCAGATCGGCATACCCGATCGGTTGGCTGAGCTCGCTGGGAATGAGCTGGAAGAGCACGTCCAGCACGACGTAACGACTGGTGGCCTTGAAGATCGAGTGCCGGTAGGTGAAGGCGCAGTCGAGGGACGCGAGCGTGCGGACCTGCTGCTGAGCGCGGTCGTAGACCCGGACCGAGGCGATCGTCTGGGCGACCTCCTGGCCGTAGGCGCCGACGTTCTGGACGGGCGTGGCGCCGGTCGACCCCGGGATCCCGGACAGCGCCTCCACTCCCGACCATCCCTCGCTGACGGCCCGCGCCACCAGGTCGTCCCAGGACACGCCCGCGGCGACGCGCACCATCACTCCGCCGCACAGGTCGGCCGACTCGACCTCGATCCCGTCGGTCGCCAGCCGGACGACGCTGCCCGCGAAGCCCGCGTCGGCGATGACCAGGTTGGACCCGCCACCGATCACGAGCAGCGGCTCGTCGGCGTCGTCGACCTCACGCACAGCGTCGACGACCTCGTCGATGGTCTGCGCGGTCACGAGGCGCGCAGCCGGGCCGCCGACGCGCATCGTCGTCAGGGACGCCAGGGGGACGTCGTGCTCGTCGTGCACGGTCACCCGGTCAGTCGAGCTGGACGACGGCGATGCAGCGTCCGAGCACCTTGGCGCCCTCGCTCGTGGCGGTGAGCTCGACGGTGGCACGGCTGGTGTCCTCGTCGACTGTCTTGACGACCCCGGTCACCTCGACCTCGCCGCCGCCCTGCGGGACGACCACGGGCTTGGTGAAGCGCGTGCCGAACTCGACGACCCTTCCGCCGTCCCCGGCCCACTCCTCCACGACCGACCCGGCGGCGCCCATCGTCCACATGCCGTGCGCGATGACGTCGGGCAGGCCCACGGACTTTGCGAAGGCCTCGTCCTGGTGGATCGGGTTCTGGTCTCCCGAGGCGGCGGCGTAGGCGACGAGGGTGTCGCGACCGACGCGCAGCGTGACCGGTCCGATGGGGTCGCCGACGGTGGTCTGGGCCAGGGTGCGTGCAGCCATGGTCACTCCCCTCCCCGGATCACGATGGTGGACGTCGAGGTGCACAGCGCCTCACCGTCCTCGGTGGTCAGCTCGGTGCGGGTGGTGACCATGGCGTGGCCACCGGCCTCGCGCACCGTGTCGACGGTCAGGGTGCCGACCACAGAGTCCCCGGCAGTGATGGGGCGGTGGTGGACGAACCGCTGCTCACCGTGGACCACGCGGGAGTAGTCGATGCCGGCCTCTGGGTCCTGCACGAACACCGCGTCGCACTGCTGGGCGATGGTCACGGCGAACGTCGGGGGCGCGATCACGTCGCGGTAGCCGGCGGCCCGAGCGGCCTCGCTCGAGGTGTGCACGGGATCCTGCGAACCCACCGCGGAGGCGAACGCTGCAAGCGTCGCCGCGTCCACGGCATACGGGCCACTGGGCGGGTAGCTGCGCCCTGTGAAGTCTGCGTTGACGGCCATGGCAACCACTCTATGGGTGACCTGCCGGGGCACGACAAAGCCGCCCGTGGACCGTGGGTCCGGGGCGGCTGTCGTGGTGCGCAGAGCCGCTGAGGTCAGCGGGTCTCGCGGTGCAGCGTGTGCTTCTGGTCGCGCGGGCAGAACTTCTTCATCTCCAGGCGGTCGGGGTTGTTCCGACGGTTCTTCTTGGTGATGTAGTTGCGCTCCTTGCAATCCACGCACGCCAAGGTGATCTTGGGGCGGACGTCTGCGCTCTTGCTAGCCACGGGGCAACCTGCTCTCGGAACTGACTGGTGGTCTGTTGTCTTGCTTACAGAATGTGGGCTGCCTGCATGGGACGGGCAACGACGCATCAGAATACGCGAATCCAGGGGAATTCCTGAAATCGCGGCTGTAGCGGGAGCGGGGCTCGATCCCGCGACCTCACGATTATGAGTCGTGCGCTCTAACCAGCTGAGCTACCCCGCCATGGGGTGTGCGCCTCGCGACGCCTTTCCCAGAGCCCCCTGTCGGAATCGAACCGACGACCTTTTCCTTACCATGGAAACGCTCTGCCGACTGAGCTAAGGGGGCGGGCACGGGCCGGTGCGGGCGAGGCCCGCGCGGCAGTGCGACGGTGAGACTACACGCTCCGATGCCTCCACCGAAAATCGAGGGTATGCCGCGTGGCCAGGTCCGCGCGAGGCGTTTGCGACCGCTCTCGGCGAGGGGGTCTGGCGATCCTTCCGGGGGCTGCCGGCAGGCCGGCGCAGTGCGGTCTAGCGGAAGGCCTGTTCGCCAGTCATCGCCTGTCCGATGACGAGGGTGTGCATCTCCACGGTGCCCTCATAGGTGAGGACCGACTCGAGGTTGTTCATGTGGCGGATGATCGGGTACTCGAGGCTGATTCCGTTGGCGCCCAGGATGGTTCGCGAGGTGCGGCAGATGTCGATGGCCTCACGGATGTTGTTCAGCTTGCCGAGGCTGACCTGCTCGGGACGCAGCGTGCCGGCGTCCTTGCGGCGACCCAGGTGCAGCGCGAGGAGCTGTCCCTTGACCAGCTCCAGGGCCATGTCGGCGAGCTTCTGCTGGGTCAGCTGGAAGCCGGCCAGCGGACGGCCGAACTGGTGCCGCTCGATGGAGTACCGCCGGGCCGTGTCGAGGCTGTCCCGGGCCGCACCCATGGACCCCCAGACGATGCCGTAGCGCGCTTCGGACAGGCAGGACAGCGGCCCCTTGAGCCCGGTCACGTCGGGGAAGACCGCGTCGCCGGGCAGGCGCACCCCGTCCAGGACCAGCTCGCTGGTCACCGACGCCCTCAGCGACAGCTTGTGCTTGATCTCGGGGGCCGAGAACCCGGGACTGTCGGTGGGCACGACGAACCCCCGGATGACACTCCCGCTGTCGCCGCCCTGGTCGACGCGGGCCCAGACCACCGCGACATCGGCGATCGAGCCGTTGGTGATCCACATCTTCGACCCGTCCAGCACCCAGTCGTCGCCGTCCCTCCGGGCCCGGGTGCGCATCGACGCGGGATCGGAGCCGTGGTCGGGCTCGGTCAGCCCGAAACAGCCGATCGCCTCACCCGCGGCCATCCTCGGCAGCCACTGCTGCTTCTGCTCCTCGGTGCCCCAGCGGTGGATCGCGAACATCGCCAGCGACCCCTGCACCGACACCAGGCTGCGCACACCGGAGTCGGTGGCCTCCAGCTCCAAGCACGCCAGCCCGTAGTCGACCGCGCTCATCCCGGCACAGCCGTACCCCTGCAGGTGCATACCCAGCAGCCCCAGCGACCCCAGCTCCCGGGTCAAACCGCGGACGTCGTCGATCTCACCCCGCTCGAACCAGTCGGCGACGTGCGGCTCCACCCGCTTGTCCAGAAACGCGCGGACCGTGCCCCGTACCGCCTTCTCCTCCTCGCTGAGGAGATCATCGATACCGGCAAGGTCCATCGGGTCCAGCGGGGACGGCGTCATGCCCGCAGTCTTGCAGCACAGACCTGCCCGCCTGTTGGAAGTGGAACTACCGGATATCCGGGCGTTTTGCTTCCAACAGGGGCGGGAGGAGCGGGCGTCAGTGGCGGTCGTCGATCAGCTCGGAGATGCGCGCGATCGCGTAGGCGTAGCCGCTGGGGCCGCAGCCCATGATGACGCCGTCGGACACGGCCGACAGGTAGGAGTGGTGGCGGAACTCCTCGCGCTTGTGCACGTTGGTCAGGTGCACCTCGAAGACGGGGATGCTCACGGCCGCGAGCGCGTCGCGCACGGCGATCGAGGTGTGCGTGTAGGCGCCAGCGTTGATGACGATGCCGACCGCGGTCTTGCGGACCTCGTGGATGGCGTCGACGAGGGCGCCCTCGTGGTTGCTCTGCCGGAAGTCGATCTCGAGCCCGGCCAGGCCCGCCGCCTTGCGGCACAGCGCCTCGATCTCGGCCAGGGTGTCCGAGCCGTAGACCTCCGGCTCGCGCTCGCCGAGCAGGTTGAGGTTCGGTCCGTTGAGGACGACGACGGTCTGCTGCTCGCTCATCGGGCTGGCTCCTGTGCTTGCGGTATGCCGTGTGGGCGCGGCTGTGGGGTGCCCGTCACCCTTCCACGCGAGCGACCCCCTTCAGCGTAGGTCACGGCAGGACCACATGAGCGGATGACCTCGCCATCATCCGTTTGGCGGGGTAGGCGGAAGTTTGGCTCGTCGGGACCGGCCGCGCCTGCCGCGCAGGGATCAGCCCCTCAGCGCCCGCCAGACCACGACGAGGACGACCACGACCACCACGCCCACGACGATCTGCTTGCCGTAGGACCTGACGAGGATGGGCAGCACGGTGGACCCGAGATCGAGCGCGTCGTCCGGGTCCTTCGCCGGGGTCGATCGGGCGGGCGCCGCTCGGGTGGTGCCGGAGGGGCTGGCGGGAGCCTCCGGGACCGCTGGGGCCGGGGTGGGCACCTCCGCCACCGGGGTGGGCACCTCCGCCACCGGGGTGGGCACCTCCGCGGCTGCCCGGGTCGACGCCACCACGGGGGTCGCCCCGGCAGCTGCCCGTGTCGACTCCGTCACAGGCGCGGGCTCGGAGGGGGCCTCAGGGGCGGCATCCGGGACGGCTCCAGCGCCAGCTCCTGGGTCGGCTCCCGGGTTGGCGTCGCCGATCTTGCCCTCGATGCAGGCGATGAACTGTCCCAGCAGCTTGTCGGACACGTCCTGCATGACCCCTCGACCGAACTGAGCGGGCTTGCCGGTCACGGCGAGGTCGGTCTGCACGTCGGCGCGGGTCGACCCGTCGCCGGCGTCGCTGAGCTGGATCGTCACGGTGGCGCCGGCCGTGCCGTTGCCCCGCTTGTCCTTGCCCTTGGCCTCGATGACCGCCCGGTGGGCACCGTCGTCGCGCTCGACGAAGGCGCCCGTGCCCGAGTAGACCAGCGCGATCGGGCCCAGCTTGACCTTCACCGTGCCGGAGAAGCCCTCCTCGGTCACCTCGGTGACGGTGGCCCCGGGGAAGCAGCCGCCGACCAGGGGCAGGTCCATGAAGGTGGCCCAGGTCTGGTCGACCGTCGCGGGCACGGTGAAGGTGTGGCTCAGCTCCACCGGCTCAGCCTCCTGCCGCGGCGAGGACCGCTCTGCGGGTCAGCACCGTCGCGAGGTGCTTGCGGTAGTCGCTGTCGCCGTTGAGGTCGGACGGTGGGTTGGTGCCGTCAGCGGCCGCCGCGCAGGCGTCACGCACCGCCTCGTCGGTGGCGGACCTGCCGACGAGGGCTTGTTCGACCGCAGTGGCGCGCAGCGGCGTGGATCCCATGTTGGTCAGCCCGATCCGCGCCTCGGCGATGCTGTCACCCTCGACCCGCACCGCCGCCGCGACGGCGACGATCGACCACTGGTGGGACACCCGCACGAACTTCTCGTAGCGGTGGCCCCAGCCGGTGTGCTTCGGGATCCGGATGGCGGTGAGGAGCTCCCCCTCCTCCACAGCCGTCTCGAACAGGTCCTGGAAGAAGTCGCCCGCAGGCACGGTGCGCTCGCCGCCGCCGCCCGCGATGACGAACTCGGTGTCGAGGGCTAGTGCCGGAGCACCCACGTCCCCAGCTGGGTCGGCGTGGACCAGCGCCCCGCCGACGGTCCCGCGGTGGCGGATCTGGGGGTCTGCCACCTCCGAGATGGCGTCAGTGAGCAGCCCCGCGTGCTGGCGGACGAGATCGCTCGCCAGCACATCGGCATACGTGGTCATCGCACCGATGACGATGTGGTCGCCGTCCTCGCTGACCCCTTGGAGCTCCTTGATCCTGCCCAGGTCGATGACCAGGTCGGGTGCGTTGAGACGCATCCGCAGGATGGGCAGGAGGCTCTGGCCGCCGGCCATCACCTTGGCGTCGTCGCCGGCCTCGGCAAGCGCGGCCAGGGCGTCGGCGACCGACGTCGGCGCGACGTAGTCGAACGATGCGGGGATCACTGGTCTGCTCCGTTCGTCGCGGCGCCACTGTCCGTCGGGTCGTGGTCGGGGGCGTCCTGGTTGGGCGCTCCGGCGTCGAAGTGGGGTTGGGCGTCGGTCGTCGTGGCATCCGCCTGGTTGGACCCGGCGGACTGGATGGCCTTCCAGACCCGTTCGGGCGTCAAGGGCATCTGGATGTCGTTGATGCCCAAAGGTCGCAGCGCGTCCACCACGGCGTTGACGACGGCCGGGGTGGACGCGATCGCACCCGCCTCGCCGACGCCCTTGGTCCCCAACGTGTTGCTCGTCGACGGGGACGTGGTGTTCTCGGTGACGAAGCTGATCGTGTCGGCGGTCGTCGGCAGGGTGTAGTCGACGAACGAGCCCGAGACCAATGTGCCCTGGTCGTCGAAGACGGCCTCCTCCCACAAGGCCTGCGCTATGCCCTGCACGATGCCTCCGTGGACCTGGCCCTCGACGATGAGCGGGTTGATGATCTGGCCGACGTCGTCGACGCAGACGTACTTGCGCATCGTCGCCTGACCGGTCTCGGTGTCGACCTCCATCGCACACAGGTGGGTCCCATGGGGGAAGGAGAAGTTGTCGGGATCGAAGGTGGCGTCGGCGTCGATGCCGGGCTCGAACCCGTCGGGGAGGTTGTGCGAGGTGAACTGCGCCGTGGCGATCTCGGTGATGCCGATCCCGTTGTCGGTGCCCCGCACGGAGAACCGGCCCTGCGAGAACTCCACGTCGTCGATGCTGGCCTCCAGGAGGTGTGCGGCGACCACCTTGGCCTTCTCGACGACCTTGTCTGCGGCTCGGACGACGGCCTCGCCGCCGACGACCAGCGAGCGCGAGCCGTAGGTGTCGAGACCACGCGGCGAGATCTGGGTGTCGCCGTGGAGCACCTCGATGTCCTCGAACGGCACACCGAGCCGGTCGGCGGCGATCTGGCTCCAGGCGGTCTCGTGGCCCTGACCATGCGGTGAGGTCCCGGTGATCACCTCGACCTTGCCCGTGGGCAGCATGCGGATCGAAGCGTGCTCCCACCCGCCGGCGCCGTAGTTGAGGCTGCCCAGGACGCGTGACGGCGCCAGACCGCACATCTCCGTGAACGTGGAGACCCCGAGCCCCAGCTGGACGGGGTCCTTGCGGTCGCGGCGCTCCTGCTGCTCGCGGCGCAGCCCGTCGTAGTCGAAGAGCTCCCTGGCGCGCGCGGTGGCCACTTCGTAGTTGCCCGAGTCGTAGGTCATGCCCGCCACGGAGGTGAAGGGGAACTCCTCGTGCGTGATCCAGTTCTTCTCCCGGATCTCGAGCGGGTCGACCCCGACCTCGGCGGCGAGCTCGTCCATCAGCCGCTCGATCGCGTAGGTCGCCTCGGGACGGCCCGCGCCACGGTAGGCGTCAACCCAGGTGGTGTTGGTCAGGACCGTCTGGACCGTGAACCGGTAGGCACGGAACTTGTAGATGGCGTTGAACATCCACGCCCCGAGGACGGGCACCCCTCCACCCACGAGGCCGACATAGGCACCGAGGTTCGCGATGAGGTCGACCTTGAGGGCGGTGACGGTGCCGTCCTTGGTCGCCGCGAGGGTGAGCGTCTGGTACTGGTCCCGCCCGTGGTGGCCCGAGACGAGCGACTCCGAACGCGTCTCGGTGTACTTCACCGGCTTGCCGAGGTGACGGGCGGCGGCCAAGGTCGCGAACTCCTCGGCGGTGGTCTGCAGCTTGCCGCCGAAGCCACCACCCACATCGGGCGCGATGACCCTGACCTTCGACTCCGGTATGCCGGTCGTGGCGGCGATGAGGAAGCGCAGGATGTGGGGGACCTGGGTCGAGGTCCACACGGTGATCTGCTCACCCGTGGGGTCCACCACGGTCGAACGCGGCTCCATGAAGGCAGGGATGAGGCGCTGCTGGCGATACTCGCGCTCGATGACGATGCCGTCGGCACGAGCCTTGGCGATCTCCTCGTCGACGTCTCCCCCACTGCCCTGCTCACCGGAGTCCAGCCGCCACAGGGCCGACTGGTTGGTGCCCAGGTCAGGATGGGCCAAGACGGCGTCCTCGAGGGCCTCCTTGGCGTCCAGTACGGCCGGCAGCTCGTCGTAGTCGACCTCCACGAGCTCGGCCGCGTCTCGCGCCTGAGCCGCCGTCCGGGCGACCACCAGGGCGACGATCTCCCCGGCGCACGCGACGTGGTCGACGGCGACGGGCAGGTGGGCGGGGGCCTTCTGGTCCGTGGTGATCGGCCAGGCGTTGGCGACGGCCCCCTGCGTGTCCTGGATGTCGGCACCGGTCAGGACGGCAACCACCCCGGGCGCCTTCTTCGCCGTCGCGGTGTCGATGGCGGTGATCCGGGCATGGGCGAACGGGCTGCGGACCATGGCCAGGTGCTGCATGCCCGTGAGCTGGATGTTGTCGGTCCACTTGGTCCGGCCGGTGATGAGTCGCTGGTCCTCCTTGCGCTTGCGCGCTGAGCCCACCTCGAGCTTCGGGCGGTCTTCGACGGCGGTCATACCGGCTCACCACCCAGAGTCGAACCACTGGTCGTGCCCGCGGACGACCCGGTCGTCGAGCCGACTCCGGCAGCCTGCTGCACCGCCTTGACGATGTTGTGGTACCCCGTACAGCGACACAGGTTGCCCTCGAGGCCCACCCGGATCTCGTCCTCGCTTGGGCTCGGGTTGTCGTTGAGGACGTCGATGGCCTGCATGATCATCCCGGGCGTGCAGTATCCGCACTGCAGCGCGTGGCACTCGTGGAACGCCTGCTGCATCGGGTGCAGCTCGCCGTTCGTGGCAAGCCCCTCGATCGTCGTCACGTCGTGACCGTCGGCCTGGACCGCGAGCACGTTGCAGGACTTCACGCTGCGACCGTCGAGGTGCACCGTGCATGCTCCGCAGTTGCTCGTGTCGCACCCGACCACGGTGCCCGTCTTGCCCAGCTGCTCTCGCAGGTAGTGGACGAGGAGCGTTCGCGGCTCCACCTCGTCCGAGTAGTCCACTCCATCGACCGTGACACTGATGCGGGTCATTCGATCACCTCTCTGTGACGAAATGCTTGCTGAAACGCTGGCTGGCTGGGAACGCCCGGCCCTCGGGTGCTTCGCCGTCCTCGGGGCGGGGACGGCTGTCAATCCAGATGCGTGCCCGCGACCTCCTCCGGTCCCGTGGTCGCTGCCACGAGCCCTGCGTGGTGGTGGATCGGTCCTTCGCGGTGGCCCAGACGGTCACCGCGGCCTCCCCACTGGAGGGCGATGATCTCGGCCGCGATGCTCACCGCCGTCTCCTCGGGCGTGCGGGCCCCGAGGTCGAGCCCGACCGGGCTCGAGAGCCTGGCCAGCTCGGTCTCGGTGAGTCCCGCCTCCCGCAGCCGCGCCATCCGGTCGTCGTGGGTGCGGCGCGAACCCATGGCCCCGATGTAGCCGACCTCGGGCAGCCGCAGCGCGATCTCGAGGACGGGCACGTCGAACTTGGGGTCGTGCGTCAGCACGCAGATCACCGTGCGGGCGTCGATCCGGCCGGCGTCGCGCTCGGTCTCGAGGTAGCGGTGCGGCCAGGTGACGACCACCTCGTCGGCCGACGGGAAGCGCGAGGTGGTCGCGAAGACGGGCCGGGCGTCGCACACGGTGACGTGGTAGCCGAGGAAGTGGCCCTGGTGCGCCACCGCCGCCGCGAAGTCGATGGCACCGAAGACCAGCATCCGCGGCTTGGGCGCGAAGGACGACACGAAGACCCGCATCCCCTCGCCGCGCCGCTCGCCGTCGGGACCGTAGGTCAGGGTCTCGGTGCGCCCGGATGCCAGCATGCCGCGAGCGTCGTCGGTGACGGCGTCGTCCGCGCGGGACGAACCGAGGGTCCCAGCGGGAGCGCCCGATCCGGCGGCAGCCGCAGGGCCGGTCGCGTCGGTCTCGGGTCGCACGACGAGCCGGCGGCCGAGCCAGGCGGGATCCGGGTGCTCGATCACGGTGGCGACCGCGACCGGGCGACCGGCCGCGATGTCGTCGGCCACCTCCTCGAGCTCGGGGAAGGTCTGGCGGCTGACCTGCTCGACGAACACGTCGAGGATGCCCCCGCAGGTGAGCCCGACGGCATACGCGTCGTCGTCACTGACGCCGTAACGCTGCAGGACCGGTGTCCCGCCGGTTACCACTTCCTGGGCTAGCTCGTAGACCGCGCCCTCGACGCACCCGCCGCTGACCGAGCCGACCGCCTCGCCGCCCGGGCCGACGAGCATCGCGGCCCCCGCGGGGCGTGGCGCCGAGCGCCAGGTGGCGACGACCGTGCCGACGCCGACGGTGGCGCCCGCCCGCCACCAGCGGAGCAGCTCCGGGAGCACCTCACGCACGACCTACCACCTCCACGAGCTCCTCGAAGGCGGCCATCGAGTGACCGGCCACGAAGTCGTCAACGTGCGGCAGGACTGCGACGATCCCCTGCTGGACCGGCTCGTAGCCCGGCTTGCCACGATGCGGGTTGACCCAGACGACCCGGTGGGCGAGCGTCCTCAGCCGACGCATCTGCTCCCCCAGCGCCTCGGGCTCGTCCCGCTCCCAGCCGTCGCTGAACACCACGACGACCGCTCCCCTCGCCATGCCGCGGCGACCCCACCTGTCGAGGAAGGCCCGGACCCCTTCGGCCAGGCGGGTGCCCCCCGACCAGTCGGGCACGGCCGCACCACAGGCGACGATGGCGCGCTCGGGGTCACGCTGGCGCAGGGGCCGGGTGACATGGGTCAACCGGGTCCCCAGGGTGAACACCTCGACCGGCAGCGCGGTGGCGGCGTAGGTGTGGGCGAGGCGCAGCAGGGCGTCCGCATAGGGGCTCATCGACCCCGAGACGTCGACGAGGAGGACCACCCGCCGCGGGCGAGTGCCCTTGTGGCGCCAGGCGATCGGACCGGGCTCGCCCATCCGGCGGAGCTGCTCACGGAGGGTGCGTCGGGCATCGACCTCCCCGCGACGGGACGGGGTGGGCCGGTGGGCGGCCCGACGGGGTGCGCGCGGCCGCAAGGCGGCGAACAGGGCGGCCAGCCGGGCCCGTTCCGCACTGCTGAGCGAAGCCACGTCACGGTGGCGCAGCACCTCGACGGCACTGGCCTGCGCCCGGACCGCGTCCTCGGGAGACTCCGGCTCCTCCCGTCGTCCGTGGCCGGTGTCGAGCGACGCCTGGGCCACCGTGTGGGTCGCCTCGCGGCGCGGGCGGGTGCTCGCGCGCTCGAGACCGAACCACGCGGCATACACCTGGTCGTAGCGCTCGAGGTCTGCCGGCGACGCGCACAGCGTCGCCTGCCCCGCCCAGTAGGCGCCGGACTGGTCGCCCAGACCGACGGCCGCCACGGCCTCGAGGTAGGTGCGCTCGCGATCCGCGGTCACGGTGACGCCGGCTGCCCCCAGGGCGCGCGCGAAACCCAGGAGGATCTCGTCCGCGGCGTGGGCCGGCGCGACGGTCATCTGCTCAGGATCCGGTCGAGGGCGGCACGGACCCGCTCGGCGTCCTCGCGGTACTTCACTGCGACTCCCAGGGTGGCCGACGCGGTGTCGAAGTCGAGGTCGGACGCACCGAGCTCGTGCAGGGCGCGGGCCCAGTCGAGTGTCTCCGCGACCCCCGGCGGCTTGATGAGGTCCTGCTCGCTGCGAAGTCGTTGCACGGTGGAGACAACCTGTGCTGCAAGCGACTCGGAGACTTCTGGCGCGCGGCTGCGCACGATCTGCAGCTCACGCTCGAGGCCGGGGTGGTCGATCCAGTGGTAGAGGCACCGGCGCTTGAGGGCGTCGTGGAGCTCGCGTGTGCGGTTGGAGGTGAGCACGACGATCGGCGGGGTCGCGGCGGTGACCGTGCCCAGCTCGGGGATGGTCACCTGCCATGTCGACAGCACCTCGAGCAGGAACGCCTCGAACTCGTCGTCGGCCCGGTCGATCTCGTCGACGAGGAGGACCACCGGCGACTCACGCAGCGCGCGGAGCACGGGTCGGGCCAGCAGGAACCGCTGGTCGAACAGCTGCTCCTCGACCTCGGCGAGGTCCTGCCCGTCGGACGCCACCGCCTCGACCGCGCGCAGGTGCAGGATCTGGCGCGGGAAGTCCCAGTCGTAGAGGGCCTGGGTGGCGTCGATGCCCTCGTAGCACTGCAGCCTGATCAGTGGCAGGTCCAGAGCGGCCGCGACTCCCTCTGCCAGGGCCGTCTTGCCCGTGCCGGGCTCGCCCTCGAGGAGCAGGGGGCGCTGGAGCCGGAGCGCGAGCCAGGCCACGGTGGCGAGGGCGTCGTCGGCGAGGTATCCCGTGGCGGCAAGCCCCTGCGTCAGGTCCCCCGCGGACGGAAACGCCTCGCGTGGCTCCATGACCACAGCATCACTCATCCGGGCGACTAATTGAAGGGGACATGACTTCAACAGACGGTCTAAGCTCTGTCCAAGGAGCTCAGAGGTCAGCCGGGGTGTCCACGTCGCGGCCGGTGGCGAGGTCCCCACACTCGACCACCACGTGGTCGTGGGACGCGAGGTAGTCGCGCGCGCCCTTGTCGCCCGCGGCGACGTCACGGACAGCCAGCCAGTGGTCGCGACCCATGACCACCGGGTGCCCCGGCACTCCGCGGTATGCCGCACGGGCAAGCGCCGCAGGTCCCTCACTGCTCGCCGCGGTGACCATCCTCTCCACGACGGCGGCGGCCACGTCGGGGAGGTCGACCAGCAGAACGCAGGCCACCTCGGCTCCGGTTGTCCGGAGTGCCTCGATGCCCCTGCGCAGCGATGCGCTCTGGCCGCTCGCCCAGTCGCCGGCCTCGACAACGAGATCGGCACCGGCCGCGCTCGCGAGGGCCGTGGCGCGTTCCGCCTCGGCGCCCACCACCACAAGGACCGGCGCGCAGCCACCGTCACGGAGCACGCGAACCCCTCGCTCGACGAACGAGCCGCCGGCAGGGTCGTCGACCAGCGCCTTGGGTGTGCCCATGCGACGGCCTCCCCCGGCGGCGAGGAGCAGACCGGCTGGTGTCATCGGGCTACCCTCCCACGCGGTCGCCGGGCCACCCTCCCACGCGGTCGCCGGGTCAGGCGGGCGGCTCGGCCCGGCTGGCGTCCTCCACGTACCGGTGTCCGTTCGACAGGGCCACGGCTACGGCGTTGAGCCAGCGCGGCGGCTGCTCACCGATCCCGCGCGCGGCCAGGGCCGCGGTCAGGTCGACCTCCAGGTCGGCAGGGTCGCGGCCCTCCGCGTCGCGGCCCAGTGCGTCGATGACGTCCTGCATGACGGACTGGACGACCCGGTGCCGGTCGACGTCGCCGTCGTCCATCTCCGCGAGGTTGCGGTCCTGGTCGCTCATGGTTCCTCCTGCGGTCGGCGAATGGTCATGGTCTTCCTACCCCCGACGCGACGAGCCATGCATCCCCCGCTCAGCTCCTGCGGACCAGCCCTGCCTCGACGGCCGCGATGATCTGCGGACGCAGCTCGTGTGGGTCGATGACGGCATCGACCGAGCCCACGGCCACCGCCCGGTGGATGCTGTGCACGCCGTCGAACTCCGAGGCCACCTCGCCGAGCTTCTCGCTGCGCACGGCGGTCCGCAGGTCGGCGAGCTCCGTGGCCAGGCGGGCGCGTTCGGCACCCGACACCTCCGCGAGGTGGGCCTCGGCCTCCTTGACGCGGGGGTCGGCAGCAGTGCGCGCGTCGACATCCCGCGCAGAAGACCACCGCGGCGGCCGGGGCGCCGCCGATGACCGACGCGAACGAGCCCTCGACGGCGAGGACCGTCATGTTGGGGTTGAGCGCCTTGGAGAAAACGACGAACGCGCCACCGTGGTAGCGGCTGACGACGCAGAACACGATCGGACCGTCGAAGTTGACGATGGCCCGACCGATCTCCGCGCCGTACTCGAGCTGCAGGCTGCGCATCGACTCGGGCGACCCGTCGAAGCCGGACAGGTTGGCCAGGACGACGACGGGACGGTTGCCGCTCGATGCGTTGATCGCACGCGCGGCCTTCTTGGACGAGCGCGGGAACAGCGTGCCTGCGGTGTAGGTGTCCGGTCCGTCGGTGGGCGGGAACCCGCGCCGCGCAACGGTCTTGGACTCGATGCCGATCAGGCACACAGGGATACCGGCGAGATGCGCGTCCTGCACCACCGCGGTCTCGGCGTCGGCCATCCCGGCCCAGCGCTCGAGCGTCGCGTGGTCCTGGTCGGCCACCGCAGCCATCAGGATGCGGATGTCGAACGCCTTCTTGCGGTCGGGGTTGGTGGCCGCCGAGAAGATGTCGCCCACGGTCGTGAAACCCGAGTCGGGCATGACGTGCGGGTATGCCGTGACGTCACGGCCCACGTCGTCCGTGGACTTCGCGCGGCGGGGTCCGTGCTCGCCCGGGTGGACGTAGGTGTGGTCGTAGTGCGCCATCAGGACGCCGTAGGCACCGGCGAGGTCTCGCGCCCAGTACTGCGCCTGGCCGTTCGGTCCCATGACCCGGTCGTAGCCACCGATGCCGTAGTTGTCCTCGGCCGAGACGCCGCCGGAGAAGTCCAGCGACTGCTTTCCTGTCAGCACCATGGCGCTGTCGGGGGTCATCACGAGGATTCCCTTGGTGTGCATCAGCATGGTCGCTTCGGCGTTCCAGTAGGGCTGGGCGCCGACGTTGATCCCTGCCACCACGATGTTGATCTCGCCGCCGGCCTGGGTGAACTCGATGATCCGCTTGAGCGCCTTGGCGACCCAGTCCATGTTCTCGGTGCCCGAGTCCATCGAGATGCGGGCACCGGCCGAGAGGGCGAACCACTCGACGGGCACCTGCATCTGCTCGGCGAGGTCGAGCGCGGCGATGACCCGCGCGCACTCGGCCTCGGAGACCGCGCCGAGCGCCTTGAGGGGGTCGCCGCACAGCAGCACCCGGGTCATGCCCTCGGGGTAGCGCTCGGTCGGCGTCGTGATGACTCCGGCGATGATGCCGGCCTTGTTGAGGCCGTAGGGGCGGTCGACCGGGACGAGCGCGCCCGTGTCGTCGAGGTCGTACTCGGTGGCGGTGCCGCCGGGCCCGGCGATCATCGCCTGCAGCTCGTAGGGGTAGACCACACCGCGACGGCGGGCGCGGACCACCTTCTGGGCGTAGTCGTCGAGCGGCTTGAGGCGGGTGGTCGGCGGCTCCTCCACGGAGGTGACGACGCCCGAGCCGGGCTGGTAGTGGAAGCGTGCGGCGATCGGTGCACTGGCGCCGTCCGGAGTGGCGATCCGGCCCTGGACCAGGACCTCCTCGATGCCCGCTCCGGCGGTGAGCGGGGCGATCTTGGCCTGGAGGGCGGTCAGCTGGTTGAGGTCGGCCTCCACCGGGGGCCAGATGTGCACCCACACATGGTTCATGTCGAGCCGGGCACCAGCGGCGCCTCGCGCTGCCCGGGCTCGACGGATCGCCTCCAGGCAGTTGGCGATGGCGCGTTCGGCGTGGGGCAGCGCCGTGACGCGCCCCTCCTCGTCGCGCACGACCACGAGCTGGCGCACCTGGGCCAGGGCGACCAGCCGCTGGTCGGCTTCGTTCCCGGTAGCGGTGCAGAGGTAGAGCAGGACGTCCTCGGGCGCCTCGAGTCGGGTCACGTCGAAGTCGCGCAGGCGCCACAGGTTGAGCCGCCGGCCGACCATGGGGTGGACCCCGCGGACCAGCCGATCCTCGACCATGGCGCCTTCACCGTCGGGGCGGAAGGTGAAGTAGCCCACCGGTCTACCGGCGCCCGGGCAGACCGCGACGGCCACGCGGCGCACGCGCTGCGCGAACGGCATACCGGCAAGCATCTGGCCGAGGCGCGCTGAGGCGTCCTCGGGGGACTCCGGCTCCTCGGGCCACGACAGGTAGAGGTCGACGACGCCGTCCGCAGCCTCGGCACCCTCGTCGAGCTGGGTCGACACACTGCTGGCGAGCTCGCTCTCCGACGTCAGCTCGTCGACCCTGCCCAGGCTTGTCACGAGATGGGTCGCCCGGCCGTCGAGCGTGTAGTCGGCGACGGCGAACGGTCTTGCCCCCACTGCGATCTCGCGCAGACCGGTCAGGTCGTGCTCGCGATAGTGGCGCTTGATGAGGACTGCCAGCATGGGCTCGCGCTGCGGGACCCCACCCTCGAGGCGGTCGGCCAGGAACTGCACGATCTGCTCGGGGATGGCCGCCAGTGCGTCGATCCGCCGGGCCCGCTCCTCGCCGCCGGGCATCGCCTCGAGTGCGGTCAGCTCGTCGCTCACGCCCCCGAGCACGCTCGCCCGGTCGGCGTCGACCAGCGGCTGGTCGAACCACCGGAACCGCACGCTGCGGGCCAGGTCGCCGACCACCGGGAAGCGCAGCTGGGTGGCTACGACGAGCCGGTCGAGCACCTCACGGGCGGCCGCGTCGAGGGGGGCCTCGGGGCAGGGCTCGGCCATCCACCGCTGGAGCAGCGAGGTGGCCAGGGCGACATCGGGCGCCGAGCGCTGCTGCGACAGGAACACCCGGAAGACGGCCTGCTCGAGCTCGGCGGTGCGGTCGAGGCTGTCGATGCCGTAGTGCCGCACGACGTTGGAGAGCTTGCTGCGGAACTGCTCGGGGAGGGCCCCACGGTCAGGGTCGAGGCTCTGGAGGTAGGTGTGGAAGTGCTCGCGGGGGCTGTGCACGCGGTGCTCGACGTGGGCCTCCTCCGAGGCCGGCCGGTTGCGGCTCAGCTCCGCGAAGTCGGCGAACACCTCGAGCACGTCGACCTCGGCGCTGATCTGCGAGACCCCCTGTGCCGTCAGCTCGTCGCGCGCCGTCAGGTAGGTCGTGAGGGTGCTGCCCTCGTCCCGCTGGTCGAGGTCGTAACCGAGCAGCATGGCGGCCAGGGCCGACCGGGAGTGGTCGGCCGCGGCAGCGGCACCGTCACCGGTCCGACGAACCGTTGGGCAGGTCGAGGTCGACCGCCTCGTCACCCGCCCCGGCGTCGCCCGCCTCCTCGCCGTCCCCGACCGGCTCGAGACGCACGAGCGGACGTGCCGGTCTCCACCTGGCTGCCGGCCGACACCAGCAGCTCCTTGACCCGGCCGGCGAACGGTGCCGGGAGCACGGTCTCCATCTTCATCGACTCGAGCACGAGGACTGGAGCACCCGCCGCCACCTCGGCACCCACCGCGACGGGGGTCGCCACGACGAGAGCCGGTGCGGGAGAACGCAGTACGCCGCCCTCGTCACGACTGACGCGGTGGGTGACGCCGTCGACCTCGACGAGGTGGACCGGACCGTGGGTGGCGGTGATGAGGCGGTGGGTGCGCCCGGCGATGGTGATGCGGCTGGTGTACTCGTCGAGGCGGTCGAGGTCGGCGTCGACCGTCTGCTCCGTGGCGCTGGTGGCGATGGCCACCCGGAAGCGGTGCGGCCCGATCCGCCATACCGTCACCTTGTATGCCGTGCCGCGCAGCTTGAGGTCGATGGCGCGGCCGGTGCGGTGCTGCACCTGGGGTCGGCCGCCCCGGGAGGTCTCGAGCAGCCGGGTGCGCTCGACCTCCTCCTCGTCCTCGTAGCCCTCGATGCCGGCCGCGACGAGCGCGACGCCGGAGTGGCGGTGCGACACCAGCCGACCCTCGGCTCGGACCCGGTCGATCCAGCCGGTGTCCGCGCTGCCGTCGATCACCTCGGGCTGGTCGAGCAGGTCGAGGATGAAGCTCTTGTTGGTGGAGCCGCCCTCGATGACGACGGTGGTCTCCCCCATGGCCCGACGCAGCCGGGCCATCGCCTCGTCGCGGTCGCGCCCGACGGCGATGATCTTGGCGATCATCGAGTCGAAGTCGGCGGGGATCGAGTCTCCTTCTCCCACACCGGTGTCCACGCGGATGCCGGGGCCGGAGGGCAGGTTGAGCAGGGCGATGCGGCCCGGCGACGGAGCGAAGTCACGATCCGGGTCCTCGGCGTTGAGCCGGGCCTCGACCGCGTGGCCCTCCTCTCGGGGTCGCTCTCCCTCGAGACGGCCACCGCCGGCCACGTGGATCTGCAGCTTGACCAGGTCGGTGTCGGTGGTGACCTCGGTGATGGGGTGCTCGACCTGGAGCCGGGTGTTGACCTCGAGGAAGGCGAAGAACTTCTCCCCCGGGTGGTAGAGGAACTCCACGGTGCCGGCCCCGGCATACCCCACTGCGACGGCGAGGCGCTCGGCACTGGCCTTGACCTCGGCCACCTGGTCGGCGGCGAGGACGGGTGAGGCGGACTCCTCGATGACCTTCTGGTTGCGGCGCTGGATCGAGCAGTCGCGGACGCCGATCGCCCAGGCGGTGCCCTGACCGTCGGCGATGACCTGCACCTCGACGTGGCGCGCGCCGGTGACCAGCCGCTCGAGGAAGACGACACCGGACCCGAACGCCCGCTGGGCCTCGTCACGGGTGCGCTCGTAGGCGTCGGTGAGGTCGGCGTCCGAGGCCACCATGCGGATGCCGCGACCACCACCACCGGCCGTCGCCTTGAGCATGAGCGGGTAGCCGATCCGGGCCGCAGCGGCCTTGGCGTCCTCGAGGGTGTCGACCCCGCCACCGCTCCACGGAGCGACCGGGACACCCACCTCCTCGGCGATGAGCTTGGAGCCGATCTTGTCCCCGAGCTTGCGCATCGCCTCGGGGCTCGGGCCGATGAAGGTGACCCCGAGCCGGCCGCAGACCTCGGCGAAGCCGGGGTCCTCGGCGACGAAACCCCAGCCCACCCAGGCGGCATCGGCCTTGGTCTCGGTCAGCGCCTTCTCGAGCACCGTGTAGTCGAGGTAGGGACGGTTGGCCGCCGGTCCCAGGTTGTAGGCGTGGTCGGCCTCGCGCACGAACATGGCCCGCTTCTCGCCCTCGGTGTGCAGCGCGACCGTCTCGATGCGGTGCCCGTCGACCCCCGCCTGCGCGTTGAGGTCGCGCACCGCGTGGATGAGCCGCATGGCGGCCTCGCCGCGGTTGACGATGGCGATGCGCGAGAACATCCGGTGGGCCTCCCAGCGACGACGGACTGCGGACGCGCCCGAGCCTGCCACCGATCACGGGTGACTCGCGAGTAATGCGACTCCGGACCGTGGGGGTGGCGCGCTCGCCGGCCAGGCGGCATACCGTGGTTGGCACCTGCTTGCTTGCCAACACCTGACGGCACCTGCGACACTATTACAGACCGATCGGTCAGTTAATCGCCTCACTGCGGAGGGCTGCATGACGGACACCACCACCGGCACCACCGTCGGGACGGACGACGCCGACCTGCTCGCCGGGTTCGAGGCGACGATCAGCCGCAACGACCGGATCGAGCCGCGCGACTGGATGCCGGACGGCTACCGCAAGACCCTGGTCCGCCAGGTCGCCCAGCACGCGCACTCCGAGATCATCGGCATGCAGCCCGAGGGCAGCTGGATCGGCCGCGCCCCCTCCCTGCGCCGCAAGGCGATCCTGCTCGCCAAGGTGCAGGACGAGGCGGGCCACGGGCTCTACCTCTACTCCGCCTGCGAGACCCTCGGCGTCAGCCGCGGCCAGCTCACCGAGATGCTCATCGAGGGCCGGCAGAAGTACTCCTCGATCTTCAACTACCCGACACTGTCCTACACCGATGTCGGCACGATCGGCTGGCTCGTCGACGGTGCCGCGATCTGCAACCAGGTGCCGCTGTGCCGCACCTCGTTCGGACCCTACGGCCGCGCGATGATCCGCATCTGCAAGGAGGAGTCCTTCCACCAACGGCAGGGCTACGAGCTGCTCATGACGATGATGCGCGGCACCGAGGAGCAGCGAGCCATGGTGCAGGAGTCGGTCAACCGGTTCTGGTGGCCGGCGCTGATGATGTTCGGACCGCCCGACGACGAGTCGCCCAACTCGGCCCAGTCGATGGCGTGGGGCATCAAGCGCAACACCAACGACGACCTGCGCCAGCGGTTCGTCGACATGTCCGTGCCGCAGGCCGAAGGCGCTCGGCGTCACCTTCCCCGACCCCGAGCTGCGCTGGAACGAGGAGCGGCAGGCGCACGACTTCGGCCAGCCCGACTGGGACGAGTTCCTGCAGGTGGTGAAGGGCAACGGCCCGTGCAACACCCAGCGCATCGCCCACCGTCGCGCCGCCCACGAGGACGGTGCGTGGGTGCGCGAGGCTGCCACCGCGTATGCCGCGCAGCAGCTGTCGTTCGAGGGCGCCGCGTCGGAGGGCACCGCATGAGCGACACCACGTCCCCCGAGGAGCGCGTGCGCGCCGAGTGGCCGCTCTACGAGGTCTTCGTGCGCGGCAAGCGCGGGCTCAACCATGTGCACGTCGGCTCCCTGCACGCGGCCGACGACGACATGGCGCTGCGCCACGCGCGCGACGTCTACACCCGTCGCAACGAGGGCGTGAGCATCTGGGTGGTGCAGTCCAAGGACATCGCGGCGTCGAGCCCGGACGAGAAGGACCCGATGTTCGCCCCCAGCGGCGACAAGGTCTACCGGCACCCGACGTTCTACGAGATCCCCGACGACGTCCCCCACATGTGAGCTGCCGACCCATGACTGACGAGACAGCAACGCCTGACCCGGCAGCGATGCCCGACGAGCTGGACGCGATCCAGTCGGTGGCCGACGACCTCGCCCACCAGCCGTCGCACCCCGCGCCCGACCCCAACGACGCACACGGGTCGGTCTACGACGGGCTGCTCGGCGGCGACCCGTCGCACTGGGCCTTCGGCACCGACTTCGAGGACCCGCTGGCGGGGGTCGACACGACGATGCCGGACGGCGTGGAGCGCCACCGACCTGGGCGTCTACTGCCTCATGCTGGCCGACGACGCGCTGATCGCCTCCCAACGGCTGTCCGAGTGGACCAGCCGCGCGCCCGACCTCGAGGACGACATCGCGCTGTCCAACATCGCGCTGGACCTGCTGGGTCAGGCCCGCCTGCTGCTCGCGCGTGCGGCCGCGGCCGACCCGGCGCTCGTGCCCCCGCTCCCCGACGGCTCTCCGGTGCCGGCCGAGGACGCCCTGGCGTTCTTCCGCGACGCCGGCCAGTTCCGCAACGTCCGGCTCGTCGAGCTCGACAACGGCGACTTCGCGGTCACCATCGTCAAGCTGCTGCTCCACTCGAGTGCCCGGATCGCGATCTTCGAACAGCTCGTCGAGAGCCGCGACCACGTGCTCGCGGCCGTGGCGGCCAAGGGCGTGAAGGAGCTGACCTACCACCGCGACTACGCGGGACGCTGGTTCCTCACGCTGGCCCGAGGCACCGAGGAGTCCCGTCGCCGCCTCGAGGCCGCCCTGGACCAGGTGTGGCCGCTGCAGGCCGAGATGTTCGCGACCCACGACGTCGAGGCGCGGGTGGCCGCAGCAGGGGTGGGGGTCGACCCCGCAGCGGTCGCCGATGCCGTGGCCGTCGTCCTTGCCCAGGTCTTCGCGCTCAGTGGGGTCGAGCAGCCCACGAAGGCGCCGCTCGCCGCCGTCCAGGGCCGACAGGGACGCGACGGCATGCACACGGAGGCGCTCAGCCGGATCGTCGGCGAGATGCAGGTCGTCGCCCGCGCCCACCCGATGGGCCAGTGGTGACCATGCCCGACGACCACGACCCTCAGCTCCCACCCGATCGATGTGGACACGCCGGGGGATCGCGGCGTGTCTACATCGACCCGGGAGCTGCGCGAGCGCGCCCTGGCCGCGGCGCGGAGCGTGACCGACCCCGAGATGCCGATGCTCACCCTCGACGACCTGGGGATCCTGCGGTCCGTCGAGGTGTCCGAGTCCGGCGCCGTGACGGTGGCGATCACCCCGACCTACACGGGGTGTCCCGCCATGGCCACGATGCGCGACGACCTGGTCCGGGTGCTGGGTGAGGCCGGCTTCCCCGACGCCACCATCCGGGTGTCCCTGTCCCCCGCCTGGTCGAGCGACTGGATCACCGACCGTGGTCGCCAGGCCCTGGTCGACCACGGCCTGTCCGCGCCCGGGCCGGGTGCCACGCCGCTCGCGGACCCGTCGCCTCTGTCCCTGTGCCCACCCGTCGCGAGACTGCACTGTCCGCGCTGCGGATCCGGCGCCGTCGAGCTGACCTCCGAGTTCGGAGCGACTGCCTGCAAGGCGCTCTACCGCTGCACGAGCTGCCTCGAGCCGTTCGAGCACGTCAAGGAGATCTGAGTGTCGACGACCACGGGGTCGCTGCTGCTCCCGAAGACCAAGCGCACCGCGCCCACCTTCCACACCCTCACCGTGCACTCGGTCGAGCAGCTCACCGACGACGCGGTCGCGGT
Source organism: uncultured Actinomycetota bacterium (assembly GCA_963759595.1). Classification (GTDB taxonomy): domain Bacteria; phylum Actinomycetota; class Actinomycetes; order Actinomycetales; family Dermatophilaceae; genus Pedococcus. Next base: position 50,648 of record CAVWZX010000008.1, read on the forward strand.
GAGCTTCGACGTGCCGGCCGAGCTCGCCGCGGCATACGACTTCGCTGCGGGACAGTCGCTCACCCTGAGGCGACGGATCGACGGGCAGGAGCACCGCCGCACCTACTCGATCTGCGCCGCCGTCGGGGAGCGACCGCGGATCGGCGTGCGCGAGATCCCCGACGGGCTGTTCTCCCACTGGCTGGTCCACGAGGTCCAGCCGGGCACCGAGATCGAGGTGCAGACGCCCTCGGGCACCTTCCGGGCCGACCCCGCGACCGGTGGGCGCCACCTGTGCATCGCGGCGGGTTCCGGCATCACCCCGATGCTGTCCATCGCCACCACGATGCTCAGCAACCCCGAGGCCGAGGTGACCCTCGTCTACGGCAACCGCACCACCGCCTCGGTGATGTTCGCCGAGGAGCTGGCCGACCTCAAGAACCGGTACGGCGCAAGGCTCCAGCTCATCCACGTCCTCTCGCGCGAACCCCGCGACGTCGAGCTGTTCTCCGGCCGGATCGACGCCGACCGGCTGCGTCGGCTGCTGGCCCTCCTCGTGCCGGTCCAGGACGTCGACGACGTCTGGCTCTGCGGGCCGTTCGCGATGATCGGCGCGGCCCGCGAGGTGCTGGCGGAGGTCGGCGTGGCCGAGGACCGCGTCCACTTCGAGCTGTTCTACGTCGACGAGCCGCCGCCGGAGCTGCACCGCGCCGACGCCGTCGTCGAGGGCGAGACGAGCGACGTCACCGTGGTGCTCGACGGGGCGAGCTCGACCGCTCCGATGCCCCGCGGGCAGTCGATCCTCGACGCGGCCCAGGCGACCCGCACCGACCTGCCGTTCGCCTGCAAGGGGGGCGTCTGCGGCACCTGCCGCGCCCTGGTCCGCGACGGCGAGGTCGACATGCGACGCAACTACGCGCTGGAGAAGGGCGAGGTCGCCGCAGGGCTTCGTCCTCACCTGCCAGTCCTACCCCGTCAGCGACGCCGTGACCGTCGACTTCGACGCCTGACCCACCCGACATCCGAAGGAGAACACCGTGACCGAGGCCTTCATCGTCGACGGCGTGCGCACCCCCATCGGCCGGTATGCCGGTGGGCTGGCTTCGGTGCGCCCCGACGACCTCGCGGCGCTCGTGGTCCGCGAGGCCGTCGCGCGGGCTCGGGCGTCGACCCCGAGCTGGTCGACGAGGTGGTCCTCGGCGCGGCCAACCAGGCCGGCGAGGACAACCGCAACGTCGCCCGGATGGCCGTGCTGCTCGCGGGGCTCCCCCAGTCGGTCCCCGGCTTCACCGTCAACCGGCTGTGTGCGTCGGGCCTCACCGCGATCGCCACCGCCCGGCAGATGATCGCGGCCGGCGACGCCGACGTCGTCGTGGCCGGCGGGGTCGAGTCGATGACCCGCGCGCCATGGGTGACCGAGAAGCCGACGCAAGGCGTTCGCCCGGCCAGGGGCGACGTTCGACACCTCCATCGGGTGGCGGTTCGCCAACCCGAAGTTCGACGCCGACACGACGCTGACCATGCCGCAGACGGCGGAACGCGTTGCGCAGCAATGGAACCTGACGCGTGAGGAGCTCGATGCCTTCGCCCTGCGGTCGCACGAACGAGCCCTCGACGCGATCAAGAACGGTCGGTTCGAGGCCGAGACCGTGGCCGTGCCGCTGCGGGACGGGGAGTTCGCCGTCGACGAGGGGCCGCGGGCCGACACCAGTCTCGAGCGCCTCGCCGCGCTGCGTCCGCTGCACGGCCCCGACGGGCTGATCACCGCCGGCAACTCCAGCGGGCTCAACGACGGCGCCGCCGCCGTGGTCGTCGCCAGCGAGCGGTTCATCGCCGAGCACGGCCTGACGCCGCGGGCGCGGGTCGTCGCGGCGGCGAGCGCCGGAGTGGCCCCGGAGATCATGGGCATCGGCCCCGTCCCGGCCACGCGCAAGGCGCTGGCCCGGGCCGGGTGGACCGTCGACGACCTCGACGCCGTCGAGCTCAACGAGGCCTTCGCCTCCCAGTCGATCGCCTGCATCCGCGACCTCGGGCTGCACGACGAGCTGGTCAACGCGGACGGTGGAGCCATCGCACTCGGGCACCCGCTCGGCTGCTCCGGCACCCGGATCGTGGTGACCCTGCTCGGTCGGCTCGAACGTGCCGACGCCAGGCGGGGCCTCGCCACGATGTGCGTCGGCGTCGGCCAGGGCAGCGCCCTGCTCCTCGAACGCCCCTGACCGCGACGTCCAGCACCTGAGCCCTCCCGAACGGAGCCACCATGACCGACTCCCCCGCAGTCCTGCCCAAGTCGTCGGCGTCTACGGCGGCGGTCGGATGGGCGCCGGGATCGCGCACGCCTTCCTCGCGGCCGGGTCGTCGGTCGACGTCATCGAGAGCGACGACCGCCTCCGCCCGGGCGGCCATCGAGCGCGTCGGCGGAAGCCTGCGCAAGGCGGCCGACAAGGGCACGCTGGCCGAGGACCTGGACACCGTCGCTGCGCCGCGTCTCGGTCAGCACCGGCCCATACCTCGACGATCGCCGACGTGGAGCTGGCCATCGAGGCCGTCCCGGAGGACCTCGAGCTCAAGCGGACGGTGTTCCAGCGGGTCGAGCAGGCCGCGCCCGACGCGGTCCTGGCCACCAACACCAGCTCGCTGTCGATCGACGCCATCGCCGCCGGGCTCGCGGCGCCCGAGCGGTTCATCGGGCTGCACTTCTTCAACCCCGTGCCCGCCAGCGACCTGGTCGAGGTGGTCGTCGGTGAGCACGGACCGCCGCCCGCTCGTGGAGCAGGCGCGGGGCTGGGTGGCTGCCCTGGGCAAGACCGCGATCACGGTCAAGGACTTCCCCGGCTTTGCGAGCAGCCGGCTCGGCGTCGCCATCGCGCTCGAGGCGATGCGGATGGTCCAGGAGGGCGTCGCGTCGGCGGAGGACATCGACACCGCGATGACCCTCGGCTACCGACACCCGGTGGGGCCGCTCAAGACCACTGACATCGTGGGCCTCGACGTCCGGCTGGCCATCGCCGAGCACCTGGCCCGCGAGCTGGGCCCACGGTTCGAGCCGCCGCAGCTGCTGCGCGACAAGGTGGCCGCCGGCGAGCTGGGCCGCAAGAGCGGGCGCGGTTTCTACGACTGGTGATCCGGCGCGATCGCCAGCCCGTCGAAGGCGATCGTCGTGATCGCCTCGGACAGCTGGGCTCCGTCGACCGCCGCCTCCGGCTCGGTGCCACTCCACGAGTGAGTTGACCATGCCGAAGAGCAGCCGGCTCACCAGAGCCGGCGCCACGTCGCTCCGCAGAGACCCCTCGTCGATGGCTTCCTTGACCAGCGCGGCGAGGCGCGCGTCGATGTCACGCCGGCGCCGCAGCGCCGCAAGCTCCACCTCGCTGTTGCCACGCACCCGCAGCAGCAGGGTGACGGCCGGCTGGTGCTCGACGAGCACCTCGACGCTCTTGTGCACCGCCTGACGCAGCCGTTGGTATGCCGTGCGGCCGGCGGCGTCGCCGCTCGCCTCCTCGATCACCTGGGTCAACCCGTCGAGGGCCTCGTCGAGGGCGAGCGACAGCAGGTGCGTCTTGCTCGGGACGTGGTGGTAGATCGCCGACTTGGTGAACCCCAGCTCGCGCGCCAGGTCACCCATGCTGGTGCCGTCGTAGCCCTGCGCGTTGAAGAGCTCGATCGCGCGACGCAGCACCGTCTCCTGGTCGTAGCCGGGACGGCCCCGTCGCGGGGCGCTCGGCGCTGCGTCGCTCACCGGCCCAGACTCCCACAAGGGATCGCCTGCTCCGGGGCTGCCACGACGAGCGTCAGCCGAGCGCCCTGTCGAGGAACGCGTTGCCGAACTTGCCCTCAGGATCGGTCCGGGCGCGCAGGGCGCGGAAGTCCTCCCACCGTGGGTACAGCGGCGCCAGGTCGTCGGCCGCGGCGACGAAGCACTTGCCCCAGTGCGGCCGGGCGCCGAGCGGCAGGAGGGCGGCCTCGATGGCCGGCAGCACGGCATACACGGCCGGTTCGTCGAGGAGCCAGGTGAAGTGGAAGGCCACGGTCGGCCGCTGGTAGGAGCCACTGAGCCACAGCTCGTCGCGCCGCGACCGTGCGGATCTCGACGGTCTGCAGGACCGGTCGCAGCCGCGGCTCGAGGGTGCGCAGCGCTGCCAGGGCCTCCAGTGCCGCTGAGCGGTCGACGAGGTACTCGCTCTGCAGCTCCTCGCCGCGGCTCGGGGTGAACTCGCGACGGAAGTGCGCAAGCCGTTCGAGCCACGGCCCGGGCGTGCCGCTCTGGTCGGTCACCGACTCCGCGGGGGCCCCGTCGAGCATGTGCAGCGTCTGGGTCGCGCGCGGCGACCCGAACAGGTCGCCGGGCGCGTCGGTCGACCTGCTCTTGCACCAGACCTGGAGGACGCCACGGTCGTCGAGTCGGGTGAACAGGCTGACGCTGTCGGCCGCCGCCGTGATCGCGTCGAACTCGGACTCGACCACGTGCCAAGGCATTCCGGTGTAGACGTCCTGCCGCACCAGGTAGCTGGGCTCGACGTCCAGCGTCAGTCGCGTGACGACGCCCAGCGCGCCCAGCGCGACGACACTCCCTTCGAAGCCGGCGTCACCCCGCGCCACCTGCCGCAGGCTTCCGTCGGGTCCGACCAGCTCGACCGCCGCGACGGCCGCCGCCAGCGACCCGAGCCGGTCGCCCGAGCCGTGGGTGCCGGTCGCGACCGCCCCGCCGACGCTGATGTGCGGCAACGACGCGAGGTTGGCGAGCGCCCAGCCGCGCTCCTCGAGCGCAAGGGCGACCGCGCCGTAGTCCTGGCTGGCGCCGACGGTCACCGTGCTCTGCGACTCGTCGAGGACCGGGCTCGGACGGCAGGTCCGCGAGCGACACGAGCACGCCCTCGGTGTCGGCCAGGTCGGTGAACGAGTGCCGTGACCCCAGCGCACGCACCCTCCCGGCGCCGGCGACCAGGTCCTGCAGGTCCTCCGTGCTGCGTCGGCCGGACAACCCGCTCGCGCCCGGTAGGCTGTGGTTGCCTGCCCAGTTCCGCTCGACCATGGCACCAGTCTGGCGTGGTGCCACCGGTGGTGGCGCCGGTGGTGCCGGTCCCTGCATCCCCGTGGGGCAGCGCCGCTGCCCATGAGCCAGACTCGAGGGATGTCGGTCTTCTCCGCCTCGAAGCGCTCCACCGCCGTCGTGCCCCACCCTCGCGACGCCGTGTGGGCGGTGCTGAGCGACGCACGGCTGGTGGCGAAGCTGACCCCCATGGTCCGGTCGATCGAGGACCGCGGCGACACCTGGCTGTGGAAGCTCGCCCCCATCGAGGTCCTCGGCAAGAGCATCGGGCTGTCCTTCACCGAACGGATGGAGTTCACCCCGAAGGAGCGCATCGTCTACACCCATGCGCCCGAGCGGCGCAGGAGCGCGCGGGGGTCAAGGGCACCTATGACCTGAGCGACAGCGGCGCGGGGACCCGACTGGCCATCGAGCTCGGGCGTCGAGGTCGACCTGCCGTTCCCCAGGCTCGCCAAGCCGGCCGTGCAGGCGTCGATGCAGGCCGTCATCGCGGCGATGGGCGTCGGGTTCGCACGCAACCTCGAGCGGCAGCTCGCGACGCGACGAGGCTGATCACGAGCGCCCCGGGTGCCTCCGGGTCCGGCAGCTGGTCCGAGCAGCAGGCCGCCCCACCCGGCCGCACGGTGCACAGGCCGGCCCTGGCTGCGCGAGACCTGCCCGCCCGTCCACTGGGCGTCGGAGGTCAACGGGCCGATGATGTCGCGCTCGCGGTCCGGCACGCTCTCGTCCGGCAGGGCCAGGGCGCGGTCGAGGGCCTCGGCGACGGGCGTGAGCACGTGCCGTGGGGGCATGAGCTGGACCATGAAGTCCTGTCGGCCGCAGACCATGTCGTGGCGCAGGCTCTCGACCAGCGACTGGACCGTCGCGGACGGCGCCCGGGTGAGGACCGGCGCGAGCCTGCGACACGAGCGCGGTGGGCAGCCCCGGCACGCTCACCTGGATGCGCCGGAGCCCGGAACGGTCCGCGTAGAGCCGCAGCAACGCGGCATACGCCATCCGCTCGCCGCTGCCGATGTCGAAAGGACGGCTGAGCGCCGGAGCCGTCAGCGCGCCGACCAGGGCAGTGACCACGTCCGTGACCGCCACGGGCTCGACCTGGCTGTCCATCCACGTGGGCAGCACCTGGACCGGCATCCGCTCGCTCATCTGGCGCATGATCTCGAACGAGGTCGAACCGCTGCCGACGATCATCGCCGCGCGCAGGGCCAGCGTGGGCACACCCGAGTCGGTGAGCACCTGCTCGACCTCGAGCCTGGACCTCAGGTGCGGTGACAGGTCGCCGTCGGCGATGTCCGGGACCAGGCCCCCGAGATAGACGATGCGCTCCATGCCGGAGCGGACGGCGGCGTGCGCGGCGTTGTAGGCGCCCTGGCGGTCACTCGTCGCGAAGTCGTCGCCGCCGAGTCCGTGCACGAGGTAGTAGAGCGCCGCGGCACCGTCGCAGGCGGTCCGGACCGAGGGCCGGTCGAGGACGTCCATCTCGACGACGTCGACCTCGCCGGACCACCAGAAGCGACCGGCGGAAGAGGAGTCGGTGAAGGTCGCCGTGACCTCATGGCCCTTCTCGAGGAGGGCGGGGACCAGGCGGCTGCCGACATAGCCACCCGCTCCCATCACGACGACTCGCACCAGCGACTCCCATGGCTCGGGGTGGGGACACCGACGGCGTCACACGACGCCTCGAACCTACCCCGTCCAGAGCCGGGAATCGATCCCAGGCCCGACCATCGTTCTCGCTGGTCAGGGCGCGCGGCGGCAAAGTGGCAGGCGGAGCTTCCGCCTTTTCGAGCGCTTTCGCCATGGTTTCTGTGCACCTGTCCGGTATGCCGCGGCGCGCACGGGCGCCCGTCGACCGGCCCGGGCCCCGGGTGGCCGACGTGGGTGGGAAAGAGCGGGCCATCCCTTGACCGTCGATGAAACGTTTCATATGGTGCTGCGAGGTACACCGAAGTACCACTACCCCGGTGAGGACTCCAGATGCGCGAACGCCGTAGGCCCAAGACCGTCGTCCTGCTCCTGACCGGAGCCCTGGTGGCGCTGGCGTTCGTGGGGGCGGCGCCGAGCGCCCAGGCCGCGGACGTGATCGACATCTTCGACCACGATCCGTACCTCCCGTCCGGGCAGGCGAACCTGGCCCGGGACAAGACGGCCAGGTCGTCGTCCTCCTACGAGATGGCTGCCGAGGGATGGGCCACCGGCTTCGTCAACGACGGCAAGATCGGCACGGCGACGCTGCCGTTCGGGTGGTCGACCAACCCGATCGGCAACACCGACACGGTGACCACGCCGGCCTGGGTCTCGCTCGACCTGCTCGCGCCGAGCAACGTCGACCGGGTCGTGCTCTACCCCCGGATGGACGGGGCGAACGACGGCGCGAACTTCCCGGTCGACTACCAGATCCAGACCTCGGCCGACGGCAGCGCCGACAGCTGGCGGACGGTGGCCACGAAGACCGGCAGCAGCAACGTGACGGCCGCCCAGGTGGTCGACTTCCCAGAGGCCGTGGGACGGTTCGTGCGGGTCCTGGTGACCCTCCGGGCGCCCGCGGCAGGGCGGGACGGAGCGCTGGTGCAGCTCGGCGAGCTCGCTGTCTACGGCAGGCCGGTCGGCACCACGGTCCAGATCGACAAGCCAGGCCTGCAGCTCCTCCCCGGGGAGAGCGACTCGCTCGTGCCGACCATCAACGGCAGCGCCGGCGACCCGACCACGCTCGGCTGGGAGTCCGCCAACCCGGCCGTCACGACGGTCGACGCGAAAGGTCTCGTGACGGCCAAGGCCGTCGGGAAGACCACCATCACGGTGACCCACCCGGACATCGACCCCATCGTCGTCCCGGTGCGGGTCATCGCAAAGCGCGAGGCCACCGATGACGAGCTGCTCATCTCGGTGTTCTGGGCGCCGACCCTCGACTACACGAACGACGAGCAGTACGACAACCTGGCGGGCGCCAACATCGACTTCGTCCAGAACGTCAGCGGCAGCGGTCTCGACACCAAGGCCGTGAACATGAAGATGGCGACCCTGGCAGCGGCCCGCGGGATGACGGTCGGGGTCGCCGACCCACGGCTGGCCAACTCGCCCAACCTGACCGATGCGCAGATCAAGGCGGTCGTCGCCGAGTACCAGAACGTCCCCGGGGTCGGTGGGATCTACCTCCACGACGAGCCCTACAACGCCAACCCGTATGCGCACGTGCACCGGGCGGTCAAGGACCAGGCGAGCTGGTTGTACCCGCACCTGAACTTCCTGCCGATGAACGCCTATCCGGACCGTGCCACCTTCGAGAGCCAGGTGGACGACTTCTCCGAGCTGTCGGGCAACGCCGAGGTCGACTACCTCAACTACGACCGCTACCCGTTCGGGGACGCACCCGGGTCGCTCGACTACAACGGGATGCTGTCCAACATGGACGCCATGCGCAGCGTCGGTCTGCAGAACGGCGTCAAGACCGGGCTCTACCTCCAGTCGATCGGCCGGGTGAACGCCGACGGCAGCCCTGCCGGCTTCCGACGCACCAACGCCGCCGAGATCCGCTACGAGGTGAACGCGTCGCTGGCCTATGGGTTCAAGCAGCTCTCCTACTTCACCTGGTTCACCCCGACGGGCCGCGGCGAGATCTTCACCGACGCCATCATCACCGCCGACGGCAAGCGCACCGATCTCTACGAGCCGGTGAAGCAGCTCAACGGTGAGGTGAAGGCCCTCGGCCCGACCCTGATGCGGCTGGACGCGCGCGACGTCTACGTCCACGGACCCGACACCCACGGCCAGAGCCCCGTCCCGGACAACTTCATCGCAGAGTTCGCCGACGACGACGACGTGCTCGTCTCGCGGATGGTGGACCGCACCACCGGTCGGCAGTACCTCATGGTGGTCAACAACGACTTCCAGAAGGCGCAGCAGGTGGAGCTGCACGTCCGTCAGGGCGTGAAGCAGGTCGACCGGGTCAGCCGCAAGGACGGTTCGCTCAGCCCGATGACCTCCCGCAACGGGCACTTCACCCTCGACCTGGCGAAGGGCGACGCGACCCTGCTCGCCCTCCCCACGTCCCTCAAGCAGCCCAAGGTCGCGGTCCCGACCAACGTCGCGCGCGACGCCAACGTCACGGCGACCTCCTCGGAGGGCGGCGGCGGCTGGTACCTGGACAAGCTGACCGACGGGCAGCGGTTCTCGACCGGCTCCAGCCAGGGCTGGCGCGCGACCGAGGTCACCGCCGGACAGGCCACACCAGTCACGCTGGATCTCGGTGCGCCGACCAAGGTCAACCGGGTCGACCTCTACCCCGCCGGCGGCATCTTCGGCTACGCCGCGGCCTTCCCCAGCAAGGTCTCGGTCCAGACCTCGCTCGACGGCCGCACCTGGCAGACGGCAGCCACGGCTGAGCCCGAGCGCCCACGGGTGAGCCAACCCGTCCCCAGCCTCACGTTCAGGCAGGTCCAGACGCGGTACCTGCGAGTGGTGGCCGACGGCTACGGCACGGTCGACGGCAAACCGGCGCTGGAGCTGGGCGAGGTCGAGGCCTTCAACGACGACGGCACCCTGCCGGGTCCGGCAGCCTTCACGCCCCAGGTCGACGAGACGCCGTGGTACGACGGCAAGAACCTCGCCCTCAAGCAACCGCAGGCCGTCTCCAGCACCACGGACGCAACCATCTGGGGCTGGTCCAGCACCTTCGTCAACGACGGCCAGTCCGGCGCGTCGGCGAGCACTGTGGGCTGGACCTCACAGGTGGGTCGCAACAGCACGGCCAACTCCACGGAGTGGGCTGCGGTGTACCTCGGTGGTCCGTACCTCCTAGACAAGGTCGTGATCCACCCGCGCGACTCGGCGACGGACCACGCCAACGCGGGCAAGGGCTTCCCGACGAACTACCGCGTCGAGGTCTCGGCGGATGGCGCCACCTGGCAGGAGGTCGCCACGCGGACCGGCGACAAGGCCATCAGCGCCGACCCCCGCACGATCACCCTGGCGGAGCCCGTGAGTGCGAAGTTCCTGCGGGTGGTGGGCACCAAGCTCAAGCAGGCGTCCCCCGCGGCGGACGGCTACCTGATGCAGCTCGGCGAGATCGAGGCGTTCGGTCACCCCGCGAGCTGACCCGACCCGGACGGTGGACCCGCCCCGCAGCGACTCAGGTCGCTGCGGGGCGGGTGCGTTGCAGGGCGGGTGCAGAAGGAGCGCTGCCGGGCAGGAACGTGCGGGTTGCCTGGGTCCGGCGGACGAGGTCTCGGAGGTCGTCGAGGCCACCCGCGACCAGACCCGTGGCGCGGGCCTGGACCAGCACGTTGCCGATGGAGGTCGCCTCCACCGGGCCGGCCACGACCGGCAGTCCGGCCCGGTCGGCGAGGGACTGGCAGAGCAGCGGGTTGAGTGCGCCGCCCCCCACGAGGTTGATCACCCTGACCGGCCGGGCCGCCAGCCGCACAGCGTCGTGGACCGCGTCGGCAAAGCCCTGGGCGACGCTGTCGAGAATGGCGCGCACCAGCGCGGCCCGGCTTTCGGGCGGCGCGAGCCCCGCGGCGGCATACCACTGGGCGATGCGGCTCGGCATGTCTCCGGGGGGCAGGAAGGCCGGCGCCTGGACGTCGAACGTGGCCGCGCACGGTGGAAGCGCGCCAGCCGCGGCAAGCACTTCGGACCGGTCGACGGGTTCACCCTCGCGCGCCCAGGTCTGCAGCGTCTCGCTCAGCAGCCACAGACCCATCACGTTGGTGAGGAAGCGGATCGTCCCGTCGACGCCCCGCTCGTTGGTGAAGTTCGCGACCCGGGCGTCGTCGCTCAGCACCGGCGAGTCGAGCTCGACCCCGACCAGTCCCCAGGTGCCGCACGACACGAACGCGGCATCGGAGGTCAGCGGCGCTCCGACGAGCGCCGAAGCGGTGTCATGGGAGCCGACTGTGACGACCGGCACGCCGCTCAGCTCGAGCGAGACGTCGGCGGCGGCAGCGGCAGCGGCGGAACCCAGCCGGTCGGCTGCCACAGGGCCGACCACGGTCCCGGGATCGACCAGGTCGGCGAAGATCGTGGAGCGAATCCACAGCCGTGCCAACAGGTCCAGGTCCCACTCCCCCGTCCGGACGTCGAGCAGACCGGTCGTCGAGGCGTTCGTCCGCTCTGCCTGCACCACGCCGGTCGCCCAGAACGTGAGGAGGTCCGGCACCAGCAGCATCCAGTCGGCTCGCGCGACCAACGGGTCGGCAGCGAGCTGGTAGACGGTCGTGAACGGCAGGAGCTGCAACCCGTTCCGGGCGAAGAGCTCGTCGTGCCCGAGGACCTCGTGAACCACCGAGACTCCTCGCGCACCCCTCTCGTCGCGGTAGTGGTGCGGCACCCCGAGAAGCTGTCCCTGGTGCAGCAGGCCGTAGTCGACGGCCCAGCTGTCGAACCCCAGGCTGGTCAGTCCCCCGCTGCGCCGGTGCGCCGTGGCAAGTCCGGCCATCGCCTTCCGGTAGAGACCCGGGAGGTCCCATTGGAGACCGTCCGGTGTGCGGACCGGTTCGTTGGGGAAGCGGGCCACCTCCTGCAGCTCCAGCAGGTCGGGCCCGACGCGGCCGAGCACCACCCTGCCGCTCGTGGCGCCCAGGTCGACCGCGGCGGCCCACCCCGGCTCAGACAACCGTGAGGCCCAGACCCAGGAGCTCGGCCGTGGCCCGCAGCTCGTCGACGCGGTGTCCGGTGCCGAGCGCCCAGTGGTGTCCCACACCGCTGCCCGACCACGCGTCGGTCCACTCGCCCGGGTTGCGCCCGAAGTCGACCCTGGACGTCGTGTTGCCGATCGCGAGGAGCGGGCCGGGAGACCGTGCGACCCTCGGCCGCGACGAGCGAGAACGTGCCGTGACGGTCCTGTCCCAGCCCGCACAGGGTCACCGGGCCGTGGTCGACGGTGCACTCCACCGAGACGCCCCAGCCGCGCTTGCCGTGGAAGACGCCGAGACCGCGCATCACCGGCCTTCCGGCACTGACCTGCAGGTGCGCGGGGCCGTCGTGGCCCATCTCGACGACGCCGTCGCGGAAGTTGAGCGCCTGGAGCTCGGTGAAGGAGCCACCAGCGCCGAGCCGGTCGAGGACCAGCATGGCGAGGGACGTGCGCAGCTCGTACTCCCCCGCCGCCGGCACGCCGCGAGCCGTCAACAGGGAGGCCCCGAGGATCATCCCCGCCGCGACCCGCTCGTGGGCTTCGCCGTCGAGTCCGCGGTGGTAGTAGGCGAGCGTGGACAGTCCGAAGTCGTCCACCAGCCGGTCGAGTCCCACGGAGACCGTTGCACCCCAACGAAAGTCTTCCTCCTCGACGGACGCGTCGATGGTGAAGACCTCGCGGGCCAGCTCCATGCGTTGTCGCGTCTCGAGCTCGGTGACTCCCTCGACCCGGACGCGCAGGTCGTCGATCTCGAGGACCTCGACGTGCCCGCCGAGCTGGGCCGAGACGAGGGTCGGGTCGGTGGCGACATCCATCATGCCGGGGTAGAGGTGCCCCATCAGCCCGTGCCGACCGTGCCGCAACGCGGCCCGCACTCCGGCCGCCTTGACCCAGCGCTCGATCCGCGTCCAGGCCCGGTCGTCCTCGAGGTACCCCGAGACCGAGCGGAAGTCCACTCCGCACCGCTCGAACGCGTTGGCCATCTCGGGGAGCGGGCACGCACCGCAGTAGGCGAGCCAGGCACCGGTGTCGAAGCTCTCGTGGTCCATCGACTCGGTCGGCTGGAGGTTGATGAGCAGGACGGGGGCGCCGCTGCGCTGGGCGATCGGCACGAGCATGCTGGCGGTCAGGTAGGTCGTCAGGAAGCCGACGATGAGGTCGCAGTCGGCGACCCGGAGCCGTTCCGCTGCCACCGCGGACTCCTCTGCGTCGGACACGAACCCAGCGTCGACGAGGTCGCAGTCGAGCTGCGACAACCGTTCGCCGACCCGGCGTGCGGACGCCTGCAGCTGTGGCAGCAGCGCGGGGAACTGCGGCCAGTAGGCGCCGAGACCGCCCGCGACCAGGCCGATCCGCGGTTTGCGGACCGCGACCCGGTCGAGCGAGGCGGCCGTCTCGGGTGCGGACCCGACTGACGTGGTGGTCATGGCATCTCCTTGTCGATGGTCAGGCCGATGGTCAGGTCGGCGGTCATCGCAGGAAGGCCGCCGTGACGCCGGCGTCGACCGGCACGAGCAGCCCGGTGGTGTGACCGAGGTCGGGGCCCACGAGGACGAGGACCGCGGCCGCGACGTGCTCGGGCAGCACCTCGCGCTTGAGGATCGTCCGTTGTGCGTAGAACGAGCCGAGGTCCTGCTCGTCGACCCCGTAGACGGCGGCGCGCTGCGCACCCCAGCCGCCGGCGAAGATGCCCGAGCCCTGGACCACCCCGTCGGGGTTCACCCCGTTGACCCGGATGCCGTGCTCCCCGAGCTCCGCGGCGAGCAACCTGACCTGGTGCGCCTGGTCCGCCTTGGTCGCGGAGTACGCGATGTTGTTCGGCCCTGCGACGACGGCGTTCTTGCTGCAGATGTAGACGATGTCGCCGCCGAGGCCCTGTCGCACCATCACCCCTGCAGCGGCGCGGGACACGAGGAACGACCCCTTGGCCATCACGTCGTGCTGCCGGTCCCAGTCGGCAACCGAGGTCTCGAGCAGCGACTTGGACAGGGACAGCCCAGCGTTGTTGACCACCAGGTCGAGACCGCCGAACGCCAGCAGGGCAGCCTCCACGGCCTCCTGCACCTGGGCCTCGTCGGTGACGTCGGCCCGGACACCGATGGCCTCGTCCGCACCACCCAGCTCGGCCGCTGCGGACCGCGCGCCCTCGAGGTCGAGGTCAGCGACCACGACGCAGGCGCCCTCAGCCACACAGCGACGGGCGATCGCCTTCCCGATGCCGGACGCCGCTCCGGTGACGAGGGCGATCCGTCCCGACAGCGGCTTGGGCGGCGGTTGCCTCCTCAGTTTCGCCTCCTCCAGGGCCCAGTACTCGATCCGGAACTTCTCGGCCTCGTCGATGGGCTGGTACCTCGACAGTCCCTCCGCGCCGCGCATGACGTTGATCGCATTGAGGTAGAACTCGCCGGCGACGCGAGCGGTCTGCTTGTCGGCGCCGAAGCTGAACATGCCGACACCCGGCACCAGGACGATGGCGGGGTCGGCCCCCCGCATGGGCGGCGACTCGGGCAGCGCGTGCCGCTGGTAGTAGTCGGCATAGTCCCTCCGGTATGCCGCGTGCAGCTCCCTCAGCCGCTCGACGACCGCGTCCTCATGGACCGTGGTGTCGCCGGTCGCTCGGTCGACGGTCGCCGGAAGGTCCAGCACGAGCGGGCGGATCTTGGTGCGCAGGAAGTGGTCCGGGCAGCTCGTCCCCAGCGCCGCGAGGCGGCTGTGCTCGGCCCGAGACAGGAAGTCGAGCACGGTCTCGTCGTCGGTGAAGTGGCCGACCACGCGACGGTCCTGCGACGCGATCGACCGGATGACGGGCATGAGGCGCGCCGCCCTGGCCCGGCGCTCCGCCGGCGGCAGCGCGGCATACCCGGGCAGCCCGGGACCGAACGGTTCCGGTCGGCTGCGCTGGGCGATCCACGCCGCTGCGGTGTCGATGACCCACGTCGCATTCCGCTCGGCCGCATCGCTGGTCTCTCCCCACGTGGTCACGCCGTGCCCACCGAGGATGCAGCCGATCGCGTCGGGGTTCGCCTCCTTGACCGCGGCGATGTCGAGGCCGAGCTGGAACCCGGGTCGTCGCCAGGGCACCCACACGACCCGTCCGTCGAAGATCTTCCCGGTCAGCGCCTCACCGTCGGCCGACGTGGCGATGGCGATGCACGAGTCGGGGTGCAGGTGGTCGACGTGGTCGGCGTCGACGAGTCCGTGCATGGCGGTGTCGATCGAGGGAGGCGCTCCACCCTTCCCGTGCAGGCAGTAGTCGAGGGCAGCGACCATCTCGTCCTCGTGGGCGATGCCGGAGTAGGTGCCGGCGAGGGCCCTCAGCCGGTCCAGCCGCAGGCACGGCGAGGCCACTGTCGGTGAGGGTGCCGAGGTCGCCGCCCGACCCCTTGACCCACAGCAGCTCGACCTCTTCGCCGGTGACCGGGTCGGTGGCGACGCCCTTGGCCGACGTGTTGCCACCGGCGTAGTTGGTGTTCCTCGGGTCGGACCCGAGGCGGTTGGCCCGGGCGAGAAGCTGTGGGACAACGGGCTGGGTCGCCTCCGGCATGTCAGGACCACCCTGCCTGGGTGCCGCCGACCCTCGCATCCTCGATCTCCTTCTGGTAGCCGCTGGCGAGGTAGGCCTCCATCGGGTCTCGGGGCAGGCCACGGGACTCACGCCAGTCCGCCAGGTCTCGGCGCACGTCCGTCTGGAAGGCGTCCATGTAGACGGCGTTGGCGGCGAGGACGTCGCCCTCTCGCTGGGCCTCCTCGAGTGCTTCCCGGTCGAGCAGCAGGGCGCGGGCGAGCATCTCCTGCACGTTGAGGACCGACCTCAGCTGCCCTGGGACCTTCGGCTCCACGTTGTGGCACTGGTCGAGCATCAGCGCGACGGAGCTGTCGCGGCCGTAGCCGCCTCCACGGACCACCTCGACCAGGATGCGGAAGAGCTGGAACGGGTCGGCCGCACCGACCATGAGGTCGTCGTCGCCGTAGAACCGGCTGTTGAAGTCGAACGACCCGAGCCGGCCGAGCCGCAGGAGCTGGGCCACGATGAACTCCACGTTCGTGCCCGGCGCGTGGTGACCCGTGTCGAGGCACACGACCGCCCGCTCCCCCAGGGCAGCGCAGTGCAGGTATGCCGTGCCCCAGTCCGGGACGTCCGTGTGGTAGAACGCCGGCTCGTAGAACTTGTACTCGAGCACGAGTCTCTGGTGCTCAGCGAGACGGGAGTAGATCTCCGCCAAGCCCTCGGCCAGCCAGTCCTGGCGTTGCCGGAAGTCGGCCTGCCCCGGGTAGTTGCTGCCGTCCGCGAGCCAGATCTTGAGGTCGCGAGAACCGGTCGCGTCCATCACGTCGATGCACTCGAGGTTGTGCCGGACAGCCTTCGCCCGCACCGCCGGGTCGGTGTGCGTGAGGCTTCCGAGGCGGTAGTCGTCGTCCTGGAAGGTGTTGCTGTTGATGGTCCCGATGCGGACACCGAGGTCCTCGGCGTAGCGACCCAGCGCGGGGTAGTCGTCGACCCGGTCCCACGGGATGTGCAGCGCCACCCTCGGCGCCAGCCCGGTGAACCGGTGGACGGCCGCCGCATCGGCGACCTTCTCCTCCACGGTGCGCGGCACACCGGGTGAGCCGAAGACCTTGAACCTGGTGCCCGCGTTCCCGAACGCCCACGACGGCACCTCGATCTCGAGCTCGGCCAGGGCTGTGGTCACCTCCGCGAAAGTCGTCATGCCTGCCCACCTCTCCCGTTCACGTCTAGCTGGTCCTCGAGGTGGAACACCTCCTCCGAGCCGCAGGAAACCTTCGTCCGGTGCGCCCTCGAGGTCCTCGAAGAACTCGCCCATCTCGGCCTGCCAGCGGGTGTTGACCTCGGTCGCGGCCATGGCGGCGAGGGCCTTGTCCAGTGACTCGGTCTCGAAGTAGCCGATGAGCAGGCCGTCGGTGCCGAGGAACAACGAGTAGTCGCGCCACCCGGCCCGATGCAGCGCCTCGAGCATGTCGGGCCAGACGGCGGCGTGCCGGGCGCGGTACTCGGCCAACCGGTCCGGGCGAACACGCAGCTGGAAACAGACTCTCTCCATCAGGACTCCTCGATGACTGGTAGCACCAAGCGGCTGGGCATCGCGCCCCCGTGGAAGACGGTCTGCTCGGCGAGCACGAAGTTCGTCCACAGTGGCGCGGCCCGGGTCCACCAGGCTTTGCGGGTTGCGGTCGAACCGCGGGAAGTTCGAGCTCGCGACCTGGACACCGATGCGGTGCCCCGCGGCCGAACCGGTGGGCGACGGTGCCGATCTCGACGCGGAACAGCTCGGGTCGTCCGGGCACCAGCGGCGCGGCGTCGTGGGCGGCATACCCGATGCCGCACCCCCGCTCTCGCCCTCGGGTCGGACGCGGCTGCGTGAACGCAGGATCCCGTCCGCGACCCCGAAGGAGCGTCCGTCGGGGTCGATGTCGACGAGGCGAGCGGTCCAGTCGCAGTCCTCGGCCGAGGAAGCTGCCCACAGCTCGAGGGTGACCGATCCGGCCACGGTCACCGGGTCGGCGAGCGGCTCGCTGCGGTGGACCAGGACGTCGGGACGGGCCTCGACCTCGGCCTGGTCCTTCGGGCCGGAGTTCCGACCCATCTGGACGCCCAGAAGGAAGGTCTGCCCCCCGACCGTCGGCACGGGGTGGGCCGGGTCGGACGAGTAGGACCGGGCGCCCTCCGTCGTCCGGCGCCTCGTCGAGCAGAGCACCGCCGGGCGCGAGGTACAGCCACCGTTCGCCGCCCGGAGGCGGCCACTCGTTCGCGGTTCGCCACTGGTCGGCTCCGGTGACGAAGTACCGCACCCGAGGCAGGTCGGGATCGCATCCGGCCATGACGGCCGAGAAGAAGTCCAGCTGCATGCCGACCAGGTCGATGGCCTCGGTCGAGGCGCCGTAGCCGAGCCAGCGGTCTCCCTGCCACTCCCCGAGGTTGCCGTGCGACCAGGGTCCGAGGACGAGGTACTGCCCGTCACGGACGTTGGCGGTCGCTCCGTGCTCACGAAGCACGCGATAGGCCAGCAGCGAGCCCTCGGCGAAGATGTCGTTGAGCCCCACGACGTGCAGGCCGCTCGCGTTGATCTTCTCGACGTGGCGGAGCGGGTCGATTGCCTGCCAGAAGGCGTCGTCCGCAGGACGGTCCATCCAGTCAGCCAGGTAGGGCGCCACCGCGAGGAGCTCGTCGGACAGCATCGGGGTCTCGTGGATGACCTCGTCGGGGGCGACGCAGGCACGGGCCAGCCACCTGCCTCCCCGGGTGGTCCGCCCCCAACGCCCGGCGGTCGCTTTCGGTCGGACCCAGGCCCTCGACCACCCACAACCAGAGGAACCCCAGCTGCAGCGCACCGTCTCGATGGGTCCAGGTGTGGTGGAAGTCCCCGGTCGTGACGAACGGCGCCATCGCGACATGACCCTCCGAGCCGGTCATCGCCAGCAGCAGCTGGGTGGCCCCGACGTAGGACGCGCCATAGGTCGCCACCCGGCCGTCACTGAAGTCCTGGCGGCGGATCCACTCGACCGCGTCGGCTCCGTCCTCGGCCTCGTGGACGAACGGGTCGAAGTCACCGCCGGATCCGAACCGGCCTCTGGTGTCCTGGATGACGAGGGCGAACCCGGCATCCATGGCGCGGAGGTTCTCCATGCCGACGATGGTCTGCGTGCCGTGGGCGACGTCCCGGCCGTAGGGCGTCCGTTGCAGCAGGGTGGGAAACGGGCCGTCGCCCTCCGGCATCCAGACGTCGGTGGCCAAGGGGACGCCGTCCCTGGCGTGACCCTGACGTCCCGCCGGATGGTGTGGGTGGTGGTCATGACAGGGACTCGGCGAATCCAGCGCAGAGGTCCTGCGACGGAGTGACGCGGCGGCCGGAGTTCGGCTCGACGCGGCGCTGGGGAACCAGCCCACCGCGACGGTGGAGGACCAGCGACCCACACCCGATACCTTTCGTCGTTGAAACGTTTCATAACGGTAGCGACTGGGTCGCGCGTCGCAACCGACTCCGG
>CAVWZX010000009.1:0-119239 GCA_963759595.1 uncultured Actinomycetota bacterium
GTGTTAGGTTCCATGCCGGACGACATGAGGACGAGGAGGGTCGTGGCGACCGAGGGGACGCGAGCCGCTGCGGGCTCACGGGTGTCCGTCAAGGACGTCGCGGCGAGGGCGGGAGTCTCGCTCGGCACCGTGTCCAACGTGCTCAACCGTCCCGAACGCGTCGGTGCCAGCACCCGAGAGCGCGTGGAACGCTCGATGCGTGAGCTGGGCTTCGTCCGCAACGAGTCCGCCCGCCAGCTGCGAGCCGGCAAGAGCCGCGCGCTGGCCTACGTCATGCTCGACGCAGCCAACCCGTTCTTCACCGATGTCGCGGCAGGGATCGAGGACATCGCCGAGCGGGAGTCACTGGCGCTCTTCCTGTGCAACAGCAACCAGCGCCCCGATCGGGAGAAGGCCTATCTCGACCGGCTGGGCGAGCAACGGGTCGAGGGCATCCTCATCACCCCTGTCGACCCGGACGCACCGGAGCTCGAGGCCGTCCAGCGTCACACGCCGCTCGTCATCGTGGACCGCACGCGCAACGACGCCCTGTTCTGCACGGTGGCCGTCGACGACGTCCTGGGTGGGTCGCTCGCGATCGAGCACCTTCTCGAGCTGGGGCACGAGCGGGTCGCCTTCGTCGGCGGGCCGGTCCGGATCGGTCAGGTGCGCGACCGGCTCGCGGGTGCCCGCCGCGCCTGGGAGGCGGCCGGCCTGCCTGCGGAGGCGCTCACCCACCTGCCGACCGACTCCCTCAGCGTCGCCGCCGGAGTCGCGGCGGGGGAAGGCCTCGCCGCGGTTCCGCGCTCGGAGCGTCCCAGCGCCGCCTTCTGCGCCAACGACCTCCTCGCGCTCGGCTTGCTCCAGGGGGCAATGCGCCACGGACTGCGCGTGCCGCAGGACCTGGCCATCGTCGGGTACGACGACATCGAGTTCGCGGCCGCCGCCGCTGTGCCCCTGACCTCCGTCCGTCAGCCGCGGCAGGTGCTCGGTCAGCGAGCCGCCGAGCTCGTGCTCGACGAGGCGACCAATCCCGACCACGCGCACGAGCGGGTCGAGTTCCAGCCAGAGCTCGTCGCGCGCGCCTCCACCTCAGCCTGACAACTCTTCACCGGGCAGCCTGACAACTCGTCACCGGGCAGCCCACCCCCGTTGCGTCCGGACCCGAGCCCGAGACGCATCCCTGGCGGGGAGCCGGGCCGTCGGCGGGTCCGGTGGCCACCTTCCACGCAGCAGCTTCACCGCGCGGTCACGCCCTTGATGTAGTGCGCGTCCACCTGGGCGGCAGTCAGGGCGTGGTCGTAGACCGCGACGTTCGCCACCAGCCCACCGAACCGGTTGCCGGCGTCATCGCCCCGGGCGCCGATCTTCAGCGAGCTGGCACCCGCAGTCGGGACCCGGGTCATCGGGACGGACTTCAGCCTGGTCCCGTCGAGGTACACCGTGAGGGTGGATCCGTCGAAGACCGAGACCAGGTGGTGCCAGCCCCATTGGAGGACGGGCTTGTCCGCCGGGCCGGTGCTCGAGAGGGTGTCGGACAGGTTCATCGCCTCTGGTCGGTTCCTCGCGCCCAGCCGCAGAAGGTACCCGTTGCGGGCAGGGCCGTCGTACTTCTCCAGGATGCCTTGGTCACCGGACTCCCGGGGCTGGACCCAGGCCTCGAGCGTGTAGGGACCGGCGAGGTCGACGCTGGGCGAGTCCGGCACCTCGAGGTACCCGCCCTCCAGGCTCATCGATCGGCTGGTCTCGGCTGCCAAGGGCCCGGGTTGGCCCGCCCGCACCGACCCGCGGACCACCGCGTCGTTCCCGTGCGACGAGACGTCGCGAGCCTTTCCGTCCGTGTCGCCCAATGGCCAGAAGCCCACAGGCTGGTCCGCGCGCACGAGCGACGCGTACGAACCGGGGACCGGACGGGACACCGTCACCGTCGCCGTGAAGGTCTGTGGTTCTCCCCCGTCCGGATGGGTGGTCAGGCGGACCTTGAAGTCCCCGTCGGGAGCGTCGGCGGGTGCCGTGACCCGCGTCGCGACCCGCTGCCACGCCAAGCCGTCCTTGGCGTTGCGGGCAAAGGGCACCTGGCTGGACCGGACCTTCCACCCCGCCGGAGCGTCGACGCTGAGGCGTCCCTTGACGACACCCGTGCCGGACATCTCGACCAACATCCCGAGGTCCGTCGAGGCGCCCGGTGCGACTCTGTCCGCGAGGTCCGTCGTGACGACGTGTGCTCGCGCCACGGCGGGCACAGCTGCGCGCTGCACGGTGACACGGACCTTGGTCGTGCCCGAGACCGGGACCGTGATCGCATCGCCCTTGAGGGGCACCGGTCTCCCGTCAGCGGTGGCCGAGCCGAGACGGTACCCGGCAGGCACCCGCAGGTGGAGGGTGACCTGGTTGAGGCGTGGCCGGTTCGGCAGCGCCTGCGGAGCCACGACGGTCGCCTCGACGAGCCCGCGCTTCACCGACGAGGTGATCGAGTACGTGACCGGGCCGAAGGAGGTCGGCAGCTCGGTCACTCCCACCGTCTGGTCGTTCGACAGCCACGGCCGCGGGGTGGCCTCCGCGAGCGACAGGCCCGTGGGCAGGCCTTCCGGGTCGGCGGTCTCGCTGACCAGCATGCTCGACAGCGCCTTCAGGTAGGTCGCGTTGTTCGCCGAGAGCGGTGAGCGGTACTGGGACCGGTAGTACTCCGTCGGGCAGGGGGCGATGGTCTCACCCTCGCCGCCGATGAAGGTGTTGGGAGTGAAGCCCTGCGCCAGCATCCCGTAGAAGGTCACACCGAGCCGGTCTGCATCACCCAGCTGGTCCAGGTACTTCACGTACGACCACCCGTACTGCTGGTCGATGCCGCTCGATCGATAGCCGTCGGCGGCCGGCCACACCCCCGCTGGGCGGGTCTGACATGACTCCACCGGCTCACCGCTGAGGTTGAAGCGAGTCAGCCCGAGGAACAGGCCGCCGTGGGTGGTCAGGAACTTGTTGAGCCCCTTGCCGATCCGGCTCTCCGGGTCGATCAGGCCGCTGCCCAGGGCGTACGGCATGATCAGGTTCCAGTAGCTGCCCTCACGCGAGTCCGTGATCCTGCCCGTCGGGTCGAAGTCGTTCGGGTCCTGCAGCGCGATCGGTACGAAGACCGACCCGTCCGGGAGCTCGGTGCTGCTGCGTTCGACCGCCTTCAGGGTGGCAGCCCGCAGCTGGTCTGCCTGGGCCGTGAAGTCGTCGGCGTCACTCGTGTCGCCGAGGAGACGGAGAACCACTCCCATGTCACGCATCCCGCGCCACACGTCCGCCTGGTGGTGTATGCCGTGGGCCTTCGTGGCGTTGTCGGAGTAGAGGGCCGTCTTGGCGAGCAGGCCATCCGGGTCCTTGCCGCGCTGTGCGGCGACGTCCTCGAGCCAGGACCGGAACGTGGCGAGGTGCGAGGTGATGAGCTCCTTGTCCCCCGTCTGCAGGTAGTAGCGAGCGGCCGCCTGGAGCTTGATGCCGTGCTCCCACGTCGTGAACCCGTCGTTGTACTGGCCTCGGACCAGGAACTCGTCCAGCGCCTGTCTGGTGCGGGCGGCATACCCGAAGTCACCGATGGAGCCCACGGTGGCGACGGCCTCGGGGATCCACG
Source organism: uncultured Actinomycetota bacterium (assembly GCA_963759595.1). Lineage (GTDB taxonomy): Bacteria > Actinomycetota > Actinomycetes > Actinomycetales > Dermatophilaceae > Pedococcus. Next base: position 3,593 of record CAVWZX010000009.1, read on the forward strand.
CAAACTTCGGGTCGTCGGGCAGCTCGTAACCGTTGCCGACCGTGAGGTTGTAGCCCATGACGAGGTTGGTCAACAGCATCGACCGCATCGCGTCCGCGGCGTACTTCTCGGGCACCTGGATGCTGCTTCCGGCGGCCAGCTGGTCCTTCCAGTACGCGATCGACTGTGCCCGCCGGGTCACATATGCCTGCTCGTCCATGGTGACCGGCCCCAGCGTCTCCGGCTGGTTCATCAGGAGCAGGTAGACCTCCGCCGGTCCCTTGCTCAGGTCCAGCTCGTAGGTGAGGTTGGGTGCGTCCCAGGCTGGTCTCCCGCTGTAGGCGAGCGAGAGCTTGTCGCCGACCCTGAGGTTGTTGTCGGCGGCGACCGCCCCCGCGACGTAGACCCCGTTGAGGTTGACCCGGAGCTTGGCGGACGTCTGACCGGAGGCGCCGGGCCGGACGGTGAAGTGCACCATGCTCATCAGGCGGTCCGACGAGGAGAGCCTCGCGACGTAGGACTCGCGGTCGTAGCTGCGCCCCTGGGCGTCGGTGTAGTGGTTCTGCAGGACGGGCTGGAAGCCGTCGGCGAGAGTCGGCTGCTTCAGCCGGGTCTCGGCTGAGCCGTAGAGCTCGTCGCCGCCCCCGACGTAGAACTTCACCCACTGACGGGTTCGGGAGTCGGCGAAGTCTGAGTTGATCTGGCTGCCGTCGGCGAAGTGGAAGCTGAAGTCGCGCTCGGGACCGAAGTTGGCCAGGTCGGGCATCGGGTAGGTCAGCGGCAGATAGCTCCACCGGTTGTCGTGCCAGAAGTCGTCGCCGTGGGTGGCCGGGACGAGCAGGTCCTGCATGTTCGCCATCGTGGGACCGTCGGGCAGGTCCATGAGCTGCTCGCCCCAGGTGTCCTCTCCCGCTCGCAGCGCAGACTGGACCCGCTCGACGTAGTCGACGGGGAAGGTCGGCTGGTCGACGCCGAACGGCACGGGAGCCACCGACCCTGGTGTCGCGGTCCCTCGGGCCGTCGCGGTCTTCGCGGCGGTCGCGCTCTTCCCGGCGCTCGCGGAGGCGACCGGAGGGAACGCACTCGCGACCAGGCCCACCGCCAAAGTCGCTGCCAGCAGTCCGGCTCGGGCCAGGCCCCGGCCCGTCATGACCGACCTGCCGCAAGGAAGTGCGCCGCGATGGCTTCGGGCGACAGCGCAGACGGATAGATGGCAACCTCGTCAAGGCTGCCACCGAGCCGTTGTGCGGCATCGTCCCCGCGGCCTCCCAGCTTGATGGTGGCGACACCGGGGGTGGGAGCGACGGTGGTCGCCGAGGACGTGTCGAGCATGCCGTCGAGGTAGACACGCAGCGAGCTGCCGTCGAAGGTGGCTGCGACGTGGTGCCACTGCCCGGGCTTCAAGTCTGCCTTGCCGGTCACCAGCCCGTAGCCGCTGCCGCTCATCGTCCAGGCCTGGAGGTGGCCGTCCGTGACCCGCAGCGCGAACCCGTTGTTCGCCGGGCCGCTGTAGCTCTCGATGACTGCCTGACCGGGAGCCGGCACGAGGCTGTCGAGCCGGACCCAGCCCTCCAGGGTGAACGGGCCGGACACGTTGGTGCCGGGCGTGCGCGGCACCTCGACATATCCGCTCGTGAGGTCCGCCCCGGTGTCACCCTCCAAGGCGCCCGCGGCTCCCGGACGCGCCCCATCCAGGTAGGCGCCCGCCTGCTTGGCGTCCGAGCTGTCCGTGGCCGCCGTTCCGCTGGTCTCACTCAGTCGCCAGTAGCCGGTCGGGCCGGCTCCGGTGACCAGATCGGGGTAGCTGCCCGTCGGACGCTGAGCGACGGTGAACGTGAGGGGTATCCGTATGCTCGTCCCGGAGCTGGACGTCACCGTCACGGTGGCGTGGTACTCCCCCACCGCTGCCCCGGGGGGCACGGTGAGGTCCAGCGTCGAGCGGGACGACACCGTGCGTCCGTTGGCGCGCAACGTGATCTGCTTGCTCCGCGGTGTCGCCACCCAGCCGGGTGGCGCCTCCACGGTGATCGTCGCGCGGAGGGTCGCGGGGTCCTGCCCCTCGACCTGCACGGCGAGCTGCTTGGTGTCGCCTGCGGCGACCAGGCCTGCGGTCGGAGTCACGGCGACGGTGCCCGCGAGCACGTCGCTGTAGTGCGGCACGATCTCGTAGATGACCGGCGCAGGGCTGCCGTCCTGGAAGCTTAGCCGGATCGCCTTTGCATCCAGGTCAGCCGCGGGGACGGAGGTGTAGCCCTTGCGCAGCGACCCGAGGGTGGCCCACGAGCCGTCCGGCCGCTGGGCCTGCACCCTCGCCCGGGCCGGAGCGTCCGCCTTCTGCACGACGGTCACCGAGGTGAGCCGATGGCTTCCGACGAGGGGCACGGTGACGGCGTCGCCCTCGTCGGGCGCCTTCGCCGCGACGTATGCCGTGTCGGCGCGCCGGTCGGTCAGCAGCGCCAGACTGGAGCCCGGGGCGGCCTGTGGGCTGCCGGTGGGTGCGCCGGTGTCCCCGAACCACCGGTCGCCGATGTAGCCGTCGCTCTGCTTGGCCGCGTAGTCGAGCAGCGCCTCGAGCGGCCCGGGTGCGACCTGCTGGGGTATGCCGTCGAGGACGGCCCGGCTGTCCGCCTGCGCCCGCCTCGCGCGCCACGCTGCCTCGCCGTCGCCCCTGGCCTGGGCCCGCAGGATCTCCAGGGCGGCACGCCCAGCGGTGCCGTACCTGCCCAGGCGGTCGAGCCAGGGCCGGATCTCCGAGACCATGAGCGGGTCCTCAAGCTTCTTGCGCAGCCCGGTGGGCAGGGTCTCGAGCCGCGCGAGCTCGTCGTCCAGCTGCGCCAGCGTGCGGGTCACGTCCTTGCCGGCCGAGTAGTCGGCCATGAGGGTGTCGACCAAGGTGGTCACGTTCGCCGGCTGGGCGGGGTCGAGGATCGAGGACCGGTTGTTCTCGGCAAAGAGACGGAGCTCGGGATAGGCGTCGCCCCCGAGCTGCCGAAGGACCGCGAGCCAGGAGCGGTCGGCGTCGTAGGCCGCCGGGTTCCAGGCGAGGTCGGCCTGGGTGCCGAGTGCGACCTGTGACGGCGCCTGCTCCACCATCTCGTTGAAGCTGATACCCAGGACCTTCGACTCGATGCCGGCCTCGCGGTTGGTCGCCGGGCCGAGCAGGAGACGGTTGCTCGCGTAGTCGTTGACCGGGTAGTTGTCCCAGAGCATGATGCGGTGCCGGGGGAACGCAGTGCGCACCCGCTCGACGTCGTCGTTGGTGATGCTGCGCGAGACGACCTGCGGGCCGGTCCAGTAGATGTCGACGGTGGTGGCCAGCAGCGTGTCGAACCGGCTGCGGTAGGTGCTCTTGGAAGTGCCGTAGTACTCGGTGGGGACGGTGACCATGCGGGCCGCGCCCTCGTGCGTGGCGATGAAGGCGTCCTGGACGTAGTTGGTCACGTGAGCCTGGGCGGCGGCGAGTGGCGATGCGTCCGCCTTGAACGCCGCCTTGTCCTCGTCGCACGCGAACCCGCCACTCACATCGTCCCAGGCGATGACGAAACTGCGGACTCCGATGTCCCAGAGCTGCTCGAACCGGGCTGTGAGCTTGTCCAGGTCTGCCTGCCGGGAGTGACAGATGCCGTTGGCAGGCGCCATGGGCGCCTCCGGCGAGACGCGGTAGACGAAGTCGATGTGCCGCTCGCGAGCGAGGTCCACGATCTCCTTCATCTTCGCGAGCTCGTCCGCGCCGTAGGGCGCGGACCAGTCAGTGCCCGTCCGTGGGTCTCCTGCCGGCCCGTAGAAGAACTGGTTCATCTTGTTGCGAGCGAGGAACTCGACCTGCGACCTCCGGTCCGCCTGCGACCAGACCGGCCCGTAGAACGACTCCATCCCTCCCCTGATGGCGTAGCCCGGCCAGTCCCGGACCTGCAGGCCGGGGATCTTGGGACGGCCCGCGTCGGTGACCAGGACCTGGCGAAGGGTCTGGGCTGCGTAGTAGGTGCCCAGGTCGTCGGCGCCGGCCAGCACTACCCGCTTCACCCCTTTGGCGTCAGCTCCCGCGGCCAGGACGTATCCCTGGGCAGGCAGGTCTGCGGTTCCCTTGACCCCCATGGACTTCAGGGTGCTCTGCACCGGATCGCCGGCCCCCACGGTGACGACGACGTCACCGGGCCTTGCTCGGTCGCCCGTGACGACAGTGCTGCTCACGCCCACGGACGACAACACCTGACGGGTCAGGTCGACGGCGGCGTGGTCAGCCCCAGGCGCCGTGACGACGTCGAGGCGTCCGGGAAGCACGACAGTGCCCGACAGCCGAGTCATCGACTGAGGCACGGGACGGACGTCGGGCAGCGACCCGTGGGACCCGTCGTCGGCCGCAAAGACCGGCGCAGACATGGCGGTGCCGCCCAGCGCGACGGACCCCACCACCACCGCTGCGGCCAGCCTGAGACGAGCGGACAACCGGCCAACGTTCTTCCTGTGCACCATCACGCCTCCGAGTCGAATACTGGTATAGTCCAGTTCGTCAGACATGATGCTGCCCTGTCGCCGTCAGGTCAATACCCAACAGCCGCCAATGGACTGGCGGCGCACCGAAACCCGAACGGCCAGCGGTCCGCGGTCAGGCCACACGGTCACAGAGGGTCAGGCTCTTGTCGACTTGTTGACGTGCATCTCGATGACGTAGCGGTCGGACCTGTAGAGGGAGCGGCCGAACTCGATGACGCGGCCCATGTTGTCCAGGGCCGTCCGCTCGACCAAGAAGGCCGGTGCGCCCTCCTCGGCCTCGAGTAGCGATGCCTCACGAGCCGTCAGGGTGCTGATCGACACGCGCTGGAGGGCGCTCTCGAGGCGAACCCCGTAGACGGTCTGGATCAGGTCATAGAGCGACTGGCCGGCGTCCATGCGGTTTTGCAGGCCCGGGAAGAGCGCGGCCGGGACATTGGTGCGCTCGAGCGCCATGGGTGCTCCGTCGGCGGTCCGGACACGCTCGATGTGGACGACCTGGCTTCCCGGATCGATGCGCAGCGCCGCGGCGATCGCGCGACTCGCCTTGCGGAGGGTGGCGCGGTACGAGCTCGAGCCTGGCACCATGCCACGCAGCCGCATGTCCTCGCTGAAGGAGCGGAACATCTCCGAGTGCGTCAGCTGTGGATGTGCCACGAACGTTCCCCTGCCGGGCACCCTCCTCGCGAGACCCTTGCCCTCCAGCTCGTCGATCGCACCCCGGACCGTCATCCTCGCGACGTTGAACACCTCGGCCAGCACGCGCTCCGACGGAAGAAGGGTGCCTGCCTCGGACTGCCGGGCGAAGGACGTCAGGGCCACGACGATCTGGTCGCCCTTGGATCCGCCGTCGCTGGGCAGATGGGCGAGGATCGCCCCGCCCACATCATCATGACGCCGTCTGGCCACGCTGCTCCTTCGGATCTCGGCGGTCAGCGTACCCATGGACCGGCGCCCGGCCTCGAAGGTCACCCCGTCCGCCATGCGGTGTCGGACGTTGACATCTGGTCTAGACCGGTATTACCGTCTGCGCCCTGAGTCGCTCCACGAGGAGCCGGCCCCGTTAGAGGAGGCGCGCAATGCGTGCAGGATTGATGAGACTGACCACGGTGGCGGTCGCGCTCGGCGCCCTCGCGGCGTGCTCCCCCGGAGCGGCCCCGGGTGCGGGTTCTGACGGCGCTGCCGCCGGCCCCGTGCACCTGAAGGTGTGGGGATGGCGGCAGGAGGACACCGCGGCATACAAGAAGATCTTCAAGATCTACGAGGACAAGCACCCGGGTGTCACTGTCGAGTACGTCCCGTACAAGAACACCGAGTACGACACGATCCTCAAGACGGGACTGACTGACAGCAACGGTCCTGACGTCGCCCAGCTCCGCTCCTACGGGCTGCTGCAACCACTGGCCGAGGCAGGATCTCTCGTGCCCCTGGAGGAGGTCGTGCCGGACCTGGCCACCTTCCCCAAGGACGTCCTCGACGGCGCCCGTGGCGAGAAGAACGGCAAGGTGTACGGCGTCCCGTTCGCGATCCAGACGATGAACGTCATGTACAACAAGGACCTGTTCGCCAAGAACGGCATCTCCGTGCCGACCACGTGGGGTGAGATGACCGCCGCCTTCGACAAGCTCAAGAAGGCTGGGGTCATCCCGATGGCTGCCACCGTCACAGACACCTGGATGCTACCCATCCAGCAGGAGCTCTTCGGCGCAACCACATACGGAGGCAACGACCTTCGCGACAAGATGCTGGCCGGGAAGGCGAAGTTCACCGACCCCGCCTGGGTCAAGTCGGTGCAGACATGGGTCAACACCAAGCCGTACTGGGAACCACAGGCCAAGGGTGTGGGCTACGAGGATGCCAAGGCCCTGTTCACCTCGGGCAAGGCTGCGACCTTCCCCGGCGGCATCTGGGAGGTGGCTGGCTTCGAGGCGGCCAACCCCAAGCTCAAGGTGGGGATCTTCAACGTGCCGCCGGCCCCCGGCGCCGCCGCCAACGAGACGCTCGTCCCGGGCTATGTCGACGGATCGTTCGGCGTGTCGGCCAAGTCGCCGAACAAGACGGCGGCCGGGGACCTCGTCAAGTGGATGGCGACCAAGGAGTTCGGCCAGGCCTTCTCCGACGAGCTGACGCAGATCTCGGGGGTACCAGGTGTCGAGCCGAAGAGCCCGGTGCTGGCCGAGGCAGTCAAGGCCTACGCAGCACACCCCAGCTCCTACCTCACCTACGCCTACTTCTCCGCGGGCACCCCTGGTGCATGGGACCTGGCCTCAAAGGCGCTGTCCAACGTCGTCCTCGGCACTCAGTCACCGGAGCAGGCTGCGGGCGACATCCAGCACGGCGTCGACCAGTGGTTCAAGCCGCGCTCGTGACCCGGCGCGTGGCCACGAGCAAGGTGCGTGGCGGCCGGGGACCCGGCCGCCGCGCCCCCCTCGGGTGGGTCGCCGCCTTCGTGCTTCCCGGCGCTGGTCTCTACACCGCCCTGGTGATCTACCCGATGGCCGCGGCTTTCGTCTACGGGTTCTTCTCCTGGCAGGGCACGACCCGGGGCAGCTTCGCGGGCCTCGGCAACTACCACGACATCCTCACCCGCTTCCCCATGCAGGGCGAGCTGACCACTGCCCTGATGCACAACATCGTCTTCTTCGTGGGGACCATGCTCATCCAGAACACCATCGGCCTCGGGCTCGCCGTGGTCCTGCACCGCGACCCCCGCGGGAAGCGCCTGTTCCAGACTCTCTTCTCGATGCCGTTCCTCATCAGTCCCCTGATCGTCGGCTACCTCTGGTCCCTGCTACTGAGCCCGTCCTTCGGCCCCATCAACGCCACCCTGCGTGCCGTGGGACTCGACGCCTGGACGCAGCCATGGCTCGGCGAGCCCTCCCTGTCGCTGCCCGTGCTCGTCCTGGTCAACGCCTGGCAGTGGATCGGCGGACCGCTGCTCATCTTCGGTGCGGCACTGGGCGGCATACCCCGGGAGCTGGAAGAGGCCGCAGCCCTTGACGGCGCGTCCCCATGGACGGCGTTCTGGCACGTCCGGTTCCCTCTCCTCATGCCGGCCGTGGGTGTCATCACCGTGCTGACCTTCATCGGTTGCTTCAACATGTTCGACCTCGTCTACGCGCTCGGAGGCACCAGTGGAGGACCCGCAGGGTCGATGGACGTGCTGGGGCTGCTCTACTACCGGACCGCGTTCCGCGGAGGCACCAATGCCATCGGCGAGTCGTCCGCGTTGGCCATGCTGATGTTCGTCGTCATCTTCGGGCTCGCCCTCGGCATGGAGCGGCTGCTGCGACGGCGCGAGGTCCAGCTGTGACGGCCGTTGCGTGGCGGCGGGCGGCCACGGGCACAGGCAAGGTCACGCGCGCACGGTCCCGGAGGGGCCTTCGAGCCTTCGGGGTCCAGGTCCTGCTGTGCGCCTACGCGGTCCTCGCCTTCGGCCCCATCCTGCTCGTCCTCGTCGGATCGCTGCGGTCCAACCCGGAGATCCTGTCCGACCCGATAGGCCTCCCGAAGGCCCCGAGCCTGGCCAACTACTCCCGTGCCTGGCAGACGGCCTCACTGTCCACCTACTTCGTCAACTCGGCCCTGGTCAGCGTGTTCGCCGTGGGCCTGTGCGTTGCCACCTCAGCGTTGCTCGCCTACGGCCTGTCACGACTGCGGTTCCGCGGCCGGGCCGTCCTGAGCGCCTACGTGCTGGCAGGGCTCATGGTCCCGGCGAAGCTCGGCCTGCTCCCTGTGTTCTACCTGTTCCAAGGGGCCGGGATGATCGACACCCGCCTGGGGCTCGTGCTCCTCTACGCGGCCAACGGCATCCCGTTCTCCGTCTTCGTGCTGATGGGCTTCCTGCGCACCGTGCCACCGGAGATCGAGGAGGCCGCCCAGATCGACGGGGCCAACGAGGGGAGGATCTTCTGGTCGGTCATCGCCCCCCAGCTGCGCCCGGCGATCGCTGCTGTCACCGTCTTCCAGTTCGCCCCCACGTGGAACGACTTCTTCTACCCGCTCGTGCTGATACGGTCCGACGAGAACTACACCATGCCGGTCGGGCTCACGCGATTCTTCGGAGAGTATGCCGCTGACCGCGGAGCACTCTTCGCCGGTCTCGTCGTCGCGCTGGCGCCCCTCGTGCTGGTCTTCGTCCTGGCGACGAAGCACATCATTGCTGGACTGACGGCCGGAGTCGGGAAGTGAACGCCCCAGGGTTGGTGAACGCCGCAGTGATGGTGACGGTCGATGGCGGGAAGTCGGCCACGCGCGTCCGCGTCGCCGACCACCAGAACGTCGAGGTGTGGCGAGGCCAGGGTCAGGGCTTCCACTACTCCTCCGAGGAGTCGATCGCCGAGGCCGTGCTCCGTGGCGTCACCCAGGCAGTCAGCTCCTGGACGGCAGCAAAAGGTGCCTGGCCAGGGCCAGGCACCCGGGTGTGCGCCGCCCTGACCGGCCTGCCCGGCGAGTGGCGCGAGCGCCAACGCCTGCGCGAGGGTCTCGCCGACCTTTTCACCGCAGACGTCCTCCTGGTCGACGACGCCCTTGCTGCCCACGCCGGCGCGCTGGCCGGCCCGGGCACCGTCGTCTCCGCCGGGACCGGCACCAAGGTCCTGGCCGTCGGTCCCGCGGGGACCCCGTGCAGTGTCGACGGCTGGGGGCCCCTCGTCGGCGACCGTGGAAGCGCCCACGCCATCGGACGGGCCGCGCTTCGCGCCGCGGCCGCAGAGCACGACGGGACCGGTCCGAGCACGTCGCTGACGAGCCCGGTCTTCGAGGCACTTGGTGGCAGCGACCTTGCAGCACTGCAGCGCTTCTACCGCGACCGCGAACAGACCGCCAGGGTCGCCGGGCTGGCGCCGCTCGTGGTCGCCGAGGCAGACCGTGGAGACCGGGTGGGAGGCGCAATCTGTCGGGACGCTGCCCATGACCTGGCCGCCTCGGTCCTGGCTGCGGCCAGCGCCGCCTTCGGAGACCCCGCGGGAAGCACCGCATCCTGGTCAGGGCGTCTGCTCACCCTGGGGCGCAGCCTCATGGAGCCGTTCACGCAGCAGCTGCAGCAGAGCGGAGTCCGGCTGTGCGAACCTGATGCCGACGGACTGGTCGGCGCCGCAAGACTGCTCGTCGGTGATCCGGCAGCCTTCTACGCCCCAGCCGTCAAGACTTTCGAGGGGCGGGACTGATGCAGATCGGACACGGCACAGCGGGGCTGGTGACGGTCCCAGGAGAGCCGCTGGGCGGATACGCCGACCGCGTCCAAGGGGCACACGGGGCACTCGACCCCCTGGAGGTGCACGCCCTCGTCATCGACGACGGACGAGTGCGGACCGCTCTCGTCGTCGTCGACCTCGTCTGCGTCAACGTCGACCTCGTGGCCGCCGTGAGGGCCCAGCTACGAGCCGAGCTCCAGGTCGACCTGACCTGGCTGCTCGCGACCCACACGCACTCGGGACCGGAGTCAGGCTGCCATCCCGGTGGCGGGACCACCGACCCAGGGCTCGCCCTGCGCGTGCGCACCGCGGTGCTCGCTGCGGTCGGACGCGCCGTGTCCTCTGTTCGACCCGCGACGCTGGTCGCGACACGTGCGCTGGTGCCGGGACTGGCGACGCGCCGCACCGCGGAGGAGCCGTCGCCGTTGGACATCCCGGTCGACCTCGTCCTGGTCCTGGAGGGGTCAGAGGTGTCCGGCCTCCTCGCGGTCTCCCCCGTGCACCCCACCGTCCTGCCCTCCGACAACGTCAGGGTCAGCGCCGACCTCGCCGGCGGCATACGCCGAGCGCTGCAACGGGACTGGCCGCCGCGCGCTGACGGAAGCGCCCCGTGGGCGGTCGTCGCGACCGGATCCGCCGGCGACATCAGCACCCGCTTCAGCCGGAAGGGACGCACTCCCGACGAGCTGGACCGTCTCGGCAGGCTGGTGAGCACTGCCCTCATCCAGGCTCCTCTCGTCCTGTCCGAACCTGAGCCACGAGCCGGGGATCCCATGGTGCGTCACGCCCAGGTCCAGATCTCCATGCACGCCAACGACCATGCCCGCGTCCTGCAGCTGGCGGCCGAGCCGAACACCACCACGTCGCGCACGGCACAGGTCTTCAAGCAGGGCCTGGACATCGCACGCGAGCTCACGCAAGGGCCCACGTCCTTCACGGCGACACTCGAGGCGGTCGACCTCGGTGCCTGCACCCTCGTCGCCGTCCCCGGTGAGCTGTTCCTCGATCTGGGCGAGGCGATACGAGCAGCGTCCGCCAACCCGGTCGTCGTGATCGGCTACGCGAACGGTTACCTCGGCTACCTGCCGACCCGGGACGCCCCTCTTGGCTACGAGGTCGCGGTCAGCCCCGTCGCCCCGGGTAGCGGCGAGCGGATCGTCGAAGCCTGTCGTGGGCTCGTGGCCGGCCTTGCCGGACGCGGTCCGGACCCCGTCACAGCCCGCACAGCAGACACCACACCCGCCGCAACCGACCTGGGCCTGCTCGATGTCGAACCCCTGGAGAACCGTGCCTGAACTCGCCTACCCTGCCGTCGCCCACGCCGCACTCGAGCAGGTGCTCACCACCCAGCTCGCGAACATCGAGCGAGCGGCCCAGCTCATCGCGAGCTCCATCCGCCACGGGGGCATCCTGCAGACCTACGGCACTGGGCACTCGCGCATCACCACACTCGAACTGGCAGCGAGAGCCGGCGGTCTGGCCGCCGTCGGCATGCTCGCCGTCAAGGACCTCGTGATGTTCGGAGGTGAGGACCCGGCGCTGATCCTGGACCCCACCTACGAGCGGCAGAGCGGACTGGCCGCCCGCATCTACGCCTTGGCCGACCCACTGCCCGACGATGTCTTCTGCATCGTCTCGAACTCGGGCATCAACGCCGCGATCGTCGAGATGGCCGAGATCGCCACCCGACGGGGGCACGGGGTCATCGCGATCACCTCGTCCGCGCACACCGGTGATGTCGACTCGCGAGACGCCTCCGGCCGCCGGCTGGCCGACCTCGCCGATGTCGTGATCGACAACGCAGCGCCGCGTGGCGACGCGGCCGTTCCGCTGCCCGGCGGCCAACGAGTCGGGGCCGTCTCGTCTCTCACGGGTGTCTTCATCGCCCAGCTGCTGACGGAGTCCGTGAGCCGGATCCTCGAGGCGAACAACGACGTCGTGCCCGTCTACGTGTCTGCGAACACGCCGGAGGGCGACCGGCACAATGCATCTCTGTACACCATGTACGGCAAGCGAGTTCGCCCCATCGAGCCCTAGGTCAAGGTCGCGGTGGGGGTGTGGGCCGCGTTGTCCGGGGTGGGGGTGTGGGCCGCGTCGTCCGGGGTGGGGGTGTGGATCGCCTCGTCGCCACACCCCCGGTCCGGTCCACTCAATGGAGCCGGAAGCCCGCCCTGACACTAGAGCCGTCGGCCGTGGTCAGCGAAACGCGGTAGCACGCCCCCTTCCCGGTGGATGGCGTGGCCCAGTTCTGGATCCACTGCCCATCCTTCGAGTCATACCTCAGCCGGGACGAGCCAGTGGTCACCAGCTCCTCCAAGGGCTCCTGCAGGCTCCTGCCGTCACACCCGATCTTCTGGGTGGTGAAGAGCGCGCCGATGTCCGAGGTGAGCGTCGTCGACCCGCTGTAGACGTTGAACTTCAGGGGCACGGTCGAGCCTGCCTTGGCGGTGTTGACGACGTCGGCCCCCATGGCCACCGGGCGATGGAACCCGTCCAGGCGCCATGGCCTGACGACCTCGAAGGTCGCGGGCCAGGTCTTTGCGCCGTCGGTGAAGGTCACCGTGCCGGTGTACGTCCTGCCAGCGGCGTACCGGTGCGAGCCGACCACCGTGAACAGGGTTGCCGCCTTGGCGTCCTGACCGGAACCGCTCGGGTCGCTCCCGGCGATCACGCCTGGTTGCGGAGCACTGCCGTCCCCCCAGTCGATGGTGGCGGACAGGTCCCCCTTGGCACTCGTGGCGGCGCTCAGCCCGGCCAGCTCGACATCGACCACGCGACCGTCGGCCCCGCTCTTGACCCGCGAACCTGCAGCCTGCGTCAGCCACGGCACGTCCCCTTCCTCACGGAACCGTGCTCCCGCGAAGTTCCACCGGGGCGCCCACTGCGCCAGACGGGCGGCGAACAGGTTCTCGTCACCTGTCTTGTCCCGGGGCGACCACGCCTTCTCGATCAAGGCCGCCATCGAGGTCAGCTCGCGGACCGTGTTGGCTTCCAGCCCCTGCGTCGTCTCACCCCAGCTGGCACCCTCTATGCCGATGATGTCCTCGTCCTGCAAGCAGTACTTGTCCTGGAGGATCGCGTTGCGGTAGTCGTCCCTGACAGCGCTGGGGTCCCAGCTGTAGTTGCCGAGGGCGCTGGCAGGGCCCTGACCGTCCAGGTAGGCCTGTTTGGGTGGGGACAGGATCACGCGACGGTGATCGTCGAACCAGTCGCAGCTCATGATCGAGTCCGCGGCCGCGGTCTGGTCGCGCCAGTACTGGTGCACCGAGTCGGGATCGGCGAATCCAGAAGGACTGGGTGTCCAGCCGACGGCCGTCTTGCCCAGGGGCTCGAGGATGCTCTCCATGTCCTTGGCCCACTGCGAGTACTGGTCCTGACCGACGGCGTCGGCCTCGTCCAGACCCAGGCTGATGAAGGGGCTGGGCGAGATGTCGGCCAGCTGGGTGAGCACCACCTTCATGAAGGCAAGGGCGTTGGCGTTGTTCGGGTTCGTCTTGTCGGTGCAGAAGTGGTTGGTGTCGAGGCAGGAGATGTCGGGGACCTGTGCCGCTGCCGTCGCGGCGTGGGCCGGTCCCTCGATCTCGGGGACGACCTCCACAAATCGAGCCTTGGCGTAGGCCACGATGTCCTTGAAGTCCTGCTGCGTGTAGGAACCCGACCGGCAGGGGTTGCCTTGGCAGCCGCCCGAACCGGTGAGACCGGCATACTCGTCCGGGTTGCCGGGCGGCCCCTTGATCTCGAGCCGCCATGACTGGCTGTCGGTCAGGTGGATGTGCAGCTGGGAACCCTTCATCGCAGCCAGGTCGTCGATGATCGCCTTGACCTCGGTCACGGTGAGGAAGTTGCGTGCCGGGTCGATCATCAGACCTCGGTAGCCGAACCGGGGGTAGTCCACGATCGTGGTGGCTGCGGCTTCCCAGGCAGCGGTGCGGGCGATCGTCGAGTACGCCTGCGCGGGTAGCAGCTGGCGGAGCGTCTGGAAGCCGTTGAAGAGTCCGTGTTCCGCTGGTGCGGTGATGGTCGCGACACCCGTACCGACCTCTAGCTTGTAGCCCTCGTCGTCTGCCAGCACGTTGCCCTTCGGCAGATCTGTCACCTTGCCTCTGACGAGTGCGATGTCGCCCGCCTTGGCCGAACCGGCGGCGACGGGCAGCACGAACCCGGTCGACGGGCGCAGCTGCGCGGCGAGCCGGTCGGCAAGGGGCCTCAATGCGGCCTCGGACGCCACCACCCTTGACCGTGCAGAGAGGGTGAACGGATCGCCCGTGCCCGCGGACTGCGAGACCGGTACGGGCAGCACCGGCCCTGCCTCTCCGAAGTAGGTGCGCTCCGGGCCGTCCCAGATGTCCATCTCCCAGACCGAGTACCCCCACGCCGTCGCCCGCTCGAGACCTTGCATGCGGACGTACTTGACCGGGTCCTCGACCGCCACCGTGTGCGAGTCCGCCGCGCCCACGGCAGGCGCTCCCACCACGCGGACGACGTCGACCCAGTGCGTGCCGTCCTGGGAGACTTGGATGTCGTAACGCGACGGCCGCGCGGCCTCCCAGTAGAGGTCGATGTGGTGGATGGGGTGCGGTTCGGCGAACTCGACCTGCAGGTAGTCGTTGGTCGGGTCGTAGGAGCACGGCTTGGGCAGGCAGTCCAGAGGGTTGTCCGACGACCACCGGGTCGAACGGTCGCCGTCGATCGCGTTCGAGGGTCGCCAGTTCTCCAACGGCGGCACCATGGTCTGCGACGTCGCGGTCGCGACCGACCCGGGGAGACGGGAGAGGTTCTGCGAGTGTTCGCTGTCAATCGGCCAGTTCGGTGGGTCCGGAGGCTCGTATGCCGCGTCGCCGGGTGGTGCCGGGGTGGTGACCGCCGATGCCTGGGCGAGGTCCTGCGCATGGGCAGGTAGCGCGCCGAGGGTCATCGGGAGCGACAACCCCGCCGACATCAGGACCGACAACCATGCTGTCCGCTTGTTCATGTTTCTCCTGTCGAGGCGCTCTTCGGCGCTGGGCATGCTTGATGGTCTCGGTCTCGTCCTAGTGGGCGCTGGCCGTGACGGTGAAGGCGGCATCGAGCGGTTGGGCAAGACCCTCGACGACCAGGCGCGCTCGGTACTTTCCGGGGTGCCTGTACTTGTGGCTGCCTGAGACGGTGTAGGCGCCGACCCCGTGCACGACGTCCGGGACCTGGTCGGTCGTGAGCCCAGCGGCTGTCGGCGGTGTGCCGTCACCCCAGTCGACGCGGACCGTGAGATCGGCGGGCGACGACCCTGGCGCGAGGATCGTTCCCAGACTCGCCTGGTCCGACGTCCCGCTTGCCGAGATGTCCTGGTCACGTGCCACCGCTTCACCGGCCCAGGGCGCACGGGGAGTCGGGAAGAAGTTCACGTGTTGCAGGGTGAGTCGACCGCCGAGGAGCGCCAGTCGCTTGGAGAAGTCCGGGAGGGTGCGTTCCTTCTGCACGGACCAGCCGACCTCGGCGGTCGCCACTGCTCGTGGATAGACCTGGTACTCCGCTTCGTCGTCGCTGCGGACGCTCTCGGTCCACAGCGGTGCCTCCACGCCCTCGATCGAGGCCTCGGGCACTCCGGCGACAGTGGCGGCCGGATCCCAGCTGTAGAAGGTGTCGAAGTCTCCTTGCGAGTAGGGGTAGTCCAGATAGGTGGTCGGGTACCAGGACACCACCACCCGAGCGCCCTTCTGCAGGACGGCGTCGACGTCCCGGCGGTGCTGAAGTTGTAGTACTGCACCACGTCTCCGGCGTGCAGATCGGCATCGGTGTACTGGTTCCATCCCATGGCCCGCTTCCCCTCGTCATGGACGAGATCGACGACGCGGTTCATGAAGTACACGTAGTCCGCGTGCGCCGTCGAGGACGCCTCGTCCCCGCCGATGTGAAGAGTCGGACCGGTGTCAGGGCTGCGAGCTGGTGGATCACGTGTGCGAGGAAGACGTAGGTGACTTCTGCGTGGGTGTCCAGGGAGGTGTGACCCACCCGTTGGGAGGTGTCCGCCGGGACGGTGCTCTGCCCGGGCTGAGGCTGCGGCACGGGCCGGGTGTGTTCAGTTGCGGGATGGCGTGGAGGATCGCGTTCGTGTGCCCGGGCAGGTCGACCTCAGGCACCACCGACACGAAGTGTGATGCCGCGTAGGCCACGATGTCGCGGTACTCGGCCTGGGTCAGGAAGCCAGAGCCCCCGGTATGTTCTGCGGGCCGCCGGCCTCGATGGCGGTCGAGCCACTGACCGAGGTGAGCTGGGTGTAGTCGATGTCATCACCCGGAGTGCGGCCGTCGTTGGTGATCTGGATCCGCCAGCCCTGGTCATCAGCCAGGTGGAGGTGGAGCACGTTCATCTTCAGCTCGGACATGCTGTCGATGAACGACTTCACCTGGTCGGGCGAGACGAAGTTCCGCGCCAGGTCCAGCATGAGGCCTCGGGATGCGAACCGCGGACTGTCCTTCACGGTCACGCAGGGCACGTCCCAGGACACATTGGTGACGGGCGACGCCGACTCGACCCACGTGGGAAGCAGCTGCCGAAGCGACTGGACACCGTAGAAGGCGCCCTGGGGCTGGTTGGCCACGATCCGCACCGAGTGCGAGGACACCGCCAGCTCGTACCTCGCCGGACTCCGGCCCGACGCGCCGGGAACGACGATGCTCGCCTTGGGGTCGATCGTGACCTGGATGTCGCCGGCCCGTGGATGCCCGCTCACCACGGGTAGCCCGTAGCCGGTGATCTTCCGAAGCCGCTTGGCGAACTGGTCGAGGACCTGGACTCCCTGACCCGAGGCTACGAAGCGGGAGTGCGGCGTGAGGCCGAACGGCTTGCACGCATCATCTGTGACGTACGAGGCGGGCTTGGGGGTCAGGGGGAAGGTCGGTGGGGGTGGCGGCTCCGGCCCGTCCCAGATCTCGATCTCGTTGACCGAGTACCCATACGGGAACCCCTGGGTCACCCTGCGTTCGACGCCCTGCATGCGAAGGAACCGGTGAGCCTGTCCGAGCGAGGTGAGGTCCCGCGTCTCCCACGTCCGGCACTCGGTGGGCGTGAGGACGGCAGTCGCATCCGTCCACACCGCACCGTCGTCCGAGACCTGGAGCTTGTACTTCAGCGGGCACGAGGTGGACCAGCGGATGCTGACGTGGTCGATCAGGTGAGGTTCGGCCATCGCGACCTGGAGCCAGCTGGCGTCCGCGTACTCTCCCGACCATCTGGAGTCGTCGCTGTCGGAGATCCCGTCGATGGTCAGCTCGGGCCCGAGTCTGCCGGGGACCTCCTGACCCGACGACGTTGCGACGGAGCCGCTCGAGGCGAGTGCGACGTTGGTGCCGTAGGTCGGCGTGGGGGAGGCGCCACCTCCGCTCGCTGCCGCCGGGAGAGCAGCGGCAGCCAGACCCATGGCCAGGGCCAGGACCACACCCAGCCTTCGGCTGCAACTCGAACGGTTTGCGCCCATCGGTGCTCCTACAACCTCGCGTGCAACGAGAAGTGCGCCCCCCATTTGGGACTTCGACTGTCGAACAGACTGGTCTAGACCAATGTCCATGTCAAGCATCCGAGCACATCACGTGCTTCATCGGTCAGGGGTGTGGTCACGCCGACGGACGTCGAAAAAGGGTGGTGACGGTGCGACCTCGGACCTCGTGGCCGGCCGTGTTGACCACAATGCCTGCGCGGCACAGACGACGGGACGCAGCAGGCCTCACTGGGGTTTGAGGGTGCGGATGGCGGGCAGGATGAGAGGTTGCAGCGGTCCGCTGCAGTCGAGGACGGAGAGTCGCATGAACGCACGAACCATGACCGTCGACCCCACCACGGAGCCCCAGACGTTCCCCACCCCTGATCCGGACGGCCCCATCCCGCCGGACAGTCCGATGTCCCCCGACCCGGACGGCCCCACGCCTCGAGACCCGGACGCACCGAGCCGCCCAGACCCGGACCTGCCGCCACACGAGCCCGAGCAGAACCCACTCGCCACCCCACCCACCGATCCCATGACCGACCCGGACCGGACCCGGACCGAACGGGACACGGAAGACCGTCACCTGCGGGTGTGAGGGCACGGCCGCGACACCCGAAGCGGTGCTAGTCCTGCTCTGGTCGTACTCCGAGCAGCTCGAGCAGTCGCACCGCGTCGTACGGCGCGCGGCCTTCCGCGTCGTTGTCGAAGTAGACGTGGACGTCCTGGCCTCCGTCCAGCCACCCACCGACCCGTTCTGTCCATTCGCTCAGGGCCGCATCGCCGTAACCGCTGCGGTAGAGAACTGGGCGGCCGTGCAGCCTGACGTAGCGGAACGCAGCGGTGTCAGCATCGAGGCGCAGCAGGCCCGCGCCGTCGGTCAGCACGGTGGCGACGTCGTGTCGGCGCAGCACCGCCTGGGCAGCCGGCGTGTCGAAGCTGTCGTGTCGTGGCTCCACGGCGTGACGGATCGGACGTGTCCCGTGCGGCCGGGTCGATGGTTCGCGAACCCTGTCGTCGTGAGCCCGCGCCAAGGTCGCCGCGGACGACGTGGTCCGAGGGAGCAGGCTAAGGAAAGCCTCCATCCGCCCTTCGTCGAAGGTCAGGCTGGGCGGCAGCTGCCACAGCACGGGCCCCAGGTGTGAGCCGAGCTCGAGCGGGCCCGAAGCCCAGAAGTTGGCCATCGCCTGGTCCACATCGTGCAGTCGCTTGAGGTGGGTGATGTAGCGGCTGCCCTTGACCGCTAACGAGACCTTCGGCGGTACCGCGGCCGCCCATCGACGGAACGAGTCAGGGCTCTGGAGCGCGTAGAACGTCGCATTGACCTCCAACGACGTGAACTTCCGTGCGAGGAACTGGAGCTGGTCCTGTGTCGACACGGTGTCCGGCACGAAGTCACCTCGCCACGACGGATAGCTCCACCCGGAGGTCCCGACATGCAGTTCGGCCATGGCCAGGCTCTGCCCGTCCGGCGTCCAGCCGAAACCCGGCGCAGCTACTGGGCCTTCGGGCACCGCCGTCCCCTGGGCCGGGCGGGCGCGCATGGCCCCCGCTTCGCAAGGGTATGCAGCCTGTGGCGGCACCTGCCTCCAACAGCGAGGGGCAGGTGCCGTCCCACGCGCCCCTCCATCGACCCAGCGTCCGGGCGGACGAGATGGTGGAGACTCAGAGCTCGTGCGGGTGCACGTGGTCTCGGGGCGTCCGCACGGTGACACACCCGGCGTCCAGGTCCAGGGTGGTCACGTCCTCGATGGGCGCCACCCGGCTGTCTCGCTGCCACCACCGGACGAGAGCGCCTACCAGCACAGGCCCCTGGTCGGAATGCTCGTTGTATCCGAGCTCGGCACCGGCCTCGTGGTTGCCGTACTCGAGATGGGTGACACGCAGCTGGCCCGGTAGGCCACCGGCCGGTTCGACGCTCACCACCTCGTTGATGTGGCCCAGCGCGTTCCCGTTCTCGTCCTGCACCCGCGCCTGGATGAGCCTGCTGATCCAGAATCGATCGTCGCCAGGCTCAGGGTCCCTCGAGGACGACGGCGCTTCCGACACCGTGGGGGTGGTGGCGTCGGACTGCCGCCCGTCGCCCCCGCCCTTGGCACCGGGGAGCCTGGAGATGACGTACTCGCGCAACCACAGCTCGAGACCGAAGGACCCGGCAAGCTGCTCCGCTGCGGCCTGGTCGACCTCGAGCGCCGATCCCACGGCGGTGACGTGCGACATGGACACGACGGGCGGTTCAGGGTCGGGGTCGAGCTGCAGTCGCCGCCACACCGCGACCATCCACCTGCCGAGCCGACCGGGCAGCCGGCGGCCGAGTGCTCCCGGTCCCACCGCCAGACCAGTCACCGACCAGCGACCGTCGGACACGAGGATCTCCAGGTCATCGACATTGCCGAGCAGCTGGCCGTCGGGGCCGACCACCTGGTGATCCAGCAAGCGCAGCACGACTCGGTGCCGGGTGGCAGTCCTCGGACCATCCGTGTGCGACACCTCGTCGTCCCGCCTTCCAGTCACTGTCCCGCCCTCGTGATCACCATGAGCGGTATGGCCGCCACTGCGGCGACCAGGACGACCACGAGGTAGAGGCTGCCAAGCACGTTGGCCAGCCTTCCGTTGACGTGGTTGCCCATGTAGGTGTGGTCGTTCGCGACGACGAGGATCGGGAAGTAGGTCAACGGAAGTGCAATCGCACTGAAGACCACCGAGTACTCGGTGAGCATGATGGGGTCCACGGTGGTGAGCAGGACCCCGATGGCGGTGACCGAGCAGAGCAACAGCACCGTGTGGAAGCGCGCTGCCCGCAGCGGCTCGACGTACTTGCCCCACTGCCAGCCGAAGTACTGCGCGAGGCTGTAGCCCACCGACAGCCCAGTCTCGCAGGCGGCTCCGAAGGTGGCGGCGAAGAAGCCCAGCAGCACCAGGGCCAGCCCGATCTTGCCGAGAGCAATGACGACCGGAAGCGCGATCTGACCCAGCGTCTCCACTTGGACTGACTGGGACTGGAAGACGACCGTAGCGGTGCCTGCGATGGCCAGTGACAGCAAACCACCCAGAGGGAACCCGATGAACACATTGGCGCGCATGGTGCCGAGGTCCTTGGCCGTCCACTTCTCCTCCACTCCGCCGGAGGAGAAGAAGAACACCTCGTAGGGCGTCATGGCCGCCCCGAACAAGGCGACTGCGTAGTACAGGTAGGTCCAGTGGCTCTCCTCATGGGGCACCAGGGGATGCGATGCCTGTTGCCAGAGGGCTGCCCAGTCCGGGCCGAGCTTCCACAGTGCGACAGCGAAGACGATCAGGGCCAGACCGGCCAGCCCGAACGCGTTCTCGAGGACGGCGAACTTGACCCGCCACAGGACCAGCCAGACAGCTGCGCCGACGACGGGGATCCACAGGTATGGGTTCACGCTGGTCGCCAGCTGGAGCGCCAGGGCAACGCCGCCGATCTCGGCGATGAAGGTCAGGAAGGTGACAGCCATGGACGCCACGAGGTTCGTCAGACCCACCCGTGGTCCGAGCCGTTCGCGGATCAGGTCGAACGTCGCACGGCCCGAGACGGCTGCCACTCGACCACTCATCTCCGCGAAGACACAGATGCCGACGATGCCGACGATCACCACCCAGCCGAGCGACATGCCGAACCGGGAACCCACCAGCCCGTTGGTCACGAGGTCGCCGATGTCGACGAACCCGCCGATGGCAGTAAGGATTCCGAGGGCGACGGCGAAGAGCTTCTTCACGTCAGGCGACCTCGGTAGCGTTCCATCCGCTCGGCCAGCGAGCTGAGCTCGGTCGCTGCAGCACGCATCGCGTCCCGGTCCCCACGTCGCACGGCGATCCTGGCGGCTGCACACGCGTCTGCAGTGTCACCCAGCATGGTGACGACCTGGTCCCGCAGCTCGTCCGAAGGTTCGTCGGGCGGGTCCACGGTGCCGAAACTGACCTCGATCCCTCCCATGGCCTTCTCGCTGTCGGTCACGACAGTGTTGGCATAGGGCGTGGTGGTGCTACCTCCCAGGCTGGTGTGCAGAACCTGTGCCACCGTGCGGGCCTCGCTCACCGCTGAGGACAGCGTCGCGTCCGCGTTCTCCAGGTATGCGCCGGAGTCAGGCGAGGGGGCGACGCAGCCCGCCACAGCTGCCACGAGGAGCCCCAGGGCGACGCGATCCAGCACCCGGCGTACCCGTCCGCTCATCGTGGACCACGGAGGAGGACGAAGCCGAGGGCCGCCAGCATCACCACGAAGATGAGCCAACCGCCCCCTAGGGCGAAGCCGTCAACCACCGTGTCACCCTCCCCACCTCACGAGCCGAGCAACCGCCCGGACACCAGCGCTTGGTCACGACCCCACCACTTCCTCCCTTGCCCAGCCGCGGCTCGTTGAAACACCCGAGTGCACTGTGGGGGAGACTCCCGAGCTTCATCAAGCGAGTGCGCCGCCTGCTGGTCGCCCGCCCCGCGCCATCCAAGCACGTCGGCGGGCTTGCGGGGCGGACCGACGGTAGGGTTTGCGCGCCGGACCGACGGTACGGTTTGCGCGCCGGACCGACGGTACGGTTTGCGCGCCGGAGCAACGGGTACGCCGTCCACATGCCCGAACACAACGACGGCCTGCGCGCCCTTGCACTGACCTGCAGCCTCAAGCCCTCGCCCACGCCTTCCAGCACCGACCTGCTGGCCCAGCAGCTCCTCGACGCCTTGGCCGGGCACGGCGCCACGGGAGAGCTGGTCCGCGTGGTCGACCATGACGTGCGGCCGGGCGTCGAGTCCGACATGGGAGCCGGGGACGCCTGGCCCGCCCTGCGCGAGAAGCTGCTGGCAGCGGACATCCTGGTGCTCGCCACTCCAACGTGGTTGGGCCAGCACTCCAGCATCGCCCAGCGGGTCCTGGAGCGGCTCGACGCCGAGCTCTCGGACACCGACGAGGCGGGGCACCCGCACACCTACGGCAAGGTCGCCGCCGCGGTCGTGGTCGGCAACGAGGACGGAGCTCACGCGATCAGCGCCACGTTGTTCCAGGCCCTCAATGACGTCGGCTTCACCATCCCGGCGGGTGGCGTGACCTACTGGAACGGCGAGGCGATGCACACGACCGACTACCAGGACCTGGACCAGGCGCCGGAGAAGACGGCCTCGACGACGGCGACGCTTGCCGCCAACGCTGCACATCTGGCGCGACTGCTCCGGCAGAGTGGCTACCCGCCTGCGTGACCGCAGTCGGATCTCGAAGACCTGCTGAGTCCTCCAGCGCATCACGCCCGCGAGCGCCGGGACACCGGTCCGTGACGCAGCAGGTGCGCCAGCTGCTCGCCCCACCGGCGAGGTCTCAGGGCCGGCGTGCCCGCGCCGCTCTCGGCGGCCATTCCCTGCACGGCTTCGAGGAGCACCGCACGGGCATCGTGACGCGGAGCCCATCCCAGCTCGCGGCGCGCACGGTCGCTGGAGATGACCGGCACGTCATGGGCCATGTCGAGCCATCCGGGGTCCACCGGCTGCAGGCGGAGCACCCAGGCCGCGGCGGCCAGCGCGCGAAGGAGCCGCCATGGCAGGTGTACCGGCCGCGCCCCGAGGGCTGCCGCCACGTCATCGCGGCCGAGGACGGGTTGCGCCGCCAGGTTGAAAGCACCGGTCGCCCCCTGCTCCACGATTGTCACGATGCCGTCAGCGACGTCGTCGGTGTGGGTGAGCTGGACCCGGAAACGACGGTCAAGAGGCAGCACCGGGACCAGCCCAAGGAGCCCTGCCGGCAGCAGACTGGGCAGCGTGTAGCGATCGAGTGCGCCGCCGACCTCGCGCCTGGCCACCAGAGACGGGCGGACGCGCGCCACCCGCGGCCGGTGACCGGGTCTGGCCTCGTGACCGTCCAACAGCCGCTCGGCCGCCGACTTGTGCCGGCTGTAGGCCAGGCCCGGTGCGCCGCCGCCGGTGGGCCAGTTCTCCCCCACCGGTCGCGCGTCGCGGGCGCGCGAGTAGGCGCCGATGGACGAGACGTGCACGAGGTGTTCCACCCCGGCTGCCTCCGCAGCACGCAGCACCGCGGCCGTGCCCCCGATGTCGAGGTCAGCGAGGTATGCCGTGTCGCGGGTCGGCTGGAAACCCCAAGCGGTGTGCACGACGGCGTCCGCTCCGTCGAGGACGCCCCGGAGCGTCAGGCTGCGGTCCGCCGCCGTCAGGTCGAGCGCGGTCCAGGAGAGCCGATCAGCCGTCCAGTCGACGGCAGGCCGTCGGGCCAGTGCGCGGACGTCGTGACCCCGGTCGAGCAGGCGTTCGACCACTGCTGACCCGATGTTGCCCGTCGCGCCGGTCACCGCGACGATCACGGGTGGTCCCCGGCCCCCTGTGCAGGGGCCTGGACGTGACGGGTCAGCACGTCTCGGGCCGTCTCCAGCCGCAGCGACTCGATGCGTTCCTGCTGGTCCTGCGCTCTGCGCACCAACAGGTCCAGGTGCTGGGGGTTGAGACGCCGGTCGACCTCGGACAGCTCACGAAGGCACAACCACCCCAGCTTCTTGGCGTGCACGGCCGCGCCGAGCGCCTCGAGCTCGACAAGGTCGGACAGGCGTGACCGCCGCAGCAGCGTCCCGTTGGTCTTCAGCCGGCCGAACCTCTCGCCCAGCGCCACGAGGCGTTCCTTGGCCGGGGCGGGTCGCACCCCCAGCTCGGTGAGGATGGCCAAGCAGCGCAGCACGATCCTCCGCCGCCTCGGCCGACAGGTCCCGCAGGACCGACCGCACGTGCTGTTCACTCTGCGATGAGGCGGACCGCTCGAAGAGCGACGCCCCGCCACGGGACGCCGCGTAGTGCTCCTGCAGATAGCGGCTCAGTGCGTCATGGGGAGTGTGGCTCATGTCAGGCGGTTGCGCGCTCGTCCATGAGGCCCGCCCGCAGCCGCTCCAGGACGGCGGAGAGCAGGCGCGACACCTGCATCTGGCTCACCCCCAGGCGCTCACCGATCTCGGCCTGCGTCATCTCCTGCACGAACCGCATGGCCAAGATCTGTCGGTCTCGCTCGCCGAGCTGCGCGATCAGGCCACCGAGAGCCGCACTCGTCTCCAGCGCCTCGAAGTCGTCCTGCGGACACGGCAGCTGGTCCTCGAGTGAAGTGCCCCACGCGTTGACGGCGTTCAGGGACTCGGCGCGGTACCCCGCGGAACATGCCACGGCCTCGCGCACCTGCGTGCACTCGACCTCCATGGCCTCCGCCAGCTCCGGCAGGGTCGGAGACCGCCGAAGATCCTGCCGCAGGACCTCCTCCCGGATCACGACTTCCGCCCTCAGCTCCTGGAGCCTGCGCGGCGGACGAACCGCCCATCCATGATCGCGGAAGTGGCGCTTCAGCTCACCCACGATCGTCGTCGTGGCATACGGGGCGAAGCCGTGGCCGCGACCGGAGCGATAGCCCAGAGTTGCCTTCACCAAGGCCATTCTCGCGACCTGGACGAGATCCTCGATCTCGATCCCACGGCCCCGATACCGGTGTGCCAGCCCGTCGGCCAGGTCGAGCATCAGGACGGCCACCTCCTTGCGGAGCCGCGCTGCACGCCGTTCGTCCGACGTGGCCAGGGCGGCCTCGAGCAGGGTCTCGACACAAGGCTGGCTGTCGACGGGAAAAGATCGGGGCGGGGAGAAACTCTTCAGCGGTGCCATGCGCGCCTCAATGTCAGAGGGATGGGAAGCAACGGCACCGCTGTTGGACCGCTTGCAGATCTCCACCAAACCACCGCAATCACGTCTTGGCAAGAGCCGATCACGCTGGCCGTTGCGCCAGGCCCGATCAGCGGGCATGACGGAGGATCGGAGGTGGCCGCGGTGGTTGCCGTGCACCGGGTTTCAGACCTCGTCAGCCGGGTATCCCGCCGGCCGGTTGCTGGACGGTGTCCTCGCCGAAGCAGGGATGACCCGTGCCGATGTCTACGTCACGAATGCCGTCAAGCACTTCCGGTTCACCTGACCGAAGGGCAAGCAGCGAATTCACAAGTCGCCGGCCCGTTGGCAGGTAGCCGCCTGCGGCCCCTGGCTGCTCGCGGAGCTGGAGCGGGTGCAGCCGCAGGTGGTGGTCCTCCTGGGAGCGACCGCAGGGAAGGCGGTCTTCGGACCGAGCCTTCGCGTGACGAAGCTGCGAGGTTCTGTCATCCCCTGGCCGGCCGACCGGCTGCCTCTGGCTCATCCGCCTGACTGCGTCCCGACCGCTCATCCGGCGGCCGTGCTCCGTTCACGGCACCGCGAGGAAGACCTGGCTTCCTTGGTCGAGACCTGCAAGTGGCTGCCGAAGCAGCAGCATGACGCGTGTCCGCCGAAGAAGATTCAGCGGCGCCGCCTCGAGCGTCGGCGCAGGGTCGCCAGCAGCCCCCCGCCGGCCGCAGCCACGCCGGAGACGCCCGCCAGGACGATGCCGTGGTGCTGCGACGCCCAGAGCTGCGCACTGCGCGGCTGCGCCTGCCCGTCGAAGTCCCCGTGAGCGCCGAAGTCCTTCACTCGGTCGACCGGGTGGAACAGGTTGCCGGGAGCATCCGGATCGTGCGGCTCCGGCCGTTGCTGGGAACGGTACCCCGTTCGCGCGAGGTACCTGTCGAGGAGGCCGGGCACGACTGCGTTCGCGACGAGGGTGAGGGCGGTTGAACCGCCCAGCCAGTACTCACGCCTCTGGGGGTGCTCCGCGGCATACCTGATGGCACGGGCGGCCAGCTCCGGCTGGTAGATGGGGGCCACGGGCTGCGGCTGCCGGGGCAGGCGGCTCAACACCCAGCTGAACTGCGGCGTGTTCACCGCCGGGAGCTGCACCATCGTCACGGCGACCCGTGACCTGTCGTGCAGCAGCTCGCAGCGCAGTGACTCGGTGAATCCCTGGATGGCGTGCTTGGCACCGCAGTAGGCGCTCTGGAGCGGGATGCCCCGGTAGGCGAGCGCCGACCCCACCTGGACCACGACACCATGGTCCCTGGCACGCATGCGACGCATCGCGGCCATCGTGCCGTAGACGTACCCGAGGTAGCTGACCTCGGTCGTCCTCCTGAACTCCTCGGCGGTGATCTCGTCGAACGGAGCGAAGACCGATGCGAAGGCGACGTTCACCCAGAGGTCGATGGGACCGAGCTCACGTTCCACCCTCACGGCGGCGGCCTCGACCGCCTCCGCCTGGGCGACGTCGGTCTCGACGCTGAGGGCTCGAGCGCCTCGAGCCCGCACCTCGGCGGCAGCGGCGGTGAGGCCGGTCGCGCCTCGGGCGAGCAGCGCGACGTCCCATCCTGCGCCGGCGAGCTCCAGAGCCGTGGCGCGGCCCACGCCGGCACTCGCACCCGTCACGACGGCCACTGGTCTGGGCGCGGACATGAAGACCCTCCTTCGATCGGCTCGCTGACTCATGCCCCGGCCCCGCCCTCCTCAAACCGAGCGCCCTCGCTTCGCGCACGGCGATCCCGGAGATTACTCCCCGGCGCCCGCAGCGCGTCAGGCGATGCGGTCGTCACCCTCGCGGATGACCCGCAACCACCTGCACCCATAGCCATCCATCTCGACCTCCACGGTGGGGGCGGCTCCAGCCTTTCCGGTAAGCGGCTCCAGCCTGTAGTCCGTGAGAAGGTCGCTCAGATGGGCGATCGGGGCGACCGCCTCCCCGTCCTGCAGGCTCGCGAGCGACAGCTGGACGCGGCAGGCTTCGGGGCTCAGGTTGTGGATGGCGACAGTGGCCCATGACTCGAGCCGGGCGACGTGGGCCATGACAGCCGGCGTCGGCTGGTCAAGCGGTTCGAACCTGCCCCAGCCGAGTTCGGGGGACTGTCGGTAGCGCCGGATGAGCTGGGCGATGAAGCTCCACAGGGAGTCGGGATCGTTGCGCTGCGACGCGACGTTGACGTGCGCTGGGCCATAGGCACCCTCGGTGAGGGGTCGAGGGAGCTTGCGCTTCGTGGCGGTGGAGAAGCCACCATTCTGGTTGGCGCTCCACTGCATGGGGGTGCGCACGGCGTACCGTCCGGGCACATCGAGGTTCTCACCCATGCCGATCTCCTCGCCGTAGAAGAGGACCGGGCTCCCGGGCAGCGAGAACATCAGCGAGTAGGCGAGCCGGATGCGGCGCGGGTCGCCGTCGAGCATCGGTGGCAGTCGTCGACGGAGCCCGCGACCGTAGAGCTGCATGTCGGGCTCCGGACCGAAGGCGGCGAAGACCTCCTCACGCTCCTCGTCACTGAGCTTGTCCAGGGTCAGCTCGTCATGGTTGCGCAGGAAGTTGACCCACTGGCACTCCTCGTCAGCCTCCGGCCTGCTGCGCAGCGCCTGCACCAGTGGTCGGGCATCCCCGCGGGCGAGTGAGAGCCACATGGCCTGCATCGCCATGAAGTCGAACTGCATCGTCAGCTCGTCACCGTCCGCACCGCCGAAGAACGCCGACTG
Source organism: uncultured Actinomycetota bacterium (assembly GCA_963759595.1). Lineage (GTDB taxonomy): Bacteria > Actinomycetota > Actinomycetes > Actinomycetales > Dermatophilaceae > Pedococcus. The sequence goes on from CAVWZX010000009.1 coordinate 31,103, forward strand.
CTCCCCCCGTGGCACGTTGACCTCCCCCAGGAGGACCACATCACTGCCCCGCCGACCACAGAACGCCTTGACGTGTCGCAGTGCCTCATGCGGGTCCCACACGAACTTCTGGTCCTTCTTGGGCAGGGTGTCCTGGGCGAAGAGGAACGGCACGGCGTCGATGCGAAAGCCGGACACCCCCAGCTCGAGCCAGAGGCCCATGACCTTGACGATCTCCTCGCGGACCCTGGGATTGGCCACGTTGAGGTCGGGCTGGCTCCGGTAGAAGTTGTGCAGGTACCACTGCCCCGTGCGCGGCTCCTTCTCCCAGATGCCGTCCTCCTGGTCGGGAAACACGACAAGGGCCGAGGTGTCCGGTGGTGACGTCGAGCGCCACACGTAGAAGTCGCGATACGGGTTGTCCACACTCTTGCGCGCCTGCACGAACCACGGGTGGTGGTCCGACGTGTGGTTCATGACGAAGTCGAGGATCACCCGGATGCCCCGCGAGCGCGCAGTCCGGACCAGCTCGACGAAGTCGCCGAGGTCACCCAGACGGGGGTCGACGTTCAGGAAGTCGGTGATGTCGTACCCGTCGTCGACGTCCCTGGTCGGGTAGAGCGGCATCAGCCAGAGGCACGTCACGCCGAGATCGGCCAGGTAGTCGATGCGACGGGCCATGCCGGCCAGGTCTCCCTGGCCGTCACCGTCGGCGTCCAGGAACGTCTGCACGTCGGCGCAGTAGAACACCGCGGTCTTCCACCACAGGTCAGCCGTCTTGGACATCTGCACAGGGACCTGACTATCACCAATGCTGGCGGTCAGCCATCCCGGAACCCGCAGCGCCGAGGCCTCCACGTGCCGCGGAGCACGACGGGCTGAGCAGCATGGTGGAGGGATACGCAAGCCTGTCCGGACCCACGGTTCGCACTTGCGTTGTGTCTTGCGGTTCTCACTCAATGCGCAGTAAAGTGCGCATATGGATTCCACGATGCTTCCCCCGTTCCACTTGGCCATTCCTGTTCGCGACATCGAGGCCGCGCGGCGGTTCTACGGTGACGTCCTCGGCTTCGGCCGCGGGCGCTCCGCGGAGCGGTGGACGGATTGGAATGTCGAGGGCCATCAGGTCGTCACCCATCAGGTGGACAACCATCAGGTTGCGGTGGCTGGCACCAACCCCGTTGACGGGCATGACGTTCCAGTACCGCACTTCGGGCTGGTCCTGGAGGTCGACCGCTTCCAAGAGCTTGCGAAGCGGTTGACCGACGCTGGGACAGACTTCGTCATCGAGCCCTACGTGCGCTTCGAAGGCGAGCCCGGGGAACAGTGGACGATGTTCTTCCTCGACCCGTCGGGAAACGCCCTGGAGTTCAAGGCGTTCAAGGATCTGGATCAGCTCTTCGCGGTGTGACGTGAAGTCACAGACACCCGGCCCGATTGACGATTCGGTCAGTCTCACCGGACGAGGTGAGCTGGCGAGTGACTTCCTCTTCATCGTTGGCACACGGATACGCGAGCTGCGAGTCGCCCGCTCACTGACGGTGCAGCAACTCGCTGATCGGTCCCAGATCAGTCGCAGGCTGATGACGCAGATCGAACACGGTCAGGCCAATCCCAGCCTGGTCACCGTGACGAGGATCGCGCGACAGCTCGACACCGAGTTCACTGCACTGCTGGAACCGGCGCCGGCGTCCGCCATCGCGATGCACGTCAGCGACCAACACGTGCTCGTCTGGACAACCGACTCAGGCAGTACGGCTCACCTCCTCGAAGCAACTCAGGCGCGGTCAGCGGACTTGTGGCTATGGCGCCTGATGCCAGGGGACACCTACCGCGGCCTTGCTGATCCTGCCCAGTCACAGGAGTTGTTCTATGTCGTGAGCGGGACGCTGACGCTCAGGACCGACGAGGAGGAGGTCTGCGTTGGCGCGGGCTCCTCAGCGAACCTGAGAAGCGATCGGTCCTACAGCTACAGCAACGAGGGCATGACACCCACTGAGTTCGTCCGCACGGTCGCGCTCTCGGCCTGATCGAAGCGCTACCCACAGATGCACCATCCGTGAGGGTCTTTCAGATCGGCGTATGCCGCCCACTCACCAGCGACTTCTCGGCTCACCGGCAAACTTCGCCGTGAATTCGCCACAGACTCTCGACGCCAGTCGGCGACTTTCGAACACACCCGGACCATCAGAGGACCCCACGCGGGTCGGCGAGCGCGGGCTGGTGACGTCCCCCTGCGGCAGACCGGCCAGGATGGCGAGGTCCGAAACCCCGTCGGGCAGTCCGACCGCGACGATCCAATTGTTCGATCAGCTCCCCGGCGAGGGCCGACAAGCACGGCGTCTTTGCCGTCGGTCTCGTCACAGGTCAGGTCCTTGACGTTATGTTGGCCAGCTCGCCTCTCTACAGGCGAGGTTGCTCTGCCAGTGGTACCTTCGGCTTCCGTCCAGCAGGCCAACTTTGCGTTGGGGCGTCGCTCATGCATTGCCGACGAAAGGCCGCCTGATGGAAAGCCGACATAACCCACTCCTGCGCGCTCAGCCACGGTTAGTTCTACGTCGCGCCTCGTGGCTGGTCGGTGGGCTGGTTCTCGCGACATCCCTGGCCGCTCCGGCGTTGGCATGGGCCGACACGACGCCACCACCGGGCCCGAGTGCGACCGTGACCGTCGTCCCCACCACGAGCGTCCCGACGACCGTGGCGAGCACATCGGCAACGAGCGCAACGGCAAGCAGCACGACTGCTGCTACCACCCGCACCACGACTGCACGGGTCGACCCGACCACGGTCACCCCTTCGTCGGCCAGCTCGGTCCGGGCAAGTCCCACTGCCGTCTCTCGAATGTTGGCGGCCGCCCAGACGACGACCTCTGGATTGCTTCGTGATGCCGCGACCGGCGCACCGCTGGTCGGAGCGTGCGTCGCTTGGGCATCGGTCGACGCTCCCACCCCGCCACAGAACAACTGGACCGGGGTGAACTTCGACGGGAGCTGGTCGATCCAGACAGACCAGCCGGGGCCTTTCAACCTGGCCTTCTACACCGCTGACAACGGCGACTGCGGGAGCCAGATCCACGCGCTGCCGGTACCGTCTTGGTTCCAGAACCAGCCGCTCACCGGCACGGACCCTCGCACCATCACCCCGCCTGCCGGTGCGGGGGAAGTTGTTGCCGGAACATCCAGCGTGGTGGCCTGCCTGGGCGCGACAGCCCTTCCGACGGGTCCCTGCGCGATCCCCTCCTCGGTGCTGTCCGGGAAGGTCGTCACCACCGGACCCACGCCGGTGGCGCAAGCCTGCATCTTCATCCTCTCCCCCGCCGGAGCCATCGCCCAAGCGATCACGGACGCGAACGGCGCGTGGATGGTCACCGGTCTGCCCGTCAACTACCCCGTGGTTGTTGGCGTGGTCCCGCCCTTCCAGGGCGGCGACGGGCCCTGCGCCAACAACGGCCCTCCGCCCGCCCCCGGACCCGGCCAGCTGCAGGCAGAGATGTACGCGAACACGTGGGTCGACCTGACCGACACCAGCCTGTTCGACGACCCCTACGCCTGGGGAGTGGGACGCGGAGCCGCCACAGTGAGCAATAGTGCCTCCGGCCTGGACGTGTGTCTCACGACCGATCCCGGCACAGTGGTCCCGCGTCCGGCCTGCACCCTCGCCGCACCCACCACCACCACAGTCGCCACCGTGACCACTTCGGTCACCACGCCCCCACCACCTGCCGCGTCCGCTCCGGCGCTGGCCGCCACCGGCGCAACAGTCGCGCCCTACACCGGCGCCGGACTCAGCCTCCTCGCCGGCGGGAGCCTCCTCCTCTGGTCGCTGCGCCGGCGACCCCACACGCACTGACCTCGGGTTACCGGCTCGGGTCCGCGCTGGGACTGGCCCAGGAGGCAAGCATGACTCAGCAGTACGTCCCACCCCTTGGGGGCGTCGTTCGCGGTCCGGGAAGTGGCTGATCCGAAGTGTCGATGTGCGGGGGCAGGTCGACCGCGCTGGATTCTTGAGACGCCCCGCAGTGCCCTCCCGGGCCCGTGCCGACCAGGTTCATGCGGGGGTTCGATCTGCGCTCGTTCGGCGTCGGCGACGAGCTGTCGATAGAAGGCCTCGGAGCTCTTCGCTTCCGGCAGTGCAGGGCCTCGAGCAGGCGGTGGCGGTTCTGCTCGCCCGAGGATGCGTCCAGCGGTGCGGTGCCGGTCCAGGACGCGAACCGGTTGCGGTCGGCGAACCGGGCGATGTCGCCGACGTCGGCCAGGTCCGGGCGGCCACGGGCGGCGGGCGAGTCCTTCGCCCGGCCCGATGCTCCCTTCTGCCGAGGACCCTGGATGGTGCCGGGGACGTCCCCGGGACCCACACTTGACTGCATACTGAACAGACGTTTAGCCTGCTGAACATGAGTTCAACCACCGAGGACGGCGATCTCACAACCCGCGCGATCATCCGCAATGCCGCGCTGCGGCACTTCGCCGACCGTGGCCCGGACGCGGTGACCATTCGTGAGATCGCCGCCCAAGCCGGCGTCTCGCCGGCCCTGGTTATCCACCACTTCGGGAGCAAGGAGGGCTTGCGTGCCGAGGTCGACGCCTTCGCAGGGCAGGCGTTCGATCAGCTTTTCGAGGCGCTGCCGACCGAGGAACTGACCGACGCGCTCACCAGGGGTGAGTCGGGGGGCTCGCTGGCAGAGGCGTTCGCCCGGAGCTTCCCGCCAGGCTCGCCTTTGCCGGCATACCTGCGCCGGCTCCTCCTGACGAACGACCCGGCGGGGGCGGCGCTGTTCGGACGGTGGTACGCCGCGACCCGTCACCTTCTTGACGTGATGGTGGAGAAGGGCATCGCTCGTCCGAGCGAGGACCCGAGCGTCCGGGCGGCGTTCTTCCTTGTCAACGACCTCGCGCTCATCCTGCTGCGAAACCCGATCGCCATGGCGATCGGTGCCGACCCGCTGACCCCTGGGGGGATCGAACGGTGGGCCCGGGAAGCGACCATCGTCTACGCCGAGGGCGCGTTCCGTGCCCCGGGGGAGGAGCGACAGCCATGACGACCGAGCCAGTCATCCGCGTCGAGGGGCTGACCAAGACCTTCGGACGGGCCCGCGCCCTCGACGGGCTCGACCTCGAGGTGAGGCCGGGTGAGATCCACGGTTTCCTCGGCCCGAACGGAGCGGGCAAGACGACGACTATCCGGGTCCTCCTCGGCCTCATCCGAGCCAGCGGCGGCCACATCGAGCTCTTCGGCGGTGACCCGTGGAGCCAGGGGGCACTGCTGCACGAACGGCTCGCCTGCGTCGCCGGCGACGTCGCCCTGTGGCCAGGCCTCACCGGCGGGCAGTGCCTCGACGTCCTCGGCGCGACCCAGGGCGCGCCCGACGAAGCCTGCCGGGCCGCCCTGATCGAGCGGTTCGACCTCGACCCGACCAAGCGGGTCCGCGACTACTCGAAAGGCAACCGGCAGAAGGTCGCCCTCATCGCCTCGCTCGCCGCTGACGCCGACCTGCTCGTGCTCGACGAGCCCACCTCGGGCCTGGACCCGCTCATGGAGCAGGCCTTCCAGGAGGTCGTCCGCGAGCGGCGCGAGCAAGGCTGCACCGTCCTGCTGTCCAGCCACATACTCGGCGAGGTCGAGGCCCTCGCCGACCGGGTCAGCATCATCCGCCGGGGCCGGACCGTGACGACCGGCACCCTCGCCGAGCTGCGACGGCATACCCGAACCTCTGTCCACGCCGTCACCATCGACACGCCTGCCAACCTGGCCGACGCCGCGGGCGTCGCAGAGTACGTCGACGACCGGCTCGACGGCCACGTCGACAGCCGGTTCACCATCGACGCGGAGCACCTCGACGCCGTCATCGGCCAGCTGCACACCGCACGCATCCACACCCTCACCGTCACCCCGCCCAGCCTGGACGCACTCTTCCTGCGCACCTACGACCAGGACACCTACGACGGCCAGGCCGAGCCCCGCGTCGCCTCCGACCTCGGCGAGCCGGAGGAGTCACAGCGATGAGGGCCACCGGTCTGCGGGCGATGCTCGGCGTACTCTGGCGGACGCACCGGCGCGGCACGCTCGTCTGGATGTCCGCGCTGATCACGAGCATGGTCGGAACGGCAGCTGCGGTCGCTGGCATCTACACCTCCCCCGAGAAGATCCACGCCTACGCCCAAGCCGTCACCGCCGGCGACGCTCTCATGGCGATCAACGGCAGGGTCGAAGGCATCGACAGTCTCGGCGGGGTCATTCAGGACGAGTTCGGCTTCCTCGCCGCTTTCCTCCTCCCGCTGCTCGGAATCAGCCTCGTCGCGCGCAGCACTCGGCGTGAAGAGGAGGCGGGGCGGCTCGAGGTGGTCCTCGGGGGGCGGGTCGCCCGGCACGTCCCGGTGCTGGCCGCGCTCATCGTCGCCTCCACCGCGATCCTGGTCACCGCCCTGGCATTCGCGCTCGGGCTCAGCGCCTCTGGCATTCCCGCGCCCCGATCGTTCCTCTACGCAGCCTCCCTCGGCGCCCTCGCCTTCGTCTTCGCCGGCCTCGCGGCCCTGCTTGCCCAGGTCACGTTGCACTCCCGAGGCGTCTACCTGTGGAGCCTGCTCGTCCTCGCCGCTGCATACCTGCTGCGCGGGAGCGGAGACCTGACGAAGACCTGGGCCGCCTGGCTCTCACCGCTGGGCTGGGCCGAGAAAGCCGCCCCATTCGGGCCCATGCGGTGGTGGACGCTCCTGATCCCACTCGCCGTCGGCGCGCTGTTCGCCACGCTCGCCGTCATCGTCGCCGGTCGCCGCGACCTCGGCAGCTCGCTCGTCCGCGCGGGCGCTGGATCGGCCCGGGCGACGACCTGGCTGCGCAGCCCTCTGGGGCTGGCGACCGCCATCCACCGGCCGGCGATCCTCGGGTGGCTCGCCGGCGCCCTGGTCATCGCAGGCATGATGGGCACCCTCGCGCAGCAGTTCGTCGATGCCGTCGCCAGCAATCCGGCCATGGCCGAGGCCGTCGGGATGTCAGGCGCACAACCCGAGGACGGGTACATCGCCCTCACCCAGCTCTACATCGCCATCATCGGCACGGGGTATGGCATCCAAGCCGTCGGCAGCCTGCGTGGCGAGGAGACCGCCGGACGCCTCGAGCCACGGTTGTCCGGCACCCTGCCCCGGATGCGGTGGCTCGCCGCCCATGGCTTCGTCATCGTCACCGGCCTCGTCGTCATCGTCCTTCTCTCCTCGGTCGTGCTGGCCGCGGCGACGGCATGGTCGATGGGCACGACGGCGCACCTGGGTCGCGTCCTCGGGGCGGGCGCGGCATACCTTCCGGCCGAGCTCCTCATCGGGGGACTGGCGCTCGCCCTCTTCAGCTTGCGACCCCGGGCACTCCCGGCCAGCTGGGCGGCCTTCGCCTTCGTCGCCTTCATCGCCCTCCTCGGCCCGGGTCTCCAGCTGCCCGGGTGGATGCGGGACCTGGCCCCGACGACCCACGTCGGCAACCCTCCACAGGGCACCGTCGAGTCGTTGCCGCTCGTACTCCTCGGTGCCATCACCGTGCTCTTGTTCGTCGCCGCTGCGGTCGGCGTCCGTCGTCGAGAAGTGCCGCAGGGATGAGTCGCGGCGCAGTCTCGCAGCGTCCCCGCCGTCGGACCTTCCATCCAGTGTGAGGCACCGTGCGGTCAGCAGGTGTGCGCTGATCAGCATGGCCGCGAGTCCATGCTGCGTCACACCGCCGCGCAAGCACCGCCGACTGAGCCGCCTGCGGGCCAACGGAGTCTACGAGTCCGTCAGGTCATCCGTGTGCACGAGCCTGGAGTCGTATGCCAGCATGACCAGGTGCACCCGGTCCCGGCACCCGGTCTTGCCGAGGATGTGCGCCACGTGCGACTTCACCGTCGCCTCGCTGAGGAAGAGGTCTGCCGCGATCTCTCTATTGCTGAGTCCCCGGGCGATCATCCCAAGCACCTCCCGCTCGCGATCCGAGAGGGACTCGACCCGCTCGGTCCCGCTCGCGGGAGCCCTAAACGTCTCGACCAGGCGGCGGGTGATCGACGGCGACAGCAGGGAACCGCCCGCGGCGACGGAGCGCACCGCCGCGATGAGCGTCTCCCGCGGGGCGTCCTTGAGCAGGAAGCCGCTCGCCCCGGCACGCAGTGCTCGGTAGACGTACTCGTCCAGGTCGAAGGTGGTAAGCACCAGCACCCGGGTTCCGGGCACCTCGGCCAGGATCTGCGCGGTGGCGTCCAATCCGTCCAAGCGGGGCATGCGGATGTCCATGAGCACCACATCGGGCCGGGACTCACGCACCTGCTCTACCGCCTCGACTCCATCGGCGGCGAGGCCCACGATCTCGAGATCGGGCTGACTGCCTAGGATCATCGAGAACCCGTCCCGGAGGAGCTCCTGGTCATCGGCCAGCACGATACGGATCATCGCGTCCGCCGACTCGGGAGGGTGACATGCACGCGAAACCCGCCGCCGGGCAGGGGTCCGGCCTGGAGCAGGCCGCCGTACATTGACACTCGCTCGCGCATGCCGACCAGTCCATGGCCCCCACCGCTGGAGAGCCACGCGACCGCCGGTCCCGCGTCCGACACCTCTACCTCGAGGGCGTCGGGGCCGTAGTCCACGCACACGGTGGCCTTTCCGGACCCCGAGTGCTTCAACGCGTTGGTGAGGGCCTCCTGCACCACCCGGTAGGCGGCCTGGTCGACGGCCGCCGTCACGCTGTCGGGGCTGCCGGTGACGGACAACTGGACTGTGAGACCGGCGCTCCCCGCCGAGGCGACCAAGTCCTCGATCCCGCGCGGTCCGCGGTGCGCGGCGAAGTCAACGACCTCTGCACCCCTCAGCGCCCCGATCACCTGCCGCATCTCCATCAATGCCTCCCGCCCGGTCGCGCGGATGTGCCGCAACGGACCGCGGGCACCGTCCGCGTCACGATCGAGGGCGTCGTCGGCCGCCTCGGCCTGGACCACGATGACGGTGAGACTGTGCGCAATCGAGTCGTGCAGCTCACGAGCCATCCGGGCGCGCTCGGCGGCGATGGCCACCTCCGCGCCCTGCTCGCGCTCTCGTTCCGCCTGAGCGGCCCGCTCGACCAGACTCTGCTCGTACATCCGGCGCGCGCGCATCCACGAACCCAGCAACCAGGCCACCACGATAGTGAGGTCCCAGGCGAGGGCGGCCCTGGTCGCCGGCCAGTCGGTGTTGGTCGGGTTGTGGGTCTCCCGGAGCGCCATCACGAGCGGGACCAACCCGACGGCGACGTACGCCGACCGCCGCGAGCCATGCGCCGCGACCGAATACGTGGCCACCAGCGCCGGGATCAACGCGCCGTTGCCCTCACTGGCGCCGTAGACCAGGGCTTGCGTCCCCAGGACGGAGAACACGACGAGGAAGACCACGAAGGGATGGGCCCGGCGCCAGGCCAGCGACAGACCCGCCAGGCCGAAGAGCACCACGACGGCCCACCGTGGTCCGGTGAGGTGGGTGCTGAAGAGCCCTGGCGCGACGGCGTCCACCTCGCCCAGCGCCGTGACGCCCATGGCGAGGGCGATGTCGCCGCGCGGCGGGACGGCCAGCCTCAGCACCTTCGCACCGTACCGAGGGTGAGTCCTCCCTGCCATCAGTCCACGGAACGAGGAAGATTCATCCTGGCGCTGGCTCCGATCACACCGCGCGGCGATGTGGCTGCGAGCGGATCCCGAGCAACCTATCGGTTATGACAACCATAAGAGACCACGTGAGCACTTCCACCACGGCCGACCCGGCGTACCTCCGCCGTGCCGGTCTCGCCGGCATCGTCGCCGGCATCCTGTTCCCGACCATGATCATGGTGACCACCGCTCTCGAGTGGCACTACATGCACGACCAGTGGGGCTGGCACCTGACGAAGGAGAGCCAGGCCGCCTATCCCTCCGGACTCTCGACCGGTCCGCTCGGGTTCCTCCAGATCGCGAACTTCGCCGCCACCGGGCTGTTGGTGCTGGTCTTCGGGCAAGGGCTCGTTCGAACGCTCGAGCGCGGCGCCTCGCGCATCGTCACCCGTCTCGGGCTCGCGATCATGGGTCTGGCCCTGATGACGTCGGCGTTCCCGACAGACTTCTTCTACCGACCCACAAGCGACCACGCGCCCGTGAGCTGGCACGGCTGGATCCACGACCTCTCCTTCTACGTCCTCATGCTGCTCGGCGTCCTGCCGTCGACGATCGCCTTCGCAATCAGTGCACGACGCAGTCCTCACTGGCGACGCTGGGCCCTTCCGACACTGCTGGTCCCTGCCACGCTGTTCGGCTCGCTCTTCGGTGTGGTCCCCGCGCCCTGGGGCTTCTACCTGCTCATCCTGGTCTGGATGGGATGGATCGCCGCCGCTGGCCGCCGGCTGGGCCGGCTCGGCTGATCGCAAGACCTCGACTCTTACTTTCGAAGCTTTCGCGATGGATTTGCAAGCCGCCGTATGCCGCCCGCTCACCAGCGGGTTCTTAGCTCACCAACGAACTTCGCCGCGAATTCGCCACAGATACTCGATGGCAACCGGCGCCGCCCGACATCAGGCGGACACGTCCATCACCCCGAGCCGCAACGGTGTGAGGGCGGCAGAGAACCTCTGGCTGTTCACACACCTCGACCATCGCTCTCCGCCACCGAGAGCATCCACACTCGAACTTCTCACAGAGCCGGCGCGGGCACTGTGCGGCAACTGTTACGGGCGCTTTACGGCGGTCGCTGGGTTGCGAAACATCGGCTGGTCACGCTTCCCGTGTGACTACGAACCTGACATCGGGCGATGCGGCGACGACCACGGCACCGGCGAAACCCACGGCGACCCCGGCTGCCACCACCACTGCGCCAGCACACCGCTCGGGCCGGTGGATCGACCACTGGGACCCTGAGGACCTGACGTTCTGGCGCGGCGGTGGGCGGTCTATCGCGCGACGCAACCTCAGCCTGTCAGTCCTCGCCGAATTCCTCGGTTTCTGCGTCTGGGCCCTGTGGAGCGTGGTCGTCCCCATGCTGCCGGGGGCCGGTTTCAGCCTCACGCTGGACCAGCAGTTCTGGTTGATCGCCGTCCCCAGCCTGGTTGGCGCGACCGTGCGGATCCCCTACACCTTCGCGGTCCCGCGGTTCGGCGGGCGCAACTGGACCGTCATCTCTGCGCTGCTGCTGCTCATCCCTGCGTCGGGCCTGGCGTGGGTGGTGAGCGACCCGTCGTCGTCGTTCGGGCTGTTGCTCGGATGCGCGGCGCTGGCTGGTTTCGGCGGCGGCAACTTCGCGTCCTCGATGACGAACATCTCGTTCTTCTTCCCCGAGGCGGAGAAGGGCAAGGCCTTGGGCCTCAACGCTGCCGGGGGCAACCTCGGCACCGGTCTCGTGCAGATGGTCGTTCCGGCCGTGATCACCATCGGAGCAGGCACCCACCTCGAGCGCGCGGGCCTGATGTTCATCCCGCTGGCGCTGCTGGCGGCTGTCCTTGCCTGGCGTGGCATGGACAACCTGACCGGGGTCAAGGCCGACTACGGCAGCTTTGCCGCGGCCACCCGCAACCGGCACACCTGGATCATCTCGTTCCTCTACATCGGCACCTTCGGGTCGTTCATCGGCTACTCGGGAGCCTTCCCGACGCTGCTCAAGACCCAGTTCCCCGAGACCCCGACGACCATCGCGTTCCTCGGTGCACTGATTGGCGCCCTCACCCGCCCGCTCGGCGGCATCGTCGCCGACCGGTTCGGCGGCGCCCGGGTCACGATCGGCTCGTTCGTGCTGCTTGCACTCGGCGCCGTCGGCGCCATCGAGGGACTCAAGTCGCACAGCTTGGTCGTGTTCTTCAGCTCCTTCCTCGTGCTCTTCGTGGGGGCCGGTCTGGGCAACGGCGCGACCTACCGGATGATCCCTGCGATGTTCCGGGCCGGGGTGAGCGCGGAACGCCTGCCCATCGCGCGCAAGACCGCGGCCGGGTGTATCGGGATCGCCGGTGCCGTCGGCGCCTACGGGGGCTTCTTCATCCCCCGCGGGTTCGCCATGGCCAAGGCCCAGTACGGCTCGCTCGTGCCGGCGCTGTGGGTGTTCATCGCGGCTTACCTGCTCATGGCCATCACCACGTATGCCGTGTACGCCCGGCGGGGTTCCCCGCTCGCCGCCGAGACGATCTGAGCCCGGGACCCGTCGTGACCCCTCTCCCCCGCGACACCGCCACCACCGCCGCGACCGCCGCCATCGCTGGCAGCAGCACCGGCGTCGACACCCACTGCCCGTACTGCGCGCTGCAGTGCGCCCAGACCCTCACCCCCACCTCCGGCCCCGACGGTGCCAATGGCGTCACCGTCGACGGCCGGGCCTTCCCCACCAACCGAGGCGGTCTGTGCCAGAAGGGCTGGACCAGCGCCGAGGTGCTGGCAGCGCCCGACCGACTCACCACCCCGCTCGTGCGCGACTCCGCGGGCGACCTGGTGCCCGCCGACTGGGATGAAGTCTTGGACCTCGTCGCCGACCGCCTCCGCCGCATCCGTGCCGAGGACGGGGCCGATGCGGTGGCCGTCTTTGGCGGAGGTGGGCTCACGAACGAAAAGGCTTACCAGTTGGGCAAGTTCGCACGCGTTGCGCTCGGCACCGCGAACATCGACTACAACGGCCGCTTCTGCATGAGCAGCGCGGCAGCCGCAGCAAACCGGACCTTGGGCATCGACCGCGGCCTGCCCTTCCCGTTGACCGATCTCAGCGGCGCCGACGCGGTGCTCCTGCTCGGAAGCAACCTCGCCGAGACGATGCCGCCTTCGGTCGCTCACCTCGCGGACGTCCGCGGGCGCGGTGGTCTCGTCGTCGTCGATCCGCGGCGCAGCGCCACCGCAGACCTCGCGGCAGACGGGCAGGGGCTGCACCTGCAGCCGGTGCCGGGCACCGACCTGATCGTCCTCGTGGCGCTCCAGCACATCCTGCTCACCGAGGGCCTCGCCGACCTCGACTACCTCGAAGCCCGCACCACCGGCCTGGAGGAGATCTGCCGACGCTCGGCACTGTGGTGGCCGGAACGCGCGGAGCAGGTGTGCGGGGTCCCGGCCGACGTGCTCCGCGACGCAGCAAGCCTGCTGGCCGCGGCCAGTCCCGCCACGGGCGGTCGTGGAGCGTTCGTCCTCACCGGACGGGGCGTCGAGCAGTCCCGCCAGGGCACGGCCACGGTCTCGGCCGCCATCACCCTCGCCCTCCTGCTCGGCCTGCCGGGCCGCATCGGGAGCGGGTACGGCGCGGTCACCGGACAGGGCAACGGCCAGGGCGGCCGCGAGCACGGCCAGAAGTCCGACCAGCTCCCCGGCTACCGGATGATCGACGACCCGGACGCGCGGGCGCACGTGGCCGCCGTCTGGGGCGTCCCCGACTCGTCGCTGCCGGGCAAGGGCAAACCCGCCGTCGAGCTCCTTGCCTCCCTCGGGACACCCGGTGGCCCACGCGCACTGCTCGTGCACGGCTCCAACCTGCTGGTCAGCGCCCCCAACGCCCAGCGGGTCGCCGAGCGGCTCGCCTCCCTCGACCTCCTCGTGGTCTGCGACTTCGTGCCGTCCGAGACGGCCATGCTCGCCGACGTCATCCTGCCGGTGACCCAGTGGGCCGAAGAGGAGGGCACCATGACCTCCCTGGAAGGCCGAGTCATCAGGCGCCGCAAGGCGATCGACCCACCCAGCGGCGTCCGCAGCGAGCTCTGGGTCTGGTCGCAGCTGGCTTCCCGGCTCGGCGCGGCGGGGACATGGGACACGGAGCCCAGGCTGGTGTTCGACGAGCTCGCCCGCGCCAGCCGGGGCGGCCGCGCCGACTACAGCGGTCTGAGCCACGCGCGTCTCGACACCGGGGAGACCCTGTACTGGCCGTGCCCGGCCACCGGTGCGGGCGAGGCCCCTCACCCCGGCACCCCGCGCCTGTTCGTCGACTCGTTCCCCACCCCTGACGGACGGGCGCGCATGATCGCCGTGGACCATGTCGGCCCTGCCGACGACCTTCGCCCGGACGCACCGCTGTACCTCGTCACCGGGCGAGTGCTGCAGCACTACCAGTCCGGTGCGCAGACCCGGCGCGTCCCCACCCTTGCCGCTGCGGTCACCGGTCCATCGGCGGAGGTGCACCCCCTGCTCGCCGCCCGGCTGGGGGTGGTCGACGGCGAGCGCGTGCGTCTCACGACCAGCCGTGGCTCGGTCGCCGTGCCTGCACGCATCACGGAATCGATCCGTCCGGACACCATCTTCGTGCCGTTCCACTGGGGCGGTGCCACCAGCGTGAACCGGCTGACGACCGACGCCACCGACCCCGTGTCCGGCATGCCGGAGTTCAAGGTCTGTGCGGTCGACATCACCCCAGCGCGACGCCACCTCGCGCGTCGGGGAACGCACCGTGAGCCAGACCCCGTGGGCACGGAGGCCCCGGCATGACCCGCCTGGTCGTCATCGGCAACGGCATGGTCGGGTCGCGCTTCGTCGAGGACCTCCTCGGCGCCGACGCTGCCGGACGCTACGACGTGACCGTCGTCGGTGCCGAGGCGTGCGAGCCCTACAACCGCGTGCTGCTCAGCGAAGTCGTCGCCGGCAAGCACGATCTGTCGGCGCTGACCCTCCCCACTCCGCAGAGCCCTCGCCTCACGGTGCTGCGTGGTGAGCACGCCGACCACATCGACCGCGAGGACCGCGTCGTCGTGACCGCAGGTGGCGGACGGTTGCGCTACGACCGGCTGGTGCTCGCCACCGGGTCCGCGGCCCGAGTCCCGCCGCTGCCCGGTCTGCGCGCTGCAGACCGAGGCCACCAGGGCAGCGCCGACGACGGCACCCTGACCCACGGAGTCCACGCCCTGCGCTCGATCGACGACGCCCGCGACATCGTGGCCGCCACGCTGAATGCGCGAAGAGCGGTGGTCCTCGGGGCGGGCGTCCTCGGCATGGAGACCGCCTGCGGCCTCGCCAGACGCGGGGTCGCCGTCACCGTGATCCACCCCGCGAGCACCCTCATGGAGCGCCAGCTCGACGAGGAAGCCGGTCGGGTCGTCGAGCTGGCCATGTCGGCACTGGGCATCGACCACCGGGTCGGCCTCGGCGCCACGGAGGCACTGGTCGAAGGCGGTCGGCTCCGGGGACTGCGCCTGGACGACGGCGAGGAAGTCCCCGCCGACCTGCTCGTGCTCGCGACCGGCACCGTCCCCAGCACCGGCCTGGCGACCACCGCGGGACTGGTCGTCGACCGCGGCGTCGTCGTGGACGACGACCTGCGCTCGCCCGACGACCACCGCGTGTTTGCCATCGGCGACTGCGCCCAGCCACCCGAGGGCGGCACCGGCCTGGTCGCCCAGGGCTGGGAGCAGTCCCGCCGCCTCGCCGCCCTCCTGTGCGGGAGCCTTCGCGGTGGGGCCGACCTCTTGCCGACCCGCCCGACCGCGGTGTCCCAACGACCCTCCTCGGTCGGGAGCGACGTGGTGCGGCTCAAGGCGCACGGCCTCGACGTCGTGACCATGGGGGTCTGCGGCTCGCAACGGGTCGACGACCCCGCCCAACGCACCCTTCGCCTCAGCGACCCCGACGTCGGCCGGCACGTCGAGGTCGTCGTGTCCGGCAGGCTCCTCGTCGGCGCCACCTGCGTCGGTGCCGGCGCGGTCGCGGCCGACCTCGTCACGACGTACACCCGCCGCACCCCGGTACCCGCCGACCCGGCATACCTGCTGCTGCCCGCCCTGATGCCGCACCCGCCCAGCGCACCCACCTCGCCCGACGCCATCCCGGACGACGCCACCATCTGCCGGTGCAACGGCGTGAGCAAGGCGGCCATCGTCGCGTGCCTGCACGACGGGGCGACCAGTGTCCCGGAGGTCGCCGCGACAACCCGGGCGACCACCGGCTGCGGCGGGTGCTCCGACGACGTGTGCGCGCTCGTCGAGTGGCTCTCGCCGGCGGCGAGCACGAGCGGTGACGCCCTCACCACGACCGCCATGGCCTTCTCACCGTCTGACGACCGTCCGGGTGAGAACCACGTAACGAAGGGGAAACACATGAACCACAACGCCGAAACGGCAGCCTCCTAACGTGGCCGCCATGGTCCAGCCCCCCACTCCGCGCGAGCTCGTCGTGGTCGGCGGCGGCATGGTGGCCCGACGACTCGTGGATGCCCTGCGTTCACGCGACACTGCCGGTGAGTGGGCGGTGACCCTGCTGTGCGAGGAGCCCCGGGCCCCCTATGACCGCGTCGCCCTCACCTCGTACTTCACCGGACGCGACCCCGACGACCTCGCGCTGGGAGGTCAGGAGATCTGGGACGACCCGCTGGTGACGCTGCGCCGCGGCGTGGCCGCGACGGCGATCGACCGCGAGGCCCACACGGTCGCCACGTCCGACGGCCGGACACTCCCCTATGACTCCCTCGTCCTCGCCACTGGTTCGTATGCCGCCGTCCCCCCGGTGCCGGGCAAGGACCTCCGCGGAGCCTTCGTCTACCGCACCATCGACGACGTCGCCGCCCTGCGCGCCTACGTCGAGGACCTCCGCGACGAGGTAGGCCGCCCGCTGCGCGGAGCGGTCGTCGGTGGAGGACTCCTCGGCCTCGAGGCCGGAGGTGCCCTCACCGCCCTCCAGGTAGAGACCACCGTCGTCGAGTTCGCCTCCAGGCTGATGCCTCTCCAGGTCGACGACGGTGGCGGCGCGGCGCTGCGTCGGCTCATCGAGGCGCTGGGCGTCACCGTCCGTACGAGCACCGCCACGTCCAAGATCCTGGGCCGCTTGGGCCGGGTCGTGAAGATGGAGTTCGCCGAGGGCGCGCCGCTCGACGTCGACGTGGTCGTCTTCGCCGTGGGTGTGCGTCCGCGCGACGAGCTCGCCCGCAACGCCGGCCTCGAGGTCGGTGAGCGCGGCGGCGTCGTCGTCGACGACACCTGCGCTACTTCTGACCCTGCCGTGTGGGCAGTCGGCGAGGTCGCCTGCATCGGCGGCCGCACCCTCGGCCTCGTCGCCCCCGGGTACACGATGGCCGAGATCGTCGCCGACCGCCTGCTCGGTGGCGAGGGCACCTTCCCCGGCGCTGACCTGTCCACCAAGCTCAAGCTGCTCGGGGTCGACGTCGCGTCCTTCGGCGATGCGTTCGCGTCCGAGGCCGGCGCCCTGGAGGTCGTCATCTCCGACCCGGTCGCCGGCGTCTATAAGAAGCTCGTGATGTCCGACGACGCCCGCACCCTCCGTGGCGGCATCCTCGTCGGCGACGCCAGTGCGTATGCCGCTCTTCGGCCGATGGTGGGACGCGAGCTGGGCGGCGACCCCGCGGCATACCTCCTCCCCGAAGGTGCGGCGCCGGCTCCCGCCGGCGACCTGCCCGACGACGCCGCCGTGTGCTCGTGCAACAACGTCACGGCCGGTGCGATCCGGTGCTCGGTGACCGAGTCCGGGTGCACCGACCTCACCGGGGTCAAGGCGTGCACGAGGGCGGGCACGAGCTGCGGCTCCTGCCTCCCGCTGGTCAAGCGGCTCGTCACGACCGAGCTGGAGAAGTCCGGCGTCGAGGTGAGCAACGCGCTCTGCGAGCACTTCGAGCTGTCGCGGGCACAGCTCTTCGACGTGGTCCGGGTCCTGGGCCTGACGACGTTCAGCGAGATCATCGGCCGCCACGGCAACGGCCGCGGTTGCGACATCTGCAAGCCGGTCATCGGCTCGATCCTCGCCTCGCTCGGCACCGGGCACATCCTCGAGGGTGAGCGTGCGACGTTGCAGGACACCAACGACCACGTCATGGCCAACCTGCAGAAGGACGGCTCGTACTCTGTCGTCCCCCGCATCCCCGGCGGCGAGATCACGCCGGAGCGGCTCATCGTCATCGGCGAGGTGGCCAAGGACTTCGGGCTCTACACCAAGATCACCGGCGGCCAGCGAATCGACCTCTTCGGCGCCCGCATCGAACAGCTGCCGAAGATCTGGAGGCGGCTCGTCGACGCGGGCTTCGAGTCCGGGCACGCCTACGGGAAGTCGCTGCGCACCGTGAAGTCGTGCGTCGGCTCGACGTGGTGCCGCTACGGCGTGCAGGACTCGGTCGGCCTCGCCATCGCGCTGGAGCTGCGCTACCGAGGGCTGCGGTCCCCGCACAAGATCAAGCTGGGCGTGTCCGGGTGTGCGCGTGAGTGCGCCGAGGCTCGCGGCAAGGATGTCGGTGTCATCGCGACCGACAACGGCTGGAACCTCTATGTCGGGGGCAACGGCGGCTTCACCCCCAGGCATGCCCAGCTGCTGGCCGAGGACCTCGACACCGAGACGCTGGTGCGCACCATCGACCGGTTCCTCATGTACTACGTCCGCACCGCGGACCGGCTGCAGCGCACCGCGGTCTGGGTCGAGGACCACGAGGGCGGGCTCGACGCCATCCGCAAGGTCGTCCTCGAGGACACCCTCGGCATCGGCGCCGACCTCGACGAAGCCATGGCCGGGCACGTCGAGGGCTACGAGGACGAGTGGGCCGCGGCCCTGAACGACCCCGAGAAGGTGAGGCGGTTCGGGTCCTTCGTCAACGCGCCAAACCAGCCCGACGACACCCTCGCCTACGTGGACGAACGCGGACAGGCCCGCCCCGCAACGGAATCCGAGCGAACAGCCGGCTCCGTCCTCATCGCCGGCACGACCCTCGAGGTGCGCCGATGAGCACCGAGACAAGCCTCTCCCCGCTAGCCCTGGCGCCGAGCTGGCTCCCGGTCTGTACCGTCGAGGACCTGCCGCGCGAGCGCGGGGCGTGCGCTCTGGTCCACGGCAGCCAGGTCGCGCTGTTCCGCACCTTCGACGACACCGTGTACGCCGTGCAGCAGCTCGACCCGTACAGCGGCGCCCATGTCCTGTCGCGCGGGATCGTCGGCACGCGCGGTGGCATCCCCACGGTGGCCTCACCGATGTACAAGCAGGTCTTCGACCTGCGGACCGGACAGTGCCTCGACCCGGTCGGCAAGGACCCCCGCCACCTGCTCGCGTACGCCGTCCAGGTGGCCGACGACGTCGTCAGCGTCGGCCCACCTGTGGAGCCCGGCGAGGTGCTCCTGCCCGACGCAGTCGAGCGCGGCACCGGATGACAACCCTCGTCGGGCTCGACCTCGCCGGACGTGCGGTGCTCGTCGCCGGCGGAGGGCCGGTGGCGGCACGCCGCATCGCCACGCTGCTCGACGACGGCGCGACTGTCACGGTCGTCGCGCCACAGCTCTGCGAGGACCTGGTCGACCGAGTGCTGGCGGACGAGGTCGTCTGGCACCGCCGCCCGGTGGACCAGTCCGACCTCGACGGCGTGTGGTTCGTGCACGCGGCCACCGACGACTCCGCAGTCAACGACGAGGTCTGCCGGTGGGCCACCGAGCGACGAGTGTGGAGCGTCTGCGCCAGCGGTGCTTCGCTGGGCACTGCTCGCACCCCGGCCAGTACCCGGCATGCCGGGCTCACCGTGGCCGTGACCTCCGTGGGCGACCCCGACCCGGCTCGTGCCGCGCGAGTCCGGGACCAGCTCGCCGACACGCTGACCACAGGCACCCTCGACTTGCGCCACCACCGCCGCGGCAGCGGTTCACGCGGTCGGGTGACCCTGATCGGTGGCGGCCCCGGCGCCGCAGACCTGATGACGGTGCGGGCGCGAAAGGCGCTGTTCGAGGCAGACGTCGTGGTCACGGACCGGCTCGGGCCGACCTCGATCCTCGACTCGCTCCCTGCCGACCTCGAGGTCATCGACGTCGGCAAGGCTCCGGGCCGCCACGCAGCGACCCAGCACGAGATCAACGCCATCCTCATCGACCAGGCCGGGCGCGGCCGGATCGTGGCCCGGCTCAAGGGTGGCGACCCCTTCCTCTTCGGTCGCGGTGGCGAGGAGCAGCAGGCCCTGGCCGCCCACGGCATACCCGTCGAGGTGGTGCCCGGGGTGACGTCCGCACTTTCCGCCCCACTCGCCGCTGGCATCCCGGTGACCCACCGGGGCACGGTCGCCTCGGTCCACGTCACGCACGGTCACCGTGAGCTGGACCAGTCGGCCTTGGACGTCGTGGTCCGGCGGCAGGCGACCCTGGTGGTGTTGATGGGGATCGGCCACCTGGCCTCGCACGTCGACCAGCTGCTCGCCGCCGGATCCGACCCCCACCTGCCGGTGGCCATCGTCGAGGACGCCACCCTGCCGACCCAGCGCGTGACGCGCGCACCGCTGCGGCAGGTCGTCGAGGCCGCGGCCGCGCAGGGGGTCAAGGCACCCGCCGTCGTCGTGGTCGGCGCGGTGGCGGATCCGGCGCTGCTCGCGGCGGAACCATCCAGCGCCGCCGGGGCGACCGCGTGACGGCCAGCCGACTCAGCCAGGTCATGGCTGGCTGCGTCGTCCTCGTGACCGCCGACCGACGATCTGGGGAGCTGGCATCGGCACTAAGCCGACGAGGCGCCACGGTGAGGCACGCCCCGGCCCTGAGTATCGTCCCGCAGGAGCACGACGACGACCTGCTCGCCCACACTCGGGAGCTGCTCACGGAACCCCCGGACGTCGTCGTGATCACCACCGGGATCGGGTTCCGCGGCTGGGTTGAGGCCGCCGATGCCGCCGGTCTGGCCCACGAGCTGGTCGAGACCCTGTCCAGCGCGCGGATCATCGCTCGCGGACCCAAGGCGAACGGCGCCATCCAGGCTGCTGGCCTGCATGCCGACTGGGTGGCCGAGTCCGAGACCTCTGCCGAGATCCTCGACCTGCTGCTCGCCGAAGGAGTGGCCCAGCAGCGGGTGGCGGTTCAGCACCACGGAGCCGGAGCAGACGGCCTCGACATCGAGCTCGCCGCCGCCGGGGCGCTGGTGCGCAGCCTGGTGGTCTACCGGTGGGGACCGCCACCTGACCCGGTCGCCCTGAAGCTGTCGGTGATCGCCGCCGCCGATGGTGAGATCGACGCGGCGGTCTTCACCTCGGCGCCCGGAGCTCGCCGCGTGGCTGAACGAGGTGGACGCCCAGGGAGTCGGCGAGGAGATCCTCACCCGGATCCGCAGCGGCGCCATGGTTGTGGCTGCGGTTGGGCCTGTTACGGCAAAGCCGTTGCAGGACAGAGGAATCCAGCCGCTCGTGCCCGATCGGGGCCGTCTTGGCGCGCTGGTAAGGACTCTTGTCAACCACTACGAGCAAGCCCAGACCTCCGCAGTCGTCACCAGCGCTGGTCGACTCCAGGTGCGCCGCACGGTCGCTCTCCTCGACAACCACGTCCTGCCGGTCTCCCCCAGCGGGCTCGAGGTGCTGCGCATGCTGACAACCGCCGGGGGCGAGGTGGTGACTCGCGCACAGGTCCTCTCGGTCCTTCCCGGCGACTCGACGGACCCGCACACGGCGGAGGTCGCCGTCGCGCGGTTGCGCGAGGCGGTGGGTCGCAAGGGACTCATCCAGACCGTGGTGAAGAGGGGCTACCGCCTCACCACGTCCTGACGTCCTGATCCCACCGATCGGTACTGTTCTCGGCCGGCCCAACAGTGCCGCTCAACCTGTTCGTGATCGGCGTTCGGCCACCCGCGCTGCCCACATCACACCCACGATGGGCAACGCTGGCAGATCGCCCGGGACCGGCGCTGGCCCGGTTTGCCGAGAATCGCGATGGTGCGAGATTCCATCGCGATTGCATACCCCCACACCAAGAGCCCGTGCAGGTCACCGGCGCAGGAGTCCGACTGTCACGGTCTTCGGAACCCAAATTTCGCCACCAGTTCCCCGCAGGCCTAAACACTGCTTGCGCTTCCGCAGGTCACAAGGCCGCTACCGCCGCAAATCTTCCGCCCACAGACACCCCTAGCGGGTACAGGCAGAGGGCGCCCGACTCGCGTTCCGCAGGTCAGACGCCCTCTGGTGCACTGGGTGGCAGGTGAAGGATTCGAACCTTCGAAGCTTTCGCGATGGATTTACAGTCCACTCCCATTGGCCGCTCGGGCAACCTGCCTGGGTGCGCGTGGAAGGATAGCAAGGACCACCACGAATGCCGAAACCCGGCAACCGCCCCACCGAGCGGCTGCCGTGTGACGCCCAGGAAGGACACGCCACCATGGCCGACAGCTCGTTCGACATCGTCAGCAAGATCGACCACCAGGAGGTCGCCAACGCCCTCAACAGCGCCTCGCGCGAGGTGGCGACGCGCTACGACTTCAAGAACGTCGGCGCCTCCATCGAGGCCAGCGGCGAGGACAAGGTGGTCATCAAGGCCAACACCGAGGAGCGCGCGAACGCCGTCCTCGACGTCTTCCAGACCTGGCTGGTCAAGCGCAAGGTCTCGCTCAAGCACCTCGACGTCCCGGAGCGTGGGCCCCAGCTCTCCGGCAAGGAGTACCGCCTCGAGGTCGGCCTGCAGGAGGGCATCTCGCAGGAGAACGCCAAGAAGGTCGGCAAGATCATCCGCGACGAGGGTCCCAAGTCGGTCAAGTCCCAGATCCAGGGCGACGAGCTGCGCGTCACCAGCAAGTCTCGCGACGACCTCCAGGCGGTACAGGCGCTGCTCAACAGCAAGGACCTGGACTTCGCGATCCAGTACACCAACCGCCGCTGAGTCCGCTACGGCCCACCCACCGCCGCGCAGGTGTATGCCGCCGTCCCCGGGCGGGGACGGCGGCATACCTCGCTGCTGTGGTCGCTCACGGGACGTCGCGACGGCTCAGCCGAAGCTGGCGCGGGAGCGCAGTGCCTCCCGCAGCTCGGACTCCGCGTCGACCACGGAACGGCGCACGGCGACGCTGAGGCTGCCGCTCGCCACTGTGCTCGCACTCAGGTCCGCGACCTCGTCCTCGACGATCCGCGAGGGGTACGCGAACGTCGCCAGCCGTGCGATGGCGTCTTCCCCCACCCAGTCGCTCATCACGGGGACGTCGGTGAAGTAGCGCTGCGCGTAGGGACGCACCACGTCGAGGTCCTCGCCCAGCCAGAACCCCTGCGCCAGCGCGTTGAGCTCGTAGTTGGAGCGCGCCCGGTTGGTGGTCAGCTCGGTCCAGGCCCACTCCTTGGCGTCGGCCCACGGCATCGCCGCCGCTGCGAGCAGGGAGCTGAGCCGGCCTTGCAGCGTGTTGTCGTCGGCCCGTCGAGCCTCGACGAAACCGCGGTCGACCAGTCCGCGCGCGGCCAGGTTGCGCACGGCCAGCCAGCCGAAGTCGGAGTCACCCTCGAGGCCCTCCGGGCGGTCCTTCCCGGCAGCCCAGGCACGCAGCAGGGTCTCGTCCGCGCTCGCCCGGGCGAGCGTCCGCGCTGCCACGAGCGCGCGGGTCGAGCCGGGGTCCGCGGCGCGCAGCACCTCGGCGGCGGCGACGGCCACGACCCGCTGGGCGCCCTCCTGCTCGCCGGGAGGGAGGAAGGTCGGGATGAACCGCCCCAGCATCGCCGTCGTGGTGCGGCTCAGGATCGAGTCGTTGTCCTCGACCGGCCAGGCGGACGCGAAGGTCCGCACCAACACCCGGGGGTCGACGCTGCCGAGGCAGACACCGTCGAAGAGGCCGATCCAGACGACTGCGCGCGCCTGCGCGTCGGGGACGTCGGCCAGGGCCGTCGCCACGGCGGCGACGGACTCCGGGTCGAGGGCCACCGTGGCCCAGGTGAGGTCGGAGGCGTTGGGCACGACCAGCTCGGCTGCCGTCTCTCGCACCACCTCGAGCGTCGCGCCGTCGCCGCCCAGGGTCAACGGCTCACGGAACACCTCGGCGCCGCCACCGAATCCGGCGACGTCGAGGGTGTGCGGTCGATCCGCTGGGAAGGCCTGCGGCACCGTCCGGCGCACGTCACCGGAAGCGCGGTCCACGGAGATCGTGTCGAGTCCGGCGGTGAGCAGCCACGCGCGGCTCCAGGCCTCGAGCGACCGCCCGGACGCCTGCTCCATGGCTCCCAGGAAGTCAGCCAGGGTGCCGTTGCCGAACGCGTGGCTGCGCAGGTGGGCGACGACCCCCTCGATGAAGGCGTCGTCGCCGATGTGGGCGATCAGCTGGCGCAGGACTGCCGCGCCCTTGGCGTAGGAGATCCCGTCGAAGTCCTGCAAGGCCGTCTGCGCGTCAGGTGCGGGCGACCCGGCGACGGGGTGCGTCGACGGGGTGCGCTCCGCGGCATACCCCCAGCCCTTGCGCGCCATCGTGGAGTCGACCCACGCGTCGGTGAACTCGGTCGCCTCGACGCAGGTGCGGTGTGACATGTACTCGGCGAACGACTCGTTGAGCCACAGGTCGTCCCACCACGTCATCGTGACGAGGTCGCCGAACCACATGTGCGCCATCTCGTGGGTGATCGTGTTGGTGCGCGACAGCAGCTCGTCCCGAGCGGCCGCTCCGCGGAAGATCATCGTGTCGCGGAACGTCACACAGCCAGGGTTCTCCATCGCGCCGGCGTTGAACTCCGGCACGAAGACCTGGTGGTACTCCCCGAACGGGTACCGGATACCGAACAGCGAGTGGTAGTAGTCGAAGCTGGCCCGCGTCACCTCGAGCATCTGCGGTGCCTCCCGCTCTAGGTGCTCGCGCAACGACGCCCGGGCATGGAACCCCAGAGGTATGCCGTCGTGCTCGGCGCGCACCGATGCGTAGGGGCCGGCGCACACGGTCACGAAGTAGGTGGCCAGGGGCTGGGTCTGGGCCAGCTCCCATCGGCCGGGCCCAGCCTGCGACGCGGCGCCGTTGCCCAGCACCTGCCACGACTCGGGGGCGGTGACGGTCACGGCATACGACGCCTTGAGGTCGGGCTGGTCGAAGCAGGCGAACACCCGCGGCGCCGCATCGAGGAACAGGTGGCCGTAGACGTAGTGCTCCCCGTCGGCGGGGTCGACCGCGCGGTGCAGGCCCTGTCCGTCGCGGCTGTAGGCCATCACCGCCTCGGCCTCCAGGACGTTCGTGGCCGCGAGGTCGGTGAGCTCGATGCGCCCGTCGGCGAGGCCGGCCACGTCGACCGGTGACCCGTTGAGGACAAGGCTCCGGAGCTGGACGGGCAGGACGTCGACGAAGGTCGAGCTGCCGGGGACAGTGCAGGAGAACGTGATCCGAACGCGTGAGCCGAACGTCTCCTCGCCCTGGTCGAGGTCGAGGTCGACCTCCATCCGGCTCACGGTGACGAGGGCAGAACGCTCTTGGGCATCGGCCCGGGTGAGGGATGGCATGTCACCGATTCAACCAGCAGCTCAGGGGCCGGGGACAGCCGAAGCCCCCGGCCGCACTGGCCGGGGGCTTCGATCTGTCGTTCAGAGGGTGAAGCAGGTCAGATGACCGTGACCTTCTCCGCCTGGGGACCCTTCGGGCCCTGCGTGATGTCGAACTCCACGCGCTGTGCCTCGTCGAGCGAGCGGTAGCCGCCGGACTCGATCGCGCTGTAGTGCACGAAGACGTCGGCGCCGCCGCCGTCCTGCTCGATGAAGCCGAAGCCCTTCTCAGCGTTGAACCACTTCACTGTTCCCTGTGCCATGGGATAACTCTTTTCCTAATTGGCCGATGTGGCCGCGGATGCGGACCACCAGCTGCGAAATCACCACGACACGGAATACACCGCTTACGGAAAAGGCCCGCGGTTTAGGCGGGCCCACTCACACGAGGAACTGCAACTGCGGACATCGTAACGTGTATCGGCCAGACTTTCATTCCCAGCCCTCCGCGAGTCTCGCCGGACACCGGGCCAACCCGGTCGGCGAGACTCGCGAAGCGGGACGATTTACCACCCTCGGCGGGGGTCTCAGCGCTGGCGGAAGCCGTAGGCCTGCGCCTCGAGCCGCGCGATCCGCTCGTTCATCGGGGGGTGCGTGGAGAAGAACCGCGACACGTCCTGGGGGCGGAACGGGTTGGCGATCATCATGTGGCTGGAGTTCTGGATGGCCGGGGTCGGCTGGAGCGGCGCCCTGGCCACGCCGGTCTCGAGCTTGCGCAGCGCGGACGCGAGCGCCAGCGGGTCGCCGGTGAGCTTGGCGCCGTCCTCGTCCGCGTCGTACTCGCGCGTGCGGCTGATCGCCATCTGGATCATCATCGCGGCGAACGGCGCGAGCAGCGCCATGGCGAGCATCGCGATCGGGTTGGGACGGTCCTCGTCGTTGCCCCCACCGCCGAACATGCTGGCAAACATGAGCATCTGGGCGACCGACGTGATCACACCCGCGATGGCGGCGGCCACCGAGCCGGTGAGGATGTCGCGGTTGTAGACGTGCATCAGCTCGTGCCCGAGGACACCGCGCAGCTCCCGCTCGTCGAGCAGGCCGAGGATGCCCTCGGTGCAGCAGACGGCGGCGTTCTCGGGGTTCCGCCCGGTCGCGAAGGCGTTGGGAGCGGCGGTGGGGCTGACGTAGATCTTGGGCATCGGCTTGCCGGCGGCCGTCGAGAGCTCCCGGACGATGCGGTACATCGCGGGCGCCTGGGCCTCGCTGACCGGGTAGGCGTGCATCGCCTTGATCGCGAGCTTGTCCGAGTTCCAGTAGCCGTAGGCGGTCATGGCGACGCCGAAGAGGGCGAACAGCCAGATGAAGGCGGCGCTCCCGGTGGATGCCGAGATGTAGCCGCCGATGGCCAGCAGGAGGGCGAAGATGCCGCCGAAGAGGGCTGCGGTCTTGAGCCCGTTGAAATGGTTGTGCATGTCAGCCTCAACGCTCGCTTTCGTGCTGGCGTTCCCCCCTGCCGTGCTCACCCGCCGCGGTGCGGTGCCCAGTCAGTCGAGCATGCCGAGCAGCAGCTGGGGCATCACGCTGGTGGCCACCAGGGCGGCTCCACTGAGCACCAGCGCGGCCAGAGCCGGGCGCGGGATCCGCCGGACCACGGGCCGCGCCGGACCCTCCTCGGGGTCTCGCAGCAGCACGGCGAACCAGCGCAGGTAGACCGCAACCCCGATCACCGCGTTGAGCACGGCGACCAGCGCCAGAGCCCACTGCCCTGCCCCGACGACCGGTCGCAGCGCGACGACCTTGGCGATGAGCCCGACGACACCCGGCGGGAGCCCGGCCAGGGAGAGCAGGGCCAGTCCCAGCGCCCCGCCGAGCAGCGGGTGCGCCCGCAGCAGCCCGGTGTATGCCGCGAGCGTGCGGCCCTGGTCCACGGCGCCGCGAAGACGTGGCGTCGCCGTGATGACGTGCACCACGACGAAGGCGACGAGGGTCGCGATGACGTACGCGAGCAGGTAGGCACCGGACGCCGAGGCAGACTGCTCGTCGAGCGCGGACAGGGGCAGGATGACCCAGCCGGCCTGCGCGACGGTCGACCAGGCCAGCACCCGCACCGGGTCGTCCTGGACGAGCGCCAGCACGTTCCCGAGTGTCATCGACACGGCGGCGATGATCCCGATCACGACGAGGACGGGTGCTCCCGCCCCGACGAGGGGCGTGATGACGACGAGGAGGGCGGCCAGGGCCGCGACCTTGGAGGTCGCCGCGAGGAACGCCGCCACCGGTTCGCTGGCACCGCTGTAGGCCTGCGGCGTCCACACGTGGAACGGGACCAGGCTGAGCTTGAAACCCAGACCGGCGAACAGGAGCAGTGCTCCGAGGAGCAGGACCACGCGGCGCTCGGGGTCGGCGAGGGCGGCGTCAGCGGCACCGGCCGCGAAGACCGCCTGGCCGGTGGCGACCAGCCAGAGCGCTGCGCCGAGCACGACCGTGGCGAAGGACAGCACCGAGGTGGTCAGCAGGGCCAGCGCCCCCCGACCCGCAGGGGCGTCGCCACGCAGCGCCACCAAGGCGATCGCGGGCAGGGTGGCCAGCTCGAGGCAGACCAGCCAGGAGCCCAGGTCGTGGGCTGCAGCGACACCGGCAGCGCCTGCGGTGGCGGTCAGGACGAGCGAGACGACCACTGCCGGGCCGCCGCGGAGGTGGTCCCGCGGGTCGGTGCCCGGCCAGCCGAGCAGCAGGACGACGAGGGCGGAGGCGAGGGCACCCAGCTGGAGCGCACTGGCGAGTGGGCCGGCCTCGTAGAGGCAACCGTCGGGAGCCGGCAGGCACAAGGTGCGCAACGGGTCGTCGGCGGCGCGCAGGGTGCCCGGCACGGCGAGGGCGATCCCGGCGGTGAGCGCGAGCACCCCCAGCCCGGCATGGAGGCGGACCAACCGAGGGGCCAGGGCGTCCAGGAGGAGCACGACGACCGCGCCCAGGGCCGGTGCCAGCACCGGCGCGAGGGCTAGCCAGTCGAAGGTCACCAGGCTGGTCGCTGCGGTCATGGCGCCGCCCCGATGATCGTGGTGACCGCGTCGCCGGTCAGGGCCAGCAGGGGCCCCGGCGCGATGCCGAGCAGCAGCACGGCGATGACCAGGACGGCGAGCACGTCCCACTCGCTGTCGCGGCTGTCCGCGATGGCGGGTTCGGTGCGCTCCCCAGCCCAGACGGTGCGCAGCACCCTCAGTGCGTAGGCGGCCGCGAGGACGGTGCCGAGGGCGGCCACGACGGCCAGCGCGCGGAAAAGCCCCTGGGGACGGTCGGCGGCGGGTGACCACGCGGCATACACGCTGAGGAACTCGCCCCAGAAGCCGGCGAGGCCGGGCAGGCCGAGGGACGCGGCGAGACCGACGACGAGCGCGAACCCGAGGCGTGGGGTGACCTCGCGCAGGGCCGCCCGGGCCGTCTCGAGGTCGGCACTGCCCCAGCGCTCCTTGAGCCCCCCGACGACGACGAAGAGCAGGGCCGAGATCACGCCGTGGGCGACGTTGGCGAACAGTGCGGCCTGGAGCCCGGTGCGGGTGCCGCTGGACAGCCCGAGGACCACGAAGCCCATGTGCGCGACGGAGGAGTAGGCGATGAGCCGCTTGAGGTCGCGCTCGACGAGGCAGGCCAGTCCTCCCCAGATGATGCCGACAGCACCGAGGACGGCGAGCACCGGCGCGACCTTGGCGAACCCGTCCGGCACCGAGGCGAGCGGCAGCCGCACGAGACCATAGGTGCCCATCTTGAGGAGCACGGCCGCCAGCAGCACCGACCCGGCCGTGGGCGCGGTCGTGTGCGCCGGCGGTAGCCAGGTGTGCAGCGGGAAGACCGGCACCTTCACGGCGAGCCCGGCGACGAGCAGGGCCGCGACCAGCGTCTGGGTGCCGACGGGTATGCCGTTGCCGCCGGCTCGGGCCAGGACGTCCAGGTCGGAGGTGCCGGCCTTGGCGACCAGGGCCAGGATCCCCACGAGCATGAGGGTGGAGCCGAAGGCGGTGTAGAGGACGAACCGGCCGCCGGCATCGGCGCGTGCCGCCCGGTCGTGGGGATCCCCGAACCGAGTGATGAGCACCCACATCGGGACGAGGACCAGCTCGAAAGCGACGAAGAAGAGCACGGCGTCGCGGGCGTAGAAGGTGGCGAGCGCTCCGAACTCGACCAGCAGCAGGCATGCGTGGAACGCCGCGGTCGTGCCGCCGACGGGAGGTCGGTCGAGGGTGTGCAGCACCACGCCGACCCCGAGGATGGCGGTCAGCAGCAGTAGGGGCGCACTGATGCCGTCGACGGCGAGCAGCCAGCGCAACCCGAGTGACGGCACCCAGGCGCGATCGACCGTGGGGCGCACGACGACGGCGACGAGGACTGCCGCCAGTGCGACGACGCTGGCCGTGGAGGCGAGCAGGTTGGCGGTCCGGTGGGAGACCCCGCGACCGCCGGTGAGCAGCCACACCGCGACCGCCGCGGGGACCACGAGGCTGACGAGGATCACCACAGCGCCACTCCCGCCAGGGCAACCGCGACCACGCCGGCCACGACCCAGGCCAGGCCCGACGCAGCGCGCTCGGACCGGTGGGCGCGCTGTCCCCCGGAGCCGCCGAGCCGCGCGCCCACGGCTGCGCCGCGCACGTAGGCGTCGACGACCTCGCGGTCGAGGAACACGACGAGGTGGGCGAGCGCCAGCACCGGCCGGGCCACGAGTGTGACGTAGAGGCGGTCGACGCCGAGCCCCTTGTCGAACGACGGCATTCGCGCGCCGACCACCCGGACCGCGGGGTCCGCACCGTCGGCCAGGGAGCGCACGGCCAGTCCCGCGCCGACGATCAGCAGGATGCTCAGCAGCGCCACCAGCCACCCGATGTGACCGTCCAGGTCGATCAGCGGCGTGAGGACGACCAGACCGCCCACGACGGCCAGGACGGCCAGGACGGTGACCGCAGCGCGGACGGGGAATGTCGCGGCATCGGAGTCGTGGCGTTCGATGTCGGCGGCACCCAGGTCGTCCAGGACGATCCACGCGCGCATGCAGTAGGCGGCCGTGAGGGCGACGGTCAGCAACCCCGCGACGAGCACGACCCACGCGCGGGCCTGGCCTCCGGCCGCGCCGGCCTCGGCCGCGGCAAGGACGTGCTCCTTGGAGACGAACCCGACCAGCGGGGGCACGCCCGCGAGGGACAGCAGGCCGACGAACATGGCCGGGCGGATGAACAGGTGCCCACGCAGACCGCCGCGCATCGTGGCTGCCGCTGTGCCGCCCACCGTGACGCTCAGCCAGCCGATCGCGAGGAACAACAACGCCTTGAAGAACGCGTGGGAGTACAGGTGCAGGACACCCGCGCCCGGTCCTTCGTCGGTCGGGGCGACGGCAAGGGCGGAGAGCATGAGGGCGACCTGGCTGAGGGTGGAGTAGGCGAGCAGCCGCTTGAGGTCGGTCTGCCCGAAGGCCAGCACCGCGGCATACACCATCGTCACGGCCGTGCTCACGGCGAGCAGCCAGCGGGCACCGTCACTGGCGGCGAGGACGTCGAACAGCTGGGCGAGGACGAACGTGCCCGCCGCGACCATGGTCGCGGCGTGGATGAGCGCGGACGCCGGGGTCGGGCCCTCCATGGCGTCGGGGAGCCAGTCGTGGAAGGGCACCATGCCCGACTTGCCGAGGATGCCGATGACCAGCAGCACCATGGCGGCGGTGCGGAGGGCGGCGTTCGGCGCCAGGCAGGCTCCCGCATCGGGACAGTCCGTGGCGGCCCACGTCTGGAGGACCTGTGGGTATGCCGTCGAGCCGGCGCCCCCTGCCAGGATCACCACGCCGAGCACGAAGCCGACATCCGCCAGGCGGGTGACGAGGAACGCCTTGAGGGCGGCGCGGCGGGCGGACTCCTTGCGGCTCCAGTGGCCGATGAGCAGGTAGGAGCACCAGCCCATCACCTCCCAGCCGACCAGCGTGAGGACGAGGTCGCCGGACTGGACGACGAGCAGCATCCCCGCCGTGAACAGCGAGACCGTGGCAGCGAAGATGCCGTAGCGATCGTCGTCACGCAGGTACCAGCCGGCGAAGGCCTGCACCGCCCAGCCGACCACGGCGACCACGAGGGCGATGAGCGCCGTCGCATCGGTGGCCTGCAGCTGCAACGGGATCCGCAGCTCACCAGCCTCGAGAGACGCAATGGTGCGGACCGCCATCGAGCCCGACGGGCCATGCACCCCGACCACCTGCAGCACGGCCGCCACGATCGCGACGAGGGCGCCGCCGACCGCCACGAGCCGGGCTGGACGCGGGTCCGGCCGGCGGGCGAGGAACAGCCCCAGGAGGGCCGCGACAGCCGGCAGCAGGACGACCAGCTTGGCCGCGGCGGCGCTCATCGCGGCCGGCCTTCGGCGGTGTCGGGGGCGAGCGCCGGGTCGCTCGTGCGGGCCGCTGGGTCTGTCTCGCGGCGCGTTGGGTCTGGCATCCGGTGGGCGGGGACGCTGAGGTCGACGTCGCCGCGCAACCGGTAGACGGCCAGGACGACGGCGAGCGCGACGACGACCTCCGCCGCCGCAATGGTGATGACGAAGAGGGTCAGCACGTTGCCCGCAGCCCACCGGTCGCCGCCCGCCGCGCCGACCGACACCAGGAGCACGTTGGCGGCGTTGAGGATGAGCTCGACACCGATGAGCACCAGCACGGCATTGCGCCTCGCGAGCACGCCGTAGGCGCCCAGGCCCGCGAGCACCGCGACGAGCAGGTAGGGGCCGGCCAGGTGGATCATGCCGCCGGCTCCGTGGTCGCGGAGTCCGCGCGATGGTCGGTGGTCTGCTCGGGGCGGCTCATCCGCGAGACGGCCAGGGCGGCGATGAGGGCGACCAGCAGGAGCAGCGACAGCACCTCGAAGGGCCACACCCACGTGCCGAAGATCTGCCCGGCGATCTCGGTGGTGGAGGTGTCGCGGCGCTGCACGGCCTCCCCCGCGATGGGCAGCAGCGCCGCGGCGAGCAGCGCAGTCACGCCGGCACCCAGCACGGCTGCGAGCACCCGGTGCAGCCGCCCGGTGCTGACCTCGGCGTTCGCCCCGATCGGGGCTCGCGTCAGCATCAGGGCGAAGAGGACGAGCACGACGATCGCGCCGACGTAGACCAGCAGCTGGACCAGGGCGACGAACTCAGCCCCGAGGACGAGGTAGCACCCCGCCACCGCACCCAGGCAGACCACGAGCCACAGCGCGGCGTGGACCACGTGCCGCGTCGTCACCGCGAGCAGCCCACTGGCCGCGCAGATCAGCCCGACGGCGGCGAACGCCACGTCCAGTGCCGTCATGCTTCCGGCTCCGGTGTCGGCTCCGATGCTGGCTCGGGCGCGGGCTCTGGTGCGGGCTCCGGTGGTGGCGGCGTCTCCTGTCCAGCCGGGGTGGCGCGCGCCGGGGAACGCCGGGCCGGAGCAGTCCTGACGAGGCGACCGGGCCGCAGGGTGGCGGCTATCTCGGCTGGCTCGGCGGAATGCTCGTCGAGCGCCGACGGCGGCGGCACCGTGGGCATCCACTTCCCGAGCCGGTCCTTCTCGTGCAGCAGGTCACGGATGTCGAGCTCGGCGTACTCGAACTCGGGACTCCAGTGCAGCGCGTCGAACGGGCACACCTCGATGCAGATCCCGCAGTACATGCAGAGGCTGAAGTCGATCGCGAACCGGTCGAGCACGTTGCGCTGCCGCTCGCGCCCACCCTCGGTCGTGGCGGGGATCGTCTCCTTGTGGGAGTCGATGTAGATGCACCAGTCCGGGCACTCGCGGGCGCACAGCATGCACGAGGTGCAGTTCTCCTCCAGGAGCGCGATCACGCCACGGCTGCGCGGGGGCAGGTGCGGCTGCGCGTCGGGGTACTCAGCCGTGTGGGTCGGCTTCGCCATGGTCCGTGCCGTGGTGGCAAGTCCCTTGAGGATGCCGGGTATGCCGATGCCTCCCGGCTTCTTCGCCTGCTCGCTCATGCCGTCGCCACCACCCAGACACCCGTGAGCGCCAGCTGCGCGAGCGCGAGGGGGACGAGGACGAGCCAGGCCAGCCGCTGCAGCTGGTCCTCACGCAGCCGCGGCCACGCCACGCGGAGCCAGATGACGACCACCGCGATGCAGAAGCCCTTGAGCAGGGTCCACAGCCAGCCGAGCTGGTCGCTGAACAGGCCTTGCCAGCCGCCGAGGTAGAGCACGGCGAAGAGCAGCGACATGACGACGATCCCGGCGTACTCGCTCAGCAGGAAGAACGCGAACCGCAGCCCGGTGTACTCGGTGTATGCGCCGAACACGATCTCGGAGTCGGCCACCGGCATGTCGAACGGCGGGCGCTGGAGCTCGGCCACGGCGGACACGAGGAAGACGACGGCACCCGGAAGCTGGAAGACGAGCCACCACGGCGACCAGGCGGCGGCGATGCCGGAGAGGGACAGCGACCCCGCGGCGAGGCAGACGCTGGCGACGGCCAGCACCATCGGGAGCTCGTAGGAGAGCAGCTGCGCGGCGGCGCGCATGGCCCCGAGCAGGGAGTACTTGTTGGCGCTGGCCCAGCCGGCCATCAGGGTGCCGAGGATGCCCACGGCCGTCACCGCGAGGACGAAGACGGCAGAGGCGGGAAGGTCTGCGGCGACCACGTCCGGGCTGAGCGGAATCGCAGCCAGAGCAACGAGATAGGGCACGAGCGCGACGGCAGGCGCGAACCGGAACACGCGCTTGTCGGCGGCGGCAGGGGTGATGTCCTCCTTCTGGACGAACTTGACCCCGTCGGCCACCAGCTGCGCCCACCCGTGGAACCCACCGGCATACATCGGTCCGAGCCGGCCCTGCATGTGGGCCATCACCTTGTGCTCGGTCTGGCCCACGAGCAGCGGCAGCACGAGGAACGCGCCGAGCACGCCGACCGCACGCAGGGTCACCTCGACGGCGTCGCTCACCGCGGCCCCCATTCGGCGTCGGGGACTCCGGGCGCCGACACGCGACGGCGACCGGTCGGCTTCGCGTGCTCGGACTCCCCTGGCTCCTTGGCGCCCGGCCACGGCTTGGAGGCCCGAGCTGCCAGCACGAAGGACTTGCGCAGTGGAGTGCCCTCGAAGCCGTCGGGCAGGAGCAGCGGCCGGAGCCCCAGACCCGTGCCGTCGTCGAAGCCTTCGAAGTCGAGCCCGAACATCTCGTGCGTCTCGCGCTCGTGCCACGCTGCACCGCGGAAGACAGGAGTCAGGCTGGCGAGGGTGGCACCGTCGGGCACGCGGGTGCGGAACAGCTTGCGCCGCAACGCCTTCGGCGTGGACCCGTCCATCAGGTGGCAGACGACGTCGAGCCCGGGAGCTGCCTCGTCGTCGCTCTGGTCGACCGCCGTGAGCCAGTCGAAGAAGGTGTATGCCGCGTCGCGGGCCGCCGCGATCGTCGTCACCCACTCGCCCGGGTCGACGTCGGCGCGCTCGAGGTTTGCCGGGTCCGTCACGACGTCTCCCCGGCAGGCAGTGGTGCAGGCGGCAACACCAGTGGTCGGCTGACCTCCGCAGCAGAGGCGAGCCGGTGGCCGGCATACTTGGCGCGGATCCCCTTGGTGGACAACGTCTCTGCCGCGATCTTCTCCTGCAGCTTGAGGATGCCCTGCAGCAGCGCCTCGGGCCGCGGAGGGCAGCCCGGCACGTAGACGTCGACGGGGATGATCGTGTCGACGCCCTTGGTGACGGAGTAGGAGTCCCAGTAGGGGCCGCCGGAGTTGGAGCACGCGCCGAAGGAGATCACGTACTTCGGCTCGGGCATCTGGTCGTAGAGCCGGCGCACCGCTGGCGCCATCTTGTCGGTCACGGTGCCGGACACGACCATGAGGTCGGCCTGACGCGGCCCGGGCGCGAACGGGATGACGCCGAGCCGGATGAAGTCGTGCCGGGCCATCGAAGCAGCGATGAACTCGATCGCGCAGCAGGCGAGCCCGAAGTTGAACACCCACAGGGAGTAGCGACGACCCCAGTTGAGCACCACGCGGATGGGTTGTGGCGCGATGTCGGTGGCGACCCCCACCCGGGGCATCGGCAGCGGGGTCGTCGCCATCACAACCACCTCAGCAGACCACGACGGGCTGCGTGGACGAGCCCGACGAGCAGCACGCCGATGAACACGGCGATCTCGACGAGCGAGGCCGCGCCCAGGCTGCTGCGGACGACCAGCGCCCACGGGAACAGGTAGACCGCGTCGACGGCGAAGATGACGTACAGGAACGCGTAGACGAAGTAGCGCACCTGCGTCTGCGCCCAGTCCTGGCCGACCGGGTCGACACCGGACTCGTAGGTCGTCAGCTTTGCCCGGGTCGGGGCCTTCGGAGCGAGCAGCGCCCGGGCGCCCATTGCGGCCACGAAGAGCAGCAGGCCGATCGCGACCACTGCGGCGATGACGACGTAGGGCGACACGCTTGCAGCCTAGTGGGACTCCTGCGCGCAGGGGTGTTGCGCCGACGGGTGGGCACCTGGCGCGGGGGCGTGACCCGGCTCCGGTGAGCTCCGCCTGCGCGACAATCCACTGGCGCCGGCCGAGTCCGTGCGACAGGGTCGGCGCATGACACGAACCGACAGCCCCAGCTCCTGGGACGAGCGCACCACCTTGCTCACCATGCTCCAGTACACCCGCGACACCGCGGCCGAGAAGTGCCGCGACCTCGCCGACGAGCACGTGGGGGCGGCCCCCCTGCCCGGGTCGCCGCTGATGTCCCTCGGCGGGGTGGTCAACCACATGCGCTGGGTCGAGCACTCGTGGATCGAGAACCGGTTCGTGGGTGGTCCCGACCTCGGTCCCTGGACCGACGAGGAGCCGGACCGGGAGTTCAGCCTCGGGGCCAGCACTCCCCTGGCCCAGACCCTGCAGGAGTACGCCGACCAGGCGGTCCGCACCGACGCGATCATCGCGGGGCTCGACCTCGACGACCGGTCGGCGACGCCGTTCAGGACGGGCGAGCACCCGACGCTGCGCTGGGTGATCCTCCACCTCGTCGAGGAGAACGCCCGCCACAACGGACACCTCGACATCCTCCGTGAGCTCGCTGATGGTCAGACTGGTGACTGACGCCGTCACCAGACCGCCGACCTAGGGTGGGCTAGATGGACCAGCTGACGATCGGGGTGGTCTCCCCGGGCGCCATGGGCTCGGCCCTCGGCCGCGCGTGGCAGTCCGCAGGCGCCCGTGTGCTGGCCACGGTCGCGGCCCGCAGTGAGCGCACCCGGTCGCTGGCCGAGGGCCTGGAGCTGGTCCCTGACCTCGCCACCGTCGTCAGGGAGAGCGACCTCGTGGTCAGCATCTGTCCGCCGGCGAAGGCCACCTCGGTCATGGGCGCGATCGTCGAGGCGGCCGACTCCCTTGGCGTGAGACCCGTCGTGGCCGACCTGAACGCCATCTCCCCCGCCGGAGTCCGGGAGCTCGCCACCCGGGCCGAGACCGCCGGTCTCGCCCTTGTCGACGGGTCCATCAGCGGGGGCCCGCCAGCCCCCGGAGGCGACACGATCCTCTACCTGTCCGGAGAACGTGCGGACGTCCTCGCCGACCTACCCGCCGATGGCCTGCAGCCCCACGTGGTCGGTCCCACGGCTGGGCTGGCCTCGGCGGTGAAGATGTGCACCGCCTCCGTGTACAAGGGGACGACGGCGCTCTGGACCCAGGCCCTGCACACGGCATACGTCAACGGCGTCCTCGATGTCGTCCTGGCGGATCTCGCGCGGGAGTTCCCCGGCAGCGCAGCCACGGCCGCGCGCCGGATCGCCGTGTCCACCAGCAAGAGCGGCCGGTTCGTCGCCGAGATGGAGCAGATCGCAGCCACGCAGGAGGCGGCGGGCGCGAGCCCGGAGCTGTTCGAGGCGATGGCCGCCGTCTACGCGCGGCTCGCGCGGACGCCTCTGGCGCAGCTGACCCCCGAGCAGGCGGGCGGGCTGACCGATCTCGACCAGGTGCTGGGGCAGCTGCTCGGGTGACCTCGACACCCCGGGCCGACCCGTCTCAGTCGTCCAGCCGCTCGAACGCCGGGGCGTAGCGGAAGGCTCCCCGGAGGCCGTCGCCCCACGCCCCCAACCGCCGCAGCATGAAGTAGGCCGGCCCCCAGTCCTGGGGCGGGGTGATGCCGTGGTCGATGGCTGGACCGAACCCGAACCGTGGGTAGTAGGTCGGATGGCCGAGCAGGACCACACCCCGATGGCCGAGCGCATCCGCCGCCGCGAGGGTCGCGTGCACCAGGGCCGAGCCAACTCCCTTCCCCTGCAGCGCCGGCAGGACACCGAGCGGGCCGAGTGCCACCAGGTCCGACGGTCGGTCGTCGAGGAGCGTGCGACTCATCGCCACGTGCCCGACCACCCGGCCGTCCTGTTCCACGACGAGGCACAGCGGTGCGAGCAGGTCGCCTTCGGCGCGCAGCTCGTCGACGAGGTTGGCCTCGAGGTGGCCGTCGACGGCGGGGGTGTCGTCGGTGGCCGGCTTGGCGAAGGCGCGGCGGTGCAGCTCGCGGATCGCGTCGGCATCGGCCGGCTGCTCCTGGCGGATGAACATGCTCGCGACCCTAGGCGCGCCAACGGTTCTGCGCCTCTGCTTTTGGCTGCGACCGGCGCGGTTGACAGGTGTGCCCCTAGTCCACTGCCTCGACGTCGCCCTCCACCGTGCCGCCGGCGCGCCAGTAGCGCCCGTCGCGGCGCTCGAGGAAGCCCTCCTCGACGAGGTAGCGGCGCAGGGCGGCGACGTCGTCGTGCCAGGCGCGGAGAGTGTTGTTCACCTGGGTCTCGTCGTAGGTCCCCCCGATCGCGAACGCCTGGGCCATCTCGTTGAGGACGACGAGGCGTTTGCGGACGCGGGTCGGGATGGCCGAGAGCCTGCCGTCGGGTCGGACGAAGGCTCGCAGCACGGCCTCCCGGTCGGTGAGTGCTTCGTCGAGGGCGGGTCGGTCCATGCCTCGAACCTAGTTCGCAACCCTGTTTGGTCCCAGTGGTTTTCACCGCCGGCGCACTGGCCGGCGGCTGTGGACAGCGCCTTCGGCTGTCAGTGCCTACCTCTACGATTGGACACATGTTCGAGAGCGTGACGTCCGTGCAGGTGGCCGACCCGGCTGCCCTCGCTGTCTGGCTCTTCACCCTCACCGACGATGAGATCGCCGACCTGCCGATGGAGCAGGCCGAGGTGCTGGTCCTCGCCACCCAGCGAGTGGTCAGTGCTGCGGCGGCGCGACAGCGTTCGGCGCTAGAGACGGTGGCCCGGCGTTGCGACGAGCGAATCGACTGCGAGGCGGCCGACGCGGCCCTGGCCGGCGCCCGGCGCCCGCACCTCTCGGGGCAGGCTCTCGCCGCCGGGTCCCTTGCGGCGCTGCTGCACGTGTCGCCGCGCACCATGTCCACCCGCATCGACCACGCCCGCCGAGCCGTGTGCACCATGCCCCAGATCCAAGCCCTGGCCTGGTCGGGCGACCTCGAGCCCTATCGGGTGGACGCGGTCGTCGCCGAGTCGGCCACCGTCCCCCCGACAAGGTTGCACGAGTTCGTCGCGCGGGTCCTCGAGGGCGGCGTCACCGAGATGAGCTGCGCCGCCCTGCGCCGCCGCGCCCGACGCGCCGCTGACCGGTGCGCGCCCGACGACGCCCAGGAGTCTGCCGAGCTCGCCAGAAGTCGGCGAGACGTGCGTGTTCGGGCCGGCGAGTGCGCGGGGATGTCCACGTTGGAGGCAGACCTGCCGACTCCCGTGGCGTTGCGCATCTGGCACGCGGTCGACGGTCTCGCTGCCGAGTACGCCAGAGCCCAGGCCGGCCTGCGCATGGGTGCGGCGAGGGCCGACGCCCTGGCCGACCTTGTCGAGGCCAACGCGGCGATCAGCACCACCATCGAGCTCGTCGCCCCTGTCGACAGCGGCCACCAGATCCCGCCGCACCTCGGAGTCTCCGCGCAGTGTCTTGCTTCGGCTCCGGCCGACGAGTCAGCGGCGGACGCAACTCCCGCTGGTGCTGGGGCCTACGTCGACCTGGGTGGGTGTGAGGAGCTCGACGACGGCGTCCTGCACGACCACGGCGACGGCGACCTGTGGTTCGTGTCCGCGCACACCGAGGTGCCCTTGTTCGGGTCGCTGCTCCCCGCCGACGTCGTCGCCCTCCTCAACGACCCTGATGTGACCATCCGGCTCGCCCGCAGCGACTCCGTCACCGGCGCGGTCCGCTGGCAGGACCCGCAGACCTACCGCCCCGGCGCCCGGACCGCCCGCGCCGTCCGGTCCCGCGACGGCACCTGCCGGTTCCCCGGCTGCAACACCGCCGCCCGACGCTGCCAGCTCGACCACGTCGTCCGACATCCCGGCGGCCCGACCGCCGTCACCAACCTCCAGTCCCTGTGCGCGACCCATCACGGGTTCAAGCACCACGCCGGCTGGCAGGTCGAGATGGACGACCTCGGCATCTGCACCTGGACCGCCCCCGACGGCCGCACCCACACCACCCATCCCATGGACCGCCACGGCTACCGCGCCGCCTGACCCTGCTCATCCCGACAGCCGTCAGCCCCCTCGTCAACAGCTGGGCCGGTCGGGTCGCTCGGTGGAAGGCCAGTTGCTGCCCCGCACGGCGCCCTGCAGAGTTGCGGTGTGGAACCTGGGCCGACGCTGTACCTCACCGTCGGGCTGCCCGGTGTGGGAAAGACGACGCGAGCCATCGAGCTGGCAGCCGCCCATCGCATCCTCCGCCTGACACCCGACGAGTGGATGGCACCCCTGTTCGGTCACAGCGACGCCGACGGGCGCCGTGACATCCTCGAGGGCCGGATGATCTGGGTCGCCCACGAGGTGCTCACCAGCGGCTCGGGCGTGGTCCTGGACTTTGGTTGCTGGTCTGCCGACGAGCGCTATGCCATCCGCGCCATCGCCGAGATGTCAGGCGCCCAATTCTCACTCGAGTACGTCCACACCAGTGAGCAGGAACGGCGCCGCCGCGCGACGGCCAGGTGGGCGAAGGCTCCGCACACCACGTTCGAGATGACCGACTCCGACCACGACCGCTTCCTGGCGTCGATCGAGACGCCCCGCCCCGAGGAGCTGGCCCACGGCCCGATTCCTCCGCCACCACAGGGTCACGACACGTGGTCGGACTGGGCCAGCTGGCGCTGGCCCACCCTGCCAGTGATCACGCCACAGACCTGACCTCTGGTCGAGTGGCACCGAGAGCGGCTTGCTGAAGTGCCTCCCGTCATTTTGACGGAGGCCGGTCGGGAGCCCCCGGCGTAGCGTGACGAGACCACTCCGGGGAGAGGTACCCACAGGAAAGGAAGTAGTGCCATGGCGCAGTTCATGGACGTCCACACCAACATGGCCGGAGTCACGGCCGACGCGCTGCTGGAGGCCCACCGAGCCGACCTCGCGATCCAGGGCGAGGAGTCGGTGGACTTCAAGAGTGCTTGGGGAGACCCCGTGACCGGTCACGTCTTCTGTCTCTCCGAGGGCCCGGACAAGGACGCCATCCAGCGCATCCACGAGCGGGCCGGCCACCCCTACGACGAGATTCACGAGATCACCGTCACCGCCTGACCTGACGCGCACCACCTGCTCTATCTGCCCTGGTGCGATCTGCCGCGCCCATCAACGACAGGCCCGGATGTCCGAAATACGGGTTGCCCGCATGCTCCGGCGCCGGCAGTCATACCATGGAAGAACGCCCGCAGGAGGCGCGTGGCGCGCAAGAAACAGCAGATCAACAAGGTGGCGGAAACACGCAGTGACGCAGACACAGTCGAGCGGCAAGAGCGTCCAACGCCTCGATCGGGTAGTGATCCGGTTCGCCGGTGACTCGGGCGACGGCATGCAGCTGACCGGCGACCGGTTCACGTCCGAGACGGCCGCACTCGGCAACGACCTGTCGACCCTGCCCAACTTCCCCGCCGAGATCCGGGCACCCCAGGGCACCCTGCCCGGCGTGTCGAGCTTCCAGCTGCACTTCGCGGACCACGACGTGCTCACCCCGGGCGACGCCCCGGACGTGCTCGTGGCGATGAACCCGGCGGCGCTGAAGGCCAACCTGCGCGACCTGCCCCGTGGCGCGACGATCATCGCCAACACCGACGAGTTCTCCAAGCGCAACCTCGCCAAGGTCGGCTACACCGAGAGCCCCCTGGATGACGGGTCGCTGGAGTCCTGGCACGTGCATCCGGTTGCCCTGACCTCGATCACGGTGGAGGCTCTGGCCGAGTTCGACTCCCTGTCCCGCAAGGACAAGGAGCGCGCGAAGAACATGTTCGCGCTCGGCCTGCTGTCCTGGATGTACCACCGGCCGACCACCGGCACCGAGTCGTTCCTCGAGAAGAAGTTCGGGTCGAAGCCCGACATCCTCGCCGCCAACCTCGCGGCGCTGCGGGCCGGTCTCAACTACGGCGAGACCACCGAGGACTTCGCGGTCTCCTACGAGATCGCCCCCGCGAAGATGGCGCCCGGCACCTACCGCAACATCACCGGCAACGCCGCGCTGGCCCTGGGCCTGGTCACGGCCTCCCACCGGGCCGGCATCCCGCTCGTGCTGGGCTCGTACCCGATCACCCCTGCCTCCGACATCCTGCACACCCTCTCCGGCCTCAAGCGCTACGGCGTCACGACCCTCCAGGCCGAGGACGAGATCGCGGGCATCGGCGCTGCTCTGGGCGCGTCGTTCGGCGGGGCCATCGGCGTCACCACGACCTCCGGACCCGGTGTCGCCCTCAAGTCCGAGACGATCGGCCTCGGCGTCTCGCTCGAGCTGCCACTCGTCATCGTCGACGTGCAGCGGGGCGGTCCTTCCACGGGCCTCCCGACCAAGACCGAGCAGTCCGACCTGCTCCAGGCGATGTTCGGTCGCAACGGCGAGTCACCCGTGCCCATCATCGCCCCGAAGTCCCCAGCCGACTGCTTCGACGCGGCCCTCGAAGCGGTCCGCATCGCCACGGCATACCGGACGCCTGTCTTCCTGCTCTCCGACGGCTACCTCGCCAATGGCTCCGAGCCGTGGGCCGTCCCGTCCGTCGCCGAGCTCCCCGACCTGACCGTCGAGTTCGCGACCGAGCCCAACGACACCGACGACAAGGGTGCGCCGGTGTTCCACCCCTACCTGCGCGACGAGACGACCCTCGCCCGGCCGTGGGCGGTCCCGGGCACACCCGGCCTCGAGCACCGAATCGGCGGCATCGAGAAGGCCAACGTCACCGGCAACATCTCCTACGACCCCGACAACCACGACCTCATGACGCGACTGCGCGCGGCCAAGGTCGAGCGGATCGCCGACACCATCGGTGATCTCGAGGTCGACGACCCGAGCGGCGAGGCGAGCGTGCTCGTCCTCGGCTGGGGATCGACCTACGGCCCGATCGCCGCGGCTGCCCGCAGCGTCCGCAACAGCGGCGCCACCGTCGCCCGCGCACACCTGCGCCACCTCAACCCGTTCCCCGCCAACACCGGCGAGGTGCTGCGCCGCTACGACAAGGTGCTCGTCCCAGAGATGAACATGGGCCAGCTGGCAATGCTGTTGCGCGCCAGGTTCCTCGTCGACGTGCACTCCTTCACCCAGGTGCGGGGACTCCCCTTCACCACGGTCGAGCTCGCCGACGCCATCGTGGCGCTCACGTCCGGCGACGACGCGGCCGAACCCGTGGCAACCGATCGGGGAACCGCATGAGCACCGAACTAGGTATGCCGTCCATCGGCGTCCGCAGCGGCACCGCCGGTGTGCCCCACCTGGGCGAGGACGACCCCAGACAGACGAAGAAGGAGTTCACCTCCGACCAGGAGGTGCGCTGGTGCCCGGGCTGCGGTGACTACGCGATCCTCGCGGCCGTCCAGGGCTTCCTGCCCGAGCTCGGCCTCAAGCGCGAGAACACCGTCTTCGTATCCGGGATCGGCTGCTCGTCGCGGTTCCCCTACTACCTCGACACCTACGGCATGCACTCGATCCACGGTCGCGCCCCGGCCATCGCGACGGGGCTCGCGACCAGCCGCCCCGACCTGTCGGTGTGGGTGGTCACCGGTGACGGCGACGCGCTGTCGATCGGTGGCAACCACCTCATCCACGCGCTGCGCCGCAACGTCAACCTCACGATCCTGTTGTTCAACAACCAGATCTACGGGCTGACCAAGGGCCAGTACTCACCCACCTCGGAAGTCGGCAAGGTCACCAAGTCCACCCCGATGGGTTCGGTCGACCACCCGTTCAACCCGGTCTCGCTAGCGCTGGGCGCCGAGGCCAGCTTCGTCGCGCGCACGACCGACACGGACCGCAAGCACCTCACCGAGATCCTGCGCGCTGCCGCCGAGCACCGCGGGACCTCGCTGGTCGAGATCTACCAGAACTGCCCGATCTTCAACGACGGTGCCTTCGACCTCATCAAGGACCGCACGCAGCAGGAGGCCCGGATCGTCCACCTCGCCGATGGCGCACCCGTCACCGTCGGCCCCGAGGACGACCGCCAGGTGCTGGTCCGCGGTGACGGCGGCTCGCTGGAGTTCGTCCCACAGGCCCGGGCCCAGGACCGCGACGTGGTCGTCCACGACGTCGCAGCCGCTGACCCGACCCAGGCCTTCGCCCTGTCCAGGCTCGACTCCCCGCAGATGACGCACGTGCCCATGGGCATCTTCCGCAACGTCGACCGCCCCACCTATGACGACCTCGTCAGGGCCCAGGTCAGTGCCGCCATCGACACCGCCGGCGGGCGACCCTCCGACACCGATCTCGACGAGCTGATCCGCGGTCGCGACACCTGGACCGTCGCGTGACACGCTTCGTCACCACGGCCTGAGGTGCAGCAGGACGACGAGCGGCGCGGCGCGGCATACGGACTGCTCGCCTATGCCATCTGGGGAGTCTTCCCGCTCTACTTCGCCGCGCTGAAGCCCGCGGGCGCCTGGGAGATCCTGTCGCACCGCATCCTGTGGACGCTGCTGCTCTGCGCATTGGTGCTGCTCGTCCGTCGCGACCTGAGCTGGGCCCGCCAGCTGTGGCGCCGCCCGCGCCTCGGGTTCGGGGTCACGGCGGCGGCGCTGCTGATCGCCGTGAACTGGGTCATCTACGTGGCGGCAGTCCTCAACGGCAAGACGACCGAG
Source organism: uncultured Actinomycetota bacterium (assembly GCA_963759595.1). Lineage (GTDB taxonomy): Bacteria > Actinomycetota > Actinomycetes > Actinomycetales > Dermatophilaceae > Pedococcus. The sequence goes on from CAVWZX010000009.1 coordinate 75,179, forward strand.
GCCGCGCTGGGCTACTTCCTCAACCCGATCGTCACCGTCGCCCTCGGTGTCGTGGTGCTGCGCGAACGACTGCGCCCGCTGCAGTGGGTGGCAGTGGCGATAGGGGCGCTCGCCGGAATCTACCTCAGCATCGCCGCCGGCTCGGTGCCCGTCATCGCGGTCAGCCTGGCCCTGTCGTTCGGGCTCTACGGTCTCGTGAAGAAGAAGGTCGGGGCCTCCCTGGAGGCGATGCACTCCCTGACCGCTGAGACCGCGGTGCTGGCGCCGATAGCCGTGGTGATGCTCGCAGTCCTGACCACCCGGGGTGACACCACCTTCACGACCGACGGCGGCTGGCACACCACCCTGCTCGTCGCCGCCGGCATCGCGACCGCGGCCCCGTTGCTGCTCTTCGCGGCCGCCGCCCGCCGCGTCCCCCTTGTCACGATCGGTCTGCTGCAGTTCATCACCCCCGTGCTCCAGCTGCTCTGTGGCGTCCTGCTCCTCGACGAGCACATGTCAGGCACGCGGTGGATCGGCTTCGGCATCGTGTGGATCGCGTTGGCAGTGTTGAGCTTCGACTCGATCAGTCACCTCTCGCGACGCGGCCGGCCCGACGCCGAAGCGGTCCTTCCCTGAGCGCCTAGCGGCACGCCCCGCTTGCGTGCGAAGTCCCTAGTGAGGTTAGGGTGTCCTTAGTTAGGATCCCCTCACCTGGAGAGCCACCATGAACCGCACCCGTCTGGCCGCTGCCGCCGCTGCTGTCCTCGCCCTCGCCTGTCCGCCTGCTCCACCGGTGCCTCCGGTGCGAACGACGACTCCAGCGCCGCGGCCGGCACGGACGCCTCGGCGTTCCCGGTCATCGTGAACCACGTCTACGGCGAGACCACCATCGCCAAGGCGCCGACCCGCGTGGCCACCCTCGGCTGGTCCGACCAGGACTTCGCCCTCGCCCTCGGTGTCGCGCCCGTCGGCGCCGTCAAGGTCACGTGGGGCGGCAACGACAAGCTCTCCACCCCTTGGTATGACGCGAAGCTCGCCGCCCTGGGCGCCAAGGAACCCACTCGCTACGACGACGCCGACGGTGCGCCGATCGAGGAGATCGGCAAGCTCGCGCCCGACCTGATCCTCGCCACCAACTCCGGGGTGACCAAGGAGGAGTACGACAAGCTCTCCAAGATCGCCCCCGTGGTGGCCTACCCCGGCGAGGCCTGGGGCACGCCCTGGCAGACCTCGCTGGAGATGGTGAGCAAGGCGCTCGGGCGCGAGAAGGAGGCGCCAGCAGTGCTTGCGGCGACCGAGGACTCGATCAAGGCCGCGGCGACCAAGTTCCCACAGACCAAGGACAAGACGTTCATCTTCGGCGCGATGTCCCCCGCCGACAACTCGAAGATCGACTACTACACCCCGCTGGACAACCGGCCCCGGTTGCTCGTCGACCTCGGCATGAAGAACGCGCCGGTCATCGAGGACCTCACCAAGGGCAGCACCGAGTTCTTCAAGACCATCTCGGCCGAGCAGTCCGCGACCCTGAAGTCCGACGTGTTCATCACCTACACCGAGACCGACGCCGACATGGCCACGTTCCTCAAGGACCCGCTGCTCGGCCAGGTCCCGGCACTGAAGTCCGGTGGGTACGTCGCGGCCACCAACAAGACCGACTCGCTCGGCATGTCCGCGCCGTCGCCGCTGTCCATCCCGTGGGCCATGGAGAAGTTCGTCCCGACCGTGGCCGCCGCCCTGGACCGCGCGGGTAGGTGACCGCGCACCCGGCCGCGGGCCGGACCGCTGTCGGCCGGACCGCTGTCGGCCCGACGGCTCCGGTCCGCACCGCTGCGGTCCGCGGGGCCGCCGTGGCGCTCGTTGCCACGGTGGCCCTCGGGGCCGCCCTGTCGCTCGTCGTCGGCTCGCGCCCGGTGCCGGTCGGCGACGTCTGGGCCGCCCTCACGGCATACGACTCGACGGACCCCCTGCAGGCGATCGTGGCAGCGCGGATTCCCCGCACGGTCGTCGCCCTCCTCGTCGGTGCCGCCCTCGGCGTCGCCGGCGCCTCCATGCAGGGACTGACCCGCAACCCGCTCGCCGACCCCGGCATCCTCGGGATCAACGCCGGCGCCGCCTTGGCGATGGTGCTGGCCATCTCGGTGTTCGGCATCACCGGGCTCCGTGGCTACGTCTGGTTCGCCCTCGTCGGAGCCGCGCTGGCCGCGGTCGTCGTCCACGCGATCGCCGGCATCGGTCGTGACGGCGCCACCCCGGTCAAGCTCGCCGTCGCCGGCGCGGCCCTCACCGCCGGACTGTCCAGCTGGACCACCGCGCTGCTGCTGACCGATCGGCAGACCCTCGACGTGTTCCGGTTCTGGCAGGTGGGCACGGTCGGCGGCCGCAGCATGGACGTCGTCTGGCCGGTGCTGCCCGTTCTCGTCGTCGGCGCCGTGCTGGCTCTGACCGGCTCGCGCCTGCTCAACGCGCTGGCCCTCGGTGACGACCTGGCCCGTGGCCTTGGTCGCCGGGCCGGCCGGGACCGGGTGGTCGTCGGTGTCGCCATCGTGCTGCTGTGCGGCGGCGCCACCGCCCTCGCCGGACCGCTCGTCTTCGTCGGGCTGGTCGCCCCCCACGTGGCCCGGATCATCGTCGGGTCCGACTACTCCCGCATGCTCCCTGTGAGCCTCGGGATCGGGGCGGCACTGGTCGTCTTCGCGGACGTCATCGGCCGGGTCATCCTGCCGCCGACCGAGGTCCAGGTCGGCATCATGACAGCCGTGGTCGGCGTGCCCGTGTTCTTCGCGCTGATCCGTCGCGGCCGGATGGGGTCGCTGTGAGCACGTCGACGATGACTCGTCCCGAGCCGGCGCCGGTGGAGCCCGGTGCGTCCACGCCGGCTGACCCCACGACCGTCGTCCGGCGTGCGCGGCGCTCCACGGCACGTCGTCACGTGCTGGTCGTTGGGCGCTCTGGGCGTGGCCGTCCTGGCCGCGTTCCTGGCACGCGTCCTGCTGGGCGACTTCACCGTCACCTTCCCCGACTTCGTGCGCATCCTCGGCGGCGAGCAGCTCCCGGGAGCGACCTTCATCGTGATGGAGACCAAGCTCCCGCGCGCCGTGCTGGGTGTCCTCGTCGGCGTCGCGTTCGGACTCGGCGGCGCCATCTTCCAGACGACGTTGCGCAACGCCCTGGCATCGCCCGACGTCCTCGGGGTCAGCATGGGTGCGAGCGCCGCAGCGGTCTTCGCGATCGTGACCCTCGGCCTGCAGGGTCCTGCGGTCTCGGGGTTCGCCGTCGCCGGAGCGCTCGGGGTGTCCCTCGTCGTGCGGCTGGTCGCGGGCTCCCACGGTGGCTACCGCATCGTGCTCGTCGGGGTGGGCTGCGCCGCCTTCCTCTCGTCGGTGGTGCAGTACCTCTTCACCCGCGCCACCATCTACGACGCCCAGACAGCCCTCGTCTGGCTGACCGGCAGCCTCGCGCGGGCCAGCTGGGACCTCATCAGCCAGCTCGCGCTCGTCCTCGCGGTGCTGCTGCCCCTCGTCTGGTGGCTGGCGGGCGTCCTGCGCCTGACCGAGCTCGGCGCCGACACCGCCACCGCCCTGGGGTCCTCACCCCGTCGCACGGACCTCCTGCTGCTGGTGGCCGTGCTCCTGGTCAGTGTCGGCGTGGCCGCGGCCGGACCGGTGGCCTTCACGGGGTTCCTGGCCGGCCCCATCGCCCGGGCCCTCAACGGAGGCCGCACCACCTTGCTGGGCGCCATGCTCACCGGCGCGCTCATCGTGACCGCCGGTGACTACGCCGGCGCCTACCTCGTCCCCGACCTCAACCTGCCCGTCGGTGTCGTCACCGGTGCGTGCGGCGCACCGTTCCTGTTGTGGCTGTTGGCCACCGGTCGCTCGACAAGGAGCAGCTCATGACCGCCACCTCCGCGATCCGTCGGCCTGCGAGCGATGCCACGCCAGGCGTTGCTGTCGGCCGGCTGGTCGCTCGCGACCTCAGCCTCGGGTACGACGAGCGGATCGTGGTCGACCACGTCACCACTGTCCTGCCGGAGGGCCAGGTCACCGTCATCGTGGGGGCCAACGCGTGCGGCAAGTCGACCCTGCTGCGCGGGATGGCGCGGCTGCTCAAGCCACGCGGCGGCGAGGTACTGCTGGACGGGAGGTCCATCCACGGCATACCCACCAAGGACGTCGCGCGGGCGCTCGGACTGCTACCCCAGAACCCGATCGCGCCCGAGGGCGTGACCGTCGTCGACCTCGTCGGACGGGGCCGCACCCCGCACCAGGGCCGATTCCAGCGGTGGTCCGCCCACGACGAGACCGCCGTGACCCGCGCCCTCGAGGCGACCGACACCCTGGGCCTCGCCCACCGGGTCGTCGACGAGCTGTCGGGTGGGCAGCGGCAACGCGTCTGGATCGCCATGGCGCTCGCGCAGGAGACCGACCTGCTGCTGCTCGACGAACCCACGACCTATCTCGACGTGGCCCACCAGGTCGAGGTCCTCGACCTGCTCCGCGAGCTCAATGCCAGCCACGGCACCACCATCGTCATGGTGCTGCACGAGCTCAACCTCGCGGCCCGCTATGCCGACCACCTGATCGCGATGCGCGACGGCCGGATCAGCGCCGCCGGTGCGCCCGCCGAGGTGATCACGCGCGATGGCGTGCGCGAGGTCTTCGGCATGGACTGCCGGGTCATCCCCGACCCGGTCTCGGGCACCCCCATGGTCGTGCCCGTCGGACGCCACACACCCGCGGGAAGCACCCCCAGCACCAGCCGCGCACCGCACCCGCACACGCACCCGCACGACGGAGGAGCAGCATGACCACCGAGACGACGACCGTTCCCGCAGCCCTGGTCGCGGAGGTGCGGGTCGACTCGGTCGAGCGGCTCAGCCCGGCGTTCGTCCGGGTCACCTTCGAGGGGCCGGCCCTGGTGGACCTCAGCACGGCCGACGGGTTCGACACCCGCTTCAAGGTCGTGTTCCCCGGACCGACCGGACGTCTGCCGGAGCACGGCGGGGTGCCGGAGCGATGGCAGGAGGCGTGGCTCGCGATGGCGGACGAGGAGCGCTCCCCGATGCGCACCTACACGATTCGCGAGATCCGCACCGCCGGTGAGCGAGTGCAGCTGGTCACCGACTTCGTCGTCCACGAGCCCACCGACGGCACCGCTGACGACCTCGGTCCGGCCTGCCGGTGGGCGTTGGCCGCGCAGCCCGGTGACGTGGTGCACATCGTCGGGCCGCACCGGCTCGCCCCCATCTACGGCGGCACCGAGTTCGACCCCGGCGAGCTGCGCGACCTGCTCGTGATCGGCGACGAGACCGCCCTGCCCGCGATCGCCCGGATCCTCGACGACCTCGACCCGGGGTTCACCGGGCACGTGTTCGTGGAGGTGCCCTCGGCTGACGACATCCTGGACCTGCCCCACCACCACCTCGTCACCGTGACCTGGCTGGTCCGCGGGGAGGCGCGACAGGGGCGCGCCCTCGTCCGCGCCGTGCGCACCCACCTCGGGCTGCCGTTGGACGACCTCGACGCGCCCCTGCCGGAGCTGCGGTCGGACCTCGACGTCGAGGTGTGGGAGACGCCGCGCTACTCCTCGGCAGGCGAGGACCTCTCGAACCCCGGCTCCGCAGCCGGACTGAGCGAGACGCCCGACCTCGCCGACACCTACGCCTGGATCGCCGGGGAGTCCTGGCTGGTCAAGGCACTGCGTCGAGCCCTGGTCACCGAGCTCGGCGTGCAGCGCTCCCGCGTCGCCTTCATGGGCTACTGGCGTGAGGGCGTCGCCATGCGCTCCTGACCTGGCCCCACCTCAGCTGGAGGGGTTGCCCGGGACGTGGTGCCCCGTGCCGCCGTCGATGAGCTCGCGCAGGATGTCGGCGTGACCGGCGTGCCGGATGGTGTCCTCGATCATGTGCACCAGGACCCATCGCAGGCTCACCGTGCGCCCCGTGTATGCCGTGCCGGTCGCCTCGAGGGCCATCTCCCGGATCGAGGCGTCGGAGGCAGCCCACGCCCGCCGGTAGAAGTCGACGATGTCCTGCGTGGTCTCGCCGTCGGCAGCCCGCATGTCGGCCTCCGGGTCCTGGGAGATGTCCGTGAGCGGCTCCGTGGGTCGGTTGAACGTCTCGCAGAACCAGCCGTACTCGGCGTTGGCGAGGTGTTTGACCAGCCCGAGCAGGCTGGTGCCGCTGGGCACCATCGGTCGACGCTGCTCCTCGTCGGTGAGGCCGTCGAGCTTCCAGACCATGACCTCGCGGTGGCTCTGCAGCGCCGCCAGCAGGATGCTCTTCTCGTCGGCCGTGTAGGTCGTGGTCGGCATGGTCCGAGGCTAGCGATGACGGGTGACAGCCAAGGCGGCCTGGCGGTCAGCCGAGGACCCGGTCGAGGTAGGGGTTGGTGAACCGGCGCCCGGGGTCGAGTCGGTCGCGCACCGCGACGAAGTCACCGAACCGCGGGTACAGCTCGCCCAGCCGCTCGGCGTCGAGGGTGTGCAGCTTGCCCCAGTGCGGCCGTCCGGCGTGCTCGGCCACGATCGCCTCGAAGGCCGCGAACGCACCGTGGTCATCCATCCGGTGGTACTGGTGCATGGCGATGTAGGCGTTCTCGCGCTCGTAGGCCGTCGACAACCAGATGTCGTCGGCCCCGATGAACCGGATCTCCAGGGGGAAGGTGAGCGGCGCCCGATGCTGCTCCAGCCAGGTCCGCACGGCCACCACGACGTCCGCGACGGCCGCCCGCGGCACGGCATACTCACTCTCGCGGAAACGCACCTTGCGCTCGGCCACGAAGACGCGCCACGAGTCGTCGGTGTACTCGCGCGCCCCGAGCAGCCGGGCGCTGACGGCGTTGAGCCGCGGCACGATGCCTGGCCAGCGCGATGCGGCGCGGTTGGTCAGCTCGAAGAGCCGGTTGGACAGCAGGTCGTCGTCGAGCACCGCCCGCCATCCCGGCAGTGGCCGTCCGGGGTGCTCGGACCCGACCCGGTCGTTGTGCTTGACCAGCACCCGGTCGGTCAGCGGGAACCAGTGCATGTCGACGTGGTCGTGGGTGTCGACGTCCTCCTCGATACGGTCGAGCACCTCGAACAGGTCAGCGCCGAACTCCTTGGCGTGCAACCGAAATGCAGGCACGCACTGGAGCTCCACCTCCGTGATGATCCCCAGCGCGCCCAGGCCGACCCGCGCAGCCTGGAAGACGTCCGGCTCGGCCTCGGCAGAGCACTCCAGCATGGAGCCGTCGGCCAGCGCAAGGACCAGTCCCGAGACGGCGGCCGCGATCCCCTGCAGTCGGATGCCGGTGCCGTGGGTGCCGGTCGAGATCGCGCCGGCGAGTGACTGGCGGTCGATGTCCCCGAGGTTGGGCAGTGCCAGCCCGAGGGCCTGCAGGGCCGGGTTGAGCACGTGCAGGGGTGTCCCCGCCAGCACGCGCACCCGACCGCGCTCACGGTCGACGTGGGTGATGCCGCTGAGCTCGTCGAGCCGCAGCTGGAGGCCGTCGGTGGCTGCGACGGCGGTGAACGAGTGCCCCGCCCCCACCGCTTTGACCGGTATGCCGCGTGCCCCCGCCAGCAGGATCGCCGCTGCCACCTCGTCGGGCTGCCGCGGCGTGCCGACCTCGACCGGGTCGCAGGTCTGGTTGCCGGCCCAGTTGGTCCAGGTGGTCATCCGAAGTTCTTCCCCTCACCCCGGTAGGTCGGAACCGTCTCCACGAGCTGGTCACCACTCAGGAGGTGGAGAGCGTCGAACCGCTCACACAGCTCGCCCGCCTTCGCGTGCCGGAACCACACCGTGTCGCCGATCTGAAGATCCCGAACTCCCTTGCCCTGCAACGGAGTCTGCACCTCACCGACTCCTTCGGACTTGACCAGCTTGGCTCCCTTGCGGCCGAACGGCGAGGGCACCCTGGACCACCCGGGCGGTCCGGAGGCCACGTAGCCCCCACCGAACGCGGTCACGAAGTTCCGCCCCGGCCGGCGGACCACGGGGAGGGCGAAGGCGGCGGCGGGTCGCGGGCTGAAGTCGTCGTACCCGTCGAACAGGCTCGGGCCGTAGAGCCCGGAGCCCGCAGCCAGCTCGGTCACAGCGGGGTCCGCACCGGTCACGTGCAGCGAGCCGGTGCCGCCGCCGTTGACGAACTCGAGGTCAGCCTCCTCACGGACCGCCGCCACGACGGTTCCGCGGCGCTGCAGCAGCGAATCCGCCGAGCGCTTCTTCATAATCCGCACCGCAGGTGAGGAGTCCGGGAGCCCCGCGATCTGGGCGTCGTAGAACATCATCCCCACCACGCTCAGCCCGGCCCGGGCGGCGGCCCGTGCAACCGCGGCCGCCTCGGCCGGTTCGCGCAGGGGCGACCGCCGCACACCCAGGTGCAGTCCACCGACGCGCAGCGACGCGTCGACATCGAGGGCGACCCGTAGCCCGTGCGGTCGGTCCAGCCCGGTCAGCAGCTCGACGTGCTCGACGGAGTCGATCGTGAGCGTCACCTGGGCGGCTTCCCGGGCGTCCGCCGCCACCGCCGCCAGCGCGTCGAGGTCCACGCTCGGGTAGGCCACGTACACGTCGTCGATCCCGTTGGACACCAGCCACCGGGCCTCGCGCACGGCATACGCCATCACGCCGGCGAAGCCGGGACGAGCCAGTGCCCGCGAGAGGAGGGTGCGGCAGCGCACCGACTTCGACGCCACCCGGATCGGCCTCCCCGCTGCCCGGCGCACGAGGTCGTCCGCGTTGGCGTCGAAGGCATCGAGGTCGACGACGGCGAACGGCGACTGCAGGGCCTTCGTTGCCGCGTCCCAGTGGAGGGTCACCCGCCCGACCCTACCGACGGGTCACTTCGGGCGGTGGCAAACCCGCGTACCTGTTGCTCGCAGATCATCACCGGATAGCCTCCGGGCAAGCTCGTGACGTCCTGGGCGCACCACGGGCGCACGAACAGGCCAGCAGAGGGCTCAGCCGACGCGGGTGACCACGCTGGTCGCCAGCGCTCGCAGGGCAGTCTTGGCCTCGCTGTCCGGTAGCGGGTCGAGTGCGTCCTGGGCCTGCGTGGCCACGGCGGAGGTGTGCGCGCGCGCGTGCTCCATGGCCGGGTGTGCGCGCAGGAGGCTGAGCGCCTCGTCCAGGAGGACCTGGTCGCGCAGGTCGGTCTGCAGGAGCTTGCGCAGCCGCGCGTCTGCGGCGTCGGTGGACGCCAGGGCATAGAGGACGGGCAGGGTGCGCTTGCCCTCCCGCAGGTCGGTGCCGGGGGTCTTGCCGAGGTCGTCGGCGTCGGACGAGACGTCGATCAGGTCGTCGGCGAGCTGGAACGCCATGCCGAGCAGCTCGCCGTACTCGCGCACGATCTCGATCGTCGCTGCGTCACAGCCCGCGAACATCGCGCCGTAGCGCGCAGCCGTCGCGATCAGCACGCCGGTCTTGTCGGCCAGCACCCTGAGGTAGTAGTCGACGGCGTCCTGGTCACTGGGGCTGGGGCGGTCGTCGCGGATCTGGCCCGCGCACAGTCGCACGAAGGTCTCGGCCTGGATCTTCACGGCCTCGGCGCCGAGGTCGGCGATGATCGACGAGGCGGTGCCGAAGAGCATGTCGCCGACGAGGATCGCGGTGGAGTTTCCGTACTTGGCGTTGGCACTGGCGGCGCCGCGACGGACCTCCGCCTCGTCCATGACGTCGTCGTGGCACAGCGAGGCGACGTGGGTGAGCTCGACTCCGACCGCGGAGGCGACCACTGACGGGTTGGCACCGGTCCCGAGCTCGGCGGCGAGCAGGGTGAGCAGCGGCCGGAACCGTTTGCCGCCGGCCTCGATGAGGTGGGCGTTGGCGCCGGCGATGAAGGGGTCGTCGTGGTCGACCGCCCGCCGCAGCAGGGCATCGACCTCGCCGAGACCCGCCTCGAGGCGCGCGGAGAGCTGCTCAGACGTGCCGGGGAGGACGAGGACGGGAGGGGTCGGGCTCACGTTGTCGGTGTCACTTCACCAAGAACTGGGACGACCGCTCGGCAAGGTCGAGGACCTGGGTCGGCATGATGCCGAGGACGAGGGTGACGAGCGTGCCGATGGTGATCGCCACCGTGGTGAACGGCGAGGCCGTCTCTGCCACGACCGCTTCCCCTGCCGGCGCGTCAGTGAAGTACATGAGCACGATGAGACGGACGTAGACGAACGCCGTCACGACGCTGCTGACCACTCCGATGATGACCAGAGCCACCCCGGACCGGCCGCCGAAGGAGATGGCGGGCGCGAACGCGGCATACTTCGCGGCGAAGCCGGACGTCAGCGGGATGCCGGCGAAGGCCAGCAGCAGGAAGGCGAAGACACCGGCGACGACGGGGTGGTTGCGCCCCAGGCCCGCCCACTGCGACAGGTGCGAGGCCTCGGACCCGCCCTGGCGCACGAGCGAGACCACGGCGAAGCCGGCGATGGTCATGAACCCGTAGGCGACGAGGTAGAACATCGTGCCCGAGACGCCGGTCTTGTCGAAGGAGAGCACGGCCACGAGGATGAACCCTGCGTGGGCGATCGAGGAGTAGGCGAGCAGTCGCTTGACGTCGGTCTGGGTGACCGACAGGACCGCACCGACGACCATGGTCAGGGCGGCCACCGCGATGACACCGCCACGCCAGTCCCAGCGGTTGGCCTCGACACCGACGTAGACCACGCGCAGGATCGCACCGAAGGCGGCGACCTTGGTGCAGGCAGCCATGAAGCCGGTCACCGGGGTAGGGGCGCCCTGGTAGACGTCGGGTGTCCACGAGTGGAACGGCACCGCCCCCACCTTGAACAGCAGGCCGACCAGGACGAGCACCACGCCGGGGAGCAGCAGTCCCTCGAGAGCGCCGTCGGCAGCCTTGACCGCGGTCGCGATGTCGGCGATGTAGAGCGAGCCGGCGTAGCCGTAGAGCAGCGCGGCCCCGAACAGGAAGAACGCCGAGCTGAACGCACCGAGCAGGAAGTACTTGAGCGAGGCCTCCTGCGACAGCAGGCGACGCCTGCGCGCGAGTCCGCACAGCAGGTAGAGCGGCAGCGAGAGCACCTCGAGCGCGACGAACATGGTCAGCAGGTCACCGGCCGCGGGGAACAGCAGCATGCCGACGACCGAGAAGAGGGTCAGCGGGAAGACCTCGCTGGTCGCCATTCCGGCGCGAAGCGCAGCAGCCTCGTGGGGTGAGCCGGGGACGGCCGCACCCATCGGCGTGAAGGCGTCGGCGCCCTGGCCGCCGAACTTCTCGGCCATGGTGAGCACGCCGAGTGCCGCCATCGCGAGGATCGCGCCCTGGAGGAACAGTGCGGGACCGTCGATGATCACGGCCTGCGCGAGGGTGCCGCCGCGGTGCGTCTCCTGGGCCGACACCGTCACGAGGACGACGAAGGCGGCGACCAGCGTCAGCAGCGCCAGACTCACCTGGATGGTGTGACGCAGCCGCCGCGGGGCGAACGCCTCGACGAGCACGCCGATCAGGGCGCCGGCGACGACGATGAGCATCGGGGCGATGGCGCCGTAGTCGACATCGGCGGGCTTGAAGGCCGAGGGCGCTACGAGCGCCGTCGGCAGGGTCGACGCGGCCAGGGCCGTCAAGGCGGGCATTACTTCGTGCTCCCGTCGGCAGCAGAGGTGGGGGCGGGGTCGGAGACCCCGACGAACTGCAGGGTCTTGGACACCGCCGGGTTGAGCATGTCGAGGGCCGGCTTGGGGTAGAAGCCGAGCACGAGGAACGCAGCGATGAGGGGCGCCACGACGAGCTTCTCGCGCATCGTGATGTCCCGCACGGGGCTGTCGAGCTCAGGCCTGGCCCCGGTCATCATCCGCTTGTACATGAGCAGGATGTAGAGGGCCGCCAGGATGATCCCTGCCGTCGAGATGACCGCGGCCACGGGGTATCGCTGGTAGGTCCCGACCAGCACCATGATCTCCGAGATGAACGGGCTCAGCCCCGGCAGCGCCAACCCCGCCAGACCGGCCACGAGGAAGACCCCGGCGAGCCCGGGTGTCACCCGCTGCCAGCCGCCGAAGTCGGGGATCCGCTTGCTGCCCCGTCGGGCCACCAGCATGGCGCCGATGAGGAACAGGGCAGCCGTCGTGAACCCGTGGTTGAGCATGTAGAGGGTCGACCCCGCACCACCGGTCGTGGTCAGCGCGAAGATGCCCAGCACGATGAACCCGAAGTGGCTGATCGAGGTGTAGGCGATCAGCCGCATGATGTCGGTCTGGCCGATCGCGAGCAGTGCGCCGTAGAGGATCGAGATGACCGCGAGGGTCAGCACCACCGGCGTGGCCCACTTGGACGCCTCCGGGAACAGCTGGAGGCAGAACCGGATCATCCCGTAGGTGCCGACCTTGTCCAGGACGCCGACGAGCAGGACCGCGGTCGCGGGCCGGGCCTCGGTGGCGGCGTCCGGGAGCCAGGTGTGGACCGGCCACATCGGCGCCTTGACCGCGAAGGCGAAGAAGAAGGCCACGAACATCAGCCGCTCGGGAGTCTGGCCGAGCGACAGGCCGGTCAGCTTCGAGACGAGGAAGCCGTCGGCACCGCCGGGACCGTAGCGGTACAGCGCGATGACGCCCACGAGCATGACCAGCCCGCCCGCGAGCGAGAAGAGCAGGAACTTCACCGCGGCATACTGCCGACGCGATCCCCCGAAGGAGCCGATCAGGAAGTAGACGGGGATCAGCATGGCTTCGAAGAAGACGTAGAACAGGAACACGTCGGTGGCGGCGAAGACACCGACCATGAAGGTGGCCAGGACCAGCATCAGGGCGAAGTAGTACTTCTCCCTCGGGCCGCCCTCGGGCACGTCTCGCCACGCCGCGAGGATGCAGACGGGCGTGAGCACCAGGGCCATCAGGATCATGACCAGCGCGATGCCGTCCACGCCGAGCGCGTAGGACACCCCGAACTGCGGGATCCACTCGTGCTGCTCGGTGAGCTGGAACTGGTCGCCGGAGCCGTTGTCGAACTGCAGCGCCGCGGCGATGCCGAGGACAAGCGTCACCAGTGAGAACCCGAGCGCGACGTGCTTGGCCCGGTCGGTCAGCCCAGCGGGCAGACCGGCCACGACGGCAGCACCGACGAGCGGGATCAGCCCGATCACGGTCAGCCAGGGGAAGTTCGTCATCACTGGATCACCCACATGGCACCGAGGATCACGACGACGCCGGCGAGCATCGTCAGGGCGTACGAGCGTGCGAAGCCGTTCTGCAGGCGACGGAGCCTGCTGGACGTGCCGCCCACCAGGGCGGCGAGACCACCGACCGCCCCGTCGACACCGCGGTTGTCGGCGAAGACCAGGGACCGGGTCAGGTGCAGACCGGGTCGCATGAAGACTCCTTCGTTGACGTCGTCCTGGTAGAGGTCACGCCGCGCCGCCTTGGTGACCAGCGAGCCGGCCGGCTGGACCTGCGGCACCTCGTCGCGCCAGTAGCGCATCCACGCCAGGGCGATGCCGCCCGCGACCAGCACCAGGGTGAGCGTCATCAGGGACCACACCGGAAGGACCGGGTGCTCGCCTTCCTCGTGGGCACCGACCACCGGCTCGAGCCAGGAGGTGAAGGTGCCGCCGATGGACAGGACGAGCCCGAGCAGGGCGGACCCCACGGCGAGGACCATCATCGGGATGGTCATGGTGCGCGGTGACTCGTGCGGGTGCACGTCGTCGGTCCAGCGCTTCTTGCCGTGGAAGGTCATGAAGAACAGGCGGGACATGTAGAAGGCGGTGATGCCGGCACCGATGAGCGCGGCTCCACCGAAGACCCACGGGCGCCAGCCCTCACCGATGAACGCGGCCTCGATGATCTTGTCCTTCGACCAGAAGCCCGAGAACGGCGGGACCCCGAGGATCGCCAGCCAGCCGAGCCCGAAGGTGATCCAGGTGATCTTCATGGCGCCCGACAGACCACCGAACCGGCGCATGTCGACCTGGTCGTTCATGCCGTGCATGACCGAGCCGGCACCGAGGAACATCCCGGCCTTGAAGAAGCCGTGGGTCAGAAGGTGGAAGATCGCGAAGGCGTAGCCGACCGGACCGAGCCCGGCCGCAAGCATCATGTAGCCGATCTGGGACATCGTGGAGGCGGCCAGCGCCTTCTTGATGTCGTCCTTGGCACAACCCACGACCGCACCGAAGAGCAGCGTGATGGCACCCACGATGACGACGACCAGCTGCGCGTCGGGCGCGTGGTCGAAGATGAAGCTGCTGCGCACCACGAGGTAGACACCGGCGGTGACCATGGTCGCCGCGTGGATGAGCGCCGAGACCGGCGTCGGGCCGGCCATGGCGTCGCCGAGCCAGCTCTGCAGTGGGAACTGCGCCGACTTGCCGCAGGCGCCGAGCAGCAGCATCAGCCCGATCGCGGTGAGCAGACCCTCGCCGGCCCCGCCCTCCGCCGCTTGCTGGACGCCCGCGAAGGTGACCGTGCCGAAGGCCGCGAACATGATCATGATCCCGACCGACAGGCCGAAGTCACCGACGCGGTTGACGACGAACGCCTTGTTGGCGGCCGTGGCGTAGGCCGGGTTGTGGTTCCAGAACCCGATGAGCAGGTAGGACGCGAGACCGACGCCCTCCCAGCCGACGTAGAGCAGCAGGTAGGAGTCGGCCAGCACCAGCAGGAGCATCGCGGCCACGAAGAGGTTGAGGTAGGCGAAGAACCGGCGCTTGTCCGGGTCGTGCTCCATGTAGCCGAGGGAGTAGACGTGGATGAGCGACCCGACGAAGGTCACCAGCAGCACGAAGGTCACCGACAGCTGGTCGACGAGCATCCCGGCGTCGAGCTTGAACGACCCGGCAGGCACCCAGTTGAACAGGTGCAGGTGCTGGGCCCTGGCTCCCCCGTCCCGTCCGAGCATCGAGATCCAGACGATGAAGCCGACGAGGAAGGCGGCCCACGACATCGCGACGGCGAACAGCGGCCCCCACTTGTCGGTGGCGCGGCCGCCGAACAGCAGCACGGCGGCACCGAGCAGCGGCAGGGCTACCAGCAGCCAGGCGTATGCCGTGATGCCGGTGGCCGCTGTGGCGGCGCCGGGTTCGGACGTCGTGGCGGCAGCGGCGAGTTGGGCGAGGGAGGTCACCTGGTGGCTCCTTCTACAGCTTCAGCAGGTTGGCGTCGTCGACCGAGGCCGACCGGCGGGCACGGAAGATGGCCATGATGATGGCCAGTCCCACGACGACCTCGGCAGCCGCGACCACCATGACGAACAGGGCGATCACCTGGCCGTCGAGGTTGCCGCGCATCCGGGAGAACGTCACGAACATCAGGTTGGTCGCGTTGAGCATCAGCTCGACACCCATGAAGACGATGATCGCGTTGCGCCGCATGAGGACTGCGGCGCCGCCGATCGCGAACAACAGGGTCGCGAGGTAGATGTAGTTGACGAGGTTCATCGCTGCGACCCCTCCTCGATCTCGTGCTCGATGTCGTGCTCGGACTCGACGTGGCGCTCCGGGGCGACGTTCTGCTCACGGGCGGTGAGGACGCGCGACACGGACAGCTCGCTGGGCGTGCCGTCCGGCAGCAGGGCCGGGGTGTCGACCGCGTTGCTGCGGGCGTAGACACCGGGGGCCGGGAGGCCGGCGACGTTGCGGTTGTCCAGGACGCGGCGCTCGGACCAGGCGCGCTGGCTGGGCTTGGTCCCGATCCGCTCGCGGTGGGCCAGCACCATGGCGCCGAGGGCCGCGGTGATCAGCAGGGCGGAGGTGATCTCGAACGTCCAGACGTACTTGCCGAAGATGAGGTCGGCGACCCCCGAGACGTTGCCGGTGCTGTCGTTGACGGCCGGACAGCCCCTTCATCGGGCCGAACTGCGCCCGGCCGATCGCGGTGAACAGCAGGGCCGCGAGGCCGAGGGTGAGCAGCAGGGCCGCCCACTTCTGCCCCTTGAGGGTCTCGACGAGCGAGTCGGAGGAGTCGACGCCGACGAGCATGAGGACGAAGAGGAACAGCATCATGACCGCGCCGGTGTAGACGAAGATCTGGATGATGCCGAGGAAGTCCGCCTCCTGCGCGATGTAGAAGATGCCGAGGTTGATCATCACCAGCGCCATGCCGAGCGCGGCGTGGACCGCCTTCTTGGCGAAGATCAGGCCGAGCGCCCCGAGCACGCTGATCGGCGCGAGGATCCAGAACATGATCTGCTCACCCAGGCCGGTCATCGGCGCACCGCCTCGGTCGTGTCGCGGCCGACCTGTCGGGTGGTCACGGTGTCCACTCCTTCGACGGGGTCGCCACTGGGTGCGAGCCCGTCCTCGGGCTCGGCGTCGTGGGCCTTCACCCAGGCCTCCTGGTCGGGCGTGGCCCTGGCGACCTTGCCCTGGTAGTAGTCGCGCTCCTCGAGCCCCTCGACCATCGGGTGGGGGGCGGGGAGCATCCCCTCCTGGAGCGGCGCGAGCAGCTGCTCCTTGGTGAAGATGAGGTCGGCGCGGTTGTTGTCGGCCAGCTCGTAGAAGTTCGTCATCGTCAGCGCCCGCGTCGGGCAGGCCTCGATGCAGAGCCCGCAGAAGATGCAGCGCAGGTAGTTGATCTGGTAGACGCGGCCGTAGCGCTCACCGGGCGAGAACCGACCCGCCCCGCCTTCGGAGTCGTCGTTCGACGCCCCCTCGACGAGGATCGCGTCCGCCGGGCAGGCCCAGGCGCACAGCTCGCACCCGACGCACTTCTCGAGGCCGTCGGCGTGCCGGTTGAGCTGGTGGCGGCCGTGGTAGCGCGGCTGGGTCGGCCGCTTCTCCTCGGGGTACTCCTCGGTCTCCAGCTTGCGGAACATGGTCGCGAAGGTGACTCCGAAACCGCCGACCGGGGCGAAGAGGTCGGCGAGGAACCCGGGCTTCTTCTGGTCGTCAGCCACGAGGGGCCTCCTTGTCGACAATTGCAGTGGTGGTGCCACTGCCTGTGGTGCTGCTGGTGTCCGGCCTGCGGCTACCGATGGCCAGGGAGGGCTCCTTGAGCCGCTGGCCCGGCAGCGGGCGGCACCGGGTAGCCACCGGCGAACGGGTCGATCTCCTCCGGCGGTGGCGCGTTGCGGATCGCGTCCTGCTCGATCTTGCGGTTGTCGCGCAGCCACGCGACCACCAGGACCGCGCCGGCGAGGATGACGACGAAGACGATGCTGTACGACCGGGAACTCCCGCGACCCGAACTTCACGGTCGGTCCGTCGATGAAGCCGAGCTGGCTGGCCTTCATGAACGCGGCGACGACGACCCAGGTCAGGGTGATCGGGATGAGGAACTTCCAGCCGAACCGCATGAACTGGTCGTAGCGGACGCGAGGCAGCGAACCACGCAGCCAGACGAAGAAGAACATGAAGAGCCAGAGCTTGATGACGAACCACAGCAGGCCCCACCAGCCGTGGTTGAACATGCCGTCGTTGATGGCGGCGATCCCGGGAGGCGCCTGCCAGCCACCGAGGAACATCGTGGTGGCCAGGGCCGAGACGGTGAACATGTTGACGTACTCGCCGAGGAAGAACATCGCGAACTTCAGCGAGGAGTACTCGGTGTGGAAGCCACCGGTCAGCTCACCCTCGCCCTCGGCGAGGTCGAACGGCAGGCGGTTGGTCTCGCCGACCATCGTCACGACGTAGACGAGGAAGCTCGGGACCAGCGGCAGGATGTACCAGAGGTCCTTCTGGGCGCCGACGATCTGCGAGGTCGACATCGAGCCGGAGTAGAGGAATACCGCGACGAGCGACAGGCCCATGGCGATCTCGTAGGAGATCACCTGGGCGGTCGAGCGCAGGCCACCGAGCAGCGGGTAGGTCGAGCCGGAGCGACCAGCCGGCCAGCACGATCCCGTAGACGCCGACACCCGCGACCGCGAGCACCAGCAGCACTGCGACGGGGATGTCGGTGAGCTGCAACGGAGTCCGGTGCCCGAACATCGAGACGGTCGGGCCCATCGGGATGATCGCGAACGACACGAACGCCATCGCGCCCGCGATCGCCGGGGCCAGCGCGAAGACGACCTTGTCGGCGTTCTTGGGCGTGAGGTCCTCCTTGAGGGCCAGCTTCACGCCGTCGGCGAGGGTCTGCAGGAGACCGAACGGACCGGTGCGGTTGGGGCCGGGACGCTGCTGCATCCGCCCGATCACGCGCCGCTCGAACCAGATCACGATGAGCGTGTTGACGAGCAGGAAGACGAAGACGAGCAGCGCCTTGACCAGGTGCAGCCACCACGGGGTGTCGCTGAAGTCCGAGCTCGGGTTGTCGGCGAACGGCGCCTGCGCACCGAGGCCCGCAGCAAGGTGCGGTATGCCGGTGAGGGCGTCCGCGGCATACGTCACGGGTGCTCACGGGGTGACCTCCAGGGAGCTGTCTGCCTTGGCGAGCCCCACCGACGGAGCCACCGGGGATGCGCAGCCGGCTGCGCCTGGCGTTGGACGGGACCCACACGACGTGGTCGACCATGCCGGGCGGTCACCACGACCGGGAGCGTGACGCGGTCAGCTCCGCGCGAAACCGTGGCGGCGTCGCCGTCGGCCAGCCCGAACGCCTCGGCAGTCGCCGGGGAGACCCTGGCGACCGGCTCGTGAGCGGTGCCGGCCAGGAACGGCTCACCGTCCTGGAGCGTGCCGGCGTCGAGCAGCTGGTGCCACGAGGCGAGCGCGACCTCGCCGGCTCCGAGGCTCGGCACCGCGTCGGCGGAGACGGTCGGGGCGCTCGCGCGCTCCCCCGTCCACGGTCCCAGGGCCGTCATCTCGGCGCGGACCTCGGCCAGCGTGCGGGTGCCGAGGAAGGCGCCCATCTCGGAGGCCAGCATGTCGAGCACGCGGTAGTCGGACTGCGCTGCGGTGTCGAGCGCGACGTCGAAGGGCCGGACCCGGCCCTCCCAGTTGACGAAGGTGCCGCCCTTCTCGGCGTGCGGTGCGACGGGCAGGACCACGTCAGCGACCTGCGTGACCGAGGACGGCCGGAACTCCAGCGACACCACGAAGGTCTTCGCGAGGGCTTCCTCGGTGCGCGGGTCGTCGAGGTCGGCGACGTCGACCCCACCGATGACGAGCGCGTTGACCTCACCCGTCGTGGCAGCGGCGATGATGCCGGCCGTGTCGCGACCGGGGGCGTCGGGGAGGCCCACGACGTCCCAGGCCTCGGCGACGGCTGGCACGGGCGGAGACGTCCGACACCGGGCGGCCCCCGGGCAGCAGGCCGGCAGCGCACCGGCCTCGAGGGCGCCACGCTCACCGGCGCGTCGCGGGACCCAGGCGAGACGCGCGCCGGTCGAGGCGGCCAGCGCCGCGGCAGCGGACAGCGCACCCGGGACCGTGGCGAGGCGTTCGCCGACCAGCAGGACGGCTCCGGGACCTTCGAGCGCCTGGGCGGCCTTCGCTGCGGCACCGTCACCGGTCACCCCGTCGGCGAGGGCGCGTAGCACCTCGGCCTCGGTGCCCGGCGCAGCCGGGATGAGGGTGCCGTCGAGCTTGGCGAGGCCGCGGGTCTCGAACGGCGCCACGGCATACACGGAGGTCTTGTTGCGGCGGACCGCCTTGCGCAGGCGCAGGAAGACGATCGGGCTCTCCTCCTCCGGCTCGAAGCCGGCGAGGATCACGGTGGTGGCGGACTCGAGGTCGGCGTAGGTGACAGCGCCGTCCGACGCCTCGGCAGCGGACGGCCCGGTGGCGACGACGGCAGCGGCAAGGAAGTCGGCCTCCTCGGCCGAGTGCGGACGGGCCCGGAAGTCGATGTCGTTGGTGTCGAGGACGGCACGGGCGAACTTGCCGTAGGCGTAGGCGTCCTCGGCGGACACCCGGCCACCGGTGAGCACACCGACGCCCTTGGCTGCCCTCAGGCCGGCAGCCGCGGCGGCCAGGGCCTCGGGCCACGAGGCCACCTGCAGCTCGCCGTCCTCGTCACGGACGAGGGGGTACTCGAGCCGGTCACCGGTGCTGGCGTACTGGAACGCCCACCGGCCCTTGTCGCAGTTCCACTCCTCGTTGACGGCCGGGTCGTTGATCGCCATCCGGCGCAGCACGCTGCCACGTCGGTGGTCGGTGCGGATCGAGCAGCCCGAGGCGCAGTGCTCGCAGACGCTCTTGGTCGAGACGAGGTCGAACGGGCGGCTGCGGAAGCGGTAGGCCGCACCGGTCAGGGCACCCACCGGGCAGATCTGGACGGTGTTGCCGGAGAAGTAGGACTCGAACGGCTGCTCCTCGTAGATGCCGACCTGCTGGAGGGCTCCCCGCTCGACGAGTGCGATGAACGGGTCACCGGCGATCTGGTCGGAGAACCGGGTGCAGCGGGCGCACAGCACGCAGCGCTCGCGGTCGAGAAGCACCTGGGAGGAGATGTTGATCGGCTTGGGGTAGGTGCGCTTGACGTCCTCGAACCGGGACTTCGCGCGGCCGTTGCTCATCGCCTGGTTCTGCAGGGGGCACTCGCCGCCCTTGTCGCAGACCGGGCAGTCGAGCGGGTGGTTGATGAGCAGGAGCTCCATCATGTCCCTGCTGCGCCTTGTCGGCGACCTTGGAGGTCACCTGCGTCTTGACCTCCATGCCCTCGGACACGGTGATGGTGCAGGACGCCTGCGGCTTCGGCATGGGGCGCAGCGAGCCATCCGGCCCGGGGGTGGCGATCTCCACCAGGCACTGGCGGCAGGCGCCGACCGGCTCGAGCAGTGGGTGGTCGCAGAACCGCGGGATCTGCACGCCGACCTTCTCGGCAGCGCGGATCACCAGGGTGTTCTTGGGGACGGAGACCGGGGCACCGTCGATCGTGAGGTTCACGACGTCGACGGGCGGAGGCGTCGAGGCGTTGCCGCCCGAGCTGACGGCGTTGCCGCCGGAGGCGGGGCTGGTGGTGACGCTCATGCGGTTACCGAGTCCTTCGCGAACAGGGTGGAGTCCCGTCGGTCGAACGGGCAGCCACCGTGCGTCAGGTGGGCGAGGTACTCCTCGCGGAAGTACTGGATGCTGCTCGTGATGGGGCTGGTCGCGCCGTCGCCCAGGGCGCAGAAGCTGCGACCGAGGATGTTGTCGCAGATGTCGAGCAGCTTCTCGAGGTCCTCCTCGGAACCCTGCCCGTGCTCCAGCCTGCCGAGGATCTGCTTGAGCCACCACGTGCCCTCACGGCACGGGGTGCACTTGCCACAGGACTCGTGCTTGTAGAAGTCGGTCCAGCGGTCGACGGCGCGCACGACGCAGGTGGTCTCGTCGAAGATCTGCAGCGCACGGGTGCCGAGCATCGAGCCCGCCGCGGCCACCGACTCGAAGTCGAGCGGGGTGTCGAGGTGTTCGTCGGTGAACAGCGGCGTGGAGGAGCCACCCGGGGTCCAGAACTTGAGCTTCTTGTTGGGGTCGCGCATCCCGCCGGCCATGTCGAGCAGCTCGCGCAGCGTGATGCCGAGCGGCGCTTCGTACTGGCCGGGGCGCTTGACGTGCCCGGAGAGGCTGAAGATGCCGAAGCCCTGGGACTTCTCGGTGCCCATGCCGGAGAACCACTCGGAACCGTGCAGCAGGATCGGGGGGACCGAGGCGATCGACTCGACGTTGTTGACCACGGTCGGCCTTGCGTAGAGCCCTGCGACGGCGGGGAACGGCGGCTTGAGGCGCGGTTGTCCGCGACGGCCCTCGAGGCTGTCGAGCAGCGCGGTCTCCTCGCCACAGATGTAGGCGCCGGCGCCCGCGTGCACGGTGATGTCGAGGTCGAAGCCCGAGCCGTGGATGTTCTTGCCGAGGTGGCCCGCGGCATACGCCTCCTCCACCGCGCGAAGCAGGCGGCGGTAGACGTGGACGACCTCACCACGCACGTAGATGAAGGCGTGGTTGCAGCCGATGGCGTAGGACGTGATGACACAGCCCTCGATGAGGAACTGCGGCGCCGCCATCATCAGCGGGATGTCCTTGCAGGTGCCCGGCTCGGACTCGTCGGCGTTGACGACGAGGTAGCGGGGGCCACCGTCCGGCGGGGGCAGGAAGCCCCACTTCATGCCGGTCGGGAAGCCTGCGCCTCCACGGCCGCGCAGCCCGGAGTCCTTGGTCATCTGCACCAGGTCGGCAGGGTCCATCGCCAGCGCCTTCTTCAGCGCCTGGTAGCCCTCGTTGCGCTCGTAGGTCTCGAGCGTCCAGGACTGCGGGTCGTCCCAGAACCTCGTGAGGATCGGGGTCAGCGTGGTGCTCATCGGGGCCCCCGCGAAGTATCGGAGTGACGAAGGAACGGAGAACTTTGTGGGGTGATGTTCATTCGCCGTCCTTCCCGTCTGCCTTGCTGTCGCCGTCGAACACCGTGGCCGGCTTGTCGCCGGCCTGCTCGTCAGGAGCGTTCGCCGTGCTGTCGGTGGAGGTATGCCGCCCTGCCGCCATGTCGTCGGACGTGGCCTCGGGCTGCTGGTCCTCGGTCGCCGTCTCGCCGGCCTTGCCGTCCGGGGCTGTCCAACCCCGGTCGTTGGCGAGCTTCAGACCCTCGAGGCTCGCCGGACCCGCACCGACACCCTCGTCGGCGAGGCCGTCGTTGAAGCCGGCCAGCACCCGCGAGACCTGCTTGAAGGTGCAGACCTTGGCCGGACCGCGACTCGGCTTGACGTCCTTGCCGGCCCGAAGGTCGTCGACGAGCTGCTTGGTCGACTGGGGTGTCTGGTTGTCGAAGAACTCCCAGTTGGCCATCACCACGGGTGCGAAGTCGCACGCGGCGTTGCACTCCACCCGCTCGAGGGTGACCTTGCCGTCAGGGGTGGTCTCGTCGTGGCCGATGCCGAGGTGCTCGGAGACCTCGTCCCAGATCTGGTCGCCGCCCATGATGGCGCAGAGGGTGTTGGTGCAGATGCCGACGGTGTACTCGCCGTTGGGGTGGCGCTTGTACTGCGTGTAGAACGTCGCGACGCCGGAGACCTCGGCGGTCGTCAGGTCGAGGACCTCGGCGCAGAAGTCGATCCCGCGGCCGGTGACGTAGCCGTCGACCGACTGCACGAGGTGGAGCAGCGGCAGCAGCGCAGAGCGCTTCTGCGGGTACTTGGCGACGACCAGCGCCGCGTCCTCGTGCAGCCCTGCCAGCACGTCCGCGGCATACGGCTCCTTGGACTCCGGGGCCACCCTCAGGTGCCCAGCCGCCAGCTGCAGTCCGTAGTTGTCGTCGCTCAACGGTCCACGCCTCCCATGACGGGGTCGATCGAGGCGACGGCGACGATGACGTCGGCGATCTGGCTGCCTTCGCACATCACCGCCGTGGCCTGCAGGTTGTTGAACGACGGGTCCCGGAAGTGCGCGCGGTAGGGGCGCGTCCCGCCGTCGGACACGACGTGGCAGCCGAGCTCGCCCTTGGGGCTCTCCACCGCGGCATACGCCTGGCCCGGAGGGACCCGGAAGCCCTCCGTCACCAGCTTGAAGTGGTGGATGAGGGACTCCATCGAGGTGCCCATGATCTCGCGGATGTGGTCGAGACTGTTGCCCATGCCGTCGCCACCGATGGCGAGCTGTGCCGGCCAGGCGATCTTCTTGTCCTCGACCATGACCGGGCCGGGGTTGGCCTGCAGGCGGTCGATGCACTGCTCGGCGATCTTGAGCGACTCGTACATCTCGTCGATGCGGATGCGGAGCCGGGCGTAGGCGTCGGACTCGGTGCGGGTGATGACCTCGAAGTCATAGGTCTCGTAGCCGCAGTAGGGGTCGAGCTTGCGCAGGTCATGGGGCAGGCCGGCCGAGCGCAGGATGGGACCGGTGATGCCCAGGGCCATGCAGCCGGAGAGGTCGAGATAGCCCACGTCGACCGTGCGTCCCTTGAGGATGGGGTTCTCGACCAGGAGCAGCTCGAGCTCGCCAAGTCCCTTGCGCACCAAGGGAACCGTGTCGCGCACCTTGTCGATGGCGCCGGGCGGCAGGTCCTGGGCGACACCGCCGGGGCGGATGAACGCGTGGTTCATCCGCAGGCCGGTGATCATCTCCAGGATCGCCAGGATCCGCTCACGCTCGCGGAAGCCCACCGTCATGACGGTGGTCGCGCCCATCTCCATGCCGCCGGTCGCGAGCGCGACGAGGTGGGAGCCGATCCGGTTGAGCTCCATGAGGAGCACGCGGATGACGCTGGCGCGCTCGGGGATCTGGTCGGTGATGCCGAGCAGCTTCTCGACGCCGAGGCAGTAGACCGCCTCGTTGAAGAGCGGGGCGAGGTAGTCCATGCGGGTGCAGAAGGTCACGCCCTGGGTCCAGGTGCGGAACTCCATGTTCTTCTCGATGCCGGTGTGGAGGTAGCCGATGCCGGCACGGGTCTCGGTGACCGTCTCGCCGTCGAGCTCGAGGATGAGGCGGAGCACGCCGTGCGTCGACGGGTGCTGCGGACCCATGTTGACGACGATCCGCTCCTCGTGGAGGGCAGCGGCCTCGTCGACGAGCTGGTCCCAGTCGCCACCGGTGGCGTTGAAGACGTGGGCGCCCTCTGCGGCCGCCGTGTCGGCGCCCGAGGTGGCGTAGATGTCGTCGTGGATGGTCGTCATCAGCTGTAGCTCCTCCGCTGGTCCGGCGGCGGGACGGTCGCGCCCTTGTACTCGACGGGGATGCCGCCGAGGGGGTAGTCCTTGCGCTGCGGGTGGCCCGGCCAGTCGTCGGGCATCAGGATCCTGGTCAGCGCGGGATGCCCGTCGAACTCGATCCCGAACATGTCCCACGTCTCGCGCTCGTGCCAGTCGTTGGCCGGGTAGATCTCGACGATCGACGGGATGTGCGGGTCGGTGTCGGGTGCGGTGACCTCGACCCTGACCCGGCGACCGCCGTGGGTGATCGACAGGAAGTGGTAGACGGCGTGCAGCTCGCGGCCGTCCTCGTGGGGGTGGTGCACGCCGGAGACGCCGGTGCACATCTCGAACCGCAGGGCGGGGTCGTCCCGCAGCGCGCGGGCGACGGCGGGCAGGTGTTCGCGGCGGACGAAGATGGTCATCTCACCGCGGTCGACGACGACGCGCTCGACGGCCTCGACGTAGGACGCCGAACCGCCGACCAGCCCTCGCTCGAGCTCGTCTGCGACCTCGTCGAAGTAGCTGCCATAGGGACGAACCGCCGCACCGGGGAACAGGATCGGGCTGACCATGCCGCCGTATCCGGACGTGTCACCGGTGTCGGAGGACCCGAACATGCCACGGCGCTCACCGACCACGACGGGGTCCGGAGCCGTGCCGGGCGCAGCAGGCAGGCGCTCGTCGGTGTCTCGGTCGACGACCTCACCGGGCTGCACGCCGACCGTCGGGCCGGCGATCACGGGCGCAGGGGTGTCGGTCGCATCGCCCTTGTCGGCTGCTGCGTCGTCGGCCTTGTTGCCCAGCACGTCGCTGTTCGCGGTCGCCTGCGTGGGGTCGTCGGCCGGCAGCGCCCTTCTTCGGTGCGTCCTGTCTCGTCGCTCACGCCACACCACCGTGGGCCGCGTCATGGCTGTGCGCGTGGCCCTGGTGGCCCACGAGCGGCAGCTGCGTCGAGTTCCCGGCGCCCTGGGCGAGCAGGCCGGTCATCTGGTGGGTGGGAGTGGCGGCCAGGGCTGCGGCCTCCGCGGCGCGGGCGGCGGCGACCCGGTTGACGCCGAGCTTGGAGCCCTGGATCTGCTCGTGCAGCGTGATGATGGCGTTGAGCAGCATCTCCGGCCTGGGCGGACAGCCCGGCAGGTAGACGTCGACCGGGATGATGTGGTCGACCCCCTGGACGATGGCGTAGTTGTTGAACATGCCGCCGGAGCTGGCGCAGACACCCATCGAGATGACCCACTTGGGCTCGGGCATCTGGTCGTAGACCTGGCGCACGACCGGAGCCATCTTCTGGCTCACGCGGCCCGCGACGATCATCAGGTCGGCCTGGCGCGGGGTGGCGGAGAACCGCTCCATCCCGAACCGGGCGATGTCGTAGTCGGGGGTGCCGACGGCCATCATCTCGATGGCGCAGCAGGCGAGGCCGAACGTGGCCGGCCAGACCGAGCTCTTGCGCATGTAGCCGGCGACCTGCTCGACCGTGGTCAGCAGGAAGCCTGCCGGCAGCTTCTCTTCGATTCCCATTGCTTCCTAGTCCCTCGTCAGTCCCACTCGAGGCCGCCGCGGCGCCACACGTAGGCGTAGGCCACGAACACGGTCAGGATGAACAGCACCATCTCCACGAGCGCGAACAGGCCCAGCTGGTTGAAGGCCACCGCGAACGGATAGAGGAACACCGACTCGATGTCGAAGATGATGAAGAGCATGGCGGTCAGGTAGTACTTGATCGGGACGCGCCCGCCACCGGCGGCCTGGGGCGTCGGCTCGATGCCGCACTCGTAGGCGTCCAGCTTGGCGCGGTTGTAGCGCTTGGGCCCGGAGATCGCCGCGGCGAAGACGGAGAAGACAGCGAACCCGCCGCCGATGGCCAACAGGAAAAGCAACGGGACGTAGGGGTTGCTCATCGCGGTGCCACTCCCTTTCTGTCGTCGCTGCTTCTGTCGTTGCTGCGGAGGGTGTCTGCCCGGGGGTCGACCGTGTCGCTGCTCACCTGGTCGCGGTGCGGCCCAATCCTAGGGGCGCTGCCCGAGAATGCACGCTGGTGGTGGTCGTGGCCGGTCATGCGTCCGGAGCCATCTTCGACAGGGCCGTGATGAGCCGGTCGCTCGCGTCGCCGCCGTGCGGTTCGGCGAGGTTGGCCATCACCTTGAGGAGGAACTTCATCAGAGTCGTGCGGGGCAGGCCGTACTTGGTCGCGAGCCGCATGACCTCCGGGTTGCCGATCATCTTCGCGAAGTAGCGGCCGAGGGTGTAGTAGCCGCCGAGGGCGTCGGCCATGACCTTGGGGTAGGACTGCAGGACCCGTTCGCGCTGGGCGTCGGTGCCGCGCGCGAACGCCTGGGCGATCACCTCGGCAGCCAGTCGCCCGGACTCCATCGCGTAGGCGATGCCCTCACCGTTGAACGGGTTGACCATGCCGCCGGCGTCACCGACGAGCAGCAGGCCGTTGTCGTAGTGCGGCTGCCGGTTGAAGCCCATCGGCAGGGCGGCCCCGCGGATCGGGCCGACCATCGTCTCGTCGCTGTAGGTCCAGTCCTCGGGCATCGTCGCGACCCAGCGACGCATGACGTCCTTGTAGTCGGTCTTGCCGAACGCGCTGGAGGTGTTGAGGATGCCCAGGCCGACGTTGGAGGTGCCGTCGCCGACGCCGAAGATCCAGCCGTAGCCGGGAAGCAGCACCTTCTTGCCCGAGTCGTCGGTCGACCACAGCTCGAGCCAGGACTCGAGGTAGTCGTCGTCGTGGCGGGGGCTCGTGTAGTAGGTGCGCACGGCGACGCCCATCGGGCGGTCCTCGCGCTTCTCCCGGCCCATCGACAGCGACAACCGCGAGGAGTTGCCGTCCGCGGCGACGACCAGGGGCGCGGCATACCGGAGCTCGGGGCCGGTGGAGCGGCCCTTCTCGTCCACCGCCTTGGCGGTGACGCCCACGATGGCGCCCTTGGAGTCGAGGATGGGGCCGGTCACGTTGGTGGCCTCACGCAGGCGCGCGCCGTGCTTGACCGCGTGCTTGGCGAGGATGTCGTCGAAGTCCTGCCGCGTGCGGACCAGGCCATAGGGCGGGAAGCTCGCGAGGTCGGGCCACGGGAGGGCCAGGCGCATGCCGCCGCCGATGATCCGCAGGCCGTGGTTCTTGATCCAGCCGTCGTCCTCGGGGGTGGGGATGCCGAGGGTGATGAGCTCCTTCACCGCGCGCGGGGTCAGCCCGTCACCGCAGACCTTCTCGCGGGGGAAGCTCGTCTTCTCCAGGACGAGGACGTCGAGCCCAGCCATGGCGAGGTATGCCGCGGTGGCCGAGCCCGCCGGACCGGCACCGACGACGATGACGTCGGCGGTCTCGGTGGGAGGGCCCGCGGAGATGCCTCCGGCGGCCTCGCTGATGGTGTCTGTCACGCCTGCCTCACACGCTTGTGAACGTCTTCACGAACTTCAACTGCGGAGTCTATTCCCGACCCGCCATCCGGTCACCAGTAAGGCGAACCTAACCCGCCGCGGGCTCGGTCGCTGCGGGCTTCACCGCTCGGTGCAGCGCCACGATGCCCCCGGTCAGGTTCCGCCAGCTGACCTCGCGCCAGCCCACCGACGAGACCCGCTCCGCGAGCGCACGCTGGGCCGGCCAGGCCTGGATCGACTCGGCGAGGTAGACGTAGGACTCGGGGTTGCTGCTCACCCTCCGGGCGATCGGGGGCAGCGAGCGCATGAGGTACTCGCTGTAGACCTTCCGGAACGCGCCGTTGACCGGCTGGCTGAACTCACACACCACGAGCCGCCCACCCGGCCGGGTCACCCGCAGGAACTCCGCGAGCGCACCCTCGACACCGGACACGTTGCGCAGGCCGAACGACATCGTCACGGCGTCGAAGCTGTTGTCCGCGAACGGCAGCCGCATCGCGTCGGCCGCCGTGAAGCCGAGGTCGGGGCGACGCCGGTTGCCCACGCGCAGCATCCCCAGGGAGAAGTCGGCAGGCACCACGTTGACCCCGTGGTCGGCGAACGGCTCACTGCTCGTGCCCGTCCCCGCCGCGATGTCGAGCACGGTCTCCCCCGGCTGCGCGTCGACCGCCTTGAGGACCGCCCGCCGCCACAACCGGTCCTGGCCGAGGGAGAGGACGTCGTTGGTCAGGTCGTACTTGCCGGCCACGTCGTCGAACATCGCGGCGACGTCGCGGGGATCCTTGTCCAGGCTGGCGCGGGTCATGGCCGCCATCCTCCCACCCACCACCAGCCACCCCTCGCCCGGCCGACGAGTCCGACGCAGGCCCGCGACCACCGCGACCACCTCGTGCTGCGTCGCGGGGGCCGCGCCGTAGGCTTTGCCCCGACATGACCAGCCTTCCCGCTCCCCAGCCGGCGAGCCGGCCGCACGGTTCGCCGGTGGTCGCCCGCACCGTGGCCCTTCCCGACCCCGGCGCGCTGCTCGCCCTCCTCCCGGACCGCGCCGACCCGAGCGAGCTGGCCAGCTGGGTCCGCCGCGGCGAGGGCCTGGTCGGGTGGGGACGCGCCCTGGAGCTCACCGCACACGGGCCCGACCGGTTCGCCCGCATCGAGGCGTGGTGGCGCGAGGTCGTCGACGGCGCCGTGGTGCGCAACGACGTCAGGCTCCCCGGCACGGGGCCGGTTGCCTTCGGCTCCATCTCGTATGCCGCGGACTCACCTTCCGGCGCCACGCTCGTCGTGCCGGAGGTCGTCGTCGGCGCCCGCGACGGGCAGTGCTGGGTGACCACCATCGGCACCGGGCACGAGCTGCCGACGCCCGTCGTGCCACAGCAGTCCGAGCCGCGCGAGCCGGCGGGCGTCGCCTTCGCCGACGGCGCACTCCCCCCGGGCGCGTGGGCGGGCGCCGTCGAGCGGGCCGTGCAGCGCATCACCGGCGGCAGCCTCGACAAGGTGGTCCTGGCTCGCGACCTCCGGGTCAGCGCGGCATCGCCGATCGACCCGCGCTGGTTGCTGACCAGGCTGGCCGAGCGCTACGACACGACCTGGGTGTTCGCCGTCGACGGCCTGGTGGGCGCCTCACCCGAGATGCTGGTCCGGCTGGAGAAGGGCCTGGTCACCTCCCGGGTGCTCGCCGGCACGATCCGCCGCACCGGCGACGACGAGCACGACCTCGCGCTGGCCGCATCGTTGGCCCGGTCGAGCAAGGACCTCGAGGAGCACGAGTACGCCGTCCGGTCGGTCGCCGACGCGCTGCGCCCGCACTGCTCGTCGATCAACGTGCCCGAGGCACCTTTCGTCCTCCACCTGTCCAACGTCATGCACCTCGCCACCGACGTAGCCGGCGTCCTGGCCGACGGGGCCACCTCGCTGACCCTCGCGGCCTCGCTGCACCCCAGCGCTGCCGTCTGCGGCACCCCCTCGGCGGTGGCCGACGACCTGATCACCGAGCTGGAGGAGATGGACCGCGGTCGCTACGCGGGCCCGGTGGGCTGGATGGACGCCAGCGGCGACGGCGAGTGGGCCATCGCGCTGCGCTGCGGCGCCTTCGACCCGGAGGACCCCTCGGCCATGCGCCTGTTCGCCGGGTGCGGGATCGTCGCCGGGTCCGACCCGGAGTCCGAGGTGGCGGAGTCCGACGCCAAGCTCGTGCCCATGCGCGACGCCCTCACAGCCCGGTGACCCGGTGAGCAGCGACCCGGTGGGCATCGAGGGACTCGGCCAGCCCGACGCCGACCTGGCCCCGCGGCCGGCCGACGCAGTCGTCTTCGACCTCGGCAACGTCCTGATCCGCTGGGACCCGGTCGCGGCCGTCGCCGCCGCAGTGGGCACCGAGCGGGCAGCAGCCTTCGTCGCCGACCCGGACTTCGACTTCCCGTCCTGGAACCACGCGAACGACGCGGGCCGCACCCTCGCGGAGGCCGAGCAGACCGCCCTGGAGTCACATCCGCACTACGCCGAGGAGATCCTCGCCTACCGCGAGCACTTCGGCGCTTCGCTCGTCGGCGAGGTCCCCGGCAGCGTGGCGATCCTGCGCGAGCTGCACGACGCCCAGGTGCCACTCTTCGCCCTGACCAACTGGTCCGCCGACCTGTTCCCGGTCGCGCTGGAGCGGTTCGACTTCCTCGAGCTGTTCGAGGACATCATCGTGTCCGGCGAGGAGGGCGTGGCCAAACCCGACCCGGAGATCTTCGAGGTGCTGGAGGAACGCATCCGGCACCGGGCCGGCCTGGACGACTGCATCTTCATCGACGACAGTCCCGCCAACGTGCTGGCCGCGGCCGAGACCGGGCTCGATGCGGTCCACTTCACCGGCGCCGACCACCTTCGTGAGGACCTCGTCGTCCGCGGTTTGCCGCTGCGCCCGACTCGCTGACCCGGGTCGGGCGCAGCGGGGCTACCCGGCCGAGGGCTGGGCGTTCGGTGGAGAACCCATCTCGACCACTCCTGTGTGCGACCGGCTGGCGTTGCGGAAGCCGGTCCCCTCCTCGCCCTCGGCCACCGGTGTCGACGGTCCACCGCCGCCATCCGGACCGCCGGGGTCATCGCCTCCGCGCCCACGCTGCATACCCTTGAGGATCATCCCGATGAAGCTCGGCTTGCCCTGGCTCTTGGAGTAGACGTCGAACGCCACCGCGCCCAGGAGCACCAGGCCCTTGATGATCTGGACGAAGTTGCTGTCCACGCTCATGTTGGCCAGGCCCAGGTTGAGCACACCCATCACGAGGCCACCGATCATCGACCCGGTCACGGTGCCGACGCCGCCGGCCACCGCCGCACCGCCGACGAACACCGCCGCGATCGCATCGAGCTCGAAGTTGACGCCGTCCTTGGGGTTCGCGGCATTGAGGTATGCCGTGAAGACCATGCCGGCGACCGCGGCCAGGAAGCCCATGTTGACCATGACGAACAGGTCGATCCGCCTGGTGTCGACACCGGAGAGGCGGGCGGCGTTGGAGTTGCCCCCGACGGCGTAGATGTGGCGGCCGAGGACAGTCCGCTGCGTGATGAAGGTGTAGAGCACGACGAGTCCCCCGAGGATCAGGCCGACGACCGGCACACCCTTGTAGGAGGCCAGCAGGAGGCCGAAGCCCAGCAGGAGCCCGCAGATGACGACGAGCTTGATGACGCTGAGGGTGAGGCGCGGTACCTCCATGCCGTAGCGACGCAGGTCGGCCCGGCGGCGCAGCTCGAGGTAGACGATCACGGCAACGGCCAGGAGGGTCAGGACGAGCGTGGGGTTGTGGTACCCGGTGACGGGTCCCACCTCGGGCAGGTACCCGTTGGCGATCTTCTGGAAGCTCTCCGGGACCGGGATCGACTCGGCGTTGAGGATCATCAGGTCCAGACCACGGAAGAGCAGCATGCCGGCAAGGGTCACGATGAAGGCGGGGATCCCGACGTAGGCAACCCAGAAGCCCTGCCAGATCCCCACGAGGATGCCGAGAGCCAGCCCGAGCAGGATCGCTGCCGGCCAGGGCAGGTCGAGCTTGGCCATCGAGAGCGCCACAGTGGCGCCGACGAACGCGCTCGCCGAGCCGACCGACAGGTCGATGTGGCCGGCGATGATGACCATCACCATGCCGATGGCCAGGATGAGGATGTAGCCGTTCTGCACGAGCAGCGACGTGACGTTGCGCGGCTGGAGGAACAGGCCGTCGGTCAGCACCTGGAACATGAGGACGAGCAGCAGCAGCGCGATCATCATCCCGTACTGGCGGATGTTGCCACTGAGCGCCTTGCGCATCTCGCTGGCCAGTGACTGGGTGGGCGGCGCGGGAGCCGTGGGCGCGGGGGCGATGTCAGTCGCCATGTCAGTCTGCCTTTCGCTGGGTCATGTAACGCATGAGGACTTCCTGGTCGGCCTGGGCGCGGGGGACGTCGGCCGTGATGACGCCGGCGCTGAGGGTGTAGATGCGATCGCACAGCCCGAGCAGCTCGGGCAGCTCGGAGGAGATCACGAGCACCCCACGTCCGCTGTCGGCGAGGCGGTTGATGATCTCGTAGATCTCGTACTTGGCGCCGACGTCGATGCCCCGCGTGGGCTCGTCGAGGATGAGCACGTCGGGTTCGGTGAACATCCACTTGCCGAGGACGACCTTCTGCTGGTTGCCGCCGGACAGCTTCGCGACGCCCTCCTCGATGCTGGGCGTCTTGATGTTCATGGTCTTGCGGTAGCGCTCGGCGGCAAGGACCTCCTCGCGCTCGTCGACGACGCCCCGGTGCCGGATCTTCCTGAGGCCGGCTGAGGTGATGGACACCTTGATCGTGTCGAGCAGGTTGAGCCCCAGGCTCTTGCGGTCCTCGGTGACGTAGGCGAGTCCGGCGTCGATGGCCTTCTGGACGGTGTTCGCCCGCAACGTCCGGCCGTCCTTGACCAGCTCACCGCCCACCTTGTGACCGTAGGACTCACCGAAGACGCTGCGGGCCAGCTCGGTGCGGCCGGCTCCCATCAGGCCCGCCAGGCCGACGATCTCGCCGCGGCGGATGCTGAGGTTCGCGTTCTTGACCACGAGGCGCGACGAGTCCTGCGGGTGACCGACGGTCCAGTCGCGGATCTCCAGCAGGAGCTCGCCCACCGCGGGTTCGTGGGGCGGGAAACGGTGGTCCAGGTCGCGGCCGACCATTCCGCGGATGATCCGGTCCTCGTTGACCTCGCCCATGGTGACGTCCAGCGTCTCGATGGTTCGGCCGTCGCGGATGATGGTGATCGAGTCGGAGACCTCCTCGATCTCCCCCAGCTTGTGGCTGATCATGATCGAGGTGATGCCCTTGGCCTTGAGGCCGAGCAACAGGTCCAGCAGGTGGCGGCTGTCGGTGTCGTTCAGGGCCGCCGTGGGCTCGTCGAGGATGAGCAGCTTGACGTCCTTGGCCAGGGCCTTGGCGATCTCCACGAGCTGCTGCTTGCCGATGCCGATGTTCTTGACCTGGCTGTTCGGGTCCTCGTCGAGCCCGACCCGGGCGAGCAGGTCGAGGGCGCGCTGGCGCGCGACCGGCCAGTTGATGACGCCGGCCCTGCCCTGCTCGTTGCCGAGGAACAGGTTCTCGACGATCGAGAGCTCGGGAATGAGCGCGAGCTCCTGGTGGATGATGACGATGCCGGCGGCCTCGCTGTCGCGGATACCCTTGAACTGCACCTCCGTTCCCTCGAACACGATGTCGCCGAGGTAGGACCCGTGCGGGTAGACCCCGGAGAGCACCTTCATCAGGGTCGACTTCCCGGCTCCGTTCTCACCGCAGATGCTGTGGATCTCGCCTCGTTGCACCGACAGGTTCACGTCCGACAGGGCCCGGACTCCGGGGAACTCCTTGGTGATGTCGCGCATCGTGAGGATCGGGGTGGACATCCGCGCAGCCTCCGTGGGTGGTGGTTGTTTCGTACAGGGTGCAGGTGGCGTTGCCCCACCGGCGTGGTGTCCGTGGCGGCGGATGGTCAGTCCGTCCGCCGCCACGGAGCTGGTGGGGCGACCTAGGAGAGGTCGGCCTCGGTGTAGTACTTCGCCTTGAGCAGGATGTCCTTGACGTTGGACTTGTCGGCGGCGACCGGCTCGAGCAGCTGGGTCGGGACCTTCTTGACGCCGTTGTCGTAGGACTCGGTGTCATTGACCGTCACGGTCTTCTTGCCGGCGATCTCGGTGATCATCGTGACCGTGGCCTGGGCCAGGTCACGGGTGTTCTTGAAGACCGTCGAGTACTGCTCGCCCGCGAGGATCGACTTGACCGACTCGAGCTCGGCGTCCTGACCGGTGACGACCGGCAGCTTCTTGCCGCCGGTGCCGTAACCGCTGCCCTTGAGAGCGGCGAGGATGCCACGGGACAGGCCGTCGTAGGGCGACAGCACGCCGTTGACGTCGGCCTTGGAGTAGGACTTCGTCAGCACGTTCTCCATGCGCTTCTTCGCCACGGCCGCGTCCCAGCGAAGCGTCGCGACGGTCTTGAAGTTGGTCTCACCGGACGCGATCTTGATGTCGCCGGAGTCGATCTTCGGCTGGAGGACGCCCATGGCCCCGTTGAAGAAGAACGTGGCGTTGTTGTCGTCCGGCGAGCCCGCGAAGAGCTCGACGTTCCACGGCTTGGGAGCGCCGCTGGCCTCGAGGCCGGCCAGCAGGGACTCGGCCTGCAGCTTGCCCACCTTGAGGTTGTCGAAGGTCGTGTAGTAGTCGACGGCGTCGGTGTCGCGCAGCAGCCGGTCGTAGGCGATCACGGGGATGCCGGCGTCCTTGGCCTCCTTGAGGGCACCCTTGAGGGCGGTGCCGTCGATCGAGGCGACCACCAGGACCTGGTTCTGCTTGGTCACCATGTCGTTGACCTGGGTCACCTGGGTGGGGATGTCGTCGTTGGCGTACTGGAGGTTGACCTTGTAGCCGGCCGCCTCGAGCTGCTGCTTGATGTAGTCGCCGTCCTTGATCCACCGCTCGGAGGTCTTGGTAGGCATGGCCACCCCGATGGTGCCCTTGACGTTGGCAGCGCTGCCGCCGGACGAGGCGTCGTCCGTCTGGCGACCGCAGGCGCTGAGGCCGACTGCGAGGAGACCGACGGCAGCTGCCGCGATGATTCTGCGCACTGTGTGCTCCATTCCATGGATGTCAACCTGCGGAGGCGCCGGCTGAGGTACTGATGGGTGTTTCGGATATTCAGTTGTGCGCCGACGGGCGCGAGGCCTCACAGGCCTTGCGCCAGCCGGTGGTAAGCGGCGTTCCACCGCAGCTCGCGAACGAAGCCGCGGGCGGTCGTGTGGGCGTCGATGAGGGCCAGCTCGAGGCCCGTCATCTCGGCGAAGTCGTGGAGGTGCTCGGCGGTCAGGGCGGTGGACAGCACCGTGTGGTGCGGACCTCCTGAGACCAACCAGGACTCGGTTGAGGTGCGTAGGTCGGGACGCGGGCTCCAGACGGCCCGGGCGACCGGGAGGTTGGGCAGGTCGGCCAGCGGTGGCACGACGTCGATCTCGTTGGCGGTGAGCCGGAACCGATCGCCCAGGTCGGAGATCCCGACCACGATGCCTTCGCCGGCAGCGGCGGTGAACACCAGCCGCACCGGGTCCTCGCGGCCCCCGATGCCGAGCGGGTGGATCTCGAGGCTGGGGCGCCCGGCAGCGATCGAGGGACAGACCTCGAGCATGTGCGCACCGAGGATCAGCTCGCGGCCCGGCTCCAGGTGGTAGGTGTAGTCCTCCATGAACGAGGTGCCGCCGGGCAGTCCCTGCGCCATCACCTTGAGGGTGCGGAGCATGACGGCGGTCTTCCAGTCCCCCTCGCCCCCGAAGCCGTAGCCGTCTGCCATGAGCCGCTGCACGGCAAGCCCCGGCAGCTGGCGCAGCCCGCCCAGGTCCTCGAAGTTGGTGGTGAAGGCGCCGTAGCCACCCTCCTCGAGGAAGGTCCGCAGACCGAGCTCGATCCGTGCCCCGTAGCGCAGGGACTCGTGACGCCCACCGTCCGCGCGCAGGGCGGGCACCACGGCATACAGGTCCTCGTACTCCTTCACGAGGGTGTCGACGTCGCCGTCGGCGACCTGGTCCACGACGGCCACGAGGTCGTTCACGCCGTAGGTGTTGACCGAGACCCCGAGGCGCAGCTCGGCCTCGACCTTGTCGCCGTCGGTGACGGCGACGTCGCGCATGTTGTCGCCGAAGCGCACCACCCGCAGCGTGCGCAGGGACGCCCGGGCGACCGCGGCGCGGGCCCACGTCGCCACCCGTTCGACCGTCGTGGGGTCGCTGACGTGCCCCGTCACGGTCTTGCGGGTGACGCCGACCCTGGTCTGGATGTACCCGAACTCGCGGTCGCCGTGCGCGGCCTGGTTGAGGTTCATGAAGTCCATGTCGATGGTCGCCCACGGGAGGTCGCGTCCGGCCTGCGTGTGCAGGTGCAGCAGCGGCTTGGCCAGCGCGTCGAGACCGGAGATCCACATCTTCGCAGGGGAGAAGGTGTGCATCCAGGCGACCACCCCGACGACGTCGTCGTCACTGTTGGCGTCGAGCATGACTCGGCGGATCGACGTGGCGTCGGTCAGGATCGGCTTGGCCACCACCTCGGCAGGGATGGTCCCGGCGTCCCGGAGGGCGTCCGAGATGACCGCGGACTGCGCGGCGACCTGGCGCAGCACGTCCTCGCCGTAGAGGCTCTGGCTGCCTGTGAGGAACCAGATCTTCGGCTGACTGCTCATGAGGTGGGAGTTCCCTTCTGCCCGTAGACGTTCTGGTAGCGCTCGTAGAGCCGGTCGATGTCGTCCTGGTCGAGGCGTCGGGGTTGGCCCAGCTGGTGGGCCACGTGCACGGTGCGCGCGACGTCCTCGAGCATCACGGCCGTCTTGACGGCTGCGCGTGCGTCGGTCCCCACCGTGAAGGGGCCGTGCCCGCCCATGAGGACTGCCTTGGACCGGGTGCCGGCCAGGGTCTGGACCACGCCGCGGCCGATGGAGTCGTCGCCGATCATGGCGAACGGCCCGATGGGGATGTCCCCGCCGAACTCGTCGGCCATCATCGTGAGCACGCAGGGGATCGACTCGCGTCGGGCGCACCAGGCCGTCGCGTAGGTGGAGTGCGTGTGGACGACCCCCCCGACCTCGGGCAGGTGTGCGTAGACATAGCCGGCGGCGGCGGTGTCGGAGGAGGGCGCGTGCGCTCCCTCGACCAGCCGGCCCTCGAAGTCGGTCACGACCATCACGTCTGCGGTGAGCTGGTCGTAGGTGACGCCGGACGGCTTGATCACCAGCAGCTCCTCGCCCGGCACCCGCGCCGAGACGTTGCCGGCGGTCCAGACGACCAGGGAGTTGCGGGTGAGCTCGGCGTGCAGGTCCGCGACCGACGCACGCAGCGCGTCGACCGCCTCGCGCACGGCGGGCATGGTCAGGGTGCTCATGAGAGGGCCTTTCGGCGAATCGTCTTGAGGCGCCGCATGACGTCGTTGCCACCGCGACCGAAGTGGTCGTGCAACGCGACGTACTCGGCGTACAGCTCGTCGTAGGCGGCCACGTTCTCCGGGACCGGGACGAAGGCCGCGGTCGTGCGGCCGCCCATGGCCTCTGCAGCCTTGCGGATGTCCGGGTAGGCCCCGGCGGCCACCGCGGCATGGATCGCCGATCCCAGCGCCGGACCTTGCTCGGACCGCACCGCCGACAGGGGCAGGTTGAGGACGTCGGCGTAGATCTGCATCAGCAACGCGTTGCGGAGCAACCCACCCGCCACGATGAACTCCGTGACCGGCACACCGGCTCCTCTGAACGC
Organism: uncultured Actinomycetota bacterium; assembly: GCA_963759595.1. GTDB lineage: Bacteria > Actinomycetota > Actinomycetes > Actinomycetales > Dermatophilaceae > Pedococcus. The sequence continues at coordinate 112,727 of CAVWZX010000009.1, forward strand.
CTCGACGATGACCCGGGCGCCGAACGCGGTGGACTCGAGCAGCGCGCGGTAGGTGTCCTCGGGGAGGGTACCCAGCGTCTGGCCGACCACGAGCCCGGACAGCTCGTGGTCCACGAGGGTCGAGCGGTTGCCGCTGTGCCAGTCGAGGGCGACCAGCCCGTGGGCACCGATGGGCTGGCGTGCAGCCAGCTCGGTGAGGTGCTCGTGGACCGACACCCCGGCCTGCGCCGCTGCCGCGTGGTACTCCGGGGGTACGCCCGTCTGCACGAACCAGCCGAAGATGTCTCCCACTCCCGACTGCCCTGCCTCGTAGCCCCAGAGACCGGGGATCACTCCACCGTCGACGACGCCGCACATGCCGGGGACGTCGCGCAGGACAGCGCTGCTGAGGACGTGACACGTGGAGGTCCCCATGATGGCGACGAGCTGTCCCGGCTCGACCGCCTGGGCGGCCGGGGCCGAGACATGGGCGTCGACGTTGCCGACCGCGACGACGATGCCCTCGGGCAGCCCGGTCCACGACGCGGCTTCGGCGGTCAGCCGGCCGGCGGGCTCGCCCAGCTGCCCGATCGGGTGCTCCAGCTTGTCCTGGACGAAGCCGCCGAAGCCCGGGTCGAGTGCTTCGAGGAAGTCGCGGCTCGGGTACTCGCCGTCCTGGTAGATCCCCTTGTACCCGGCGGAGCAGGCGTTGCGCACGTACACCCCACACAGCTGCCACACGATCCAGTCCGCGAGCTCGACGAAGTGCGCCATCGCGGCATACACCTCGGGAGCCTCCTCGAGGATCTGCAGGCCCTTGGCGAACTCCCACTCCGAGGAGATCAGGCCGCCGTAGCGCCCGAGCCACGGTTCGCCACGCTCGGCCGCGAGGGCGTTGATGCGGTCGGCCTGACCCTGGGCCGCGTGGTGCCGCCACAGCTTGACGTAGGCGTGCGGCTCGGACGCGAACTCGGCCGTCTCGCTGAGCGGGGTGCCGTCCGCGAGGGTCGGCACCATCGTGCACGCGGTGAAATCGGTGGCGATGCCGACGACCTGCTCCGGCTCGACTCCTGAGGCGCGTAGGGCCTCGGGAACGGCGGTCCGCAGGACGTGGACGTAGTCCGTCGGGACCTGCAGCGCCCAGTCGGGGGGCAGCCGCTCGCCCGTCCCGGGGAGCACCTCGTCGATGACCGCGTGGGGGTAGACGCTGACCGCGCTCCCCAGCTCGGCGCCGTCGCTGACCCGGACCACCACCGCACGGCCGGACAGGGTCCCGAAGTCGACGCCGACGACGCAGATGTCGTCGCTGGTCCTCGTTCGTCATCGAACGCTCCTCGTGCTGTGGTTCGCCATTGAGCCGGCGCGTGTTAGCGCTAACCGAGTGTTAGCGCTAACATCCAGGCATGTCAAGAGTAGCGCCGGAAATTGACTCCGGGGCGTTCGGGCGAGGGCGGGGGTCGAGCCGAGGAGCTCAGCGGCGCGGACGGCCGGTCGACGCCCGCACCACGAGCTTGGGTGGCACCATGACGGTGCCCTCGTCCAGCTCGCCGCGGATCGCGGAGGTGAGCAGGCCCATGGCCCCCCGACCCAGCGCCACGAAGTTCTGCCGGATGGTCGTCAGCGGGGGGGTGAAGAACTCGGACTCCGGGAGGTCGTCGAAGCCGACGATGCTCACGTCGCCAGGCACCGTGCGCCCGGCCTCGGCCAACGCACGCAGCACGCCGATGGACATCTGGTCGTTGGCCACGAAGATCGCCGTCACCTCTGGCCGCAGCGGCCAGGCGCCGGCCGACGCGGTAGCCGCTGGAGGCGGTCCAGTCCCCCATCAGCGGTTCGGACACCGGCAGCCCCGCGTCCTCCAGGGTCGCTCGCCAGCCGTGCCTGCGGGCTTCGGCCTGGTACCAGTCCGACGGACCGCTGAGGTGCGCGATGTGCCGGTGTCCGAGGTCGATCAGGTGCTGGGTGGCCAGCCGCGCGCCGGCTTCATGGTCCACGCCGACCGCCAGGCGGGCACGAACCGGGTTCGCGTCGAGCACCACGACCGGGACCGGACCGGGTCAGCCGACGCCCAGATCGAAGCCCGTGTCGTCGGGGCGATCAGGACGATGGCCTCGACCGACTCGTCCACCAGGTGCTCGAGGGCCTCCTGGGTCGCCTCCGGGGTCACCTCGGGCAGGGACGCGAGCAGGATGCCGTAACCCTCTGCACGGGCAGCCACCTCCAGCCCCACCACGGTGCTCGAGGGGCCGAAGAAGCCGAGGCCTGCGACGACCACACCGATCGACGCCGCTCTTCTGGGTGACGAGCGCGCTGGCTGCACTGTTGCGCCGGTAGCCGAGCTCGCGCACCGCGTCCAGGACCCGCGTCTCGGGTGTGCGGTGCGACCTTGGAGGAGCCGTTGACGACACGGGAGACGGTCTGGTGCGACACGCCCGCGAGGCGCGCGACGTCCTCCAGCCGGGGGGCCGACCGGGCAGTGCTGCTCACGGGGCCATCCTCTCGTGGTGTCGCGCTCTCGTGGTGTCGTGCTGTTGCGCACCAGCTTGGGCCCGACTATCTCAGGTCCGCACCCCCGGGCGCAGGGGCGGCACACCGTCTCAGCGACAAGCCGATCCCCGGCCCGAGCAGGTGACCCTGGGCCGGGGATGGCACTGCGGTCCAGGCGGTCAGCGACCCACCGCGTGGTAGTTGTCGAACTGCGTGGTGGCGTAGTCCCCCACGGCCAAGCCGGTCTGACCGTTGGCATAGGTGGAGTCAGTCACCATGGCCAAGGCCGCGCCGTCCAGCTCGGGGGTGATCTGGTTGCCGTCGAAGCGCAGGCCGAGACGGTGCCACGCGGCTGCGTCGAAGTCCGCAACCCGGCCGGACCCGAGCAGCTTCGTCGCACCGTTGGTGACAGCGCCCTGCGGCTGGTTCACCTCGAGCCGCCAGGACCCGTCCGGGTCGACCCAGAGGTAGTAGCCCATCCAGGTGTTGAGCCGCGGTGGCTTCGTGGAGTTGTACTCGTTGGTGATCCGGCCCGCCAGCGACACGGGGGCCGTGCTCATCAGCACGTCCGTGGAGACCTCGTAGTCCGCCCACGAGATGTCACCGACGAGGGTCACGGGATAGGGCGTGCGCATCCAGACCTCGGGCTTCTCGGTGATCACCTGTTCGAGACACTTGCCCTGACCCGCCCCGCCGACAGCGCCGACCGGCCGGCTGCCGGGACGGCACTTCGCCGTCTCGAAGGCTCCCTCCATGTCCGAGAACCAGGTCGGGGAGACGCCCTTCGGGAACCCGTTGAAGGACTGGTCGAAGTAGTGCAGGGGCTTGGACTCCGGGGACACGGCCGAGCCCTTGTGGCCGTCGGTCCGGGTGGTGAAGGTGTAGACCCGACCGGGCTCGAGGGTCACCGTCACCCGACCGTCCGCCGCATCGTCCGCCACGACCTGGTGGGCGAACCAGTCGTCGTCGTCCGGCGACTCCAGGACGGTGCTCCACTGCTGGATCGCCTTGCGGGACAACCCCTTACCGACGTCGAGCGTCACGCTCTGAGGGCCCGTGGCCGCCGTTGTCTCGATGACGGTCGACCAGTCGCGGCCCTTCTCCTTGTCGGCCGCGCCCGGTGCCGCCAGGGTCACCGCGGTTCCCCCACCGTCGAGATAGGTCGAGCCCGAGTCCACGTAGCTCCAGCCGAGGTCGGCAAACTGGCTGGTCTGTGCGACGGTCCACAGCGATGGCCCGATGTCGTAGCTGCCGGACCAGGGCTCGTTCGCCTTCATCAGCCCGCTGTTCTGGTACTGGACGGTGGGGTACCACGAGTACACCGCAGGCCAGTTGATGAACGCGGTCATCCTCGAGTCGACGTACTGGTGGTTGATCTCGGAGCCAAGCCTGCGTGCGCCGGTCAGGTAGTTGTTCCACCCGGACTCGCTGGCCCACAGCGGCTTGCCCAGGGCCATCGCATCGGTGTTCGGCGTGCACCGGTTGAGGCTGCAGGGGTAGTGGACCCCCACGACGTCGACAGCCTCCCGGAATGCCTCGTTCTCCTCAAGGTCGGCCACCACGCCGTAACCGGCAGTGTCTGCTGCCACGAGCTTCACCGAGCCGTAGCCATGGCTCACCAGGGCCTTCTTGAAGTCGACGTACCACTGGAGGTCTGGCTCACGCTCGTTGCGCCCCCCGACGTAGTCGATGTCCAAGTGGTGTGACTTGGCGCAGTCGAGCCACGCCAGGTGGTAGTCGATGCTGTCCTGGGACCAGTAGCCACCGTCGAACCACCCCGGGGCACCCCAGGAGAGGCCGTAGAGCTGGATGTCGGGATTGCGCTTCTTCGCCTGCTCCATCAGCCACCACTCGTAGCCACGGTTGCAGTCGAGGTCCTCGGGTGTCCGCATGTGGCTCGGCTCGGCGCCGTTGCTCGAGTGGGTGTCGCCGCCGATCTCCACCTTGAGGATCTGCAGGCTGGCGCCATAGCCCGGCTTGAACAGATAGTCGAGAACCTGGCTGCGTTGTGGCTCCGGGTAGTCCACGAGCAGCCTCGAGGTGCCCCCGCCACCGCTGATCGCGCCCATGCCTTCGTACCGAAGGCCACCACTGGCCGGGTCCAGGGTGATGGTCTGCGAGTCAGCTGCGGCCGAGGGGCCGGCCGACAGGGCCACGCCGGCAACCAGAGCCAACCCTGCCGCCAGGAGGCCCATCCGGGTGGGGCCGCGGCGCTTCGACGGACCGCGGCTGTGCGGGTGCTTCATGGGGGTCCCTTCCAGATGTGTGGTCAGAGAGGAGCGGGGGACCCTCGCGACGAGCGACGGTGCCCGAGCCGCAGTGTTATCGCTAACATCGATCAGGTCAAACACAGTCAACTGAAACATTTACGGCGCTAACCTCGACAAACCCCCAGTTCGGTGCCCGATCACGGTGAGAGCCGAAAATTCACTCGTGCGCGTGTTAGCGCTCACACGATTTTACGGAGTTTCCACGCAATTCGGTCAGGCCAAGGCCTCGGCCGCGCGGTCCTGCAGCCGGGCGTGCGAGTCCCGGTGCGTGGAGCGGTCGACGGCGACCTCGATGACGCGCAGACCTCGCCTAGGACCGCGCAGCGCTGCCGTGAGCTCCTCGCGGGTCGAGACCCGTTGGTGTGCAACATGATGCGCGGCGCACAGGGATGCCAGGTCGGTGCCGGTCGGGGTGCCGAAGACTCGCTCGAAGTCGGCCGCCCGGGCCGGCTCGCCTGGCTCGAGCAGGGTGAAGATCCCGCCGCCGTCGTCGTTGGTCACGACCACAGTCAGGTCGGGCCGCCGTTCCAGGGGACCGACGAGCAGCCCGTTGGCGTCGTGCAGGAAGGTCAGGTCACCCATCAGGGCGTAGGTCGGCGAGTCGCCCGAGAGGGCGATTCCGGCTGCCGTCGTCAGGCATCCGTCGATGCCAGCCAGGCCACGGCTGGCCACCACGCGCAGGGGTCCCACTTCCCGGTGGGCGAGGTCGACATCGCGCGCCGCGTTCGACGAGCCGACGAACAACGTCGCACCGTCGGGCAGCCCGTTGACGACTGCCTCAGCCACTGCCAGACCGCTGGGCCACGGCAGGTCGACCTCGCCCAGAGCCCGCCGCACCTGTGACCCGGCTTCGCGCCAGGCCGCGAGCCAGCCAGTGCCCCCGTCTCTGTCCCCGTCGTGCTGGTCCCCGTCGTGCTGGTCCCCGTCGTCCTGGTCCCCGTCGTCCTGGTCCCCGTGGGCGGCCGGCAGGTCGAGGACCGAGACGGGATGCACTGCATGCACGTGCGGGCCCGCCTGGATCCACGCGTGGGCGCCCACCGCCTCGACCCGGACACCCGGTCGGCGCAGCAGCGCCGCTACCGGGCGGGAAAGGGGGAGCCGCCCGACGGTGACCACCCGGGCGGGCGCATGCTCGTCCAGCCAGGCAGGGGTGGACAGCACGAGCGGGCCGTAGGGGACCACCCCGTCACGCGGGTGGCTACCGAACGGTTCGGCGACCACCGGCCAGCCATGACGGACCGCCCATCGCACCGCCTTCTCGAACTGGTCCGGCTCGGGCAGGTCGCCGACCACCACGAGGGTGCGCGCGATGTGCTCGACATCCTGGTCGCCGTCCACCACCGTGACATCGGCGCCGACCAGCGCGGGCGACCGCGTCTCCGGTCCGTCCCCGGCAGCACGCTCCAGTGGTTCGATCCACGGGTCGCCATCGGTCGGGACCAGTGGTTCCCGGAACTGGACATTGAGGTGCACGGGCCCGGGCTCGGCGGGCAGGTCGGCGACCCCCCGGGCGAGCCCGTGGACGACCCCCTGGGCGCGCCTGTCGACGACCTCCGGGGCGCGCGGGTGGACGGCACCCGCCCGCACCTCCTGGGCACTCTGCGGGTCGTGGACGCCCATGGCGCGTTGGAAGGCGGTGTGGGCGAGGCTGCGCCACCGGGCGACCTGACCAAGGCGTCGCTCGGGCACTGGGGCGTCGCAGGACCAGCACACTGCATCGGCGAACATGCCGGGCTGCACCGTGGTCTGGTTGGCACCGGTGCCACGCAGCTCGACC
>CAVWZX010000010.1:0-345650 GCA_963759595.1 uncultured Actinomycetota bacterium
CTGACCTGCGGCGATGCACCCTTCCGGGGTGCGTCACCGTCGTCCGTTCGGCGACCCGCGCCGCGATTGTCTTGACGTGGGAGGTTTGGCGCGTCATTCTCGTCTGCGTCGGATCAGCCCGTGGCTTGTGGCCCGGGCCTGACCCCCGTCGACAGTTCGTGGCGCGAGCCCGCTGGACACGGTTGGACGAGGCTGCCCACTTTCGTGTATGCTCTTCCTTTGCGCTGCCCTCTTTCCTCGATCCCGCCTCAGACCCCAGCCCTTCGTCGTGCCCTCCGGCACGGATTCGTGGCCCAGTCTCCTGCGTGGCCGAGTCGGCGGTCGGCGCTGCACCGGTTTCGAACCATCAGATTTAAGACAAGGCCCGTGGAAGGACCCCTCCTTGGCTGCCTCGCGCAATGCGACTCAGACTGTGTCCACCGCACGGACGGTTTCAGGCCGTCTGTCGTTCGCGAAGATCCGCGAACCCCTCGAGGTCCCCGACCTCCTGGCGCTGCAAACGGAAAGCTTCGACTGGCTGCTCGGTAACGAGCGCTGGCAGGCCCGTGTCGCAGAGGCCAAGGCCGCTGGCCGTGGGGATGTGCCGGATCGCTCCGGCCTCGAGGAGATCTTCGAGGAAATCTCTCCCATCGAGGACTTCAGCGGCTCCATGTCGCTGTCGTTCCGTGACCACCGCTTCGAGGAGGTCAAGTACTCCATCGAGGACTGCAAGGAGCGCGACCAGACCTACTCGGCGCCCCTGTTCGTCACCGCGGAGTTCATGAACACCACGACTGGCGAGATCAAGAGCCAGACGGTCTTCATGGGCGACTTCCCGCTCATGACCGAGCGCGGCACCTTCGTCATCAACGGCACCGAGCGTGTCGTCGTGTCGCAGCTGGTCCGCAGCCCGGGCGTCTACTTCGAGCGCACGCCCGACAAGACGTCCGACAAGGACATCTACACCGCCAAGGTCATCCCGAGCCGCGGTGCCTGGCTGGAGTTCGAGATCGACAAGCGCGACATGGTCGGCGTCCGCGTCGACCGCAAGCGCAAGCAGTCGGTCACCGTGCTGCTCAAGGCCCTCGGCATGAGCGAGGCCGACATCCTCGAGGAGTTCGGCGACTTCGAGTCGATGCGCCTCACCCTGGAGAAGGACCACACGGCCGGCCAGGACGACGCGCTGCTCGACATCTACCGCAAGCTGCGCCCGGGCGAACCGCCGACCCGTGAGGCTGCCCAGACCCTGCTGGACAACCTCTACTTCAACCCCAAGCGCTACGACCTGGCCAAGGTCGGCCGCTACAAGATCGACCGCAAGCTGGGCGTCGCCGCCGAGCTCAGCGCCTCGGTCCTGTCGGTGGACGACATCGTCGCCACGATCAAGTACATCGTCGCGCTGCACGCCGGCGAGACGACCCTCGCGGGCAAGAACGGCGACGAGGTGCCGGTCGAGGTCGACGACATCGACCACTTCGGCAACCGTCGCCTGCGCAACGTCGGCGAGCTCATCCAGAACCAGGTCCGCACCGGCCTGTCCCGCATGGAGCGCGTCGTCCGCGAGCGCATGACCACGCAGGACGTCGAGGCGATCACCCCGCAGACCCTGATCAACATCCGCCCCGTGGTGGCCTCGATCAAGGAGTTCTTCGGCACCTCGCAGCTCTCGCAGTTCATGGACCAGAACAACCCGCTCGCGGGCCTGACGCACAAGCGGCGTCTGTCGGCCCTCGGCCCGGGTGGTCTGTCCCGTGACCGCGCCGGCATGGAGGTCCGTGACGTCCACCCGTCGCACTACGGCCGCATGTGCCCGATCGAGACCCCTGAGGGCCCGAACATCGGCCTGATCGGCTCGCTCGCGTCCTACGGTCGGATCAACGCGTTCGGCTTCATCGAGACTCCCTACCGCAAGGTCGTCAAGGGCAAGGTCACCGACAAGGTCGACTACCTGTCCGCCGACGAGGAGGACCGCCACGTCATCGCGCAGGCCAACGCCGTCATCAACAACGAGGGCCTGTTCACCGAGGACCGCGTCCTGGTGCGCACCAAGGGTGGCGAGATCGACTACATCCCGGGTGCCGACGTCGACTACATGGACGTCTCGCCCCGCCAGATGGTGTCGGCCGCGACCGCGCTGATCCCGTTCCTCGAGCACGACGACGCCAACCGCGCGCTCATGGGTTCCAACATGCAGCGCCAGGCGGTGCCGCTGGTCAAGTCCGAGGCGCCGCTGGTCGGCACCGGCATGGAGTACCGCGCCGCCCTCGACTCGGGCGACGTCGTCCGCGCCGAGACCGCTGGTGTGGTCACCGAGGTGTCCGCCGACCTCGTCACCGTCGCCGGTGACGACGGCTCGACGCGCACCTACCGGATCGCCAAGTTCGCGCGCTCCAACCAGGGCACGTCCTACAACCAGGTCGTCGTCGTCAACGAGGGCGACCGCGTCGAGACCGGCGGCGTCATCGCCGACGGTCCCGCGACCGACGGTGGCGAGATGGCCCTGGGCCGCAACCTGCTCGTGGCGTTCATGCCGTGGGAGGGCCACAACTACGAGGACGCGATCATCCTCAGCCAGCGCCTGGTGCAGGACGACGTCCTCTCCTCGATCCACATCGAGGAGCACGAGGTCGACGCCCGCGACACCAAGCTCGGCCCTGAGGAGATCACCCGGGACATCCCGAACGTCTCCGAGGAGGTCCTGGCCGACCTCGACGAGCGCGGCATCATCCGCATCGGCGCCGAGGTCCGCGACGGCGACCTGCTCGTCGGCAAGGTCACGCCCAAGGGTGAGACCGAGCTGACCCCGGAGGAGCGCCTGCTGCGCGCGATCTTCGGTGAGAAGGCCCGTGAGGTCCGCGACACGTCGCTCAAGGTGCCCCACGGCGAGACCGGCACGGTCATCGGCGTCAAGGTGTTCGACAAGGACGAAGGCGACGACCTTCCCCCGGGCGTCAACCAGCTCGTCCGCGTCTACGTCGCCAACAAGCGCAAGATCACCGATGGTGACAAGCTCGCCGGCCGTCACGGCAACAAGGGCGTCATCTCCAAGATCCTGCCCGTCGAGGACATGCCGTTCCTCGAGGACGGCACCCCTGTGGATGTCGTGCTCAACCCGCTCGGTGTCCCCGGCCGGATGAACGTCGGCCAGATCCTCGAGCTGCACCTCGGCTGGGCCGCCTCCCGCGGTTGGGAGATCGCGGGCAACCCGGACTGGGCCAAGCTCATCCCCGAGGACGCCCGGTCGGCCCCGGCCGGCACGCGGGTCGCCTCGCCGGTGTTCGACGGTGTGCGCGAGGACGAGATCGTGGGTCTGCTGGACTCCACGACCAAGACCCGCGACGACGTGCGGCTCATCGACGGTTCCGGCAAGTCCCGGCTCTTCGACGGTCGCTCCGGCGAGCCGTTCCCCGAGCCGGTGTCCGTGGGCTACATGTACATCCTCAAGCTGCACCACCTCGTGGACGACAAGATCCACGCCCGCAGCACCGGTCCCTACAGCATGATCACGCAGCAGCCGCTGGGTGGTAAGGCTCAGTTCGGTGGCCAGCGCTTCGGTGAGATGGAGGTGTGGGCACTCGAGGCCTACGGCGCGGCCTACGCGCTGCAGGAGCTGCTCACGATCAAGTCCGACGACGTCCAGGGCCGCGTGAAGGTCTACGAGGCGATCGTCAAGGGCGACAACATCCCGGAGCCCGGCATCCCCGAGTCCTTCAAGGTGCTCATCAAGGAGATGCAGTCGCTGTGCCTCAACGTCGAGGTGCTCAACAGCGAGGGCACGTCCATCGAGCTGAAGGAGTCCGACGAGGACGTCTTCCGCGCGGCGGAGGAGCTCGGCATCGACCTGTCCCGGCGCGAGCCCAGTTCGGTCGAAGAGGTCTAAGGCTCAGGTATGCCGCGTGGACGCCCCGGGCGGGCACGCGGCATACCGGCCCTCCTCATGACCACCCCAAGTTTTAAGCTAGAGACACGGAAGAAGGAACCACGTGCTCGACGTCAACTTCTTTGACGAACTGCGCATCGGCCTGGCCACTGCGGAAGACATCCGCCAGTGGAGCCACGGCGAGGTGAAGAAGCCGGAGACCATCAACTACCGCACCCTCAAGCCTGAGAAGGAGGGTCTGTTCTGCGAGCGCATCTTCGGGCCCACCCGGGACTGGGAGTGCAACTGCGGCAAGTACAAGCGGGTCCGCTTCAAGGGCATCATCTGTGAGCGCTGTGGCGTCGAGGTCACCCGCGCCAAGGTGCGTCGTGAGCGGATGGGCCACATCGAGCTCGCCGCCCCCGTCACCCACATCTGGTACTTCAAGGGCGTCCCGTCGCGCCTGGGCTACCTGCTCGACCTCGCCCCGAAGGACCTCGAGAAGGTCATCTACTTCGCGGCCTACATGATCACCTCGGTCGACGAGGAGCAGCGTCACAAGGACCTGCCCTCGCTCGAGGCCCAGATCGAGGTCGAGAAGAAGGAGTTCGAGAACAAGCGCGACGCCGAGGTCGACACCCGCGCCAAGCGGCTCGAGTCCGACATCGCCGAGCTCGAGGCCGAGGGCGCCAAGGCTGACGCCCGCCGCAAGGTGCGCGAGTCCGCCGAGCGCGAGATGAACCAGATCCGCAAGCGCGCCGACATGCAGATCGAGCGCATCGAGCAGGTCTGGGACCGGTTCAAGAACCTCAAGGTCCAGGACCTCGAGGGCGACGAGATCCTCTACCGCGAGATGCGTGACCGGTTCGGTCTGTACTTCGAGGGCGGCATGGGCGCCGCGGCGATCCAGAAGCGCCTGCAGGACTTCGACCTCGTCGCCGAGGCCGAGCTGCTGCGCGAGATCATCGCCACCGGCAAGGGCCAGAAGAAGACCCGTGCCCTCAAGCGGCTCAAGGTCGTCACCGCCTTCCAGGCGACGACCAACAAGCCGTCCGGCATGGTCCTCGACGCCGTCCCGGTCATCCCGCCGGACCTGCGCCCGATGGTGCAGCTCGACGGTGGCCGCTTCGCGACCTCCGACCTCAACGACCTCTACCGTCGGGTGATCAACCGCAACAACCGACTCAAGCGTCTGCTCGACCTCGGTGCGCCGGAGATCATCGTCAACAACGAGAAGCGGATGCTCCAGGAGGCTGTCGACAGCCTCTTCGACAACGGTCGTCGTGGTCGCCCGGTCACGGGTCCCGGCAACCGCCCGCTCAAGTCGCTGTCCGACATGCTCAAGGGCAAGCAGGGCCGGTTCCGCCAGAACCTGCTCGGCAAGCGCGTCGACTACTCCGGCCGTTCGGTCATCGTCGTCGGCCCGCAGCTCAAGCTGCACCAGTGCGGCCTGCCCAAGCAGATGGCTCTCGAGCTGTTCAAGCCGTTCGTGATGAAGCGCCTGGTCGACCTCGACCACGCGCAGAACATCAAGTCGGCCAAGCGCATGGTCGAGCGCGCCCGTCCGGTCGTGTGGGACGTCCTCGAAGAGGTCATCACCGAGCACCCCGTGCTGCTCAACCGTGCACCCACCCTGCACCGCCTCGGCATCCAGGCCTTCGAGCCGCAGCTCGTCGAGGGCAAGGCCATCCAGATCCACCCGCTCGTCTGCTCGGCCTTCAACGCCGACTTCGACGGTGACCAGATGGCCGTGCACGTGCCGCTCAGCACCGAGGCGCAGGCCGAGGCCCGCATCCTCATGCTCTCGAGCAACAACATCCTCAAGCCGGCCGACGGCCGTCCGGTGACCATGCCCACCCAGGACATGATCATCGGGCTCTACCACCTCACCTCCGAGGTCGAGAACGGCAAGGGCTCCGGCCGCGCGTTCTCGTCGGTCTCCGAGGCCCGGATGGCGTTCGACGCCGGCGAGCTCGAGCTCGGCAGCAAGGTCAAGATCCGCCTGCTGGACGTCGTGCCGATCCCCGGCACGGAGCTGCCCGAGGGCACCGAGACCAACGAGCAGGGCCAGGTGGCCTCGCTCACCGTCGAGACCAGCCTCGGTCGCGCGCTGTTCAACCAGACGCTGCCGGTGGACTACCCGTTCGTGGACGCGGTCGTCGACAAGAAGCGTCTGTCGACCATCGTCAACGACCTGGCCGAGCGCTACACCAAGGTGCAGGTCGCCGCGAGCCTCGACGCACTCAAGGAGTACGGCTTCCACTGGGCGACCCGCTCGGGCACCACGGTGGCCATCTCCGACGTCGTGACCCCGCCGCGCAAGCTCGAGATCCTCGAGGGCTACGAGACCAAGGCCACCAAGGTCCAGGTCCAGTACGAGCGTGGTCTGATCACCGACGACGAGCGTCGCCAGGAGCTCATCGAGATCTGGACCCAGGCCACCAACGAGGTCGCCAAGGAGATGGAGGCCAACCTCCCGAAGACCAACACCATCTACAAGATGGTGTCCTCGGGTGCGCGTGGTAACTGGATGCAGCTGCGGCAGATCGCCGGTATGCGTGGTCTGGTGTCCAACCCGAAGGGCGACATCATCCCGCGACCGATCCGCGCGAACTTCCGCGAGGGTCTGTCGGTGCTCGAGTTCTTCATCTCGACGCACGGTTCGCGTAAGGGACTTGCCGACACCGCGCTGCGCACCGCCGACTCGGGTTACCTGACCCGTCGTCTGGTGGACGTGTCCCAGGACGTCATCATCCGCGAGGACGACTGTGGCACCGACCGTGGCCTGACCATGCCGATCGCGCAGAAGACCGCGTCCGGCGCCCTGGTCGAGCACGACGACGTGGAGACCTCGGTCTACGCCCGCACGCTCGCTGCCGACGTCGAGAAGGACGGTTCCGTCCTCGCCGAGGCCGGCATCGACCTCGGGGACGTCGTCATCGACGCCCTCGTCGCCGCTGGCGTCGAGGAGGTCAAGGTCCGCTCGGTCCTCACCTGCGAGTCGCACGTCGGCACCTGTGCCGCCTGCTACGGCCGGTCGCTCGCGACCGGCAAGCTCGTGGACATCGGCGAGGCCGTCGGCATCATCGCGGCCCAGTCGATCGGTGAGCCCGGCACCCAGCTGACGATGCGTACCTTCCACACCGGTGGTGTGGCCGGTGACGACATCACGCAGGGTCTGCCTCGTGTCGTCGAGCTGTTCGAGGCGCGTACCCCCAAGGGTGTCGCCCCGATCGCCGAGGCGTCCGGCCGGGTCACCATCGAGGACACCGACAAGACCCGGCGCATCATGCTCACCCCGGACGACGGCTCCGAGGAGCACGCCTACCCGGTGAGCAAGCGCGCGCGTCTGCTGATCGCCGATGGCGACCACGTCGAGGTCGGGCACCGCATGACGCAGGGTTCGATCGACCCCAAGCAGGTCCTTCGCATCCTCGGCCCGCGGGCGGTCCAGATGCACCTCGTCGACGAGGTGCAGCACGTCTACCGTCAGCAGGGTGTGTCGATCCACGACAAGCACATCGAGGTCATCGTCCGCCAGATGCTGCGCCGGATCACGATCATCGAGTCCGCCGACGCCGACCTGCTCCCCGGTGAGCTGGCCGAGCGTGGTCGGTTCGAGACCGAGAACCGTCGCGTCGTCGCCGAAGGTGGCCGCCCGGCCTCGGGTCGCCCCGAGCTCATGGGCATCACCAAGGCGTCGCTGGCCACCGACTCCTGGCTGTCGGCCGCCTCCTTCCAGGAGACGACCCGCGTCCTCACCGAGGCCGCGATGAACGCCAAGTCGGACCCGCTGCTGGGTCTGAAGGAGAACGTCATCCTCGGCAAGCTCATCCCGGCCGGCACGGGCCTCCCGCGCTACCGGAACATCAAGGTCGAGGCCACGGAAGAGGCCAAGGCGGCGATGTACTCGATGCCGAGCTACGAGTACGACTACCCGGTGTTCGGACCCGGCTCCGGCGAGGCGATCCGCCTCGACGACGCCGAGCTTGGTCTCGACTAGTCAGCAGGCGCCATCCGTCGAGGGCGGGTGTGCCGCGTGGTTCCCACGCGGCACACCCGCCCTCGCGGCATAGCGGGGCCGCCTGCGGCGTTGCACCGGGTGACGCCGTGTGGGGCTTGGGTAACCGATTTGGTCGGCTACTGCGCAGGCGGTATCTTTGAACACTGTGTCTGAGGTCTGCTCAGGCATGCCGCTGGAGTCGGCGCCGACCGCTGAGCATGACAACACATGACGCACGTCGGCAGCTGGACCAGCACCCCTCTCGCCGGGCACTCCGCAACCGATCCGCACTGGGTCGCGCGTGGAGGGTGCAGGGGAGAGCGCCAAGCACGACACACCCGAGTTCGGGGGTCGGGCACGGCACCACACCAAGGAGTGCCAGCAGGACCGCAGCCGCGGTCCGGCGGCACAGGATCTCAACTACGTACGGAGAACAGGTTGCCTACGATCAACCAGCTTGTGCGCAAGGGGCGTCAGGACAAGGTCACCAAGACCAAGACTCCTGCCCTCAAGGGCTCGCCCCAGCGCCGTGGCGTGTGCACGCGTGTGTACACCACCACCCCCAAGAAGCCGAACTCTGCCCTGCGCAAGGTCGCCCGCGTGCGCCTCACCAGCGGCATCGAGGTCACGGCCTACATCCCCGGCGTCGGCCACAACCTGCAGGAGCACTCGATCGTGCTCGTGCGTGGCGGTCGTGTGAAGGACCTCCCCGGCGTGCGCTACAAGATCGTCCGCGGTTCGCTCGACACCCAGGGTGTCAAGAACCGCAAGCAGGCCCGCTCCCTTTACGGCGCCAAGAAGGAGAAGAAGTAATGCCTCGTAAGGGACCCGCCCCGAAGCGCCCCCTCGTCGTCGACCCGGTCCACAACTCCCCGTTGGTGACCCAGCTGGTCAACAAGATCCTCCTCGATGGCAAGAAGTCCATCGCCGAGACGATCGTCTACGGCGCCCTCGAGGGCGTCAAGGAGAAGACCGGCTCCGACCCCGTCGTCACCCTCAAGCGCGCGCTGGACAACATCCGCCCGACGCTGGAGGTCAAGTCCCGCCGCGTCGGTGGCGCCACCTACCAGGTGCCGATCGAGGTCAAGCCCAACCGCGCGACCACCCTGGCCCTGCGCTGGATGGTCGGCTACTCGCGTCAGCGTCGTGAGAAGACCATGACCGAGCGGCTCATGAACGAGATCCTCGACGCGTCCAACGGCCTCGGTGCCGCGGTGAAGCGTCGCGAGGACACCCACAAGATGGCCGAGTCCAACAAGGCCTTCGCGCACTACCGCTGGTGACAGCGACCGGTATGCCGCGGGCGCCACGCACGCCCGCGGCATACCGGAGGTGCGTGGTCGAGGCTCGGCCCCCACGCACCACAACGAACTTTTCGTAACGAGCGAGATGAGACGATCACATTGGCACTCGACGTCCTGACGGACCTGACCAAGGTCCGCAACATCGGGATCATGGCGCACATCGACGCCGGCAAGACGACGACGACTGAGCGCATCCTCTTCTACACCGGGGTCAACCACAAGATCGGTGAGACCCACGACGGTGCCTCCACCACCGACTGGATGGAGCAGGAGAAGGAGCGCGGCATCACGATCACGTCTGCCGCCGTGACCTCCTTCTGGGAGGGCACCCAGATCAACATCATCGACACCCCCGGTCACGTGGACTTCACGGTCGAGGTGGAGCGCTCGCTGCGCGTCCTCGACGGTGCCGTCGCCGTGTTCGACGGCAAGGAGGGCGTCGAGCCCCAGTCCGAGACCGTGTGGCGTCAGGCCGACAAGTACGACGTCCCCCGCATCGCGTTCGTCAACAAGATGGACAAGCTCGGCGCGGACTTCTACTTCACCGTCGACACCATCAAGGACCGTCTCGGCGCGGAGCCTCTCGTGCTCCAGCTGCCGATCGGCTCCGAGAACGACTTCGTCGGCGTCGTCGACCTCATCTACCGTCGTGCCCTGGTGTGGCCCGGTGACGCCAAGGGTGACGTCACCATGGGCGCCAAGTACGAGATCCAGGAGATCCCGGCCGACATGCTCGAGAAGGTGGAGGAGTACCGCCACGCCCTCGTCGAGCGCGTCGCGGAGTCCGACGACGTCCTCATGGAGAAGTACCTCGGTGGCGAGGACCTCACTCCCGAGGAGCTCAAGGGCGCGATCCGCAAGCTGACGGTGAGCTCCGAGCTCTACCCCGTCCTGTGCGGCTCCGCCTTCAAGAACCGCGGTGTGCAGCCGATGCTCGACGCCGTCGTCGACTACCTGCCGTCCCCGCTCGACGTCCCCCCGATGGTCGGCCACAAGCCGAACCACGAGGAGGTCGAGATGACGCGCAAGCCCGACACGACCGAGCCGTTCTCGGCGCTGGCCTTCAAGGTCGCCACGCACCCGTTCTTCGGCACCCTGACCTTCATCCGGGTCTACTCCGGCCAGATCTCCTCCGGCTCCGCCGTCGTCAACACGACCAAGGGCCGCAAGGAGCGCATCGGCAAGCTCTTCCAGATGCACGCCAACAAGGAGAACCCCGTGGACGAGGCCCTCGCGGGTCACATCTACGCGGCGATCGGCCTCAAGGACACCACGACCGGTGACACCCTGAGCGACCCGAACGAGCAGATCGTGCTCGAGTCGATGACGTTCCCGGACCCGGTCATCCAGGTGGCCATCGAGCCGAAGACCAAGGGTGACCAGGAGAAGCTCTCCACGGCCATCCAGAAGCTCTCCGCCGAGGACCCGACCTTCCAGGTCCACCACGACGAGGAGACCGGTCAGACGATCATCGCCGGCATGGGCGAGCTCCACCTGGACATCCTCGTGGACCGCATGAAGCGCGAGTTCAAGGTCGAGGCCAACGTCGGCAAGCCGCAGGTGGCCTACCGCGAGACGATCCGTCGCACGGTCGACAAGTTCGACTACACCCACAAGAAGCAGACGGGTGGCTCCGGCCAGTTCGCCAAGATCCAGATCAGCATCGCGCCGCTCGACACCCACGAGGGCGAGCTGTACGAGTTCGAGAACAAGGTCACCGGTGGCCGCGTCCCGCGCGAGTACATCCCGTCGGTGGACGCCGGTATCCAGGACGCCATGCAGTACGGCGTGCTGGCGGGCTACCCGCTGGTCGGCATCAAGGCGACGCTGCTCGATGGCGCCTACCACGACGTCGACTCCTCGGAGATGGCGTTCAAGATCGCCGGCTCGATGGCGCTCAAGGAGGCCGTCCGCAAGGCCGACCCCGTGCTGCTCGAGCCGATGATGGCCGTCGAGGTGCGTACGCCCGAGGACTACATGGGTGACGTCATCGGTGACATCAACTCCCGTCGTGGCCAGATCCAGGCCATGGAGGACATCAGTGGTGCCAAGGTCGTTCGTGGCCTCGTCCCGCTGTCGGAGATGTTCGGCTACGTCGGAGACCTGCGGTCCAAGACCCAGGGTCGGGCGAACTACTCGATGGAGTTTGACTCCTACGCCGAGGTCCCCAAGGCTGTTGCCGAGGAGATCATCAAGAAGACCCGTGGTGAGTGACCGGTAGCATTACCGGTCGCACTGCACGCAACGTTCCACCAGAGCTCCACCCCCAGCACCACCCCACAATCCGCGCCACGTCCCATCTGGGCTAACGGCGTTCAACCAGAAGAGTCCTGAGGAGGACATCAAGTGGCGAAGGCAAAGTTCGAGCGGACTAAGCCGCACGTCAACATCGGCACCATTGGTCACATCGACCACGGTAAGACGACGCTGACGGCTGCGATTTCCAAGGTCCTGCACGACAAGTACCCGGACCTGAACCCGCAGTTCGCGTTCGACGACATCGACAAGGCACCCGAAGAGAAGCAGCGCGGTATCACGATCTCGATCGCGCACATCGAGTACCAGACGGAGAGCCGTCACTACGCCCACGTCGACTGCCCCGGCCACGCCGACTACGTGAAGAACATGATCACGGGTGCGGCGCAGATGGACGGTGCGATCCTCGTGGTGGCTGCGACGGACGGTCCGATGCCGCAGACGAAGGAGCACGTCCTCCTGGCCCGCCAGGTCGGCGTTCCCTACATCGTCGTGGCGCTCAACAAGGCCGACATGGTCGACGACGAGGAGATCCTCGAGCTCGTCGAGATGGAGGTCCGCGAGCTGCTGTCCGACTACGAGTTCCCGGGCGACGACCTGCCGGTCGTCAAGGTCTCGGCGCTGAAGGCGCTCGAGGGCGACGCCGAGTGGGGCCAGTCGGTCCTGGACCTCATGGACGCCGTCGACAGCTGCGATCCCGGAGCCGGAGCGCGAGATCGACAAGCCGTTCCTCATGCCCGTCGAGGACGTGTTCACGATCACCGGTCGTGGCACCGTCGTCACCGGCCGTATCGAGCGCGGCATCCTCAATGTCAACGAGGAGATCGAGATCGTCGGCATCCACACCGGTCCGCCGACCAAGACCACGGTCACCGGCATCGAGATGTTCCGCAAGCTGCTCGACGAGGGTCGTGCGGGCGAGAACGTCGGCCTGCTCCTTCGTGGCACCAAGCGCGAGGACGTCGAGCGCGGGCAGGTCATCTGCAAGCCGGGCTCGATCACCCCGCACACGGACTTCGAGGCCAACGTCTACATCCTCTCCAAGGATGAGGGCGGCCGTCACACGCCGTTCTACGACAACTACCGCCCGCAGTTCTACTTCCGTACCACCGACGTGACCGGTGTCGTGCACCTCCCCGAGGGCACCGAGATGGTCATGCCCGGTGACAACACGGAGATGAACGTCGAGCTCATCCAGCCGATCGCCATGGAGGAGGGCCTGCGCTTCGCCATCCGCGAGGGCGGCCGTACCGTCGGCGCCGGCCGCGTCACCAAGATCACCAAGTAGGTCGGGCAACTCCCGCCTCAGCACTGATCTGACGCACCAGCACGCGCGCGTTGGGCCCCGCAGCTTCGGCTGCGGGGCCCTTCGCCGTCCCCGGTATGCCGCGTGGGCGGCCCAGGCGCCGACAGCCGACGAAGTCGTCGGCGGTCAGCTGGTACACGACCTCGCCGGGTCAGCCCCAGGTAGCAGGTCCAGTCGCGGCGTCCTCAGGTGTGGCCCGGGCACGAGGTCGCCGACTGCAGCAGGTCGGGCCCGATGTCGCCGATCGACCCGACGCCGGCCAGCCCCATCGTGAGGTCGACCTCGGCGACGATGTTGGCCAGCACGTCGCGGACGCCGTCGCGACCGCCCAGGGCCAGCCCATAGACGTAGGGGCGGCCCACCGCGACCGCGTCGGCGCCCAGGGCAAGCGCCTTGACGACGTCGCTACCGGTGCGGATGCCACTGTCGAGGACCACCGCCGGATCGGGCCCGAGTGCGACACGCACGGCGGGCAGCGCGTCCAGCGAGGCGATCGCGCCATCCACCTGACGCCCACCGTGGTTGCTGACCACGACCCCAGCGGCGCCCACCTCGACGGCACGGACGGCGTCGTCCGGGTGCAGGATCCCCTTCACCAGGAACGGCAGGTCGGTGCGGTCGCGCAGGGTCGCGAGCTGCTCCCACGTCAGCCCGGGGTTGGAGTAGAGGTCGAGGAAGGTCTCGACGGCCGCTCGGGGTGCGGGGGAGCGGAGGTTGGCGCGCAGGTCGCCGGGGTGCTCGCGGCTGATCGACAGCAAGGACCGCAGGGCACCGAGGGTGACCTTGACGTCG
Source organism: uncultured Actinomycetota bacterium (assembly GCA_963759595.1). Taxonomy (GTDB): domain Bacteria; phylum Actinomycetota; class Actinomycetes; order Actinomycetales; family Dermatophilaceae; genus Pedococcus. Next base: position 13,500 of record CAVWZX010000010.1, read on the forward strand.
TCCTTGCCGCCCTGCGGCTGTCCTGCGGCCTTGGCGGCGACCCGCGCGTCGACGATCTCCCGGAAGCGTGGGTCGGACGTGTACTGCGCGATGCCGATTCCCTGGGAGAACGGCAGCGACCCGAGGTTGAGGTCCTGCGGCCGCCAGCCCAGCATCGTCGTGTCGACGGTGACCACCAGCGCCTCGGCGCCGCTGGCAGCGGCACGCGCCAGCAGGCTGTCGACCAGCAGCTCGTCGGTGGACCAGTAGAGCTGGAACCACCGCGGGGCGCTGCCCATCGCCGCCGCGACGTCCTCCATCGGCGAGCAGCCTTGGTTGGACAGGACATACGGGAGCCCGAGCTCAGCCGCGGCCCTGCCGATCTCGAGGTCGCTGTCGCGCCGGACGAGCGCCGCGGCCCCGATCGGCGCCAGCAGCACGGGTGCCGGCAGGCGTCGGCCGAGCAGCTCCGTCGACAGGTCGCGGTGGGCGTTGCCCGGCAGCATCCGGGGCACGATCCGGTGCCGCTCGAAGGCGGAGCGGTTGGCCCGCACGGTCGCGCCCTCGCCCGCCCCACCCGCGACGTAGGCCCAGGCCCGCGGCGACATGGCTGACTCGGCGCGCCGCTCCAGCTCGGCGAAGTCGGTCGGCACCGCGGGCCGGTGCCCGAGCACTCCAGCCCGGTAGATCTGACCCTGTCGGGTGCGGCCCGGACCGTCGGGGGGCGTGGTCATGGCCCCGATCCTGCCAGCCCGGGCGAGCCCGAGGCTCTGAACTCGGCGACGTCCTGACAGGTGGGGGACAGGTCCGCCACGGCCCGCTGCCAGCGGCGGGACGCAGGTTGGGGACCGAGAGGGAACGCACCCTGCGTCCCGTGCCGAGAGGAAGAGAACCCATCATGCCCACAGTTACCAGGTCGATGAAGATCGCTGCAGCAGGCGGAGTCGCCGCCGTGGCCGCCGGGATCGGCGCGAGTGCCGCCATGGCCGACACGACCACACCCACTCCGAGCGGCACCGCGACCGCGGCCCCGACCCAGCCGGGCGCAGACACCGGCCGTGGAGCGGGGGGCCCGGGCGGACCGGGTGGGCACCGCGGAGGACCCGGCGGCATGGACGCAGCCGCCCTTGCCACCAAGCTCGGCCTCACGGAGGCCAAGGTCAGCGCGGCGCTCGAGAAGGTCCGCGCCGCACAGAAGCCGGCGACGCCCCCGGCCCAGGGCACCAAGCCGACCGACGCCGAGCGACAGGCCCGCGAGAAGGCCGTGGTGACGGGGCTCGCCAAGGAGCTCGGGGTCAGCGAGGCGAAGGTCCAGACCGCCCTCGACGCCATCAAGGCCGACAGGGAGGCCAGCCGCAAGAGCGAGCTGTCCACGAGGCTCGACGCCGCGGTCAAGGCCGGACAGCTGTCGGCAGCCGACAAGGCGTCCGTGCTCAAGGCGTTCGACGCCGGCGTCCTGGGTGGCGGACGTCCCTAGCGGCGCCAGTGGACCGAGCCGGCCCCGACTCCGCCCGTCCCGGGCGAGGTCGGGGCCCTCGTCTGTCTGCCTCGCAAGAACGGATCGGGGACTGTTCGTGCGGCTGGGGGAGGATGGTGAGCACGCGGCATACCGGGCCGGCGGACGCCGTGCGACGCGCCACCGGTGCGGGTATGCCGCGTGCGCCCGGCCTCGATTTGGTAGGTCACCGCCCGCTCTGGCACACTGGACCGGTTGCTTGACGCGCGTCGTTGACCCATGTCGACGCCGCCACCCCGGTGACACACCTCGAACCGTGCTCTTCCGCACGGGGCGACACTCCAGGGAAGCGCAAGCCCCGGCTCTGCCGGTCAATCCGATCCGCACGACCGCGTGAAAACGCATGTCGTCCGGCCGCGAAGCGGGTGCGACACACCCGACCGCGGGGGTCGGAGAAGGCCACAGAACCGGCCCAAGCCAGATGTTCGGCGAGAGAGAGACGTAACGGAGATGGCGGGACAGAAGATCCGCATCCGCTTGAAGTCGTATGACCACGAGGTCATCGACAACTCGGCGCGCAAGATTGTCGACACGGTGACCCGTGCTGGCGCGACGGTGGTCGGCCCAGTGCCGCTGCCCACGGAGAAGAACGTCTTCGTGGTCATCCGTTCGCCCCACAAGTACAAGGACAGCCGCGAGCACTTCGAGATGCGCACCCACAAGCGCTTGATCGACATCATCGACCCGACGCCGAAGGCCGTCGACTCGCTGATGCGTCTCGACCTGCCGGCAGACGTCAACATCGAGATCAAGCTCTGAGGCTGGCGAAATGACCACCACTGCTACCAAGACCGTGAAGGGTGTACTGGGCAAGAAGCTCGGTATGACCCAGGTGTGGGACGCCGACAACCGGCTCATCCCCGTCACCGTCATCGAGGCGGGCCCCTGCGTCGTCACGCAGGTGCGCGACGCCGCGAAGGACGGCTACGACGCCGTCCAGATCGCGTTCGGCGCCATCGACCCCCGCAAGGTGACCAAGCCCCTGACCGGGCACTTCGAGAAGGCCGGCGTGACCCCGCGTCGCCACCTCGTGGAGCTCCGTACCGCTGACGCCGCCGAGTACACGCTCGGGCAGGAAGTCACGGTCGAGACCTTCGAGGCCGGCCAGGAGATCGACGTCACCGGGACCACCAAGGGCAAGGGCTTCGCCGGCGTCATGAAGCGTCACGGCTTCCACGGCGTCAGCTCCTCCCACGGCGCCCACAAGAACCACCGCAAGCCTGGCTCGATCGGTGGCTGCGCCACCCCGGGTCGCGTGTTCAAGGGCATGCGCATGGCGGGCCGGATGGGTGGCGAGCGTCAGACCACCCAGAACCTCACGATCCAGGCCGTGGACGTGGAGCGGGGGCTGCTGCTGATCAAGGGTGCCGTTCCCGGCCCCCGCAACGGCACCGTCCTCGTCCGCACGGCCGCGAAGGGAGCCTGAGCCAGATGGCTACCAAGACCGTCGCTGCCGACCTGCCCGCCGAGATCTTCGACGTCCAGGTCAACGTCCCGCTCATCCACCAGGTCGTCGTGGCCCAGCTGGCCGCCGCGCGTCAGGGCACGCACTCCACCAAGACCCGCGGCGAAGTCCGCGGTGGTGGCCGCAAGCCCTACCGCCAGAAGGGCACCGGCCGCGCCCGTCAGGGCTCGACCCGCGCTCCGCAGTTCGCTGGTGGTGGCGTCGTCCACGGCCCGCAGCCGCGTGACTACGCCCAGCGGACCCCCAAGAAGATGAAGGCCGCCGCCCTGCGTGGCGCCCTCTCCGACCGGGCCCGCAACGACCGCGTGCACGTCGTCGAGTCGCTGGTGACGGGCACCGCCCCGTCCACCAAGGACGCGCTCGCGCTGCTCGCCGGCCTGACCGAGCGTCCCAACCTGCTCGTCGTGCTCGACCGCAGCGACCTCGTGTCGCTGAAGTCGGTCCGCAACCTCGACGGTGTGCACGTGCTCGCCGCCGACCAGCTCAACACGTACGACGTGCTGTGCGCGGACGATGTCGTCTTCACCACGGCCGCCCTGGAGGCTTTCGTCACCAAGGCCCAGCCCGTCGGTGGCGTCATCGAGGTCGAGATCGTCGACGACGCTCCCGCCAAGGCCGACAAGCCGGCCAAGGCTGCCAAGACCGAGAAGGCCGACAAGCCCGCCAAGGCGGAGAAGCCGGCCAAGGCGGAGAAGGCTGCCAAGGCCGACAAGCCCGCTGCGCTGGTCGACGCGCCCGAGGCGACCGACGGTGGCTTCGGCGCCGACTCGGCCGCTGCCCTCGAGGACGGCTCCGCACCGGAGGGCTTCGAGGTCAAGGGCAACAAGGACTCGATGAAGTACCACGTCCCCGGCTCCCGCTGGTACGACGCGACCGACGCCGAGGTCTGGTTCCGCACTGCGGACGCCGCCGCGGCCGCCGGTTTCGTCCCCGCTGGTGGCGCTGCCGCCCAGGAGACCACTGACGTGGCCGAGGAGGAGACCAAGTGAGCACCCTCGCTGCAGGCAAGGACCCGCGCGACATCCTGATCGCACCGGTCGTTTCCGAGAAGTCGTACTCGCTGCTCGACCAGGGCAAGTACACGTTCATCGTCGACCCGCGGGCGAACAAGACGGAGATCAAGATCGCCGTCGAGCGCGTCTTCAACGTCAAGGTTGACTCCGTCCACACCCTCAACCGTGTCGGCAAGACCCGCCGCACCCGGTTCGGCATCGGCAAGCGCAAGGACACCAAGCGTGCGATCGTCACCCTCCGCGAGGGCTCGATCGACATCTTCGGTGCCGGCGCCTGACGGAATCGCTGAAGAGACGTAAGGGATTACGAACCATGGGTATCCGCAAGTACAAGCCGACCACGCCTGGCCGCCGAGGCTCCAGCGTCGCCGACTTCGTCGAGGTCACGCGCTCCACGCCTGAGAAGTCGCTGGTGCGCCCCCTCACGAAGTCCGGTGGCCGCAACAGCAACGGCCGCATCACCACCCGTCACATCGGTGGTGGGCACAAGCGCGCCTACCGAGTCATCGACTTCCGTCGCCATGACAAGGACGGCGTGCCGGCCAAGGTCGCTCACATCGAGTACGACCCCAACCGCACGGCGCGCATCGCGCTGCTGCACTACGCCGACGGTGAGAAGCGCTACATCCTGGCCCCCAAGGGCCTGGAGCAGGGCGCCAACATCGAGAACGGCCCCTCGGCCGACATCAAGGCCGGCAACAGCCTGCCGCTGCGCAACATCCCGACCGGTACGGTCATCCACGCCGTCGAGCTCAAGCCCGGTGGCGGCGCGAAGATCGCCCGTTCGGCTGGTGTGCGCGTGCAGCTCGTCGCCAAGGACGGCCCCTACGCCCAGCTGCGTATGCCGTCCGGTGAGATCCGCAACGTCGACCTGCGCTGCCGCGCCACGGTCGGCGAGGTCGGCAACGCCGAGCAGTCCAACATCAACTGGGGCAAGGCCGGCCGCATGCGGTGGAAGGGCAAGCGCCCGACCGTCCGTGGTGTCGCCATGAACCCGGTCGACCACCCCCACGGTGGTGGAGAGGGCAAGACCTCCGGTGGACGCCACCCGGTCAGCCCCTGGGGTCAGGCCGAAGGCCGCACCCGCCGTCCTGGCAAGCCGAGCGACAAGATGATCGTTCGCCGCCGTCGTAAGAAGCGCTGAGAAGGAGCCTGAGAAACCATGCCTCGTAGCTTGAAGAAGGGCCCTTTCATCGACGGCCACCTTCAGAAGAAGGTCGACGTCCAGAACGAAGCGGGCACCAAGAACGTCATCAAGACCTGGTCGCGTCGGTCGGTGGTGAGCCCCGACATGCTGGGTCACACCCTCGCCGTGCACGACGGCCGCAAGCACGTCCCGGTGTTCGTCACCGAGTCGATGGTCGGCCACAAGCTCGGTGAGTTCGCACCGACCCGCACGTTCAAGGGTCACGTGAAGGACGACAAGAAGGGGCGTCGTCGCTGATGGCCGCCGCTACCGACAACAAGGACAACGTGATGGAAGCCAAGGCGAGCGCGCGGCACGTCCGCGTCACGCCCCAGAAGGCCCGCCGCATGGTGGACCTGATCCGTGGCAAGCAGGCCGTCGAGGCCATTGCCGTGCTGCGGTTCGCGCCGCAGTACGCGTCCGACCCGGTGCAGAAGGTGCTCGAGAGCGCCATCGCCAACCTCCGGGTCAAGGCGGACAAGGCCGCTGAGGCGTTCGACGAGACCAACCTGGTCATCAGCGAGGCCTTCGTCGACGAGGGTCCGACCATGAAGCGGTTCCGCCCGCGCGCCCAGGGCCGCGCAGCCCGCATCAACAAGCGGACCAGCCACATCACCGTGGTCGTCACGCCGAAGACCACCAAGGGAGGCACCCGCTAATGGGTCAGAAGGTCAACCCGCACGGCTTCCGCCTCGGTATCACCACCGAGCACAAGAGCCGCTGGTTCGCTGACTCCACCAAGGAGGGTCAGCGCTACCGCGACTACGTCAAGGAAGACGTCGCCATCCGCAAGCTCATGTCCGAGGGCATGGAGCGGGCCGGCATCTCCCGCGTCGAGATCGAGCGCACCCGTGACCGCGTCCGTGTGGACATCCACACCGCGCGTCCCGGCATCGTCATCGGTCGTCGCGGCGCCGAGGCCGACCGCATCCGTGGCGAGCTCGAGAAGCTCACCGGCAAGCAGGTCCAGCTGAACATCCTCGAGGTCAAGAACCCCGAGGTCGACAGCCAGCTCGTCGCGCAGGGCATCGCCGAGCAGCTCTCTGCCCGCGTGTCGTTCCGTCGCGCGATGCGCAAGGGCATGCAGTCCGCCACCCGCGCCGGCGCCAAGGGCATCCGTGTCCAGGTCTCCGGTCGCCTCGGCGGCGCCGAGATGTCTCGCACCGAGTTCTACCGCGAGGGTCGCGTCCCGCTGCACACCCTGCGTGCGCAGATCGACTACGGCTTCTACGAGGCCCGCACCACGTTCGGCCGCATCGGCGTCAAGGTGTGGATCTACAAGGGCGACGTCACCGCTCGTGAGCTGGCCCAGCAGCAGGCTGCTGCGCCGCGCCCGAGCCGTGGCCCGCGTCGTGAGGGTGCCGACCGTCCGGCTCGCGCTCGTCGCGAGCGTCCGGAGGCCGCCGCCACCGAGACCGCTGCTGAGGCTCCCGCCGCTGAGGCGACCGCAGCCGCAGCCAGCACTGAGGGAGAGCAGTCCTGACATGTTGATTCCTCGTCGAGTCAAGCACCGCAAGCAGCACCACCCGGGTCGCTCCGGGCGCTGCCAAGGGTGGCACCAAGATCGCGTTCGGCGACTACGGCATCCAGGCCCTCGAGCCCGCCTACGTCACCAACCGTCAGATCGAGTCCGCTCGTATTGCGATGACGCGTTACATGAAGCGTGGTGGAAAGGTGTGGATCAACATCTACCCCGACCGCCCGCTGACCAAGAAGCCGGCCGAGACCCGCATGGGTTCCGGTAAGGGCTCCCCCGAGTGGTGGATCGCCAACATCAAGCCCGGTCGCGTGATGTTCGAGGTGTCCGGTGTGACCGAGGAGGTCGCCCGTGAGGCCATGCGTCTGGCGATGCACAAGCTCCCCATGAAGTGCCGCTTCGTTCGGCGTGAGGGTGGTGACATCTGATGGCAGTCGGATCCAAGGACCTGGTGTCGGAGAACCTGCGTGGTCTCGACGACGACCGTCTGGTCGACGAGCTCCGCAAGGCCAAGGAGGAGCTCTTCAACCTCCGGTTCCAGTCGGCCACCGGCCAGCTGGACAACCACGGCCGCCTGCGCGCCGTCCGCAAGGACATCGCCCGCATCTACACCGAGCTGCGCGAGCGTGAGCTCGGTATCGGGCAGGCCCCGAGTGCTCCCGCCAAGGAGGAGTCGGCATGACCAAGAACACGAAGGACAAGACCGTGGACGAAGCCGTGACGGCCGCAGACCGCAACTACCGCAAGACCCGCCAGGGCTACGTGGTCAGCGACAAGATGGACAAGACCGTCGTCGTCGAGGTCGAGGACCGCGTCAAGCACGCGCTCTACGGCAAGGTCCTGCGCCGCTCCAGCAAGGTCAAGGCCCACGACGAGGCCAACGCCGCCGGTATCGGTGACCGCGTCTCGATCATGGAGACCCGCCCGCTCTCAGCCACCAAGCGCTGGCGCGTGGTGGAGATCCTCGAGAAGGCCAAGTAGTCCACTTCTTCCCCCGCATCCGCGGCTCACGCGGCATACCGGAGAAACACCGGGTATGCCGCGGGGGCACGGAGACAGACCACCCACAGTTCGGCCAGGCTCACCGCGTGTGAGAACCAGCTCGACGACAGGAGTTAGACAGTGATCCAGCAGGAGTCGCGACTGCGTGTCGCCGACAACACTGGTGCCAAGGAGATCCTTTGCATCCGTGTTCTCGGTGGCTCGGGTCGTCGTTACGCCGGCATCGGTGACGTCATCGTCGCCGCCGTCAAGGACGCCATTCCCGGCGGCAACGTCAAGAAGGGCGACGTCGTCAAGGCCGTCATCGTGCGCACCACCAAGGAGCGCCGTCGCGGAGACGGGTCGTACATCAAGTTCGACGAGAACGCCGCCGTCATCCTCAAGGCCGACGGGGACCCCCGTGGCACCCGCATCTTCGGCCCCGTGGGCCGCGAGCTGCGTGAGAAGAAGTTCATGAAGATCATCTCGTTGGCGCCGGAGGTGCTCTGACCCATGGCTGACAAGAAGAAGATGAAGATCAAGAAGGGTGACACCGTCAAGGTGCTCACCGGCAAGGACCGCAACAGCATCGGCAAGGTCATCGCCGTCTACCCCGAGACCGAGCGCGTGCTCGTCGAGGGCGTCAACCGCGTGACCCGCCACACCAAGGCCGGGCAGTCCGCTCGCGGCACCCGCACCGGTGGCCTGGTCGTCCAGGAGGCTGCGATCCACGTGAGCAACGTGGCGGTCGTCGACCCCGATGACAAGAAGCTCGGGACCCGGATCAAGACCCGCGTCGAGACCGTCGAGCGCGGCGGTCGCACCAAGACCGTCCGCACCCGTGTCGCGGTGCGCTCGGGCAAGGACCTGTGAGAGACATGACCGAAACAGACACTGTGACCCAGACCGAGGTTTCCGCCGCGGTGACGCCGCGCCTCAAGCAGCGCTACGCGGACGAGATCAAGGACGCCCTGCTCACGCAGTTCGGCTACGACAACGTCATGCAGGTGCCCGGCGTGGTCAAGGTCGTCGTCAACATGGGTGTTGGTGACGCCGCCAAGGACGCCAAGCTCATCGAGGGCGCGATCAAGGACCTCTCGGCCATCACCGGCCAGAAGCCCCTGGTCACCAAGGCCCGCAAGTCCATCGCCCAGTTCAAGCTGCGTGAGGGCATGCCGATCGGTGCGCACACCACGCTGCGCGGCGACCGGATGTGGGAGTTCCTCGACCGCCTCGTGTCGGTGGGCCTGCCTCGTATCCGTGACTTCCGCGGCCTGTCGCCCAAGCAGTTCGACGGCAACGGCAACTACACCTTCGGCCTCACGGAGCAGTCGATGTTCCACGAGATCGACCAGGACCGCATCGACCGCGTGCGTGGCATGGACATCACCGTCGTGACGACTGCCACCAACGACGACGAGGGCCGCGCACTGCTCAAGGCGCTCGGCTTCCCCTTCAAGGAGAACTGACATGGCGAAGACCGCCCTGGTCAACAAGGCCAACAAGAAGCCGAAGTTCAAGGTGCGTGGCTACACCCGTTGCCAGCGCTGCGGCCGACCGCACTCGGTCTACCGCAAGTTCGGGCTGTGCCGCATCTGCCTTCGCGAGATGGCTCACCGCGGCGAGCTGCCCGGCGTCACCAAGAGCTCCTGGTAATACCCACCGATTTCATCCTTACATCGCAGGTCGCTGCATCCGCAGTGAAACCACGGTGAGAGAGGGCCGGAGAAGCCCATGACCATGACTGACCCGATTGCGGACATGTTGACCCGCGTCAGGAACGCCAACTCGGCGCACCACGACGCAGTCTCCATGCCGTTTTCCAAGCTGAAGTCCCACATCGCCGAGATCCTCCAGGCCGAGGGCTACATCGCCTCCTGGAAGGTCGAGGACGCCGAGGTCGGCAAGACGCTGACCATCGAGCTGAAGTACGGCCCCAACCGCGAGCGTTCCATCGCTGGCGTGCGCCGTGTCTCCAAGCCCGGTCTGCGCGTCTACGCCAAGTCGACGAACCTGCCCAAGGTCCTCGGCGGCCTCGGTGTGGCCATCCTTTCCACCTCGTCTGGTCTCCTCACGGACCGCCAGGCCAAGTCCAAGGGCGTTGGCGGGGAAGTCCTCGCCTACGTCTGGTAGGGGGATTCGACATGTCGCGTATCGGACGACTCCCGGTCACCATCCCCAGCGGTGTGGACGTCACCATCGACGGCCAGACCGTCAAGGTGAAGGGCCCCAAGGGCGAGCTCAGCCACGTCGTGGCCGAGCCGATCACGGTCGAGAAGGGCGACGCTGACCTCGCGGTCAAGCGTCCCAACGACGAGCGCCAGTCCCGTGCCCTGCACGGCCTGACCCGCTCGCTCATCAACAACATGGTGCTCGGCGTGACCGAGGGCTATGAGAAGAAGATGGAGATCCACGGCACGGGTTACCGCGTGGCCAACAAGGGTGGCGACCTCGAGTTCGCGCTCGGCTACAGCCACTCGATCACCGTCAAGGCCCCTGAGGGCATCTCCTTCGCCGTCGAGAACCCGACCCGCTTCGCGGTCCAGGGCATCGACAAGCAGCTCGTCGGCGAGGTTGCTGCGAACATCCGCAAGCTGCGCAAGCCCGACCCGTACAAGGGCAAGGGCGTTCGCTACGCGGGCGAGCACATCCGTCGCAAGGTCGGAAAGGCCGGTAAGTAAGCCATGGCAATGATCGTCAAGCGCGCCAAGGGCAAGTCCGCTGCACGCGGCCGTCGCCACCTGCGCCTGCGCAAGAAGGTGACCGGTACGACGGGTCGTCCGCGCCTGGTCGTGTCGCGGTCCTCGCGCCACGTCTTCGTGCAGATCGTCGACGACACCATCGGCAAGACCGTGGCGTCGGCTTCCACCATGGAGGCAGACCTGCGCTCGTTCGAGGGTGACAAGACCGCCAAGGCCCGCAAGGTGGGCGAGCTGCTCGCCGAGCGCGCCAAGAGCGCCGGCGTCGAGGCCGTCGTGTTCGACCGTGGTGGCAACAAGTACCACGGTCGCGTCGCGGCCATCGCCGACGGCGCCCGCGAAGGCGGGTTGTCCCTGTGACCGCCGTGAAGAACATCGCAACTGTTATTGAGATGAGGAACATCTGATGCCCGGACCCCAGCGTCGAGGCACTGGTGCCGCTGCTGGCGGCGACGCAGCTCGTGGCGAGCGCGGCGACCGCCGCGGTGGCCGCGACAACCGTCAAGGCGGCCGCGACCAGGCCGAGAAGAGCGCCTACGTCGAGCGCGTCGTGACCATCAACCGCGTGTCCAAGGTCGTCAAGGGTGGTCGTCGCTTCAGCTTCACCGCCCTCGTGGTCGTGGGCGACGGCGACGGCACCGTCGGCGTCGGCTACGGCAAGGCCAAGGAAGTTCCCGCGGCGATCGCCAAGGGTGTCGAGGAGGCCAAGAAGGAGTTCTTCAAGGTCCCACGCATCCAGGGCACCATCCCGCACCCCGTGCAGGGTGAGGCCGCTGCCGGCGTCGTCATGCTGCGTCCCGCCGCCCCCGGTACCGGTGTCATCGCCGGTGGTCCGGTGCGCGCGGTCCTGGAGTGCGCCGGCATCCACGACGTGCTGAGCAAGTCGCTCGGCTCGGACAACGCCATCAACGTCGTCCACGCGACGGTCGCGGCCCTGCGGGGTCTCGAGCGTCCGGAGGAAGTGGCTGCCCGCCGCGGCCTCCCGGTCGACCAGGTCGCCCCGGCCGCCATGCTGCGCGCCCAGGCTGCCGGCCGCGAAGCAGCCAGGGCAGGTGCCTGATGCGTCTCAAGGTGACCCAGACCCGTTCCGAGATCGGCGGCAAGCAGAACCAGCGTGACACGCTGCGCAGCCTCGGTCTGAAGCGCATTGGCGACGTCGTCGTCAAGGAGGACCGTCCCGAGATCCGCGGGATGGTCAAGACCGTGACCCACCTGGTCGCCGTCGAGGAGGTTGACTGACCATGGCAGAGAAGAAGGCCACCAAGGCCGCTGCCGCACCCGAGGGCACTGCCCTCAAGGTGCACCACCTGCGTCCGGCCCCCGGCGCCAAGACCGCGCGGACCCGTGTCGGTCGCGGTGAGGGCTCCAAGGGCAAGACCGCTGGTCGTGGCACCAAGGGCACCAAGGCCCGCTACCAGGTTCCGGAGCGCTTCGAGGGCGGCGCCATGCCGCTGCACATGCGTCTCCCGAAGCTGCGCGGGTTCAAGAACCCGTTCCGCGTGGAGTTCCAGGTCGTCAACCTGGACAAGCTGTCCGCCCTGTTCCCCGAGGGTGGCGATGTGACCATCGCCGACCTCGTGGCCAAGGGTGCGGTCCGCGACAACTCCCCGGTCAAGGTGCTCGGCACCGGCGAGATCACCGTCAAGGTCAACGTCACCGCCGACAAGTTCTCGGCGAGCGCCAAGGAGAAGATCGAGGCCGCTGGCGGCTCGGTCACCTCCGCCTGACCAGCCACGACACACCAGGGTATGCCGCGGGCTCACCGCTCAAGGTGAGCTCGCGGCATACCCGTTTGTGGCCACCAGCAAGCCCAGCTGTCCCGGCAGACCCCGGACCACGCCTTTGACACCCCTCGCTGGCGCTCGGGGTAACCTTCCTAGGATTGCCTGACCATCATTCTCGCGAGGCCCGATCGGCCCGCGTCACCAGGAGGACCTGTGCTCACCGCCTTCACCCGTGCGTTCAAGACGCCGGACCTGCGCAGGAAGCTGCTGTTCACGCTCGCGATCATCATCATCTTCCGGCTGGGCTCGCACGTGCCGGTGCCGGGCGTGAGCTACACCGCGGTGCAGGCCTGCATCAAGGGTGCTCCCACCAACTCCGGCGTGCTCGGACTGGCCAACCTGTTCAGCGGTGGCGCACTCCTGCAGCTGTCGATCTTCGCGCTCGGGATCATGCCCTACATCACCGCGAGCATCATCGTGCAGCTGCTCACCGTGGTCATCCCGCGGTTCGAGGCCCTCAAGAAGGAGGGCCAGCAGGGCCAGACGAAGATGACGCAGTACACCCGCTACCTCACCATCGGTCTCGCGGTGCTGCAGTCCTCCACGCTGATCACCTTCGCCCAGAACCCGACGGCGCTGTTCGGTCCTGAGTGCACGAGCATCCTGCCCGACGAGTCGATCCCGACCCTGGTGATCATGGTGCTGACCATGACGGCAGGCACCGGTGTGGTCATGTGGCTCGGTGAGCTCGTCACCGACAAGGGCATCGGCAACGGCATGTCCCTGCTGATCTTCACCTCGATCGCCTCGACCTTCCCCGGCTCGCTCTGGGCCATCCAGCAGCAGGACGGTCGCTGGGACATCTTCATCGGCGTCATCCTGCTCGGCTTCCTCATCATCGCCCTCGTCGTCTTCGTCGAGCAGAGCCAGCGCCGGATCCCCGTCCAGTACGCCAAGCGGCAGGTGGGGCGCCAGATGTACGGCGGCACCTCCACCTACATCCCGCTCAAGGTCAACATGGCCGGCGTGATCCCCGTGATCTTCGCCTCGTCCCTGCTCGCCCTGCCCTCCCTTGCTGGCACAGTTCAACGCCTCACCGACCGGCGACCAGGCCGGCTGGGTCACCTGGATCCAGGCCCACCTGGTCAAGGGTGACCACCCGATCTACATGGCCATCTACATCGCGCTGATCCTGTTCTTCACGTTCTTCTACGTGTCGATCACGTTCAACCCGGTCGAGGTCGCCGACAACATGAAGCGCTACGGCGGCTTCATCCCAGGTATCCGCGCCGGGCGACCCACGGCCGAGTACCTCGACTACGTGCTGACCCGCATCACCGTCCCAGGGGCCATCTACCTCGGCCTTGTCTCGCTGATCCCGCTGATCGCACTGGTACTCGTCGGCGCCAACCAGAACTTCCCGTTCGGTGGCACCTCCATCCTCATCATCGTCGGCGTCGGCCTCGAGACGGTGAAGCAGATCGAGTCGCAGCTGCAGCAGCGCCACTACGAAGGGTTCCTTCGGTAAATGCGCCTCATCATCCTCGGCCCGCCTGGTGCCGGTAAGGGCACCCAGGCCGCCAAGATCGCCGCCAAGTTCGGCATCCCCGCCATCTCCACCGGCGACATCTTCCGCGCCAACATCAAGAACGAGACCCCCCTCGGCAAGCAGGTCAAGGAGGTGCTCGCGTCCGGTGGCTACGTCACCGACGAGATCACCAACGCGATCGTCCGCGACCGGCTCTTCGAGGACGACGCCGAGCAAGGGTTCCTGCTCGACGGCTTCCCGCGCACGGCGCGCGCAGGTCGAGACCCTCGACGCGATCCTGGCCGAGCACGGCCACCAGCTCGAGGCCGTCCTCGAGCTCACCGTCGACGAGGACGCCGTGGTCGCAGCGGCTGCTCAAGCGTGCCGAGACCGAGGGCCGGGAGGACGACACCGAAGAGGTCATCCGCGAGCGCCAGGCCATCTACCGCCGTGAGACCGCCCCGCTGACCGACGTCTACTCGGACCGTGGTCTGCTGCTGCAGGTCGACGGCATGGGTTCGGTCGACGACGTGTTCGACCGGGTCTCCGAGGCTCTCGAAGGGGTTGCTCGCTCCTGATGTTCGGCAGGACCCGCATCGACACCAAGACCCCCGACCAGATCCTGCGGATGCGCAGGGCTGGCCTCGTGGTGGGGCAGACGCTGCAGCTGATGGCGCAGACGGTCCGGCCCGGGATGTCCACCAAGCGGCTCGACGAGCTCGCCGAGGAGCACATCCGCGGGTGCGGGGCGACCCCGTCGTTCCTCGGCTACCACGGCTTCACCGGTTCGCTCTGCACGTCGGTCAACGACGAGGTCGTGCACGGCATCCCCGGGTCACGCGTGCTGGCCGAGGGCGACCTCATCTCGATCGACTGCGGCGCCATCGTCGACGGCTGGCACGGCGACGCCGCCATCTCCGTCATCGTGGGCGGCCGGGACGCCGGGCGCCCGGAGGACCTCGCGCTCATCGACGCCACCGAGGACTCCATGTGGGCCGGCATCGCCGCCCTCACCGTGGGGGAGCCGTTGTATGCCGTGGGTGCCGGTGTCGAGGACAGCATCGTCGCCTCGGGCGAGCGCGACGGCCACGGCTACGGCATCGTGGAGGACTACGTCGGGCACGGCATCGGCACCGAGATGCACATGGAACCGCAGGTGCCCAACTACCGGGTCCGCGACAAGGGCCCCACCGTCCGCCCGGGTGTGACGGTGGCGATCGAGCCGATGGTGACCCTGGGGTCGGCCGAGACGCGCGTCCTGGAGGACGACTGGACGGTCGTGACGACCGACCGGTCGCGCGCCGCCCACTGGGAGAACACCGTGGCCGTCACCGACGACGGCCTGTGGGTGCTCACCGCCCTCGACGGCGGCAAGGAACGGCTGGAAGCCGCCGGCGCGGCATACGCACCGCTGGGCTGAGCCGGAAGCCGGGGTCCTGAGCACGATTTCGTGCTCAGCCGGTCCTGGCGTAGACTGATCTGTCGGTGCGCGACCTCGCGCGCCGTATTCGTGTGTGCGCCCCAGCCGGGGGTGCCACGACGACAGATTGTGGAGGATATGGCCAAGAAGGACGGTGTCATCGAGATCGAGGGCACGATCGTCGAGGCTCTCCCGAACGCGATGTTCCGGGTCGAGCTCACGAACGGTCACAAGGTTCTCGCTCACATCTCGGGCAAGATGCGTCAGCACTACATCCGGATCCTCCCCGAGGACCGCGTGGTGGTGGAGCTCAGCCCGTACGACCTGACCCGTGGCCGGATCGTCTTCCGCTACCGCTAGACCGCACGACCCAGCACCATCCCAGCCAGACCTGCCGGTCCGCCCGGACCGGCAGTGCCAGATCGACTGAAGCAGAGGCTATGAAGGTCCAGCCGAGCGTCAAGAAGATCTGCGACAAGTGCAAGGTGATCCGCCGTCACGGTCGGGTCATGGTGATCTGCGAGAACCTGCGCCACAAGCAGCGCCAGGGCTGACAGCTCCACCTGAGTGCCGGCAACGGGACTCGCCCAGCACGACTCGCAACTCTTCGAGAAGCGCAGACAAGTGAATTGACCGCAGTACCCGGCCCCTGAGAGCAGCGCATCGACGCAGCCCAGGACGTCACCCCCGGCCCGGAGGCCAGAGGACCGGTGCCCCGAGGAAAGCTTCGGGAACCAGCCCGGAACGGTACTGCTCCAGACCTCCGGTGAAACAAAGGAAACATCCAACATGGCACGTCTTGTTGGTGTGGATCTCCCGCGCGAGAAGCGCGTCGAGATCGCTCTCACCTACATCTTCGGAGTGGGTCGTACCCGCTCCCAGCAGGCCTTGGCCGCGACGGGTGTCAACCCGAACACGCGCGTCCGCGACCTGACCGACACCGAGCTGGTCGCCCTGCGCGACCACCTCGAGTCGAACCTCAAGATCGAGGGTGACCTCCGTCGCGAGATCGCCGCCGACATCCGCCGCAAGGTCGAGATCGGCTCCTACGAGGGCATCCGCCACCGCCGCGGCCTGCCCGTGCGCGGACAGCGCACGAAGACCAACGCGCGCACCCGCAAGGGCCCCAAGCGCACCGTCGCCGGCAAGAAGAAGGTTGGTAAGTAATGCCTCCCAAGGCTCGCACTGCCGGCGCCAAGAAGGTGCGCCGCAAGGAAAAGAAGAACATCGCCCACGGGCACGCTCACATCAAGAGCACCTTCAACAACACCATCATCTCGATCACGGACCCGACCGGCGCCGTCATCGCCTGGGCCTCCGCCGGCCAGGTCGGCTTCAAGGGTTCGCGCAAGTCCACCCCGTTCGCCGCGCAGATGGCCGCCGAGGCTGCCGCCCGTCGCGCGATGGAGCACGGCATGCGCAAGGTCGATGTCTTCGTCAAGGGCCCCGGCTCCGGCCGTGAGACCGCCATCCGCTCCCTGACCGCGACCGGCCTGGAGGTCGGTGCGATCAGCGACGTCACCCCCTCGCCGCACAACGGTGTCCGTCCGCCCAAGCGCCGTCGCGTCTGAGCCGTCGGTAAAGAACAGGGAGATAGAGAAAACTCATGGCTCGTTACACCGGCCCCATCACCAAGAAGTCGCGTCGCCTCAAGGTCGACCTCGTCGGCGGCGACAAGAACTTCGAGCTCCGTCCCTTCCCGCCCGGCCAGCACGGCCGTCGCCGGATGCAGGAGAAGGAGTACCTCACCCAGCTGCAGGAGAAGCAGAAGGCTCGCTTCACCTACGGCGTCATGGAGAAGCAGTTCCGCGGCTACTACCAGGAGGCCTCGCGCCGCTCTGGCAAGACCGGTGAGACCCTGCTGCAGATCCTCGAGTCCCGCCTGGACAACGTGGTCTACCGCGCCGGCCTGGCCCGCACCCGTCGTGCGGCCCGCCAGCTCGTCACGCACGGCCACTTCGAGGTCAACGGACGGCGCGTGGACGTGCCGTCCTACCGCGTCGAGCAGTACGACATCATCACCGTGCGCAAGCAGTCCGAGAACACCTTCCCGATCGAGCTGGCTCGCCAGACCTTCGGTGAGCGCCCCACCCCGGCCTGGATGCAGGTCGTCCCGGGCACGCTGCAGATCATGATCCACCAGCTCCCGGAGCGTGCGCAGATCGACACGATCCTCACGGAGCAGCTGATCGTCGAGCTCTACTCGAAGAACTGACGGCACGAGGTATGCCGCGTGGGTGACCACGCGGCATACCTCACCGTTGGTCGTGGTGGCAGACAGAGGCAACCACGGCAGCCGGTCGGACCGGCACATCATCGGCGTCATATAGCGGTCGCCGACGGAAAGGAAACACCCCGTGCTCATTGCACAGCGCCCCTCTCTCAGCGAAGACGTGGTTGCAGACAACCGCAGCCGCTTCGTCATCGAGCCCCTCGAGCCCGGCTTCGGCTACACGCTCGGCAACTCCATGCGCCGCACGCTCCTCTCGAGCATCCCCGGCGCCGCCGTGACCAGCATCCGCATCGACGGTGTGCTGCACGAGTTCTCCACGATCCCCGGGGTCAAGGAGGACGTCACCGAGATCATCCTCAACATCAAGGGCCTGGTCGTCTCCTCGGAGCACGACGAGCCGGTCGTCATGTACCTGCGCAAGCAGGGTGCTGGCGCCGTCACCGCCGCGGACATCGCGCCGCCGGCCGGCGTCGAGGTGCACAACCCCGACCTGCACATCGCCACGCTCAACGGCAAGGGCAAGATCGAGATGGAGCTGACCGTCGAGCGCGGCCGCGGCTACGTCTCGGCCAACCAGAACAAGTCCGGTGACCAGGAGATCGGCCGCATCCCGGTCGACTCCATCTACTCGCCCGTGCTGGCCGTGACCTACAAGGTCGAGGCCACCCGTGTCGAGCAGCGCACCGACTTCGACAAGCTCATCGTCGACGTCGAGACGAAGAACTCGATGGCTCCGCGTGACGCCATGGCCTCGGCCGGCAAGACCCTGGTCGAGCTGTTCGGCCTGGCTCGCGAGCTCAACGTCGAGGCCGAGGGCATCGACATGGGCCCGTCGCCGACCGACGCCGCCCTGGCGGCCGACCTGGCCCTGCCGATCGAGGACCTCGACCTCACCGTGCGGTCCTACAACTGCCTCAAGCGCGAGGGCATCCACACCGTGGGTGAGCTCGTGGGTCGCAGCGAGGCCGACCTGCTCGACATCCGCAACTTCGGTGCGAAGTCGATCGACGAGGTCAAGGCCAAGCTCGTCGGCATGGGTCTGGCCCTCAAGGACAGCCCGCCCGGGTTCGACCCGTCCGCCATCGCCGACAACTACGGCGACTACGACGACGACTTCGCTGACGACGGCCGCGCGCTGGCCGAAGACGAGCAGCTCTGACCAACCGCCGCTGACAGTCCGGCACCGCCCGCGGTGCCGGACAGTCACACATCAAGGAGAACCTGAACCATGCCTACCCCCACCAAGGGTCCCCGTCTCGGCGGCGGTCCGGCTCACGAGCGGCTGATCCTGGCCAACCTGGCCCAGTCGCTGTTCGAGCACGACTCGATCACCACCACCGAGGCCAAGGCCAAGCGCCTGCGCCCGCTGGCCGAGCGTCTCGTGACGTTCGCCAAGCGCGGTGACCTGCACGCCCGACGTCGGGTCCTCGCGGTCATCTCCGACAAGGGTGTCGTGCACCGTCTCTTCACCGAGATCGCGCCCGACATGGCCGAGCGTCCCGGTGGCTACACCCGCATCACCAAGATCGGCGCCCGCAAGGGTGACAACGCCCCCATGGCCGTGATCGAGCTCGTCCGCGAGCCGCTGGCCAAGAGGGCGACCGTCAAGGAGGCGGAGGCCGCGACCCGGCGTTCCGCCAAGCAGGCCGAGGCCAAGGAGGCCGCGGTCGAGACCAAGGCCGCCGAGGACGACGCCAAGGCCGAGGACACACGGCCGAGGACACCACGGCTGCTGACGCGACCGAGGCCACCGACGAGACCACCGAGACCACCGACCAGGCTGCCATCGAGCTGCCGGAGGGTGCCATCGCCGCGAACGAGGACGGCTCCTCGCCCGACGACGCCTACACGGTCAAGGGCAACGCCGACTCGGGCAAGTACCACGAGGCCGACGGCCAGTGGTTCGAGCAGACCCACGCCGAGTTCTGGTTCAAGTCCGCCGACGACGCGGAGGCCGCCGGCTTCGAGAAGGCCGGCGCCTGACCCAGGCCACCCGGCATACCGAAAGGGCCGTCCATCCCGTGCGGGTGGGCGGCCCTTTCGTGTGCCGCGGCGATGGCCGGTTCTCGGGATGGGGGCCGGACTTTCGGCGCCGTCTCCGAGAAGCGAACAGCGCGCGACGGATGCCCGGGAGCTGCCTGCCTCAGGCGGTGCGGAACGCCTTGGCCAGCGGCAGGATCGCCAGGATGAGGACCATCGGCACGGCGAAGCCAGGGCGCAGCGACTGCGACCCGACCACGCCGGTCAGGACTGCCCCCAGCAGCCCGCCGACGTAGTTGAACTGGTTGAACCGGGCGATGACGGCGTCCACCCTCGCGCGCCGGGCCTCGGGGTCGACCCCGCCGCCGGCGACGACGGCGGCCGCCGAGAAGGACAGCGGTGCGATCACGGCGACCGAGCCGCCGAGGACCGTGAAGCCGAGCACGGCGACCCACCACGACGGCGAGAAGACGATGACGGCCAGGGCGCCGCACGCGACGAGGGCGCCGATCCGCAGCAGGGACACCGCACCCAGGCGGGCGACGGCGGAGTCGCCCGCGAGCCGGGTGGCCAGGCTGGCCACGAGATAGGGGAGGGTCGCGAGCGGGAGCAGCCAGTCCGGTGCCTCGTGGACGGACTTGAGGAAGACCGGTCCCCAGGTGGTCGCGGCGGTGTCGACCATGTAGAAGAGCACCATCGCCGCGCCGAGCAGGGCGATCTTGCGCCACGGGACGTCCAGGGCCGGCGCCGCCCCGGCGACTGGCGGGTCCGCGCTGGCCGGCAGCAGGGGTGCCGCGAGCAGCCCGAGGGCGATGACGCACAGGGGCAGCAGGCCGGCGAGCAGCCCGAGGTGCGTGACCGCGATCGTGACGACGGTGGCGACGATCCCGCCGGCCGTCCACGCGCCGTGGAAGGACGGCAGGATGGTGCGGCCGTAGCGGTGCTCGACCGCCACCGCCTGCATGTTGGAGGCGGCGTCGACGACACCGAGCCCCAGTCCGTAGACCGCCAGCCCACCCACGAAGACCGCCCGCCCCGGCGCCGCGGCGACTGCAGCGAGCCCGATCGCCTGGAGGACGAACCCGACGCGCAGCGTGGTGGCGCTGCCGCGCCGCGTGGCGGCCAGCTCGGCCAGGGCAGACCCCGCACCGGCAAGGAGGACGACCATGAGAAGCAGGCCCGACACGAACAGCTCCGACAGGTCCCACCGGGTCTGGAACCTCGGGAGCCTGGTGGTCAGCGAGATGAAGAGCAGCCCCTGCACCGCGAACGCCGCAGCCACGGCGGCGCGGTGGCGTGACAGCTGGACGCTCGGCGTGGTTGGCGTGGTCGTGCTGCTCACGCGGACACTCTGGCAGACGGGGCGTGCGGTGGAGGGTCAATGCACGGTATGCCGCGTGGCTAGGCTTGCGGGATGGACGACGAGCAGGGGGTGGGGCAGCCTGCCCCGCTGCGGATCCGGCTCGACCTCGGCTACGACGGCACCGACTTCTCCGGGTGGGCCGCCCAACCCCGCCTGCGGACCGTCGAAGGCACCCTGTCCGCCGCCCTGAGCACCATCCTTCGCGCGGAGCAGCCAGTGCGGCTGACGGTGGCGGGACGGACCGACGCCGGCGTCCATGCCCGTGGACAGGTTGTCCACCTCGACCCGGACCCGGCCGCCTGGGCGGCCCTGCCCGGTCGCTCCTCGCGAACGCCTGAGCAGGCCGCCCTCAGCCGGCTGCGCGGCATACTCCCCGCCGACATCGGCCTGAGGGCCGTGTCGGTCGCCGTCGAGGGCTTCGACGCCCGCTTCTCGGCGCTGCAGCGCCGCTACCTCTACCGGCTGGCCGACCGGCCGCACCTCGCGGATCCGCTGCGGCGCCACGAGACCGTCATCCTCAAGCGCGACCGTGCCCGCGCGCTCGACGTGGACGCCATGCAGGACGCGGCGCAGGCCCTGTTGGGGCTCAACGACTTCGGCGCCTTCTGCAAGCGGCGCGAGGGTGCCACGACGGTGCGCACCCTGCTCGACTACTCGTGGCGCCGTGGGCCGGACGACACACTCGAGGCGACCGTGGTGGCGGACGCCTTCTGCCACTCGATGGTGCGGTCGCTCGTGGGTGTCGTCGTGCCCGTGGGAGAGGGGCGCAAGGGCATCGACTGGCCCGCCGAGGTGATGCGGTCCGGGGTCCGGGACCCCGGCGTCGTGGTGATGCCCCCACACGGGTTGTCGCTGGAGGAGGTCGTGTACCCCAAGGGCGCGGGGCTCGCCGTTCGAGCACAGGAGTCGCGAGTCCGGCGCACCCTCGGCTGAGCCGGGCGTCGGCTGGCTAGGCGCCCACGGGCAGCGGTGGCCCGACGACCTCGAGCCCGTACGCAGGCCCGACGGCGTTCCACCGCGGGATCTCGTCCGCCATGGGTCGCCCGTCCGTGCCGGGGAGGCGGCGCTCGCCGGCGGGCAGGCCCACCTCGTCGTAGAGCCCGAAGAGGTGGCCAGGGTCGGCCAGGCCGAGGAAGCGCACCGGTCGGTCGCCCGTGATGCGGAAGGCGTGGGGGAGCATCGGCGGAAGCCAGATGAAGTCACCCTCGGCCAGATGGAAGGTCTCGTCGCCAGCTCGGTAGGTCATGGTGCCCTCCAGGAGGAAGAACGCCTCCGCCTCACGGCTGTGCCGGTGCAGGGGCGTCGCGATGCCTGGAGGCTGGGTGACCAGGGCGATGCCGAGCGTCCCCCCGGACTCCTCTGCGGTCAGGAGGTGCTCGAACAGCGAGCCCATCGCCCAGGTTCCGCGTCCCGTACCCCTGGCGCGGACGACGGCCCGTGGCACGGCTGGCGCCTCCTCGTCTAGGCGAGGGGCTGCTGCAGCGGGCTGGGTCTCGGACATGGACATCTCCTCACGACATATTCACCCGAAGCAGATTCGGACGAATATTTGGTAGGCTAGGGCCAATGAGCGACACCGTCAAGCCTCGGCGCTACACCTCCCCGGTCCGCGCCGAGCGAGCTGTCCGCACGCGCAAGCAGGTCTTGGCTGCGGCGCGAGACCTGTTGTCGGACAACGGGTATGACGCCACCACAGTGGCGCAGATCGCCGGACGGGCGGGCGTGTCCGTCGACACCGTCTACACCAGCGTTGGCCGCAAACCCGAGCTGGCGGTCGCGGTCGTCGACATGGTGCTGGGTGCGGCCGACGAGCCCGTGCCCGCAGAGGAGCGCGACTACGTGCGCGCGGTCCGATCGGCCGTCACCGGCCGGGACAAGCTCGCGTTGTATGCCGCCGCGCTGCGGACCCTGGTGCCGCGCACCGCACCGCTGCTGGAAGCGCTGCGCAGGGCCGGGGAGTCCGATCCTGCGTCGGCGTCGGCCTGGTCGATGGTGATGGACCGTCGGGCAGCCAACATGCTGCTCCTCGCGGCGGACCTGCGTGCCTCGGGCGACCTGCGCGAGGACCTCACTGACCGGGAGGTGGCCGACATCATCTGGACGACCAACTCACCCGAGTACTGGTTGCTGCTGCACTCGCGGGGGTGGTCAGCGAAGCGCTACGCCGAGCTGCTCGAGGACCTGTGGTGTCGTCTGCTCCTGGTGCCGGACCGGCCCGTCACTTGATCGCGGAGTAGCTGGCTGAGTCGTGGATGGCGAGCCCGGCGAACACGGGCGAGGCGGCGAAGGCGTCCCGCACGAGTGCGAGCTGGGTGTCCATCTGAGTCAGGGTCATGCCGTGGAAGGTCTGCTTGGTCGCGGTCGGGTCGCTGCCGAGGAAGCTCGTCTCCTGGCCGATCCGCACCGGTCGACCGAGCTCGGCACCCGCCGCGACCGCTGCGGACGCGAGGGCGATGGTGCCGTCGGGACCGCCTGCCCTGTTGCGGTAGGCCATCACGACGACGCCGTCGGTGCGTCGCATGGTCTCGAGATCCAGCATCGACCGGTCGGCCGCGATCCCGTCGAACCAGAAGGGGATGTCCGCCTCGACCGGTGCGCCCGCGGCGGCTGCGCGCAGGGCTTCCAGGGTGGCGAGGTAGCTCGCGATGACGGCCTTGCGGTGCATCGTCCAGGCGGGGGTGGTGTACGGCTCGATGTCGAGGTGGACACCGGTGAACAGCCCGGTCGCCAGCGCCGGCCGGAGCCAGCTGCTGACCACCCGGGCCGGGTCGTCGACCCAGCCCGGGTCGCCGCCGAGTGCGTCCACGCGCAGCCCGGCCGCCTGCGCGTGGACGACGAGCTGCTGGAGCTCGGCAAGCTTCGGTGAGCTCTCCACGTGCGGGGGCACGGCGGCATACAGCTGGCTGATCCCGCGCGAGACGGCAAGGTCGACCGTCGCGCGCGGGGTCGAGGTGTCCCACACCCACATCGAGGTCGTCACGAACCGCACCCTAGGTGCAGCCCCGAAGGGGTGCGGCCCGGTGCTGGGACACACGTCGAAAACGGCGTGACGCGGCAGGGGAGATGCCGGACGATGGACCGCGTGGGACACCTCGACATCAACACCGTCAACTTCTCCCTGCCCGACGGCAGACCGCTGCTGAGTGACGTCTCGCTGCGGGTGGGGGAGGGTGCCAAGGTCGCGCTCATCGGTCCCAACGGGACCGGCAAGACGACCCTCGGGCGGATCATCGCCGGTGACCTCGCCGCCCACGACGGTGCGGTGACCCGCTCGGGTGGGCTGGGGGTGATGCGCCAGTTCGTGGGTTCGGTCCGTGACGACTCGACCGTGCGTGACCTGCTCCTGTCGGTGGCGCCCGCACCGCTGCGTGCCGCCGCGGCCGAGATCGACCGCACCGAGATGCTGATGATGGAGCGCGACAGCGAGGCCGACCAGATGGCCTACGCCCACGCCCTCGTGGCGTGGGGAGACGTGGGCGGCTACGACTACGAGACGCTGTGGGACGTCTGCACGGTGGCAGCACTCGGTATGCCGTTCGACAAGGCCCAGTGGCGCAAGGTCACCACCCTGTCCGGCGGCGAGCAGAAGCGGGTGGTCCTCGAGGCGCTCCTGCGCGGGCCCGAGGAGGTGCTGCTGCTCGACGAGCCGGACAACTACCTCGACGTCCCGGCGAAGCGGTGGCTCGAGGACCAGCTCATCGCCTCGCCGAAGACCGTGCTCTTCGTCAGCCACGACCGCGAGCTGCTCAACCGGGTGGCCACCAGGATCGCGACCCTCGAGCCGGGTGGCGCAGGTTCGACCCTGTGGATGCACCCCGGCCGGTTCTCGACCTACCAGCAGGCGCGCGAGGACCGTAACTCGCGCCTCGAGGAGCTGCGCCGGCGCTGGGACGAGGAGCACCAGAAGATCATCGACCTCGTCCAGATGCTCAAGGTCAAGGCCAAGTACAACGACGGCATGGCGCCGCGCTACCACGCCGCCCAGACCCGGCTGCGCAAGTTCGAGGAGGTCGGTCCGCCGCAGGAGACGCCGTTGCGGCAGAACGTCAACATGCGGCTCAAGGGTGGTCGCACCGCGAAGCGTGCCGTCATCGCCGAAGGCCTCGAGCTGAGCGGCCTGATGAAGCCGTTCGACCTCGAGATCTGGTTCGGCGAGCGCGTGGCAGTGCTGGGCAGCAACGGCTCCGGCAAGTCGCACTTCCTGCGGCTGGTCGCCTGCGGTGGCAGCGATCCCGACGCCGAGCACCGTCCCGTCGGCGACCTCCAGCCCGCCCCGGTGACCCACACGGGCCGGCTCCGGCTGGGCTCGCGGGTCCGTCCCGGGTGGTTCGCCCAGACCCACGAGCAGCCGGCCCTGGTCGGCCGCACCCTGCTGGAGATCCTGCACCGCGGCGACGACCACCGGACCGGACGACCCCGTGAGGAGGCGGCCCGCGTGCTGGACCGCTACGGCCTGGCCCGGGCCAGCGAGCAGACCTTCGACTCGCTCTCCGGTGGCCAGCAGGCACGGTTCCAGATCCTGCTGCTCGAGCTGTCCGGGGCGACCTGCCTGCTGCTCGACGAGCCGACCGACAACCTCGACCTGCACTCCGCCGAGGCGCTGGAGGAGGGGCTCGAGGCGTTCGAGGGGACCGTCATCGCGGTCACCCACGACCGCTGGTTCGCCCGCGGCTTCGACCGCTACCTCGTCTTCGGGGCGGACGGCCGGGTCTACGAGTCGGACGAGCCGGTCTGGGACGAGGGTCGGGTCGCCCGCGCTCGCTGACGCTCGACGGGCGCGCGAGCCCGCACAGGCTTACATTGCCTTGGTTCCCCCTCACTCGCAGGCTGACCAGGACGGTGCTGTCATGGCGCGACCCAAGCCCCTTGTTGCTGCCCTCAGCGGCGCGGCCATCGTCGTCGCGGGAGTGGGTCTTCCCCTCGCTGCCGGACCCGCCGGAGCCGCCGACCCCCCTTCCCGCACGGCCACCCTGGCCGGGTCCCTCCAGGACGAGCTCGGATGCGCCGCGGACTGGGAAGCGGCGTGCACGAGCACGGACCTGACCCGGGTCGGCAACACCACGGCATACGCGAAGGTCTTCGACGTGCCGGCGGGGAGCTACGAGTTCAAGGTCGTCATCAACCACTCCTGGGACGAGAACTACGGCGCCGGCGGCGCCTCGAACGGTGCCAACATCCCCCTGGTCCTGAAGGGCCCCGCCTCGGTCGAGCTCTCCTACGACGACGTGACCCACCAGGTGGGTATCCGCCCGGTGAAGCTGTCGGGGCCGGCCACCAACGCGGACAGGGCGTATGCCGCGGACTCCCTGCGCGAGCCGCTCACCAAGGAGCGCTACTACTTCGTCATGACGGACCGGTTCGCCAACGGGAGCACCGCGAACGACAAGGGTGGGCTGACCGGCGACAAGCTCAAGACCGGGTACGACCCGACCAACAGCGGGTACTACCACGGCGGTGACCTCAAGGGGATCCAGCAGAAGCTGGACTACATCAAGGGTCTGGGCACCACCTCGATCTGGCTCACGCCGTCGTTCAAGAACCGGCCTGTGCAAGGTGCGCCGCCCAACGACAGCGCCGGCTACCACGGCTACTGGATCACCGACTTCACCCAGGTCGACCCGCACCTGGGCAGCAACGCCGACCTCACCGCCCTGATCAGCGCGGCCCACGCCAAGGGCATGAAGGTCTTCTTCGACATCATCACCAACCACACGGCCGACGTCATCAACTACTCCGAGGGCCAGTACACCTACCGCGACAAGACGGCCTACCCCTACAAGGACGCTGCCGGGCAACGTCTTCGACGACAAGGCGTATGCCGGCAAGCCCGGCTTCCCCGCGATGGACCCGGCGACGTCGTTCCCGTACCACCCGGTGTTTCCCAACCCCGGCGACTCCACGGCGAAGGTGCCGGCCTGGCTCAACGACCCGACCAACTACCACAACCGCGGTGACTCCACCTTCGCCGGCGAGTCCGCCGAGTACGGCGACTTCGTCGGGCTCGACGACCTCTTCACCGAGCAGCAGGACGTCGAGAAGGGCATGGAGGACATCTACAAGGCGTGGGTGGACTTCGGTGTCGACGGCTTCCGGATCGACACGGTCAAGCACGTCAACATGGAGTTCTGGCAGTCGTTCAGCCCGGCGATGCTCGAACAGGCTCGACACGACGGCAACAACGACTTCTTCATGTTCGGCGAGGTCTACGACTCGCGTCCGTCCTTCATGTCGCAGTACACGACGACGGGCAAGCTGCCCGCAACGCTGGACTTCGGGTTCCAGGCGCAGTCGGTCAACTGGGTGCGGGGGAGGTCAGGCACCGACCTGCGCGACCTCTACGCCGACGACGACTACTACACCGACACCGACTCCAACGCCTACGAGCTGCCGACCTTCCTCGGCAACCACGACATGGGGCGCGTGGCGATGATGCTCAAGGGAGACAGCACCGACGACGCCGACCTGATGCGCCGCGTCAAGCTCGCCGACTCGCTGATGTTCCTCACCCGCGGCCAGCCGATCACGTACTACGGCGACGAGCAGGGCTTCATGGGATCCGGTGGCGACAAGGCCGCCCGGCAGGACATGTTCGCGACCCAGGTGCCGAGCTATGCGAGCGAACAGGTGCTGGGCGACACGCCAGGAGCCAAGGACCGGTTCAACGCGAACGCCCCGCTCTACCAGCACATCAAGGCCCTCTCGGCCCTCCGCGCAGCCAACCCGGCGCTCGCCGACGGTGCGCAGGTCCACCGCTACGCCAGCAGCAACGCCGGCATCTTCGCCTTCTCCCGCATCGACAAGGGCAAGCGGACCGAGTACGTCGTCGCCCTCAACAACGCCACCACTGCGAAGTCGGCCACCTTCGAGACCTACGGCCACAAGCAGAAGTTCGCACCGGTCTATGGTGCGACGAGCGGGGTCAGGTCGGCCAAGGACGGCCGGCTCACCGTCAGCGTCCCCGCCCAGTCCGTCTCCGTGTGGAAGGCCACGTCGCCGATGGACAAGCCGAAGTCGGCCCCGGCGGTCTACCTCACCTCGCCCGGCGCAGGTGACGTCGTCGGTGGCCGCGCCGAGATCGGTGCGGCCATTCCCGACAACACCTTCGCCCAGGTGAGCTTCCTCTACCGGCCGGTCGGCACGACCACCTGGACCCGGCTGGGGACGGACGACAACGCGCCCTACCGCGTCTTCCACGACGTCAGCGACATCGCGGCATACCCCAAGGGCACACTGCTGGAGTACCGGGCGGTCGCCAAGGACACCGCGGGCCACCTGTCGGCCTCGTCCTCGTACGGGATCGTCGGCGACCCGAAGGCCAGTGGCGGCGGCGGTGGCGTGGGTCCGGTGACCCAGCCCGACAACGTCAGCGTCCCCGGTGACCACAACTCCGAGATGGGCTGCCCTGCCGACTGGTCGCCCGACTGCACGCAGGCCCAGCTGACCCTCGACCCAAAGGACCAGGTCTGGAAGGGCACCTACACGCTCCCAGCCGGCCCGTACGCCTACAAGGCGGCGGTGAACAAGAGCTGGGACGAGAACTACGGTGCCGGCGCCGTCCCGGGAGGCGACAACATCAGCTACACGGCGCCCTCCGGTCCGGTGACCTTCTACTACGACCACGCCACGCACTGGGTCACCTCCGACGCCCAAGGGCCGATCGTCACCGCTCCCGGCTCCTTCCAGTCCGAGCTGGGCTGCCCGGCCGACTGGTCGCCGGACTGCATGCGACCGTGGCTGCAGGACCCCGACGGCGACGGCACCTACACCTGGTCGAGCGACCAGGTGCCCGCGGGGACCTATGAGTTCAAGGTGGCCCACGGCCTCTCGTTCGAGGAGAACTACGGTGCCGGCGGCGCTCCCGGCGGCGCCAACATGAGCATCACCGTGCCTTCGGACGGCCTGGTCGTCTCGATCTCGTACGTGCTCTCGACCCACGTGGCCACCGCCAAGGCCGTCAAGGCCGGGGCCCCTCCCGACCTGACCAGGCAGCGCGCCGTCTGGGTGGGCAAGGACCTCATCGCCTGGCCCGCCGCCATGGTGCCGGACGGTGCCAACCCCGCCCTGCTCAAGTGGCGACTGGCCTGGTCACCCACCGGTGGGCTGGCCGTGGACGCCGAGGACATCACCGGCGGCTCGTCGGCGCCCCTTCGGTACGACCCGGAGGGTTTGTCGCCACGGGTCCTCGCATCCCATCCGGAGCTCACGGGGTACCTCGCCCTGAGGCTCGACAGGAAGACGGCGAAGAAGGTGCCGGACATCCTCAAGGGCCAGGTCGCGGTCGGCATGTACGACTCGCTCAACCGGCTGCTCGACGCCACCGGTGTGCAGATCGCTCCCGTCCTCGACGACCTGTATGCCGCGGACGCGGGCAGGCGTGCCTACGGCGTCACCTTCGGGGGTCGCTCGCCGACCTTCCGCATCTGGGCGCCGACCGCCCAGAAGGTGGACCTGCTCACGTGGGCGCCGGGCTCACCAGCCTCGGCCCCGGACACGGCAGCGCATCGCACCCACCTGACCCGGTCGAGAGACGGCTCGTGGTCGGGGTCCGCGGGATCGACGAACTCCCGCTACCTCTACGAGGTCACCGTCTACGTCCCGACGACGGGCAAGGTCGAGACCACCCAGGTAACCGACCCCTACTCGGTCGCGCTGACGCTGGACTCCACCCGCTCGGTGGCCGTGGACCTCGAGGATGCGGCATACCAGCCGTCACTCTGGAGGACCACCAAGGCGCCGGCGCTGCGGCAGGACGTCGACTCGACGATCTACGAGCTCCACGTGCGCGACTTCTCGGTCAACGACCCCACGGTGAGCGCCGAGAACCGCGGGTCCTACCTCGCCTTCGCCGAGAACGGCAACGGCACCAAGCACCTCAAGGCGCTCGCCGCCGCGGGGCTCAACACGGTCCATCTGCTGCCCA
Source organism: uncultured Actinomycetota bacterium (assembly GCA_963759595.1). GTDB lineage: Bacteria > Actinomycetota > Actinomycetes > Actinomycetales > Dermatophilaceae > Pedococcus. Next base: position 42,984 of record CAVWZX010000010.1, read on the forward strand.
CCTTCGACATCGCCTCGATTCCCGAGGACCCGGCGCAGCAGTCGACTCCGGCATGCGACCTGAAGTCGTTCGCGCCGGACAGCGAGCAGCAGCAGGCCTGCATCGACCCGATCCGCGCGAAGGACGCGTTCAACTGGGGCTACGACCCGTGGCACTGGATGGCGCCCGAGGGCTCGTACGCATCGACCGCCGCCAAGGCCGACGGGGGAGCGAGGGTGGCCGAGTTCCGGACCATGGTCGGTGGCCTGCACCGGGACGGTCTGCGCGTGGTGCTCGACCAGGTCTTCAACCACACGCCGGCCTCGGGCCAGGCGCCGACCAGCGTCCTGGACAAGGTGGTTCCCGGCTACTACCAGCGGCTCAACGCGTCGGGCGCGGTGGAGACCTCGACCTGCTGCCAGAACGTCGCCACCGAGCACGCGATGGCCCAGAAGGCGATGGTCGACGCGGTGGTGACCTGGGCCCGGGACTACAGGGTCGACGGGTTCAGGTTCGACCTCATGGGCCACCACTCGAAGGCGAACATGCTGGCCGTCCGGGCGGCCCTCGACAAGCTCACGCTGAAGAAGGACGGCGTCGATGGCAAGTCCGTCTATCTCTATGGCGAGGGCTGGAACTTCGGCGAGGTGGCGAACAACGCACGGTTCACGCAAGCCACGCAGGGCCAGCTCGGCGGCACCCACATCGGGACGTTCTCCGACCGGCTCCGCGATGCGGTGCGTGGCGGCGGCCCGTTCGACGAGAACCCGCGGGTGCAGGGGTTCGGCAGCGGCGAGGCGACCGACCCCAACGGCGACACCGCAGCCAACCCGGACGCGGCCACCCGGCTCAAGCACGACACCGACCTCGTCCAGCTGGGGCTGGCCGGCAACCTGAGGTCGTTCTCGTTGCGGCTCAACGAAACTGGCACCGTCGCGCTCGGCAAGGACATCGACTACAACGGCGCCCCAGCCGGGTATGCCGACCAGCCCGACGAGGTCATCTCCTACGTCGACGCGCACGACAACGAGACCCTGTTCGACAGCCTGACCTACAAGCTGCCGGTGGCGACGACGATGCCCGACCGGGTGCGGATGAACACGATGTCGCTGGCCACGACGGCGCTGTCCCAGACACCGTCGTTCTGGCACGCCGGGGCCGACCTGCTGCGGAGCAAGTCGTTGGACCGCAACAGCTATGACAGCTCCGACTGGTTCAACACCCTGGACTGGACGGGGGCCGACAACGGCTTCGGTCACGGGCTGCCACTCAAGGGCGACAACGAGGCGAAGTGGAGCTACATGAAGCCGCTGCTCGCCAACCCGGCGCTCAAGCCGAGTGCCGCGCAGGTGCAGTCGGCGACGGCCCAGGCGCAGGACCTGTTGCGGCTGCGGTTCTCGACGCCACTCTTCCGGCTCGGGTCGGCCGACCAGATCAAGGCCAAGGTGGGCTTCCCGGCCAGTGGCACCGCCGACGCCCATCCCGGCGTGATCGTGATGCGGGTCGACGACACCGTCGGCCGCGACGCAGACCCGCGCCTCAAGGGACTCGTCGTGGTCTTCAACGCCTCACCGACGGCCGTGACCCAGAAGGTGCCCGGTCTCGCCGGCGCCTCCCTGGCGCTGTCACCGATGCAGGCAGCGGGTTCGGACCCGGTGGTCAAGACCGCGAGCTGGAGCGCGACCACCGGCACCGCGACCGTCCCACCCCGCACCGTGGCGGTGTTCGTCCAGCGCTGACGCGCGCGGCATACCCATCACGCTCGCGCTGGCAGCTCACGAGATGGAACGAGACTCACGGACCAGCCGTGAGTCTCGTTCCATCTGGGTGGCGCGCGCCGCTGCCTAGGCGGTGACGGCCTCGTCCACGACGACCGCAGCCTTCCGCTCCTGACGGATCGCGGGGAGGTAGAGGACGGCGCCGATGATGCTGAAGGCGCCGGCCACGATGATGCCGGTGGCGGTGCTGGTCTGTTCGGCGAGCGGGCCGAGCACGAGCATGCCGACGCTGAAGGCGCCGCCGGCGATCATCGAGTTCATCGACAGCACGGTGGTCCGGTTGCGCGACTCGGCCTGGCGGTGCAGGAGCGTGCTGTGCACTGGCCCACCCGAGCCGTGCAGGGTGTAGGTGATGAGGAAGGCCGTGATGAGCCCGACGGGACCGGTCATGACTCCCATCACCACGACGAAGGCGCCGTTGAGCACCCGGGCCAGCAGGGCGGTCCAGCCGACCCCGATCCGCTTCGCTGCCAGGCCGGCGAGGAACGACCCGACCGCGAACAGACCCCACGCGGCCGCCGACACCGGACCCATCAGGGCGCCGGCCTCGGTCTCGCCGCCAGCCAGCTCGGCGAGCCGGACCGGCATGAACGTCTCGAACGCGATCATGCCGACGGACCAGAACACCTCCACGAGCACCAGGGCCAGGAGCACCCGCGAGGTGCGCAGGGTGCGGATGCCTTCGGCGACCACGCGCGGGGCGTCCTTGGCCGAGGCGAGCGCCCGGCGGAGCCCGGTGGAGTCCACGTGGGTGCGGGGCTCACGCACCAGCAGGACCAGGGCGGCAAGATGCAGGACGTAGAAGCCGATGGCGCACCAGTACGGGAACTCGAGGGCGGTCATCGCCCGGACGGGGTGCCACGCGATCAGGCCGCCGGAGATGAGCGCGCCCGACGCGATCGCGAGCCCGAGCACGGAGCCCGCACGGGAGAGGCCGTCCTCCACCTTGGTGTCCGGGTCGTCGGCGTGGGCCGTGTCGACGTACCACGCCTCCAACGGCCCGGAGTCCAGCGCGCGGAAGACGCCCTGGAGCAGAAGGGCGATGACGAAGCCGGTGAAGGTCGTCGAGCTGATGAAGATCAGGCCGGACAGCAGCGCCACCACGGCCGAGGCGACCAGGACCGGACGGCGGCCCAGTGCATCGGCGAAGCCGCCGGTGGGGAGCTCGAGCCCGAGCACGACGAAACCCTGCATGGAGAAGATCACGCCGAGCTGGGCCAGCGACATGCCGCGCTCGAGCACGAGGAGAGTGGTGACGCCGATGGTGAGGCCCACCGGGAACCACCGCGTGAAGGTCAGCAGGAGGAGAACGCGACGAGCGTGCCGGGCACTCAAGGGGGTCGAGGTCATGACTGCTCCTTGCGGCGGGGGGCCCGGTCGAGGTCGAGGGGGTAGACGAGGTTGTAGACGGCCAGCCGGCGGGCGCTGGGGTTGCCCTGGCCGACCCTGCGGTAGCGCGCGAGCAGGTCGTCGACCTCGGCCTTGAGCTCCTCGACCTGGGCAGCGGTGGCGACGATGAACGAGTCGTTCATCCCGGCTGCGTCGCGCCACTCGGCGGGCCACTCGGCCTCGACGTCGAGCCATCGCTCGAACTGCTCGCCGAGATGGCGGCTGTAGTCACGGACGAGCCAGTTGAGGGCGGTCTCGGCGTCCTCGTCGCCCGCGAAGTCGCTGGGCTCGAACGAGTGGTAGTCGGTGGCGGCCTTCCACAGCCGGCGCTTGCCCTCGCCCTTGCCGGTGTCGGCGACGAGCCCCACCGACTCGAGCTTGCGCAGGTGGTAGGACGTGGCGCCGGAGTTGGTCCCGAGTCGGGTCGCGAGGTCGGTCGCGGTGGCCTCACCACCGGTGCGGAGCGCGGACAGGAGCCGGGACCGCAGGGGATGGGCCAGCACCTTCAGCGCGTGGGCGTCGAGTCGTAGTCCGACGAAGTCAGCGGGGTCGGGCGTGTTCGCAAGGGCCATGCGTGCACAATACCTCTGCACACTTCGTTTGCACAAGTAGTGTGCATCAGAAACTTTGTACCTATATCGTCGCAGGTCAGGGCCGGTTTCAGGGTCGCGCCGCAGGCAATTTGGGTCGGATGCCTCCAGCCCGTAGACTTGAGCACTGTTGTGCCGTGCGCCCTCGTAAGGCGACATCATCGACCCGCCCTGCGGATCGTGCGCCTCGGGCGCACGCGGCATACCGAACCATCGCAGTACCTCATGCACACACCCATGTAAAGGTTCAGAACTTTGCGCACCTTCACCCCCAAGCCGGCCGAGGTCACTCGCACCTGGCACGTCATCGACGCCACGGACGTTGTCCTGGGTCGTCTGGCGAGCCAGACCGCGATCCTCCTGCGCGGCAAGCACAAGACCACGTTCGCGCCGCACGTCGATGGTGGCGACTTCGTCATCATCATCAACGCCGAGAAGGTCGCCCTCACCGGCGCCAAGCTCGAGCAGAAGAAGGCCTACCGCCACTCCGGCTTCCCGGGTGGCCTCAAGAGCACGTCCTACACCGAGCTGCTCGCCAAGAGCCCGGCCAAGGCCGTGGAGAAGGCCGTTCGCGGCATGCTCCCGCACACCACGCTCGGTCGTGAGCAGCTGACCCACCTCAAGGTCTACGCCGGCTCCGAGCACCCGCACAGCGCCCAGAAGCCCGTCCCGTTCGAGATCACCCAGGTCTCCCAGTAAGGATTTGTTGTGACTGACATCAACACTGAGACCCCTGTCGAGGGTGACGAGGTCGAGCTGACCGAGTACACCTCCGAGTCCGAGGGCCCCGTCTCCGACGAGCCCACCCGTCGCGCGAGCGCCACGGCGCCCGGTGCTGCCACCGGTCGACGCAAGCAGGCCATCGCCCGCGTGCGCATCGTCCCCGGCACCGGCGACTGGAAGATCAACGGGCGCACGCTCGAGCAGTACTTCCCGAACAAGGTCCACCAGCAGATCGTCAACGAGCCGCTCACGCTGCTCGAGCTCGATGGTGCGTACGACATCCTCGTGCGCGTCCACGGTGGTGGCCCCTCCGGCCAGGCCGGCGCGGTCCGCCTCGGCGTGGCCCGCTCGCTCAACGGGATCGACGAGGAGCTGAACCGCCCGGCGCTCAAGAAGGCCGGCTTCCTCAAGCGCGACTCGCGCGTCCCGGAGCGCAAGAAGGCCGGTCTCAAGAAGGCCCGCAAGGCACCCCAGTACAGCAAGCGCTGATCCTGGCTCCTGCCAGCACCTCCGAAGGCGGCACCCGACAACTCGGGTGCCGCCTTCGGCGTCTGCAGGAGTAGGTTTCCGCACAGTCCAGTCCGCGGGTCCCGCCTCACCCGATGAGGTATGCCGGGTGCGCACCGCGATCATCCGAAAGGCTTTCCCTCCATGTCCACCACGCCACGACTCTTCGGCACCGACGGTGTTCGCGGGCTTGCGAACGTCGACATCACGGCCGAGCTGGCCCTGCGTCTCAGCGTGGCCGCCGCACACGTCCTCGGGGACGAAGCCCGGCGTGCCGGCCGACGGCCCAAGGCAGTCGTCGGTCGCGACCCCCGGGCGTCCGGCGAGTTCCTCTCGGCCGCGGTGGTCGCCGGGCTCGCCTCGGCGGGGGTCGACGTCTACCACGCCAACGTGCTGCCGACCCCGGCGATCGCCTTCCTCACCGCGGACACCCACGCCGACTTCGGCGTGATGCTGTCGGCATCCCACAACGCGATGCCCGACAACGGGATCAAGTTCTTCGCCGCGGGTGGGCACAAGCTCGACGACCAGATCGAGGACGAGATCGCCGCCCGGATGGACCAGCACTGGGACCGGCCCATCGGCGCCGACGTCGGTCGGGTCGTCACCATGCCCGACGGACACACCCGCTACATCTCCCACCTGCTCGACCGTCCTGCCCAACCGCCTGGACGGCATCAAGGTCGTCATCGACGGCGCGCACGGCGCGGCGAGCTCGGTCTCGCCCGAGGTGTTCCGCCTGGCGGGGGCAGAGGTCCACGAGATCGGCACCGAGCCCGACGGCCTCAACATCAACGACGGCTACGGCTCCACCCATCTCGACCACCTCAAGGCGGCCGTGGTCGCCCGCGGTGCCCACCTCGGCATCGCCCACGACGGCGACGCGGACCGGTGCCTCGCGGTGGACGCGGCGGGCGAGGAGGTCGACGGCGACCAGATCATGGCGATCCTCGCCGTCTCGCTCAAGTCCCGCGGGGCCCTGGCGCAGAACACCCTGGTCGCCACGGTGATGAGCAACCTGGGTCTGCTGCAGGCGATGGAGCGCGAGGGGATCGCGATGCGCCAGACCGCGGTCGGTGACCGCTACGTGCTCGAGGACATGCGGGCCTCGTCGTTCTCCCTGGGCGGCGAGCAGAGCGGCCACGTGATCTTCCTCGACCACGGCACCACCGGCGACGGGGTGCTCACGGGCCTGATGTTGGCGGCCCGGGTCGCCGAGACCGGTCAGCCGCTGTCCGAGCTGGCCACCGTGATGCGCCGGCTCCCGCAGGTGCTCATCAACGTCAAGGGTGTCGACAAGTCGCGGGTCGAGAGCGACGAGGAGCTGCAGCAGGCCGTGAAGGCCGAGGAGGAAGCCCTCGCCGGCAGCGGTCGGGTGCTGCTGCGCAAGTCCGGCACCGAGCCGGTCGTCCGGGTCATGGTCGAGGCAGGCGAGCAGGAGCAGGCCCAGGCCATCGCCGACCGCCTCGTGGATGTCGTCCGGGCGCGACTGTCCCTCTGAGTTCACACGAGAGGCGCGGTATGCCGGGTGGAGACCACTCGGCATACCGCAGCTTTGTCAGGGGGTGGTGCGCCGCAGGATCGCGTAGGTGCCTCCCGCCAGCGCCACGGCGAGCACGAGAGGGTAGCCCGCGGTCAGGGCGAGCACCGGGGTGTCGGTGAAGAAGCCGCCGATGGCGCCCCACCAGCCGCGCCAGGAGGCCAGCGCGACCAGCCCGCCACCGACGAGGATGCCGGCGATCATCAGGACGAACATCCCGGTCTGGCCCCAGCGCTTGAACACAGCGCCGACTGCCAGGCCGAGCGCGGAGAGGGCCAGGAACGGCACGAGGTAGACGAGGAACTGCGCGAATACCGAGTCCTGCGCAAGGAACGGCGGCTCGAAGAACCGGACCGACAGGCCCCAGCCGTCGGTCGCGCGCTCGACCCTGCCCAGCACGCACAACAGCAGCGCGTTGACCGCCGACTGCACGAGGATGAACAGCCCCGTGCCGGCGAGGAAGTCGCGCCTGGTCCGGCTGAGTCCCGAGACGAACGGGAAGAACTGGGTCACCGACTGGATGCAGGTGACCATCGAGACGAGGTAGATCGACGCCAGTGCCCCGGTGACCCGATCCTTCTCGGGGATGTCCCCGATGGAGGCGAAGATCAGCAGGTTGATGATGTACGGCGGACCCGAGGACCGCCCACGGCATCAGCACGGACTGCACCGAGTTGACGAGGTGGATCCGGGCGACGGTGACGGCGTTGTTCATGACTGCAGGACCTTTCCGTCCACCGCGGCGGCGGCCGACGAGTCGGGGGAGTGCTGGGCGCGCTCGGCCTGGGTGGTGCGCACGACCAGCTGCTGGAGTGAGACCGGCTCGAGGCTGACCCGGGTGTCGCGGGGCCGGTCGAGCTCGGTGCGGGTGCGGACGGTGGTGCGGGCGTAGGAACCCACTCGCTCACGGTGCAGCACCTCGTGCCCGGCGGTGAACGACTCGACCGCGTCCGTGGGCCCGCTCACCACGACGGCGGCGCCGCGCAGGCTGTCGGCGTCCTCGTCGAGCAGGACCCGTCCCTCGTCGATCAGGACCACGTGCTCGATCAGGTCGCTGACCTCGTCGATGAGGTGGGTCGAGAGGACGACCGTGCGCGGGTGCTCGGCGTAGTCCGACGAGCAACCGGTCGTAGAACAGCTGCCGGGCCACGGCGTCGAGTCCGAGGTACGGCTCGTCGAAGAAGGTCAGCGGCGCCCTCGACGCCAGACCGATCACCACGCCGACGGCGGAGAGCTGGCCACGGGAGAGCTTCTTGATCCGCTGCTTGCGGCGCAGGCCGAAGTCGTCGACGAGAGCCGAGGCGAAGTCCTCGTCCCACTGCGGGAAGACCAGTCGGGCCGACCGCGAGCGCGTGCTGGACGGTGAAGTTGTCGGGGTAGCGCTGGCCTTCACGGATGAAGCAGATCTGGTCGAGCACCCTGGAGTTCTCCCAGGGGTTCTCGCCGAAGACGCGCACCTGCACCCGAGGTGGCGAAGCCCTGCGCCGTGAGGATCTGCATCAGCGTGGTCTTGCCGGCGCCGTTGCGACCCAGCAGGCCGTGGATCACGTTCTCCTCCAACCGGATCGACACGTTGTCGACCGCGGCGAGGTCGCCGAACCTCTTGGTCACGGCATCGAGCTCGATGATGCTCACTGGTCTTCCTCCCACACGTCGATCAGCTTCCTCACGTAGTCAGGCTCGATGCCGAGCTTGTGTGCCTCGGTCATGAGCGGCGCGACGAACTGCCGCGCGAAGTCTTCCCGGCGCCTTTCGAGCAGACGCGAGCGCGCCCCGGTGGCGACGAACATCCCGATTCCCCGTTTCTTGTAGATGACCCCGTCGGTCGCGAGCTGGGCCACGCCCTTGGCCGCCGTGGCCGGGTTGATCCGGTGGAAGGCGGCGAGCTCGTTGGTCGAGGGGACCTGGCTCTCCTCCTCGATCGAGCCGTCGACGATCGAGTTCTCGATCTGTTCGGCGATCTGGAGGAAGATCGGCCGGCCGTCGTCCATCACCGGACGTCCCCTCGGTTAGCCGGTTCATTAGTCATGTAACTAACCATGCAACCGACGGGTGCGGACTGTCAAGTCGGACGCGCGAGGACGGGCGCTGCCAGACGCCCGGGCAGCGAGCTGCGAGGCTGAGCCGCACAACACGCCCTCGAACAGCGTGGGGCTCAGGCGGCCTCGTCCAGCCCGCCGACGATGTGACGGGCGATCTCCAGGGCGCTCGTGGCCGCTGGCGACGGGGCGTTGAGGACGTGCACGACAGGTCCGGCGCGTTCGATCAGGAAGTCGTCCACCAGCGAGCCGTCCCGTCGCATGGCCTGGGCGCGCACCCCAGCGGCGGCGGGACGCAGGTGCTCGTCACGCACGTCGGGCACCAGCCGCCGGAGGCTCTCCGCGAACCGGTGGCGCGACAGCGAGCGCGCAACCTCTGCTGAGCCGGCCCGGTAGTGGCGGGCGGCGAGTCGCCAGAAGCCGGGGTAGGTCAGGGTCTCGCGCAGCTCGCGGATCCTCACCGTGTGCCAGTCGTACCCCTCGCGGGCGAAGGCGAGCACGGCGTTGGGGCCGGCGTGGATGTGGCCCTCCACACCCCGGGTCAGGTGCACCCCGAGGAACGGGAAGTCCGGGTCGGGCACCGGGTAGATCAGGTTGCGCACGAGGTGGGTCGCCTCCGGCGCCAGCTCGTAGTACTCCCCGCGGAACGGGATGATGCGCGCGGTCGGCTGGTGTCCCAGACGGCGGGCGACTTCGTCAGCGTGCAGCCCTGCACAGGCGACCACGAGGTCGGCCTGGATATCGCCTGCGGTCGTCTGGACGACCGTCGTCGACCCCGACCGGGTGGCTGCCGAGCACCTCGGCTCCGAGCAGCAGGGTGGCTCCGGCGCGCTCGAGTCGTCGTACCAGGGCGGCGCACACCGCGGCAAAGTCGATGATGCCGGTCGCCGGGACGTGGAGGGCTGCGACCGCACTGACGTGAGGTTCGAGCTCCCTGGCCAGGTCACCGGTCAGACGGGTGACCTCGAGGCCGTTGGCGAGCCCGCGCTCGTGCAGCCGCGCGAGTCCGGGCAGCTCGTCCTCCCGGGTGGCCACCACGAGCTTGCCGCAGACCTCGTGCGCGATGCCCTCCTCCCGCGCGAAGGCGATCATCGAGGCTGCCCCGGCCCGGCACATCAGCGGCCTTCTGCGAGCCCGGTGGGTAGTAGAGGCCGGAGTGGATCACGCCGCTGTTGCGCCCGGTCTGGTGGGCGGCCCAGTGGTCCTCCTTCTCGACGAGCGGTGACGTCGGCGCCGGGGTGCTCGACGGCACAGACGCTCGGCGACAGCCAGTCCGATGATCCCGCCGCCGATGACGAGGTGGCGCAACGGAGTCGGCATCCAGCCCAGCCTACGTGCGCGAGGACACGTCACCCACCGGAATCCGCACGGCAATGGTTCAGTTGGCATCGACGTACACCGAGTCCCGACCCCGCGGGCCGGCCCGAACCCCAGGAGCTCCCATGCCACACGAGTCACTGACCGAACCGCTCTACTCCATCGCCGCCACGGCCCAGGGCGGACGGGCCGGCCACGTCTCCAGCGAGGACGGCGTCGTCCACCTCAAGCTGGGCAAGCCCGGCAGCAAGGCAAACCCGAAGGCCAACCCCGAGACGCTCTTCGCCGCCGGGTACGCCGCCTGCTTCGGCAACGCCCTCAACTCCGTGGCGGCGGCGATGGGGCTCGACACCTCGGACTCGACCGTCACGGCCACAGTGACCCTGGGGAAGACCGACACCGGCGTGGGTCTCGCCGTGGCCCTGGTCGCCTCGGTGCCCTCGCTCGACCGCGGAACCGCGCAGCAGCTGGTCGACGCGGCTCACGAGCGCTGCCCGTACTCCAAGGCCACCCGCGGCAACATCGACGTCACCATCGCCCTGGCCTGACCGGCGTCGTCGGCCGCGTGACCCGTGGCGTCGCCGCCTGACCCGGCGTCGCCGCCTGACGGCGGCGTCGCGGTCTGGCCGCGGCTCAGACCACCTGGGTGATCAGCCCGGTGTCGACGTCGTACATGAAGCCGCCCACGGCCACCTGCTCGCCGATCAACGGGTGTGAACGGACCGCGCGGACGTCGGCCAGCAACGCCTCGCGCTGGTCGTCGATCACGTGGAAGCCCTGCCACGAGGCATCCTGGCCGGCCGATGCGCCGACCCGCTCGCGCAGCTCGGCCTCGGTGTTGCTGGCCATCGCGCACCGGGTGTGGGGGACGATGAGGATGCGGTCGACGCCGAGCAGGTGGACGCCGAGCACGAGGGCCTCGAGGGCGCTGGCGTTGATGCGGCCGCCGGGGTTGCGGAAGATCTTGGCGTCGCCGGGCGAGAGGCCGAGCAGGCTGCAGTGGGTCGATCCGCGAGTCCATGCAGGTGACGATGGCGACCCCTGCATGGGCGACCCCGTCGAACCCGCCGGTCGAGAACTCGGTCTCGGCATAGCGCCGGTTCGCCTCGATCAGGTCGTCGAAACCGGTGGGGGGAGTTGGGTTCTGGTTCACAGCGAGTTGTCCTCCACAGCAGCGTCATCCTTCGTGGCACGGTAGCGCTTCGCAGCCAGGTCGCTCTTCACAACAGGCCCGGGCGCTTGGGGATGGACATCGCCATCGGCTTGATGGTCGAGGCGAAGAAGTCGTTGCCCTTGTCGTCGACGACGATGAACGCGGGGAAGTCCTCGACCTCGATCTTCCAGACCGCCTCCATGCCGAGCTCGGGGTACTCGAGCACCTCGACGGACTTGATGCAGTCCTGTGCAAGACGCGCAGCGGGTCCGCCGATCGAGCCGAGGTAGAAGCCGCCGTGTGCGTCGCAGGCGTCGGTGACCTGCTTGGAGCGGTTGCCCTTGGCCAGCATCACCATCGAGCCCCCAGCAGCCTGGAACTGCTCGACGTAGGAGTCCATCCGTCCGGCCGTCGTCGGGCCGAACGACCCGCTGGCGTAACCCTCTGGCGTCTTGGCGGGCCCGGCGTAGTAGACCGCGTGGTCCTTGAGGTACTGCGGCATGCCGTCGCCCGCGTCGAGGCGCTCCTTGATCTTGGCGTGCGCGATGTCGCGAGCGACGACCAGAGGCCCCGAGAGCGAAAGCCGTGTCTTGACAGGGTATTTCGTGAGCTCGGCCCGGATCTCGTCCATCGGCCGGTTGAGGTCGATCCGCACGACGTCGTCGCCCTCGTCCTCGAGGTGCTCGTCGGTCGTCTCGGGCAGGAACCGCGCCGGGTCCTTCTCGAGCACCTCGATGAAGACGCCCTCGGGGGTGATCTTGCCCAGCGCCTGCCGGTCGGCCGAGCAGGAGACCGCGATCGCGATCGGGAGCGAGGCGCCGTGCCGGGGCAGCCGGACGACACGGACGTCGTGGCAGAAGTACTTGCCGCCGAACTGCGCCCCGATCCCGAAGTTGCGGGTGAGCTCGAGGACCTGCTCCTCGAGCTCGGTGTCGCGGAAGCCGTGCGCCGCCATCGACCCCTCGCGGGGCAGCTCGTCGAGGTACTTGGCCGAGGCGTACTTCGCCGTCTTCAGGGCGAACTCCGCGCTGGTGCCACCGATGACGATGGCCAGGTGGTAGGGCGGGCAGGCCGAGGTGCCGAGGCTGCGCAGCTTCTCGTCGAGGAAGGCGAGCATGCGCTCGGGGTTCAGGACCGCCTTGGTCTCCTGGTAGAGGAACGACTTGTTGGCGCTGCCGCCCCCCTTGGCCATGAAGAGGAACTTGTATGCCGTCTCGTGACCCTCGCGCGGTGTCGGCGTAGAGCTCGATCTGCGCCGGGAGGTTGGAGCCGGTGTTCTTCTCCTCCCAGGTCGTGATCGGCGCCATCTGCGAGTAGCGCAGGTTGAGGCGGGTGTAGGCGTCGTAGACCCCACCAGCGATGGCGCTCTCGTCGTTGCCGGCCGTGAGGACCTGCTGGCCCCGCTTGCCCATGACGATCGCGGTGCCGGTGTCCTGGCACATCGGCAGCACGCCGCCGGCCGCGATGTTCGCGTTCTTGAGCAGGTCGAGCGCGACGAACTTGTCGTTGTTGCTCGCCTCGGGGTCGTCGATGATGCGACGCAGCTGAGCCAGGTGGGCGGGGCGCAGGTAGTGCGCGATGTCGTGCATCGCGGTCTCGGTGAGGGTCCGCAGCGCCTGCGGCTCGACCTGCAGGAAGGTGCGTCCACCCGGCCCCTCGACCGTGGAGACGCCCTCGGTCGTGAGCAGCCGGTACTCGGTCTGGTCCGGGCCGATCGGCAGCAGGTCGACGTAGTTGAACGTCGGACCCAGGGTCGAACTCGGGCATCGTGCTCCTGTCCTCGAAACTCACCACACCGCTCTCGACCCCGGTGGGTGTCCTTCTGTGTCGTTACAGCTCGTCCAGCGCGGGGGCGTAGGCGCCGGCGCGACCGACCGTCACTGCGCTGGTGGCCAGGCCCCGGTCGATCGCAGGCTGGATCTCCTCCAGTGTCGCGCTGCGCAGCCGCTCGCGCGCACCCGGGTCACCGAGCAGTCCGGCCACGACCAGCCCGGACACCAGGCCGGCCATGAAGGAGTCTCCGGCGCCGACGGTGTCGACGACCCGACCGGCCTTCGTGGGCGAGCGGCCGACCGTCTCGTCGGCGGACACCCGGAACGCCACGCCGTCGGCTCCCAGGGTGACCACGGCGAGGCCGGCGCCGAGCCCGACCCACCCGGCCATCACCTGCTCGGGCGACTGACCGGCATACAGCAGGTCGAGGTCGTCCTCGCTGGCCTTGACGACGTCGCTGAGCGCCACGAGCTCCTCGACCCGCGCCGCTCACCCTGTCCAGGTCGCCCATGATGCTGGGCCGGATGTTGGGGTCGTAGGACACCGTCCCGTGCTCGCGGACCGCCTGCAGTGCCGCGGTGACGCTGGCGGCGCCGGGCTCGAGGACCGTGCCGATCGAGCCGGTGTGGACGTGCCCGGTGCCCTCGGGGAGGGCGATGGCGGGCAGGTCCCAGTGCAGGTCGAACTCGTAGGTGGCCGCGCCGTCGTCGTCGAGGGTGGCGACCGCGGTGGAGGTCGGGTCGTCGCCGAAGGACTCGGGCAGCACCCTGCACGCCGTGGCCGCCGAGGTGGTCGGCGATGCGCCGGCCCCGCTCGTCGCGGCCGAGGCATCCTGCGAAGTCGACCGTCGTGGCCCAGCCGGGCCAGGCCCATCGCGACGTTCGCCGGGCTGCCCCCCACGTGCTCGGTGCGTTCGCCGGACGGCGCCGCGACGATGTCGACGAGGGCCTCGCCGATGACGAGCAGCCGCGGCGCTCATGACGCGTGGCTCCCGGGCCCTGCGTGGTCGAAGTCCACCGAGGAGTAGGCCCGCAGCTTGGCGAGCTGGTGGTGGCTCTCGATGAGTCGGATGGTGCCGGACTTGGAGCGCATGACGAGCGAGTGGGTGGTCACTCCGCCCGCGCGGTAGCGGACGCCCTTGAGCAGCTCACCGTCGGTGATGCCGGTGGCCACGAAGAAGCAGTTCTCGCCGGTCACCAGGTCGTCGGTCGACAGCACCCGGTCGAGGTCGTGGCCGGCATCGATGGCGCGCTGGCGCTCGTCGTCGTCCTGCGGCCAGAGCCGGCCCTGGATGACGCCGCCGAGGCACTTGATCGCGCAGGCCGTGATGATCCCCTCGGGCGTCCCGCCGATGCCGAGCAGCAGGTCGATGCCGGTGTCGTCACGCGCTGCCATGATCGCGCCCGCCACGTCGCCGTCGGAGATGAACCGCAACCGGGCACCCGCGTCGCGCACCTCGGCTGCGAGCTCCTGGTGGCGGGGACGGTCGAGGATGACGACCGTGACGTCCTCGACCGTCTCCTTCTTGGCCTTGGCGATCCGCTTGATGTTCTCCGCGACAGGAAGCCGGATGTCGACGACGTCGGCGGCCTCCGGTCCGGTGACCAGCTTGTCCATGTAGAACACGGCGCTGGGGTCGTACATCGACCCGCGGTCGGACACGGCCAGCACCGAGACGGCGTTGGACTGGCCCTTGGCGGTGAGGGTCGTGCCGTCGATCGGGTCGACGGCGACGTCGCACTCGGGGCCGTTGCCGTCGCCGACCTCCTCGCCGTTGTAGAGCATCGGGGCGTCGTCCTTCTCGCCCTCGCCGATGACGACGACGCCCTTCATCGACACCGTGCTGATCAGGGCGCGCATGGCCTCGACGGCTGCACCGTCGGCGCCGTTCTTGTCACCCCGGCCGACCCAGCGGCCACCGGCCATCGCGGCCGCCTCGGTGACCCGCACCAGCTCGAGGGCGAGGTTGCGGTCGGGTGCCTCGACACCGACACGAAGGGACGAGGGGAGGTGCTGCTCTGACATGCATCGATCCTTCACACGACGACGGGTGAGCGCCCGCAGCCTATCGGTGGCGGGGGCGGTTGGCGCCGAGGCCCGTGGGTCATGGACGATGGGGGAGTGAGCGCGCCCGCACCCCGCAGTTCCTATGCCAACGGCTCCGTGGCCAACATGGTCCGGTCGCTGGTGGTCATCGGGGTGATCGTGGCTGCGCTCATCGCCATCGTGCCCCGGGTCAACAGCGTGTCGCAGCCGCCGGTCGACGTCGCCGGGGCCTCGGTCGAGGTCGCCAAGGACAGTGGCTGGCCGATCGACCGGCCCGAGGCCCTGCCGGACGGCTGGAAGGCCACGAGCGTGCGCTACGTGCGTTCCACCGGCGGCCTGATGACCTGGCACGCCGGCTACCAGTCACCGACCGGCAACTACATCGCGATCGAGCAGACCAAGGACGCGACAGCCGAATGGGTCTCGGCCCAGACCAACCGCGCCACGGAGACCGGTCAGGTGCAGGTCGCCGGCAAGACCTGGGTCGACGTTCGTCCGGGGCGGCAAGGTCCAGAACAGCCTGGTCCACCGCGCCGAGTCCTCCGGAGAGCTCACGACCATCGTGACGGGCACCGGCACGTTCGAGGAGCTCACCGCCTTCGCCGAGACGCTCCGGCCGGTCCCGACCAGCTGAGCACCTCTGGCCGGAGCCTCGGTCAGTCGGCGGGTCGTGGCTCCGTCGTCCTGGTTGAGGGCGGCCTCGGCACCGTCGAGCCAGGTGCTGCAGTGCGCCGCGAGGGCCTCGCCGCGCTGCCACAGCCGCATGCTCTCCTCGAGTCCGAGCTGACCCCCCTCGAGCTGGGCGACGACGCTGATGAGCTCGTCGCGCGCCTGCTCGTAGGACAGCTCCGCGACTCCCTCGACGGCCGCGTCGGCCTCGCCGACCGGCGCCTGCTTGTCTGCTCCCTTGGCCATGGTCCAGCAGCCTAACCGGCCTCGGAGGGCAGGCCGACGACCGTCGCGGCGAAGTCGCCGCGCGCGACCCGGACCCGCAGCACCTCGTCGACCGTGACGTCGGCCTGGTCGGTGACGACGCGGCCGTCGCGGTGCTGCACGACGGCATACCCGCGCTCGAGGGTGGACAACGGCGACAGGGTGCGCACCTGCGCCCTGCAGGTGCTCGACCTGGTCGGCGGCGCGGTGCACCGCGGCCAGCACGCGGCGGTGGGCGCGGTCGGTGAGGGCGTCGAGCTCCTGGCGGCGCGCCTCGATCATCGCGACGGGACGGGCCATGACCGGTCGGGAGCGCAGCGCGGTGAGGTGCCGGCGCTCGCTGGCGATCCGCCCGTGCACCGCCCGACGGCCCCGCTCCCGTGACTGGCGTATGCCGTGGCGCTCGGCCTGGGCGTCGGGCACCACCCGTTTGCCCGCGTCGGTGGGGGTGGAGGCGCGCCAGTCGGCCACGTGGTCGAGCAGCGGGGTGTCGACGTCGTGGCCGATCGCCGAGACCACCGGCGTGCGGGCCGCGGCGACGGCCCGGACCAGGGCTTCGTTGCTGAACGGCAGGAGGTCCTCGACCGAGCCGCCCCCGCGGGCGATGACGATGACCTCGACCTCAGGATCGGCGTCGAGCTCCTGCAGGGCCGCCATCACCTCCTGGACGGCGGAGCCACCCTGGACGGCGACCTCGCGGATGGCGAACCGGACCGTCGGCCAGCGACGACGGGCGTTCTCGACGACGTCCTTCTCCGCCGCTCCTGCCCGACCGCAGATCAGGCCCACGGTGCGCGGCAGGAACGGCAGCGGCCGCTTGCGGTCGGAGTCGAAGATCCCCTCGGAGGCCAGGGTGCGCTTGAGGTGCTCGACGCGAGCCAGCAGCTCGCCGACGCCGACCGGGCGGATCTGGCGGGCGTCGAGCATCAGGGAGCCGCGCTGGGTCCAGAAGACCGGCTTGGCCTGGAGCACCACCCGGGCGCCCTGGGCCAGCGGGGTCGGCATGGCGTCGAGGGCGTTGACCTGGATCGCGACCGAGAGCGACATGTCGACGTCGGGATCGCGCAGGGTGAGGTAGGCGGTGCGCTGGCCGGGTCGGCGGGTGAGCTGGACGACCTGGCCCTCGACCCACAGGACCGACATCTTCTCGACGTACTCGGCGATCTTCATGCTCAGCAGCCGCACCGGCCAGGGGTGCTCCGCAGAGGTGTCCCCCGCACGCTCGGGGAGCGGGGCGCGCTGCTCTGGGCCGGTCACGGCGCCACTCTAGGAGGTCCCACGGTCAGCGGGACCCCGCAGCACACGGTGGGAGGCCCCGGACCGCCGGAGTGGCGGAGTGCCCGGGTGCCGCCTGCCGACCACACGGCATACCCGAGCGGTTTCGTCAGAGGCGATTGGGGTGCCGAGCAGGGGCAACCTACGATGGAGCCATGACCGACGCCCCGGACCGACCCGCCAAGCGCGTGCTGCTCGCCGCCCCGCGCGGGTACTGCGCAGGCGTCGACCGAGCCGTCGTCACCGTCGAGAAGGCGCTCGAGCTCTACGGTCCGCCGGTCTACGTGCGCAAGGAGATCGTGCACAACAAGCACGTGGTCACCACGCTCGAGAAGCGCGGCGCGATCTTCGTCGAGGAGACCGACGAGGTGCCGGAGGGCGCCACGGTCATCTTCTCCGCCCACGGGGTCGCCCCGGTCGTGCACGAGGAGGCCAAGGCGCTGAGCCTCAAGACCATCGACGCGACCTGCCCCCTGGTGACCAAGGTGCACCGCGAGGCGGTGAGGTTCGCCAGCGACGACTTCGACATCCTGCTCATCGGCCACGAGGGTCACGAGGAGGTCGTCGGCACGTCGGGCGAGGCGCCCGAGCACATCACCCTCGTCGAGGGCCCAGACGACGTCGCGAACGTGACCGTCCGTGACCCCGACAAGGTCGTCTGGCTGTCGCAGACCACCCTGTCGGTCGACGAGACGATGGAGACGGTGCGCCGGCTGCGCGAGCGCTTCCCGTCACTGCAGGACCCGCCGAGCGACGACATCTGCTACGCCACCCAGAACCGCCAGCTCGCCGTGAAGCAGATGGCTCCGGACTGCGACCTGATGATCGTCGTGGGCTCGCGCAACTCCTCGAACTCCGTTCGCCTGGTCGAGGTTGCGCTCGAGCACGGGTCCAAGGCGGGGCACCTCGTGGACTACGCCGACGAGATCGACGAGACCTGGCTCGATGGCGTGACCACGGTCGGCGTGACGTCCGGAGCCTCGGTCCCCGAGCTGCTCGTCCGTGACGTGCTGACCTACCTCGCCGAGCGCGGCTACGCCGACGTCGCCCCTGTCGTGGCGGCCGAGGAGAGCCTGCTCTTCTCGCTGCCCAACGAGATCCGGCGCGACCTCAAGGCGCGCGGCCTCAGCGACAAGATGCGCCACGACGGCGCCTTCGAAGAGGCCGGCTCGCTGCACTGAGCGCAGCGTGGTGCTGCTCGAGCCGGCTCAGGGCGCGGTGACCTCGTCCTGCCCGCGCTTCTCGGCCGGCACGGGCCG
This sequence comes from uncultured Actinomycetota bacterium, assembly GCA_963759595.1. Classification (GTDB taxonomy): domain Bacteria; phylum Actinomycetota; class Actinomycetes; order Actinomycetales; family Dermatophilaceae; genus Pedococcus. The sequence continues at coordinate 61,285 of CAVWZX010000010.1, forward strand.
CGGCCGCACGGTGTAGCTGAGCGAGATCACCGCGTCGACGGCCAGGACGAGGGACCACAGCCGCATCGTCTGGGTCAGAGCTGCCGTTCGGTCCGCGTCACCGACCGTGACCACGGCCAGAGCGAGCAGTCCAGTGCCGACGGCCCAGGCGACGACATGCCGCAGGAGCGCCTGGCGTTCGTATGCCGCGTGCGCGGCCCCGTGACGCGGCTTCCGCTCGGGAGGCGGCCCACCGGCATACCGGTGGGCGAAGCGCTGGTCGGCCCACTGCACCATCCGGTGACCGAAGCCGACCGAGACGCCGATGTAGATGGCAGCGAGGGAGTGGGCCGTTGTCGCGGTCCCTCCTGCTCGCAGGTCGAGGGCGCTGGTGGTCAGCAGGATGAGGTCGACCATGGGCGCGGCGATCAGCAGCACGCGGCTCAGTCGCTCGCGGCGCAACAGGTAGCGGGCGGTGAGCCCGGCCAGCAGGACGACCCAGAACAGCACCTCACACGCGAGGATCAGGGCGACGAGCACGATCTCTTTCCCCTCATCAGTGATGTCTACTCAGAATTATTTAATACAGTCGTGTTGAAACACAAGATAGCACGTCCGTGATAGATAAAGGGGGTGCCCAAGGTCGTCGACCACGAACAACGTCGTGAAGAGATCGCCGACGCCCTGTGGCGGGTCGTCCGGCGCGACGGGTTCGCGGCCGCATCGGTGCGGACGGTGTCCGCCGAGGCGGGGCTGTCGACTGGTGCACTGCGGCACTACTTCTCCACCCAGGACGAGCTCACCGCCTTCGCCATGGGTTCCCTGATGGAACGCGCACGGGCGCGTGTCGAGAAGGCCTCGTCGAGCGCCGTCGACCTCGACGGCATCGTGAGACTCGTCGAGGAGGTGCTGCCCCTGGATGCCGAGCGGCTCGCCGAGTCGGAGGTGTGGCTCGCGATGGCCGCGGCGGCCAGGACTGACGCGGCGTTGCGGGTGCTGGCCGACGAGGCGCATCGTGCCCTGCGAGGACTGTGCGACAGCATCGTCCGCGCGCTGACCGTGGACTCAGGTCCGGATCTCGACGTCGTCCTGGAGACGGATCGGCTGCACGCCCTGGTCGACGGGCTGGCCGTGCACGGGACCATCTACCCGCGGCTGATGCCACGGACCCGCGCTCGGGCAGCGGTGCGTGCCCACCTGGCCGAGCTGGCGGGTCGTCGTGCGGGCGCCGAGTAGGGTCCGCCACGGAGACCCAGTCGATCCTCGTCGACACTGATGGATGCGCCGCCCTACGCTCGCGACTGTGCACACAGCCCGATGGGCTTCCTGGCCGGCCATGGTCCTGCTGGTGGCCGCCTGCGCGGCCGGGCCGGCCGACAAGGGAACGGCCGGCGGCGGGGCGTCGGGTGCCGGGTCGTCCGGACCCGCGACGCCTCCACCGCTCCCTCCAGCGGTGCCCTGGCAGCGACAGACGGTCGCACCACCACCGTGGCCACCAAGGTCGACGTCGGAGGCAACCCCTGTGGAGTGGCCCTGGCCGGCGGCACGCTGTGGGTCACCGACAACAAGGCCGCGCGGTTGGTCAAGGTGAATGCGGGCGGCTTCGTCGAGGAGGGCGGTTTCCTCTGGGTCGGCGACGACACGACCGGAGCCACCTCGATCCTGCGCGTCGACCCCAAGACGTGGAAGACCACACCGGTGCCCTCGGGCGGTGACCGACCGGGCTACCTCGCGACGACGCCCGGACGGGTGTGGGTCTCCAACGTCAGGTCCGGGACGGTCGCGGGCATCGACACGACCACCCTCGCCCCGGTGGGCCCGCCGGCAGCGGCCGGAGCATCGCCGGTGAACCTCAAGGCGTCGGCCGACGGGGCCTGGGTCTGGGTGCCGGACGACCAAGGTGACCTCGTCACTCGGATCGACGCCGCGTCGGGCGAGGCGGTCGAGCGTCTGCGTGGGGGCGGGCCCGGCAGTGGTTGCCCCCGGCCCTGACGGCGTCTGGGTGTCGCACTTCGACGACGGGACGGTCTGGCACCTGGTCCTGCGCTGATCGGTGATCTGGGTCGCGACGCGCGTCTGCGGCCGCGGGTGTCCGGCAGGCGGGCCGGACCCGGGTACCGTCATGTCCCATGATCGGCCTGACCAGTGCGCGTACGCGCCTGACGCAGCGGCTCGTCGCCCGGGCCACGGGTGGCGGCCCTGTCGATCTCACGAGCCTGGAGGCCGTTCCGCGGCGGCTGCTGCGGCCGCTGCGACGATCGGGGCTGGACCCGGTGCACCGGATCGGCACCGGCGCCCCGGACCCCGTGCACCGGCTCGCGCACATGTTCGGCATGAACATCTGGCTCGTCTCCGGGCAGGAGGAGGTCAAGGCCGTCCTCGCCGACCAGCGCCGCTACAGCAACGACATCCGCCCGTACGTCGGTGCGGCAGGGGCGAGTGTCGGCGGCCTCGGTTTCACCGACCCGCCCGAGCACACCCGGCTGCGCACCTTGCTCACACCGGAGTTCACGATGCGCCGGATCAACCGGCTGCGTCCCCGCATCGAGGCCATCGTCGACGACCAGCTCGACCAGATGGAGGCGCACGGCCCCGTCGTCGACCTCGTCGAGCACTTCGCCTTCACCATCCCGTTCCTCGTGATCTGCGAGCTGCTCGGCCTCCCCGTGGAGGATCGTGAGCGGTTCCGGACCCTCAGCCACGCCCGCTTCGACGTCACCGCCGGCGGCGCCGGCGCGTTCGGGGCCATCTCGCAGAGCCAGCTGTTCCTCCTCGAGGCCACCCGCAAGCAGCGGGTCGACCCGGGCGACGGCCTCCTGGGCCGGATCCTCGCCACGGTGGGGGACGAGGTCAGCGACGAGGAGGTCGCCGGCCTCGCCGACGGGGTCTTCACCGGCGGCTACGAGACGACCGCCAGCATGCTGGCGCTCGGATCACTGGTCCTGCTCCGCGACCGCAAGCACTTCGAGCTGGTCCGGGACGACGACACCGCGATCGAGCGCGTCGTCGAGGAGATGCTGCGCTACCTCAGCGTCGTGCAGATCGCGTTTCCGCGGTTCGCGAAGGAGGACCACTCGCTCTTCGGCAAACCGATCCACAAGGGCGATGTCGTGATCGCCGCGCTCAGCCGCGCCGACCGGGACCACCGCGTCGGCCCGGACCTGGGCACCTTCGACCCGAACCGGCCACCCTCACCGCACGTCGCCTTCGGCTACGGCTTCCACCGCTGCGTCGGTGCGGAGCTGGCCCGCCTTGAGCTGCGGATCGCCTTCCCGCGGCTGGTGCGGCGGTTCCCCGAGCTGGCCCTGGCCGTGGAGCCGGAGACGCTGGCGTTCCGCGACAAGTCGATCGTCTACGCGGTGGACTCCCTGCCCGTCCGCCTCGGCGCCTCCGTGAGGTCGTCGAACGCGAGCTGAGGGCGCTCCGCCTCGGCCGTGGCAGCCTCGATGAGCTCGAGCGCCGTGAGCACGCGCGGACCGGACTCGAGGGGCTGCGGGCTGGGCAGCCGCTCCTCCACGATCCCCGCCTCGTGCATCCGTCGCGCCGACACCAGCACCCGGGACTCGAGGGCTCCCACCATCTGGTTGTAGGCCTCCACCGACCGCTGCAGGGCCGTGCCCATCCTCATCGTGTGGCTGCCGAGGGTGCCCAACCGGTCGTAGAGGTCGCGCCCGAGCGTCATCACCTCGCGCGCGTGGGCGGTCAGGGCGTCCTGCTGCCAGGTGAACGCGACGGTGCGCAGCAGGGCCAGCAGCGAGCCGGGACCGACGAGCACCACGCGCCGGGCCATGGCGTCCTCGTGGAGGGCCGGGTCTGCCGACAGGGCGGCAGCGAGCATCGCGTCGCTGGGCACGAAGCAGACAACCATCTCGGGGGAGTTCTCGAAGGCGGTCCAGTAGTCCTTGGCCGCCAACGCCGTGACGTGCGACTTGAGTGATGCCGCGTGGGCACGCAGGAAGCCGGCGCGCTCGGCGGCGGACAGGTCCTCGGCCTGCGCGGAGAGGAACGCCCCCATCGGTGCCTTGGCGTCGATGACGAGGTACTTGTCCCCGGGCAGCCGCACCACGACGTCGGGACGCACCTGGCGCTGGTGCCGGCTCACGCGGCATACCTGCTCGTCGAAGTCGCATCTCGCGAGCAGGCCGGCGTGCTCGAGGACCCGGCGCAGCTGCACCTCGCCCCACGCGCCGCGGACCGTCGAGGAGTTGAGCGAACCCGCCAGGGACTGGGTCTGGCGGCCGAGCGCAGCGGTGGTCTCGTGCACCGCGGCGATGGTCGTCTCGAGGGCCGCGAACTGGCTGGTGCGGTCTCGCTCGAGCGTGCCGACCTGTTGCTCGACCCGCACCAGCGCGTCGCGCAGGGGGAGCAGCGCCGCGGCTGTCTGCGCGTCGTCGGTGACGGCCGCCTCGAGGTCGACCACACGCTCTCGAAGCAGGTCGGACTCGGTGCGTGCGGAGGCCAGCGACGCAGCGCCGGACGCGCGCGCGAGCCACCAGCCGGCCGCGACGCCCACGACCAGGCCAGTGACCAGGCAGACCAGCAGTCCCACGGGTTCCATGACGCCGACGATGCCATCCCGCACCGACAGAACAGGGGACGCGACACGGGGGAGCAGGGCCGCCCGGTCGACCGCGTGCCGCAGCGATAGCGTCGAGCCATGTCCGTGCCTGCCTCTGACGGCGACCTGACCCTGCGTGCCCTCGATGGTGACGGTGGTGCGCCGTCCGAGCCAGGAGACCACGCCTTCGCCGTGGAGTGGGAGGGCGAGCAGGTGGGGCGCGTCGAGGTGATCGAGGACGGCTCCGGTGACGCAGACCTGATCTGGGCCGTGGTGCCCGAGTACCGCGAGGTGGGGATCGTCGAGCGGGCCTTGCGGTCGGTCGTGACGTGGGCCTTCGAGTCCCTTGCCGTGCAACGTATCGAGGCTCGCGTGGACGATGCGGACCGGCCTGCTGTGCGCGCCGCGCTGCGCGCCGGCCTCCGCAAGGAGGGAGTTGCCCGCGGCTCCCTCGCCGGTCCCGGTGTCCGCCGCGACACGATGGTCCTGGCCCGCCTGCGCACCGATTCCGAGCCCGACAGCCGCGACGGCTTCATCGCGCTGCTCAACTCCTCGCTGCCGACGAAGCGGGCGATCGCCCAGGGCGTGCTGCGCGACTCCGCCGGCCGGGTGCTGCTGTGCGAGCTGACCTACAAGGCGGAGTGGGACCTGCCCGGTGGCGTGGTCGACCCGTCCGAGTCGCCGGCTCAGTGCGTGGTGCGCGAGGTCCGCGAGGAGCTCGCCGTCGATGTCGAGGTGCGTGGGCTGCTGGCCGTCAACTGGCTGCCACCATGGCGCGGCTGGACCGATGCGACAGTGTTCGTCTTCGACCTGGGCGCGGCCGACGATGCGCTCATCGCCCGGACCACCCTGGAGCGCAGGGAGATTCGCGCCCTCCACTTTGCGGGAGAGGAGGAGTGGGAAGCGCGGGTCGCACCCTACAACCAGCGGCTGCTCGCCTACCTCGCCACTCACGCCGGCCCCACGGCATACCTCGAGGACGGACTGCCGGCGCTGTGAGGTGAGGTGGGCCAGGTATGCCGCGTGGTCGCCGACGACCACCTGCACCTGCCGCCCCTGGACTCAAGGCAGATGGCGTCTACGCGGCATCGTCGCAGGTCAGAGCGTTGGTCGAGGTGCGCGAAAGCCTCGCGCCGGGTATTCTCGCGGAGTCATCGGGCCGGGGGAAACCGTCGAAACACGGAGTGCACCATGACTGACTCGAGCAAGCCACCGCTGACCGCGGACGAGCTGGCCGCCGAGGGCGGCACCGCCCTGCCCGACAAGGAGGTCATCAGCCTTCTCGACCTCAATGCTGACCTCGACATCGGCCTCGACGCGGCTGCACCCATCGACCTGGCGGTCGCGGCCAACGCCAACGTCGCGGCGCCCATCGACGCAGCCGTCGGCGCGAACATCCTCTCCGTCGGCTCCGAGGCCCAGTCGCTGGCCGACCAGGGCGTCGTCATCGACCAGGGCATCACCGGTGAGGCCGTGGCCGAAGGTGGTCAGGACTCCAGCATCGACCAGGCGTCGGCGGAGCCGGCACCTGCCGACGCGTCAGGAGGCACCCCTGTCGATACCGCGACGCCGACGGACGGCGCGACGCCGACGGACGGCGCGACCGACCCGGTCACCAGCAGCGGTGCCCTGGACGGCAACCTGCTCAACGTCGATGTCGACCTCGCCGCCGACCTGGACCTCGCCGCGCCGATCGCCGGAGCCGTGGCGGCCAACGCCAACGTGGCAGCCCCGATCGATGCCGCCGTCTCCGCGAACATCGGGTCGGTCGACTCCGACGCCACGGCCCTCGCCCAGCAGGACGCGATCATCGTGCAGGACATCGATGCCGACGCCAACGCGACGACCGACCAGTCGTCGGACATCTCCCAGTAGTCGCCGCGAGGTCCCACTGACGTGACTCCCTTCGAGGGGCCGGGTGCCTCCGGCGTGACCGCGCCCGTCCAGGACCAGGCAGACGCAGTCGTCGGGGGCCAGGCGACCGCACCCCCACCAGCCGGTGGGGGTGCGGTACCCGTGCGCGCCGACGGGGTGCAGCTCCTCGGAGCCGTGCCAGGCTCGGGCTACCGTGTCGCGCCCGCCCTCGTGCGACGCGGCGACGGCCAGACGATCCAGCTGACACCGCTGCTCTACGCCGTGCTCGAGCAGGTGGACGGGCGGCGGACCACGGCCGAGGTGGCCGAGGCAGTCGGGGACGCCATCGGGCGCCAGGTGTCCGCCGCAGACGTGGAGACCTTGTGCGACAGCAAGCTGCGCACCCTGGGGGTGCTCAAGAGGGCGGACGGCTCTGACCCTGAGCTGCGCCGCTCGAACCCCTTGCTGGCCCTGAGGTTCAAGTACGTCGTCTCCGACCCTGCGGCCACGAGGCGGATCACGGCACCGTTCGCCCTGCTCTTCGCGCCGGTCGTCGTGGCAGTGCTCGTGGTCGCCTTCTTCGCGGTCTGCGGCTGGGTGCTGCTCCACAAGGGCCTGGCGTCCGCCACCCACCAGGCGTTCGACCGGCCGGGCCTGCTGCTGGCCGTCTTCGCGCTCACCGTGGTCTCGGCGGGTTTTCACGAGTTCGGGCACGCGGCGGCCGCCCGCTACGGGGGGTCCACGCCGGGGGCGATGGGCACCGGCCTGTACCTCGTCTGGCCTGCGTTCTACACCGATGTCACCGACAGCTACCGGCTGGGGCGAGCGGGCCGGGTGCGGACCGACCTCGGTGGCCTCTACTTCAACGCCATCGTCGCAGTCGTGATGTTCGGTGTCTGGTGGGGCACTGGCTGGGACGCCATCCTGCTCATCATCGCGACCCAGGTCCTGCAGATGGTGCGTCAGCTGGCGCCGCTGGTGCGGTTCGACGGCTACCACGTCCTGGCGGACCTCACCGGCGTGCCCGACCTCTACCACCGGATCAAGCCGACCCTCCTGGGGCTTCTGCCGCGGCACTGGAACGACCCGGAGGCCAAGGTGCTGAAGCCGTGGGCGAGGGCCGTGGTGACCGCCTGGGTGGTCGTCGTGGTCCCGCTGCTGCTCTTCTCGCTCGTGATGATGGTCCTGAGCTTCCCCCGGGTCGCGGGGACGGCCTGGGCCTCGGTGGGCCGGCAGTGGGCGCGGCTCGAGACCCAGCTCGGCGACGGCGACATGCTGGCCGTGCTGGTGCGGGTCCTGTCGATCATCGCCATCGCCCTGCCGGTCCTCGGCGTGGTGTTCATCGTCTCCCGGGTCGTCCGGCAGGTCGTCGCCGGCACCTGGCGAGCGACCGCCGACCGTCCGGTGCGGCGCGCCCTCGCCGGGGCGCTCGCGCTCGCGGTGGTGGCCGGGCTGGCCTGGGCCTGGTGGCCCCAGCCGGGCACCTACCGCCCGATCCAGGCCTACGAGCGCGGGACCCTGGCCGACGGGGTCTCCAGCACACTGCGCTCGGGGACGCCGACCACCCTGCAGCAGGGTCGGCAGGGTGCGGGACGGACCGTGTGGCCGCGGGATGCCGCGCTGCCGACCGCGGAGGCGCCGCAGCTCGCGGTCGTCATGGTGCCGCGGGCCGGCCAGGCCCAGGCCGACGGCAAGCCGCAGCCCACCTGGGTGTTCCCGTTCAACCGCCCGTTGCCGCCCGGCGAGGGTGGCAACCAGGCCCTCGCGGTGAACACCAAGGACGGGTCGACGGTCTACGACGTGGCCTTCGCGCTGGTCTGGGCCGACGGCGACACGGTCGCCAACACCAACGAGGCCTACGCGTTGGCCTCCTGCACCGGGTGCCAGACCGTGGCCGTGGCCTTCCAGGTGGTGCTCATCGTCGGGAACGCCAACGTCGTCGTCCCGGAGAACGTCGCCGCAGCCGTCAACTACAGCTGCGTCCAGTGCGTGACCCAGGCGCTCGCGACACAGCTCGTGGTAACGCTGTCCGGACCGTTGAGCGCCCAGAGCTCGGCCGACCTCGCCGCGCTGTGGAGGGAGATCTCCGCCTTCGGGACCTCCATCCAGGACGTACCGCTCAGCGAGCTGCAGGACCGGCTGACCGAGTACGAGCGCCAGATCCTGGCCATCGTGCAGAAGGACCCTGCGTGGGTCACACCGTCCTCCGGCAAACGGCCGACCCCGGCCACCACGTCGAGCACCGGCCCCGTCGGCACGGCGTCGCCCACCGCGGGTGCCGGGTCGACGACTGCCGGCACGCCATCGTCGGGCAGCTCTCCCAGGAGCTCGTCGACGACGCCCGGCTCCTCCTCGAGCCCGGACAGCTCGACGAGCCCGGCGAGCCGCACGGAGCCCACTGCCTCATCGAGCCAGCCGACGCAGACCTCGACGGCGGCGACGCAGGACGTGGCGAAGACCACCACCACGCCCTGACGGCAGCTGCGCGGCATACCCTCCCATGACGCGGGGTATGCCGCGCAGCGGACGGATGGGAGCAGCGAATGGTCAACGTGGCCAGCGAGTTCGACGAGGGCTCAGCGGTCACCGCCCGCGTGGGAGAGCCGGGGGTCTACGACTCGGTGCTGGGTGAAGGCTGGCGGATCGGCGGCGGGGTCAACGGTGGGGTGCTGCTCGCCATCGCCGGGCGCGCCCTCGCGACCGAGCTCGGCACCGCGGACGGGGACCGTCCCCCCCACCCGGACCCGCTCGCCATCAGCGCCTACTACCTGACTCCCGGGGTCCCCGGTCCGGCCACCGTGCGGACCTCGGTGGTGCGTCGCGGTCGCGCGGTGTCCACCGGCCAGGCCTCGCTGGTGCAGGACGACGGTGCGGGTGGCGAGGTCGAGCGGGTCCGGTTCCTCGCCACCTACGGAGACCTGGAATCCGTGGACGGGGACCTCACGACCTCGGCCTCACCGCCTGACCTCCCGCCACCCGATCAGTGTGTGTCCGCGGCCCAAGCACCGCCGGACTTCCTCAAGCACGCGTCCCTGCTTCAGCGGCTGGACATGCGCCTGGACCCGGCCACGACCGGCTGGGCGGTCGGCAAGCCCTCGGGCAACGGCGTCATCCGGGGCTGGTTGCGGATGGCCGACGGCCGCGAGCCCGACCCGCTGCTGCTTCTCCTCGCCGTCGACGCGCTCCCACCAGTGGCGTTCGAGCTCGGCCTCCCCGGCTGGACGCCGACTCTGGAGCTGACCGCCCACGTGCGCGCCCGCCCGGCTCCGGGGTGGCTGCGAGTCAGTCTCACCAACCGGACGATGGCCGGCGGGTTCCTGGAGGAGGACGCGGAGGTCTGGGACAGCCAGGGGCGGCTCGTGGCCATGTCGCGACAGCTGGCGAGGGCGTCGGTTCCGGCTCCCGAGCGCCGGTAGACTCTCGGCCTTGTGGCTCTCACTATCGGAATCGTCGGCCTGCCCAACGTGGGCAAGTCCACGATGTTCAACGCCCTGACCAAGAACAACGTGCTCGCCGCGAACTACCCGTTCGCGACCATCGAGCCGAACGTCGGGGTCGTCCCCCTGCCGGATGCGCGGCTGAAGCGGCTCGCCGAGATCTTCAGCTCCGAGCGCATCCTGCCCGCGACCGTGTCGTTCGTCGACATCGCGGGGATCGTGCGCGGTGCGTCCGAGGGCGAGGGCCTGGGCAACAAGTTCCTCGCCAACATCCGCGAGGCCGACGCCATCTGCCAGGTGGTGCGCGCGTTCGAGGACGGCGACGTCGTCCACGTCGACGGCAAGGTCTCGCCGGCCTCAGACATCGAGACGATCCACACCGAGCTGATCCTCGCCGACCTGCAGACCCTCGAGAAGGCCGTGCCGCGTCTCGAGAAGGAGTCGCGGATCAAGAAGGAGTCCAAGCCGCTCCTCGACAACGCGGTCGCAGCCCAGAAGGTCCTCGAGGAGGGCAACACCCTGTATGCCGCGGGCGCGGCTGCCGGGGTCGACCTCGACCTCGCGCGGGGCCTGGGTCTGCTCACCACCAAGCCGTTCATCTACGTCTTCAACCTCGACGAGGACCAGCTGGCTGACGCCGAGCTGCACGCGTCGCTGCGCGAGCTGGTGGGACCGGCGGACTCGGTGTTCCTCAACGCCAAGCTCGAGGTCGACCTCATGGAGATGGAGCCCGACGAGGCCATGGAGATGCTGGAGTCCTTCGGTGCGGAGGAGTCGGGGCTCGACCAGCTCGCGCGCACCGGGTTCCACACCCTCGGCCTGCAGACCTACCTGACGGCCGGTCCGAAGGAGTCCCGGGCCTGGACGATCGGACAGGGCTGGACGGCACCGCAGGCTGCCGGTGTCATCCACACCGACTTCCAGCGGGGCTTCATCAAGGCCGAGATCGTCTCCTTCGAGGACCTCGACGCCGCCGGGTCGATGGCCGCGGCCAAGGCTGCCGGCAAGGTCCGGATCGAGGGCAAGGACTACGTCATGTCCGACGGCGACGTGGTCGAGTTCCGCTTCAACGTCTAGAAGTCTGCGTTCGTGCTGACCCACTTCCTGCGTGACCGGCTGTTCACGGCGGCGTGGCGTCCCGATCCTCGCGGCGTTCGGCAGTAGACCAAGCAGGTGACCACACAGATCCACCGCAGGCAGCACCCCGGCGAGGCACGTCTACCCGCAGCCCTGGCGGTGCTCGTGGCCATCAGCCTGTACGCGGCGCTGCCCGAGAGCCTGGTGCTCGGTCCGCGGCTGGCCGTCCCCGTGCTGGAGGCGATCCTGTTCATCCCGCTCGTGGCGGCCAACCCGCGCCGGATGACCCGTGAGGACCGTCGGCTGCGCAGGGTCGCGATCGCGCTGGTGCTGCTGATCGCCGCGACGAACGCGGGCTCGCTGGTGCTGCTCATCAGGGCACTCGTGAGCGGCACGGCCGAGGAGGGGCCCGGCCTGCTCCTGGCGGCCCTGCAGGTGTGGCTGACGAACGTCCTCGTGTTCGCGCTCGCCTTCTGGGAGCTCGACCGGGGTGGTCCGGTCAAGCGCACCAGGACCGCCCGTCCCGGGCTGCCGATCGCCGACTTCCGCTTCCCGCAGGACGAGGACCACGACGCCATCACCGAGGTCGCCGCGCGCTCGGCTGCCAAGTCGGGCTGGGTCCCGGGTTTTGTCGACTACCTCTACATCTCGGTGACCAACTCCTCGGCGTTCAGCCCGACGGACACCATGCCGCTCTCTCCGCGCGCCAAGATGTTGATGGCCGTCGAGTCGGTGTCGGCGCTCATGCTGTCGGTCCTGGTCATCGCCCGCGGCGTGAGCCTGCTCAAGTAGAGGCTCTCGCCGAGCCTGCTCAGCGGCGGCCTCGGTGCGCCGACGTCCGACCTGCCGGTCGAGAGTGCACGACACGCTGAGCAGACCCGTCGGTCGTCAGCGTGTCGTGCACTCTCGACTCCCTAGCTCTGGTCAGCGGCGCGGGACGGGCGAGTGACGGGTCGGCTGTTCGGGCAGGGTTCTCCGGTTCGGAGCGGCTGGGAGGCGGCGCCGACCTAGCGTGGCCTTCTCGCCGAGCGAAAGCGCCTGCACCGCCTCATGATCCGCCGTCCCGACCTCCACTGGCCCGCTGCCGCCGGGTCGTTGCTGGTCGCACTGACCGTCGCAGCCTGCGTACCGGCGAGCGCCGAGTCGACCGACCACGCCTCGACGTCACCCGCGACCGCCTCCGCCTCCGCCTCCTCAGCAGCATTGCGCTCCACGGCGCCCACCGCCTCGACGACGAGCACCTCGACGAGGTCGAGCACCTCGGCCGAGCCGCCGTCGCGAAGCAGTGCGACTCCCATGACGTCACCATCGCCCTCAGTGGCGACTCCCAAGCCCACTTCGACGATCCGGGCCGGCACCGCGGTCACCACCTTGGCCACCCTCGTCGTCAAGGGCAGGGCGCCGAGGACCGGGTATGACCGTGACCTGTTCGGTCAGGCCTGGGCCGACGTCGACCGCAACGGCTGCGACACGCGCAACGACGTCCTGCGGCGAGACCTGACCCGCTACACCCTCAAGGCCGGCACGCACGGGTGCCTCGTCCTCGAGGGCACCCTCGACGACCCGTACACCGGCACCAGGATCAGCTTCGTCCGCGGTCAGGCCACCTCGAACGCCGTCCAGGTCGACCATGTCGTCGCACTCTCCGACGCGTGGCAGAAGGGCGCCCAACAGTGGACGCAGGCCAGACGGACGGCGTTCGCCAACGACCCGCTCAACCTCCTGGCGGTCGACGGTCCCACCAACCAGCGCAAGGGCGACGGCGATGCCGCTACCTGGCTGCCGCCGCGCAAGGCGGGCCGCTGTGCCTATGTCGCCCAGCCAGATCGCCGTGAAGCACCGCTACGGCCTCTCGGTGACCGCCGCCGAGCGCGACGCCTTGGTGCGGGTGCTCACGACCTGCCCGGGCCAGGCCCTGCCGCGCGATCCCCCTCTGGGGGTCGCGAGCAGGCCCCCCCACCCCCCCCCCCCACCCCTGAGGAACGCAGCGGCTACGTACCGCAGAGATGCTGCGAGTACGCTGGTCAAGCGCGACCGCGTCTGGCAGATTGACCCGCATGACGGTGTCGGTGCCCCCGGGTTGCCGCGTGTGGGTGCTGCTCGAGGGCGCCAGCGACGTGGCGGCCGTGCGCGTGGCCGAACGCGCGGGGCTCGACCTGGCAGGGCTGGGGGTGCACCTCGTCGACATGCGCGGTGCCACGAACATCCGGCGGCATGTCTCGCCGCCACCGAGGCCGACCACAGCCCGCGGGTGCTGGGCATGTGCGACGCACCCGAGGCGTCGTTCTTCATCCGGGCGCTGCGTCGCGTCGGGTGTGATGTCCAGGCGCTCGACGCGCTGCCGCGTGGGGATTCCAGGTCTGCGAGCGAGACCTCGAGGACGAGCTGATGCGAGACCTGGGGGAGTCCGGCACGCGCGAGGTGCTGCGAGACCTCGGGCTGACCCAGCGGTTCGCGATGCTGACCCAGCAGCCGGCCTGGGTGTCGGAGGTCTTCCACGAGCAGGTGCACCGGTTTGCCGGTGCTGCCTCGGGTCGCAAGGAGCTCATGGCTGCTGCGCTGGCGGCGTCGCTCGACGTCGATGCCCTCCCGACGCCGCTCGCCGGCCTCCTCGACGCGGTGTCCGATCGAGCCGCCCTGCCGTGACCTGCCGGGACCGTCGGGGACATCGGCGTGACGGTCGGGGACATCGGCGTGACGGTCGGGGACATCGGCGTGACGGTGGTGTCGCGCTCGGGTGACACGGCGGCCGTAGACCGGAGTCGTCATCCCGGTCCGGGCCCGTGACGGGTCGGGGCCGGACCCCGAGTACGACAGGAGCACGCCATGTTCACGCACGTCCACGACCTCCAGTTCGAGGCCCGGCCCGATTCGCCCGACCCCGCCTTTGCCCGCCGTTTCCAGGAAGTCCTGGGTGGCAAGTGGGGCGAGATGACGGTCGCCATGCAGTACCTGTACCAAGGCTGGAACTGCCGGCTGCCAGGCAAGTACAAGGACATGTTGCTCGACATCGGCACCGAGGAGCTGGCCCACGTCGAGATGATCACCACCTGCATCGACCGCCTGCTCGACGTCGCTCCCATGTCCGAGGACGACGCCAAGGGCCGGACACTGAAGTCCGAGTGGGCCACGAGCAACCCGCAGCACCAGATCGAGAACGGGGGAGGGGCCTACCCGAAGGACAGCAACGGCACCCCGTGGAATGGTGCCTTCATCACCGCGAGTGGCAACCTGCTACGCCGACTTCATGCTGAACGCCACCGCCGAGATGCAGGGCCGCCTCCAGGTCGCGCGGCTGTTCCACATGACCGACGACCAGGGGGTCAAGCAGCTCCTGCGCTTCCTCGTCACGAGGGACCACATGCACCAGATGATGTGGCTGCGGGCGCTGGAGGAGCTCAAGGCGGACGGACTCGACAACGTGCCGGTCCCGGAGGCCTTCCCCCTCGACGAGGAGTACGAGGAGTTCGCCCGGCTCTACGTGCACGCCTCCGACGGCGCGGACGCGCTCACCGGCTCCTGGGCCAACGGGACCGCCTTCGACGGCAGCGGCGAGGTGACCCAGCAGGCCACTCCCGTCGCCGAGGGGGACCGGCCGACGCTGCCGCCGGGCGACCCGCGGCTCTACGGGACGCCGCCGGCAGACCCGGCCTCGCTGCTCCAGAAGGCCAAGGACCTGCTGTGAGGGCGAACGGGTCGTCCGGCCACCTGTCTCCCGTCCGGGCCGTCTGGTTCGGGACCGTGGGCGCGGCCCTGGTGGCAGGCGCGCAGGCGGGCGACCGGCTCTCGCTGCTGGCTGTCACGCTGGTATCGCTCTACCTCACCGCCTCCTGGTTGGTCCATCGGGCTGAGCGCCACGGGAGCGGCTCGCACGTTGCCGTGGCCGCAGAGCCGGGGCCGGCGCCGGTCGCGCCCGTCGCCCCGGGTCACGGATGACCGACCGTGCACAGGTCTGCAGCCCCCGGCTCGGCGATACGGGTGCCTTCGCTCGAGCAGCTGCGCAGCCGCGGCAGGGTCCGGGGGGCCCTGCCGCTGCTGGGACCGGCTTTCGTGGCGGCCATCGCCTACGTCGATCCCGGCAACTTCGCCACCAACTTCAGCGCGGGAGCCAACCACGGCTACCTCCTGTTGTGGGTCGTCGTCGTCGCCAACGTCGTGGCCATGCTCGTCCAGGACCAGTCAGCGAAGCTCGGCCTGGCGACCGGTCGGAACCTGCCAGAGCTGTGCCGGGCCCGCTGCCCGCGACCCGTGACCTTCGGGTTGTGGCTGCAGGCCGAGCTCGTGACGGTGGCCACGGACCTCGCCGAGGTCATCGGCGGCGCTGTCGCCCTGAACCTGCTGTTCGGCCTCCCACTGCTCCACGGGGGCTTGGTCACGGGCGCCGTGGCGTTCGGCCTGCTGGCGCTGCAGTCGCGCGGCTACCGGATCTTCGAGCTGACCATTGCGGGCATCTTCGGCGTCATCGTGATCGGGCTGCTCGTGACGCTCGTCCTGGCCAGGCCTTCACCTCAGGGCGCGGCCGCAGGGCTGGTCCCGCGGCTGGAGGGTGACACGGCGCTCCCTCTCGCCGTGGGCATCCTGGGCGCGACCGTGATGCCTCACGTCATCTATCTCCACTCGGCCCTGACGCAACGACGCATCCGCGCGACCTCTGACCACGACCGCAGACACGTCCTGCGGCACCAGCGCCTCGACATCGTCGTGGGGATGGGCCTTGCGGGTGTCGTCAACGCGAGCATGCTGGCGGTGGCCGCGGCGACAGGCAACCGGGAGGCGCCAGGTGCCGAAGGCATCACGCTGGCCGGCGTGCACAGCTCACTGGCGACCGGTCTGGGCAGCTTCGCCGCGTTGACCTTCGCCCTGGCACTCCTCGCTGCCGGCCTCGCCTCCTCGGGAGTCGGCACCATGGCCGGGCAGGTCGTCATGGCGGGGTTCCTGCGTCGTCACGTGCCCATGGGGCTCCGTCGGTCACTCACCCTCGTGCCCGCCATCGGTGTGCTGGCCGTCGGGGTCGAGCCGAGCACGGCGCTCGTGCTCTCGCAGGTCGTGCTGTCGTTCGGCATCCCTTTCGCCCTGGTTCCACTCGTGTTCCTCACTGACGACGCGAGCTCATGGGAGCACTGGTCAACCGCAGATCCACCACGGTCGCCATGGCAGGGGTGGCGGTGGCGATCACCTGCCTCAACGGGTGGCTGGTCTGGGTGACGGTGTTCCACGGTCCTGACGGGATCAGGCCTGGGTGCCCACGCGCGCCGACGACGGGCGAGGCACGACGAGCTGTGCAGCAGCCTCAGCCCGGGTGCTCGGTCCCAGGTGTTCCACCTGGCGGTGCATCGCCGGTGAAGGCGACAGGCCCAGCTCGTCGGCCAGGAGCTCCCGGTAGGTGCGGAAGTGCCGCAACATTCTCAGCAGGTGCACTGGTTTGCCGGTGCTGCCTCGGGTCGAGCCACGGCTGCTGCGATGGCCGGCGTCGCTCGACGTCGATGCCTCCCGCCGCCACTCGCTGGCCTCCTCGACGCGATCACCGGCCCGGGGCCGACCTTCGCCGAGCTCCGAGGACAGGGCCCCCGAACGGTCGGTGACGTCCACAGCCGCCCCACAGCATCGGCATACCGGGTCCTGAGCGGTGACCACGAGCGTGCGCGTCGGTATGCCGCGTGATCTACCTCGGCGTCGCGCCACGGGCAAGCACGACGTCAGCCGGCAACCCGAGCGCCCTGGGGCGCTCAGGTGCGGGCGGGTCCTGGTCAGTCGGACCTCGGTGACCGCGTGCCGCGCAACGGCGACGACCTCGATCGTCCAGCCCCCGACCTCGACCACGTCACCAGGGCGCTCCGGGACCCGGCCGAGAACCTTGAGCACCAGCCCTGCGACGGTCGAGTAGTCGGCCGAGGCGGGCAGCCCCGAGGTCGACCTCGAGGTCGAGCAGGTCGTGCACCGGGAAGGTGCCGGGCAGGCTGAGCGTGCCGTCGGCGGACCGTTGCGCGGCCATCCGGTCAGGGTCGGTCTCGTCCCAGATCTCGCCCACCACTTCCTCGAGCAGGTCCTCGAGGGTGACGATCCCGTCGACCGACCCGTGCTCGTCGACGACGATGGCCATCTGCTGGCGCTCCTCCCGGAACCGCCGCAGCGCCTCTGACAGCTGCAGTGTGTCGGGCAGCATGAGGGCCGGCTGCACCCGTGTGCCCACCAGCTCGTCGTCGCCGCTCGACGACCGATCCCCAGTGGACGATCCCCAGGACCCGGTCGAGGTGGTGACCCGTCGTGACCGGCACGCGCGAGTGGCCGGCCGCCGCCATCGCCTCGCGGGCCTGCGCGACGGTCAGGTCGCTGGACAGCGACAGCACCGAGCCGCGGGGGACCAGGACGTGGCGGACCAGCCGCTCGTGCAGGTCGAGCGCGCCGCTGATGATTCCGCGTTGCTCGTCGTCCAGTCCCGGGTTGCTCGTCACGAGGTCGCGCAGCTCCTCTGCGGAGATCTCCTCGGCGGTGGCCTCCGACCTGCCCGCCGAGCAGGCGCACGACGAGGTCGGTCGAGGCGCCGAGCACCGCCACGGCAGGACGCGAGAGCGTGGAAAGCACGTCGAGGGGGCGGGCCACCGCCAGCGCCCACGGCAGGGCCAGCTGCATCGCCAGTCGCTTGGGCGCCAGCTCGCCGACTACCAGGGTGATGAACGCCAGGACGAGGGTCACCGCCGCGACGACCACCGGTTCGGCCACGGACCCGAGGAAGGTGACGTGGGGGACGAGGGGTTCGGCCAGGGAGACCGCGGCGGTCGCCGAGGCGAGGAGACCGGCCAGCGTGATGCCGATCTGGATGGTCGCGAGGAAGCGGTTGGGGTCGCGCGCCAGGCGCACCAGGCGTTGGCCCCGGACACCGCCGGACCGCTCCAGCTGACGCAGCTGGCCCTCCCGCAGGGAGACCAGGGCCATCTCACTTCCCGCGAAGACGGCGTTGAGCAGCACCAGGGCCCCGACGAGGGCGATGTCGAGCCAGTAGCCAGACATGGCTGGGGGGATCACCGGTCCTTGGGAGGGGGATGAGTCGTGGAAACGTCCCGGTCCGGGTGCGAGTTCCCCCGGCTCAGACCTGGGTGCCGACGAGCGCGCCGATCCCGTAGGTCACCAGCATGGCCAGGACTCCTCCGGCGATGTTGCGCAGGACAGCCGGTCGTGCCGGTGCCTCCCCGAGGTTGGCGCTGCCCCAGCCCGTGAGTGCGAGGGCGACGATGACGGCGGTGGCCGTCACCCAGACGCGGGCGGACTGCGGCGGCAGAAGGATCGCGACGAGCGGGAGGAGCGCACCGAGGGTGAAGGACGACCATCGAGGCGATGGCCGCGTGCCACGGGTTGGTGAGCGCGTCGGGGTCGATGCCCAGCTCGGCCTCGGCGTGGGCGCCCAGCGCGTCGTGGT
Organism: uncultured Actinomycetota bacterium; assembly: GCA_963759595.1. Taxonomy (GTDB): domain Bacteria; phylum Actinomycetota; class Actinomycetes; order Actinomycetales; family Dermatophilaceae; genus Pedococcus. The sequence goes on from CAVWZX010000010.1 coordinate 79,604, forward strand.
CGGTGAGCTGCCGGGCGACCTCGGCCGCGAGCTCCGGGGTGAGGCCCTTGTCCTGGTAGATCTGGGCAAGCTCGTCGAGCTCCGCCTCCGGCATCTCCCGGAGCTCGCGCCTCTCCTTGGCCAGCAAGGCCTTCTCGGTGTCGCGCTGGGTGCTCACCGAGACGTACTCGCCCGCCGCCATGCTCATGGCGCCGGCCGCCAGCCCGGCGATGCCGGCCGTCGCGATCGTGGAACGCTCGGCGGTCGCCGCCGCGACCCCGATGACGATGCCCGCCGTCGACACGATCCCGTCGTTGGCCCCCAGCACGCCCGCCCGCAGCCAGTTGAGCCGGGCGCCGATGCCCTGACCGTGGGCCTCGCCCTCGTGCGGCTCGACAACGGCCGCCACAGCCTCAGCCACCCGCGGTCGCCCCCAGCCGAGTGGACGGCCTGGGCGACACGGTGGGCCAGCTCGACGTCCAGCTGCGTGAGGCCGCCCTCGGAGTGGGTGGACAGCACGAACGTCACTGTCCGCCAGCGGATGTCGATGTCGGGGTGGTGCCCCATGTCCTCGGCCTCGACGGCGACCTCGTCGACCAGCCGGATCGCGGCGGGGAAGTCCGGCGCCTCGTAGCTCGCCCTGATCTCGTCTCCGTCGCGGGTCCATCCGGGCAGGTCCTCGAGCTGGCGCCCGATCTCCTCGTCGGTCAGCAGTCGGCTCATGCCTCCTACTCTGGCAAGGAAGTCCGCGCCTGTCACCGAAGCCCAGCCTCACCTCACCAGCGAGGCGCAGGTATGCCGCGTGCACGGCTGTGCACGCGGCATACCTGGGTGGTCGTGATGGGGAGGGGTCAGAGGGCTTCCTGGATGGACGCCGGCCCCATGAGGTCCTCATCGCCACCGTGGTCGCCCTGGCCGGGTGACCTGCGCCTGGACCTCGTGGCGGCTGATCTCGCCGGCCTCGATCTGCTCGGCGAAGTGGCAGGCGACCCGGTGGCGCGCTGGGCACCCCGTCGATCTGCACCACCCTCAGCTCGGGGCGGTCCGTGTCGCACTTGGTCTCCTGCCGCCACGGGCAGCGGGTGTGGAACCGGCAGCCCTTCGGCGGGTTCGCCGGCGAGGGCAGGTCGCCGGTGAGGAGGATGCGCTCGCGGCGGTCCTCGATCAGCGGGTCGGGCACCGGCACGGCCGACATCAGCGCGCGGGTGTAGGGGTGCAGCGGACGCTGGTAGAGGTCCTCGGCCGCCGACTCCTCGACGAGGGCGCCGAGGTACATGACGCCGATCCGGTCGCTGATGTGGCGCACCACGGCGAGGTCGTGCGCGACCACGAGGTAGGTGAGCCCGAACTCCTCCTGCAGGTCCTCCAGCAGGTTGATGACCTGAGCCTGGACGGACACGTCGAGGGCGGAGACCGGCTCGTCGGCGACGATCAGCTTGGGGTTGACCGACAGGGCCCGGGCGATCCCGATGCGCTGGCGCTGGCCACCCGAGAACTCGTGCGGGTACTTGGCCAGAGCCGCGACGGGCAGTCCCACGGCCTTGAGGAGCTCGCGCAGCCGCTTGTTCGCCTGGTTGCCGTCCTTGGTGAGGTCGTGCGCCTTCATGCCCTCGAGCAGCAGGGACTCGACCGACTGGCGCGGGTCGAGGCTGCCCATCGGGTCCTGGAAGACCATCTGGATCTCCTGGCGCTTGTGCCGCAGCGTCTCGCCCTGGAGCGAGGCGATGTCGACCCCGTCGAACTCGACCGAGCCGGCGGTGGGCGGCTCGAGGTTGAGGATCGCCCGGCCGAGGGTCGACTTGCCACACCCGGACTCACCGACCAGCCCGTAGGTCTCGCCCTTGCGGATCTGCAGGTCGACGCCGTCGACGGCGTAGACGTGCCCGACCGTCTTGTCGAAGATGACGCCCTTCTTGATGGGAAAATGGACCTTGACGCCCTTGACGTCCACGAGGATCTCGTCGGAGATCGTCATCGGGTCACCTCCACGGGGTTGAAGCAACGCAGCGCGCGGCTGCCCTCCTCGACGAGCTCCGGCGTGCGCTGCACACAGACCTCGATGGCGTTGGGGCACCGCGGCGCGAAGGCGCAGGCGCTGGTCCACGGCAGGTTGTCCGACACCGATCCCGGGATGGGTGTGAGCCGCTCGCCGCGGACACCGTCCAGCCGCGGGATCGAGGCGAGCAGCCCGTGGGTGTAGGGGTGGCGCGGCGCCGCGAAGAGCGGGTGGCGGTCGCCGCGCTCGACGACCCGCCCGGCATACATGACGTTGACGGTGTCCACGAGGCCGGCGACCACGCCGAGGTCGTGCGTGATCATGATCATCGCCGTGTCGCTCTCCTCGACGAGCTCCTTGAGCAGCGCCAGGATCTGGGCCTGGATGGTCACGTCGAGCGCGGTGGTCGGTTCGTCGGCGATGAGCAGCCTCGGCTGGGCGGCCAGCGCCATCGCGATGAGGGCGCGTTGGCGCATCCCGCCGGACAGCTGGTGCGGGTAGTCCTTGAGGCGGCGGTTCGGGTCGGGGATGCCGACCTTGTCGAGCATCTCGCGGGCGATCGGGACCGCCGCCTTGCGGGACAGTCCGCGGTGCCGTTCGAGCACCTCGGTGACCTGCAGGCCGATCGGCACGACCGGGTTCAGCGACGACAGCGGGTCCTGGAAGATCATCCCCAGGTCGCGGCCACGCCGGTCACGCATCTGCTCGCGGGACAGCCCGAGCAGGTTGGTGCCGGCGTACAGGACCTCGCCCTCGACCCGCACGCCGCGCTGGGGGAGCAGGCCCATGATGGCGAGGGAGGTCACCGACTTGCCGCTGCCGGACTCGCCGACGAGCCCGACCGTCTGGCCCGGGTCGCACGTCGAAGCTGATGTGGTCGACGGCGACGAACGGCTCCTCACCGTGTCGCTGGAAGGTGACGGTGAGGTCGCGCACCGACAGCAGCGGCTCCTGGTGGTCGCCGCGGCGCTGGACGTTCTCGAGGGTCTCGGTCATGCGACGACTCCCTTGAGGACATGAGTGACGAAGGAGCAAGGCCCGCAAGGGCGAGGAGCATGGCCAGTTGAGCATCGGTCATGGCTGGCCTACCTCCGGCTCTTGGGGTCGAGGGCCTCGCGCAGTGACTCACCCATCAGGGTGAAGCCGAGGGCGACCACGATGATGCACAGGGCCGGCCAGACGGCCAGGGCCGGGTTGTCGTAGATGTAGCGCTGGGCCTCGCCCAGCATCTGCCCCCACTCGGGCTGGCGGTCGTCGGGGTTGCCGAGGCCGAGGAAGGACAGCGCCGCGGCGTCGATGATCGCGCTGGCGACGACGAGGGTCGCCTGGACGATGACCGGGGCGAGCGAGTTGGGCAGCATGTGCCGGAACACGATGGCGGAGCGTTTGACCCCGAGGGCCCGCGCCGCCAGCACGTGGTCGCTGCCACCGCTGCGCCAGCATCGACCCGCGCAGCAGCCGGGCGAAGATCGGCACCTGGACCGTCGCGATGGCGATGATCACGGTCCACTGGCTGGCCTTGGCGGCGAGGGCGGCGATCGAGAAGGCGAGCAGCAGCGACGGGATCGAGAGCATGACGTCGACGATCGCGCATGACGACCGAGTCGACCCACCCGCCGAAGGCGCCGCTGGTGATGCCGAGGGTGAGCCCCCCGATGAGGCCGAAGAGCGGTGGCCATGACGCCGACGATCAGGGTCTGGCGGCTGCCGACGATGAGCCGGGACAGGATGTCGCGACCGGCGTTGTCCGCGCCCAGCGGGAAGCCGGGCTGGGCGCCGGGGATCGGGTTGCGTCTGCTGCCGCACCTGGTCGAGCAGGAGCCCGTCGGAGGGGTCGTGCGGAGCGATCAGGGGGGCGAAGATCGCCAGGAGGATGAAGATGACCGTGATCGTGAGCCCGAGCAGGAAGACCGGGTTGCGTCGCAGCCGTCGCCACGCGCTGGCGATGAGCGAGACACCCGACCCTTCCTCGACGTGGCCCGCGTCGTCGATGGCGATGTCCTGGACCGCGACACCTCCACCGCCCGAAGTGGCGGCGAGGTCGTCGATGCGTTGCTTCTTGGTGTTGGGGTTCAACGGGTTGCTCACGTCGCTCACCTCGTCCGGACTCGGGGGTCGATCACGGCATACGCGATGTCGACCAGCAGGTTGATCACCACGAAGGTGACGGCGGCCATCAGGATGCACACCTGCAGGACCGAGTAGTCGCGCCGCTCGAACGCGATGGCCAGGGCGTCGCCGATGCCACCGAAGGAGAACACGCGCTCGGTCAGCACGGCGCCGACGAGGAGGCCACCGGTCTGCAGGCCGATGGTGGTGACCACCGGCAGGAGGGCGTTGCGCAGGATGTGGCGCCCTCGGATCGTGCTGTTGGTGAGGCCCTTGGACTCGGCGGTGCGCACGTAGTCCTCGTCGAGCACCTCGAGCACGGAGGCCCGGGTGATCCGGAAGATCACCGCGAACGGGATCGTCATCAGGGCCAGCGACGGCAGGATCAGGTGCTTGAGGGCGTCCCAGGCGGAGTCCCACTCTCGGGTCAGCACCCCGTCGAGGACGAAGAAGCCGGTGACCCGGGTGGCGTCCAGCCCAGGGTCCTGACGACCGGAGACGGGCAGGTAGTGCAGCTTGACCGCGAAGATGTACTTCAGCAGGAAGGCCAGGAAGAAGACGGGGACGGCGATGCCGACCAGCGACCCGACCACCGAGAGGTTGTCGAACCACGACTCGCGGCGGCGGGCAGCCATGTAGCCGAGCGGGATCCCGAGGGCGATGGCGAGCACGATCGCGCAGACGCTGAGCTCGATGGTCGCCGGAAAGCGCTGGAGGAAGAGGGTGAAGGCGTCGGTGCCCGGCAGCACCGCGGTGCTCGACCCGAACTGGCCGCGCACGGCCCGCTTGGCGAACTCCCAGTACTGCACGTAGATGGGCTGGTCCAGCCCGAGGGCCTTCTCCAGGGCGGCTCGCCGCGCCGGGGTGGCGCGTTCGCCCAGCATGGCGGACACGGTGCCGCCGGGGAGGGACCGCAGCCACAGGAAGACCAGCAGGGACAGGATGAACACCACCCCCACCATCTGCAGCAGCCTTCGCAGGATGAATCTCAGCACGGGGGCTCAATCTCCTTCACTGGCGACTGTCGTCACTGACAGTCGATCATGCACGACGGGAGGTCGTTCCGACGGACGTTCGCACGCGACCGGGGTTGCTACACGACTGTGGCCGTCCCAGCGATTCTGCTGGGACGGCCACAGTCTGCGGAAGTGCTGTCCGAGGTCAGCCTCAGGTCACTTGCTCACCGTGACCGTGGAGAACGTCTCGGCGGTCAGCGGGCTGGCAACCAGACCCTTGAGCTTCTTGCTCACCACCAGGGCCGGCGGGGAGTGGCTGATCGCGAGACCCGGCAGGTCCTGCTCCATGATCTCCTGGTTGATCTTCTCGTAGGCGGCCGAGCGCTGGCCCTCGTCGACGATCGCGTCCGCAGCAGCGAGGTCGGTCGAGAGCTTCGCGCCGTACGACGTCGCACTGGTGTGGAAGTCGTTCGTCTTGAGGCCACCGAAGAACGTCCCGATGAAGTTGTCCGGGGAGTTGTAGTCACCGGTCCAGCCGAGCAGCCACGCGTCGTACCCGCCGTTGTCGACGGTGTCGAGGTAGCCACCGTTCCACGGCTTGGTGACGACGTTGACCTTGATGCCGACCTTCTCGAGGTCGCCGCGAAGCGCCTCGTAGATCTTCTGCGGGTCCGGCATGTACGGACGTGACACCTCGGACGGGTAGGCGAACGTCAGGGTCATGCCGTCGGCGCCGGCCTCCTTGAGGAGGGACTTCGCCTTCTCCGGGTCGTAGGCGTAGGGCTTCAGGTTCTTGTTGTAACCGGCCACGGTGTCGGGCATGAACTGCGTCGCCACCTGGGCGCCCTCGGGCAGCTGGGTCTTGACCAGCTGGTCGCGGTTGAGGGCGTAGTAGAGGGCCTGACGGACCTTGAGGTCCTTCAGCTTCGGGTTCTTGGCCGGGTTGAGGCCCATGTAGAGGATGTTGAAGGCGGGGCGGACGAGCACGTTGTTGCCCGCGTCCTTCAGACCCTTCCAGTCGGCCGGGTTCGGGCAGGTCGTAGCCGTCGATGCTGCCGGCCTCGAGCTCCTGGCGACGGGTGCTCTCGTCGGGGATGATCTTGAACACGAGCTTGGCCGTCTTGGCCTTCTCGCCCCAGTAGTCGTCGTTGCGCACGAGCGTGACCGTCTTGTTGGCCTCGTCGAACTTGTCGAGCTTGTAGGGGCCGGTGCCGACCGGGTTCTTGGAGTAGGCCGGGTAGCCGAAGCCCTCACCCTGCTTGGTGACGTTGTTGGCGTCACCCGCCTTGAGCGCCTTGGGCGACTGCATCGAGAACGAGTCCAGCGACAGCGCCGTCGGGAACTTCGACGTCGCGCGGCTGATCTTCATGACCGCGGTCATGTCGTCCTTGGCCGTGCAGCTCTGGTAGAGCGCGTTGGCAGCGTCGGACTTGAACGCCCCCATCACGTCGGCCCAGTAGCCGGCCGGGCCACCCGCGGCGACCTCGTTCTGGTCGAACATGCGGTCCATGTTGTAGCAGACCGCCGCCGCGTTGAACGCCTCGCCGTCCCAGAACTTGACGCCCTCGCGGAGCTTGAACGTCCACTCCTTGCCGTCCGAGGAGGCCTCCCAGCTGGTGGCCAGCTCGGGCTGGATGTCGGCGGTGCCCGGCTTGATGCCGACCAGGCCCTCCATCATCTGGCGGGTGACCCGGAAGGTCTCTCCGTCGGTGGCGTAGAAGGGGTCGAAGAGCTCCGGGGCGCCGGCAGCGCCGAAGGTGATGGTGTCCTTGACGTCACCGCCGCCGGCCGAGGGCTTGTCGGTGTTTCGGTCGGACTGGGCACAGGCTGCCAGCGTGAGGGCCAGCGTCGTCGCCAAGGCGACCGGGGCCGCCTTCCGCGTGAGCTTCATGTATACCTCGCTTGATGTGCGATCTTTGGTCGACCCGGTCGGGCGCCAAGGGTGGTGCTGGTCGTGCAGGTGCTGCAGTCGCAGGAAGCATGCGTGCGCAAACCTTCTGCGGTTGTCGGCAGACCCTAGCGAGAACTGCGGCCGCTGCACCGGCACGCCGCGGAAATTAACAAAAGTGAGACACATGCCAGGAAGGGCCAGCGTGGACCAGGTTCGGGAGGTCGTCGGTGCGGCGATCGTCGACGACCTCGAGCACCCGGCGCGGCTGCTGGCCGCCCGGCGGACCGAGCCGCCGGCGCTGGCGGGTGGCTGGGAGTTCCCTGGCGGCAAGATCGACCCGGGAGAGGGGGCCGAAGAGGCGCTGCACCGCGAGGTGCGTGAAGAGCTCGGCGTCGCCATCGTGGTGGGGGACCAGGTGCCCGGCCCTCTCGATGGTGGCCGCTGGCCGCTCGGGAAGTCCTGGGCGATGACGGTCTGGTTCGCGGAGGTCACCGCTGGCGAGCCCGCGCCGATCGAGGACCACGACCAGCTGCGCTGGCTGACCGCAGCCGACCTGTATGCCGTGCCCTGGCTCCCCGCGGACCTCCCCATCGTGCAGGCGATCGCCCGCCACTTGACCTGAGCGAGTGCCATCGGCCTCAAACTTCGGCAGATGAAGCCGAACGCGCTCACCCGAACTCGAGTCGTCGGGATCCGGCTCGAGGGACGCTGCCCGCCACGCGGCATACCAAGGGTGTGGGGGTGCTCACGCGCGCAGCCGCGCGTGGTCGGCGCGTGCTCAAAAGCCTGAGACAATGGTGCTCATGCCCATGAAGACCCGCGACGACATCCGCAATGTCGCCATCGTTGCCCACGTTGACCACGGAAAGACCACTCTGGTCGACAAGATGCTCTGGCAGGCGGGTGCGTTCGGCGAGCACCAGCACGTCGACGAACGGGCGATGGACTCCGGTGACCTGGAGCGCGAGAAGGGCATCACGATCCTCGCGAAGAACACCGCGATCCACTACGCCGGCAAGGCCGCGGCCGAGGCCGGCCTGCCCGACGGCGCGACCATCAACATCATCGACACCCCCGGTCACGCCGACTTCGGTGGCGAGGTCGAGCGTGGCCTGAGCATGGTCGACGGCGTCGTCCTGCTCGTGGACGCGTCCGAGGGCCCGTTGCCGCAGACCCGGTTCGTGCTGCGCAAGGCGCTCGCGGCCAAGATGCCGGTCGTCCTGTGCATCAACAAGGTCGACCGCCCGGACAGCCGCATCGCCGAGGTCGTCGACGAGGTCTACGAGCTGTTCATGGACCTCGACGCCGACGAGCACCAGATCGAGTTCCCCATCGTCTACGCCTCGGCCAAGAACGGCCGCGCGTCGATGAACCGCCCCGAGAACGGCGGCCTGCCGGACGCCGAGGACCTCGAGTCGCTCTTCGAGACGATCCTGTCCACCATCCCCGCGCCGGTCTACGACGACGAGGCGCCGCTGCAGGCGCACGTCACCAACCTCGACGCGTCCAACTTCCTCGGCCGCCTGGCCCTGCTGCGCGTGCACAACGGCACCATCCGCAAGGGCCAGCACGTCGCGTGGTGCAAGGTCGACGGCACGGTCGAGCGGGTCAAGATCACCGAGCTGCTCATGACCGAGGCGCTCGAGCGCAAGCCCGCCGAGTCGGCCGGCCCCGGTGACATCATCGCCATCGCGGGCATCCCGGAGATCATGATCGGTGAGACCCTCGCGGACGCCGAGAACCCTATCCCGCTGCCCGTCATCACCGTCGACGAGCCCGCGATCTCCATGACCATCGGCACCAACACCAGCCCGATGGTGGGCCGGGTCCGTGGCTCGAAGGTCACCGCCCGCATGGTCAAGGACCGCCTCGACAAGGAGCTCATCGGCAACGTCTCGCTGCGTGTGCTGACCACAGAGCGGCCCGACACGTGGGAGGTGCAGGGCCGCGGAGAGCTGGCGCTGGCCATCCTCGTCGAGCAGATGCGGCGCGAGGGCTACGAGCTGACCGTCGGCAAGCCGCAGGTCGTCACCCGTGAGATCGACGGCAAGACCCACGAGCCGGTCGAGCGCCTCACCATCGACACCCCCGAGGAGTTCCTCGGCGCGATCACCCAGATCCTGGCCACCCGCAAGGGCCGCATGGAGCAGATGACCAACCACGGCACCGGCTGGGTCCGGATGGAGTTCCTCGTGCCGTCCCGCGGTCTCATCGGCTTCCGCACGCTGTTCCTCACGGAGACCCGCGGCTCCGGCATCGCCCACCACGTGTTCGAGGACTACGAGCCGTGGTTCGGCCCGATCACGACCCGCACCAGCGGCTCACTCGTCTCCGACCGCACCGGTGTCGTGACGGCCTACGCCATGGTCAACCTGCAGGAGCGCGGCACCCTGTTCGTCGACCCGACGACCGAGGTCTACGAGGGCATGATCATCGGTGAGAACTCCCGCGCCGACGACATGGACGTCAACATCACCAAGGAGAAGAAGCTCACCAACGTGCGCGCCTCCTCCTCGGACAACTTCGAGAAGATCGTCCCGCCGCGCAAGCTGAGCCTCGAGCAGTCGCTCGAGTTCTGCCGCGAGGACGAGTGCGTCGAGGTGACCCCGGAGGCCGTCCGCATCCGCAAGGTCGAGCTCGACCAGACCGTGCGCGCCCGCAGTGCCGCACGGGCGCGCAACGCCTGAGTCCGTGCCGGGCGTGAGGCTGGCACAGTCCTCCGCGAGGACCAGGCTCCTCGCGGCGGCCGCCGCCGCCGTGGCACTCGTGCCGTCGGCCTGTACGGGCATCGTCTCCGACGACGGGACGAGCTCCGCGTCCTCGGGGCGGCTGACGGTCCTGTCCCTGGGACCGGTCGCCACGTGGGACCCGCAGCGGATGTCCACGTCGCAGGACATCGCGTTCGCAGGCCGCGTGTTCACCCGCACCCTCACGGCCTTTCCCGCCGGTGCGGACGCCGCGCGCCAGCGGGCGGTAGAGGGCGACCTGGCCACCGACGCCGGGACGGTCGACCCGGCGCTGAAGCGCTGGTCCTTCACCCTCCGGAGCGGGGCGAAGTGGCAGGACGGGTCGCCGGTCACGTGCGAGGACGTGCGCTACGGCGTGTCCCGGTCCTTCGCGGAGCCGTTCGCCTCGGAGGGGCTGAACTTCCCGCTGGCCTACCTCGACATCCCGCGCAAGGCCGACGGCTCCTCGACGTATGCCGGGCCCTACGCCAAGGACGCGAAGAGCCAGGCCGTGTTCGACAAGGCCGTGGCCTGTGCCGGCACCACGATCACCTTCCGGTTGAGCACCCCGATGGCCGACTTCAACCAGGTCACGGCGCTACCCGCGTTCGCACCGGTCAAGCAGTCGCAGGACAAGGCCGAGGACGGCACGTATGCCGTGTTCTCCAACGGCCCGTACCGGCTCGCGGGCGCCTGGGACCCCAGTGCAGGGGGGACCTTCGAGCGAAATCCCCAGTGGGACAAGGCTTCCGACCCGATCCGACAAGCCAGGCCCAGCTCCATCGAGTACATCGAGGGCACCGAGTCCCAGACCGCGGTCCAGCAGGTCATCAACGACAACGCCACCCACCGCCAGTCCGTGACGCTGGACTCGGCGCCGCCGGCGATGCAGCAGCACATCCAGACCGATGCCGCCCTCAAGGCGCGGTCGGTCAACCCGATGGGGCAGTTCGTCGACTACCTCGCGCCCAATGTGAGCTCCGGGGTGATGCGGAACCCTGCGGTCCGCACCGCGTTCGCCCTCGCGACGACGAGGGAGGGCTACCTCACCGCGCTGGGGGGCGAGAGCGCGGCCAGTGTCGCCTACTCGCTGGTGGGTCCTGCGCTCCCCGGCCACGAGGACGCCGATCCCGTCGGCTCCGGACCCGCGGGTGACCCCGGCCGCGCCCGCGCGACCTTGCAGGAGTCCGGGCAGACCCTGCCGGTGAAGGTACGCGTCGCCTACCGGTCCACGCCCACCGCGGACAAGGCGATGGCGGCCCTGGTGAACGGCTGGGAGGAGGCCGGATTCGCGGTCGAGCTCCAACCCATCGTCAAGGACTACTTCACCACGATCTCGGCACCGGCCAGGTCCTCCGAGACGGACGTCTTCTGGGCCAACTGGGCACCGGCCTGGCCGTCGGCCACCACGGTCATCCCGCCGCTGTTCGACAGCCGGATCAACCTCACGGACGCCGGAAACGGACGAGACTTCGGACGGTTCGCCGACGCGGCGGTCAACGCGGAGATCACCCGGATCTCGGCCCTCCCTGACCTGGCCGCCCAGGGCAGCGCCTGGGCAGCCCTGGACTCATCCCTGGCCGAGCGAGGGGTCTTCATCGCCCTGGCCCAGCGCAAGGCGCTCTACCTCGCGGGGAGCTCGGTGACGGGGCTGTCGGCCAACGAAGCCCTGGGCGGGTTCGTCGACCTCGCGACCGTGGGTGTGAAATAGCGCAGTGACCGTCGACGCCGAGCCCCTGCTGTTCGTCCACGCCCACCCCGACGACGAGACGTTGACGGCTGGGCTCACGATGGTGCACTACGTCCGGGGCGGGCACCCGGTGCACGTGCTCACCTGCACGCTGGGCGAGGAGGGCGAGGTCATCCCGCCCGAGCTGATGCACCTCGATGCCCAGCACGACGACTCGCTCGGGCCCTACCGCCGTGAGGAGCTGCGCGCGGCCATGGCCACGCTCGGTGTGCAGCACGAGGTGCTGGGCGAGGACCCGGCATCCGGTGTCGTGTCCCGCTACCGGGACTCCGGCATGGCCGGCACACCCAGCGCCAGCAACCCCGCCGCGTTCGTCAACGCAGACGTCGAGGAGGCCGCTGCCCTGGTGGCCGACGTGGTGCGCCGGGTCCGCCCGGCCGTCGTCGTCACCTACGACGAGCACGGCGGCTACCGGCACCCCGACCACATCCAGACCCACCGGGTCACCTGCGCGGCCATCCGTTCCATGCCCGAGGGCGAACGACCGCTCCTGTATGCCGTGCTGACACCGGCATCGTGGGCGCGTGAGGACCGCGAGTGGCTGGCGACACACCCTCCCCTCGGGACCGGGTGGTCACTGCCCGACCCCGACGGCGACTACCCGCCCTCGGTGGTCGCCGACGACCAGGTGACGCACGAGGTCGTCGACCCCGAGCTGCTGTCCACCCAGGCCGAGGCGTTGCGCCAGCACCGCACCCAGGTCACGGTGGCGGCCACCGGTGACACCTACGCCCTGTCCAACGACATCGCCGCGAGACTGCCCGGCCGTGAGGGGTTCGCGCTGCTCGACCCGACGACGGGTGGGCTCGCCACGGAGGCGGCCCGAGAGCCAGCTCCGGCCACGCGGCACACCGGACTGTTGGGCGGTGACCGATGACCTCGGTGGACCCGGTGGACCAGGCGTTCGCGGACCAGTTCCGGCTGGCGATGGGGCGGTTCGCCACGGGCGTCACCGTGCTCACGACGTTCAGCGACGGCCACGACCACGCCATGACGGCCAACGCGATCACCTCGGTCTCGATGGACCCCATGCTGGTCCTTGCCTGCGTCGAGGTGGACGCGCGGTTCCACGACGCGATTCTCGACTCCGGGGTGTGGGGCGTCAGCGTGCTCGGAGCCGGCCAGCGTTCGGTCGCCGCCTGGCTGTCGACCCAGGGCAGACCGCTGCACGGCCAGCTCGACCGGGTCGGCCACCACCGCGGGCCCGAGACGCAGGTCGCCCTGCTCGACGACGCCCTCGCGACCCTCGAGGTGCGGACGACGGCGGTGCACCCGGCCGGGGACCACAGCATCGTCGTCGGCGAAGTAGTGTCCCTGTCCAGCAGTGAGCACCCCGCAGATGCGCTGGTGTACTACCGCAGCCGTTACCAGGCGCTGAAGTGATGGGAGCAAGCCCCGTGAAGGACAGCGGTTCTGCTGCGTTGCGGATGGGTGTCGCGGTGGCGGTCCTGGCAGCCGGGTACCTCGGCATGGCCTGGTTCCTCGGCCAGCACATCCCGGCCAACTCCACGGTGGCCGGGGTCCCCGTCGGAGGCATGTCGCCGGGGGCGGCCGAGAACACCCTCCGCCGGGCGCTGAAGTCGCAGGAGAGCGCGAAGGTGACGCTCAAGACGGGCGACAAGACGTTCGAGCTCGATCCCGGGTCGGCCGGGCTGGCGATCGACTACGCGGGAACGGTCGAGGGGCTGTCGGGGTTCAGCCTCAAGCCGGCCGACGTCTGGAACCACCTCACCGGTGGTTCGGACGAGCCGCTGGAGACCTCCGTCGACCGGGCCCGCCTCGAGGCGGCCATCAAGGGCGCCGAGGCGACCCTCGACACCCCGGTGGTGCAGGGCGGCCTGACCTTCCCGGGTGGCACGGTGAAGGTGGTCAAGCCGGTCACCGGCGCCACTCTCTCGGTCGCCGGGACGGCCGACATCGTGGCGGAGCGCTGGCCTGCCGAGGGGCCGATCGCGCCCAGGGTCGACACCCTGGCTCCAGCGGTGTCCGCCGAGGAGGTCGACCGGGCCAACACCGAGTTCGCCACCCCCGCGATGTCAGGCCCGGTCACCGTCAAGGTCGGAGCCAAGTCGTTCACGGTCGCGCCGGCGGCTTTCGCGCCTGCCCTCTCCATGAAGGCCGACGCCAGCGGCAAGCTCGCTCCCGTGGTCGACAACGCGAAGCTCCTTGCGGCCGTGCGCAAGGCGGCTTCGACCGTCGGCCTGGAGGCCAAGGCCCGCGATGCCAAGATCACCTTCAAGGGGACGAAGGCCGTGGTCGTGCCGTCCGCCGCGGGCGCGACCCTCGACGAGAAGTCGGTCGTGGCGGCGTTCGTGCCAGCCCTGACCGACGCCGGGCGGACGGCCACCGTCACGACGACGGTGGTGCAGCCCAAGCTCACGACGGCCCAGGCCGAGAAGATCAAGCCTCGTGAGGTGGTCTCCACCTTCACGACGCAGTTCCCCCACAACCCGCCGCGCACCGAGAACATCAGCATCGCGGCCCGAACCCTCAACGGCACCTACGTCGCACCCGGCGCACAGTTCAGCCTCAACGCCGTGCTGGGCCAACGGACAGCGGCCAAGGGCTACAACCCGGCCCCGGTGATCAACAACGGCCGGCTCACGACCGACTACGGCGGTGGGATCTCCCAGCTCTCGACGACCACCTTCAACGCGGCGTTCTTCTCGGGTGTCCGGATCGACCAGTACCTGCCGCACAGCTTCTACATCTCGCGCTACCCCGAGGGGCGGGAGGCCACCATCTCCTGGCCCGACGTCGACCAGAAGTGGACCAACGACACCGGCTACGGGATCCTCATCCAGTCCTTCGTCTCGAGCGGCTCGGTGACGGTGACCTTCCACGGCACGAAGGTGTGGGACATCGAGTCCGTCAAGGGCCCGCGGCGCAACGTCGTGCAGCCCAAGCGGATCGTGGACGACCGGAAGGGCTGCGTGGCCCAGACGCCGACCCCTGGGTTCGACGTGACCGTCTCACGGATCTTCAAGAAGGCCGGCAAGGTGATCCGGACGTCGCAGTTCTCGACCCACTACATCCCCGAGGACCACGTCACCTGCACCAACCCCTGAGCAGGGCAGGGCGTCGCAGGGCAGGGCGTCGAAGGGCAGGGCGTCACGGCGCCGGTTCGAGGAACCGGTGCACGAGGGGCACCACGGAGGCACCTTCGCCGCTGGCCGCCGCCACTCGCTTCATCGAGCCGGAGCGGATGTCACCGGCCGCGAAGACGCCGGGGACGGTGGTGGCCAGGCTCGGCGGCGGCCGTCCGTCGAACCAGCCGTCCGGGTGGACGTCGCGCCCGGTGAGGACGAAGCCACGGTCGTCGCGCTCGACCTCCGGCGGCAGCCAGTCGCACCGCGGGTCGGCACCGATGAGCAGGAACAGGGCGCCTGCGTCGTGCCGGCTCACGTCTCCCGTCGTCACCTCCTTGACGTCGATCCACTCCAGGGCGCCGTCGCCACCGGCCGCGCAGATGACCGAGCCGACGAGCACGTTGATCCGCGGGTTGAAGGAGATCTCGTCGATGAGGTAGCGCGACATGGTCGCCTCGAGGCTGTCGCGGCGGACCAGGATCGTCACCGACTTGGCGAAGCGCGACAGGTGGATCGCGCACTGACCGGCAGAGTTGCCGCCGCCGACCACGAACACGTTGGCGCCCTCGGTCTCCCGCGCCGCGCTCATGGCCGAGCCGTAGTAGACGCCGTTGCCGGTGAAGGCCTCGACGCTGTCGACGTCGAGCCGGCGGTAGGCGACACCGGTCGCCACCACCACGGACCGCGCGTGCACGTCGCCGCCGCCGGTGTGCACGACGTGCGGCGTCCCATCGCCGCCAGGGGTGAGGCCGGTGACCTCCCAGCCGGTGAAGAACCGGGTGCCGAACCGGATGGCCTGGCTGCGAGCGCGCTGCGCCAGCCTCATGCCGGAGATCCCCCGGGGGAAGCCGAGGTAGTTGCGGATCATCGAGCTGGTGCCCGCCTGTCCGCCGATGACGTCGGACTCGACGACGACCGTGCTGAGCCCCTCGGACGCGCCGTAGACGGCGGCCGCGAGACCGGCTGGTCCGGCGCCGACGATGCACAGGTCGACCACCGTGTCGACGGCGATGTCCTCCGGTCTGCCGTAGAAGGCGGTGGACACCTCACGGGCGGACCGCGGGGCAGAGATGCCCACCCCCACGGCGTCGACGAGCGGGAACCTCGGCTCGGACCCGAACCGTTCGATCACCTCGCGCCCCACCTCACTGTCCGGCGAGGTGGACCCGGTACGGCATACCCATCCGTCCGAGCAGGTCCGCGATCTCGGAGGTGAGACGGTCGCGGACCGGACTGACCACGCGCACCGACTCGACCACGGGCGCTGCCACCGTCGAGTTCCAGTCCGACAGCAGCTCGCACACCGCGGTGTGGAACTCCTCGTCACGCTCTCCTCGGGGGACCAGGAGCAATGCGTCGAACTTGCCCTTGGCCAGTCCGGGCCGCAGCCGTTCGGAGTCCGCTCTGAAGGTCTCCCACGGCGCCACGACCAGCCGACGGGCGGTCGCGACGACGGTGCGCAGCGAATGGAAGGCCTTGAGCGTCTGCGCGTCCGGCAACGTGGACTCGACGACGTACATCGCGACGTCGCCCCCGTCCGCCCGCACCTGCTCACTGACGTCCAGGGCCTCGAGGACGGTGTCGGCGCGGCGCACGTCGTAGTCCGCGGCATACCGTCCGAACTCGTGCATGAGCACGTCTGCGTGGTCCGGGGAGGTGATGATGATCGCGGGCTTCATGGCACCAGTATCCGCGCGCCCGCAACCCTAGGCGGGGTCGCTGCGGACGAGGTGGGCGTAGGGGTCCGGCCGCTCGGACTCGCTGCGCAGCACGCAGAACTCGTTGCCCTCGGGGTCGGCCAGGGTGACCCAGCCGGTGCCGGGTCCGTGCTGGTCGCGCAGGTCGTGCACCAGCGTCGCCCCGGCGGCGAACAGGCGCTCGACCTCCTCGTTCATCGTCCGGTCGGTCGGCCACAGGTCGAAGTGGATGCGGTTCTTCACCGTCTTGCCCTCGGGCACCTCGATGAACAGCACGCGCTGCCGGCCGTCGGGGGAGAAGATCATGCACTCCTCGTGACCGGGCAGGTTGGGGTCGCGGGGGTCCTCCGAGAACCCGAGGACCTGGCCCCACCAGACCGACTGGTCGTGGGCGTTGCGGGAGTCGACTGTCGTGTGCGAGATGCGAGAGGTCATGGCGACCAGCCTGTCCGCGGGCAGGGGGGCGCGCCACCGGGTTTCGCCGACCCGCCACAGCGGCCGCCCACGTCGACCGGCGCGGCCAGACCGCTCGACCACGACCGGTCAGGCCGCCCCGTCGAGCCGCGCCAGCTGGTGGGGTGTGAGGGTCATCGCGGCGGCGTCGAACGCCAGGTCGAGCTGGTGGAGCTTGCTGCCGCCGATCATCGGCCGGATGCCCTGCGCGGTCAGCCAGCCGAAGACGAGCTGGCTGCGGGACGCTCCCGTCTCGGCGGCGACCTCGTCGAGGACAGCCAGCCGCCGATCCGTGCCGATGTGCTGCATGGACTCCGGAAGGGGCTTGTCCGGGTTGTCGTACACCCCGGACAGCAGCGGGCCGTAGGCCCAGACCTCCATCCCGTGCACGGTCGCGTGGTCGCGCTGCTCGTCGGAGAGCACGCCGAACCGGTGTCCCGAACCGGGGTGCCCTGCGCCGGGGCGCGGGGCCAGGTACGTGTGGTTCAGCTGGAGCGCGTCGATCGGCGTGAGTCCGCGGGCGAGGGCGTGGGCCCTGGCCCGCTCGACCCGCCAGGCCGGGTGGTTGGACGCGCCGACCCTTCGCACCCGACCGGTGGCGGTCAGCTCACCGATCGCATCGACGGTCTGCTCGATCGGCGTCGCCCGGTCCTCAGCGTGCAGCCAGAGCAGGTCGACGTGGTCCACTCCGAGCCGCTCGATGCTCCCGGCGAAGGCCTCGCCGATCGCGCGGGGAGACAGGCCGGTGCGGTGCTGTGGAGACGACCCCGCCCAGAGGGGCTCGGCACCGACCTTCGTGGAGATCCGCACCCGCTGGCGGACACCGGGGCGCGCGGCGAGCCAGCGGCCGACCACCCGTTCGGAGTCACCACCCTGTCCCGTGTCGCTCGTCCAGAAGCTGTAGCAGTCCGCCGTGTCGATCCACCGTCCCCCGCGCTCGACGAACCGGTCGAGCAGGGCGAACGAGGTGTCCTCGTCCACCGTGGTGCCGAAGAACATGGCGCCGAGCACCAGCGAGCTCGTGCGGGCCTCGTGCTGTGT
Source organism: uncultured Actinomycetota bacterium (assembly GCA_963759595.1). Taxonomy (GTDB): domain Bacteria; phylum Actinomycetota; class Actinomycetes; order Actinomycetales; family Dermatophilaceae; genus Pedococcus. The sequence continues at coordinate 97,291 of CAVWZX010000010.1, forward strand.
CGTGTCGTTGCTCATGGACACGACCGTGGCACCTGGAGTGCACTCCAGGTCAAGCCATAGCATGCGAGCATGCGCACGTACACCCCCGCCGAGGCCGCCCAGGAGTCCGGCTTCTCGCTCGACACCCTGCGGTACTACGAGCGCGAGGGCATCCTCCCCGGCGTCGAGCGCGGCGCGGGCGGCCGGCGGGTCTACTCGGAGGACAACCTCGGCACCCTGGGCTTTCTTCGCTGCCTGCGTGACACCGGTATGCCGATCAGCCTGCTCCGTCGCTACGGCCAGCTCTGCCAGGACGAGTCGACCCTGCCCGAACGGATCGCCTTGCTCGAGGAGCACGCTCGAGCGGTGGTCGAGCAGATCGACACGCTCCGGGCTCGCCACACCCGGCTGGTCGAGAAGATCGACTACTACCAGGACGTGGTGTCCCGGCGACGCACGGACTGAGCGTCAGTACCCCGCGGCCGACTCCGCGGGTGAGGCGCCACGGAGTCTCGGGATGCTCTGGGTCCCGAGCCGATGTCAGGCGGGCCCAGGAGCAGTGCACGTCGAAGCTCAGCCGCCGGCAGAGCCGGGTCGCTGCTTGGTTGTCGCGCTTCGACGCCGGCCCATGACGACCGTGCCGTCCGTGGCGCCGGGGCCCAGGACCTGCCACCCTTCGCTCGCGTAGAGACGACGAGCGGGGTCTGCAGGGTCCGCGGTGGTCTGCAGCAGGAGTCGGTCACTGCTGGCGCTCGACCCGATGCGCCTCAGCAGATCGCGACCCACATGCTGTCGGCGAGCCGCTGGAACGACTCCCAGACTCACCAGCTCGAAGTGGTCCCCGACCCAGTCGCGCACGATCCCCGGATCGAGCTTCGCGCTCACCGCATCGGTCCACCACTGCCCACTCCTGCCGAGGTAGCCCCAGGCAAAGCCGACGACCGTCTGCCCCGCGAATGCCGAGCACACGCGGAAGCCGTCCCGTTGCCGGTGCCTGTCCCAGGTCTCACCCAGCCACGTGGCCGGATTCGGCTGGTCAGCGAACACCTCGTCGTATGCCGGCCACAGCCGTTTCCCGTCTCCCCGCGTTGCAGCGCGGTGGGTCGCGAAGCGAATCTCGCTCATGAAGGCGCTGCTGCCCACTGCGGCGCTGGGACCGGCGAGGTCAGGTAGGCGTAGGAGGAGTGCACGTCGAAGCCGAGCCGTCGGTACAGACCGATCGCGGGATGGTTGTCGTGCTCCACCTGGAGGTGGAGCAGTGTGATGCCTTCCTCGCGGAGCAGCGACAGCCAGGCCGGCGGTCAGGTGCGCTGCCAGTCCGCGGCCTCGGTATGCCGGGTCGGTCCAGACTGCGCCGAGCCCTGCCCATCCGGCGCCGATCCCCAGTCGTGCCAAGGAGATCGGCGTGGTGCCGGCCGCGTCGGCGTCACGCAGACCGAGCTGCTGGGACAGCCCGCCACCCGGGAGTGATGCTGGCGAAGACCACCTGCGGGCTGCCGAGCAGCACGGCCTCGGTCGCGCCCGGGCACCGTCGCGCGGGTGCGGTGGTAGGCCTGCAGCCACTGCGGCGTGAGCTCGTCGGCTGATGGTCAGAGCGGGCCCACCGGGGTCCGCGGCGGCGACGGTCTCCCGCGCGGCCGTGAGGTTGAGGGTGAGGCTGCCGACGGTGTACCCGCGGTCCAGCAGGAGCGCACCCAAGGGATCGTCCGCGGGGTCGAAACCCTCGGGCCCGGCGAGGGCGAACTTGGCTGGGAGGCTCGCGCGCGGCATACCAGGACTCGACCTCGGACACGGCGTCGGCAAGCGGCCTGCCGGGGCTGCCGACCGGCACCACCGAGTTGCCGCGCTGGGTGTAGCCGGCGGACGCGCGCAGCGCCCAGTCCCCGAGGCGGTCGCGCTCGACCGCACCCCAGGCGGGGACCATCACGCGCTGGAGGTCCTCGATCGACAGCGCGAGGTGGGCGGCACCACGCCGTGACGGCTTGGGGGGCACCTCCTTGGCGACCTCGATCCGGTCGCGGGGGATCGTCACGCGACCACGCGAGGTGTCCACCGACACGGTCTCGTCGTCCCGCTCGACCAGACTGCCCACGGCATCGGTGAGGGTCGCGCCGGTGGCCGGATCGGGCGTCTCCAGGCGCCACCTGACCACCACTCGGGACCCGAGGGGGAGGCTGCTCACGTCGGCCGGCATGAGCCGCATAGTATTGGCGCCATGACGTACGTGATCGCCCAGCCTTGCGTGGACCTCAAGGACAAGGCCTGCATCGAGGAATGTCCGGTCGACTGCATCTACGAAGGTGAGCGGTCGCTCTACATCCACCCCGACGAGTGCGTGGACTGCGGCGCCTGCGAGCCGGTCTGCCCGGTCGAGGCGATCTACTACGAGGACGACACCCCCGAGCAGTGGGCCGACTACTACAAGGCCAACGTCGAGTTCTTCGACGACCTCGGCAGCCCCGGTGGCGCCGCCAAGCTCGGCCTGATCCCCAAGGACCACCCGATCATCGCCGACCTGCCGCCGCAGCCCCACGACGAGTGAGCGCGGTGTGACTGCGTGAGCCTGCGCGCTCTGCCTGACTTTCCCTGGGACTCGCTCGCTCCGTACAAGGAGCGGGCGAGTTCCGTTCCCGGCGGCCTCGTCGACCTCTCGGTCGGCACGCCCGTCGACCCGACGCCTGCTGTCGTCCAGGAGGCCCTGCTCGCGGCCGCCGACGCCCCGGGCTACCCGCAGACCTACGGCACGCCGGCCCTGCGCGAGGCGGTGTCGGGATGGTTCGCCCGTCGCCGCGGGGTGCCGGGCCTCGACCCCGACGGCGTCATGCCGACCATCGGGTCCAAGGAGCTGGTGGCCTGGCTGCCGACCCTCCTGGGTCTCGGCGCAGGTGACATCGTGGGCTTTCCCGGCGTGGCCTACCCGACCTACGACGTCGGCGCACGGCTGGCCGGTGCTCGGCCGCAGGTCGTCGACGGCCTTGCCGCCCTCGGCCCGCTGACTCCAGCGACGACGCCGAAGTTGTTGTGGCTCAACAGTCCCAGCAACCCGACCGGCCGCGTGCTCGGCGTGCAGCACCTCGCCAAGGTCGTCGCCTGGGCTCGTCAGCACGGCGTCGTCGTGGCCAGCGACGAGTGCTACGCCGAGCTCGACTGGCGGCCTGACTCCGAACGCGACCCGCGAGTGCCGACGACCCCGAGCATCCTCGACCCGCGGGTCTGCGGCGGCAGCCACGAGGGACTCCTGGCGGTCTACTCGCTGAGCAAGCAGTCCAACCTGGCCGGCTACCGCGCCGCCTTCGTGGCCGGCGACGTGACGCTGGTGCGGCAGCTGCTCGAGGTCCGCAAGCACGCCGGGATGATCGTGCCGTGGCCGGTGCAGCAGGCCCTCACCGTCGCGCTGGGCGACGACGCCCACGTCGCCGAGCAGAAGGCCCGGTATGCCGCGCGACGGGCCGATCCTGCGCGCGGCGGTGGAGGGTTTCGGCCTGCGCGTGGACCACTCCGACGCGGGGCTCTACCTCTGGGCGACCGGGGGCGAGGACGCCTGGGCGACCATCGACGCCCTGGCCGCACGCGGCATACTCGCGGCTCCCGGGAGCTTCTACGGCGAGGCCGGTCGCGAGCACGTCCGGATCGCCCTGACGGCCACCGACGAGCGGATCGCGGCCGCCGCCGAGCGTCTCGGCAGGTAGTCGGCCCGATTCCCGGCGCCCCGCACTGGTGGGGTAGCGTCCCACTGAGCCGGAAGCGCCCGGCCGCACACTCGGATCCGGGCGCCCGCAAGACGTGGAGGACGGATCTCGCATGACTGACGCAACTGCTGGCGCCACCCTGACGGCCGGGGGCAAGACCCTCGACCTCCCGCTCGTCAAGGCTTCCGAGGGCAACGACGGGTACGACGTCTCCAAGCTGATGAAGGAGACCGGCAACGTCACCCTCGACTCCGGGTTCGTCAACACCGCGTCCTGCAGCAGCGCCATCACCTACATCGACGGCGACGAGGGCATCCTGCGCTACCGCGGCTACCCGATCGAGCAGCTCGCCGAGAAGTCGAGCTTCCTCGAGGTGTCCTACCTGCTCATCTACGGCGAGCTGCCGACCCAGACCCAGCTCGACGACTTCGACCAGAAGATCCGGCGCCACACGCTGCTGCACGAGGACCTCAAGGCGTTCTTCGGCGGCTTCCCGCGCGACGCCCACCCGATGCCGGTGCTGTCGTCCGCCGTGTCCGCGCTGTCGACCTTCTACCAGGACAGCCTCGACCCGTTCGACAAGGAGCAGGTCGAGATCTCCACGGTCCGGCTGCTGGCCAAGCTGCCGACGATCGCGGCCTACGCCTACAAGAAGTCGGTCGGCCAGCCGTTCCTCTACCCCGACAACTCGCTGTCGCTGCCGGAGAACTTCCTGCGGATGACCTTCGGGTTCCCGGCCGAGCCCTACGACATGGACGAGGACATGGTCAAGGCGCTCGACCTGCTCCTCATCCTGCACGCCGACCACGAGCAGAACTGCTCCACCTCGACGGTGCGCCTCGTCGGCTCGTCGAACGCCAACCTCTTCGCCTCGGTCTCGGCCGGCATCAACGCGCTGTTCGGCCCGCTGCACGGCGGCGCCAACCAGGCGGTCCTGGAGATGCTCAACACGATCCACCAGGACGGCGGCGACGTCGACACCTTCGTCAAGAAGGTCAAGAACAAGGAGGACGGCGTCAAGCTGATGGGCTTCGGCCACCGGGTCTACAAGAACTACGACCCGCGCGCCGCCATCATCAAGAAGACCGCCGACAAGATCCTCACCAAGGACGGCGTCTCCGACCCCCTGCTGGACATCGCCCTGCAGCTCGAGCAGCGGGCGCTGGAGGACGACTACTTCGTGGAGCGCAAGCTCTACCCGAACGTCGACTTCTACACCGGCCTGATCTACAAGTCGATGGGCTTCCCCGAGCGGATGTTCACCGTGCTGTTCGCCCTCGGCCGGCTCCCGGGCTGGATCGCCCAGTGGCGCGAGATGATCGAGGACCCGCAGACCAAGATCGGCCGTCCGCGCCAGATCTACACCGGTGCCACCGAGCGCGACTACGTCGCCATGGGCGGCCGCTGACCACCACTTCTCGCCGAGCAGAGGTGGCGAAACGGTCGTAGCGTCGTGGGCATGGCCATGTCCCGTCGCTTCGTCCTTCCCGCCGGCATCGCGCTGCTCGCAGCTGCCGTGCTCTCGCCCTCCGCCGCGGTGGGAAGTCCCGCGCACGGCGGCGGCCACCCGCAGGAGCATGCCAGGCCGCTCGACCTCGGCCCGGCAGGTCTGGTCGAGACCCGCACCGTGGAGACAGTCAAGCCCGGCGTCACCCTCACCCGCATCGTCCGCGGCCAGGCCGACCCGGCCGTCCCGTGGGTCGTCGAGGTGAGCATCCCCGGCGGGGCCGGCAGCCCTGACCCGGACGCGCCACCGGCGGCCATCCAGGACCAGGCCAGCGCGCGCGCCCACGCCGAGCGGCTCACCGCAGCGGGGTTCCCGGCCCAGGCACAGCGGGTCGACCAGCCAGCCGTCGCCGACGTCCCCGCCGGCGTTCTCGGCTGGCGAGTGCGGCTGACGCAGACGTTTCCCACGCAGGCGGCGGCCGGTGCCGAGGCTGCCCGCCTCGTGGCTGCCGGCTTCGCCGGACGGGCCTGGTATGCCGGGTGGGACGGGACGTCCTCGGCCAAGGGTCCGTGGACGGTCAACGTGGTCACCGTCGACCCGCGACGCTTCAAGGGCTCGGTCGCCGGCTCGTTCGGCCCCGACCTGGAGAAGCGTGAGACGACCTCCTGGCTGGCCGGGTACGAGAAGGCCGCGGTCGCGACGAACGCCGGCTTCTTCGTGTTCGACCCGAAGGCTGGAGCCGAGGGCGACCCGGCGGGCGCCGGCGGTCTACGGCGGGCTGCTCGAGTCCGAGCCGGTGGGGTCGCGACCCGTCCTCGTCCTGGACCGGCGGGCCCGGCACACCGAGGTGGTCCGCCCGTCCTGGCGGGGCGACGTCACCCTGCCCGGCAGCGGGCGCCTGGTGCTGGACGGCCTGAACCGGGTGCCCGGCCTGATCCGCAACTGCGGGGGCACGGCGGACGACCTCCCCACCGCCCTCCCGCTGCACGACGTGACCTGCACCGACGACGCCGAGCTCGTGCTGTTCACGACGGCGTTCGGCGCCAGCACGCCGACCGGTCCGGGCTCGGAGGCGATCCTCGACAGGTCGGGGCCGCGTCGTCCGCGTGGACGCCCAGCGCGGCACCGCGCTCGCCCCCGGACAGCGCTCCCTGCAGGGGACCGGCGACCGCGCGGCGCTCGTCTCCGCGCTGCGCCCCGGCGACCGGGTGCGCACGACGACGAGCCTGCGCGCCGACGGCCGGCCCCTCGACCGCGCCGGAGCCACCGTCCTCAACGGCGGTCCGGAGCTCGTCCGCGACGGCCGGGTGCACGTCACCCAGCGGCAGGACGGCATGGTCCACCCCGGCGAACCCAGCTTCGCCTACGGCTGGGTGCTGCAGCGCAACCCGCGCACCTTCGCCGGCGTCGACGCCCGGGGCCGGACGATGGTCGTGACCGTCGACGGCCGCCAGCTCGGCGAGCTCGGGCTTGTCGATCCCCGAGACCGCCTCCGTGGCCCGGTCGCTAGGCATGGTCGACGCGATGAACCTGGACGGCGGCGGCTCCACAGCGATGGTCGTGCGATGGGTCGCTGATCTCGCATCCGTCGGACGCGACCGGCGAGCGGGCCGTCGGAGACGCCATCGTCATCCGCTGACCGAGGTCCGCGTCGGTCAGCCGGCGAAGGTGACGGTGACCGAGTTCGCCTTCCCGGGAGACTTGGCGTCGTGCCACTCCCAGCCGGAGGAGTCCCGCGTCCGGGTCCACTCGCGCGACCCGACCCGCACCGAGGTGGCGCCGTGCAGGGACGCCTTCGCCACGGCATACGCACCGGCGCTCCAGGCGGCCCGCTCGGAGCCGGCGGTGACGGTGAGGGTGCGACCGCTGACCGCCGACGGGACGCCGAGCTCGGTCCTCAGCGCCGCCTTGAGCGCCGCAGGGTCGCCCGAGTCGTGGCGTCGTCGAGGCGGCAGCCCAGTCCTTCGGGGGAGTGGCCGCTGAGGCTCGAGGCGAGCAGCCGCCCCTCCTGCTCGTGGTCGGCGTAGGCCTCGGGGTAGGCGCTCTTCTGCACCTTCTGCGCGATCTCGGTGATCCGCATGCCCTCGTAGCCGTCGATCTTCACGAGGGCGTCGTAGAACTTGTTGGTGGAGTAGACCGGGTCGAGGATCTGCTTCACGGTGCCCCAGCCCTGGCTCGGGCGCTGCTGGAACAGCCCCACGGAGTCACGGTCGCCGTACTGGAGGTTGCGCAGCTTGGACTCCTGGATGGCCGTCGCGATCGCGATGGTGGCGGCGCGTGCGGGCAGCCCGCGCTTCTCGGCGACCGCCTCGATCGTGGCCGCGTATGCCGTCTGGCTGGGGTCGAAGTCCACGCTGGTCCCCAGCGCGGTCGCCTGGCAGCGCGGGCCACCGAAGTTGCTCACCAGGCCACGAGCCGCCCACGATCCCGGCACCGACGACGCCGCAGGCGACGAGCACGACCACCACGCGCGTGACGAACCGGCGGGTCCCCGAGGGCCGTTTCTCCTCGGCCAGGACGATCCCGCCGCGCCTAGTCGTTGGCATGCAGGGCCGAGTTCAGGACGATGCCGTGTCCGTCCCGGGCGCGTGCCTCGACGGTGCCGGTGACGGAGTTGCGGAGGTAGAGCAGGTTGGACTGACCGGACAGCTCGCAGGGCCTTGACGACCCGGCCGTCGGTCAGCGTGACCTTGGTGCCCGCGGTGAGGTAGAGGCCGGCCTCGACGACGCAGTCGTCGCCGAGGGCGATGCCCAGGCCGGACTCCGCCCCGAGCAGGCAGCGCTCGCCGATGCTGACGCGCTCGGTGCCACCGCCGGACAGGGTGCCCATCGTGGAGGCCCCACCGCCGATGTCGGACCCGTCGCCGACGACGACGCCCTGGCTGATCCGGCCCTCGACCATCGAGTGCCCGAGGGTGCCGGCGTTGAAGTTGACGAAACCCTCGTGCATCACCGTGGTGCCGGACGCGAGGTGGGCGCCGAGCCGGACGCGGTCGGCGTCGCCGATGCGCACGCCGCTCGGCACGACGTAGTCGGTCATCCGAGGGAACTTGTCGATGCCGAGCACCTGCACCGGGCCGCGGCCGCGCATGCCGGCCCGGGTCAGCTCGAAACCGTCGACGGCACACGGGCCCTGGGTCGTCCACACGACGTTGACCAGGACGCCGAACAGGCCGTCGAGGTTGATCGAGTTCGGGGCGACGAGGGTGTGCGAGAGCAGGTGCAGCCGCAGGTAGGCGTCGCTCGGGTCGGCCGGAGCGGCATCGAGGTCGATCTCGGTGGTGACGACCTCGCGGCGGACCCTGCGGACGTCGTCCTTGCCGACGAGGGCCTCGAGCTCGGCCGGTGCCTGCGCGTCAGCCGGCCGGCCGCCGAGGGAGGGCTGCGGGTACCAGGTGTCCAGGACGGCCCCGTCCTCGTGGATCGTCGCCAGGCCGTGACCCCATGCGGTGCGCTCGCTGCTCATGGGTGAAGCCTACGAGACCGGGTCGGGTGCCTCGGACGGGTCCATGGCGCCGTCTCGTGCGCTCCAGCCGGTGGTTATGGTTTCGGCATGGCTCAGACCCCCGCCGGCCCCGCCGTCCTCGACCTCTCCGCGGACGTCGTCACCCTCACCGCCGCCCTGTGTGACATCGAGTCCGTCTCGCAGGACGAGGCGGCGATCTGCGATGCCATCGAGGCCGCGCTGGCGCCGCTGCACCACCTCCAGGTGACCAGGATCGGCAACACCCTCGTGGCCCGCACCGACCTCGGGCGCGCGGAGCGGGTGGTGCTCGCCGGCCACATCGACACCGTGCCGCTGACCCAGGACCCGGCCAACCTGCCCACCCGTCGCCAGGGCGACGACCTGTGGGGCCGTGGCACCGTCGACATGAAGGGCGGGGTCGCGGTGCAGCTCAAGGCGGCCCTGGTCACCGAACCCAGCCGCGACCTCACCTTCGTCTTCTACGAGGGCGAGGAGATCGACAGCGAGTTCAACGGGCTGCTCCACATCCACCAGCAGCGGCCCGACCTCATCGAGGACGCCGACTTCGCCGTGCTGCTCGAGCCGACCGGAGCGATCGTCGAGGGCGGCTGCAAGGGCACCCTGCGCGCCGAGGTCGTCACGAAGGGCATCGCTGCCCACTCCGCCCGGCCGTGGAACGGTCACAACGCCATCCACGACGCGGGCGAGGTGCTGACCAGGCTCGCGGCATACCAGCCGGAGACCGTGGTCGTGGACGGCCTGGAGTACCGCGAGGCCATGAACGCCGTCGGCATCGGCGGTGGCATCGCCGGCAACGTCATCCCCGACCGGTGCGTGGTGACGGTCAACTACCGGTACGCGCCCGACAAGTCGGAGGACGACGCCGTGGCAGTGGTCAACGGCCTGTTCAGCGGCTACGTCGTCACGATCAAGGACAACGCCGGTGGCGCCCGCCCCGGTCTGCACCTGCCGGCGGCGAAGGCGTTCGTCGACGCGCTCGCCGTCGACGTCGTGGCCAAGCAGGGCTGGACCGACGTCGCCCGGTTCTCTGCCATGGGAGTGCCGGCGGTCAACTTCGGCCCGGGCGACCCCAACCTCGCCCACCACGACGAGGAGCGCTGCCCCGTCGCCCAGCTCGAGTCCTCCGAGACCGCCCTGCTCCGCTGGCTCGCCTGAGGCCCTCCGGCTGCCCGGTCAGTCCTCGAGGGACTCCCCGAAACCCAGGGGCTCACGGGTGACGAGGTAGGTCGCCCAGTTCATCTTGACCACGCTGCCGTCGGCATCGCGGGTGACCCGCAGCTGCTCACCGCGCTCGCGACCGGACACGGTGCGGAAGGTGCTGTCGTCGAGACGTTCGAAGACGGACGGCGCGCGGTCCTTGGGCGCCGAGTCCGCGCGCGCCTCGAGCCGACCCTCGCGCACCGAGAACGTGTAGCCGGCACCCCTCGGAGAACCACCGGCCGAGCAGCGGTGCGAGGTCGGCGGGCACGGACGTGCCGGGGCGCCACGGCTCCTGCTCCGCCGGGTCGTTGTCGAGGACGTGGTCGCCCAGCGCGATGGCGAAGGCCGCCGGGTCGGGCGAGGAGGAGCTGTTCATCAGGACGATGCCTCCCGTCCCGCTCTCGCGGTGGGTGAACACGCCGGACACCTGGCCCGGCATGCCGCCGGTGTGCCCGACCCAGGTCCGCTTGGCGGCCGAGCGCATCAGGAAGAAGCCCAGCCCCATGGCCCCGCCCCAGCCCTCGGGGTCGACCAGGAGCTGCGGCTGGCACATCTCCTCGAGCGTGTCGGCGGACAGGATGGCGCGCGTCCGGGTCGGCCACGAAGCCGGACCACTTCGCGAGGTCGGCGACGGTGCTGGCCAGGGCGCCGCAGGGTCCCATCGCCCTCAGGTCGAGCACCGGCTCGACGCGGGGCACGTCGTGGAACGGCTGCACGTGGTAGCCGGTCGCGCGCGGTCCGTCGTCGAAGCCGACCGTCGTCCGGGTCATCTCCAGCGGGTCGAGGATCCGGGCCCGCAGCGACTCCTCCCACGGGCGGCCCTCGAGCCGCTCGACGAGCTGGCCCAGCACGGCATACACGATGTTGGAGTAGTGCCAGTGCTCGTGGGGGCGGCCGACCCGCTCGATGGCGTTGAAGTCGCTCATCAGCGTCGCGGTGTCGGGCTGCTCCAGCGTCTCCCAGATGTCGCCGAGCGGCTCGCGGGCCAGACCGGTCGCGTGCGAGAGGGCCTGTCGCACGGTGGCCCGTTGCGTCACCCCCGGCAGGTGCTGGTCGAGGGTGTCGTCGAGGTCGAGCCGGCCCTCGTCGCGCAGCGCCATCACCAGCACCGCGGTGAAGGTCTTGGTGTTCGAGGCGATGAGGAACTGGTCGTCGGGTCCGGGCACGCGCGGGGAGTCCACGTCGGCGGTGCCGACGCCGTCGGTCCACACCGGCTGACCGTGACGCACCACCGCTGCCGCGAGCCCGGGCACGCGCCCCGTCCGCTGGCGGTCGATCGCGAGGTCACGCAGCTGGCGACGGGTGGTGTCCTGGAGTGTCATGTCCACCCGCCGACCCTACCGAGGGTCGTGGTGCCGCTGGTCGCCCGCGTCCGTCGCGTAGGTTGAGCCCCGTGAGCGAGCAGCCCGACGACCCGACCCAGACGGCCGGCGCCACCGAGCGCGACGCCGGCTCTCCCGGCGGCCACGACGCCGACTCTCCGGACGCCGACCCCGGCTACGACTACCACACCGGCCCGGTGACGCTACGTGGTTCGCGGGTACCTGCCTCGACCACCGACCAGCGGCTGCTCGACAGCAGGGGGCCGACCGACTGGCTGCACGCGGACCCGTGGCGGGTGATGCGGATCCAGAGCGAGTTCGTCGAGGGCTTCGGCGCCCTCGCCGAGCTCGGCCCGGCCGTGAGCGTCTTCGGGTCGGCCCGCACCAAGCCCGGCACCCCCTTCTACGACCTCGCCACCGATGTCGGCCGACGTCTCGTGCAGGAGGGGTATGCCGTGATCACCGGTGGCGGGCCCGGCGCCATGGAGGCGGCCAACAAGGGCGCCCGCGAGGCCGGTGGTGCCTCCGTCGGCCTCGGGATCGAGCTGCCGTTCGAGCAGGGGCTCAACGAGTTCGTCAACCTGGGCGTGAACTTCCGCTACTTCTTCGCCCGCAAGACGATGTTCGTCAAGTACGCGCAAGGGTTCATCGTCCTGCCCGGTGGCTTCGGCACCCTCGACGAGCTGTTCGAGGCGGTCACCCTGGTGCAGACCAAGAAGGTCACGTCCTTCCCGATCGTGCTGATGGGCACGGACTACTGGGGCGGACTGTTCGACTGGCTGCGCGGCACCGTCCTGGAAGCCGGCACGGTCAGTCCCAAGGACGTCGACCTGCTCCACCTCACCGACGACGTCGACGAGGCCGTGCGCCTCGTGACGGAGACCGACGACGAGGTCGCCGCCAAGCGCCCCGAGTAGGCCCCGAGGTCCACTCGGACGATCGAGGGATGGACGTGGCGGCTCACCTGGCCCGATGATGGAGGGGTGACCATCTCGCCGATTCCGCGACATGGTGACGTCATCGTCGGCCGGGACGTCGCCGGCCGCACCCTGCGCATCTCCGGTCACCCGGAGTCCGGGCGGGTGGTCCTGTCGATCTGGCAGGACACCGTCTGCAAGGCCACCGTCCGGCTCACACCGGAGGACGTGCCGCACCTCGTCGAGATGCTGACCCGCACCGCGATCAGCCGCTCCGACAGTGGCGACGACCGCAGCTACGAGTCGGTCCGTGACCTCGGCACGGCGGGCTGAGTAGGTCGTCCACCGCGGTTCGTGCGACGATCGCCCGGTGATCTGGGTCTTCTTCATCGCCGTCGCCGTGCTCGTCGTCGGGGCGTTCGCCGCCCTGGTCGTGGGCCGGGTCGGCTACGACCCGCTCTCCGAGCCCACGACGACCCAGGCCGACCCCGTGCTGTCCGAGCGGTTCGGCTCCGGCGAGATCACCGCCCTGCGCTTCGACACCGCCCTGCGCGGCTACCGCATGGACCAGGTGGATGCCGTGCTCGACCGGCTGCAGGCCAGGATCGCGGAGCTCGAGGCCGGCGCCGACGACCGCGCGCTGACCCATGGCCGACTTCCACCTCAGCCGCCACTGCGCCGCGCCACCCGCCGTGGTGTGGGACGTCGTGACCGACTTCGCGGCATACGGCGACTGGATGCCCGCCACGCGCATGCGCGTGGACGCCGGCGCACCCCGTCCCGGCTGGGGCTTCGCGGGGATCAGCGGCCTGGGTCCCCTCGCCTTCTCCGACTCGATGCTCGTGACGGCCTGGCAGCCGCCGGGCGCCGAGGGGGTCGGCCGGTTCCGGATCGTCAAGACCGGGCGGCTGCTCGGCGGCTGGGCCGAGGTCCGCGTCGAACCCGACGGGACCGGCACGCGTCTGGACTGGCATGAGGACGTCGTGGTCCGGCCACTGCCGTTCAAGCGCGCGACGGCGCGGGTGCTCAGCCGCGCGAGCGCCTGGCTCTACGGGCGCGCCATCGACGGGATGCTCGCGCGGGCCGCGGAGCAGGCCCGTGCCGGGGCGCAGGAGAGCGGCCGGTGAGCGGCCTCACGGTGGGTGACGACGGTCTCGCCCGGTGCGCCTGGGCCGGGTCGACGCCGGACTACCTCGACTACCACGACAGCGAGTGGGGCCGGCCCGTTCACGGCGAGCAGGCCCTCTACGAGCGCCTCACCCTGGAGGCCTTCCAGTCCGGGCTCGCGTGGATCACCATCCTGCGCAAGCGCGAGGGGTTCCGGGCGGCGTTCGCGGGCTTCGACCCCGAGGCCGTGGCCAGGTTCGGCGACGACGACCGGGCCCGGCTGATGGCTGACACGCGGATCGTCCGCAACCGTCTCAAGATCGACGCCGCCATCCGCAATGCCGCCGCCGTGCTCGCGCTGCGCGACCACGGCGGCCTCGACCAGCTCGTCTGGTCGCACGCCCCGGCGCAGCACACGTCCGCCCGCGACCACGGCCGACCTGCGCGCCACCTCGCCCGAGTCGGTGGCCCTCGCCAAGGCGTTGAAGAAGGCCGGCTTCGTCTTCGTCGGCCCCACCACGATGTATGCCGCGATGCAGGCCTGCGGGCTCGTCGACGACCACCTGGTCGGCTGTCACCGAGCTGGCGCACGGGAGACCGCCGCACCGAGTGCTCGCAGACCGCGGACCGGCGGGGCACGGTGATGCGCACCCTCACGGTGAGGGTGGCGCTGGTCTACCTCGCGCTGCGCGCGGTGTCGGCGGTGTTGCTGGTCCTCGCCAGCCGCGACCAGGTGGTCATGCCTGACTGGACCGGCCCGACCGTGGAGCCGATCGACATGACGGTCCTGTGGGACGGCAGCTGGTACCGCCACATCGCCGAGAACGGCTATCCGCACCAGCTGCCCATCGACTCCGGCAGCGGTCACGTCGCTCAGAACGCCTGGGCGTTCTACCCGCTGTTCCCCCTGCTGGCCAGGGCGCTCATGTCCGTCAGCGGTCTCGGGTTCCCCGTCGTCGCGTCGGCCCTCTCGCTCGTCTGCGGTCTCGGCGCCGCGCTGATCATGGGCCGGTTGCTCGCCCCAGCGGGTCGGGGACCGGGTGGCGCTCGCGACGGTCGCGGTCTGGGGCGCGTTCCCGGCCGCTGTCGCCCTGCAGATCGCCTACACCGAGGCGATCGCCATGCTCGTGCTCTGTGCGCTGCTGTGGGCCCTCGCCGGCCGACAGTGGGTCGCTGCCGGCGCGCTGGCCCTGCTGATGGGCGTCACCCGGCCCATCGCCGTCCCCGTGGCGGTCGTGGTCGCGGTGGTGCTCTGGCTGCGCTGGCGCCGTCGGGCGACCGACCCGATCCCGGGCAGGGAGTGGGCCGCCGGAGCCTTCGCCCTCGTCGCGGCGGGCGTCGGCGCCGTGGCCTGGCCGCTGGTCGCGTGGTACGTGACCGGTTCCCGCTCCGCCTACACCGACACGATGGCGGCCTGGCGGGCCGGCGGTGTGATCGAGCCCTTCAAGCCGTGGCTGGGCATGTCGCAGTGGACCTTTCGCCACTTCGAGGGCGGCGACGTCTACGGACCGGTCGCCCTGGCCGCGCTCGCCACCGGCATCGTCGTCCTCACCTGCGGGCCGTGGGCGACGCGGCTGGGTCCCGAGCTGCGTGTCTGGTGCCTCGCCTACCCGGCATACCTCGCCGTGGTCCTCGACCCGTTCACGAGCATCTTCCGCTACGCCCTCCCGCTGTTCCCCCTCATCGCGGTCGTGGTCGGCGGGGCGTGGCAGGTGCCGGAGTGGGTCGAGACGCGGGCGCGGTGGGTGTGGACCCGCACGGCGGTCCTCGTGGCGCTCGGCCTGGTCGGCCAGGTGCTGTGGATCTGGAAGCTGCTCGTCTACGTCCCGCCGTCGGACTACCCCCCGTGACGGCCACAGCCCTGCGGGCGATCGTCACCTCCGAGGGCCGCAGCGCCGTGGGCAAGTGGGCCCTGCGCCGCCCGGTCGTCTTCCTGCTCCTGGTGTATGCCGCGACGCGTGTCCTCGCGTTCGTCGCCATGTGGGTCGCGGCGACGTGGTTCCAGACCCCGGCAGGTGTGGGACACCTCGACCCGAGCGTCGGCGACATCCTCTCCGGCTGGGACAGCATCTGGTACGAGCGGATCGCCAGGGGCGGCTACCCGGTGCCGCTGCCCGCAGACCCGGAGACGGGTCTGCTCACCTACAGCGCGTGGGCCTTCTACCCGGCCTTCCCGATGCTGGTCCGCGGCCTGATGGTCACCGGGCTGCCGTTCACTGCGGCAGCCGTGGTGCTGAACCTCGTCCTCGGCGCCGGGTTCACCCTCCTGGTGTGGCGATGCCTCACCTTCGCGCTGCACGCCTCGCCACAGCCTGCCCGTGAGCGGCTGGCGCTGGTCACCGCAGCGCTGTGGTGCCTCTATCCGGCGACGGGCATCCTCGTCATGCCCTACACCGAGGCGCTGGCCGGGCTGCTGATCGCGGGATCGCTGCTCCTGCTCATGCAGCGGCGCTACGCCTGGGTCGGCGGTGCTGGCCATCGCCCTGGGGTTCACCCGGGCCGCCGCGCCGGCCATCGCGTGCGCCGCGATCGCCCACCTGGTGCTGCGGTGGCGCGAGGACCGCGCCGCGGGCGTGGCGCCCCTGCGCGGTCAGCGCAGCACTGCTGCCCTCATGCTCGCGGCCACGGCGGTCTCGTCGATCGCGTGGCCGGTCGTCGTCGGCATCACCAGCGGTCTGCCGATGGCGTTCTTCGACGTCCAGGCGGCCTGGGGGCAGAAGCCCGAGTCCGGGCCGTTCGTGCTCTGGCTCTCGTGGGCCTGGGATGCCCACGGCCTCGTCGGCGTCGCCATCCTCGTGGCACTCGTGGTGACCTACATCGCCCTCATCGTCGGCCGCCACGGGCGCTGGCTGGCGGTCGAGCTGCGTGTCTGGGCGCTCGCCTACCCGCTCTACCTGCTCGCGGTGGTGCGCCCGATCACGAGCATGTGGCGGTTCCTGCTGCTGGACTTCCCGATCGCGGCCCTGGTCGCCTCGGTGGCGATGCGCACCTCCACCGGTGCCAGGGTCGTCGTCCACTGGCGTCGTCGGGTAGGTGTCGTCGCGGTCGTGCTGCTCGGGGGGCTGTTCTGGTTCACCTGCACGCTGCTGACCTTCACGCCCTGGGCCGCTGCGCCCCCGTGACGCGCGAGCGTCCCGCCCCAGGCGGCACACTCGTCACTCGCCGGTGAACACCGGCTTCTCCTTGGCGAGGAACGCGTCGACGGCAGCGTGGTGGTCCGCGGTCGCGCCGGTCAGCGTCATGTACTCGCCCTCCTGGGCCAGCGACTCGGTCAGCCCGTGCCCGGCACTGAACGCGACGGCACGCCGGATCGACCCGTAGGCCAGGGTCGGCCCGGCCGCCAGGGTGGTTGCGAGCTCGCGGACGGTCGCCTCGAGCTCGTCGGCGGACACCACCTTCGTCACGAGGCCGAGGGAGAGGCACTCGTCCGCGGGGACGGTGCGGGGGAGCAGCAGGAGCTCCTTGGCCCTGGCCGGGCCGACGATCCGCTGCAGCGACCACGAGGTGCCGGAGTCGCAGGACAGCGCGATGCCCGCGAACGCCAGGTTGAACCCCGCCGTGTCGACCAGCACCCGGAAGTCCGCCGCGAGCGCGAAGCCTGCCCCGGCGCCGGCAGCGACCCCGTTGACGGCGGCGACGACCGGCTTGTTCATCGTGGCGAGCAGCTCGACGACCGGGTTGTAGTGCTTGGCGACGGTCTCCCACAGCGACGGGTCGTCGTCCTGCAGGAAGGTGATGTGCTCGCGCAGGTCCTGGCCCACGCAGAACGCCCGCCCGCTCCCGGTCAGCACCACGCACCGCACCGTCGGGTCTTCGGCGACCTCGGTCAGCGCCGCGAGCAGCGCGTCCTTCGTGGCGATGTCGAGGGAGTTCATGGCGTCCGGCCGGTTCAGCCGCACCGTGGCCACCGCACCGTCCCGCTCGAGAAGAACGGGGGACTGTGTCGTGTCGGTCATGCGCGCCATCCTGCCGGACCGTCGTCGGCCCCGGATTTCGCCTGTGAGCGGGTTCACGGGATAATGGAGCAAATCTGGCGCGCGCGGGGTGGATCACAAGCACTGGCGTGGATCCGCGTGGCCAGCAGCAGACCACGCCAAACGGAAGGGACACTCATGGCGGCAATGAAGCCGAGGACCGGTGACGGCCCGCTCGAGGTGACCAAGGAAGGTCGCGGCATCGTCCTGCGCATGCCCCTCGAGGGCGGCGGCCGGCTCGTCGTCGAGATGACCCCTGACGAGGTCCGTGCCCTCGGCGACGCGATCACCAACTGCGAGGGCCTCAAGTAGTCCCAGCCCCGGTTTCGAGGACCCCCATCGGCAGCCGCCGACGGGGGTCCTCGCGCATGTGGGGGTATGCCGCGTGCTCCCCGTCGGTGGGTAGGGTCGAGTCCGTGCGCTGCACCCGAACTCCTCGACCCTCCTGCCAGCACCTGGACCATCTCCGCCGAGCCGCTGGCCGACGTCCTGGCCGACCTCGACCCCTCCGACCTCCTGCTGGCCCTGCCGGTCGCGACCGGTGGGTTGCCGCCCACCGGTACCGCGGCGCGGGCCCTGTCCCTGCTCGGTCTCGACGCCAGGGACGTGCAGGCCGCGCACGAGCCCGCGACCAGCGCTGGTGCGGTCACCAGGATCCCCCTCGTGCCCGGCGAGCGAGCCGCGCGCACCGTGCTGCTGGTCGGTGTCGGCGATGCGGGCGCCGACGACCTGCGCAGCGCCGGTGCCGCGCTCGGCCGTGCAGCCAGGGGTCACGCGGTCCTGGTGACGTCGGTGGCCAGCTCCGCCGCCCGTGGTGGGCAGTCGGCGTTCGCCGAGGGGCTCGCCCTCGGCGGCTACTCCAGCCCGCGCTGGCTCGGCAAGGGCACCTCCGCGGCGAAGCCGTCGGGGAAGTCCCGGGACGCAGCCACCGGAGCGAAGGCCGATCCCAGGGACCCGGCTACCGAGGTGGCGCTCGTCGGTTCCTACGACGAACCGTCCGTCCGGCACGCGGTGGTGCGTGCCCGCGCGACGATGGTGGCTCGCAACCTCGCCGTCGTCCCGTCGAACACCAAGAACCCCGCCTGGGTCGCGGCCCAGGCCCGGACCCTCGCGGGCCGCAGCGGCCTCGACGTCAAGGTGTGGTCCGAGCGCGAGCTGCGGGCAGAGGGGTTCGGTGGCCTCCTGGCGGTCGGGGCGGCCTCCGACTCCCCGCCACGCCTGGTCCAGCTCGACTACGTCCCGGCGGGCGCGACGAGCAGGACGCCGCGCGTGGTCCTGGTGGGCAAGGGAATCACGTTCGACACCGGCGGTCTCGACATCAAGCCCGCCGAGGGCATGCTCGCCATGAAGACCGACATGAGCGGGTCGGCGATCGTGCTGGCCGTGCTCGCCGCCTGTCGTGAGCTGGCCGTGCCGGTCAAGGTGACCGGGCTCATGGCACTGGCCGAGAACGCCGTCGGCGGCGCGGCCTACCGGCCCGGCGACGTCATCACGCAGTACGGCGGACGCACGGTCGAGATCGGCAACACCGACGCGGAGGGCCGCCTCGTGATGGCCGACGCGCTGGCCTACGCCGACCTGCACCTCGATCCCACCGTGCTGCTCGACATCGCGACCCTCACGGGGGCGGCCCGCGTGGCGCTGGGCCGCTCGATGGCCCCCGTGTACGCGACCGACGACGCCGTCACGCGGGCACTCGTGGCTGCGGGTGAGGCGACCGGCGAGCTGCTCTGGCCGATGCCCCTGGTGGAGGACTACCGCGCCAACCTCGACAGCGACGTGGCCGACATCAACCACATCGCGGGCATCGGAGGCGGGGGCGGCTCGATTTCGGCAGCATTGTTCCTGCGTGAGTTCGTGGGCGCGCGTCGCTGGGCACATCTCGACATCGCGGGGGTGGGACGCTCGGACGTCGACCGCGGACTCCTCACCAAGGGCGGGACGGGCTTCGGCGCCCGCCTGCTGCTCACCTGGCTGGAGGAGATGTCATGAACGCCGGATACGGCCTGAGCGTGCGATGGTCCCTGGAGGCCGCGCCCGACGGCGTCGCCCAGGAGCTGCGTGACTACGTCGTGGGCACCTCGATGGCGAAGTTCATGTTCCTCGACGGGTTGGCCTTCAAGACCTGGCGGATGGTCGAGGGGCGGTGGTTCGAGGGCACCTACGTCTTCGACGAGAAGGTCTACCGCGACGACTTCCAGCGCGAGTTCACCGCCACTGCCGCCGAGTCGGCGGGCAGCAGCATCATCGGGTCGGCCCCCACCGTGATCGAGCCGTTCGAGGTCGTCGCGATCGCCGAGGGGCCCGGCCGGTTCCGGCGCGGTCCCGGCCCCGGCTCTGCCTGACCTCCCGAACTCAGTGCTCCTGTTGGAAGTGGAACTACCGGATATCCGGTAGTTCCACTTCCAACAGGAGCAGGCGAGCGGAGGGGCTCAGCGCTTGACGGCCGCCAGCACGCCGTCGCCGACCGGCAGCAGGGCCGGGATGAGCCGCTCGTCGTCCCGCAGGGCCTTGCCGAGGTCGCGCAGCACGGAGGTCTGCTCGTCACGGGCCGCGGGATCGGCCACCTTGTCGTGCCACAGCATGTTGTCGAGCACGAGCACGCCGCCGGAGCGCAGCAGTCGGATCCCGTGGCTGACGTACTCGGGGTACTCCACCTTGTCGCCGTCGATGACCACCATGTCGTAGGCGCCGTCGGTCATGCGGGGGAGCACGTCCAGTGCCCGGCCGGTGATGACCCGGGTGCGCTGGTGGGCGATGCCGGCCTCGGCGTAGGCCTTCTTGGCCACTCCCTGGTGCTCCGCCTCGACGTCGATCGTCGTCAGGATGCCGTCCTCGGGCATGCCCTGGAGCATCCACAGCCCCGAGGTCCCTGCGCCGGTGCCGACCTCGACCACCGACTTGGCCCTGACCGCGGCGGCGAGCAGCCGCAGCAGCACGCCGGCACCGTTGCCGACGGGCACGGCACCCAGCTCCTCGCCCCGACGCCGCGCGGACTCGATCACCTCGTTCTCGGTGACGAACTCCTCGGCGTAGGCCCAGCTGGCCGGCTTCTGTGCGCTCATGCGCCAAACCCTACTGCCGGGCGCCTCGGCGCCGCCCGCGACGAACCGGGGCATCCGCGGCATACAGGGAACGCTCAGGTTGTTGGGGAACGATGCAAGCCGTTCGGTCGTCTGGACCGAATGCAGAGCGTGTGCGCCGCCAGGCGCCTGACGGAGGTGAGGGACGTGACCGCGACCGACACGATCGGTGCTGCCGGCCAGTCCGCGCAGGGGGAAGACGTGACCGCGTGGGTGCCACCCGACCTGGGAGGAGATCGTCGAGCAGCACTCCGCCCGGGTCTACCGGCTGGCCTACCGCCTCACCGGCAACCCGCACGACGCCGAGGACCTGACCCACGACGTGTTCATCCGCGTCTTCCGGTCCCTGCACAGCTACCAGCCCGGCACCTTCGAGGGCTGGCTGCACCGCATCACCACCAACGTCTTCCTCGACAAGATGCGTCGCAAGCAGCGGATCCGCTTCGACGCGCTGTCCGACGAGTCGGCCGCCCGGCTGCCCACCAGGGAGGCCGGCCCCGAGGCAGCCTTCGAGGCCACCCACTTCGACGACGACGTGCAGCGCGCCCTCGACGGCCTCTCGCCCGACTTCCGTGCGGCCGTCGTGCTCTGCGACATCGAGGGTCTGTCCTACGAGGAGATCGCCGCCACCCTCGGCGTCAAGCTCGGCACCGTGCGCTCGCGCATCCACCGCGGACGCGCCCAGCTGCGCGAAGCCCTCGCCCACCGCGACCCCACCCTCGCCCGTCCCGCCCTGGACGCCGACCGCACGCCCGCCGCCAAGCGCCGGATCCCGGTGCTCGGCCGGGCGGTGCAGGGCTCGAGGTGAGCCGGGCGATGTGGGCAGGTATGCCGAGTGCGAGCCTCACCGGAGGCCGCGGCCGCTGCCTCGGTGACCAGCTCACGGCCTACGCCGACCGCGCCATGGACGACGCGACCCTGCTGCGGTGGGACCGCCACGTCGTGACCTGCCAGTGCTGCCGGGCGGCCGTCGACGCGGAGCGACGCGTGCTGTCGGCCCTCCGGTCGTCGGCGGGCTCCCCGGTCCCCGGTGACCTCCGCGGCATGCTGCTGGCGCTCGGCTCCCAGACCCAGGTCAGGCACCGGTCGGCTCCGCTCGGGTCGACCGTGCCGCCGCCCATCCCGGTGGCGCCGGTGCGCGTCGTCGACCGTGGCGCTCCCGCCCAGCACCGCTCCGCCGGTCGCGCCACCGTCTACGCCGGCTTGGCCGCGGGTGCCACGGCCGCCGCGGCACTCAGTCTCGTGGTCTCCGGCGGCCTGACCTCCAGCAACCCCCCGGTGTCACCGGCCGTGCAGCGGGCCCGGCCCGCGAGCCCGGGCTTCGCCACCGCCGCGTTCACCGTCCCGGGCCTCGGCAGCTCCCCCTCCGCGAGCACCGTCGCACCCGGTGTGGGCACGACGCGCGGTCGTTCGGCACAATCGACTCCATGAGCGACGAGCGAGACCCGGCAGGTTCCGACCAGCCGGCGTCCGCCAGCCCCGGTCAGCCCGTGACGCCGTCATCGGGCCAGCCGGCCGACCCCCCCACGACCGAGCCCGTCTGGGACCCCTGGGCGCCGCCGGGTCGAGCGACCGGCGAACACACCCAGCCGGTCGACCTCACGCACACCCAGGAGATCCCGGGAGCGGGTGAGCCCGTCCGGTCCGACCCGACCGGCAGCCACCCGGTCTGGGCGGCCGAGCCCACCGGATGGCCGGCCGACCCCACGTCTGCGCACCAAGGAGCGGACCTCACCGGTGCGGGTTCGACGCCGACCGGTTTCCCGGACGCAGCCGGCCACGCGGCATACCCCTCCGGCCCCGACCAGGCACAGCCTCCGCTCACCGGCGAGGGCTGGGACCCGATCACCAGCCCCGCCGCCGACGCCGGGTATGCCGGTCAGCCGGCTCCGTGGGTCGGTCAGCATCCTCCCGAGGCCAGCGCACCGCAGCAGAAGGGCCCCGGCTGGGGTGCCCTGGTCGCCGTCGCGGCCGTGGCGGCGCTGATCGCTGCGGGCCTCGGCGGCGTGTTCGGCGGATGGCTCGGTGCGACCGGGCGGGTGGACTTCGGTTCGCTGGACCGCACGCCGTCCTCGATCCCCTCGGCCGGAGCCGGCGCCACCTCGCGGCCGGAGGGCTCGATCGCCAACATCGCGGCCAAGGCGCTCCCGAGCGTCGTGACCATCAAGGTCGACGGTGCGGACGGCGGTGGGACCGGGTCGGGCTTCGTGCTCGACCGCGACGGCCACATCATCACCAACAACCACGTGGTCGCCAGCGCGGCCACCAGCGGCACGATCAAGGTCGAGCTGTCCGACGGCACCGAGATCGACGCGACCATCGCCGGCCGCGACGGGTCCTACGACCTGGCCGTCCTCAAGACCGAACGCACCGACCTCGTCCCGCTCGTCATGGGCTCGTCCAAGGACGTCGTGGTGGGTGACCAGGTCATCGCCGTCGGCGCCCCGCTCGGTCTCGAGTCCAGCGTCACCAGCGGCATCGTCAGTGCGCTCAACCGCCCGGTGAGCCCCGGCGGGGACGGCAACCAGCAGTCCTTCATCAACGCCATCCAGACGGACGCGGCCATCAACCCGGGCAACAGCGGCGGGCCGCTGCTCGACATGCAGGGGCACGTCATCGGCGTGAACTCCGCGATCGCGCGCATCCCGGGGGCCACCGACACCCAGTCCGGCAACATCGGCGTGGGCTTCTCGATCCCGAGCGACCAGGTCCTCAAGACCGCGAACCAGCTCATCAAGACCGGATCTGCCCAGCACCCCGTCATCGGGGTCGTGCTCGACCGCGACTTCACCGGTGACGGCGTGCGGATCCTCCCGGCTGCCACGAGCGACAGCGGCCCACCGGTCGACCCCAAGGGCCCGGCCGGCAAGGCAGGGATCAAGGCGGGCGACGTCATCATCGAGTTCGACGGGCGCCGGGTGACCGACGCCGACGACCTCGTCGTCGCGATCCGCGCCAAGAGCGTGGGCGACGACGTGTCGATGAAGGTTCGGCGGGGGAGTGAGACGATCAGCGTCACACTCACGTTGTCCGGCTCGGGCAAGTAGCGGCAGAGGTAGGCAGATGGCGGGCGTCAACGGCTGGGAGTTCATCGCGCTGATCGTGCTCGCGGTCGTGGTGCTCGGTCCCGAACGACTGCCCGAGTACGCCTCGAAGCTGGCCCAGTTCGTCAAGCAGGCGCGGGCCATGGCCGAGGGCGCCAAGGGGCAGCTGCGCGAGCAGATGGGGCCGGAGTTCGACGACATCGACTGGAAGCAGTACGACCCGCGGCAGTACGACCCGCGCCGGATCGTCCGCGAGGCGCTGCTCGACCCGTCGCCGGTCGAGCCCGACGGCGGCTTGTCGCCCTACTCGGGCAACGGCGGCCACGACGCTGCCAAGCCGACGCCGTACGACGACGACGCCACCTGACCAGCCTCTGTTCCGCGGGTCCACAAGAACGCCGGGAGACACCGGCGCATCTGCATCGGCCGGGGGGTAGGGCCTCCGTCCTAGCGGCCGACCGGGGACAGGCCCAGTGAGCGCCCGGCGAGCCCGCGCGACCGGGTGCCGAGGCCCCGGGCGATGGCACGCAGGGAGACGGCCGACGGTGACTCGGGGTTGCGCAGCACGACCGGGGTGCCCTGGTCGGCTCCCTCACGCAGGTTGGTGTCGAGCGGGATCTGGCCCAGCAGTGGTACCTCGGCACCCACCGCCCGGGTGAGCGACTCGGCCACGGCCTGGCCACCTCCGGAACCGAAGATCTCCTGGCGCGAGCCGTCGGGCAGCTCGAGCCACGACATGTTCTCGATCACGCCCACGATGCGCTGATGAGTCTGCAGCGCAATGGATCCCGCGCGTTCGGCCACCTCGGCTGCAGCCTGCTGCGGGGTGGTCACGACGAGGATCTCGGCGTTGGGGATCAGCTGGGCGACCGAGATGGCGATGTCGCCCGTGCCCGGGGGCAGGTCGAGGAGGAGCACGTCGAGGTCGCCCCAGAAGACGTCGCCGAGGAACTGCTGCAGGGCCCGGTGGAGCATCGGCCCACGCCAGACGACGGGTTGGTTGCCCGGCACGAACATGCCGATCGAGATGACCTTCACCTCGTGGGCGATCGGCGGCAGGATCATGTCGTCGACCTGGGTGGGGCGGTGCTCCACGCCGAGCATGCGCGGCACCGAGAAGCCGTAGACGTCGGCGTCGACCACGCCCACCCGCAGCCCGCTCTGGGCGAGGGACGCGGCGAGGTTGACGGTGATCGAGGACTTGCCGACTCCGCCCTTGCCGGACGCCACGGCATAGACGCGGGTCAGCGAGCCAGGCTTGGCGAAGGGGATCTCACGCTCGGCGTTCCCGCCACGCAGCTGGGTGCGCAGTGCCACCCGCTGCTCGTCGCTCATCACGCCGAGGGTGACGTCCACCGCGGTGACCCCGGGCACCTTGGCCAGTGCCGCGGTGGTGTCCTTGGTCAGGGTGTCCTTCATCGGGCAGCCCGAGACGGTGAGCAGGATCGTCACGGCCACCCGACCTGCAGCGTCGACCGTGACGCTCTCGACCATGCCGAGCTCGGTGACCGGCTTGCGGATCTCGGGGTCGATGACCGTCGTCAGCGCCTGGTGCAGGGCGTCGTCGGTCACGGACGGGGTCGGGGACCCACTGTCGATCGGGGCGTCGCTCGGGCTGGGGGACATGCCCCCATGCTAGGTCGCGCCGTGCTCCCTCGAAGAACCGGTGGGCGGGCTGGGGCTGTCATCTGCCTCACGTCGGCGCACCTCCAGGCCACGCTCCTCGAGCTCGTCGAGCAGCCCGCGCAGCTCGGACCGCAGGAAGTCACGCGTGGCCGCGTCGCCCATGGCGTGCCGCAGGGAGGCCACCTCACGGGTGAGGTACTCGGTGTCGGCGAGGTTGCGCTCGTCGCGGGCCCGGTCCTGCTCGAGGGCGACCCGGTCGCGGTCGGCCTGGCGGTTCTGGGCGAGCAGGATCAGCGGGCGCGGCATACGACGCCTGCAGGCTGAGCATGAGCGTGAGGAAGATGAACGGGTAGTTGTCGAACCGCCAGTCCCGGGGCGAGGCGAGGTTCCAGAGCACCCAGAAGACGACGAACACGGTCATGGCGATCAGGAACTGCGCCGTGCCCATGAACCTCGCGAACTGCTCGCTCCACCGCCCGAAGGTCTCCTGGCTCATCGTGGGGCGCGGCAGCAGGGCGCGACGGGTCTCCCGCGGCTGGTCGAGGCGACCCGAGGACGTCCTCCGGTCGCGCTCAGCCATGGGTCACCTCGTGCCGCTCCTCGCGCCAGTCGTCGGGGAGGATGTGGTCGAGCACGTCGTCGACGGTCACCGCTCCGAGCAGCCGTCCGTCGCCGTCCACGATCGGGACACCGGTGAGGTTGTAGGTCGCCAGGGTGCGGGTGACCTTGCCCAGGGGCGCGTCGGCCAGGAGCGGCTCGATCTCCTTGTCGAGGATGCCGCCGACCGCCCCGTGCGGTGGCTCGCGCAGCAGCCGCTGGATGTGCACCATGCCGAGGTACTTGCCCGTCGGCGTCTCGTGCGGCGCGCGGCAGACGAAGACCGTCGACGCCAGGGCCGGTGACAGCTCCACGCGACGGACGACCGCCAGCGCCTCGGCGATGGACGCCTCGGGGCCCAGGATGACCGGCTCCGTGGTCATCATGCCGCCGGCGGACTCCTCGTCGTAGGTGAGCAGCCGGCGCAGGTCGGCCGCCTCCTCGGGCTCCATGAGCTGGAGCAGCTCCTCCTGCTTCTCCGCGGTGAGGTTGTGCAGCAGGTCCGTGGCGTCGTCGGGCTCCATCGCCTCGAGGACGTCGGCAGCACGGCCCACGGGCAGCGTCTCGAGGATCTCGACCTGGTCGTCCTCGGGCAGCTCCTCGAGGACGTCCGCGAGCCGGTCGTCGGCCATCGCCTCCGCGATCTCGGCCCGACGCTTGGGGGAGAGGTCGTGGATGACGTCGGCGAGGTCGGCGGACTTCAGGTCGTCATAGGTCTCGAGCAGCCTCGCGGCCGACTGGCCGGCCCTGGACTGGTGTATGCCGGTGACGTCCTCCACAGGGACCAGCGCCGTGGTGCCGCGGCGCCGCCGGAACGGGCCGAGCGAGCTGCGCGCGGCACCCTGCCGGACGAAGACCTTGGACATCGCCCAGTCGCGGCTGCGCTCGCGCTCGATGGCGACGTCCTCCACGGTCGCCTCGTAGGCGCCTTCGGGGTCGTTGACCGTCACGGGTCGCTCGAGGATCTCGGCCATCACGAGGACCTCGTTGGTGCGCTGCTCGAACCGTCGCATGTTGACCAGGCCGGTGGTGATCACCTGGCCGCCGTCGACCGACGTGACCCTCGTCATCGGCACGAAGACGCGACGCCGGCCGGGCACCTCGACCACCAGGCCGATGATGCGGGGCCGGCGGCGGGAGGCGCCGAACGTGACGACGACGTCGCGCACCCGACCGACCTGGTCGCCGAGCGGGTCGAACACGCTCAGGCTGGTCAGGCGGCCGACGAAGACGCGCGACGGAGTGCTCACGCCGCAAGGTTATCCGGCTGGTCAGCCGTCGTCCGGGAGGCGGTTGCCGCGCCGTCGCCGGGGGCGCCCGCGCCAGTGCCAGGGCCGCCAGCTCGCCGTCGTCGCCTCGCTCGGCGGGACGGGGGCGGCACCCGACGTCGTGGGGTACGAACCCGGCGCCTCGACAGGGGTGCCGAACGGGCGCAGCGCGCGGACCGTGCACTCCCTCGCCCAGCGCTCCACGACGTCCTGCGACGCGTTGAGCCGACCGGCCTTCAGGGCTGCGGTGGCCGGGCCCCACAGCTCGTGCGCGGGCCCGATCTCCTCCACGGTGGCGTGCACGCTCAGCAGCCGGCCGCCGGTGTCCTTGCTGCGCAGGATCAGCAGGACGTCGGCGGGCAGCCACGGGAGGGTCTGCTCGCCCGGCCCGGACACGGCATACACGGTGTCGTCCGCCCAGGCGTGCCAGAACGGCCAGGCGCGGTCGCCGGGTGGCTGCACCCACATGAGGCCCGACTTGTTCGCGGCCTCGGCGAAGAGGGCCGTGACGTTGAGCGGCGCCGAGGCGGTGCTTTCGGCGGCCTCGCGCGCGGTGCTCTCGGCGGGCTCGCGCGCGGTCTCGGTCACACGTGAACTGTGTCATAACCGCCCGTGCGACTGTCGCTGCTAGCGTCGCCGCGTGCGCAGCCCCAAGGACTTCTTCGCCCCGTTGGCGGTGGGTGCTCCCACCCCGCTCACGCAGGTGCCCTCGCGGCCATCGCGCGTGATCCACTTCTTCGACCCGAGCAACGAGAAGATGGCGGCCAAGGTGCCGGCCATGGTGGGCACCGTCGACGTGCTGCTCGGCAACCTCGAGGACGCGGTCAAGGCCGACAGGAAGGAGGCCGCCCGGGCCGGGCTGGTCGCCATCGCGAAGGCCACGGACTTCGGAGACGCCACGCAGCTGTGGACCCGCGTCAACGCCCTCGACAGCCCGTGGGTGCTCGACGACCTGACCACGCTCGTCGGCGAGGTCGGCGACAAGCTCGACGTCATCATGGTGCCCAAGGTGCAGGGGCCGGAGGACATCCACTACGTCGACCGGCTGCTCGCCCAGCTCGAGGCGCGGGCCGGGCTGCACGCGTCCGATCCTCGTGCACGCGATCCTGGAGACGGCCCGCGGAGTCGCAAACGTCGAGGCCATCGCAGGAGCCAGCCCGCGGATGCAGGGTCTGTCGCTCGGGCCGGCCGACCTCGCCGCAGACCGGCGGATGAAGACGACCCGCGTGGGTGGAGGCCACCCGGGCTACCTCGTCCGGCAGGACCCTGTCGATGGTGACATCCAGGCGAATCGCCAGACGTACCAGCAGGATCTGTGGCACTACACCATCTCGCGGATGGTCGACGCCTGCGCGATGCACGGGATCTTTCCCTACTACGGGCCGTTCGGCGACATCGCGGATGTCGTCGCCTGCGAGGACCAGTTCCGCAACGCGTTCCTCCTCGGCTGCGTCGGCACCTGGTCGCTGCACCCGGTCCAGATCGAGATCGCCAAGCGCGTCTTCAGCCCGTCCGCCGAGGACGTCGCGCACGCCCGCCGTGTCGTCGAGGCGATGGGCGACGGCACCGGTGCGGTGATGCTCGACGGCAAGATGGAGGACGACGCCTCGCTCAAGCAGTGCCAGGTGATGCTCGAGCTCGCCGACCGCCTCGCAGCCTCCGACCCGGCGCTCGCCGAGCTGTATGCCGCGAGGCCGGCTCCCGGTGAAGGCGACGGTTCCTGAGGTGGCCGGCTCCACGGCATACCGTCCGCGTCGTTCGGTGCTCTACCTGCCCGCGTCCAACGAGCGCGCGCTGGAGAAGGCGAAGTCCCTGGCGGTCGATGCGCTGATCCTCGACCTGGAGGATGCCGTCGCGCCGGACGCGAAGGAGCAGGCCAGGGAGAACGCCTGTGCCGCCGCCCGTTCCGGCGACTACGGGCGCCGCGAGCTGACCATCCGCGTCAACGGCATCGGCACCCAGTGGCACGACGAGGACCTGCGCGCGGCGTGCGCCGCCGGCCCGGACGGGGTCGTCGTGCCCAAGGTGGGCTCGGCCGACGACGTGCGCGGCCTGGTCGCCGCGATGGAGGCGGCCGGGGCGCCCGAGCACACGACGCTCTGGGCGATGGTCGAGACCCCGCGGGCGATGCTGCACTGCGAGGAGATCGCCGGTGCCTCCGAGCGCCTGACCGTCCTCGTCATGGGCACCAACGACCTGGCCAAGGAGCTGCACGCCGAGCACGTGCCCGGGCGCCAGCCGCTGCTCACCGGGCTCTCGTTGTGCCTGCTGGCGGCCAGGGCGACGGGCACGGTGATCCTCGACGGCGTCTACAACGACGTGACGTGACGCCGAGGGCTTCGCCGCGGAGTGCGATCAGGGTCGTCAGCTCGGGTTCGACGGCAAGACCCTCGTCCACCCGGGTCAGGTCGAGGCCTGCAACGCCGCGTTCGCGCCCAGCGTCGCCGCGGTCGAGGACGCCCGCGGGTTGCTGGCGGCCTGGGAGGCCGGAGCGGGGGCCGGCAGTAGTGACCCACAACGGCCGGATGGTCGAGAACCTGCACGTCGAGACCGCGCAACGCGTCCTCGCCATCCACGAGGCCATCGCCGCGCTGGACCGGTAGCCGTGCTTGCCCGGCTGGGTCCTGCCCGGCTGGGGGGCCTGCTCGGCTGGGGGGCACGCTTGGCTGGGGCTCGCCCGCGGGTCCTCGTCGGCGTGGGCTCGCCCGCGTGGTTGAGAAATAAACTCCCATATCGGGGCAACCTTTCCGGACTGACCCGCGTCTTGGGAAGTGCGGTCGTCCTCGGGGGGAGGGCGACCGCGCCATGTCTGCCGGGGTTTCGAGCCCGGTGGGCCCGGCCGTGACGACAGAGGCGCCTGGCCGCGAACCAGCCTGGGTGCCTCACGCCTGGGAGTGAGCCGGTGGCTCCCGCTGAGGCGGGGGTGGTCACGATTCGGCGCGGGGGACAACCGGAACGGCTCCGGATGCGTCACCATGGCTGACAGGACGTTTGCCTGCGGACGCGGTCCGTTGGCCAGGGAAGGGGACTCGATGGATCGCAGGCGAACGGGAGCGCGCGCGGGGTTTGCCGCGTCGGTGCTGGTCGGAGCGGTCGCGCTGAGTGGGTGCGGCGGGATCTCGTTCGGGCAGAGCTCGTCCGACACCCCCTCTGCGGCGCAGGCCACCACCTCCGTGGCGGACCCCTCCACTCCCTCGGAGTCCGCGTCCGAGGACACCGGCTCGCTGACGACGACCACCACCCCCGCGCCCACCGCGACGACGCCCGCGCCGCCGACGACGACGACGACCAAGCCTGCGCCCAAGCCCACCCCGAAGCCGACGCCCAAGCCGAAGCCGACGCCCAAGGAAGGCGACACGCTCAAGCCGGGGGACTCCGGCGCGTACGTCAAGCAGGTCCAGCAGCGGCTCTCGACCCTCGGCTACTGGAACGGCTCGGCCGACGGGGCCTACGGCGGACTGACCTCACAGGCGGTGATGGCGCTGCAGAAGGCAGCCGGGCTCGGCCGTGACGGCGTCTTCGGTCCGGCCACCCGCCGCGCGCTCGACAACGGCATCCGTCCGAAGTCCCGCACCGGTGGCACCGGCATCGAGATCGACAAGGCCCGCCAGCTGCTCCTCGTCGTCCGTGGCGGCACGGTCACGATGATCCTCAACACGAGCACCGGCAGCGGCCAGCAGTACACCAGCCGGGGCGCCACCCACACGGCCCTGACCCCGGCCGGCAGCTTCAGCACGTTCCGGTCGGTCAACCACCTCGACAAGGGCCCGCTCGGAGACCTGTGGCGGCCGCGCTACTTCAACGGCGGCATCGCCGTGCACGGGGCCGGAAGCGTCCCCGGCTACCCGGCCTCACACGGCTGCGCCCGCGTCAGCAACCCTGCGATGGACATGATCTGGGCCAACAACATCATGCCGATCGGCGGACGGGTCACCGTCTACTGACGGTCGTACTGCTGACGGATCCAGCGCAGCTGGGCCTCGCCGTGGCCCTTCCAGTAGTCCGCGGTGTGACCCCCGTCGTCCAGGGTGAGCTGCGCCGACGGCAGCGCCTTGGCGAAGGCCTTGTTGCCCGGCACGAACGAGTCCGAGCGCCCACAGTCGAGCCGCACAGGGATCCTGTCGAGGACCTCGGTGTGCTCGCGGTCGAACACGTCGTGCGCCTCGAAGTCCTCCCGGTCGTCGAACGCGCCGGCGGCACTCAGACCGGGATCGGTCCACAGGGCGGCGCTCTCCGCGACGACCGCGAACACCTTCTCGGGACCGAGCTGGCTGGCCAGCAGCAGCGACCCGTAGCCACCCATGGACCAGCCGAGGAAGGCGACTTTCCCGGCATACCCCGTTTCGCTCTGCACGAGCGGCAGGAAGTCCTGCACCACCATGGCACCGGTGTCGACCCCCTCGCGCCGCGCGTGCCAGTAGTAGTCGCCACCGTCGACCGAGGCGAGCGTCAGGCGGGTGGCTCTGGCGTGGTCCTGCAGGCGCAGGATCCGGAACGCGTGGCTGGCGTCACCGCCCTTGCCGTGCAGGACGACGACGACCGGCTTGATGTCGTCGTTGCCGTCCTCGGGACGCGCGAGCTGCCAGTGGATCTCGCGTCCCGGCCAGTACCTGCTGGTCAGTGACCCGCTGCGGACCTCGACGCCCTGGGGGCGGTCGCACCCGGCCGTCGCCAGGACGCCTGCCCCGAGCGCGCCCGCGAGCACCGTGCGACGACTCAGTGCGGGCATGGTTCAACCCTAGGCCGTGGCGTCCCCCGCTCGGTATGCCGCGTGGCGGGCTACCAGCGTGGCGGGCTACCAGCGCGACGTCGCCTCAGCGATGAGGTCGCCCAGGAGCTCGCCCTCGTCGACGGGCAGTCCCTTGGCCACGAACCACCGGCACATGTTCGAGACGTCGCGCTCGAGGAACTCGAACCCCTTCGGGTTCCCGATGATGTCGACGATCTGCGGCCAGTCGATGATGACGAGGCGGTCGTCGTGCAGCAGCACGTTGTAGGGCGACAGGTCGCCGTGCGTCCACCCCCGCTGGGCCAGGACGAGCATCGACGTGCGGAGCTGCTCGAACAGGTCGGCCAGCAGGTCACGCGACGGGCGGGTCTGGGACAGGCGTGGCGCCGCCTCCCCGTCGCGGCCGATGAACTCCATCAGCATCTCGCGGTCGCTCAGCTGCACGGGGTAGGGGACCGGCAGCCCCATGCCCCACAGGGCTCCGAGCGCCTCGAACTCGGCCATCGCCCACTGGCCCGAGAGCAGCTCCTTGCCGAACTCGGTGCGGCGAGCCATCGCCCGCATCTCCCGGCTGCGCCGGACGCGACGACCCTCCTGGTAGCCGGCGTCGCGGTGGAACATGCGGTGCTCACCGGTGCGGTAGCGCTTGGCGGCGAGGAACGAGTCGAGTGCCGGGGTGGTCGGAGCCGTCGGGGATCCAGCGCCGCACGATGTGGACGTCGGCTTCCTTGCCGGTCTTGAGGATGCCGAGGTCGGACTCGACCGCGCCGAGTGCCGTGATGACCCAGTCGGGCCGGGGTTTGGGACCGTGCGTGGCACCGTCCCAGCTCGACCAGCGCTCACCCTCGGGCGGAGCGTCGGGAAGGCTGTCGAACGAGAAGCTGTCAGGCCCCAGCGGGGGCGCAGACTCCTGGAACTGCATGGGTGGACTCCAAGGAAAGAAGGAACAGGGCACGGGACGCGCCCAGGACAGTCGTGGACATCTCGTGCCTCCTTGGAGTCGGGCGGGCGACAGTGTGTCGCGTGCGTTGCGGGTCCAGCGTGACAGAAGGTGTCGACCTCGCGCCACGGAATATCCGCAAGAGCGACGACAAGGTAGAACCTGCCCGGTAGTTTTGTAGCACTACGATCTGTGACAAAAGGAAGTGAGGGCGACCGATGGTCTGGATCTTCGTCGGGCTGGCGCTCGTCGTCGGGGGGATGCCGCTGCTTCCGCCCCTGCGTCGCAGGCGGGTGATGCAGGAGGCCGAGAAGATCGCCCGCTCCGTGACATACGCGGACTCCAGTGCCGACTGGCCCGCGTTGTACAGGCGGATCAGCGCCCGCTACGTGGGGGGCCAGGTCGGCTATGCCGTGGGGCTGGTCGCACTGTGGGGGTTCGCAGGTGCGAACCCTGAGTACAGTTCGGTGTTCCTCCTCGCCGTGAGCGGTGTCGCCTGATGCTCTTTCACCTCGATCCGGAGTCGGCGACCCCCGTCTACGAACAGATCGTCGCGGGTGTGGTCCGCGGCATCACCGAAGGATCCCTCGTCGCGGGCAGCCGACTGCCGACCGTGCGCCAGCTCGCCGGCGACCTCGGCGTCGCGACCAACACCGTCGCCAAGGCCTACCGCCAGCTCGAGTCCGAGGGCCACGTCGCGACCTTGGGGCGCAACGGCACAGTTGTCCAGCAGCCGTCGGCCGAGGTGCGGCCCGACGACGAGCTGCACGCGGCCGCCGTCCTGCTCGCCCGAGCCGCCCAACGTCGGGGCGTGGACATCTCGACGGCCATCGGGCAGCTGCGCCAAGCCTGGTAGCCCCGTCCTCCCCCGCCCCAGCTTTATCGGGTCTAGGGACAAGGTTGACCTTCGCACCACTTTCCTTCCCGTGTGAAGGTCAACGTTCTTGCTTGACCCGATAAAGCTGAGGTCTGGGTGGGGAGGCTCACACGACGGGAACCTGTGCTCGCACTGGGGCACTCGGCATACTCGCGGGAGGTCCACATCCCTCCCTGGCCGGACGAGACGGTCACCCTGACCCGGTCGTCACGGCTACACAAGCGCAAGGTGGCGAACCACGATGTCCCGACTCCAGCAGACCGACGGCCTGACCGAGGAGCAGACGGAGCTCGTCAAGCTCGTGCGTGAGTTCGTCAACGAGCAGATCATCCCGGTGGCGCAGGAGCTCGAGCACAAGGACGAGTACCCCACCGAGATCGTCGAGGGCATGAAGGAGATGGGGATCTTCGGGCTGATGATCCCCGAGGAGTACGGCGGGCTGGGCGAGTCGCTCCTGACCTATGCGCTCGTGGTCGAGGAGATCGCCCGCGGCTGGATGTCGGTGAGCGGCATCGTCAACACCCACTTCATCGTGGCCTACATGCTCCTGCAGCACGGCACCGAGGAGCAGAAACAGCGCTACCTGCCCAGGATGGCGACCGGCGAGGTCCGCGGCGCCTTCTCGATGAGCGAGCCCGGGCTCGGTTCGGACGTGTCGGCCATCAAGACCAAGGCCGTGCGCGACGGTGACACGGACAACTGGTCGATCACCGGCCAGAAGATGTGGCTCACCAACGGCGGCAGCGCGAATCTGGTTGCGGTGCTTGTGAAGACGGACCTCGGCGCGGACTCGGTCTACAAGAACATGACGACGTTCCTCATCGACAAGACGGCTGGCTTCGGCGAGACCGCCCAGGGCGTCACGATCCCTGGGAAGATCGAGAAGATGGGCTACAAGGGCGTCGACACGACCGAGATGGTCCTCGACTCCCACCAGACCACGACCGCGCAGATCCTCGGTGGCGAGCCGGGCAAGGGCTTCTACCAGATGATGGACGGCGTCGAGGTCGGTCGGGTCAACGTCGCGGCGCGGGCCTGTGGCGTCTCGATGCGTGCGTTCGAGCTCGGCATCTCCTACGCCCAGCAGCGTGAGACGTTCGGCAAGAAGATCGCCGAGCACCAGGGCATCCTGTTCCGCCTCGCCGACATGGCCACCAGGGTCGAGGCCAGCCACCAGATGATGGTCAAGGCCGCCAGGCTCAAGGACGCGGGTGCGCGCAACGACCTCGAGGCCGGGATGGCCAAGTACCTCGCCGCCGAGAACTGCGCCGACGTGGTCGAGCAGTCGTTCCGCATCCACGGCGGCTACGGCTACTCGAAGGAGTACGAGATCGAGCGCCTCTACCGCGAGGCCCCCATGCTGCTCATCGGTGAGGGCACCGCCGAGATCCAGAAGATGATCATCGGCCGCCGCCTCCTGGAGGACTTCAGGCTCAAGAGCTGAGCTCGTTCCTCGCGCAGCCCTCGCGGCGTGGCTGAGGGAGGAGCGGGGGGGTATGCCGCGTGGCCGGGGCACGCGGCACACCCCAGGTGGCGGTCTGGTGCCGGTCAGCGAGCTCCCAGCGGGCTTTGACACACTGTGGCCATGAGCACGCAGCCGAATGCCATGGCCAGGTCCCGCGCCGTCCTCGCCCTGGAGTACCCGATGTCGCTGGGCCGGTACGACACCTACGCGGAGGCGCAGAAGGCTGTCGACTACCTGTCCGACCACGAGTTCCCGGTGCAGAACGTCCTCATCGTCGGCACCGACCTCAAGCAGCTCGAGCGGGTGACCGGCCGGCTCACCCGGCAGCGGGTCGCCATCGGTGGCCTGGTGTCCGGTGCCTGGCTGGGCCTGTTCGTGGGGCTGATCTTCTCGCTGCTCGACACGGGCAGCGGCGCCGGTTTCCTGGGTGTGCTGCTCACCGTCGCGTTCGGTGCGGTCTTCGGACTGGTGTGGGCGCTGATCGGCTACGCGCTCACCGGCGGCAACCGTGACTTCACCTCCGTCATGCAGGTTGTGGCGACCCAGTACGAGGTGCTGGTGGAGCACAAGTTCGCCGCCCAGGCGCGTGAGCTGCTCACGAAGATGGACCCCATGGCGGCGGCCCAGGCCCAGGTCGACGCCGCGCGCGAGGCGGAGCGCCAGCGCGCCGCGGCCGAGCAGCCGACCCAGCCCCCGCAGCCGCCCACCCCCTGACAGCGCTCCGACGAACGCTGTACGCGGTCGCGGTCACGCGGCATACTCTCGGTCCCATGACTGAGACCGCTGGGGACAAGCCCGCCCTCGCCGAGTTCGGCGACGACTTCTCATCCGTCCTGTGCGTCGTCGCGCACCCGGACGACATCGAGTACGGCACCGCCGCGGCCGTGGCCAAGTGGACTGCAGCCGGCAAGACGGTGACCTATTTCCTGCTGACCCGCGGTGAGGCCGGCATCGACACCATGCACCCGGACGAGGCTGCCGGCGTCCGCGAGCAGGAGGAACGCGACGGCGCCGCGATCGTGGGGGTGACCGAGGTCGACTTCGGTGCCTACCGCGACGGGAACGTCGAGTACGGCCTCGACCTGCGCAGGGACATCTCCCGCGAGATCCGGCGGCGCAAGCCGGACGTCGTCATCACGGGTCACTACGGCGACCGGTTCGTCCAGGGGATGCTCAACCAGGCCGACCACCGCGCGGTGGGGCTGGCAACGGTCGACGCGGTCGCCGATGCGGGCAACCGGTGGATCTTCCCCGAGCTGGTCGACGAAGGCTTCGAGCCCTGGAACGTCAAGCGACTGGTCTTCAGCGGCTCACCGACGGCCACCCACTTCGTCGAGGTGTCGGAGCACTTCGACAAGGCCGTGGCATCGCTCGAGGCACATCGCGCCTACAACGACGCGCTGCCCGACACCTTCCCGAAGCCGGCGGAGCTGATCGGCATGATCCTCGGATGGGGTGGCCAGGCGGCCGGCCTCGACAAGGCGCTGACCCTGGACGTCGTCGAGCGCCGTTAGACCTGGCGGGACTGGACCTCGCGGATCCACGCCTCGACGTCGGTGGACGAGCGCGGCATCGCGGCCGAGAGGTTGTCGTGGCCGTCGGCCGTCACCAGCACGTCGTCCTCGATGCGTACGCCGATCCCGCGGAACCGCTCGGGCGCCTTGAGGTCGTCGGCCTTGAAGTAGAGGCCCGGCTCGACGGTGAGGATCATGCCGGGCTCGAGCTCGGCGTCCATGTACTCCTCACGGGTCGCGAGGGCGCAGTCGTGCACGTCGAGGCCGAGGTGGTGGCTCGTGCCGTGCACCATCCAACGGCGGTGGTACTGGCCGTGGTCCTTGTCGAGCGTGTCCTCGACGCTGACCCCCTCCGGCAGCAGGCCCCAGGCGTGCAGGTGCTCGGCGATGACCCGGATGGCGGCGGCGTGGACGTCGGAGAACTTGTTGCCCGGCTTGACCGCGGCGAGCCCGGCTTCCTGGGCGGCATGCACGGCGTCGTAGATCTCGCGCTGCGCGTCGGAGAAGGTGCCGTTCGCGGGGAGGGTGCGGGTGATGTCGGCGGTGAACAGCGAGTCGACCTCGACCCCGGCGTCGAGCAGGATGAGGTCGCCCTCGTGCAGCTCGCCGGTGTTCTTGATCCAGTGCAGGGTCGTGGCGTGGTCGCCGGCGGCGCAGATGGAGTCGTAGCCGACGCCGTTGCCCTCGTGCCGCGCGGTGAGGCCGAAGACGCCCTCGACCCAACGCTCGCCGCGACCGTTGGCCAGGGCCGCGGGCAGGTCGGCGATGACCGCCTCGAAGCCGTGGTGGGTCGCCTCGACCGCCTTGCGCATCTCCTCGACCTCCCACTCGTCCTTGGTGAGCCGAAGGTGCGAGAGGAAGTGGGCTAGCTCGTCGTCCGCCTCGGTCAGGTCCTCCTGCTCCGTCGTCTCGGCGAGACGGGCGTCGTCGAGCTGGCGGGTGAGTTCACGATCGGCGTCGC
Source organism: uncultured Actinomycetota bacterium (assembly GCA_963759595.1). GTDB lineage: Bacteria > Actinomycetota > Actinomycetes > Actinomycetales > Dermatophilaceae > Pedococcus. Next base: position 134,517 of record CAVWZX010000010.1, read on the forward strand.
GGACCATCCGGACCGTGACCTCGCCGGAGTCCTTGACGACCGCGTCGGCGAACTCGTCGATGTGCCGCCCGGTCACCCCGAGCTCGAGCTCGATGTCGTCGATCGTCGGGCGGGCGCCGACCCAGAACTCGCCGTACCGGGAGTCGGCGAAGAACTCGTCGCTGTCGCGTCCCGCGAGCGGGCGGAAGTAGAGGATCGCCTCGTGCGTGCCGTCGTCGCGGGGCTCGAGCACGAGCACGGCATCCGGCTCGCGGTCGCCTCCTAGCCCGGTGAGGTGCGCGAACGCGGTGTGCGGCCGGAACACGTAGTCGGTGTCGTTGCTGCGGACCTTGAGGCCACCGGCGGGGATGACGAGCCGGTCACCCTCGAACGCCTTGCTGACGGCGTCGCGTCGTGCCGCGGCATACCTCGCTGCCTCGCTGAGCTCGCTCGCGCCGGGACTTCGCGGAGCCCAGTCCTCCGCGACGAACGCACGGAACTCGTCGGTCGTGGGGCGGGCGCGGTTCTCGGGCTTCTTCTGCTCTTCGCTCACCCGCCCATCGTGCCATGGCACCCCGTGGCCTCACCCCAATGGTGGGTTTCGTCCGACGCCCGCTTTGCCAGCATCGGTCCATGGCACGGCACAGGGGCAAGGCCAGGCACCCACTCGTGATCGGCGGAGGTGTCCTGCTCGTCGCGGCGCTGGGGCTGGGGGGTGCGTATGCCGCGATGCACAGTGGCGATGCCACCCCACCCTCGGGTGCCGGCCCGACGTCCAGCTCCTCCAGCAGCACGTCGTCCAGCAGCACGTCGTCCAGCAGCACGTCGTCCAGCAGCACGCCCCGAGCGCCACGACTGCCGGCGCCACCGGCTCGACCTCGTCGAGCGCCGACACCACGGCCGCGGCTGCGCTCGTGTCCTGCACGGCCATGGTGCGTGCCCAGGAGGGGCTGGCCACGGCGGTGGCCGCCTCCGCGCGGGACTGGCAGCTGCACACCGACGCCCAGCGCAAGTTCGACTCGGGCACGTTCACCCTGGCGCAGACGAAGGCGCAGTGGGCCGCGTCGAAGGCGCGGGGTCCGGCCGATCTCGCCGCCTACAGCCGTGCCGTGAAGGCAGTGAACAGCGCTGGGGGTGCGTGCACCGGACTCGAGGCCGCCGCGTCCGGCTCCTCGGTCGAGGTGACGGCGACGCGGTGCGCGGCGCGGTCTAGGGCGCTGGCGAGGGTCGCGAGCACCGGCGCCACGGTGCACCAGCAGTGGGAGGCCCACCTCGCCATGATGGCCCACACGGACCACACCAGCGCTGCTGCCTACCTCGACCGGTGGGCCAGCATGGTCAAGGACGCCGGAGCCGCGCTCACCGCCTACCGGGCTGCAGCGGCAGCCCTTGCGAAGGCGCCTTCCTGCGCGGGTTGACGTCGAGCTCCCAGCCGACCCCACCGCACGCGCCCCTGACGCGGCACCGGTGCCCGGCTCAGTCGTCCGCGAGGAGCGCCAGCACGGCTTTCTCGATGGCCGCCTGACGGCGCTCCGGGCTGCGGTAGCGGGAGGGGTCGATGTCGATGGTGACGCCCGAGTCGTACCGGTCCAGGACCCGTGGGTCGATGTAGGAGCTCTTGGCGATCGTGGGGGTGTTGCCGAGGTAGCCCGCGACCTCGTCGACCGCCGCCTTGACCGCGCGCTTGCGTGACGCCGCGGTGTCGCCCGGTTCGTCGCTCGATGCGAGCGCGACGGCGGCCAGCACGGTGGCGTGCCAGGTGCGGAAGTCCTTGGCGGTCAGCTCGCCCCCGAGCAGCTCGTTCAGGTAGGCGTTGACCGCCGTGGAGTCGAGGTCTGCCCAGCGGCGGGAGTCCTGGTAGGCCAACAGGCGCTTGCTCGCCGACTTGCGCCGCCGCATCCGGTCGAGGGCCTCGATCGCTGCGGCGTCGTCGATCTCAATGGTGTGCTCGATCCCCGACTTGCCGACGAAGGTGAAGACGATGACGTCGCCCCGGCGCCGCACGTGCTGGCGCTCGAGCGTGGTGAGCCCGAACGAGCCGTTGTCCTGGGTGTAGGCGTCGTTGCCGATGCGGAAGTAGCCGAGGTCGAGCAACCGGACGGCGGTGGCAGCCGCACGTCCGCGGGGCATGCCCTCGAGGGCGAGGTCGGTCAGGATGCGGCGCCGGGCCGCAGGGAGCTTGGCCGCCGCGGCGACAACCCGGTCGAACTTGGTCTGGTCCTGCTTGAGCCGCCACACCGGGTGGTAGAGGTACTGCCGGCGCCCCGCCACGTCGGTGCCGACCGCTTGGAGGTGTCCCTGTGGCAACGGGCAGATCCACACGTTCTCCCAAGCCGGGGGGATCGCCAGCGACCGGATCCGCTCCACGTCCTTCGGGCCGAGGCGGGCGCCGTTCTCGTCGAGGTAGACGAACCCGTTGCCGGCGCGGCGGCGCGTCCAGCCCTTCGACTGGGGCGAGACCTTGCGAAGCCTGGCCACGCGCTACTCCCTGTCCAAGGCTGTCTTGAGGGTGCGGGCGGTGTCGTTGCCGAGCTTGTTCAGCAGTGGCATGGCCACGGGCCACAGCCACCGGCCGAGTCCGGTGAAGGTGAACTCCGCCTGGTAGTCGACCGAGGAGCCCGAGCCGTCCGGCACCACCGTGATGGTGTCGCGGCTGGTCGTGGTCTCGTTGCGCCCGACGATGACGAAGCTCGTCTCCGTCACGCTCTCCAGCGTGTAGTCGAGGTCGACGGTCCGACCGGCGAACTTCGACACGTTGTGCCAGACGGTGCCCGGCCCTCCGTCACCGGCGAGGCGTTCGCAGGTCACCGTGCCGGAGTCCCACTCGACCGCGTTCTCGAAGTCGAGCAGGTAGGGCAGCACCCGCTCGGGAGGTGAGGTGGTGGTCACGGTGCGTTGGATCGTGGGCATCAGGAGCTCCTGGGGTTTCGTCGTGCGATGGCTGTGGTCAGGGCGGTCGCGAAGGCGCACCACCCGGCATACGCGAGCAGTCCGGTGGACTTACCCCGTCCGGCGGGGGCGACACGGCGGGCCAGGTCGACACTGCTCGCCGTGAGCGCAGCGCACTCGGCGGCGGCCAGCCAGGGACGGCGGCCACGGAAGAACAGACCGGTCCACCCGGCGTTGAGGACCATGTTGACTGCGAGCGCGCGCTCGAGGCGGCGGGCTTCCTCCGGGTGGTCACGCTCGGCGAGCACCGACGACGCGGCGGCGGTGAGCAGGGCGACCTCCGCGTACAGAGCGGTCCACACCACGGGGAAGGTGGCCCGTGGCGGCTGCCAGGTCGGCTTGTCCAGGGCGGTGTACCAGCGGGACTTGGGGTCGGTGAGCAGCGATCCGACGACAGCTGCGGCGCCGACAGCCGCCATCGTGCGCTGCACCGTGTCGCCGCCAGCGGAGCGGGTCGACCGTCCGGATGGCGGCACGCACGGCGTCGTCGAATCCGCTCAGGCCCCAGGGCGGGGGACCGATGGCGCTCTGCACGTCGTCCTCGTGGCAGATTGCCTCGTGGACGAGGCTCCCCACGAGTGGGCGGGCGATGCCTGCCGAGATGGGCGTGACCAGCCCGACCCACAGCCCAGCGAGCCGGGGCGTGAGCACCGGCACCGAGACGATGACGCGGCGTCCGATGCCGGCGATCTCGGCGTAGCGCTGCATCATCTGGGCGTAGGTCAGCACCTCGGGACCGCCGATGTCGAAGGTCCGGTTGGTCCCGACCGGCAGGTCCGCCGCTCCCACGAGGTAGTGCACCACGTCGTCCACGGCGATCGGCTGGATCCGGTTGTCGACCCATCTGGGGGCCACCATCGCGGGCAGCCGTTCGGTGAGGTGCCGCAGCATGTCGAACGACGCCGAGCCGTCGCCCAGGACCACCCCTGCCTGGAGCACTGCCGCCGGGACCGGTGCCTCGAGGAAGATCTCGCCGACCTCCACCCGCGATGCAAGGTGCTCGGACAGGTCGCCGTCGGGGTGCAGCCCGCTGAGGTAGACGACCCGTTCGGTGCCGGCGTCGGCGGCCGCCGCGGCAAAACCCTGGGCCATCGTGCGGTCGCGCTGGACGAAGCTGCCCTGACCGTCCATCGAGTGCAGCAGGTAGTAGGCCACCTCGGCTCCCTCGAGGGCCCGGCCGAGGTCGTCCGGCGAGGTCGCGTCACCCTCGACCACGTCCACGTCGCCGGTCCACTGGTTTCCCTCGAGGCCGGTGCGGCTGCGGGTGAGGACCCGCACCGACCAGCCGGCGTCGAGCAGGGCCGGGACGAGGGCGCCGCCGATGTAGCCGGTGGCTCCGGTGACGAGGGCGGTGCGTGGTGCCGGGGAGGAGGTCATGGGGTCAGCTTCCGGTGGACAGGGCGACGGGCAGGAGGAAGAGCATGCCGAGCGACCACGTCAGGTGGGTGATCACTGGACCGAGGATGCCGCCGGTGACGCGGCGCTGGAGCGCCGTGAGGAGTCCGAGCAGTCCGGCGGCGAGGACGAGCAGCGGTATGCCGGCCCCGACCGTCGTGAGCGCGTAGACGACCGCCGTCACCGCCACCGCGTGCCGGCGGCCGACCGCGGAGTAGAGGGCGCCGCGGAAGTAGAGCTCCTCCGCGACGCCGTTCACGGCGGTCAGGAGGGTCACCAGGGCGAGGGACCCCAGTCGAGCGTGGTCGAGCAGGTGCTCGACCGGGTCGCGCAGCGCAGGCAGGTGCGCGACGACGAGGGCGCCGGCGAGGAACACGGCGAGGAGCAGCGCGCCGAGGGCGAGCGACTGGACGATGGGACGTGCGTCCTCACCCCCGGCCCGGGTGTGGGCCCGGCCGAGGTGCAGCGGGCCGGACGCCAGGGCGCCGGTCGTCCACACGGCTGCGAGCCCGAGGGTGGCGACGTAGAACATCGGGTCACCGGGCTGGATCCGCAGCGCGAACCCGAGCACGACCGCCCCGACGACGAGCGTGACCAGGGCGACCATCCGGCGTCGGCGGAAGGCCGCGTCGCTCTCGGTGTGGTCGCGGGCGACCGGTTCGACCAGGGCAGCCCGGACGAAGTCGCGGACCTCCCGCACCGGGTTGAGGCCGTGCCTCCGGCCGGCGGGAGCTGGGTCGCCATGGCTGGCCCGGGTGGTCATCCGCGGGCCGCTTCGTAGCGCCGCAACGCCTCGCGACGTTCCTCGGCGTGGTCGACGATGCGCTCGGGGTAGCCGTGGGCGTACCCGTCGTCGCACTTCCACGGCTCGTGGGCCGCCTTGCCCGACAGGTGGGCCAGCTCCGGCACGTAGCGGCGGACGTAGTCGCCGTGGGGGTCGAACCGCAGCCCCTGGGTCACAGGGTTGAACACCCGGAAGTAGGGGGACGCGTCGGTGCCGGTGCCGGCCACCCACTGCCAGCCGTGGTTGTTGGAGGCGATGTCGCCGTCGATGAGGTGGTGCAGGAAGTGCCGGGCCCCCAGCGGCCACCAGACGTGCAGGTCCTTGGTGAGGAAGCTCGCCGTGACCATGCGCATCCGGTTGTGCATCCAGCCTTCCTGCAGCAGCTGGCGCATCGCCGCGTCGACCGCGGGGTAGCCGGTGCGTCCCTGCCGCCACGACTCGACCGCGTCGGCGATCGGGGCGCTGGCGTCGTCCTCGTAGGCCATGCCGGCGAGCGCTGGGCGCAGGTCGTGCCAGGCCGACCTCGGGTGGTGCCAGAGGACGTCGGCGTAGAACTCTCGCCAGGCCAGCTCGGTCGCGAACCGGTCGGCTCCGTCGCCGAGGTGCCGGCGACCGTCTGCGAGGTCGGCCAGCAGGGTGCGCGGGTGGACCGCGCCGATCTTGAGGTAGGGCGAGAGCCGCGAGACCCCGTCGAGGTCGGCGCGGTCACGGTCGGTGCCGTAGTCGGCCAGGGCGGAGTCCCGGAAGTCAGCCCACCGTCGCAGCGCCGCGTCCTCGCCCGCCTCAGGCAGCGACGGGACGTCGGTGGCCTGCGCGCACGCCCTTCAGGGCGCTGAGAGCCGACCGGTCGGAGCGCACCTGCGCGAGGCGCAGACCCTCCGGCTCGGTCGCGGGAGACGGCCAGCCGTGCTCGCGCCAGGCCCGGGCGAAGGGGGTGAAGACCTGGTAGGGCTCCCCCTCACCGTTGCGCACCGAACCGGGCCCCACGGCATACGGGGTGCCGGTCTCGACCCACTCGACCCCCGCCTCGCCGAGGGCGGCGGCCACCCTGCGGTCTCGTCGTCGGCCCGCCGGGGTGGTCTCGCGGGAGACGTGCACCGATCCCGCGCCGAGCTCCTCGGCCAGCTGCGGGGACCACGGACCCCGGGTCACCTTCACGCACGCACAGCCGCCCGTCGTATGCCGCGTCGGCGGCCTCGAGGCTCTCCGCCAGCCACGCGCGGCGGGCGTCGCCGGCGCCGTCCCACAGGGTGCGGTCGAGGACGAACAGCACGGCGACCTCGCCCTGGCCCTGCGTCGGAGCGGGCCGCGTCGTGGGCGGCTCCGAGCGCGGGGAGGTCGCCGCGGCGAAGGTCCCGGCGCAACCAGAGGATGCTCGACGGGGGCACGCGAACTCTCCTTCACAGGGTCGTGAACAGTCTCAGGGGGACCCCGATGAACTCACGGTAACCCGCTGACCTGCCATGTTCAATGTGTGTCGAAGGTGATGGGTGGTTCCTGGGCGGATTCCGGCCCCGACGACGAGCGTCAGAGCGTGCTGTCGGGGCCGCTGCGCCGGGCCTGCGTCCGCCGAGGCGTCGTCCGGCATGGTCTGGCTGACCCGCTCGGCCTCGACCCGCCCGAGGTAGATCTCGATCTCCTCCTTGGTGCGGGTGTCGTCCCAGCCGAGGACGGGGGCCACGAGAGCTGCGGCGGCGGGGGCTGCGGACACCCCACGGTCCCACGCCTCGATGGAGATGCGGGTGCGCCGGGTGAGGATGTCGGTGAGGTGCAGGGCGCCCTCGTGCGAGGCGGCGTAGACCACCTCGGCCTTGAGGTGGTCCTCGGCGCCGTCCAGGGGTTCGCCGAGCTCGGGGTGCTCGGCGACGAGGTCGAGGACCTCCTGGGTGAGGGAGCCGTAGCGACGCAGCAGGTGCTCGACACGGGCGACGTGCAGGCCGGACGTGCGGGCCAGGGTCTGTCGCTGGTTCCAGGCCGCCTGGTAGCCGACCCCGCCGAGCAGCGGGATCGTGTCGGTCGTGGACTCGGCGATCCGTCCCGCGATGGCCTGGGCCGCCTCGTCGACGGCGTCCTTGGCCATCACGCGGTAGGTCGTGTACTTGCCACCGGCCACGACGACCAGCCCGGGCGCGCTGTGCGCGACGACGTGCTCGCGGGAGAGCTTGCTCGTCGACTCGGACTCGCCTGCGAGCAGAGGGCGCAGGCCGGCGTAGACGCCCTCGACGTCCTCGTGGGTGAGCGGGGTGGCCAGCACCCGGTTGACGTGGTCGAGGATGTAGTCGATGTCGGCCCTGGTGGCCGCGGGGTGGGCCTTGTCGAGCGCCCAGTCGGTGTCCGTGGTGCCGAGGATCCAGTGCCGGCCCCAGGGGATGACGAACAGGACGGACTTCTCGGTGCGCAGGATCAGGCCGGTCGAGGAGTGGATGCGGTCGCGCGGCACGACGAGGTGGATCCCCTTCGAGGCGCGGACGTGGAACTGACCGCGCTCGCCGACCATCGCCTGGGTGTCGTCGGTCCAGACACCGGTCGCGTTGACGATCTGCTTGGCGTTGATCTCGAACTCGCGGTCGGTCAGCTTGTCGATCGCACGCACGCCTGTGACGCGTTCGCCTTGGCGGAGGAAGCCAATGGCAGCAACGCGGTTCGCGACGTGGGCGCCGTAGCTGGCCGCGGTGCGGGCGAGCTCCATCGTGTGGCGCGCGTCGTCGACCTGGGCGTCGTAGTACTGCACGGCACCGGTGAGCGCGCTGCGCTTGAGGCTCGGCATGAGGCGCAGCGCCTGGCGCCGGGTGAGGTGCCGGTGGTGGGGGAGGCCGGCGCCGGTGCCGGAGCTCATGGCCATGGCGTCATAGAGGGCGATCCCCGACCCGACGTAGGCGCGCTCCCACACGTGGTGTGTGAGGGGGTAGAGGAACGGGACGGGGCGGACCAGGTGGGGAGCGAGCCGGGTGAGCAGCAGTCCGCGCTCGTGCAGCGCCTCCCTGACCAGCGTGAAGTCGAGCATCTCGAGGTAGCGCAGGCCGCCGTGGATCAGCTTGCTGCTGCGCGACGAGGTGCCGCTGGCGAAGTCGCGTTGCTCGATCAGGCCGGTGGACAGCCCCCGGGTCACGGCGTCGAGGGCAGTGCCGCTGCCGACGACTCCACCACCGATGACCAGCAGGTCGAGCTCCTCGCCGCTGCTGAGCATGTCGATCGCGCGCTCCCGACCCTGCGGTGAGAGTGCGTTGCTCGCGCCTGCCAGACCCATCGTCCTACCCCTCGTCGACGTCCACCCAGTCCAGGGTGCGTTCCACTGCCTTGCGCCACCCGGCATACCCGTCGGTGCGCTGCCGGTCCGACCACGTGGGTGACCACCGCTGCGACTCCTGCCAGTTGGCGCGGAGCTCGTCGGTGTCCGACCAGAAGCCCGTGGCCAGACCAGCAGCGTATGCCGCGCCCAGAGCCGTCGTTTCGGCGACCACCGGCCGGGACACGGGCACGCCGAGGATGTCGGACTGCAGCTGCATGCAGAGGCTGTTGGCCGTGACGCCGCCGTCGACCTTGAGCACCTCGAGCTCGACGCCCGAGTCCTTGGTCATCGCGTCGGACACGTCGCGGGTCTGGTAGCAGATGGCCTCCAGGGTGGCCCGGGCCAGGTGGGCGTTGGTGTTGAACCGGCTCATGCCGACGATCGCGCCACGGGCGTCGGGGCGCCAGTAGGGGGCGAACAGCCCGGAGAACGCCGGGACGAAGTACATCCCGCCGGTGTCGTCGACCTGCTTGGCGAGCCGCTCGATGTCGGCCGCGCCGGAGATGATCCCGAGCTGGTCGCGCAGCCACTGGACGGCAGACCCGGTGACGGCGATCGATCCCTCGAGGGCGTAGACCGGTTTCGCGTCACCGAACTGGTAGCAGAGGGTCGTCAGCAGCCCCGACTCGCTCCGCACGATCTCCTCGCCGGTGTTGAGGATCATGAAGTTGCCGGTGCCGTAGGTGTTCTTGCCCTCGCCGGGGGAGAAGCAGACCTGCCCGACGGTGGCGGCCTGCTGGTCGCCGAGGTCGCCGGCGAGCGGGACCTCGCCACCGAGTGGGCCGTGGGCGAGGGTCTGGCCGTAGAAGTCGGGGTCGGAGCTGGGCCGGATGCGTGGGGAGCATCGAGCGCGGGATGTCGAAGAAGCCCAGCAGCTCGTCGTCCCAGTCGAGGGTCTTGCAGATCCATCAGCATCGTGCGACTGGCGTTGGTCACGTCCGTGACGTGCACCCCGCCGTCGGTGCCGCCGGTGAGGTTCCACAGCAGCCAGCTGTCGATGGTGCCGAAGACAGCGTCGCCGCTGTCCGCAGCGGCCCGGGCCCCGTCGACGTTCTCGAGGATCCACTGCACCTTGCCGGCCGAGAAGTAGGCAGCCGGGGGGATGCCGGCGCGCTCGCGGATCACGTCTCCCTTGCCGGACTGGTCGAGCGCGCGGGCGATCCTGTCGGTGCGGGTGTCCTGCCAGACGATCGCGTTGTACAGGGGGCGACCGGTGCGCTTGTTCCACACGACCGTGGTCTCGCGCTGGTTGGTGATGCCAAGGGCGGAGAGGTCGCTCGCCTGGAGGTCGAGGTGCGACAGCGTCGAGCCGATCACGGTCTGCGTGCGTTCCCAGATCTCGAGGGGGTTGTGCTCCACCCGGCCCGCCTGCGGCATGACCTGCTCGTGCTCGAGCTGGTGGCGGCCCACCTCCGCGCCGTCGTGGTCGAACACCATGAAGCGGGTGCTCGTCGTCCCCTGGTCAACGGCACCAACGAAATCGGCCATGACGCGAGCCTAGTGGCGCTGGTTCGCACGCACGCGGCATACGCGTGCGACTGTCAGTCCTTGGGCGCTGGTTCCTGGAGCTCGGGGCGGCCGGGCTGCTCGCCACCGCGCGCCTCGAGGTAGGAGTTCTTGGGGACCATCACCTTGCGGCGGAAGATGCAGACGAGCGTGCCGTCCTGGTTGTAGCCCTTGGTCTCGACGTGGACGACGCCCCGGTCGTCCTTGGACGTCGACTCGCGCTTGTCGAGCACCTCCGTCTGGCCGTAGATCGTGTCGCCGTGGAAGGTGGGGGCCACGTGGCGCAGCGACTCGACCTCGAGGTTGGCGATCGCCTTGCCCGAGACGTCGGGGACGCTCATGCCGAGCAGCAGCGAGTAGATGTAGTTGCCGACGACCACGTTCTTGCCGAACTGCGTGGTGTTCTCCGCGTAGTTCGCGTCAAGGTGGAGCGGGTGGTGGTTCATCGTGAGCAGGCAGAACAGGTGGTCGTCGTACTCGGTCACCGTCTTGCCGGGCCAGTGCTTGTAGACCGCGCCGACCTCGAACTCCTCGTAGCTGCGTCCGAATTGCATGGCCCCATCCTGCCGACGGCGGCCAGACAAAGACACCGGTATGCCGCGTGCGTTCCCTCACAGCGTTCGGGGGACGTGGGCGGGACGGACATTCCGGAAAAACTTCGTCGAAGTATGTCGAGTGTCCGGGGCGCGGCCCGTCATGGGGGTGACAGGGTCGAACGGCGGCCGCCACCATCCAGATGGGAGCACCACCATGAAGTACGTCATCCTCATCCACTCCAACCCCCAGCCGTGGGGCCACCCCACCAGCGACTTCGTCGCCGAGCACCAGGCCCTCTCGCGAGTCCGAGCGGAGCGGCTAACAACGCCGAGTTCGAGGCGGTGATGCAGGAGATGTCCGAGCGTGGTGAGCTGCTGGGTGGCCAGGCCTTGGGTGATCCGCGGCGATCCCGGCTGTTCCGCTGTGAGGGCGGGCGACGCAAGGTGACCGACGGTCCCTACGCCGAGACGGTCGAGCACTTCGCCGGCTTCTTCCTCATCGACGTCGCCAGCCAGGACCGCGCGGAGGAGGTGGCGGCCAAGTTCGCCGGGCCGGGCGAGACGGTGGAGCTGCGCCCCGTCGCCACCTGAGCCGGGCGGGCGGTCGGACGTCGCGAGACCCCTGCGAACCATCGGGATTCGTCCAGCGCAGGGTGATCGTGACCTCGGGACACGCCGCACACGTCTTGACGAGGACGCTCTGGACTCGGTCGAGAGCCTCTCAGTCGGCCTCCGTGTCCGCTCCGACAGGGATGACGGGTTCGGCGTCGCTGTGGTGGGGGTTGCGGTGCTCGAACAGCAGCCCGCGGCACAGTCCCAGCAGGGCGAGGTTGAGGAAGACCAGCAGGTAGCCGGCGAACTCCTGGTCCAGCAGCCGGAAGAACTGCACGACGAACAGCTCGGCGAGCAGCGCGATCTCGAACATCCGCAGCGCTCGCTCACGGTCCCGGTGCACCCAGCGGACGAAGGCCGCGAGGGCCAGCGCCGCCGACGCCACGCTGAACAGCGCGTAGATGGCATCACCGGTCGAGGGTGCTCGAGTCAGCAGGACGAGCGGTCGCCCCATGGAGGCCATGGCGAACAGCAGCATCACGACCACGGCGGTGCGCTTGACCAGCTCCAGGCGGGGCAGTCCCGCGATCGTCCGTCGGATGCCGGCATACGCCCGCGCGATGAACGACGTGGACACCGCTTCGACGGGCAGGCCCTCGAGGGTGTGGCGCAGCGGGCCGGCGAGCGGTTCGGAGCCCCCACCTCCCGCAGCAGCTCGATGGCCCGCAGCCGTTCGGCCTGGTCCATGTCGTGGGCGGCCGACTCCTTGAGCAGCTCGACGGCGTTGACGACCCGCTCCCGGTCGGTCATCGGATGGCGTTGGACGACAAGCGCGACGACGAGGTACATCGCGACGAACGTGCCGTAGATGATCGCGGCGACCGGTTCGTAGAAGTAGTTGTTGTCGCCCGTGACGAACTTGCCCACCTCGTCGATGAACAAGCCCGAACCCGATGCCGGCAAACACCGTCGCGACGTTCCGGACCGCCCGGCTGAGGAACAGCATGAACATGAGCTGCGCGACGAGCATCCCGAGGCCGCCCCAGAGCAGGTGCGCCAGGTGCAGGCTGCCGCTGCCCAGCCGCGGGAAGCCGGTGGCGGCCAGGAACATCCGGGTCAGGGCGATCGAGAGCACCGAGCACACGAGGAACACCTCGAACCGGTCCGCGCCCTCGGCATCGCGGATCGGCAGACGCGAGCGGGAAGCCACCTGCCGATGATGGCACGGCGTGGGCCCTACCCTTGGGCACGTGCCGATCGACCTCCACACCCACTCCACCGCGAGCGACGGCACCCAACCGCCCGCCGAGGTCATCGCCTCCGCAGCCGCCGCAGGCCTGGACGTCGTCGCCCTCACCGACCACGACACGTATGCCGGGTGGCCGGCTGCCGTCGCCAGCGCCCACGAGGTGGGCGTCGACCTGGTGCGCGGGGTGGAGATCTCCTGCTCCCGCCGGGGCGTCAGCGTGCACCTGCTCGGCTACCTCGTGGACCCCGAGTCGCCCGCGTTGCTGGCCGAGCTCGAGCGGGCCAGGGAGTCGAGGGTGACCCGCATCGACCGGATGGTGGCGCTGATGGCCGCCGACGGCATACCGGTCACGATCGAGGAGGTGCGCGCGCAGGCCGGGGAGGGCACGACGATGGGGCGACCACACATCGCGGACGCCCTGGTGGCCAGTGGCTTCGTGCGCACTCGCGACGAGGCGTTCACCGACGTGCTGCGCAACGGCAGCCGCTACTACGTCTCGCACTACGCACCCGACCCGGTGCGGGCGGTCCAGCTGGTCCGGGAGGCGGGCGGGGTCCCCGTCATGGCGCACCCGTTCGCCAACGGCCGTGGCTGGACCGTCGACGACTCGGTCATCGAGGAGATGTCGGCGGCAGGGCTCGCCGGCCTCGAGGCGTACCACCGCGACCACCGGCCGGCCGAGGTGCGCCAGGCCGAGGAGCTGGCTGCCAGGCTGGGGCTGTTCGTCACCGGGTCGAGCGACTACCACGGAGCGGGCAAGGAGAACAGGCTCGGCGAGAACACCACTGCCGCAACGGTACTCGCGCAGATCGAGGACCAGGCAACCAGCGGTATCGACGTGGTCAGGGCGGCGCGCGCGTGAACGACATCATCAACCTGCAGACCTTCGGCTCGGTCTTCGTCACGCTGCTGGTGATCATGGACCCGCCAGGGGCCCTCCCGATCTTCCTCGCGCTGACGGCGTCGCTCACCCAGAAGCAGAAGCTGGCCGCCGCCCGCCGGGCCTCCCTCGTGGCGCTGGGCGTCATCGTGCTCTTCGCCGTCTTCGGCCAGCAGATCCTCACCTACCTGCACATCTCGTTGCCGGCGCTGCAGGGTGCGGGCGGCCTGCTCCTGCTGCTCGTGGCGTTGCAGCTGTTGATGGGCACCGAGATGGAGCAGCACGCCGACGCAGGCGTCAACGTCGCGCTGGTGCCCCTCGGCACGCCACTGCTCGCCGGCCCCGGAGCCATCGTCGCGACGATGCTGCAGGTCCAGCGGGCCGACGCCGTCGCCGACTACCTCGCCGTGGCTCTCGGGCTGGTGGCGACGATGTTCGTCGTGTGGCTGTTCTTCCGGTTCGCCAGCCAGGTGCACCGGGTGCTCAAGGACAGCGGCACCGTGCTCGTCACTCGGATCGCGGGCCTGCTGCTTTCGGCGATCGCCGTGCAGATGGTCGCGGACAGCGTCCGGGCCTTTGTCACCGGCACCGCCTAGCGTGGTCCACGTGAGCGCAGGGGAGATGGGCGGCCGGGTGCCCGAGCGGCGTCCCGTCCAGGAGGAGTTCGTCGGTATGCCGCGACGGCTGTTCCGGGCGAGCCCCAGCAAGCTGCTCGCGTGGGTCGACTGCCCCCGCCGCTACCGCATGCAGTACCTCGACCGGCCGGCCCCTGCTGCGCGCCCGCAGCGCGCCCACACCTCCTTCGGCGTGGCGGTGCACAACGCGCTGCGGGACTGGTGGGACCTGCCTGCCGAGCAGCGCACCCCCGCAGCCGGCGCCGAGCTGGTGCGGACGTCCTGGATCGACCTCGGGTTCCGCGACGCCGACCAGTCCCGCGAGTGGCGGAAGCTGGCGCAGGGCCAGGTGGTCGCCTACCTCGACGAGGTGGACCCTGCGCACCAGCCGCTGGGCATCGAGCGCACGGTGTCGCTGAAGACCGAGGTGTTCACCCTCCAGGGCCGGATCGACCGCCTCGACGACCGCGGCCGCGAGCTGGCCGTCGTCGACTACAAGACCAGCCGATGGTCACCCACCGACGACGACGCCCGCACCTCCCTCCCGCTCGCCCTCTACGCCGCGGCGGCGTGGAAGATGTTCCGGCGCAAGTGCGTTCGCGTCGAGCTGCACCACCTCCCGAGCGGCACGGTGGCGGCACACGAGCACACCGGCGAGTCCCTGAAGCGCAAGATCGACGAGGCCGAGTCGATCGCGCACGATGCGCGCAGGGCAGAGGACGACTACGCCGAGCTCGGCGCGGACTCGGCGCGTTTCCCAGCCCAGCCGGGGCCGATCTGCCAGTGGTGCGACTTCCGTGCGCACTGCCCGACCGGTCAGGCCGTCGGCCCCGAGAAGTCCGACTGGGCAGCGCTCGAGCAACCCGTGCCCGTGCGGGTCACCACGTCCACCTGATCCCCACCTTGCCGGGCCCGATGTCGTGCACGACGTGGTGTGCGCTGGTGCCGCTGAGCCGAAGCGGCGTCGTCAGTGTGTCGCCGTCGAGGTCCTGGTAGGTCTCCACGCGCGTGGGCACGCGGTCCGGGTGGAACTGCACCCACTGGACGCACTCGACACACCTGCGCACCAGGTAGTACTCGGTGTAGCTCTCCGCGACCACGCCCCGTGGCAGGAAGGCTGTGTGCTCGACGACGGCGATCTCGTCCCGGCGCAGGGGTCGGTCGACCATGACCTCGACGACGTGCACGCCCATGGCGTTGTTGTGGATCTGTCGTCCGATCCGGACGCCGTGACCGGGGACGAACCGGGGTGGCTCCGTGACCGGCCCCTCGAAGCAGATGAAGGACGGCATGCGGTGGGCACCGTCCCGGGCCGCTCGCACGACGTTGCGCAGCGTCTGGCTGGTGGTGCTCCCGTCGGCTCCGAGCTCGAGGGTCGCGTGCACGCTGATGTCCAGCAGCTCCTGGTGGGCTCCGAACCCGAGCTCTTCGAGCGCGCTCGCGAGGACCGTCGCCTGGTCAGGGAGGGGCGTGTCATCGGGGAACAACGCCACGGGGGCCAGCCGCCTCTGGCCCCGCGCCGGACCCACGTCGCCCAGGCGGGACGTCAGCTCACCCGCCGGCAGTTCGAGGATCTCCTCGAGGTGCCGGACTGCCTCGAGGGAGGCGTCCCGGGCCGGCCGGCTGCGACCCGACTGCCAGTAGCTCAAGGTCGCGATGCTGACCTTCGCGCCGCGTTCGGACAGCCGTCGGCGCAGGGACTCCAGACTGCGACCGCTGGCGGAGATGGCAGCCCGCAGCGACTCGGGAAAGTCCCAGTGCGCTGGGAGCTGCAGGCGGGGACCCACGGCGGAGAGCTCCGGACGTCGTGGGTCGAGGGGCTCGCCCGTCCCGCGCCCCTCCGCCGCGTCTCCTGCAGTCATGGTGCCAAACCCCCTGCGTTGGGCCCACTGGCGACGAAAAGTCCTGTTCGACACCATTTCCCCCGGTGTCGGGACCTTGATTTCTCAACGATACAGCCGCGCCCTTCCATTTCCTGACCACTCGGAGGTTCTTGTGGACGGGTGCCGCCGACCCGGCGCGGCGGGTACCTGACAGACTTGAGCCATCGGCATACCCAGTCTCGAGGAGGGCCACAGGTGGCCAGGACACCCGCCAAGCCGGCCACGATCGTCTCGGTGGCCAACCAGAAGGGCGGCGTCGCGAAGACGACGTCGGTCGCTTCGCTCGGGGCCGCCTTCGCCGAACAGGGCAAGCGGGTGCTGCTCGTCGACCTCGACGCCCAGGCCTGCCTGACGTTCAGCCTCGGCGTCGACCCCGACGAGGTGGAGAGCTCTGTCAACGAGGTGCTGCTCGGACGCGCCGGCATTGCCGACGTGCGCATCGCCTGCGACGACGGCGTCGATCTCGTGCCCAGCGTCATCGACCTCGCCGGCGCCGAGGCCCAGCTGCTGCCGCGGCCCGGGCGCGAGTACATCCTGCGCACGGTGCTGGAGGAGGTGCGCAGCGAGTACGACGTGGTCCTGCTCGACTGCTCACCCAGCCTCGGGGTGCTGACCCTCAACGCCCTCACCGCCAGTCAGGGCCTGATCATCCCGATGCCGTGCGAGATGCTCAGCCACCGCGGCGTCGGCCAGCTGCTCGACACGGTGACCGACGTCCAGAAGATCCTCAACCGGGACCTCGAGGTGTGGGGGATCCTGCCGACCCTGTTCGACGGCCGCAGCAACCACGCGCGCGAGGTGCTGGCCGACGTGGGGGAACGCTACGACCTGCCGGTGCTCGACCCGCCCATCCCCAAGACGGTGCGGTTCGCCGAGGCCCCGGCGGTCGGCCGGTCGATCCTGGCCACCTCGCGCACGTCCAAGGGCGCCCAGGCCTACCGCGACGTCGCCACCGCGCTGGCCAAGCGGCTCTGACCCGCGGGCGGTAGGGCCCGGAGTCCACCGAACGGCTCATGGCGGTGCTCGTCCGATCGGCTCCACTTGGGTCTTCCGTGCTGGATCCCCGCATGGTCGCGACGACTGTTGCCTCGACTCGCCTTCACCCACCTCGGGATGCTGGGACGATCGGGCCCAGCCCTCGCCCTCCATCGACGCCATCAGGAGCCCCATGGTCATCGAGCTGTTGTCGAGCCGGTCGTGCTGGCGTCTCGGATGGGTGCTGCGCGCCTCGGTGCTCGCCCTCGTCGCAGCGCTGCTGCTCTCGCCGTCGGAGGGGTCCCACGACCCGTTGACCGCAGGAGACGGTGTGTCCGCCCGACCAGCCAGCTCGTTGGCCGTCGCGACCGCCCTTCCTGCCCCGAACGCGCTGCATCCCTTCAGCGCACCGATCTGGTCGCCGGTACGCACCCCGGCGCGGATCATGTGCGTCAAGACCAACTGCACGGGTTCGGGCGGCGACTACCACGGCTACTGGGCGATCGACTTCGTCGGTCACCGGGGCGACCCGGTCCACGCGGCTGGGGCGGGCGTCTTCCACGTGGGTGCCCGCCAGACCAGCTGTGCCCCCGCGGGGAGCCAGACCGACGGCACCTGGGCATGGGTCGACCACGGCGGCGGTCGCGTGACGAAGTACACCCACCTCGACTCGATCACCGTCGCTGATGGCGCGCTCGTCACGCCGGCGACGATGATCGGCCGGATGGGCCACTGGGGCGACGCGACCCCCTGCACCACCAACTACCTGCACTTCGAGGTCCGTGACGGCGGCCTCAAAGGCACCCGTATCAACCCCGGGACGCTGCGCGCCTGCACCAGCACGGGAGTGGTAGTCATGCCCACCGTGTTCACCGGCAGTACGTCGTTCGACACCCTGCCCAAGGGGGCGTTCAGCACCCCGACGGCAACCTCGTCCTGCATCACCCCGCTGTGGAACGCCACACCGGCCAAGCCGGGCCTGACGGCCACCCGTGGCCGTTCCTCGGCGGTCCTGCGGTGGGGCACTCCGAGCGCCGGCACCTCCTCGGTGCGGATCACCACCAGCCTCTACAGCCCGAGCCTCAAGGCCTGGAACGCCCCGACATACCGCACGGTCACCGGTGGGCCGACGGGCACGACGATCCCGGGACTTCTCAACGGCCGGACCTACCGGTTCCAGGTGGCCTTCGCCAACAGTGCGGGCTACAGCGCCTGGTCGGCGTCCAAGTCGGTCATCCCGGCCACGACCCCGACAGTCCCCAGGGCCCCGCGCTTCCTCACCTCGCCGTCGCCGTCCTACGTGCACTACGGGTGGTGGAAGAGCGCGGCCAACGGAGCTGCCGTGACCAAGTACACGACGCAGGTCCGGTGCTACAAGAGCGGCCGGTGGCGCGCGTGGACCACTCGCACGACGAAGGGCACGACCTACTACTACAACCACTACGGCGTGTCGGGGTATGCGAAGTGCCAGGTCCGGGTCAAGGCGACCAACGCCATGGGCACCAGTGCGTGGTCCACGACGAGCACCGTCACCAAACGCGCCTGAGCGGGGCCAATGACGTGGGACGGCGTGCGTCGCGGCACGCTGACCGGTGACGCGCGGAATAGTGGCACGAGGCTGGGACTTGTCCTTGGACGGTGACTGAACCCCAACCTCCGAGGAGAATCATGTCCCGCACAGCTGCCCTGGCCATGCCGTCCGCAGAAGGCCGGTTCGAGACGACGACGATCGAGCGGCGTGACCTGCGCGCCGACGACGTCCGCATCGACATCAAGTTCGCCGGCATCTGCCACAGCGACATCCACACGGTGCGTGGCGAGTGGGGTGAGACCAGCTACCCCCTGACGCCCGGCCACGAGATCGCCGGCGTCGTCACCGAGGTCGGACCCGACGTGTCCACCTACCAGGTCGGCGACCGGGTCGGTGTCGGCTGCATGGTGGACTCCTGCGGGAAGTGCGCCCAGTGTGTGGCCGGGCACGAGAACTTCTGCGAGAAGAAGACGGTCTTCACCTACGGCGACACCGACGTCGACGGCACGACCACCCAAGGGGGCTACAGCCGGGAGGTGGTGGTGACCGAGCGGTTCGTCGTCCGCATCCCCGACGGGCTCGAGCTCGACCAGGCCGCACCGCTGCTGTGTGCGGGCATCACGCTCTACACCCCTCTGCAGCGCTGGCTCGGTCACGCCGGACCGGACGCCAAGGTGGCGATCGTCGGCATGGGCGGGCTCGGCCACATGGGGGTCAAGATCGCCTCCGCCATGGGCGCCGACGTGACGGTGCTCAGCCAGGGACTGTCCAAGGAGAAGGACGGTCGCGCGTTCGGTGCCTCCGACTACCGCGCGACGAGCGACGCCCAGACGTTCGAGGACCTCGCCGGTGCCTTCGACGTCATCATCTCGACGATCAGCGCCGACCTCGACCTGCCGCAGTACCTCTCACTGCTCAAGCCGTTCGGTGCGTTCGTCACGGTCGGCCTGCCGCCCTCGCCGCAGCAGCTTCCGTTCGGTGCCCTGATCCAGGGTGACAAGACGATCGCCGGTTCCAACATCGGCGGCATCGCGCTCACCCAGGAGATGCTCGACTTCTGCGCCGAGCACGACATCGCCGCCGAGATCGAGACGATCGGGGCGGACCAGGTCGACGAGGCCTACGACCGGGTCGTGAAGTCTGACGTGCGCTACCGCTTCGTCATCGACACCGCCACCATCGGCGCCTGACCGACCGCTCAGCCCGTCCTGAGCCGCGAGCGCCAGTAGTCGAGGACGGGTTGGATGGCCGACGCAGCGGCGCGCAGGTCCGAAGGGGTCTCGGCGTCGAGGGTGCTCGGAGTCGGTTCGTCCTCATCGGCCCTGGCGATCAGCACGGTGGACCATGGCCGGCCCGGTGCCGGCAGGATGAGGTCGAGCCCCGGGTGTGCCGACTCGGCGCGTTTCCGGCGCTCGGCGACGACGTCGACCACGGACCGCCAGCGGTTCCCCTGCAACGGGACCCGCACCGCGAGGTTCGACACGTCTGCTCTGTTCTCCTCGCCCGGCTCGACCCAGTGCAGGCAGCCTGGCCTGGCGGCACCGCGCAGTGCAGACAGGTAGTCGGCAGCGGCGGACAGGGCCGAGGGCGGCCCGGTGTAGGCCAGGTTCAGCCTTCCTCCCGGACCGTTCGGGCACAGCGTCTCGGGGTCGACAGGCAGCGCGCTGTCACGGCCGTAGTCGGGTGCGGCAGGGGAGGTGTGCACCTCGAGATGCTCGACGCCGAGGGGCACCGCCTTCGCGAGCCCGGCCAGTGGGACCGTCGGAGTGACCCTGACATCGACCGATGGCGGGAGATCCAGGTCGCCCGCGTCCAGGGTGACCTCGAGGACCCCGGGCACCGCACGCAACCCGGCCCCCGCCGACCGTGCCCACGCGTCGGTGTCGAAGACCGGTGTGTCGTCGTCACCGACGGTGATCGCGTCGCCCTGGCTGGCCAGCCCGAAGCCCAGCGCCGACAGGGCGGTCACGGTCCGCGCGGCAGTGGGTGAGGCCCGGTCGAGGTTGAGGGTCGTCTGCGCGCGGCCGTCGGAGTCGCGCTGCGCTTCCACCGTGACCCGTCGTCCGGCCTCCAGGCGCACGGCCTCGTGGAACGCAGCCTCACCGCGCCGGGCGAGGGTCGCCCCGCGCCCGGTGATGACGGTGGTCGTCCCGTCGGTGGCTGTGACCGGTTGCTCCCCCCACGGGTCGTTGCCCCCGGACGACGTCGGCGGGCCGTGCGGCAGCCATCGCCCGTGCGGTGGCGACGAGGTCCGAACCGCCGGTCATGGTGGCTGGTGAGGTGAGGAGGCCAGGGAGTGATCGAGATGCTGGTGGCCTGCCGGCCGGGGAGGTCGTGCACCGCGGCGAGGACCTCGAGGGCGTGGGCGTTGGGGGCGGGTCGGCTGTCCACGGTCACGTCGTCACTCCCGTGCACCACCTCGACGGTCCAGTCGGTCACGTCCCGGTGGCCGGCGGCATACCGCTCGAAGTCCCGCATGAAGCGAGCCACGACCTGCGGAGTCAGGGCGGGTCGCATCGTCACGGTGGCGCTCGGCCGCGGCACCCTCGCCGCGGAATCCCCTGCGGCGAGTGCCCGCGAGGGCTCCAGGTCCACCGTCACGACGCCCGGCTGCTCACGGAGCCAGCGCTCGAACCGGGCCTCGGCAGGCAGCCGGGTCCCGGCGAGCCAGGCCACGGTGCACACCAGTGCCGCCGCCAGCACCAGTGCTACCGGCTGCGCCGCCGTACGCCGTCGCATGTCCCCCACATCGCGAGGATGACAGGGCGCGAAGAACCCGGTGTGCCACGTGACCTATCCGCAACCGCCCCGAGACGAAACAGGTATGCCGCGCGGCCTGGCCGCGCGGCATACCTGTCTGTCCGGGGTGGGGGGTCAGGCCTGCTTGGTGGCCTCGCCGGCGTCGGCGCCACCGCGGGTGCGGCGACGGTTGCGGTTGCGCCGCGGCTTGGCCGCGGCCTCGCCGCCCTCGGCAGGGGCCTTCTCGGACCGACGCTCACCGCCACGGCCACCCTCGTGCTTGGTGTCGCGACCGCCACGAGCGCCACCATCACGGCTACCACCGTCCCGGCCCCGACTGCCACCGTCACGCCCGCCCGCGGGGCGACGCCCACTGGACTTGCCGGTCTCGCCCAGGTCCTCGAGCACCTCGGCGTCGAGGCCCGCGAGCTTCTGTGCGGCCCTGGGCAGACGGCCCTTGGCGGTGCGCGGGATGTCGAGCTGCTCGTAGAGGTGGTCGGAGGAGGAGTAGGTCTCCTCGGGCTCGGGGATGCCGAGGTCGAGGGTCTTGTTGATCATGCCCCAGCGCGGCATGTCGTCCCAGTCGACGAAGGTCACCGCGATGCCGGTGTTGCCCGCACGGGCGGTGCGGCCGATGCGGTGCAGGTAGGTCTTCTCGTCCTCGGGGCACTGGTAGTTGATGACGTGGGTGACGTTGTCGACGTCGATGCCGCGGGCGGCGACATCGGTGGCGACGAGGATGTCGACCTTGCCGTTGCGGAACGCTCGCAGCGCCTGCTCGCGGGCTCCCTGGCCGAGGTCACCGTGGATGGGGGCCGCAGCGAACCCGCGGTCGATGAGGTCGTCGGCGACCTTGGCGGCGGTGCGCTTGGTACGGCTGAAGATGATGGTCAGGCCGCGGCCTTCGGCCTGCAGCATGCGAGCCAGCATCTCGACCTTGTCCATCGCGTGGGCGCGGTAGACGAACTGCTCCACGGCCTTGACGGTGTGGGCGTTCTCCTGGTCGTCGCCCATGGCGCGGATGTGCGTCGGCTGGCTCATGTAGCGGCGGGCCAGGGCCACGACAGCACCCGGCATGGTGGCCGAGAAGAGCATCGTCTGCCGGGCCGGCGAGGTCATCGCGAGCAGCTTCTCCACGTCGGGGAGGAAGCCGAGGTCGAGCATCTCGTCGGCCTCGTCGAGGACGACGGACTTGCAGTGCGACAGGTCGAGGTGGCCCTGCTTGGCCAGGTCGATGAGGCGGCCAGGGGTGCCGACGACGATCTCGACGCCGTTGCGAAGGGCCTCGATCTGCGGCTCGTAGGCGCGGCCGCCGTAGACGGTGAGCACGCGGATGCCGCGACGCTTGCCGGCGCGCTCGAGGTCGGAGGCGACCTGGACCGCCAGCTCACGGGTCGGCGCGACCGCCAGGGCCTGCGGCTTGCCTGCGTGCTTGAAGCCCTCCCAGCCGTCGTCTCCGCGGGCGATCGTGCGGTTGAGCATCGGCACGCCGAAACCCAGGGTCTTGCCGGTGCCGGTCTTGGCCTGGCCGATGATGTCGTGGCCGGACAGGGCGACCGGCAGGGTCATCGCCTGGATGGGGAACGGGGTGAGAATCCCGGCGTCGGCCAGTGCGGCCACGATGTCGGGGTGGACGTCGAAGTCCGCGAAGGTGAGGTCGGCGGGGACGCTCGTGGCGGCGGCCGACGGGCTGCCGGACGACATGGAGTCGGGCGTGCTGGAGTCGAGCGTGCTGGATTCGGGCGTGCTGGAGTCGGGCGCAGTGGGGCCCGAAGTGGTCTCGGTCATGAAGTTCTCTCGATCGGGGGGCGCTCCCACGACAGTGGTGGCGCTCGCACAGCGGGCCGATCGGAGGTCTTCGTCATGCTCTGGTGAGCGGGGGCGCGGACCTGGTCCGCGGCTGATTCGTGCCGACCGGGCACCTTTGACGAGACCCAGTCTAGCGGTGCGGCTCGGACATCTCCGCATCGAGGGCGACCGTGCGGCGCCCGCCGTTAGGGTGACGGGCATGACCACGGACGACTGGCTGGCCGATCCGCAGTACCGCGACGCGGTCGCCGACCTGCTCGGAGTGCTTGCCTACGGTGAGCTGACGGCGTTCACCCGGCTTGCCGGGGACAGCGAGCTGTCGCCGAGCCAGCCGCTCAAGGCGGCGGTGGCCGGGCTGGCCGTGGCGGAGTTCCGGCACTACGAGATCCTCGTCGCGCGACTGCACGAGATGGGCATCGACCCCGAGGTCGCGATGGCCCCGTTCCTGGTGCCGATCGACTCGTTCCACGAGCGCACCAGGCCGAGCAGCTGGCTCGAGGGCCTGGTCAAAGCCTATGTCGGCGACGGCATCGCCACCGACTTCTACCGGGAGATCGCGGCCTACGTCGACCCCTCGACCCAGGCGCTGGTGCATTCGGCGATGGAGGACGTCGGCCAGGCCGAGTTCGTGGTCAAGGTGGTCCGGGAGGCCATCAAGGCGGAGCCGAAGATCGCCGGGCGCCTGGCCCTCTGGGGACGCCGGCTCGTGGGCGAGGCGCTCTCGCAGGCCCAGCAGGTCGCGGTCGAGCGGGACGCGCTGGCCTCGCTCATGGTGGGTGGCATCGGGGGGCCGGAACGACCCAGTGCCGACCTGGCCGAGCTGGGCCGGATGTTCGCCCGGCTCACCGACGAGCACACCCGGCGGATGGGGCGGCTCGGCCTCGCCGCCTGACTCCTTGCCGTCCTCCCGCGCGTCTTCGGGCCACTGGGTCGTGACGGATCGCCCGGATCAGGGGTCTGGACGCGACCCTGTGGCCGGACGTGGCGAAAGCGGTGGAACGCGGAAGGGCCCCGTCCGGGTGGACGGGGCCCAACGCGTGAGGCGGTGGTCGTCAGACCGTGCTGCTGTCCCGTCGACCGGTGACCGCGCCGTAGATCGCGATGAGCACCACCGCGACGATGATGCTGATGATCCAGCGGAGCCAGTCGATGCCATTGGTCGACTCGACACCCAGCGCCGCGGCGAGGTAGTAGCCGATGATGACACCGATGATGCCGAGGATGATCGTGATGATGATCCCGCCGGACTGTCGACCTGGCATGACTAGCTTGGCGAGGGCGCCGATGATGGCACCCGCAATGATGACGCCAATGATCTCCATGTGCTGCCTCACTTTCGTGTGTGCGAGCGGCTGACCGATCGCAGTGCGTCATTACCCCACCATGAACCGCTTCAAACCGCGCAAACCAACACGGCGTGTTGGGTCACGGACTGGCAACGATTTTCCGGCGTTTGTGCAGGTCAGGAGGCTGCGCGACGCACTGGACGGGCCTCAGACGCCGAAGCCGACGCCGCGCTTCTCGGACTCACCGATCTGGACGTAGCCGAGCACCCCCGCGGGGACGAGCAGCTGGCGGCCCTTGTCGTCGGTCAGGGTCAGGACGGTGCCCTTCTCGAGCGATGCGCTCACGGCGGCGGCGACCTCCGCTGCGCCCTCGGTGGACTCGAAGACGACCTCGCGCGAGACGTTCTGGACGCCGATGCGGACCTCCACGGTGGTTCCTCTCTTCTGCAGTGGCCCAGGAAACCTGGGTGGGTGCTGGTGGCCGCTCGCTCAGGGGCGGTCACGTGCACGGTGGGCACGCGGCATACGAGCGCGTGCGGAGCTGTCGCCAAGGCTAACGAGCGCTGCGTCAGGAACCTTCCCCGCCCACCTTCGGGAACGACCCGAGGCCGCTCCAGGCCAGCGCACCCATGAGGAGGGCGGCCTCGTCCTTGGGGACGTCGGAGCCCTGGGCGAGCCAGTGGCGGGCGCCGACCTGGGCCAGCCCGGTGAGGGCCATGCCGAGCAGGGACGCGTCCTCGTCGGTGAGCCCGGTGTCCTCGGCGATGACCTCGGCCACGGCTTCGGCGCAGACCAGGCCGACGGCGTCGAGGCGGTTGCGGACAGCTGACTCGTTGGTCAGGTCGGACTCGAAGATCAGCCGGAAGGCGGCACCGTCACGCGAGACGAAGTCGAAGTAGGCCGCGATCGTCGCGTAGACGCGTTCCTTGTTGTCGTGGGTCGACGCGAGGGCTTCGCGGACGAGCTGCTCCAGGGCCTCGCTGTGCTTGTCGAGCAGGGCGAGGTAGAGCTCGAGCTTGCCGGGGAAGTGCTGGTAGAGCACCGGCTTGGAGACCCCGGCGCGGTCGGCGATGTCGTCCATCGCGGCCGCGTGGTAGCCGGACTCGACGAACGCGGCCTGCGCGGCCTCGAGGAGCTGGGCGCGGCGGGCCGACCGGGGGAGGCGCTGGCCGCGCGCGTTGTCGGTGCCTGGAACTGCTCGGATCGACATGGTGGCCTTCTGTTCGAGGGTGCGGCGTTCGGCGGTGGGTCAGCCTGACTGCGGTATCGGGGCCATCGTACGGGTGGGTAACCTGCATCACATGGTGATCCCACCGCTGGTCGAGGTCGGGCCGGAGCTGACCGCCGAGCAGAAGGCCCGCTACGCCCGCCACATCCTGCTGCCCGAGGTCGGCATCGAGGGGCAGCGACGGCTCGTCGAACGCCCGCGTCCTCGTGGTCGGTGCCGGTGGCCTCGGGCTCGCCCGCGCTGATGTACCTCGCGGCCGCCGGGGTGGGCACGATCGGGGTCGTCGACGACGACGTGGTGGATGCCTCGAACCTCCAGCGCCAGGTGGTCCATGGAGTCAAGGACGTGGGTCGCCCCAAGACGGAGTCGGCCGCAGAGACGGTGGCGGCGATCAACCCCCTGGTCACGGTGGTGCGCCACGATGTCCGCCTCACCTCCGAGAACGCGCTCGAGATCCTCGCCGACTACGACGTGGTGCTCGACGGCGCCGACAACTTCCCCACGCGCTACCTCGTCAACGACGCCTGCGTCTTCCTCGGGAGGCCGCACGTGTGGGGCTCGATCTACCGCTTCGACGGCCAGGTGTCGGTGTGGTTCTCCGGTCACGGCCCCTGCTACCGCTGCGTGTTCCCCGACCCGCCCCCGCCCGACGCGGTGCCGTCGTGCGCGACCGGCGGAGTGCTCGGAGTGCTCTGCGCGGCGATCGGGTCGGTCCAGGTCGCCGAAGCCGTGAAGCTCATCGTGGGGCAGGGCGAACCGCTCGTCGGCCGCCTCCTCGTCCACGACGCCCTGCGCCAGACGTGGGACACCCTCACCGTGCGAGCCGACCCCGGCTGCCCGGTGTGCGGAGAGTCCCCGACCGTCACCTCGCTCGTCGACTACGAGCAGTTCTGCGGTATGCCGGGTGCTTCCGCGGGGAAGCCCGCCCAGGAGGGTGCGGAGCGCGTCGGGGCCGGGCGCGAGGATGCCGCGGCGGCGTTCGCCGAGGTGTCGGCGACCGACCTGGCCGCGATGCTGGCCGAGCGCGCGAAGCGGCGACCGCGAGTTCGAGCTGGTCGACGTGCGCGAGCCGGGGGAGCGGGCTGTCGTGTCGATCCCGGGGGCGCGGGCGCTGCACCTCGACCGGTTCCGGGACGGGACGGCCGCGGACGAGCTGCCACCCGGCATACCCGTCGTCCTGATGTGCAAGTCGGGTGTCCGGTCCGCGGAGGCGGCCGGGCTGCTCGCCGGCCACCGGGCGGTCGGACGTCGCGAACCTCGCCGGGGGAGTGCTCGCCTGGGTGCACGACGTCGACCCGAGCCTGCCGGTCTACTGAGGGGCGGCGATGGTCACGAAGTCCGGGCGCGTGAGTGGCGCCCCGAGCGAGTTCGCCGACGACGTGCTCGAGGTCGTCGACACCATTCCCGAGGGGATGGTGATGACGTACGGCGACATCGCCGAGCTGCTCGGGCGTGGCGGGGCCCGAGGCGTCGGGAACGTCATGGCGAGGTACGGGTCCGACGTGCCCTGGTGGCGGGTGATCCGCTCGGGTGGCTACTTCCCGCAGGGGCTCGAGGACAGGGCGCTCGGGCACTACCGCGAGGAGGGCACGCCGCTGGTCCGCGGGCAGGTGGACGGCAGGCGCGTCGACCTCGCACGGGCCCGGTGGCTCGAGGCGAAGGTGCCGGTCCCCCCGTCGGACTGAGGCGTGCGCGCAGACCGGCGGTCCCTCGAATGGCGCGGTCCCGCGGGAGTGGCGAGGCGGCCGGTGTCGGTCGGGGATGGTGGGATGAGTGAGTGCTGACGCTGCGCCGCGCCCCGAGCGTGGTGGCGCAGGCGCCCCCGCTCGACGACGTCCAGCTGGCTGCGCTCGCCCACCGCGGCGGAGTGCTGCGCGTGCTCGGCGGTCCGGGCACCGGCAAGACCACCACCGCGATCGAGGCGGTCGTCGCGCGCGTCGAGTCGGGGGAGGCGACCCCCGACCAGTGCCTCATCCTCACCTCCTCCGGGTGTCCGCCGGAAGCCTTCGCGAACGCGTCACCGCCCGGCTGGGTGGCACCTCGACCGAGCCGCTCGCGAGGACCCACCAGGCCCTCGGGTTCGGCATCCTGCGGCAGGCGGCCGCGCTGCGAGGCGACCCGACCCCACGCCTGCTGAGCGGCCCGGAGCAGGACGTCATCCTGCGCGAGCTGCTGGCCGGGCACGCCGAGGACGGCACGGGCCCCGGCTGGCCGGAGCGGGTCCACCTGGCCCTGGGGACCCGCGGGTTCAGGGGCGAGCTGCGCGACCTGCTGATGCGCGCCGTCGAGCACGACCTCGAGCCCGGTCGACCTCGCCCGGCTGGGGACCGAGCACGACCGCCCCGAGTGGGTGGCGGCCGCGGACGTCCTGGCCGAGTACGACGAGGTCACGGCCCTCTCGGCGCCCGGTGCCTACGACCCCGCCTGGATCCTCGGAGCCGCCGCCGACCTGCTCCAGGAGGACCCGGCTGCGCTCGAGCGGTTGGTCGGCGGCCTGCGCCTCGTCGTGGTCGACGACGCCCAGGAGCTCACGTCTGCCGCGGCCCGCCTGCTGCGCACCATCGCCGTCCCCGGACTCGACCTCGTCCTGCTCGGCGACCCCGACAGCGCCACCCAGACCTTCCGCGGCGCCGACCCGCGCCACCTCAGCGACGGATGGACCCAGCTGGGCCTGCACGGTGAGCCGCGCACCCTGGTGCTGCCCACGGCATACCGGCTCCCGCAGGCGGTCGTCGACGCCGCCGCGAGGGTCGCGCCCAAGATCGGCGCCCTCGGGGGCGGGGTCCAGCGCGCCGCCGCCCCGGGACGTGCCGGCGGACAGGTCGACGTGCGGTTGCTGCGCGCCGTCAGCCAGGAGGCCAGCCACGTCGCCGCCGAGCTGCGCGAGTCGCACCTGCGGTTCGGCATCCCGTGGTCGGAGATGGCCGTCATCGTGCGCGGGCAGGGCCGCACCGCCACGCTGCGCCGCGTGCTGATGGCCGCCGGTGTGCCGGTCGCAGGGTCGGCCACCGACCTGCCCGTGCGCGACGAGGTGGCTGTGCGTCCGTTGCTCGCGCTGCTCGACGTGGCCCTCGAGGTGGCTCGTGGGCGCGCGGGCGCGCTGACGGCCGAGGTGGCCGTCGACACCCTCCTGTCGCCGATCGGCGGCGCCGACTCGGTCGGGCTTGCGCAGGCTGCGCCGTGCCCTGCGCCGGCTGGAGCTCGAGGGAGGTGGCGGGCGGACGAGCGACGAGCTGATCGTCGAGGCCCTCCTGGCTCCCGGAGCCCTGGTCGAGCTCGGCCCGGAAGGCCACCCGGCACGCCGCGTGGCGGCCACCATCTCCGCGGGGGTCAAGGCAGCCCGGGGTGCCGCGGACGCTGACGACAGCGGGGGCTGGCGCTGGGAGAACGGCGTCAGTGCCGAGTCGGTGCTCTGGGCCATGTGGGCAGCCACCGGGCTCGGCGCCGAGTGGCAGGCGACCGCTCTCAGCGGCGGTCCGGGCGCCGCACGGGCCGACCGCGACCTCGACGCGGTGGTGGGGCTGTTCGACGCCGCGGCCAAGTTCGTCGACCGGCTGCCCCAGGCGGGGCCAGAGGAGTTCCTCACCCACATCGGCAGCCAGGACATCCCGGGCGACACGCTGGTGGCCCGGTCCCCGGTCGGGCGAGTCGGTCACCGTCACCACACCCCAGGCCGCAGCCGGACGCCAGTGGCACCTCGTCGTCGTCGCCGGCGTCCAGGAGGGCGTCTGGCCCGACCTGCGGCTGCGGGGTTCCCTGCTGGGCTCGGAGCACCTCGTCGACGTCGTGTCGGGGCGGGCGTCGACGTTCCGGGCGGCGCAGGCCGCGGTCCGCTACGACGAGACCCGGTCATTCCTCGTCGCGCTCACCCGTGCGAGCGACCGGGTCATCGTCACTGCGGTGCGGTCCGACGACGAGCAGCCGTCCGTCTACCTCGACGTCGTCGACCCGGAAACCGTTGCCACCGGCCAGGATCGTCCGTTCGCCGAGGTGGCCCGCACGATGACGCTGCCCACCCTCGTCGGCGAGCTCCGCCGGCAGCTGGTCTCCGACGACGAGACGGTCCGGACCACTGCGGTCGCAGCCCTGGCGCGACTCACGCGCGAGGGGGTGCCGGGCGCTGACCCCGCCCAGTGGTGGGTGCTCCGCGGGCTCTCCGACGAGCGGCCGCTTCGCGAGCCCGACCAGGAGGTCCGGGTCTCGCCGAGCAAGCTCGAGTCGTTCGGCAACTGCGGGCTGCAGGTGGCTGCTCGGCTCGGTCGGTGGCGACGGCCCGTCCGTGGGAGCCGCCGACATCGGCACGCTCGTGCACGACATCGCGGCCGAGCTCGGCGACGTCGACGCCGAGCGCCTGGTCGCCGAGGTGGACGCCCGGTGGGGCCGCCTCGGTATGCCGGCCGGCTGGGTGTCCGACCGCAAGCGCCACGAGGCGCACCGCATGGTTCGCCGCCTGGCGGCCTACTTCGACGAGGCGCGGATCGGCGGCTGGGTGCGGCTCGGGGCCGAGCTGGACATGAAAGTCGTGCTCGGACGCGCCGTCCTCAGCGGCAAGGTCGACCGCATCGAAGGGACGCCCGACGGCACCGGCCTGAGGATCGTCGACTACAAGACGGGCAGCTCCAAGCCGCGGGCCGAGGAGCTCGCCCGTCACCCCCAGCTGGGGGCCTACCAGCTGGGCGTCGAGCGTGGCGCCTTCGGTGAGCTGGGCGACCGGTCCGCCGGTGCTGCCCTGCTCCAGCTCGGCAAGGCCGCGCTGGTCAGGACGACCCTGCAGACGCAGGAGCCGCTGCGCGACGACGAGGAACCCCAGTGGGCGGCCGACCTCGTGACCGCCACGGCCGACGGGATGTCCGGCTCGACCTTCCAGGCCACCGTCGGCGACTGGTGCACGATGTGCCAGGTGAGGGCTTCGTGCCCGGCACAGCCCGAGGGGCGGGTGCTGTGAGTGGCTCGAAACCTGTTGTCAGCCAGGGAGATTGCTCAGTCCCTGGGGCTGCCTCAGCCCACGGGCCAGCAGGTCGAGGTCATCGAGGCTCCGATGTCGCCGGTGCTCGTCGTGGCCGGTGCCGGGTCCGGCAAGACCGAGACGATGACCAGCCGGGTGGTCTGGCTCGTCGCCAACGGCTTCGTCGAGCCCGACCAGGTGCTCGGCCTGACCTTCACGCGCAAGGCGGCGACCGAGCTGGCCGAGCGCATCGGCGCACGGCTGCGACTACTCCAGCAGCGCGACGTGTGGCACCCGCGCACCGACGACGAGGAGACCGGCGCGGAGGTGCTCGGCGGGACGCCCACGGTGTCCACCTACCACTCGTATGCCGGGCGGCTGGTGCGCGAGCACGCGCTGCGGCTGGGCTTCGAGTCCGAGTCGCGTCTGCTCTCGGAGGCGGCGGCCTGGCAGTACGCCTCCGAGGTGGTCTCGTCGTACGACGGCCCGATGGACGACGTGCAGTTCGCCGAGTCCACCGTGACGGCCGCCGTCGTCGACCTGGCCGGCGAGATGGCCGAGCACCTCGTCGGGGTCGGTGACGTCGCGGCATACCTCGACCTGGTGCTGGACGCCCTCGCCGCACTGCCTCCGCACGCCGGGGCCCGCGGCAAGGACCTGCCGGGTGAGGTGAAGAAGATGCGCGAACAGCTGCGGGCGCGCGCCGGCGTGCTTCCCATGGTGGAGCGCTACCTCGCGCTCAAGCGCAGCCGGGACGCGATGGACTTCGCCGACCAGATGGCCCTCGCCGCGAGGCTCGCGATGACCTTCCCCGACATCGGGTCGATCGAGAGGCAGCGGTTCGGCGCGGTGCTGCTCGACGAGTTCCAGGACACCTCGGCGGCCCAGCTGGAGCTGCTGCGGTCGCTGTTCGTCGCCCCCGGTGAGCCCTCCCCGGTGACCGCGGTCGGCGACCCGCACCAGTCCATCTACGGGTGGCGAGGGGCCAGCGCCACGACCCTGAGCGAGTTCCGGGTCGCGTTCGGCACCAGCGCCGGTCCGGCCCCCGTGCTGCCCCTGGCGACGAGCTGGCGCAACGACGTCGGCGTTCTCGAGGTCGCGAACGCCGTGGCTGCCCCGCTGCGGGCAGGCTCCAAGGTCCCCGTCGACCAGCTGGTCGCCCGGCCGGGCGCCGGCACGGGGCGGGTGGCGGCCGCCCGCGTCGAGACCGCTGGTGACGAGGCGGCCCTGGTCGCCACCTGGCTGTCGCAGCGGCGGGCGGCCGGCGCCGAGTCCCTGGCCGTGCTCTGCCGCAAGCGGTCCCAGTTCGCGCCGATCATCGACGCGCTCGAGTCCCGGGGGATCCCCTACGAGGTCGTCGGACTCGGTGGGCTGCTCCTCACGCCCGAGGTCGAGGACATCACGGCGCTGCTCCACGTCGTCAACGACCCCAGCCGCGGCGACCAGCTGATGCGGCTGCTCACCGGTCCACTGTGCAGGCTCGGCGCGGCCGACCTCGACGGCCTGATGGCCTGGGCGCGCCACCAGCAGGACCTGCGACTGGGCGTCGACGACCGGTCGGCCCCGCAGGATGACGACGACGCCGAGGGGGTCATGGCGACGGCAGGCGTCCTGGCGACCGACGAGGCCCCGGCGACGGCAGGGACGGGGACGACTGCGGCCGAGGGGCCGGAGCGGGCGCCACGGGCCGTCCGGGACCAGGCGCCGGACAGCTCCGACCGGGTCAGCATCGTCGAGGCGGTCGACGACCCTCCGCCGTCCGGGGTGGGCCAGCTGGGACGGCAAGCGGGTCAGCGACACGGGACGCGCCCGGCTCCGGGGGCTGCAGCAGGCGATCCGCCGGCTGCGCTCGCTGTCTGCCTTGCCGCTGGCCGACCTGGTGGGGGAGGCCGAGCGCGCCCTCGGCCTCGACATCGAGGTGCTGGCCCGTCCGGGTTACACCCCCGCCGCGGCCAGAGCCCACCTCGACGCCTTCGCCGACGTCGCCGCCACCTTCACCGTGAGCGCCGACCGGCCGAACCTGGCAGGTTTCCTCGCCTGGCTGGCGGCGGCACTCAAGGAGGAGCGCGGGCTCGACAAGGGCTACATCGAGGCCTCCTCCGACGCGGTGCAGGTGCTGACCGTGCACGCCGCGAAGGGACTGGAGTGGGACGCCGTGGCGGTGCCCGGGCTCGTCGAGGGATCGTTCCCTGCACTGTCGTCAGCGGCCAGCCGCTCCGACGGCGAGCAGTGGAAGGTGTCCGCCGCCCAAGCAGCGGGGCTGGATCGGCGGCCTGTCCGACGGCGGGATCCCGTTCGCCCTGCGCGGTGACCGTGACGGGCTGCCGCTCCTCGACTGGCAGGCGGGCGTGGACTGGAAGGACATGGAGACCCGCGTCGAGGACTTCCTGCGCGCCGGCGGTGGTCACGGTGTCGAGGAGGAGCGACGGCTGGCCTACGTCGCGCTCACCCGGGCCCGGTCCGACATGCTGCTGAGCGCACCCGTCTGGACCGACGGCAAGACCCCCAAGGTCACCTCGCGGTTCCTCACCGAGGTGCTCGACTCCGATCCGGCGCTGCCCGTGGAGCGTCTCGCGTGGGTCGACATGCCCGACCCAGCCGCGCCGGAGGAGGCGGTCAACCCGACCGCGGCCGAGGCCGTCTCCGTGCAGTGGCCGGCAGACCCGCTCGCCCCGCGTCGGCAGGCCCTCGCCGCCGGTGCAGAGGCGGTCCGCACTGCCGTGGAGGCGCTCCGCGAGGGGGAGGTCCATCCGGGCGAGCAGGGCCTGCTGCCGCTGCCGGGCGCGGCACTCCCGGTCCTCGAAGAGCTGGACCTGCTGCTGGAGGAGCGACGACGGCTCGGACACCGCGGCGAGGTCACCGTGCTCATGCCGCGGCACCTGTCGGCCTCGGCCGTGGTGGCCCTCGCACAGGACCCAGCACGGTTCGCCTCGGCCCTGCGCCGCCCCATGCCCGAGCCTCCTGCCCTCGCTGCTCGCCGGGGCACGGCCTTCCACGCCTGGGTGGAGCAGCACTACGCCAGGGCGGCGATGGTCGACATCCTCGACCTGCCCGGGAGCGCCGACGACGACCCCGGCGACGACGCCGACCTGCCGCGCATGAAGGAGCGCTTCCTCGCCAGCGAGTGGGCGCACCGCACGCCCGCCGAGATCGAGATCGCGGTGGAGACGGTCATCGACGGGATCGCCGTCCGCGGACGCATCGACGCGGTCTTCCCACGCCCGGAGGGCGGGTTCACGATCGTCGACTGGAAGACGGGGGCCAAGCCGTCCGGAGCGGCCGCGCGCACGCGCTCCCTGCAGCTCGCGGCATACCGGGTGGGGTTCGCCCGGCTCCGCGGGCTGGACCTGGACGACGGTGGATGCGGCGTTCTACTACGCCGGCACCGGTGAGACGGTGTGGCCCGACCTGCCCGACGACCAGGCCCTCAGCGTGCTGCTCGCGGGTGTTCCGGACCAGGGCCAGGCGCCAGCTTCAGGCTGAGCGCGAGCTGCTCGGCGGCCCGCTCAGGGGCGGTAGCCCGGCTCGAACTCGGGGCCGGGGTCGTCGCCCTCGATGGGTTCGGGTGCCCGCAACGAGCTCACGTCGAGCTCGGTGGTGACCTCCTGCGTGCCTGTCGACGCAGGCCCGTCCTCGGTGTGGTCGACCGCCGTCGTCCGTCGTCCGAGTCGTCCTCGTCCGAGTCCGCCCCGTCGCCGGCTGCGTCGGGCCCGGTCGTGCCCCAGCCGTCCTCGTCGCCTCGTCC
Organism: uncultured Actinomycetota bacterium; assembly: GCA_963759595.1. GTDB lineage: Bacteria > Actinomycetota > Actinomycetes > Actinomycetales > Dermatophilaceae > Pedococcus. The sequence continues at coordinate 168,391 of CAVWZX010000010.1, forward strand.
TCGGTCGCGTCCCAGTGCGTCCACGTCGCCGTCGTCCTCGGTCGCGTCCTCGACATCACCCGGGTGGCCGGCGGGCCGGGCCGTCCTCGGTGGCGGTCGGGGCGAACATCACCTCGACGTCGTCCTCGGACTCGTCCTCGTCGTCGTCCACGACGGGCGGCACCAGGACCGGGCTGGTGGTCCTGGCCGGCGCCGGCGCTCGCGCGGCGGTAGTCGCTGGCCGCCTCCTCCTCGGCGTGCACCCTCTCGTCGAGCCGGCGCAGGGCCGAGGCGTGCCGCTCGACCTGCAGCCGGTCGCCGCCGGCCACCGAGGTCATCAGCCGGGACAGCGTGCGCATCTCCGACGACAGCCGAGCCCGGGTGGCCAGATGGATGTCGGGCCGTTCGGCGCGGGCGTGCGCGTAGGCCTCCATCAGGGTCTCGATGGCCCGGGGAGGAGCCTGCGTGACGAGCGCGGCGAAGTCGTCGGCCGGGTCGGCGACCTTGGCGTCCTCCCAGCCGGTGAACGCCTTGATGCGTCCGCTCGCGGCGTCGCTGTCGTCGTCGAACACGGCGAGCACCTGGTTGCCGGTGAGGTCGCCGTGGGTGGGCGTCGGCGCGAACCGCCACAGCGTGACGTCCTCGAGCAGCTTCTCCCACCGGGCCAGCAGCCCGGTCGGCACGTGGCCCGTGGCAGCGGCCCGGTCGAGCTCGCTGAGCCGGCGGGTGCGGTAGGTGTCGGCGTCGTAGGCGGGCAGCCCGGCCTCGTCGAACAGTCCGTGGTCGGCGTTGTGCAGGGCGGCGATGGCCCGCCCGAGCTCGGCCGCCAACCCGGGGCCGGCGGGGAGCTGCGCGAAGTCGATGTTCTGGCCCGGCAGGTAGGGGTAGATGGCCGCCCGACCACCGTCCTTCAGCGCGGCAAAGCCCTTCGGCGTCGGCACGCTGAACGGCAGTCGTCGGGCCAGCAGGGCCAGCAGCCCGAACGTCGACTCCATCTGCGCCGCGGCCGCCTGGCTGCGCGGGACGCGCACCACCCAGCGCCGGTGCTGGGTGTCCTGGACGAACGCGACGTCGTAGCTGTTGGCGTGGTCCGGGTGGTCGGGTGCGCCGGGCAGGGCCTCGACACTGGCCGGGTCGAGGCCCGGCACGGCCGCGCTCGCGAGCGCGGCGAGGAAGAGGGGGCTGCGGTCCACACCGCCACCGTATGCCGTGCGGGCGCGCCTAGGGTGGAGGCGTGGGCCTCCCGACCGAAACTCTGCCGAATCTCGCGCTCGCCCGACCCGGCCTGGAGCGTCACGCAGAACGCCGGCTCGTGCCGGACCTCGTCAACGCGCTGCTCGCCGACCGGACCACCCGCGTCCTGGAGGTGCACGGTGACAAGGTCCCCGTCCTGCCGGAGGGGCCCCAGCAGGTCGAAGGGTCCGGGCCGCCCGAGCACCCCGAGGGGTCCACCGAGCCGGCACTGGACCTGCGCGCCCCCGAGCCAGCCGATGCCCGGAGGCTGGTCCTCTACCTGGGGCAGGACGATGGCGGCACGGCATACCTGGCGGTGGTGTGCCCGCCACAGCCCGAAGGCGCGGAGGTGGACGACCGGCTGCGTGGTCTGCGGCAGGTCGGAGCCGACCTGTCCGACCGGGACGCCACGATCTTCGTCACCGCACTCGCCCTGGCGAACTGGCACGCCAGCCACACGCACTGTCCGCGGTGCGGCGCGGCGACCGAACCGGTCCAGGCGGGCTGGCTGCGCCGGTGTCCGCAGGACGGCAGCGAGCACTACCCGCGCACCGATGTCGCCGTCATCATGTCGGTCATCGACGACCGGGACCGGATCCTGCTGGCCCGGGGTGCCGGGTGGGGTGCGGGCCGGTTCTCCGTGCTGGCCGGCTTCCTCGAGCCCGGCGAGAGCCTGGCCGCCGCGGTCGCGCGCGAGGTCCACGAGGAGGTCGGGCTGCGAGTCAGCGAGGTCGAGTACCTCGGCGACCAGCCGTGGCCGTTCCCGACCTCGATCATGGTCGGCTTCACCGCACGCGCCCACGGCAGCGACCTGCGGCTCCAGGAGTCCGAGATCGCGGAGGCGCGGTGGTTCACCCGCGAGGAGTACCGCGAGATCCTCGCAGCCGGTCAGGTCAGCGCGTCGACGCGGCTCTCGATCGCCCGCCGGATCATCGAGCGCTGGCTGGGGCACGACCTCGACGAGGTCACGCCGGCCTGAGCCAGAAGGTCAGGAGGCGAGCCGCTTCTTGACCTCGTTGATGGAGGGGTTCGTGGCCGACGAGCCGTCCGGGAAGAGCAGCGTGGGGACGGTCTGGTTGCCGTCGTTGGCGTCCATGACGAACTGCACGGCCTCCGGCACGTCCTCGATGTTCACCTCGGTGAACGCGATGCCCTCGCGGCCCATCTGGGCCTTGAGCCGGTTGCAGTAACCGCACCACGAGGTGCTGAACATCGTCACGGAGCCGGGGGCGGGGGTCTTCAGGGCGTTGGCGCTCATGCGTCTCTTTCACGTGGTCGGGCGGGCGGCAGAGCGTCAGGTAGCCAGGGTGCTCGGGTCGGTCATCGTGCTCAACACCGACGGCCGCACGATCTTCCGTCCCCGGATGTGATGTCCGTGACCACCTCGATGGCCGTCGCCACGACGACTCTGTGACCATGATGTCCCATGCCCAAGACCCCTGCGTTCGACCCCGCCCTGCTGGAACTGGCCGCAGGCCGCCGGCTCGGAGCCCTGGCGGCGCTCAAGCGCGACGGCCGCCCCCAGCTGTCGATGGTGAACTTCGCCCTCGCCCAGACCGGCCCGAGCTCCGCCACCGTGCGGGTCTCCGTCGTCGACGGCCGCGCCAAGGTGGCGAACCTGCTGCGCGACCCGCGCGGTTCCCTTCTGGTCACCTCGCCCGACGGCTGGTCGTATGCCGTGCTCGAGGGTGACGTCGACTTCTCCCCGGTGGCGGCGGCTCACGATGACCAGACCGTGGAGGAGCTGGTCGAGCTGTTCACGACCATCCGCGGGGAGGAGCACTCCGACTGGGACGACTACCGCCGCGCCATGGTGCAGGACGGCCGCCGGATCCTGCGGCTGCACGTCACGCGGGTCTACGGCCTGATCCAGTGAGGACGCGGCGTCGGTCGCGCATGACAGGATCGCGCCGATGCCTACCCAGCCCCGCGGCATACCCGTGCACGCCTCCGCAGACGACATCCTCGACGCGCTCGACCCCGAGCAGCGCGAGGTCGCCGCCCAGCCCCTGGGACCCATGGTGGTGCTGGCCGGAGCCGGCACCGGCAAGACGCGCGCGATCACCCACCGGATCGCCTACGGCGTGCACTCCGGCGCCTACCAGGCCCCCCGCGTGCTCGCGGTGACCTTCACCGCTCGCGCCGCGGGCGAGATGCGCACCCGGCTGCGCACGCTCGGGGTCGCAGGGGTGCAGGCCCGCACGTTCCACGCCGCGGCCCTGCGACAGCTGCACTACTTCTGGCCGCAGGCCATCGGTGGCGCGGCTCCCGAGGTGATGAGCCAGAAGGCTGCCGCGGTGGCCCAGGCCGCCGCCTCGCTGCGGCTCGACCTCGCGCGCGACCGCACCGCCATCCGCGACCTCGCCGCCGAGGTGGAGTGGGCCAAGGTCTCGATGCTCACGCCGGAGACGTATGCCGCGGGAGCGAGGGCCGCGCGTCGCGAGCCTCCCGGCCTCGACGCCACCGCGATGGCGCGGGTGCTCGAGGCCTACGAGCAGGTCAAGACCCAGCGTGGCGTGATCGACTTCGAGGACGTCCTGCTGCTCACGGTGGGGATCCTCGCCGAGCGCGACGACATCGCGCGGGCGGTGCGCTCGCAGTACCGCCACTTCGTCGTCGACGAGTACCAGGACGTCAACGCGCTCCAGCAGCGGCTGCTCGACCTGTGGGTGGGGGAGCGCGACGACCTGTGCGTCGTGGGCGACCCGGCGCAGACGATCTACTCGTTCACCGGAGCGAGCCCCCAGCACCTGCTGGGGTTCCAGACGCGGCACCCCAAGGCCCAGGTGGTGCGGCTGGTGCGCAACTACCGCTCGACCCCCCAGATCGTCGGGCTCGCCAACCTCGTCGTGCGTGGCCCGTCGGGTGCGATGCGCAGCAACGCGGTGCAGCTGCAGGCCCAGGGTGCCGACGGGCCGGTCCCGGCGCTGACCGCCTACCCGGACGACCCCGCCGAGGCGGCCGCGGTGGCTGCCGACATCGCGAAGCGGGTGGCCGACGGGGTGTCTCCCGCCGAGGTCGCCGTGCTGTTCCGCACCAACGGGCAGTCCGAGGCGTTCGAGTCGGCGCTGGCCGACCAGGGCGTGCCCTACCTCGTGAGGGGAGGGGAGCGGTTCTTCTCCCGGCGCGAGGTGCGCGACGCGATCCTGCTGCTGCGCGGTGCGGCCCGGTCCGACGACGCGTCGAAGCCGCTGCCCGAGCTGGTCCGCGACGTGCTGCTCGGAGCCGGCTGGACGCGAGAGGCGCCCGGCTCCGGCGGGGCCGCACGGGAGCGGTGGGAGTCCCTGAGCGCGCTCGCCGCGCTGTCGGACGACCTCGTCGTGGCGACGCCCGAGGCGCGGCTGCCCGACTTCGTCCGCGAGCTCGACGAGCGCGCGTCCGCCCAGCACGCCCCGGCCGTCCAGGGCGTCACGCTCGCCTCACTGCACGCGGCCAAGGGGCTGGAGTGGGACGTCGTCTTCCTCGCCGGTGTCTCGGACGGCTACCTCCCGATCATGATGGCCGAGACACCCGAGGCGATCGAGGAGGAGCGGCGGCTCACCTACGTCGGGGTCACCCGCGCCCGTCGCGAGCTGCGGCTCTCCTGGTCCGGAGCCCGCACGCCCGGCGCCAGGGCCAGCCGTCGCCCGTCCCGGTTCCTCGACGGCGCCGCGAGCATCCTCGGTGAGGGCGCCCGGTCCCAGCCCAAGGGCGCCAGCAAGGTGGGCGGCGGCAAGGGTGGGCGCGGCAAGTCCCTCAAGCCCGCCCTCCCCGCGCACTGCCGTTCCTGTGGCACCGAGCTGACGACCGCCGGGCAGCGCAAGACCGGTCGCTGCGACACCTGTCCGCCGACCTACTCCGAGGCGACGTTCGAGCGGCTGCGCGCCTGGCGACTGGCGGTGTCGCGCGAGACGAGCGTGCCGGCATACGTCGTCTTCACCGACGCCACGCTCACCGCGATCGCCGAGCGCGAACCCACCTCCGAGGGCGAGCTCGCCCAGATCTCGGGTGTCGGGCGCCCGCAAGCTGGGGCTCTACGGCGAGCAGGTGCTGGCCCTCATCGGCGGTGCGGAAGTCGAGACGGTGCTCGAAAACCGTTCTGCTGCAACGGAATCCGACGGTTAGGCAAACGTTCACCAATCCGTGACGGAAAATGTCATTAAATGCGTTGCTGCCACTGCGGGCCTTCCCGTACTCTGATTCAACACACCAGCCCAGGGTGTCGCGCGCGATGCGCTGGGGTCCACGAGCAGCCGAAGGAGGGTAGGTCCCAATGGAGAACTTCACGATGACGATCGACGCGACTCACATGTCCCGCGTCCGTTCCGTGTGCCCCGAGGTCGGCCGTGTCCTCCTCGCAGGCAACCGTGGATGGGTCCAGGGGACCACTGTGCCCGCGCCCATCGCCGCCCGTGTGATCACCGATGCCCCGGTTCCGACGTCCTACGTCGGCGGCTTCGGCGCCACCACCATCAAGGATCTCGCGTTCCGTCCCTTCGGAGAACCACCTGTCTAGGCCACCAGCCAGCAGGCCCTCTCCAAGGCCGCGGAACCCGATATCCGGGATCCGCGGCCTTTCTGTTTGTCAAAACAGGTGTCTGTCCAGCACCGGGGTTAGCCACCTCATCTGGAGCAGCACAGATTTCTTCCGCACCACCACCCAGCAGGAAGAAGCACCACCAGAGATGAAGTCCCACACCGAAGAGAACGGGTCGGCCCCCGACCGGGGACCCACCGGCCAGACGGAACCAGGAGAATCCGCCACCACCGTGGCGGGACGACGAGAGGGAGGTGACACCCGATGCATCTGAGCGCACTCCACGACCTGAACGAGCAGGCCGCGACCGTTGGCGCCGGCATCCCGTGTCGAGAGAACGACGCCGAGATGTGGTTCGCCGAGAGCCCGGCCGACGTCGAGTTCGCGAAGTCGCTGTGCCGCACGTGCCCGGCTGTGGCCGCCTGCCTCGCAGGCGCGCTGGAGCGGTCGGAGCCGTGGGGCGTGTGGGGCGGTGAGCTCTTCGTCCAGGGAGCCATCGTCGCCCGCAAGCGGCCGCGGGGCCGGCCCCGGAAGAACCCGGTCGCCGCCTGATGTCGTCTGTTCTGTTGAAGCCGACGCACGTCGTGACCACTGGCGGGGGCGCCGGAGGGGTGATCGCGGGGCCAGCACTCGGGGCTGGCCCCGCGGGACCGACCGGCGACCCCGCACACACCACCGAGTTCCACATTTTCCACACCAGGAGTCTTCCCATGTTCCAGGCCTTGTACGCCGACCTGGCGCGCGCTCATCGAAAGCGCCGTCAACGGGAGTACCAGCGCCGGCTCGAGGTGCAGGCGCAGCACGAGATGCTGCTCGCCGTGCCTCGCATGCTGGCCCGGTGACCCCCGTCCCCGAACCCGCCGGGACCTTCCGCTCTGGAGGTCGTCCCGGCGGGTTCTCTCATGTCCGAGCCCGGCCCCACCCGCCCCGAAGCGGTCGAGCCCGCCTCGACTGGCTAGGGTCCGGTCATGTCCCGTGACGCCGTCGTCGCTGCCCTGACCGCCCCCGAGCTGTCCGCAGTGGTCGACCTCGTGCTCTGGGTCGACAGCGGGAGTTCCGCACGCCGCCAACCACCTCGGCGTGGTCCGGCTGCACCTCGACGGCAGCCACGAGGTGGTCACCGGAGCCGACCCCGTGGCCAGCGAGGACCCGATGGCCTTCCTCCCCTACGACCAGGAGCTGGCGGCGGCCGGCCCGCGGGTGTCCACCGACAACGCCTACCCGTATGCCGCGCAGCGGATCCTGTCGTTGTTCGGGGACGCCGACCGCAGTCCCGACGTCGCAGTCGTGCACAGCCCGCGGCACTGGTTCGTCGACGAGGGCGGCCACGTGGGCGAGCACGGGTCGCTCGACGTCATCCAGTCGCGGGCGCCGCTCGTGCTGTCCGGTCCGGGTGTCGCGCCGCTCGGCCTCGTCGACGACCACGCCCGGCTGGTCGACGTGGCCCCGACGCTGGCCGTCCTGTCGGGAGTGCCGGAGACGGACCTGCTCGACGCGGACGGTGAGCCGCTCGACGGTCGGGCCCTCCCGGCATACCTCACACCGCGGCCCGAAGGGCAGCGACGCCTGGTCGTGGGGATCCTGTGGGACGGCGCCCACTGCGGAGACCTGCTGCACCTCGCGGAGACCGGTGAGCTGCCGGGAGTCGCGCGGTTGGTCGAGCGAGGGATGGCGCTGAGGGGAGGTGCCGTGGCGGAGTTCCCGAGCGTGACGCTGACCAACCACACCTCGATCCTCACCGGTGTGGGGCCGGGTCGGCACGGGGTGCTCGGCAACGTCTACTACGACCGAGCTCTCCAGGAGAGGGTCGTGCCGAACGACGCCGAGACCTGGCACCGCAGCGCGGAGTGGCTGCGACCCGGCGTGCGTACCGTGTTCGAGATGGTGAACGACCATGTGGCGCAAGGCGACTCGCCACGAACGGCGAGTGTGGACGAGGCCATCGACCGGGGAGCGGACTACGGGACGATGGCGCTGCTGAGGGCTGCCGGCGGGTTCGAGGCGGCGACGACCGGCATGGGGGACCTGCTGCCGGACCCGGCTGAGTCGCCCTTCGTCCAGCGACCGGAGCACCTCGACGACCCCTATTTCCGCTGGGGCGTGCAGGTCGACGACCTGGGGCTGCAGCAGATGCTCCAGCTCTGGGAGAGCGTCGAGGACGCGCCGACCCTCACCTGGTGGGCGAACGTCGTGACCGACGCGGGGCACCACGGGGGAGGTCCGCGCTCGCAGATGGCGCGGGACTCGTTGCGGCAGAGCGACGCACGACTGGTCGCGTTCCTCGACCACCTGGAGACGCTGGGGGTGCTCGACGAGGTGACCTTCCTGCTGACCGCCGACCACGGGTTCGAGGCGGCGGACCCGAGTGTCACGGGGTCGTGGAAACCAGCCCTGGACGCGCTCGGCATCCCCTACCGCGACGAGGGTCCCGGCTTCGTCTACCTGCTCTGAGTACCTCTCTGAGTCGCCCGGCGGGACAGTTCTCCCAGCGAACCGGGCACACCTCGCTCACGCGGACGCCGCGAAAGGTGCGGCTAGGCTTGTCCGCATGGCTACGCAGATCCGGATCGCCCAGGACGAGGCCGCCGACGAGGTGCTGAGCAACGACCCGTTCGCACTGCTTGTCGGGATGCTGCTCGACCAGCAGTACCCGATGGAGCACGCGTTCCGCGGCCCGTGGAAGATCCTCGACCGGTTCGGGACGCTGTCGCCGGACGCGATCGCTGCGGCGGAGGCGGAGTCGTTCGCCGACCTGTGCGCCACCCCGCCGGCGATCCACCGCTATGGCCGGTCGATGGCCGGGCGGGTGCAGCAGCTGGCGGCCGTGGTGCGCGACCAGTACGACGGCCGCGCGGAGACGATCTGGACCGAGGCGGAGGATGCCCGTGACCTGGTCGCCCGGCTGAAGGCGCTGCCCGGGTTCGGCGACCAGAAGGCCCGCATCTTCGCGGCCCTGGTGGGCAAGCAGCTCGATGTCCGACCCGCCGGCTGGCAGGAGGCGATCGGTCCCTATGCCGAGGACGGCTCCTATCGTTCGGTGGCTGACGTGATCGACCAGGCCTCCCTGACGAAGGTGCGCGAGTTCAAGCAGGCCGCCAAGGCTGCCGCGAAGGCCAGGGCCGCCACCGTCTCGAAGAAGTAGCCATGGGTGAGGCCGAGAAGCCGCCTGTCTGTGCCACCTGTGGCGGAACTGCGCCGGATCCGGCCCAGGCCGCGGTCACCTGGACGCGCGGGAACGAGAACGGCCGCGACGTCTGGACCTGCGACCGCTGCAGTCGCGAGCACCTGCGCAGCATCGAGGGCAAGCTCGACTCGGCCTGGTGGTGACCCCGAACCGCGCGTCAGGCGACTGGCGGGGGGAGCTGGCGCAGCTGCATGCCGGGCATGTGGTCCACCACGATCTGGCGCGCCGGGACGGTCCCACCCAGCTGGCACAGCACCCCGATCCCGCCGAGCCAGACCCGGTGGATCAGCAGGTAGGACGGCGGCAGGTTGAGCTTCATCCCGACGAGGAACTCCGGTCGCCTGACGTCGTTGACGTGCGCAGCCACTCCCCGCAGCCACGGGCGGCTGAAGCTGAACTCAGCACGCGTCAGCGGCTCGATGAACGGCTGGAGGTACTCGAGCAGCGCCTCGGCGTCGAGCGACATCGACGGCTTGATGAACCCCTCGGACCGCAGCCCCTGCTCGAGCTCGGCAGCCTCGGACCGCAGCGCCGCCCCGACGAGCGCACCCATCGCGGGAGGCAGGCCGGCGGGTAGGCGGTTGACGGCGCCGTAGTCGATGACCCCGAGCCGTCCGTCGTCCAGCAGCCTGAAGTTGCCCGGGTGCGGGTCGGCGTGCAGAAGGCCCGCTCGGGCCGGTCCGACCAGCAGGAACTCCATGTAGCGCTCGGAGGCGGCGTTGCGCTGAGCAGGCGTGCCGGAGGCGACGATCTGCGACAGCGGCGTGCCCTCCATCCACTCCGAGACGATGACGTGCTCGCTGTTGACCAGCACGTCCGGCACGGCGAAGTGGGGGTCGTCGCGGAACGCCTTGGCGAAGGCGCGCTGGTTGGTCGCCTCGAGGTTGTAGTCGAGCTCCTCGCTCATCCGGGACTTCAGCTCGTCGGTGATCGGCTTGATGTCCATCCCGGGGATCCAGCCGCCGGCGATCCGCGCCACCCGGGCGAGCTGGTTGAGGTCGGACAGCAGGGCCTGCCCCGCCCCTGGGTACTGGATCTTGACCGCCACCTCCCGACCGTCGCGCCAGACCGCCTTGTGCACCTGCCCGATCGAGGCAGCCGCCGCGGGGGAGTCGTCGAAGGACTCGAACTTCGCGGTGCGCCACCGCGGTCCGAGCTCCTCGGCCAGCACCTTGTGGACGGTCGCGGCAGGCAGGGCTGGCGCGGCCTCCTGCAGCTTGGTGAGCGTGGCCCGGTAGGGACCGGCCATCTCCTCGGGAAGGGCGGCCTCCATGACCGACATCGCCTGGCCGAACTTCATCGCGCCGCCCTTGAGCTCGCCGAGCACCTTGAACAGCTGCTCTGCGGTCCGGGCCTGCAGCTCTGCTGCGACGGCCTCGGCCGGCTTCCCACCGACCCGCTTGCCGAACCCCACGGCCGTGCGCCCGGCGAAGCCCAGGGGCAGGCTGGCCAGGCGTGCCGTGCGGCTGACGGCACGGCGGGGGATGTCGCTCACCCGGCCATTCTCGCCTGTATCGGGGCCCGCGCGTCGGCGGGTCGTCCAGATGGGTCCGATCCCCCTGTGCAACGACAGCGCGGATGGACCTCCCACTGGCGCTGGCGGACCCGCGGCCAGGGCAGGGACGCCTCGAGCGAACGCCCCACCGGCAGGGCCTGCCCGTCGAGCACCGCGAGGGCCACCATGGCGGTCATCGCGGCGGCCAGACCCACGAGGGTGGTCTCGCCACTGACCTCGGGACCGGCCCCCACCTTGGCGGGGACCAGCTGTCCCAACAGCGTGGGCCATCCGGGGTCGAGGTCGGACCGGGCCAGGTCGAGGCACCGCAGGCACGGGCCCTCGGGGACGACGACCGGTCCCACGACGGCTTCCAGCCCGTGCAGCACGACAGGCAGGACGGGTATGCCGCGGGCTCGCCACGGTCCCGCGGCGGCCGGGTCGAGGGCGCAGCTGCCGACCAGCACGACGAGGTCGGGCACGGCCACCCCCGGCCGCGCATCGACTGCCCTCGCCGCGGCCGGCCCCGTTGCGGCGCCGACGCTCGTCGCGGCGCCGAGCGCCTGTTCCCAGTCGTCGGCCACCTCGGGCCCCTGACGGACCGACCGCACCCCGGCATGCCGCAGCTGGGCGGCCAGCGCGCTGGGCAGCTCACCGCGTCCGACGACCAACACGTGGGCGACGCGGCGGTGCACCAGTGCGGCATACCCCTGCAGCGGCGGTGAGGCGGTGCGCAGCAGCGCCTGTGCGTCGTGGGCGAGCAACGCCCGGACGGGAGGTGGGAGGGTGACCGGGTCGCCGGCGTCCACGACGAGGCCACGACCGAGCAGCAGGTCGAGCAGGTCGCGCCCGGCGGGCGAGCGCAGCGCGGCGGGCAGGTCACGCGTCCCGTCGAGGGCCTCGAGCGCTGCCACCTCGTCCTCGTCCAGACCTTCGAGCACCATCGCGTGGTCGGGGTCGGTGCCGAACTGCACGCAACCCGTGCCGCGTCGCAGGACGGGCCACAAGGTCTTGAGGAGGGGCCGTGTCTTGAGGAGCGGCAGTGTCTCGATGAGGGGTCGTCCGGTCACCCGGCCCAATCTCGCACAGCCGCGGGGAGGGACCTCGGGTCATCCACAGGGGTCGGGTCGCAACGGACCAGACCCGGGACGCCGCGAAGGGCGGGTCCGACCAGCTGGTCGGACCCGCCCTTCGAGATGGGATCGCCTGGTGTCAGGCCTTGCCGAGGATGCGGTTGAGGTTGGTGCCACAGACGGGGCACACACCCTTGGCCATGCGACGACCGTTCGTCTCCACGACACGGCCCTCGGCCTCGCGCTTCTCCTTGCACTTCACGCAGTAGAACTCGCCCTTGTAGGTCTCTTCAGCCATCGCCATGTCTCCTTTGTTCACGGCGCACGGTGCGCCGTCGGACTTCGGCCAACTTAGACCATGCTGAGCACAAAATCGCGCAAGGGGGGTCTGTGCGTCGTGCTCAGCGACGGTGTCTAGGGTTCGCCCCATGAGCGCACAGTCGTGGTGGGACTCCGAGTTCGAGGACCTGCGGGTCGAGGCGCGGGAGTCCTCGGGGCGCCGGGTCGCGGTCGTGACCCTCGACCTGGCCGAGCGACGCAACTCGATGAGCACCTCGATGACGGCGTCATGGGTGAGGCTGATGGGACTGCTGCGCACCGATGAGGCGCTCTCGGCCGTGGTGGTGACCGGAGCGGGCTCGGCGTTCAGTGCCGGCGGTGACCTGTCCTGGATCGTCAAGGACCCCGACGCTCCGGTCGCCGAGCTGCGGAGCAGGATGCTCGCGTTCTACCGGTCGTGGCTCTCGATCCGCGATCTCGAGGTGCCCACGATCGCTGCGCTCAACGGCGCGGCGATCGGCGCGGGTTTCGCCGTCGCGCTCGCCTGCGACCTGCGGTATGCCGCCGCTGACGCCCGCCTCGGCGTGCCGTTCACCTCCCTGGGGCTGCACCCGGGGATGGCCACGACCTGGTCGCTGCCCGACGTGGCCGGCCACGCGGTGGCCCGCGACCTGCTGCTCACCGGACGCATCGTCACCGGTGCCGAAGCCGTGGGTCTCGGTCTCGTGTCCCGGGCCCTGCCGACCGACGAGGTGCTGTCGGAGGCGGTCGCCGCCGCCGAACGGATCGCCGCGACCGCGCCGGTCGCGACCCGGCTCACCCTGCAGGCGCTGCGGACCGGCGGGCACGCGAGCTTCGAGGCCGCGTTGCAGTGGGAGGCGCTCGCCCAGGCGGTCACCCTCGCGACCGAAGACCTCCACGAGGGCATCACGGCTGCGGCAGCCAAGCGGACGCCGACGTTCCACGGCCGCTGACCCGACCGGCGCGCGTGACTAGGGTCGAGCGCATGGACTTCTCCCTGTCACCGCGTGCCACCGACCTGCGAGACCGGGTGCGGGCCTTCGTCGACACCGAGGTCGAACCCGTCGAGGCCGCCCTGCACGCCGACATGCTGCACCGGCGGGAGAGCGGCGGGAACCCGTGGACGCCGTCACCGGTGATCAGGGAGCTGCAGGCCAAGGCGCGGGCCCAAGGGCTGTGGAACCTCTTCCTGCCGAAGAAGCACGCGGGCAGGTATGCCGCCGAGTTCGGCACCGATGGCGGCGAGGGGCTGTCCAACGTCGACTACGCGCCGGTCGCCGAGGCGATGGGCCGCTCCGCCATCGCCCCGCTGGTCTTCAACAGCAACGCTCCCGACACCGGCAACATGGAGGTGTTGCTCAGGTACGGGTCGCCGGACCAGCAGCGCGAGTGGCTCGAACCGTTGCTGGACGCACGGATTCGCAGTGCGTTCTGCATGACCGAGCCCGAGGTGGCCTCCTCCGACGCGACCAACATGGCCGCGACCGCGGTCATCGACGGCGACGAGGTCGTCATCAACGGGCGGAAGTGGTTCTCCACCGGGGCCGGCAACCCCGAGTGCAAGATTCTCGTGTTCATGGGTCTTTCCGACCCGGACGCCGATCGGCACTCCCGGCACACGATGGTGCTGGTGCCCCGAGACGCCCCAGGGGTGCGCGTCGAGCGGATGCTCTCGACGATGGGCTACTACGACGAGCCCCTGGGCCACGGCGAGGTGTCCTTCACCGATGTCCGGGTGCCGGTGGCCAACATCCTGCTCGGGCCGGGGCGCGCCTACGAGATCGCCCAGGGCCGACTCGGCCCCGGGCGGGTGCACCACTGCATGCGTGCCATCGGGCTGGCCGAGCGCTCACTCGAGCTGGCCTGTTCGCGAGCCCTGTCGCGGACCGCGTTCGGCAAGCCGATCGCCAAGCTGGGTGGCAACCTCGAACGCATCGCCGACGCCCGGATCGCCATCAACCGGTCGCGGCTGCTGGTCATGCACGCGGCCTGGCTGCTCGACCAGGGCCCGTCCACCCAGGCGCTGTCAGCGGTCAGCGAGATCAAGGTCGAGGTGCCCGCCATGGCGCTGGACGTCATCGACCTGGCCATCCAGCTGCACGGCGGCGCGGGCCTGACCACTGACTTCCCGCTCGCCGCGGCGTGGGTCGGGGCACGCTCCCTGCGCCTCGCCGACGGCCCGGACGAGGTGCATCGCAGCGTGGTCGGGCGGATCGAGCTCGGGCGGCACCAGTGAGCCGGCGTGTCCTCGTCACCGGCGGCGCCTCCGGCCTGGGGGCCGCACTGGTGAAGGCCTTCCGGGCGGCCGGGGACGACGTGCTCGTCACCGATGTCGATGCCGCCGACGGCGTCGACCTCACCCTCGACGTCACCTCCGACGCCGACTGGGCTGCAGCACTGGCGCACGTCGAGCAGACCTGGGGTGGACTCGACATCCTGGTCAACAACGCCGGCATCGCCGGTGGTGGCCGGATCGAGCTGTCGACGATCGAGGAGTGGCAGCGGATCGTCGACGTCAACCTGCTCGGTGTCGTCCGCGGCACGCGCACCTTCACGCCGATGTTCAAGACCCAGCACTCCGGACACGTCGTCAACGTCGCCTCGCTCGCAGGGCTGGTGCACGCCGCGGGCATGGGGTCCTACAACGCCGTCAAGGCGGGCGTCGTCGCCTTCACCGAGACGACCGGACACGAGCTGCACCCGTTCGGTGTCAAGGCGTCCGCGGTGTGCCCGTCCTACTTCAAGACCAACCTGCTGAGCTCGATGCGTGGGTCCGACAGGCGCGTCGGAGCAGTCGTCGCGGGCATGATCGAGCGGTCCACGGTGACCGCTGACGAGGTGGCCGCCGCGGTCCTCGAGGGCATCGGCGCCGGTGACGACGTCATCGTCCCCGACGAGCCGGCCCAGCAGGCCTACGCGCTCAAGTGGGGCGACCGCGCGGCATACGACGCGCTTCTGCGTCACCAGGCGGCGCGGCTGGCGGACGAGCGGTGAGCGCCGTGGCCGGCGGAGAAGCGGTGAGTGCCGTGGCCGGCGCCAAGCCGGTCCGCGCCGAGGACGCCTTCGACGTCGCCTCCGCGACGGCGTGGCTGCGGACCCACGCCGACGACAGGTATGCCGCGGGGGTCGCGAGTGAGCCGGAGGTGCTCCAGTTCTCGGGTGGTGCGTCCAACCTCACCTACCTGCTGCGCTTCCCCGACCTCGACCTCGTGCTGCGGCGCGGGCCGAGCGGCACCAAGGCCAAGGGTGCCCACGACATGGGTCGCGAGTACCGGATCCAGTCGGCGCTCGCGCCGGTGTTTCCGTACGTGACACCGATGGTCGCGTTCTGCGAGGACCCGGATGTGCTCGGTGGCGAGTTCTACGTCATGGAGCGGCTGGTCGGCACCGTGCCCCGACGGGAGATGCCGGTGGACCTCACGCCGCCCCAGGCGAGGCGGTTGTGCGAGTCGATGCTGGACGTGTTGGTGGAGCTGCACTCGGTCGACCCCGTCGCCTGCGGGCTCGAGACCCTCGGCAAGGGCGACGGCTACGTCCGGCGACAGGTCGAGGGGTGGTCGGCCCGCTACCGCAGGGCCCACACCGAGGGGCAGCCCGACCTCGAGCAGGTGATGGCCTGGCTCGACCAGCACCAGCCGCCTGACCTGCGCACGCGGCGTGATCCACAACGACTACAAGCTCGACAACCTCGTCCTCGCAGGCGACGACCCGACCCGCATCGTGGGCATCTTCGACTGGGAGATGGCCACGGTCGGCGACCCGCTCATGGATCTCGGTGCGGCCCTGGCCTACTGGGTGCAGGCCGACGACGACGCGGACTTCCAGACCTTCCGCCGCGTCCCCACCCACCTGCCGGGCATGCTGACGCGCGACCAGCTGGTCGCCGGGTACTGCGAGCGGATGGGGGTCGGCCTGTCGCCGGGGCAGGCGCTGTTCTACGAGGCCTACGGCGTCTTCCGGCTCGCGGTCATCGCCCAGCAGATCTACTACCGCTACGCCCGCGGCCAGACCACGAACGAGGCGTATGCCGTGTTCGGCCCGGCCGTCCAGGTCCTCGACCGACGCCTGGCCCGCCTGCTCGGCTGACCGGGCTGCGCGGGGCTCGCCGCGGCGCGGATTCACGGGTGTTGTCGGGACCCTCGCCTATCGTGGAGGGCATGGGGAGCAACGACATCGAGGTCCGGCGCAGCCGCAAGCGCCGCCGCACCGTGAGCGCCTACCGCGAGGACGGCCGCACGATCGTGCTCATCCCTGCCCGGTTCACCAAGGCCGAGGAGCAGCAGTGGGTCGCCACGATGCTCGACAAGCTGGCCAAGGGTGACAAGCGGCGCCGCCCGAGCGACGCCCAGCTGCGCACCCGCGCGAGCGAGCTGTCGCAGCGCTACCTCGGCGGCCAGGCACGCCCGGCGAGCATCCGCTGGGTGACCAACCAGAACTCCCGCTGGGGGTCGTGCACCCCGGCGGACGGCACCATCCGGATCTCCACCCGGGTCAAGGGGATGCCGGGCTTCGTCCTCGACTACGTCATCCTCCACGAGCTGGCCCACCTGCTGTCGCCCGGCCACGGGGCGGACTTCTGGGCCGCTGCTGGCCGGCTACCCCCGGCTCGAGCGCGCCCGCGGTTATCTCGAGGGCGTCGCGGCGACGGCCGGGCTCGACCTGTCGGACGGCGAGACCGAGACCGACGAGCTGGGCCAGGCCGCCCTGGACTTCGGCCCCAGCGACTGACCGGCGGCTAGCCAGCCCGAGCACCCGCTGCGCCGCCTCGACGAGGGGCTGGATCTCGTGGGCACTGGACTCCGGGAGTGCCGTCCACCGGCCACCACGCGACGTCGAGCGACTCCTCGCTCACGGCATACCCGTCCTCGTCGTCGGCGACGCCGACGTACCTCAGGTCGAGGTGCTCGCTGCACCGGCCGAAGCCGCGCGGCGAGCAGCGCGTGCCGGTCGACGTGCACCAGCTCGGGGTGCAGGACGAGCTCGGCGATCCCGGACTCCTCGCGCGCCTCGCGGGTGGCCGCGGCGAGCACCGACGCGTCACCGGGCTCGAAGTGGCCGCCGAACTGCAGCCACATCCCCGCCTTCGCGTGCAGCGTCAGCAGCACCTTGTCGAGCGACCGCGTTGAAGCACCAGCGCACTCGGCGGTGAGGTGGGCCGGCGGACCCTGCTTCCACATCGCGGCCGGGTGTCGGTCACAGTGCGCGAGCAGCTCGCCGCGGCAGCCGCTCCTGCTGCGCGCCCGGGGCGCGCCACGACGCCAGCAGGCCCTGGGCGTCAGCCCGCAGCGCGAGGTATGCCGTGGGCACGCCGGTCGGCGCTGCCGTCACCGCCCGCCCTCGTCGGTGCCGGACGAGCCACCGGCTTCGCCCTCGCGTGAGCAGCTGGTCGAGGGCGGCATCCAGGTCGGCGCACTCCGACGTGCCGAACCGCTCGACGTAGCCCAGGGGGTCGTCGAGGTCGGCCCCGGTCGGAGCGACATCGGGGTGACCCCACGCCGGCGTCGCGACCGTCGGCGCCGTGCTTGGCCTCGAGAGCCGCCCAGAGGTTCGCGGCGTCGCGCAGCCGGCGGGGCCGCAGCTCCAGTCCGACCAGACCGGCGAACGCCTTCTCGGCAGGACCGCCGGTGGCCCGGCGTCGGCGAACGGCCTCACCCAGGGAGACCGACTGCGGGAGGTGGGCCCTGGTGGCGCGGTCGGCCACGACGTCGACCCAGCCCTCGACCAGGGCGAGGTAGGTCTCCAGCCGGGCCAGCGCCGCTCGTTGGGCGGGGCTGGGGTCGGGACGGAACAGCTGGTCCTGGAGCGCCGACTGCAGGGCGCTGGCGTCGCTGGCGTCGACCGACTGCAGGGCGGTCTCGATCCGGTCGGTGTCGATGCTGATGTCGCGGGCGTAGTCACGGACCGCCGCGACGAGCTGCGGCCCGATCCACGGCACCTCGGAGAAGAGCCGGACGCGCGCGGCCTCACGGACGGCGAGGTAGATGCGGACCTGGTCGAGGTCCACGCCCAGACCGTCGCCGAACGCCTCGATGTTGGCGGGCAGCAGCGCCACGGACCGGTCGGCCACGAGCGGCAGACCCACCTCGGTGCCACTGATCGTCTCGGTGGCAAGCGTGCCGACGGCCTGGCCGACCTGCAGCCCGAACATCGCACCACTCATCTTGGCCAGCATCGGCTCCATCTGTCCGAGCATGGCCGCAGGGTCCATGCCCGCCGGCAGCATGCCCTCGGGCAGACCGCCCTCCCCGAGCTGCTGGAGCTGGGCGCGCATCGCGCCACCGACGGCTCGGCCCACTCCCTCGGCGACGGGTTCGACCAGCGTGCGCCAGGTCGGCATGGTCGCCTCGACCCACTCGGCGCGGCTCCACGCATGGGTGGTCACCCCCGGCGCCTCGAACGCAGTCACCTCGTCGAGCCAGAGCTCCGCGACCTGGATGGCCTGGTCCACCTGTCGGCGGGTGGCGTCACCGACCACGGCATCGCCGGCTTCCGACACGGTCTTGCGAGCGGTGTCGGTGGCCAGCGAGATGTTGAACGCCTCGGTGTCAGGGCTGGCGAACATCGACTGCATCTGGCCCACCATCATCTGCAGCATGGCGGGGTCGACCTGGTCGATGCCCATGTCCTTGAGGGCCTTGGCCATCTCGGGATCCACCTGGCCGCCGGTGAGCCGGGCCAGCACCTCCTCGATCTCGGGTGACAGGCCACTCTCCGAGAAGTCGTCGGTGTCGTCACCGGACAAGGAGTCGGCGGACTCGCCGGAGGGGTCGTCGGGCAGGTCACGGTGGTCGTCTGGGTCCTGCGGCAGGTCGGGCACAACTGCTCCTCAGCGGTCCTGAGAGGATGGTCTCTCACTAGACAACCACGCGGAGGCCACAGTGAGTTCCCCCGGGCGGGCTGGGCGGGGCGCCGTTCGCTCGCGGCGTAGCACCATCGACGTCGCTGTGGTCGGCACGGCCGACCCGGCGAGCCGTGCGCTGCTGCGCGCGCTCGTCACGGCAGCAGCCCGGGGCACGACTGCGGCACGTCCCGACGCGGGCGTGCCGGAGGCCCGGATCGGCACCGTGATCGCGGTGGACACCGAACCACCCGCGGTGGGCGGGGTGGAGTACCGCCAGGCCGACCCCGGCGAGCCCGCGCTGGTGGACGCGCTCACGGGAGCAGACGCCGCGGCATACGTGGCGTCGAGCACCAACCTCGAACGCGACCTCGGCCTGGGCGCCCGGACGCGCCGCGAGCGCAACCTGCGGGTCGCCCAGACGGTGATCACGGCCGCTGCTGCGGCCGGCGTCCGCCACCTGGTGGTCGTCACCTCGGCGCAGACCTTCGGCGCCCACGCCGACAACCCCGTGCCCCTCGAGGACGACGCGCCCCTGCGCGCCGCGTCCGACGAGGGACAGGTCGGCGACCTCATGGACGTCGAGCAGCTCCTCGCCGTCGCCCGCGACGTGCACCCGGGACTGACCATCACCGTGGTCCGACCGGCAGCGCTGGTCGGCGACGGCGTCGACACGGTGATCACCCGCCACTTCGAGGCGCCCCGCCTGCTGACCCTGCGCGGCGCGGAGCCGGCTTGGCAGTTCTGCCACGTCGACGACCTCGGCTCGGCGGTCGCCGTGGTGGTGGCCCAGCGGGTCGGCGGGGCGGTGTCGGTCGGCGCGGAGGGTCACCTCACCCAGTCCGACCTCGAGCGGATCACCGGCATGCGCCGCGTCGAGCTCAGCATGGGAGCGGCGATGGGAACTGCCGACCGCCTCCACCGCGTTGGGGTGTTGCCGGCACCTGCCAGCGACCTCGCGTTCGTGGCCTTTCCCTGGGCAGTCTCTGCCCGCACGCTGCTGGGTCGCGGCTGGGTGCCGGTCCATGACAACGAGACCTGTCTCGGGGTGCTCCTGGACACGATCCGGGGCTCCCACGCAGTCGCGGCCCGCAGACTGGACCGCAAGGATGCCGCTCTCGGGGCGGCCAGCGCCGCGGTGGCCCTCGTGGGCACGGCAGCAATCATGCGGCGACGCCGCAGGAAAGGTTCGACGGCATGACCGAACCGGTGAGAGAGCCCGACAGCGAGCCCACCGTGGTGCTGAGTGACGTCCGCGAGGAGCCACTCAGCGTCGACGAGGTGCTCGAGGCCGTCCAGCACCCCCGGTGTGGCGGGATCGCCCTGTTCGTCGGGGTGGTGCGCGACCACGACCACGGCGCGGCCGTGTCGGCGCTCGACTACACGGCCCACACCAGCGTGGTCGAGACGCTCGAGCGGGTGTGCCGCGAGGTCGCCGGACGCCACGCCGTCACCCGGCTGGCTGCGGTCCACCGCGTCGGACACCTCGAGATCGGCGACCGCGCGGTCGTGGTGGCCGTCTCGTCACGCCACCGGGGTGAGGCGTTCGAGGCGTGTCGCGACCTCATCGACACCCTCAAGGGCACGGTGCCCATCTGGAAGCACCAGAAGTTCACCGACGGCAGCGACGAGTGGGTGGGGCTGCCGTGACCGAGCAGTACCCACCGACCGAACCACCACCCCGGTGCGCCCGTCCATGACCCCTACCGGCTCAGCCGACGGTCGACCGTCAGCCTGGTGGCGGTCTTCCTGCTCATCGCCGTCGGCGCCCTGTCCACGATGGTCGGCCTGCCCTACGTGGTCATGAAGCCCGGCCCGATCACCAACACCCTGGGCGAGCTCGGCGGCAAGAGGCTGATCACCGTCTCCGGCGCGCAGACCTACCCGACCCAGGGCAAGCTCGACTTCACGACGGTGCGCATCGCGGGCGGCCCCGGCTACCGGGTGACGGTCTGGGATCTGCTGAGAGCTGCCCTCAAGCCCAGCGAGGACGTCGTCGACGAGGAGCTCTACTTCCCCAAGGGGGTCACCGACAAGCAGGTCGAGGAGGAGAGCACCGCCGAGATGGTCGACTCCCAGCAGGAGGCGGTCGCGGTCGCACTCAAGGCGGTCGGCCAGAAGGTCGTCGAGCACATCGTCATCGGCCAGGTCGCCAAGGACGCCCCCTCGGCGGCGCTGCTCAAGGCGGGGGACGAGATCGTCAGCGTCGACGGCTTGGCCGTGGCGGACTCCGACGGGGTGCGGGCACGAGTGGGTGCCCACAAGCCGGGGGAGACCGTCGCCCTCGGGCTGGTGCGCCAGGGCAAGCCGGTGACGGTCCAGGCCAAGACCCGCGAGGCGGACGGCCGCGCCACCGTCGGCGTCTTCCTGGGCATCCGGTTCGAGTTCCCGTTCGACGTCACGATCGACGCCGGCGACGTCGGCGGCCCGTCCGCCGGGACGATGTTCTCCCTCGGCGTCTACGACCTCCTGACCCCGGGACCGCTGACCGGCGGTCAGGACGTCGCCGGCACCGGCACCATCAACGCGGCCGGTCAGGTGGGACCGATCGGAGGCATCCGGCAGAAGCTCGTCGGCGCCCACGACGGCGGCGCGAAGTGGTTCCTCGCTCCCGCGGACAACTGCGACGACGTCGTGGGCCACGTGCCCGAAGGCCTGCGGGTGGTACGCATCGCGACCTTCGACGAGGCCAAGACGGCAGTCGAGGCGATCGCCGACAAGCGCGCCGGCTCACTGCCCACGTGCACGCAGTAGCCTACGGGCCAACCCTTGCGCAGCAACGCAGTTCGGTCCGTCCGTGCGCCGACGGCCAGAGGTATGCCGCGGGGCGGGCTCAGGCCTGCAGCGTCACCCTGAGCGCGTGCACCAGGCCGGGGGCGATCTCGTCGCCGAGGGCGACCTTGTCGTCACTGTCGTTGGCCCGCTGCCGCAACAGGCAGCGGCTCTGACCGTCGCGGGTCACGGCGACCAGGAGCCGGACGTCCTGTCGATCCGGGTGGGACGCCAGCGCATCGACGGCCGACTCGGTGTGGACCGGCAGGTCCCGCTCGGCCTCCGGCGGGACGACGATCCGCTCGACCGCCAGGGCGGCCCCCACCACACTGTCCGGCCAGGCGATCCCGCCGAGCAGGCTCTCGAGGTTGGACGTCGGCGGGAGGTCCTCCTGCTCGATGGCGCTCAGCGCGCCCTCGGCCAGGTCGGACCCGCTCATCTGGGCGCGCAGGTGCGGCTCGCGCTCGAGCAGGTCGGCGGTAGGCACGAGCGCGAAGAGCCGCGGGTTCTGGTCCCATCCCGAGGCGGCCACGTGCCGCTCGGTGTCCAGTGCGGCGATGGACAGGGGGTCGGCGACGGGTCGGGAGGTCTGGCTCACGCGCCCATGGTGCCGCATCCGCGGTCGGATGCCTGCCACGCGGCATACCTGATGTGCCTGGAGCCCAGGGCCCTGGACGGATTCTCGGTCGTGGCACAGGTGGTACCGAGGCAAGACCATGGTGCGCGTGGGAACCACGGGGGCGGTCGGTAAGTTGGACCCACTACTAGGTGACCGCCGTGGGCGGCCGCACGGCAGATCGGGCGTGGTGTGAGTTCTTCTGAGTGGTTCGGCCAGGGCGAACCGGGTGCTGAAGGCGCCCGTCCCGAGGGAGCGCCGCGAGCGGGAGGTTCGGGTGCCGGCGGCCGTCGTCCCCCGTCGTTGTCGTTCGGGAGGCGTCGGGGCCCGTTGCTGCCGACCGTCGTCATCCTCGTCGTGCTCGGGTTCCTCGTGTCGATCCTCGCCAACCTGTGGACCGAGGTGCTCTGGTTCGACTCGGTCGGTTTCGAGGGCGTCTTCGTCACCCAGCTGACCACCAAGATCCTGCTCTTCGTCGTCGGGTTCGTCCTGACCGCCGCGATGGTCGCCTCGAGCCTGATGATCGGCTACCGGACCCGGCCGATCTACGCGCCGGTCACCGCCCAGCAGCAGAACCTCGACCAGTACCGCGAGGCCATCGAGCCACTGCGGCGGATCGCCATGTTCGCGATCCCGGGCATCCTCGGCCTCCTGGCCGGCACCGGCGCGGCCGGGCAGTGGAAGACGTTCCTGTTGTGGCGCAACCGTGTGCCGTTCGGCACCAAGGACCCGCAGTTCAAGATGGATCTTGGGTTCTTCGTCTTCACCCTGCCGTGGATCCAGTTCCTCCTGGGGTTCCTCACCATGACGCTGATCATGGCCACGCTCGCCGCGGCCTTCACGCACTACGTCTACGGCGGGCTGCAGATCCAGGCCAGGGCGGAACGCACCTCCAGGGCGGCTCGCACCCACCTGGCGATCCTCGTCGCCACGCTCGTGCTGGTGCGCGCTGCCGCCTACTGGTTCGACCGCTACGGGCTGGCGACCAAGGAGTCAGCGCTGCTGACCGGCATCCGCTACACCGACGCCCATGCCGTCCTGCCCACCAAGGCCATCCTCGCCGTGGCTGCGCTGATGACGGTCGGGCTGTTCATCGCCTCGATCTGGACGAGGTCCTGGCGACTGCCCATCGTCGGGGTGGCGCTGCTGCTCATCACCTCGATCGTGGTCGGCAGCATCTACCCCGCCCTCTACCAGCGGTTCAAGGTGCGCCCCTCGGAGAAGTCGCTGGAGCAGGTCTACATCGACCGCAACATCAAGGCGACCCGCACCGCCTACGGCATCGAGAACGTCAAGACCCAGAGCTACACGGCCGCCACGACGGCGACCACCGGCCAGCTGCGTGACGACGCCGAGACGGTGCCCGGCATCCGCCTGGTCGACCCGATCGTCGTGTCCCCGACGTTCAAGCAGCTGCAGTCGGTCAAGTCCTACTACGCCTTCCCCGACGCACTCGACGTCGACCGCTACACCGTCGACGGCAAGGTGCGCGACACCGTCCTCGCCGTCCGTGAGCTCGACCTGAACGGCATCCCGACCAACCAGCGCAACTGGCTCAACGACCACACCGTCTACACGCACGGCTTCGGCCTGGTCGCGGCCTACGGCAACCAGCGCACTCCGGACGGTGCGCCCGTCTTCTACGAGCGGAACATCCCGCAGAACGGTGAGCTGCCCGAGTTCGAGCCGCGGATCTACTTCGGCGAGCAGTCGCCCTCCTACTCCGTCGTCGGCGCGGCCACCGGCTCGTCACCGCGCGAGTTCGACTACCCGGACAACAGCACGGCCGGCCAGAAGAACACGACCTACACCGGCAAGGGCGGTGTGCCGATGTCCTCCTTCCTGCGCAAGTCGGCCTACGCCCTGAAGTACCGCGAGCTCAACTTCATGCTGTCCGACGCGGTCAACGACAAGAGCCGTCTGCTCGACCACCGCGAGCCGATCGAGCGGGTCCAGCGGGTCGCGCCCTGGCTCACCCCTGACGGCAACCCGTATCCCGCCGTCGTCGACGGCCGCGTCCAGTGGATCGTCGACGGCTACACGACGACTGCCGACTACCCCTACTCACGGCTCACCGAGATCGACAGCGCCACGTCGGACTCGACCACCGCGACCTCGCAGTCCGTGCGGCCCATCGGGTCCGGTCAGGTCAACTACATCCGCAACTCGGTGAAGGCGACGGTCGACGCCTACGACGGCTCGGTGAAGCTCTACTCGTGGGACGACCAGGACCCGATGCTCAAGGCCTGGAGCAAGGCGTTCAAGAACACGGTCCTCCCGATGAGCGAGATCAGCAGCGGCCTGATGTCGCACCTGCGCTACCCCGAGGACCTGTTCAAGGTGCAGCGCGCGATGCTCAACCGCTACCACGTGACCGACGCAGCCTCCTTCTACGGCGGTCAGGACTTCTGGCAGATCCCCGAGGACCCGGCCCAGGACGTCAACGTCGACCAGCCGCCCTACTACCTCACCCTGAAGATGCCGGAGCAGGACGACGCGCGCTTCTCGATCACGACGACCTTCAAGCCGGTGGGTGACCGACAGCTGCTGACCGGGTTCCTGGCCGTCGACGCCGATCCAGGATCAACGGCCGGCAAACCCAGCAGCGACTACGGCACGATGCGCCTCCTGACGCTGCCCAAGAGCAGCCAGGTCAGCGGACCGGGCCAGGTGCAGAACGAGATCAGCTCCTCGAACGCCACCTCGCCGGACTCTGCGCTCAACCTGAGCCAGTTCCTCAACAACGCCCGTCAGAGCGGCTCGAGGGTGACGTTGGGCAACCTGTTGACCCTTCCCGTCGGGGGCGGCCTCCTCTACGTCCAGCCCGTCTACGTCCGTGCCCAGGGCGAGTCGGCCTTCCCGCTGCAGCGGGCCACGGTCGTCGCGTTCGGGGACAAGCTCGCGTGGGCCTACACCCTCGACGGGGCGCTGGACGGTCTCTTCGGTGGCAACTCCGGCGCCACGGCCGGCGACTCCGACACCACGCCACCTCCGACGACAGGGGGAGGCGCCACGCCGACGACCCCGCCACCGTCGGACTCCGCGGCGCTCACCAAGGCGCTCGCCGACATCCAGGCGGCCTACGACGCCGGCCAGAAGGCGCTCAAGGCAGGCGACTTCGCGGCATACGGCACCGCCCAGAAGGACCTCAACGACGCCATCCAGCGCGCTGTGGCAGCGGCTCCCAAGGGATCGGTGTCGGTGACCCCGTCACCCAGCACGACGGCGACCCCGTCGGCGACGAGCACTCCCTAGGACGCGCGCGAGGACGTCCTGACGACGACCGCGCGTGCGGACGTCGTCAGGTCCTCGGGGCGTCGTCCTGGGAGCAGGCCTGCGTCAGCCAGTGCTGCAGGACCCGGGTCTCCCGCGCGAGCAGCGCCGGGTCGTCGTCCGGCACGAACTCCAGGAGCAGGTCCAGCGGCGCCGTGGTGGCGCACAGCAGGTCGAGCGCGCCCTGCCACAGGTGCGCGCGGTCCGCGAGAGGCAGACGGGTGGCACCGGGCCACCAGGAGAAGACGTGCACGGCCACGACCATCGGCAGCAGCCGGGCCAGGCCGTCGACCGCGCTGGACGCCTGCTCGTCGAGCCGCGGCTGCCAGTAGGTGCGCAGCCGGTCGTCGCCGACGCGCTCGATGAGCTCGAGGGTCGCGTCCACCGAGTCGGTGAGCGTGTTGGGGTGGAACTCGGTGGCCACCTGCAGGCCTGCCTCGGCCGCGACCGTGCAGGCCTCGCGCAGGTCCGCTACGACCCGTTCACGGTAGCCGTCGTCGGCGGTCTCGGTGCCCAGGGCGCCGGCCCAGACGCGCAGTCGCGGCGCCCCGAGCCGACTCGCAGCAGCCACGAGGCCGGGAAGCTCGTCGCGCGAGGAGACCCCGGCACGCCAGTACGTGCCGTACGAGGCCACCGTGAGACCGGCGGCGCCGGTCGCGGTCGCGAGTCCGGGCAGGTCCGTGCCGTCGACGGGAGCGTGCACGTCGGTGCCCCACTCGACGCGGCGCAGTCCGGCGGACTGCGCGACGGCGAGCACCTGTGCGGGGTCGAGCGCTCGCAGGGTCACCGAGCACAGGCCCACCCGGTCGAGCCAGTCCTGCGGGCCTGCCGGCGCCATCAGGCCATCCTCGTGAGGTCGGCGGCCGATACGGTGCTCGCGAACGGCCTGCCAGCGGCATACCGCTCGATCTCCGACACCGCGTGCGCGCCGAGCCGAGCCAGCTCGTTGCCGAGCGAACCGGCCAGGTGAGGCGTGACGAGTGCGGAGGGGGCGTCCCAGAGCGACGACGTCGCCGGCAGGGGCTCTGGATCGGTGACGTCCAGGCAGGCCTCGATCCGGCCCCTGGCCACCTCGGCGGCCAGGGCGTCGGTGTCCACGAGTGCGCCGCGCGCGGTGTTGACCAGGGTGGCACCGTCGCGCATCAGTGCGAGCCTGCGGGCGTCGACCAGGTGGTGGGTCTCGGGGAGGTCGGGTGCGTGCAGGGTGACGACATCGCTGGCGGCACAGAGGTCGTCGAGCTCGACGAGCCGCGCACCGAGCAAGGACGCGTCCTCGGCCGAGAGGTAGGGGTCGCTGACGACGACGTCGAGGTCGTAGGACTGCAGCAGGTCGATGACCATGCGTCCGATCCGGCTCGCTCCGACGACACCCACGACGCAGCCGTACGCGCCCAGGCCGTCCATGGCCGCGACGTCGAGGGACCTGCGCTGGTCGGCGAAGGCCCGCGCCATCGCCCAGACGCGCTTCCGCGCGAAAACCACTGCGGCCACCGTGAACTCGGCGACCGGGCGGGCGTTCGCGTCAGCGGCTGTCGACACAGTCAGCCCGCGTTCCCAGCAGACGGGGTCGAGGTGGTGCTTGACCGACCCCGCCGCGTGCACCACAGCCCGGAGGTGAGGTGCGCCGGCGAGCACGTCGGCGTCGATGCGCGGACTTCCCCAGCCGGTGAGCAGGATCTCGGCCGTGGCCAGCGCGCGCGCCGCGGCGGGCTCGGTCGGGTCGGTGAGTAGGTGGTCGTCGACCTCGGCGACGGCGCCGAGCCGCTGGAGCGCAGGGGCATCCAGCAGCCGGTCGGTGAGGTCGGGGCGCATGGCGAGCAACACGCGTGGCTTGGTCACGCCCGCCATTGTGCCCATCGCGACAGGCCCTCCGCCGGCCGCCACCACGGAGTGGGGACTGCGCCCAGAGCGATTTGGTGTGCCGAGCGCAAGTCCCGTAGAGTGATGTCTACCGACGCGGGGTGGAGCAGCTCGGTAGCTCGCCGGGCTCATAACCCGGAGGTCGCAGGTTCAAATCCTGCCCCCGCTACTTGAAGTAGCAAAGAGAAGCGGCCCTCACATTCACTGTGAGGGCCGCTTCTCTTTGCGCAACCATCCTGCTGATGGTCTCCGGTGTCGGTGCTGATGTGTCACGGCGACCCTGTCGTCGGCCTTGCGCACCAGGCCGCGATCTCTGACAGGTGGGTGCCCGGACCCTGCGGTTGCTACCGGTCGTCGCGAAGCTCGCGCAGCACCGCCGCCATGTCAGGGGTTTTGCGCCGGTTGTACGGCAGCTTGGACAGGAGCATGCCCATGGTGCAGCTGTTCGTCACGGCTGCTCCGGCAAGGCCGGCGCCGATGCCGGCCGATACCCACTTGGCCCACGGGGCGACGGTGCTGGCCAGGACTCCGGCCAGGACGATGCTGCCGGCGACCAGGCGCACCTGACGTTCGAGCTCCCACGTCTGCCCGCCGCGCGTCAGGGGGCCACCGGATGCTTCCCAGGCGGTGATGCCGCCAGTCAGGACGTGCAGGTTCTCCAGCCCGGTGGTGGCCAAGACGGTCTCTGCCTGGGTGGCGCGGGTGCCTGAGCGGCAGACGAGGACGACGTCGTCTCCCAGGTGGCTGCGCAGCTCGCCGGCGTGCTCGCGCAGCAGGTCCAAGGGGACGTTGTACGACCCGGGGATGTGTGCTGTGGTGAACTCGGCCGGGCTGCGCACGTCGAGCAGGCGTGGGCTGTCGGCAGCGGTGAGCCAGTCCTGGACGGCGTGGGCGTCCAGGGCGGCCGGGCGTCGCAGCCGAGTGCCGGTCGGGGTCGGTGGTGGTGTTCGTGGGGTGGGTCATGGGTTCCTTTCGAGGGCGTGCCGGGTCGCTCCCGGCGCGCAGGTTGTGCCGGCGTGGGAATGCGGCGCGGTGCGAGCACCATGCGCCGCATCGGCGCGCGGGTCAGAACAGGGCGGGGATGCTGCGTGCGGCCGTGTACAGCGCGACGGCGACGAGCAGGACGGCGAACGCGCGGGTCAGGTGGGAGGGCTTGACGCGGGAGGTGATGCGTCCGCCGAACAGGCTGCCAACGATGGCTGCGGCGGTGAACCCGGCGATGAGCGGCCAGTCCAGGTGGGTGCTGCCGGTGGTGATGCGGGCGGTCAGGGCAGTGGCGCTGTTGACGGCGATGACCAGCAGCGAGGTGCCGACGGCGACGGGCATCGGGAACGACAGGGCCAGCACGAGTGCAGGGACGAGGACGAACCCGCCGCCGACGCCGAAGAACCCGGTGAGCAGGCCGACGGCGGTGGCGGTGACCACGACCTTGGCCAGGCGCGGGCAGGCGCAGGTGATGGGGCGGAAGGTGAGGATGGGCTCCACCGTCGGGTCCTCGACATCGCCGGCGGTGCTCGTTCGACGCAGTGAACGGCGGATCATCAGGGCTGGCAACGACGAGCATGAGCCCGGCGAACGCGGTCAGCAGGACCTGTGGGTCGACGCGGGCGGCGAGTGCTGAGCCGGCGAAGGACCCTGCGGTGCCGAGGGTGCCGAACAGCAGGCCCTGACCGAACCGGACCCGGCCCGCTCGGGCGTGCGGCACAAGGGCGATGAGCGAGGTGGCTCCGACGATGAGCAGCGAGCTGGTCGTTGCTGCCCGTGGGTCCTGGTCGAGCAGGTAGACCAGGGCGGGGACGGTGAGGATGGACCCGCCACCGCCGAGCGCGCCGAGCGCGAGGCCGATGAGCAGTCCGAGGGGTAGTACCAGGGGCGACACGGTGGGTGTTCTCTCCTAGGTTTTCGTGGGCCCGTCGGGGACCAGCGCAGGGGCGCCGGCCCCCGACGAGTTGACCAGGACGCAGTACGGGGGATGTGCGTCCCGGCCTGGGCGCCGCCAGGGGGATGACGGCAACGCCCAGCTTGAGGGGGTGCCGCGGGGTCAGTTCCTGCCGAAGAGGCGGCCGAGGAACGACCCGCTGCTGGCGGCGGCCTTCTCGTCGGCGCTGTGGCCGGGGCAGCGGTCGGTGCGGGGCACTCCGGCCATGACCTGGTCGACGTGCTGGCCGCAGCCGGCCCAGGTGGTCTTGCCGCAGACCTTGCAGTTCACGGGACGGCACATGAGTGGTTCTCCTTCGAGGTGGGTTGGGGTCGAGCTCGATGGTCGTACGGGGTCGGAAGGGTCAGGCTGGTTGCGGTGATGGGCAGGCCGGAGCTGGCGGCGTTCTCGTCGAAGGCGTCGTCGACGGCCACGACCGGGATGGCGCGGGCGGCCAGGACGGACGCGGCGATC
Source organism: uncultured Actinomycetota bacterium (assembly GCA_963759595.1). Classification (GTDB taxonomy): domain Bacteria; phylum Actinomycetota; class Actinomycetes; order Actinomycetales; family Dermatophilaceae; genus Pedococcus. The sequence goes on from CAVWZX010000010.1 coordinate 197,922, forward strand.
GAGGCGCGGTACCCACCGGCGCAGTGCACCCACACCTCACCGGCGGGGACCTCCTCGACGCGGGCGAGCAGCTCGTGCAGCGGGATGTTCACGGCGCCGTCGATGTGCCCGTCATCGAACTCGCTCGCCCGGCGGACGTCCAGCACGGTGACCTGGCGGTGGTGGCGGACCTGGGCCAGGTCGGCGAACACGGCCCGCTCGAAGCTTCCGAGGGGGTTGTCGGTCCACTGGTCCGGGGTGCCGGTGGCGGCGCCTTCGAGGTGGTCGATACCGATGCGGACGAGCTCGCGCTGCGCTCCGGCGACCTGCTGCGGGCTGTCTCCGAGCAAGGTCAGTGGCGTGCCATACGGGATGAGCCAGCCGAGGTAGGTGGCGAACTGGCCGTCGAGCCCGAAGTTCAGGGTGCCGGTGACGTGCCCGCCTGCGAACGCGGTGCGGGTGCGCAGGTCGACCACCCACTCACCGGCTGCGATGCGCGCAGCGAGGGTGTCCTTGTCCGCCGTCTGCGGGTGCGGTCAGGTCGGGCGCGCCGGGCCGGCGCTCGTTGGCCGGGGCCATGTGCGCGTAGTAGGCCGGGTAGGCGTCCAGGCCGGCCAAGGTGTCGGCGACCCAGCGCTCCTGCTCCTGGGTCAGGGCCGGGTTCTGACGCTTCTCGTCACCGATGGTGGAGGCGGTGGTGTCGCCGGTGGACCCGGCGGAGCAGAACGAGCCGAAGCCGTGGGTGGGCAGGACGTGGGTGTGCTCGGGCAGCTCCTCGGCCAGGCGGTGCGCCGAGGCGAACTGGTGGTGGACCAGGTCGTGGGTGTGGTCGTGCCCGAGCAGGTCCGGGCCGGCCGGTGGCCCCGAACAGGAGCGACCCGCCGGTGAAGACGCCGACCGGCTCGAACTGCCTCACCGGCAACGGGCGCCGCCTCGAGGGCGTAGGACAGGTGCGTGTACGTGTGGCCCGGGGTGGCGATGGCGCGGACCCGCATCGTCGGGGACACCTCGACGACGTCGCCGTCACTGATGGGCGACCGGTCGTAGGACACCTCGTCCGCGGCGTTGACGTGGTACTTCGCGCCGGTGGCCTGTGCGAGGGCCAGGCCGCCGGTCACGTAGTCGTTGTGGATGTGGGTCTCGAACACGTCGGTGATCGCGCACGCCGGCCTCGGTCGGCCAGGGCCAGCACGCGGTCGATGTCGCGCTGCGGGTCGATGACCACGGCGACCTGGCCGTCGTGGGCCAGGTAGGAGCGGTCGCCGAGGGTGGGGGTGTCGATGGGGATGATGACCGGGGTGCTCACGGTCGTGCCTGTCGTGCTCGTGCTCGTGCTCATGATTGGTCCTTTCCGGGACGGGGTCGCGAGGGAGGGTCGGCGGTCAGGCGGTGGGGCGCTGACCAGTCACGACCGGGCGGCCGCTGGTGGCCCAGGCGGAGGTGCCACCCGCCACGGACAGGGCGTCGAGGCCGGAGTGGACGAGGTAGTCGGTCATAGCACCGGAGCGGTTGCCGCTGGCGCAGATGACGTAGACGGTCCGGCTGCGGTCGAGCTCGCTGGTGCGCGACGGCAACTGTCCCATCGGCATCAGCACGGCGCCAGGCACGTGCCCACCGACGTACTCACCGGGCTCACGGACGTCGATGACGGTGGCGCCGTCGGCGTGGGCTGCGGCGAACGCATCGAGGCTGACCTCGGACATCTGACTGCTCTCCTTCGTCTGGGCATCCTGATACCCAGCGGGGTATCCGGTGATGACCAACGGTAGTACCCCTGGGGGCATTCCCGTCAAATCCAGAACGAGGCCTGTGATGTACCCCACGGGGTATCTGCTCGAGTCCGTGGGAATGGGTGAAGACTGAGGGAGCGCTGCATACCCCAGCAGGTATCCTCAACTCAGCAGACCAAGGAGCACCCACATGAGCACCACGACCCTGACCGGGCAGAACTTCGAGTCCACCATCACCGCCGGCGGCATCGTCCTGGTCGACTTCTGGGCCTCCTGGTGCGGCCCGTGTCGTCAGTTCGCCCCCGTCTTCGAGGCCGCCTCCGAGCCCAGCACGAGGACATCGTCTTCGGCAAGGTCGACACCGAGGCCGAGCAGGCCCTGGCCGCTGCTGCGAAGATCACGTCCATCCCCACCTTGATGGCGTTCCGCGACGGCATCCTGGTGTTCTCCCAGCCCGGCGCCCTGCCCGCAGCCGGCCTCGAGCAGGTCATCGACGGCGTCCGCGCCCTGGACATGGACGCCATCCGCGCCCAGCTCGCCCAGCAGAACCAGCCCGCCTGAACGTCCAACCGCCCGCCGAGCACGCCACCGAGCACGTGAACGCCAGCACTGACCCAAGGAGACCCGTCGTGAGCTACGCCCTGAGCACCACCGTGAACCAGCCCTTCGCGCCCACGCTGGAGGCGACGCGGTCCGCGCTGGCAGACCAGGGCTTCGGCGTCCTGACCGAGATCGACCTCGCCGCCACCCTCAAGGCCAAGCTCGACGCCGACATCCCCGCCCAGGTCATCCTCGGCGCCTGTCGCCCCCCGCTGGCGTACGCAGCCGTCCAGGCCGAGCCGTCCATCGGGCTGCTGCTGCCGTGCAACGTCGTCGTCCGAGCCGTCGACGACGACCACCACCCTCGTCGAAGCCATGGACCCCAAGGTCATGGTCACCATGACCCGCAACGAGAACCTCACCGACGTCGCCGCCGACGCCCGCGAACGACTCACCGCCGCCCTGGCCGCTCTCACCGCCTGAACCACCGCCCACCCCGCACCTTCCGCCCAGCACCCCGCCCACCAAGGAGCACCCCGATGGTCACCCTCAACACCGACGACATGACCCCCGTCATCAACCGCCTGCGCCGCGCCCAGGGTCAGCTCGGTGGTGTCATCCGTCTCATCGAGGAGGGCCGCGACTGCCGTGACGTCGTCACCCAGCTCGCCGCCGTCAACCGCGCCCTGGACCGGGCCGGGTTCGCCATCGTGTCCTCCGGAATGCGTGAGTGCATGTCCTCGCCGGACGGCATCAACGCCGAGGACCAGGCCACCATGGAGAAGCTCTTCCTCACCCTGGCCTGACAAGACTGCAGCCGGTACTGCCGTGCGCGCTCGAGTGCGCGGCAGCACCGGCGTCAGTACGAACAAGCGCGCCCCGCTGGCTCTTGCGAACCAGCGGGGCGCGCCTGCGCCTGTTCCCGGGGACCGGGGCCATCGCTGCGGGTCAATGCGCTCCGGACAGGTGCCCGGCGAGGCGGGTGTGCCGCTGCTGGCTGGAGTCGTTCAGTCCGACGATGGTCACGTTCTTGCCCTTGGCCTCGTACTTGGTGGTGATCGCGTCCAGCGTTGCGACGGTGGACGCGTCCCAGATGTGGGACCTCGGTCAGGTCGATGACGACGTTGCTGCGGGTCGCCGGCGTAGTCGAACTGGTAGACGAGGTCGTTGCAGGAGGCGAAGAACAGCTCGCCGACCACGGCGTAGACGCGGCGTGTCGCTCGTCGGGGTCGGGCGACGTCGGTGACCTGAGGTGAAGTGCGCGACGCGGCGGGCGAACAGCACCATCGCGACGAGCACGCCGACGATGACGCCGAAGGCCAGGTTGTGGGTGGCGACGACGACGGCGACGGTGGCGACCATGACCAGGGTCTCGCTCTTGGGCATACGACGCAGCGTGGCCGGTCGGATGCAGTGCCAGTCGAACGTGCCGACGGAGACCATGATCATCACGGCGACGAGGGCGGCCATCGGAATGATGCGCGACGACGTCGCCCAGCCCGACGACGAGGATCAGCAGGAAGACGCCGGCCAGGAAGGTCGAGAGCCGGGTGCGGGCCCCGGAGGCCTTCACGTTGATCATCGTCTGGCCGATCATGGCGCAGCCGCCCATGCCGCCGAAGAACCCGGTGACGATGTTGGCCGCGCCCTGGCCCCAGGCCTCGCGGGTCTTGTTCGAGTGGGTGTCGGTGACGTCGTCGACGAGCTTGGCCGTCATCAGCGACTCCAGCAGTCCGACCAGGGCCATCGCCAGGGCGAAGGGGGCGATGATCGGACAGCGTCTCGAGGGTGAACGGCACGTTCGGGAAGAGCAGGGCGGGCAGGCTGTCGGGCAGCTCGCCCTCGTCGCCGACGGTCGGGCACGGCGATGGCGGCGACGACGGTGAACGACGGTCAGGGCGACGATGGCGACCAGGGGGGCGGGGACGACGGTGGTCACTTCGGCAGGAACACCATGATCACGATGCCGACGGCGACGAGCGGGTAGACGACCCACGGCACGCCCACCAGGTGCGGGACCTGGGCCAGGAAGATGAGGATGGCCAGGGCGTTGACGAAGCCGACCATCACCGACCGCGGGATGAACCGCATCAGCTTCGCGACGCCGAGCAGCGCCGAGGACGACCTGGATGACGCCGCCGAGGATGACGGTGGCGATCAGGTAGTCGAGGCCGTGCTCGCGCACCACCGGGGCGACGACCAGCGCGATGGCGCCGGTCGCGGCGGAGATCATGGCCGGGCGCCCGCCGAGGAAGGAGATGGTGACCGCCATGGTGAAGGACGCGAACAGCCCGATGCGGGGGTCGACCCCGGCGATGATGGAGAACGAGATCGCCTCCGGGATGAGCGCCAGCGCCACGACGAGGCCGGCCGAGGACCTCGGTGCGCAGCTTCTTGGGGGACCGCAGCGCGGCCAGGACGGAGGTGGTGTCGCGTTCGTGCGCGAACGGGGCGTCCGGTTCCCGGCCCTGGGTGAGGTCGGGGACGGTGGGTGGTGCAGCAGGCAAGGGGGTTCTCCTTGGAACATCAGGGGTGGGGTGGGTGGCCGCGATGGGCCTGCCCCGGCACGACAGCGTGCGGGAGCGAAGACTGAAGGTGACCCGCTGGTGCGGTTGCTGCGGCTGGCGCAGTCGTGGGCCGACGCGGTCGTGGCGGGTGCTGGTGCGCGCCGTGAGAGGCGTTAGGGCAGTTCGTCGCGGAGCTGGTCGGCGAACGCCTGGGCGCTGTCGACCTGCTCACGCAAAGTGGTGAGCTTGTGCTCCACCAGGGCTTGGTAGGTGGCCAGGCGTTCGGCCAGGGAGGCGCGCGTCTTGACCGAGAGCCGGGGTGAGGCCAGACGGTCGCGGACCTCGATGAGGTCGCGCATCTCCTCGAGGGTGAAGTCCAGCGGCTTCATCCGCTTGATGAGCAGCAGCCGGGCCACGGCCTGGTCGGTGTACAGGCGGAACCCGCCAGGGCTGCGCTGCGCTTCGGGCAGGAGCCCGACCTCCTCGTAGTGCCGGATGGTGCGCAGGCTCAGCCCGGTGCGGTCGGCGATGTCACCGATCTGCATCAGACCCGTGTCGGCGTCTGGGGCGGGGCGGTTGGTCGGGGACACGTGGGCAGCTCTTCTCAACGTCTCGTGAACGTGCAGGGGCTGGGGTGATGTGCCGGTCGACGATTCGCGCACCATCACCGACAACGACCAGAACCCTACCCTCACGTGAGAGTAGGGTCCAAATGAGCCTCGCGGCCGGCCTCGTCGCAGGCAAGGCCATCGGCATCTTCGGCGCCACATACCTCATGGCTCAGTTCACCCGCGCGACCCTGGACACGGCCCTGCGCTGGGTCGACGTGTTCGGGTTGGCCGTCCTTGCCTGTGTCTGATTCACCGTGTCCCTGCTCATCGGTGAGCTCGCGTTCGGTGTCGGTAGCGACCGTGACGAACACGTGAAGGTCGGGGTCCTGACCGGGTCCGTACTCGCGGCTCTGGTCGCCGCGGCCATCCTTCGCACCAGGAACCGCACCTACCGGCGAGTCCGGCAGGACGAAGAACACGACAGCGACGGTGACGGCGTCCCCGACGTGTTCGCCAGCGAGGTGCACGACGGGTGACGGTCCATGCCTGCACCCGTCCGTCGCGTTTGGCTTGATTACTCGTGTCCACGAGAGGCGGCACAATGTCGGACGAGACGTGTTGAGAATGTCGGACCAGGCGAAAAGCTCATCTGAGCAGCTGGACGGAAGGGGTGGACACGGGTGGACAACCCAGCAAACACGCAGGTCAGAGGGTTGGTGACTCGTGGGCTCAGTCGGCCGTTTCCGATTCAGTTTCAACCCCCGCTACCAACGCGTCACAGACAGAAGGCCCGGACCACTGGTCCGGGCCTTCTGCTGTCGGCCCCGCTGTCGGGCCGGCTGCTGATGGGTTGGTCGGGCTGTCGGCCCGCCCCGCGACCGTGCTCGACGGGCGCGACGGACCCGAGCCTCACTGTCCGGTGACCCACTCGGCATAGAAGAGGCCGAGCCCAGTCAGCACACAGATCCCGGCGATGATCCAGAAGCGGATGACGATCGTGACCTCCGCCCACCCGAGCATCTCGAAGTGGTGGTGGATGGGAGCGATGCGGAAGACCCGTTTCCCGGTGAGCTTGAAGCTGGCGATCTGGATCACGACCGACAGGGTGATCATCACGAACAGGCCGCCGAGGACGACCAGGAGCAGCTCGGTCCGGGTCAGGATGGCCAGGCCCGCCAGGGCGGCGCCCAGGGACAGCGACCCGGTGTCGCCCATGATGATGCTTGCCGGAGAGGCGTTCCACCACAGGAAGCCGAAACACGCACCCGCAATGGCGCAGGCGACCACGGCGAGGTCGAGCCCATCCCGCACGTCGTAGCAGCCGGGCCCGGGAGCAAGGGAGCAGTTCTGGTTGTACTGCCAGAGGCCGATGCCGGCATACGCACCGAAGACCATGACCGACGCACCCGTGGCGAGCCCGTCGAGTCCGTCGGTGATGTTGACACCGTTCGACGCCCCGGCGATCAGCAGGTTGGCCCACAGGATGAACAGGACCACGCCGAGGACCGGGCCGGCCGCGGCGAGGTCGAGGGCGGTGTCCCTGATGAACGAGACGGCGGTGGAGGCGGAGGTGCGCCCGTTCCCGTCCTCCACGAGCAGCGCCAGCAGGGCGAAGACCACGGTGATCAGCGTCTGGCCCGCCAGCTTCTGCTTCGAGGTGAGCCCGAGGCTTCGTGCCTTGGAGATCTTCGTGTAGTCGTCCAGGAAGCCCACCAGCCCCATCCCGAGCAGCAGGAAGAGGACGAGCAACGCGCTGAGGGAGATCCGCCCGGGAGTGACGGCGATCGTGCCGCTGGAGCCGACGAGTAGCAGGACCAGGTGTGACACGAAGTAGCCGATCACGGTTGCGCCGATGATGACGCCCCCGCCCATGGTGGGCTTTCCTCGCTTGTAGTGGTGATGGGCGAGGTCGTCGCGGATGAACTGGCCGTAGCTGCGCCGTACGAGGAACCGGGTGAACACCGGGGTCCCGAGCAGGGACAACGCCATCGAGATCCCGCCGGCGAGCAGGACGTTGACCATCAGCTTCCCTTCGTGTGCCGCCCGTGACGGGACCGCCCTTCGAGTGGTCCGATCACCGGTCAGGGGCAACCCCCGGACGCGCTCCTGGTGAGCGCCGGCTACCTCGGTGGCCATCCAACCTAGGGGACTTCGCAGAGCGCCCAGACCTCGGCGCGCCGACCGAGCGCACGTCTGCGGTCGACTGAGCACGCGTCTCCGGTCGCCTCGTCCGACTGCGCTACCAAGTGACTTCCTGGCACCCCGTGTGCGTGTCTGGTTCGACCTGGAGGGTGGCATGCACGACGCCGAACTCGGTGCGCATCACCTGCATGGCCCGGTCGAGCACCCCGTGCGGATCGACCTGCTCGGTCGTCACGAGGTGGGCGGTGGCGACGTTCATGCCCGACGTGAGGGTCCAGACGTGCAGGTCGTGGACGTCGCTGACGCCAGGCACGCCCGCCAGGGCCAGCGCGACGGTGTCGGCGTCCATCCCTGCCGGTGCGTGCTGCCCGAGGACGCCGAGCACCTCACGCCCGAGCAGCACCGCTCGGACGGCGACGAACGCCGCGATGGCCAGGGCGATCCCGGTGTCCCACCAGGGGCTGCCGGTGGCTGCGACGAGAGCGCCAGCCACGATGACGCCGATGGAGCCGAGGGTGTCGGCGACGACCTCGAGATAGGCACCCTTGACGTTCAGGGACTCCGCGGCTCCGCCGCGAAGAAGGCTCAGGCAGATGACGTTGACGACCAGCCCGACCGAGCCGACCACCAGCATCGGACCGGACGCGACCCCGGGTGTGGCGCCGGTGCGGCCGACGGCCTCCACGACGATGTAGACCGAGACGCCCAGCATGAGCAGCACGGCCAGCCCGGAGGCGAAGACCTCCGCGCGGTAGGACCCGAAGGTCCGCCGGCCGCTGGTGTCCGGACGGGCGGCGATCCGCGTGGCCACCAGGGCCGCGCCGAGTGCGACGACGTCGGCAGCCATGTGGCCGGCGTCGCTCAGCAGGGCCAGCGAGCCCGAGGCCAGAGCGGTGACCAGCTCGACGACGAAGAAGACGGCCACGAGCGCGAAGGCGGTCCGCAGCCGCCAGCGGTGGGTCGCGCCGGGGTGGGCGTGCGAATGGCCGTGCCCGTGACCGCTCACGGCGTCCGGTCGGTGCGTGCGGAGACGGTTGTCGGTCGTATGCCGCGAGGCACCCGTGGTGGCGCGACGGGCAACCGGGTGGCCTGGGCTGCGGCCGGATCGCTCACGCAGCGCATGACCCGATCTTACGTCACCGAGGCGCCGCGAACGTCCCTACCGCGCGGCACAGAGGTATGCCGGTCGGCCGCGTCCCGCCTCGCTGGCCAGGCTGCGGCGCCATGCGTGCCGCAGCTGGGTGCTTGTCCACATGCCGTTCCGTCGTCATGACTTCTTCCACAAGGTTCGCGCGGGGCCTTGCGTTCTAGGTCGGTTGGTAGGTGCGAAAGCGACTGCGGCGCAATGGAACTGACGTCAGGCGGCTGTCAGTGGTGCCCTCTAGTGTGGTGGTCATGAAGGAAGGCCTCACGATGGAGCAGCGACGCGAGCTGGTCGGTGTCGCTCGTGACGCCCTGGCCGGGTTGGACAGCTGCCTCTGGCAGGTGCCTGGCGGCGACGGGCTCGGGGACCTGCTCGGCGAGGTCGACGCCCTTGGTGCCAGGGTTGAGGCGGCGAAGGTCGCGATCGTGAACGAGGCGATGGAGCGGGGCGAGACCTCCCACGGGTCGGGGGCGATGTCTGTGACGCAGTGGGTCCGGCACCACGCGCCCTCGACCCGGGCGGGTGGGGCGGGGCAGGTGGTGGCAGTGGCCCAGGCTTCCGGGAAGCCGGCGAACGCTCCGGTCACGGCTGCGGTGCAGACCGGGCGTCTACCGGTTCGCTCGGCCGCGGTGGTGCTCGCGGAGGCTGACCGGCTGCGACCCCTGCTTGCCGACGGTGCTGAGCGACACGTCCTCGAGGGTCTGATCGCCATGGCGGTGCAGCACGGACCGCGCGGTTGCCGCATGCTGCGCCCGGCGCTGCTGGCGAAGTACGGGCACGACGGTGAGCTCCAGGACCAGCAGGATGCGGCGCGCCGCCTCATCAGCCTGTCCCAACCGATGGAGGACGGGACCGGGACTGCCGAGTACCGCCTCGTCCTCGATGTCGAGGGCAAGGCGGTACTCGAAGCGGCGCTCGGGCCCTTGTCGGCGCCCAGGCCCGTCGAGGGGGAGCGCGACCTCAGGAGCTTCGACCGTCGTCGCGGCGAGGCGTTGGTCAGTCTCGTCCGACGAGCTGTGGCCGCCGGCAGGTCCGTCGGCTCGAACCCGAAGGCCCAGCTGGTCGTCACCATGGACTGGGAGTCGTTGGCCAGCGGTGTGCGCGGTGCCGGCAGCACGGTCGGCGGTTCGGACACCGGGACGATGCTCGCCCCAGAGACGGTGCGCCGGCTGGCGTGTGACGCGTCCGTGCTTCCGGTGGCGTTGGGGTCCAAGGGTGAGGTCCTCGACCAGGGACGCACCGTCCGGTTCTTCACCGCCGGGCAGACCCGGCGGCTGTGGCTGCGCGACGGCGGCTGCAGCTACCCGGTTGCTCGATGCCGCCGCACTGGACTGAGGCTCATCACCTGCTCCACTGGGCCGACTTCGGGCATTCCGACCTCGACAACGCGGCGCTCCTGTGCGAGCGGCACCATACCGTCGTGCACAGTCGGCGACTGTCAGGGCAGGTGACGAGAGACGGGACAGGCGAACGCGTCGAGTGGGACCTCGACCCTGGCAGCTACGACCAGCTCCTCGCCCAGCGTGCGGCCCGCGAACCCGCGTGAGCCCGCCCCGCACCCCGCCACTGCCGGCGGGGTCCGCGGCGGTGCCGTGCGGCTGACGCTCAGCGTGCGTGAGCGGCGCCGACCCGGCACGGCCGCGACGAGCCGCTGGGTGTACTCGTCCTGCGGGTGGTCGAAGATCTGCGCCGGGTCGCCGTGCTCGACGACGAGCCCGCGCTGCATGACGTAGACCTCGTGCGCGACCAGGCGCACGACCGCCAGGTCGTGGCTGATGAACAGGTAGGCGAGGTCGAGCTCACGCTGGAGCTGCACCATCAGGTCGAGGATCTGCTCCTGCACCAGCACATCGAGCGCGCTGACCGCCTCGTCGAGCACGACCAGCTCGGGTTCGAGTGCCAGGGCCCGAGCGATCGCCACGCGTTGACGCTGACCGCCGGACAGCTCGTGGGGGTACCTGTCGGCCAGAGCAGCCGGGAGGGAGACCTGGTCGAGGAGGCTGTCCACCTTGGCCGCACGAGAGCGCGAGTCGCCGATCTTGTGCACCCGCAACGGTTCCGCGACGACCTCCGCGACGGTCCACCGCGGGTCGAGCGAGGCATAGGGGTTCTGGAAGACCGGCTGCACACTGCGTCGGAACTCCTTGAGCGACGAGCCATGGAGGGTGGCGAGGTCGACACCCCGGTAGCTGGCGACACCCGCGTCGGGGCTCTCGAGACAGAGCGCGAGCCGTGCGGTCGTCGACTTGCCGGACCCGGACTCGCCGACGATGGCCACGGTGCGTCCGCAGCGCACGTCGAGGTCGACCCCTCCGACGGCGACCAGGGGCTCACGTCGGCCACGAAGGCGGTAGCGCCGCTCGACACCCTGCAGTGACAGGAGGACCTCGCGCGCGCCGCCGCCCACGCCGGAGTCGGTCGCGCCGGCCGCCGGCTCCTCACCCTGGTGGGGGCGGGAGACCTTGGGGGTGGCCAGGCTCGGCGCGGCGGCCAGCAGCCGCTTCGTGTACTCGTGCTGCGGTGCCTCGATCACCTGCTCCGAAGGACCGTGCTCGACCACCTCTCCGCGGTACATCACGACCACCCGGTCGGCCCGCTCGGTGGCCAGTGCCAGGTCATGCGTGATCAGCATGACCGCTGCTCCGAGCCGGCCGGCCAGCTCCTCCATCTGGTCCAGGACGAGCCGCTGCACCGTGACGTCGAGGGCTGAGGTGGGTTCGTCGGCGATGAGCAGCTCGGGGCTGCAGGCGAGGGCCATCGCGATCAACACGCGCTGTCGCATCCCACCGGAGAACTCGTGCGGGTACTGGTCGAACCGCGCAGCCGCGTCCTCGATCCCGGCACGTTCGAGCAGGGCGACCGCCTGGTCGCGGGCGGCCCGGCCACGCGCCTTGTCGTGGACCTCCAGGGCCTCGACTATCTGGGAGCCCACCTTCATGACCGGGTTGAGGTTGGTCATCGGGTCCTGGGGCACCATGCCGATCCGGCTGCCGCGGATGGCCGTCATGGCCCTGTCGCCCAGGCCGGTGAGCTCGGTGCCATCGAGCCGGACGCTGCCGGACTCGATCCGGCCGTTGCGCGCCAGGAGCTGGTTGACCGACGCGGCGAGGGTGGACTTTCCGGAGCCCGACTCGCCCACGACCGCCAGGGTCTCCCCGCGCCGGATCTCGAGGCTGACGGCCCGGACCGCGGTCACGGGACCCTGTGGGGTGGTGAAGCTGACGGTCAGGTCGCGGACCGACAGCAGAGCCTCGTCCTGGGCGGCGCCGGCCGGTGCCTGCGCGTCGCCCGCCGCCGCAGCTCCGCTGGTGGTGGTCGTCGGTGCGCTCATGATGTTCCTGCCGCGTGGTCGGTCCGTGCGAGGGCGACGCCCACCTCGGCGAGGGCTGTCGTGGCGATCTGGTCGGTCGTCACGAGCTCGGTCAGGCCGGCGCCGGGAGACTCGATGCCACCCGTGGTCGTGTGCAGTCGTGTGGCGGCGACGGCGATGACGAGGTCGCGGTCGAGGGCGACCCCGAGCCAGGTGCCGGTGAAGCCCGGGTGGAAGCCGAACGGGATCGACTGTCCTGCCAGGGAGATCGTCTCGAGTCTGAACCCCAGGCCACGGTCGGGTGCGACGCCGAGCGGACGGGTGAACTCCTCGACGACCTGCGCCGGGACGACAGCACCCTCGGTCAACGACCGGCCCAGCCACAACAGCTCCGGCACGGTGGAGAAGAGTCCCGCATGGCCGGCGATCCCGCCCAGGGCATGGGCGGCGTTGCCGTCACTCGGCAGACCGACGACCGGGGCCCCGCGCCAGTCGGTGAAGTCGTCGACGGTCGCGTCCGTGGGGTAGGGCTCGCCCGTCGCCACCATCTGGTGCTCGATGACGTCACTGTCGGCCGACGCAGCCGTCTCGTCCACCGGCATCGGCCCGTATGCCGTGCGGTGCAGTCCGAGAGGACGGGAGACCCGTTGTGTGAAGAGGAGGTCCTGACGGTGCCCCGTCACGCTCTCGAGCACGCCGCCGAGGACGATCATCCCAAGGTCGGAGTAGGCCCAGCGGACGCCCGGCCGCGAGACGCGGGGGGTGGCGGCGGCGAGGGCGAGCGCCTCGTCCCTGTCTGTCGTGGAGCAGTAGAGCGGCACCCAGGGCGGGAGCCCCGAGGTGTGTTGGAGGAGGTGACGAACGGTGACCTCGGCTGCATCGGACGCGGAGCCGCCACCGCGAGCCCCTGCTCCCGAGCCGTGGGCGCGCGGGTCGGCGCCGAAACCAGGCAGGTGCTTCGCCACGGGACTGTCGAGGTCGAGGGTGCCGTCCGCCACCAGCCGCATCGCGAGCGCGGTCGTCGAGGCCAGCTTGGTGACCGACGCGAGGTCGAGCCGGGTGTCGGTGGTCATCGGCCGAGCAACCCGGTCGCGCGACCCTGCGAACGCCGCACCGCCCGCGGCCACTGACAGCACCCCGCCGGCCAGCACTCCCACGACGGCTCCAGCAGGGTGGGTGCGGCCGTCGCCGAGCGCGAGCAGGGCGTCGACGGCCGGGTCCAGGTCGAGTGCTTGGACCCGTCCTGGGTCGAGCGCCGGGTCGGGGCGGGTCGCGGGGGTCATCGACTTCCCCCGTCCTCGAGGACCAGGCGCGCGGGGACGACCCCGCGGCATACCGGCAGCTCGCCACCGGCAGGGGACGGGGTGATTCGGCCGAGGACGCGCGGGCCGCGGGCCCCGGTGCAGCTCGGGACGTTGCCCGGCAGCCCGTGCAGGGTGGACCACCCGATCAGCGCGAACGCCAGCGCCTCCTTCGCGTCGGGATCCACGCCGAGCTCGGCGGTCGTCGCGAACCGGGTCGCAGGTGAGGCCGCGGCGATCGCCTCGGCCAGTGCCGGGTTGCGCACCCCACCTCCCGACATGAAGACGACCTCGACCGTCGCGGTCGGCGAGCGCGTCGGCCACAGTGCGGGCGGTGAGCTCGACCAGCGTCGCGACGAGGTCCGCCAACGGCACGGTCGCACCATGGCGGGCGACCGCCGCCTCGACGTATGCCGCGTGGAACAGCTCCTTGCCCGTGCTCTTGGGTGCGGGGCTGCGGTAGTAGGGCTCCCCGAGCAGGACGTCGAGCAGGCCGGGGACGACGGTGCCGGCCCGGGCGAGCGCGCCGTCGCGGTCGAAGCTGAGGTCGGTGGAGCCGTCGGAGGAGACCGCCGCGTCGATGAGGGCGTTGGCCGAGCCGATGTCCCAGGCAATCGGGTCGACCCCGGGTGCGCACACCGTGACGTTGGAGATCCCACCCAGGTTGAGGGCGGCCACCGTCCTGCCCTGCGAGACAAAGGGTTCCAGCACCAGCGTGTCGAGCAGCGGCACCAGGGGTGCGCCCTGCCCGCCAGCCGCCAGGTCGGCCGAACGCACGTCGCTCACGACCGGCAGACCCGTCGCCTCCGCGATCCAGGACGGCTGGCCGAGCTGGAGGGTGCCCTCGGCGATGCCGCCCTCGACCCAGTGGAAGACCGTCTGCCCGTGCGAGCAGACCAGGTCCACCGGCCCGTGCCCGTGTGCCGTGTGGCGCTCGATCGCGGTCGTCGCAGCCGTGGCGAACTCGCGGCCGATGAGGGTGTCGAGCCGGGTCACCGCTGCCACGGTCGTCGCGGCCGGTGGCAGCACCTCGACGATCGCGGCGCGCACGGCGGGGGAGTAGGGGACCGCGTCGAGCAGCTCGACCCGGCCGACGAGCGTGTCGGCCTCCATCCGGAAGTCGCAGACGGCCACGTCGATGCCGTCGTGGGAGGTGCCGGAGATCATGCCGAGAGCTCTCATCGGGCACCCCGGCCCCGGGGGTCGAGTGCCGAGCGAAGGCTGTCGCCGACGAGGTTGAGACCGACGACGAAGACCACGAGGGCCGCACCGGGGAACGCCAGCATCCAGGGTGCGACCGTCGAGAGCGTCTGGGCGTCGAACACCATGCCGCCCAGGGACGCCGCGGGTGGCGGGGTGCCGAACCCGAGGAAGCTGAGCGAGGCCTCGGTGAGGATCGACCAGGACAGCGACAGGGTGACCTGCACGACGAGGATGCCTCGCATGTTGGGCACGACGTGGGCGAACAGCGTGGACATCCGGCTCCGGCCGATGGCCGTCGAGGCCGTGACGTACTCGACCGAGCGCAGCGCCAATACCGGGCCCCGGGCGACGCGGGCGAAGATCGGCATGTAGACCGTGCCGATCGCCAGGCTCACGGTCACCCAGTTGCGCTCGAGGGTCGCGGCCAGGGCCAGCGCGAGGAGCAGCGAGGGGAAGGCGAACAGCACGTTGGTCACCACGCCGACCGCCCGGTCGAGCAGACCGCCGAAGTAGCCCGCGAGCACTCCGAGGAGGATGCCGACGAGCGCCGCGGCGCCCACCGAGACGACGGCGATGCGCAGCGAGTTGGCCAGACCTGCCGCGACCCGGGAGAAGATGTCGCGGCCGAACTGGTCGGTGCCGAACCAGTGGGTCCCCGATGGGCCCCGCAGTGCCTGCACGACGTCCTGCCGCGCAGGGTCGAACGGCGTCAGGCCGACGAGCCCGGCGAGGGCCAGCAGGACGACGGCCGAGGTCAGGACGATTCCCACGACGGCGGTCGGGCGCCGGAACGCGCTGAGGACCTCGGTGCGGCGCGAGGTCCGCACCGACACCTGGACGGCGGTCGCGTCGCTCACTCGACGCGCACCTTGGGGTCGACCCACCGGTAGAGCAGGTCGGTGAGGAGGTTGACGGCCACGAACATCACGGCGATGACGAGCACGGTGCTCTGCACGACGGCATACTCCTTCTGGTTCAGCCCGAGGAGGGTCTGGCGACCGATCCCCGGGATCGAGAAGATCTGCTCGATCACCAGCGCGCCGCCGAGCAGGAACCCGAACTGCAGGCCGCTCATCGTGATGATCGGGATGAGCGCGTTGCGCAGGATGTGGCGGTACTGCAGCCTGCGCGCGGGGACTCCCTTGGCCCGGGCGGTGCGGATGTAGTCCTCGTCGCGGATCGCCAGGACCGAGGCCCGGGCCGTCTGGAAGACCGGGGAGGCGATGCTCACCCCGAGCACGAGGGCTGGCAGCAGCATCTGCTGCAGGTTGCGACCGAGGTCCTGCGTGGGCGTCGCGAACTCCTCGCCGTTGGGGTTCCAGCCGAAGGTGTTGGCCAGCCAGGTCGAGACGACGGTGGCGACGAGGAAGGTCGGCAGGGAGAGCGCGAGCAGGCTGGCCAGCTGGGTGCTGTTGTCGCGGACCGCTCCCGGGCGGCTCGCGGCGAGAAGCCCTCCCGGCACGCCCAGCAGGAGCCCGACGAGGATGGACAGGACGGCGAGCTCGACGGTGTTGGGCAGCGCGTGCGCGGTCATGTCCAGCACGCTCTGGCGGGACGTGGTCGAGACGCCGAGGTTGCCGGTCAGCACTCCCTGCAGCCAGGACAGGTACTGCGCGACCAGCGGCTGGTCGAGCCCGTAGTAGTCCCGCAGCTGGGCGAGCTGGGCGGGGGACAGGGCCCCGGCCTCGATGCCGTAGCTGGCGGTGATCTGGTCGCCCGGCAGGATCCGCAGCAGCGCGAACGTCAGCACCGAGACCCCCACCAGTGTCAGCACGGCCTCGAGCACGCGCCGCAGCACGGGGTGCCGGGCGAGGCGGGACAGGTGGGTCACGAGGACGCGGTCGTCTTCCAGAGCGAGTCCAGCCCGGCGTTGGTCCGCGGCTCGAAGCCCTTCACGCCGGTGCTCGTCGCTATGTAGAGGTTGCCGGTGTAGGTCCAGACCCACACCGCGTTGTCCTCGAGCTCCTTCGACACCTGGGCGTAGACCTGCTTGCGGGCCGCGGTGTCGGTCGTCGCCTTGCCCTCGGCGAACAGCTTGTCGAGGGACGCCGACCGGTAGCCGGCCACCTTGTTGAACGAGCCGGTCGAGGTGAAGTAGCGGGCGTACATCGTGTTGGGGTCGCTGCTGCCGCCGTTGAGCGCGATCGCGGTGTCGAAGTTCCCAGCCAGCCAGCGCTGCACGTAGGCGTTGGAGTCCAGCGTCTCGAGCTTCACCGTGATGCCGACGTCCTTCAGCTGCGCCTGGATGTTCTGCGCCTCGTTGACCGCGGTCGAGTACAGCCCCTGCGACGTGATCATGTTGATGCGTGAACCCGCCCGACTTGCCCGCCTTGGCCAGGTAGTCCTTGGCCTTGGCGACGTCCCGGTTCGGGCACGGGCGACTGGCCGGGTCGGACTTGTAGAGCGGTGAGGTGATCGGTCCGGTGAGCTTGCCGGCGCCGAGGGCCGCGGTGTCCAGCACCTGCTTGCGGTCGATCGCGCAGGAGATGGCCAGCCGGACGTTGACGTCCTTGAGCGGGGCGGCGTCGGCGCGCAGCTGGAGGACGTGGAAGTTGAGCTGGTCGACCGTCGAGACCTTGACGTTGTTGGCGGTCGCGGTCTTGGCCGTGACCGAGTTGTCGAAGATCGCCATGTCGACGGCCCCCGACCGCAGCGCCGAGACCATGGCCTTCTCGTCGGCGATGATCCGGAACTGCACGGAGGCGAGTCCCGGCTTGCCCTGGTAGTAGGCGTCATTGCGCTTGAGAGTGATCGACTGGTTCGGCGTGCGGGTGTCGAACAGGTAGGGCCCCGACCCGACGGGCTTGGCGGTCAGGCTGTCGACCGGCACGTCGGAGGGGACGATCGAGGTGTTGACGTTGGACAACGCCGAGACGAAGGAGGCGTCAGGGGCCTTGAGCTTGACGACGACCGTCTGCGGCGTCGGGCGCCTCCACCGCCGCCACCGAGGCGAAGTAGGACGCCGAGGTCGCCTTGGTCTCCGGCTTCATGATCGTGTCGAAGGTGTACTTCACGTCCGCCGAGTCGAGGGCCGACCCGTTGCCGAACTTCAGTCCCGGCTTGAGCGTGAACGTGTACGTGAGCCCGTCGGTCGGACACCTTCGGAAGCTCGCTCAGCCCAGGAGCGGGCTGGAGATCGGCGTCGCTGTTGAGCAGCGTGCTGTAGATCTGGCTGAGCACCTGGATCGACTGGGTGGACGTGGACAGCCACGGGATCGTCTGGGTCGGGTCGGCACTGATGCCGAAGACCAGGGCGCCGTCGGTGCTGGAAGTCGTGTTGTCCTCGCCACCCGAGCAGGCGGTCAGGCCGAGCGTCGTCACGGCGAGGGCAGCGAGGAGGCTGGTGCGGGCCGGCAGTCCGCGGGGACGGAGGAAGACCATGGAAACTCCTGGTGACAGGGCGTGGCGGGACAGATCCGCCGCCGAAGGACGTTCTCCCCAATATGGCACTTAGTTCCGCTTATCGATACCTGCACGTAAACATTTCCCACGATCTGGCGGCCACGGCATACCCGGTCCGCCGCTGACGCCAGGCCCGCCGGACCCCACCCGCGCCCGGTCCCGCCCGGCCGTGCCCAGCCGGGTATGCCGCGTCGGCCCGGCGTTCACCTCCACGCCTCCCGGAGGGGTACCATCGATGGTGAACCGGCCCCCGGCCGTACCGCTTCTCAGGCACGGACCCATGTCCATGCCTGGCGGCACCTCGACCGCAGGTCGTCGGTTGCATGTCGTGGTACGCCGTCGGGGACGGCATGCCGACCTGTCCCCGACAGCACGGGTCCGCGCCGCCGCACCGTCGAGTGTGTCCGGCGCCCCGCCCCGGCCGCGCCATGGCGCGGCATCAGGTAGTTCCCACTCCGCCCGCATCCTGCGGGCGCCCTGAGGAGGAGTTCTTGGCTCAGCGAGGCCAGCGCCAGTCCGGCGCCACCCGCCCCGCCCCGCGGACCCAGCGGCGTGGTCGTCCCCTCGACAACGAGGGGATCATCCCCGTGCTGGCCCGGGCCGTGCGCGAGGTCGAGACCGACGCGCAGCGCGGACGGGTCAAGCCGGCCGGACGCGCCAAGTTCCAGGTCGTCGCACTGCTCGTGCGCGAGGAACGCGCGCGGGTCAAGGCCGACACGGAGACGAGTGCGGCCGAGCGCGAAGGGCAGCTCAAGCGCCTCGACGGTGTCGCGACGATCCTGGCCAAGACGGCCGCCCGGGACACCTCGCTGCTGGCCCTGCTCGCGGAGGACGCCGTCGTCAGTGACGCGGCCGCGACGTTGCGGCGAGACATGCTGCGGGCTGCCGGGCTCGAACCGGAGACCGAGGTGGTGCAGGACGAGCCGGAGGCCGCGGCGAGCCCGCCCGAGCGCCGCGCCGTGCCCCAGTCGGTCGTGGCCCGCCAGCTCGCCAACCCGTTCCTCGCACCGGACTTCAGCGCCGTCGCCCCGCGCAAGCCCACCACGGGGCGGCTGTCCAGCTGGGAGCTCCTCGGCCCCCTGTTCCGTGCCTTCGAGTACGGCGGGGACTCCTCCTGCATGCCGCTGCCCGAACCGGCCAGCGTCCTGCGCGGGGCCGGCACCCTCGAGCTGATGCACCACCAGGGACAGGTCGTCGCAGCCGCGGCCGAGGGGCACCGCAGCTTCCTGCTCGCCGACGAACCGGGTCTGGGCAAGACCGCCCAGGCGCTCCTCGCGGCCCAGGCGGCTGACGCCTACCCGCTGCTGGTCGTGGTCCCCAACGTGGTCAAGGCCAACTGGGCCCACGAGGCGCAGCTGTGGACCCCCGGCCATCCAGCCACCGTGATCCACGGCAACGGCGAGACGGTCGACGGCTTCGCCGACATCGTCGTCGTCAACTACGAGGTCCTGGACCGTCACGTCGGCTGGCTCGGTGACCTCGGGTTCCGCGGCATGGTGGTGGACGAGGCGCACTTCATCAAGAACAAGACATCGCAACGCTCCCAGCACGTGCTGCAGCTCGCGGACCGGATCCGCTCGCGCACGCCCAACCCGCTGCTCATGGCGCTCACCGGCACGCCGCTCATCAACGACATCGAGGACTTCAAGGCCATCTGGCAGTTCCTCGGCTGGATCGACGAGAAGAAACCGCTGCACGCCCTCATGGCGTCCCTCGAGGAGACGGGTCTGACCCCGGCCGACCCCGGCTTCTATGCCGCAGCCCGCACCAGCGTCATCGACCTCGGCATCGTCCGGCGGCGCAAGGTCGACGTGGCCGCGGACATCCCCGCGCGTCGTGTCGCCGACCTGCCCGTCGAGCTCGACGACGACGCGGGCCGGTCGATCCGTGCGGCGGAGCAGGAGCTCGCCCGCCGTCTCGTCAAGCGCTACCACGCTGCGCTGGAGGCCCGCACCTCCACAGCGGTGGTCGAGGGCATCGACCACGACCTGGTGCGCCGGGTCGCGACGTGGGA
This sequence comes from uncultured Actinomycetota bacterium, assembly GCA_963759595.1. Classification (GTDB taxonomy): domain Bacteria; phylum Actinomycetota; class Actinomycetes; order Actinomycetales; family Dermatophilaceae; genus Pedococcus. Next base: position 217,745 of record CAVWZX010000010.1, read on the forward strand.
GCGCGAAGAGGGAAGCAAGGCCAAGTCCGGCGACAACGTCTTCACCGTGATGCGCCGCATCGGACAGGCCAAGGCCGGGCTCGCCGCCGACTATGCCGGGCAGCTTGCCCGCAGCGTCGGCAAGGTCGTCTTCTTCGCCAAGCACATCGACGTCATGGACGTGGCGGAGGAGACCTTCGCGCGGCGGGGGGTCAGGTTCTCCTCCATCCGGGGAGACCAGACGCCGAAGGTGCGCAAGGCCAACATCGACGCGTTCGTCAACGACCCCGAGGTCGCCATCGTCGTCTGCTCTCTGACGGCGGCCGGCGTCGGCCTCAACCTCCAGGTCGCTTCCAACGTCGTCCTGGCCGAGCTCTCCTGGACCGCTGCGGAGCAGACCCAGGCGATCGACCGCGTCCACCGGATAGGTCAGTCCGAGCCGGTGACGGCATGGCGGATCATCGCCGCCCAGACCATCGACGCCAAGATCGCCCAGCTCATCGACAGCAAGGCCGGACTCGCCGCACGGGCCCTCGACGGCTCCGACGAGGAGGTCGGGTCATCGGCGGACGTCCAGCTCGAGGCCCTGGTGGCCCTGCTCACCGACGCCCTCGCACAGGAGCTCGGCGGCGACGACGCGGCGGACGAGTCCGCGCTGGTCGAGGCGTCCAGGCCCGAGCGCGGCCGGACCTCTGCTCCGGTCCCCGCGTCCGACCTGTTCTCGACCCACGAGGTGCCGGCCACCCAGTAGCACCGCGACGCGGTGCACAGGCCCCCCGCCTTCCGACACCACGGGGTGCCGGGGGGTGGTTCCAGCGGCGACGGCCGACGAGCTCGGGATCGCTGGACCGGGCTAGTCCGGCCAGCGGGTGTGAGTGACCTGCCCACCGATGACCGCCGCCGTCATGGCGACCGGTCCGGCCGGCAGCGTGTACAGCTCGTACTCGCCCTCGGTCACGGACGGGTAGACGAGGGAGTGCACGATCCGCTCGCCGTCTGGTCGACCCACCACCCCCACATGGGGGTATGCCGTGCCGCCTGCCTCGTGCCCTCCGACGGCTGCATGGTGATGCACCTCGTCGTGGCTGTGGTGGCTGGGGTGGCTGTCGTGGTGGTCCAACGGGTGTTCGTGCGGGTGGTCGTGCTGGAGGGTTGCGCCTGCCGCGGTGACGCCGACGGGGCGAAGCTCGACCTCGAGCCCGTCCGTGCTGGCGGGCATGACCACCACGAGGGCGCCGACGTCACCGCCGATGTCGAGCAGCACCGGTCCCTGACCGGCATACGGGTTCTCGGGGGTTCCGCCCATGGCGGCCTCCTCCTGAAGTGTCTGGTACGGATCGTCCTGATGGGATGACGTGCTGGTCGCGACGGTGACCGGCTGGTGGACCCGGTCGCCGCCGCGACGTCATCACGGCGCGGGAGTCCCGGGCCTGGTCTGGTACCCGCCGGCTGGGTGGCCGAGGTAGGGGAACGGTCGAGGTAGGGCGCGTTCGTGTTGGAGGTCCCGTCGGTCAGCCCCGAGGTCGCTGCGTCAGGGGTGAAGCCGGGATCGACCAGGGGGATGGTGGCTCCGGCCACGGCGCGCAGCTCGATGGCCACCACGTCGTCGATCACCCTCCGACCGTTCGGGAACCCCGCTGGGTCACCGGCGACCAGCCCGATCGGGTTGGGGTCGTTCTTCGTGGGCGGGACTGCCACGTTGAGTCGCAACATGTCGGCCTGCGTCGACCCGGTGTAGTTCTGGAACCCGGGCACGACGCCCTTGGGGATGCCGGTCAGCAGGATGGCCAGCAGGTCGGCCCGGTCCTTGGTGTAGGCCGCGAGCTTCGGGAACACCCCGGGGTAGAGCACCGGCAGGAGCTTCGCCAGCTCCGGCTTGGCGACGTACCGCGCGAAGTCGGAGTCGTCGTGCGGCGCGCTGGCGTTCCAGCGGTCCTTCTTGGCCATCGGGGTGATGACCTCGTTGAACAACGGGTTGCCCAGCCGGGAGACCTGGCCCCACGGTCCGCGCCACGAGTGCCGCCCGCGCGCGACGTCGAAGATGCGGGACTTCTGCCGGCTCGCCGTGGCCCAGACTCCGACGACCGAACCAGAGTCGAGCGGGTCGGTCGGCTTGGTGCCCCTGCGGGTGAGGTCGGAGATGGGCACCTGGATGGCGATGCTGTGGACGTTGAGACCCTGCGTGCCGTTGACGCCGACGGCGGTAGCCGACGGGATCAGGTGTGCCATCTGGAACGGTCGCAGTGTGCCGAGGTCGAAGATGCTCCCGAGGTCAACGTGGAAGCCTTCTGCGCGCTGACCCGCGAAGACCTTGCGTCCACCCTGGAGCGAGTGCACAGCCTGCCCGGCCAGCTTGGCGTAGTTCGGCGTGCTCCGCGGCCCGATGTTGACCGGAGGACAGGCCAGCCGGCTGCCTAGCAGGCGCGGCCTGTCGCCGCGGGTGACGCGGGTGACGGAGTACGACTGCGGACGGTTCCAGGCGGTGTCGGTGATCGAGGTGATGGGACCGGTGTTGTAGAGAAACGTCGAGTCGTTGCGCACCTTGGTCGTGAACCGGAACTGGTAGGTCACGTCCGGACGTGCGTCGCCGCGGTTGCTGACGTGGATCTCGTAGAGGACGTCATCCCCGAACTCGTAGAAGTTCGGTCCACCCTGCGGGTTCTGGAAGGGGATGAAGTTGGCGATCAGGGTGACCGTGTCGTGCTTGTCCGGGCTGACGAACGCGTAGACGTCGGTGTTGTCGGCGACCGGGTCCTTGGATACCTCAGGTGCTTCGCGGTGCGAGGACATGGGTCACTTCCTCGCAGCTCGGGTCAGGCGACGGACGAGGTCGGCGTCCTGCACGACCACCTCGTCCTCGCCGAACAGGATCGCAACTCGACCCGTGGTCACGTCTTCGATGTAGGCGACGAGGGGCTCGCCGTCCGGTTCGGCTCCGGCCTGACGGTCGGGGGAGGGGGCGGCCAGGGCCCCGGGTGCAGCCACGACGGCTGCGGCAGCGGCGGCGCTCGACCCGGCTGCAGCCAGGAAGATTCGCCGAGAGGTGTTGCTCATGCTGACTCCTTGTGAGGGCGCGGGCAGCGTGGTCCCACGCGTGCGGCGGTCAGTCAGCTGGAGCTCCTATGGCTGACGTGACCCACATCACATTCGGAGCCGGTGGGCGATCGGATGGGGCCTGCCGGGTCACGCGTCCGCATTGTGGCCGTTCGGCACCGGCCCGGCCGTGCCGGTGCCGTCGGGTCAGCCGGCCTAGCTCGTGCGCAAGGACTCGGCCAGCCGGAGGGCGCCGGCGGCTACCTCGTGGCCGAGCGGCACCGTGCCCTGGCCCACCTCGAACTGCGCGCCCCCACCGACGTGCACGACCAGTGGCTGGGTGCCCCGGAGCGAGGCCACGGTCTCGCGGGCGGCGAGGATGTCGTTGGCCGTGGGGACGCCGATCACGATGGCGGCCGGCCGGCGTTGCTGGACCGCGCGCACCCAGTGCTGCGCCGGCAGGTCGGCGCCGAGGTAGACGACCTCCACCCCGGCCCGCCGCAGGACGACCGAGAACGCCAGGATTCCGAGCTCGTGGTGGGACCCGCGGGGCAGGCCGACGACCACCCGCGGGCCGTCCGGTGCCGGTGTGGCAGCCTCCATCTCGATCGCCGAGGCGGCGGTGCACGATGGCGCTGACCACGTGCTCCCCGGCGACGTCGACGCGGCCTTCGCGCCACTGGGTGCCCATCATGGCCAGGGCCGGCATCAGCCAGGTGTCGACGACCTCTTCGAGGCTTCCTGCGGCGAAGGCCGCCTCCACGGCACGGTGGACCGCTGCCGGGATCGAGCTCGGCGGCCCCCCGGGCCAGCGCGGTCACGTCCCAGGCCCCGCCCACCGCAGGCTGGTCCTGGTCGGAGCTGCCGGACTCGGCATCGGGCGCGCCGTCGGGTCCGGCGGCGGACCCCACGCCGGCCTCGTCCTCCGCAGGGCTTGTCGCGTCGGTGGGATCGGCCGAGCTGGACGTCCCACGGCTCCTGGGCAGCGTCGTCACCCTCGTCGCGCAGGTGGTCCGCGGCCTGCCGCGGTGACCACCCGCCGGCCACGAGCGCGGCCATGGCGCGCAACAGCTGGAGGCCACGCTCGTCGTAGACGCGGTAGCCGTTCTCGGTGCGGACAGGGGTGCACCAGGCCGTAGCGTCGCTCCCAGGCGCGCAACGTCGCAGACGGCACGCCGGTCAGTCGAGCAGCGTGCCCGATCGTGTACACGCTTGAAGGGTCCCACATCCTTGGGCAAAGGATGGACAGGAGGTCTGCCGCAGCGACGATCGCCACTGACAGGATGTGCGCCATGAGCGCTGCCGTCCTGCCCCCGGTGGCGCCGGGCAGGATCGTCGGCGTGGACGTGGCGCGCGCGCTCGCCCTCGTCGGGATGATGGCGACGCACCTGCTGCCCAGGGATCGAGGGCACCCACGTCCCGTGGCCGCAGCAGCTGGCCGGAGGGCGCGCCTCCGCCCTCTTCGCGGTGCTCGCCGGGGTCAGCGTGGCGCTCGTGAGCGGACGCACCACCCCCGTGCACGGCAGGGCCCGGTATGCCGCGTCGGTCCGCCTCGTCGTGCGAGCGGTGCTGATCGGGGCGCTGGGGCTGCTGCTCGGGCTGGTCCCGTCCGGGATCGCGGTGATCCTGGCCTACTACGGGGTGCTGTTCCTGCTCGCGCTTCCCTTCCTCGGGCTGCGAGCGCGCTCGCTGGCCGCCCTGGCCGTGGTCTGGGTCCTGGTGGTCGCCCGCGGTCTCGCCTGGTTGCGCGCCGTCACCTGCCCGAGCACGTGGTCGGCAGCCCTGACGCCCGACTCACTGCTGACCCCGCACCTGCTGCTGAACGAGCTGCTCCTGGTCGGCTACTACCCGGCCGCGGTGTGGCTCGCCTATCTCCTCGCAGGGATGGCGATGGGCCGGCTGGACCTGCGGCGCAGGTTCGTCGGGGTCCAGGTTCTCGCGGGCGGGGTGGTGCTCGCGGTGGTCGCCACCCTGGTCTCCCGCACCCTGCTGGACCGCCCGGACGCCGCAGCAGCCCTTGCCGGCGACCTACCCCGACCGCTCGGTGGGCGCGGACCCGGTCGCCCTGCAGGCCGCCCTCACGCACGGCCTGCACGGCACGACCCCCACCGGGTCGTGGTGGTGGCTCGCCACGGTCGCCCCGCACTCCGGCACGCCGCTGGACCTCGCGGCGACGATCGGCAGCGCGATGGCGGTGCTCGGACTCTGCCTCCTGCTGACCCGGGTCGCAGCCCCGGGTCTGGGCGGCGGCCTTCGGCGCGGGTGCGATGACCCTCAGCCTCTACACCCTGCACGTGGTCCTGATGGGTCGCGGTTGGTGGCCCGAGCTCGAGACGCCGGACCACTACGACGACCAGGTCCTGATCGTCCTGGGCGTCGGCGCCGTCCTCGCGCTGGTCCCGCTGCGCGGTCCGCTGGAGACCGTGGTGGCGATCGTCTCGCGAGCCGCGGCCAGCCCCGTGGCGCGACGGTGGTCAGGACCCCCGCGCCGGGTACGTGCCGAAGACGGCGCACGTGACCCAATCCGGCAGGTCAGGCGTGCCGAATGACTGACGACCCGCCACCCAGAACGGATGGACCCACATGTCTGCACCACGCCGCGCCGTCATCGGCAGCGGGATCGCCGGACTCGCCGCCGCCCACGTGCTCGGCACGCGCGGTCCGGTGACCCTGTTCGAGGCCGACGCGCCGCCTCGGCGGCCACGCCGACACCCACGAGGTGTCCGTGGGCGGCCGGACGGTCGGCCTCGACACCGGCTTCATCGTGCACAACGACCGCACGTACCCCACCCTGCTGCGCCTGTTCCGTGAGCTGGGCGTCGTGACGCAGGAGTCGGACATGAGCATGTCCGTCCGCGACGACGAAGCGGGCCTGGAGTACGCCGGTGCACGGGCTGCCCGCGGCCTCTTCCCGCGCGCTGCCAACCTGGCCAACGGCCGGTACCTGCGGATGCTCACCGAGGTGAGGAAGTTCCACCGGGAGGCCCGGGCGGTGCTCGCCCGCGAGGCCACCGACAGCGACCGGGACGAGACCCTGGGCTCGTTCGCCGAGCGCTGTGGTTTCAGTGCCTACTTCACCCGCCACTTCCTCGAGCCGGTCGTCGCCGCCGTGTGGTCCTGCGACCCCGGCGTCTCGCTGCACTACCCGGCCCGCTACCTGTTCGAGTTCCTCGACCACCACGGCATGTTGACGGTCTTCGGGTCCCCGACCTGGCGCACCGTGACTGGCGGCTCGCGCCGCTACGTCGAGGCCCTCGCTGCCGGCATCGACGACGTCAGGCTCTCCACCCCTGTGCGCTCGGTCGTCGAGACCCCCGACGGTGTCGTGGTGACCGACGCCCACGGGGTCGAGGAGCCTGTTCGACTCCGCGGTCATCGCTGCGCACCCGCACCAGGCGCTGGCCATGCTGGCGCAGCCGACCAGGAGCCAGCGCGTCGTGCTCAGTGCGATCCGGTACTCGAGCAACGTCGCCCAGCTGCACACCGACGAGTCGGTGCTGCCGCGGTCGGCCGGAGCGCGGGCGTCGTGGAACTACTGGCGCCGGGCCGGAGCGGACGGCACCGGGGTGCTCGTCACCTATGACCTGACGCGACTGCAGCGGCTCGACGTGACCGACCGCCGGTTCCTCGTCACACTGAACGGCGTGGACTGCGTGGACCAGGGTCTCGTCATCGACACGATGCACTACGAGCACCCCCTCTACACCCCGGAGTCCGTTGCGGCCCAGCGCCGGCTGCCTGAGATCAACACCGCGCGCATCGCCTTCGCCGGGGCCTACCACGGGTGGGGTTTCCACGAGGACGGTGCCCGGTCCGGTGTCGCCGCCGCGGCGGCCCTGGGGGTCCCGTGGACCGAGCCCGAGCCCGTCGGAGCTGCCTGTTTCCCTGAGCTCGGCGGATCGCGATCCCGTGACCCTCCTCGCTGAGGAGACCGAGGGTGACCTCGAGGCGGTGGGGGCACGGTGAGGGCCTCCTGCCGCGACACGCATCTACGCGACCTCGATCGTCCACGCGCGCACGTCACCCCTGCGCCACAGCTTCCGGCACCGCAGCCACACCTGGCTGGTCGACCTCGACGCACTGCCACGCCTGGGACTGCTGCGCCGACTGGCGAGCTTCGAGGCCCGGGACCACCTCGGGGTCGCCGGAGCGCAGCCTCCGGGAGAACCTCGACACCTTCCTCGCCACCGAGGGCATCGACCTCGAGGGCGGCCGCATCCTCATGCTGGCCATGCCCCGCGTCCTCGGCACCGTCTTCAACCCGATCAGCGTCTACTGGTGCCACACCCCCGACGGCAGGTTGGCGTGCAACGTCGTCGAGGTGCACAACACCTACGGTGACCGGCACGCCTACCTCGTCCACGCCGACGCCCAGGGCCACGCCGAGGTCGACAAGGCGCTCTACGTCAGCCCCTTCAACGACGTGTCGGGCCGCTACCGCCTGACCATCCCGGTCCCCGGCGAGACCGTGCAGGTCCAGGTCGTCCTGGAGCGTCCTGACCAGGCGCCCTTCGTGGCGGGCCTGCGCGGACGCGCGCTGCCCGTGCGGGCCAGCACGGTCCTACGCCTCGCCCTGACCCAACCACTCGAACCGCTTGCCGTCTCCGCGCGAATCCGCTGGCACGGCATCCGTCTGTGGTTGCGCCGCCTGCCGGTGCAACCACGCCCGTCCCACCACCAGGAGGCAGTCCAGTGACCACCGCCACCGCACGCCTGTCCACCCGGCCCGCCATCGACGCCACCCGCTGGCCCGACCTGACCGCGCGCCGCGCGAAGGCGCGCCGCGCGGTCGAGGGCGCCATCGCGCGCAAGATCTTCCTCTCGGTCACGCGCCGGCTGCCCGTGCGCATCCAGCTCGGACACGAGGCCATCGTCGGCGGGGCGGCTACCGACCCCACCGCACCCCTCATGGTCATCGAGCGCCCCGAGAGCTTCTTCGCTGCGCTCGGAGCCGGCGGTCTGATCGGCTTCGGCGAGTCCTACATGACGGGCGACTGGAACGCCGAGGACCTCGGCGGTCTGCTCGAGGTGTTCGCCGCGCAGATGGGCACCCTGATCCCCGAGCCCCTGCAGAAGCTCCGCGCCTTCTACGTGGCCAGGGCGCCGCACACCGACAGGAACACGACGACCAACACCCGCAACAACATCGCGCGTCACTACGACCTGTCGAACGACATGTTCGCGACCTTCCTCGACGGCACTCTGAGCTACTCCTCAGCCCTGTTCGCGGGTGAGGAGGCGGACGGCCGCACGGTCGCGGGCGAAGCCGTCACGACCAGCGTCCCGACCGGTGCCCCCACGTGGGACCTGCTGCCTGACGCCCAGCGGCGCAAGATCGACCGGATGCTCGACTCAGTAGGCGTCGGTGAGGGCAGCCGGGTCCTGGAGATCGGCACCGGCTGGGGCGAGCTCGCCATCCGTGCGGCGTCGCGCGGCGCCCGTGTCGTCTCCGTCACCCTGTCGAGCGAGCAGCAGACCCTGGCCAGGGAGCGGATCGCGGCCGCCGGCTACGCCGACTCGGTGGACGTCGAGCTGCTGGACTACCGGCTGGTCGAAGGGCAGTTCGACGCGATCGTCTCGGTCGAGATGATCGAGGCGGTCGGCCACGAGTACTGGGGCGAGTACTTCCGCAAGATCGACAGCGTCCTCGCACCGGGCGGCAAGGTCGCCGTGCAGGCGATCACCATGCCGCACGACCGGATGCAGGCCACGAAGTACACCTACACCTGGATCAACAAGTACATCTTCCCCGGCGGCTTCCTGCCGTCGACCGAGGCGATCGTGGAGATCAACCGCGAGCAGACCTCCCTGCGGGTGAGCCAGCGGCTGTCCTTCGGCCAGCACTACGCGGAGACCCTGCGGCTGTGGGACGAGCGGTTTCTCGCCTCCCTCGACCGGGTCCGCAAGCTCGGCTTCGACGAGGTCTTCGACCGCATGTGGCACTTCTACCTCGAGTACTCGCGTGCGGGCTTCCGCTCCGGCTACCTCGATGTCCAGCAGCTCGTGCTCCAGCGAGAGGGTGGCCGATGACCACCATCGAGAGAGTCGAGCCATCCACTGCCACAACGGGATCCGGCATCGCGGCTGAGATCGCGCGGGCCCTGGCACCGTTCGTCCGCGGCGAGCTGCCGGTCCGCCTCACCGCCTGGGACGGCAGCGCGGCCGGCCCCGTCGAGGCGCCGCACGTCACGATCCGCTCTCCACGGGCGCTGCGACGGCTGCTGCGCCATCCTGGCGAGCTCGGCGCGGCCCAGGCCTATGTCACGGGCGAGCTCGACGTCGAGGGCGACCTCGACGCAGCCCTCACGCACGTGTGGTCGGTGGCCCACGACCGCCGGCTCAGCGGCATACGGCCCACTCCTGCGGCCATCGCCGCGGCTGCTCAGGGTGGCGCGGGAAGCAGGTGCCATCGGACTCCCGCTGCCCTCACCGGCCAGCCAGGCCGTGCTCAACGGCCGCCTGCACAGCGTGGGCCGGGACCGCCAGGCGATCCACCACCACTACGACCTGTCCAACGACTTCTACAGCCTGGTCCTCGACCCCCACATGGCCTACTCGTGCGGCTACTGGCGGTCCACGGACGACGACTACACGGTCGAGGACGCCCAGCGCGACAAGTTCGAGCTGGTCGGCAACAAGCTGGGTCTTGCGCCCGGAGCGCGGCTGCTCGACATCGGCTGTGGCTGGGGTTCGATGAGCCTGTATGCCGCAGAGCACCTCGGGGTGCAGGTCACCGGCGTGACGATCGCGGCCGAGCAGAAGCAGTTCATCGACGCTCGCATCGCGGAGCGGGGACTGCAGGACCGGGTCGAGATCCGGTTGCAGGACTACCGCGCGGTGCAGGACGACGGCTTCGACGCCGTGGTGTCGCTCGAGATGGGCGAGCACGTCGGTCAGCGCAACTACCCGACCTACGCCAAGGTGCTGCACGACCGGGTCCGCCCTGGTGGGCGCGTCCTGGTCCAGCAGATGTCACGGCGTGGCCGCCACCCGGGCGGCGGGCCGTTCATCGAGTCGTTCATCGCACCCGACATGCACATGCGGCCGGTGGGCGAAACCGTTGACCTCATCGAGGACTCGGGCCTGGAAGTCCGTGACGTCCACGCGATGCGGGAGCACTACGTGCGCACGGTCGCGGCCTGGCACCAGACTTTCGAGGACAACTACGACCAGGTGGTGGGGCTCGTCGGCGAGGAGGTGGCCCGCGTCTGGCGGCTCTACCTCGTCGGCGGAGCGATGGCGTTCCGTGACGGCCGGATGGGTGTCGACCAGATCCTTGCCGTCCGCCCCGACCGGGGCAGGTCCGACCTCGAGGCCGTCCGCCCATCGAGCTGGTCGTGAGCACCGAGATGTCCAACTTCGTTGCGGTGACCGGCTTCTCGCTTCTCGCGGTCGTCCTGCTGATGGCGGCGACGGCATGGGAGGGGCACCGACAGGGACGGGTCAGCGTCGTCGACACGACGTGGGGGATCGGCTTCGTCGTCGTCGCGGCCGTCGCGGGGGTGGTCGGCGACGGTGCGGGCTGGCGGCGACTGGCCCTGTTCGTCGTCGTGGCTGTGTGGGGCCTGCGGCTGGCCCGGCACATGCACCAGCGCAACCGTGGCAAGGGTGAGGACCCCCGGTACGCGGACCTGCTCGCCAAGGAGCGTGGCAACCCGACACTCGTCGCCATCCGCAAGGTCTATGCCGTCCAGGGTCTCTCCGTGTGGTTCGTGTCGCTGCCCATCCAGGTGAGTGCGACGTCCGGGCGGGGAGTCGTCGCTGTGGCGGTGCTGGGCCTGATGCTGTGGCTGCTGGGTGTGACGTTCGAGTCGCTGGGCGACCGGCAGCTCAGGGAGTTCAAGGCCGACTCCGCCAACAAGGGCAAGGTGATGGACCGAGGGCTGTGGTCCTGGACGCGGCACCCCAACTACTTCGGCGACTCCTGCGTCTGGTGGGGGATCTGGCTGGTCGCAGCCAGCGCGTGGCCGGGCGTCCTCACCGTTCTCTCGCCGGTGGCGATGACCTACTTCCTCGTGTTCGCGACGGGTGCCCGCCTCCTGGAGAAGCACATGGCCGAGCGTCCCGGGTACGCCGAGTACCAGCAGCGCACCAGCTACTTCATCCCGCGCCCACCGCGGAGGACCGGCGCTTCGTCCCCAGGCCGCCACACCTAGGGCACCACACCTCCGGGCGACCGCAGCGTCCTAGAGTCGGCTCTCGTGGACTGCCTCTTCTGCCGGATCATCGACGGTGCGCTGCCTGCCAAGGTGGTGCTCGACGAGCCGTTCACCCTCGGCTTCCTCGACACCAGGCCGGTCTTCAAGGGGCACGTGCTGCTCGTGCCCAAGATCCACGTGGAGACCCTCGTCGACCTGCCCGCCGAGCTGCTCCCCGTCCTGATGGGCGCGGTCCAGCGAGTCTCCGGTGCGGTCGTCTCCGGGCTCGGTTCGCAGGGGTCCTTCGTGGCGGTCAACAACGTCGTCTCGCAGTCGGTGCCGCACCTGCACGTCCACGTCGTGCCCCGTACGAAGGGTGACGGCCTGCGTGGCTTCTTCTGGCCCCGGACGAAGTACGCCTCGGACGACGAGGCGGGAGAGTATGCCGCGCGGCTGGCTGCCGCGATCCCGGCACCGCCCGCCTGACCCGGGCGCCTGCAGGACGCGACGAGGGGTCGGTACGGCCCGTGCAGGGACCGCGGCGCGGTTGTCGGCCGTCGCTGGCAGGATGCAGGACGTGAGGTCCCACACCGTGATGCTGTCGCCGATCGGCGAGATCACCCTGGTCGCCGAGGACGGCAGCCTCACTGGCTGCTACATGCAGACCCACAGGACCGCGCCCGACGAGGACGGCCTGGGGGAGCGGGACGACGCGGCGCTCGCCGAGGCTGTGGGCCAGCTGACCGAGTACTTCGCGGGGCAGCGCACCGAGTTCACCCTGCCGCTGGCGCTGCGGGGAGACGAGTTCCAGCTCAAGGTGTGGGCGCTGCTCCGGCAGATCCCCTACGGACAGACGCGCAGCTACGGCGACCTTGCCCGCGTCCTCGGCGACGTCAGTCTCAGCCAGGCCGTCGGGTGGGCCAACGGCCGCAACCCGATCAGCATCATCGTCCCCTGTCACCGGGTCATCGGCGCGGACGGCAGCCTCGTCGGTTACGGCGGAGGGCTGGAGCGCAAGCGGTTCCTGCTGAGCCTCGAGGAGCCGCCGGCCGACGAGGCCGACCGCCTCTTCTGAGCAGGCCGTGGCTGATGGGGCTGCTGTGACGGATGCCCGGTTCGTGCTCGTCCGTTCGTCCGGTGCTCGGCCCGACCGGCCCTCCCTGGGCCGCGCGGCGGGCGAGGATCCCGCTGAGGGAAAGGGGTTCCATGCACCTGGTCAGGGTCGTCACCTGGGTCGTCGTCGCGACCGCGGCAGTTCTGCCCGGCCACCCGGCACGGACCTCGCCGGCGCCGGGTCCGGCTGCGTCTCAGGCCGAGGTGACCCGCCTGGTGGCCGTTCCTGCGCCGGTGTCGTTCGACGACCTGTCCCCCAGCGAGGCTGCCGCGAGGCCCGACGCGAGCGCCGCTGTCCCCGCCGTGCGCCCGCGGAGCTCCCCGCCGCGGCCACCGCGGAGCGGGGCGGACGGCAGCTCGCCACCAGCGGGGACCCCGCAGGCGGTGCTCGCCATGGCATACCGCAGGGCGGTCTCCGGCGCAGCCCGCGGCTGCCACCTCGACGTCGCCCACCTGGCAGCGATCGGACAGGTCGAGTCCGGCTCGATCGGCGGCCGCACCGTCACCTCGGACCACCGCGTGAGCCCCGCCATCTACGGCCCCCTCCTCGACGGCGGCCCCTTCGCGGTGGTCCGCGACAGCGACAACGGCAGGTACGACGGGGCGGGCGACTTCGACCGTGCGGTGGGCCCGCTCCAGTTCCTGCCGGGTACCTGGAGCTGGGCAGGACGCGACGGTGACGCAGACGGACGACAGGACCCGCAGAACGTCTTCGACGCGGCCGCCGCGACAGCGGGCTACCTGTGCCGTGACGGGCGCGACCTGTCCCGTGCAGGAGACCTGCGCTCCGCAGTGCTGTCCTACAACCAGTCCGATGCCTACCACTCGGCCGTGCTCGAGTGGGTGGCCTACTTCCAGCGGCACGGCCTGGCATCCCTGCCCACCGTCGCGTTCCGGGTCGGGTCTGGTGGCCGGGCCAGCGACCTCGCGACGGCACCGGAGCCGACGCCGCCGCCGCCGAGCGCGGCGCGAACGCCGAGACCCACGTCAGGGGAGTCCACGCCCAGACCCACGTCCATCCACACGTCCACCGGCACGCGCACCACGGCGCCGACCGACGAGACTCCCCCAGGGACCCCGACCGGCAGCACCACGTCGGGGACACCGGCTCCGCCCGCCACCACCACCGCGCCACCTCCCACCACGCCGACCCCTGCGACGACCACGCCGTCCGCCGGACCCACGACGGTGCAGGCGCCGCGCCCGGTCACGCCACCGGGCACCGCGGCCAGGTAGGACTGCCACGCCATCGCACCCGACGTGATGCGTGTCGCACCGCACGCTGGAGCCGCTCCACGCGGCATACCAGCGGGTCTAGGCTGGTTGATGAAAGAGGCTGGTGGTCCGCAACAGCCAACGTCAGCGAGGACGGTTCACCCGCATGGGTGGCCGTCCTTCGTCTTTCACAGGAGAGTGGTGGCATGACCTCACAGCAGGTGTCCGCACCGTCCCGCCATCGTGTCGTCGTGATCGGGTCCGGCTTCGGCGGTCTCTTCGGCACCCAGGCGCTCAAGCACGCCGATGTCGACGTCACGCTCATCGCCAAGACGACCCACCACCTGTTCCAGCCGCTGCTCTACCAGGTCGCCACCGGCATCCTCTCCGAGGGGGAGATCGCCCCGGCGACCCGCGAAGTTCTTGCGCACCAACGCAATGCGCGAGTCCTGCTCGGCAACGTCACGCGCATCGACCTGGCCGCGAAGACGGTCACGTCGCGGGTGCTGGACCGCGACACGGTGACTCCCTACGACAGTCTTCTGGTCGCGGCCGGGGCCGGACAGTCCTACTTCGGCAACGACCAGTTCGCCCAGTTCGCCCCGGGCATGAAGTCGATCGACGACGCGCTCGAGCTGCGCGGCCGCATCTTCGGCTCGTTCGAGTGGGCCGAGCTGGCCAGCACGCCCAAGGAGATCGAACGGCTCATGACGTTCGTCGTCGTGGGTGCCGGACCGACGGGTGTCGAGATGGCCGGCCAGATCGCCGAGCTGTCCCGCCGCACGCTCCGCAAGGACTTCCGCAACATCGACACCAGCCGTGCGCGCATCGTCCTGCTCGACGCGGCTCCGACCGTCCTCGCCGCCTTCGGTGACCGGCTCGGCGCGAAGGCGGCCAAGCGACTGGCCGAGATCGGCGTCGAGGTGCAGCTCGGCGCCAAGGTCACCGGCGTCGACGCCACGGGCATCGAGGTCGAGGACGCCGACGGCACCCACCGCCGGATCGAGTCGGTCTGCAAGGTGTGGGCCGCCGGTGTTCAGGCGTCCGAGCTCGGGGCCCAGCTGGCCGAGCAGTCCGGTGCCGCCATCGACCGGTCGGGCCGGGTCGCCGTCAACGACGACCTCACCCTGCCGGGACATCCAGAGGTGTACGTGGTCGGCGACATGGCGTCGCTCAAGGGCTACCCCGGAGTGGCGCAGGTGGCGATCCAGGGCGCGCGGTATGCCGCGGAGCAGATCAAGCGACGGCTCGCCGGCAAGCCCGAGAAGGGCCCGTTCGAGTACCACGACAAGGGCTCCATGGCGACGATCTCGCGGTTCAGCGCGGTCGCCTCGATCGGCAGCCTGAGGTTCACCGGTTTCGTCGCGTGGGTGCTCTGGCTGGCCGTGCACCTCGTCTACATCATCGGCTTCAAGCACCGCCTGACCACCCTGCTGCACTGGGCCGTGAGCTTCCTGGGGCGCGGGCGCTCGGAGCGGACGGTGACCGAGCAGCAGGTCTTCGCCCGCACCGCGATCGAGCAGCTCGGTGCCAGCTACGCGCCATCCCTCCCGCGCGTCCCCGCCGACAAGAAGGCGGCGCCGCAGTCGGTCACCCAGGCGCGCGAAGAGGGCAGCCGCACGCTCTGACCGACGGCTCTGCCTGCCGGGTGCGTGGGATGCCGTGTGCACGGAGCGAGACTCGCCTAGGGTTGCGGCATGCCGCTGGACTACCCGATCCACGAGAAGACGCTGGCCAACGGACTGCGCGTCGTCGTGTCACCGGATACCTCCGTCCCGACCGTGACCGTCAACATCTGGGTCAACGTCGGGTCCCGCCACGAGCTGGCCGGGCGCACCGGGTTCGCCCACCTGTTCGAGCACCTCATGTTCCAGGGCTCGCGGCACGTCGCCAGCGGTGAGCACTTCACCCGCCTGATGGCCGAGGGTGGCCGGCTCAACGCGACGACCTGGTTCGACCGCACCAACTACTTCGAGACCGTCCCCAAGGGCGCCTACGAGCTGGCCCTGTGGATGGAGGCCGACCGGCACGGCCACCTGCTCGACGCGGTGACGCAGGAGAACCTCGACAACCAGCGCGACGTGGTCAAGGAGGAGAAGCGGCAGCGCTATGACAACGTGCCCTACGGCACCGCCCTCATCGACGTGTATGCCGCGGTGTTCCCGGTCGGCCATCCCTACCACCACGCGACCATCGGGTCGATGGAGGACCTCGATGCCGCGAGCCTCGAGGACGTGCACGCCTTCTTCCGCCGCTACTACGGTCCCAACAACATGGTGCTCACCCTGGTCGGTGACCTCACGGCCGACGAGGGCTTCGCGGCTGCGGAGCGCGCGTTCAGCCACCTGCCCGCCTCGGCTGCCCCCGCGCGGCCACCGGTTCCCGCACTCGGCCCCCTCGAGCAGCCCGTGCGGGTGGAGCGTCCGGGGAACGTGCCCAACGACAGGCTGCACATCGCCTTCCGGCTGCCGGTGGACAACACCGACGAGTTCTTCGCGGCCGGGCTGGCCATCGACGCGATCGGCGGACTGTCCACGTCGCGCCTGGTGCAGCGGCTGGTGCGGCGGGACCAGGTGGCCAACGCCGTGCAGGCCCACGCCATGGGCTTCGTCGACGGTGTCTCGCTGGGCTTCCTCGTCGTCGACGTCGCCGACGGCCAGGACCCCGAAGCGATCGAAGCCGCCGTGGTCGAGGAGCTGGAGCGGTTCGCCGTCGAGGGACCGACCGAGGTCGAGATGGAGTCCGCCCTGGCGCAGTCCGAGCGTTCGTGGCTCTCGGCGCTGGCGGGGCAGGAGGAGCGCGCCGACCTGATCAGCCAGCACGTCCTGCTCCACGGCGACGGCCAGTTCGTCAACACCTTCCTCGACCGCATCGGAGACGTGGGTGCGGAGGACGTCCGCGCCGCAGCGGGCAGGTGGCTGCGACCGCAGAGCAGGGCCGTGGTGCGGCACCTGGCCGTCCGTGACGAGGAGGAGGTGGCATGAGCTCGGTGACCGAGGCGACGGGCCGACCGACCGACGACGACACACCCCCGCGCCCGGAGGTGCAGCCACCAGGACCGTGGAGCTTCGCCACACCGGAGCGACACACCCTCTCCAACGGCATCGAGCTGCTGGCCTATGACATCCCGGGTCAGTACGTCGTCTCGGTCCGCACGGTCCTGCCGTTCCCGCTGTCCGTCGAGCCCCGCGAGGTGGAGGGAGTCGGCACCATCATGGCCCGCCTGCTCGACGAGGGCACGGCGGAGCACTCGCCCGAGGAGTTCGCCGAACTGCTGGAACGCAAGGGAATTGCGTTGGGCGCCTCCGTGACCGACGGGGGGCTGGGCGTCGACCTCGACGTGCCGAAGCGACGCCTGGGCGAGGCCCTCGACCTGCTGCGACAGACCCTGGCCGAGCCGGTCTTCCCCGCACCCGAGGTCGAGCGGCACCGCAAGACCCGGCTGGCCCAGATCGAGCAGGAGCGGGCCCAAGCGCCACAACGGGCGGCCCAGGCGTTCATCGCCACCCACTTCGACTCGCAGGACCGTGCGTCCCGTCCCACGGCCGGCACGACCGAGACCATCTCGGCGCTCACCCGAGCGGACCTGGTGGACTTCCACGCCGAGCGCGTGGGGCCGGTCGGCATGACGGCGGTCGTGGCCGGTGACCTCTCAGGCCTCGACGTCGCTGGGCTCGCCGAGACCACCCTGGGCGCCTGGGTGAGCCCCACCCACCACCCGGCTCCGCCCCTGACCGCGGCGCGTCGCGCTGCCGACGCTGCGCGGGTTGTGCTCGTGGACCGGCCCGGCTCGGTGCAGAGCGAGCTGATGGTGGGGTGGACGGGCCCGGACCGGCGCGTCCCGGACGGCTGGGCGGCATACCCCGTCCTGGGGTTCATGGTCGGCGGCTCACCGAACGCTCGCGTGGACGCGGTGCTGCGCGAGGAGAAGGGCTACACCTACGGCATCCGGTCGGCGTTCCGGCCGCGTCGCGTGGGCGGCCTTTTCCTCACCTCCGGGTCCGTGCGCGCCGACGCGACCGTGGAGTCGGTCCGGCTGCTGCTCGAGCTGCTCGAGTCCGGTCGTGACGGGTTCACTCCCGAGGAGGTGCGGGCGGGCGTCGACTTCATCAGCAAGACCGCGCCCGGACGGTTCGCGACGGCCGACGCCGTGGCGGACGAGGCGGCCACCATGGCGCTGGACGGGCTGACCACCGACTTCACCACCGAGACCCTCGAGGCGATGCTCGACCTCGACCCCGAGCGGCTCACCGCGGCCTACCGCGAATGGGTGCAGGGGGAGTGGACCGTGGTCATCGTCGGAGACGCCGCCGCGTATGCCGAGGGCGTGCGCGAGCTGGGCATCGGCGAGGTCACGGTCGTCCCCGCCTGAGCGAGGTCAGGCGCGGGCGTCGGTGCCCAGGCGTTCGAGGATCTCGTCGTGGAGCAGGCCGTTCGTGGCGACCGCGTTGCCACCCCACGGTCCGTCCTTGCCGGCGAGCGAGGTGAACCGCCCCCCGGCCTCGGTGACGATCGGGACGAGTGCGGCCATGTCGTGCACGGCGAGCTCGGGCTCGGCGGCGATGTCGACGGCGCCCTCGGCGACGAGCATGTAGGACCAGAAGTCGCCGAAGGCACGGGTCCGCCAGCAGGCATCGGTCAGCTCGAGGAACTCCTCGTGCCGGTCCAGCTGCCGCCAGCCCTTGAGGCTGGAGTAGGACAGTGAGGCGTCCCCGAGGCTCGACACGGCGGAGACGTGGATGCGCTTCGCGGCGGCAAGGCTGCGTCCGGACCACGAACCGGACCCGTTCGCGGCCCACCAGCGGCGACCCAGCGCGGGGGCGGCCACCAGGCCCAGCACGGGCATGTCGTCGTCCACCAGGGAGATCAGCGTCGCCCAGGCCGGCACTCCGCGGACGAAGTTGTGCGTGCCGTCGATGGGGTCGATCACCCAGCGTCGGGGACCGTGCCCCGTCGTCTCGAACTCCTCACCCTCGACGGCATCGCGCGGCCGGGTGCGCTTGAGCTGGCCGCGGACGAGCTCCTCGGCCGCCTTGTCGGCGTCGCTGACCAGCGAGAGGTCCGGCTTGGACTCAACCACGAGGTCGTGCGCCCGGAACCGGGCCATCGTGATCCGCTCGACGGCGTCCGCCAGGACATGGGCAAGGCGCAGGTCGTCGTCATAGGGCACCCTCCCACGCTAGCCCGTCGACCGGCTCACACGGGGGACCCACCGGCCCTGAGGAGGATGTTCTCCCGCTCAGGAACGTTCCGGGCGAAGATCCACCAAACCGGGTCAAAAGCCATTCGGGCCGAAGATCTGCTCTCAACTCGGCAGCGGGACGATCACGTTTTTGTCTCGGGTTGGCCCAGAGCGTCGCCTTTACTCCCTCCTTGCCCTTTCATGGGTGCCACAACACGAACGCCCTGTGCGTTACAGGGCTGCGCTCCACTCGGTGCACGGCCCGGACCGACCGTTCAGATTCCGAACGGCAGACCCTAAGTAGGAGGACATCAATGCGAGGAACTACTCGCACGGTGGCCATGGTTGCTGGTATCTCGTCGATCGCGCTGCTTGCTGCAGCGTGTGGTGGCGGAAACGGCAGCGATGACCCCAGCTCCAGCGCTGGTGGCAAGACCGGCGGCGCTGTCACGGTCCGCGGGTGCAACCCCCAGAACCCGCTCGTCCCGGGTAACACGAACGAGACCTGCGGTGGCAACGTGATCGACGCCATCTCGGCCAAGCTCGTGCACTACAACCCCGAGAACGCAGCCCCCGAGAACGACATCGCCGACAAGATCGAGTCCTCGGACAACCAGAACTTCACGGTCACCATCAAGAAGGGCTACAAGTTCCAGGACGGCACCGAGGTCAAGTCGAAGAACTTCGTCGACGCCTGGAACTGGGTGGCCGCCGGCAAGAACGCCGCGCTGAACAGCTACTTCTTCGAGCCCATCGAAGGCTTCGGTGACGTGCAGTGCACCGGCGACGGTGACGACCCCTGCGCAGGTGCCGGCAAGGCCAAGGCTGACAAGCTCACCGGTCTGGCGGTCAAGGACGACTACACCTTCACCATCAAGACCAGCGAGAAGGTCTCCAACCTCCCGGTGCGCCTCGGCTACACCGCCTTCTCCCCGCTGCCGGACTCGTTCTTCAGCGACCCGAAGGCCTTCGGTGAGAAGCCGGTCCTGGCCGGACCGTACAAGCTGGACAGCTGGACCAAGAACACCGAGATCAAGCTCAGCAAGTTCGCTGACTACTCCGGCAAGTTCGCGGGCAAGCTGGACAACATCACGTTCAAGATCTACCAGGACGACGACGCCGCCTACAACGACGTCATCGCCAACCAGCTCGACGTGATCGACACGATCCCGGCTTCGGCGCTGATCGACGACAAGTACAAGCAGGACCTGCCGGACCGCAACCTGTCCAAGACGGTGGGTGTCGCCCAGACGATCACCTTCGCGCCGACCAAGACGGACCCGAACTACGCGGACCCGAAGATCCGTCAGGCCATCTCGATGGCCATCGACCGTGACACGATCGTCAAGCAGATCTTCAACAACACCCGCAAGCCCGCCACCGGCTGGGTCTCCCCGGTCGTGGACGGCTACAAGGCCAACGCGTGTGGTGAGTACTGCACCTTCGACGCGGCCAAGGCCAAGGCCAAGCTCGACGAGGCCGGCGGCTTCAAGGGCGGCAAGATGACCATCGCCTACAACGCCGATGCGTCGCACAAGTCCTGGGTCGAGGCCACCTGCAACTCGATCAAGACTGCTCTTGGTGTGGACTGTGTCGCGACCCCGGTCGTGGACTTCGCCACCTTCCGCAGCCAGATCACCGAGCACAAGATGAAGGGCATGTTCCGCTCGGGTTGGCAGATGGACTACCCGTCGATCGAGAACTGGCTCGCCCCGCTCTACAAGACCGGCGCGTCCTCGAACGATGGCCTCTACTCCAACCCGGCATTCGACAAGCTCCTCACCGAGGCTGCTGCTCAGACGGATGCTGCTGCGGCGAACGCCAAGTACCAGGAGGCCGAGGCGCTGCTCGCGGCCGACATGCCGGCCATCCCGATGTGGTACTCGACCGCCCAGTTCGGCTGGTCGAACAAGGTCACCGGCGTCAAGGTCACCGCGTTCGGCACCATCGACTTCTCCAGCCTCGCGCTGAAGTAAGTCACCCCGGACCGCCCGCCATCGCGGCGAGCGAATCCAGACAGCGTCGTCGGCCTGCCGGCCCAGTGCCGGCAGGCCGATGGCCTGTCCGGGGTCATTCGAGGGTTGTCCCCGTCTCCTGACCCCGACCCGTCCATACGACTATGTTGTGAGAAGCACAGCCGGGCCACGATCGCCCTGCACGGCTTGTCCAGCCACGCCACCGGGAGCGACCCCACCCGAGGCGTCCAACCAAGGGAGGTGACGTGTACAAGTACATCCTTCGGAGACTGCTCCAGATGATCCCGGTGCTGCTTGGATCCACGTTCATTATCTTTGCCATGGTCTTTGCCCTGCCTGGAGATCCCACGGCGGGCATGTGTGGTGAGCGCCCCTGTGCGCCTGCGTTCGTTTCCAAGTTCCGGCTCGAGCACAACCTCGACGACCCCCTGCTCGTGCGCTACGGCAAGTACATCGGCAACGTCGCCCAGGGAGACCTCGGCACCACCTTCCGCAACGTCAAGGTCGCGGACGAGCTCAAGCAGCGTTATCCCACGACCGCGAAGCTCGCCGGCATGGCGATCGTCTTCGAGACCATCATCGGCGTCATCGCGGGGGTGCTGGCGGGCATACGCAAGGGCAAGTTCATGGACAACCTCGTCCTGGTGAGCACCCTGTTCGTCATCGCCATACCCATCTTCGTCATCGGCGCCACGCTGCAGTACTACCTCGGCGTGAAGGGGAAGATCTTCCCGGTCACGGTGTCACCACAAGCGACCGTCTATGAGCTGTTGCTCCCAGCCTTCGTGCTGGGCAGCACCTCCGTCGCCTACGTCGCCCGGCTGACGCGGACGAACCTCGTGGAGAACCTGCGGGCCGACTACGTGCGGACCGCTGTCGCGAAGGGTCTGACCCGACGGCGGGCGATCGCCGTGCACGCGTTGCGGAACTCGCTGATCCCGGTCGTCACCTTCATCGGTGCCGACTTCGGTGGCCTCCTCGGGGGCGCGATCGTGACCGAGCGCATCTTCAACATCCAGGGCGTCGGCGGATACCTGTTCACCGGTATCCACAACCGCGACGGTGTGTCCGTCGTCGGCACGGTCACCGTGCTGGTGCTGGTGTTCCTACTCGTCAACCTGCTCGTCGACCTCTTGTACGGCGTGCTCGACCCGAGGATCAGCCATGACTGAGGCATCGACCATTGCCGTAGGGGCCGAGACCGGCGCTGCCGGTCAGGGGCACGACGAGGCCCGTTCGCTGGCCTCGGATGCCTGGCGGTCACTGAAGAAGAACCCGATCTTCTGGGTGTCGATGGGTCTGATCGTGGTGTTCCTGCTGATGGCCGTCTGGCCGTCGTTGTTCACCAATGTCCAACCTGGCGACGCGATCTTGAAGCAGGCGCGGGAGCGGCCGAACGCCAACGCGTGGTTCGGCCGCGACATCCAGGGCTACGACATCTACTCGCGCACCATCTACGGTGCTCGGGCCTCGATCCTGGTGGGTGTCTTCGCCTCGATCGCGACGGTGCTGATCGGTGGTGCGATGGGTGTGCTGGCCGGCTTCTACGGCGGCTGGCTCGATGCCCTGGTGTCGCGGGTGACGGACATCTTCTTCGCGATCCCCCTTCTGCTTGGCGGGATCCTGTTCATGGCGACGTTCCCGAACGACGTGAACTCTCCTTACCTGCTGGTCGTGGGCAAGGTGGTGCTCGTGCTGGCGATCTTCGGCTGGCCGGGTCTGGCGCGGTTGATGCGTTCGAGCGTGCTGCAGGTCAAGCCCAACGACTACGTCCAGGCGGCCCGCGCCCTCGGGGCCAGCCCGTGGCGGATCATCCGCGCTCACGTGCTGCCCAACGCGTTGGCGCCGATGGTGGTCGTGGCGACGATCAACCTGGGTGTGTTCATCTCGGTCGAGGCGACCTTGAGCTTCCTGGGTATCGGCCTGACTCCGCCGGCGGTCTCGTGGGGCGTGTCGATCTCGGACGCCCTGGTGGCGTTGCGGACGACCCCGCACATCTTGCTGTTCCCCAGCCTCTTCCTGAGCCTGGCGGTGTTGGCCTTCATCATGCTCGGCGACGCGGTACGCGACGCCTTCGACCCGAAGTCGCGCTGAGCGGAGAGACACAGATGACAACTTCTGAGACCATGGCCCGGGAATCTGCGAAGTCTTCCGGCCAGACCTACACCCCCGCCGACGGGCTGTTGCTGGAGGTGCAGGACCTGCACGTCGAGTTCCACACCCCTGACGGCATCGCGCGGGCGATCAACGGGGTCAACTTCGAGCTGTTCCAGGGCCAGACCCTGGCCATCCTGGGTGAGTCGGGGTCGGGCAAGTCCGTGACCGCGCAGGCGATCATGGGCATCCTGGACATGCCTCCGGCGGTGATCCCCAAGGGCCAGATCCGGTACTGCGGGCAGGACCTGCTGACCATGCCGGACGAGCAGCGGCGCCGGACCCGTGGCCCGGAGATCTCGATGGTCTTCCAGGACGCGCTGTCCTCGCTGAACCCGGTGTTCCCGGTCGGCTGGCAGATCGCCGAGATGTTCCGGGTCCACCGCGGGATGAACAAGTCCGACGCGCTGGAGCGGGCGGTCAAGCTGATGCAGCGGGTGCAGATCCCGGCCGCCAAGGAGCGGGTGAAGGCCTACCCGCACCAGTTCTCCGGCGGGATGCGCCAGCGCATCATGATCGCGATGGCCATCGCGCTCGACCCGGCGGTCCTGATCGCCGACGAGCCGACCACCGCCCTGGACGTCACCGTGCAGGCCCAGATCATGGCCCTGCTGCAAGAGCTGCAGGAGGAGCGCCAGATGGGGCTCATCCTGATCACCCACGACCTGGGCGTGGTGGCCGACGTCGCAGACAAGATCGCGGTGATGTACGCCGGCCGGATCGTCGAACGCGCTGACGTGTTCGAGCTCTACCGCCAGCCCGCGCACCCCTACACCAAGGGGCTGCTCGAGTCGATCCCGCGCCTCGACCAGAAGGGTCAGCAGCTCGCCGCCATCGGTGGCCTCCCGCCGAACCTGATGCGGATCCCGCCCGGGTGCGCGTTCAACCCGCGCTGCAAGTACGCCCAGGACGTGTGCCGCGAGGACCGTCCCGCCCTGCTCGATGTCGCCCCCGGCCGAGAGAGCGCCTGCCACTTCGCCGAGGAGGTCCTTCATGGCTGAGGCCATCCTGACCGCGACCGACCTGGTCAAGTACTACCCCATCAAGGGCGGTGTGCTGCGGCGCACCGTGGGCAACGTCAAAGCCGTCGACGGCGTGAGCTTCGAGCTCCTCAAGGGTGAGACCCTGGGCATCGTCGGCGAGTCCGGGTGCGGCAAGTCCACCCTCGGACGCCTGCTCATGCGCCTGGAGGAACCCACCAGCGGCTCAGTCGTGTTCGACGGCGTCGACATGTACGCCCAGAAGGGCCGTGCCATGCGCAAGCTGCGACGCGACATCCAGATCGTGTTCCAGGATCCCTACACCTCGCTCAACCCCCGCAAGACCGTCGGTGACATCATCGGCGAACCCTTCGACATCCACCCGGACGTCGTCCCCCGCAAGGGCCGTCGCAAGGCCGTCCAGGACCTGCTCGACCTGGTGGGGCTCAACCCGGAACACATCAACCGCTACCCCCACCAGTTCTCCGGTGGCCAACGCCAACGCATCGGCATCGCGCGCGGCATCGCCCTCAACCCCAAGGTCCTGATCTGCGACGAACCAGTCTCGGCTCTCGACGTGTCGGTCCAGGCCCAGGTCGTCAACCTGATGGAAAAGCTGCAGGACGAGCTCGGCCTGTCCTACATCTTCATCGCGCACGACCTGTCCGTCGTCCGGCACATCTCCGACCGGGTCGGGGTCATGTACCTCGGCAAGATGGCAGAGCTGGGGGAGGAGGACGACATCTACGGTCGCCCCACCCACCCCTACACCCAGGCCCTGCTGTCCGCGGTCCCGGTCCCGGACCCGACCCTGCGCGACAAGAAGGAACAGATCGTCCTCAAGGGCGACGTGCCCTCCCCGGCAAACCCACCATCGGGCTGCCGCTTCCACACCCGCTGCTGGAAGGCCCAGGACAAGTGCAAGACCGACATCCCTCTGCTGGAGATGCGACCTGACGGCGCCGGCGAGCACCTCTCCGCCTGCCACTTCGCCCAACCCCGCGAGATCATCGAAACCATCGACGTCTCCGGTGAGGCACCGGCCAACGCCTGAGAGCCAGTGATGGCCTGACCGGTCACGACGACGCCGCCCCGCCCCTGGTGGGGCGGCGTCGTCGTGCCGGCACACCTCAGAGCCGGCGGTTGAGTGAGAACACCCGGCCCAGCAGTGGCATCAGCACGATGTTGAGGCCGTGCAGGACGCCGATGATGAGGAGTATGCCGCCGAGTCGGCCCAGCTCGAAGGTCACCTGCTGCGCGGTGACCTTCTCGCTCACCTCGTTGGCCCAGTCCTGCTGTGGTGCGACGTGCAGGGAGAACAGGATGTAGGCGGCGAAGATCAGGTAGTAGACGATGTCGGTGAGCACGATGTAGCTCTTGCCGGTCAACGGGTTGTCGTGGAACACGTCAGCGGCGTAGGCCCGCCCGAACCGCTTGATGAACGGCCCCAGCCACAGGGCGATGCCGAGCAGGGCGAGGTTGGTCCCCACCTCGAGAATCCACCAGGGCATGTGCAGTCCTCTCTCGTCTCTGGGAGTGAAGGCCAGGAGTACCGACAGCAGCACGACGGCTGTGCCGAGCCACGCGCCAGCGACCCGACGGGCATGCCGGCGGCGGGCCCGGTCGTCGTCGATTCCATCGACGACGCGAGCGAAGAGATCGGGTGACGGGGTGCGCCGCGCTCCTTCGGCACCGAGGGCGTCCCGCAGGCGGTCTTCGAGGGCGCTCACTGCTTGACCTCCAGCCGCTGGGCAAGCGACCGTAGGCCGCGTTGCAGGTGAGTCTTGACCGAGTTGCGCGAGAGCCCGAGGGTGGTCGCGATCTCCTCCACCGAGAGCTCCAGGTAGTAGCGCAGCGCGACGCAGTCCCGTTGTCGCCGTGGCAGGTTCCGCAGGGCGGCCACCACCTCGAGGCGCGACTCACGCGCGGCCGCGGTGTCCTCTGCCGACGGCTCGTCGGTGGACGCGGGTGGCTGGTGCCGAAGGGAGACCAAGCCCCGCCGGTTGTGGTCCCTGGCGAGGTTGATGACGATCGACCGGAGGTATGCCGCGCCCCGTTCTGGTTCGCGGATGCGATGTGCGCTGCGTGACAGGCGGATGAAGGCCTCCTGGACCAGGTCTTCGGCAGCCGTCCGGTCTTCCACGAAGAACCGTGCGAGTGAGACGAGCCTGGCGGCCTCCGCCATGAACAGCTCAGCAACGAGCGCATCGACGTCACTCTGTGACGTCGACTCCCTCGTGCTGCCGACCAGCGCGCCCACGGACTCCATCACCTCCACAGACGAGTGACCAGAGCCCTTGGGTGACAACGGGTTCCGACAATCTTCGATCCGTTCCCGTTGTCACCCGCAGGCTCGTGGTGCCGCGTCAGTGAGGTGTCAGCACCACGACGTCACAGCCAAGGAGACCTCATGAGACCGTCGGTAGCAACACCCGTGGCGCGCAGGGCCGGACTGGTCGAGGCGGGCGCCCTTCCCGGACCGGCGTGGGCTTCCGCGACCGGACTGGTGCTCGGAGCGGCCTGGGGCGTGGCAGCTCGCGGCTGGATGCGGCTGGTGTCGACGGAGCCGGAGTTCAGCTGGGCCGGCACCCTGGCGATCGTCGGGCTGGGTGCGGTGTTGGGCCTGCTGGTCGCCTTGTCCTGGCGGGCGCGTCACGCCAGTGGTCGACGGCGTTGGCTGCGTCTGGTCGCCCTACCCGGCCTGTTGCTGTTCGCCGGGCAGGGGCTGCCGTTCGCGCCGGCCTTCCTCGTCGCCGGGCCGCTGCTGCGCCGTCGCCACCCGCTGGCCAGGCTGGGTGTGCTGCTCAGCGTGGTCGGGCCCGCTGTGTTGCTCTGGTGGACCGGTCGGGTGGACCAGGTCCACATGCTCGCAGTGCCGCAGGGGGTGCAGGTCAGCATGCTGATCGGCATGCCGCTGCTCGCGGCTGCGATCGCCGGAGCCGGCTACCTCGTGCTGGGGCCGCTGCAAGGACAGCCGCGTCAGTCGGCCTCGCCGGACCGCGCACGCAGGAGGCGCCGCAGGGACTCCAGCCGCGAGGCCCCGGCCGGACCCGCCTGACCGGACGCCACCCATTCGTCGAGGGCGCACTCTTCCTCGTCGTGCGTGCAACCGCGGGGGCACAGCGCCGTGCCGGGCTCGAGGTCGGGGAAGTGCTGGATGATCCTGGCCAGGTCGACGTGGGCCAGCCCGAACGACCGCACACCGGGGGTGTCGATGACCCATCCGCTGGCGTCGGGCAGGCGCAGCGCGACTGCCGAGCTGGAGGTGTGCCGCCCACGGCCGGTGAAGTCGTTGACCACCCCCGTGGCCCTGCGCGCGTCCGGTACGAGCCCGTTGACCAGGGTGGACTTGCCGACCCCGGAGTGGCCGATGAAGACGCTGACCCGGTCGACGAGCTGTTCGTGCAAAGCCTCCAGGCCCTCGAACCCGGACTCTCCCGTGGCCGTGACGATGTGGCGCACGTTGAGGGGTGCATAGTTGTCGAGGAAGTCGTCGGCATCGGCGAGGTCGGCCTTGGTGAGGACGAGCAGGGGGTCCAGGCCGGCGTCGTAGGCCGCCACCAGGCAGCGGTCGATCATCCGGGGACGTGGCTCAGGGTTGGCCAGGGCGGTCACGATGACGAGCTGGTCGGCGTTGGCGACGATCACCCGCTCGACCGGGTCGGTGTCGTCAGCGGTGCGTCGCAGCACCGACCGTCGCGGCGTGAGCCGGACCACCCGGGCCAGACCGTCCGGGTTGCCGGAGGTGTCGCCGACCAGCTCGACGTCGTCGCCCACGACGATCCCCTTGCGACCGAGCTCACGTGCCTTCATCGCGGTGACGGTGCGCTCCGGCAGGGGTTTGCTCGTTTCCCCTTTGCCACCACTGCTTTTCCCAGCACCCTGGGCGACCAGGACCGTGTAGCGACCACGGTCGACCCCTATGACGAAACCCGGCACCGCGTCCTCGTGCGCGGGACGGTCCTTGGAGCGCGGCCTCGACCCGCGGCGGCTCGGACGGATCCGGACGTCGCTCTCGTCGTAGTCCGATGTGCGACGGCTCATGGCGTGACGGGGGAGGGACTGCCGGAGTCGATGAGGCCGTGCCAGAGGTCGACAAACTCGGGCAGGGTCTTGGCGACCGTGGCCGGGATCCTCGACGACGAGCCCGGGAGCCCGCAGTCCGAGCAGGGCGCCCGCCATGACCATCCGGTGGTCTGCATAGGTGTGGAACACGCCGCCGGTCATAGGCCGCGGCGTGATGCGCAGCCCGTCCTCGGTCTCGGTCACCTCGGCGCCGCGGGCGCCGAGCTCCCGCGCGAGCGCTGCCAGTCGGTCGGTCTCGTGCCCACGGATGTGCGCCACACCCCGGATGACGCTGGGGGAGTCGGCGAGCGCCGCGAGGGCCGCAACCACCGGCGTCAGCTCGCTGGCGTCATGGAGGTCGAGGTCGATGCCCGAGATCTCACCGGTGCCCGACACCGTGAGGCCGTCGCGCGCGAGTGAGACGTCCGCCCCCATGATGTCGAGGATGTCGCGGATCGCGTCACCGGCCTGCGTGGTGTGCTGCGGCCAGCCCGGCACGGTGACCCGGCCGCTGGTCACCAGCGCGGCCGCGAGGAACGGGGCGGCGTTGGACAGGTCGGGCTCGACCTGGACATCGAGACCGTTCACCTCTGAAGGCTCGACCCGCCAGGTGTTGGGGTCACCGTCGTCGACGATCGCGCCGGCGTCGCGCAGGGTCTCCACGGTCATCTCGATGTGCGGCTCCGACGGGACCGGCTTGCCGTCGTGGTGGATCGTCACGCCGCCGTCGTAGCGGGGTCCGGCCAGCAGGAGGGCCGAGACGAACTGCGAGGACGAGGAGGCGTCGAGCGTGACCGAACCACCCGGCATACGCCCGGTGCCGTGGACGGTGAAGGGCAGGGTGCCGCGCCCATCGTCCTCGACGCGGGCGCCGAGGACGCGCAATGCCCCCAGGACCGGACCCATCGGGCGCACCCGCGCCTGGGGATCGCCGTCGAAGGACACCAAGCCGTTGGCCAGTGCCGCGACGGGTGGGAGGAACCGCATGACCGTGCCAGCCAGACCGCACTCGATGTGGGCTCCGCCATCGAGCGTGGCTGGCGTGACGATCCAGTCAGGAGAAGAGGATTCGTGCGCGCTGGCATCGTCGACGCGGGCGCCGAGCTCACGCAGGGCCTGGGCCATCAGCATCGTGTCGCGCGACCGCAGCGGCCGACGAAGGCGTGAGGGGCCGTTGGCGAGGGCGGCCAGGACGAGGAAACGGTTGGTCAGCGACTTGCTGCCCGGCAAGGTGACTTCGGCATCGACGGCACGTCGTGCGGTGGGTGTGGCCCAGCCCGGTGACGGCGCGGCGTCGTCGCTCGCGGTGTCGGCAGGGGCCGAGTCGGGCAATGGGTCAGGTGAGGGCATCGTGCGCCTGGCTGGCAACCAGCTTGGCCTCCCGGCGGGCGGCCCTCGTGGCGTGCCTAGCCTCCCTCTTGGCGCGCTTGGCGGTGCGCTTCGCGGAGTCGCCGGCGAGCCCAGCGCGGTAGGCGAGGCCCGGCTTCCCCTCGGTGTCGACGCTGGCCAGCAGCAGGCCGCCGAGGAGGCCGACGTTCTTGAGGAAGCTGATCCGCTGGGTGCGCTTGGCCGCCGGGTCGCTCTCGGCCCAGAACTGGTGTCCCACATAGGTGGTCGGCACCAGAGCCCCCGCGAGCGCCAACGAGGCGAGGCGCGGCACACGACCGGTCGCGAGGAGGGCTCCTCCACCCACCATCGCCGCGCCGTTTGCGCGCACGAGGAGCTCCGGGTCGTCGGGGAGGCCGAGCGGGGCGAGCTGCGCGGCGAGCGGGGCCACCTTGGCCTTCAACGCGGAGGGGTGGCGCAGCTGCTCGAGCCCCTGCACGACGAAGATCGCTGCGAGCATCGGACGGGCTACGCGGCGGACGAGGGTCATGATCGCTCCTGGTGATGCCTAGAGGGTGCGTCTGGTGGATCGTGCACGGCTTTGCTTCTCCCTCCCTGTCTACCGTATTGGCAGGTCAGCGTCGCTGCGTACCCTGTCCACATGTGCGGCCGATACGCAGCGACAGCCAACCCCGACGAGCTCATCGAGGAGTTCGAGGTCGAGCTCAACCGGATGGCCGAGCCCGCGCGCAGCATCCTCAAGAACCCGCAGTCGCCGCCGGCAGGCACGCCGGACTTCAACCTCGCCCCGAGCAAGCAGGCTCCCGTCGTCCTGTCCCGGGCGCCGCGCGAGGGAGAGCAGGGGTATGCCGGCGACCCGGCGCCGGTGCGTCAGCTGCGGTTGCTGACATGGGGTCTGGTGCCGAGCTGGGCGAAGGACGTCAAGATCGGCATGCGGATGATCAACGCCCGGGCGGAGTCGGTGCTGGACAAGGGCTCGTTCGCCAAGGCGGCCGCGTCCCGTCGCTGCCTCGTGCCGGCCCAGGGGTGGTACGAGTGGCAGAAGTCACCGGTGAGCAAGGACGCCAAGGGAAACCCCCGACGGCAGCCGTTCTACATGCACCGCGCCGACGGTGACGTCGTGGCCTTCGCCGGGCTCTACGAGTTCTGGCGTGACCGGGCGATTCCCGACAGGGACGACCCCGAGGCGTGGCTGACCACGTTCACCATCATCACGACCGAGGCCGAGGCCGGGCTCGACCGGATCCACGACCGGCAACCGCTGGTGCTGGATCGCGAGGACTGGGCGACCTGGCTCGATCCGGCGGTTGCCGATCCGGCCGAGGTCGGGCGCCTGCTGGCCTTCTCGGCGCCAGGCCGGTTCGAGGCCCACCCGGTGGGGACCGCCGTCTCGTCCAACCGCAGCAACGGTCCCCAGCTGGTGGAGCCGGCCGGGCTCGATGAGCTCGACGGGGTGGTCGACCCCATGACGGGCGAGATCATCGGGGGCGACGCACCCGCCAGCGCGGCCGAGACGGCGGGAGGACCCAACCCCGCATGAGCACCACGCGAGTCGTCGAGGTGGAGACACCCCTGGGGCCGGCCAGGCTGCACGTGGCCCGGCCATCGCGCGCACAGGGCTCAGTCGTCCTCACCCATGGCGCCGGGGGCAGCATCCGCGCCGGCGACGTGACCGCCGTGGCCACCGGCCTGGTCGAGGCTGGGTGGGCCGTCGCCCTGGTGGAGCAGGCTTGGGTCGTCGCCGGGCGCAAGATGCCACCTGCCGCTCGCGATCCAGGACCCGGCCTGGCTCCCTGTGGTCGCGCAGCTGACGACCGGGCGGGGGAAGCTGCCGCGGCCGCTGGTCGTCGGCGGCAAGAGCAACGGGGCCCGCGTCGCGTTCCGCACCGCCGGACGAGGTCGGCGCCGACGCAGCGCTCGCCCTCGCCTTCCCCCTGCACCCGCCGGGCAAGCCCCTGCTGTCGCGGGCCGTGGAGCTGCGCGCGCCCCTGGCGCACGGCATACCGCTGCACGTGGTGCAGGGAGCGACCGACCCGTTCGGGACTCCGGACGAGGTCCGTGCCGAGCTGGCCGACCCCGCCTGGGTGACGGCCGTCAAGGGCGGTCACGGGTTCACCAGGACCCCGCACGACCTCGTGGCGGCTGCGGTCGCCTTCGTGGGGTCGCTCGACTAGGTCGCGGGTGGGAAGCCGTGGTGGGTGAAGGCCGGAAGGTTGCCGGCCACCCGAGGCTCACCCGACCGGGGTCAGAGGGCGCCTCCGGCGGCCGCCGGTGCGGAGGCGTCCTTGCCACCGTCGCCGACCGCTTCACGGGCCAGGTGGTCCTCGATCTGGAACCAGTCGTCGCCGGCGCGCTGGGCGATGGTCAGCAGGGTCTTCATGGCGGCGACCTCCTCGACCTGCTCCTTGAGGAACCACAGCATGAACTGCTCGCCGAGCACGTCGCCCTCGCTGCGAGCCGCACGGAACAGCGCCTCGATCTGGCCGGTGACCGCCTTCTCCTGTGCCAGGGCGAGCTCGATCGGCTCGTGCAGCTTGCCGAAGTCGTTGCGGACCTCGTCGACGCCGGGGATGGTCAGGGCCCAGTCCCGGTCCAGCATGTACTGGACGATCATCATGGCGTGGTTCCGCTCCTCGACACTCTGCAGGTAGAAGTGCGTGGCGAGGCGGGGCAGGTCGTGGCCGTCGAACCAGACCGCGATGGCGATGTACTGCTGGCTGGCAGTGAACTCGTGGCGGACCTGCTCGGCGAGCAGCTCGACGAACGTGGCTTCGGGGGCTGACGGCATGCCGAAACCGTAGCGCTTGGGAATGACTGCGCGCGGCACCCCGTTGACACGAGGGACCAGCAGCCCCACCCCACGATCCACGGCAGCGCCGCACGACGGCGCCGCACCACAGGAGCTCGCCCGTGCCAGTCCTGACCGCACCGCCCGTCGCAGGCGCCGCGCGCACCGGCCCCGTCGCACTGGGCCTCTCCGCACCGACCGAGAAGCCGGCCGCGGCGGATGCCGGGCTAGGCTGGAGGGCAATGACGAAGACACCCGCCACCGACGCGATCATCGACGAGGCCACCCCTGACGACACCGTCGACGTCGCCAGCGAGACCCCTGCGGAGCGGCAGGCCCGCTTCGAGCGTGAGGCGATGCCGCTCCTGGACCAGCTCTACTCCGCAGCCCTACGCACCGCACGCAACCCGGCCGACGCCGAGGACCTCCTCCAGGAGACCTACACCAAGGCGTTCGCGGCCTTCCACCAGTACCGCCCCGGGACGAACTTCAAGGCGTGGATGTACCGCATCCTCACCAACACCTACATCAACACCTACCGCAAGAAGCAGCGCGAGCCGTTGCAGTCCGACTCCGCCGAGATCGAGGACTACCAGCTTGCCCGGGCCGAGTCGCACAGCTCGAGCGGGTTGCGCTCGGCCGAGATGGAGGCGCTGGACCACCTGCCCGACTCCCAGGTGAAGCGCGCCCTGCAGGAGCTTCCGGAGGACTTCCGGATGGCGGTCTACCTCGCGGACGTCGAGGGCTTCGCCTACAAGGAGATCGCCGAGATCATGGAGACCCCGATCGGCACGGTCATGTCACGGTTGCACCGTGGACGGCGCCAGCTGCGGGAGTTGCTGACGGAGTATGCCGCCGAGCGCGGCTTTGCGACCCAGGGAGCGGACTCATGAGCGGTTGCGGACCGGAATCGGGCCTGGGCGACGCGGCGGGTAGCGACTGCTCGGAGGTGCTGCACCGCGTCTACGAGTACCTCGACGGCGAGATGACGCGGGACGACACGGTCAAGATCAAGCACCACCTCGACGCGTGCGGGCCGTGCCTGCAGCAGTACGACCTCGACCAGGCGCTCAAGGCACTGGTCAAGCGTTCCTGCGCCTGCGAGGAGGCCCCTGTGGAGCTGCGGACCCAGATCATGGCGCGGATCACGACGATCCGCTACGAGATCTCGGAGTAGCCCCCGGCACGTGAGGGCAACGACGAAGGGGCGGTCGAACCATCGGTTCGACCGCCCCTTCTGTTCGATCACGCAGGGATGCGTCGTAGCGCGGGCTCAGGCGTTGGGCTTGCGGCCGTGGTTGGCCGCGTTGCCCTTGCGCGAGCGGCGCTTGCGGGCGCGCTTGCTCATGGGTCACTCCGTCACTGGTGGGGTGGCGCTGGAACGCACCGGGTGCGGCCTCAGTGTCTCACAGCCGGTCCCCTCCACTGACCTGTGAGGGTGAGACCGGGACAGTTACCGACAAAAGCGACCCAAATGGGCGAACATGGTGTCGCAAAGGGAGGAGGGGACCTTCAAGGTTTGGCAAAGAAGGGGCAAGGAATGTCCCAAGAGCAGAGGTTGACGGGCATCATAGTCCTGTCCACGACCCGCACCCCTGGCGGCTAGGGACAAGTGACCGTCTGAATTGCCCGAACGTACGAGTTGGGCATCAGACAGAAGGAGTACCCGTCATGAAGGCGATCACCACCATCTTCGAGTCCATTCTCGGCAACGGCGACAACACGTTGATCTGGACCCCCGCTGACGGCCCCACCGAGGCTGCGTCCGCACAGTGGTCCTGGGGCGGCTGAGTCCTTCCTGCACGGAGCCATTCGCTGCACGCGTAGATTGAGGTCATGACCCCACGGCCCGCCGAGCAGTCGGCCGCGAGGCGTTTCAACTGGCAGGTACTCAACTACCTGGTTCCCATCTGGCTACTCCTTGTCGCCACGATGGCTGCCAGCTGGCAGCTCGCAGGGCCACCCGACGACCTCCTCGCCCTCGTCGTCTTCTTCGTTCTCGGGGTCATGAGCTGGGTCCTCCGCGAGAACGACGTCGGCTCCCGGGTGAGCTTCTCCTTCGCCAGCATCATCGTCCTTGCCTCGGTGGTCATCGTCGGCCCCGTCGGAGCGGCTCTGGTGGGCGTTGCCACCGCCATCCCGGTGTTCTTCAGCCGTGATGTCCCCGCCCGGGTCACGGCGTTCAACGTAGCCATGCTCGCCACCATCGGCGCCTTCGGGGGGCTGGTCTATCTCTGGGTGAACGGTGCGTCCGAACTGCGCGAGCTCGACGGTGCGGGCGACATCATCGTCCGCGTCGGGCTGCCCCTCATCGCCGCTGACGTGTGTCAGTGCATCGCCAACGCCGTGCTCCTGGCCTTCGTGATGCGGGTGGCCAACGGCGTGCCGATGCGCACCCAGGTCTGGCGGCTGCTCAGCGTCACGGGGCTGGCGTACATCGGCTACGGCGTCATCGGCTTCCTCTTCGTGGTCCTCTGGATCCCCGCGCGGGTGGGTGCGTTCAGCGCGGTCCTCGTGCTCGCACCCCTGTTCGTCGCCCGATGGGCGTTCGCGCAGTACGGCGAGGAGCTGCGCTCCCACGAGCGCACCCTCCGGGCGCTGGTGACGGCGGTGGAGACCAAGGAACCGCACAACGCCGGGCACAGCGAACGGGTGGCCCAGCTCTGTGAGTGGATGGCCGAGGCCATGCTGCTGGGTCACAAGGAGATCGACGACATCCGCACCGCTGGGATGCTGCACGACCTCGGCAAGGTCGCCATGCCGACCCGCCTGCTCGGGTCGCGGCAGGCCCACACCGACGACGACCACGTCACCATGGCCGGGCACGCGCTCGGCCGGGGTCGAGCTGGTCAAGGACGTCGACTTCCTCTCCGGCTCGGTGGACGGTATCGCCCACCACCACGAGCGGTTCGACGGCCGAGGCTACCCCGACGGGCTGGCCGGCGAGGCGATCCCGCTGGCCGCCAGGATCATCGCGGTGGCCGACGCGTTCGAGTGCCTGACCTCCGCCCGGTCCTACCGGCCCAGCCTGTCCGTCGACGGCGCGCTGGCCGTCCTCCGCCGCCAGGCCGGCACCCAGCTCGACCCCCAGGTCGTCGAGCTGCTGGTCAAGTCGCTGTCGCGCCACGAGTGGGCCGTGACCGACCGCACACCCGACGAGCTGGCGTCCGCCGGTGTCGCCTTCGACCACGACGAACCGCAGGTCTCCGACCACATCGCCTTCACCGAGCGGCCTCCAAGGCCGCATCACCGGTCGGGCCGATGCCCGGATGCACCCCGCCGGGGAGGAGGTGCGCTGATGCGGGAACGGCTGAGGCGCATCGACCTGCAGGCTCCCATCGGACTCCTGTGCGGGGTCTGCGCCGTGGGCTCCGTATGGCTGTCGCGTCACGCGCTCGCCGGCCTGGCCGGCGAAATCGCCCTCGAGCTGGCGCTCTTCCTCGTGGCGATCGCGCTGGGCGAGACGGCACGACTCACCATCCTGACCGGCCGCGAGACGGCGCCGATGTCCACGGCTGCCGCGCTCGGGCTATCGTTCACGGCCCTGACCTCCGCGGACGGTCGCCCGGTCGACGCGAGCGTGGTGGTGGCGGTCATCTCACTCGGCATGGCCGGTGGGCTGCTGATCCTCCGCCTCGTCACCGGTTCGGCACACTGGGGCGGCACGGCTGCTCGCCTCCTCGCCGCGGCAACCGCAGCGGGGGTCTATCGGTCGGTCGACTTCGGCGGCCACACCCTGATCGAGTGGCAGGACCAGTGGCTCCGTGACCGGTGGCTCGTCGCTGTGCTGATGCTGACCGTGGGTAGCCTGGCCATGCTGGTCGACCTCGCGCTCGAGGCCGCAGTACGCGCCGGTCGCGACCACGCACCCTTGGTGCGGTCGATCTCCGACGAGGTCAGGTCCAACGGTGCGCTGGCCACAGCACTGGTCACCTCCGGGGCGCTGATCGCGCTGGGTGAGGTCGCTCTCGGCATTGCCGCCCTACCACTCTTCCTCTTCCCCCTCGTTCTGACCTACTTCGCGGTGCAGCGCTACGCCAACATCCGGACGACCTACCGGCAGACGATCGGTGCGCTGTCCTCGCTCACGGACCGCGCAGGCTACACCGTCATCGACCACGCGCAACGCGTCGCGGACGTCGCCCTCGCGATCGGACGAGACCTTGGCATGGGCCAACGCGAGCTCACCGACCTGGAGTATGCCGCTCTGCTGCACGACCTCGGGCAGGTCGCCCTCCGTGAACCGATTCCGTTGGGGGCCACCGTGATGGCTGCGCCTGCCGACCAGCAGCGCATCGCCCACGACGGCGCCGAGATCGTGCGCACCACGGGGGTGCTCGACAGCGTCGCCTCGATCCTCGAGGCGCAGACCACCCCGTACCGCCAGGTGCGGGAGTTCGGCCAGGACCTGCCGATGGCCAGCCGCATCATCAAGGTGGCCAACGCCTACGACGACCTCTGCGGCACCCGTGGCGACGACGACCGGGCGATGGAGCGCATCCACCTCGGTCTCGGCTACGAGTACGACCCGCGAGTCGTCGACTCCCTCACGCGGGTTCTGCGCCG
Source organism: uncultured Actinomycetota bacterium (assembly GCA_963759595.1). Lineage (GTDB taxonomy): Bacteria > Actinomycetota > Actinomycetes > Actinomycetales > Dermatophilaceae > Pedococcus. Next base: position 254,281 of record CAVWZX010000010.1, read on the forward strand.
ACGTGCGAGGTCCGCTGCGAGCGGGTCCTGACCAGCCGGCATACCGCGCGAGGTGATGGGCAGTCCCGAGAGGTGACGGGTAGAGAAGGATCGGGCGGTGCCGGGACCCAAGGTCCCGGCACCGCCCGATCTGCGTGACGACGAGGTGCGCCGTTACGGCGAACCGGTGGTGAGGTGCGCGTCCATGGCGAGGTTCTTCTCGACGCGGGGGTCGCCCGCGTCGGCGAAGTAGTCGCCCCTGATGGTCTCGTCGCGTCCTGCGTCGACCTTCATCGCGGTAAGCACGAGGGTGAGGACTACGGATACGGCGAGGTTGATGACGAAAGCCGTCATGGCGATGTAGCCGAGGTCACCCAGTACGGGGATCGGGTCCAACGACCCACCGAAGTGCGTGACCTTGGCCCGCTGGTTGGCCACGCCGTAGGCGGCCCAGGTGCCGTAGACCATGCCGACGGCCCAGCCGGCGAGCAGCGCCCAGCGGTGGAACCAGCGAGTGTAGAGGCCGAACACGATCGCCGGGAGGGTCTGGAGGATCCAGATGCCACCCAACAGCTGGAAGTTGATCGCGTTCTGCTTGTCGAGCGTCAGGACGAACACCAGCGCGAACGCCTTGACGAGCAGGGAGACGAGCTTGCCGACCTTCGCCTCCTGCGCGTGAGTGGCGTCGGGCTTGAGCCACTCCTTGTAGATGTTGCGGGTGAAGGTGTTTGCCGCTGCGATCGACATGATCGCTGCCGGCACCAGGGCGCCGATCGCCACCGCCGCGAAGGCGACACCGGCGAACCAGCTCGGGAAGGCGTCCTCGAACAGCTGCGGGATGACGAGCTGGGCGTTCGGCTTGCCGTCGAGCCCGATCGGCTTGGTCTTCGCGGCGATCGCCACCCAGCCCAGCAGGGCCAGCAGCCCGAGCACGAACGAGTAGGCGGGCAGGATCGAGGCGTTGCGGCGGATCGTGTTGCGGCTCGAGCTCGACAACGTGGCCGTGATCGAGTGCGGGTACATGAACAGCGCCAGCGCGGAGCCGAACGCCAAGGTGGCGTAGGCGACGAACAGCTGCTGCGAGGGGATGAAAGCGCCGTTGGGCTTGCCGTCGATCGCGTTCGCGGCGGCCATCTTGGTCTCGGCGGCCCCGAAGATCGCGTCCCAGCCGCCGAACTTCGACGGAAGGTAGATGACCGCGACGATGATGACGAGGTAGATCAGGGCGTCCTTGACGAAAGCAATGACCGCTGGCGCGCGCAGTCCGCTGGAGTAGGTGTACGCCGCCAGGAGCGCGAACGCGATGAACAGCGGGAGGTCGCGGGCCAGCAGGCTCTCGCCACCGATGCCGGCGACCTCGAGGACGGCTTGGATGCCGACCAGCTGCAGCGCGATGTAGGGCATCGTCGCCAGGATGCCGGTCACGGCCACCGCGAGCGACAGACCCCGAGACCCGTAGCGTCCGCGGACGAAGTCGGCCGGCGTCACGTAGCCGTGGCGGTGGCTGACCGACCACAGGCGGGCCATGAAGATGAAGATGATCGGGTAGAGCACGATCGTGTAGGGGACCGCGAAGAAACCGGCCACTGCACCGGAAGCGAACATCGCCGCGGGGACGGCGACGAACGTGTAGGCGGTGTAGAGGTCGCCACCGAGCAGGAACCAGGTGACCCAGGTGCCGAATCGTCGGCCGCCCAGGCCCCACTCGTCGAGTGACTCCATGCTGTCGGCCCGGCGCCACCGGGTGGCCCAGAAGCCCATGCCCGTCACGAGCGCGAAGAGCAGGATGAGGACGGTCAGGGCGACCCCGTTGACACTCTTGTCGGTTACCAGGGGGGCGAGCGCGGTCATCGGCCCTCCTCCTCGTCGCGGCGGCGGGTCTCAGCGTCGCGGTGGCCCGGCATCGGTCGGTGTGGTCGGGCGCGGAGCACGAGCCGGTAGGCCGTGTACGTCAGCGCTGAGCACAGGAAGACCCACAGGAACTGGTACCAGATGAAGAACGGGAAGCCCCACAGCTCGGGGTCCTTGCGGGCGTAGCTGCCGACCCACGCCAGCGCCACCAGAGGGAGGGCGAGCAGGACGCCGGCAACGGCCAGGAGGCCCTTGTTGGCAGGGGGAACTGTGTCGTGATCGACGTCGGTGTCGATGCTCACCATGACCTCCAGATGAGAAACGGGCGACTGCGGGAGGGCAGCCAGTGCGAACGATATGCCCGACTCGTGGGTAACTGTGGGAGGAACCAGTGGCCACTTGTGCACCAAGCCGCAGGTGGCAGCTCTGCTGGCGTCCCGCGCGAGGGACCGGGGGCGACGAACGCCCGCCCCGCGGTGCGGGACGGGCGTTCGCGAGACAGATACCGGCCGGACTCAGCTCAGTCCGCGCCAGAACTCAGGTAGGCGCCCGGTGGTCAGGGGCACCCTGTCTTTCCCGAGTAGGCCGAAGCCTTGCTCCAAGCGTTGGATGAAGAGGAGAACGAGATGGACGGTGCCCCGTAGGTGAAGCTGACACCAGACACGGAAGTGCTGGACCACGTGTGCCCGTAGCGCGACCAGACCTGGAGGCAACCACCTGTGGACAGGCGGAAGGAGTGGACGATGGTCCCCTTGTCGACGTTGAGGAAGGATGGAGTGCTGTACTCGTCGCCGCCGTTGATGTCCTGCCCCCGGTCCTGGAACTTGTAGCCCCGGCCGATTGCGCTGGCGTAGTCCAAGTTGTCCGACCACCCACACGAGATGCCGTAGCCGTTGAACGTCGGGCAGAACACCAGGGTCGAGCCGTAGTCCACGACTTGGCGGCTGTACCCGATGGCGAAGGCGTCAGTTCCGCCGATGTTGGTGACATTGCTGGAGTTGATGTCGGCGCCCCACGCGTTGTAGACCCAGTCGTAGTCGGCCGAGGTCTGGTACATCTTCACGGCTGTGTCGTAGTAGATCTGCGGCGTCTTGATGCTGATGGCACTTCCCGTGCTGGCCAGCTCAAGGTGGGCCGCATCGGTCTCGGTGACCTTCTGGAATCCCAAGGCCTTGAGCTTCTCCACCCCGTCCTTGGCCGCCAAACGCTGCGCGAGCAGCATCCTGCGCGCCGCGACCTTGGTGGCGTCGACGGCACCAGCGTCCAGGTGCTGTGCCACTGGCTGGCCATGCCTCATTTCCTGCGGTGGTACGCCGACCACCAAACCAGCCAGGAGAGCAGCACAAGGCAACGATGTCGCGATGAGTCGGCGAGCGATCTTGAGCATGACGATTCCACCCCTATCCCCTAGGTGGCTGTCCACGAGTCGATGGAGCAGCCGTGTGATCGGCACCTAAGCAGACAACGCAACATCGCGTCCTGCACTTTACGGAAAACATAGGCGGCTCTGGTGCGGACAAGCAGCGCGTTGGTCAGGTAGGGACTCTGAGCGGCCGCAGCGCGAATGTGCTGGCACGGCGCAGCTGTTGGTGGGTCCGCTTGCGTCCGACCGCACAGTGCGGGCTCAGCGCAGATCAGGAGCGCGGGTTCCGGCGACCGAGGTAAGACGACGAACGCCCGCCCCGCAGTGCGGGACGGGCGTCGGTCGGAGCAAGGCGTCAGGCGGCCTTGGTCTCCTTGAAGATCTTGTCGATCTCGTCGATCTTGGCGAGCAGCTCGTCGGCCTTGGCGGCGTCGAACTCACCCTTGGTGCCCGACGCGCCGGCCAGCTTCGTGGCCTGGTTGAACAGCGTGTGCAGGTCGGGGTACTTCTCGAAGTGCGGCGGCTTGAAGTAGTCGGTCCACAGCACCCAGAGGTGGTGCTTGACCAGCTCGGAGCGCTGCTCCTTGATGAGCACCGCGCGGGTGCGGAAGTCGGGGTCGTCGTTGTCGGCGACCTTGGCGATGATCGCCTTGATCGACTCGGCCTCGATGCGCGCCTGGGCGGGGTCGTAGACACCGCAGGGCAGGTCGCAGTGGGCGCTGACCTCGGTGGTGCGGAAAATGCGGGAGAGCATGCGATTCCCTTCTGCGAGGTGGATGTTCAGAGTGCTCACCCAACCTACCTCCCGCTCAGACGGGGCGCACGGCGCCCCGGGTGCCTGCTCGGCATACGAGCAGGTATGCCGCGGCAGGCGACGGTGTGCGCGCCTCAGCCGCCCTCGGGCGGTGCCATCCGACGACGGCGGCTGCCGGGCAGGCGGACGCACTGAGGGATGCGGAACAGGACGATCGCCCTGATCTGCTCGCGGGCGAGCGACCCGATGCCGTGCGTCCAGGAGTCGGCGACACCGATGGCGCCCTGGTTGTCGCTCTCCACCCAGTAGCGCCGGTGGTCGGCGGGGTCGCGCATCGTCACCCGCTTGATGGCCAGCGGTCGCGGGGAGCCGGACTCGTCGGGGGGAAGCCGGACGATCGCCAGGCGCCCCATTCGCGGCGGGGCACCGCGCAGCACGACGAGGCGGTCACCGGTGTGCAGGGTCGGCTCCATGGAGCGCCCTCGCACCCGCACCACACCGATCCCGTCACGCAGCCTCCAGCTCGTCGCCTGCTGTGCCCATCATGCCCACCCGAGGGTGGCGGCGCATCCGCGTCTCAGCGCTCCTGCTCGGCGTGCTCCTGCTCCTCCTGGCGCATCCGGCGGAGGAAGCTCTGGGTGCGCTCGTGCTGCGGGTTGGAGATGACCTCGCTCGGGTGGTCCCTGCTCGACGACGACGCCGCCGTCCATGAAGACGACCCGGTCGGCGACCTCGCGGGCGAAGCCCATCTCGTGGGTCACGACGATCATCGTCATGCCGTCCTTGGCGAGCTCGCGCATCACCTGCAGGACCTCGCCGACCAGCTCGGGGTCGAGGGCGGAGGTGGGCTCGTCGAAGAGCATCAGCTTGGGCTCCATCGCCAGGGCCCGGGCGATCGCGACCCGCTGCTGCTGGCCGCCGGAGAGCTGGGCGGGGTAGGCGCGCGGCTTGTCCTTCAGGCCGACCTGCTCGAGGAGCGCCAGGGCCCGCTCGCGCACGGCCTCCTTCTTCCTACGCCCTTGACCTGGACGGGCGCCTCCATGATGTTCTCGAGGGCGGTCATGTGGGGGAACAGGTTGAACCGCTGGAAGCACCATGCCGATCTCACGGCGCTGGGCGGCGATCTGCTTGTCGGTGAGGTGGTGCAGCGTGCCGCCGCGGTCGTCGTAGCCCATCAGGTCGCCGTCGACCCAGATCCGGCCGCCGTCGATCGTCTCGAGCTGGTTGATGCACCGCAGGAAGGTCGTCTTGCCCGACCCCGAGGGCCCGAGCAGGCAGACGACCTCACCGGGGTGGACGTCCATGTCGATGCCCTTGAGGACCTCGGTTGCCGTGGAACGCCTTGGTGACGTTGACGGCGTGGACGAGCGGGTGCCGCCGGTGGTGCTTGCTGGTGCGTCATCAGTGGTCCGCCGCAACTTGCTGGAGCTGCTGCTGGGCCTTCGCGCTGGGCGCGCCGAAGCCGCGTCCGAAGTAGCTGCTCGAGGTAGCTACTGTCCGACCATGAGGATGGAGCAGATGATGAGGTACCAGAGCGGTGGCCGCCATGCAGGCCGGACATGATCTGGAAGGTCCGCGAGCCGATCAGCGTCGCCTGGTAGTAGAGCTCGAGAGTGATCGGGGCGGCGATGAACAGCGAGGTGTCCTTGACCATGGCGATGGTCTCGTTGCCGGTCGGCGGGACGATGACCCGCATCGCCTGGGGAAGGACGATCCGCCGCATCGTCTTGCCCGGGGACATGCCCGAGCGCCTGGGCCGCCTCGGCCTGGCCCCTGTCGACGGACAGGATGCCGGCGCGGGCGATCTCGGCCATGTAGGCCGCCTCGGACAGCCCGAGGCCCAGGCCTCCGATCCAGACGGTGCTCGAGTAGGCCTGGTAGTCGAGGGTGAAGAAGTCGGTCGTGACGTCCGAACGGCACGCCGATCTGCGAAGGCCGATGTTGATACGAGGTAGCCGATGCCGACCGCGAACAGCGAGAGCAGGACGTAGCGCGGGATCGCGCGGAAGAACCACGTGTAGGCGAAGGCGACGCCGCGCAGCACGGGGTTGGCCGACATCCGCATGATGGCCAGCAGGATGCCCAGGACGATGCCCACGACCATCGCGCCGACGGTGCCGACGATCGTGCCCATCCACAGCCCGTGCACGACGGGCTTCTGGATCATGATCTGGAACGCGAAGCACCAGTTCCACTTGTCGTTCGTGACGAACGAGCTGATCATCATCGCCGACCAGGACGGCGATGACGACGAGGGCGACCCATCGTCCGGGGTGCCGGACCGGCCGGGCGCTGATCGGGCCCGGCCGGTCCGTCGGCACGGAAGTGGTCATGACCTCAGCCGACCGACGGGTTCACCGCGAAGTCACTGATCGAGCCGCCCTCGGCCTTCCACTTGTCGAGGATCTGCTTGTAGCTGCCGTCCTTCTCCATGGACTTCAGCGCGTCGACGATGGCCTGGCCGAAGTCGGTCTGGTCCTTGGGGAGCACGAAGCCGTAGGGGGCCGAGTCGTACTGGTCGCCCAGGAGCTCGACTGACCCCTTGGTCAGCTGCACCGCGGCGATGGCCGGCGGGAGGTCGACCAGCCATCGCGTCGGCCTTGCCGGACTGGATGATCGCGGTGACCTTGGCCTGGTCGGGGTCGACCAGCTGGGTTGATCGCCTTCTTGCCGGCGTCGGTGCACTTCTTGCTGCGTGCCGTGAGGTCGTCGACCTGGACCGTGCCCTTCTGCACCGCGATCTTCAGCCCGCAGGCGTTGTCGGCGTCGACCTTCTTCGGGTTGCCCTTCTGCACGACCCACTGCGTGCCGGCGTTGAAGTAGGTGACCATCGTCGACCTGCTTCATCCGGTCGGCGTTGACGCTGAACGAGGACACGCCCACGTCGTACTTGCCGCTGCTGACGCCGAGGATGATGGAGTCGAAGCCGGTGGGCTGCCACTCGGTCTTGAGACCGAACTTGGCCATGACGGCGTCGAACAGGTCGACGTCCATGCCGATCACGGTCTTGCCGTCGGTGTCGAGATACTCGTTCGGCTGGTAGGTGGCGTCCGTGCCGACGACGATCTTGCCGGCGCTCTTGATCTTGGCCGGCAGCTTGGCCACGAGGGCGGGGTCCACCGCGGCACTGGTCGAGGATGACGAGCTGGTGCTGCTCGGGTTGGTCGTCAGCGAGTCGGAGCCGCAGGCGGACAGTGCCAGTCCGGCGGTGGCCAGCCCCGCGATCAGGAGCGTGGTGGGGCGAAGGCGGTGGGTCATGCGGTGAGGTTCCTTCCTCGTATGCCGTGCGGCCGGCCGGAAGCCGGGCACGTGGGGACTGAGCGGAATACTGCCACTCCACAGGGCGACGCGGGTCACACTCGCGTCACGACGGTGGTTTCGGCGGACTCCGTGTGCCACGATGAACTCGCGGGTAACCCCCGCGTCCTGCGTTTGAGAGGCCACACCCGGCGCTCGTTCGGCCGCGCGGATCGATCCGTGCGCGGTGTGCCCCACGCATTTCTTTCTCCCTCAGAGGTGAATCCGCAATGTCTGCGTCCCCGACGTACCCGCTGTTCGACCCGTCCGACCCGGTCTTCCGGGCGCACGAGGGGGAAAGCTCGGCGTCCACGCCACGCAGCCCCTGCGCGACCGTGCCGACCTGGCCCTGCTCTACACGCCGGGCGTGGCGGACGTCTCTCGCGCGATCGCGGTGGACCCGACCCTGGCCGCGCGCTACACGGCGCGTGGCAACACGGTCGCCGTCATCACCGACGGCACCGCGGTCCTGGGGCTCGGAGACATCGGGCCCCTGGCCGCGATGCCGGTGATGGAGGGCAAGGCGGTGCTGTTCAAGCACTTCGGCGACATCGACGCCGTGCCCGTGTGCATGGAGACGGGCACGGTCGAGGAGCTGGTCGACGCGATCGCCCGCATCGCACCGTCCTACGGGGGCATCAACCTCGAGGACATCTCGGCCCCCCGGTGCTTCGAGATCGAGCGCCGGCTGCAGGACCGGCTCGACATCCCGGTCTTCCACGACGACCAGCACGGCACGGCCATCGTCGTGCTGGCCGGTCTCATCAACGCCGCCACGGTGGTCGGTCGACCGCTGGCGTCGTTGCGGGTGGTCGTCTCAGGAGCCGGTGCAGCCGGCGTCGCTGTGACCAAGCTGCTCGCCCGCGGGGGCGTGACGGACCTCGTGGTCTGCGACTCGCGCGGCATCGTGTCCCCGGGGCGGACCGACCTCGTCGACCACAAGCGTCGGCTGGCCGCGACGACCAACCCCCGGGGACTGACCGGTGGCCTCGCCGACGCGCTCGTGGGTGCTGACGTGTTCATCGGCGTCTCCGGTGGTGGGGTGCCCGAGACCGATATCGCGCGGATGGCGCCGGACGCCATCATCTTCGCGCTCGCCAACCCCGACCCGGAGGTCCACCCCGACGTCGCTGCGCGATATGCCGCCGTGGTCGCCACCGGGCGCTCGGACTTTCCCGAACCAGATCAACAACGTGCTGGCGTTCCCGGGGATCTTCCGGGGCGCCCTGGACTCCGGTGCTCCACAGGTCACCGAGCCGATGAAGCTCGCGGCTGCCCGTGCCATCGCCGAGCTGGTGGAGCAGCCGAGCGCCGACGAGATCGTGCCGAGCGTCTTCGCGCCCGGCGTGGCCGACGCCGTGGCAGCGGCAGTGGCCGCGCTCGCCTGAGAGGCGACGCGGTGCCGACCGATGGGCCGGCACGGCGACTCAGGCGAGACTGGCGTAGAACTCCTGGCACGCGGCATACGTCGGGAGCAGCCCCTGCTCCCGCGCCTCGGCGAGGGTCGGGCGCGGCCTGGTCCTTGGGCGAGAGCAGTGGTGACTCCATGCCGTCGGGAAGGAGGAGGCCCACCTCGGGATCGAGCGGGTGGATGCCGTGCTCCCGGCTGGGCGTGTAGGGCGCCGTGACGAGGTACATCGCCGTCGTGTCGTCCTCGAGCGCGGCGAACGCGTGGCCCATCCCCTCGGGGAGGTAGACCGCCCGCCGGTCGACGGTGTCGAGCAGCACCGAGTCCCACTGCCCGAACGTGGGCGAGCCGACCCGGATGTCGACGACGTAGTCGACCAGTGAGCCGGACAGCGCGGTGACGTACTTCGCCTGCGACGGCGGGACGTCGGCGAAGTGGATGCCCCGCACGGTGCCACGCGAGGAGACCGAGACGTTGGTCTGGACCACGCCGGGACGGTGTCCGATGGCCTCGGCGAGCAGGTCACCCCGGAAGGACTCGAGGAACACGCCACGGTCGTCGGGGAACTGGCGCGGGGTGATCACGAACGCGTCGGCGATGGCGAGCGGACGGATCTCCATGCTCAGCGCCGCGCTCCTCGTCGAGCAGGCCCTGGAGGTAGGCGCCGTAGCCGCTCTTGCGTCAGCGACTCCGCGAGGGCCGCGAACGCGTCGTCGGACAGCCACCCGTTGCGCCAGGCGATCTCCTCGATGCAGCCGATCTTCTGGCCCTGCCGGTCCTCGACGACCGCCACGAACTGGGAGGCGTCCATGAGTCCCTTGAACGTCCCTGTGTCGAGCCACGCCGTGCCCCGGGGGAGCACGGTGACCGTGAGGTCGCCCCGCTGGAGGTAGGCGTCGTTGACCCCGGTGATCTCCAGCTCGCCGCGCGGGCTCGGCCTGCAGGTCGCGGGCGATCCGCACCACGTCGTTGTCGTAGAAGTACAGCCCGGGCACGGCATACGAGGACTTGGGCTGCTCGGGCTTCTCCTCGATGGACAGGACCGTGCCGTCGTCGGCGAACTCCACCACGCCGTAGGCCGAGGGCTCGGTCACGTGGTAGGCGAAGATGTGCCCGCCCGAGACGGAGGTCTTTGCGGCAAGGGCCGTGCCGAGGCCGGTGCCGTAGAAGATGTTGTCGCCCAGCACGAGGGCGACGGAGTCGGCGCCGATGAAGTCCGCCCCGATGATGAACGCCTGGGCGAGGCCGTCGGGGCTGGGCTGCGCGGCATACGTCAGCTCGATGCCCCACCGCGAGCCGTCCCCCAGCAGGCGCTGGAACTGGGCCTGGTCCTCGGGGGTGGTGATGACGAGCACCTCGCGGATGCCGGCCATCATCAGCGTCGACAGCGGGTAGTAGATCATCGGCTTGTCATAGATCGGCATGAGCTGCTTGCTGATGCCCAAGGTGATGGGGTGCAGCCGCGTGCCGGATCCGCCCGCCAGGATGATGCCCTTCATGGGGCACGACCCTAGTGCGACGAGCCGTGGGCACGTGAGCCGAGGCCGCCGCGATAGCCTCGCCGCATGAAGGTCCTCGTCACCGGCGCCGCTGGGTTCATCGGCTCGAACTTCGTCATCCGGGCGCGCCGGGTCCGGCCCGACTGGCGGCTCACCGTCCTCGACGCGATGACGTATGCCGCGAACCTCTCCTCCCTGGACCCGGTGGTCGGCGAGGTCGACGTCGTCAAGGGCTCGGTCACCGATCCCGACCTGGTCGACGAGCTGGTCGCCGCCCACGACCTGGTCGATCCACTTCGCCGCCGACTCGCACAACGACAACTCGCTCGATGACCCCTGGCCGTTCATCGAGACCAACATCATCGGCACCTACCAGCTGATCCAGGCGGTGCGCCGCCACGACAAGCGGCTGCACCACGTGTCCACCGACGAGGTCTACGGCGACCTCGAGCTCGACGACCCGGCCAAGTTCACCGAGACGACCCCGCTCAACCCGTCCAGCCCCTACTCGGCGTCGAAGGCCAGCGCCGACCTGCTGGTGCGCGCGTGGATCCGGTCGTTCGGGCTCAAGGCGACGCTGTCCAACTGCTCCAACAACTACGGGCCGCGGCAGCACCCGGAGAAGTTCATCCCGCGGCAGATCACGGGGATCATCGACGGCGTGAAGCCCAAGCTCTACGGCGCCGGGCTCAACGTCCGCGACTGGATCCACGTCGACGACCACAACGACGCGGTCATCACCATCGTGGAGCAGGGCCGGCTGGGCGAGACCTACCTCATCGGCGCCGACGGGGAGATGAACAACCGGGACGTCGTGGCCCTCATCCTCGACCTGATGGGCAAGCCGGCCGACTGGTTCGACCACGTGCCCGACCGACCCGGGCACGACCTGCGCTACGCCATCGACGCGACCAAGCTGCGGGCCGAGACCGACTGGCGGCCGGCCCACCCCGACGTCCGGTCCGGCCTCGAGGACACGATCGCCTGGTACGAGGACAACCAGGACTGGTGGCGCACGGCCAAGGTCGTCGCCGAGGCCCGCTACGACCGGCTCGGCCGCTGATGACGCGCTGGCTGCTGACCGGGTCCGGCGGCATGCTCGGTCTCGATCTACAGGTGACCCTTGCGCTCGCCGGTGTCGAGGACGACGACGTCACGGCCCTGACCCGGGCAGACCTCGACATCACCGACCCGGACGCCGTCCGTGACGCCGTTCGCGGCCAGGACGTGGTGGTCAACTGCGCGGCATACACGGCCGTTGACGACGCGGAAGCCCATGAAGGAGAAGCGTTTTCGGTCAACGCAGTCGGGGCCGCCAACGTCGCGGACGCGTGCCGGACCACGGGGGTCCGCCTCGTCCACCTCTCCACCGACTACGTGTTCTCCGGCGACGCGACCGAGCCGTACGCCGAGGACGCGCCCCTGTCGCCGCTGTCCGCCTACGGTCGCACCAAGGCCGCGGGGGAGTGGGCGGTGCAGGCGCGTTGCCCGCAGGCGTGGATCGTGCGGACCGCCTGGCTCTACGGCGCGGGCGGGCCGAACTTCGTCAAGACGATGGCGCGCCTGGCCGACCGCCACGAGACCCTCGAACGTGGTCGACGACCAGACCGGTCAGCCGACCTGGACCATGGACGTGGCGCAGGCGATCCTGCGACTCGTCGACGACGCGGCGCCGTATGGCGTGTGGCACGCGACCAGCCAGGGCGAGACGACCAAGTACGGGCTCACGAGGGAGATCTTCCGCGGCCTCGGCCTGGACCCCGAGCGGGTGCGGCCGACGACGAGCGACGCCTTCCCCCTGCCGGCACCTCGGCCGGCCTACAGCGTCCTGGGCCACGACGCATGGCGGATGGCCCGGCTGGCTCCGCTGCCCGCGTGGGAGGAGAGCCTGTCGGCGGCACTGGCGGAGGTCGTGGCCGAAACCGCGAATGGCGACGCAGCAGCCGCGACCTGACCCGGGCCCCCGGACGTGACGTCTGCCACGGCACCGCCAGAGGCCCCGCACTAGGGTCGGTGCATGCTCGCCGTCTACGCCGCCCGCCAGTCCGCCGACGACCCCCTGTCCGGTCTCGAGGTCGGGGAACGGCCCGACCCGCAGCAGCGCGAAGGGTGGACGACGGTCACGCTCAAGGCGTCCGGACTCAACCACCACGACGTGTGGTCGCTGCGTGGCGTGGGCCTGCCTGCCGACCGGCTGCCGATGATCCTCGGCTGCGACGGCGCCGGTCTCGACGAGGACGGCAACGAGGTGATCATCCATGCCGTGGTGGCCAGCGACGGGTGGCGGGGCGACGAGACCCTCGACCCGCGCCGGAGCCTCCTGTCCGAGGTCCACGACGGGACCCTGGCCGAGAAGGTCGCCGTCCCGACGACCAACCTCGTCGCCAAGCCCGCAGACCTGCCGTGGACGCACGCCGCCTGTCTCTCGACGGCCTGGCTGACGGCATACCGGATGCTGTTCGGCAATGCCGGGCTCACGCCCGGCGCCACGGTCCTCGTCCAGGGCGCCGGTGGGGGCGTGGCGACGGCCCTCGTGCAGCTGGGGGCGGCCGCCGGCTACCGGATGTGGGTCACCAGCCGCGACGAGGAGAAGGGACAGCGGGCCGTGGGGATCGGCGCGGACCGCGCCTTCGGGAGCGGGGAACGGCTCCCGGACCGGGTCGACGCGGTGATGGAGACCGTCGGGGCCGCCACCTGGTCACACTCGGTCAACTCGCTCAAGCCGGGCGGGACCATCGTCATCTCCGGCGCCACCTCGGGTGACGCCCCGAGCAAGGCCGAGCTCACCAAGATCTTCTTCAGGCAGCTTCGCGTCGTCGGGTCGACGATGGGGAGCCGCACCGAGCTCGAGCGACTTGCGCAGTTCGTCGTGCAGCAGGGCATCGAGCCGGTCATCGACAGCACGCTGCCGCTGGAGCGGGCCCGCGACGGGTTCGCGAAGATGGCGGCGGGCGAGCTGTTCGGCAAGGTCGTCTTCACCGTCTCCTGAGTGACGCACCGCGAGTGACCCATCGGCGGGCCGGTGAGGCTCAGGAGGGGGAGATCTGCAGCCAGTCGTACCAGCCGTTGTGCAGCACCAGCCAGGCGATGAGGCCGTACCCAGCCTGTCCCGGGTGATGCGGGATGTGGCTCGCGGCCAGGTCTCCCTGCCACTGGTCGTGGCCCAGCAAGGGGCGGAAGCAGTCGACGAAGGGCACCCCGCGCCGTCCGCAGACGTCGGCCTGGGCCTCGACGAGCACGTCGAGCTTGGCGTTGACGTCCTCGTCGTCGGTCGGGGGCGGGCTCACCACGAAGGTCCCGATCCCGGCGCTGGCGGCGTCGTCGAGGATGTTGGCGAGGTTGAGCCGGTGACGGGCGAGGGTCACCCCAGAGGCCGCGTCGTTGGCGCCCACGGACACGACCAGACGCTTCTCGGCACGACCCTGCCACCGCGGGGCACACTCGGCTTTCCACCGCGCGAGCACGTCGGCGGTGGTGTCGCCCCGGACTCCCAGGTTGTAGGCCGTCAGCTCGAGGTCGGGGTGGTGCGTGCGGCCCACGACGCGCGAGACCCAGCCCTGTCCCTTGGGGTCGCCGACGCCCACCACGAGGGAGGCGCCGATGAACACCACCGCGACATCGCGCGGACCGTCGGCGGCAACCTGGAAGTCAGCGCTCGGGGTGAAGGTGGGCTCGCTCACGCGTCAGTCCTCGTCGTCGTCGAGCCGGGCCAGCCAGGTGGCCAGGCGCTCGACGGGGGTCTCGAAGTCGGGGTTCAGGTCCACGAACGTGCGCAGCTGCTCGGCCAGCCAGGCGACGGAGAACTGCTCGTCCCCGCGGCGGGCGGCCAGCTCCTCGATGCCACGATCGGTGAAGTACACGTCTGCAAGGTTAACGGGGGTATGCCGCGTGGCTGAGCCAGCCACGCGGCATACCTCGCCCTCTCACAGGCAAAACGGGGGTTGCTCGACGAAACGGGGCGTAGAACGTGCCGTTTCGTCGAGCAACCCCCGTTTCGCGGAGAGCGGCGCCGCTCAGCGGGCGAAGGCCGCCGCGATCATCTCGTTCTGTTGTTCGGCGTGACGCTTGCTCGAACCGGTGGCGGGTGAGGCCGAGGCCTTGCGCGACACCACTCGCAGCGCCCTGGTCTCACCCTGCTCGGCGAGGCCGGCCGGCAGGTTGAGCGCCATGAAGGGCCACGCTCCCTGGTTCTGCGGCTCGTCCTGCACCCAGACGACGTCGGCGCCGGGGTACTGCGACAGCTCGGCGGCGATCTCCGCGCTGGGTACCGGAGCGAGCTGCTCCACGCGGACGATGGCGGTCTGGGTGTCGCCGGCCTTGTCGCGAGCGGCCTCGAGGTCGTAGACGACCTTGCCGCTGGCGAGCAGGACGCGGGTGACGGCGGACTTGTCGAGCGTCGCGCGGTCGGGCAGGACCGGGCGGAAGGTGCCCTGGGTGAAGTCCTCCGGCATGCTGCTCGCCGCCTTGAGCCGCAGCATCGACTTCGGGGTGAAGACGATGAGCGGGCGACGCGGGCGGGCGTAGGCCTGGCGACGCAGCAGGTGGAAGTAGCTGGCCGGCGTCGAGGGGTAGGCGACCGTCATGTTGTCCTCGGCGCACATCTGCAGGAAGCGCTCGATGCGGGCGGAGGAGTGGTCGGGTCCCTGGCCCTCGTAGCCGTGCGGGAGCAGCAGCACGACGGACGAGCGCTGGCCCCACTTCTGCTCGGAGGAGCTGATGAACTCGTCGATGATCGTCTGGGCGCCGTTGAGGAAGTCGCCGAACTGCGCCTCCCACAGCACCAGCGCGTCGGGCCGCTCGACGGAGTAGCCGTACTCGAAGCCCATCGCCGCGAACTCCGACAGCAGCGAGTCGTAGACCCAGAACCGGGCCTGACCCTCACCGAGGTAGAGCAGCGGAGTCCACTCCTCGGCGGTGTGCTTGTCGATGAGCACCGCGTGGCGCTGGACGAACGTGCCACGGCGGCTGTCCTGCCCGGCGAGCCGGACGGGGGTTCCCTCCATGAGCAGCGACCCGAAGGCCAGCAGCTCGCCGGTGGCCCAGTCGATGCCGCCCTCGCGGGTCGACTGGGCGCGCTTCTCCATGGCCTGCAACAGCTTCGGGTGCACGGTGAAGCCCCGTGGCGGGTTCACGAAGGCATCCCCGATGTGCTGGAGCTGGTCGGCCGGGATCGCCGTGTCGTCCGCGGAGCGGGTGGCCTGGTCAGTGGCCTGCGCGGCCGGCGGCTCGAGTCCGGAGTGGCCCTCCGCGTCGGTGCCGACGAGGGTGGGGTCGCCGGCCTCGGCGGCCTCCTTGAGGGCGGCCTTGGTCTCGACGAAGACCCGCTCGAGCTGCTGCTGGTAGTCACGCAGCGCCCCTTCGGCGTCCTCCTGGCTGATGTCGCCGCGGCCGATGAGCGACTCGGTGTAGAGCTTGCGGACCGAGCGCTTGGCCTCGATGAGGTTGTACATCAGCGGCTGGGTCATCGAGGGGTCGTCGCCCTCGTTGTGGCCCCGGCGGCGGTAGCACACCATGTCGATGACGACGTCCTTGTTGAACTCCTGCCGGAACTCGTAGGCCAGCTCGGCCACCCGGACGCACGCCTCGGGGTCGTCGCCGTTGACGTGGAAGATCGGCGCCTGGATCATCCGGGCGACGTCGGTGGAGTAGGTGCTCGACCGGGACGCGCTCGGCGACGTGGTGAACCCGACCTGGTTGTTGATGACGACGTGGATGGTGCCGCCGGTGCGGTAGCCACGCAGCTGCGACAGGTTGAGCGTCTCCGCGACGACACCCTGGCCGGCGAAGGCCGCGTCGCCGTGCATGAGCAGCGGCAGCACGGTGAAGTCCTCGCCCGCGAGGTCGAGCCGGTCCTGCTTGGCGCGGGTGATGCCCTCGAGGACCGGGTTGACCGCCTCGAGGTGCGAGGGGTTGGCGGCGAGGTAGACCTTGGTCTTGCTGCCGTCCTCGGCGACGAACTCGCCCTCGGTGCCCAGGTGGTACTTCACGTCGCCGGAGCCCTGCACCGACTTGGGGTCCTGCTTGCCCTCGAACTCGCGGAAGATCTGGCCGTAGGACTTGCCCGCGATGTTGGCGAGCACGTTGAGCCGCCCACGGTGCGGCATGCCGATGCAGACCTCGTCCATCTTGTCGGCGGCGGCCCGGCACAGGATGCGGTCGAGCAGGGCGATGACGGACTCACCACCCTCGAGGCTGAACCGCTTCTGGCCGACGAACTTGGTCTGCAGGAACGTCTCGAACGCCTCGGCGGCGTTGAGCCGGCGCAGGATCCGCAGCTGCTCGTCGGGGCCGGGCTTGGCGTAGCCGACCTCGATCTTGGCCTGGAGCCAGCGACGCTGCTCCGGGTCCTGGATGTGCATGTACTCGGTGCCGATCGTGCGGCAGTAGGAGTCACGAAGGATGCCGAGGACCTTGCGCAGCCGCAGCATGGGCGCCCCGCCGAAGCCACCGGTGGCGAAGTCGCGCTCGAGGTCCCAGAGGGTCAGGCCGTGGCTGGTGACGTCGAGATCGGGGTGGCGGCGCTGGCGGTACTCCAGCGGGTCGGTGTCGGCCATCAGGTGGCCGCGCACGCGGTAGGCGTGGATGAGCTCCTGGACGCGCGCGGTCTTGTTGACGTCGTCGTCGTGGTGAGCTGAGATGTCCTGCACCCAGCGAACCGGCTCATAGGGCAGCCGCAGCGACTCGAAGATCTCGTCGTAGAAGCCGTTCTCGCCGAGCAGCAGCTCGTGGACGATCCGCAGGAAGTCACCGGACTGGGCGCCCTGGATGATCCGGTGGTCGTAGGTGCTGGTCAGGGTGAGGATCTTGGAGACGGCGTTGCGGTTGAGGGTCTCCTGGCTGGCGCCCTGCCACTCGGCGGGGTACTCCAGCGCCCCGACGCCGATGATCGCGCCCTGCCCGGCCATCAGACGCGGGACCGAGTGGTTGGTGCCGATGGTGCCGGGGTTGGTCAGGGTCAGCGTGGTGCCCTGGAAGTCCTCGACGGTGAGCTTGCTGGCGCGGGCCTTGCGGACGATGTCCTCGTAGGCGGTCCAGAAGTGCGCGAAGTCCATCGTCTCGGCGTTCTTGATGGACGGGACCAGGAGCTGCCGCGTGCCGTCGGGCTTGGCCATGTCGATGGCGAGGCCGAGGTTGACGTGGCCGGGGATGACGAGGGCGGGCTTGCCGTCCTTCTCGACGAACCCGTTGTTCATCTCGGGCATGTGGCCGAGCGCCTTGACCAGGGCGTAGCCGATGAGGTGGGTGAACGACACCTTGCCGCCCCGGGAGCGCTGCAGGTGGTTGTTGATGACGACGCGGTTGTCGATGAGCAGCTTGGCGGGGACGGCGCGGACGCTGGTCGCGGTGGGGACCGTCAGCGACGACTCCATGTTGGTCACGGTGCGGGCGCTCGCGCCGCGCAGCGGCTTGACCTCGTCCTGGTTGACCGCCTCGGTCTGCTTGGGCGCCTCGGGCTCGCGGGGCTTGGGGGTCGACCTTGGCCGGCGCCGCCTCCTTGTCGTCGGGCTTGTCGGCGACGGCCTGGTCGGTGCGGCTGTCCGGCTTGTCGGTGCTGGTGGCCTGGGCGCTGCCGGACTCGGTCGCGGCGGGCTTCGCAGGCGGGCGCGGCAGCAGGCGCGGCCGGAGCGGGGGCAGCGGGCGCCTGGGCCGAAGCAGCAGGCGGCGGGGGCAGCGGGTGCCTGGGCCGAGCAGAGGCGACCGGGGCGGACTGCGGGGCGGGAGCGGGGGCAGGGGCGCTCGCCGGTGCGGCGGAGGAGGCGGGCGCGGCGGAGGTCCCGTTGGACCCGGCGCTGGACCCGGAGCCGTTGGTGGCGCCGTCGGCGGGCTGGTAGTCGGCGAAGAAGGGCCACCACGCCTTGTCGACCGAGTTCTTGTCGTTCTGGTACTGCTCATACAGCTCGTCCACGAGCCACTCGTTCGGCCCGAAGGCCGCCATGGGGTCGTTGGTCGGGGACTGGTCGGGCACGGCGGATACGCCTCTTTCATAGCGTCGACAGTGACGGGGCAAATACGTGCTCCCAGCCTATCCCCGCCGCGCTCGCGGCGCACCGCCGGGTGAGAGGATTCCGGCGCGACCCGGTACACGTCGGTCCCACGCCACCTGCGGCAATGCCGCCGGGCGCGCCCATCCCACGCGGGTATGCCGCGGGGCCGGCTTCCGTCCGGAAACCGGCCCCGCGGCATACCTTGCTGCGAGGCGATGCCACCCGGATGGTCCGGGAGCATCGCGGTGGCTAGCTGATGTCGCTGCGGACCGTCCGCCACGAGCCGAAGCCGGCCAGGACGGCCGCGTAGGCGGCGAGGACCAGCGCGCCGGCCCACCAGGCCAGTGGCTTGACCGAGTTGTCCCCGCCCTGGGTGACTCCGTTGACCATGGCCTGCGTCGCCGCCGAGGGGAGGTACTGGACGATGTGGTCCTGGCCGAACTCCCAGAAGCTGAGACCGAACCCGGCCAGGGGCTCGACGATCCAGGCCACGCCGATCGAGATCAGCAGGGCCGCCACCTGGTTGGGGATGAGGATGCCGGCGCCGAGGCCGATCAGCGCCCACAGCCCCAGGACGAGCAGGCTCAGGGCGAGGGTCCGGAAGACACCCGCCGTCGGGAAGGCCGCGAAGCCGCGCGAGCTGAGCACGATGGCTCCCGCGATGATCGACCCGGCCAGTGAGATGAGGCCGTAGATGGCTCCGATCCCGAGCAGCGCGATGACCTTGGCACCCATGACCTTGGCCCGCTTGGGCGTCCCCAGGAAGGTGCTGGTGATGGTCTTGTGGCGGTACTCGCTGCCGATCTGCATGACGCCGATCGTCAACGTGAGCAGGTAGCCGATGCTCAGGCCAGCTCGTGTAGACGCTGTTGGCGATCTGCTCGGGGGTGCCGGTCGGCGCGCCGTTGGCGACGTCGGCAGCGCTCTGCGGCTGGGTGAAGAGGAAGCCGAAGAGGACGGCGAGACCGGCTCCGGCGACGAACATGGCGATGGCGAGCCCCCACCACATCCGGGTGGTGAAGAACTTGCGGAACTCGGCCTTGATGGCGTTGCTCATTCGTTGCCCCCTTCCTGTCCGGCGATGGCATCTCGTTCGGGTGCCGCTCCGGTTCCGACGCCGCCTACGGCACCGTCGCCCAGGTTGCGGTTGGTGCCCTCGGTGAGCTCGAAGAACAACGCCTCGAGGTCGGTGGTGGTCTGGCGGAGCTCGTAGACGGGCAGGCCGGCCTTGAGCGCGACGTCGCCGATGAGGCGCAGGTCGTGGGTCTCGGCCAGCAGCGCGCCGTCCTGGACCTGGCTGGTGACGTCAGCGACCCGAAGGGCGCCCGCGAGCGCGTCCAGGTCGGTCGTGCGCACGATGGTGTGCGCCTCGCCGTGCAGGTCGTCCATCGCGCCCTGCTTGATCAGCCGGCCGTTGTTGATGATGACGACGTCGTCGACGGTCTGCTCGACCTCCTGGAGCATGTGGCTGGAGATCAGCACGGTCTTGCCCTCGGAGGACAGGTGCCGCAGGAACCCGCGCAGCCACCGGATGCCCTCGGGGTCGAGGCCGTTGGCCGGCTCGTCGAGGATGAGCACCTGCGGGTCGCCCAGCATCGCGGCCGCGAGACCGAGCCGTTGGCGCATGCCCATGGAGTAGCCACCCGCTCGCTTGCGTGCCGGGGCCGCCGGATGCCGACCAGCTCGAGCATCTCGTCGACCCGCTGGGTGCCCGACACCCGCGGTGTCGGCCAGCACTCGCAGGTGGTCGCGCCCGGTGCGGCCGGGGTGGAAGTTGGTCGCCTCGAGGGCCGAACCGACGACCGACATCGGCTGGGTGATGTCGTGGTAGTTGCGCCCGCCGATGGTCGCCGCGCCGCTGGAGGGGTTGACCAGACCGAGCAGCATGCGCAGGGTGGTCGTCTTGCCCGCGCCGTTGGGGCCGAGGAAGCCGGTGATCCGGCCGGGCTCGACGGTGAAGGACAGGTTGTCGACGGCGGTGAAGGTGCCGAACCGCTTGGTGAGGTCGCGCACCTCGATGCGGGCGGCGCCCTCGGTCGCTCGTGTGGATGTCGTGGTCGTGGTCATCGTTCCCCCGGGTTGAGTGCCATGGACTCATCCTGCCAACTCACGTAGGGGGAGGGTCAACCGGGTTGTCCCTCGCCGGTGCCCGTCCCGGCCCACGGGCCGTGCCCGGTATGCCGCGCGCTCGCCGCACGGCATACCTCGCCCGTGATAGTCCCTGGGCGACCCGCTCGCGGCCACCCGGGTCGTGCACGTCGGGTCGGCGGTGACCGGCGCGGACCTTAGGATGTCCGCACTATGACCGAATGGTTGCTGGTCCTGACCGGCGTGGGGTTGACGATCGGCACAGCCATCTTCGTGGCCACGGAGTTCTCCCTCGTGGCGCTCGACCGGCCGACGGTGCAGAAGGCCATCGACTCGGGCGACGCGCGCGCCGAGGTCGTCCTGGGCTCGCTGAGACGCCTGTCGACCCAGCTGTCCGCGGCGCAGGTCGGCATCACCCTGACCACGCTGGTCCTCGGGTTTCCTCGCGACGCCGTCGCTGGGCGTGCTGCTCGAGACGCCGCTTCGGGCCGTGGGGCTGACCGGGTCGACGGTGGAGTCGGTGGCGGCGATCCTGGCGCTGGTCATCGCGACGGTGTTCTCGATGGTGTTCGGCGAGCTGCTGCCGCAGTTCCTCGGCATCTCCGCGCCCCTGGCCACCGCCAAGGTCGTGGCGATGCCGGTCCGCGGCTTCGCGCTGGTCGCCAGGCCGCTGATCTTCGTGCTCAACGGCTCGGCCAACCTGTTCCTGCGGTCGCTCGGCATCACCCCGCAGGAAGAGCTGTCCGGGGCGCGCACTCCCCAGGAGCTGGCCTCCCTGGTGCGCCGGTCCGCCGAGGCCGGCACCCTCGACGAGGGTACGGCGCGGCTGGTCACCAAGTCCCTGGGCTTCGGCGAGCAGACCGCCGCCGACGTGATGAGCCCGCGAGCCCGCGCGTCGTCGATCGAGCGCACCGCGACCGCCGAGGACGTCGTGCGGCTGGCCCGTCGCACCGGCCACTCCCGGTTCCCGGTCACGGGCGAGGACTGGGACGACATCGACGGGGTCGTGCACGTGAAGCGCGCGATCGCCGTGCCGCACGAGCGTCGCGACGACGTCCCCGTGTCGGCGCTGATGGTGCCCCCGCTGCTGGTCCCGGAGACGATCCGGCTCGACCCGCTCCTGCTCATGCTGCGCGAGCACGGGCTGCAGCTCGCGATCGTCGTCGACGAGTACGGCGGGACCGCGGGCATCGTGACCCTGGAGGACGTCGTCGAGGAGATCGTCGGCGAGGTGTCCGACGAGCACGACGTGTTCCGGACGACCGGCCGGGAGTTCACCGACGGGTCGTGGACGGTGCCGGGGCTGTGGCGCCCCGACGAGGTGCGAGAGCGGCTCGGTGCGGTCGTCCCGGACGGGCCGGCCTACGAGACGACTGGCGGGTACGTCATGGCGGAGCTGGGCCGGATCCCCACCGTGGGCGACACGGTGTCGATCCCCGGCTGGGAGATCACGGTGCTCGCGATGGACGGCATGCGTGCCGACCGGCTGCGGTTCGTCCCGCTGACCACCGGTGAGGGCGACGCCGCCGGCTCGGACGGCGACCCACTGTCCTCCGGTCGCGACGCCGAGGGGGCCGAGTGAGCGCCGGCACCCTCGGGGTCACCCTCCTTCTGCTCCTGCTCAACGCCTTCTTCGTCGGGGCCGAGTTCGCGGCGATGGCAGCTCGTCGATCGACCCTCGAACCGCTGGCCGCGGCCGGGTCCCGCCGGGCCCAGGTCTGTCTCGACGCCCTCGAGCAGATGGGGTCGTTGCTGGCATGCGCCCAGCTCGGGATCACGGTCTGCTCGGTCCTGCTCGGTGCGATCTCCGAGGCGGCCCTGCACCACGCCCTCGAGCCGGTGGTGCACCACCTCGGCCTCCCCGAGGGGGTCACCGACGGCCTGGCTCTGGCGCTCGCCCTGCTCATCGTCGTCTACCTGCACGTCGTGGTCGGGGAGATGATCCCCAAGAACCTCGCCCTGGCCGGACCGGAGCGATCGGCGCTCCTCCTCGTGCCGGTGCTGCTGTTCATCACCCGCACGCTGCGGCCGATCATCTCCGTGATGGAGTCGCTGGCCAAGTCCCTGGTGCGGCTGTTCCGGGTGGAGCCCAAGGACGAGATCACCTCGGCGTTCACCGTCGAGGAGGTCGAGCACATCCTCGCCGAGAGCCGGCACGAGGGCCTGATCGAGGAGGGCCAGCACGGGCTGGTCGGTGCGGCGCTCGAGTTCAGCGACAAGGACGCGGTGGACGTGGCGGTCGCCCTGACCGACCTCGTGACCCTGCCCCTGACCGCCACCCCGGACGACGTGGAGCGGCTCGTGGCCAAGCGCGGCTTCTCGCGCTACCCGCTGCTGGACCGGTCCGGCGCGCTCACCGGCTACCTGCACCTCAAGGACGTCCTCTACGCCGACGACACCGAGCGCGACATCGCCGTCCCGGTGAAACGGGTCCGCAAGCTCGCCACCGTCCAGGCCGCCGACGAGGTCGAGGAGGTGCTGCGGACGATGCAACGCACCGGCTCGCACCTGGCTCGCGTCGTCGACCCGGAGGGCACCGACATCGGGGTGGTCTTCCTCGAGGACGTCATCGAGGAGCTCGTCGGCGAGGTCACCGACGCCTCCCAGCGCTGACCATCCGTCGCGACCACCCAGCCGGCGCGGTGGGGAGACGAAAAATGGCCTGGCGCTGTGCGCAAGGCCATCTTCGTGTGGGTGCCCCCGGCAGGATTCGAACCTGCGCTCCCGCCTCCGGAGGGCGGTGCTCTATCCCCTGAGCTACGGGGGCGACACGTGCACCCCGCGATGGAGGCGCCCGCAGAGATTAGCAGCCTAGGGTGGCCACCATGGAACGCGGGGGACTCGTCTACGTCTGCGACGACACCGAGCAGATCAGGCGTCTGATCCGGGTCAACCTCGAGCTCGAGGGCTACGCCGTCCGGGAGGCCACGGAGGGCGGCGAGCTGCTCGAGGCGCTCGACGCCCTCGTCGACCTGCCCGGCGTCATCACCCTCGACGCGCAGATGGTCCCGCGGGACGGCTGGTGGACGATCGCCCAGATCCGCTCGTCCCCCCGGCTGGCCGACATCCCCGTGATCATGGTGACGGCCTCGGTGCAGCAGCACGACCGGGCCCAGGCGCAGGGTTCTGGGCTCGACGCGTTCCTCGCCAAACCGTTCGACCCCGACCACCTGATCGAGCTCGTCGACGGCTTCATGGCCGAGGGAAGGGCGCACCGGCCCGCGCCCTAGACTTGAGCGGTGACTCCCGAAGAGCTCTCCGCAGCCATCCGCACCGCCCTCACCGAAGCCGTCGCCGCCGGCGACCTTCGCGTGGACGTGCCCGCGGAGGTCCGTGTGGAGCGCCCGAGGAACCGGGACCACGGCGACTGGAGCACCAACATCGCGCTCCAGCTGGCCAAGAGCGCGGGTATGCCGCCGCGGGACGTCGCCACGAAGCTCGCCGAGCGCCTCGGCCAGGTGTCGGGCGTCAAGGCCGTCGACATCGCCGGGCCGGGGTTCCTCAACATCACCCTCGACGCAGCCTCGGCGGGTGAGCTCGCACGCTCGATCGTGGAGGCCGGAACCACCTACGGCCGCAACGACTCCGAGGCCGGTCACGTCATCAACGTCGAGTTCATCTCGGCCAACCCGACCGGTCCGCTGCACCTCGGGCACACGCGCTGGGCCGCCCTGGGCGACTCGATGTCGCGGCTGCTCAAGACGTCCGGCGCGACGGTGACCAACGAGTACTACATCAACGACGCCGGCGCGCAGATGGACAAGTTCGCCGCGTCGGTGCTGGCTCGCGCCAAGGGTGAGCCGACCCCCGAGGGCGGCTACCCGGGTGCCTACATCGACGACCTCGCCGCCGAGGTCCTGAAGGCCCGCCCCGACCTGGCCGAGCTGCCCGACGACGAGGCCCTCGCGGAGACGCGCAGGATCGCCTACCCGTTGCAGCTGCAGGACATCAAGGACACCCTGGCCGACTTCGGCGTGGAGTTCGACGTGTGGTTCTCCGAGGCCGAGCTGCACGCGTCCGGCGTCGTCGACCAGGCTGTGGCGCGGCTCCGTGAGCAGGGACACGTCTTCGACCAGGACGGCGCGGTGTGGCTGCGCACCACGGACTTCACCGACGACCGCGACCGTGTCCTGATCCGCGCGAACGGCGAGCCCACCTACTTCGCCGCCGACGCCGCCTACTACCTGTCCAAGAAGGATCGGGGCTTCGACGAGAAGATCTACCTCCTCGGCGCCGACCACCACGGCTACATCGGTCGGCTCAAGGCCATCGCGGCCTGCGCAGGTGACGACCCGGAGCACAACATCGAGGTACACATCGGCCAGCTGGTCAACCTCGGCGGCGCCAAGCTGTCCAAGCGGGCCGGCAACATCATCGAGCTGCGGGACCTGATCAGCTGGATCGGCACCGACGCCATCCGCTACTCGCTGTCGCGCTACCCGGCGGACAGCCCGCTCTCGCTCGACGGCGAGGAGCTGCGCAAGCAGACCAACGACAACCCGGTGTTCTACGTGCAGTACGCCCACGCACGCACCTCCAACGTGGCCCGGCTCGCGGGTGAGGACGGGGTCGACCGTGCAGAAGGCTTCGACCCGTCGCTCCTCACCGACCCGACGGAGGCCGCGCTGCTGGCCATCCTCGGGGAGTTCCCGCGGGTGGTCGCCCAGGCGGCCCACCTGCGCGAGCCGCACCGGGTGGCGCGCTACCTCGAGGACCTCGCCGGCCACTTCCACAAGTGGTACGACACCTGTCGCGTCCGGCCGATGACCGCCGACGAGGAGATCACCGACCTGCACCGCACCCGGCTGTGGCTCAACGACGCCACCCGGCAGGTCTTGGCCAACGGACTGGGTCTCCTGGGAGTCTCCGCACCCGACAGGATGTAGCCCATGCGCGCGCACGAGGCGGGAGCCCTCCATGCCGAGGGGTACGGCGGCCCACCGCACTGGCTGCCCTGGCCCTCCGACGTCATGGAGCTGTTGCCCCAGCTCTGGCCCGCTGACGGTCGGCCGGGACGACCAGGGGCGGCTGACCGTCGGGGGCCTCGACGTCGTGAGCATCGCGCGCGAGTTCGGCACCGCGGCATACGTCATCGACGAGGAGGACTTCCGCGCACGAGCCCGCGGGTTCCGCGACGAGTTCGCGGCGCCGTTCGCCGAGCTCGGCGGTGTCGACGTGTTCTATGCCGGCAAGGCGTTCCTGTGCACAGAGGTGGCGCGCTGGGTGGCCGATGAGGGGCTCTGCCTCGACGTCTGCTCCGGAGGCGAGCTCACCGTCGCGCAGCGGGCGGGCTTCCCCGGGAGCGAGGATCGGGCTGCACGGCAACAACAAGTCGGTCGCCGAGCTCCGCCAGGCCCTGACCTACGGCGTGGGCCGCATCGTCGTCGACTCGTTCGAGGAGATCGACCGGGTCGCCTCGCTCGCGTCGGAGCTCGGGGTGCGGGCGCCGGTGATGGTTCGCGTCACCGTGGGCGTCGAGGCGCACACGCACGAGTTCATCGCCACCGCCCACGAGGACCAGAAGTTCGGCTTCTCGCTGGCCAGCGGGCAGGCGGCCGAGGCGGTGGGCCGGATTCTCGAGCGCGCGGAGTCCCTCGAGCTGCTGGGGCTGCACTCCCACATCGGCAGCCAGATCTTCGAGACGTCCGGGTTCGAGGTCTCGGCGCGACGGCTGATCGGCCTGCACGCCGAGGTGGCGAGGGTGCACGGCGTCCACATGCCCGAGCTGGACCTCGGTGGCGGCTACGGCATCGCCTACACGTCCGAGCACACACCGCTGGGTCCGCGCGAGCTGGGGGAGCAGATGGCCGACCTGGTGCGCCGCGAGCTCAAGGCGGTCGGTGACGGCGGTGCGGACATCCCCACCCCCCGTATCTCGATCGAGCCGGGGCGCGCGATCGTCGGGCCCAGCACCTTCACCCTCTACGAGGTCGGCACCGTCAAGGACGTCGACCTCGGCGCGGGAGCCAAGCGCACGTACGTCTCCGTGGACGGCGGGATGAGCGACAACATCCGCACCGCCCTCTATGACGCCGACTACTCCTGCACCCTCGCCAGCCGGAGCTCCGAGGCCGCGCCGAGGCTGGCGCGGGTGGTCGGCAAGCACTGCGAGAGCGGTGACATCGTCGTGATGGACGAGTACCTGCCCGACGACATCGGGGCTGGCGACCTCATCGCGGTGCCCGGCACGGGGGCCTACTGCCGCAGCATGGCGAGCCAGTACAACCACACCCCCCGCCCGCCGGTCGTCGCCGTCCGCGACGGCCGGGCCAGGGTGCTGGTCCGCCGGGAGACCGTGGAAGACTTGCTGGCCCTGGACGTCGGCTGACCAAAGGTTTGCCGCGAGAGACCGTCACGGGACAAGAAAGTCCGGATGACGGAACAACGAGCGTCCACACCGTGGACACGGCACGATGGCCGAGGGTTCGGCAACTGCCCTTCCGGGGCGCAAGGAGCACGCGGTGACTGAAAGCCAGAAGGTGACGACGGAGGAGCCCCTCAAGGTGGCGCTCCTCGGGTGTGGCGTCGTCGGGTCGTCCGTCGCCCGGATGCTCACCGAGCACGCCGACGACCTGGCTGCCCGGGTGGGGCGCCGGCTCGAGCTGGTGGGCATCGCGGTGCGCCGCGCGGGCAAGGACCGCTCCGACCTGGCGGTCGACCCCGCCCTGTTCACCACCGACGCCGAGTCGCTCATCACCGGGGCAGACATCGTCATCGAGGTCATCGGCGGCATCGAACCCGCGCGCAGCCTGATCGAGCTGGCCATGAAGAGCGGTGCCTCCGTGGTCTCCGCCAACAAGGCTCTGCTGGCCGAGGCGGGTCCGGCCCTCTATGCCGCGGCGGCCGAGCACGGTGTCGACCTGTACTACGAAGCTGCCGTCGCCGGGGCGATCCCCATCCTGCGTCCGATCCGCGAGTCGCTCGCCGGTGACGACGTGCGCAAGGTGCTCGGCATCGTCAACGGCACCACCAACTACGTCCTCGACAAGATGGACAGCACCGGGCTGGGTTTCGCCGAGGCCGTCGAGCAGGCCCAGGCACTGGGCTACGCCGAGGCCGACCCCACGGCCGACGTCGAAGGTTTCGACGCCGCCGCCAAGGCTGCGATCCTCGCCTCGCTCGCGTTCCACACCCGCGTCTCCGGCGAGCAGGTCTACCGCGAGGGCATCACCGAGGTGTCAGCCGCCGATGTACAGGCAGCACGCGAGATGGACTGTGTCGTCAAGCTGCTCGCGATCTGCGAGCGCACCGAGTCGACCGGTGCGGATGGCAGGCTCACCCCCGGGGTGAGCGTGCGCGTGCATCCGGCCATGATCCCGCGGTCCCACCCCCTCGGTGGCGTGCGCGATGCGTTCAACGCCGTCTTCGTCGAGGCCGACGCCGCGGGTCAGCTGATGTTCTACGGCAAGGGCGCCGGTGGCGACCCGACCGCGAGCGCGGTGCTCGGTGACGTCGTCGCCGTGGCCCGGCACCGCGTCGGGGGAGGCCGTGGCCCGGGCGAGTCCGCCTATGCGGACCTGCCGGTCCTCGAGATGGGCGCCGCCCTCACGAGGTACCACATCAGCCTCGACGTGGCGGACCGCCCGGGCGTCCTGGCGCAGGTCGCGACGTCGTTCGCCGAGCACGGGGTGTCGATCGAGACCGTCCGCCAGCACATCATCGCCGCGGAGCCGGACGGTGATGGCGGTGAGGGCGAGACCCGGGCCAACCTCATCATCGTGACCCACACCGCTCCGGATGCGTCCCTGGCCGCCACCGTCGAGGCCCTCGCCGGACTCGACACGGTGCGCGAGGTCGTGTCCGTGATGCGGGTGGAGGGCGCCTGATGGCCAGCCTGTGGCGCGGCGTCATCCGCGAGTATGCCGACCGGTTGCCGACCCTGGAGGGTGCGCCCGTCGTGACCCTCCAGGAGGGCGGCACCCCGCTCATCCCTGCCGAGCAGCTGTCCGAGCTGGTCGGGGCCAACGTCTTCGTCAAGTACGAGGGACTCAACCCGACGGCCTCGTTCAAGGACCGTGGGAT
Organism: uncultured Actinomycetota bacterium; assembly: GCA_963759595.1. Lineage (GTDB taxonomy): Bacteria > Actinomycetota > Actinomycetes > Actinomycetales > Dermatophilaceae > Pedococcus. Next base: position 282,527 of record CAVWZX010000010.1, read on the forward strand.
GACGGCCGCGATCTCGGTGGCGGCCAGGAACGGCGCCAAGGCGGTGATCTGCGCCTCGACCGGCAACACCAGCGCGAGTGCTGCTGCCTACGCCACCAAGGCCGGCATGACCTGTGCGGTGCTCGTCCCCGACGGCAAGATAGCGATGGGCAAGCTCAGTCAGGCGATCGCGCACGGTGCGACCCTGCTCCAGGTCGACGGCAACTTCGACGACTGCCTCACCCTCGCGCGCAAGCTCGCAGAGTCCTACCCGGTCGAGCTGGTCAACTCGGTCAACCCCGCGCGCATCGAGGGCCAGAAGACCGCTGCCTTCGAGGTCGTCGACGCGCTCGGCGACGCCCCCGACATCCACTGTCTCCCGGTAGGCAACGCCGGCAACATCACGGCCTACTGGAAGGGCTACCGCGAGTACCACCGCGAGAGCGAGAACCCTGGCCCTGCAAGGACTTTGCCGCAGATGTGGGGCTTCCAGGCGGCTGGCTCCGCGCCCATCGTCCTCGGGCATCCCGTCGACGAGCCCGACACCATCGCCACCGCGATCCGGATCGGCAACCCTGCCTCGTGGAAACAGGCAGAGGCGGCCCGAGACCAGTCGGGTGGCCGGATCGAGTCCGTCACCGACACCCAGATCCTCGCCGCGCACCGCCTCCTCTCGGCGCGTGAGGGCATCTTCGTCGAGCCGGGCTCGGCAGCCTCGGTCGCTGGTCTGCTGCAGGCTGCCGACGAAGGCCACGTTCCAGCCGGTGCCACGGTCGTCTGCACCGTCACCGGCCACGGGCTCAAGGACCCGCAGTGGGCCCTGAAGAACGCCGACGGCTCCGACGTCACGCCCACGCGGGTGCAGGTCGACGCGTTCACAGCAGCCCGGGCGCTGGGTCTGCAGGACTGATGGCCGCGCTCCTCGCCGGCAGCTCGGTGCGGGTGCGGGTACCGGCCAGCAGCGCGAACCTGGGCCCCGGCTTCGACTCGGTGGGGCTCGCCCTGGGCCTCTGGGACACCTGTGTCGTCACCGTCACCGACGAGCCCGCTGTGCGCATCGAGGTCGAGGGCGAGGGCGCCGCGGACGTGCCCCGCGACGCCAGCCACCTCATCGTCCGCACGATGCTCCGGACCTGGGAAGAGCTCGACGTCGCCCTGCCGGCCGGACTCCACCTGCGGTGTCTCAACGAGGTGCCACACGGCCGCGGTCTCGGTTCGTCCGCCACCGCGATCGTGACGGGTATCGTTGCGGCACAAGGACTTCACGACGTATGCCGCGGCGTCACCGACCAGCCCGATCTCGCCTTCACCAACGACCTCGCGGCCGTGCTCGAAGGCCATCCCGACAACTCCTCCGCGTCCGTCTACGGCGGGCTCACGCTCTCCTGGTCGGACTCGCCCGTTGCGGGCACCCAGACCCTGCGTCTCCAGCTGCACCCGGAGGTCCGCGCCCTGGTGCTGGTCCCGTCGGCCCAGCTGTCCACCGCGAAGGCCCGCTCCGTCCTGCCGACCCACATCCGCCACGGGGACGCCGCGCTCAACTCGGCCCGCGCCGCCCTGCTCGTCCAGGCGCTCACCAGCCACCCGGCATACCTGCTGGCGGCGACTCGGGAGTGGCTGCACCAGGAGGCGCGACGCGACTCGTTCGCTGCCTCGATGGCCCTCGTCGACACGCTGCGCGGCGAGGGCCACGCGGCCGTCATCTCCGGTGCGGGACCCTCGGTGCTGGTGCTCACGACCGAGGACCGGACCCCCGCTGTCACGGCCGCGGTGGACGACGGATGGCGGGTGCTCGACCCCGGCGTGCCGGCGACGGGCGCACAGGTCAGGCACCTGACACGCGGCAGGACAATCTGGGCGCCCTGAACTGACGCGCGCGCCAACGGTGTTACATTGAGGGCGCACTCGCAGCCGATGCCTCATCTTGCGCATCGAGCAGCGATCTGCACCCACCACATGTCGGCGGCCTCGGTGCTGCCACGCCTCGCTGTGCTGCATGTGGCTCCATCGGTCAGCATGGCTGACCCCAGCACCGGGCCGGGATCTGAACCGGCCCGCGAACGAGGGGGAAGGATCCTTCGTGACAGACACCACCACTCTCGACACTGCGGGCACGCAGGACGAGAAGCCGCGCCGCTCCGGCGCGTTGAGCACCATGAAGGTCGCCGAGCTCCAGGGCCTGGCCGCCAGCATGGGCATCACCGGCACCGCCAAGATGCGCAAGGGTGACCTCGTCACCGCCATCAAGGACCGCCAGTCCGGTGCAGGGGCACCGGCCCGCCGCGCGACCGCGCCGCAGGAGCGCCCGGCCCGGACCGAGGCTGCCTCAGCGGGCGAGCAGGAGCCGGAGCAGGCCCAGCGCAGCCAGCGCGAGGTCGACGGCCAGGCAGGCGGTCGTTCCGCTGACCGGTCCGGCCAGCAGGAGCCGTCCGGGCAGCAGGAGCCGTCCGGGCAGCAGAACCGCTCGGGTGGCCGCGTCGGACCGGCTCGCCAGTCGGCGACCGACTCCGAGCGGCCCGAAGCAGGGCGTCCGCGTCGAGCGTCAGCAGGACGACGGCGAAGGCCGCTCACGCAAGCGCGCCGAGCAGGGTGAACGGCAGGAGCGGACGGCCGCTCGCGCCGAGGCCCGCGACCAGCGGCACCGGAAAGACCGCTCGGACGACCGCTCGGACGACCGCTCCGACGAGCGCGATGATCGCCAGACCGAGCGCCAGGGCGACCGCGGGCAGGGCGAGCGTCGTGAGCGTCAGCGTCAGAACCGCGAGGGTCGCGACGACCGCCAGCAGGGCGACGGCCAGCAGGGCGACCGCCAGAACGAGCGCCAGGACGACCGCCAGGGCCGGGACGACCGCCAGAACGACCGCCAGGACGAGCGGGACGACCGGGGCGGCCGTGGCCGGGTTCAGCAGGGCGATCGCGACGACCGCCAGGACGAGCGGGACGACCGGGGCAGCCGTGGCCGGGGTCAGCAGGGCGGCCAGAGCCAGCAGAACCAGCAGAGCCAGCAGGGCTACGACGACGACGGCGAGGGCCGCGGCGGGCGCCGACGCAACCGCAACCGCAGCCGCAACAGGGACAAGCGCGGTCAGCGCGGTGACTACGGCGACTATGAGAACGAGCCCATGGTCGAGGAGGACGACGTCCTCGTGCCGGTCGCGGGCATCCTCGATGTCCTCGACAACTACGCGTTCGTCCGCACCTCGGGATACCTCCCGGGCGCCGGCGACGTCTACGTCCCGCTCGGGATGGTCAAGAAGAACGGCATGCGCAAGGGCGACGCCATCACCGGTGCGGTGAGGGCCCAGCGCGAGGACCAGCAGAACCAGCGTCAGAAGTTCAACGCACTGGTGCGACTGGACTCGGTCAACGGGATGACGCCGGACGACGCCCGCAAGCGGGTCGAGTTCGGCAAGCTCACCCCGCTCTACCCCCAGCAGCGGCTGCGGCTCGAGACCGACCCGAGCATCCTCACGACCCGGGTCATCGACCTGGTCGCCCCGATCGGCAAGGGCCAGCGCGGCCTCATCGTCGCGCCCGCGAAGGCCGGCAAGACGATGGTCATGCAGGCCATCGCCAACGCCATCACGACGAACAACCCCGAGTGCCACCTCATGGTGGTCCTCGTGGACGAGCGTCCCGAAGAGGTCACGGACATGCAGCGCGCAGTCAAGGGCGAGGTCATCTCCTCGACCTTCGACCGCCCCGCCGAGGACCACACGACCGTCGCCGAGCTGGCCATCGAGCGGGCCAAGCGGCTCGTCGAGATGGGTCACGACGTCGTCGTGCTGCTCGACTCGATCACCAAGCTGGGCCGCGCCTACAACCTCGCCGCACCGGCGAGCGGGCGCATCCTCTCCGGTGGCGTGGACTCCGCGGCGCTCTACCCGCCGAAGAAGTTCTTCGGCGCTGCCCGCAACATCGAGAACGGTGGCTCGCTCACCATCCTGGCCACTGCCCTCGTCGAGACCGGGTCGCGCATGGACGAGGTCATCTTCGAGGAGTTCAAGGGCACCGGGAACATGGAGCTCAAGCTCGATCGCGGGCTCGCCAACCGGCGCATCTTCCCCGCGGTCGACATCAACAACTCAGGCACCCGCAAGGAGGAGCTGCTCCTCTCCGGTGACGAGCTGAAGATCATGTGGAAGCTTCGCCGGGTCCTGGGCGCGCTCGACCAGCAGCAGGGCATCGAGCTGCTCGTCGACCGGATCAAGAAGACCAAGAGCAACGTCGAGTTCCTCATGCAGGTCCAGCAGAACTCCTCGATCCGCCTCGACGACGAGGACAAGGACTGACTGCAGGCTCCACTCCACAGGGGCTGTAGGGAACCACCGCCTGAGACCGGGGTCGGGCGCCTCGTGGTGTCGGACCCCGGTCTCGTCCGTGTGCCCTTACATTGGCAGGGACATCAGCAACTGCACGACAACCGGAGGGAACGGCAGTGACCGCGGCAGAGGGAGCTCGGGTGCTCGTCGCCGACGACGACGCGGACATTCGTGACCTGGTCGAGTTCAAGCTCACCCAGGCGGGGTATGCCGTGCAAGCAGTAGGGGACGGGCTGAGCGCCTGGGAGGCGTTCCAGTCCGAGGCGCCGGCCCTGGTGATCCTCGACGTGATGATGCCCGGCCTCTCCGGCATCGACGTGCTGCGCAAGATCCGCGAGAGCGGGAACGCCACCGTGCCCGTGCTGCTGCTCAGCGCCAAGTCCAGGGACAGCGACGTCGACACCGGCTTCGCAGTCGGCGCCGACGACTACGTCATCAAGCCGTTCAGCCCCAGGGAGCTCCTGCACCGAGTCAACGGGATCCTGGCCCGGACCCGGTGAGCACCGGCACGCTGCTCTGGTCGTCCTCGGCCCTCGTGCTGACGGCCTGCGTGGCGCTCGTGCTCCTCATCGTGGCCACCAAGGTGACGCGCACGCTGCGCGAGCAGCGGGTCGCCGCGCTGGTGGCGCCCCACCGGCCCCACCTCTTGGCGGTCGCCTCGGGCGAGGACGACGACGGCGCTCACCGCGACGCGTTGATGGAGGTCGACGGTCCGGCGCGTGGAGCGGTCGACGATGCGGTCGTCGAGCTGCTCAGCAAGGTGCGTGGCGCTCCCGCCGAGGAGCTTGCCGCGGTGCTGCTCGCGCACGGCGCCGTCGATCGGGCGCCTCACGACCTGCGCCACCGCAGCACCTTGCGCCGGGCTCGCGCGGCGCACGTCCTGGGACTCTGCCACGTCGGAGCTGCCCTGCCCCTGCTGGTGGAAGCGCTCGGCGACCCCGCCCCCGAGGTCCGGGTCGCCGCGACGCGGGCATTGGGTCGCATCGGCGAGCCGAGCGCGTCCGCGGCCATGCTCGCCGCCGTCGGCGCCGAGCGTGTGGTGCCGGCCGGACCCGCGGCGGACGCCCTCGAGGGCATGGGCGTCGGCATCTCCACCTCACTGCGCGACGCCCTGTCGGCGCCGAGCCCCACGACCCGCACCGTCGCGGCATACCTGAGCGGTGAAGGCAGCTTCACCCGCTCGCGGGAGGGGCTGCGCACCGCGCTCGCCCATGACGTCGAGCCGACCGTCCGTGCCGCGGCCGCCGTAGCACTCGGCCGGATGGGCCAGGCCGAGGATGTCGAGGTCCTCCTCGACCAGACCGCCCCGTCCCAGCCGCGTGCCCTGCGACGCGCGTGCGCGTCCGCGCTGGGCGAGCTCGGGGAGCCCTCGGCCGTGAGCGGTCTGCGTGAGCTGTTGTTCGACGATGATCCGCGCCTGGCCGAGATCGCCGCGACGTCACTGGGGCAGCTGGGTCAGCCTGGTCGCGAAGCGCTGGACTCGGCCGCCTCGACCCCAGCTGTCGAGACGGCTCGTGCCCTGGCCCGGCTGCGGGGGAACGCCAGGTGAGCTGGGACGGGCCCGTCGACTGGTTGCGGGCGGCGGTGGTCTGGCTGATGGACGTCACGTCCGGGCCGATCCTCGTCTACTTCGCCGTCATCAACCTCTCCTACCTCGTCCTCATCGTGCTGGCGAGCATCGACTTCCGCGCCCAGCACCAACGACGCGAAGCCGTGGTCGAGACCTTCGGCGGCGCCCTCACGCCGGGGGTCTCGCTGCTCGTGCCGGCCCACAACGAGGAGCTGAGCATTGTCACCTCCGTGCAGGCCCTGCTCTCGTTGCGCTACCCGCAGCACGAGGTCGTGGTCGTCGACGACGGCAGCTCCGACGCGACCTTCGAGCGGCTGCGCGCGGCGTTCGACCTGGTCCCCATCCCCCGTGAGATCCCGCTCGACGTCCCGGTGCGCGCGGCCGTCCTCGACGTGCACGTGCCCCGGGACGGGCGGACCAGGCTGGTCGTGGTGCGCAAGGAGAACTCGGGGCGCTCCGAGGCGATCAACGTGGCGATCAACGCCGCCGCCGAGCCTCTTGTCGCCATTGTCGATGCGGACTCCATCCTCGAGCCCGACGCCCTGCTCCGGGTGACCCAGCCGTTCGCCGACGACCCCACCCGCATGGTGGCTGCGGGCGGAGCCATCCGCCCGGTCAACGGCAGCCGGGTGGTGTCCGGACGCATCGTGCGGGTGCAGATGCCCAGGCCGTGGCTGGCGCGGGTCCAGGTGGTCGAGTACCTCCGGGCCTTCCTGCTCGGCCGGACCGGGTGGTCGCGCTTCGGCGCCCTGATCCTCATCAGCGGTGCCTTCGGGCTGTTCCGCCGTGACGTCATCGTCGAGGTGGGCGGGCTCGACCCCGACAGCATCGGGGAGGACTTCGAGCTGGTGCTGCGGATCCACCGCAAGCTCAAGGACGAGCAGCGCGACTACCGTGTCGGGTTCGTGCCCGAGCCGGTGCTGTGGACCGAGGTCCCGTCCACCCTGCGGGTGCTGCGCAGCCAGCGTCGCCGCTGGCACCGGGGCCTCTGGGAGACCCTGTGGGCCTACCGCGGGATGGTCCTCCGGCCGCGCTACGGCAAGGTCGGCATGATCGCGCTGCCCTACTACTGGCTCTTCGAGCTCTTCGCGCCCCTGTTGGAGCTCTTCGGCATCGTCATCGTGCCGCTGGCCCTCATCCTGGACGTCGTCAACATCCCGTTCGCCCTGCTGTTCCTCGCGGTGGCCTACGGACTGGCAGTCCTGGTGACCCTCTCGGCGATGGCCGCCGAGGAATGGTCCTTCCACCGGCACGAGCGGTGGCGGGACCTGGGTCTGACCCTGGTCGCGTCGGTCCTGGAGAACGTCGGCTACCGCCAGCTCACGGTCTGGTGGCGGCTCGAGGGCTGGTGGGCCAGCCTGCGACACAAGAAGCAGGTGTGGGGTGTGATGACCCGCACCGGATTCGGCGAGGCGGACGAGTGACCCGGCTCGAGAGCCGATCGGTCTCCGGCCAGCTCAAGGTGCTCGGGGATCGCGCTGGTGCTGTTGTTCCCCCTCGTGGGCGTCGCGTCGCTGTGGAACATCGCCAGCCAGAGCCGGGACTTCCAGGCTCTGACACTGGCCTACGGCCCAGCCTTCGACGCCAACAACGCGGCCCTCATCGACATGACCGAGGCCAACGCCGGCTGGAGCCAGCTGATGGGCGGCTCGGCGCCGTTGACCCGCTACCGCCTCAAGCAGGACGCGGTCATCGGGGACCTCGCGAACATCGAGCGCGCCCTGGTGTCACCGTCCCTGCCGGTCGAGAACCGCACCCGGTATGCCGCGCTGCTGGGCACCCAGCGCGCCGCCGTGGACGCATGGTTCAGGTCGGCACAGGCCGCCGAGGACCAGATCTCGGGCACCCGGTCGGCGCGCAGCTCCCTCGAGGCCGACGCGATAGACCGGTTCCGGATCTTCCGTGACGGCAACCGCGGCCTGTACGACGCGATCCGGCTCGACCGTGACGCGTCCCGGGAGGAGGCGCGGACTCGCCGTCCAGCGTGTCGTGGCCATCGCAGCCGTCACCCTGGTGCTGGCGACGGCCGTCGTGCTCGGCGGGTGGCGGCTGCTGCGACGATCGGTCAGTGGTCCGCTGGAGAGGCTGCGCGCAGTCGTCGAGCGACAGCGCGATGGTGACCGCGAGGCCCTCGCCGACACGGAGACGGGCGCCTCCGAGGTGCGCGGGCTGGCGGCCGGCTTCAACGGCCTGACCAGGTCCAACCGGGTCCTGCAGGAACAGCAGTCCGTGGTGCTGCTCGCGCACCAGCTCGCGCTCGACGTGGCTCGCGTGGTGCACGGAGCGCCGGACATCGACACCGCCCTGCACGCGGTGCTGCGCGATGCTCGGGGACGGGCTGTCGGTCGACCGGATCATGCTCTACACCCACGACGAGTCGGGCGTGATCGACCAGCGGACCCAGTGGCACCGCGACGACCTCCCGGACCTGCCTGCCCTGCCGCGTTCCCTGGCCGGCGAGGTGAAGGCGGTGGGTGACGAGCTGCGTCGCCAGGCCACGGTGTTCGCCGTCTCGGACTTCCTCGATGCCCAGGTCCAGAGCCAGGAGCGGGCCGGGCGGTTCTACCGCGCGACCGGCGCCACGTCCCTGCTCATGGTGCCGGTGGGGATCGGCGAGCAGGGCCTGGGCGTGCTGTCCCTGATGACGGTGGACGCCCCCAGGCGCTGGCGGCGCTACGAGATCCAGGCGGTCCAGCAGTGCGCCGGCTATGTCGCCCAGTCCATCGTCGGCCTGCGCCTGCGGGAGATGCAGGAGGGCCAGCTGGAGCAGCTCACGGCGCTGGACCGGCAGAAGACCGACTTCATGGCCACCGTCTCGCACGAGCTGCGAACTCCCCTGACGTCGATCAACGGCTACGTCGAGATGCTGGAGGACGGCGACTACGGGCAGCTGAGCGGATCCCAGCTGGGCGCCCTCGACATCATCGGACGCAACGCCAACCGGCTGCGAGGCCTCATCGAGGACCTGCTCGTGCTCAACAAGATCGAGGCGACCGGGCTGCACTCGTCGACGGAGGAGGTCGCCGTCCGGGGTCTCGTGGACGACGTCGCCGAGCTGTTGCGCCCGGCGGCCGGCACCGCGGAGGTCGACCTGGTCGTCGAACCGATCGAGCCGACCCTGTCGATCCGGGTCGACCGGGGCCAGCTGGAACGCAGCCTCATCAACCTCGGCTCCAACGCGGTCAAGTTCACCCCCGCCGGTGGACGGGCCACGATCGGTGCGTCGGAGGCCGATGGCCGCGTGGTCATCACCGTCTCCGACACGGGCATCGGCATTCCCCAGAAGGATCTCCCGCAGCTGTTCGGCCGCTTCTTCCGGGCATCGAACGCCACCGCGGCCGCGATCCCGGGCACCGGGCTGGGGCTGGCGATCGTGCGCGCCATCGTCGAGGGGCACGGCGGTGAGCTCCGGATCGACTCGGTCGAGGGTCGGGGAACCGTCATCGAGGTGGACCTGCCCGCAGGGAATGTCGTGCTCCCCGCAACCGTTTAGGAGATGTGCGCCGCTCTCTGGCACACTTGACTGCTGACCGGTTCACGGCATGGACACCTCCAGGGCAGCCCGCCCAGCCGACCCGGCCACATTGACTCAAGGAGCACGTCTTGCGCAACGACATCCACCCCGAGTACGTCGAGACCACGGTCACCTGCACCTGTGGTTCCACGTTCACGACTCGCAGCACTGCGACCTCCGGCCAGATCCGCGCCGAGGTGTGCTCGCAGTGCCACCCGTTCTACACCGGCAAGCAGAAGATCCTCGACACCGGTGGCCGCGTGGCCCGGTTCGAGGCCCGCTACGGCAAGAAGGCCGCTGCCGAGAGCAAGTAGCTGTCCTGATGCGCCGGTCCCGACCCTCGTGGTCGGGGCCGGCGCATTGTCGTCTCTGCATCAACACAACCCCGCGCAGCCCGCATCACCCTGCACCACCACCGCACGACCCCAGGAGCCATCCGTGTTGGAGTCCGCAGCAGCCCTCGTCCAGGAGCACGCCGACCTCGAGAAGCAGCTGGCCGATCCCGAGGTGTTCGGCGACCAGAACCTGGTCCGCAAGCTCAACAAGAGGTATGCCGCGCTGGCGCCGACCGTCGCGGCATACCACGCGTGGCACGCGGCGACCGATGACCTGGCTGCGGCCCGCGAGCTCGCCACGGAGGACGCCGGCTTCGCCGCCGAGGTGCCCAGCCTCGAGGCGGCACTCGCGGCGACGGAGGACACCCTCCGGCGGCTGCTCATCCCGCGCGATCCCGACGACGACCGCGACGTGATCCTCGAGGTCAAGGCCGGGGAGGGCGGCGAGGAGTCGGCCCTGTTCGCCGGCGACCTGCTCCGGATGTACCTGCGCTTCGCCGAGCGGCGCGGCTGGAAGACCGAGGTCATCGACGCGACCGAGTCCGACCTCGGCGGCTACAAGGACGTCCAGGTGGCCGTGAAGGCCAAGGGCACCCCGGCGCTGGGGGAGGGGCCCTGGGCGCGGCTGAAGTACGAAGGCGGGGTGCACCGCGTGCAGCGGGTGCCCGTCACCGAGAGCCAGGGGCGGATCCACACCTCGGCTGCCGGCGTGCTCGTCATGCCGGAAGCCGAGGAGGTCGAGGTCACCATCGACCCCAACGACCTCAAGATCGACGTCTACCGCTCGTCCGGCCCGGGAGGGCAGTCGGTCAACACGACCGACTCGGCGGTGCGGATCACGCACCTGCCCACGGGCGTGGTGGTGTCCTGCCAGAACGAGAAGAGCCAGCTCCAGAACAAGGAGTCGGCGATGCGGGTGCTGCGGGCCCGGCTGCACGCCGTGGCCAAGGAGGCCGCCGACGCCGAGGCGAGCGCGGCCCGGCGCTCGCAGGTGCGCACCGTCGACCGCAGCGAGCGGATCCGCACCTACAACTTCCCCGAGAACCGCATCTCGGACCACCGCACCGGTTTCAAGTCCTACAACCTCGACGCCGTCCTCGACGGTGACCTCGAGGCAGTCGTCCAGTCAGCGGTCGACGCCGACGAGGCGGCCCAGATGGCCGCTGTCGCCGAGGGCGCAGGTCAGTGACCGACGCTGGCGGCCATGACCTGCGCGCGGCCGTCCGGGCAGCCACCCAGCGGCTGGCCGCGGCCGGTGTCCCCTCTCCGGAGGCCGATGCGCTGGCCCTCGCGGCCCACCTGATGCAGCTCTCCGTCGGCGACGCCCGCAAGGCGATGGTGCTCGGTGGTCTCGTCCCGGAGGCATACGAGTCGCTGGTCGACGAGCGCGCCGCGCGGGTGCCCTTGCAACACCTGACCGGGCGCGCCGGGTTCCGCCGGCTCGAGCTGAGCGTCGGGCCGGGAGTGTTCGTGCCGCGTCCGGAGACCGAGCTCGTCGCCGGGCTGGCCATCGACGCGGCATCGGCGTTGGAGGCCCCCGTGGTGGTGGACCTGTGCACGGGTTCCGGTGCCATCGCGCTCGCCGTCGCCGACGAGGTGCGCGCCGCGACCGTGTATGCCGTGGAGCTGGGTCGCGATGCGCACGCCTGGGCCGAGCGCAACGTCGCCGACACCGGGCTCTCCGTGGACCTGCGGCTCGGTGACGCCACGGTGGCGTTCCCTGAGCTGGACGGCACGGTCGACGTCGTGGTGGCCAACCCGCCGTACATCCCGGTCGGCATGGTGCCGCTCGATCCCGAGGTGCGCGACCACGACCCAGAGCTGGCGCTCTTCGGCGGCAGCGAGGACGGTCTGGCCATCCCGCTGGCGGTCGCCCGCCGGGCGGCCGGGCTGCTGCGCCCGGGCGGTCTGCTCGTGATGGAGCACGCCGACACCCAGGGTGTCTCCCTCCCGACGGCGTTGCGGCGCACCGGGTCGTGGACCGACGTCGCCGACCACGACGACCTCACCGGCCGCCCTCGCGCCACCACCGCCCGACGCCCCTGACCCCGCCTCCATCCCCGGGGTCTTTGATGGGTCGACCACGTCCTGGTGGGGTCAACCCATCAAAGACCCGAGCTCGGCGCACCGGGCTGGATCAGGTCAGGAGGTAGAACCGCCAGAAGCCGAAGTCCTCGATCGGCAGGACGTCGACATCGGTGAAGCCGGCCTCCTGCGCGTATCGGCGCAGGGTCGCCGGGCGCATCACGGTGCCGGTGCCGACGCTGTCCGCCCCGGACATGCCGTCGGGGAGGCAGATGAACAGGCTGAAGCCGTACATGACCCGCTCGAGCTCGTCGCCCTGCGGCGCGAACTCCTCCGCCACCGCCTCGTCCATGACGACCATGAAGCCGCCGGGCGCCAACGAGGCCCGTGCGGCGGACGAGCACCTCGACGGGCCGAGGCATGTCGTGGACGCACTCGAAGGCGAAGGCCGCCGTCGAACCGGCCGACGCGGCATACCCGAGGCGTCGCCGGCGGTGAAGTCCACCCGGTCGGCGACGCCATGCTGGTCCGCGTTGGTCCGCGGCCATCGCCACGGAGGGTGCGTCGATGTCGAAGCCCTCGACCCGTCGCGTCGGGATAGGCCTTGGCGAGCGCGATGGTGGACCACCCCGCCCCGCACCCGACGTCCGCGATGACAGCCCCGGGCGCAGAGAGGGCAGTGTGGACCTCGAGGCACACTGGCGAGGGCGTCCGCGAGCCGGCGTTCGTACCAAGGGCGGTTGCCGTCGGCCTGCGACTCCCGAGCGTCCACGCCGAGCTGGTCCCAGCTGACACCGCCGCCGGTGCGGTAGGCGTCGAGGAGCGCGGGGAGCTGCGGCCCGACGGCGGCGAACATGCGGGCGAAGCGGCGCGAGGTAGCTGAGGCTGGTCGCGTCGGTCATCACCTCAGCCGTGGCGGGCGGGATCGAGTAGACCCTGGCGTCCGGGTCGTCGTCGGCGTGGTCGAGGGCGAGAAGCCCGGTCACCGCCTGCTGCTCAAGCCACTCACGCGCGTACCGCGGGCTGGGTGGCGGTCCGTCCGGCCAGCTGAAGGGGGGTCGCAGGTCCGTCTGCGACGAGGCTCCGGTACCACCCCAGCCGGTCACCCAGGAACACCGCCAGGATGTCGACGGTGCCCAGCAGGGCGCCGAAGATGCGCTCGGCCAGCTCGTCGGTCGTGGGCGAGATGTTCTCAGTCACCTCCTCATGATCCTTCCGCTGCCCAGGCGCGGCATCCCGCACCCGACGTACCCCCGCGAAGCCCGAGCGCAGGTCTTTGATGGGTCGACCACGTCCTGGCGGGGTCAACCCATCAAGGACTCGGCCAGACGGCGCTTCGGGTGGGGTCGGGTGGGGTCCTAGGCTGGCGCCATGAGCCCGGTCTACGACTGCAGCACCGACGAGGGCCGCGCCGAGGGCGTGGCCAAGGCCGTCGAGGCCATCCGCGCCGGCGAGATCGTCGTCCTGCCGACCGACACCGTCTACGGCGTCGGCGCCGACGCCTTCTCGGCCGAGGCCGTGGCCTCCCTGCTCGCCGCGAAGGGCCGTGGCCGCGAGATGCCGCCGCCCGTCCTGGTGCCGAGCGTGCGCACGGTCGACGGCCTGGCCACCGACGTCCCGCCCTGGGCGCGCGACCTGATCAGGGAGTTCTGGCCCGGCCCGCTCACGCTGGTGTTCAAGGCGCAGTCGTCGCTGATGTGGGACCTGGGGGAGACCAACGGCACCGTCGCCCTGCGGATGCCCCAGGACGACATCGCACTCGCGGTGCTCAGCGAGGTCGGCCCGATGGCGGTGACCAGCGCCAACCTCACCGGTCATCCGGCGGCCACCACCGCCACCGACGCCGCCTCGCAGCTGGGTGCGGCGGTCAGCGTCTACCTCGATGGTGGGCCGACCACGAGCACCGAGGTGTCGACGATCCTGGACTGCACCGGCGAGGAGTACGTCGTGCTGCGGGCCGGCGCTGTCACGGTCGAGCAGATCGAGGCCGTCCTCGAGACCGAGGAGGAGCCGCCGGACTTCCTCGAGACCGAGGACAAGACGCCGGACGCCCCCGAGGTCGAGGCGTCGGACCCGCCCCACGTCGAGGCGTCGGAGGCGCCCGAGACGGCGCCGGACGAGGCAATAGAGTTGCCGGCGGATCCCGCCACCCGCACCACCCACGGCACCGACAGCACCCTCCCAGGAGACCCGCATGAGCGCTGACACCTTCTACGGCTCCGACTTCGGCGCCCTCGAGTCGTTCGACCCCGAGATCGCAGGAGTGCTCGTCTCCGAGCTCGAGCGCATCCGCGGCGGGCTGCAGCTCATCGCCTCGGAGAACATGTCCAGCCCGGAGGTGCTCACCGCGCTCGGGTCGACGCTCTCCAACAAGTACGCCGAGGGCTACCCCGGACGTCGCTACTACGGCGGGTGCTCCGAGGTCGACAAGGCCGAGACACTGGCCATCGAGCGGTGCAAGGCCCTCTTCGACGCCGACCACGCCAACGTCCAGCCGCACTCCGGCGCGAGCGCCAACCAGGCGGTCTACGGCGCGTTCATGCAGCCCGGCGAGACCCTCCTGGCGATGGCCCTGCCGATGGGTGGCCACCTGACCCACGGCACGAAGGTGTCCTTCTCCGGCAAGTGGTTCAACGCCGTGCACTACGGCGTGGACAAGCAGAGCGAGGACATCGACTACGCCGAGGTCGAGCGGCTCGCCAAGGAGCACCGGCCCAAGGTGATCTGCGCCGGCGGCTCTGCCATCCCGCGCCTCATCGACTTCGAGTTCTTCCGCAACCTCGCCGACGAGGTGGGTGCGATCTTCTGGGTGGACGCCGCGCACTTCATCGGCCTGGTGGCCGGCAAGGCCATCCCCAGCCCCGTGCCGTATGCCGACGTCGTCACCTTCACGACCCACAAGGTGCTGCGCGGACCCCGCTCCGGTGCCCTGGTCTGCAAGGAGGAGCACGCCACCAAGCTCGACAAGGCGGTCTTCCCGATGATGCAGGGTGGCCCGCAGATGCACACGATCGCGGCCAAGGCCGTGAACTTCAAGGAGTGCGCGACCCCCGACTACGCGGACTACGCCAAGCGGGTCGTCGAGAACGCCTCCGTCCTGGCAACCTCGTTGGGCGAGAAGGGGATCCGTCCCACCACCGGCGGCACCGACACCCACCTGAGCCTGCACGACCTCCAGGGCGTCGGGTGTCACGGGCGCCGACGCCGAGGCGCGGTCCGACGCGGCGGGGATCGTCCTCAACAAGAACGCGATCCCCTTCGACCCGCAGAAGCCCAACGTCGCCAGCGGCATCCGCGTCGGCACCCCCTGCGTCACCACGCAGGGCATGGGCACCGACGAGATGCGACAGATCGCCGACCTCATCGCCACGGCCGTCACCAAGGGTGACGCCGACCCGGACCACGCGGTCTCCAAGGAGGTCCGCGCGGGTGTCACCGACCTCGTGAGCCGCTTCCCGGCATACCCTCGAGGCTGATTCCCGACCCACCCGAGAGGGCTGGCCCACCCGAGAGGCGCGTGAGTGCGCGAGTACCTCCTCGTCCTGATGGTCGCCGCGGTGATCACGTATGCCGCGACGCCCCTCATGCGCGCCGTCGCGGTGCGCACGGGTGCCTTCACGCCCGTCCGTGACCGCGACGTGCACTCGACGCCGATCCCGCGGCTCGGGGGAGTGGCGATCTACCTCGGCTTCGTCGCGTCGATGGTGGCGGCGAGCCACCTGCCCTTCCTCGGCCAGGTCTTCCGGCTCGGGCCCGAGCTGCAGGGTGTGCTCGTCGGCGGTGGCATCGTCTGCCTGCTCGGCGCGATCGACGACGTCCGGTCGCTGGACCCGCTCACCAAGCTGGGCGGCCAGATGATCGCCGCCGGGCATCATGGCGTTCAGCGGGGTGCTGCTCTACCAGCTGCCGATCGGTGGCGTGACGGTGCTGCCGCAGCCGATCACGGTCGGCCTCACGGTCTTCGCGGTCGTGCTGTTCACCAACGCGGTCAACTTCATCGACGGCCTCGACGGACTCGCGGCCGGCGTGGTGGTCATCGCGGGTGCGGCCTTCTTCATCTACAGCTACGGCATCTCACGCAGCTACGACCCACCCAACGTGTTCTCCTCGGCGACCCTCATCTCGGCATCGCTGATCGGCTGCTGTGTCGGCTTCCTGCCGCACAACTACCACCCGGCACGCTTGTTCATGGGCGACTCTGGTGCGCTGCTGCTGGGCCTGCTGCTCGCTGCCGCCACCATCTCGACCACCGGCGCAGTCACCCCCAACCAGGTGAGCACCAACCCCGTCGCGGCCACACTGCTCCCGCTCGTCGTGCCCGCCGCGATCATCCTGCTGCCGCTGGTCGACATCCTGCTGGCCGTGGTGCGACGGACCGCCCGCGGTGAGCGACCGTGGCAGCCGGACAAGCAGCACCTGCACCACCGGATGCTGCAGATCGGCCACGGCCACCGTCGCGCCGTCCTGCTGCTGTGGCTGTGGGCTGCCGTGGCGGCGCTGGGCTCGGTGAGCTTCATCTTCATCGACGATGCCCGGGTCGCCGGGGGCGGTGTGCTGGCAGCAGTGGTCGTCATCGGCGTGCTGACCATCTGGCTGCCGCGGTGGTCGGTGCCCGGCCACCGGCCCAAGGTGCACTGAGCCCACAGCCGCGGGACTCACCCCGGAGCCACCGGACCCAGCCCGGAGCCACGGGACTCAGCCAGGCGGCATACCCAACCGTCGGTCCAGGGCCTCGCGCACCGCGGGCCACTCCTCGCGCAGCACGCTGAACACCACGGTGTCGCGGAAACTGCCGTCGGCTCGCCGGGTGTGCCGCCTCAGCACGCCCTCGCGGGTGGCGCCGAGCTTGGCGATGGCTGCCTGCGACCGCTCGTTGACGGCGTCGGTCTGGATCTTGACCCGACCGAACCCGCAGTCGAACGCGTGCCCGAGCAGCAACCGCTTGGACTCCGGGTTGACCTGGGTGCCCCACCACCGCGAGCCGTACATCGTCCACCCGAGGTGGATGCGCTCGTTGCCGAGGTCGACGTCGCCGAGCGAGCTGGTGCCGACCACCGTTCCCGCCTCACCGAGGTCGCCCTCGCCGGTGAGCCGCACCGTGTATGCCGTGCGGCCGGCACCGCGCGCCGCGACGTTCGCCTCGGTGTCCGCCCGCGTCGCCGTGAGGTCCGCCGGGGGAGGCCGCATGATGAAGCCCTGGGTGTAGACCGCTGGGTCGGTGTAGACCGCGTGCAGCCCCTCGGCGTCGTCGGGATGCATGACGTCGAGCCGGACGAACCGGCCCACGAGGGGCTCGCCGGTCGGGGGAGTGGCTGGCATGTCCGCAGGCTATCGGGCACCTCCGCGCCGCTCGCGGGGGTCGCACGGACGCGGCCGAAAGCCTCGGCTGGCGGCCACCACAGCGCTTGTGATACCTTTCACAAGCGCCCACAGAAGGGCGTGACCAACCCTTTCGCCAGGCAGTCCAGCCCCGACGAACAAGGCGGCCACCGATGACGCAGCACAGCGCCCCGACGGGTTCCTACCCGTTCAGCGCGACCTTGCGCGGGTCGCTCGTGCCGGCCGTCATCGCGGGCGTGGCCACGGCTCTGGTGCTGGCCCTCGTCCGCGGTCTCGACGGTGGGGTCTCGGCGCTCGTCGGCGTGGCTATCGCCATCGCGTTCTTCGCCTCCGGCCTGCTGCTGATGGACAAGCTGGTGAGGGACAGGAACCCCATGCTGTTCATGGCGGTCGGCATGAGCGTCTACCTGGCCCAGGTCATCGTCCTGCTGGGCGTCCTCGTGCTCGCACGACGCGTGGACAGCCTGGACAGCCGGGCTGCCGGCATCGCCATGCTCGTCACCGTCGTCGTGTGGCAGGTCGCCCAGATGAGGGCGTGGCGTCAGGCCCGCGTTCCTGTCTACGACACCCCCTCGGACGATGCCGCGGACCGCTCATCCGAGCCCCGCGAACCGGCGAAGGGGGATGTCCCGTGACCGCGTGGTCCCGCGTCGCCCCGGTGGTCCGGAGTCGGGTAGCGTACCTACCGTTCTGCGCCGCGCCGGTGTCGGGCACGCGTTCGTCCCGGTCCCGCACAGACCGCACTGACTGCACTGACCGCCAAGGCTGCGCGGTGGGCGGATCGTTCGTCAGTTCATTCGAGGAGAGGCAGTGAGCCCAAACATGGTGTCTGCTCACATGGTCGCGAGCATCGTGACCGCGGAGGGCGAGGGCGGTTTCGAGACCCCCGGAACGGGCAACTTCTGGTGGCCGCTGCTGGGTGGTGACAGCGCGTTCGCGTTCACCCGTCCGGCTCTGGTGCTGCTGATCTCGGTGGGCCTGATCGCGTGGTTCTTCGTCGGCGCGACCGGCAAGCTCTCCATCGTCCCGGGGAAGCGCCAGTTCCTCGTCGAGGGCACCTACAACTTCGTGCGCAACACCCTGGGCCGCGACATCATCGGCACCAAGGACTTCCTGCAGTTCCTGCCGCTGTTGTTCACGCTCTTCACGCTGATCCTGGTCAACAACATCTTCGGCGTCGTGCCGTTCATCCAGTACCCGACGTTCAGCCGGCTGGGCTTCCCGCTGGTACTGACGGTGATCGTCTACCTCACCTACCACGCGGTCGGGATCCGGCGTAAGCACGGGATCGTCAAGTACCTCGGCTCGCTCGTCCCGCCCGGCCTGCCGGGCTGGCTCAAGCCGATCATGTTCTTCCTGGAGTTCCTGACCTACTTCGTCATCCGGCCGCTGACCCTCGCGCTGCGACTCATGGGCAACATGCTCGCCGGCCACCTGATGCTGCTGGTCTTCATCCTCGGTGGCGAGTACCTCCTGCTCCACGGTGGCAACATCGGCCTCAAGGGCGCAGGCGTCCTCTCGATGGGCTTCGCCGTCGGCATGACCTTCTTCGAGCTCCTGATCGAGTTCCTGCAGGCCTTCATCTTCACCCTGCTCGCTGCGCTCTACATCTCTGAAGCGGTGTCCGAGCACCACTGACAACCGGGCCCACCCGGCTGCACGACCCAACTGGATACACACCACGCGACACCGGGATCCCCCTGGTGCCACCCGAAAGGAAAAAGACATGACTGGCGACATCGCCTACCTCGGCTACGGCCTCGCCGCGATCGGCCCCGGCATCGGTGTCGGTCTGATCTTCGCCGCCTACATCAACGGAGTGGCGCGTCAGCCCGAGGCCCGCGGCATGCTCCAGACCATTGCCTTCACCGGCATGGCCATCACCGAGGCGCTCGCCATCCTCGGTCTGGTGTTCGCGTTCGTCTTCCAGGGCAAGTGACGCACCGCGCCGCCGCTCGACCCCTTCCACCCAAGAGATAAGGAAGCGACGTGTCCCTCGCATCCGTAGTCGCCGCTGAGAAGACCGGTTGGCCCTCGGGCTTCCCCCTGCTCCCGCACCCGGCAGAGATCATCGTCGGGCTGATCGCCTTCGCCATCCTGTACTGGCTGGTGAAGACGAAGGTCGTCCCCAACATGGAGAAGCTGTACGCCGAGCGCACAGCGGCCATCGAGGGCGGCATGCAGCAGGCGGAAGAGGCTCAGCAGCAGGCGCAGGCTGCCCTGGAGCAGTACCAGGCGCAGCTCGCCGAGGCCCGCGCCGAAGCCGCCCGGATCCGCGAGGAGGCTCGCGAGCAGGGTGCGGCCATCGTCATCGAGATGCGCACCCACGCGCAGAACGAGGCGGCGCGCATCACCGAGGCCGCGCACAAGCAGATCGAGGCCGAGCGCCAGCAGGCCGTGGTCTCGCTGCGCAGCGAGGTGGGTCGCCTCTCGACCGACCTGGCCGGTCGCATCGTCGGGGAGTCCCTCGAGGACGAGACGCGTCAGCGTGGCATCGTCGACCGGTTCCTGGCCGAGCTCGAGGCCGGAGAGATCCAGCCCGAGAAGGTCGGAGAGGGCGCCTGATGCGTGGGTCGTCGCGAGCTGCCGCCGTCGTCGCGGGCAAGGCCCTCGAGGCCGCGCTCGCCGCAGGGGTGGATCGCCGGACCCTCGGCGAGGAGCTGCTCGCAGTGGTCGGCGTCATCGACGGCTCGGCCACGCTGCGACGCGCGCTCGCCGACCCGTCGCGTGAGCCTGCTGACAAGCAGGCGCTCGCGGAG
This sequence comes from uncultured Actinomycetota bacterium, assembly GCA_963759595.1. Taxonomy (GTDB): domain Bacteria; phylum Actinomycetota; class Actinomycetes; order Actinomycetales; family Dermatophilaceae; genus Pedococcus. The sequence goes on from CAVWZX010000010.1 coordinate 302,371, forward strand.
CGGCTGCTCGGCGGCAAGGTCTCGGCCGAGGCGATCGTCGTCGTGAAGAGCGCGGTCGGCCAGCGTTGGGCGACCGAGCGCGACCTGTCCGACACGATAGAGGAGCTGGCCATCGGGTCGCTGCTCGCCGGTGCCGAGGCAGAGGGTCACATCGACCGCGTCGAGGACGAGCTGTTCCGGTTCGAGCGGATCGTCGCAGGGAACCCCGAGCTGCGCGACCGCCTGACCAACCGCCAGGGCGACGTCGCAGGACAAGGCCGGGATCGTCGGCGAGCTGCTCGAGGGCAAGGCGAGCGAGGAGACGGTGCGCCTGGCTCGTCAGGCCGTGCTCGCGCCCCGCGGGCGCAAGCTCGACCGCACGCTGGAGCTCTACCTCGCACTCGCGGCCCGGCGCCGCGAGCAGATCACCGCCGTGGTCACCACGGCCACCGACCTCGGCGAGCAGCAGCGCGAGCGGTTGTCCGCGGCGCTGCAGAACATCTACGGCAAGCCGGTCCTGCTCCAGGTCGTCCTCGACGAGCAGGTCCTCGGCGGTGTCCGGGTCCAGATCGGCGACGAGGTCGTCGACGGCACCGTGCTCCGACGACTCGACGAGGCCCGCCGGCACATCGCCGGCTGACCGCCGCCACAGCGCCACGACACCAACACCGTGGCAAACCGCACACCACGACACGCACGACAACTGAAGACGCTGGACCACACCACAGACTTTGGCCCGACCCACCGGGTCAGCTATCGAGGAGAAGAGATCACATGACGGAGCTTTCGATCCGTCCGGAGGAGATCCGGGACGCACTGGACAACTTCGTTCAGTCCTACGACCCCGGGACGGCCTCCCGCGAAGAGGTCGGCCGCGTGAGCGACGCCGGTGACGGCATCGCCCACGTCGAGGGACTGCCCTCGTGCATGACCAACGAGCTGCTCGAGTTCGAGGACGGCACGCTGGGTCTCGCGCTCAACCTCGATGTCCACGAGATCGGCGTCGTCATCCTCGGTGACTTCTCCAAGATCGAGGAGGGCCAGGAGGTCAAGCGGACCGGCGAGGTGCTCTCCGTGCCCGTCGGCGACGCGTTCCTCGGTCGGGTCGTCAACCCGCTCGGCCAGCCGATCGACGGCCTCGGCGCGATCGAGACCACCGAGCGGCGCGCCCTCGAGCTGCAGGCCCCCACGGTGGTCCAGCGCAAGTCCGTGCACCAGCCGCTGCAGACCGGCCTCAAGGCCGTCGACGCCATGACCCCCATCGGTCGCGGCCAGCGCCAGCTCATCATCGGTGACCGCCAGACCGGCAAGACCACGGTCGCGGTCGACACGATCATCAACCAGAAGGCCAACTGGGACTCGGGCGACCCGGAGCAGCAGGTCCGCTGCATCTACGTCGCCATGGGTCAGAAGGGCTCCACCATCGCTGCCGTCCGCGGCACCCTGGAGGAGGCCGGCGCCCTCGAGTACACGACCATCGTCGCGGCTCCCGCGTCCGACTCGGCCGGCTTCAAGTACCTCGCGCCCTACACCGGGTCGGCCATCGGCCAGCACTGGATGTACGACGGCAAGCACGTCCTCATCGTGTTCGACGACCTGTCCAAGCAGGCCGAGGCCTACCGCGCCGTGTCGCTGCTGCTGCGCCGCCCACCGGGCCGCGAGGCCTACCCCGGTGACGTGTTCTACCTGCACTCCCGTCTGCTGGAGCGCTGCGCCAAGCTGTCCGACGACCTCGGCGCAGGCTCGATGACGGGTCTGCCGATCATCGAGACCAAGGCCGGCGACGTCTCGGCGTACATCCCGACCAACGTCATCTCCATCACCGACGGCCAGATCTACCTGCAGGCCGACCTGTTCAACGCCAACGTGCGTCCCGCGATCGACGTGGGTGTCTCCGTCTCCCGTGTCGGTGGCGCCGCGCAGATCAAGGCCATGAAGGACGTCGCCGGCCGCCTCAAGCTCGACCTCGCACAGTTCCGCGCCATGGAGGCGTTCGCGATGTTCGCGTCCGACCTCGACCCGGCCTCGCGCGCCCAGCTCGCCAAGGGCGCCCGGCTCGTGGAGCTGCTCAAGCAGCGCCAGGCCGCGCCGTTCCCCGTCGAGGAGCAGGTCGTCTCCATCTGGGCCGGCACCACGGGCCAGATCGACTCGATCGCGGTGGAGGACGTGTCCCGCTTCGAGACCGAGTTCCTCGACTACCTGCGTCGCGAGAACAAGGGCCTCCTGGACGCCATCCGCGAGACCAAGAAGATGGAGGACGGCACCCGTTCCGGTCTCGAGGAGGCGGTGACGAAGTTCAAGGAGCAGTTCCAGGCGTCCGGCTCCGAGAACACCCCGGTCGGTCACGAGGCCGACCCGGGCGCCCTCGAGCACGACGTCGAGCAGGAGAAGATCGTCAAGCAGAAGCGCTGAGGTATGCCGGGCGCGCACCACGTGCGCGCCCGGCACCACAGCGCCCGGCACCACAGCGCCCGGCACCACAGGGCACATGCCGGTCACCCGGCATACCAGCAGCACCCCCGAAGCACGACGAAACGCAGAACGAACGAGAGAGGCGGCAACATATGGGAGCGCAGATGCGGGTCTACCGCCAGCGCATCCGGACCGTCCAGGCGACCAAGAAGATCACCCGGGCGATGGAGCTCATCGCGGCCTCCCGCGTGGTGAAGGCGCAGCAGCGGGTGCGGGAGTCCTCGCCCTACGCGCGCGCGCTGACCCGGGCGGTGTCGGCCGTCGCGACCTACTCCAACGTCGACCACCCGCTGACCACCGAGCACGACGACGTCCGTCGTGCCGCGGTGCTCGTGGTCACCTCCGACCGCGGTCTGGCCGGTGCCTACAGCTCGGCCGTCCTCAAGGAGAGCGAGCGCCTCGTGGGCGACCTGCGGGCCGACGGCAAGGAGGTCGTTCCCTACCTCGTCGGTCGCAAGGCGGTCGGGTTCTACAAGTTCCGCAAGCGCGAGTACGCCGACGAGTGGACCGGGTTCACCGACCAGCCCACCTTCGAGGTGGCCCGCGAGATCGGTGAGGCGCTCGTCGCGGCCTTCAACCAGGACTTCGCCGAGGGCGGCGTGGACGAGGTGCACATCGTCTTCACCCGGTTCGTCAACATGGTGACCCAGGAGCCGGACGTCATCCGGATGCTCCCGCTCGAGGTCGTCGAGGGCGAAGAGGCCCCGGCCGACGACGACGTGCTGCCGCTCTACGAGTTCGAGCCGAGTGCCGAGCAGGTGCTGGACGCGTTGCTGCCCAAGTACGTCAGCGCGCGCATCTACAACTGCCTCCTGCAGGCCGCCGCGTCCGAGCTGGCCTCCCGCCAGCGGGCCATGAAGTCGGCCACGGACAACGCCGAAGAGCTCATCAAGAAGTACACCCGGTTGGCCAACCAGGCTCGCCAGGCCGAGATCACCCAAGAGATCAGCGAAATCGTGGGCGGCGCCGACGCCCTCGCCGACGCCAGTTGAGAAGGTAGAGAGAATCCAATGACTGCCACTGTCACTGAAGAGACCAAGGCCGCCACCCCCGGTGGCATCGGCCGCATCTCCCGCATCATCGGCCCGGTCGTCGACGTCGAGTTCCCCGCCGACGCGATGCCCGAGCAGTACAACCTGCTCACCACCTCGGTGGAGCTGCTGGGCGAGAAGAAGAACCTCAACCTCGAGGTGGCCCAGCACATCGGCGACAACATGGTCCGCGCGATCTCGCTGCAGCCGACCGACGGCCTCGTCCGCGGCACCCAGGTGCAGGACACCGGCGGCCCGATCACCGTGCCCGTCGGAGACGCCACGCTCGGCAAGGTGTTCAACACCACCGGTGAGGTAATGAACCTCGCCGAGGGCGAGACTTTCGAGGTCAAGGAGCGCTGGGGCATCCACCGCAAGGCTCCGGCTTTCGACCAGCTCGAGTCCAAGACCCAGATGTTCGAGACCGGCATCAAGGTCATCGACCTGCTGACGCCCTACGTGCAGGGTGGCAAGATCGGCCTGTTCGGCGGCGCCGGCGTGGGCAAGACCGTGCTCATCCAGGAGATGATCGCCCGAGTCGCCCGCGACCACGGTGGCGTTTCGGTGTTCGCCGGTGTCGGTGAGCGCACCCGTGAGGGCAACGACCTCATGGTGGAGATGGAGGAGGCCGGCGTCCTCGGCCAGACCGCCCTCGTCTTCGGCCAGATGGACGAGCCGCCGGGCACCCGCCTTCGCGTCGCGCTCTCCGCGCTGACGATGGCGGAGTACTTCCGCGACGTGCAGAAGCAGGACGTGCTGCTCTTCATCGACAACATCTTCCGCTTCACCCAGGCCGGTTCCGAGGTCTCCACCCTCCTCGGTCGTATGCCGTCCGCCGTGGGCTACCAGCCCACCCTCGCCGACGAGATGGGCACGCTCCAGGAGCGGATCACCTCGACACGCGGCCACTCGATCACCTCGATGCAGGCGATCTACGTACCGGCTGACGACTACACCGACCCGGCTCCGGCCACGACGTTCGCGCACCTCGACGCGACGACCGAGCTGTCCCGCGAGATCGCCTCGCTCGGCATCTACCCGGCCGTGGACCCGCTCACCTCGACCTCGCGCATCCTCGACCGTCGTTACATCGCCGAGGACCACTACAACACGGCGGTGCGGATCAAGCAGATCCTCCAGCGCAACAAGGAGCTGCAGGACATCATCGCGATCCTCGGTATCGACGAGCTCTCCGAGGAGGACAAGATCCTCGTCAACCGTGCCCGTCGCATCCAGCGCTTCCTGTCGCAGAACACCTACGTCGCCAAGCAGTTCACCGGCATCGAGGGCTCGACGGTCCCGCTCGTCGACAGCATCGAGGCGTTCACCAAGATCGCCGACGGCGAGTACGACCACGTGCCCGAGCAGGCGTTCTTCATGTGCGGTGGACTCGACGACGTCGAGCGACAGGCCGCCGAGATCGAGAAGAACCTCTAGGTAGCAGACGCTGCACCCCGGGACGACCTGCTGGTCACCACCCGGTGGCCGTGGGGCCGGCCGCACCGGTCGGCCCCACGGCATACCCCCGGCAGGCCAGGGGACCACCTCGCAAGGCCGATAGACTTCAAGCACCACCCGTGCCGTACCAACGGAGGACACCGTGAGCACCCTGCAGGTTGAACTCGTCGCAGCGGACCGCAAGGTCTGGGAGGGTGAGGCCGAGATGGTCCAGGCGCGGACCGTCGACGGCGAGCTGGGCATCCTGCCCGGCCACACCCCGCTGCTCGGCGTCCTCGTCGAGGGCGAGGTGCGGATCAAGTCGGGTGCCACCACCAACACCGCGAACATCGACAGCGGCTTCCTGTCCGTCGACCGCGACACGGTGATCATCGTCGCCGAGGCCGTCGACGCCTCACACTTCACGTCCTAGCGCGAAGAAAGGTCGAGCATGTCGCCCGTCATCTCCGCGGAGATCGTCGCCGGCGCGCTCATCCTGCTCGCGGTCGTGGCGCTGACCTACATCTTCGTGCGACGGCGGTTGCTCGCCTCCGGTGCGCCCCTCATGCTCTGCGCCCTCCAGCTCCACGGTCGGTCTCCCTACCGCCTGGGGCTGCTGCGGTTCTCCGGCAGCACGCTCGAGTGGTTCACGCTGATCGGTCCCTCGCCCCGCCCGGCCCGCACCTGGGAGCGGCCCCGGCTCGAGCTGGGGCCGCCGGGGCGACCCGCCACGGCCATCGCGGGCATCCCCGAGGCGGTCACCGTCGAGGGGCACTACGACGATGACACCTTCTCGATGGCGCTCGCCCCCGCTGCCTACACCGCGATGCGCAGCTGGCTGGAGAGCTCACCGCCCGGCTTCAACGTCAACGTCGCCTGAGCCTCGCCTCGTCGGGGGACCTTCGGCACGTCCGCCGCCGGGCTGCCACAGCACGTCGCCGCCGACCGGGAGGTTGGCCACGCGAGCAAGCACGAACAGCAGGTCCGAGAGCCGGTTGAGGTACTTCGCGGTGAGCACGTTGACGCCCCCTTCGCCCTTGGTGCCGCTGCCGGGCTGGTCACCGTAGGCCTCGATCGCGGCCCAGGCTTGCCGTTCCGCGCGGCGGACCACCGTGGTCGCGACGTGCAGGTGGGCGGAGCCGACGGTGCCGCCGGGCAGGATGAACGAGCGCAGCTTCTCGACCCGCTCGAGGTAGCGGTCGCAGTCGGTCTCCAGCTCCTCGATCCACGCGGCCTCGACCCGCAGCGGTGGGAACTCATAGCTGTCCTGCAGTGGCGTGCACAGGTCCGCACCCACGTCGAACAGGTCGTTCTGCACCCGCAGCAGGGTGGTCCGGATGTCGTCGGGCAGGTCACCCGCAGCCACCGCCACGCCGATCGCGGCGTTGGCCTCGTTGGCGTCGGCGTAGGCCAGCAGCCGCACGTCGGTCTTGCTGGTGCGGCTCATGTCCCCGAGGTGGGTCTGTCCGTCGTCGCCTGTTCGGGTGTAGATGCGCGTGAGGTTGACCATGGCACGAGCGTATGCCGCGGCGTGGCCTCGTCGGCGCAGAGGTGACCACTCGGCATACGCACCGCCTCGTCGGGGCACCGGGCCGCTCCCATAGGGTGAGCGGGTGGCAGAACGTTTCCGGGTCGTCGGTGGCACCAGGCTGCGCGGCGAGGTCGCCGTGTGGGGCGCCAAGAACAGCGCCCTCAAGCTCATGGCCGCGGCCCTCCTGGCCGTCGGGCGCACCCGGCTGACCAACGTGCCGGCCATCCTGGACGTGACGATCATGGCCGAGCTGCTGCGGCGGCTGGGGTGCACCGTCGACTACGACGCCGTGGCAGGGGTCGTGGAGATCGACGTGCCGCAGCAGATCGGCCACCGGGCCGACTACGACCTGGTCCGTGCACTGCGGGCTTCGACGGCCGTCCTCGGCCCGCTGGTCGCCCGCTGTGGTGCCGCGGACGTGGCGGTCCCCGGCGGCGACGCGATCGGGTCCCGTGGGCTGGACCTGCACGCAGCGGGTCTCGAAGCCCTCGGAGCCACGGTCCACGTCACGCACGGCTTCCTGGTCGCGGAGGCCCCCGGCGGGCTCGACGGGGCGGAGATCCGGCTGGACTTCCCCAGCGTCGGAGCCACCGAGAACGTCCTGACCGCTGCGGTGCTGGCACGCGGCACGACGCTCCTGGAGAACGCCGCCCGCGAACCGGAGATCGTCGACCTCGCCGAGATGCTGATCTCGATGGGCGCGCGGATCACGGGGGCCGGCTCGTCCGTCGTCGAGATCGAGGGTGTCGGCTCGCTGCGTCCCACCCAGCACGCGGTGGTGCCCGACCGCATCGCCGCGGGCACCTGGGCTTTTGCTGCGGCCGCCACCCGAGGCGACGTCGAGGTCGTCGGTGCGCGGGTCGAGCACCTGACCAGCGCCCTCGAGCTGGTCAGGGCCAGCGGTGCCGACCGTCACCACGACCGACCGCGGGTTCCGGGTGGACTCCGGTGGCAGGCGCCCACGCGCCTTCGACGTTGCCACCCTGCCCTACCCGGGCTTTCCCACGGACCTCCAGCCGTTCGCCCTGGCCTGCAACGCCGTCGCGGACGGGTCGGCGATGATCACCGAGAACCTCTTCGAAGCACGGTTTCGCACCGTGCAGGAGCTCAACCGGCTCGGGGCCGAGACCCGCATCGACGGCCACCACGTGATGGTGCACGGCGTCGAGACCCTCTCCGGGGCGCCGGTCGAGGCGAGCGACATCAGGGCGGGCGCTGCCCTCGTCATCGCCGGGCTGGTGGCCGACGGGATCACCACCGTGAGCGGGGCGCAGCACATCGACCGCGGCTATGCCGGGTTCGCCGAGAGCATGCAGGGGCTCGGGGCTGACGTCACCCGGGAGCCCGACGACGTCCACGCCTTTGACGGACTCCGCCTCTGACTAGCGGTCGCTGTCCCACCGCTGAGCGCTTTCCCACCCTTTGTCCGACTCGGTCCCTGACGACGAGCGGTCCGGTTCGACCTTTACCAGATCTTGATCTCGGCGGTGACAACCGAAAGCCCCTGCTTGCGCGTCCTTGTGAGTGAATGTCTGTCACGGACTAGGGGGTTCGCATGTCGATCAGCGCCATCGGGGTACTGCCCGTGCAGGTCCGCGCCATGCACACGGGGCAGGAAGTCGCGATCATCGGCCGCATCGACGTGCACTCCGTCCCGGACGTCCGCCTCCTGCTCCACGAGATCATCGACACCGGCTGCGGTGACGTCCACATGCGGCTCGCCGGCGCCGAGATCGGGGACGCCACCGGCCTGGGGGTCCTCGTCGAGGCCTACAACCGAGCCCGAAGGGCGGGTCGTCGGCTGGCTGTCGTCGACATGACCGAGCGCACCGGACGGCTGTTGCGTGCATCACGCCTCGACCGTGCGCTGGTGCTCCGCGCCGTCGATGCCGCGGGCACTGTGGCGGCTGTCACCGCCTGAACGGCTCCCTCACCCGGCTGCCACGAAGGTACCTTCGGCCCTATGGCCGAGCACACCGACGTCCCGACGCCAGCCTCCTCGGCGACCGACTCAGCTGTCACCGACGCTGCCGCGCCGTCCCGGCCGGAGCGCGACCGTCCCTGGGTGATGCGCACGTATGCCGGTCACTCCAGCGCGGCGGCCAGCAACGAGCTCTACCGCCGCAACCTGGACAAGGGTCAGACCGGTCTGTCCGTCGCCTTCGACCTGCCCACCCAGACCGGGTACGACCCCGACCACCCCCTGGCCAGGGGCGAGGTCGGCAAGGTCGGGGTGCCGATCTCGCACATCGGTGACATGCGCGCCCTGTTCGACCAGATCCCGCTCGACCAGATGAACACCTCGATGACGATCAACGCCACGGCGATGTGGCTGCTGGCGCTTTACCAGCTCGTCGCGGAGGAGCAGGCGCAGGCGTCCGGGACCGATCCGGCCGAAGCCGTTCGGGCGCTCGCCGGCACCACCCAGAACGACATCATCAAGGAGTACCTCTCCCGGGGGACCTACGTCTTCGCGCCCGGTCCGTCCCTCCGGCTCATCACGGACATGGTCGCCTACACCGTCTCGGACATCCCGAGGTGGAACCCGATCAACATCTGCAGCTACCACCTGCAGGAGGCGGGGGCGACCCCGGTCCAGGAGATCGCCTACTCGATCTGCACCGCGATCGCGGTCCTGGACGCCGTGCGCGACTCCGGCCAGGTCCCTGCGGAACGGTTCGGCGAGGTGGTCGCGCGGATCTCGTTCTTCGTCAACGCCGGCGTGCGGTTCGTCGAGGAGATGTGCAAGATGCGCGCCTTCGTGCAGCTCTGGGACGAGCTGACCCGCGACCGGTACGGGGTGACCGACCCCACGCAGCGTAGGTTCCGGTACGGCGTGCAGGTGAACTCGTTGGGTCTCACCGAGGCGCAGCCCGAGAACAACGTCCAGCGGATCGTGCTCGAGATGCTCGCGGTGACGCTGTCCAAGGATGCCCGGGCCCGCGCCGTGCAGCTCCCGGCGTGGAACGAGGCCCTGGGCCTGCCCAGACCGTGGGACCAGCAGTGGTCCCTGCGGATGCAGCAGGTGCTCGCGTTCGAGTCGGACCTGCTGGAGTACGACGACCTGTTCACCGGGTCGGCCGTGGTCGAGGCCAAGGTCGCCGACCTCGTCACAGGGGCAAAGGCGGAGATCGCCCGCGTCCAGGAGCTGGGCGGCGCTGTGCCTGCGGTCGAGAGCGGCTACATGAAGTCCGCCCTGGTCGCCTCGCACTCGTTGCGGCGCCAGCGGATCGAGGCCGGCGAGGACGTCGTGGTCGGCGTCAACCGGTTCGAGACGACCGAGCCCAACCCGCTGACCGCCGACCTCGACGCCGCGATCCAGACGGTCGACCACGACGTCGAGGCGAAGGCCGCGGCCGCGGTCAGGAGGTGGCGAGAGGATCGCGACGCCGACCCCGAGGGACGCGAACGCGCTGCTGCGGCCCTGAGTGCGCTCACCGAGGCCGCTCGTGGTGGCGCCAACCTCATGCAGGCCTCGCTCGAGGCGGCTCGTGCCGGGCTGACCACAGGGGAGTGGGCGCAGGCGCTGCGGGAGGAGTTCGGCGAGTTCCGGGCACCGACCGGCGTGTCGGGTTCGGTGGGCGTGTCCAGCGGTGGCACCGACGAGCTCAAGGCCGTCCGGGAGCAGGTGAGGGCCACCAGCGAGGAGCTGGGCGAGGGCCTGCGCGTGCTCGTGGCGAAGCCGGGCCTCGACGGGCACAGCAACGGGGCCGAGCAGGTGGCGGTGCGCGCCAGGGACGCCGGGTTCGAGGTCGTCTACCAGGGAATCCGGCTCACCCCGGAGCAGATCGTCGCCGCGGCGGTCGCCGAGGACGTGCACCTCGTCGGCATCTCGATCCTGTCCGGGTCGCACATGGAGCTGGTGCCCGAGATCCTTGCGGGTCTGCGGGCAGCCGGAGCCGGTGACGTCCCCGTCATCGTCGGGGGGATCATCCCCGACACCGACGCACGCGCCCTGCGTGAGCAGGGCGTGGCCGCCGTCTTCACCCCCAAGGACTTCGGGCTCAACGACATCATGGGCCAGTTCGTTGCGATCATCCGGGCGGCACGGGGGCTCGAGGACCGGGCGCCGCAACCCGCCTAGCTCGTCCGCCCTGCTCGGTCACCGGGTGGGGCGCGGCGTTCGTGTCGTCAGAGCCAGACGCCGTGGCGCAGCACCCGCTGCGTCGACAGGTCGTCGTCGACCACGAGGACGTCGGCACTGTGTCCCGCCACGAGACCGCCCACCCCCGGGAGGGCCAGCGCGCGGGCCGGGGTGGTCGAAGCAGCTCGCACCGCGTCGACCAGCGGAATGCCGAGGTCGGCGACGAGCCAGCGCACCTGGTCGACGAGAGTGCTCACGCCGCCGGCCAGGCTGCCGCTGTCCGTCAGCCGGGCCGCCCGCCCGCTGACCGTCACGTCGAGGCCGCCGAGGGTGTAGGCGCCGTCGGCCAGCCCGCTCGCGGACATGGCGTCGCTCACCAGGGCGATGTGGTCGGGGCCCACCGCGTCGTACACCATCCGCACCGTGCCACCGTCCAGGTGCACGCCGTCGGCGATGAGCTCGACCACCGCCTCGCCGCGCGCGGCGGCGGCGATGGCGGCACCCACCGGTCCCGGCCCCCGGGACATCAGCGGCGGCATACCGTTGAAGAGGTGGGTGGCGAGGGGGAGACCGCCACGCGCGCCTTGCGCCGCAACGGAGTCCAGTGCCCTTGCCGCACCCGTGTAGTCGGTGTCGGTGTGGCCCAAGGAGCCCACGGCGCCCACGGCGGACAGAGCGGCGGGCACGCCATCGCCCCCCGGCCGTTCGGGCGCCCAGGTCATGTGGGCGAACGCACCCGGCCCGGCTGCCTCTGCCAGGGCGGCGACGAGCGCGAGGTCGGCATCGATGAGCGCGGCCGGGTTCTGCGCCCCGCACCGCACGGTGGAAAGGAAGGGCCCTTCGAGGTGTATGCCGGCCAGCTCGCCGTCACGGACGAGCTCGCCGAGCGCGTGGGCGCCGTCCAGGAGGCTCTGCGCCGGCGCCGAGACCAGGGAACCGACCAGGGTGGTCGACCCGTGCGAGTGGTGGTGTGCGGCGGCGGTCCGGCCGCTCGCGACGTCAGGCCCGAACTCTCCGCCGTTGCCGCCGTGACAGTGGATGTCGACGAGTCCGGGCAGCAGGGTCAGGCCAGGTCGCCAGCCCTCGGGGGTGCCGACGGTGGCCCAGTCGGTCGGCAGCGAGCCCCGCTCACCGGCATACGCGATCCGGCCGTTGCTGACGGCGACGACGCCGTCGGTGACGACCCGGTCCGGCAGCACGACGCTGCCGGAGAGCGCTGTGCGGTGTGGCGAAGTGGTGGCGGGGCTCGCAGAGGTCACGTGAGGATGATGGACCGTGACAGGTGTCGCGGTCGATCCGGGTCCACCCCGAGCTGCGCCGCCTTGACGACGCAGAGCCGGTGCAGGCGCACGAGGTCGGCCATCGGGTCGATGTCGCGGTGCTCGAAGTGGGCACCGGTCGCGCGGACATCGTCCGGCAGACCGGGGGGCACCTCGCCGAACGCCCAGACAGCGCGGCCGGTCGTGGCGATGCTGATCGGGCCGTGCCGGTACTCCATGGCGGGGTAGGACTCGGTCCAGAACTGGGCCGACTCGCGCAGCTTCAGGCCGGCCTCCAGGGCGAGGCCGTTGGTCCAGCCGCGCCCGACGAAGGTGATCTGCTCGGCATCGGCGAGACCTGCGAAGGCGATGTCCTCGTCCTCGGCCAGGACTGCCTCGGCGTCGGCGATCGCAGCCGTCAGGTCCTCGCCGAGGGAGGCCCGTAGGAGGGCCAGGGTGGTCGTGGCGAACCGGGTCTGCACGACCGACTGCTCGTCCACCTCGCCCATCATGATCTGGTGCTTGGCGAGCGCCGGGATCGCCGTGCCGGCCGTCGCCACGATGGCCGTCGTGGCGAGGCCCCTGGGCTGGAGTGCCTCGAGCAGCTCGATGACCTCGGTCGTCGTGCCGGAGCGGGAGATGGCGACGACGTGGTCGTAGTCGCGGTCCAGGGGGAACTCGCTGGAGGCGTGGGCGTCGGTGACGCCGTGGCCGGCGGCCTCGCGGAGCGCGGCATACGCCTGGGCCATGTAGTAGGAGGTGCCGCACCCGGTGACGGCGACGCGTGCGCCCTGCGCCGGGAGGGCGGCGCGGGCCTCGTCCACCCGGCTCAGGACTGCGCGCCAGTCAGCGGGCTGGGTGGCGATCTCGGCGGACAGGTGGGTGGCTACCACGACGCGGACTCCATTCGTGAACGATTGAGATTGATATCATTGTCCAACCATCAGATTCGATCAGTCAAGTGAATCCCGGGTGAACTGCCGAAGGTTCGTTTGGGCTCGCTTGGCTGCGGCGTGGTGACTCCGACAGACTTGACGCCCGGGACAGGCAGGATCAACCTATGACTCGGGTCTCTCAGTCCTGAGCGATGCGCCGCCCAACCAGTACGAAACGATCACCGATCCGTCAGCTGGTCGACCTCACCCGAGGTAGTTCACATCAACAGAAGGGTCGCCAGTGAGCGAGGAGGAAGGACGCACCATGGACCGCGGGGCCCGGTGGAGTGCCCTGCTGGGGCTGCTGGCCGAGCACGGACGGCTGACCGTCTCCCAGGTCGTCGAGACCCTGGGAGTCTCGGAGGCGACCGTGCGTCGCGACTTCGGGGACCTCGCTGCCCAACAGCTCGTGACCCGCACCCACGGCGGTGTGGTGGCGAGTGCAGTGGCCTACGACCTCCCCGCACGCTACAAGCAGGCCGGCAGCGACTCGGCCAAGGACCGGATCGCAGGCTTCGCCGCCGACCTGGTGGCCGAGGGCTCGGTGGTGGGCTTCAACGGCGGGACGACCACCAGCGCGACGGCACGCCGGCTGGCGGCCCGCGCCGACCTCGCCGCCTCATCGCGCCGACCGTCCATCACCGTGGTGACCAACGCGCTGAACATCGCCACGGAGATGGTGCTGCGGCCGTTCCTGCGGTGCGTCTCCCTCGGTGGGGTCGCGCGGCCGGAGTCCTACGAGCTGTCCGGTCCGCTGGCCTCGATGGTCTTAGGTGAGCTGTGGCTTGACACGGTCGTGCTCGGCGTCGACGGCGTCTCGGCCGCGGGTGGCGCGACCTGCGAGCACGAGGGTGAGGCGGGGATCAACTCCCTGATGGTGCAGCGGGCCGACCGGGTGATCGTCGTCGGCACCGGCGACAAGGTCGGCCGTCGGGCGTTCGCGAGGATCTGCTCCTCGGAGCGGATCCACACCCTTGTCACCGACGCGTCCGCACCCGCAGCGGCCCTCGACGACATCCGCGCCGCCGGCGTGAGCGTCGAAGTCGTCTGACCCGGCTGCCGCACTAGCGAGAGCCACGCGGCATACGCTCGGTCCATGAGCGACCTGCACTGCCCTGCGACCCTTCTCGTCGCGCGGCACGGTGACGCGGAGTACGGCCACCCGTCGGTGCTGTCCGACGAGGGCGGCTGGCTCTCGGACAAGGGGATCGAGCAGACCAGAGCGCTGGCCGAGTCGCTGGCCGACCGCCGAGTCGCCCGGGTGTACACCAGCGAGCTGGCCCGTGCCGTGCAGTCAGGCGCAGTCGCCGCCACGGTGCTGGGAGTGGACGCGATGTCGATGGCCGGGCTGGAGGAGTTCTCCGTCGGCGCACTGGCGGGGCGACCGCATGACGATCCCGAGCTGCGTCGATCTTCATGGCCTGGGTCCACGGCGACCTGCGCAGGAGCATCCCCGGTGGCGCGAACGGGTGAGGAGGTCCTGACCCGTTTTCGCGAGGCGCTGCAGGCGATCGCCGACCAGTTCAGGGGGGAGACCGTGCTGGTGTTCTCGCACGGCGGCGTGATGTCGTTCGTCCTGCCGCGGATCTCCGGCAACGTCCGCGACGACCTCGCCGCCGCCAAGTTCCTCCCCAACTGCGCGGCGGCGGAGGTCTCGGTCGACGGGGACGGCTTCGAGGTGCTGAGCTGGCCCGGCTCGAGCGACCGGGCGGTGGTCTAGCGCCGCGTGCGGCGACCGAGGAGGCGACCGTGGGAGGCGACGCCTAGAACAGGCGGTGCTCGCTGTTGTCGATGCCCTTGAGCGCGTCGTAGTCCAGGGTCACGCAGCGGATCCCGCGGTCGGTGGCCAGCGTGCGGGCCTGCGGCTTGATCTCCTGGGCGGCGAACACCCCGGTCACGGGGGACAGGTGGGGGTCTCGGTTCATCAGCTCGAGGTAGCGGGTCAGCTGCTCGACGCCGTCGATGTCTCCGCGTCGCTTGATCTCGACCGCGACCGACCTGCCCGTGGCGTCCCTGCAGAGGATGTCGACCGGGCCGATCGCGGTCATGTACTCGCGGCGCACCAGGCTGTAGCCGGCACCGAGGGTGTGGATGTGCTCGGCGAGCAGCTTCTGCAGGTGGGCCTCGACGCCGTCCTTGACCAGGCCCGGGTCGACCCCGAGGTCGTGCGAGCTGTCGTGCAGGACCTCGTGGACGAGCACGCGTAGCCGGTCCTCGGACTTGGCGTGCTGCACCTGCCAGACGGCGGTGACCCCGTCGGCGGCCTCGTGCGCCTCGGGCTCGACCTCTGCCATGGCGCACGGCGGGGACATCCAGTTGAGCGGCTTGTAGGAACCGCCGTCGCTGTGGACGAGCACCGAGCCGTCCGCCTTGACGAGCAGCAGCCTCGTCGCCAGGGGTAGGTGGGCCGACAGCCGGCCGTCGTAGTCCACCGAGCACTTCGCTATCACCAGACGCACGAGGCGTCACTCTACGGCCCGCGGACAGGGTGCGAGGACCCGTTGCGCGTGCCGGGGTCAGGAGCGCACACTCGAGAGCACAGAGGTGAGCAGGTATGCCGTACGTCCTGGGCAACGTTGCCGGTCTCGCCCTCGTGATGGGCACCTTGGTGAGCGGGGTGCGTTGGCTCAGCAGCGGCCAGCCACCCAGGCTGCTGCGGCCCGCCGTCACCCGGGTGCGGACATGGCGCGATTCGCGGCGCCCTGTGCCCGAGCCGATCCCGCCGATCCTGCTCGCGATGGAGCTGAGCCGGCTCGCCGGCCACATCCGCTGGGTCGAGGAGGGCGACCAGCCTCGCAAGGCCGAGCGGCTGATGGCGGCCCGGCTGGCCTACGACCACGCCCTGCGCGACTACTGCCGAGCCGTCGACATCCCGGTCCCGACGGCGATCCGCGGACTCTCCCGCGAGCAGCGCTTCCACATGGAGTCCGCGCTGATCGGGGCCGGCCACGACTGGTGAGCGCGCGACGACCGCCCCCGCCCGGTCTCTGACGGGTCGACCTCGTCCTGGCGTGGTCAACCCGTCAAGACACCCGGCCTGACGGGTCCGAGGTGGTGACCGTCACGCCGCCCGGGTGTCCCCACGGCATACCTGCTCTGCCAGACTCGCCGCATGGCTCGTAAGTTCAGCAAGGTGGGAGTGATCGGTCTCGGCACCATGGGTGCCGGCATCGTCGAGGTGTTCGCCCGCAACGGCATCGACGTCGTCGCCGTCGAGGTCGACGAGGCGGCGGTCGAGAGGGGCCGCGGGGTCCTGGAGCAGTCCACCGACCGCGCCGTCAGCCGCGCCAAGCTGAGCCAGGAGGACCAGGCCGCGCTGCACGCCCGCGTGCAGTTCACGTCCAGCCTCGACGAGCTCGCCGACTGCCAGCTCGTCGTCGAGGCGGTCCCGGAGCACCTCGACCTCAAGCGCGAGGTGTTCGGCAAGCTGGATGCCATCGTCGGCCCGGACGCGATCCTGGCCACCAACACGTCGTCGCTGTCGGTCACCGAGATCGCCGTCGCCACGGGCAACCCCAAGCGCGTCGTGGGCATGCACTTCTTCAACCCCGCCCCCGTGCTGCAGTTCGTCGAGGTCATCCGCACCGTCGTCACCGAGGACGAGGTCTTCGAGGACGTCAAGGCGCTCGCGATCAGGCTCGGCAAGCAGCCCGTCATCGTGGGCGACAAGGCCGGGTTCATCGCCAACGCGCTGCTGTTCGGCTATCTCAACCACGCGGTGTCGATGTTCGAGTCGCGCTACGCCAGCCGCGAGGACATCGACGCGGCGATGAAGCTGGGCTGCGGCTACCCGATGGGTCCGCTCGCGCTGATGGACCTCATCGGGCTCGACACGGCATACGAGATCCTCGACACGATGTACAAGCAGGGGCGCGACCGCCTGCACGCTCCGAGCCCCGTCATCAAGCAGATGGTCAGCGCGGGACTCAAGGGCCGCAAGAGCGGTCGCGGGTTCTACACCTACGCCGAGCCGGGCAGCAGCCAGGTCGTCGACGACGCACTCACCCCCACCGCTGCCGGCGAGTCCGGAAGCGCACTGAGGCAGGTCCGCACCGTCGGCGTCGTCGGCTCCGGCACGATGGCGACCGGGATCATCGAGGTGTTCGCCAAGGCCGGCTACGACGTCGTCTACGTGACCCGCAGCCAGCCGAAGGTCGATGCCGTCACCGCCGCGATCACCAAGTCGCTCGAGAAGGCGGTCCAGCGCGGCAAGCTGGAGGAGGCCGCGCGCGCCGAGGCGCTCACCCACCTCACCGGGACGACCTCGCTCGACGCGCTCGCGACCGTCGACCTCGTGGTCGAGGCGGTCGTGGAGGACCTGGCCGTCAAGAGGGCCCTGTTCGAGAACCTCGACGAGATCTGCAAGCCGGGCGCGATCCTGGCCACCACCACCTCGAGCCTTCCCGTCGTCGACTGCGCCGCAGCCACGACGCGCCCCCAGGACGTCATCGGCATGCACTTCTTCAACCCGGCCCAGGTGATGAAGCTCGTCGAGGTCGTCCACACGGTCTCGACCGCCCCCGAGGTCGTGGCGACCGTGCAGGACGCCTGCGCCAAGGTCGGCAAGCACGCCGTGACCTGTGGCGACCGGTCAGGGTTCATCGTCAACGCGCTGCTCTTCCCCTACCTCAACGACGCGGTGAAGATGCTCAGCGCCAACTACGCCACGGCCGACGACATCGACACGGCCATGAAGACCGGTTGTGGCCTGCCGATGGGCCCGTTCGAGCTGCTCGACGTGGTCGGCAACGACGTGTCGCTGGCCATCCAGCGTGAGCTCTACCTCGAGTTCCGCGAGCCCGGGTTCGCCCCCGCGCCGCTGCTCGAGCACATGGTCACGGCGGGCTACCTCGGTCGCAAGACCGGGCGCGGCTTCCGCACCTACGCCTGAGCCTCGCGCAGCTCGCCTGCTCCGAGGGCCCGGCGGCTCTGCGAGAATCGGTGCCATGCCTCGAGCCAACCGGCGTCGCCGCGACGACGCCCCGCTGAACCTCGACCGCGCGGTCGGGGGGACCGCGCGGCGTGAGTCGTATGCCGGGGGCGAGTGGTTCGTGCGTCGCGTGACGGGCGGCGGCGCCTCCCGCGCCTACCTCTGCCCGGGCTGTCAGCAGGACATCCCGATGGGCACCCCCCACGTGGTCGCCTGGCCCGCCGAGGGCATGGGCGGCCTGGACGACCGCAGGCACTGGCACACCCCGTGCTGGGAGGCGCGTGAGCGGCGGCACACCCGCGGCGCCATCCGCTGACTCGTCTCTGCCTCGTCGCGGTGCGTTGGTGGCACGGATCGACGCGTGCGGACCTCAGCAGGTAGATCGGGTGGCCCTCATGGCGCGAATGGATGCGCGCTTGGGCCGCGGTCGCGGCTGACCACCGCTGTCCGGGACGCGCTCAGTGGCGGCGCTGGCGGGGGAGCAGGACCTCTTCGTAGAGCAGCAGCAGGCCCGCGGCCACCGGGATGGCGAGCAGGGCGCCGAGCACCCCGAGCAGCGTGCCGCCGGCCAGCGCGGCGACGACCGTGACCGCGCCCGGTACGGACACGGTGCGCTGCATGATCTTCGGGGCCACGACGTAGTTCTCGAGCTGCTGGTAGATGACGTAGTAGACGAGGGCGATGATCGCCTTCTTCGGCTCGTCGAAGACCCCGACCAGGCAGACCAGGGCGGCGCCGATGGTGGCACCGACCATGGGGATGAGCCCGAGGAAGCCCACCGCGACAGCCAGCACCGCGGCATACGGTATGCCGACGATCATCATCATGATCCACGAGCAGATGGCGTTGATGGTCGCGACGGCGACCTGGCCGATCGCGTAGGAACCCGTGCGCCGCATGATCTCCTCGGACAGCGAGATCACGCGCGGACGACGGGTGGCGGGGACGATCGCGTAGGCCGCCTGCTTGACCCGCGGGAACGAGGCCAGCAGGAACAAGGTGAGCACGAGCACGGTGAACGCCTGGAAGATGCCGCCGATGACCGCCGCGCCGACGCCCAGCACGCCACCGAACACCTGGCTGAGGAAGTTGCCGTCGGTGATCCGCTTGTTGAACTCGGCCTGGATCTTGTCGACGACGTCGTAGTGCCGGTCGAGGTCCCTGACGAAGCTGCTTCCCAGGACGTGGTCGAGGTAGTCCGGGGCCTTCTGCGCGAGGTCTGTGCCCTGCGAGATGACCGGGGGCACGACGACCAGGCCGAGCAGGGTGAAGACGGCCACCACTCCTGCGAAGACCACGCTCACGGCGGCGCCGCGGCGCAGGCCCTTGCCGGTGAGGAGCTCGACCACCGGGTTGAGGGTCAGGGCCAGGAAGAACGCCACGACAACGAGGGTGATGACGGTGGTCAGCCGGCCGAGGGTCTGCCAGAGCAGGACGGCCGTGAGGACACCGATGGCGCCGACGAAGCCCATGTAGAAGGGGGACTGTCGGTTGAGCGGGCGTCCGGCCTGCCCGAAGCGCCGCCGGCCCTGGGGTGTCTCGCTGTCGCGGTCCTCGCCATCGAGTTCGGGGAGCTGCTCGTCGGCGTGCTCGGCGGCGTCACGCGCGGGCCCGTCCCACTGGGGCCCGTCCCGATCCGGCCCGTCGCGGTCGGGCGCTTCCCGCTCGGACTCGGCCAGGCGCCGGGCCTCGTCGCCGTCGTCGGAACGCATGCCCGGCAGCAGGTCCGCAAGCAGGTCCGCCGGGGAGGGCCCCTTCTCGGGCTTGGCATGCGGGTGGTTGCTGGCGCGCAGCGCGTCCCGTTGGGCGCGCCGGAACTCCTTCCACCGGTCGAGCACTGGCATGCGACGACCCTATTGCACCGGGTCGCCCCGTCAGGGCATCAGTGCAGGTCAGGCGTTGCGGAACCGGTTGATCTGAGGGAGCAGGGCCGCGCGCTTCTCGACATCCGTGACGCCGAGCCCGGCCTCGGGAGAGAGGGTGAGCACTCCGACCTTGCCCTGGTGGGCGTTGCGGTGCACGTCGAGCGCGGCCTGTCCGACCTCGTCCATGGCGTAGGTCTTGGAGAGCGTGGGGTGGATCAGTCCGCGGTTGATCAGCTCGTTCGCCTCCCACGCCTCGCGGTAGTTGGCGAAGTGGCTGGAGATGATGCGCTTGAGGTTCATCCACAGGTAGCGGTTGTCGTACTCGTGCATGAAGCCCGAGGTCGACGCGCAGGTGACGATCGTCCCGCCCTTGCGTGCCACGTAGACGCTGGCGCCGAACGTCTCGCGACCCGGGTGCTCGAAGACGATGTCGACGTCGTGGCCGCCGGTCAGCTCGCGGATCTTCTTGCCGAGCCGCTGCCACTCGCGCGGGTCCTGCGCGGTGTTCTCGTCGTTCCAGAAGCGGTAGCCCTCGGCGCTGCGGTCGATGATCAGCTCGGCGCCCATGTCGCGGCAGATCTGGGCCTTCTCGGGCGAGGACACGACGCAGATGGGGGTCGCGCCACCGGACAGGGCCATCTGGGTGGCGTACGACCCGAGGCCGCCCGAGGCGCCCCAGATCAGGACGCGGTCGCCGAGCTTCATGGCGGCGCCGTTCTTGGAGATCAGCTGGCGGTATGCCGTGGAGTTCACCAGCCCTGGGGAGGCCGCCTCCTCCCACGACAGGTGGGCGGGCTTCGGCATCAGCTGGTTGGACTTGACGATGGCGAGCTCCGCCAGACCGCCGAAGTTGGTCTCGAAGCCCCAGATCCGCTGCTGCGGGTCGAGCATGGTGTCGTTGTGGCCGTCCGCGTCCTCCAGCTCCACCGAGAGGCAGTGTGCGACGACCTCCTGACCGGGGGTCCACTTGGTGACGCCGGGACCGGTCCGGAGCACGACGCCGGCCAGGTCGGAGCCGACGACGTGGTAGGGCAGGTCGTGGCGCCTGGCGAACTCAGAGGTGCGGCCGTAGCGCTCGAGGAAGCCGAACGTCGAGACCGGCTCGAAGATCGAGGTCCACACGGTGTTGTAGTTGATGGCGCTGGCCATGACGGCGACGAGGGCCTCACCCGGGGCGAGGTCTGGCACAGGAACGTCGTCGAGGTGCAGTGACTGGCGCGGGTCCTTGTCCTTGCTGGCCAGGCCCTCGAACATGCCCACCTCGTCCTTGTGCACCGTCACGGCGCGGTAGGACTCGGGGATGGACAGCCCGGCATACGTATCACGGGTGCGGTCCCCGGAGAGGATGGCGTCGCGGATTTCCTGCATCGGTGTGGCTCCTCGGCGTCGTCGGCACGGCTGCAGCCGAAACTACTGGGAGGTAACGCGATCCGGATACCAGTGAGACTCCGGTCACGCGGTGACCTACCTCACCCGCCTGCCCGTCCGGCAGTCACAGGTCAGGGGAGTCGTACGTCGGCGACCACCATGTTGTGGTCGGAGGCGCGGGCGCACTGGTTCGGCACGACGACGTCCTCCCAGCGCACCGCGCCACGCAGCCCCCGAACCATCACGGTGTCGAGGCGCGTGCCCCAGCCCGCGAAGGAGCCCACGGTGGGGATGGTGACCTTGCACGTCATGTGGTTGAACGTCGAGTAGCGAAGGTTGACCTGGGTCACGGCCGCCGCGGTGTCGTAGTAGCCGGCCCGGACGAGAGCGTCATGGGCGAGGTAGCCCCCCACGTTGGACTGGAAGGTGTTGAGGTCTCCGGCGAGCACGACCGGCAGCCCGGAGGTGTTGATGGCGTTCACCCGAGCCAGGAGGTCGGCCACCTGCCCCGCGCGGAGCGTCTCGTAGGCCTTGTCGGTGGTGGCATTGGTGGAGTGCCGCTGGTCGAGGTGGGCGGCGACCACGATGAACCGCTTGCCCGTGGTGATCTCCTGGAGCGTGGCGTATGCCGCGTGCCTGCGGGCCCATTCGTTGTCGCCGGTGCGAAGCCGGAGCGGCACGATGCAGGACGATGACCAGATTGCCCCGTTCGTCGTGTCCGGGCACGAGCTGACCAGGCGGTAGCGCGAGGAGTCGTAGAGGATGCGTGCGCCCTGGATAGCCGACGCGGAGCCCGGGGGGACGTAGCGCGTAGTACGGACAAGGCGGTACCGGCTCGCACCCTTGGAAGCGAGTGTGGCGACGAGGCTCTGCGCCTGCGTCTGTGCCGTGAGGCTGGGGGTGGTCGAGCCGTCAGCCCGGTTGATCCCCAGCTCTTGCAGGCCCACCACCCCGGGCTTGCGGGACAGGATCGTGTCGGCCACCTTCCCGACCCGGCTCCGCCACGACGGGAAGCCGGCGACAGGGGTTGCCGTGTGGACGTTGAAGGTGGCGACCCGCAGCAGGGTGCCGGTGGAGGGCGCAGAGACGGGACGGATGCCAACACTCTGCAGGTACGGCCAGACCCGCGTGCTGGTGCCCTTGCTGGTGTGGTTCACGGCCCGGAAGCGGTAGAAGAGGTGGTTCGCCGAGCCGAGCGATGCACCGGCCGAGGCGACCTGGCTGGCGCTGAGGGTGAGCGAGCGCCTGCTCTTGAGCGCCGTGAAGGTCTTGGCCGACCTGCCGTGGTCCGGCAGGGACGAGTCGGCCGTGCTGAAGACGGTCAACCCCGTCTCGACGACGAAGGACGTGGTGTTGGTGCCGTCCTGCTTCCAGCTGAAGGTGATCTCGCCGGCGCGGGGGCCGGGGACCGCACTGACGGCCGTTATCCGCCCGGGGGTCGGCGGGGCGGCAGCCTGCGCGGCCGGGGCGGCCAACGTGGTGGCGACGGCCGCGGCGAGAAAGGCGGTGAGCAGGAGGCGAAGTCGCATGGGGGTCCCTGGGTTGTGTGTCACGTGCGCGCGCGTTCGTACGCACTATGACGCGAACG
The DNA here is from genome assembly GCA_963759595.1 of uncultured Actinomycetota bacterium. GTDB lineage: Bacteria > Actinomycetota > Actinomycetes > Actinomycetales > Dermatophilaceae > Pedococcus. Next base: position 324,850 of record CAVWZX010000010.1, read on the forward strand.
CACGCTTCCCGGGGCATTCCCGCCCAGAACCGTCCGTTCGGACGAGGACGAGACGACCCCTTTCGAGGCTTCCAACCGCACCGTCCGCGTCACGTGCGGCGAGCCTGCTCACCAGCTGCCCTGACTACCCCGCGGCTGCTCGCTCGAACAGCCCGAGCCACCGGTGCACAGCCGGGCCGTCGGTGTCGAGGCTGCGCTCCACGCTCACCTTGGCGACATCACCGGTCGCAAAGGCCTCGATCTGCGAGGGCGTGAGCGGCCACGGCGGCCCTTCGACGGCCTGCCCCTCGTCGCGTGCCGCCGCGACGACCACCAGGGTGCCGCCCGGGCCGACGAGCGACGCGACGGCCCGGGTGGCCTCGGACCTGAGGGACTCGGGCAGCGACTGGACGGTCATGTCCTCCACCACCAGGTCGAAGCTCCCCAGCCAGTCGGGCGGAAGTCTCAGGAGGTCGGCCGTGACATAGTCCACGGGCGACTCGGGGAAACGAGCGATGGTGTCCTGCACCGCCGTCGGCGAGATGTCGAAGGCAGTCGTGCGGAAGCCGAGCCGCGCCACGAACTCGGAGTCGCGCCCGTACCCGGCGCCGACCACGACGGCGCTGCGTCCGGCACCCTCGACCCGCTCCCGCTCGGCCCACGCGGTGAGCAGGACGCTCGGCACACCGCGGTCCCACGGGACCAGCGCGTCTCCCCGGGAGGCCTGGGCGTAGAGGTTCTCGAACCAGGCCGTCGGGTCGTCGGCCGTCTCCTGGGCGACCTCACGCGTGTGGGCGTCGGCGGCCCTGAGGTCCCGGGCGTCGTCGTCGGTGCTCACCGGATCATCATCACCCCGCGTGCGCCTGCACGCCATGCGGGATGGGGGGCGCGGGGTCCTTGCCGATGACGTCCGGTGTCCTTGGGGCCGGACAGCTTCGGGAGCGCGGGGTCAGTGCGTCTCGTGGGCCGGCTGGACCAGCTCGACGAGGATGCCGCCTGCGTCCTTCGGGTGGATGAAGTTGACCCGCGAGTTCGAGGTCCCACGCCTCGGCTCGTCGTACAGAAGCCGCAGCCCGCGGTCGCGCAGGGTCTGGCTCACGGCTGCGACGTCCTCGACACGGTAGGCGATCTGCTGGACCCCCGGACCGGACCGCTCCAGGAACTTCGCGATGGTCGACTCGGGGGACAGTGGTGCCAGCAGCTGGATGTGCGAGCCGCTGCCGCCCACGGCCATCATCGCCTCGCGGACACCCTGCTCCTCGTTGACCTCTTCGTGCGCAAGCGTCATGCCGTACGTGTCGCGGTAGAACGCGATCGCCGCGTCCAGGTCGCGCACGGCGACACCCACGTGGTCGATGGCGGTGAACAGCTCGGTGGGCAGTGCAGTCATGCGCATCAGCCTAGGTGTCGGTCCGCAGGGGCGGGTATGCCGCGACCTGAGCGATGTGTCACGCCCGAGCCTTGCGTGGCGGGACGAAGGCCGGGACGAAGAGCGGGCGAAGGCTGTGAGTAGAGCGCGGCGGAGAGCGTGCAAGGGGCGGGGGCAGCGGGCGAACGCGTCTGTGGACACGCCCTAGACTGGCGATCATGTCCGCACTGTCCCGGGACGACGTCGCGCACCTCGCCGGCCTCGCCCGCATCGACCTGTCCGATGCCGAGCTCGACCGCATGGTCGGCGAGCTGGGCGTCATCCTCGAGTCCGTCGCCAAGGTGCAGGAAGTCGCCGCAGACGAGATCGAGCCGATGTCGCACCCGCTGCCACTGACGAATGTGACCCGGCCCGACGAGGTCCGTCCCTCGCTCGGGGCCGAGGCCGCCCTCTCGGGCGCGCCGGCGCAGGAGCAGCAGCGGTTCTCCGTGCCGCGCATCCTCGACCAGGACTGACCGACCGCGTCCAGCTGCGCCGACCACGCACGTCGGCGCCCCATCCGCGACAGACCAAGGACCCCTCGTGAACTCCGACATCACCCGTCTCAGCGCTGCCGAGCTGGCCCACGCGCTCGGTGCCCGGGAAGTCAGCTCGGTCGAGGCCGTGCAGGCTCACCTCGACCGCATCGCGGCCGTCGACGGCGACGTGCACGCCTTCCTGCACGTCGACGGCGAAGGCGCCCTCGACGCGGCCCGAGCCGTGGACCAGCGTCGGGCGTCGGGCGAGGACCTGCATGTCCTCGCCGGAGTGCCGATCGCCGTCAAGGACGTGATGGCCACCAAGGGACTGCCCACGACCTGCGGCTCGAGGATCCTCGAGGGCTGGATCCCGCCCTACGACGCCACCCTCGTGGCGCGGCTGCGCGGTGCGGGCATGCCGATCCTCGGCAAGACCAACATGGACGAGTTCGCGATGGGATCCTCCACCGAGCACTCGGCCTACGGGCCGACCCACAACCCGTGGGACCTCACCCGCATCCCAGGCGGGTCCGGTGGTGGGTCGAGTGCGGTCGTCGCGGCATACGAGGCGCCGCTGGCCATCGGCACCGACACGGGTGGCTCGATCCGCCAGCCGGCCTCGGTCACGGGCACCGTCGGCGTCAAGCCGACCTACGGCGGGGTGTCCCGCTACGGTCTCGTCGCACTGGCGTCCAGCCTCGACCAGGCCGGCCCGTGCACCCGCACCGTCCTCGACGCGGCGCTGCTCCACTCGGTGATCGGTGGCTACGACCCGATGGACTCGACCTCGATCGACGCGCCGGTGCCGTCGGTCGTCGAGGCCGCCCGCACGGCCGACGTCAGTGGCCTGAGGGTCGGCGTCATCAAGGAGCTGGGTGGTGAGGGCTACCAGGCCGGTGTGCGCGCCCGGTTCGACGAGTCGGTCACGCTGTTGCAGGAGGCGGGGGCGGAGGTCGTCGAGGTGTCCTGCCCGAGCTTCGACTACGCGCTGGCCGCGTACTACCTGATCCTCCCGAGCGAGGCGTCCTCCAACCTCGCCAAGTTCGACGCCATGCGTTACGGCCTGCGCGTGCTGCCCGAGGGCGTCGAGGACCCCAGCGCCGAGCAGGTGATGGCGGCCACCCGCGACGCCGGCTTCGGCGACGAGGTCAAGCGCCGCATCATCCTGGGCACGTACGCACTCTCCAGTGGCTACTACGACGCCTACTACGGGCAGGCGCAGAAGGTCCGCCGCCTCATCGCGAACGACTTCAACCGCGCCTTCGAGCAGGTCGACGTGCTGGTCAGCCCGACCGCGCCCACGACTGCGTTCAAGCTGGGGGACAAGCTCGACGACCCGATGTCGATGTACCTCCAGGACGTCGCGACCATCCCGGCCAACCTCGCGGGGGTCCCCGGCATGTCCCTTCCCAGCGGTCTGGCAGAGGAGGACGGGCTGCCCACTGGCATCCAGGTCCTGGCTCCGGCGACCAAGGACGAGCGGCTCTACAACCTCGGAGCAGCCCTGGAGAGGATGCTCGTCGACAAGTGGGGCGGGTCGCTGCTGGCCAAGGCCCCCGAGCTGACCGCGAAGGGAGCGTGACCCGATGACGACCACGTCCACCGCTGAGGAGATCGTCGACTACGACGAGGCGCTCGAGCGCTACGACCCCGTGATGGGTCTCGAGGTGCATGTCGAGCTCAACACCGCGACCAAGATGTTCTGCGGGTGCGCGACCGGGTTCGGCGCCGACCCCAACACCCAGGTCTGCCCCGTCTGCCTCGGCCTCCCCGGCGCGCTTCCTGTCGTCAACGACAAGGCCGTCGAGTCGGCCATCCGGATCGGCCTGGCGCTGAACTGCGAGATCGCACAGTGGTGCCGGTTCGCCCGGAAGAACTACTTCTACCCGGACATGCCGAAGAACTTCCAGACCAGCCAGTACGACGAGCCGATCGCGTTCGAGGGGCACCTGGACGTCGAGCTGTCGGACGGCACGGTCTACCGGGTCGCGATCGAGCGCGCCCACATGGAGGAGGACACCGGCAAGTCGCTGCACATCGGCGGTGCCACCGGACGCATCCACGGCGCTGACCACTCGCTCGTCGACTACAACCGGGCCGGCATCCCCCTCATCGAGATCGTCACCAAGCCCCTGACCGGCGTCGGTGAGCGAGCTCCCGAGGTGGCCAAGGCCTACGTCGGCGCACTGCGTGAGCTGCTGCGGGCCCTCGGCGTCTCGGACGTGAAGATGGAGCAGGGCTCGCTGCGGTGTGACGCCAACGTCTCGTTGCGCCCCAAGGTAGCTGGCGACGAGGACCAGGACGACGTGCCACTCGGCACCCGCACCGAGACCAAGAACGTCAACTCGCTGCGCAGCGTCGAGCGGGCGGTCCGCTACGAGATCACGCGTCAGGCCGCGGTCCTCGACAGGGGCGACAAGGTCATCCAGGAGACCCGGCACTGGCACGAGGACACCGGGGTCACCACCAGTGGCCGCGAGAAGTCCGACGCCGACGACTACCGCTACTTCCCGGAGCCCGATCTCGTGCCCGTCGCGCCGACGCGCGAGACCGTCGAGGCGCTTCGCGGCACGTTGCCCGAGGCCCCCGGCCTTCGGCGCAAGCGGCTCCAGAATGACTGGGGCTACAGCGATCTCGAGATGCGCGACGTCATGAACGCCGGCGCCGTCGTGCTCATCGAGGAGACGGTGGCCGCGGGTGCGACCCCGGCTGCGGCCCGTAAGTGGTGGCTCGGCGAGATCGCCCGCAGGGCCAACGTCGAGGCCCAGTCCGTCGACGACTATGCAACCGGTCTCGGCGTCACTCCGTCGCACATCGCCGAGCTCGACGGGTTGGTGCGGGCCGGCCGGCTCAACGACTCGATGGCCCGTCAGGTCCTCGACGGCGTCCTCGCCGGGGAGGGCGCACCGACGGAGGTGGCCGACGCGCGGGGGCTCGAGCTCGTGCAGGACGACGGCGCCCTCGAGGCTGCGGTCGACAAGGTCATCGACGCCAATCCCGATGTGGCGCAGAAGGTTCGCGACGGCAAGGTCCAGGCCGCCGGCGCGCTCATCGGTCAGGTGATGAAGGAGATGAAGGGCCAGGCCGACGCCGGCAAGGCCCGCGAGCTCATCCTCACCAAGCTCGGCTGAGCTCGACGCCGTTCCCGGCTCCAGAACCTGCGCGCCGAGGCCAGCGGCGGTCTCCTCCGAGGCCAGCGGCGGTCTCCGCCGAGGGCGCCGCTGTCGACGTTCCGCCATGGTCAGCAGGTGGACAGGTGCGTGGCCTGGTCCGCCCCGTAGCGGTGCCCGTTGCCTGAGGGCAGGGACAGGGACCCGACGAAGTCGAACGCCGACTGCAGGTAGCTCACGCCGGGCAGCCAGGGTCGGCCGGACGTCGTCGGGTGCACGAGCAGACCCGGCGTCGCGTGCACGACCGGATCGGTGGCGTTCGCCACGCTGACCTCCCGTCCGTGCCCCGCCGTGGCGCCCCCGGGCGAACCCACCCAGAGGGCCGAGCAGAACGGCTGGGCCCGGACCGGGTCGGCGAGTACGGCCTGGCCGGCCAGGGCCCCGAGGCTCTCGCCGTAGAGGTGCAGCTGGGGCCGCTCGGCGGCGGGCAGGCGCTCGACGCGGTCGGCCACCTCGGCGGCCAGCTCCCGTGCGCCCTGCTCCGCGGAGGTCCGCTGGAAGAGGAACGCCACCCAGCTCGGCGTCGAGGCGTACTGCATCCCGACCAGCGCCACGTCCCCACCGAACCTGCGCTCGAACCCGTCGACCGCCGCCGGGTCGACCCAGCCCGACCCTGTCGGCATCATGATGACGACCCTGCTCCTGGTGAGGCCGCCGCGGGCCACCAGGTCGTCGGCCGCTCGGACGGCCCGCTCGTGCAGGGACTCGTCGGGACGCTGCTCTGCGTAGGTGCGGACGGCGCCGACGGGGGACGTGGCGCTCAGCACGCGGTCGTGCGACGGCGTCGGTGCCTGCGCGTGGGCGGGAGCAGCGGGGGCGATGAGGGCGGTCAGCGCAGCGAGGGCCACGGCCGGTCGCCAGATCCGGCGCGGGTGGCGAGCCAGCCAGCGCACCGCACCAACCAGCAGGACGGTCGCGACCACGACGGCGGCCACCACGAGCCAGTACCGCATGCCGCTGGGTGAGACACCAGCGGCTACCCGCTGGGTGTCCTGCTGGGCGTCCGCCCACCAGAAGCCTGTGCCGAGCAGAGCCGCCACCAGGCTGCCGACCGTGACCCTCGCGGTGCGTCGACACCGCGCGGCGCTCGGACGCAACCGGCGCACCAGCCCCAGCGTCGGCAGCACGAAGACGACCGTGGCCAGGCCCTGCAGGAGGGCACTGCGGGGGAGGAACCCGGGGAAGAAGGAGGCGTATGCCGCGACGGCGCCGCTCGTCGTGGTGGAGACCCGCGGTGCGCCGTCCACGACGCCGGACCAGGCCCGCCGCAGCGCTCGGGCGGCTGCGCCCAGGGGCCACCCGTGCCGGACGGTGCGGGACAGTCGACTGCCGAGCGTGGTGGCTGCCAGGCGTCGACGGGCCGGGCGCACCCCTCCCACGAGCAGCACGGAAGCGGCGCCGACCGTGCTCAGGACCCCGCTCCCTTCGGCGATGCTGGCTGCCGACTCCCGTGACGGGACCGACCAGCCCTGGCGCAGGGAGTTGACCCAGACGGCAGCGGAGGCCACCCCGGCCCACGTTGTGCACTCCAGCCGCTCCGGGGTGCTGGTCCGCTGCTCACGGCAGCTCGCCCCCATCGAGTCCGCCAGCTGGTCGTCGAGGGCGTGGCGGGCCGACGCGGGAAGGGGGTGGCCCATGGCCGCCGCGTGCCGCAGCAGGTCGTAGCCGAGGTCGTGGCGTTGGCAGCCCGGGGTGAACGACCGGGGAAGTGGCACGGGGGAGGAGCAGTTCCCGTGTGGGTTGACGAGCAGTCCGCCGCGGACGCTCGGCTGGTAGCCACGACCGGTGCTGAATCCCGCCGGGACAGCGAGCTCGGCGCGGTCGGCCGGCTCGGAGACGAGGGCGTCGACGGCGATCAGGCTTGCTGCGTCGACAGGCCGAGGGTCGGCCGAGGCAAGCCGCAGGGCGGCGGCACCGCCGGACCAGAGACTGCGCACCGATCACCAGGACGAGCAGCAGAATGGGGCGTATGGCTTTCATGTCGCCGAACGTAGGAACGGCGGACGCTGCTGATCGTCAAGCGGCAGAACGAGATCCGCATCACCCGTGAGTAGCGCTCCAGTCCCTCCCCGTACCGGCGGGGTACTCGAACGTCACTCCACAGGGTGACGTCCCTGGTGTCGCTGCCTCGTAACCTTGCGGCATGAGGACAGGACTGAGCCGGGCACCCCGGGCCGCCGGGCGTGGCGTGCTCCGCACCGGGCGCGGAGTCGTTCGCACCGGCCGCGGGGTGGGCGCCGTCGGGCGTTGGTTCGGTCGTGGTGCCGCGCTGGTCGGGCGTTGGCTGACCCGCTCGCCCGAGGTCACTCTCGCGGTGGTCGCCGCGATCCTGTTCGTCATCGCGTGGTCCACGCTCTCCCTCACCCACGACGTGACCGTCTCGATGCGCCCCGTCGTGGCGCTGGTCGAGACGGCGCCGCTCCTGCTCGCCCGGGTGCGGCCACTCGCCGGCTGGGCGGTGAGCATCGGTGGTGCCCTGGGCTTCACCTTCATCGACGTGACCAACCCCGACTGGCCGATGCCGTGGCCGGTCGTGCACTTCCTCGTCCTGCTGGCGCTGGTCGCCGCCGTCGCGCTGCGGGCCCGGTGGGAGGAGATCATCGGTGCGGTGGGCGGCACGGCCATCGTGTTCGTCCTGCTGCTGCCTGATGACCTGAAGGCCTGGGCCCTGGGGCAGGCACTGGTGGGCGGGGTCGCCCTGCTCGTCCGGTGGCTGGTCGTGTCGCGTCGCCAGCTGGCCATCGAGACGGTCAGCACCCAGGAGGAGCGGGCCCGTCGGGCCGTTCTGGAGGAGCGGTCCATGATCGCCCGCGAGCTGCACGACGTCGTTGCCCACCACATGTCGCTGATCGTCGTGCAGTCCCAGAGCGCCCCGTTCCGGCTCGGCGCGGTGTCCGAGGACGTGCGGGCCGAGTTCACCTCCATCGAGCAGTCAGCGCGCGCCGCCCTCAACGAGGTGCGCGCGGTCCTCGGCGTGCTGCGTTCCGCGTCGCACGAGGTGGCCTCGGCGCCGGTGCCGAGCGGCGGCGATCTGGAAGGGCTGCTCGAGTCCAGCCGCGCCGCCGGGCTCCCGATCACCTGGTCGGCGCTGCCGCCCGCGGTGGCGACGGTCCCCGCTGGTGTCGGGCTGGCGGCATACCGGATCCTGCAGGAGAGTCTCGCCAACGCATCCCGGCATGCTCCGGGGGCTGCGGTGCGTGCGGAGGTCACGCTGGATGCCGGTGACCTGGCCCTCGTCGTCGAGAACACCACACCACCCCGCCCCGTCGCGCCGACCGGCGAGTCCGGCGGTGGCAACGGCCTCGTCGGCGCCCGCACGCGCGCCCAGACGGCGGATGGCACGCTGGTGGCCGGACCGACGGAGTCCGGTGGGTTCCGGGTCGAGGCGCACCTGCCCGTGCCCGTCGCAGCCGACTCGGGTCAGTAGGGTCGTCGCATGTCGATCACCGTGCTCGTGGCCGACGACCAGGCGATGGTCCGCCAGGGCTTCGGGGCGCTGCTCTCGGCGCAGCCAGACATCACCGTCATCGGTGAGGCCGCCAACGGTCGGGAGGCCGTCAGCGAGGTGGCCCGGCTGCACCCCGAGGTCGTCCTCATGGACGTGCGGATGCCCGAGCTGAACGGCCTGGAGGCGACCGCCGAGCTGATGAAGGCGCCGGCGCACCTGCGGCCCCACGTCCTGGTGTTGACCACGTTCGACGTCGACGACTACGTCTACGAGGCCCTGCGGGTGGGGGCCAGCGGGTTCCTGCTCAAGGACGCACCGGCGGAGGAGCTGGCCCAGGCGGTGCGGGTCGTCGCTCGCGGTGACGCCCTGCTGGCTCCGGCCATCACCAAGCGTTTCATCGCCGACGTCGTGCGCCGTCGTGGTCCGGTGCCGCGCCAGTCACCCCGGCTCGCAGAGCTGACCGGTCGGGAACGCGAGGTGCTCGAGGTGGTCGCGGCCGGGCTGTCCAACGCGGAGATCGCCGAGCGACTCTTCGTGTCCGAGCAGACGGTCAAGACCCACGTCAGCCGGGTGCTCACCAAGCTGGACCTGCGCGACCGTGCCCAGGCGGTGGTGTTCGCCTACGAGAACGCCGTGGTGACCCCCGGCGGCTGACCTCAGCGCAGACTCGACAGGGCGAGCGCGACGACGCGGTCGTCCTCCGCTCCGGGATCTCCCCGGAAGGTGTTGCTCGTCAGCACCCAGAGCCTGCCGTCCGGGGCGAGCACCGCATCCCTAAGCCTGCCGTACCTGCCGCTCAGCAACCGTTCAGGTGTGCCGATCCCGTTGCCAGTCAGAGGGACTCGCCACATCGACTCACCGCGCAGGGCAGTCATCCACACGGCGCCGTCAGCCACGGCGATCCCGCTCGGTGAGGCGTCCGACGTCGGCCACTGGGCCAGCGGGTCGGTGAACCCCGAGCGCCCCGCCCGGCCCTCCACGACCGGCCACCCGTAGTTGCGACCCGGCTCGATGAGGTTGAGCTCGTCCCAGGTGTTCTGCCCGAACTCGCTCGCGTACATCCGTTCCGTCCGGTGCCCAGGCGATGCCCTGCACGTTGCGGTGACCGTAGCTCCAGACGGGGGAGTCGTCGCCGAACGGGTTGCCCGGTGCGGGCTTGCCGTCCCTCGTGATGCGCAGGATCTTGCCCCCGAGGGCGTCCTTGTCCTGCGACCGCTCCGACGCGCCGGCATCCCCCGTGGTGACGTAGAGGAACCCGTCGGGCCCGAAGGCGAGGCGGCCACCGTTGTGGTGGCCCGCCTTGGGTATGCCGCGCAGCACGACGGTCGGTTTGGTTGCCTTGCCGTCCGCGAAGGTCAGCCGGACGACGCGGTTGTCCTCGGCAGCGGTGTAGTAGACGAAGATGCTGCTGTCCTTGGCGAAGCCCGGGGACACCGCGACGCCGAGCAGGCCGCCCTCGCCGTCGGGCCGCACACCGGCGATGGCGCCGAGCACCACGGGGGACCGGCCGGCCCGGACGTGCAGCAGCTGCGCCTTGTCGCGCAACGTGACCAGGGCCGAGCCGTCGGGGAGGAACGCGATGGCCCACGGGACGTCGAGGCCCTTGGCGATCGTGGCGGTCACGGGTGCCGCGGTGCTGCTCGACGTGGTCGCAGGGCTGGCAGTCGGCGAGCTGGCACCCTGCGACGACGGTGTCGTCGTGGAGGTCAGGGCCGGTGCGGTGACTTTCGCGTCGGCATCGTCGGGGTTCCCGGAGCAGGCGCCGAGGAGGCTCGCGGCAAGCAGGGCGGCGCAGGCAGCCGCGCCCCGCGCAGGAGTCGGTCGAGGTCGCTCGGAGGCACGCGGCATACCCCATTGTGCGTGACGTGGACCGCGAGGTCACGGTGTCGCGGACGGCGTTAGCGTGAGGGCATGACGCTGGTGACGCTGCCCGGACAGGAATGGATCGAGGCCGTCGGGCCCATCTCGGGGATCGACCTCGCCGTGTGGGACCTCGACGGGTCCCCGGACCGGGCCGACGAGGTCAAGGTGGTGGTGCCGCCCTACATCGGCGCCAGTGGCCGGATCGGCGCCCTGAGCCAGGTGCCGAACCTCGAGCTGGTGCAGCTGCTGACGGCTGGCTACGAGGACGTGCAGGCCGTGCTGCCCGAAGGCGTGCAGCTCGCCAACGCCACCGGTGTCCACGACGCGTCGACGGCGGAGCTCGCCGTGGCCCTCACCCTCGCCAGCCTGCGTGACTTCCCGGACTTCTTTGCGGCGCAACAGAACCGCACCTGGCTGCCCTCCGTCTTCCACCAGGCCCTGGCCGACAAGCGGGTCCTGGTGCTCGGCTACGGCGCCATCGGCCGCGCGATCGCCGCGCGGCTCACGCCGTTCGAGGTGCAGGTGACCGCGGTCGCCAGCCGCCCTCGCGTCGGCGACGAGCTCGTGCGGTCGGTGCACGGGGTGGACGAGCTGCCCGAGCTGCTCCCCGCGCACGACGTCGTCGTCGTCATCGTGCCGCTGAGTCGGCACACCGCAGGGCTGGTGGACGACGCGTTCCTGGCGGCGATGCCCGACGGATCCCTGCTCGTCAACGTCGCGCGCGGTGGTGTCGTCGACACCGACGCCCTGGTGCGCCACGCCGCGGCCGGCCGGATCCGTGCCGCCCTCGACGTCACCGACCCCGAGCCGCTCCCGCGCGACCATCCGCTCTGGTCCACTCCCGGTGTGATCGTCACCCCCCACGTGGGCGGCGCCTCGACCGCCTTCATGCCGCGTGCGGCCCGACTGCTCCAGGAGCAGCTCGGGGCGTATGCCGCCGGAAGACCGCTGCGCAACCTCGTCTGACGCCGGGGAGGTCGCCCACACCGCCCTGTGATGAGTTCTGGTCGGTTCGCGAGTCGATACCCACGACAGGTGTCAGTCGACCGGAGGAGTGCCACCATGGGGACCATGGGTGAGACCGTCGTAGGGATCGGGACCCGCAAGGGATTGTGGCTGGCTCGCAGCGAGGACAGGAAGACGTGGCGGGTCGACGGGCCGCACTTCCTGATGAGCGAGGTGCTGTCGCTGCTGTTCGACACCCGCACCGACCCGACCCGGCTGCTGGTGGGGTTCCGGTCGTCGCACTGGGGGCCGTCGCTGCAGCACTCCGACGACCTCGGCGCGACCTGGGTCGAGCACCCCGACGGTTCGATCCGGTTCCCGGAGGACACCGACACCGCGCTCAAGGCCACCTGGCAGCTGGTGGCAGACCCGCACGACCCGGCCGTGGTGTGGGCCGGCACCGAACCCCAGGGCCTCTGGCGCAGCGCTGACCGGGGCGAGACGTTCGAGCTCAACCGGGGGCTCTGGGAGCACCCGCACCGCCCGGAGTGGGGCGAGGGCTTCGGTGGTGGCGCCATCCACACCGTGCTGCCCAGCCCCGCGGACGCCGACCGCATGCTGGTGGCGATGAGCACCGGCGGGGTCTACAACACCCGTGACGGCGGAGCCTCCTGGGATCCGGGCAACACCGGCATCCACGCCTACTTCCAGCCGCACGACGAGTGGCCCGAGTTCGGCCAGTGCGTGCACAAGGTGGTCCGTGACAGTGGGACCCCGACCCGGCTCTACGCCCAGAACCACAGGGGCGTCTACCGCTCCGACGACGACGGGGTCACCTGGACCTCGATCGAGGAGGGGTTGCCGACGAACTTCGGCATGACGGCAGTGGCCCACCCGCGTCAGGGCGACACGATGTGGCTCGTGCCGATCGCCTCCGACGGCGAACGGATCCCGCCAGCGGCCGAGCTCCAGGTGCAGCGCACCGACGACGCAGGCGCGACCTGGCGCACCCAGCACGAGGGGCTGCCCGCTCCGTCCTACACGAACGTGCTCCGCGATGCGGCAGCGACCGACAGCCACGACGAGCCCGGCTTCTACCTCGGCACCCGCAACGGCGAGGTCTACGCCTCGACCGACGGGGGCGAGTCGTTCGCCAGGATCGCCGCCCAGCTGCCGGACGTGCTCTGCGTTCGCGCAGTGACGCTGTCATGACGGCCCGCGTGGTCCTGCCCGGGCTGCTCCGTGACCTGGCCGACGGAGCAGCCGAGCTGCCGGTCGAGCTGGGGGCCGACACCGCGCTCGGCGACGTGCTCGACCGGGCGTTCGAGCCGTGGCCGATCCTGGCCTCGCGGGTCCGCGACGAGCGCGGCGAGATCCGCCGTCACGTCAACGTCTTCGTCGACGGCGAGGACGCCAAACGCGCCGACGGGGTCCAGACCGCGGTCACCCCCAGCTCGACGGTCCACGTCATCAACGCCGTCTCCGGCGGCTGACCGGCGCCGAAAGCCGACCCTCGCTGAGGTCTTTGAAGGATTTGCCACGCCCTGGCGTGGCCGATCCTTCAAAGACCTCAGGTCAGTGGGCCGGCCTCAGCCGATCCAGACGCCCTCGTCCCACGCCGCGCGGAGCACGGCGCGGTGCGGCTCGAGGTCCCACCCGCGCTCGGTGAGCCAGGCGTCGTTGCGGTACGTCCCGGCATACCGCTCCGAGCCGTCGCACAGCAGGGAGACGATGCTGCCGCCCTCTCCGCGCTCGGCCATCTCGCAGGCGAGGCGCAGGGCGCCGAAGAGGTTGGTGCCGGTGGACGCACCGCCACGCAGACCGGTGCGCTCGGTGAGGAACCGCATGGCCGCGACCGAGGCGGGGTCCGGCACGAGCAGCATCCGGTCGACGACACGTCGGCACGAAGCTCGGCTCCACGCGCGGTCGTCCGATGCCCTCGATGCGTGAGCCGCAGGCGGCCGTGACCCCGGCGTCGTCGCCGCAGAAGGCCGGCAGGAAGGCCGAGTTCTCGGGGTCGACGACGCACACCTGGCTGGCCAGGCCCGCGGTAGCGCACGAACCGGCCGATGGTGGCGCTGGTGCCGCCGGTCCCGGCCCCGACCACGACCCACCGGGGCACGGCGTGCCGCTCCCGGGCCATCTGCTCGAAGATCGACTCGGCGATGTTGTTGTTGCCGCGCCAGTCGGTGGCCCGCTCGGCGAAGGTGAACTGGTCCAGGTAGTGCCCGCCGCGCTCCTCGGCCAGCTGCCGGGCGACCTCGTAGACCTCGCCCGCGTCGTCGACGAAGTGGCACTGCCCGCCCTCGCGCTCGATGAGGGCGATCTTCTCGGGGCTGGTCGTGCGCACCATGACGGCGATGAACGGCAGCCCGAGCATCCGCGCGAAGTACGCCTCGCTCACCGCCGTGGAACCGCTCGACGCTTCGATGACGGTGGTGCCGTCGTGCAGCTCGCCGTTGCACAGGGCATAGAGGAACAGCGACCTGGCGAGGCGGTGCTTGAGGCTGCCCGTGGGGTGCGTCGACTCGTCCTTGAGGTAGAGGTCGACCTCGGGGAGTCCGGGGATCGGTACGTGCACGAGATGCGTGTCGGCGCTGCGGTTGGCGTCGGCCTGGATGCGGCGGATCGCCTCGTCCAGCCATGGCCGGTCCCTCGGCGCGGACGCCGTGACGTCGATCAGGGCGGGCGGCTGCTGCATCGGTCGTTCCTCACTGCGCGGAGAGGTATGCCGCGGCCGCGGGTTCACTGCCTCGGGTCACCTCGTCGTGGTGGGACGAGGCTATCGGCCGGAGAGGGCGGGCAAGCCCCGCGGTCGCGTCGCGCGCGTGCCTGTCAAGACTGGTTGTTGTCGGCGAACGGGTCCATGCTCGGGGTATGACCCTCGCCAGCGATGACAAGGTGCTCATCCTCTTCCGCCATGCGAAGGCGGAACAGGTCGCCGGCAAGCCCGACCACGAGAGAGCGCTCACCCGCCGGGGCCAACACGATGCCCAAGCGGCCGGTGCCTGGCTGCACGAACACGAGCTGGGGCCGGAGCTGGTCCTCTGCTCGACCGCCACCCGGACCCGGCAGACCTGGGCCGCGGCAGTCGACGGCGGCGCCTGCGGCGAGACGGTCGAGTTCGTCGACAGCCTCTACTCCGGCGGCGCCCAGACGGTTCTGCAGACGGTGCGGGAGACGGCGGCCGAGGCGCAGGTGGTCATGGTCATCGGCCACAACCCGACCATGGCGATGCTCGCCAGTGGGCTTTCCGAGGGGGACGGGTCCTCGTCGGCCCACGAGTGCCTGGCCTCCGGATTCCCCACGTCGTCGCTCGCGGTGCTGCGCTACGCGGGACCGTGGTCCGGGCTCGACCTGGGCACGGCCGAGCTCGAGCGGTGCCACATTTCGCGGGGCTGACCACGCGGCATACCTGTGGCTGGTGGCGTGGTTTTCGTCCTGTGAGACCGTCGTCCCACCCTGTGGACCCGAGTCCTAGACTGCGGACATGACGACCACCGAACCCACCACGGGGGCAGCCACCGCCGGCGTCGACATCAAGCCGCGCAGCCGCGACGTGACCGACGGGCTCGAGAAGACCGCGGCGCGCGGGATGCTCCGCGCGGTGGGTATGGGTGACGACGACTGGGTCAAGCCGCAGATCGGCGTGGCCAGCTCGTGGAACGAGATCACGCCCTGCAACCTGTCCCTCGACCGGCTGGCGAAGGCGGTCAAGGACGGCGTGCACGCGGCGGGGGGCTACCCGCTCGAGTTCGGCACCATCTCGGTGAGTGACGGCATCTCGATGGGCCACGAGGGCATGCACTTCTCGCTGGTGAGTCGCGAGGTGATCGCGGACTCCGTTGAGACCGTGATGAATGCGGAACGGCTCGACGGCTCGGTGCTGCTCGCCGGCTGCGACAAGTCGCTGCCCGGCATGCTCATGGCCGCGGCGCGCCTCGACCTCTCCAGCGTGTTCCTGTATGCCGGGTCGATCCTCCCGGGGATCGCCAAGCTCTCGGACGGTTCCGAGAAGACGGTGACGATCATCGACGCGTTCGAGGCGGTCGGCGCGTGCGCGGCCGGGCTCATGTCGCGGGCGGACGTCGACGCGATCGAGCGCGCCATCTGCCCGGGCGAGGGCGCCTGCGGCGGCATGTACACCGCCAACACGATGGCCTCGGTCGCGGAGGCGATCGGGATGTCGCTGCCGGGTTCTGCCGCCCCGCCCGCCACCGACCGTCGGCGCGACGGGTTCGCCCGCAAGTCGGGGGAGGCCGTCGTCGAGCTGCTCCGCCGCGGCATCACGGCCCGGGACATCATGACCAAGGAGGCGTTCGAGAACGCCATCGCCGTGGTCATGGCCTTCGGCGGCTCGACCAACGCCGTGCTGCACCTGCTCGCGATCGCCAACGAGGCCGAGGTCGACCTCACCCTCGACGACTTCAGCCGGGTCGGCGCGAAGGTGCCGCACCTGGCCGACGTCAAGCCGTTCGGGCAGTACGTCATGACCGACATCGACCGCGTCGGGGGAGTGCCGGTCGTCATGCGGGCGCTGCTCGACGCAGGTTTGCTCCACGGCGACTGCCTCACGGTGACAGGGAAGACGATGGCCGAGAACCTCGCCCACATCGCGCCGCCGGACGTGGACGGCAAAGTCGTCCGTGCCATGAAGGAGCCGATCCACAAGACGGGAGGCATCACGATCCTCAAGGGGACCCTGGCCCCCGAGGGTGCGGTCGTGAAGTCGGCCGGCTTCGACTCCGACGTCTTCGAGGGCACGGCTCGTGTCTTCGACGGCGAGCGGGCCGCGATGGACGCCGTCGAGGAGGGGTCGCTCAAGGGCGGTGACGTCGTCGTCATCCGCTACGAGGGACCCAAGGGTGGCCCGGGGATGCGCGAGATGCTCGCGGTGACCGGTGCCATCAAGGGCGCCGGGCTCGGCAAGGACGTCCTGCTGCTGACCGACGGTCGCTTCTCCGGTGGGACGACCGGGCTGTGTGTCGGCCACGTCGCGCCGGAGGCGGTCGACGGTGGACCGATCGCGTTCGTGCAGGACGGTGACCGGATCACCCTCGACGTGGCGAACGGCCTGCTCGACGTCCACGTCGACGAGGCCGAGCTGGCCCGCCGCGCGGAGGGTTTCACGCCACCGGACGCCCAAGTATCCCCGCGGTGTCCTGGCCAAGTACCGCAAGCTCGTCGGCAGCGCCAGCGGTGGAGCAGTCTGCGGTTGAGCGGCCGGGGCCGGTCCTGTGAGTGAGACGACAGGTCCGGATCGTGGGACCGGCTGTCTCGCACGTTGACACCACGAGGGCTCGGCGAGAGAGTTCTCGCGTGGCACGAATTCTCGTACTTCCCTAGCGCGCAGGCCCTCAGCCGAGAGCCAGCGCGCTGCCCTCCGTCGTTCCTCACCGGAACTGGAGGGTTTTTTTGTGAGCAGATCCAGTGTGAGCAGATCCAGTGTGAGCAGATCCAGTGTGAGCAGATCCAGTGGTCCACCATGAGCGAGAACCGAAAGCGGTAGTGAAGTGAGCGACGCGAAACCCGCACCGAGTCCGGCACCCAGCCCGGCGCCCAGTCCTTCGAGGCTGGCCGAGCAGGCCAAGGCCAAGGTGCCGACCGCAGGTCACCGGCGCCCAGAGCCTGGTGCTCTCGCTCGAGGCGATGGAGGTCGACACCGTGTTCGGCATCCCCGGTGGCGCGATCCTGCCCGCCTACGACCCGCTGCTCGACTCGGTCAAGGTCCGCCACATCCTGGTCCGCCACGAGCAGGGTGCCGGCCACGCGGCAGAGGGCTACGCCAGTGCCACCGGCAAGGTCGGCGTCTGCATGGCGACGTCGGGGCCGGGAGCGACCAACCTGGTGACCGCGATCGCCGACGCCTACATGGACTCGGTGCCGATCGTGGCCATCACCGGCCAGGTGGCCTCCGCTGCCATCGGCACGGATGCCTTCCAGGAGGCCGACATCCGCGGCATCACGATGCCGATCACCAAGCACAACTACCTCGTCACCGACGCCTCGCAGATCCCCCGTGTCATCGCCGAGGCCTTCCACATCGCCGCGACCGGACGACCGGGGCCGGTGCTCGTCGACATCTCGAAGGACGCCCTCCAGGCGAAGACGACCTTCGCGTGGCCGCCGAAGTACGACCTGCCCGGCTACCGCCCCGTCGCGCGGCCGCACAACAAGCAGATCCGCGAGGCTGCCCGCCTCATCGCGCAGGCGAAACGGCCGGTGTTCTACGTCGGTGGCGGCGTGATCCGCGGCAACGCCTCCGACGCGCTGCGGGAGTTCGTCGAGCTCACCCAGATCCCAGTCGTGACAACGCTGATGGCTCGTGGTGCGGTCCCCGACAGCCATCCGCTCCACCTGGGCATGCCCGGGATGCACGGCTCGGTCGCGGCCGTCACCGCCCTGCAGAAGTCCGACCTCCTCATCACGCTGGGCGCCCGCTTCGACGACCGGGTCACCGGGCAGCTGTCGACGTTCGCCCCCGAGGCCAAGGTCATCCACGCCGACATCGACCCGGCCGAGATCTCCAAGAACCGCAACGCCGACGTCCCGATCGTCGGTGACGTGCTCGAGGTCATCGGCGAGCTCGTCAAGGCCGTCGCCGCCGACCGCGAGGCCGGCACGGTCGGCGACTATGCCGCGTGGCGGGAGCAGACGGCGGGCTGGAAGGCCACCTTCCCGCTCGGCTACACCACGCCCGAGGGGGAGGAGCAGAGCGTCTCGCCGCAGTACGTCATCGAGCGGATCGGCGCGATCAGCGGCCCCGAGTCGGTCTACGTCGCCGGCGTCGGCCAGCACCAGATGTGGGCTGCCCAGTTCGTCCAGTACGAGCGACCCAACGCCTGGCTCAACTCCGGTGGCCTCGGCACGATGGGGTATGCCGTGCCGGCCGCGATGGGCGCAAAGGTCGCCCAGCCCGACCGCGTGGTGTGGGCGATCGACGGCGACGGCTGTTTCCAGATGACCAACCAGGAGCTCGCGACCTGCGTCATCAACAACATCCCGATCAAGGTCGCCATCATCAACAACAGCAGCCTCGGCATGGTGCGGCAGTGGCAGTCGCTCTTCTACGACAAGCGCTACTCCAACACCGACCTGCACACCTCGGTCGGCAGCCGCATCCCCGACTTCGTCAAGCTGGCCGACGCCTACGGCTGCGTCGGTCTGCGCTGCGAGCGACCCGAGGACGTCGACGCCACGATCAAGAAGGCCATGGAGATCAACGACGTCCCGGTGATCGTGGACTTCGTCGTGCACCGCGACGCCATGGTCTGGCCGATGGTCCCGGCCGGTGTCAGCAACGACGCCATCCAGGTCGCGAAGGACACTGCGCCCCAGTGGGACCGCGAAGAGGACGAGGCCACCGAGCAACCCGAGGACGCCGACAGGGACGGGAAGTGATGGCGATGAGCAAGCACACCCTCTCGGTCCTGGTCGAGAACAAGCCCGGCGTCCTGGCCCGGATCGCGGCGCTGTTCTCCCGCCGCGGCTTCAACATCGACTCGCTCGCGGTCGGGCCCGACCGAGCACCCCGAGATCTCGCGCATGACGGTGGTGGTCGAGGTCGACGCCCTCCCGCTCGAGCAGGTGACCAAGCAGCTCAACAAGCTGATCGAGGTGCTCAAGGTCGTCGAGCTCGAGCCCACGGCCTCGGTCCAGCGCGAGATCCTGCTCGTCAAGGTGCGCACCGACGTGCACAGCCGCAGCCACGTGCTGGAGACGGTCCAGCTGTTCCGTGCCAAGGTGGTCGACGTGGCCAGCGACACCCTGACCATCGAGGTCACCGGCAACCGCGACAAGCTCGCCGCCTTCCTCGAGGTCATCGAGCCGTTCGGCGTCAAGGAGCTGGTCCAGTCCGGCATGGTCGCCATCGGTCGTGGCACCCGGTCCATCACCGACCGAGCCTTGCGCACCGCGTAGCGAGCTCGCCGCGAGCGCCGGAGCCAGGCATGCGGCATACCTGAATGACACTGCAGCCCAACAGTTTCCACCGAACACCGACGAAGTACTGACAACACTAAGGAGTGGCCACCGTGGCCGAGATGTTCTACGACGACGACGCTGACCTGAGCGTGATCCAGGGCAAGAAGGTGGCCGTCATCGGCTACGGCAGCCAGGGCCACGCCCACGCACTCAACCTGCGCGACTCCGGGGTCGACGTGCGCGTCGGTCTCGCCGAGGGCAGCAGGAGCCGTGCCAAGGCAGAGGCCGAGGGGCTGACCGTGCGGTCCGTGGCGGACGCCGTGAAGGAGGCCGACCTCGTCGTCATCCTCACGCCCGACCAGGTGCAGCGCACGGTCTACGCCAACGACATCGCACCCAACCTCAAGGAGGGTGCGGGGCTGCTCTTCGGGCACGGCTTCAACATCCGCTTCGACTACATCAAGCCCGAGGCCGGCTCCGACGTGGTCATGGTGGCCCCGAAGGGTCCCGGTCACCTCGTGCGCCGCGAGTTCGTCGACGGCCGCGGCGTCCCCGTCCTGCTCGCCGTCGAGCAGGACGCGTCCGGTGAGGCCTGGGCGCTGACCCAGTCCTACGCCAAGGCGATCGGCGGGCTGCGAGCCGGTGGCATCAAGACGACCTTCACCGAGGAGTGCGAGACCGACCTGTTCGGTGAGCAGGCGGTGCTCTGCGGCGGCGCGTCCCAGCTGGTGCAGTACGGCTTCGAGACGCTCGTCGAGGCCGGCTACCAGCCCGAGGTCGCCTACTTCGAGTGCCTGCACGAGCTCAAGCTGATCGTCGACCTCATGGTCGAGGGCGGCATCGCCAAGCAGCGCTGGTCGGTGTCCGACACCGCCGAGTACGGCGACTACGTCTCCGGCCCTCGCGTCATCGACCCGAGCGTCAAGGAGAACATGCAGGGTGTCCTCGCCGACATCAAGAACGGCGCGTTCGCCAAGCGGTTCATCGACGACCAGGACGCCGGCGGCCCGGAGTTCAAGGCGCTGCGCGAGAAGGGTGCCCAGCACCCGATCGAGGGCACCGGCAAGGAGCTCCGCAAGCTGATGAGCTGGATCAAGGAGACGGACTCCGACTACGTCGAGGGTTCCGCCGCCCGCTGACGCAAGCAGCCACGGCGCCCAGGCGCCGAGCACGGTATGCCGGCCGGTCCCGTTCGCGGGACCGGCCGGCTCCGTGAGCTGCTGGTCGAGGGCGACCGCCTTCGGGTGAGTCCGGCCGACGGACCAGATCCGCCTCCGGGGGCGGCAGTCAGGCACGCCAGATCGCTACGACGTGACCTGCGTGTCACATGTCGAGCCACGGCATCCACATGCTGAGCGGGGTCGTATGCTGTGCGCCGGGCACAGCGTGGTGCCGCAACCCATCAGTGACCCGACTGCGACCCACCAAAGGACTGACACGTGAGCAAGCCGATCGTGCTGATCGCCGAGGAACTCTCGCCCGCCACCCTCGACGCCCTGGGGCCCGACTTCGAGGTGCGCCACGTCGACGGCGCCTCGCGCGAGGCCCTCCTCCCGGCCCTGGCCGATGTCGACGCCGTCCTCATC
>CAVWZX010000011.1:0-11003 GCA_963759595.1 uncultured Actinomycetota bacterium
GCACAGTCCGCAGTCCTCTGGCTGGGGCTCATCGCTGCGCTCACCCTGGTGCCCGGCGTGATCGCAGCAGCGAGCCTCAGCCGCGCCGCGGCCCCTCGGCTCACCGCGGGGCCCTGGGCCTCGCCGTTCCCGGATATCTCGCGCTGGCAGTCATGCTCGGCACGGACCAGCTCCTGTGGAGCGTCCAAGAGGCCGGTCTGTCAGACAGCCAGGCGGCTGCGCTCTTCTCGGCCGCACACCCGACGATCGGCGTCGCTACAGGCATCTTCGTCGTCGGCCACGTCGTCGGCACCGTCCTGCTCGGGATCGCCCTCGTACGCTCGGGGCGCGTCCCGGCTTGGGCCGGCTGGGCGGTCGCCGTCTCGCAGCCCATCCACTTCGTAGCCACGGTCTTCCTCGGGAGCCCGCAAGTCGACTTCGTGGGCGGTCCTTCACCGCGGTAGGGATGGCAGTGGTCGCTCGCGAACTACTGCGTCATGACTCGCAGGCGGACGTCCTCGAGCGTCCCTGAGGAGGCGAGGTATCCGCTGCTCGAGGGCGCGCGGCATACCTGCCCTCGCCCGATGCCCTTAATCAGCGCACAATGACGGTCTCCCGTTCAACCGCAACGGCCGAGCCGTGCCTGACCGACCTGAGATCGTCTGCATATGCGGCTCCGCCCGCGTCGTGGACGAGATGAACGCTGCCGACCGTTGTCCGACCTTCGCCGGTGTCATCGTCGTCGCGCCGGGCATCTTCCTGCGAGCAGAGGAGACCACAAGCAGTCGAGTCGATGACCAAAGAGCAGAAGACGGCGCTGGCCGCAAAACTGGGACAATCCGGGTGCTTCCGTCGAGAGACCAGTCGACCCGCCAGTCGGCACAACTCCGCGAGATCTTCTCAGGCAACCTCAGCCGGAGTACAACAGAGGCACGACGATCGTTACGGAGGGGGCACGGGCATGCGGCGCACCTTCCTCGGGGCCCTGTTGGCGGCGGTGTTGACGACGACGGGGTGCAGTGCAGCCAACCCGGAAACGCCGGCGACGGCGCTCCCCTCGACACAGACCGAGACGCCCACGCCAACGCCGGTGACGGTCACGGTGACGAGCACCAGCGAGACGACCACATCCTCCCCGCCGGTGGCGAGCGCACAGGACTGGGCCGCGGTCGTTGCGCAGGTCCGCGATGCCGTCGTGCGTCTCGAAGTCGCGGCGTGCGACGAGAGGTGGATGGGGTCGGGATTCGTCATCGGCGACCACCAGATCCTACCGCCGCCCACGTCGTGCTCGACGCCCAGACCGTCAGCGTGCAGGGCGACGGCTTCAACGCGGTCGCGGAAGTCGTCGGAGTCGACAAGGCCACCGACTCAGCCGTGATCTGGACGGCGGCGGCGCTGCCGCACCACCTCAGCCTTTCCGACGCCACCCCTGCCTTGGGTTCCCCACTCGCCCTGCTGGGCTTTCCCAGGGCTGTGAGCGACCTCCGCGTGACGCAGGGGATCGTGAGCGGCGTTGACGCTGCGGTGGAGTACACGGAGCCGGCGCTGAGTCTCGAACACCTCATCGCGACTGACGCCGCCATCAACGGCGGCAACAGCGGCGGTCCTGCGCTCAACACGTCAGGTCAGGTCGTAGGGCTGGTCACCGGCAAGAGCGTGTGGAACGTCGATGACACTCCCGTGGAGGGCACCGGGTATGTCGTCCCGAGCGACCAGGTCTCGCCCCAGCTGAGCCGGTGGCTGGGTGAGCGGCCCGCCGACGGCGGCGCGGGCTGCGACGGCGACACCGAGGGGCCGGCGGAGGAGGACGCTTCCATCAAGGTCACGGTTGTGCCGGACTCGACAGAGGCCGGTGAGCTTGCCAGGTCACTGGTCGTCCACGGAGAGAGCATCAACAACGGCAATTACGAGATCGCGTGGGCGCTCTTTACACCGCGGATGCAGAAGGACATGGGGAACTTGAACAAGTGGCAGGCCGGGCTCGGCTCCTCCTGGTGGACCGACCTGACAGTCGGGTCCGTCAAGGTTGCCGGCACCACCGCCACGGTCGAAGTGGCGCTCAAGACGACGCAAGACGCCGTCGATGGTCCCAAGGGGCAGACCTGCTCCATCTGGTCCCTGACCTACACGATGAAGCGCAGCGGTGCCGGGTGGCTCATCGACCATGCGAAGAACGCTGCTGGTTCACCGCGGGCCTGTCCATAGCCCCGTGCCGGGTTGGTCGACGGGGCACAAGGACAACGGTGAGCTGGGCTCCTGGCTGCCAACGGCAAGAGCGCGTCACCGGGCACTGGCGACGGATCGGCACGGGCTGGCAGACGCTCAGCAAGATGATCACTCCGGGCGACGTGCCCGGGAAGGGTCGCGTCGCCCCTCTGGGCCGCACTCCGGCCAGCAAGGTCTACCTCTACCCGCGGCATGGGGTGACCACCGCTACGGCGATCGGATACAAGCCCGGTGTGGTGATGGGGGGCCGGCTCGCAGATCGACAACACCGTGTTCTCGCGGCGGGCTTCACCGGGGACGGCAAGCCGACCTCATCGGGCGCCCGCCGGCCAACGTCAACTACGTCTATGCCGGGAACGGCAAGGCGCGCCTTCTCGGCACCCAAGAAGTTCACCGCAGCCTGGGCGCCACGACCCGCATCGTGAGAGCGCGCTACCCCAAGGCTTTCAGGTATGCCGCGTGACTATTACCGTGAGTCAGTCCGCCACCAGGGCCCGGCTAGGTCGGAACAGGTCGAGAAGTCGTAGCGGGCCATCAAGCAGCGCCTACCGCCCGCTGGTCGGCGCCGCGGCGAGCGTGCATCCAGAGAACAACGTCCAGATGACGCAGCCGGGTATTCGGAGGTCCGACCTCCACCCCAGGCCGGGCGGCGGCCTCGTCGACGAGCTGGTCGAGGCGACTGCAAATGCCGTCGTCCTGAAGCAGCCGCCGGTAGACCTGCCAGTCAACCTCATAGTTCTGTCTCCGTCCGCGGTCGAGGCCGAGGTATCCGCAGACGACCGAGTCCCGAACGGGAAACAGATCTGGCCTCTTGCGAGCCGTCAGCTTCGACGCGGTGACCCATGGGTTGGCCGTGGAGGACTCGTCAGCGGACAACGCCCGCTTGAGGGCGTTGTGGAACGTCGCCATGTTCAGCAGGGTTTGGGCGTCTGCCAAGGCCAGGTCTGCGTCAAGTGGCAGGTGCTCTTCAGCCAGCATTTGCTCGATCCGGCCACGCGTACGGCTCGGTTCGGTGAGGCGGCGGACCACCGCTGGCGAGGCCGAGACCTGGAGCAGGGTGATGGCCAGTAGGTCTCCCGAGGTGAATCTGTGGGGGTCACAGGGCCCGACGGAGAGGAAGGTGGCGCCGGCGAAGTCGCCCTCGCGCGCGTAGTAGCTCGCCAGCCGATCGACGGCTCTGTCGTGATGCAGCGCTTCCACCGTCGCTGCCTGAGCTGCTTCGTAGACCTGCTCGGTCAGCGCCTCCCAGCCCTCGGGAGTCGATGTGAATCTCTCGTCGTACGTCAACGCATTCCTCCTTGGTGTATCCCCAGTTGCTTGGCTACCGCCTCGCCACCCATTTCCTTGATGAGCTCCGGGTTGCCGACGACGACCAAGAGGTCGGTGGCCCGCGACATCCCGACGTAGAGCCGCTCGCGCGACCGGTCGGTGACCTTCGCTTGGTTGACGCACAGGACAACAGCCCGTCGCTCGAGCCCCTTGCACCCGAGCACGTGGCCGTAGAAGACGTCGTCGTCTTCCCAGAAGCTGCGCCAGTAGTCGCGTTGATCGGTGTCCCCGGCGAGCCTGACCTGCTGCGGATGCCGGCTTCCGGTCGTGATGACGGCGATGTGCTTGGGCAGCCACCCGTCTTCGAGCAGCTTACAGCCTGTTCGTCGGCAGCGTCGACCGCCTCCTCAGGAGTCTGCGCCGCGACGAACCGCACCTCGACGCCGTCGCCACCCCGCGATGTCATCCGCATCGGGGCCAGCGGTCCGAAGGCGGCCGCAATCTGCTTGGTGTTGCGCAGGTTGTCCCGCTACGCACTCACAGCGGGATGCTCAGTTCTACCAACGGGTTAGGGGTGTCTTCCACGGTCCCCCGCCCACGGTGCGCACCCCCTCAGTGTCGAGCCATGCCGCGACGGACCTCAACGACTCACCGGCAGCACAGCGAACGGCGGCGCCAAGAACCTTAGCGCCGCCGTACGTTGGTCTGGCTAGATCAGCTGCAGCCGCTGGTGCTTCCGCAGCCTTCGCAGACGTAGCAGGAGCCGGCGGGGCGCATCTTGGTTCCGCAGGTCATGCACATCGGTGCGTCGGCGGAGATGCCCTGGAACTTCTCCAGGAGCTCGGCGGACGAGTGGACCTCGACCGAGACCTCGCGGGCGCTGGCTGCACCGGCACCGGACTTCACCGAGTCGGCGTCGAGTGCCTTGCCCTCGACCGTGGGGGTCGAGGTCGAGGCAGCAGCGGCCGGCTTGGTGACCGGGGCGGACTGGCTGAAGTTCTCCAGCTCGTCCTCGAGCTCCTCGGCCGACTCGGAGTCGGTGTCGGTGTCCTGGTAGGAACCGGTCTCGAGCTGGCGAGCCCGCTCGGCAGCGGTGTGGATGCCCATGAACGAGCGGGTGTCGAAGTCCATGTGGTCCAGCGCCAGGCGACGGAACACGTAGTCCATGATCGACTGCGCCATCCGCACGTCGGGGTCGTCGGTCAGGCCAGCCGGCTCGAACCGCAGGTTGGTGAACTTCTCGACGAAGGTCTCCAGCGGCACGCCGTACTGCAGGCCGATCGACACGGCGATCGAGAAGGCGTCCATCACGCCGGCCAGGGTCGAGCCCTGCTTGCCGAACTTGAGGAAGATCTCGCCCAGGTCGCCCGACTCGTAGGTGCCGGCCGTGAGGTAACCCTCGGCGCCACCGACCGCGAACGAGGTGGTCTGCGAGGTCCGGCGCTTCGGCAGGCGCTTGCGCACCGGGCGGTACTCGATGACCTTCTCGACCTTGGCGTCCGCAGCAGCGGTCGCCTTGTCAGCGGCAGCGTCCTTGGCGGTCGAGCCACCGTCGGACAGCGGCTGGCCGACCTTGCAGTTGTCGCGGTAGACCGCGATCGCCTTGAGGCCCATCTTCCAGCCCTGCATGTGGACGTCCTCGATCTCCTCGACCGTGGCGTTCTCGGGCAGGTTGACCGTCTTGGAGATCGCCCCGGACAGGAACGGCTGCACGGCCGCCATCATCCGCACGTGGCCCATGGCCTCGATCGAGCGCGCACCCATCGCGGTGTCGAAGATCTCGTAGTGCTCGGTCTTGAGGCCGGGGGCGTCGATGACGTGACCCTTGTCGGCGATGTACTCGACGATCGCCTCGATGGTCTCGCCGGTGTAGCCCAGCTTCTTGAGCGCACGCGGGATGGTGAGGTTGACGATCTGCATCGACCCGCCACCGACGAGCTTCTTGAACTTCACCAGCGAGAAGTCGGGCTCGATGCCGGTGGTGTCGCAGTCCATCATGAAGCCGATGGTGCCGGTCGGCGCGAGCACCGACGCCTGCGCGTTGCGGTAGCCGTTCTTCTCGCCGACCTTGACCACGTCGTCCCAGGCCTTGGTGGCCGCGCGGTGGATCGCGGTGTCCATCGTGTCGAGGGTGCGGATCGAGTCGTTGGCGCTCTGGTGCTTGCGCATCACCCGCTTGTGGGCGTCCGCGTTGCGGGCGTACCCGGCATACGGGCCGACCACGCCGGCGATCTCGGCGGACTTCTTGTAGGCGGCACCGGTGAGCAGCGAGGTGATCGCCGCAGCCAGCGAACGCCCGCCCTCGGAGTCGTAGCCGTGACCGGTCGCCATGAGCAGCGCGCCGAGGTTGGCGTAGCCGATGCCCAGCTGGCGGTAGTCACGGGTGGTGTCGCCGATCGCCTCGGTCGGGAAGTCGGCGAAGCAGATCGAGATGTCCATCGCGGTGATGACCAGCTCGGCGACCTGCTGGAACTTCTTGGCGTCGAACGTGTCGTCGTCCTTGAGGAACTTCAGCAGGTTGAGCGAGGCCAGGTTGCACGAGGAGTTGTCGAGCGACATGTACTCCGAGCACGGGTTGGACGCGGTGATCCGGCCGGTCTCGGGGTTGGTGTGCCAGTCGTTGATGACGTCGTCGTACTGGATGCCCGGGTCGGCGCACTCCCACGCGGCCTCGGCCATCTTGCGGAACAGCTCGCGGGCGTCGACGGTCTCGATGACCTCGCCGGTGTCGCGAGCGCGCAGCCCGAACTCGGTGCCGTCCTCGACAGCCCGCATGAACTCGTCGCTGACGCGGACCGAGTTGTTGGCGTTCTGGTACTGGACGCTGACGATGTCCTTGCCGCCGAGGTCCATGTCGAACCCGGCGTCACGCAGCGCGCGGATCTTGTCCTCCTCGCGCGCCTTGGTCTGGACGAACTCCAGGATGTCGGGGTGGTCGACGTCGAGCACGACCATCTTGGCCGCCCGACGGGTCGCGCCACCGGACTTGATCGTCCCCGCGGACGCGTCGGCGCCACGCATGAACGACACCGGGCCCGAGGCGGTGCCACCGGAGGACAGCAGCTCCTTGGAGGAACGGATCCGCGACAGGTTGAGGCCGGCGCCGGAGCCGCCCTTGAAGATGAAGCCCTCTTCCTTGTACCAGTTGAGGATCGAGTCCATCGAGTCGTCGACGGCCAGGATGAAGCAGGCGCTGACCTGCTGGGGGCTCGCGGTGCCGACGTTGAACCAGACCGGCGAGTTGAAGCTGAACACCTGGTGCAGCAGGGCGTAGGTCAGCTCGTGCTCGAAGATCTCGGCGTCCTCCGCGTTGGCGAAGTAGCCGTGGTCCTTGCCCGCCTTGACGTAGGTCAGCACGACGCGGTCGATGAGCTGCTTGAGCCCGGTCTCCCGCGCCTCGGTGCCGAGCGCGCCGCGGAAGTACTTGGTGGTGACGATCGTGGAGGCGTTGACGCTCCAGAAGTCGGGGAACTCGACCCCGCGCTGCTCGAAGATCGTCTCGCCGGTCTTCCAGTTCTGCTGGACGACGTCGCGCTTCTCCCACGTCACCTCGTCGTACGGGTGCACACCAGGGGTGGTGTAGATCCGCTCGATCTTGACGCCCTTGCCGGACGTCTTGCGCGCACCTGCACGTGCGCCTGCGGTTTCAGTCATTCTGGTGGCCTCCCTAGCCCCTGGTGTTTCTACGGTGTCAATTCTCGGTGGTGGCACTGACAGTGCCGTGGTGGTGCTGAGCCTGCGTCTCCCGGTCCGGTGGCGTGCGGTGACCGGAGCGGGAAGGTCGGTATGCCGCGGGGCTCAGCCCGGCGGCATACCCGCCTTGTCTCGTGGGTCCGGCTCGGTGCCGGTGGCGTCGCGCTCGGCGCGCAGCAGGGTGATCGCACCCTCGAAGTCCTCGAGGCTGTCGAACGCCTGGTAGACCGACGCGAACCGCAGGTAGGCGACCTCGTCGAGCTCGCGCAGCGGCCCGAGGATGGCGAGCCCGACCTCGTGGGCCTCGACCTCGGCCTGCCCCTGCTGGCGGATGCACTCCTCGACCCGCTGGGCCAGGATCGCCAGGTCGTCCTCGGTGACCGGGCGGCCCTGACAGGCCTTGCGGACACCGACCAGGACCTTGTTGCGGCTGAACGGCTCGCTCGCGCCGGAGCGCTTGGTCACCGTCAGGCTGGCCGTCTCGATCGTCGTGAAGCGGCGACCGCACTCCGGGCACTGGCGACGCCGGCGGATCGAGCTGCCGTCGTCGGTGGTGCGCGAGTCCATCACGCGGGAGTCGGTGTGCCGGCAGAACGGGCAGTGCATGAGGAGCTCCTCTCCGCGTGAATCCTGACGGTGCTGGGGTGGTGCTTTGGGACCTTCGTGGGTCCGCCGCTGTGGACGGTCCTGTGGACGATGGTGTGGACCCCTTGGGGACAACGTGTGGGTAACCGACCTCGCCCTGTGCACTACATGTGGACGAACTACAGTCGTGTAACCACTAGATGTAGGGATAGTCTGCCTCGCTGTGACCTGGGACGCAAGCCGTTCCCGGAAACTTGTCTCGCAGTGTGCATCGCCGCAGGTCAGCGGCCTGTTGCAGCGCGGCGCGACACGCCGCCGGGCCCTCGAAATTGGTGCTGATGTGACTCCTGTGACATCAGAGGCACCCAGATGTGGGCTTCGGCCGCTACGGCGCCCCCACATGTGGTGCCGGGTCCCCGCGCCCCTGCGACTTCCACTGACCGAGCGCGCTGTCACGGCCCGGTGGTTGGGTGGGGGCATGGCTCACGAGGCTGGGACGCAGACCTGGGAGACGCATCCGGTGACGCCTGACCGGTTCGAGGACTTCGCCGACGTCATCAACAAGAACCGGCGCCCCACCCACTGCTGGTGCCTGTCGCACCGCCTCCAGGCCAAGGAGATCACCGAGCTCGGCGGCACCGGGACGAAGGCCCGTGAGCAGGCGATGCGTGCCCTGTGCGAGCGCGAGCACCCACCCGGTGTGGTCACCTACCTCGACGGTGAGCCGGTCGGCTGGTGCAACATCGGGCCACGCTCGGAGATCACCCGGCTCGCGCGGTCCAAGCTGATGCGGCCGGTCGACGACCTCCCCGTGTGGAGCATCGTCTGCCTGGTGGTGCGCGGTGGCCACCGCCGCAAGGGGGTCACCGCGCACCTCATCGAGGGAGCCGTGGCGTATGCCGCGGCGAACGGCGCGCCCGCCGTCGAGGCCCACCCGGTGGACCCCGGTGACGGGCGGATGGACCTGACGATGGCGTTCGTCGGGACGAAGGCCATGTTCGAACGGGCCGGGTTCCAGGTCGTCGGGACCACCGACGCGGTGGCCAGCAAGCTGCCGCGTCTGGTGATGCGCCGCGACCTCAGGCCATCGAGAGCAGGAAGGCGACGCTGAAGCCGACGACCGTGAGCAGCCCCACGAGCCGGCCGGCGTGCTCCACGGCCTCGGGGACCATCGTGTCGGCGAGCATCGTGAGGATCGCCCCGGCGGCGAACGCCTGGATGGTCGCGACCACGGTCGGGTCGGCTCCGTCGAGCAGCACCCGCCCGAGCGCGGCCGCGACCGTCGAAGCGGCAGCCACTGCCAGCCACATCCCCATGATGAACCGCGCGCTGTGCCCGGCCGACTTCATGCCCGCCGACGACGACAGGCCCTCGGGGATGTTCGACAGGAACACCGCGGCGACGACCGCCACGCCCACGCCACCCCCGCCGATCGTGCTCACGCCGATCGCCGCGGACTCCGGTATGCCGTCGAGCAGGGCGCCGAGGGCGAGCGCGGTCCCCGCCGCGCCGGCCTGGGGTCCGTTGGGGCTCTTGCGCCGGTGGCCGCCACGGCTGTCGATCCACCAGTCCCCCAGGAAGAACACCACCGACCCGGCAAGCAGCCCCAGGACGGTCGACGTCCCGCCAGCCTTGTCGTAGGCCTCCCCCGCGAGCTCGAAGGTCAGCGCACTGACCAGCACTCCGGACCCCACAGCCATCACCCAGCCGATGACCCGCTTGGACGTGGGGAGCCAGATCCCCGCAGCCGCCCCGATCAGCAGCGCGAAACCTCCGACGAACCCCCAGAACCCTGCTTCGAGCACCTGCGTCTCCTGTCCTTCGTCCAGCCGCCGCACCCACGTCCTGCAGCACCACGCGCGACCACCGTTGACCTGCGCAGATGCACGGCGGCCGACTGGAGGCTACCCCCGTCGTGGCGGATGGGTTCGCTCTGGCCCGGGCCGACGCAGCCAAGCCGGGCGACCGACCCGGCTCGGCGCTACCGTGATCCCGTGGACCTCGTGGAGCGCGAGGCCCCGCTGGCTGCGCTCACCGCGCTGCTCGCCGAGGCCCGGGGCGGACGCGGCTGCGTCGTGCTGGTCGGTGCCGAGGCCGGGATGGGCAAGTCCAGCCTCGCGCGCGCCCTCGCCGAGCGGGCCGGGGCGGCCGGCACCACCGTCCACTGGGGCACCTGCGACCCGCTGACCACTCCGCGCCCGCTCGGACCGCTGTGGGACATGACGCACGCCGACCAGCGCCTGCGTCAGGTGCTCGACCTCGACGGCGACCGCCACCGGCTCTTCTCGCAGGCGCTCGACGTGCTGACCGCCCCGACGTTGTTCGTGATCGAGGACCTCCACTGGGCCGACGACGCCACGCTCGACCTCGTCCGGTTCCTGGGCCGTCGGGTGACCTCGACCCGCGCGCTCGTCCTCGTCACGTTCCGCGACGAGCACCCTCCCGATGCGCTGCGGGCTCTGCTCGGCGACCTCGCCGGCGCCGCCGGCACCTCCCGGCTTCCCCTTGCGCCCCTCTCCCGCGACGGCGTCGCGGCCCTCATTGGCTCCCAGCCGCTCGACCCCGGGCACGTCCGGCGCCTCACCGACGGCAACCCCTTCTACGTCAGCGAGGTCGTCACCGCCCCGGGGTGGACCGTTCCTCCCACCGTCGCGGACGCCGTCCTCGCCCGCATGGCCCCGCGCTCCCCCGCCGCCTGCGACCTGCTCGGCGTGGTCGCCGAGTCACCCGGTGGTCTCGAGGTCGACCTCGTCGAGGCGCTCGTCCCCGGGTCCGCAGCGGCTGTCACAGAGTGCATCGACGCCGGACTACTGGTCGACACCGGCGCGCGGCTCAGCTTCCGCCACGAGATCGCGCGCCTGGCCGTCCGGGACGCCCGGTCCGCCACCCAGCGCCGCGCGGTCAGCGCCGCCCTCCTGCGCCTGCTCGAGTCGCGTGGCTCCCGCGACGAGGCCCGGCTCGCGCACCACGCCCACGTCGCGGGCGACCGCGAGCGCATCCTCCGGTATGCCGCGGCAGCCGGTGCCGCGGCGTCCGCCCGTGGAGCCCACCGGGCCGCGGCGGCGCAGTACGCCCTCGCAGCCGAGCAGGCGGCCGACCTGGCCCCCGCCGAACGCGCCGCCCTCCTGTCCCGCTGGGCAGCGGAGCGCACGAGCCTTGGCAACCTGACCGACGTGGCCGACCTGTGGCGCTCGGTCGCGGGCGAGTGGCGCGCGGCCGGCGAACCGGTCAAGGCCGCAGCCGCCATGACG
>CAVWZX010000012.1:0-104480 GCA_963759595.1 uncultured Actinomycetota bacterium
ATACCCCAACAGCATCGACTCAATGAAGCGATCCATTTGAGGCTTCTTCCACACGAAACTGCGCTGGAAGCCCGGCGTAACGATGTCGTCGTCCGCATGACCGAATTGAGGGATCAGTATGTCCCGGCGCTCGAGCCGCCGAACCAGGCCCTCCACATCGAAGTCCTGACCGGCGTACACAACTGATGCGCCGTGGGGTCAGCTTCCTCAAGTTCGGCTACCTCATCGTCGCTGAGGAGTGTGTCGTCTCCCCGTCCGGAATCCGCTTGAACTGACATGGGGGCAAACCTATACGGACTGGTTCGGGTTTCCGTGAGGCTGGCTTCGCAGCCGCTCTTGGTGCACTTTAGTGTCGCGCCCCGGCGGTGTGGGCGTCGTCCATCACGCTGACGGGACAACCTCATGGTTCCGGGGCTTCCCGATGGAGATCCGAGAGACTGCGAGCCACGTGGAATCCGGTCGCACCGAACGGATGGTGCACCCGATCCTTGGTCGGGTGATCTCAAGGATCATCGCGGGCTGGCGGGCGCGATTTCCTGCCACCAACCCAACAGGGCCCGGTGACTCAGCCCCGCGAAGGTGTGGAACAGCATTGGGAGGTCTTTCGCCATCCAAGTTGTGTGAGTTCCATGCTGCGTCCACAAGCCCATGGGTGTCTCTGCGAAGGCGGACATGTCACCTCGCCACGGGGGTTCCAGCATTGGAGCGGGAAATGGCAGGCCACTGTGGAGCGCGTTTTTGAGCGGTACTTGTAAATCGTGTTCACGGCCTTCTTGGCTTGCGGGATCTCGAACCTGGCCCAGTCCAGCGGTCGCGCGTCATCCGGCGGGGCAGTGGCGAAGGTCGGAGAAAGCTCTGCGTGGCGGCGGTCGCCCCGGTTTAGAACCATCAAGCTTGAGGCTCGCTCGAGAAGGGACTGACCGCCTTCCCGCAACCAGTTCTGCTAGTTCGGGGTTCTGATCGGCTAGGAGCATGGGTGGATCGCTGCCTTTCGGTCCGCTGGATCACCCGCTGTTCGACGGCGCTAACCATGAGAAGCCACGCCAATTCGCAATCCTCGTCCGCAATCCAGAGAGCCTGTGGGTGGAGCCGGCCCGGAATCTCTGGCCGTCGCGGTGTCGGCGTCCAGCTGGACGAAGGTGCGGAGCAGCGAGTCGCTTTCCTCGACGTTGATCGTCGCGCCGGCAACATCTGGAATGACGCTTGTCCTGAGCGGAGCAGTCGCGTTCGGCGGCTGGTGGCCGAAGAACGCCGGTCGACCGGCTGGATCGGATCCAGCCTCCGGGCTGAAGTCGCGAATCTCGCCGCCGCTTCTGATCCTTACTCCGAGGATGAGACTTAGCAGACACGCGAGTTGGTCGGCGAGCGGGACGGCGACCCAGTGCTCTGTGCTGGACTTGCGTGGCCTTTCGGGCCCGTTGGGATCCGCTGGTCGTTCGATTGGGATGTGCCATGCGACCCGTGCAACCAGACCGACCCCGAGTTCACCTGGTCGGGCGAAGAAATACATCCCGATCGCGTTGAAGATATGATAGGGACCGAAAGGCTGTGTGGGTTGCCCGGTGATATGTGCATCGGAGTAGAGGGCGGCCTCAAAGCCTCCTTGGTAAGGCTGGTCCTCGCTATGTCCGCGCCAGTTGCGCCAGAGTTCTGGGCCTGCGGCGAGCGGTGCTATAGGCGGTGCGCTCGGTGTCGGCTTCGCCCTCCGGGATCTTGCGCCGACGGGTGAGCGCTTCTCGGATTCGCCGGCTCAGTCGACCCATACCCGAAAGGTAGTGGTCGGGCTCATGATTCTCGACGTGGATGGGCGATCCCTTCGCCCGTCAGGCAGGCGAGACGCGGCCCCCGTCCGTCCCTCGAAACATACCTCGCAGACAGCCTCCGTCGTGATTGCTCGACTCAGTTGCTGCCACCAGCATTGCTTGGATTGGATGCCACCAGACCTAGCGTGGCAGATACACGATCGAAGGTTGATTCCATCAGATGGGAGATCCGCTCAGAACGACGACACTTCGAGCGGTGGGCGTCCAAGAGCCAGATGCTGAGGGGCATATTCCGAAGCGTGCTGGCTTGGTGGCTGCGCAGAAAGTTCATGGCGTTGCCCCCGCCACGCGCCAGAACGCCCTCCAGCATGTCGAGGTCGTAGCTATCAATGATCTCCAGCGGGAGGACGTCGTCGCTGGCGAACAGTCCCTCGTCCTTGAGGATTTGGCGAACACATGCGTCCGTCATGGGCCCGTACGGCATTCCTTCAGTCAACACGAGTGTGGGGAGGAAGACGCGATTCGATGATGGCGGGAACCCGGTCAGTCGCTGTTCTTCGGCCCGGATGCGCGAGATTGTGGCGTCTAGTTGTCGTGCCTTGATGACGACGAAGCGGATGAGGTCGTGCTGGAGTTCGTCTAGATTCCCGCTGAGCAGCGCCGTCCTTCGGATCTGGCTCGTGGTGACCTCGAAGATCAGCCACCCCGAGTCGTACTCCACGGCGGCATCGGCAACCTTGTCCTTCTTGCCGAACGCCGCCTTAAGATCGTCGCCGCTCCAGAAGCGCCGGAAGCTTCCTGAGGATCCCGCGATCAGAGACAACGACTCGTGGACCTGTGCTTCGCAGACTTGGCGGAAGAAGTTCACGTTTCGCTGGTCGGACGAAGTGGCGCGGCGTCGGAACTTCGTCAGGTCGAGGGTCAGGGTCCAGCCGGTAACGCGCTCGACCAGGTATTGCGGGGACATAAGAATGAGCAGGCCATCGATGCGAATCACCGGCCAGCGGCGGAACTCATGGATTTTCAGTCATCTCCGCGGCGACCGGGTCAGCGTTGATCGCGGAACGGATCGTGTCGATGTCGGCGGTGAATGGCTGTATCGCGGCAAGAGCTCTGGGCGTCGAGTAGCGATGGCCGCTGGCCAACTTTCATCGAAGGTGTACCTGGGGGTATCGCCAGATACGGCCAAGGTCCAGAGGGCAACGGCTGACGCGACCACGTCATCGAGCGCGACGCCGGTTGACTGGCGGTAGGCGGCCTCGAGGTCGACAAACTCAGGATGGGTAGTGAGAGAGTGCGGCAGCCGTTTCCAACGGCGCTCGAAGGTTGCAAACGCCGTGGCTTCGTCCAGCGAACGGTTGAAATGTTGGTTGCGAATGACGTCCGCTGTAACGCCGCGATCATTGTCGGGGAGTGTGGCCGCGCAGTTGCGTTCCCGACCATCGAGGGTTCCGACCAAGGTGCTCCTGCACGCCGAGCAGAGGCAGGATCAATTCAACCGGGCGAAGGGGATTCGCTTGGTCGGGGCTGTCCAGGCGGCAGTGGATGATGGCCATTTTGGCCAGCTTGAAGACCGCTTGTGGCGCGAGAAGGACCCGGCCCTGACTGAGCAAGTTGCGGATTCTTGTGGCGGTGGGTTCCGAAAACGCGCCTGCGACGTCTCGTCCAATCTGGTCGAGATTCGCCTGGGGCGCCTGAATGATTGACAGAAGCGCGGCGCATCCGGCCAGGACATCTGCCGTTGTGCGACCTTCCAGCCACTCAACGACCCCCGTTGTTGTGACGGACTGGCAAAAAAGCTGCCCCCAATTGTTAAGAGGAAGACCTGCATCGCGTCAATCGGCTGCATCGGTCAGGCCGTCCCTTATCGGAGCTAGGAGGCCGTCGCGCGTCCGTGTGAAAGCACTGCCGATCACGGGGCTAGTGGTGCCAATCGTCGCGGACGTCTGTCCGCTAGAACGGACAGGCGGGGACCCAGTTCGCTTCCTGGGGCGCCCGTGAGGGTAGTTCTTAGCCGATTCAAGTCAGCTGCGTCTGCAGCCTGGGGCGGCCGGAAGGAGCCTGGGCCAGAGCGATCCGAGGCCGAGGGATCCGAGTTCATGGCGACCCGCCTATGAGCATCGTCCCATCGTGCGCCCTCACGGCTGGAGAGAGGGCGTCCGGCGCGCACGCGTCATGAACCCGAATTGCGTAGGCCTCATCCAAAAGGGCCGCCACGTGCTCCAATGCCCACCAACGGATCTCGCTTGCCTCTACCGAGTCTGATCGAGGGACGGAATTGAGTTGGCACCGAAAGGCGACGTTGACGATCGCGCGAGTCATGTTCTTGTAAACGCCGGTCAGCGGGCCGACGTTGATCTCGGCGCCTGTCTCCTCGCGTACCTCGCGGCGTAGACCATCCTCGATGGTCTCGTCCCGTTCTAGGACGCCGCCCGGTGGTTCCCAGTGGCCGTTGTCGCGACGCTTGATGAGGAGGACGTTCTGGCCGGACTCGTCGGAAGTCGCCGACCGCCACGCTCACGGAGTGTCGGGGCATGGCAGTCACGTTGGGCTCGCTTCGACCAGGCGGCGCGTGTACCCGACGGAAACGAGTCGGTCGTACGCGGCGATTGCCTCAGGGGTGACGGGCTGTGGAACGGCGAAGCCTTGGGCGGCGTAGAGCCAGATGCGTTGGGTGTCGCCGACGAGCATGTTCAGCACCTTCCGCTCATCGCCGATGGATCGCGATGTAGTCGACGAGTGATGCGGGCGGGAGTGAGCAGACGACGTCGAGCTCGGGCCAGAGCTTCCGGCAGGTCGGCGTAGGCGCGGCGCTGTTGGTAGGGCCGGAGACAGGTCGGACTCGGGATCGATACCTCGCGGTCGAGCAGGCGCGGGTGAGGGCGAAGTTCTCGCCGGTGTTGCGTGGCTTGGGGCTCGATGACGATGGCGTGCTCGGTACGCCGAGCTCATCGGCGTCGCTCGGCGTAGTGGACCGCTTCGCCTCGAGGGAATCACCTCGACGGTGGTGGGGCGTTGGCTCCGGTGAAGACGATCAGCGGGAAATCGGCCCTGGTGGTAAGCTCGGCGGTGTGTCGGCGACGCCGATGTCGTGGCTACCGAGTCCGATGCCGATGTCGGTGGTCACGCGGCTCGTGGTGCATCTGGTGGTAGTCCCAGAGGATCTGGGCATCGTCCATGTACGCTCACGTGCTCGGCTCAGTCGGGCAGTCGTAAGGTGTAGGTCCAGGCGAAGCGGGAGGCGGCGTGGACGCCGCGGGCGAACTCGACCGGCACGACCCGTCCTTGGTCATGGTGATCCGCGTCAAGGATCATGACCGGCTCCCCGGCCGGGAGTTCGAGCGTTGAGCATCTCGTCCGGGCGTGGGCATGCGGGCGTGGAACGTCTCGGTCACGTCGTCGGGCTCGAGGCCCTGCATGGTGAGGACGGCGAAGCCGCCGCCGCGTCCGGCCGGTCCTGGCGTCGGGTCGACCAGGGGAGTGCCCTCGACGTCCTCGGGCCGGTAGTAGCTGGTGAGGGTGTGGGTCGGGCTGGCCCTCGTCCTTGACCAGGCGGGCGCGCGCGTAGACCTGGGTCGCCGGTCTCGATGCCGAATACTTCGGCGGTCTCGGCGTCGGCCTGGACCTGGCTCACGGTCTGGGTCTGGTCGGTCGCGCTGCCACGGCTGGCCGGATGCCTCGCGGTCGGCGCCGAAGGCGACCACGTCGCCGTACTTCCACTTGCTCTTGGCGTACCGCTCGGCGCCAAGCCGGCGCATGGGCGGACGCTCTCGAACCACGGTCCCGCGCCGTCGGACCGGCGTCACCAGACCCTCGGCCTCCAGCAGAGCGACGGCGTTGCGGATGGTCTTGACGTTGACCGCGTACTCGGCCGCGAGGTCGTCCTGCTTGGGCAGCGTCGACCCGGGGCGTAGTCCCCGCGCTCGATCTCGCCGCGCAGCTGCGCCGCAAGCTCCCGATAGCCCAAGCCCATCCCGCCTCCCTCCGTGCTCTCGTCATGACATAACGCTACTGATAATGGACCCAAGTAAAAAGTTGGTAAATAGAACCGGCTCTAAAAAAGGGCATATGGTACGTTCCTCAATAGAACCACCTCTAAGTGGTTCTCTACGAGAGGGAGTGTCATGGCTATTCAGCAGAGGATGCGGGTCCGGTTCGAGGACGTCTTCCCCGAGGGTGTCGGGATGCGCGGGTCGGTCACGGCGGTGGAGGACTTCGATCTGATCCAGGCCGCGAAGGCCGAGGGCCGGGAGCCGGGGGACGTGCAGGTCCGGGACAAGGAGTCCGGGCTGCGGGTGTGGGAGGTCCGCGTCGTCGACTACGACGAGGAGGCCCCGAAGAACCAGGGCGAGGTGACGGTGAAGATCGCCGCCGATGTGCAGCCGGTGCCTCCGTCGAAGGTGGAGGGTCAGAAGCTGCGGCCGGTGGAGTTCGAGAACCTGACGGTGACGGCGTGGATCGACGACCGTGGCAAGCGGCCGAAGATCGGCTGGTCGCTGCGCGCGGACGGGATGCACGCCCCCGGTGCCAAGCCCAACGGGTCGACCGCGGGCAAGACGCAGGGGCCGGCTGAGAAGGGTGCGGCGTGATGCGCCCCGTGGAGGCGGTGCAGTGGGCGGACGCGTTCGACGTGGAGGTGAAGGACCTCCCCGCGGTGCTGACCCATGAGGTCGCCCGGGTCGACGGGGTCCGCACCGAGCTGGCGAAGCTGGTCCGGGAGTTCGTCAACGCCCCGGACGACGAGGTCCGACGCGGCATGCACCGGGCCTACTCCGCCCTTGGTGCGGCCCAGTCGCGGGTGATGTCGGTCGCGGCGGACGCTCGCCGGTCGGCCTGAGGGGGGATCTGTGATGAGTGCGCCCAGGGGTCCGATGTTCGGCAGCGACGAGCCGGTGCCGATGATGATCGAGGCGGTCGTCCGGCTGGTGGTGCTGGTGCTGCGGTCGGTGTTCCGGCTGGTCCGGTTCGCGATCCGACGCCCCCGGGTCGCCTCGGCCGCGGGCTCGCTGGTGGTGTTGGACCGGTATGCCGGCCACGTCGCTGTCCTGGCCGTGCTCGTCGCGCTGGTCGTTGGCCTGGTGGTGTGGCGGGTGGCGTGGCCGGAGTCCTACAGGGGGCAGGTCCGGCCACGCCTGACTCGAGTGTGGCTGTCGATGACATATCCGGGCAAATGGCGACGGATCGCCCCACGGGTCGGTCTCGTCGTCCACGACCACACCGGGGCCAACAAGCCCTGGGTGTACGGGGGACTGGGGGACGTGCGGGTCACCCCGGCCGGGATCGTGCGTTGCGGGTGGCGATCCCGACCGGGCTCACCCTCGACGACTACGCCCGCAAGGCCGACGCGCTGGCGGTCGCGTTCGGGGTCCGCGAAGCCCGAGTCACCGCATCGGGGCCGGGGTCGGTGTGGATCGAGCTGCACCGCACCGACGTCCTCGCCACCACGATTGGCCCGCTGCCGGTCGGGTCCGAACCGGAGGTGAACCTTGCCGGGATCCCGGTCGGGCGGCACGAGGACGGCACCGAGTGGCGGTTCTCCCTGTGGCAGACGCACGTCCTGATCGCAGGGGCCACCGGGGCCGGCAAGGGCTCCATCCTGTGGTCGCTGCTGCGCGGGCTTGCCCCCGGCGATCAACGCCGGGTGGGTGCAGGTGTGGGCCATCGACCCCAAGGGCGGCATGGAACTGCGCCCCGGGCAACGGCTGTTCTCCCGGTTCGAGGACGGCACCCCGGAGACCATGTGCGACCTGCTCGAAGACCTCGTCGCGGTCATGGACCACCGGGCCAAGAAGCTGGCCCACCTGGGGATCCGCAAGCACCAACCATCGCCGGACTCACCCCACCTGCTGGCGGTGATCGACGAACTCGCCACCCTGACCGCGTTCGCCGAACGGGACGTGGTGCGGCGGATCGACAAGGCCCTCGGGCTGTTGCTGACCAAGGGCCGCGCGGTCGGGATCACCGTCGCTGGCGGCGGTGCAGGACCCCGGCAAGGACGTCGTCGGGTGGCGCGACCTGTTCCCGACCCGGGTCGCGATGCGGTTGGACAACCCGATCCAGGTCGACATGGTCCTCGGCGAAGGAGCCCGCGACATGGGCGCCACCGCCGACCACATCAACGAACAAACCCCCGGCGTCGCGTTCGTCCGGATCGAGGGCACCCGCGCCATCCGCCGAGTCCGCGCCTCCTACCTGACCGACGACGACATCCACGCCCTCGCCGGATCGGTCACCGCCTCACCGGCACTGACAGCACCACGGGCACCGAAGCCGGTCGACCCGCTCGACTCGTGGCCGCGACCGGCCCCACCCTCGCCGGCCACCTGACACCGACGCCGCGACGCAGCCGCGAAGCCGAGGAAGCCACGGACCCCGCGCAAGCCGCGCAACCGTGACGGGTCACAGGTGGCCTGACCCATGACTGTCATCGCCGCCGCTGCCACGAGACCTGTGCCCTTTGCGGGGTTCGGGGACGAGGCCGCGCTGGATCTCGACCTGGCCTCGCCTCGGGTCGCGGCCCAGGTGATGGCGCGGCTGCTGTCGCCGGACTTCGAGGACTGGTCCAACGCGGTCGCCCGGGTCGGGTCGTGCACCAACCCGATCCACCTCACCGGCTCCTCCATGCGCGTCGACGCCAGCTACGGGGGAGGTGCTGTCCGCGTACTCCTCCGACACCGAACCGCTGGGCACCACGTTGATCCGGTGCGGCAACCGTCGCGCCTCCGAGTGCCCGTCGTGTTCGCGGGTGTACGCCGCCGACATGTTCCACCTCATCAGGGCCGGCGTTGCGGGCGGCAAGGGCGTCCCCGAACGAGTGGGGGAGAACCCGCTGGTCTTCGCCACCGTCACCGCGCCCTCGTTCGGGCACGGTCCACGGCACTGCGGGACAACGGACGCCGCTGCCGACCCCACGCGAAGGCCAAGCGGTGCGAGCACGGCAGACCCGCCACCTGCATCGACGAAGCACGAGGACGGGGACGAGCTGCTGGGGCAGCCGCTGTGCTGGGAGTGCTACGACTACGCCTCCCACATCGTGTGGCAGTGGTGGGCTCCCGAACTGTGGCGACGGTTCAACATCACCCTGCGACGG
Source organism: uncultured Actinomycetota bacterium (assembly GCA_963759595.1). Taxonomy (GTDB): domain Bacteria; phylum Actinomycetota; class Actinomycetes; order Actinomycetales; family Dermatophilaceae; genus Pedococcus. Next base: position 8,854 of record CAVWZX010000012.1, read on the forward strand.
GTCGCTGGCGCACCGGCTCGGGGTCAAGGAGCCTCGGCTCAAGGAGCACGCATGCGTGCAGTACGCCAAGGTGGCCGAGTACCAGCGCCGCGGGCTGATCCACTTCCACGCCCTGGTCCGCCTCGACGGACCCAAGACCGACGACGCGTTCGCGCCCCGCCCCCGAGGCGGTCACGGCGCCAGCTGCTGGCCGAGGTCGTCGAGGAGGCCGTCCGCGTCGGTCCGGTTCACCGCCCCACCCGTCTTCGCCGGTGACGTGCCGCGGGTGCTGGCGTTCGGTGCCCAGGTCGACTCCCGCCCGGTCGAAGGTCGGTCACCGCACCGACGACCCCGACGGACCGCTGAACGCCGAGCAGGTCGCCGGGTACCTGGCGAAGTACTCGACCAAGTCCGCCACCGACACCGCGACGGCGAGCGTCGAACCCCCACCTGTCCCGGATCCAAGCCGTGGCAGCCGAGTTCGCCACCCTCGTCGAGGACGAATGGGTCGCGCGCCGATGCCGTGCGACCTCAAGGAGGTCCCGTACGGGCTGCTCGGCAAGTGGCACACCGCTCGGGTTCCGCGGCCACTTCTCGACCAAGTCGCGCCGCTACTCCGTCACCCTCGGCGCCCTGCGCCGCGCTCGTCGCCGCGCCCAGGTCCTCATCGCTGACGCGCAACGCACCGGCATACCCGTCGACCTCGCGGCGATGGAAGCCCAGCTGCTCGCCGACGACGAGGACGAAACCACGCTCGTGGTCGGGTCCTGGTCCTTCGCCGGGATCGGCTGGGACACCGAAGGCGACGTCGCCCTCGCCCGCGCAGCTGCGGCCCGGGCCCGCGAGTACGCCCAACACCGAGCCGAGGCGAAGCGTGCGAATCAGCAGTGATTACAAGGGAAATCAATCGAGGGGTGAAGGTCATGAGTAGGGAAGTCGACGAAGTGCAGGCTCCGGTCCTGCTGTCTCCGGACGAGGCGGCGACGTGGTGCCACATCAGCGTGGGAACGCTGAACCATCTGCGGTACCACGGGCGGTTTGCCCCGGCGATCAGGATCGGCAAGCGCTGCTTCTGGACGCCGAAGGACCTGCTAGCGTGGTTGGAGTCGCAGAAGGAACCGGCGTGATCATCAAGCGCCCCAACGGGAAGTGGCGCGTGCAGGTGAAGTACCGCAGCCGTGTCGTGGCTGATCGGACCTTCGATCGTCGCGGCGATGCGGTGCGGTGGGAAGTCGAGCAGAAGCGGCTGCTGCACTCTGGCGAGTTCGTCGCTCCCGCTGCGGGTCGGATCACCGTGCGCGAGCTGGCCGAGGAGTTTCGGGAGGCGCGGAAGGGGCAGGTGTCGGTGCGGGCGTGGGAGTCGGACGAGAGCGCGCTCCGGGTCCACATCGTGCCGGCCTTTGGGAAGTTCCCGATCTCGTCGGTCACACCTCCTTTGGTCGAGCGATTCCTGGTCGACCTGGCGGTGTCGCGGTCGGTGCGGACAGCGGCTCGGGTCCGGACGACTCTGCGGGGGCTGTTCAGGTATGCCGTGAAGACGCGGCGGCTGCAGGTGTCGCCCGCGGAGCTCGTGCCCCTGCCGCACCCCGACTCGAGGACGGGCAAGGTCGTCGAGGTCGACCCGTTCACGGTCGCTGCACTCCTTGATGTGGTCGACACCCAGCGGGAGCTGTCGCCCGGAGGTGCCGACATCACGTTGGTCCTGGCTCTGACCGGTCTGCGGTTCGGCGAGCTGCGCGGGCTGCGAGTCCGAGACGTGGTGTCGGTTCCCTATCCCGGGATCGTGGTCAAGCGGTCCATTCCGCAGTCCGGGCTGACAGGTGCGGTCATCGAGCGGGCCACGACCAAGAGCGGCCGATCCCGGATGGTGCCGTTGTCGGAGCTGGTCCTGCCGGTGGTGATGAAGGCGGCGGAGGGCAAGGAGCCGAACGACTTGCTCTTTCCCGCGCCCGAGGGCGGGTACCTCCACGCCCAGAACTGGCGGCGGCAGATTCACTGGAACACGACGGGCCTCGGGAGGCGTCCGCACGACCTGCGCCACACGGCGGCAAGCCTGTGGATCGCGGCCGGGGTGGACATCAAGACGGTGTCGTCCTGGCTCGGTCATTCGACGGCGAAGCTGACGCTGGACACCTACGGGCACCTGATGGGGACGGACGCGGACCGGGCGGCCCTGGACCGGGTCAACAAGGCTCTTGGGAACCCAGCGGGCACCCAGCGGCCGAAATCGTCAGAGTCGGAGAGCGACGGCGAGGCCTGAAAATGGCCTCTGACCTGCGAAAACGTGGTGGTGCCCTCGGGCAGATTCGAACTGCCGACACCCGCTTTAGGAGAGCGGTGCTCTATCCCCTGAGCTACGAGGGCGGGGGCTGACCCGTTCCAACCAGGGCGCCGCGGGCGGCTGCCGGAGGGTCCGGTCATGCGTGTGGAAGGGTATCCGACCCTCGTGCGCCAGACCGCATCCGCATCCACCCAGGTCGCGCACCCACCACGGACACCAACGACGCTATAGACACGACGAGCGACCCAACCGGGCCGAACATCGAACAGAGCCCAGACCCATCCGGACACAGCTACATCGTCCAAATGGACGAGCCCGCACCTGTTCGGCATCCTCCGTCTGACCTACGCACCTACCTTTCAGGTCGCGGTGCTGCCCCCCGCAGCACTTGGTTCGGAGGTCTACATGCGCAAGCCCATCGCCGCCGTCGGCGCGCTACTGACACCACTGGCGCTCACCGCCAGCGTGGTCTCGGCTCTGCCCCAGGCAGCCACCGGCGCCACAGCGACCTACAAGCTCACCTATGCGAGCCTGCCCAACGGCACGAAGCAGGTGGTCCGGTGGAACGGCTGCCAGAAGGTGATCACCTACAAGGTGAACCTCGCGTCCGTCCCCAGCGCCCAGCGCACCGCGGTCCTCGCTGACACCAAGGCCGCGCTCGCCCAGGTGGCCAGCACCACGAAGTTCGTCTTCTCCTACAAGGGGAGCACCACCGAGGTCCCGCGGACCGGCTCGATGGCCAGGCAGACGGCCGAGCTCGTGATCGCCTACACCTCGCCGAGCAAGACCAACTACTCCCTCACCGGCTCCACGCTCGGCCAGGGCGGCGTCTACTACGGCTGGGTCTCGCGCGTCGTCAGCGGCAGGACGACCTACACGGTCGCGGCGCTGCGCGGTTTCGTCGTCATCGACACCCCGCAGATGCTGAGCCAGACCAGGGGCGGCGCGGGCACGGGCCTGCGACGCACCAACCTGCTCGCGCACGAGCTCGGCCACGCCGTGGGCCTCCAGCACGTCACCGACACCCACCAGCAGATGTACTCCGTCCTGCGGACCGGCTCGCCCAGCTACTTCTACAGCGGCGACCGCTCTGGCCTGGCCAAGGTGGGCAAGGCCGCGGGCTGCATCAACACGGCATACATGCCCTTGAAGGACCTCAGCTAGCCCCCTGCCTCTTCGCAGCACCGACTGCCCGTTCGCCACCCGGCGAGCGGGCAGTCCCCGTTTATCAGGGCAAATGGGACATGACGCATACACCATAGAGGGTCGGTGCCGCAGGTTCTTTACCAAACCTAGAACCAATCGGGGGATTTCTTGTAGAACCAATGACCTTCTTAGGGTGACTTGACGGTCGATGTGGCCGATGGGTGCCGAACGCCACTCTGATTCCGGCTTCAGAAAGAGCCACGGCATCAGGCCGTTCCGAGACCGAACAAGGGATCCTCAATGCAGCACAAGGTCAAGCGCAAGCGCATCGCAGCCGTCGCCACCGGCGCGGCCCTCACCTTCATCGTCGGCGGCGTGGCGTTCGCCTACTGGACGACCGGCGGCGCCGGCACCGGCTCCGCCGCCACCGGCGACGTGTCCAACGTGACCATCGTCGCGACGAGCCCGGCCGTCACCGGCCTCTACCCGGGCGGCCCGGCTGCGCCCATCTCCGGCAAGTTCAACAACCCCAACTCCGGCAGCGTCTTCGTCAACCAGGTGACTGTCGCGGTCGACCCGGCCTGGAAGAAGACCGGCGGCACCCTCCCCGACTGCACCGCAGCCGACTTCACGGTCGTCCAGCCCGGTGCCACCGCCGCCCAGATCCCGGCCGGCAACGCCCAGGGTTCCTGGACCGGCGCGTCGATCGCGCTCAAGAACACCGGCGCGAACCAGGACAACTGCAAGAACGCCACGGTCGCTCTGGTCTTCTCCAGCAACTGACCAGAGCTCGGCGCCTGATGCCCGGCCCGGTGGCGTAGCAGGGGGACGCCACCGGGTCGCAGGCACGCCAAGCAGGCCACGCCGGCACCCGCAGCCAAGCCCGCACCACCGCACCACCGCACCACCAGCAGACCTCCCCACCACCGCACCTCCTCACGGCACCAGCCGTCCGCACCGCCAACAGTCAAGGAGCCTCCCGATGCAGGACTCTCAGCGCAGTCGCCGGGTGATCGTCATCGCGGTCGTCGGCCTGTTGCTGCTCGGCCTCCTCGGCAGCTGCGGACTGTGGCTGACCCGCGACCAGAGCACCCCGCCCAAGCCGGGTGCCCTCCAGGTCGTGGCGGGCAGCGGCAGCAGCCGCCGCTGAAGACACCACCGAGCACGCGCCGTTCGCCGCCGTGGGCAGTGACCTCTCCGGTCTCGCACCGGGTCGGATGAAGCCGCTCGACGTGACCATCACCAACCCCGACGGCGTCGCCTACCGGATCCTGCGTCTCACGGCGACCCCCGAGGACGCCAACCCCGACTGCACCGGCAGGGCCAACCTCGTGGTCAGCAGCTACGAGTCGACGAAGCCGGGCTCGACGACCTATGTGGTCCCCGGAAACTCCAGCATCACCATCCCGCTGACTGTCATGATGCTCAACACGCCGGGCTCGCAGGATGCCTGCAAGAACGTCACCTTCCCCATCGCCTTCGACGGCGTCGCGACGCAGGGGCAGGGAGGGGGGAACTCGTGAACCTCCGCGCCCCCCACAAGCTCTGGGCCCGACGGCTCGGCACTGCCTCAGCGGGCACGGCGGCCCTGCTGATGGTGACCGGCATCGCGTATGCCGCGTGGTCCAGCGCGGGCGCCGGCGCCGGCACTGCGGCTGCCGGCACCACCAGCGCCCTCGGCGTGGTGGCCTCCGTCGACTCCCAGCTCTACCCCACGGCGAGCGCCGACCTCACCGTCCTGGTGAGCAACCCCAACGCCCGCCCCGTGACCGTCACCTCGCTGACCGTCACCGGCAGCATCACTGCCAGCTCCGGCTGCACGACGCCCGGCGTCACGGTCACGCTGCCCGCGTCGGTCATGCTGACCGTGCCTGCCGGCGGCAGCGCGCCCGTGACGATCCCCGACGCGGTTGCCATGTCGGCTGCCTCCTCGTCCAACTGCCAGGGCGCGACGTTCACGATCCCCCTCAGCGCGACGGGCCGGACCACGTGAGCGCCGTCGCCCGGCGCGGCAGTCGACGCACCCTTCGCCGTGGCCTGACGGTAGCTGGAGCCCTCGGAGTCTGTGCCGCCCTCGGCGTGGGCCCGGCCCTCGCCTACTGGTCCACCTCCGGCACCGCCACGGCCGGCGCCGTCGCCCGCACCCTCACCACCCCCAGCGCCCCGACGACGGGGACCGCCACCGCCAGCACGTTGGTCGTGAGCGGCACCCTGCCCACGCCGGCCAACCGGGTCGGCAACACGACGTACGCGTTGAAGCGCAACGGCACCACCACCGTCCCCTCGTGCACGCTGCCCACCTCGGGCGCCTACAGCTGCACCGACACCGGCCTGGCCTCCAGCACGACCTACAGCTACACGGTCGTCGCGACCCTCGGCGCCTGGACGGCCACCTCAGCCGCAGACACGGGCACGACGTCCTGCGCCACCGCCAGCTCGTTCACGGCCACCGCGCTGGACACCACGCCGACCGCGGGCGATGCGTTCAAAGTCAGGCTCACCGCGAAGACCTGCACCGGGACCAAGGACACGAACTACGACGGCGCCAAGACCGTCGTCTTCAGCGGACCCAGTGCCTCGCCCTCGGGCAAGGCCCCGACCTACCCCGCCTCGGTGACGTTCACCGACGGCGTGGGCACCGCCTCGGTCACGCTCTACGCCGTCGAGACGACCACGGTCACCGCCACCGCCGGTGCACTGACCGGGACCACGTCTGCCCTGACGGTCGGGGTCACCACTGCCGAGCCGTGGACGATCATCCTCACCGACGCCGCCAACGCGAACGGCGCAGTCACGATCAGCTGCACCGATGCCGCCGATCTCAACGAGACGACACACACCTGCAGCCAGACCTCGTTGAGGGACGCCGGCAATGGCCGGAGCTGGAGCGCCCGCTTCACTCTCGTCGACAGATGGGGCAACCCGCAGGCCAACCCGGGGGGCACCATGGACCTCACGGTCAACTCCAGCAACGGCCACACGAGAAACCTGTCCATCGGACCCGGGAGCGCGACCTCCGGCATGTTCAACATCCCGATGTCCAACGGCAGCAGCACGATCAACCTGACCGCCACCACCACCAACACCATCCCGACCGTCATCACCAACGTCACTGGTGCCGGCTGAGCCACCCGCCGGAGGGCTGGCAGGTTCAGCCGGCGGGCCCCACCGGCCCGGTCTGCTGCCCGCGGACCGGGCCGGTTCCCATGTCGGGAGCGGGCGGCATACTGGCCGGATGCCCACGCCTGCCCACACCTCCAGTGACCGGGCGGTGCAGCGGCGCACGGTCAGCACCCTGATCGGCACCCAGATCCTCGTGGGGGTCGGCGTCACCGCCGGTGCGGCCGTCGGCGCACTCCTCGCCGAGGACGTCAGTGGATCGTCCGACCTGGCTGGGCTCGGCGGCACGTTCCAGGTGCTCGGCGGCGCGCTCGTCGCGATCCCGATGGCCCACGTCATGGCCGCCCGCGGCCGCCGGTGGGGCCTGCTCCTCGGCTACGCCATCGGCATCGTCGGCGCCCTGACGATGATCGGCGCGGGCGCCATCGGCAACTTCCCGCTGCTGCTCGTGGGGGCGGCGATGTTCGGGGGCGCGAACGCCGCCAACAGCCAGGCCCGGTATGCCGCGGCCGACCTCGCCGACGAGGCCCACCGGGGGCGCGACCTGTCGACGGTGGTCTGGGCGACGACGATCGGCGCCGTCCTCGGGCCCAACCTCGCCGGACCGGGCGAGCCGGTCGCCCGCGCGCTGGGGCTCCCGATCCTGACCGGCCCCTACGTGTTCTCGCTCGTCGGACTCGTCCTCGGCGCGATCCTGCTGTTCACGCTGCTGCGCCCCGACCCCCTGCTGCTCGCGCGCGAGCGCGCCGCCGCTGTTGCCGACGAACCGCTCGCCCCCCAGCACGGCTCGGTCGTCCGCGGCATGCGCACCCTGCTCGCCCACCCCGGCGCGCTGCTCGGCCTGGTCACAATGGCCCTCGGCCACACCGTCATGGTCAGCGTCATGGTGATGACGCCGCTGCACATGCACCACGGCGGCGCCAGCCTGCGGGTCATCGGGCTGGTCCTAAGCCTGCACGTGCTCGGCATGTTCGCCTTCTCGCCGCTGACCGGGTTCGCCGTAGACCGATGGGGCGGACGGTCGTGCGGCCTCGCGGGTGCGGTCATCCTCGTCGTCGCCGGGCTGCTCGCCGCCCAGGCGCCGAGCGGCTGGTCGCCCGGGCTGGCCACCGGGCTCTTCCTGCTCGGTCTGGGCTGGTCGTTCACCCTGGTCAGCGGCTCGACTCTCGTGGTGAAGTCCGTGCCGATCACCGAACGAGCCGGCGCCCAGGGCGCCTCCGACCTGGTCATGGGGCTGGCAGCCGGCGGCGGTGGCGCGCTCGCCGGCGTCGTCGTCGGCCAGCTCGGGTATGCCGTGCTGGGCGGCTGCGCTGCCGTCCTCGCCGCGGTCGTGGCGCTGGCCTCGCTGCTCATCCGGGTGGAGCGCCCAGACTCCGGCGGCAGCATGTCCGTCTCACCGGACCCCGTCCTCCCCGAGGCCGTGTTGCCCGACCGGGACGGCGACCACGTTGGTTAGCCTGCTTGGGTGACCCCGCCGACCGACGAGACCCCAGCAGCGCCGCAGCCCAGCGGCGACGCGATCCCGCCCACCCGGCATACCGAGCAGGAGGGTGCGCCGCAGGCTGCCGACTCCGCGAACACCGCCGAGGCGCCCGACGCCGACCCTCGCGGCACCCGGGTCGCGGAGGCGGTCAAGGTCTGGCAGCGGCACCTCGTCGACCTCGGCGGTCGCAACACCCTGCTCTGGTACCGCGACCTGCCGGCCGGCACCCTCGACCTCACCAGCGCCCACCCCGGCGGGCTGGCCATGCTGCTCGCCGGCCGCCCGACCCGCCTCTCCGACCTCGTCCGCGAACCCGCGGCCCTCGATGAGGCCCGCCGCCGTGCGCGCACGATCCGGGCCAAGACCCTCGAGCTGTCGGAGGAGCGCGGCATCGCGGCCGGGTTCATCGCCATCGGCATGGCGAGCTGGGCCGTGCGCGGCGCCTCCCGTGCCCCCGCTGCGCCCGTCCTGCTGCGGTCCTGCGTGCTCAAGCCCACCGGGGCCGCGCGCGAGGACTTCGACCTCGACCTCGGCAACGACGTCGAGCTCAACCCCGTCCTCGAGCACTACCTGCGCTCCGAGCAGGGCCTCGACCTCGACACCGGCGCGCTCGAGGAGCTCGCCACCACCAGTGGCGCGTTCGACCCGCACCCCGTGTATGCCGAGCTGACCAGGCTCTGCGCCTCCGTCCCGGAGTTCTCGGTCATGCCGCGGCTCGTGGTCGGGACCTTCTCCTACGCCAAGCTGCCGATGGTGGCTGACCTTGCAGCACAAGGGGATTCACTTGCAGACCACGACGTCGTGGCGGCGCTCGCTGGCGACCCGGGTGCGCTCCGCGCCGTCCGCACCTCTGTCCCCGACTCGCCGGCCGACTCAGACCCGGCCCACGAGCTGCTCATCCTCGATGCCGACTCGACCCAGCAGGCGGCCATCGACGCCGTCCGGTCCGGCGCCCACCTGGTCATCAAGGGCCCGCCGGGCACCGGCAAGTCCCAGACCATCGCCAACCTCATCGCCAGCTTGGCGGGGGAGGGCAAACGCGTGCTCTTCGTCGCGGAGAAGCGGGCCGCCATCGACGCGGTCCTGTCCCGGCTCGACGGCGTCGGACTCGGGGACCTGGTCCTCGACGCCTACGACGGCGCGAGCAACAAGCGACGGCTGGCCAAGGAGTTCGGTGCCGCGCTCGAGCGCGGCACCCAGGTGCAGGACCCCGACACCACCGAGATCGAGCAGGTGCTCGTCGACCGGCGCGCGACCCTCGTCGAGCACGCCGCGGCGCTGCACGAGGTGCGCCAGCCGTGGGGAGTGTCAGCGCACCAGGCGCAGGAGGCCATCTCGACCCTGAGCGGCCTGGCCCACCCGCCCACGTCCCGGATCAGGGTCCGTGGCGAGCAGCTCGCCGGGCTCGACCGGCAGCGGGTCCAGGAGCTCGGGCGACAGCTGACCGAGGCGGCGTCACTGGGGGCCTGGTCCACCGAGCAGGGGTCGGACCCTTGGTTCGGGGCCAGGATCCTCACCTCCGAGGAGGCCGTCCGCGCCCGGGACATCACCAGCAGGCTGAGCCAGGGCGGTCTGCAGGACGTCGAGCAGACCATGCAGGAGGTCTTCACCGAGGTGAACCTCCCGCAGGCCGAGCGGGTGGGGGACTGGGGCGCGGTCCTCGACTCGGTCGGGCGGGTGCGCGACACCCTCGAGGTGTTCCGCCCGGAGATCTTCGACATCCCGCTCGCCGACCTCGTCGCTGCGACCGGTGACAAGGCCGACCGGGACGCGAACGGCCTTGCCCTGGGCTGGTACTCGCGCTGGCGCCTGCGTCGTCAGGCGCGGTCGCTGCTGCGCCCCGGTCCGCCTCCGGCAGACCTCCACGCCGCCCTGGTCGACGCCCAGACCCAGCGCACCGCCTGGCAGCAGCTGGCGGGCGCCGGCGGACGCCCCGAGATCCCGGTCGACCTCGACCGGGCGCGCACGGCATACACCGCAGTGGCCGCGGACCTCACCTGGCTGGGGGAGCGGCTGACCGCCACCCACCGCGGAGGTGACCTGTTCGGGATGACGCTGCCCGAGCTTCGCGAGCGGCTGGCCGAGCTCGACGCCCGACCCGACCGCCTCACCGTCGTGCCCCAGGTGCTCGGCGTGCTCGACGCACTTCGCGAGGCGGGCATGGGCGCGTTGGTCGACGACCTGGCGCGTCGGGGTGTCGAGCCGGACGACGTGGCCGCCGAGCTCGACTTCGTCTGGTGGGCCTCGCTGTCCGAGGACCTCATCGTGCGCGACCCCAGGTACGGCGCCCACGACGGAGCCCAGCTGCAGCGGGTGGCGCGCGAGTACGTCGCGGCCGACCACGCCCACCTGCGAGCCAGTGCCGACCGGGTGCGGGCCGGTGCGGGGCGGCGGCTGCGCGAGGTGCTCGCCGACCATCCTGAACAGGAGGCGCTGGTGCGCGCCGAGGCCGGCAAGTCCCGGCGCCACCGATCCCTGCGCGACCTGCTGCCCAAGGCTGCCGAGACCCTCACCGCAGCCAAACCCGCGTGGGCGATGTCGCCGCTGGTGGTGGCCTCGGTGCTGCCGCCGGGCCGCTGGTTCGACGTCGTCATCTTCGACGAGGCGTCGCAGATCCCGCCGGCCCAGGCCATCTCGGCGATCTCGCGTGCCCACCAGGTCGTCGTGGCCGGCGACGAACGCCAGCTCCCGCCGACCAGCTTCTTCACCGCCGCGGTCGACGAGGAGGGTGCACCTGAGACCGATGCGCTGACCGAGGGTTTCGAGTCGGTGCTCGACGTGCTGACCGCCGCCCTGCCGACCCGCCGCCTGTCGTGGCACTACCGCTCGCTCGACGAACGCCTCGTCGCCTTCGCCAACCGCGAGATGTACGACGGCTCGCTCGTCACCTTCCCGGGCACCGGCACCGACGCTGTGGTCCGCCTCGAGTCGGTCGAGGGCTCCGGGGTCGTGCAGCCCGGCGAGGAGGCCATCGAGTCGACCGAGGCGGAGGTCTCGCGGGTCGTCGACCTCGTGCTCGAGCACGCCCGCACCCGCCCGCACGAGTCACTGGGCGTCATCGCGCTGGGCATCCGGCACGCCACGCGGCTCGACGACGCCCTGCGCCGCTCGCTCGCGTCGGAGGCTGCCGCCGGGGTCGGGGACTTCTTCGACGAGGACCAGCCCGAGCGGTTCTTCATCAAGAACCTCGAGCGCGTCCAGGGTGACGAGCGCGACGCGATCATCCTGTCCGTCGGGTACGGCAAGACACCGCACGGCCGGGTGCTGCACCGGTTCGGGCCCCTCAACCTCGAGGGCGGTGAGCGCCGCCTCAACGTCGCCATCACCCGAGCCCGCCGCCGGATGACCGTGGTCTCCTCGCTCGTGGCGGCTGACCTCGACCCCACCAGGCTCAGGGCCCGGGGTGCGGTGATGCTCCGCGACTTCCTCGCGTATGCCGCGGACGGCACCTTCCCGGCGCCCGTCACCGACGAGGCGACGACCCGCAGCGCCGCGGTCGCCGGCTCGGGTGTGCCCGGCCGGACCGCCAGCCCGCTCGCCCCCCAGTCCGGTGCCGCATCGGTGGCGGGCGACGCGCTGCGGGCCGAGTTCGCCCGACGGTTGCGCGGCACGGGCTTGGTGGTGCACGAGGCCTACGGCTCGGCTGGTCAGCCCATCGACCTCGCGGTCGAGGACCCTGACCACCCCGGCCAGGTGCTCGTCGCGGTGGAGACCGACGGCCCCACGTATGCCGCCATGCGCAGCACCCGCGACCGCGACCGGTTGCGCGGCGAGCAGCTCGGTCGGCTTGGCTGGATGCATGTCCGGGTCTGGACGACCGACCTGTTCCGCGACCCCGCCCGCGACGTGGCCAGGGTGAACTCCGCGGTCCAGCAGGCGATTGCCAGTCGCGCGGCGGTCGCCCCGGCCGTCCCTCCGCCTGTCGTGGCACCGACCCCGGCGGCTCAGGAGAACCCGGTGGAGGCGGTCGAGCCGCTCGAGGGGATCGATGCGGTCAAGCCGGTCGAGCCGGTCGAGCCGGTCGAGCCCAGCCCGACTTCCGAGCCCGAGCCTGCGGCGGACGCGGACGAGTTCACCCCGGCCTCGGACGAGGGCGCCCGCGCCCGCCGGGTCCGCGGGCGCAAGTCGCGCCGGGTCGTGGCGCCGCCAACCACTCAGCAGGGCGAGCTCGAGCTGGGCGGGCTGGATCCCGAGCAGAGCAAGCCCGAGCAGACCAAGGACGACACCGATGCGGGCTGGGGCGAGCACCACCCTGAGTCGGCCTACGACCGGTACCTGCGCGAACAGCGGCCCCCGCACTGGGGTTCGGACTGACCGAGTCGACCCGATGCCGATGACGAAGGCGCCGAACCCGCGGGGGTCCGGCGCCTTCGCGCGTGCGGGAGTGAGACGAGGATCAGGCGCGGCGCAGGAGGGCGTCCCGGATCTCCCGGAGCAGGACGATGTTCTCGTCTGGAGCAGCGTCCTCCTCGACCCTGGCGTAGCGAGCCTTCGCCAGCTCGTACGGCTTGACGACGAAGAAGTACACGACTGCCGCCAGCACCAGGAATGAGATGAGGACGGTGAGGAAGGCACCGAGGTGGACCTTGCCCGGTGCCCAGGCGGAGAAGTTGGGTGTGTCCCCAGCCTTGCCGACGAGATCCATGATGACCGTCACGAAGGCCTCGACGACCTTGGCGAACGCGCCTGCGATGATGAAGGCGACGGCAAGCTCCACGAGGTTGCCCCGCATGACGAAGTCCTTGAAACCCTTCATGGGTGTCGCGACCTTTCCTAGTTGTTGACCTGACGGCAGCCACGCTAGCGACATCGGGCCCGGCCAGCACGCAGGGCAACCGCCTCGGTTCAGCCGGTCGCGGGCCGGTCGTGCGTCAAGGCGACAGCGATCTGGGGTCGGCCGGCCGCGTCCTCCGGGACTCCGAGGATCCGTCCGACGATGTCGTGACCTGCGGAAACGACCAGACCGCCACCGTCGAGGTCGTAGCCGCTCGAGGAACCCTGGCCCTGGAGCACCGCGCCGTAGTCGGTGGTCAGAGACTGGTCCACGCTGAGCACGACAACCGAGCGCGCCACGAGCCCCTCTGGCCCCCACAGGTCGACCTGGTCGCCGGCCGAGATCATCGCCACCAGCCCGGGGTCGGGGACGGCGACGTGCACGGCCACGTTGTCGACGGGCTGGCCGAGCAGGAGCGCCCCGGGCTTGACGCGCGTCGTCGTGAGCGGCTCGCCCCGGCCGAGCGGCACCGAGAGAGGCCGCCCCAGCACCGATGCGAGGTCGTGGACGCTGGACTCCGGCACCAGGTCGGCCGGCCACCAGACCTCCCGCAGGGCCGCGGGTGTCGCGACCTCGCCGACCGCCAGGGGACGGGCCGCCACGACCACCCGGACCATCGGCCGGGAGTCCGCAGACCGGGCCACGGCGAGCACTCCGAGCGCTGCCGCGACCGCGCATGCCACCGCGAGCGAGCGCCGCAGCACCCGGCGGCGCCACTGCCGCCGGCGCCCGGGTCCGGACAACCAGCCGACCTTGGCGGCCAGCCCGTTCGTCGAGCCAGCGCCAACCACCCCGCTCGTCGATCCGGGGGCGGCCGGGCCTGGACTCGTGTTCACCGTCAGTCCCCTAGCCCGGCAGCTCGAACGGCAGGGTGATCCCGTCGAGCGCGCGGCGGCAGCCACAGGTCGCGGCTGCGTCGGTCTCCTCGGCGGGCATCGCGGCCAGCGCCGACCGCAGCACCTGCTTGAGCCCGTCGACGTTCTTGGCAAAGACGGCGAGGACCTCCTCGTGGGTCACCGCGTCGCCGCCGTCGACTCCCGCGTCGTGGTCGGTCACCAGCGCGATCGTCGTGAAGCACATCGCGAGCTCCCGGGCGATCGACGCCTCCGGCATGCCGGTCATGCCGACGATGGTCCAGCCCGCCTGCTGGTGCCACGCCGACTCCGCCTTGGACGAGAACCGCGGTCCGTTGATCACGACCAGCGTCCCGGTGTCGGCCACGGACTTGCCCGCAGCAGTGACGGACTCGACAGCCACAGCGCGTCCGCGCGGGCAGTAGGGGTCGGCAAAGCCGACGTGCACGACCGGGCCCTCCGCGGCATACACGGTGTGCTCGCGACCCCAGGTGCGGTCGACCACCTGGTCGGGGACGACGATCGTGCCGGGCCCCAGCTCGGGCTTGAGCGAACCCACCGCGCACGGCGCGAGGACCTGGCGTACGCCCACCGACCGCAGCGCCCAGAGGTTGGCGCGGTAGTTGACCTTGTGCGGCGGGAACCGGTGCCCCTGGCCGTGTCGCGCGATGAACGCGACCCGTCGCCCGTCGACGTCGCCGATCACGAGGTCGTCGCTCGGCTCTCCGAACGGGGTGCTCACGCTCACCCGCTCCGCGGCGTCGAAGAACTCGTAGAAGCCGGAGCCACCGATCAGTCCGAGTTCGGCGCGGGGAGTCGTCGAGGTCATGTCAGCAGCCTACGCAGCGTCCGGGCGTCGTCGTCCGCCGCGAGGAACCCTGTGGACGGGAGACGACGAAGCCCGCCCCTGTGGACAGGGACGGGCGATGTCGAGGTATGCCGCGTGGTCGCGGCACGTGGTCAGGCAGCCGAGCCGTCGGTCGCCTTCGCGGAGCTCGAAGCCGAGCCCGACGACCCGGAAGACTCGGAGCCGGACGAACCCGAGCCGGACGAACCCGAGCCGGACGAACCCGAGCCGGAGTCCGACGAACCGGAGCCGGACGAGCCGGGTCCCGAGTCGCTCGAGCTGCCGGCGGGCGGGACCGACGCCGAGGAGCCGCTGCGGGAGTCGGTGCGGTAGAAGCCGCCACCCTTGAAGACGACGCCCACGGCGTTGAACACCTTGCGCAGCCGGCCCTGGCACTCGGGGCAGACGGTCAGGGAGTCGTCACTGAACGACTGCACCGCGTCGAAGCGGTGGTCGCACTCGGTGCAGGCGTAGGAGTACGTCGGCACGGGTTCCTCCAAAGGGCGTTCTGGCCGGCCGCCGCGGGGTGCAGCGCTGGCACTGTACTGGTTCGACTGCCAACTATAAGGCCGCCGAGGACCTACTTCTTCCCCGTGCCCTGCCATCGCCTCAGGCTGTCGGCCGCACGTCCGACCGCGCCGATGGCGCGGGCGCTCGCCCCAGTGTCGCCCGAACCGGCGCCCCGCCCGACGCTGCGGCCCCTCATCCGAGCCCCGTCGCCCCTGCCCGCGGTACCACTGTCCTGCCACCCTGCGAGGCGACCGTGCTGGCTGATCGATCGGACCCGCTTCTCAGCCGTGCTCCTGGACTCGGCGGTCGCCACGACCAGCAGCTGGTCGTCGCGACGCAGCACCGTGGTGTTCTCGGGGACGAAGCTCTTGCCTCCGCGGACGACCAGCGTCACGTTGGCCCCCTCGGGCAGGCGCAGCTCGAACACCTCCACGCCGTGCAGCTTGGACGCCGGCCCCACCGTCACCTGGATGAGCTCAGCTCGGAGCTCCTCCAGGGGTGTCGCCTCCACCGCCAGGTCCATGGAGCGGTGGTCCTCAGCGATTCCGAGCCGTTGCGCCACCCAGGGCAGCGTCGGGCCCTGGATGAGGGTGAACACGACGACGAGGACGAAGACGAGGTCGAAGATCGGTGGCGGCTCCGGTGCCGCCCTCCGTCAGCGGCACGGTGGCAAGCACGATGGGCACGGCACCCCGCAGGCCGGCCCAGGAAAGGAACACCTGCTCGCGCGACGGGGAACCGGAACCACGAGACGGAAACCGCCACGGAGAGCGGTCTCGCCAACAGGAGCAGCGCCAGGCCGACGACGACCGCGGGCACGATCTGGCTGGCCATGCCATGGGGGGTCGCGAGCAGGCCGAGCAGGACGAAGAGCCCGATCTGTGCGACCCAGCCGAGCGCGGTGGCAAACGACTGGACGGCGGGCCGGTGTGGCAGGTGCAGGTTGCCCAGCAACAGGGCCGCGAGGTAACAAGCGATGAAGCCGCTCGTGTGCACCGTCGCGGCCGCGGCATACGCCAGGACGGTCAGGGCCATGACGCCGATGCTGAACAGGCCCGACGAACCGGACGCCACCCGGCGCATGAGCTGCGCACCGACCCAGCCGATGGCGAGCCCGATGACGGCACCACCGGCGAGCTCCAGCCCGGCATGGCCGACCAGCCGCAACCACGAGTGGCTCGGCGGAGGACTGTGCGCTCTGTGCAGCCAGAGCCGTGACGAGGATGACCGCCGGGGCGTCGTTGAAGCCGGACTCGGCCTCGAGCACCCCGGTGAGGCGTCGCGGCAGCGGGACCCGGCGCAGCACCGAGAAGACGGCTGCAGCGTCGGTGGAGGAGACGATGGCGCCGATGAGGAGCGCCGATGTCCACGAGTAGTCGAGGATGTAGTGACCGGCGACGGCGACAACGCCGACCGACACCGATGATGCCCACCGTGGCAAGGATCGTCGCGGGGGCAACCGATGAGCGGATCGAGTCCCATTTGGTGCTCAGTCCGCCCTCCGCGAGGATCAGCACCAGCGCGGCATAGCCGAGGACCTGCGTGAGCTCCTCCGAGTGGAAGTCGATCCCCAGGCCGTCCACACCGATGAGGAGCCCGATGCCGAGATAGATCAGCAGCGACGGAAGACCGGAGCGCACCGACAGCCGCACTGCGGCGACGGACACGATGAGTACCAACGCGCCCACCAGCAAGGCAGAGTTGAGCTGGTCGAGGGTAAAGACGGCTGGCACCGAGGGGAGTGTCGTCTGCACGGCCAGTCACGTCCTTTCCCTCGCTGCGGTGCGGTTAGTCTCGCAGGGTGCCCCGCGTCATTCTCGCCCGCCGCATCGCCGTGGCCGTGGCGGCCCTGCTCGTCGTCGTGCTCGGAGTGGTCGCGGTCCTCGCGGTCACGTGGGTGCGGCGTCCGTTCCCGACGACCGAAGGGCGAGGTCGCGGTCCCGGGCCTGACGGGCAAGGTGAGCGTCCTCCGCGACGAGCACGGCATACCCCAGATCTATGCCGACAACGCCGACGACCTGTTCAAGGCCGAGGGGTTCGTGCACGCGCAGGACCGGTTCTTCGAGATGGACCTGCGGCGCCACATCACCGCGGGGCGGCTGTCCGAGCTGGTCGGTGAGGGCGGCCTCGAGACCGACCGGGTGATCCGCACGCTGGGCTGGCGACGGGTCGCGGAGGCCGAGCTCCCCACCCTCAAGCCCGAGACGCGGCGCTACCTGCAGGCCTACGCCGACGGGGTGAACGCCTACATCAGGGCCCAGGGCAGCCCCTCGAAGATGTCGCTCGAGTACGTCGTGCTCGGCCAGAAGGTCAAGGACTACCGGGTCGAGGACTGGACGCCCGCCGACTCCCTGGCCTGGCTCAAGGCGATGGCGTGGGACCTGCGTGGTGACTACAGCGCCGAGCTGATGCGCGCCCGTCTGGCTGGCTCGATGTCCATCGCCCACATCAACGAGCTCTACCCGCGCCTACGCCTACGACCAGAACAAGCCGATCCTCTCCCCGCAGGACTGGTCACCGAGCACCTCGTCCGGGCCCACGGGCGACGGACCATCGGACCATCGACACCACCGCGAGCTCCGCGGTCCCCAGCACCACCGTCGCGCCCACCCCCGTCGCGCCCTCGGCCAAGTCCGCCGTCCCGCCCGGGCTCGGCGTCGAGACCAGCAAGGGCGCGGAGCGCGCGTATGCCGTGGTGCAGCGTGCGCTCGACGCCGTCCCCGTGACGATGGGCCGCGGTGACGGCATCGGGTCCAACTCCTGGGTCGTGGGCGGCAGCCGCACGAGCACCGGGAAACCGTTGCTGGCCAACGATCCTCACCTCGGCGTCTCGATCCCCGGCATCTGGTACCAGGTCGGGCTGCACTGCCGGTCGGTCGACAGCAGCTGCCCCTTCGACGTCTCCGGCTACTCGTTCTCGGGACTGCCGGGGGTGGTCATCGGGCACAACCAGTCGATCGCCTGGGGGTTCACCAACCTCGGCCCAGACGTCAGCGACTTCTTCCTCGAGCAGGTCCGCGGAAGCACCTACCTGCGCGACGGCAAGCAGGTGCCGCTGACGATGCGCACCGAGACGATCAAGATCGGCGGCGGCGGGGAGCAGACGATCACCGTCCGCAGCACCGTGCACGGGCCGATCCTGTCCGACGCCATCGACACCGTGGCCGAGGCCGGCGACCGACCACCCGTCAACGGGCGTCCCAGCGCGGGTTCGTACGAGGTCTCCCTGCAGTGGACCGGTATCGAGGTGAGCCAGACGGCCGACGCGATCTTCGGTCTCAACACCGCGCAGAACTGGGACCAGTTCCGCACCGCCGCAGAGCAGTTCGCGGTCCCGGCCCAGAACCTGCTCTATGCCGACACCGCCGGCAACATCGGCTACCAGGCACCGGGCAAGATCCCGGTTCGCAGCCGCTACATGGAGTCCGCGCCGGGCTACTGGATCCGGCCGGGCTGGGTGTCGTCCTGGGACTGGAAGGGCTACGTGCCGTTCGCGTCGATGCCGCACACCTACAACCCGCCCGAGGGGTTCATCGTCGCCGCCAACCAGGCGGTCACCGAGAGCGGCACGCCGTTCCTCACGACGGAGTGGGACTACGGCTTCCGCAGCCAGCGGATCCGTTCGCTGCTGGAGAAGGACACCAAGGTCACGCCGGCCCGGATGTCCCAGATCCAGGGAGACACCCGCAGCCAGTTCGCGCCGACCCTCGTCAAGGCGCTGCTCAAGGTCGACCTCGGGCGAGACGACTTCACCAAGCAGGCCCAGGACCTGCTGCGCGGCTGGGACTACAGCAACCCGGCCGGCAAGAGCGAGTCCGGCGCGGCTGCGGCCTACTACAACGCCGTGTGGTCCAGCCTGCTCGACCTGACCTTCAACGACGAGCTCCCGCAGGACCTGCGCGCCGACGGTGGCGACCAGTGGATGCAGGCGGTCTCGGTGCTGCTCACCAAGCCGCGCTCGGCCTGGTGGGACGACAAGCGGACGCCGGGCATCACCGAGGGGCAGTCCGAGGTGCTGCGCCAGGCCCTCGTCAAGGCGCGACTCGACCTGACCACGGAGCTGGGCAAGGAGCCCAGCGACTGGGAGTGGGGACGGCTGCACCAGCTGACCTTCCAGCACCAGGTCCTCGGTGGTGACGACGTGCCGGGCATCGTGGCCAGGTTGTTCAACCGCGGCCCCATGAACATGCCCGGTGGCTCGGCCATCGTCGACGCCAACGGCTGGAACGCCGCGTGCACCACGACGGACCCGCCGGAGTCCTGCGGTCCTGACCAGGGCTACGGCGTCGACTGGGCGCCGTCGATGCGGATGGTGGTCGACCTGTCGGACCTCGACCGGTCGCGGTGGGTCAACCAGACCGGCAACAGCGGTCACACCTTCAACGACCACTACAACGACCAGTCCGAGGCCTGGGCCAAGAACGAGCTCTTCGACTGGCCGTTCAGCGAGAAGGCCGTCAAGGACGCGGGCGGCGACGAGCTCACCCTGCTGCCGGGCAAGGACGCCGCAGACTGAGCTCAGTCGCCGAGCTTCGCTCGAGCCCGAGCTCCGCCGCCATGACCGCGTGGACGGGCTGGTCGTGCGGTTCGCGTGGCAGGTCCTCCTCGAGCACCTCCCACGGGTGGACGACGGCCACCAGTCGGGCGGCGGTGCGGGGGACCGCCCGGTCGTAGCAGCCCTTGCCCTGACCGATCCGCGTCCCCGCACCGGTCGACCCCGTGCGCAGGGAGGAAGACCACGCCGGCCCACGCGATGGCGTCCCGACCCAGCGCCTCCCGCCCTGGCCGCTGCTGTGCCCCGGCTTCGCGCCAGTCCAGGTCCCAGTCCGTCGAGGGTCACCGGCAGCATCACCCGTATGCCGCGTGCGGACAACGCCTCGACCATCGCCTCGGTGGGGGGCTCGAGGGGGGTGGCCTCGTAGGCGGCGACCCAGTCGCCGGGACCCAGCCCGGCGGCATACGCGACCTCGAGGGCGACGAGCGAGAGCTCGGCCGCGTCGCGCGCCCGGTCGCGACCCGGCACCCGCTCGCGACGCAGCGCGCGCAGGCGTTGCCTGACCTCGGTCTTGGTGGGCTGGGGCACCTCCCAGATCGTCCCACTAGGCTGCCCGTCATGAGCAAGGAAGGACTGGCGCAGGCGGTCGAGCGGATGTCGGAGCGGGGGGTCGACCCCCTGGCGCGGCGGGTGTTCGAGGAGGCCTACGCGCAGCTGGAAGCGGGCAGCACCGGCCTGATCCCGGAGGCCGACATCGAGCCGCTGCACGACGTGCCGTTGCTGGACGACCTGGTCGCCGACGACGACGAGCTGGCCGAGGCGCTCGCCCACACCGCCGTCGTCAAGCTCAACGGTGGGCTCGGCACCAGCATGGGTCTGTCCGGTCCGAAGTCCGTGCTCGAGGTCCGCGAGGGACTGACCTTCCTCGACGTCGTGGCCCGACAGGTGCTGGCCCTGCGGGAGCGTCACGGCGTGCCGGTGCCGCTGGTCCTGATGAACTCGTTCCGCACCCGGGAGCAGTCGCTGGAGGTCCTCGCCGGCTACGACGACCTGGCGGTCGACGGGCTGCCCCTCGACTTCCTGCAGAACGCCGAGCCCAAGCTGCGGGCCGACGACCTCACTCCGGTGTCCTGGCCGGACGACCCGGACCTCGAGTGGTGCCCGCCCGGCCACGGCGACGTCTACGTCGCGCTCGTGGCCAGCGGCGTGCTGGCAGCGTTGCGGGACAAGGGTTTCCGCTATGCGTTCCTCTCCAACTCCGACAACCTCGGCGCCACCTGTGACCCGGCGATCCCGGCCTGGATGGCGCGAGAGTCGATCCCCTACGTGTCCGAGGTGTGCGAGCGCACCGTCAACGACCGCAAGGGCGGCCACCTGGCCGTGCGCCGCAGCGACGGCAGGGTCGTGCTGCGCGACAGCGCGATGGTGGCACCGGAGGACCAGCAGTACTTCCAGGACACCGAGCGGCACCCGCTGTTCCACGCCAACAACCTGTGGGTCGACCTCGACGCGCTCGCCGAGCAGATGGCTGCGCGCGACGGCGTCCTGGGGCTGCCCATCATCGTCAACCGCAAGACCGTCGACCCCAGCCGCAAGGACTCGACGCCCGGTCATCCAGCTCGAGTCGGCGATGGGCACGGCGATCGAGGTCTTCGACGGGTCCCGCGCCCTGCACGTGCCGCGCAGCCGGTTCCGTCCCGTCAAGACCACCAACGAGCTGCTGCTGCTGCGCTCGGACCTCTACGGCTTCGGCGACGGTTTCGAGATCGTCGCCCAGACGCCACGACCGGACCCGCGCATCGACCTCGACGACCACTACACGCTGATCGGCGACTTCGACGCACGCTTCCCCGCGGGCGCGCCCGCGCTGGTCGAGTGCACGTCCCTCAAGGTTCGCGGCGACGTGACCTTCGGCGCGGACGTCCGCTGCGTGGGTGACGTCGAGGTCACCTCCGACGAACCCACCACCATTCCCGACGGCACGACGATCACGGCGACGGAGCTGGCCACACCGTGATCTCCGTCGAGCAGCACCTGGACCGGATCCTGAGCACCGTCAAGGTGATCCGGCCCTTCGAGCTGGGGGTCCTCGACGCGCAGGGCTGCATCCTCGCCACGGACGTGGCGGCACGCGGTTCGCTGCCCGGGTTCACCAACTCGGCGATGGACGGGTATGCCGTGCACGCCGCCGACATCGCGACGGCCGGTGCCGACACCCCGGTCGTCCTGCCGGTGGTCAACGACATCGCGGCGGGCAACACCAAGGCGTTGTCACTCGCCACCGGGCAGACCATGCGGATCATGACCGGTGCCCCGATGCCCCACGGCGCGGACGCCGTCGTCCCGGTCGAGGCGACCGACGGCGGAGTGGTCCGCGTCGAGATCCGCGAGCGCAGGACTGCGGGCGCCCACGTGCGCGAGGCCGGCGAGGACGTCGAGGCGGGCACCACCATCCTGCGCCAGGGCACTCTGCTCGGACCCGGACAGATCGCCCTGTTGGCGGCGGCAGGCATCGCCCGGGTGCGGGTCGTGCCGCGCCCGAGGGTCGTCGTCCTCTCGACCGGCGACGAGCTGGTCGAGGTCGGCCGCACCCCCGGTTTCGGCCAGATCGTCGACTCGAACTCGGTGATGCTGACCGCCGCCGTGACCGCCGTGGGCGCGACACCCTTCCGGGTCGACGGGGTCCCCGACGACGCACGCGTGCTGATGGAGACCCTCGAGGGCCAGCTCGTGCGCGCCGACGTGATCATCACGACCGGTGGCGTGTCGATGGGTGCCTTCGACACGGTCAAGGAGGTGCTGTCGCGCGTCGGCACCATGCAGTTCGACAAGGTCGCGATGCGCCCCGGCATGCCGCAGGGCTTCGGCGTCCTCGGCGAGGAGCAGGTGCCGGTGTTCACCCTCCCCGGCAACCCCGTCAGCGCCCTGGTGTCGTTCCACGTCTTCGTCGCCCCCGCGCTGCGCGCCATGGCCGGGCGCCCCGAGCCGTCCTACCCGCCCGGCTACGTGCCGGCCGTCGCGGCGGAGTCGTTCCAGTCCGTCCCGGGCAAGATGGAGTTCGTGCGGGTGGTTCTCGACGACGACCGGGCCCGGCTGGCCGGCGGGCAGGGCTCCCACATGCTCGGCGCCCTCGCGGCGGCGGACGCCCTGGCGGTCATCCCCGAGGACGTCGTCCACGTGGCCGAGGGTGACCAGCTGCTCTGCCTGCCGCTGCTGGGTCGGGAGGGGATGTGAGCCTCGACCCGACCCAGCGGCCCGGTCCGGTTCCAGCTCCAGGGCTGACCCACGTGCGTCCCGACGGCTCCGCCCACATGGTCGACGTCTCGGCGAAGTCCGTGACCGCCCGCCAGGCCAGTGCGGCCGGTCGCGTCCTGCTGTCGGAGGCGGCCGTTGCCGCCCTGAGGGAGGGCAACGTCCCCAAGGGTGACGCGCTCGCCGTGGCGCGGATCGCAGCAATCCAGGCCGTCAAGCGGACGCCCGAGCTCATCCCGCTCGCCCACCCGATCGCGGTCCACGGGGTCGAGGTCGACCTCTCGGTGGCCGACGACGGGGTCGACATCAGGGCCACTGTGCGCACGGCCGACCGCACCGGCATCGAGATGGAGGCACTCACCGCGGTGTCGGTCGGCGCCCTCGCCCTGGTCGACATGGTCAAGGCGGTCGACAAGCATGCCCGGATCACCGACGTCCGGGTGACCGCCAAGTCCGGGGGCCGCTCCGGCGACTGGGTGGAGGAGCCGTGAGGGAGGCGGCTCGCGGCTCCGAGGGCGTGGGCCATGACGGCCCCGGCCCGAGGAGCGCTGTCGTCATCACCTGCTCGACGCGTGCCGCGGAAGGCGTGTACCCCGATCGCGGGGGTCCGCTGATCGTGGAAGCGTTACGACAGTGGGGATTCGAGGTCGGCGACCCGGTTGTCGTCCCCGACGGCCCCCCGGTGGACGAGGCGCTCGCCGCGGCGCTGGCCCGCACACCCGAGGTCGTCATCACGACGGGCGGCACCGGGCTGTCGCCGACCGACCGCACCCCTGAGGCCACCCGCGCCGTGCTCGACCGCGAGGTGCCCGGACTGGCCGAGGCGATCCGAGGGGCCGGGCTCGCCGCCGGTGTGCCCACCGCGGCCCTGTCACGCGGACTCGTCGGGATCGCCGGCAGCACCCTCGTCGTCAACCTGCCGGGGTCCACCGGCGGCGTCAGGGACGGTCTGGCGGTGCTCGAACCCGTGCTGCCGCATGCTCTCTCGCAGATCCGGGGCGGCGACCACTGATGGCCGCCTGGCCCGTCGAGCTCAGGGGCGAGACCCCGGCCGGGGAGCAGCTCGTGCTCTGCGCGCTGCGTCGA
The DNA here is from genome assembly GCA_963759595.1 of uncultured Actinomycetota bacterium. Taxonomy (GTDB): domain Bacteria; phylum Actinomycetota; class Actinomycetes; order Actinomycetales; family Dermatophilaceae; genus Pedococcus. The sequence goes on from CAVWZX010000012.1 coordinate 32,681, forward strand.
CGGGACCGGGCCGAGTGGGTCGAGGTGCGCAGCCGCAACCGGCACTGGCTCGAACCGTGGGACGCGACGTCGCCGGGTCAGGAGCCGACCTACGTCTCGTTCCAGGGGCTCGTGCGTCACTACCGGACCGAGGGTCGCGCGGGCCGGATGCTGCCGCTCACCATCCGGGTCGAAGGCAGGATCGTCGGCCAGATGGTGCTGTTCGGGATCTCCTACGGGTCGCTGCTGTCCGTGGCCGCCGGCTACTGGGTGGACGAGGCGGTCGCCGGGCGGGGCATCGCGCCGACCGCGCTGGCGATGGCGGGCGACCACGCCCTCGGGTCGATGGGGCTGCACCGGATCGAGGTCAACATCCGCCCCGAGAACACCAACAGCCTGGCCGTCGTCCGCAAGCTGGGCTTTCGCGACGAAGGCCTGCGGACGGCATACCTGCACATCGACGGGGCCTGGCGCGACCACCGGACCTTCGCCCTGACGACCGAGGACCTGGGCGGTCACAGCCTCGTCGAGCGATTGCACACCAACCACACCAGTCACATTGGCGACACACCGCCCCACGTCCCCGGCGCACCTGCGGAAGACACCTAACGTCGTAACCGTGCAGCCCAGCAGTCTTGTCTTCCTCGTCATCATCGCGGTCTGGGCTGCCTATTTCGTGCAGTACTGGGTCCGTCGCCGCGAGCACCTCGCCACCGCGCGGTCGGTCGACCAGTTCTCCGAGTCGATGCGGGTCCTCGAGCGGCGCAGCCGGCTGCCCGCCGCGAACCTCTCGACACCGCAACCTCGCTCGTATGCCGTGACGCCAGCCCGGGTCGCGCGTCCCCAGATCCTCGTGAAGCGGGCCGAGCCTGCGTCCGCCGCAGCGCCCGAGCCGGTGGCACCGCAGCGTGCCCCGCGCGCTGAGGCGGCGAACGCGCCAGCAGCCCGGCGGACGAACGGCTCATCGGCCCGGCGCACCCGGGCCGTCATCATGCTCGGCGCCCTGACCACCCTCGTCGTCACGGTGCCGCTGGTCGCGCTGTCCATCGCGCCGCTGCTGACGCTGCTCGTGCCCGTCGTCGCGATCGCTGCGGCCGTCGGGTGGGCGCGGTCCGCGGCCAAGGCACAGCGGCGTTCCAGCAGCGCCGCCCGTCCGGGACGGCCGAGGCAGTCCGAGCCGAAGCCCCGCGCCGCCCGTGAGAGTGTCAGCGAGAGTGTCGGCGACGCTGTCCGCGAAGCGGCGGCAGGTCCCGTCGAGGGCACGCCCGAACCGGTCCCCGGGCCGGTCAAGCCCGAGCTGTTCGATGTCCAGGCGCAGGTCGACGAGGTGGCGTCAGAGCCCGAGGCAGCGGCGGAGGCCGTCGTGCCCGCCGTGGTCCACGCGCCGGCCCGACCGCTGGTGGACGAGGACGACATCCCGCTCACCTGGGACCCGGTGCCGGTGCCGCGCCCGACCTACGCGATGAAGTCGCGGGTCACCCGTCCGGCCCCGACCTCGGCGGACCTGGTCGGCGACGCGGACACGGAGTACGCGGCATACGACGAGCTGCCGGAGCGCCGCGTCGCGGGAGCCTGACGCCCGCCGCTGCACCGAGCGTGGTCGGCCCCTAGTTGCTGCCCCACACCGCTTTGGCGCCGGAGTCGCCGGTCAGCACGACGATGGTCGCGGTGCCGACGGCGCTCGCGACCACGAGCACGGCCAGCACGATGCGTGGGAGGGTCGCCGTCCCACGGCGCAGGTAGAGCCACTGCGCCAGCGTCGTCACGGCCAGAGCTGCCGCCCACGGGAGCACCTGGTCGCCGAAGTCCTCGTGGCGCCCGATGAACGGCGGGTTCCCGATCTTCTTCGCGAGCTCCTCACCCGCGCGGGTCGTGATCGGCACGGCAGCCGCCCCGATGACGGCTCCGAGAGGCACCAGGAAGCTCAGCTTGCGCTGCGCGGCCGGCCACACGCTGATGGCGATGGCGGCCACGGCGGTCAGCGGCAGCAGCACCACCACGAGGTGGACCAGCAGGGGATGGGCGGGAAGTCCGTTGATCTCCATGATCGAGGAACGTAGTGGAGGGTGCTGTGGTTCACCGGTCCACCCCGCTGACTCCCCGGTGGCTGACTCGGGGTGAACGGTGCGACGCGCTGTCTCGTCCTTTACGGCGAGTCCCCGGTGCGGGGAGGATCGGTGCTGTCGAACGGCCGGACAGGGAGGTGCACGTGGCGACGAGTCAGCGTGAGGCCGCCCTCCAGGGGCTGCACGACCGGCACGCGGCAGAGCTGTGGCGGTTCGCGCTGCGCCTGACCCGCGACCCCCAGGTCGCCGAGGACGTCGTCCAGGAGTCGTTGTTGCGGGCCTGGCGGGACCCGGCGCTCGGGACCCGTCCGGAGGCGCAGGCCCGTGCGTGGTTGTTCACCGTCGTGCGCAACCTCGTCGTCGACCGCTGGCGCAGCGCGGCGTCACGGCACGAGGTGGCGGGGATCGACTTCGTCGAGGCCGGTATGGGGGACCGGTCGGGCGAGGTCCTGGACCGGTGGCTGCTCGCCGATGCGCTGGGCGCCGTGTCACGCGAACACCGGCAGGTCATTGCGGCCGCCTACTACGAGGGGAGAACCGTGGCCGAGATCGCGGCCGAGCTGAGAGTGCCGGAGGGGACCGTGAAGTCGCGGCTCCACTACGGCCTGCGCAGCCTGCGACTGGTCCTGCAGGAGAAGGGGGTGACCGGACCATGACCACCCACGACGAGTACGCCGACTGGGACGCCGCCTACGTGCTGGGTGCCCTGTCCACCGCCGAGCGTCTCGAGTTCGAGGGGCACCTCGCCGAGTGCCCCACGTGCCGCGCGGCTGTCGCCGACCTGGCCGGTATGCCGGGTCTGCTCGCCCAGCTGCCGCCGGGCGAGGTGCTCGCGATGGACCACGCGGGTGTCACGGGTGGTTCGGGCGGCTCGGGCAGCTCGGATGAGGTGGACGACTTTCGGACCATGGCACCCCCCGCCTCGCTGATGCCAGAACTTCCTGCGGCCTCGACCTCTCGTCGCTGGCTCGCGCCCCTGGCAGCCGCCGCAGCCGCTCTCCTGATCGGCGGCGTCGGCGGGTATGCCGCGTCGACGGCCGGGCGCGACGGTTCTCCCGGCGGGGGCGCGACGGCTGGGTCCACGATCGGTACGACCCGCCCCTCCGCCGGAGCACCCGGCCGGCTGGCGTTCACCGCGGTCGAGCCGTCGCTGATGACCGCGGTCGTGGACGTCGTGCCCATCGCGACCGGGACCGAGCTGCGGGTGGAGTGCCAGTACGCCCGGCAGACGGGATCGGGCTCGGCGACCACGGCGACGGGCGGCTCCGGTGGGTCGAGTGGCTCCGGTGGGTCTGGTGGCACGGCTGGCTCGGGGGACTACCGGGTCGACTACGCCATCTGGGTCGTGGACCGCGCAGGCAAGGCGACCGAGCTGCGCGACTGGACCGCTCGACCGGACCGCATCATGCATCCCGTCGGGGTGTCCGCCCTTCCCGTGGGGCAGATCGCGTCGGTCGAGATCCGGCAGGTCGACACGGGCCACACGGTCATGCGGGCGTCGCTGGCCTGAGGTGCCCGGGCCGTCTGACGGGCGCGCCTGAAGAGGCGCCGCGCAGTCGCTATGCACTGCCCCCAGCTCTGGGGCAGTGCACAGGCCGCACGGCCGGGCGGCGTTTTCCGTCGCGACCGGTGCTGGTGTTATTGTTTCGTCCGCATCAAGGGGCTGTGGCGCAGTTGGTAGCGCGTCTCGTTCGCAATGAGAAGGCCAGGGGTTCGAATCCCCTCAGCTCCACCCCATCGGGACCCCGTCTGTCCAGCGCGAACCCGCTCGGACAGGCGGGGTTCTTGCTGCTCGTGAGAATTTCTTCACTGGCTCCGTGGCGACCACGCGCTCTGCGACCCCTGTGGCAATGGTCGCCCATTGCGACGGCAAGCGTGCCCGGCAAGACCTTGCTCGGGGCAGCCTCGACGCGGTTCCCAACCAGCATGCGGGGGAGGCTACCTGCGGCGGGCCAGGACGGGGGCCCGTGCGCGCCCGCAACGGTCAGCCAAGAATCGGGCTTTGACTTCAAGTACTTGAAGTTCCTAGCGTGATGGATGTGAGCCCACAGACCATCCAGCACGAGTACACGATCAAGGAAGCCGCGGCGTTGACCGGACTGCCGGCCAGCACGCTGCGCTACTACGAGTCCATCGGGGTCATCGCCCCGGTCAGCCGCGGGGCGAGCAGCGGGCACCGCGTCTATGACGAGGACGACCTCGACCAGATCATGTGGGTGGCCTGCCTCGCAGCCACCGGGATGTCGGTGGGCGACATGCGCACGTACGTCGCCAACGGGCAGCTGGGCCCGTCCGCTGCCAGTGAGCAGGTCGAGCTGCTCAGGGCGCAGCAGCGCCGACTGACGTCGGAGGCCGAGCAGCTCGTGCTTCGGCAGCGGTACGTCGCCTTGAAGATCGACTACTGGCAGGCCGTGGCCGCCGGCGATGACAGCCGGGCCGAGCTGATTTCCGGCGAAGCCCGCACGTTGGCCGACCAGCTCAAGCGGGTCGGCAAGCAGTAGGACAACACACCGCCGCGCCCAGTTTCGCGGCGGCATACCTCAGGCACCTGCAACGAGGCCTCGGCCGCGCTCTGGCGCGCCCTGGACCGCGACATGAAGGAAGTGCACCGCACATGAAGTTCACGCAGAGCGGCGGTGAGACCGCCGTCGGGCCCGCCGACTGGTTCACCGGCACCGTCCATATCGACGCCATCCGCGATCCCGACGACCAGTCGTCGGTCGGCTGCGCCCACGTCCGCTTCACCCCCGGGGCCCGGACCGCCTGGCACAGCCACCCCAGGGGCCAGACCCTTTACGTCACCGACGGGATCGGCTACGTCGCCCGTCGCGGCGGCGAGGTGCAGGAGATCCGCCCCGGCGACGTCGTCTACATCGAGCCGCACGAAGAGCACTGGCACGGCGCCACCCCGGCCCGGTTCATGGCGCACGTCGCCATCCAGGAGGCCGACGAGCAGGGCGAGGTCGTGACCTGGCTCGAGCACGTGGGCGACGACGAGTACCCCGCCTGACCCACCACCGCCCCACGGATCACCGGAAGACCGGTTACCCGACCGACGAACCCCGATCCCAACACTCCCAATACCCAGAGCTCCCACACGAAGGAACATCTCGCATGCGCGTCAACGCCTACGCGGCTCCCGCCGCCGGCCAGCCCCTGGCCCCCATCACCATCGAGCGTCGTGAGGTCGGCCCGAACGACGTCCTCATCAAGATCGAGTACGCCGGCATCTGCCACTCCGACATCCACACCGTCAACGGCGACTGGGGTCCCCAGCCGTTCCCCGTCGTGCCCGGCCACGAGATCGTCGGGCTCGTCACCGAGGTCGGCTCCGACGTGACCCGCCACCTGGTCGGCGACCGCGTCGGCGTGGGCTGCATGGTCAACTCCTGCGGCACGTGCACCAACTGCCGCAACGGCGACGAGCAGTACTGCCTCGAGGGCATGGTCGGCACCTACGCCGCAACCGACCGCGACGGCAGCACCACCCAGGGCGGCTACTCCACCCACGTCGTCGTCGACGCGGACTACGTGCTGTCCGTGCCGAAGGACCTCGACCCCGCCGCCGCCGCCCCGCTGCTGTGTGCCGGCATCACCACCTACGCGCCGCTGCGCCACTGGAACGCCGGGCCCGGTAAGAAGGTCGCCATCGTCGGGCTCGGCGGCCTTGGCCACATGGGCGTCAAGATCGCGCACGCGCTCGGCGCGGAAGTCACCGTGCTCAGCCAGTCGCTGAAGAAGCAGGAGGACGGCCTGCGGCTCGGCGCCGACCACTACTTCGCTACCGCCGACCCGTCCACGTTCGAGCAGCTCGCCGGCCGTTTTGACCTCATCGTCAACACGGTCAGCGCCACGATCGACCTCGACGCCTACCTCGGCCTCCTCGCCGTCGACGGCACCCTCGTGAACGTCGGCGCCCCCGCGGAGCCGCTCAGCGTGAACGTGTTCTCGCTCATCGGGGCCCGTCGCTCGTTCGCCGGCTCCATGATCGGCGGCATCGCGCTGACTCAGGAGATGCTGGACTTCTGTGCCGAGCACGGCATCGGCGCCGAGGTCGAGGTGATCTCCGCGGACAAGGTCAACGAGGCGTACGAGCGCGTCCTGGCCTCCGACGTCCGCTACCGCTTCGTCATCGACACCGCCACTCTCTGAGGCTGCGGCCCGAGGCCTCGGGCCCCGCGGCCCCGAGGCCAGGGGCTCGGGGCCCTGCCGTGGGGCTCCGGCCCTGCCGCGAGCGGTCCACCTCCACCCCTGCACGGGACACCTCGTCGCAGTGACGCCAGCACCAAGGAAGGCGACGACATGGACAACACCCACGGCGACCGCGGAGGCCCGGTGAGCACGATGGAGCTGCCGGACTTCCTCCAGCACGTTCAGGGGGGCGCGGTCATCGAGAGCGGCTCAGCTCAGCACCGCTTCATGCACGACGCGGCTCAGGAAGCGTTCCGGATCACCGCTGAGATCAACACCGGGTACCGATCGCCGGAAGAGGTGCGTGCCCTGCTGACCCGCCTCACCGGCAAGCGCGTCGATGAGTCGGTCACCGTGTTCCCGCCGTTCTACAGCGAGTTCGGTAAGAACCTCACGCTGGGCAAGAACGTCTTCATCAACCTCGGGTGCCGTTTCCAGGACACCGGCGGCATCACCATCGGCGATGGCACGCTCATCGGCCACGGCAGCACACTGACGACCCTCAACCACGAGGTCGACCCCGACCGGCGTGGAAGCATGGTTCCAGCGTCCATCACGATCGGCCGCAAGGTGTGGCTCGGCGCAAGCGTGACCGTCGTCCCTGGTGTGACCATCGGCGACGGCGCCGTCGTCGGCGCTGGCGCTGTCGTCACCAAGGACGTACCCCCTGACGCGATCGTCGCCGGTGTCCCAGCGAGACTCGTTCGGATGACGGGCTTTCACGCGTCCTAGGCACCTACGCTCGACCAGATCTCCCCGATGCTCGTGAGCCGCATCGGTGTCATCTCGGTGACCGGGTGGCCGGGTGCCGATGTGGGGCAGCCGTTCAGGCACTCGACCAGACAGATTTCCTGTGATCGGCGCTCGATCTCTTCACGGTCGTCGATCGAGTCGATAGGTGAGCCACAGGGCCCCGCTCGGCATCGTGGCGGACTCGACGAGGGTCAGACGCCTCAGGTCTGCGAGGCCGTCCGAGAGGCGGCGTCCAGCCGGGTCGAGGACCGGGGCGACTGCCAGCTGGAGCTCGTCGACGAGATCTTCACGCAGGAGTGACTGGGCCAAGGTGATGCTTCCGTGGACTCCGATGTCGCGGCCGTCCTCCTTCTTCAGGTCGCTCACGATCTGGCGCAGCGGACCGTCGACGCTGCGGGTGTTGGCCCAGGACGTGTCCAGAGGCCGGCTGGTGACAACGTACTTCTTGACGTTGTTGATGAAGTTGGCGAAGGGCTGCACATCGGAAGTCGGCCAGTAGCGGGCCCATTCGTCGTACATGCCCCTGCCCAGCAGGACGCCGTCCTGGGAATCCAGGAGTCGCTGCTCGTGCTCGAGCATTGCGTCATCGAAGGTCGGTGGTTCCCCCTGCGACGTCGATGGAAATGCTCGCGTGGGGTCATCGACGGCACCGTCGAGTGAGCAGATGGAGTAGAGCACGATCTTGCGCATGCTGGGCACCTTCCGTGGCTCGGCGTTGGAGTCGGTCGGCTGGCTCTGTGGTTCAGGCACCTTCACGATCCTCGGCTTCCGGGACGTGCAGGCCGGGGCGGGGACGGTTGGCGAGGGCCAGCACGAGATCTGCAGCGGTGGCGCGGATGGGAGAGCCGTGGCCAGAGGTGAAGTCGAGGTCAGTAGCCACGAGCAGGTGGCCCTTGGCCGTCCGGCCGAACCTCTCAGCCAGCCCGCCCTCGGTCATCGCCCGGAGGACGAGCGCGATCGCGGCATCGTCCACGGTGCGGGCGAGGGAGTTCGGGACCGTGATGTCCAAGCTGTGGATCACGACGTGGGACAAGGCGCCGATTCCGCCGCCGCCCGGTGGGATCCACGTGGCCATGGTGTCGCTGCGCAGGTCCGCGAGCAGCTTGGACAGGGGGAGCTGCCCGTCGCGGTGGGCGACGGTGTTCGAAAGGGCGTCGAAGTCGAAACCGGCTGCCTCCAGCTCCTTCCCGAACGCGGCCGGGTCGTACCTCGCTGCCATGGTCACGTGGGCAACGACGTTGGCCACCGTCCAGCCGTCGCACAACGAGGGTTGGTCGGCGATCGCCTCGCCCTGCCGTTCGAGCTCATCCGCCAAGGACCGGAACTGGAGCCCCAGGAGGCTCATGGCACGGGACGCTTCGATGGTCATCTGTCTTCCTTCGCGATGGTCATGGTGTGGCGAGCAGCTGTCGAGGGCGCGCCCTGATGGCGTCGGGCGTCGAAGAGGGCCGCCGACACCCCCAGGAAGGCCAACGTCACCCCCGCCCACAGGGGCAGGAAATGTCCCTGCGGGTTGCCGGCGAGGTTGGGCAGGGTGGACAGGGCTACGGCCAACGGGCCAACGACGATGGCCGCCCAGCGACAGGCCGTGCGGCCTTGGTCCTTGTAGTGCCGGGAAAGTGCCCACCCTGCTGCGGTGAGTGCCAGGAGGCCTGAGGGAAAGAGGGCGCCGTGGATGGCTGCATGCCAGGACACGCCAGTCCCGACGCCTGGGGGTGTGCCCGGTGGAAAGCCGAAGGCGGGATCCATGCGAAACAGCCCCCCTGCGACCAGGGCGACCCCGAACGCGACGAGGAACAGTGCCCCTACCCGGCCGCGCCCGAAAAGGACGCGTCGTAGACCCAACGCCCCGACCGCGAAGCCCAGACCCGCGACGACGAAGGTCACGGCCTGGATCCATCCGGCGTCTCCAAGCGCGAGAGCGCTCGGCGGCTGCTGTGCCGGGGTGAATCCTGGCCTGAGCGTGGCCTGAATCCACGAGGACGCCACGAAGAACGGCCCCGCGAGCGACCCCGCCACGAGGAAGGAGCGTGCGCGTGCGTGTCCGCCGTCGCCCTCGCCCAGCTCCGGATCGCGGCCGTCGCGGTCGCCCAGGGCGATGTCGGCACCTCGGGCGATGTCGGCGTCCCGGGCAGCCTCCGCCCCGGCGATGTAGGCAGCAAAGCGGTCCAGGGCACTCTGCCAGCCGGCCCGAGCCTGAGGGGTCCGCCAGTGCGGCGGGAGCCCGCGTTGTCTAGTCGTCACCTCGGTCCGGCCGTCTCCGAGGTCGTCGAAGGTCAGCTCGGTGAGAACGCCGGAGTCGAGCTCCCGCCAGGACAGCACGGTTGGCCTGTCGACCTCGACGTAGACGGCCCTCATCCGGTGCACGTCACCTGTGGTCTCGTTCACCATGGTCGTCTCGAAAGCGCCACCAGGGCGCAGGTCGACGTGGATGTTCTGCTGCGGGGTGCTGGTGCCGACCGGGCCCCAGAACCTGCTCAGGTGGACCGGATCGGTCATGCACGTGAACAGGAGCTCGGCGGACGCGTCATGGACGTGCCGCAACACGAAGTTCTCGTCGGTTGCCTGCTCGATCACCGTTGCTCCTCCGCCACGTCTCGTAGGTGGGCAGCCAGCCGGTCATGACGCTCCAGCCACTCACGACGCTGACCGTCGATCCACGAGAGAGCCTCCACGAGGCGCTCTACTTCCAGGCGTGCCGGACGGGTCTGCGCCTGACGATGGCGCGATACCAGCCCGGCCGACTCGAGGACGGCCAAGTGGCGCGAGATCGCCTGCTGGGTCAGGGCGAACGGCTGGCCGAGCTCCTTCACGGTCGCGTCCTCGCGGGCGAGTCGAGCGACGATGGCCACGCGCGTGGGATCTGCCAGGGCGGCGAACGTCCTCGCCAGCTCTTCAGTGTCCACATTCACAACAATATGGTTGCACAACTAGTGCATTGTTGACAAGGCTTGCGGATGAATGCGATTTCAAGGCGCCGGCTGTCGCTCGTTACGTCGTGCGCTCCGCTTTGGCGGCGCTCATCCGCAGCAGGTAGAGGGGCGTTGGCGGCGCCCAGACGAGCTGCTGGGCCATGCCGAGGTCGTCGCGCTTGGCCCAGTGTTCGCGGATGAGGTTGTCCTCGAGTCGGAGCCAGTGGGACTGCGTGGCGCGGAACTGCTTTCCAGGCTCAGAACGGTGGAGGTCCCACGATCGCCATGCTGCCGGTGGCGGCGGCCGCCTGCCTGATGCGCTCGAAGTCCACGGCCACGGCGGGCTTCCCCGAGACGGCGGGCTCGCTGGCAGTGCGGTAGAACTCCTCGCCGCCGCCCGGCGTGTGCAGGCAGAGCAGGCGCGCCCCCTCGGCCTGGGCCAGAAAGGCATGTGGCACTCCGCGGGGGACCACAGCGACCCCGCCCACGCGCACCTCGTGCTCGACGCCGTCGATGTGGAGCAGCATCGACCCCTCTAGCAGGTAGAACGTCTCGTCCGCAGACGGGTGGGTGTGCAGCGGCGTGCTCTTGCCCGGCGCGACGATGTCCTCGAAGAGGAGGAAGGCGCCCCCTGCGTCGGTCTCACGGACCAGCCAGCTGTGCAGTCCGCCCCCGTAGAACCACCGGCGCTCGACCTCATCGGTGTTGCGGACGAGAGGGAGGGTGGTGTTCGGCATGAGGTCTCCTCATTTATATGGGACTTGAGTCCCATGATGAAACTACGATACCGTGATGGCGATGTCAATGGGATACGAGCAGACCGGACGAGCCCGGCAGAAGCACCGCACCCGGATGGCCCTCATTGGCGCCGCACGGGAGCTCGTAGCCCTGGGGGGTAGGCCACCCACGGTGGGTGAGGCGGCCGAGGCGGCGGCGGTGTCGCGGACGACGGCCTACCGCTACTTCCCGACCCAGAAGGCGCTCTTGCTGGCCGCTCACCCTGAGGTGGAGGCGACCTCGATGCTTCCCGAGGACGTGGGCGACGATCCTGAGGAACGCGTGGCGGCCGCGGTACGGACGTTCATGGCGATGGTGGTGGACACCGAGCCACAGCAGCGCACCATGCTCCGACTCTCGCTCGAGACCGACACGACGTCACGACAGCTCCCCTTGCGCCAAGGACGGGCCATCGGCTGGTTCACCGAGGCGCTAGAGCCAGTGGTCGGTCGGTTGGGGGATGACGGCGTGCGCCGTCTCGCGATCGCGATCCGCGCGGTCAGCGGGATCGAGGCGCTGGTGTGGCTCACCGATATCGCGGGCCTGACCCGCGACCAGGCCGTGGACCAGGTGGTGTGGTCCGCCGTCGCGCTGGTCCGTCGTGCGACCCAGGATGCCTGAAACGCCCCGGCGGCCGGGCCACGCGGTTCGCTGGACCCGCGGTCACCTTCTCGTTGGATGGGGCTGCAGGGGTTGACAGCCGAGAGCGGTCCGGCAAATACTTCGGGCACTGAACGAACAATTCCAATGGAGGAATGATGCTCAGGTCCCTTCGCCCGAGGGCGCGGCGTGCGACGTCAGGCCTGAGCGCCTGCGCCGTCGTCGCGGCCGGCCTCGTCCTGGTCTCGCCCACCCCGGCCACCGCGACCGATCTGCCCGCATCGAGCGCCGCCGCCACCGCAGCCGCCGCCACGGCGGCCGCCGCCGCTGGCACTGCCGCGAGCGCCGCCACCGGCGCTTCGGCCCCCGCGGCCGCCACACCACTCGAGCTGACCTCGGACGCGCTGCGCGTGCGGGTGAGCCCGGACTTCCCCCAGGTGCTGTCCTACACGGACATCGCCACGGGCGCGGTGCTCGGCGGACAGCCCGTGCCCGTCACCTCCCTCAAGATCAACGGGGTCAGCCACGCGGTCACGGCGAAGGCAACGCCGCGGGCTGCGTCCGCGGCATACACCCTGAGCTTCGCCGACCTCCCGGACGTGCGCATCGACGCGACGGTCTCGGTCAAGGGTCGCGTGGTGACGTTCACGGTGACCAAGGTGAGCGACACCGAGGAGCTGCGCGTCGGCACCCTCGACATCCCCGGGTTCGACCTCGTGTCAGTCTCGAGCAGCCAGGAAGGGGCAACGACGGCGTTCACCAGGATCGACACGGACTCCACCAAGAACGCCGACGTCATCAAGGCGGTCAAGGCGACCGACGCGGTGCAGGGCGCGCCTGTGGGCGCGGCCTACGCGATCGTCAACACCGCAGACCTCGCCGCGAGCATCGAGACCAACGGCACCTACGACAGCCCGAGTGCAGCCACGAACCAGGACAACGGCCGGTTCTGGACGCAGGTCCGCGACGACGGCGACGGTGCCAAGCGGGTCGGGGTCGCCCCCGGTCAGTGGACAGTGCGGGGCCAGGGTGCGCCGAAGCAGAATGAGCTGCCCTGGGCCAAGGTCGTCGTCACCCGGGATGCCAACGGGGACAAGACAATCGACTGGCAGGACGGCGCCGTGGCGTTCCGGAGCATCGGTGTCGTCCCCGCCGGTGCCGCCGAGGTGCCCGACCGCGTCATCCAGCACATCCCCTTCAACTTCGGCAGCCAGGCGACGCACCCGTTCCTGCGCACCCTCGACGACGTCAAGCGCCTCTCGCTCTCGACCGACGGGCTCGGCCAGTTCGCGCTCCTCAAGGGCTACGCGTCGGAGGGGCACGACTCGGCGCACCCCGACTACGCCGACAACTACAACCTGCGAGCGGGTGGGCTCAAGGACCTGAACACCCTTCTGGCGCAAGGCGGGAAGTGGGGCGCGGACTTCGGCGTCCACGTCAACGCGACCGAGGCCTACCCCGATGCCAACGCCTTCGACGAGGACCTCGTCGACAAGACCAAGCCGGGCTGGAACTGGCTGGGTCAGAGCTACTACATCAACCAGCGCCGCGACCTCAACACCGGCAACGTCCTCGCACGTCTGCAGAAGCTGCGCGACGAGACCGACAGCAACCTCAAGGTCCTCTACTTCGACGTCTACTACGGCTTCGGCTGGATCCCGGACTCGATGGATGCGGCGCTGCGTGACCAGGGCTGGCAGATCGCCTCGGAGTGGGCCTACGCCCACGAGCGCAACAGCCTCTGGTCGCACTGGGCCACCGACCGCAACTACGGCGGCGCCACCAACAAGGGCATCAACAGCACGATCGTCCGGTTCATCCGCAACGGCCAGAAGGACCAGTGGAACCCGGACCCCATCCTCGGCAGCTCGACGATCGTCGAGGCCGAGGGCTGGACGGGCCACAACGACTGGAACGCGCTGGACAAGAACGTCTGGACCAACCAGCTGGCGACCAAGTTCCTCCAGCACTACGACATCACGAAGTGGGGCGCCCACGACATCACCTTCAGCGGTGGCGTGCGCGGCTCCGACGCCACCGGCACCCGGCAGCTCTTCGTCGCCGACGCCAAGGTGCTCGACGGGAACTCGTACCTCCTGCCGTGGGGTCCGAAGGGCCCGCAGCACGCCGACAAGGCGTACCACTACAGCGCCAAGGGCGGCACCTCGACCTGGAGGCTGGCTCCCCAGCTGCGCAGCGCCAAGTCCTTCACCGTCTACGAGCTCACCGACACCGGGCGGGCCAAGGTCGGCACCGTCGCCAACTCCAAGAACTCGGTGACCCTGACCGCCAAGGCCGGCACGCCGTACGTCCTGTACCCCAACGCGGCCCCGGCTGCGGTCGACCCCGCGTGGGGCCATGCCTCGGGCCTGGTCGACCCCGGCTTCAACGCCGGAAACCTCGACGCCTGGCACCCCACCGGCGACGCGAAGGCCGCGACCGACGACAAGGGCGGGCACCTCGCCACCCTGGGTGCTGGCGCTGCGTCCCTCAGCCAGCCGATCACCGGCCTCACCCCCGGCAAGCGGTATGCCGCGTCGGCGTGGGTCGAGGTGGAGCCGGGCAAGAGCCGGCCGACCACGGTCCGCGTGACCGGTAGCGGTGTCGACGTGACCAACCAGATCCAGCGGTCCACGGTCGAGAACGCGGTGGCTGCCGACGAGAAGCACGACACCTACTTCCAACGGGTCAGGGTCATCTTCACCGCCCCCGCCCACGGCAAGGCGACCCTGTCGGTCGCAGTAGGTGCAGGGCCGGCCGTCGTCCGGGTCGACGACGCACGGGTGGTCGAGACGACCGAGGCGGCGACCACAGGTCCGGTCATCGCCCAGCAGGACTTCGAGGGCGTCGACCAGGGCTGGATGCCGTTCGTGTCGGCCCTCCCCAGCGCCACCGACGCGCGGACGGTCCTGGCCAAGCGGCACGCCCCGTACACACAGGCCGGTTGGAACGGCAAGCTCGTCGACGACGTCCTCGACGGCGACTGGTCGCTCAAGGCGCACGAGGAGAACCAGGGCATGGCCTGGCGGACCTGGCAGGGCACCGTGCCCTTCAAGCCGGGTCATCGCTACCGCGTCGACTTCGACTACCAGAACGCCATGGCCGGTGCCTACTCGCTCGTGGTCGGCGCAGACCAGGTCGCGGGAGGCGCCGCCAAGGCGGTCGACCTGACCACCACCCCGTTCGCCCAGAAGCGGACGACCACGGCCTACACCGGCGAGTTCACGACCGGCAGCTGCGGCGACTACTTCCTCGGGATCCGTCGCAACGCGGTGGGGGCGGCGCAAGCCGACTTCATCATGGACAACCTCAAGGTCACCGACCTCGGGGCGAGCGACGAGCCCGCCGCCTGCTCGACCATCGCCCTGACGGGTCCGGCCAGTGGACTGGTCCCGGGGGAGGCGAACACCTTCACGACGACCTTCAGCAACTACGAGACCGAGGCTGCGACCAACGTCGAGGTGAGCCTGACCGCGCCGTCCGGCTGGACGGTCGCCCCGACGACCCCCGCGACCTTCGCCAGCGTCGCCCCCGGTGCGACCGCGAAGACGACCTGGCGGGTCGTGGTCCCGGCCAGCACTGCTCCGGGTGGCTACGACGTGGCCGCGTCGGCGGCATACACCGTCGACGGCGGGCCGCGGACGACGGGCACCAGTGGCTCGTTCGCCACGCTGCCGGCCGGCAAGATCCCGCAGTCGAGGCTCTCGGTGAGCGCGGTCAGTGACGCGGACACCTCCACCGGCGGGGCCGGTCCGATGGCGATCGACGGCAACACCACGACGATGTGGCACTCGGCCTGGTCGCAGGTGGACCCGGACGTCCCCTACCCCCACTACCTCACGCTCGACCTGGGTGACCAGTACGACGTGAACGGATACGACTACCAGGTGCGCATCGGCAACGGCTCGATCAAGGGCTACGAGCTCTACGTCAGCACCGACGGCACCACCTGGGGCACTCCGGTGAAGACCGGTCAGTTCGCCAGCACGACCGAGGTCCAGCACCTGGACTTTCCGGCCAAGCGCGGCCGGTTCGTCAAGCTGGTCGGGCTGAGCTCCATCAACGGCGCGGTCTTCGCGGGTGCTGGTGAGCTGAACGTCTGGGGCACCAGGGCCAACGCCGCGCCGGTCCCGCTGCCGAAGGACGCGATGAAGGTGACCGACGTCGACTCGCAGGAGACCGAGGGCGAGGACGGCAAGGCGTCCAACGTGATCGACGGTGAGACCTCGACCTACTGGCACACCGAGTGGCTGAACGAGGAGGCGCCGTACCCGCACCACGTCACGGTCGACCTCGGGGCTAGCACCGAGCTCACGGGCATCTCGATCCAGGGCCGTCCGGGCGCAGAGCCGAACGGGCGGATCAAGGACTACGAGGTCTACGTCAGCGCTGACGGCACCACGTGGGGAGCTCCGGTCGCCAAGGGTTCGCTGACTGCGACCACGGCACCGCAGACCGTCACGTTCCTCGCCCCTGCCACCGGGAAGTTCGTCAAGGTGGTTGGCCTCAACGCGATCAACGGTGCGCCGTTCGCGTCGGTCGCCGAGCTGGAGTTCTACGGCGGTGCGCCGACTCCATGACGTCACCTGCCACTTCCGCCGCGGAGGCGCTCCTCACCGTCGACGGTGACCAGTTCCTCCGCGGCGGTCTGCCCCACCAGGTCATCTCCGGTGGCATCCACTATTTCCGCATCCACCCGGACCTCTGGGAGGACCGGCTACTGCGGCTGAAGGCGTTGGGGCTCAACACGATCGAGACCTACGTCGCGTGGAACGTCCACGAGCGGGTGCGCGGCGTGTTCGACTTCACCGGCTCCCACGACCTCAGGCGGTTCGTCCGGCTGGCGGGTGATCTGGGGTTCGACGTGATCCTGCGTCCGGGACCGTACATCTGCGCCGAGTGGGACTTCGGCGGTTTTCCGGGATGGCTCGCGGGGGAGCGCGGCACTCGCCTGCGGTGCATGGACGAGGGCTACCTCGCCGCCGTGGACGCGTGGTTCGACGCGCTCCTGCCCGAGGTCCTGCCGCTGCTGCGCACCCGGGGTGGTCCGGTGGTCGCGGTGCAGGTCGAGAACGAGTACGGCTCGTACGGCGAGGACCAGGACTACCTCGAGCACTGCCGAAAGACACTGGTGGACAAAGGGATCGACGTCCTGCTGGTGACATCCGACGGCCCGGGGCCCGACTACCTCGCATCCGGAACGGTGCCCGGCGTGCTGGCCACGGCCAACTTCGGCTCCCGGGTCGCGGAGTCCTTCGGTGCGCTGCGTGCGGCGCAGCCCGAGGGGCCGCTGATGTGCATGGAGTTCTGGAACGGCTGGTTCGACCACTGGGCCGACCGGCACCACGAACGCGACCCGCACGAGGCCGCCCGGGTGCTCGACGACATGCTCCGGGTGGGGGCGAGCGTCAACCTCTACATGGCGCACGGCGGCACCAACTTCGGCCTCTGGAGCGGCGCCAACATCGCCGACGGCGAGCACCAGCCGACAGTGACCAGCTACGACTACGACGCCCCCGTGGGCGAGGCGGGCGAGCTGCGTCCCAAGTTCCACGCCTTCCGCGACGTCATCAGCCGGTATGCCGCCCTGCCGGACGGACCCCTGCCGGCCGAGCCCCTGCGGCTGGCCCCCCAGTGGGTGGAGATCAGGAGCTGGGGCTCGCTGCTCGACAACCTTGATGCCTTCGACGAGCCGGTCCGCTCGGCGATGCCGCTGTCGATGGAGGACCTCGGCCAGGACCACGGGCTGGTGCTCTACCGCGGTTCGGTCCTCGTGCCGCCGGACGGCCGCGACCTCGCCCTCGACGGGCTCGCCGACCGGGCCGTGGTGCTGGTCGACGGCTCGGTCGTCGGTGTCCTGCACCGCAACGACAAGGACCGCGCCCTGCCGTTGTCTCCGCGCACCGACGGCCGCCGCAGCCTGGTCGACGTGCTGGTGGAGAACCAGGGACGGGTCAACTTCGGCCCGCAGCTGGGCGAGCGCAAGGGTCTGGACGCCGTCCGGCTCGGCGCCCGGTTCGTGCACGACTGGGAGTCGGTTGCCCTGCGTCTCGACGACCCGGACCTGACCGCGCGGCTGACCTTCGACCGGGCGCTGACCGGGATGCTGGCCGCCGGGGCGACGGGGCCGGTCTTCGCCCGTGCGATCGTCCGGGTGGAGACCCCAGCCGACGGGTTCGTCGCCCTCCCCGGCTGGACCAAGGGGTTCGTCTGGCTCAACGGGTTCCTCCTCGGTCGCTACTGGGAGGTGGGCCCGCAGGTCACGCTCTACGCGCCGGCACCGTTGTGGCGGTCCGGCGAGAACGAGCTCGTCGTCCTCGAGCTGCACTCGCCCGGCCAGGCGGTCGAGGTCCGCGACCAGCCCGACCTCACGGGCGACCGGTAACCACCCCGTCTTCGAGGGCGACGCACCCGGGGGCCGGCTGGCCTCGATCCGCGAGTTGGGTCGACCGGTGAACCAACGAAGGTATGCTGACGCGCCCCGGGTCAGGTCCCGGACGCGGCGGAGGAGGGCGAATGGCGGAGCGGGCCACCAACGGTCGCACCGACCCGGCGTCGATGCGCCGCGGCAACATGGGTCTGATCCTGCGCCACCTGCGGGACAGCGGCGGACGCTCGCGGGCGCGGCTCGCCGCCGAGACCGGGCTGTCGAAGGCGACCATGTCCACCCTCATCGCCGACCTGGTCGAGCGCGGCCTGGTCGTGGAGGGCCAGCCCTACCGCGCCGGCGCCGTCGGTCGGCCAGGACTCACGGTAAGCCTCGACGGGCGACGAGTGTGTGGCCTCGGCGTCGAGATCAACGTCGACTACCTCAGCCTCATCGCCATCGACCTGTCGGGCGCGGCCATCCGCGACTCCTCCCGCCCGATCGACGCGGTCCACCTGCCGGTCGCAGAGGTCATCGCGAGGGTCGCGGACCTCCTGGGCGAGGCATTGACGTCCCTGCGTGGCGCCGGCATCCAGTGCGTGGGCATCACCGTGGCGGCTCCCGGCTTCATCGACGCAGACACCGGTGTGGTGCGGCTGGCCTCCAACCTCGGCTGGCGCGAGGTGGCCCTGGTCGACGAGCTGAGGCAGCTGCTAGGGCCGGACGCGCCACCGGTCACGACGCAGAACGACGCCAAGCTCGGCGCCGTCGCCGAGCACGCCCGGCTGGCAGGAAGCGGGGTGGAGGACCTCCTCTACATCTCCGGCGACGTCGGCGTCGGCGGCGGCATCATCTCTGCCGGCTCCATCCTGCGAGGCGCCCAGGGCTCCGCCGGCGAGATCGGGCACATGCCCCTCGACCCGGCGCTGCGCCGGTGTGCCTGTGGCCGTCGCGGCTGCTGGGAGACGATGGTCGGGCTGGCGGCCTTCCTGCGCCTCGCGGCGGACGACTCCGACACCGTGCACGACCCCGGGCGGCCGCTCGAGGACCGGTTGCGAGAGCTGCGTCGGCGAGCCACGGACGGCGACGAACGCACTCTGGCCGCGCTGGCCACCATCGCCGAGGGCCTCGGCGTCGGGGTGTCGATCCTCGTCGACGTCCTCAACCCACGGCTGGTCGTCCTCGGCGGCTACTTCGCCTGGTTCCAGGAGGAGCTGGTCACACCGGTGGCGCAGCTCGTGGTGGAGCGCCGGCTCAGCACCGTCGACGAGGTATGCCGTGTGGTCGGCTCCACACTCGGCCTCACCTCAGCTGCCCGCGGTGGTGCGCACTACTCGCTCGACCGGGTCTTCCACGACCCCAGCGTGGTCACGGCTTGACAACCGCCCATCGCCTGGCGGGATAATTCAGGCACCGAATTAATAGTTACGTGAGGTCAGCCATGCCGACGAGCCACGAGGTGGTTGCGGCCGTCGACATCGGCGGCACCCGGATCAAGGCTGCCCTCGTGGACCGGGCCCTGGGCGTCGTCACCCAGTCGACGACACCCACCCCGCGGGACATCGCCGACGACATCGGCGGCACGGTCGCGGCCACCGTCAAGGCACTTGTCGCAGCGGCCCCCGCCGGGTCCGGTGGGTCCCAGCTCGCGCTGGTGGGCTGCGGCGTGGTGGTGCCAGGTTTCGTCGACGAGGTCAACGGGATCGGACTGCACGCCGTCAACCTAGGCTGGCGCGACCTGCCCATCCGCTCCCAGGTCGAGGCCCACCTCGGGCTGCCGGTGGCCGTGGGACACGACGTGCGCTCGGGACTGCTCGCGGAGTCGCGCGTGGGCGCCGCCCGAGGCCGGCGGCAGGTGCTGTTCATGCCGCTCGGCACGGGCATCGCGGGAGCCCTGCTGCTCGACGGATCGGTGGTGTCCGGCGACGGTTTCGCCGGTGAGCTCGGCCACGTGGTCATCGACCCCTCCGGACCGCTCTGCGGCTGCGGGCAGCGTGGGTGCCTGGAGATGTTCGGCTCGGCCAGCGCCATCGAGCGCAGCTATGCCGCGCAGTCGCCGATCGCCCTGTCCGCCGAGGACATCGCTGCCCGCACCGCCGCAGGGGAGGCGCTCGCATCGTCGGTCTGGGCCCGCGCCGTCCGGGCGCTCGGTTCCGCGATCGTCACCACGGTCACGCTCACGGGCGTCGACCTCGTCCTCGTCGGGGGAGGTCTCTCCCAGAGCGGCGAGCTGCTGCTGGCCCCGCTGCGCGAGGACGTCTCCCGTCGCCTGACCTTCCAGCGCCCGCCCACCATCGAGCGCGCGGGCCTGGGCGACCGGGCCGGGTCGCTCGGTGCGGCCTGTCTCATCTGGGACGCCCTGTGATCATCACCGTCACCCCCAACACGGCGCTGGACGTGACCTACGAGGTCGACGCACTCACGCGGCATACCAGCCACCGCGTCCGGCAGGTCACCGAGCGCGCGGGTGGCAAAGGGCTCAACGTCGCGTCGGTCCTGACCGCGCTCGGGCACGAGGTCGTGGTGACGGGCTGCGCCGGCGGCGCCACCGGCACCCACATCCGTGCCGACCTGGACCGCCGGGGCATCTCGCACTCGTTCCCCGACGCCGACGGCGAGGCGCGTCGCACCCTGACCGTCGTGTCGGCGGCCGACGGTGACGCCACCGTCTTCAACGAGCCCGGTCCCCTGCAGTCGGCCGACGCCTGGCAGGCACTGCACGACCACCTCGGCGACCTGGTCGCACGGACGGGCGCCACCGTGGTCGTGCTTTCCGGCAGCCTGCCGCCCGGGGTTCCCACCGACGGCTACGCCGGACTGGTCAGCCTCTGCCGGGAGGCCGGAGCCGCCGTCATCCTCGACGCCGACGGTGAGGCACTCCGGCTGGGGCTCGGGGCCGGCCCCGACCTCGTCAAGCCCAACCGGGTCGAGCTCGCGGCGGCCACCGGCGTGCACGACGTGGCTGCGGGCGTCCAGCAGCTCCGCGCGCTCGGTGCCCACGACGTCGTGGTCTCCGCCGGCCCCGAGGGGTTGACCTGGTATGCCGCGGACGGCACCGCCGTGCGCGCGCGGCTCGACGCCTCCCTCGACGGCAACCCCACCGGCGCCGGCGACGCCGTCGTCGCAGCCTTGGCGGCCGGGCTCGTCGACGACCGCGCCCACGACCTGGTCGTCCGCGACGCGGTCGCGTGGTCGGCAGCGGCGGTGCTCCAGCCGGTGGCCGGCCTGGTGGATCCGATCGATGTCTCCCGACTGGAGGCGCAGACAGTGGTGGAGGACGTTCGATGACCCTGGGGAACCTCGCAGACGTGCTGGCCGGAGCCTCGGGGGAGTCCCGCGGTGTCGGGGCCTTCAACGTCATCCAGGTCGAGCACGCGGAGGCGCTCGTCGGAGCGGCCGAGGACACCGGCCTGCCCGTGGTGCTCCAGATCAGTGAGAACGCCGCGCGTTACCACGGCGCGCTGGCGCCGATCGCGTTGGCCACCAAGGCGATTGCCGAGGCCTCAACCGCACGTTGCGTCCTGCACCTCGACCACGCCGAGAGCGAGGACCTCGTCGACGAGGCCGTCGCGTTGGGCTTCACGTCCGTCATGTTCGACGGGTCGAAGCTCGACGACGCGACCAACCGGACCACCACCCGTGCCGTCGTGCAGCGCTGTCACGACGCAGGGGTCTCGGTGGAGGCCGAGCTGGGCGAGATCGGTGGCAAGGACGGCGTCCACGCACCCGGTGTCCGGACCGACCCCGAGGATGCTGCCGCCTTCGCCGCAGACACCGGCGTGGACGCGCTCGCCGTCGCGGTGGGTTCGTCGCATGCGATGACGAGCCGCACGGCGACACTCGACCTCGACCTGATCGCGCGCATCCACGCGGTCGTGCCGGTGCCGCTCGTGCTGCACGGTTCGTCCGGGGTCGCGGACGAGTCCCTGGTGGACGCGGTGCGCAACGGCATGACCAAGGTCAACATCGCGACCCATCTCAACTCCGCGTTCACGGCCGCCGTGCGCGACTACCTGTCCGCGAACCCCTCGGTGGTCGACACCCGCAAGTACCTCGGCGCCGGCCGGACGGCTGTCCAGACCGAGACCGCGCGCCTGCTCCGCCTGCTCGCGGGGGTGTGACCGCAGGTCCCGCTAGACCCAGCTGGGGAACCACATCCGTAGCGACCACTGGCTCTGCGGGATCACCTGCGCGGTGTAGATCGGCCAGAAGAACGCGAAGATCGCCAGGGTCAGCAGGCAGTAGGCGCCGACGGCATACAAGCCGATCTCCCGGCGCCGCCACGAGTCGGTGCGCTTCCCGAGCGCCAGCCCGAGCACGAACACCACGGCGAAGATGATCCACGGCTCGAAGGCCACCGTGTAGAAGGAGTAGATGGTGCGCTCCTCCAACCCGAACCAGGGCAGGTAGCCACCCGCCAGACCGGCGAGGATGCCGCCGGCCCGCCAGTCCCGCCTGAACAGCCAGTAGAAGACCAGCACGACGATCGCGGCCGCCCCGAGCCACCAGATCGAGACGGTGCCGATCGAGGTGATCGCCTTGGAGCACTGGGCGACGGTGCAGCCGTCCGAGCCCCGCTTGGGACCCTCGTAGAAGAACGAGGTCGGGCGCCCCTGGATGACCCAGGACCACGGGTTGGTCCGGTAGGGGTGGTTGTCGTGCAGGTTCACGTGGAACTTGTAGATCTCCTGGTGGTAGCGCCACAGGGACCGCAGCGCGTCCGGGACCCAGGGGCTGTCACGCGACGGGTGGATCTGCCCCCAGTCGCGGTCGTAGCCGGTGCGGGTCACGAACCACCCGGTCCAGGACGCGAGGTAGGTGGCCAGCGCCGTGCCACACATGACCAGGGCAGCCCACAGCCCGTCACGGACCACCATCCCGGTGAACCAGTGCCGCACCCCGACGGCGCGGCGGGCTCCCATGTCCCAGAGCACCGTCATCAGTCCGAACGCCATGAGGAAGAACAGTCCCGACCACTTCGTCCCGGCGCAGAGGCCGAGGCAGATGCCGGCCACCCAGCGCCACGGGCGGGCTCCCAGCCAGGGCCCGAGACCGGTCGCGAGCTGGCGCGTGGAGAGCCCGGCCGCCCGCTCGGCGAGGAGCGCGCGGGAGCGGTCGCGGTCGATGAGCAGCGCGCAGAAGGCCGCCAGCGCCCAGAACATGACGATCAGGTCGAGCAGCCCGGTGCGGGACTGGACGAAGTGGTGGCCCTCGAACGCGACGAGGAACGCCGCGATCGTGCCGAGCAACGACGACCCGAACATCCGCCGGGCCGCCCGACCGATCATCAGGATCGACAGGGTCCCGAGCACGCACACCGAGAACCGCCAGCCGAACGACGACGTCTGCCCGAACAGCTGCTCACCGATCGCGATGACCCACTTGCCGACCGGAGGATGGACGACCAGATCCCCTTGTGTCCCAAAGACATCCGGGGTGCCACGGGTGAACAGCTCGTCCGGCTTCTTGATCGAGTCGGGGACTCGCATCTCGACGCCGTAGTCGAGCATCGAGACGCCCTGCTTGACGTAGTAGGTCTCGTCGAAGACCAGCTGGTGCGGCCGCCCGAGCGACCAGAACCGCAGGACCCCGCCCACGACCGCGAAGAACAGTGGACCGAGCCACCCCCACAGGGTGTCGGTCGGCCGGAATCCGAGCAGCCGCGATCGCAGCAGCTCGATCCGGGTCATGCGCGACATCGTATGCACAGCGACCGCGGCCGCCCCTGACAGGATGGCGACGTGACACCCGACGTGACTTCCGACGCGACCGCCGGCCTCGGTGTCCTCGTCCTCGCGGCCACCCCGATCGGCGACCCGCGGGACGCCGCTCCTCGACTGGCCGAGGAGATCGCGACCGCCGACGTCGTCGCGGCGGAGGACACCCGCCGGCTGCGACGGCTGTGCGCGGACCTCGGGATCACCCCGACCGGGTCGGTCCTCAGCTACCACGAGCACAACGAGTCGGCGCGGACGCCCGAGCTGGTCGAGCGCCTGCGTGGCGGTGCGCGGGTGGTCGTCGTGACCGACGCCGGTATGCCGTCCGTGTCCGACCCCGGGTACCGCCTCGTCGACGCCGCGGTCGCGGCGGGAGTGCGGGTGACCTGCGTGCCCGGCCCCAGTGCGGTGCTCATGGCGCTGGCCGTGTCGGGTCTGCCGGTCGACCGGTTCTGCTTCGAGGGGTTCCTCCCGCGCAAGGCCGGGGAGAAGGCCCGCGGTCTCGCCGCCCTCGCGGACGAGCGCCGGACGATGGTCTTCTTCGAGGCACCGCACCGGATCGACGCGACGCTGGTCGCGATGGCAGAGGCGTTCGGCCCCGACCGGCGGGCGGCCGTCTGCCGCGAGCTCACCAAGACCTACGAGGAGGTCAGGCGCGGCGGGCTGGCCGAGCTGGCCGCCTGGGCGGCCGACGGCGTCCGCGGCGAGATCACCGTCGTGGTGGCCGGTGCGACGCCACGGGTGACGACCGTCGAGGAGGCGCTGCCCGGCATACAGGAGCGGGTTGCGGCAGGTGAGCGGCTCAAGGACGTCTGCGCCGACGTCGCGGCCGCAACTGGGCTGTCCAAGAAGTCCCTGTACGACGCTTCGCTCCTGTTGCCCCGCTCCCGGGGTTAGGGTGCGCTAGCGGCGAGGCGAAGGGGTTTCGCCCGTTTCCGAAGGGTCCACCATGTCCACACCACGCAGTCGGGCCCTCGCGGCCCTCGTCCTGCCCCTCGTCACCGCGACCGCCCTCGCGGGTTGCGGTGGCGGCGGCGACGGCACGACCACCTCCTCCAGCAGCACGACCCCGTCGTCGTCCACCACCACGGAGGCGAAGGTGCCGAGCGCGGCCGAGCTCTTCGACCAGGCGCGCACTACAGCCGTGGCCGCGAAGAGCACCCACATCGTCGGCGCGGTCGACGACGACGGCAAGGCGATGAGCATCGACCTGCAGGGACCACCGACGGCTCCAACCAGGCCCTCGAGCTGGGCATCGGCAGCGGCGCGAAGGCCACCATCCTCACGGTCGGCGGCAAGTACTACCTCCTCGGTAACCAGGAGTTCTGGACCAGCCAGGCCGGTGCAGACGCGGCGAAGCTCCTGAACGGCAAGTACGTCAGGATGCCCGCCTCGCAGGCCAAGGAGTTCGGCGGCATGACGATCAAGAGCCTGCTGACGGACCTGTTCTCCGACAAGGAGGTGCAGGCGTCCCTCAAGGCGGCAGACTCCAAGGTCACCAGGACGACCGTCGACGGTGCGGCCGCCTACTCCATCACCGCCAAGAGCGGCAAGTCCGAGGGCGAGCTGGTCGTCAGCGCCGACGGCAAGGCGACGATCTTCAAGATCGTCGGACCGGACAAGGACCAGGGCGAGCTCGAGTTCAGCGAGTGGAACCAGGTCGCCGAGGTCACCGCTCCCGACCCGTCCAAGGTGGTCGACCTCCCGACGAAGTGACCGTGACCTCAACCGGCTCAGCTGAGCCAGGCGAGGTGGTCCTTCAGCAAGGCGTAGCCCACGAAGGCGACCACGTCGAGCAGGGTGTGTGCCACGACGAGCGGTCCGACGCGTCGGGTGCGGGTGTAGACCCACCCGAACAGCAGCCCCATCACGACGTTGCCGAGGAAGCCGCCGAAGCCCTGGTAGAGGTGGTACGACCCGCGGATCAGCGCCGAGGTCACCATCACGACCGGGAGCGACCAGCCGGCCCGCAGCCACCGCGTGTAGAGGTAGCCGACCATCACGACCTCCTCGAGCACGGCGTTCTGCGCCGCCGCGAGGACGAGCACCGGGATGGTCCACCACTGGTCCGAGAGGCTTGCCGCGGCGATGGTGGTGTTGAGGCCGAGCCCCCGTGCCGCGGCGTACAGACCCAGGCCCGGCAGGCCCACGGCAGCAGCAAGCAGCACGCCACGCAGCAGGTCTCGCCCCGGCTGGCGCAGGTCGGCGCCGATCGCGTGCCGGGCGTCGGCACGGTCACGGGTCAGCAGGTGCAGGGCCAGGGCCACCGGCACGAGGGCGAGCACGATGCCGACGAGCTGGTAGGCCAGGTCGAGCCACGGACGGTCGGGGGTGACCGAGGAGTTCATCGCGGTCGTCTGCTGGTTGAGCGGGACGTCCTGGGTCAGCTTGTTGACCAGCGACAGCAGGGCGTAGACGCCGGACGAGCCGAGGCTGACCCCGAGGACCAGGACCGTCTCCGTGACCAGGGACCGACGCGAGAGAGGTGCGGCTGCGGCGGTCATGCGCCCAGTCTGGCGGTGCCGGCTGGGCGGATTCTGCGAGGGCGGCGTGTCATGCGAGCGGCGGCGCGGCGATCTCGCCGCTTGCGCCAGCGCCTGACCTTCAGCCACAGCCAGATGAGCAGCCAGGCCAGCAGCACGAGGAACAGCACGACCAGCACCGGGATGAACACGGCGACCAGGCTCAGCCCGACCGAGGCGCCGTCCTCGACGGTCGAGGCGATGGGGGCGCCGAACCCGAGCGTGCCTGCGTTGATCGCTGGTCTGGCCACCGTCTTGCCACCGTGCACGAGTCCCGACACGACGATGCCCAGCACCACTCCGACCCACGGGTTGTTGGTCATCCACGACGAGTGGTCGAGGTCCTCCGCCGCCGACGTCGCGGCAAAGACCAGCCCACCCATGCTCGGCCGGATGAAGGTCTGCACCGCGTCGTTGACGGTGTCGATCGCCGGGATCTTGTCGAGCACGACCTCGGTCAGCAGCAGCACCGCGCCGATGCCGATCGCCCACCACGACTCGATCCAGGAGTACGACTGCGGCAGCGTGATGAAGTCGGTGAACCGGGCGATGAGCGCGACGACGAGGAACGGGATGTAGGCGTTGAGGCCCGCTGCGGCGGACAACCCCATGCCGGTCAGTGCGGCGATCATCGGCCACCTCCTGTGCGAGTGCGGGGCACCTGTGAGGACATGTCTACTCGACGCGGGGTGCGAATGGGCGGTTCCCGGCGCCGCCACGACCTCGCCCCACGACGTGAGGTATGCCGCGTGCGGGAGCCTGCACGCGGCATACCGGGGCGATCTGCTGGACTTCCGGACAAGTGCCCGAAAGTCCGGCGCGAAACCACGAACCGGACCAGGATTCCGGGCGACTGGCCGAAAGTACGGCCGGTCGATCACGACGTCATGCGCCCCTGGAAATGCCGATGCCACTCGGACGAAAGGCGTAAAGGCGTCCGGACACCCCGCGAGCGCATCGCTGCCGCCACACGAGCCAGAACCGTGCCGGGGTCGGCGTACACCTGCGAACCCACGACGATGACGAACTTCCAGTCGTCGGCTTCGAGGTCCTCACGGCGAACCAGGTCACCCTCCCACTGTTCGAGACGTTCGATGTGGTGGCGCCCGTCGAACTCGATGCCGAGCTTGTGCTCTGGGAAGGACAGGTCGATGCGGTACCGCACCCGGCCGTCGGCATCCACCACCTCGAAGTTGACGACCGGCTCGGGTAGTCCGGCCAGGACGAGGAGCATCCGCAAGCGGCTCTCCATCGGGGAGTCGACGTGCTCGCGGACCAGGGCGGCAGCCCGAGCAACCCGCGACCGGTGGACGCCGACCCACTCCTCGGCGGCCGCGACCAGCTTTTCGGGCGTGGTGACGCCGCCTCTGACCAGCGAGTCGCCGAGCACCACGAGCTCGACCAGGTCGCAACACCGACCCAGGTCGAGGAAGGTCCGCTCCGGGGAGGTGACAGGAAGTCCCCGTCGCGACACCTTCGGCGGCATCGCGACAACACGGTGGGATCGGATGCCGAGCACCTTGGGGCGGTGATTGTGCGGGACGCTCACGTGGATGTCGGACGAGTCGGGTGCGACTCCACCCCAGAGCCGGGCGGCCGTGTGGTGCGTGATCACGGCATCCGCGGGACAGATGGTCAGGGCAGCGAGCGATCGCAACCGCAGGGTGAGGGTCACAGCGGACGTCAGGTGCACGCCCCAGAAGACCTGCTGGTAGTCGGCTCCAGCCAGCATGTCGTCGCTGATGCCGGCAGCCAGGGCCTCGGCCCGGGTGAACGGCACCCGAGCATTGAACTCTCGGCGCGGAAGCCGTCGTCGGGGCATCGGTCCACTGTCGCGGCCCTCTTGGGATGGTGCCGGTGTTATCCACAGGCCGGCCGCTTGCCAGGACTCGGGCAAGTGGCCGAAAGCTCGGAGCCAGGCGACACCGACGGGCCAAGCTTTCGGGCAAGTGGCCGAAAGCTCGGAGCCAGGTGGAAGCGGGCGGTCGGTCGGTATGCCGCGCAGGTGGGCTTTCTCGCGGGGGTGAGCGGGCGGCATACCGAACACAGCGAAAGCCACTTGGCAGCCACCCCTAGGATTCGAACGTGAGCAAAGTCCTGTCTGCTGTCGCCTGGCCGTACGCCAACGGCCCCCGGCACCTCGGCCACGTGGCCGGGTTCGCCGTGCCCTCCGACGTGTTCAGCAGGTACATGCGGATGGCGGGCCACGACGTCCTCATGGTCAGCGGGTCGGACGAGCACGGCACCCCGATCCTCGTCCTCGCCGACCAGCAGGGTGTGACCGCGCGCGAGCTCGTCGACCGCAACCACGCGATCATCGCGGCCGAGCTGGCCGACCTCGGCTGCTCCTACGACCTCTACACCCGCACGACGACGGCCAACCACTACTCGGTCGCCCAGGAGCTGTTCACCCAGGTCTGGAAGAACGGCTACATGGTCGAGCAGACCACCAGGGGCGCGATCAGCCCGAGCACCGGCCGCACCCTGCCGGACCGCTACATCGAGGGCACCTGCCCGATCTGCTCCTACCCCGAGGCCCGCGGCGACCAGTGCGACAACTGCGGCAACCAGCTCGAGCCCACCGACCTGATCAACCCGAAGTCCAAGATCAACGGCGAGACCCCCGAGTTCATCGAGACCCAGCACTTCTTCCTCGACCTGCCTGCGCTCGCCGACGCGCTGCGGAAGTGGCTCGAGGGTCGCGAGGCGAGCGGCACCTGGCGGCCCAACGTCATCAAGTTCAGCCTCAACATCCTCGACGACATCCGGCCTCGGGCGATGACCCGCGACATCGACTGGGGCATCCCGGTGCCGCTCGACGGGTGGCGCGACAACCCGGCGAAGAAGCTCTACGTCTGGTTCGACGCCGTGGTCGGCTACCTCTCGGGGTCGATCGAGTGGGCGCGCCGCCAGGGCGACCCCGAGCGCTGGCGCGAGTGGTGGAACGACCCGGAGGCGCTGTCCTACTACTTCATGGGCAAGGACAACATCACCTTCCACTCCCAGATCTGGCCGGCCGAGCTCCTCGGGTATGCCGGTCGCGGGGCTCGCGGGGGTGAGCCCGGTGCGTTCGGGGTGCTCAACCTGCCGACCGAGGTGGTGTCGAGCGAGTACCTCACGATGGAGGGCAGGCAGTTCTCGACGTCGCGCGGCTACGTCATCTACATCCGCGACGTGCTGGACCGCTACGGCCCGGACGCCATCCGCTACTACATCTGTGCAGCCGGACCCGAGAACCAGGACGCGAACTTCACCTGGGCCGAGTTCGTCCAGCGCAACAACTCCGAGCTCGTCGCGGGCTGGGGCAACCTCGTCAACCGCACGGCCGCCATGGTCGGCAAGAGCTTCGGCGAGATCCCCGCACCGGGTCCCCTGGAGCCCGTGGACGAGGCGGTGCGGGCCAAGGTCCTGGCGGCGTTCGACGTCGTCGGAGGCCTCTTGGCCAGGCAGCGGGTCAAGGCCGCCGTCGCCGAGGCCATGCGGACCGTCGGGGAGGTCAACAAGTACGTCACCGACACCGAGCCGTTCAAGCTCAAGGGCGACGACCAGCGCCCGCGCCTGGCGACGGTCCTGCACACCCTGACCCAGTGCGTGGCCGACCTCAACCGGATCCTCGCGCCGTTCCTGCCGTCGTCGTCCAACGCCGTGCACGCGGCGTTCGGTGGTGAGGGCACGTTCATGCCGATGCCGGTGCTCGAGGACGTGACGGGGCTCGACGCCGAGGACGCAGACCGCAGCTACCCGATCGTCACGGGCGACTACTCGCTGACCCCCCGCTGGGAGTCGGTCCCGGTGCGCGTCGGGGCCACTGTGGTCAAGCCCACACCCATCTTCACCAAGCTGGACGAGTCGGTCGTCGAGGAGGAGCTCGCCCGGCTCCGGGACGACGACGCGACTGGTGATGGCGACGCTGCCACTGGTGATGGCGACGCCTGAGCCGGGTCCGCGCACCGCCCACAGCCGCGTGCCGGATGCCCCCGACCCGCTGCCGATCGCGGTCGTCGACAACCACACCCACCTCGACATCGCGCGCGAGGGCGAGGACGCCCCTGACGTCGGCGCCGTCATCACCGCGGCCGCGGCGGTCGGAGTGGACCGGCTCGTCCAGATCGGGTGCGACCTGCCGGGAGCGCGCTTCACCGTCGAGATGGTCGACCGGCATCCGGCGATGCTTGGCGGCGTGGCCCTGCATCCCAACGAGGTGCCCAGGCTGGCCGAGGCTGGGAGTCTTGAGGCGGCATACGCGGAGATCGAGGAGCTGGCGGCGCACCCGAGGGTGAGGGTCGTCGGCGAGACCGGTCTCGACTACTACCGCACCGGGCCCGAAGGCCTTGGGGTGCAACAGGACTCGTTCCGCTGGCACATCGACCTGGCCAAGCGCACGGGCAAGGCCCTGCAGATCCACGACCGGGATGCCCACGACGACGTGCTGCGCATCCTCGAGGAGGAGGGCGCACCGGACACAACGGTGATGCACTGCTTCTCCGGCGACCTCGGCATGGCCCGCACCTGCGTCGAGCGTGGCTACTACCTCTCGTTCGCCGGGACGGTCACCTTCAAGAACGCCAAGGGGCTGCGTGACGCGCTGTCGGTGACTCCGCTGGACCGGGTCCTGGTCGAGACGGACGCGCCCTACCTGACGCCCGCGCCGTGGCGGGGTGCCACCAACGCCCCCTACCTCGTGCCGCTCACCATCCGGGCGATGGCCGGCGTCCTCGGCGTCGCGGTGCCCACTCTCTGCCAGGCCGTGAGTGACACCTCGGAGGCGGTCTACGGGCCATGGTGACCGCACCGGACCGGAGGTCCGGGCACCCCTTGAGTTGCATGCGTGTCACTTGGCCAAACCATGGTTCTTCCGTTATCAAAATTTGACCTTTGCCGAGATCCGGGTCATGGTGGATGACTGTTGGCCGGGGTCGGACCCTGGACGACGCGAGCAGGGGTTGCTCGACCCGCCAGGACGGCGGACCACGAGAACCCCTGTTTTCTTTGCCACCGAGCATCGAAGACCTGCCCCCGGAACGCCGGAGCAGGGACGCGCCGCCCATCCGCTGCCCGGGGAGTACGACCTCTGGAGCACTGTGATCACCCGTCCCGTTCGTCGCATCGCGCAAGCCGCGGTCGTGACCAGCCTCGTCGCTGGCGCCGTCGGCGTCTCGCACCTCGACAAGTCCGTCACCCTCTCGGTGGACGGCAAGGCCTCGACAGTCCACGCCTTCGGGAGCACTGTCGGTGACATCCTCGAGAAGCAGGACATCGCGATCCGTGAGCACGACGTCGTCGTCCCGGCCCCCGGCACGCCGGCCGCCGATGGCCAGAAGATCGTGGTCCGCTACGGCCGCAAGCTGACCGTCACCATCGACGGCCGCACGCGCGACTACTGGACCACGGCCACCACCGTCTCGGCCGCGCTGCAGGAGCTGGGCATCCGCGCCGACTCCGCGAAGCTGTCGGCCTCCCGCTCCATGTCCCTCGGCCGTCAGGGCCTGACCCTGTCCGTGACGACGCCCAAGAGCGTCGTCGTCCGGGTGGACGGCAAGAACCGCACGGCCAGCACCACTGGCGCCACCGTCGCCGACGTGCTCTCCGAGCTCAAGGTCACCAAGGACGCCGACGACCGCGTACAGCCGGCTCCCACCACGGCCGTCACCTCCGGCCTGAAGATCGCCGTCCTGCGGGTCGCGGCGACGCAGGTCAAGGAGACCAAGGCGGTCGCGGCCCCGGTCACCAAGAAGAAGGACTCCAGCCTCTACGTCGGCCAGAGCAAGACGGTCAAGGTCGGGCTCGGATGGCGCCAAGGTCGTCACCTACAAGGTGGTCAAGGTGGACGGCAAGGTCGAGAGCAAGAAGGTCATCGCCACCAAGCTGACCCAGGCGCCCGTCGGCCGAGTCGTCGCCGTGGGCACCAAGGCACGTCCGGCAGCCACCCCCCGTGACGCCGGCAACACCTCCGGTGCGGGCATCAACCTGTCCAACGCCGCGATGTGGGACCGCATCGCCCAGTGCGAGTCCGGCGGCAACTGGTCGATCAACACCGGCAACGGCTACTACGGGGGCCTGCAGTTCGACTCCGGCTCCTGGCTGGCCAACGGTGGCGACGACTTCGCGCCACGTGCCGACCTCGCCTCGCGCGCCGAGCAGATCACCGTGGCGAACCGCTACTACGCGAAGGCCGGTCTCGGCCCGTGGGGTTGCGCGCACGCCGCCTGACGTCCACGACCGACGTTGCACCGAGTCGAGGTGTTCGGCTACCGCGTTCCCGGTAGCCGAATACCTCGATTCGTTTGTCCGCCCCTAGAGTCGGCGCCATGGTCGAGCAGAGCGGGTTCCTGGGGGCTGCCCAGATCCGGGAGATCGCGGCCGAGCTGGGACTGCGACCGACCAAGCAGTGGGGGCAGAACTTCGTCGTCGACGCCAACACCGTCAAGCGCATCGTCCGGCTCGCCGGGGTGGGTGCCGAGGACTCCGTGGTCGAGGTCGGGCCCGGCCTGGGTTCGCTCACCCTCGCCCTGCTCCCCGAGGTCGCGCACGTGACCGCCGTGGAGGTGGACCCGAACCTCGCCCAGGCGCTGCCGGGCACCGTGGGCCGGCTCGCACCGGCATACGCGGAGCGGTTGACCCTCGTGCACGCGGACGCGATGCAGGTGCGCGAGCTGCCCGACCCCCAACCCACCGCGCTGGTCGCCAACCTGCCCTACAACGTCTCGGTGCCGGTGGTGCTCAACTTCCTCGAGGCGTTCCCGACCCTCGAGCGCGTCCTTGTCATGGTCCAGCTCGAGGTGGCGGAGCGGCTCGCGGCCAGACCCGGCTCGAAGACCTACGGCGTCCCGAGCGTCAAGGCCGCCTGGTATGCCGCGGTGCGGCTCGCGGGGACGGTGCCCCGCAGCGTGTTCTGGCCGGTGCCGAACGTCGAGTCCGGCCTGGTCCTGCTCGAACGGCGGTCCGCGCCCATCACCACGGCGACACGGCGGGACACGTTCTCCTGCATCGACGCGGCGTTCGCCCAGCGGCGCAAGACCCTGCGTGCCGCCCTCGCGGGCTGGGCTGGGTCCGCGCCGCTGGCCGAGGAGTGCCTGCGAACGGCCGGGATCGACCACCGGACGAGGGGCGAACAGCTGGGCGTCGAGCAGTTCGCTGCCATCGCCGCCGCCCGCTCGACGCTGCGAGCCCCCTGACCTCCAGGGGCCCCTGACCTCCAGGGGCCGCGGTCGGCCGCGCTCAGGGGCAGGCCACGAAGGTCTGCCGCTCGGGGGCCGGTGCTCGATCCGCGACGAGGTCGCGGGCCCGGTCGCGTCCGAGGTTCCACTCGAGCCAGTCGTCCCCGGGCAGGGGACCGTGTGAGCCGGTGACGCAGGCGAACTCGGCGTCCGGCAGCTTCCACAGCGCGGGGTAGGCGTCCGCCGACAGCTCGCCGAGGTAGGCGTAGTCGATGGGCGTCGTGGCGTCGGTGCGCGCCAGGTTGTGCTCCGCGATGTAGAGGTCGGGGTTGACCAGGGCCAGACCGAGCAGGCCGACGGCTCCGAGGCGCACGGCGGCCGGCACCAACCACTGCCGGGCCCGGACCAGACCAGTGGCCAGTACGAGCAGCAGCACGACACCCAGCCATCCCTCGAAGACCGAGACCAGCAACCGCAGGCGGGTGAAGCCGTAGGCCTGCTCGTAGAGGTCCATCCGGTGCAGTGCGGAGACGACCACGACGATCGTCATGGCGCACAGGATGCCGAGGGCGAGGTCGCGACGTCGGCCGGGTGCCGCCTTGCGCGCGGCCCAGGCCACCACGGTCAGGGTGAGGATGGTCGCCACGGTGAGCTGGCCGAAGCCCTGATGGACGTAGTCGGCATAGGTGAGGCCGGTGGTCCGCTGCAGGTAGTCGTGACCACCGAACAGGGCCGTCGCCTGCGCGACGAGGAAGAGCGCGAAGATCGCGTTGACCACGACGACGGGGGCAAGCCACTCGAACTCGCGGCGGCTCATCCGGATCGGCAGCTGCAGGCGTTCGACGGCCGGGGGAGCCATGCTCACGTATGCCGCGGCGAGGGTCCCTGCGGCGATGAACACAGCAAGGATGACGCGGGCGGGCAGGTCGTTCCAGGTGATGTCGGGCGTGAGGGCGTCGACCCACGAGGCGAACAGTGCGTCTGCTGAGGCGAAGAGCGCGCCGAAGACCAGCAGGAGAACGACCGAGACCACCGTCGTCCGCACCGCCGGCAGCCAGCTCATCACGCTGCTGCGGGGCTTGAGGGTGCGACCGAGCCACGGCAGACCACGCAGTGCCGCGAGCGGCACCGCGGCGCCGGACGCGAGCAGACCCACCACGGACCGCGCCTTCGTGGAGTTGACCGCGACGAGCGCCAGCGCGGCCAGCAGACACAGGATCGGTGATCCACTCCGCGGCGCGCAGCACCAGCGTCATCAGCAGGAGTGCGACGACCACGGCGTCGAGGCTGTCCTGCCAGGACCACCTGCGAGCGCCTCGCCCGGTCGTGCGGGCGGCGAGGACGGTCGCCGCGACGCCGGCGAAGACCAGTGCCGTGCCCAGCCCCAGGCTGCGGTTCGGGATGACGGCCGCGGCGACGACGCCAGCCGCCACGGCGGCGGCGACGACTCCGGGTCGCCGGCGAGGGGCGTCGGGCCAGTAGGACGCCAGCGAGTCGCGGGGCGGCGCTGGTGGGGTCTCGGGCAGCGGGGCGGGCGGGGTGAGCGTGCTCATGACGGGCTCCTTCGTGGTGGTCGGTCGGTCCGCGTCAGCGGGCAGGAGGACATGGATGCGGCAGCCGCGCTCGCTGTCGGCGACGGCGATGGTGCCGCCGTGCAGCTGGGCGACCCAGCGCGAGATGGCCAGGCCGAGACCGGTGCCGCTGTTCTGGGCGGCGCTCGTGGTGAACCGTTCGAAGACGGCGCGTCGGTCGGAGAGCGCGATCCCGGGGCCCTCGTCGGCGACGGCTACCAGGACGTCGTCGCCGACCGACTCGGCGCGGACCTGGACCAGGCCACCGGCAGGACTGTGGCGGTTCGCGTTGTCGAGGAGGTTGGCAAGCAGCTGGTGCAGCCGGTCGGGGTCCGCGGGCACCGTGAGGCGCTCCGGCGACACCACGACCGAGTAGCGCAGACCCTCGATCCTGGCCTGGGCGACCGAGTCCTGGAGCAGATCTGCGAGTCGGACGTCCTTGAACCGCAACGGGGTCACGCCCTCCTCGACGCGCGACAGGTCGAGCAGGTCGCTCACGAGGCGCCCGAGCCGCTCGGTCTGGGCCAGAGCGCGCCGCAGCTCTTCCGGGCTGGGCTGGGACACCCCGTCGACGAGGTTCTCCAGCACCGCCTGGAGTGCGGAGATCGGGGTGCGCAGCTCGTGGGAGACGTTGGCGACGAGGTCACGTCGGTGCCGGTCGACGAGCTCGAGGGTGGCGGACATCCGGTTGAAGGCGCTCGCCAGCTCGCCCACCTCGTCACCCGAGGTCGCGCGCACCCGCTGGGAGTAGTCGCCCTGTGACATCTGCTGCGCCGCGTGGGTCATCTCGCGCAGGGGAGAGGTCATCCCGCGTGCCAGCAGCTGGGTGACGCCGAGCGCCGCCAGGACGGCGACGGGGACGGTCGCCCACGGGGACAGGCCCGCCCTGGTGCCCACGACCGCGAGCACCGAGGCCACCGCGATGGTCACCGCCACGAGCAGGCCGAGCTTGACCTTGATCGAGCGGACCGTGTCCAGCGGGCGCACGTCGTACTTCACGCACCCACCTCCAGCGCGTAGCCGACCCCGTGCACCGTGCGCAGGAGGTCGGCACCGAGCTTGCGGCGCAACGACTTCACGTGGCTGTCGACGGTGCGGGTGCCGGACGCGTCGGCCCAGCCCCAGACCTCGGCGAGGAGCGACTCACGGCTGAGCACGGTGCCCGGCTTGGCGGCCAGGGCGGCCAGCAGGTCGAACTCGGTCGGCGTGAGGTGGACCTCGTCGTCCTGCGACCACACGCGGCGCTGGGCGCCGTCGATGCGCAGGCCGTTGACGTTGACGGTCGGTGCCGCCACCTCCGTGGCGGCAGCCGCGCGTTCCACCCGCCGCAGCAGCGCCCGGATCCGTGCCACCAGCTCGCGCATCGAGAACGGCTTGGTCATGTAGTCGTCGGCTCCGATCCCCAGGCCCACCAGCAGGTCGGTCTCGTCGTCCCGCGCGGTGAGCATCAGGACGGGCACCGGGCGGGTGGCCTGGAGCCGCCGGCACACCTCGTGGCCGTCGAGGCCGGGGAGCATCACGTCGAGCACGACGAGCTCCGGCTCCCACGCGGCGGCTCGCTCGAGGGCGACGAGGCCGTCGTGCACCTGCTCGACGGCGAAGCCCTCGGCGGTCAGGCGGACGGCGATCGCCTCGGCGATGGTCGGCTCGTCCTCGACGACGAGGATGCGGGGCTGCTGGCTCACGTTCTCGAGCGTAGGAGAGCAGCGGGGCAGGTGCGGGGGAGATGGTGTGAAGGTTCTGTGCAGATGTCCCGATCTCGCACGGTCGGCGTGTGCTCGCCGGGTCACCCGTAGCCAGGCGGTGACCGGTGGGATGAGCCGTCCGGCATCACCGCCGGTGCCCCGTTAGGGTGGCGGCCATGACCTCCGCAGCCCTGCCGCCGTCCTCCGTGACGGTGCGCGTTCCGGCGAAGGTCAACCTCGAGCTGCTGGTCGGCGCCGTCCGGGACGACGGCTACCACCCGCTCTCGACGATCTACCACGCCGTCAACCTCTTCGACGAGGTCACCGTGACGAGCGCGTCCCAGTGGGGGATCGCCGTGTCCGGTCCGCAGTCGCTCGGCGTGCCGGGCGACGGCACCAACCTCGCGGCACGCGCCGCCCAGCGGCTCGCCGAGGCGGCGGGCGTCGACGAGCGGGTGCACATCGCGATCCGCAAGGACATCCCGGTCGCGGGCGGCATGGCCGGCGGGTCCGCCGACGCTGCGGCCACCCTCGTCGCGTGCGACCAGCTGTGGGGCACGGGCATGACCCGGCCCGAGCTCGAGGAGCTCGCGGCGGGGCTCGGCAGCGACGTCCCGTTCCTGCTCGGAGGCGGCACCGCGATGGGGTCAGGTCGCGGTGAGGTGCTGGCCCCGGTGCTCGCCCGCGGCAGCTACCACTGGGTGTTCGCGCTCAGTGAGGGCGGCCTCTCGACCCCGGCGGTGTATGCCGAGTGCGACCGGCTGCGGGGTGACCGTCCCGTCCCGGAGCCGTCACCGAGCTCCGACATGATGACGGCGTTGCGCTCCGGTGACGCCCGCGCGCTCGGTGCCGCCCTCTCGAACGACCTTCAGGCAGCCGCGATCTCGCTCATGCCCGCCTTGGGCGACGTGCTCGACGCAGGGCTCGAGTTCGGCGCGCTCGGCGGAGTCGTCTCCGGGTCGGGCCCGACCGTCGCGTTCGTCGCCGAGTCCAACGAGGCGGCGCTCGACCTGGCCGTGTCGCTGACGGCGTCCGGGGCCGTGCAGGACGTCCGACGGGCGACCGGCCCCGCTCACGGCGCCCACGTCATCAGCGCCCCACGACCGGGCTGAGCGCAGCAGATGGCCAACCTCATCAGTGTCGAGCGAGCCTCCCTGGCCCTCGGCACCGCCCACGTTCTCGACGAGGTCTCGCTCGGCGTGCTCGGCGGTGACCGGATCGGCGTCGTGGGGCGCAACGGTGGCGGCAAGACCACCCTGCTCCGCGTCCTCGCCGGAGACCGGGGTGTCGACACCGGACGGGTCACGCGGGCCGGGGTGTCGAGCGTCGGCCTGCTCGCCCAGGCGGACGTCCTCGACCCGGGGCACACGGTGGGGGAGGCCGTCCTCGGCGACCTTCCCGAGCACGTCTGGGCCGGTGACCCGCGCATCCGTGACGTGCTGACCGGGTTGCTCGGCGGCATCGGCGCCGAGTCCGTGGGCGGGTTCGACGCGCCGATCGGGCCATTGTCCGGAGGCGAGCGTCGGCGCACGGCCCTGGCCCGGCTCCTCGTCCAGGACCCGACCGTCCTGTTCCTCGACGAACCCACCAACCACCTCGACGTCGAGGGGGTGGCCTGGCTCGCCGAGCACCTCGTGCGCCATCGTGCCCGCCCCGACAACGCGGTGGTGGCCATCACCCACGACCGGTGGTTCCTCGACGCGATCGCGACCGCTACGTGGGAGGTCGTCGACGGCAAGGTCAACGCGTTCGACGGTGGCTACGCGGCATACGTCCTGGCGAAGGCCGAGCGCGAGCGGATGGCGGCGGTCACGGCCGAGCGCCGGGACAACCTGCTCCGCAAGGAGCTCGCCTGGCTGCGCCGCGGCCCGCCGGCCCGCACGACGAAGCCGAAGTTCCGCATCGACGCCGCGAACTCCCTCATCGCCGACGAGCCGCCGCCGCGTGACGACGTCGAGCTCCTGCGGTTCGCGACCACCCGGCTCGGCAAGGACGTCGTCGACCTGATGGACGCCTCCGTCGTGCTGGGCGACCGGTTGCTCCTCGATCGGATCACCTGGCACCTCGCGCCGGGCGAGCGGGTCGGCATCGTCGGCGTCAACGGTGCCGGCAAGTCGACCCTGCTGCGCGCCATCGCCGGCCAGGTGCCGCTGTCCTCCGGCAAGCGCAAGCAGGGTGTGACGGTGCGCCTCGCCTACCTCACCCAGGAGGTGAGCGAGCTGGAGCGGTATGCCGACTGGCGCGTCATCGAGGCCATCGAGGACGTCCGCAAGTACATCCGTCTGGGGCGCAAGGAGATCAGTGCCTCCCAGCTGGCGCAGCGGCTCGGGTTCACCGGTGGTCGGCAGCAGACCCGGGTGTCGGACCTGTCGGGCGGTGAGCGGCGCCGGCTGCAGCTGACCAGGCTGCTGATGGACGAGCCCAACGTGCTGCTGCTCGACGAACCCACCAACGACCTCGACATCGAGACCCTGACCTCCTTGGAGGACGTCCTCGACGGGTGGGCGGGCACGCTGCTCGTCGTCTCGCACGACCGCTACCTGCTGGAGCGGGTCTGCGACAAGCAGATCGCGTTGATGGGTGACGGCAAGGTGCGCGAGCTGCCCGGCGGCGTCGAGCAGTACCTCGAGCTGCGGCACGCCCAGCCGCCCGCCACCCTGGCGCCGCGGCTGTCGGACGACCGGGCGCCCCGGCTTCCGTCACCCGCCGACGCAAGTTCGCAGTCGCTGACGTCGTCGGACGGCGTCCACGGGCAGCCCGCGTCGGCCGTCGCGTCGGGTGCCGCCCACAGCCCGGCCGAGCTGCGCGAGGCCCGCAAGGACATGGCCAGGGTGGAGAAGCAGCTGGCTCGGCTGGCCGCGCGCGAGGAGCGGATCCACGCCGACATGGCCGAGTCGGCGACCGACCACGCGAAGGTGCTGGGGCTGGGCAGCCAGCTCCGGGAGATCGTCGAGGAGCGGGAGACGCTAGAGCTCGAGTGGCTCGCGGCCGCCGAGATCGTCGGCTGACCGTACGGCGGTCAGGCGAGCTCGGACGCCATCCAGTCGCACCACTCCAGGGCGGCCCGACGGGTGCGGATGCCGCCCTCCAGGGTGAGGCGGCTGGCGAAGAGCGGATGTGTCCGGTCGCGCGCGGCGGGGTTGTCGCCGATGTCCGCCAGCTCTGACTCGTAGGCGGCCAGAGCTGCAGCATGTCGCGAGCGTGACTGTGCCACCAGGCTCCTCGCAGCCTCAGGCGCCACCGTCCAGATCGACCAGAGTCGCAGGGTCTCGAGGTCGCGCACCGCCTGCGGCTCCAGCTCGCTGGCCACCCACTTCCGCAGGGCCGCGAGACCGGCCGGTGTCACGGCATACCTCTTGGTGGGGCGGGGGCCGGCGCCCTCGATGACCGTGTGGTCGACGAGCCCCTGCTCCTCGAGCTGCGCTAGCTCGGGATAGATCTGGCTGTGGTTGGCGGTCCAGAAGTACCCGACGGGGCGCTCCATCCGCTTGGCGAGGTCGTAGCCGGTCGACGGGGCCCGCGCCAGCAGACCCAGCAGCGCGCAGCCCAGGTTGGTGGGGGTGGACCGGGCCTGCCTCATATGTCAATCTTGACATATGAGGCGATGGTTGGCGGGGATGGTGGCGGTTGCTGCGCTGGGCGCGTGCGGGAGCGGCGAGGAGGCACCCGCGGCTCCGACCCGCAGCCCGGTGCCGTTGCCGATCGCCACCCCGACCTCGATCGAGGACCGCTGCAAGGTCCCGGTCGAGGGAGGGCTGACCGAGTTCGCCGCTCCGGGTGGCGGGGCGATGACCGGCGCCGTCGCTGGGTGAGGGTCCCGTGGTGGCCGTCCTGCTCCACCAGAGCGCGCCGACCGGCTTCTGCGGCTTCGCCACGTATGCCGCGTGGCTGGCCGAGCACGGCGTGCGGGCGGTGCTCGTGGACCTGTGCGGCTGGGGCAAGGCGCAGTGCAAGGGCGCCTTCGCGAGCGACCTGGCGGCCCAGGTGCGGCTACCCGTCGACTGGGCCCGGGCCCACGGTGCCACCCGTGTCACGGTGGTCGGCGCCTCGATGGGCGGTGCGCTCACGCTGGGCTTCGCCCAGCGGGCGGGTGCTGACGCCCTCGTGGATCTGTCCGGCCCCGCCACCTGGACCGACACGCCTTCGGCTGGCGAGGCGGCGGCCGCGACCACGATCCCGCTGCTGTTGGCAGTCGCTCCCAACGATGCCCAGATGGACCCTGCTGCCCTGCGAGCAGCGGTGCAGGCCTCACCCGCGAAGACCAAGCGCTTCGTCTCGACCAAGGACGGGCACGGGTGGTCGATGCTCAACGACGGCACGGACGCAGACCCAGAGTGGACCCGGCTCGCCGACACCGTGCGTGGTTGGGTCAGGGGCGACTACGGCTCCTGACGTCGGGCCCGCGGGCGCCCCAAACCCACTCGTCGGCTGCGGTCAGGTCTCGAAGGGGGAGAGGAGTCGCCTCAGCATGGCCGCGAGCTGGTCGCGGTCGCCCGCGGACAGCTCGGCCAGGAGCACTCGCTCACGCGCGAGGAGGTCGGCCATGGCGTCGTCGACCGTGCGCTGCCCGGCCGGGGTGAGCCGCACGATCACGCCACGGCGGTCGGTGGGGTCGGGGCTGCGGCCGACCAGCCCGCGTCGTTCGAGGCGGTCGACCCGGTTCGTCATCGTGCCGCTGGTGACCAGCGTCTGGCGGATGAGCTGCCCCGGCGACAGCTCGTAGGGCCGGCCGGCACGACGCAGTGCCGACAGCACGTCGAACTCCCAGTTCTCGAGCTGGTGCCGGGCGAACGCCTGGACCCGGTCGAGGTCGAGCCGGCGAGCGAGTCGGGAGACCCGCGACAGCACCTGCAGCGGCGCGACGTCGAGGTCGGGACGCTCGCGGCGCCAGGCGGCGACGATCTGGTCCACGTCGTCCGGCGCTGGGCCGACGCCTTGCGCTGTCATGGTGACAACTCTACCCTCCGTCAAGTATCTTGATGTCGAGATACTTTCGACGAGAGGGCGCACCGATGAGCACCACGTGGGATCCGCAGCAGTATGCGAAGTTCTCCGACCACCGGTCGCGACCGTTCGGTGACCTGATGGCCAGGGTGGGGGCCCGATGAGCCGCAGCTCGTGGTGGACCTCGGCTGCGGCAACGGACCCCTCACCCTCTCGCTCGCGCAGCGCTGGCCGCAGGCACGCATCGTCGGGGTCGACCACTCCCCGCAGATGCTCGACGCGGCCCGGTCGCTGGACTCCGCGGACCGGGTCGAATGGGTCGAAGCCGATGTGGCGCAATGGGATCCGGCGTCACTCGGCGCCGCTCCCGACGTCATGGTGACCAACGCGACGCTCCAGTGGGTGCCCGACCACGTGTCGGTCCTCACGCGGTGGGCTGGTGCCCTTGCACCCGGTGGATGGCTGGCCATGCAGGTCCCGGGCAACATCGATGCCCCGTCACACGCCCTCATGCGCGAGGTGGCCGAGCACCACCCCGAGGCCGCCCGGCTGCGACCGGCGCTGCAGCGGTTGGCCGTCGAGGGGCCGGCGACCTATGTCGAGCTGCTGGGGAGCGCAGGGCTCGAGGTCGACGGATGGGAGACGACCTACCAGCACATCCTGGACCCCCAGGCGCAGCAGGAGAGTCCGGTCCTGGAGTGGGTGCGGGGGACAGGCCTGCGGCCGGTGCTCGAAACCCTGGAGGACGAGACCCAGCGCGACGCGTTCCTGGCGGACTACGACGCGCGGCTGCGCGCGGCATACCCTCGGACGCCGATCGGCGTGATCTTCCCCTTCCGTCGCATCTTCGTGGTGGCCCACCGACAGGAAGAAGAGGTCCGGTGAGCGTCGTCGGGCTGCACCACGTGCAGATCGCTTGTCCCGCTGACAGTGAGGACGCGCTGCGGTCGTTCTACGGAGAGCTGGTCGGGCTGCCGGAGATCCCCAAGCCCTCAGCGCTCGCCGCGCGCGGCGGGGTGTGGTTCCGAGTCGGTCAGCACGAGCTCCACTGCGGTGTCGAGGAAGCTTTCGTGCCGGCACGCAAGGCGCACCCGGCGATCGCGGTCACGGACGTCGTCGCGCTCGGCGCCACCCTGGCAACCGCTGGCTGTGCGCTGACCTGGGACGCCAACGTCCCGGGCGTCCGGCGGTTCCACACCAGCGACCCCGTCGGCAACCGCGTGGAGTTCCAACAGATCTGACGCCTCCGACGACCGGCAACCCGCGAGCGGGGCGTCGGTTGGGCGTCGGGTCAGAGCTTGCGCGCGATGGTGAGCCCGTCGAACGCGGTCAGCATGACCACCTCGACCCGGTCGTCTGCGGCGACCAGGTCGTTGAACGCCCGGAGCGCGCCGAGGGTGTCGTCCGACTTCTCGTCGTCCGCGACCTCACCGCTCCACAGCACGTTGTCGGCCAGCAGCAGGCCGCCCGGTCGCACCCGCGGCACGAGCTCGGACCAGTAGTCGGCATACCCGCCCTTGTCGGCGTCGATGAAGACGAGGTCGATCGAGAGGTCCGTCGGGAGCGCCCGCAGCGTGTCGAGGGCCGGGGCGATACGCAGGTCGATGCGGTCGGCGACGCCCGCCTCGTGCCAGGCGGCGGCACCGATCGAGGTCCACTCCTCACTGATGTCACAACAGATCAGCGTGCCGTCGTCCACCAGGCCTCGGGCGATACAGAGACTCGAGTAGCCGGTGAAAGTCCCGACCTCGACTGCCACCCGTGCGCCGACGAGGCGGGTGAGCAGGGTCAGGAGGGCCCCCTGGTCGTCACCGATCTGCATGCCGGCCGGCCCGCCGAGAGCACGGGTGCGCTCCTGGAGCCCCCGCACCACCGCATCCGGGTGCCACGTGCTGTGTGCGGCGGAGTAGTCGCGGACCGCGTCTGTCACCAGGAACGAGCGCATGCCGACAGGCTAGTCCGCGCTGATCAGGGCCGGCTTCTTCTCGAGGCCGGCGAGGCCGTTCCAGGCGAGGTTGACCAGATGGGCGGCGACGTCGGCCTTCTTCATCTTGCGCGAGTCCAGCCACCACTGGCCGGTGAGCGCGACCATGCCGACGAGCATCTGGGCGTAGAGGGGCGCCGTCTTGGGGTCGAGCTTCCGGCGCTTGAACTCGGCGGCGAGGATGTGCTCCACCTGGCTCGCGACGTCGGAGATGAGGCTGGCGAACGAACCGGTCGACTGACCCGCGGGGCTGTCCCGCACCAGGATCCGGAAGCCGTCGGTGTTGCTCTCGATGTAGTCCAGCAGGGCGCCCGCGGCCCGTTCGAGGGTCACGCGACTGTTGAGGTCGGCGCTGAGGGTGCCGGTGATCCCGCCGAGGAGGGCGGCGATCTCACGGTCGACCACCACCGCG
Source organism: uncultured Actinomycetota bacterium (assembly GCA_963759595.1). GTDB lineage: Bacteria > Actinomycetota > Actinomycetes > Actinomycetales > Dermatophilaceae > Pedococcus. The sequence continues at coordinate 76,318 of CAVWZX010000012.1, forward strand.
TAGAGACCCTCCTTGCCCCCGAAGTGTTCGTAGACGACCGGCTTGGAGACACTCGCCTTGGCAGCGATCTCCTCGACCGTCGTGCCTTCGAATCCCTTGTCCGCGAACAGCTTTCGACCCACCTCGATGAGCTGCTCGCGCCGCTGCTTGCCCGTCATGCGGGAGCGAGAGCTCGACGTGCTGGGCTTGTCGTGGGCGTCGGTCACGCGCCCCATCATGCCCGCTGCGTAGCGTGGTGGTTGTGAAGGGCAACGTCCGGTATGCCGGTGGAGCACGACGATGGGCCGTGGCCGGCGCCGCCGTGGTCGCCGTCCTCGCGCTCGGGCTGTCCCTCGTCACGGGCCTCGCAGACCGGCTGGTGCCTTCCTTGGGATCGACTCAGAAGACGGCCGGGCCTGCGGCGGGGCCGTCGGCTCCTGCGTCCGCCGTGCCCCTCCCGACCACGGCGGGGCCGCCGGCCTCCACTCTGGTGCCCGGTGCCCAGCTGGTCCCCCTTGTCCCGCGGATCGTCGCCGACCACCTGACCTTCGGGGCGACTCGCATGGCCGAGACCGCGGCATACGACGAACGCCACTACGGGATGCGCACCGCGCGGCTCGAGCCCACGATGATCGTGCTGCACTACACCGAGAGCGACACCTACGCCTCGGCACGCTCGCTCTTCGAGGCGGACCAGCCGAACCGCGGCGAGCGGCCCGGGACCTGCGCGCACTACGTCGTCGACCAGGACGGGACGATCCACGAGCTCGTTCCCCCGACGCTCGTCTGCCGCCACACGGTGGGACTCAACCATCGAGCCATCGGCATCGAGTTCGTCCAGTCCTCGAGTGGCCACGACCCACGGTGGGCGGTCCAGCAGGTCCTTCGGCGCAAGCCCCAGGCGACGGCAGGGGTTGCCCTCGTCGCGTACCTCCAGCGCCGGTTTGCGATCCCGGACGGCGACGTCATCGGGCACGCGATGGCCAATGACGCCAAGGAGTTTCGCGACCTGGAGGGGTGGCGCAACGACCACGCCGACTGGCAGCAGCCCGAGGTGGCCAGGTTCCGGGAGATGCTGACGGCGGCGCGGTGACGGCGCGGTGACGGCGACGGCCGGGCAGCTCTGTCAGGCCGCGGTGAGCCGGCGCGCGTCGATCCGCTTCGCCACCGGCCAGCGGACGTCGGTGGCCCAGCCGAGCTTCTCGAACGCCCAGATGACCCGGGCGGTCGAGTCGACCTGGCCCTTCTCGACCCCGTGTCGAGCGCAGGTCGGGTCGGCGTGGTGCAGGTTGTGCCAGGACTCGCCCATCGACAGGACGGCGAGCCACCAGACGTTGCCGGACTTGTCACGGCTCTTGAACGGACGCTCGCCGATGGTGTGGCAGATCGAGTTGATCGACCAGGTCACGTGGTGCAGCAGCGAGACCCGGACCAGGGACGCCCAGAAGAATGCCGTGAGCGCGCCCTGCCAGCTCATCGACCAGAGGCCTCCGACCAGTGCGGGCAGCAGCATCGAGCCGGCCACGATGAGAGGGAAGGCGCGGTCGACCTTCTGCAGGTCCTTGTCCGCCATCAGGTCGGGCGCGTACTTGCTCCGCGGCGTCTGCTCGACGTCGAACAGCCACCCGGTGTGTGCCCACCACAGGCCCTTCGCGAGAGCGGGAATCGTCTCGCCGTAACGCCACGGGCTGTGCGGGTCGCCCTCGCGGTCCGAGAACGCGTGGTGGCGCCGGTGGTCGGCGACCCACCGCACCACGGGTCCCTGGATGGCCATCGACCCGGCGACCGCGAGCGTGATCTTCAGCCCACGGTTGGCCTTGAACGATCCGTGCGTGAAGTAGCGGTGAAAGCCCACCGTGATGCCGTGCCCCGCGATGGCGTACATGACGATCGCGATGACGATGTCGTGCCAGCCGAGGCCCCAGCCCCAGGCCACGGGCACCGCCGCGAGGAGAGCGAGGAACGGGATGCCGATGAACAGGGCGAGGGCGACCTGCTCGCCGCCGCGCTTCATCTCGGGCGCCACGGGCGGCGGGTCGGCCTGGTCGGTCGGCTTCGACGCGGGCGTGGTCCTCGCGGAGGGAGTCGCAGTCGTCATCGCAGGGGAACCTTCCTTCGGTTCGTCGCCACGGAGGCAATCATCAACTTACGAAACCGTAACCTACGGAAACGTAGGTGTCACGGCGTCGGCCCTGCCGCGAGGGGCTCGCGGATGGCGGCGTCCGAAGGTGCCCGCGGAGCGGGATGCCGGGGTATGCCGCGTGCTTGGCTACCCTTGGCGAGTCCCCGGGAGGGGCGTTCCCCGGTTGGTCTGCTGGCAGGGCCCGCCTGACTTTGAATCAGGACAAGCGACGTAGGTTCGATTCCTACCCGGGGAGCCAGCCACGGTGCCGCCGTCCTCGATGGGAGCTGCGTCAGCCGAGCGGGCGACCCTGATGCCGTCCGCGTCCCGACCCCGAGTGGCGGACGCGCATGGACCGGGGTCCGGTCAGGGCTGCACCCGATGGGCGTGGCAGCGGTCGCGACGCACTCTTGAGGTGTCAGGGAAAGCCCCTGGCGCCGAACCGAAGGAGTGCGCCACCCATGAACGACATCCACGAGAGCTTCGCCCAGCAGGGTCTGGTCCGGCCGCGGAGGACCGCGTCCTTGGCGGTGTCGTGGCTGCGGCTCGGCCGCCGCTTCGGCATCGCGCCGTGGCCGGCACGCGTCCTGTTCGTGCTGCTGCTCATGGTCATCCCGGGCAGCCAGCTCCTCGTCTACCCGATGCTGTGGATCCTGATGCCGGCCGAGCGCGTGGCCACCACTGGGTCCTACCTGGCACCGACGACGGGCCTCGCCACCTGAGCGGCGCCCGGGGCCCCACGCCCGGGCAGAACGGCTTCGACCGGCGGGTAGCATGACGCCCGTCCCGTCGCACCCGACCAGATCGCTGGAGCCTCGCGCGTGAACACCCCCACCGGCTCGCACACCTGTGCCGCTGTCATCGTCCTCGCTGCCGGTGAGGGCACCCGGATGAAGTCCTCCACCCCCAAGGTCCTGCACCGGATCGGCGGCCGGACCCTCCTGGGTCACGCGATCGCCGCGGCCCGTGCGGTCACCCCCGAGCACCTCGCGGTCGTCGTCAGGCACGAACGCGACCTGGTCGCGGCTCATGTCGCCGAGGTCGACCCCCAGGCCGTGATCGCCGACCAGGACGAGGTCAAGGGCACCGGCCGCGCGACCGAGTGTGCGCTCGACGCCCTGCCGCAGGGGCTCGCGGGCACCGTGCTGGTGACCTACGGCGACGTCCCGCTGCTGGCGGGCGAGACCCTCGCAGACCTGATCGGCGCACACGAGGCGACCCAGAGCGCGGTCACCGTCATCACCGCCCACCTCGACGACCCGACCGGCTACGGCCGGATCCTGCGTGGCGCCGACGGTGGCGTCGAGGGGATCGTCGAGCAGAAGGACGCGAGCGACGAGCAGCGAGCCATCACCGAGATCAACTCCGGCATCTACGCCTTCGACGCGGCGGTGCTCGTCGAAGCGCTCGGCGGAGGTCGGCACCGACAACGCCCAGGGCGAGAAGTACCTCACCGACGTCCTGGCCATCGCCCGCAAGGCCGGCGGACGGGTCAGCGCCCACCTCATCGCCGACCTGTGGCAGACCGAGGGTGTCAACGACCGCGTGCAGCTGGCCCGGCTCGGCAAGGAGCTCAACCGGCGCACCACCGAGCGCTGGATGCGCGAGGGCGTGACGATCGTCGACCCCGACACCACCTGGATCGACAGCGACGCCACCATCGGCCGCGACGCGACGATCCTGCCCGGCACCCAGCTGCTCGGTGCCACGACGATCGGCGAGCGCGCCACCATCGGACCCGACACCACCCTCCGCGACACCGAGGTCGGCGCCGGCGCCGAGGTCAAGCGCACCGAGGCGCTGCTGGCCGTCATCGGGCCGGACGCCACGGTCGGTCCGTTCTCCTACCTGCGGCCGGGCACCGAGCTCGGCGCGAAGGGCAAGATCGGCGGGTTCGTCGAGACGAAGAACGCCAAGATCGGCGACGGCGCCAAGGTGCCTCACCTCACGTATGCCGGTGACGCCACCATCGGCGAGGGCGCCAACATCGGGGCGGGCACGATCTTCGCGAACTACGACGGGGTCGAGAAGCACCACACGACGGTGGGCAGGCACAGCTTCATCGGCTCCGACACCGTCCTCATCGCCCCGGTCACCGTCGCCGACGGGGCCTACGTCGGCGGCGGGGTCGGCGCTCACCGGGGACGTCGAGCCGGGCCAGATCGCGGTGGCCCGCGGCCGTCAGCGCAACATCGACGGGTGGGTCGCCCGCGCCCGGGCCGGCACCAAGACCGCGAAGGCGGCCGAGGAGGCCCAGGCGACGAGCCCGACGTCGACCGACGACGACGACCGTGGCCACACGGCATACCGACGACTCCACCGAAGGGCAGGCGCACGCGTGACCGGCATCCTCAAGACCACCGAGAAGAACCTCATGGTCTTCTCCGGGCGAGCCAACCCCGAGCTCGCCGACGAGGTCGCGAGCATGCTCGGCACCAACCTCGTTCCCACGAGCGCCTACGACTTCGCCAACGGTGAGATCTACGTGCGCTACGAGGAGTCGGTGCGCGGGTCGGACGCGTTCGTCATCCAGAGCCACACGACGCCGATCAACGAGCGCGATCATGGAGCAGCTCATCATGATCGACGCCCTCAAGCGAGCCTCGGCCAAGCGGATCACGGTGGTGCTGCCGTTCTACGGCTACGCGCGCCAGGACAAGAAGCACCGCGGCCGCGAGCCGATCTCCGCCCGGCTGATGGCCGACCTGTTCAAGACGGCAGGTGCCAACCGGCTGATGGCGGTCGACCTGCACACCGCGCAGATCCAGGGCTTCTTCGACGGACCGGTCGACCACCTCATGGCGTTGCCGATCCTCGCCGAGCATGTCGCGGCCAAGTACGGCAGCGAGAAGCTCGCCGTCGTCTCGCCCGACGCCGGCCGGATCAAGGTCGCCGAACAGTGGTCGCAGCGGCTCGGGCAGGCACCCCTGGCGTTCATCCACAAGACGCGAGACATCAACCGCCCCAACGAAACCGTGGCCAACCGGGTCGTCGGTGAGGTCAAGGGCCGCGTCTGTGTCCTGGTCGACGACATGATCGACACGGGCGGCACGATCACCAAGGCGGCCGACGCGCTCATGGCCGACGGTGCAGCGGGGGTCGTGATCGCCGCGACCCACGCGATCCTCTCGGGTCCGGCGATCGACCGCCTCAAGAACTGCAGTGCCGCCGAGGTGATCGTCACCAACACGCTGCCCATCGACGAGGCCCACGAGTTCGACAAGCTGACCGTCCTGTCGATCGCGCCGTTGATCAGCCGGGCGATCCAGGAGGTCTTCGAGGACGGTTCGGTGACCAGCCTGTTCGACGGCCACGCCTGACCGCCGCGGGTTCACCGTCGCACTCTTTGCGCTCTTCGCACCGGAAGGTTGACCCTCACCCCGGTTCGCTAGTGGGGTGAGGGTCAACGTTCCTGCCAGACCCGATAAAGCTGGGTCAGGGGGTGCTGGCCTTGCGGGCGCGGTATGCCGCGACGTTGGCGCGGTTGCCGCACCCGCCGTCGCAGAACCGCTTCGACCGGTTCTTGGACAGGTCGACGACCACGTCCTCGCAGTCGCCGGCCGCGCAGACCCGCAGCCGTTCGAGCTCGTCCGCGCGGATCACGTCGACCATCGCCATGGCGGCTTCGACCGCCATCCGGGTGGCCAGCGGCGCCTCGGGAGGGGTGGCGTGCAGGTGCCAGGACCACTCGCCGTGCCGGACCAGCTGGGGGAGCGCCCCGGCCTCGGCCAGCAGGTCGTTGACCAGCCCCACCGCCTCGTCGGTGTCGGCGGTCCACAGCCGACGCAGCCGGGGGCGCAGGGCGTGGACAGCCTCGAGCTCGGCTTCGTCATGGGCGTGCGAGCCGGTCCACTCCCAGTCCCGCACGAAGGAGTCGAGGTCGGCGACCGTGGCGAGGTCCTCGGTGTCGTCAGGGAGGGTCGCTGCCGTGTTGACCAAGGCAGCGGCCCCTCGAAGAGCCACTTCCGTGTCATGGGCAAAAAGCATCTTGACTCCTGACCTCCCTGGTCGATACCGTCATGAGTATAAGACAGTTTGCTAGTTACATGCCCCGGCTCTCCCAAGGCGCCGAGGAGCGACGAGTGCGAGGTGTGGTCATGGCGGCACGATCGAAGGGCTTCGGCCTGTGGCTGGCGCTGGCGTCCGCCGCCACCTTCGGCAGCAGCGGGCCGTTCGCCAAGTCGCTGCTGGTCGAGGGCTGGAGCTCGGGAGCCATCGTGCTGCTCCGGGTGTCCGGAGCGACCCTCGTCCTGGCCGTACCGACGATCCTCGCCCTGCGCGGCCGCTGGTCGCTCGTCCGGGAGAACCTGCCCGCCATCCTGGCCTACGGCGCGGTCGCGGTCGCCGGCTGCCAGGTGGCCTACTTCTACGCGGTCCAGCGGCTCGACGTCGGGGTCGCCCTGCTCCTGGAGTACCTCGGGGTGGTCCTCGTGGTGCTCTGGGTCTGGCTGCGCACCCGCCGCGCGCCGAGTGCCCTGACCGGGCTCGGTGTGGTGCTCGCGATCCTCGGCCTCGTCCTGGTCCTCGACCTCTCCGGGCAGAGCCGTCCCGACCTTGTCGGTGTCGCCTGGGGTCTGGTCGCCGCCGCCGGTCTGGCCACCTTCTTCGTCCTCGCCGCTGAGGAGAGCCAGCTGCCGCCCGTCGCCCTCGCGGGGCTGGGGATGGGTGCCGGAGCGGTCGCCCTCGGGGTCCTCGGCGCGGTCGGGATCATCCCGCTGGCCTTCGCCTCCACCCCCGTCCAGCTCATGGGCGGCGAGGCGCCGTGGTGGGTGGCGATCGGCGAGCTGGCCCTCATCGCCGCGGCCACGGCATACCTGCTCGGGGTGACGGCCGCGCGCCTGCTGGGCTCGACGGTCGCCTCCTTCGTCGGCCTGACCGAGGTGCTGTTCGCCGTCCTGTTCGCCTGGTTGCTGCTCGACGAGCTGCCCGGCCTGATGCAGCTCGCCGGAGGCGTCTGCATCGTCGGCGGCGTCGTCGCGGTCCGGCTGGGTGAGCTCCGCAGGGCACGGGCCGCCGGGGCCACTGCGGCTGCGGACGAGGCGGATTTCCCTCTGCCTGCAGGCGTCGCCTAGACTCTGCGGGTTGCCTCGGCGAGGGACACTGCACGGCTGCCACCACCACACGCACCACCAGGCGCCGGTCACGTCCGTAATTCGACGCGGTGTGGTCTCCGTGCTGCGCCCCGCGTCGAGGCCCACCGCATCCTCGAGTCCCCCACCGCACAGGAGATATCCGTGTCTGACAACAAGCTCGTCGCTGAGACGCGCACGCAGTTCGGCAAGGGCGCAGCCCGCAAGATCCGCCGCGACCACAAGATCCCCGCCGTCATGTACGGCCACGGTGCCGAGCCCGTGCACATCACGCTGCCGGGCCACGACACGATGATGGCTCTCAAGGTCGCCAACGCCCTGCTCACCATCGTCATCGACGGCGACGAGCAGCTGGCCCTGGCCAAGGACGTGCAGCGCGACCCCATCAAGCCGGTCATCGAGCACATCGACCTCGTCATCGTCCGCCGGGGCGAGAAGGTCACCGTCGACGTCCCGGTCCACATCGAGGGCGAAGCCGCTCCCGAGACCGTCGTCACCGTGGATGCCCAGACGATCCAGCTCGAGGTCGAGGCCACCCACATCCCGGAGAACGTCACCGTCTCCGTCGAGGGCCTCGAGGCCGGCACGCAGATCAAGGCGTCCGAGCTGCAGCTCCCCGCCGGCGCGACGCTGGTCGTCGACGAGGAGACGCTGGTCGTCAACATCACCCAGCAGATCTCGCAGGAGGCGCTGGACGCCGAGATGGCCGAGGCCGAGGCCGAGGCCGGTATCGAGCACGAGGAGTCCGCCGAGGACGCGGAGGCCGCCGAGGGCGACGCCGCCGCGGGTGCCGACGGCGAGGCCGCCGAGGGCGAGAAGGCCGAGTCCGAGGACGCCTGAGCCCCGCTCACCCGTCGTATGCCGGAAGGCCAGGCCCCCTGAGTGTTGTCGGGGGGACCTGGCCTTCCGGCATACTTGCCGCCCGTGAGCGACGACGACGGGACCTGGCTGGTGGTCGGCCTCGGCAACCCCGGCCCCAAGTACGCCGGCAACCGCCACAACGTGGGCGCCATGGTCGTCGACGAGCTCGCCTCCCGGGCTGCGACGAAGCTGGGAGCCCACAAGGCCCGTGCCTCCGCCGCCACCGTCCGGATCGGGACCCGACCCGGTGGCGCACCGGGGCCTGCCGCCGTCGTGGCCGTCCCGTCGTCGTACATGAACGAGTCCGGGGGACCGGTCAAGGCGCTGATGAAGTTCTTCTCCGTCGAGGTGGACCGGCTCCTGGTCGTCCACGACGAGCTCGACATCCCCGCCGGCGACGTCCGCCTCAAGAAGGGCGGGGGAGAAGGTGGCCACAACGGGCTGCGCTCGATCTCCTCGGCTCTGGGCACCAAGGACTACCTGCGGGTGCGAGTCGGGATCGGGCGTCCGCCTGGTCGGATGGACCCGGCCGACTTCGTGCTCCGTGACTTCGGCACCAGTGAGCGCAAGGAGCTCCCCTTCCTCCTGGGGGAGGGTGCCGACGCGGTCGAGATGGTGGTGACTGAGGGGCTCCAGGCCGCTCAGCAGAAGTTCCACAGCCAGGCCTGAGTCCTTCGACGAACGGGCAGTTCTGGGCATGGTGCGGTCGATCGTGGACGGTTGCGTGCGGTTGGGGTCGCGGCCCTGGAGGCTGTCTCCCCCAACGGCATGAGTCGAGTACGTCGTCCTCTGTAGTCCATACGTCATCTGGTCGTCGGTAGGGCGCAGTACATGCGACTCCCCTTGTGCTGCAAGCATTCTCGTAGTTCGGATTTCCGTCGACGGAGGGGCCGTCACTGCGGACTTCACCGGGCTGCAACCTGTGCGGGGAGTGGCGATGAAGGAAGCAACGGCGGCTGGAGCCAACGGTCTGTCGGGGACTTGGGACTTTGCCGGGGTAGCCCCTGGGGCCCAGGACCCGGCCCTTGAACCAACCCCGATCGCGGACCGGCAGTTCGGGGTGGGCGGCCGCGGCGGCCCGTGGTACACCGGCTACCGCCGCCTCGCCCTGGCCACCGACATCGTCGTCTCCTTGATCGCAGGGGGGCTCGGTGTCGTGACGTCGCTGGGCAGTGGCTCCATGGGCCTGCGTTTTGGGGTCGCCGTCGTCCTGCCCCTCGTCTGGGTTCCTGCCCTGGCGGCGTCGCACGGCTACGCCCGACGCTATCTGGGCACGACCTCCCAGGAGTTCAGCGCGGTCGTGCGTGCCTCGGTCGCCGTCTTCGTCGGCCTCGCCTTCCTCTCCTATGTTGTGCGGTTCCAGGTGGCCCGGGGCGTCATGGTCATCGTGCTCCCGTCTCTGCTCGTCCTCGGGCTACTGGGGCGACACCTCCTTCGGCGCCGACTGAACCGACGCAGGTTGGTCGGGCTTGACGTCCAGCGCACCGTGATCATCGGTGACGAGAGGACCGTCAAGCCGATGATCCGGCAGATCAACCGCTCCCCCGGGGAGGGCTTGCTGGTGGTCGCCGCGTGTCTCTCCGGCATCGCGAGGGACGCCGATGCCCCCAGCAGCCTTGAAGGCGTCCCAGTCTTCGGATATCCCGACGACGCGATGTCGGTCGTGGACCTGCTCGACGCCGACGTAGTCGCCGTCTCGAGCGACCCCGTCCTGCACGGGCCCGCCCTTCGCCGCCTGGCCTGGGACCTGGAGGAACGCGACGTTGAGCTCGTGCTGGCTCCGGGCCTGTTCGAGGTGGCGGGTCCACGCCTGACCATCCGTCCGGGCGAGGGTATGCCTCTGCTGCACGTGGAACGCCCGGTGGTCTCCGGCGTGCGCCGCGTCCTCAAGGCGGTTCTGGACCGAACCATCGCCGCGATCGTCGTCGTCGTCTGTCTGCCCATGGTAATTGCCATCAGCCTCGCCATCCGGGTGGACTCCCCGGGGCCCATCCTGTTCCGCCAGAAGCGGGTGGGAGCGCGGGGCGAGCAGTTCAGCATGCTCAAGTTCCGCACCATGGTGGTCGACGCCGAGTCGAGGCGGACGTCGCTGGAGGCTGTGGCTGACGCTGGGAACTCCGTGATGTTCAAGATGCGCCAAGACCCGCGGATCACACGAGTCGGCCGGTTGTTGCGTCGCTACTCCCTGGACGAGCTACCACAGCTGGTCAACGTCGTCCGCGGGGAGATGTCGCTCGTGGGGCCGCGGCCTCCGCTGCCGCAGGAGGTGGCCCGCTACGAGTCCGACGCCGTCAGGAAATTACGCGTCCGTCCCGGGCTCACTGGTCTCTGGCAGGTCAGCGGCCGCAGTGACCTCCCTTGGGAGGAGTCCCTGCGACTGGACCTGTGGTACGTCGACAACTGGTCACTGGTGCTCGATGCCCAGATCATTGCCCGCACGGTTCGCGCCGTGGCTGGCGGCTCCGGCGCCTACTGAGAACGGCTGCTGTGCCTGCGGGAGGCCTTCTGGCGGCTCCCCCGGTAGATCAGACCGGTGACCGTCCCGTAGGGCGCGCGGGCTCAAGCGCCAAGCGCGGATCCCAGGCTGTTCACCACCCGGTCGACATCGTCAGTCCTTAGGCCCGGGTGCAAGGGGAGGGTCAGCTCCCGCCGGCCGAACTCCTCGGTGGTGGGGAGGCCCGTCGGGGGAAACATCCGCCGGTAGTACTCGAACTGGTGGATCGGGGGGTAGTGGACGCTGCTCTGGATGCGGGCGTCGCGCAAGGACTGCATCACCTCGCCCCGGTCAGCCGCGTCCGGCAGCACGACACTCATGATGTGGGCCGTCGACCGGTGGTTCTGGTCGAAGGGGACGACCACGGTTGGAAGGCTCGCCGCGAGTGCCTGCCGGTAGTGGTCGGCGAGGTCGCGCCTGCTCTGGTTCCACTCGTCCAACCTGGCGAGCTGGACCAGTCCGATGGCGGCCCGCAGCTCGTCCATTCGAAAGTTGTGTCCGCAGTCGACGACGTCGTATCCCACCGCACGCCCCCGGTCGCGATCGAGCGTGCTCGCCGTCATCCCATGGGCACGTAGCAGGCGCGTCCGGTCGCGGGCCTTCTCGTCCGCGACGATGACCATGCCGCCCTCGGCGGTGGTCATGTTCTTGTTCGAGAAGAAGCTGAACGACGCGGACTCGCTCAGGACGCCAACGCCCTTGAGTCCGGCCGCATGGGCGGCATCCTCGAACAGACGCAAACCGTGGGCGTCGGCCAAGGCGCGCCAGGGTCTGAGGTCGATCTCGCTGCCGCCATAGTGCATGACGATGATGGCCCGCGTCCTGCTTGTGATCCGGCGCGTGGCGTCATCGATGGAGATGTGTGGTCGGGTGATGTCCTCGATGTCGACGAACACCGGGGTCGCGCCTACCTGGACCACCACGGCGGACGTCGCGACGAAGCTCATGGACGGGACCAGCACCTCGTCCCCGGGGCCGATGTCGTAGGCCGCGAGACTGAGCTGCAGCGCAGCGGTTGCGGATCCGACGGCGACGGCATCCTCCACCCCGTGCAACGCCGCGAACTCTCGTTCAAATCGACGCACGCGTTCGCCCATGGTCAGCCAGCCACTGTCGATGACCTCGCCCAGAGCCTGCTTCTCGGGTTCCCCCAGAACCGGGGCGCCCAGCTCGATGAGTGGAAGGGACTCCGGATCCACCTGCGACATGCCATGAAGATAGCAATGCCGTCAGCGCCGGGAGGCTGTTTGGGCCAGATCTCGTCAGGAGCCGGGCCGGAACAGATCGCGTCCCTCAGCGAGGGTGCCAGCACCCCAGACCCCCGGGTCGGAGCGCAACGGCCGACTGCGACCTGCGTCACGCCGTCACGGCCTCTTTCGTGACAATTTGCGCGAGAATCGACGCCGTCCCACGCAGACGTCCGTGCCGCGACGATCGACCGTCATCCTCGCAGGTCAGGAGCGTCTTTCGGGATACGCAACCGCGCCTTTCCGCAGGATCACCTTCCGTCGTGGGACGGTCATCGGACATGTGGGGCATTTGACCTCAGCGGTCCTAGTCCGCATCATGGTTGGGCGTCGCCAGCCTGTAGCAGGTTTGGTGGGTGGAGTGCACAGCCGCTTCGTCCAGGCCATTCAAGGGTCTGTCGCAGCCATAGGGAGTTGGCAGAGATGTCGCGCAGGGACTCTTCGGCGAAGTCGTCCCCCCTCAAAGGAGCCCTTCCCATGTCTCGCACACCGATCAGTCGTCTGATCGTGGTCCGTCGTTCCGCCTCTTTGGCTGGACTCGCGTTCATCAGCACCGGGTTGCTCGCTACTGCGGGCTGTCTGCCGGCGTCGCTGCAGACCGGCAGCCACGTCGACAGCACTCACGTGCGATCGACGCCGTCCGCGACGAGCACCAGCGACACCGCAGACGATGCCGAGCGTGCAGAACGGGCCGCGCGAGCTGCCGAGCGCACCCGCGCCGCCGTGACCCCGACCAAGCCCGCGGTCAAATCCACCACCACCACCACCACCACCCGACCCAAACCATCGAAGCCCCGCACGAGGCCCACGCCAACCCGTTCGTCGACCACCCCTGCCAGGCCGGCCAAGACCACGGCCCCGCCTCCCCCCGTCACCTCCGCCGCGTGTGGGGCACGGCCGAGCGCGAGCAACACCGGCGCCCACGGCACTCGCCGTAGCAGCGGCACCACCGTGCTGGGCAACGGAGCCGTCCTCGAGAATGCGAACGTCTCGGACCTGACCATCGAGGGCGACAACGTGAAGGTGCGGAATGTCGCGGTGTCGGGCGGGATCCTCGTGACCGGTGACGGCGTGACGATCGACCACGTCACCACGAAGGGCATCGGAATCTCGAGCGCCTCCAACGTGACGGTCCAGTACGCCAACATCGGTTTCGGCGACGACGACGCGATCCATGTGACGTCCGACCGTGGCCGGCTGGTGAAGAACGTGTCCCTCACCCACAACTACATCCACGATCCGCGGGTCTCGTCCTCAGCGCACTATGACGGCACGCAGGTTCGAGGAGCCTCTGGCGTCACCATCTCGTGTTCCAACTACGACCCTGGCGCCTACCAGTCGACCTACAACGCCGCGGTCTATCTCGAGGACGCCAACGGTGGTACGAGCAATGTGAAGGTCGTCAACAACTGGCTGAACGGCTTCGGGTTCCCGGTCATGATCGCCGCGTCTGGGACGCAGCTCCTCGACAACAAGCTGGGTGGAGACATCCATTGGGAGAACTGCTACGTGGGTGACGGCCCAGGCAACGCTGGTCTGGTGAGCCGCGGAAACACCCGCAACGGAGCGAGCATCAACCTCTGCATGTAGCCGGTCCAGATCGGTTCGACAGCCACTGAGGGGCGTCCGCGTCTGCGGCGTCCCTCAGTGGGCTTTGGTCTTGCGGCCTGTGGTCCTGCGACCTCTAGCCATGCCGCCTGTGGTCGTGTGCCTGTTGTCACATGCGGCTGTCGAGGCCCAGGGCTCGGTGGCGATGCTCCAGCTCGGGGACCAGCTGTCGCAGCACCCGGATGGCCTCGTCTTCATCGACCGGGGATTCCGGGTCCATGACCCAGCGGGTCACCTCGGCCAGGACCTCCCGGATGGTCTCCACACTTGCCGGCGCTGGACGGACCGCTTGGAGCGAGGCCAAGCCGCACTCGAGTGGAGTCTCACCCTCCGCGACGAACTCTTCGAACTCCTTCTCGCCCGTGGTGTCGAGCGGGGTGAGCAGGATCGGCCAGGTTTCTGGGGCTCGGTGTCTGATCGCTTCACGTGCCTCGTCCTCGTCCGTGCAGAAGCGCGGGCGCAGACCGATGGCGTGCAGAACTTCCTCGGCCACCTCCACGAGGTCGCGCAGCTCCGAGCCGGGGTCGAGACGGGGGACGAGCACATGACCCGAGGGGCCCAGCGTCGCGGCCAGCATGCAGAGCTGGCCGGACTCTGCAGGCGTGACGAAGAACCTGCGGGTGTCCTGGGGAACAGCCCACGGCTGGTCCTTGGCCAGCCGTCTCAGCCAGCCATCCAGGAGCGAGCCGTTCGAGAACGCGACATTGGCGAACCGCGCGCTGCTTACCTCCGGTCCGAAGGCCTCGTCGAAGATGATGTGCTCCAGCGCCCGCTTCGAGGCGCCCATGAGATTGACCGGGTTGGCGGCCTTGTCCGTGGACACGGCGAAGTACCTGCGTGCGCTGTCTGCTGACAGCTCGAGCAGGAGCCGGGGGAGCCTGAGGTTCACATCGAACATCCGCAGGAGCGAGAAGACATCCTTCTCGGATCGCACGTGCTTGACCGCCGCGAAGTTCAGCACATGGTCATAGCCGTCGTTGGCCTCGAAGAGCCGTCGAATGCTCGGACTGGAGGCGTCCATGGGTGTCGTGCGAAGGTCCGTACCGGGCGACACGGCGTCGCGGCTGCGCAGGTCACGGATCAGCTCCGTGAGGGCGTTCTCGTCGACGTCCACGACGTGCAGCTGGCGGGGGGCGTGGGCCGCCAGCTCCGTGACGGTTGCCGACCCGATGGAACCTGCTCCGCCGACGACCAGGATGCGACTCCCCCTGAGCTGTTCGTCGACAACAGCCTCGTGCTGCTTCACATCCTCGTCGAGAAGGGAGGACCGCCGTCGAGTCACGACCCTTGCCAGCTCGGCGGTGGAGATCGGAGCGGAAGCCCTCATGCGCGGTCGACCGATGGGTTCGGCAATGGTGCGGACTCGGGGAGGAAGCGAGATGGCGAGTCGACGAAGTCGGCGCTCGCGCGCTGGTAGTCGTCGAACCGGCCGATGTCCTGCCAGTAGGCGTCCGACTTGAGGCAGTGGACCTCGCGTCCGGCATCGAGCAGCGCAGTCATGAGATGGGGCATGTCGAAGCGTCCTGGGGGTACGTGTCGCACTGCCTCGCGGGTGAGACCGTAGATGCCGGTGCTGACGAAGTAGTCGAGCGTGGGCTTCTCCTCATAGCGCATCAACGACCCGTCCTCACCGACATGGATGACGCCGTAGTCAATCCCTACTTGCCGTCGCGTCAGGACGATCGTCGCGGCGCTCCCGCGCCGAGCGGTCCGGTCGACGACGTCTGCGTAGTCGACCGTGGTCAACAGATCGCCGTTCATGACCAGAAAGCAGTCGTCGAGGTCCTCGACCATCCGCAAGGGACCCGCGGTGCCGAGCGGCTCGCGTTCCAGCTGGTAGTCGATCTGCAGCCCGAAGCGGTCGCCATCGCCGAGGAACGCCCTCATCAGCTCCGGCAGGTGACCCAGGGTCAGGACGACCCTGGTGAAACCCTGTGCGGCCAGCTGTCGAAGCACGACCTCCACGGTCGGTGTGTCGCCGAGAGGCAGTAGTGGCTTGGGAATGTTCATCGTGTACGGACGAAGTCGCAGCCCCAAACCGCCGGCCAGCAGCACTGCCATCATCTTGTCTGCTCCTCACCGATCGGGTGTCCGGACGGCTCCAATCTCGCCGCGCGTCGGCCGATCCCCCTTGGACACCTCAGGGTACTGAACCACCCGACCAGCCGGCAGGCGATCCCGACAATCACGTCGGCCGCTGTCGGTCCCTGTCACCCGGTGCGGGTCTGTGTCTGCCGGACACCCGTACTCGCGTGACCTAGACTCGAGTCCTGCTGGGGAAGAAGACTTGTGGACCAAGGAGGGGATCGTGGGTTCAGCCCATCCTTGTGACTCGCGTGCTGCGCAGGCGCGAACGCCGTGTTGACCCGGTTCGTCCCGGTGGGTCTGCTTGGCATCGCATTGATGGGACTGAGCGGATGCACCTCGAGTCCCACGTCACGCCAGAGTCCCTCCCTCCCGACCTCCTCAGCGAATCCCTCGACAGGTGACGGCTCGCCCGTCCGGGGCGCGATCGCCCTGGCTGCACGCTGTGGTGGACAGCCGGGACCAGGCAACACCGGAGCTACCGGAGAGCTGCCGAAGAGAGATGTCAGTGTCGTCAAGGACGGCACCACGGTGGAGAACTCGACGGTCTCCGACCTCCACGTCGCGGGCAACGACGTCGTCATTCGCAACGTCAAGGTGGAGGGCGAGATCCTGGTGACCGGCGATCGTGTGAAGCTCGATCACGTCACAACGAAGGGGATTGCCATCTCGAGCGCCTCGGACGTCACTGTCACCTTCACCAACATCGGGGAAGGCAGCGACGACGGCATACACGTGACGTCCGACCGTGGGCGCATAGCCAGGAACATCACCCTGAGCAACAACTACATCCATGACCCGCGTGTGGAACCGACCGCGCACTACGACGGCACCCAGGTCCGGGGCGTGGACGGGCTCACGATCACCTGCTCCACCTATGACCCGGGGCCCTACAAGCCCCCGTACAACGCGGCCATCTATCTCGAGGACGCGAATGGCGGCGACGCAAGAGTGTTGATTCGCGACAACTGGCTACGGGGCTTCGGGCACAATCTGATGATCGCGGCCAAGACGGTCTCGATCACCGACAACGCCCTCGGCGGGGACACCCACTGGGGCCCCTGCTACCTCGGTGAGGGCACACCCTCCTCAGCTGTGACCGCACGCGGAAACTTCGTGGAGTCGAGTGGCAAGCAGCTGACCGTCTGCTCGAGCAAGAGCGCGACGCCGTGAAGGTTCTTTACAGCTTTCCCCATCCGGTCGGGGGCCTGGGCATAGGCACTGTCGCCTGGCACCATGTCGACGCCCTGGCCCGTTCGGGCGCAGACGTCACCCTCGTGTGCCCGACCGTGGCCCGCCCCTTCGACCCCGCCCTGGCGATCCGCACGGTCGCGGTGCTTGGCCCTGTCCGGCCACGGATGATCGGCCGTCGGCGCGCCTATGACCTCCTGGACCTGGTCGCGGCAGCACAGGTCCGTCTTCGCGCCCCCGATGTGGTGCACGTCTGGCCAGGCGCTGTGCTGCGTACTGCCCGAGCAGCTTCGAGACGGGGTGTCCCCGTTCTCCGCGAGGCACCGAGTCCTTACACGCGCGTCGCGGTGGCCCAGGCGGCGGCCGCTTGGGCGGACATCGGCCTACCGGTACCGCAGGGACACTTCCACAGCATCTCCGAGACCACTCTTGCCCTTGAGGATCGCGAGTTCCAGGCGGTCGACCGCGTCATCGTCGGCTCACCCGAGGCGGCGGCGACCTTCGCCTCGGCAAGCTTCTCCATCCAGCCCTCGGTCCTGCGCTACGGCTTCGATCCCACCGTCATGCGGCCTCGCCCCCGCCTCGAGCAGGACTGCTCCGAGCGCGCGCAGAAGGTCGTCTTCGTCGGTCGGTGCGAACCCACCAAGGGGATCCACGTCCTGCTGCGCGCCTGGCAGCAGACCCGGCGCCCACCCGGATCGATCCTGATGCTCCGCGGTGGGATGAGTGCCGACGTGCGGAGGGTCCTGGCAACGGCGCTCGCCGAGCCCGACGTCGTCGAGGTAGGCCCGGTCGCCGACATGGGCGCCTTCCTGGCCGAGGCCGACACGATGGTCCTGCCCAGCTTCTCAGAGGGCAGCGCTCTGATCACGTACGAGTCGTTGGGCTGTGGGGTCCTCCCGCTCGTCTCCACTTCGGCGGGGGCCCCGCTGGAACACGGTGTCGATGGGCTGGTCCATGAAACGGGTGCTGTCGAGCAGCTCGTCGGTCACCTCGACATCGCCTTGAACGACGGCCAGGCCCGCGCGAAGCTGACTAGCGGCGGGGAGGGACTCAGCCGCGCAGCTGACCTGGGCTTCCGTCGGCGACCGGCTGATCGAGCTCTATGGTGCCCTCATCGACCGGAAGGCCGATGGCGGCACGCCATGAGGCATATCGCACGTCCCAGTCATGTGCACGCCTCCAGCTCTCGAGCTCCGGCCCCTGCACGCGTGGCAGGCCAGCCGCCTGGAGAATCGCCGACGTGAGGTCACTGCCGGGAGGGACAAGTAGGCAGCGCTCACTGATGCCGCGCATCGGCGGGAGGTCGCTAGCGACGACTGGGGTACCCGCGGCGAGGTACTCGTAGAGCTTCAACGGGCTCATCGTCACAGTCATGGGCGTCTCGAGGTGCGGCACGAGTCCGACATCTGCCGCAGCCATCATGGCTAGCACCTGGGGTCGAGGCACGAGGTGTGAGAACACCACGTTGGGGAGCGCCACGAGCTCGTCGAAGAGGTGCGGCTCGGCCAGGTATCCCACCAGTACGAACGTCCACCCTGGAAGCTGTCTTGCAGCAGCCTCCAGCCCGCGCACGTCTATCCGTCGTTCGAGGGATCCGGCGTAGAGGGCGATCGGGCCTTGGATCCGCGTGAACCAGGACGGCGGGGCAGGGAGATCGCGGTAGTCCAGAATGCTGATCGCGTTCGGGACCACCGTGCTGCGCCTCGCTCCGATCCGCTCCACCAAGGTCTCGGACACACCGATGACCGCGACGTCGTTCTCGGCCATCTGACGGTAGCTCCATGCCATGAGGTCGCGAGCCGGCTCGAACGGCGGATAGTTCAGCCAGTCGTCCCAGCCGTAGTAGACGACGTCCGTCCAGCGCCCGCGATCCGCCACAGCCGCGTGGACCGGATGACAGGTCACCAGGACTCCCTCGAGGTTCCTGCGGCTGGCCTCGAGCCAGAGCCATCGGTCGAGCCGACGATAGGCGGCCGCGGCCGGCGCCCTGTGCGGATGGTCCTTGCGTCGCCACCGGCGGGGGTGGACGAGGACGCGACCCGCTCGCTCGGGAAAGCCCGCGTCGAGAAGTCGACGTCGCTTGACGTCGAGACGGCCGAGATGGCTCCGCAACGGGTCGCTCACGAGCACCGACGGGATCGTCTCGTCCGCCAGGAGCCGCTCGACCATGCGGTCCGCTGACCACGACATCTGTCGCGACCTGGCGTCCGCCCACGTCTCGTAGGCGAAGGAGAACACCACTGCGGAGGTCGCCGCCCGGCTCATGTGCGCACGAGCATTCCCGGGCGAGAGACGTCATCGGTCGCACCCGGGGCCACGGCGGCCGGGTGGTGGTTTCGCACACCGCTCCACATCGCCGCCGCACAGCCCACCATGAGGAACAACAGGTAGGACGTCTGGTTGAAACTCAGCTCGTCGAATGTCGCGCCCGCCGCAGCCAGGCCCGCGATTCCGGCTGCCAACGCCTGGCCCAACGACCGGGTGCCAGGATCGTCAGAGCGTTTCCGGGCCCCCCGGGCGACCCCCATCCCGACGACGAAGACCCCCGCAAGTCCCGCGAGCAGGAGCCAGCCGCCCTCGAGGAGCGAACCGAGGAACTGGTTGTCGAGGAAGAAGTAGACGTCGGGCTGGAACGTGCCCAGTCCACGACCGAAGATCCAGTGACCGTCCATGAGGCCCGGAATCTGCGCGTAGTCCTGGGTGCGGCCGACGATGCTCGGGTCTTCCGTGCCGGCGAAGACAAAGCTGCGGAGCGTCCCTATCAGTCCGGGTACGGCAGCGCGCATGGCCGCGATGCCGATGAGGCCAAGGACCAAGGCGTTCACTCGAGCGCGCCAACCGAGAGTCACGAGGTAGAACACGAGTGCCACCGCCAACGTCAGCAGGCCCGACCGGCTCACGCTCATCGGAGTCACGATGAGGATCAGTGCGAGCGACAGGATGCTGAGCCGGCGCAGCCACCTGCTGAGCGGGTAAATGCAGAAGTGCAGCGCGAGAGGCGTGAGGGCGGTCAGCGCGACCACGAACTCGATCGGATGCGCGGCTGCGGCGCTGACCCGGGTGAACCCTGAACGGGTGTCGTTGATCACCAGCGTGTTCGTTGTGAGGCCCGGCAGCCGGACCACGTCAGACCACTTGAAGCCGGCTGAGGAGAACTCGAGCAGCCCGATCAGGGCCGCCAATCCTCCCAGCAGGACCACCCGGTTCAGCAACTTCTCCAGATCTTGCCGGCGGCGCAGCCCGTCGGCGCACAGGAGTGCGATTCCAGACGCCGCGATGAGAGGGAACAGCGCGCGGGTCGCCCCGCTGCTCTCTGAGGTGGTGAGCGGTCGCATGAACGCCGCTGCCCAGGCCGTGGTCGAGGCAAGCACGAACGCGAACAGGGCCCAGCGCACGGGATGGCCGGGCCGGGGTACGAGGATGCCCAGTACCCTGCCAGCAGCCCACAGGGCTATGCAGACCAGCCCCGCCAGGATCGCTGGGTTACCCACTGACTTGAGTGGTCCCACGAGGACGTAGTTCTCCGGAAGCAGCAGCAACAGGCCGAACGTCGCGGTCAGGACGGTCAGGGGCCCCGTGCCGAAGTGCCCGATGAGTCCCACGCCGAGGGAGAGCACCACGAGGGCGATCGCGGCCAGGGACATCAGGACCCGCCGGTCGCTCGACACGTTGAGGTAGGCCATGACCGCGGCGGACAGCACGACCAGCAGCCCGGCCGCCTGGACCAGCCCGCGGGCGGATGCCGAACTCACGTGCGGACAGCCTCCCGGGCGGCGTCACCCGTGAGGTCCCGCGACTCTTCGGCTCCCGGCATCCGGCCGTGGGCAGCGGAGCGCTCTGCTGTGTCTGACCAGTTGGTCGCCTGCTGGGCAGCGCGCGCGGCGACGGGGGTCGAGGAGCTGTGCGGCTGCTGCGTCGACTCGTCGGGATCGTCCATCGGCTCCCACATGGTCGTGGCGGCACGGTCGCGGCGTTCCTTGAGGAAGCCCTTCGTCGTCGTGAGGCGCCGACGACGCCGCGCGAGCAGGCGGTCGACAAGGAGAGAGAGCGCTGCACCCGCCAAGCCGCCGACGCCCGTGATCGCGACGACCAGCTTCGCCTTGGAGGGCGGCGGAAGCACGGTCACCTGTGCGGGCACGGTCACGAAGACGGACAGCTGGGACTCTGCCGGGGCGCCGGCACGGGTCTGAATGGCCCGGACGTGGGTGGCCGCCGCTCCCAGCACGCGGTCGACGGTGGCTGCTGCCGCCCTGCCGTCGGCGCTGAAGGCATTGACTGTAATCGATACACTGTTGTCGGGTAGTTGCACAGAGTAGGCCGCGCCCGTGCTTCCCTTGGTTGAGTCCTCGCCGCGTGTGGCAGGCGTCCCGAGCTGGCGCTGGGTGCTCGGCGCGGTGAGCTCGGCGATGAGGGCCTCGGACAGCAGCTGCCCGCCGTCGGAGGCCAGCGGGTTGAACGACCGCGGGTCCTCCCTCAGCGGCTGGTTCTTCGCAGCCTGGTCGTAGACCAGCGCAAAGCTGCCTGACGCGGCATACTGCGCCGGCCGCTCCGAGGCCATTCCGAGTGCACCTCCGACGGCCAGCGCGAGGATGGGCAGGAAGATGTACCAGCGCCGAAGGCACACCTTCGCAACGTCGATTGCATCCACGCGTGGAACCCCCAAGCTGGTCAATGGTTTCCCCCGAGTCTATTGACGCCTCCCGAACCCGAACGCTGCTTTTGGTGTACGTCAATCTCATGCATTCAGGGGATACCCCGCGGTACCGCCCGTGGGACTGTTTTGCGCAGCAACCATGTAGTCGGGTGGGCCGCAGCGGACGGCGTTGTGACGCTGGCGGGGGATGGCTTGATCTTGCACCACGCCGAGCGTCGTGGCAGGGAAAGGGGCAATGGATGAGCGCACCAGGTGTCACATCCAAGGGGGTCGGTCACAGGGACCTCGACACGTTCCGTCGTGGGCACCGGGTACGGGTCCGCGACGCGGCGTCGATCCTGGCAACGCTGGACGAGAACGGTGACCTCGATGGAATGCCGTTCATGCCGGAGATGCTCTCGGCGTGCGGCAAGGAATGGGTCGTCAACACGAGAGCTGACAAGACCTGCGACACGATCGACATCACGGGGTGCAGCAGGGAGCTCGACGACACCGTGCACCTCACGGGAGCCCGATGCGACGGCTCCGCGCACGGTGGCTGCCAGGCCGGATGCCTGCTCTACTTCAAGACCGAATGGCTCGAGCGCGTTCCTCCGAAGAGGGGTCAGGACTCGCCCGACGAGACGATGAGCGACCCCGAGGGTGAGGTCTCCACCCGCCCGACGACCGTGGTTCCCCCGGTGCTTGCCGGGGCCACCATGTCCGGTCCGGAGACCTACCGGTGCCAGGCGACCCAGGTGCTCGTGGCGTCCCGTCCCAAGGGTCGGCTCCGTCACTGGTGGGTTGACATCAAGACGCGTAATGCACCCATGTCGTCCATCGCTCGCGCGTTCATGATCGCCAATGTCGACCGCTACCAACGACTCTCCACCCGCTGGTTGCCGCCGTTCCTGCTCTTGAACGGCGGGCACCAATGGCCGGATGTCCGGGGTAGGGCCGAGAAGACCCCCGTGGTGACGTTGGACCTGCAGCCCGGGGACTGGGTCGAGATCAAGAGCTTGGACGAGATTCGGGACCAGCTGACGCCGGAGCAGCGGAACCGAGGACTGCATTTCGACCGAGAGATGGTGCCCTACTGCGGCAAGCGGGCTCGAGTGTTGCGTCGGGTGGACCGCCTCATCGACGAGAAGAGCGGCCGCATGCTCACCACCAAGACGGCGAGCTTCATCTTGGAGGACGTCGTGTGCCCCGGCCTCTATCACCTCCTGTGCCCACGGCAGGCCTACGCCTTCTACCGCGAGGCTTGGCTGAGGCGTGTGGATGGACCAGCCCCTGGCACGAGCCCCCTCTGCGACCCGATCCGATGAACAGCCGAGCGGCATGGCAAGCACGAAACCAAGGAAGCACAAGGAGTCGGGTATGAGAGTTCTGGTCACGGGGGATCGTGGATACATCGGGACGGTTCTCACGCCGTTCCTGGTGCAAGCTGGCCACGAGGTGGTTGGCATGGACGCCGGATGGTACGAGGGGTGTGACTTCGGGGTGGTAGCTGACGCGGCTGGGCTAGCCGCTGACGTGCGCGACGCCCGACCGGAGATGTTCGAAGGGATCGATGCGGTCGTTCACCTGGCCGCAATCTCAAACGACCCGATCGGTCACCTCAACCCGGAGACCACCTTCTCGGTAAACACCGAGGGGACGCTCGCGGTGGCGCGCGCAGCCAAGGCCGCCGGCGTGATGCGCTTCGTCTTTGCCTCGTCCTGCTCGCTCTACGGCGCTGCCGGTAGTGAGGCTGTGGGCGAAGACGCCGAGTTCAACCCTGTTACGCCCTACGGCGAGAGCAAGGTCCGGGCGGAGCGCGGGCTCTCCGAGTTGGCCGACGACAACTTCAGTCCCACCTACCTACGCAACGCGACTGCATACGGGTCCTCCCCCCGGTTGCGCGCGGACATCGTCGTCAACAACCTCACCGGTACGGCATTCACGCGGGGCGAGGTCCAGCTTCAGAGCGACGGACGCGCCTGGCGCCCGCTCGTGCACATCGAGGACATCTCGAGGGCCGCGCTCGCGACGCTCGAAGCACCTCGCGAGAGGGTGCACGACGAGGCATTCAACGTCGGGGTCGCTACCGACGTCACCCAGATTCGCGACGTCGCGCTCGCCGTGTCCGACGTGATGCAGGCACCGGTGACTTTCGCGGAGGGAGCAGGGGCCGACACGCGCAACTACCGGGTCGACTTCGCCAAGATCGCCGACGTGCTGCCAGCCTTCCGGCCGGAGTGGACCGTCAGGCAGGGCATCGAGGAGCTCGCGCGTGACATGCGGGTCCACGGGCTGACCGCCGAGGATTTCGAAGGGCCCCGATTCGTGCGACTGGAGCGCATCCGTGCGCTGATGGCCGAAGGGTGCATGGACGAGTCGCTGCGCACCGCTCAACTGGCGGGGCGGCTGTCGTGAGCGCCCCATTGTGCAGGCTGTGCCACGCACCGCTCACCGCGACGTTCGTGGACCTGGGCATGTCGCCGCCGTGCGAGAGCTACCTGTCCGCCGACCAGCT
This sequence comes from uncultured Actinomycetota bacterium, assembly GCA_963759595.1. Lineage (GTDB taxonomy): Bacteria > Actinomycetota > Actinomycetes > Actinomycetales > Dermatophilaceae > Pedococcus. Next base: position 100,149 of record CAVWZX010000012.1, read on the forward strand.
TGACCGGGGTGAGACGTTCTATCCCCTCCACGTGCGCATCTGTGCTGAGTGCCTGTTGGTGCAGCTGCCGGCATACATCGCAGCCGAGGACATCTTCACCCACTACGCCTACTTCTCCTCGTTCAGCGACTCGTGGGTCCGGCACGCCCGGGACTTCGTGGAGGAGGCGATCGGGCGACTGGGCCTGGACACGTCCTCGTTCATCGTCGAGGTCGCAAGCAATGATGGCTACCTGCTCCAGCACGCAGTCGAGAAGGGCATTCGCGCTGCGGGCATCGAGCCTGCAGCGAATGTCGCGAAGGCCGCCCAGGACAAGGGAATCGACACCACCGTGACGTTCCTCGGAGAGCAGACCGGTAGCGAGTTCGCGGCGGCCAAGGGCGCGGCCGACCTCGTCGTCGCCAACAACGTGTTTGCCCATGTCCCGGACATCGTTGACTTCGCCAAGGGACTGCGGGCGCTGTTGGCCGACGACGGCACGCTCACCATCGAGATCCCGCACCTCTTGCGGCTGATCGAGGAGGGGGAGTACGACACGATCTACCACGAGCATTACTCCTACCTCACTCTGCTCACCACCCAGAAGGTTCTGGCGGCCGCGGGCCTGGTGGTCGTGGACGTGCAGGAACTGCAGACCCACGGGGGATCTCTCCGGACCTGGTCGATGCCGGCAGAGTCCGCGCCGGAGCCCAGCCAGGCTGTCGCGGACGTGCTCGCCAAGGAGGCCGCAGCCGGTCTCCACACCCTCGAGGGACACCTGGGCTTCGCGACCAGGGTCTCCGAGGCACGCAACGACTTCGTCGAGTTCCTCGTCGAGCGTGCGCGCGAAGGGGCCACCGTGGTGGCCTACGGCGCGCCGGGTAAAGGCAACACCCTGCTCAACCACTGCGGCGTGCGCGCTGACTTGATCTCGTTCGCCGTCGACCGCAACCCGTTCAAGCACGGCAAGTTCCTGCCGGGGACGCACATCCCCATCCACCCGCCGGAGCGGATCGACGAGGTCCGTCCGGACTACATCGTGATCCTGCCGTGGAACCTGCGACGTGAGATCGCCGAGCAGCTGGCGCACACACGGGAGTGGGGCGCCCAGCTGGTCGTCCCGCTCCCGAAGCTCCAGGTCTTCTAGGAGAGTGTCATGAAGGTCGTACTGTTCTGCGGCGGCTACGGCATGCGGATGCGGTCGGGTCTCGACTCCGCGCCCAAGCCGATGACACCGATCGGTGACCGCCCCGTGCTCTGGCACATCATGCGGTACTACGCCCACTTCGGGCACAACGAGTTCGTGCTCTGCCTCGGGTACGGCGCCTCGTCGGTCAAGGACTACTTCCGACACTACGACGAGACGGTGTCCAACGACTTCGTCATGACCGGCGGCCGGGACGTGGAGCTCCTCGGGTCCGACATCAGCGACTGGAAGATCACCTTCGTGGACACCGGACTGGAGACGGCGATCGGGGAGCGCCTCCGCCGCGCCCGACCACACCTCGGCGGCGACGAGATGTTCCTCGCCAACTACGGCGACGTCCTGACCAACGCCCCGATGAACCAGATCATCGAGCGGTTCGATGCCACGGACGCTGTCGGTTCGCTCTTGGCCATCAAGCCACAAGACTCCTTCCACGTGGTCCACCTCGATCGGGACGACAAGGTGGAAGGGTTCCAGTCCGCGGCCGATCTGCCGTTCTGGATCAACGGCGGCTTCTTCGTTCTGCGACAGGGGATCTTCGACTTCCTAGAGGAGGGTGAGGACCTCGTCGGGGACGCCTGTGAGAAGGCGGCGCGCAAGGGCCTGATGAATGCCGTCCCCTACCGCGGGTTCTGGGCGCCGATGGACACGCTCAAGGAACGCGCTTACCTCGAACAGCTCTACCACAGCGGTTCCGGTCCGTGGATGCTCTGGAAGCACCCCGAGCTCGTTGGCCGGCTCGAGGAGCCTTTGACCCTGGTCGGCCCCCTCCGGGAGCCCGTGACGTGATCGCTCTGGGACTGCCCCACGGGCCTCTGCAAGTGCTGTGCCTGGCAGCCCACCCGGACGATCTCGAGATCGCATGCGGGGGGACCCTGCTCGCCCTGTGCGCCGCCCGGGAGGTCACCGTCCACTCGGTGGTGCTGACCGGCTCACTAGAGCGGGTGCGGGAGGCGGAGCAGGCGCACCGGCTCTTCCTCGAGGGTGCGACCGAGCTGCACATGGAGACCCACGACTTCCCTGACGGGTCGTTGCCCGCGCGCTGGGGCGAGGTCAAGACGTGTCTCGAGGACGTGGCCGCTCGGGTGCGTCCCGACGTCATCTTGGCGCCGCGGCTTGACGACGCCCACCAGGACCACCGGACGCTGGCCGAGCTCGTGATCACGGCGTGGCGTGATTCGCTCGTCCTTCGCTACGAGATCCCCAAGTGGGACGGTGACCAAGGACGGGTGACGCACTATGTGCCGCTGACGCCGGAGCAGGCGAGGGCCAAGGTCGAGCTGCTGAACAAGGTCTACCCCTCGCAGCTCGGTCGCGACTGGTGGGACGACGAGGTCTTCCTCGGCCTGATGCGCCTGCGCGGCGTCGAGTGCCGACATCGCTACGCTGAAGGCTTCCTCGTCGACAAGGCACTCCTCGACCTCGCCGTACCCTTGCGATGAAGTCGCCCGCGGTCTCCGGTCGGTGCGCGATCTGTGGCACCCCGGGGGGAGTTCTCGTCCACCACCTGCAGTCCGTCCCGGTCAACAGCTGCCTGCTGGTCGGCAGCCGCGAGGAAGCGGTCAACACCCCGCGCGGCGAGCTGCGACTGGTCCTGTGCACCGTGTGCGGGTTCGTGGCCAACCGCGCCTTCGACCCAGGCCTGACCGTGTACTCAGGACGCTACGAGGACTCCCAGGCGTTCTCTGGCACTTTCGTCCGGTATGCCGCCGGGCTGGCCCAGCAGTGGGTGGGGACTGCCGGGCTCAGCCGTGCCACCGTCGTCGAGATCGGCGCCGGCCGGGGTGACTTCAGCCGGATGCTGGTCGATGCCGGTGTTGGCCGGGTCGTGGCCATGGACCCCACGATCGACCCCCTGCGGGTCGGCGACGACCTCGATGGTCGGATCGAGTGGCAACCGCGTGCCTTCGACAAGTCCTCAGGCTTGCCCGAGTGCTCAGCGGTGGTGATGCGACACGTTCTGGAGCACGTCCCCGACCCATTGGGACTGCTGACCGACCTGCACCGGGAGCTGGCGCTACGACCCCAGGTCTCGGTTCTCGTGGAGATTCCCGACGCCACGCGAATCAGAGACGAGGCTGCGTTCTGGGACGTCTACTACGAGCACTGCGCCTACTTCACAGCGCACAGTGCGCGGCACCTGTTCGAGGCTGCCGGCTTCGAGGTGGACAGCGTCATGCGCGCCTTCGGCGACCAGTACCTCCTGGTTCGGGCCCATGCGTTGGCGCAGCCCCCCGAAATACGTTGGCGCACACCGGATGCCGAAGCCGTACGTCCATGGAAGACCTTCTCCGCCCGCGTCGAACAGCAGGTTGAGCGTTGGCGGGACGACCTCGGCTCGGACGCCCTGGCCGGCCGCGATGTCGTGCTGTGGGGTTCGGGCTCGAAGCCGACGGGATTCCTGGCCGAGCTCAGTGACGCCGGCCGCTCCGTAAGCCGTGTGGTCGATGTCAACCCCCACAAGCACGGCCAGTTCATGCTGGGGTCGGGGCTGCCCATCGTCGGACCTGCCGAGCTGGAGAAGCAGCCACCGGAGCTCGTGGTCGTGATGAACGCGCTCTACCGTGACGAGATCACGGCCGACCTGCGCAGCCGCGCGATCATGGCCGAGGTACGGGCGCTCGGCGGCTGAGATGAGGCGCCGGGCCGATGCCTCCGGCGGATTCACCGTTCCACGCACCAGCGCACGGACCCGGTCGCCCACCCGGTCGAAGGACTCGGCCGCTCACCCGGTCGAAGGACCGCTGTGGCTGTTGTCCTGTCAGGCAGCCGTCGACTGGCGGTGCCGGATGCCGGTGAGTGCGTCGCTCAGGGCGGGGGGCCGGAGCAACGCGAGCATGGCGGTGTAGGACACGACACCCACGCCGGCCCCGACCAGCAGCTCGACCAGCTGGCCGGCGTCGGTGCTCCGCACCCATGCGGTGGCCAGCAGCACGAGGACCACCATCACACCGGTGATGGCGGCCTGGGGTGCCAGCGCTCGCACGTAGTCGCGCAAGCGCAGACCGATCGTGCGGAAGGCGATGATCAGGGTGAACGGCGCCAGGGCCACGCACGCGAGTGCGTAGGCGATGGCCAGACCCCGCAGCCCACTTTGCACGCCGACCACCTCGGCCGCGAGGGTCACCACGCTCGTGGCGACGGTC